>LBCK01000098.1 GCA_000980705.1 Ruminococcus sp. UNK.MGS-30 | reverse complement strand
TCTTTTCTTATATCTTTTTTATGAAAGGTGACCACGCCAGCCGGCAATATCCCAATCTAAGAAATCGTAGTTTAATTTCTTACCGTAGATCTTTTCGTAAACAGCTACTTTTTGCTTGTAATCTTGTTCCATCATATGGTGGGCGTTTTCATTAGCACTTAGGGAAACATCGGGATAAATGGGGTCTAAAACGTGCACAATGTACTTAGTTTCGCAGAAGTTGGCGTCCTTTTTTTCGACCTTAGGCAAATCCTTGATTTCAACAAA
>LBCK01000097.1 GCA_000980705.1 Ruminococcus sp. UNK.MGS-30 | reverse complement strand
GGACTGCTTGTAAGTCCGGATCATGATACCGTTTAAATACCGGGAAAGCACACGGGAGGTATCCTCTACCGGCTCGCCTCTTCCGATCTGCATATCGCTGGCGGATAAAAAGATGGGCAATCCGCCCAGCTGGTACATACCCACTTCAAAGGATACGCGGGTACGGGTGGAAGCCTTTTGGAAAATCATACCCAACGTTTTTCCAGCCAGCAGTTTGTGCTCAATCCCATGTTTGAGTTCATATTTTAATTGATCGGCCAGATTGAGGATT
>LBCK01000096.1 GCA_000980705.1 Ruminococcus sp. UNK.MGS-30 | reverse complement strand
TGGGCCGGTTACCCCAAACAGGCGGCGCCGATAATACCGGCATCGTTGCCCAGCTGAGCCACACACAACCGGGTCTGATGGGTGCTGTATTTGCTGTAGCGTTCCCGTTCGATGTGCTCCCGCAGCGGTTTCATAAGGGTTTCTCCTTCTTTGCAGATCCCGCCGCCGATGCACAGGACCTCGGGCTGAAAAATATTGATGACATTAATAAGGCCGCAGGCGATATGCTGGATATAAGTATCCACCACCTGGGAGGCAACGGCATCCTCTG
>LBCK01000095.1 GCA_000980705.1 Ruminococcus sp. UNK.MGS-30 | reverse complement strand
TCGAATTGGCAGTTAAGCCATGAAACTGGGTCTTCTGGCTTAAGTTCTACTGGGAATTGGAATGGCACATCAGTGTACTTGCCTGACTTGTAATCATCCATAGTGATGATCTTAGTCTTTGGATACGGCAAACCATATTCTTCGGCAACTTCGTAGAAGCCTTCCTTAGAAATTAACTTTTCAAGCAAGTCGTAATCGATGTAAGGTACGATAAATACCTTGCTCAATTCTTCCTTGTGCTTTGAAAGAAGTTCCGCATAACCATCACCACA
>LBCK01000094.1 GCA_000980705.1 Ruminococcus sp. UNK.MGS-30 | reverse complement strand
TTCTTCTCCGTAAACCGTTGCGCTGGAAGAGAAGATGATGTTGTTCACCTGGTATTTCTGCATACATTCCAGGAGAGACAGCGTGGTGTCGATGTTGTTGCGGTAATAGAGGAGCGGTTTCTGTACCGATTCGCCCACTGCCTTCAGACCGGCAAAATGGATGACAGCATCGATGTGGTTTTCCTGGAAAACCGTTTCCAGCTTTTTGCTGTCCTTGATATCGACTTCATACAGCTTTACAGATTTTCCGGTGATCTCCTCCACACGCTTTAC
>LBCK01000093.1 GCA_000980705.1 Ruminococcus sp. UNK.MGS-30 | reverse complement strand
TCCAATGGCAGTGGTTCTGCTTTATGCGGTGCGAATCGTATGGAAGAAATATTTGCTGAAACATGGCAATATGCTCTATTCAAAAATAAATATACTCCTTGTTTCAACAAGTGATGAAATAGATTCCATGTTAAGACGGGTGGAACAGAATGTATTTAATGAATTCGATATTGTCGGAATCGTACTTGCAGACCGCGAACCGGAAGAAAATGAAATGATCGAAGGAATTCCGGTTGTAAGTAAGATTGATACAGTAACTGAATACATACAGACAA
>LBCK01000092.1 GCA_000980705.1 Ruminococcus sp. UNK.MGS-30 | reverse complement strand
GGATATCGGACCGAAGTCTGTCGAGCTGTTCAAGAAAGAACTGCAGGGCGCCAAGACGGTCGTCTGGAACGGACCGATGGGCGTCTTCGAGAACCCGGCTTACGCCAACGGCACGATCGAAGTCTGCAAGGCAATCTCCGAGCTGCCTGACGCGATGACGGTGATCGGCGGCGGCGATTCCGCGGCAGCGGCGATCCAGCTGGGCTTCAAAGACAAATTCACGCACATTTCCACCGGCGGCGGCGCTTCCCTGGAATACATGGAAGGCAAGGAACT
>LBCK01000091.1 GCA_000980705.1 Ruminococcus sp. UNK.MGS-30 | reverse complement strand
GATTGCCGGAGCAGCAACAAAGCTTTTGATAACACCTGTTTACAGCGCAACATCTACAATGCTTGTTCTCACAAAGGAAACAACACTTTCTTCACTGGCTGATCTGCAGATCGGTAGTCAGCTGACGAAAGACTACAACATCCTGATCACAAGCCGTACAGTATTGCAGGACGTAGTAGATGAACTGAATCTGGATATGACATATAAAGAGTTGATGGAATGTATCACAATAGAGAATCCAAGAGATACACGTATTCTTTCCATTACAGCAATAGACA
>LBCK01000090.1 GCA_000980705.1 Ruminococcus sp. UNK.MGS-30 | reverse complement strand
AGCCGACCATTGACGAGACCGTTGAGGTGCTGAACGGCATTGCAAAGTACTACGAGTCCTATCATCGGGTACACATTTCTCCGGAAATGATTCGTCTCTGCGCTGTTCTGGCGGAACGCTATATCACAGACCGTTTCCTGCCGGATAAGGCAATCGACCTGCTGGACGAAAGCTGTGCCTGCACCAATCTGCGCTCTCCGGAAATCGAGGCGTATGATACGCTGATGCAGAAAAAGGAAGAGCTGGAGCAGAAAGAAAAGGCACTGGAAGACGAAACAGA
>LBCK01000009.1 GCA_000980705.1 Ruminococcus sp. UNK.MGS-30 | reverse complement strand
AGTAGGAGCGGATGTGAATGAACTTGCCCCTATGCTGGATGCAAGTGGTGTCTCAACCGCAACAGCATGTAAGGTTCTTCGTGAACTGCTTCTTGCAATTGCAAAATAAACCGGCAACTTATAAGAGAGCAATTATAAATATACAACTGTTGAAGAAAAGGAGAAGAGTTATGAGCAGAGTACTTGTAATCGGCTGCGGAGGAGTAGCCAGTGTAGCAATTCAGAAATGTTGTCAGGCAGATGAGGTCTTCACAGAACTTTGTATCGCAAGCCGTACAAAGGAAAAATGTGATGCACTTGCAGAAAAGCTGAAAGGAAAGACAAAAACAGTTCTTACGACAGCCAAGGTTGATGCAGACGATGTGGATCAGCTGATCGAACTGATCAATGATTACAAACCGGATCTGGTAATGAACATTGCGCTTCCATATCAGGATCTGACGATTATGGATGCATGTCTGGCATGTGGCGTAAACTATATGGATACAGCAAACTACGAGCCGGAAGATACGAATGATCCGAAGTGGCGTGCAATTTACGAAAAACGCTGTAAAGAAGAAGGATTTTCAGCATATTTTGATTATTCCTGGCAGTGGGCATACCGCAAAAAATTTGAAGATGCAGGTCTTACAGCACTGCTTGGATGCGGATTTGACCCGGGTGTCACACAGGCATATTGTGCATATGCATTAAAACATGAATTTGATCAGATTGATACCATTGACATTCTGGACTGCAATGGTGGTGATCATGGATATGCATTTGCGACAAACTTTAATCCGGAAATCAATCTTCGTGAAGTAAGTGCACCGGGAAGTTACTGGGAAAATGGACATTGGGTAGAAATCCCGCCGATGGATATTAAGAGAGAATACAACTTTGATCAGGTTGGAGACAAGGACATGTATCTGCTTCACCATGAGGAAATAGAGTCTCTTGCAAAAACAATTCCAGGTGTGAAACGTATTCGTTTCTTTATGACTTTTGGACAAAGCTACCTGGATCATATGCGTTGTCTTGAGGATGTGGGAATGCTTTCTACAACACCGATCCAGTACAATGGACAGGAAATCGTTCCGATCCAGTTCCTGAAAGAACTTCTTCCGGATCCGGCAAGTCTTGGTCCACGCACAAAAGGAAAAACAAATATCGGCTGTATTTTTACCGGTGTAAAAGATGGAAAAGAGAAGACTTACTATATCTATAACGTATGCGATCATCAGGAATGCTACCATGAGGTCGGAAGCCAGGCAATCAGTTATACAACAGGTGTTCCGGCAATGTGCGGAGCATTGATGATGCTGACTGGAAAATGGATCAGACCGGGTGTATATACTGTAGAAGAATTTGATCCGGATCCGTTCCTGGATGCACTTGACCGTTATGGTCTGCCGCGCAGTGAAAATCATGATCCGAAGTTGGTAGACTGATGGAAAGATTAGATAAAAGAGCACCATTTACAGCCACCGGCGGAATTATTCCGCCGGAATTTCAGAACATCAAAACACCTTGTTATATACTGGATGAAAAAGCACTTATAGAAAACGCAAAACTGCTCGGTGAAGTAGCAGAACAAACAGGATGTAAGATGCTTCTGGCACAGAAAGCATTCAGTAATTATGATTGTTATCCTTTTTTTGAACCGTATCTGGCGGGTACAGAGGCCAGTGGATTGTATGAGGCAAGATTAGGGGCAGAGGAAATGCCGGGAAAAGAAGTTCATGTATTCTGTGCAGGTTACCGGGCGGATGAATTCGAGGAACTTCTTCAGTATGCCGATCATATTGTATTTAATTCTCCGTCCCAGCTTCTTCGCTTTGGAAGAATGGCGAAAGAGGCAGGAAAAAGCGTGGGACTCAGGATCAATCCGGAATGCTCTACCCAGGAGGGACATGAGATTTATGACCCTTGTGCACCGGGAAGCCGCATGGGTACAACAAGAGTACAGTGGGATGAAGCAATTGTGAAGAATCCGGAGTTGATGGAACTTTTGGATGGGGTTCATTTCCATACCCTCTGTGAGCAGGACTCGGATGATCTGGAGACAACCCTTGCTTCCGTAAAGAAACAGTTCGGTGATTTGATCACCAAAGTGAAATGGATCAATTTTGGCGGTGGTCATCATATTACAAGACCAGGATATGATATTGAGCGACTAGAGCGATGTATTCAAATGGCACAGGAAGAATGGAAGGTTGAGGTTTATCTGGAGCCGGGAGAAGCCTGGGCATTGAATGCAGGATTTCTGCTGACCAGTGTGCTGGATGTTCTGAAAAATGGAGACACACAGATTGCAATCGTAGATGCCAGCGCCGCCTGCCATATGCCGGATGTACTGGAAATGCCTTATCGCCCACCGCTTCTTGGAGCATCGGATGAGACAACAGATAGTGGGATTACAGTCCGACTTGGAGGCCCAACCTGCCTGTCAGGGGATGTGATCGGAGACTATAAATTAAGCAAATTACCGGAATACGGAGATCTGCTTCTGTTTGGAGATATGGCGATTTATACGACTTGCAAAAATAATACATTTAATGGGATGCCATTACCGGATATCTGGATCAGACATGCTGACAGAACCATGCAGCAGCTAACCGCATTTGATTATACAGATTTTAAAGAAAGATTAGGAAGCCGTGAGTAACGACTTCCTAATACATTTATCTAACACATTTCTTGTTTCACATCAATGTCCATACCCAATATACAACTCCAAGCGCCCAACTTGTCACAATTCCATACAGGATCACCGGTCCGGCAATCGTGAAGATCTTACAACCAATACCAAAAACCTGCCCCTCCTTCTTATATTCAATTGCAGGTGCAGCAACAGAGTTGGCAAAGCCGGTAATCGGAACAAGCGCACCGGCACCGCCCCATTTGGCAAGCAGTGGATAAATTCCGGTACCGGTGAGAAGGATACTCAGAAGAATGAGCAGAATAGAAGTCCAGCTGCTGCAGTCATCCGGGGAAAGTTTTTTCAATTCACAGAAATGATAAATACATTGTCCAATTAGGCAGATCGTTCCACCAAGGAAGAATGCCTTCATCATGTTGAACCACACATTGTGCTGTGGTGTTTTCTTTTTGACATAGGCTTCATATTGCTTCTGTTGCTTCAATTGTTCTATTTTGTCCATAAATGAAAATCCCTTCTTTTTTGTTTTCAAATTCTACACATAGTTTTTCACAAAAATGAAAATAATATCCTTAAAAATAAATAATGAAACATCAGAAATGAGGAAATGATATGAATGATACGGGAAACAAAAACCGGGCAGTTGAATCAGAGTGTGGTCCTTTTCATCTGTCCCAGCTTCGTGGAGCACAGAGCATTGTATTCACAAAAGCGCCTTATCTTCTAAGCGCAGCATCAGTTGCTGGAAGCAAAGAAGCTCAGGGGCCACTTGGAAAATGCTTTGATCTGACAAATGAGGATGACCTGTTTGGAGCAGAGACCTGGGAGGAAGCCGAAAGCAATATGCAGAAGGAAGCCTGCGTACTGGCACTGGGAAAGTCGCATGTGGATCCGAAGTCTGTGCGTTATCTCTTTGGAGGAGATCTTCTCAGACAAGGGATTGCAACTTCTATGGGCGTTGAAGATCTGCAGATTCCCATATTCGGCCTGTATGGCGCATGTTCCACATCAGGAGAAGCATTGGCATTAGCAGCAATGAGTGTGGCAGCAGGATACGGAGATTACATGCTGGCAGTAACATCCAGCCATTTCGGAAGTGCAGAGAAAGAATTTCGATTTCCGTTAGGATATGCGAACCAAAGACCACTTTCCGCACACTGGACCGTGACAGCCAGCGGGGCTTTCCTTGTAGGAAGCCATCTGAATAAAATACATTCCGATAATCAACATCAAAGAAAATCCCAGTTCCGGCATATTCGGATCACCGGCGTTACGATAGGGAAGATCGTGGACTTTGGATTGAAAGATTCACAGAATATGGGGGCATGTATGGCTCCGGCTGCAACCGATACCATCTACCGCAATTTCCAGGATCTTGGACGAACTCAGGAGAATTACGATCAGATCATAACAGGTGATCTTGGATACATTGGTCAGTCTATACTTTTTGACCTGATGAAAAGCAGAGGATATGACATCAGAAAAAAGCATATGGATTGTGGAATGACTATCTTTGATCAGGAGACACAGGATACACATGCCGGCGGAAGCGGCTGTGGATGCGCAGCGTCAACACTGGCTTCTTATATTCTGCCAAAGGTTGAGAACGGAGAATGGAAAAAGATACTCTTTGTGCCAACCGGTGCATTGATGTCAACGGTCAGCTTCAATGAAGGAGCAAGTGTGCCGGGGATTGCACACGCAATTATGATCGAGCACTGTTGAAAATCTTATTATAATAGGAAGAAGTAAAAAAGACGCTAAGTATGTGTTAAAAAAACAGAAAAGGAATAGAAAAATGGATTATATAAAAGCATTTTTAATTGGAGGTCTCATCTGTGCTGCAGTGCAGATTCTTCTGGACAGAACAAAGCTGATGCCGGGACGTGTTATGGTATTACTCGTCTGTACAGGCGCAGTGCTTGGATTTATCGGGGTATACGAACCATTTGTGAAATTTGCAGGAGCAGGTGCAAGCGTTCCACTTCTTGGATTCGGAAATGTCCTGTGGAAAGGTGTGAAGGAAGCTGTTGATAAAAATGGATTCCTAGGAATTTTCCTGGGGGGATTCAAGGCAAGTGCAGCCGGGATCAGTGCAGCACTGATTTTCGGATACCTGGCTTCATTGATTTTTGAACCAAAAATGAAGAAATAAACAAGAAATCACAATAATGTTATAAGGTTCATAAAAATATGCATGAAAATAACTTGACAGTAAAAGAAAAATAAAATATCATTAATTGGGTGTTAAAGGCAATAAGATAAGACGATACAAGGAGGCACGGCAGGACAGATTTTTTATCTCAGGTGTCTCTTTCATTATGTAAAAGGACGAGTTAAAGATGATTGATATACATAGCCATATCTTGCCTGGAGTTGATGATGGAGCGTCTTCGATGAAAGAAAGTCTTCATATGCTTTCTATGGCAAGAAGACAGGGAATCACAGATGTGTTTGCAACTTCACATTATTCCAAAGCGTTTCCAAACAGAGATCCGGAGAAGTTGAGACGGCTTCGGGATGAGCTGATGAGTCGCGCAAACCGTCCGGTGAAAGGTCCGGATGGAAAGATAAAGCGAAGACAGCCAATTCGAATCTGGACAGGACAGGAGATTTTTTATTCTAATAGTGTTATACGTCTGCTTGAAGAGGGAAAACTGCTTACGTTGGCAGACAGTAATTATGTATTGGTTGAGTTTATGCCTTCAGTACCGTATTCTGAGATATGTACAGCAGTGAGGAATCTGTCAAGAGCAGGGTATGCTCCGGTAGTTGCTCATGCAGAGCGGTATCGCTGTCTTAGAAAAGGTAAGCGTGTAGAAGAACTGATTGACCTGGAAGCATTGATCCAGATGAATTACAGATCCGTCAGCGGTGACTGGAAGGATTCGACAGCACGCTGGTGTAAGGATAATCTGAAAAAAAAGAATATCCATTTCATGGGAACCGATATGCACAATATCGGGAACAGAATGCCTGATACAAAAGAGGCAATGAGCTGGATGAGGAAGCATTTAGACAGTACTTACCTCAGACAGATAACAAAAGAGAATGCACTTCGCATTGCAGAAGGCAAAATAATAAAATAAAGGGGAGTAAAGATGGGAAATACGCATGATGACGACGAGGTCGAGATTGACCTCAGAGAACTATTCTACGCATTGAAAAAGCACATTCTGGTAATTCTTGCGGCTATATTGGCCGGAGCAGTGATTGCCGGAGCAGCAACAAAGCTTTTGATGACACCTGTTTACAGCGCAACATCTACGATGCTTGTTCTCACAAAGGAAACCACACTTTCTTCACTGGCTGATCTGCAGATCGGTACTCAGTTGACGAAAGACTACAATATCCTGATCACAAGCCGTACGGTATTGCAGGACGTAGTAGATGAACTAAATCTGGATATGACATATAAAGAGTTGAAGGAATGTATCACCGTAGAGAATCCAAGTGATACACGTATTCTTTCCGTTACAGCAGTAGACAAAGATCCAGAGATGGCAAAGAAGATTGCTGACACGCTGGCAAAGACATCAGCTGACTTTATCGGAGACAAGATGGAAGTAACACCGCCGAAGATTATTGAAGAAGGTGAAGTGCCGACAATCCAGACAAGTCCGAGTACAAAGAAGAATGTGCTGATCGGAGCACTGGCTGGTCTGGTTCTTTCCGCAGGTATTATTATCCTTCTCACACTGATGGATGATACAATCAAGTCAGAGGAAGATATCGAGAACTACCTTGGTCTGACAACACTGGCAAGTATTCCAGATAGAAAAGACTACATTACAGGAAAAGGATCTCGCAATTCAAGCAAGGCAGCATCAAAGAAAAAGAAGAAAAAAAGGAGGAAAAAATAAATGGCAATTCAGAGAGTTATGATGACGGACTCCAGAAAAGAAGACGTCTTCTATGAAGAGGCTATTAAAACCCTCCGTACAAATATGCAGTTCAGCGGTGTCGAGACAAAGAGTATTGTTATCACAAGCTGTTATCCGAATGAAGGAAAAAGTGATGTGGCTTTCCAGCTTGCAGTAGAGATTGGAAAGATGGGAAAGAGAGTTCTGATTATAGATGCAGATATCCGTAAATCCAGTTATATCAAACGTTACCAGATCAAGCAGAAGACCAATGGACTGTCACAGTATTTAAGTGGACAGGTTGCTTTGGAGGAAGTGATTTATTCTACAAATTACCGTAATCTTGAGATTATATTTTCCGGTCCGTACGCTCCGAACCCATCAGAGCTTTTGGAGCAGGGACGTTTCAGCAGACTGATTGAAGAGACGAGAAAAGCCTATGATTATGTTTTAATCGATACACCACAGATCATCAATATGAGTGATGCAGCAATCGTAGCAAAACAGTGTGATGGTGCAATCCTCGTAATCGAGAGCGAAGCAGTAAGCAGAAGAGATGCTATGAAAGCAAAAGATCAGCTTGTAAAGAGTGGATGTAAGCTTCTCGGTGCAGTATTGAATAAAGTGGATATGAAGAAAGAGAAATATTATAGTAAGTATAATTCATACTACTATGGTAAAAGCAAACAGGAATAGCCGGATATGCAGTGGAGAATATCCGCTGCATATTCCATTTTACTGAGAAAAAACAAACAAAACAGTTAAGATAAATAAAATCAGATGTTTTGTTATGTAGTCAGACAGAAGATTATCAGGGGAAAAGGGTGTACGAGGAGAATGTACAGGAAGAACAGTAATAGTTGGTTGAAGCACTGGGATTTCATCATATTAGATCTTGTCGCATTACAGCTGGCTTATGTAAGCAGTTTTGTATTGCGTATGGGAATGGATAATCTGTATCATAACGGATTATATCTGAATATCGGGATTTTCATCGCACTGGTAGACATTTGCACTGCTTTCTTTACAGAGCCATATCATGGAATCATGAGAAGAGGATACTTTGTAGAGTTTAAGAATGTATTAAAGCATGTGTTTATCGTGAGTGCGCTTGTAATCGTATATCTCTTTATGAGTAAACAGGGAAGCATGACCTCACGTCTTGTGATTACATCATTTATTCCAATGTCAGTTATTTTGGTTTATGTGGTGCGAATCATATGGAAGAAATATTTACTGAAACATGGCAATATGCTCTATTCAAAAATAAATATGCTCCTTGTTTCGACAAGTGATGAAATAGATTCCATGTTAAGACAGGTGGAACAGAATGTATTTAATGAATTCGATATTGTCGGAATCGTACTTGCAGACCGCGAACCGGAAGAAAATGAATTGATCGAAGGAATTCCGGTTGTAAGTAAGATTGATACAGTAACTGAATACATACAGACAAGATGGGTTGATGCTCTTCTTGTTGGAATTAAGAAGAAAACATTGATACCGGAAGATTTGTTTGAAACATGCGTGAACATGGGAATTACAGTTCACGAATGTCTGGATGACAGAACAGGATGGACAGGCAATCAGTTTATTAACCGTATGGGTGGATATACAGTCCTGACTTCCAGCGTCAGAGTGATTTCCTCACGACAGGCTATGATGAAGAGAACGATGGACATCTGTGGCGGAATCGTTGGAATGATTCTGACAGGTATCATTACAATATTCCTTGCTCCGGCAATCTATATTGCTTCACCGGGGCCAATCTTCTTCTCTCAGATGAGAGTAGGAAAAAACGGAAAATTATTTAAAATCTATAAATTCCGAAGCATGTATATGGATGCAGAGGAACGCAAGAAAGAACTGATGAAACAGAACGAGATGAAGGGGCTTATGTTCAAGATGGAGAATGACCCAAGAATCATCGGAAGCGGAGCGGATGGAAGCAAGCATGGACTTGGCTGGTTTATCCGTAAGACATCTTTGGATGAATTCCCGCAGTTCTGGAATGTACTCAAAGGAGATATGAGTCTCGTAGGAACCCGTCCACCAACAGTAGATGAGTGGAAACAGTATGAGCCATATCACCGCGGAAGACTTGCCGTGAAGCCAGGACTGACCGGAATGTGGCAGGTGAGCGGAAGAAGTGATATCACTGATTTTGAGGAAGTTGTGAAGCTTGATATGGAATATGTCAAGAACTGGAATATCGGAATGGATATTAAGATTCTGTTCAAGACCGTCGGGGTCGTGCTTAAGGGCAGCGGATCCAAGTGATGGAATGGATGGAAGAGATGAAGTAGAATGAATGATGATCTGCAGTGGAACCGAGAGGGGAAACTGCAGGTGTTATTGATATTGAACGTATAGCTATAGGGAGAAATAAGCGGAGAGGGAAGACAGGGGTGCTTGGGAGTGGAATGGAGTTTGGTGAGATGTTTTTCTTTTTTTGAGGGATTGAACGTATAGCTATACGAGAAAAAAGCAAGAGGAAATTATAGGAATGTCAAATAAGAAAAATCTTCTGATTTATGCTCATTACTATATTCCGGATACTGCGTCAACGGGGCAGATTCTCCGTGAACTGGCGGAGGGTATGCTGGATAAGTTCAACATCACGATCATTTGCGTGGTGCCGAGTTACTTAGGGACGATTGAGGATAAATATAAGACACAGAAATATTACGAAGAAGAAATCAATGGCGTGAAGGTTCTGCGAATTCGAGTGCCGGAGTTCAGTAAGGCCAATAAAAAGAGCCGTGTGAAGAATATTGTTTCCTATTTCTTTGGGGCAATGGGGGCAACTTTCAAGGTTGGAAAAATGGATTATGTGTTCTCCATTTCTCAGCCTCCGATTCTTGGAGGTCTGCTGGGTGTTTGGGGTAAGTGGGTGAAGCACGCCAAGTACATTTATAACATTCAGGATTTCAACCCGGAGCAGGTGCTGGCTGTTGGTTACACCAAGAGCAAGTTTGTTACTGATGCCATGATGTGGTTTGACAAGTTCAGTTGCAAGCGTAGTGACTTGATAATCACGGTTGGTCGTGATCTGGCGGAGACGGTGGAGAATCGTTTCAAAGGAAAGAAGGTTCCTAAGACTGTCATGATCAACAACTGGATCGATGAGAATGAAATCTATCCGCTGGATGAGAACAATGAAAGAGTTGTTGCTTTCAAGAAGAAGTACGGTTTGGATGGTAAGTTCATCATTATGTATTCAGGCAATATTGGATTGTACTATGACCTAGAAAATCTGATGAAGGTTGTGGAGAGAATTAAGCCGGGTACCAAGACTACAGATGCCGAGAGGTTGTATTTGCTTTTGTTGGTGCAGGTTCTGTGCTGGATAAGTTGGTGCTGTATGTGAAAGAGCATCATATGGACAATGTGGTATTCATTCCGTATCAGGATAAGGTAGACCTTATATATTCTTTGAATGCAGGTGATGTTCATTGGTGTGTGAATGCAAAACGAATTAAGGGCGTGAGTTGCCCATCGAAGGCATACGGAATAATGGCTGCGGCTAAGCCGATATTAGGAGTGCTTGAAGAAGGTTCCGAGGTTCGATGTCTGATTGAAGATATGCACGGTGGTCTTTGTTGTGAGCCGGGTGAGTATGACAAGGTCGAGGAGAACATCCGCTGGTTCATTGAAAATGCTGGAAGTGGCGAACTGAAGGCAATGGGAACTAGAGGTCGTGAGAATCTGGAGAAGAATCTGACTAGGGCTGTGTCGGTGAGAAAGTATGCGGAAGAGATTCTGGAGTTGTAAAGGAGGCGAGAGGTATGAACAGTAACTGGTTTAAGCTGGTTATGAAGATGACAAAAGTTGAATATGGAAGGAACCTCTTGCTGAAGGGTGTACCGATCATCTTCAACAAAGGCGGTGCCAAGCTGAAGATTGGTGAAAATGTCACTATCAAGAGCAGCTTCCTTAGTAACTTGGTTGGGCTTTACAGCCGGACGATTATTGTGACTCGCGCTCCGGGAGCAGCGATTGAGATTGGTGACAATGTTGGGATAAGTGGAGTAACAATCTATGCCCGGAAGAAGATCACGATTGGTGAGAATACTTGCATTGGTGGGAACTGCAAGATTCTGGACAATGACTTTCATCCTATCGAAGCAGAAGTGAGAAATAAATTGCTACGAGATGAAAACGGTGGTGACAGTAATCAAGTGCCGAGCCGAGAAATTAAAATCGGCAGGAACTGCTTCATTGGGTGCAATAGTATCATCCTAAAAGGCACAGTGCTGGGTGATGGATGTGTGGTCGGTGCCGGTGCTGTGGTTGCTGGGAAGTTTGAGGATAACTGCGTGATTGCGGGAAACCCGGCGAGAGTTATTAAGAAACTGTAAATTAAGGCAAAATAATGTTGTCCAAAGTATGAGAGAAAAGATAGATATGATAGAAGGCTGAATTAAAGATGGAAAATTCAGAATATGGTGAAAAATATGAAGGTTCTCCAAATTAATATATTTGGAAATTTAAGTACGGGTCGGATTGCAGTCGACTTGTATAATGTGCTGAAAAATAATGGCCATCAGGGACTTGTAGCATATGCGAGAAATACTATTTCTGCCGGTATTCCACACTATGTTATTGGAACAAAGCAAAATGTGTATATAGATGCACTACTTACGCGAATTACTGATAGGGCAGGATTCTTTTCTAAAAGTGCAACTATAAAATTAATAGAGCAAATCAAACGATATGACCCGGATGTGATTCATTTACATAATTTACACGGTTACTATATTAATGTAGAAATATTATTTAACTATTTAAAATCAAGTGGTAAGCCGGTGGTCTGGACATTACACGATTGCTGGGCTTTTACGGGACATTGTTGCCATTTTTCAGCGATAAAGTGTGATAGATGGAAAACTCAATGCCATGACTGTCCGCAGAGGCATTCGTATCCAGCTAGTTATGTTGATCGTAGCGAAAGTAACTACTTGAGAAAGAAGCAGTTATTTACTGATGTAAAGGATATGCATATAGTTACGGTATCAAAATGGTTGGAAGATATAACCAGACAGTCCTACTTGAGTCAGTATCCAATTGAAACAATATATAACGGTATAGATACTTCGATTTTTAAACCGACAAAATCAAATATAAAAGAAAAGTTAGGAATTAAAAATCGCAAAATAATTCTCGGAGTAGCAAGTACATGGTCAATTAACAAAGGCTTGAAAGATTTTATTGAATTGAACAAGTTGATAACATCTGATTATGTGATTGTCCTGGTCGGATTGAGTAAACAACAGATAAAAAAACTCCCGAATAATATAATTGGTTTATCTAGAACAAAAGATGTCAATGAACTGGTGGAATTTTACTCTGCTGCAGATGTCTTATTCAATGCAAGCATTGAGGAAACATTTGGTCTTCCAACAGTGGAGGCGATGGCTTGTGGAACACCAGCAGTTGTCTATAATTGCACTGCGTTGCCGGAAGTTGTAAGTGAGGATAGCGGAAGAATTGTTGAGGCAAACAATATTAAGCAAGTATGGAAAGTGATTCAGGAAATGAGTGGCAATCCCTTAATCAAAGAAAAAATCGTTGATAACGCAAAAAGATATGAGAAAGACTTCCAGTATCAAAAATATTTGGATCTATATAGCAGAATTGTAAATAAGGAATGCGGTAAATGAAAAAAACAACTCAGTTTAGTGTAGTGAAGCCAACACTATTGGTTATAAGTGTGCTTCTTGTGTTTTTATGTGGAATAATACAACCGGAATATATTATGGCAATACAAATAGTGTTGTTGCTATTTGCAGCCAGAAAAGTGAGAATTAGCCAAAGCTTTATAGCGTTATTGTTGATTCTTGTATTGCATACAGGAATTTGTGTGCTGTTAGGAAGAGATACAATATTTTTAGCGGTAAAACAATTGGCAGGTATAATTGTTAGTTACCTTTTTTATAAAACGATAGTTAAGAATAAGGATGATGCCCTAGACGTTCTTTTGGTGTATAAAAAATTTGCAATTATAATAGCTGTATTTGCCTTAATCCAACAGGTGGCTTTTTATGCACATATTAGTGTGATTTATGATTTGAGATGGTTGGTAAAAGGACAACTTGCGCCTGCGAATTCAGTTTTTAGAGCATCAACTATATTTCAAGAACCATCAGAATGTGCATTGATTTTACTGCCAATGGCATTTATGGCGATCTATCTATTTTGGGGCAAATCAAAACAAGAATTGGCTCTTTTTATTTCTAAAAAAGAAGCGATTATTATTTTATTGGGTTATGTGGCAACTTTCTCATCGGCAGGATATATTGGAATATTTATTGGCGTGATTTTTATTTGGTTAGAATATAAGCATAATCCAAAACAGATTATAATTTTTATTTTGGGTATTGCAGCCTTTATGATTGCATATACCAAAATTGGGGATTTTAATGAGCGAATTAATGATACATTGGCTTTGATTTCAGATGATTCACAAAGCTTGGCCACAGCAAATATAAGCAGCCAAACAATAATTATAAATTTAAAAATAGCACTAAAAAGTTTTGCTGATTCATGTGGTTTAGGTGGAGGAATCGGTTCTCACCCAATTTCGTATGAGAGATTTATTAAAGATCTTCCAGTTTCAAATGTAGTGTTCTTTTTTAATAAGGAAGATGCAAATTCGCTTTTACTAAGGATTATCTCAGAACTTGGGCTTTTGGGGCTGGCCGGAGTTGTAGGCTTTTTGTTTAGATTTTGGCCAAAACGAGATGGAACTTTTGAATCTATAGTTGGAAATATGTGTATTACTTATTTCTTCCTTAGATTATTAAGATATGGACACTACTTTAATAATGGCTTGTTACTTTTTGTTATAGTATTTATTTTAATGAAAAAAGAGGATGAAGGAAATGTTTCTTAAAAAAGTTTTTTTAACATTATTAGGAAATTTGATTAAGATGACAGAAAAAATTCCGGGTTCATTTTATCAAAAAAATTACCCTAAATATTTAAAGATGAGGGGAATTGATATTTGTACGGAATTACGTGGTGGTGGACAAGAGTATATAGCTCCATCAGCATATTTTGATGGGGCAAATTATTCTATGATACATATCGGGGGGCGTTACTATAAGTAAGGATGTGGTAATGCTAACACATGATTATTCGATTGCGAAGGCAGCAAGTAAAGGCAACTGATAAGCAGTTTTTTATTGCAGAGGATTTACCTCGAAAAGTTGATGAAGCAAATGTTAAGAAGGAAAAAAAGCTGGAAATTTAAAAGTTGTATGGATTTCACGAATTGCGCCTAAAAAGAATTTAAAATATGCAATTGAAATTTTGGAGGAAACAAAATCGGATATCGAATTTACGATATATGGACCAGCACATACCGAAGAATATTGGAAAGAGTGTAAGCAAGAACTAAGAAAACTCCCAAGCAATGTAAAATGGGAGTGGAAGGGAAATCTTGACTCAGAAAGCGTTGTAGAAACATTAAAACATTATCATGTTTTTCTTTTTCCAACATTGGGTGAGAATTTTGGACACGTTATCCAGGAGGCTCTTTCAGCAGGGTGTCCGTGTATTATAAGCGATCAAACTCCATGGCGAGATTTTGAATCACAAGGTGTAGGGTATGTTTTTTCTTTAGAAAATAAGAGTGCTTTCGTAAATGCAGTTGAGAAATATGCGGTTATGAAGCAGGAAGAATTTCAAAATGCCGTAGAAAAAGCACATCAGTATGCAATAGATGTAAGTAATAGTAAAGCAAAAAATACGGGCTACAGAACAATTTTTGAAATATAAAAATGTTTATAGAAAGTTGATGATATTAAATTTTTAAAGTGAATTATAAAGTGATAGGAGAAAATAAAAATGAATAGGATAACACTTGTGGATTATATAGGATATTGCGATTCAAAAGGTGAGGTGACAGGACATACAGCTAAGACGTTAAAAGAAACAAAGGAAATGTTATCTGATAGCTACGATGTAAGTATGGTTGTAACACCACCGTATGCTCAGTTTTTTGATGATAGCTGTATTGCAAGTGTTCTTCCATATGAATCTTCTCCACAGAGACAATCGAGTAAATTTAAGAAAATAGGATTATATATTAAGAAGATTCGTGCTGTCCGCAATATTGTAAATAACGAATCAACAGTTTGGTTTGTGAATACTGATTTTTGGCTTTATGTCGGACTGCTTTTTTCAAAAAAGAAAAAAAGACAGAAAATTTTTGCTACAAATTATTTGGACTTTTATAGCAAGAAAAATCTGAAAAACTTTATTTACAATTGTGCAGTCAAAAAAATTAATTGTGTGTTTCATACGAATGTAGAACTGAAAAGAGATAAGCATCAGTATGTTCCAGATTATTGGTTTGATAAAAGAAAGTATGACAAGTACTTTGTGAAAGAAAAACAAAAGGATGTTTATATTTGCGGAGAAATCAATGAGGGTAAAGATATTATAGGCGCAATAGAAGCCTTTAATGCAAATGGAGAAGCCTTAATAATCTGTGGAAAGTTCGCAAGTCAAAGTACTTATAAGGAAGTTGTGACAAAAGCACATAAAAACATCAGAATTGAAAATATACGTTTGGATGATGATGCATACTATAGAGAACTTGCTAAGCATAGATTTGTACTTTTGCCATATAGAGAAGAAAGCTATTCTAACCGGAGTAGTGGTGTAGTGTTGGAATCGATTTTTCTTGGTAACATAGTAATTGGACCTAAATTTTTGTTGCGACAGCTGGGAATTGCCGGGATAGAATATGATTCAATAGATGAGTTACAGCAAATTGACTTGGCTAAAGTTACTGCTGGAAAAATTGATGCAATTAAAAAGAATAATAAGAAGCTGTGTGAAAAATATGGCTATGAAAATGTCCGTGCAACTTATATAAATAGCCTTCAACATTGCTAAAAACAGGAGGAAATAACTATGGTCAAGTGCATAGTGGAAATAAACAGTAGTACAGTTGGGAGCACTGGCCGTATCATGTTTATGATTGCAGAAACTGCTAGAAAACATGGATTTACGGTTTATACATGCTCAGCAGTTCATGGCAATGAAAAAAGGATTGAATCGAAAAATCATATATACATAGGAAGTAAACTTGACAAAAAAATTCATTTATTACTTGCAAAGAAAACAGGATATAATGGCTGCTTTTCGCATTTTACAACTGCGCAGTTTTTGAAAAAAATAGATAAGCTTCAGCCGGATCTTATTCATTTTCACAATTTGCATAATTGCTATATCAATTTGCCAATGCTTTTTGATTATGTGAAAAAGAAAAATATACCGGTTGTGTGGACATTGCATGACTGCTGGGCATATACAGGACACTGTCCATATTATGATTTTGTTCACTGTAATAAATGGATGACGGGTTGTTATGATTGTCCACAGACTGCTAAATATCCATATAGCGATGTTGACCGCAGTAAGGAGATGTTTGAGAAGAAGAAACAGTGGTTTACCGGCGCAAATATTACGTTGGTTTCTCCTTCAGAATGGCTTGGCAATGAAGTGAAAAAATCTTTTTTGGCAGAATATCCAGTGAGAGTGATTAATAATGGAATAGATTTGGATACATTCAGACCTATTCAATCAGACTTCAGGAAGAAATACCAAATAGAAAATAAATTCATAATTCTAGGAGTCGCAAGTTCATGGGCACCTCGTAAAGGATTAGATGTGTTTGTGAAATTAGCAGAGGATTTGCCAGAGGAATATCAGATAGTCATTGTTGGAATTGATGAGAGGGAAAAAAACAAGTTGCCCGAGACGATAATATCTATAACACGTACTAATAATCAAAAAGAACTTGCAGAAATTTATTCGGTAGCAGATGTTTTTGTGAATCCAACTCGTGAAGAGAACTTTCCTACAACTAATATTGAGGCATTAGCTTGTGGAACGGGCGTTATTACTTATAGAACTGGAGGAAGTCCGGAAATAATCGACCAGGAAACGGGTGTAGTTGTTGAAAAAGATAACTATGATGAATTAAAGCAAGCAATTTTCAAAGTAAAAAAAGATGGGACATTTAGCAAAGAAAAGTGCAGAAATAGGTCGATGAAATATTCGCGTGATGAAAAGTACAAAGAGTACGTTGAATTATTCGAAAGTATATTGGAAGGGAGATAAAGGTGTCAATAATTGCATTTATTATTATACTTTTTGCATTTTGTGGTTGTTATGCAAGCTATGCCAAGTACCATTCGGCACTTCATCCAATCTTTTTATATAATGCCTTGTGGCTTATTTTGACTATAGTATTGCAGATCAATACTATGGAATGGTATCCATTAGGGAATGATGTTTATACAGTATTGCTTGTAGGATTGATTTCATTTGATTTTGGTGGGCTGCTAATTGGGTATGGAACAATTAACAAATCTTCAATATATGTAAATACATACACTGAAGAGTATGAGGATGATGAAATAGATTATAGAAAAGTGGGAAATCGTCTGTTAATGATTCAACTGGTCTTGACGTTAATAAGTATCCCGCTTTTTCTCAGAGGATTATCTTATGTGCAAAATTATGGAATGTCTGTAATGAGAAATATTATCGCAAATAGTGTGGAGGAGGGCTATATGACAGCGGCCGAAAGAATCCTCTTTTTACACTTGGGAATTTTCCCGGCGATGCAGACCTGTTCGTTCATTCAAGTTTTTTTGTGGGCAAAGGGAAAAATAAAAGGATGGCATCTAGTTGCTAGCATTATTGATCTTATTCTAGTTATTGTTATAACGGTCGGCAGATGGGAAGTATTTTACTTTGCACTTGCAATGATTAGTGCATACTGTTTGAATAAGTCTCCAGAAGATTCCGGATTGTCAGTAAAAAAACAAAATAAAATAAGAAGAATTAAATTTCTTATTATTGTAGCAATAGTTGTGCTTGGTGGTGTAACGATACAGAGACATAAACTTTCAGGAACGATTTTTGCATCTATCCTTAATGTAGTTGCAGGCTATTTCTGCTGTGGACCGGCTCTTTTGCAAGTAATGATGAAAGATCCGGTGGCATTAGGAATATCCGTTTGGCATTGGGGACAATCAATATTTAGCGGATTGCTCAGTTGTTTTAGTTGTATAATTCAGATTGTGTCATTTAAGCGTATTAATCCAGTTTTTTTAATGCACAGACATACGCAGCAGAATTTTATGTCGTTGGTGCTCACCAGAGAATGAATGCATATCCGACTTGGTATTATTATTTTATGCAGGATTTCGGATATTTTGGTGTGGTTTTTGTTACAGCGATTATTGCGGGAATTTCCGTGAGAATATATAGAAAAGCAAAAAGAAACCCAGCGATAAGCAATCAGTTGGCATATTTCTATGTGTTACATGTTATTTTGTTCGCATCAATATGGTGGGAACTGAGAAGATCAGATATTGTAGCAACGATGCTGCACAATCTTTGGATCATGCCATTGATTGGATTAAGTGTACGAGGAAAAAAGAATGGGAAAGTCTAGAAGTGCAAATTCCGTTAGAAATGTTTCATTTGGTTTTGCACAGCAGCTAATAACACTTGTTTTAGCTTTTGTGACAAGGACAATATTTGTAAGAAAATTAGGGGCTGAGTACACGGGTGTAAACGGCCTTTATACAAATATTCTTACACTATTGTCCTTAGCGGAACTGGGAATAGGAAATGTTTTAACGTATAGTTTATATGGTGTTTTACATGATAATGACCATGAAAAATTAAAGCAACTCATAAGTTATTATCGAAAATTATATCGCTATATAGCTGCAGCGGTGACAGTGGTTGGTTTAGCCATCGTTCCGTTTTTAGGGCAACTGGTTAAAAGTACACTACCTCACAATGAAGTTGTTCTGTACTATTTATTGTTTCTGTGTAATTCAGTGGTATCTTATTTTGTAATGTTTAAGGTGACGTTGCTTCGAGCAGACCAAAAAGAGTACATCAGAAACATTGTAGCGACAATCTGCTTGTTACTTCAGTATGTATTACAGATTGCCTTTTTATATGTTAACAATAATTATACGACATATTTAATCATCCAAATCTTTTTTACAGTTATGCAGAACGTTGTCTGCAATGTAATAGCGAATAAATATTATCCCTTTTTAAAGGAGTATACAAAAGAAACGAATCTTATAGACAAAAAAGGTTTGATCAGCGATGTGAAGTCTATGTTTGTTTATAAAGTTTCAAATGTTGTAGTAACAAGTACAGATAATATTCTGATTTCGATGCTACTTGGAACGATATATGTTGGGTTTTATTCTAACTACAGCATGATTATCAACTACATTGCCACTTTTATTAATTTGATGATAACTGGTTTGATTGCAAGTCTTGGCAATCTGAATGCGGATAACGACTCGGAACACTCATATAGTGTGTTTAAGGGTATGGTTTACTTATTTGGCGTTATAACAATTTTTTGCTCAGTCTGTGTTCTTAATGCAATCCAAGGTTTTATACCAATTTGGGTTGGTAGTGAATATGTTTTGGGAAAAGATGTGCTGATTGCAATACTTGCGACTTTTTATGTTACACATGCGTTTGATCCAACATGGATGTTCTGCGAAACAATGGGTCTTTTTAAAGAACGCAAAAATGCAATGGTGATTAATGCGATTCTTAATATTCTATTGTCCGTAGTATTAGCTAAGCCTTTTGGAATGGCAGGAATTCTTGGAGCGACAGCAATCGCAAGAGTTCTGACAATTGTATGGTGGGAACCGTACATTCTGTTTAAGAAAAAATTTAAAAGACCTTTGGTGGATTATATCAAACAGCAGGCTGGAATCATTGGGAGCAATGTCCTGATCGTGATTTTTTCATATATGCTCTGCTCTTTTGTATCAGAATCGTTTATGGGCCTTATCGTGCGCATTGTGATTAGTGGTTTGACGGTACTTTTAGTTGAACTGATTTTCATGAGAAAGACAGAAGAATTTGCATGGGCAAAAAACAAGTTAAAACAGATTATACATAGGTAATAAACAGGGAGAAGAGGATGGAGAGAAACAAACAAGTTGATATTATTCGAGGAGTAGCAATTCTTCTTGTGGTTTTAGAGCACGCCCTTGGAACAAGTGATAATTTTTTTGCAAAAATTATATTGTCATTTCATATGCCAGTTTTTTCATATTGTCTGGCTATTTGGCTCACGAAAAAATTACAGGAAATTTTGGTGCTGTAATAAAGAAAAAAATCAAAAGACTATTAATACCGCAGCTTACATTGGCAATCTTATCACTTTTGTATAATTTCTTTATTGGAAAGCTAGTGTTGCATACAGCTACAGCTGAGGAACTTAGCATTTTTTATTGCTTTTTCAGATGGTGGTTTTTACTTGTGATGGCACAAGTGGTCATTGCTTGGGAAGTGCTAACCCGTATATGTAAAAATTACTTAATTGAAGCAGAAGGTATCTTGCTTGGTGTTTGTATAATTTATACCATTGTTGTTCCACAGGGAGTGTCTGGCCCATTATATATTGCTGTGACTCCAGTTGCATTTGGGTATTATCTTGCAGGGAACTTGATACATAAAGCGGGAAGGATTCTTAAGGATAAGCAAATAGGTGAAAAGATTACAGGGAAGGGCAACATTGTTCTACTGCTTGTCAGCTGTGCGCTTATAACAGTATTGTCGCTGTACAATAAACCTGTTTTGATGTATGAAAATAGTTATGGTAATGTACTGATTAGTTTGGTAACGGCATTCATAGGATATTATGTTTTAAGTGATATGGCCAAGTTGATGCATGAAAATGCCTTTTTACAGTGGTGTGGAAAAAATTCAATCATTGTCTATGTGGTTCATTTTTCGATAGTACAGGGAACGCGAGGTATTCTTGTCCGATTATTACCACTGCCTATGGAAATTTTGGGCTGGATTGTTTTTGTGGTAGCAGTGCTAATTGTTTTAGCAGTAGGAAAAATCTGTGAAAGACATTTTATGTTTGCATTTGGTAAATAAGTTTGTGCCCTCTCTGAGGTGCTATTGGTGCGTGCTCCTTGTCACTAACAATGAGGTACCGGTCAATGCCATTAAGCTAATTGTTCGATAAAGCATTGACATACTGGTGGTCAGACCCCATAAAGCAAAAATGAATAATGTATAAAAGTTTTATTAATGTACGATAAGATGTATTTAGACAAAGCATTGTAAGTACAGTAAAGAAGTAGAAGAAGTGCTGGAATAGTCCTTAGATATTCCGGCACTTCTTCTACTTGCGGATTGACGCGGAAGGTATGCTACTGGTCACAACATTAACACAACATCTGCGAATACTAGAGCATTAAAAAATTCAGCTTGCAATAATAGAATTCTCATGCTAATCTAATACCACGCAGTCATCATTCTGATGAACTGTAAAAAGATCTATGAACCAAATCGGTAATTATTCAAAAAACTCAGATTTTCGAGCAGATAATCCGATGACAAAACCAAAAAGATGAATATTGTTTGAAGATTATGTGATGGAGTGAGTTTCGCGTTATTGTTTCTCAAATATCTGATTTTAAGGGATAGTTACTTCCATAGAAAACTATCTTGTGTTAAGATAAATATAACTTTAGAATCCTCTACTTCAGGCAATCATTCATTGCACAGAAGAGAGGAGAATTCTATGAAAGAAAACAAGAAAAGTGTATCAACCAGGCAAGCATCATCACATTGTAAAGCATCGAAAGCGAAGCCGGAAGACTTTATCATGCTTCCAACGGTAGATTTCTGCTTCAAGGAATAGATGCAGAATGACAACATCCGTAAGAATATCATTGCAGCATTATTAAATGTTCCATCCAGCGAGGTGGAGAACACAGAACTTATGCCTACAATTCTCAGAAAAGAATCGAAAGATGATAAGTATGGAATCTTAGATGTCCGGGTGAAACTGAAGGATGGAGAACAGATTGATTTTGAGATGCAGGTAGAAGCCTTTGATTGCTGGGCAAATCGATCTGTTTATTATCTGAGTAAGATGTATGCAGGTGAGATCAAAGAAGGTGAGGGATACGATTGTTTGAAGAAGTGTATCCATGTGAGTATTCTTGCATATGATCACTTTCAAGATGATAAAGAATGTTATCGCAGAATTGTATTCTGTGATGCAAAGACAGGAAAAGAGTATACAGATCTTATGGAGATGCATGTCTTAGAATTGTCGAAACTTCCGCCGGAAGAGAAGAATGAGACAAGTCTGTTGCAGTGGATGCGCTTTCTTGGAGGAAAAACCAGAAAGGATTTTGAAGAAATGGCAAAGAAAAATTCTGAATTGGAAGAAGCATATGACGTATTGGATAAATTAAGTGCAGATGAAAAGAAGAGGTTAGAATACGAGACAAGACAAAGAGCGATCAGAGATTACAATATAGGAATGTTAACCGCAGAAAGACGAGGAATTGAAGCTGGCCGAGAAGAAGGAGAAAACAGAATCAACCAGTTAAATATTGAATTGTCAAAGCGTGGGCGTACAGAAGATATATTGAAAGCGGCAGTTGACAAGGAATATCAGGAAAAGCTGTTGAAAGAGTTTGAGTTATAAATATTAATGGAGCAAAGCATACTGAGGCAGAGCAGTATTGTAATAGTGCCAGGAATATAAATAGTGCAAGAGATATCAATAATATGTAACGGAAGTGCAGGAGAGATATGATCACAGGAGAATATAGTAACCGTTTACAAATTAATTGCCAAGGGAACAATAGAAGAGAATATTGTAAAATTGCAGGAAAAGAAAATGGCTCTTGCTGACCAGATTATTAGCGGAGAAGAAATGGGAAGTGGAAGTTTCAGTAAGGAAGAATTGTTGAAAGAGTTGTATATTTAAACATGGAGATGTTATCTTAGAATTGTCAAAGATTGGGCGTACAGAAGACATATTGAAAGCGGTAGTAAAGAATCATAAGAGGCAAGAGAATTATTATTTTCTCTTGCCTCTTGCCATCCGTGCAGGATACCATTTTTCAAACCATGCTGTGAAAAGCCCCATCAATATAGGAATCAGATTATTCACAAGAATAAGTACATTTCCAAACCCGGCTTTCTTAAATAGAAAGGTCCAGATTGCTGTCAGTACATATAGTGTGCCCCATGCCGCGGCAAGAATATAATTTGTCTTCATAAAGAGAGGGTTCTGATGCGCATTTTCACCCCCATAATTATATTTTACATATGCAGCGCATAAAGGTTCTTTTGTCAGGCATGAAAGCAGCCAGAAGAGTCCAAATACAAGATATCCGATGTTTGTTGGAAGAACTCCGTTTCCGGTTATATTTGCCGCTGCAGAAAGTATAGCAACAGCTGCCATAGAGAGCTGATCCCAGATGACAAATTTATGTTTTCTCATAATAAACGGTACTGTTGCGACCACAAGTAGCGTTATCATAGCTCCGACTTTCGGATGAATAGAAACAGCGATCCAGAACGTAATCCATGGTATCAGCATTGTCGTCATGGAAGGCTTTTTCTGTTCAATTGTATTTTGAGGCGTTTTCTCTGTTTTTTTGACCACAGATGCGCTTCCGAAGATTTTATCCCAATCAATCATCAAGGAAAAGTCGCCGGATACCGTATACATCTGTTTCC
>LBCK01000089.1 GCA_000980705.1 Ruminococcus sp. UNK.MGS-30 | reverse complement strand
TGACTTGCTGTGCTTTGCCTTGCTGTTTACAACAACGCTGCTTCTAAAGGTACTTACACCGCCATCCTTGGAAATAGACTTTGTATTTACATAGGAGGACGTATTAGGTGCATTGTGAACTACCTTTGTACCAGTATCCAGATTCTGACCCTTTCCGGCAAAGGTAATTCCTGTAAACTCAGCGCTTGCACCCTCACCGTTTAAGATACTCATCGGGTACAAATAAGATACATGAGAACCAAATGAACCAGATACCCACTCAATCTTTCCGCCTTCTTCAAC
>LBCK01000088.1 GCA_000980705.1 Ruminococcus sp. UNK.MGS-30 | reverse complement strand
TCGCAGGTGTTGTGTTACTGTTCTCGCTACATGTGACCAGTAGCGTACCTTCCGTGTCAATCCGCAGATAAACCAAGTGCCGGAATATCTAAAGACTATTCCAGCACTTCATTTTCTTCTTCACTGTACTCACAATCCCTTATCGTACATTAATAAAACTCTTATATATTTTTATCTTTGCTTTATAGAATCAGAGCACAATGTGATCAATTCAATTTTTTCTTAATAATATCAAGACTCCTGGTTCCCAGCTCTTCCTTTGAAAATTTTTCTATTACGCTCG
>LBCK01000087.1 GCA_000980705.1 Ruminococcus sp. UNK.MGS-30 | reverse complement strand
CAGACATGACGATCATCGATGGATTCCACAGATGGACAGTTGCCGGAATGGAACCGTTATGTTCTAAACTGGATGGGAAAGTTCCTGTTGTTATTGTAGAACATAAAGAGCATTCAGAAGATATTTACGGTACCGTTACCCACAACAGGGCAAGAGGTACTCATTTGCTGGAACCTATGAAGAAAATTGTAAAAGAGCTCATGGACGAAGGCAAAACGGTTGAAGAAATCGGAAAACAGCTTGGAATGAGACCGGAAGAGATCTTCCGTTTGTCTGACTTTTCAAA
>LBCK01000086.1 GCA_000980705.1 Ruminococcus sp. UNK.MGS-30 | reverse complement strand
ATAGACTACTTCATTAGAAACAATACCGGTTTCTTTGTCCACCTTACGATAAGGCGCCTCAATGAAGCCGTATTCATTAATTTTTGCAAAAGAAGCCAGATAGGAGATCAAACCGATGTTGGGACCTTCCGGCGTTTCAATCGGACACATTCTTCCGTAATGGCTGTAGTGTACGTCACGAACCTCAAATCCTGCACGGTCTCTGGAAAGACCGCCGGGGCCTAATGCAGAAAGACGGCGCTTATGAGTCAGTTCGCCAAGCGGATTGGTCTGATCCATGAACTGAGACAGCGG
>LBCK01000085.1 GCA_000980705.1 Ruminococcus sp. UNK.MGS-30 | reverse complement strand
CATATCGATCAGATTCTGGATATTGCGAAAGCCGTATGCTTTGCGGATGATAAGCTTAATCTTGTTGTTGGCAGCTTCAATTCTGGCATTGCTCATCCCGAAGATGCACTGCAAACCAAGCTGCTGTCAGGTCAAAATCCTTTGTGAAGCCGCTGCCGGGATACGCCCACGGAATATCGGCAACAACTACTCCGTGCTCAGGACACTCAATCCGATGCGTCTGGTATTCAATCTCAACAAGTGTTGTGCCCCAGTCAAGTCCTCTCCAAATGCGGGGTTTCCTGCAACGGGAATCATATC
>LBCK01000084.1 GCA_000980705.1 Ruminococcus sp. UNK.MGS-30 | reverse complement strand
TTGTATGCTTGAGGTCGTTACGAACACCATTGGCAAGGAACTCGCCCTTTATCTTCTCTTTTGCACCGCCCATGCCTGTTCCCGTCGGGTCGCCGCCCTGTATCATAAAGCCTGAGATAACTCTATGGAATATCAGTCCGTCATAAAAGCCCTCTTTAACAAGCTTCTCAAAATTTGCAACTGTGATAGGCGCAACGTCAGGATAAAGCTCAATCTTGATATTCTTTCCGTTTTCCATTTCAATATTTTCCATGTTAATACTCTCCTTATTATCTGTCAATACAAAATTTACTTGGATTTT
>LBCK01000083.1 GCA_000980705.1 Ruminococcus sp. UNK.MGS-30 | reverse complement strand
CATATGATCGGCGATCTTGACCATGCCACATTCAGTAACGTGGAACATCTATCATTGGATTTCGTGAAATACAGTCTTGACCCGTGGATTGTTCGATGGAAGCAAGGCATGATGAAAGATCTGCTTTCCGATTCAGAGAAAGGCAAATACTTCATCAAATTCAATGTAGAGGGGCTTTTGCGTGGTGACTACGCTTCCAGAATGCAGGGCTATGCTACCGCCAGACAGAACGGCTGGATGTCCACCAATGACATTCGGGAACTGGAGGATATGAATCTGGTGCCGGAAGAACAGGGCGGAAATCTGTATCTC
>LBCK01000082.1 GCA_000980705.1 Ruminococcus sp. UNK.MGS-30 | reverse complement strand
TGTGTCACTGGAAGCCATCTGCGACAGTTATTCTTCGCTCTTATGGGACATTGAGTTCTACCAGTGCGGCTGTTTTGAGGTGTATATCGCTGCCAGTCCGCAGAATGTATCCATCTTTCAGCGTGGCAGAATTGTGGCAAGGAGTGATGATGCACAGCACTTCGGCATCATTGAATCTCTGCAATTGGAGACCGATGCTGAGAAAGGCGATTATCTGACTGTCACCGGACGGTTTATTGCCTGTCTGCTGGAACGAAGAATCATCTATCCCACCATCACCGCAAACGGCAGCTATGAGGACATCGTCCGCAAGGTGCTG
>LBCK01000081.1 GCA_000980705.1 Ruminococcus sp. UNK.MGS-30 | reverse complement strand
GATTATATTCAGTTTTCAATGTACTAACTCTTTGAGGTACTACCCTCAAAACTAAACAAAGTTTCTCAGTGTGCTTCCGCTTGCTCTGGATACTTCTCTTAGTATTTCTACTCTCCATATCCTTCGCTTCCTTAGAAAGGAGGTGATCCAGCCGCAGGTTCTCCTACGGCTACCTTGTTACGACTTCACCCCAGTCATCTGCCCTGCCTTAGACGGCTCCTTCCCGAAGGTTAGGCCACCGGCTTTGGGCATTGCAGACTCCCATGGTGTGACGGGCGGTGTGTACAAGGCCCGGGAACGTATTCACCGCGGCAGGCTGATCCG
>LBCK01000080.1 GCA_000980705.1 Ruminococcus sp. UNK.MGS-30 | reverse complement strand
TCCGTCCTTGCCATCAATACCGTTCCTGCCTTTCAAACTTTCCAGCCATTCTGCAACTGTTCCCACAAAACCATTTTCTATGGCAATCTCATAAGCAGAACGACCGTCTTTTCCGTTTGCTCCGGTTTGCATCTCTGAGAGCTTTTTCAAAAGCTGCGTATACAGATCCGGCGTCGGCGGAATTGACGTATCCCCATCTGCAATAAAACCAGACGGTCGAATGTGAAGAGTTACCGGTACCGTTGTCGCACGCAGTGTAGTATCGCTTTCTGCATCGTAGCCAAACAAACTCATCTTCACTGTACCGGGATGCAGTTCGGCAGGCAGCAAGCA
>LBCK01000008.1 GCA_000980705.1 Ruminococcus sp. UNK.MGS-30 | reverse complement strand
GCACCATACATCCGGTAGGCTCTGTGGTGGGCAGTCCTGCACCTGTCTCTTATCCACATCTAGATGTGCATAAGAGACAGGGCAATAGAGAAGTTGTCTGGAGAAACCAAAATCTTTCGGATTGCTTTTGATACGATTGATAGCAGTTATGACAAAGGGATTATGGAGCAGCTTCAATCCATTACTGCTTCGTCACCGGGCATTACGATTCTGTCACGATATGAAAAGCAGCAAGAAATGGCCGGATATTTGCTGACCTCAAGGATTATAGCCGCAGGGTTGTCCGCTGTATTTTTGCTGATAGGAATTATGAATTTCATTAACACAATGGTTGTTAGTGTAAATACTCGGAAACATGAATTTGCAACACTTGAAAGTATAGGAATGACGAAAAAGCAAATTAGAAATGTATTGCTTTGGGAAGGCGGGTATTATTGGAGTATTTCTTTCCTACTGCTTGCCACACTGGGAACAGCGATATATATTCCAATATACTCAGCCTTTAGAAGAATGGTTCCTTATGCAGCTTTTCACTATCCTGTAATTTCTCTGTTGGTTGTCGCAGCTATTGTTTTGCTGGTCTGCTTGGCAACCCCCGTCATAACTTTCATGCAAAATGTTAAGCAAAGCGTTGTAGAGAGACTGCGGCAGAATTAAATATTTGCGATGAAAACCGGGAGATTATTCTCCCGGTTTTTCAAATCTCACAGGTTCGTGAGATTTCAGCCCATTATTCTGTCGAAACAGCGTGTGTCAGTGACATTTCTGTGAGGATTGCTTGTTAAGATAAGCGCAAAAGGAACAAGCTGCCGCACGACGGCAAAAGAAAAAAAGCCGTCGTACAGCAGCCTATCAACACGCCCATTTGAAACGGCGGCTTTGATTTTCAGAGCCGCCGTTTCTTTGCGTCTACACAAACCAATGACGACTTGTAGGGACACGGTAGCCGATGGGAGGTTATTTTGCCGTGTCCATTTTATTATTTCATTGTTCGCGTGATTTGCACCAGCTAAAAAAAGCGTAGCCCCTCCATCGGAGCAGTCGGGCTTTGAATATGAAATTAAACAGTACATAACCGATAATATATTTTCGTGCGCTTGTGCGGCCTTGTGTCGCGCAGGCGCATTTTGCTTTCCAGACTTCGAGACAAAGTGTCCCGAGGTGCGGTGCCGCTCTCCACCGTTACTCCATTCCGTTTCCGACCAACCCCGAACAAACTGAAATGGAGGATTTTACGATGACTACTATCAATTTGAAAGATCTTTATTATTGGTACACGCAGGATCAGCTTATCGAAGTTTCTGACGAGGTGGCCGAGGTATTCAAGGCCGATGCCCGTTATGAAATGGCCTACCAGCGGCGGCTCTCCCGGCACAAGGCGCAGTATTCTCTGGACTGTAATGACGGGATTGAGTATTCCGCTTGCCTGCATGAGCCGACCCCGCAGGAGCTCCTTGAACGGATGGAAACCTTTCTTCGTCTGTGGAACGCTCTCAATTCTCTGCCGGAGATCCAGGGCCGCAGAATTGACGCACATATCATTCTTGGCAAGTCGATTAAGGAAATTGCCGAGGCCGAGGGCGTACATGAGGAGTCTATTCGCCAGTCGGTCAAGCGTGGCCTTGAACGCATGAAAAAAACTTTTTGATTTTTTCATCTTAACCCACTTGGAATTGATGAAAAAATGTCTCGGTTTATGAGAGGAGGTTTTCTTCCTAACGCAAGGGAATAACGGCAACCCTGAGTAAGTACGGGGAGCCAGACGGTGGGTGCGCGGTGACATTTCCAAAAAGAGATTGAGCGAACAACACCAACATCGTAAATGGGCCCGGCCATCCCAAGGCCACGATCCGGCAATGAACAGACTGGCTGCCTGTTCCTCCGGGCTTGTCGCTTTACTTGCGTTGAGAGCGCCGCACAGAAAATAACGATTGTCTTTGGACAGGCCAAGTAAATATGTGCGGCGCTCTCTAATATTCAAAAACTATAATAAACCTCGAGACAAAGTGTCCCAAGGTGGAGTAAGGCAACAGGCCAGCATCCCGGTGGTGCTGGCCTGTTGCGTTTCCCCACCAAACAGCGGGAGGCGTTCTATCAATCTGCGAAGGAGGTTTACCGTGAAATTAACTACACAGGAACTTGAACAAATGAGAAGCGTTGACATTGGCGCGGTGGCTGCCGAGTCCCTGCCTGATGTGAGCGGTATGACCTTTGACAATGCGCTTTCCCGAAAGGAGCGCATCTCTCGATTTTTGCAGACTGTCAAAAATCCATACTGCTTTTGCATCGGTGGTGTTGGCGTGAAAATTGAATTTGCTGAAAGCGGGCCATCTCTCCAAGATAAGCTGACGGATTTCCTGCTGCGGCAAAGAAGCGGGCTGTAACTTCGGTTACAGCTCGTTTTGCTTCTTCGAGACAAAGTGTCCCGAAGCGGAGGCATCCTTGTTGTCCTCCCCGGACAGAGTTATAATATAAGTGTAATGTGATAGGGAAGGAGGAACAATGGCACGAGCAAAAAACAGAGGGTATCAGCAGAGTTTCTCTCCCTCTTACACAATCCGCCGCTGGCGGCTGGGCATCTATATCCGGCTTTCAAAGGAAGATTTGAAAAAAGGAAAAGACGATAGCAACAGCGTAAAGAACCAGCGTGACCTACTGAACGATTTTTACCGACGCAACATTGACGAGTTTGAAAGTATCACGGAATATGTAGATGACGGACATACTGGAACGGACGCTAACCGTGAAGATTTTCAACGGCTCTTGGCGGATGTCATGAGTGGTAAAATCAACTGCGTTATAGTAAAAGACCTGTCCCGCTTCGCACGAAATTATAGCGATGCCGGAAGTTTGATCGACAACCTGTTTGTTCAAATGGGTGTTCGCTTTATCAGCCTTGCTGAGAATGTGGACAGCTACAAGAACCCCGACAGCGTTTCAAATATCATCGTTCCCATTACAAACGTGATGAACGATAATTACTGCTATCAGACTTCCAAAAAGATCCGGCAGGTATTTGATTACAAACGGCGCAACGGCCAGTATATCGGAGCATTTGCTCCTTACGGCTATGTAAAGCACCCAAAGGACAAGCACAGGCTGATTGTTGATCCCGATGCTGCTGAAAATGTCAAACTCATTTTCACAATGCTTATTCAAGGGTCATCAAAACGTGCTATCGCGTTGTACCTGAACGAACACGGCGTACCGAGCCCCTCGGCTTACAAGGTACAAAAGGGCTTGCCTGTTTCGACAAGAGGGTATGACGATCCTATGTGGGGAGCCCGCATGATCCACTCCATTCTTACCAATCCGACCTACACCGGGGACTTAGCCCAAGGCCGGAGCCGGGTGAAAAGCTACAAGGTACACCAGATTGAAGCTGTTCCCCGCGAGGAATGGGTGGAAGTGGCTGGAACACATGAGGCCATTATCGACTATGAAACTTTCGATAAGGTACAGGCTCTCTTACAGCGTGATACCCGTACTTCCCCGAAAGGCCGTGAGGTACATTTATTCAGCGGCTTTCTGAAATGTGCCGATTGCGGGCGGGCCATTACCCGATGCGTTAGCAAGAACAACAATGTATATTATTCTTGCTCAACCTACAAGAACCGTTCCCGGACAGCCTGCACCATGCACTCAATCAAGCATGAACGGCTGGAGGCTGCTGTTCTGTTCGCCGTACAGCATCAGGTACATTTAGCTGTTTCCTACTCAGAAATCGTAACGCAGATCAATTCCGCTCCAATCAAAAAAAGCCAGTCTTACCGACTGGACGATCTGATAGCTGCAAAAGAGCGGGAACTGATAAAGATAACACGCTACAAGCAATCTCTTTATCAGGACTGGAAAGACGGTGAAATCACCCAGCAGGAATACCGGGATATGAAGGCTGACTATGAACGGCAGACTTCTGATATTTCCGCGGTGCTTACCCGGCTGAACGCTGAACGCGCAGAACTGGCAAACGGTGTGGACAATGAGCATCCTGCACTGGTAGCCTTTATGAAGTATCAGAACATTGAAGCCCTCAACCGTGAAATCTTGGTTGAACTTGTGGACTATATCAAGGTCTATGAAAACGGCAATATCAGCGTGAAATTCAAATTTGCTGACGAGCTCCGCAAGATTGCCGAGTACATTGAAATCAACACTACGGAAGATACCGCAGTAGCGGGCTAACCCCCGCTACAAACCCCTTTGACAGTGTGTTTTCCTAATAGGCGCTAATCATATGAGGATTATGGTGAAAAGTTGCCTGTTTCGCTTATTGCTCTGTTCAAATTCAACAAGATACAAAATAAGAACTATAACTATGCTTAGAATTAACGTGATTGATATTAAAACTGCTTCTGTACCTGTAAGACAAGATTCTCCTTTCATATCGTGCTTGAAAATCTTTATTGAAAAATAATAAAAATAAAAAATCACAAATTGCGTAAGGATAATGCCTAATAGTCTTATCACACTATTTTCAATAAGTATTTGTTCAATTGGTATATTAAAAAGTGTGGATGTAAGCCAAGCCACCGCAACACCGCTTAATAAAAGCACAATCAAAGAATATATCGACACAAACAATTTGTTATATACATTGCCTTTCAAGCAAAATACAGAATAAGCAAAAATCAAAGCACCATAAAATGCAGCATATATATGTTCAAAAAAAGTAATATGATTACATATGGATATTGTTAAAGCAAGAAGAAGAGAAAAAGGTAATCCAAAATTTTTTATAAATTTATCAGAATATTTGCCGCTGAGATACTTAAATGAAAAATACATTGCTACAATGCCTTGATAAATGTTTATTAAAATTTCAAAAAGATTCCATGCTACATTTTTCATAACGTTTTCCTCAGATAAAGAATATATTTCATATTCAGACTTTCTTTGTAACTATTACTAAGTGACAGTGTAGTTTGCCCGCTATTACCTTGTATATGAATTTTACCAACTTTTGTATCTATACTAAGAATGAATTTTAGATTAATAATTATACTTCGATGTATCCTTGCGAAATCATATTCTTCAAGACAACTTTCAATAGCATTTATTGAACCACGAATTTTTATCGGCTTATCATGATTTTGAAGGTAGTAATATAGATAATGGCGATCACTTTTTATATAAATTATATTGCGGTAGTACGCTATGATTTTGCCTGAAAATTCGTCCTCAAGAACGATAATCTCATTTTGTTTCATATTTGACATCAGCTTTTTTATTACGTCATTTAATGTGCTTTTAAATAGTTCAATTGGACTTTTTCTTATAAAGTTAAATGGCTGAAAATCAAAACTTTTATAAACCAAATCAGAATGACTTGAAATAAATATCAGGAAACAATTAGAAAATGATTTTCTGAGTGATTTAGCTATGTCAAATCCTGTGATTTTAGGCATATCTATATCAAGAAATAGCACATCGAATTTTTCTCTATTATTAGCAGTTAACAAGAGTTGTCCGTTATCAAATGAACTTATGCTAATATCAGTTGTATATTGTCTAAATCCGTTGTCAATATATTTTTCAAGCTGCACTAATGTGCTTTTATTGTCATCACATATAGCTATCCGAATCAAGTTGCATCACCTCTTTAATAAGGGTAACATATACAAGGAAAATTGTCAATATCGTTTTATATGTTTGTTTTGCACGGCAACAGCATTTACTTTTTCTGAAAAAATGTGTAAAATAGAAGTTTGAAAAATAATCTTCACCCTATGTAAACCGGATTCATTGTCTGCTTAAAATGTTCTTAAATGCACATAGCGGGTTTAGTCGAGATGATTTGCAGAATTATCTTAACTTGTATTCATTCGTGATCAACCCACCATCTGACCATCTTGAAAAGGTCGAGAAAATCATTAAAATGGTTTTTGAAAATCCCAAATCACTCAAGTATAGAGAGCAATTTGCCGAAATTACGTGATTTTATACACCGTATGCAAGTCGGGATTTTAACAGAATTAAAATTACCGGCAGGACGAACAAAGCTGTATTAATAATATAAGCTGATGTTCGGCTTTTGCAAAGTGAAGATATACCTGCAATTGAAACCGAACATATTATAGAGCCGATTATATGAATGAAAAGGAAAAACAAAATAAAACCACATACAGAAATGGATATATCTAAATTTGAAAATTGCTGAATACTTTGAATCGGTGCGGATAGTCCCTGCGTTCCGTACTTTTTCAGAATATTGAAAATATATGGAAAAAAGAACAGCGTTGCCGAAAAAATCCCGCATAAAATACCATATAAAAATAAATCTCTATAATAACCGGTTTTGCCACTTTTCGTTGAAAATATCACTTTAACCATATCTGTTTTTTTGTCCGCAGCTCCAATTGGTGAAAGTATAAGGACCGAGAAAATCATCATAAACAAAATAAAAAACATTTTTTCATTGCCGCCGGCATATTGAAACAATCGTTCATAACCTGTATCGTAAAAAATTTTTCCATTACATTCATTTTCCTGTATGGATTTTACACGCAATTTCAGACGTTCAAAAGCAACACGGTCGTTTAGTTCATCACTAAGTAAATTTAATTGATATGTGTTTATATTTTCTGATGATTGAATTTTCTCAATTTCTTTTTCAATTTCATTATATTGTTTTTCTTTTTCTGTAAAGAAATTCAAAGTTTCAGTCGTGATTTCACCGCTTAATTCTGTTGTGAAATTTTCATAATAAATATCATCATTACTGTATTGCCTTGAAAATGAAGCCGAAAACACTGCCGCCGCAAATAGTGCTGTTAATACCAAAATAACACCTTTATTCAATATCAATGAACGATAACAAACATAAAAAAATCTTCCATGCGCCTTGATTTTTTTCTTGTGGAACACTTTCAAACGAACTGATTGATATTGAACGTGATTAAGTTTCTCTACTGCAAATATACAGCATAAAATTACTGATACAATTGTAATTACAATTATAATTATCATAGAAATTTTCAGAGATACAGGATAGCCAAACAAGTTGACATTTTGGTATGTACCGAGGATTTCAGCAGTCTGTGTGAATTTTATAGGATTCCAATCGTGAAAAAGTTGAAATACCGAATTTTGCGGTATCAATCTGTAACATAAAAATGCAATTGTACATACTGCTCCGGATATACCGTAAATCATCAGATTATTTCTTGAAACAGTACAAATCAGGCTGAATATCATTGCAAACAACAGATACGAAGCAATTTTCAATATAAAAAACAGCAACAGAAATTCTCCAACAGATACGGCTAAATTACACTGATAAAAGCCGAATACCGATTGAATGGGACGCTGTAATTCTCCAATTCCGTATAATGCACCGCCTATCACCAGATTTTCCGCAAACAGCATTACGGCAACAAAAGAAGCAAATAATGAAACAGCAAAAAGCTTGCTTAAAATCAAGGAACTTCTCCCTTTCGGCATAGACGATAAAAGAAAAGTTATGCCGTGTTCACGGTCTTTAAGAATAATTCCGCATACAGCAAGAAACACCAAAAATATTCCCATAAAGTCTGTAATCGGACTTGTAAATGTATTCTCCAGACCAAATGAAGCAGCGAGCGGCAATGGCTCTGCCGGTAAATTTTCATATGCCGATGGTGTTTTTTGTATATTACGATAAGAAAAGGTATCACTGTCACCCCATATGGAAACGGCAGACATATTATTTGTCTGTTCTTTTATGCTGTTTAAATATTCGGGATAATTTTCACATTCCTTTGAGAGTTCCGACATATCATAAACAAGCATCATTGGAAACTCTATATATTCCCCGTTATTTTGACGTTCTAACATTTCATTGGTATAATCCTGTATCTCTTCTAAAGACATATCCTTTGTTTCTGAAAAGAAAGAACGGTAAGATTCCGGCGTGTAATAACGGTCATTTATACGGTCAATTTGAACATATCCGTTTATGGCAAACAAGCAGACAAATATAATCCAAAAAATCCGAAATGACATCATTTTTTTGCATTCGCATAAAAAAATTTTCATTTGCCGCCTCCGTAATACTGCATATAGAGATTTTCCAAAGTCGGTTTCGCATCTGTTACCTGTTCTGTTAATTGGGAAACAGTTCCATGAGTCAGTATTTCACCCGAACGCATCATCAGAATTTCCTTTGCTATTGTTTCAATATCAGAAACGATATGAGTTGAAATAATAATGATTTTATTTTCTGAAAGCTGTTCTATCAGCCTACGGATAATCACTCTTTGTTTTGGGTCAAGTCCTGCAGTAGGTTCGTCCAGTATTAATAAATCGGGATTGCCCAAAATTGCACTCGCTATCAAAAGTCTTTGTTTCATTCCGCCTGAAAAGCCGCCGATTTTCTTGTCTGCACAGTCGGAAAGTTCCACTTGTTCCAGTACTTTTTCAATTTCGGTCGGCACGGTTTTTCTTGAAATACCCTTTAATGCAGAGATGTATCCGAGAAAATTCACCGCAGTCATATTACTGTACAATTCCTGCTGCTGCGGCATAAATCCAAGATGTTCACGGTAAGACTTGCCCAATTGATGTATCGGTTTGCCGTTCCAGTTAATTGAGCCACCGCCTTTATCCGGATGTAATATTCCTGTAATCAGGTGCATCAGCGTTGATTTTCCTGCACCATTTGGACCGAGCAAACCATAAATACCATTTGTAAAAGTAAATGAAAAATTTTTCAGAGCGTGTTTTCTGCCATAATGCTTATTCAGCTTTATCAGTTCCAAACTGTTCATTTCGCTCCTCCGATGAAATCCTGTTCGGATACTCTGTCAAATTTCACTTCATTGTTTTCCACATAACGCACCACATATTGATTGTCTACAAAATCCATAATCATAGCATCTTTATCAGCGTATTTGTCAGAGATAGAAAATTCTTCATCGGTTTTGACATCAAAACCTTGATTGATAGAGCCTTTCCAAAGCTTGTTATTTACAAAGGTAAAATCGTAAGTTTCGTTGTCATACATATTTTCCACAGCGGTTTTTTCACCGTCTTCATCTAAAATGAAGAATTTTTCATTTTCTTCATAAATATAGTGATTCTCACCGATACACCAAGCATACGGCAAATCACTGACTGTAATTTCACCGGTTTTTAAATCAAGGCACTTGTTTTCGATTATCCATGGAATGTCATTTCTCGGACTGCCGTTTTCTACCCAATCTGTATTCAGATAATCAATTATTATCTGTGGGTCTTTTACATAGCGATAATACAGATAAAGTTTATCATGATATATACCTTCCATTTTTACTTCTGACCAAAGCGATGCTCCATAACTCCAGTTGTATTTTGCTGTAGGTGCGTCATTTATCAAACCATAATTTTGCACCTCAGCAGAATCCAGATTTATGGAATACAGGTATTGTTCTCCACTTCTGCTGAAGCCGCCCCATGTTCCATCGGTTTCATCTTGATAAATTTCTTTGCTTCCGATAATGTACATCGTATCATTTACAATTGCCAAATCGATTTGATTTTGCATATACACGCCGTCTATTTCGGCAAATGTTTCAGTAAGTCCTGTATCAAGTCTTGCCCGCATACATTTTGTATGCATATCAGCAGTCTGAGATTTACCGTCTTGACTGTCAACGATTTCATAATTTGATGCAAACCAATATACATAGTCGTGATAAATTACAGGTACCATAAAAGAACCTGCACATAAGTTTGACACACATGAAGAATCGGAGTGCGTACAATTGGGTTTGTTGCAAAGGGGCACGCCGTTCATGGTTTCATAATCCAAGAAACAAGCCTGCGTTCCGGATGCGTTCGGTACGGTGTAAAGCAAACCATTTTCATACACATTATAGCTCATATCATAATAAGCAGCATCTTTTGTTTTGATGTGGTACTTTTCTTCTTTCGATTGACAAGCGGTTGAATTGATTACAGCAGCAACTGTAATTATTACAGCAAAAATTTTCTTTCTGTTCATAACATCACTTCCTTAAAGGCTTTGTCACTTATAAAACGATTCAAATTTTGATTTTACTGCATAATTTTTTGACTCTGAACTTGATGATTAAAGTGAAAGGGGCAATTCTTAAGCTAATTGCCCCTTTCGACTTATTTAATTCAAAACTTGTTCTCATAAAAGTTAATGCTTGTATTTTCAAAAAATTTTATACTTACTGCGTAAAAAATTGAAATACGGGAGTATTTTTACATTTTTCCTTGTGCTCATGAAAATTTGATTAAAAAATCCAAACATCATTTCAATGAGAATAAGTTCTCAATTTTCTAAATACACTTAATAAGATATGTTGGTAGAATAACCACCTGCGGTATGATATGAGCTTGCTCTTGTTCCTGAGCCACTTGCACTATTTTTGGCATTTGCATAACCGTAGCCAGAACCGTATTTAGTAGTTCCATGGTAAGTTACAGAAACAGTACAATCTTTACCAGAACATGTTGTTGTTCCATATGCATAACTATGATTAGTTAGCTTCTTAATCATACCATTCTCCCCTTTTCTACAAGTATATAAGAAATTTTTATGCTTGTCTATAAATCTGGCACGAAATCGTATTTTTAGGCACGAAATTTTCAAGATGCAGTTAAGATGCAGTTTATAATGTCCCCCTTGTCAAGACACAAATGAAAGAAATTATCGTGACAGCGAAAACTTTGTATAGCCATCCAAAAAACGTAAGCAAAATTTATGCAGCATTGCATACAGACTTGGTTTGGTAAACCTGCACAGGCAACTTGTAGCCAAGCGCCTGATGGGGTCTTTCGTTGTTGTAATCCTTGATGTAACCACCAATCTGCTGGCGCAGCTCTCTGGGATTGCTGTATTCATTGATATAAATCAACTCCGTTTTCAAGCTGCGAAACCAGCGTTCAATTACCACATTATCCACCCATCTAGCTTTTTCGTCCATACTCTGGCGGATATTCTTCGCTTTCAGGAATTCAATATAGTCATTGCTTGTAAACTGGCTGCCCTGATCAGAATTGATAATTTCAGGATTGCCGTATTGTTCCATGGCATTTGTGACTGCTGCTAAAACCGGTGCAGTATCTAGCGTATCAGACAATTCATAGCCCACGATAAAACTGCTGTACCAATCAATAATCGCTGTCAGATACATATGGCTGCGCCCCATTTTGATATAGGTGATGTCAATTGACCATGCCTGATCTGGTCGGTCAATTTTTAGGGCAACACCGCATAATCACCACCTACAAGCAAAACCACCCAGCAAAATGCTGAGTGGTTAGAGAAATGTTCCATTTTCCATCGCAAAGGCGCACTGAATCAGACCGTCAGAGATTTTCTGGCAGCCAGATACAGATTCGCCAATGCGAACATCATATTCAATTTCGCAGTCTGTTTTCGCAGACCTCGGTATCGGGTCTTTCGATATCGAAAAATATTTTTTATGACTGCAAAGACATGCTCCACTTTACAACGGACAGATGATTTCTAATGTTCCTTTTTCTTAGCGGCATACTGACCACTCTTCGATAACTTTTTGATGGATGACGGACGTCTGTTGATCAGGTACTTGATCTTCTTCCCATTTTTGTTTTTCTTGATTGCTTCCGGTCTCTTATTTGCTCCGATATATCCGCTGTCACCATAGGCACGTTCTTCTTCTCCATGCAGCAATTCACTCATAACGGTAACATCATGTTCGTTTGCCGGAGTTGCCTTTACCGTGTGGACAAGACCGCTTTCTTCATCTACTCCGATATGTGCTTTATACCCGAAGTGCCATGTATTTCCCTTTTTCGCAGAATGTGCTTCCGGATCACGTTTCTTTTCCCGGTTCTTTGTGGATGAAGGTGATTCGATAAATGTGGAATCCACAATCGTTCCTTTTTTCAGGATGAGCTTTCGTTCCATCAGAATTTTCACAACAGCAGCAAATATTTTTTCCTGTAATCCATTGCGAGTCAGGATATTACGAAATCGTCCGATCGTATCACCGTTTGAGACTTCGCTCGGTGAGTTGATTCCACAAAAATTGGAGAATGCACGGCTGTCGATCACTTCGTTCATGACTGCCATGTCTGCGAGATTGTAGACATTCTGCAATATGAATATTCTCAGCATCAATTCCAATGGGTATGGTTTATTGCCAAGTTCTCCTTTGTAATAACTCGGCTGTATCAGTTCAACAAATGTTTCCCATGGGATAATTGCTTCAAGCTTCTCTAAAAATTCTTTTTTATTGGTTCTGGCTGCACCAAGTTCATCGTTGATTTCTGCCAGCGTCATTTGTCTTTCCATATATCTATTATATCATATTTTTGCTCGTTTGGCAATTGTGCGGTGTTGCCCTTGACAAATTACAGTATCCATTGTATACTGTAATTTGTCAAGGTTCTTTTTGAAAATCAGCCTGATGGAATGGAGCACAGCGCAATGGAATCAGGCTGATTTTCAGCGGCTCGCTCAGCCGAGCCTGTCGGGATACATGATTTCAAGCTCACCAAGAACTCTGCCCCAGTTTCTCAGCGGCATAGTCCATTTTTTCGCTATTTCATGAGTTGCCAGATACAAAGCCTTTAACAGCGCCGTATCGCTCGGAAATACGCTTCTCTGCTTGTTCAGACGGCGATAGCCGCTGTTGAGGCTTTCAATGGCGTTGGTGGTGTAAATGACCTTTCTGACCTCCGCTGAGAACTTGAAAATCGGTGAGATAACGTCCCAGTTCGTGTGCCAGCTCTTCATAGCGTTTGGATAATCTTTCTCCCACTTTTTTGTTACACGTTCAAGCTGCTTATAGCAATCCCACAAAATAGAGCCTGAGTTGACAAAGGGAGTATAATATAGACAGAGGTGGTAAAAAATGCTGCATAATGAAGCAAGAGAGTTACTGGTAGAAGCTTATGAAAAAACAGGTAAAGCAAAAGAAGTGGCAGAGTGCTTTTCAGTAGATACAAGTACGGTGTATCGTTTGAATCGGCAGAAGAAAGCCACCGGTTCCGTCAAGCTTAGAACAAATCAGCGAGGCAGGAAACCGTCTTTATCTCCTACGGATTTATCAAATATTGATAAGGCAATTCAAGAACAGCCTGATATTACAATAGACGAAATTATTGAAAAGCTGAATCTGCATGTGGCGAACGAAACTGTCCGCAAAGCAGTTATAAAAATGGGGTACATTTATAAATGGTTTCTGTCAATTTTTTTGCTTCCAATCTCTTGCAAATTTCTTCAGAATAGTGTATACTTGTTTTCATAGGACAACACTCCTTTGAGTTAATGTAGGTTACAAGTACATTATAACTCTTTTTGGGACTGTTGTCCTTATTTTTTGTGCATTTTTTAGGGATGCTCATTTATAGTTATTAAGCTCAATTTCAATCCCCAATGCACCGTACTTTTCCTGTTCCTCTTTCGAATAATAAGCGTCCATGTGGTCTGGAGCAGACGTTTCATCGGCAGAATAGCCGAGTTTTTCTTTCGGCAGCGAAGCATACATTTCCTTGAAAGACGAAAAATGATGCAGAGCAACAACTCGTGTAGTCAGCTTCTGTGATGTATCATCCATAAGAGTAAACTCAATATAGTCGCCAATTTGAACGTTCTGCCGCTTTTCATCATTTAGGCGAAGCTCTATCATTTTAAGTCCGTCCCCAATCTTGCGGAACGGCTCGGCTTTGAGCTTCATCCGATGAAGCACCACAGAGTTTTGTCCCGTTTCAAGGTAACGGAACAGGACGGGTGTAATCGCCGGATAAGTAAGCTCATTCGGCAGAGAATCAAAAGTCTGAACCTCTGCCATTTCGCTCTCAGGAATATTGCCTAATTCCCTGATTATTGCCTTGAACACTACACCATTCGCACCATGCCCAGTGTCCTCATTCCATGCCCTGTAGTCGCAGAGAGGCTCTATATCGAAGTCAATCGCACCGGATTTTTCATACAGCTCACGCTTTGCAGCATCAAGGGGCGTTTCACCATCCTCGATGTGACCACCTTGCGTTTCCCATGTAGTGCGGTCTTTATGGCGGCTCAGTAATATTTTTCCGTTGTACTCTGAGAGAACAACGACGTACTTGTACGTTTCCAAGCTGCCTAAATCAAAAGTTCTGCTTACCATGTTGCATCGCCTCGCATTTACTTATTTCTTGGGCCCATAAATTTATCGCCATTCAAGTGAATCATGTGATCCGGCATTTCGGCAAGCCACACTTCTGTTTCCCATGCAAGAGATTCTGCAAATTTCTTGTATGTGGCGAAATCAAGAAAAGCTGTTACATATATCTTGCCGGCAGTAACATTTTGAGTCATTTCCTCGATTTCTCTGATGCGTTTCGGATCCATCGGTCCAACGGATGTTACCGATTCAACAAAGTATATCCAGTTCTTTTCAGCGGAGTAAAGGACAACATCCGGCATTTTATCATGTAGTGTGATCTCAAAGCCAAGCCCTGACAGCTTCTCTACATTCTTAACGAGGTCTTTTTCCGTTGTGTCGCCAACATACAAACATTCCGAGCCTGGAGCGAATCTCGGTGCAAATTCCTCTATAATCGCCTTTTGGAGTTCATTATGTTTTCCGGGCGAGAAAGTAAAGCCTGCACCATTGATAATAACAGGCATTTTCTGCATAGAACGCTTTGAAGCATACATATTTACGAGCGATTCATGGTTTAAAAGGAAATCCTGTTTTTTCTGCTCCCAAAAGTCAGTGCCATAGCTTTGAATAAGTGCGAGAAATTCATCGGTCAGTCGGTATCGGTAATTAGGACTGTTTGTAGCTTTGCCGTTATCTTCAATGAAAGCTGCATTTCTGAAATGATGCATTGCCTGTTTTCTGAATGTTTCACGGCTGTTTTCAGCATATTCGACCCCATAATTTTCTCTTGTGAATACAAGCACATCATGTATCCTTATCAGATTATTGGTAGCCTCTGTCCATGCTATTCCTTCTTTTATATCACTCATTGCCAGAAGAACATAGCAGCACAGGTCAGCCTGCTGTTTCTTAGGGACGTTAAGTTCACTTAGTATTTTTCTTGCTTCTTCAATTTTGCTCATACATAACTCCTTAAAATACGGTCACAAGATGCTTCTGACATATCATGTACTTTTATCAGCTCTTTACCCATCGCTTCGATAGATGTCATAGGCGGCATCGGCATGGAGTTCACCTCTGTTGAGTTTACCTGCGTAGAGCCGTTTAAGATGCGATAATACGAATCATAAAGGGTAGAGTTGAACAGCACATATAAACCGTAAACAACGCACTCGGACAGTCCTTTCAATCCATCAATAAAATTGATCTTGTTCTGTGTGCTGATCCTGTCATAACCGGTATGTTTACGGGCAATATATACACCGCATTGCAGCCGCCGATGTTCCTCTTTGGCTGTAAATCGCTTCACAAAGAGATAATTTGCGTTTTTCTGCAGTAAGCCTTGCTGCTGAGTGACGATATATTCATTTTCCTTACCGATAGGAAATACCACCTTTCCGTCCTGAATATGCTGTGAATAGAAAAGAGGTACAGCCTGTTTCTCTGCTTCACTGCGGAGAGCTTCATGATTCCGGAAGTCAACTGTTAGTCCTGTTTTCATTTTCAGACCGAGGCTTGGAAGAGTATCATCAAACTTATTGAGACAGTCAAGTGTGTTCACTTCATCCTCATTCGTTACAAGATAAACATAACAATCGTCGCCTGAAATAACAGTCTTATACGGTGCAGAAAATGTTGTGATTTCTGTAAAGTCCTGATTGCTGTTGGTAGAGGTAACAGTAATATATTCAGGCTTTACTTCAGTTTTTTTGACCTTTATGATTATGGTCTCCTGCAGCACACTTTCTTTTTCAAAAACTTTGTCACGGCTTACAAAAAGGTGGATATGCTCAATCGCACCTTGTGACAGGAATTTCTGACGAAAAGCCTTGAAATAAGCTCCGGAAGTCCATGAACGAGGGATAATATAAACCATTTCCCCGTTCTCTTTCAGATCAAAGAGTGACATCTGTGAAAATAGAAAGTAAAGGTTAGGCGCTCCGTAGCAAATATCCGGCATTGACAATGCCTCGGCAGCATCTTTAGGTATCTTCTTATACGGAGGATTTCCGATCACCATATCATATTTAGTTGGAGCAGGATCAGCTAAAAATGTCCCATTATAATTATCTTCTTGTGATGTAATGAAATTTTTCCTGACAATATCAAACGTCATTTTCAAAGAAGTGTTGTTTTTTATGTATTCCAGATTGCTTTCAAGCAGTTCTACGATATTATCGTCTGTTTCGTAGCAAGTCAAATATACGGATTTGATATTGGGACAGTTTTGCAGACGTTCTATCAAAGCGGCAGAAAGCACACCTGAGCCTGCTCCAGGATCGAGGATAGACAGTTCATTTGTATTTTCGGGAATATTAAATAATTCTGCCATGAAACGAGCAGTTTCCTTGCTTGTGAAAAATTGCCCATACTGCTTTCGCTGTTCCTTCGGCATTTTTTCAATATACTCATAGGTGCTGCCTATGATCTCATCTAAAATACTCATTTTCTCCTCCGTTTACTCAAGATGGTGTTTTCATACCTATATTATACAACACTACTCAGATTTTTTCAATAGCTTTCAGTTATATAATACCGCAATTATATGCCTTTTTACTTTTTCAGGTGCATCCTTTTTCCTATCCCCTCTTACTATGTCATGTGCATGATTCCGCACATCAAAACAAGTGTTCTATTTTCCTATTGACAATTGCTGTATAGTGTGATAAAATATAAGAAAAGGGAATGTAATCCCTAATAAGTGGAAGTGATTATAATGCGAATATCTGCGGAAGCTATTCAGGCAAATTTGGATGCAATCGAAAACTTCATTGACGAATACTATGAAGAAACAGGATTATCACCGGAAATCGCTGAAATAGCAGAAGGTACGGGAATATCAAAGTCATCGGTGGGGCGTTACCTTCTCAAAATGACAGATGAGGGCAGACTCGAACACAATGGAAAAAAGGGATACGCTACAAGAAAAATGCAACTCGGAGCAGGAATGAAACTCTGTCCGATTTACGGAAACATCGCCTGCGGACCGCCAATCTTTGCGGATAGTGCTGTCAAAGAATATGTAAAGCTGCCTGCATCGTTACTCGGCAGCGGAGAGTTCTTTCTCCTGACAGCAGACGGCGATTCTATGAAGGATGCAGATATTGATGACGGCGATACTGTTGTTGTGCGTCAGCAGAATTATGCTGAACCCGGTGACATCATTGTCGCTCTGATCGGTGACGAAGCCACGCTCAAGAGATACTATCCGGAGCCGAAGAAAAAGAGAATACGGCTTCAGCCTGAAAATGATGATTATGAACCAATATATGTCACGGAATGTCTGATACAAGGTGTTGCTGTGACCGTGTGGAAGAACTTATGAGGAGACACCTTTTTTGAACGGAGGTGTTTGAATGAACTACGAAATCGGGCCCATTCTGATGCAGCCGGATCCGCTGCGTCCGGGCTTTTCATATAAAGTGCGAAATCCCCGATGCTATAAAGCACCGGAGATAGTTTCCTTTACGCAGATTCTCAAGGAGAACTATGTTGTAGAATACGGACAATTTATTCGACGGGAGTTTGCCCACGGCAGACTGCCGGTACCGTATTTCGGTGCTTACAGCAAGCCTGTCATCGTGGATGTGCTGATCGATAAAGGTTACTACGACCAGCTCGACAGCTTCTCTTTTGCAATGTATGTCATTTGCGATGTCCACTTCTATGATCCTGTTACCGGTGAGGACTACTATCAGAAATACTGCGTCAACGGCTACCATGCGTTTTACTCTCCCTCGGATTATTTTCTCGGCGTGGATATTTATCGTGGTGAACGACTGCGCTTGAAGCATCATCTTGATGACTGTCTTGTTCCATATATTCGCAAAGCTCATTATGACGCTTACGCCTACAACTTCCTATTGAAATATCAGCCGGAAGCATTGGAAGGTCCGTGTAAAATTGATATAGAAAGTCTTGTAAAGGCTATGGGCTACAGGATTCAGGTGGAACAGCTTTCAAGGAATGGAAAAGTAAAAGCTAAGACGATATTCCATACCAAAATGGTCACTGTATATGAAGGTGACAAGGCTGTTCAGAAGCTGATAGAGGGCGGCACAATTCTTGTCAGCAGTAAGTGTGACCCTGATTATCTGATGAATATACTTCACGAGTGCATTCATATTGAGTATCACATGCTGTTTTATGAGCTTCAATATTATTATCGGTCGCTTGTAAAGCTGGAAATTCCGGATTTTGATGAGTTCTTTATGTCGGAAGATCAGCAGGACACGATACGCAGCATGGAGATACAGGCAAATGCGATCTCAGCCCGTGCAGTAGTTTACAAGGAAAACCTTGATATTACCCTTGAGAATTTTAAGGATGAGCTTGGCAGAGATATTCATCATACCGACCTCTACGGCTATGAAAGACTGATCGAGCATATCACTGAAACATACGGCTCCTATCGCACGACCGCCAAGAATCGCTTGCATCATTTGGGATTCAAGCGAGTTCGAGGTGTATTTGAGTGGGGCGACAGGTCGTATGCCAAGGCACATGAGATCCCGGATGATTTCCCAGATGATTGGACATACACCCTTCCAATTGAGGAAATGTCCAAAATACTCGGCACAAACCTCACATTTGACAAGTTAGTCTTTTCAGGCAGCTTTGTCTATGCAGACGGACACCTTTGCCTGAATCATCCGGACTATGTTATCAATTTCAACGGTCGCTGGTGGCTGACAGAAAAAGCAAAAAAGAATATGGCGGAATGCTGTCTGCCATTCCGCCGTGTGTATGGTAAGGAAAACTATCGATATACCTTTGGCGAACTAAATAAGGAACAGCAGGCTCGATTCTATGAAATGGCATTCAGTGCCGAGCAGTTGAAAGCACTGGAAGCCAACCGTGACGAATATCTTCTCAGCCTTCTGACTGTTGAGTATGAAGAAAATGGCGTCAAGCAGACACGAAAAATGACCAGAGGCGAAACCGTCAAATTCCTGATGAAGCGTTCCGGCATGACGGAGGATGCGGTTGCGGAAGCCGCTGACTGCAGCGTAGAAACACTGACTGCTCTCCGCAGCAAGAAAAAATACACACCTCGCCTCGGAACGATGCTGGCATTCTTCACGGCTTTGAATCTGGAAGAAGTCTACCGAAACGAACTCCTCATCATGACCAAGCTGATCTCAGAAATTGACAGCGAGGAGTATAAGACATATCTGTGGTTTAAGAATACTGTCCCCGGCTTTAATGTTTATCAGGTCAATGATTATTTGAGAAGTATTGGCAAGTCGACATGGACTACGGGATATAAACCACGCAGCAAGGCGCAAAAAGCAGTATAGATCAATCATTCAGGCAGTTGAAACGACTGCCTGAATTTTTTTTGCATGAACTCGGATTTAAAACCCGAATTTTTCTCGAAAAAATGCGTATATTTCTGCCGAATATGCAGTAAAATACGCATATTTTTAGTAATAACAAACAATTCAAACACTAATTGCAACCAATTACAAAGCATATTCAACAAGAATTTTCTCGTGTTTTTATTAACTGTTCTTTTACGAAAAACTATGGTATGATATAGACACAGTCAAGGACAACATCAAGACTGAAAACGAAAGAGTCATCAAAAAGCCTGATTTGCAATAGGGCTTGAGGTACTCGGAATATCAGCTTATTAGGGCATCCCGTTTTTACGGGCTAAGTCTAAGAAAACCTCTGTAAAGCTGTATTCTGTCTACCCTCGGATTCCTATTGTCAAATCGGGCTTTTTTGTTGTTCTTAGGAAGGAGTGAGGACAATGGATCATATAGAATTGAGTTCCGCAGAGGTTGAAAAGACCTTAAATGACACTGCCTGCTGTGTGCTGATACTTGACATCGCCCTGTCCGATAAGAACATCCCGAAGTTCACCATCATGGCGATGAAGGTGGCGAAGGCACAGCTCAGAGTCAATGCGGCACTCATCAAGAAGATGCACACCGCTATTGGGGTGCTGTTTGAAATCGTAAAAAAGTAAAGGAGTGAAAAACATGAGCCAAATCAAACTTTTGCTGGATGTTGTCAGCGACATGAGACATCTTGCAGACAGCCTTGCGGAATATGCCAACGCTGTGACAACCAATGAGCATATCGCCTGTGAGAAACCCGCCGAGCCTATCAACCCCGACGACTTCGTTCCGATCTACGATCCCGAAACAGATCAGCCTGAAATTAAGGAAGCAGAACCTCCGCAGCCCGATGTCAGCGAGGTGCTCTTCGCCAAGATGTCCGAGTTCAGCAGAGCCGGACATAAGGCGAAAGCAAGGGAACTCATCCAGAAGTACGGCGGTCAGAAATTCTCCGACCTGAAAGCGGAGGTCTATCCCGCAATGCTCGCAGAATTGGAGGCGATGATGTAATGCCGCCGAAAGCACACGCGTGGGTGGGACCTTCGTCCATCGCCAGAGTGCTTGCCTGTCCGCCGTCCGCAAGATTCTCGGAGCAGTTCCCCGATACCGAAAGCGACTTTGCTGCGGAGGGAACAGAGGCTCACGAGCTTTGCGAATATCTGGTACGCAAGGCACTGGGCGAGAAAGTCCGTAACCCGAAGAAAAAGCTGAAGTTCTACAACGCTGAAATGCAGGAGTGCGCCGAGGGCTATGCGGCTTACATCATGGAGCTGTATGAGACCGCAAAGCAGAATTGCACCACGACCGAGATCATGCTCGAACAGCGAGTTGATGTGTCCGAATATATCCCGGAATGCTTCGGTACCGCCGACTGCATCATTGTTGCTGACGGCACGATGACCATATCGGATTACAAGCACGGGATGGGTATAAAGGTCGAAGCAACCGACAATCCGCAGCTCAAGACCTACGCATTGGGCACACTTGCGATGTTTGATTTCCTGTATGACATCAACACCGTTCGCCTTATCATCTATCAGCCGAGACTTGAAAATGTAGATGAGTGGGAGATCAGCGTGGCAGAGCTGCTCGAATGGGCGGAACACACGCTGAAACCGACCGCACAGCTTGCCTATAACGGTGAGGGAGAATTCTGTGCCGGAAGTCACTGCCGTTTCTGTAAGGCAAAGGCTGTCTGCCGCAAAAGAGCTGAACAGAATTTGCTCCTTGCACAGTATGAGTTCGCTCCTCCCGACAACCTTGAGGAGCATGAAATTCCAATCATTCTCTCCAAGGCGAGTGAGCTGGTCACATGGGCAAATGATGTCAAGGAGTATGCTCTTGCACAGGCTCTCAGCGGAGTTCATTATGACGGCTATAAGCTGGTCGAAGGTCGCAGCGTCCGCAAATACATCGACAAGGATGCAGCCGCAAAAGCTGTCACCGATGCAGGCTATGACCCCTACGGTGCGCCTGAGATCATGGGCATCACTGCAATGGAAAAGCTGCTCGGCAAGAAGAAATTCGCTGAAATTCTCAGCGGATATGTAGAAAAACCAAAGGGCGCACCGACGCTCGTTCCCGAAACGGACAAGCGTCCCGTGTATTCCGATGCAAATGAAGATTTCAAGGAGGAACAGTAACATGGCAAAGAAGATGACAAATCCGACCAAGGTCGTGACCGGTGTGAATACCCGCTGGTCTTACGCAAATGTATGGGAACCGAAAGCAGGTCAGGACGGTGGCAAGGAGAAGTATTCCGTTTCCCTGATCATCCCCAAGAGCGACACCGTCACCATTCAGAAGATCAAGGCAGCAATTCAGGCTGCCTACGAGGAAGGTGCAGGCAAGCTCAAGGGCAACGGCAAGTCCGTACCGGCTCTGGCAGCGATCAAGACACCTCTTCGTGACGGTGACATCGAGCGTCCAGATGATGAAGCCTACGCAAACGCATACTTCGTCAATGCCAACAGCATCACTGCACCTGAGATCGTGGATGCTGATCGTCAGCCGATTCTTACTCACAGCGAGGTGTACTCCGGCGTTTACGGCAGAGCATCTATCAATTTCTACGCATACAATACCGGAACTGCCCGTGGTATCGCCTGCGGTCTCGGTAATCTCCAGAAGCTCCGTGACGGTGAGCCTCTCGGTAGCCGTTCCAGTGCGGAAGATGACTTTGCTGACCTCGATGATGAGGACGATGACGATTTCCTGAACTAAGAATACAGACGGGTGGGGCGCTGGGCTTCGGCTTGGGTGGGATTATTTGAACTATGAGAATACTTTCAATTGATATAGAGACCTATTCGGATGTTGATCTGAGTAAATCGGGAGTTTATCCCTATGCGGAATCCGATAATTTTGAGATTCTGTTCTTCGGCTACAGCGTGGACGGACATCCGCCGCAGGTCATTGACCTTGCAAACGGTGAACAGCTCCCCGACGATATTATAGCAGCACTGACTGACCCGAATGTCATCAAGACCGCCTACAATGCCATGTTCGAGCGCATCTGTATTTCCAAGCATCTCGGACTTCCCAAGGGAACATATCTTGACCCGACACAGTGGCACTGCACGATGGTCTGGGCGGCAACGCTCGGTCTGCCCATGTCCCTTGCCGGTGTTGGTGCAGTTCTCGGTCTGGACAAGCAGAAGATGTCCGAGGGCAAAGACCTCATCAAGTTCTTCTGTATTCCCGACAAGGACGGCAACCGTCATCATCCCAAGGTACATCCGGGCAAATGGGAACTGTTCAAGTCCTACAACTGCCGGGATGTTGAGGTGGAGATCGCCATTCAGCAAAGGCTCGCCAAATATCCCGTACCGGATTTTGTATGGAATGAATATCACCTCGACCAGCAGATCAATGATCGTGGTATCGGTGTAGATATGGAGCTTGTGCGTCACGCTATCACGATCAATGAGGACATCAAAAACGAGATCACTGCCGAAATTCAGGCACTTACCATGCTTGACAACCCAAATTCCGTACAGCAGATGAAGGAGTGGCTTGCCGAAAACGGCATGGAAACGGAGTCCCTTGGAAAACAGGCAGTAAAGGAACTATTGGAGACAGCGCCGCCGGAGCTTGCAAAGGTACTCTCCCTAAGACAGCAGCTTGCGAAGTCGTCTGTTAAGAAATACGATGCGATGCTCAGTTCTCATTGCATCGATGACCGTATTCGTGGAATGTTTCAGTTTTACGGTGCGAATCGTTCAGGGAGATTCAGCGGGAGGCTGGTACAGCTCCAGAACCTTTATCGTAATTCGATGCCTCACCTCGATACAGCAAGAGACCTCATCAAAGCCGATGATATCGAAACGCTCGACCTCCTCTTCGGAGATATTCCCGATGTACTGTCACAGCTTATCCGCACGGCTCTTGTACCGAAAGCCCCATACAAACGCTTCATTGTAGCGGACTTCACGAGCATTGAGGGTGTTGTGCTGTCGTGGCTTGCAGGTGAACAGTGGCGCCTGGATGTGTTCAAAAATGGCGGCGACATCTACTGTATCTCTGCATCAAAGATATTCGGAGTTCCCGTTGTGAAACACGGTATTAATGGGCATCTGCGACAGAAGGGTAAAATAGCCGAGCTCGCCTGTGGCTATGGCGGCTCCGTAGGTGCGATGAAAGCAATGGGCGCACAGGAAATGGGACTGTCTGATGATGAGATCCAGCAGATCGTGACGGACTGGAGGGATGCATCTCCAAATATCGTAAAGCTCTGGTGGGATGTTGACCGTGCCGTAAAAAAGTGCATCAAGGAAAAGACAGAGGCTAATGTCAAGGGACTGCATATCTTCTGTGAGTCAGGATTTCTGTTCATCGAGCTTCCATCCGGCAGACGACTTGCCTATGTGAAACCGAAAATCGGCGAAAACAAGTTCGGCGGCGAATCGGTCACTTACATGGGTGTTGGTGAGCAGAAAAAGTGGGAACGTATCGAAAGCTACGGACCGAAGTTCGTGGAGAACATCATTCAGGGCATTGCACGAGATATTCTGCTCCATGCAATGATGAATCTCAGGGATTATCGCATTGTCGCTCATGTACACGATGAAGTCATTATCGAAGCTACTGACGATATAACCGTTGATGAGATCGTGCAGAAAATGTGTATCACTCCCCGATGGGCAAGAGGACTGACGCTCCGTGCAGACGGATATGAATGCGAATTTTATATGAAAGATTGAGGAGGAAGTTTTATGACACTTATGGAATTACAGAAAATTCTCGGTGAGAGAATCCGCATCGTAAGCAATACTGAAATGAGTATGGATGAGCGCAAGAAGGAGGCTGAGCTTTCTCAGACGATCTCCTCGCTCGCCAAGCAGATGATCAACAACGCTGACGTCGTTCTCCGCACCGAAAAGCTGGTCGCTGAAGGAAAGCTGGAGAACTCCAATATCGAGAAGCTGATCCGATGAGGCAGATGCACCACTATACGGAGCAGGAAATGCAGTGGCTTCGTGATAAAGTCGGAACTGCAACTTATGCAGAACTTGCGATACAGTTTGCAGATTATTTTGGACTCTTCGTTACAGCATCATCGCTGAAAAATAAATGCAGAAGCCTTGGTATAGCGGGTGTTCATCATCCTTTTACCGAGGAGCAGGATGAATGGCTCAGAGAGCATTGCCATGAGTACGCTAATTATGTTGCAGTAGCCGATGCTTTCAATAAGCGATTTGGTGCGAAAAAGACTGAAAGAGGTGTTCAGGCACATTGTGCTAAATTTCTCAAACTAATATCCGGTAGACAGGCATATAAAAAGGGACATCAGACATGGAATAATGCTCCTGTAGGCAGTGAGTCGATCCATTCCAACGGATACACCTATGTGAAAATCAAAGACACAGGAATTAAGACACAGGATTATATCGAAAAACAGCGGCTTATTTGGGAACAGCACCACGGCAAGAAAGTGCCGAAAGGTCATGTGATCGTCTTTTTGAATTCGGACAAGACAGATTTCAGCATAGAGAATCTTTACTGCATTTCAAGAAAGATCAGCACGATTATGGTGACGAATGGCTGGTTTACAGACAGCCGTGAGCATACACTTACAGCGATAAAGTGGTGTGAGCTGCACTTCGCTTTAAAAGACGTTAAATAGCTCTGGTAAAGACGCACAAACAACCAATACAGACAGTATAACTAACGAAAAGGACTGTCCGCACCAATACGGACAGATAGAATTGGAGGATATTTACATGAAATACGAAATTTACAAAAATGCCGAATTCGGTGAAATCAGAACAATGGACATTAACGGTGAGCCGTGGTTCGTAGGAGCAGATGTAGCAAAGGCTCTCGGATACAGCAATGCCAGAGATGCAATTTTCAAGCACGTTGACGATGAGGATAAGGATGTCGCAAAATGCGACACCCTTGGCGGAACACAGAAGCTGACCGTTATCAACGAAAGCGGTCTCTACTCCCTCGTTCTTTGCAGCAAGCTCCCCACAGCAAAACGCTTCAAACATTGGGTGACCTCGGAGGTACTGCCTGCGATCCGCAAGACCGGCGGTTACCTTGCCGATATGAGCCTTTCCCCGACACTCCGCTGGATGATCGAGGCAGAACAGAAGCTCAATGCACAGCAGGCTGAAATTACAGCGGTCGGTGACAAGGTCAATGCCATTCAGGAAGCATTTACGGTCGAGTTCGATGACTGGCGTGATGATGTCCGCAGTATGGTCGGCAAGATTGCTATGGCAGAATGCGGCGACTACTCCGGCATTGAGTCCGTCTATCAGAGAGCCTATGACGCATTGGAGTACCGTGCAGGTGTATGCCTGACAGCGAGGGTGCGCAATAAGAAAAATCGCCTGTTGGAGACCGGTGCAACCAAGACGACTATTAAGGCGGTGTCTGTCCTCGACATCATCAACGGCGACAAAAAGCTCCATGAGATCTTCACCGCTATTCTCCGTGAGATGCTGGCAAAGGAGGTATAAATCGTGGCAAATCTCTACAACTCCGAGGGCTACTTCAGCCCTACCGAATATGAAGCGATGACTCGCATCGAAAAGGAAGAAAAGGCTGCCCGAAAAGCCGCAAACTTTCGTCCTATCGTATACATCTGCTCGCCATACGCAGGGAACATCGAGCAGAACACCGAGAACGCAAAGAAATACAGCCGTTTTGCGGTGGACAACCATTGCCTGCCGATCACACCTCACATCTACTTTACGCAGTTTATGAACGATGAGGACGAGAGAGCCGAGGCGGTGCTGATGAACAATATTCTCCTCAGTCACTGCCGTGAACTGTGGGTGTTCGGCGATGTGATCTCCAAGGGCATGAGCGAGGAGATCAAACAGGCAAAACGCAAATACATGAAGATCCGCTACTTTACGGCAGAAATGGAGAAGAAAAAATGAGGATCAGCGAAATTATTGCAAGGCTGATGTCGCTCCGCAAAGATACGGAGTCGCATATCGGACCCGATGACGACTTCAATGACGTATTCTACCACGACATCAAGGTGCTTGACGCTGCCATTGCCGAGCTTCGCAAAAAGGAATGCCGCAAGCCCCGTAAGGAAGAACATCACCTCGATACAAAAGCTGTATGTCCTGTCTGTAGTAATCATGAACTCGGCAAGGAAAAGAACTTCACGCACTGCCCGAAATGCAACGGTATTTTTGAGAAGGAGGAAAACGAATGAAATTTACGCTCTACACCGCTGATTGCAGTGGTAATCCGAAGAACAAGGCTTATCCCCACGAGATGATTGTCACCTCGGCGGCTGACCTAAAGAAAGCTGTACGCTTCGACCATGTATGTGCCAGATATGCTGGAAATGTCCGTAGTGAGGCGAATTTCGAGATGTCCGATGTGCTTGTACTCGACTGCGACAACACCCATTCCGATGACCCCGAAGAATGGATCGATTCCGAGAGGCTGTCGGCGATCCTCACCGATGTTGCATACGCTATCGTATACAGCCGCAGTCACATGATACCGAAAAACGGCAAGACCGCTCGCCCCAAGATGCACGTCTATCTCCCTGCCGGCATTTGCAAGGATGCCACCATGCACAAGAAGATGAAACGCCGCATTCAGAAAGAAATGCCGTTCTTCGACAGCAACGCTCTTGACGCAGCTCGCTTCTTCTTCGGCAGTACGGGAGAAGTCGAGTGGCATGAGGGATCGCTCTCCATCGAGGACTGGCTTCTTTTCATGAAGTCCAACCGCAGTATTCCGCAGGGACAGCGTAATGCGACCATGTCCCGAAAGGCAGGTCGTATCGTGAAACGGTTCGGTATCGGCGAAGATGCGCACGAGAAGTTTCTCGAAATGGCTGCCGAGTGTGACCCTCCGCTTGATGACGAGGAACTCGAAACGATATGGCATTCTGCCTGTAAGTTCGGCAAAAAGGTCGCAAAGCAGGAAGGCTATGTCAGCCCCGAAGAATATGGCAAGAACAGCATGATCCCCGATGACTTCTCCGATGTCGGTGAAGCTCGTACCCTTGCGGACTGTTTCGGTGATGAGCTTGTTTTCACCAAGGCGACTGATTATCTCAGATACAACGGCACTTATTGGGAAGAAAACGAGCAGTCGGCGGTGCTTGCGATGATGGAGCACACCGATGCACAGCTCAACAAAGCTGATGAGCTTGAAAAGACAGCTCTGGAACGAATGCAGAACGCAGGCATCAACATGGAACAGGCTCTCAAGGGCGGAAAGAAATTCGTTGAGTCTCTCTTCGATGGACAGCTTGATGCTTATGAGGCATACAGCTTTGCAAAGTCGTTTAAGGCATTCGTCATGAAATACCGCAATATGCGTGGTCTGAACAACGCCCTTGATGCGGCAAAAGCTCTGGTGCAGAAGCCGCCGGAAGCACTGGACAAAGAAGCAATGCTCCTGAACACGCCCGGCGGCACTTACTACCTCCCCGATGGCATGGACGGTTGGAGAGCTACCAACCCTGAAGACCTGCTGACCAAAGTGACCGCTGTTGTTCCCTCGGACGAGGGTATGCAGTTGTGGCTCGATGCACTTGAATTATTCTTCTGCGGTGACCGACAGCTTATCGACTATGTGCAGATGATTTGCGGTCTGTGTATCGTGGGAAAAGTATACGTTGAATCGCTTATTATCGCTTATGGTGACGGACGCAACGGCAAATCGACTTTTTGGAATGTCATCTACAAAGTCCTCGGAAGCTACAGCGGCAATATGTCGGCTGATGCTTTGACCATGAACTGCAAGCGCAATGTCAAGCCCGAAATGGCAGAGCTCAAGGGTAAACGACTGATTATCGCTGCCGAGTTACAGGAAGGCATGAGACTGAACACCTCCGTGGTAAAACAGCTCTGTTCCACTGACAGCATTTTTGCCGAGAAAAAGTTCAAAGCCCCGTTCGATTTCGAGCCTTCCCACACGCTGATCCTCTATACGAATCACCTGCCAAAGGTGGGAGCCTCTGATGACGGTACTTGGAGACGACTGATCGTGATTCCTTTCCACGCAAAGATTCAGGGAGCAGCGGATATCAAGAATTACACGCAGTACCTCATTGACAACGCTGGAGGTGCAGTTTTGAAGTGGCTGATCGAAGGTGCAAAAAAGGTTGTTTCGGCAAATTACCAGATCAAAGCTCCCGATTGCGTTAAGGCGGCGATCGGCTCGTACCGTGATGACAACGACTGGCTTGGAAATTTTATTGCTGAATGCTGTGAGGTCGATAAGTCCTACACTGAAAAGTCCGGTGATCTCTACCAAGAGTACCGTAACTATTGTGCGCAGAATGGGGAATTTGTCAGAAGTACAACTGATTTTTATACCGCATTGGAGCAGGCAGGATTCTCTAAGAAAAAAACGAAGACCGCAAGACTGATTATGGGATTGAGGTTAGTTTTGGACGATTTCCTGAACTGACGACTGTCACCTTGAAGTCAAAAAAAGGTAGAAAAATAGCCAAGGTGACAGTCGAGGACACTCATATCCTTACTTTACGCAGGCGAGAGAAAAATGTAAAAAAATATCTATATATAAGGGTATAGAAATGACTGTCGTAGACTGTCACCAAAAGCTAAAAACCTCGTAGAATAGGAGTTTTTAACATGATGAGATATATGGAACGTGAGAAACCGAAGAGAAGTGCCTTTCACCGCTGGGTAGTGAAATGCTTTCTTGGGCATGATGACCCTGCCGGTGATCTGGCTTATGACATGGCAAGGGATGACTTCTTCCCGGAAGATGATAACTATGATGCCGTTTACGACTATCTGGTGTATCAGCGTGAGGCATCGCAGGAATGCATTGATGTGTTCAAAGCGGTGTGGAAAATGTACGAGGAGAGAGCCTATGCGTGAGAGGGACATCGAGTTGAAACTTCGTGATGCAGTCAAGGCGGTCGGAGGTCTCTGTTGGAAGTTCACTTCTCCCGGCACATCCGGTGTTCCCGACCGAATTGTCTTGATGCCGAAAGGGAGGATCGCCTTTGTTGAGACAAAAGCTCCCGGAGATGTTCCGAGAAAAATTCAGCTAAAAAGGCATAAACAGCTTAGAGCATTGGGCTTTCAGGTTTATGTGCTGGATGATAAAAAAGATATTGCAGAGTTAGTTCATAAGATTGGAAGTGATGACCCGTGAAAAAATTCATACCTCATGAGTACCAAAGGTATGCAGCCGAATATATCATAACACATCCCGTAACGGCTCTGCTCCTCGATATGGGCTTAGGCAAAACGGTCACAACACTTACCGCCGTGAACGAGTTGATATATGACTACTTCGAGATCAGCAAGGTACTCGTGATCGCACCTCTGCGAGTGGCACGGGATACATGGCCTGCCGAAATCCAGAAATGGGAGCACCTTCAGAATCTGACCTACAGCGTAGCGGTGGGAACTGAGGCAGAGCGACTGAGGTCACTAAAAACTCAAGCCGACATCTACATCATCAACCGAGAGAATGTGCAGTGGCTCATCGAAGAAAACGGCGTGGTTTTCAACTACGATATGTTAATAATTGACGAGCTTTCGAGTTTCAAGAATCATGACACCAAGCGATTCAAGTCTCTCATGAAAATGCGTCCGAAAGTAAAGCGAGTGGTAGGTCTGACGGGTACACCCTCCAGCAACGGTCTGATGGACTTATGGGCAGAGTTCCGATTGCTCGACATGGGACAGCGGCTTGGAAGATTCATCGGCAAATATCGTACAGATTACTTCCTGCCCGACCGTCGAAATGGAAATATCGTGTATTCATACAGACCTCTGCCCGATGCAGAGCAGCAGATCTATGACAAAATATCCGACATCACGATAAGCATGAAATCCACCGACCACCTGAATATGCCTGAACTTATAATCTCCGAATATACCGTGAAGCTGTCCGAGGAAGAAAGACAGCATTACGAAGAATTGAAGGAGGAGTTGGTATTGGAGCTTCCCGACGGTGATGTAACCGCAAGCAATGCCGGAAGTCTATCCAATAAACTAAGCCAGATGGCAAATGGTGCGATATATTCCGATGACCGAGATATTCTTCCGATACACGACCGAAAACTTGACGCTCTTGAGGACATCATCGAAGCCGCCAATGGAAAGCCCGTCCTCGTGGCATACTGGTTCAAGCATGACCTTGCGAGAATTCAGGAAAGGCTCAATAAGCTGCATATTCCGTTCGCAACAATGGATAAGGCTGACAGTATATCCCGTTGGCAGCGAGGTGAGCTTCCTGTCGGTCTGATACATCCGGCAAGTGCCGGTCACGGTCTGAATCTTCAGTCAGGCGGTTCTACGCTGATATGGTTTGGACTGACATGGTCGCTCGAACTGTATCAGCAGACCAACGCTCGTCTGTGGAGACAGGGACAGCAATCCAAGACAGTCATTATACAGCACATCATCACAACCGGCACGATCGACAGAAAAATCATGTCGGCATTGCAGAAAAAGGAAGAAACCCAAAACGCACTGATCGATGCGGTCAAGGCAGAACTTGGAGGTAAGAAATGATACAGGTTGAAGAAAGAAAATCTACAGCATACGATCCCTACAAGGCTCTTGGTCTTGCCATCATCGAAGCGGCAGCGACCGTCTACAAGGATGCACTCGTAAAACATGATGATGTAGCAATTGCGGAGAACGAGAAGTTCTTTCGCTCCGAGTGGGCGCAGAGTCTCAGCGATATTGATACGGTCGTACTTATGGCGAGAATCCGCAGAATGGTTAAGGAGGCAGCATGATGAACGCAAAGGAATATCTGAATCAGGCATGGGAGCTTAATCAAATGATTAACGACAAGATGGAAAAGGCTGAAAGACTCCGTCAGGATTTGTATGGCAGAGGTGTCAGCTATGAAAACAATGGCGGATCTTCTCCTAATGGTGGCTCCGATGCAATCAGCAAAGCTATCTGCAAGGTTATCGCTTTTGAACAGGAAGCCGATGCTTTGATTGATAAAATGATCGCTATTAAGATTGACATTGAACATGCTATCGGAAAGCTGGACGACCGTCGCTACAGAAAACTGTTAGAACGCAGATATTTGTTCTTTGAATCCTTCGAGGTGATTGCCGGCAAGATGGGATACAGCAAAAAACATATCTATCGGCTTCATGATAAGGCTGTATCGGCGTTGGATGAAAAGTTGCGACAGGATGCGACTGAATGCGACTAATTGCGACTGAATGTCCCTTGAATGCGACAAAATAATGTGATATACTGTATAATGGAAATTTAAGATACAAGTGAAGCCGTCAGTGCCGAAAAGCATCGTGCGGCTTTTCTTATGCCATGAAATGGAGGTAAACACAATGCTTGCAAAGAGTGTCATGCGTAACGCAACAGGGCTTCGTTCCCGTATCAGTGAACAGGTCGTTATCTACAACGAGTGGAAGAAGCTCGCCGAGGAGTTTAATGACGAAGAGGTACAGGGAATCCTCACCGATGCCCGTTGGAAGCTTATCGAGTCCATTCGTATGAAGCGTAACATCGAACAGATCATCATGGCGAATCCCAATGCTGATGAGCGTGAGGTGCTCCGCCTCCGCTACTTCTACGGTGCAACATGGGCGGCAATCGCCGATGAGCTGGGCGACACCACCGAATGGGTGAAGAAGCTCCACAAGAAAGCCCTCAAGCGCATCAAGGTGGAAAAGGGCTGTGACTGCGGCGGTGAGTTCGACTGTGAGGAGTGTCCCTATGCCGAGGAAGGCACTGAAACCATGTAAGCATCCCGGCTGTCCCAACTTGACAGACGGTTTGTATTGTGCAGAGCATCAGCCCCTGCATCCCGACCGACCATCTGCCGCCAAGCGTGGCTACGGCAGCAAGTGGCAGCGTGTCAGCAAGGCATACCTCCGCCGGCATCCTTTGTGTGTGCGGTGCAAATCACAGGGAAGGTTCACGGCATCGACCGTGGTCGACCATATCATTCCTCACCGTGGTGATCCGCACCTGATGTGGGATGAAAGCAACTGGCAGGCGTTATGCAAGTCCTGCCACGACCGTAAGACATGGACGGAAGACCGAAATCCCGTCTATCGGTATTGATTGTGTCAGAAATGCTGCCGGTGGGGGGATAAAAATCTCTAATTGTGAATTTTTTACAGACCGGCGTTCCCTCTCACACACAAAAACCAAGGTTCAAACGGGGGATTAACCCCGGAAATATGCAAACAAGCCGAAACCTACGCAGTTTCGGCTATTTTTCTCTCAAAAGGCAGGTGAAATCAGATGGCAAAGGACGGCACAAGAAGAGGCGGCAGACGAGTTCGTGCAGGCGATAAGCCGAAAGCCCTCTCCGACAAAATTGCAGAGGGCAAGGATGCAGATATTATGGAATTTCATGCTCCGGAATTGGACGCAGCTGATCTGGACGATGCCGCTGATTTGACCGGTGCGGATATGCCAAGTCCCAGTGCATACTTGTCTGCCCAGCAGAAGAACGGAAAACCGCTGGGAGCAGACATTGTGTACAAAGAAACGTGGCTCTGGCTGAAACAGCGTGGCTGTGAAAAGCACGTCAACAAACGGCTGCTGGAAAGCTATTCGCAGGCATTCGCCCGATTTGTACAGTGTGAAGAAGCCCTCAGTACCTATGGACTGCTGGGAAAGCATCCGACCACGGGCGGCGTCATTGCCTCTCCGTTTGTGCAGATGAGCCAGACATTTCAGAAACAGGCAAACTTGCTCTGGTATGAGATTTTCGATATTGTGAAACAAAACTGTACGACCAAATTTGACGGTACACCGCAGGATGATTTGATGGAACAGCTTCTGAGCAGCAGAAAGTGAGGCAGCATGAAAGCAGATACCCAGTTCTGGCGAGATCTGAAAGCCAATCGCCAGAAGATGACCAAACAGCAATACCGCACAATAAAAGGGTGCGGGTTGCCAGTGGCAACCTCTCGCAAAGCGAGAAGCACCGACCGAGGCGACAGCCGAGACCTGGCGGTCAGTGGAAAAGTGCTGGACGCCAGAAAAGGTTTACAGAAAGTTTTGAAGCGGAGGAATGGAGCATGACCACAACCACAGAATTTCAGCTTGTTGACATCAACAAGTTAGTACCCTATGCCAATAACGCCAGAACGCACAACAAGGAACAGATCCTGAAACTTCGCTCTTCCCTTCGTGAGTTTGGATTTGTCAATCCGGTCATTATCGACAAGGAATATAACGTTCTCGCTGGACATGGACGCATCATGGCGGCAAAGGAAGAAAATATTTCAGAAGTGCCATGTGTATTTGCCGATCACCTGACCGAAGCACAGAAGAAGGCATATATTCTTGCTGATAACAGAATGGCATTAGATGCCGGCTGGGATGAAGAACTCCTTGCTGTGGAAATGGAAGAATTGCAGAATCTCGGTTTTGACCTTGGTCTGACTGGCTTTGATGAAACTGAAATTGCAGATTTGTTTGATACAAACAGCGGTGACACAGTGAAAGACGATGATTTTGACCTCACCACTGCACTGGAAAAAGCTGCATTTGTACAGCGTGGCGACATCTGGACAGTTGGCAGACACAAGCTGATGTGTGGCGATGCCACATCTGCGGAGGATGTATCTGCTCTCATGGGTGACACCAAGGCAAATCTCATTCTGACCGATCCTCCCTATGGCGTTTCGTTTAAGAGTGCCAGCGGTTTGACCATACAGAATGACAGCATGAAGAACGAGGAGTTTTATACATTTCTGCTGTCCTCCTTTCAGCGAATGGCAGAACATCTGGAAAAAGGCGGCTCTGCCTATGTATTCCATGCAGATACCGAAGGGCTGAATTTCAGAAAAGCATTCATTGATGCCGGATTTCATCTTGCAGGCTGCTGCATCTGGGTAAAAGACAGCCTTGTGCTGGGACGCTCGGATTATCAGTGGCAGCATGAACCTGTGCTGTATGGCTTTATGCAGAATGGCAAGCATCACTGGTATTCCGACCGTAAGCAGACGACCATCTGGCATTTTGACAAGCCGAAACGCAACGCCAATCACCCCACCTCTAAACCGCTGGACTTGCTTGGCTATCCCATCGGCAATTCTACACAGGAAAATGGCGTGGTAATGGACACCTTTGGCGGCAGCGGTTCTACTTTGATGGCTTGCGAACAAATGAACCGCATCTGCTACACCATGGAATTGGATGAAAAATATGCCTCGGTGATTCTTCGCCGGTATGTGGAAGATACGGGAAATGCCGATGGTGTGTATGTCGTGCGGGATGGAAAGCAGATTGCATACTCTGAACTGGTGAAAGAGGTGGAAAAGCCTGATGAATAAACCGCTCACCCTTGGCAGCCTCTTTGACGGCAGCGGCGGTTTTCCGCTTGCCGGACTGCTGGCAGGCATTGTGCCTGTCTGGTCTTCTGAAATTGAACCGTTTCCTATTCGTGTGACAGAAAAACGGCTGCCGCAGGTGCAACACTTCGGCAATATCAGCGGACTGCATGGTGCAAAGCTGCCGCCTGTGGACATCATCACCTTTGGCAGTCCATGCCAGGATATGAGCATCGCCGGAAAACGAACCGGTCTGAGCGGCAGCCGTTCTTCGCTGTTTCACGAAGCAATCCGTATCATCCGAGAAATGAGGTGTGCAAGCAATGGTAAATACCCAAGATACATCGTCTGGGAAAACGTCCCCGGAGCATTTTCCTCTAACGGCGGAGAAGATTTCCGCTGTGTCCTCGAAGCCATCTGTTCGGTCAAAGACAGCAGCATTTCAATTCCTCGACCTGCGGGAAAATGGACAAAAGCCGGAGAGATTCTGGCAGAATCCTATTCCCTCGCATGGCGAGTTCTTGATGCACAATACTGGGGAGTGCCCCAGCGAAGAAAACGGATCTTTCTTGTCGCAGATTTTGACGGAGCAAGTGCCGGAAAAATACTATTTGAGTCCGAAGGCTTGTCAGGGTATTCTGCGGAGAGCCTCCGTGCGTGGCAAAGAGCTGCCGGAAGTGCTGCGGACAGCTTTGGAACGGCAGGCTTGTGCTTGTGTGACCAGGGCGGAGAACGCATAGACATTCTGAAAGAACGAGCTGCCACCCTTCGGGCAGAAGCCCATCATCCGCCTTGTGTACTGGAAAATCATCCTGCTGACAGCCGGCTTCAGATCTCTGAGAGCGGAAAAGTACAGACACTGACTTCCAGATGTGGAACCGGCGGCGGAAATGTTCCGCTGTTGATGGATACGCCGAAAACACTGAAGATTCGCTGTGGAAAAGCCGGCGGCGGCAAGGGCAGTCTGATACAGGAAAACAAATCTGCTACGCTGTCCTGCAACAATGACCAGACTGTGTTTCAGCCGAAAGCGTACGGCATCAGTTCCTTTTCCAGCAATGCCATGCTTTCCGGTAATCCGCACAGTGGCATTTATGAGGCAGATACTTCCCGTACTTTGGACACCAGCGATCAGTCACCAGCAAAAAACCAAGGCGGTATTGCTGTGCTGGAAAGTTATGCTTTGCAGGGCTCAATGATTGGTCGGTCTGACCAAAACGGACCGCAGGGCGGCGGTGTCAACAAAGAGGTCGCTTTCACTTTGAATGCTACCGACCATCATGCAGTGTATGCTGCTTCTACGGGAAATTTCAGCGGTGCATTTCGGGAAACGACCCCTACACTGCTGGCACGGGACCACAAAGACCCCAGTATCGTTTCCAGCGGTTATGCGGTTCGCAGACTGACACCGCAGGAATGTGCAAGACTGCAGGGATTTCCGGATCAGTGGTGCAGTGACCTGGCATCGGAAAATCCCACAGAGGAAGAAATCGACCGATGGGCAGCTATTTTTGAAGAATACCGAAAAGCGGTAAAACCGGAGAGCCGTCCCAAAAGCCGAAAGATGGTACAGAAATGGCTGCAAGATCCATATCGTGATGCAGCAGAGTACCGCCTTTGGGGGAATGGCATCTGTCTGAATGTAGCTGTTTTTGTGCTTGCCGGAATCGTCTGGGCAGATTTGTGATCTGTTACAAATGACAGCCGAAACATTCTACACATCTCACAGTTGCTATCTGTGGGAAACAGAGTTAATATGTGTCATGGCGAAAGCAAAAACGCCGAAAGAAAGGAGTTTTTCACATGACCATTACTTATCACAGTCAAAATCGAAAGGAACTGGTGAAAGCCATCAGTGAGATTATCGGCATTCCGGCAGTATATCAATTCATGCCCACCTGTGCCTACAAAATCGGTGAATGCTACACTGTTACCAAGTCCGGTAATCTGGAAATCAGCGACCAAGCCGACCGTGAGGAAACAGAACGGCTTCTTGCCGAACTGGAGAATCAGGGCTATGCTGTTCCGGACACATCAGAACCGGAATCCAAGGGCTTGACGGTGCAGATGCCAGCCGATTTCTTCACGGAACATACACTGGGAAATCTCCGGCAGATCTGTGAAAACAAGGCTGCCCTTTTTCAGGCTGCTTTTCAAACCGATTCACTGGACATCATTCCATCGGATGAAAAGGTGGAATTTCCGTGGTTCATGGTCGAACAGGACGGTGATGCAGATGCCTACTGCACTTTCATTTCCATGCTCTGCGAATTTGCCAAGAATCAGAGCCGCATCAACCGCAAGCCGGACACCTCCGACAATCCCAAGTACACCATGCGGTGTTTCCTGATTCGTCTGGGAATGGTAGGAGCAGAATTCAAGGCGGCAAGAAAGGTCATTCTTCGGCATCTGTCCGGCAATTCCGCATTCAGAAAGGTTGGTGATACTGATGCAGTTTCCGAGTAAGTCTTATCTGGAACAGCTGCGAAAAAAGTACCCTGTCGGAACAAAATTACAGCTGCTTTCTATGCGGAATGAAAAATATCCGGTTCTTCCCGGAACAGTCGGTGAGGTCACGCATATTGACGATGCGGGCAGCATTCATATGCGGTGGGAAAACGGTTCTTCCCTTGCTTTGATTCCCGAAATTGATAGTTTCCAGACCGTATCCGAGGCGAAAAAATAAGGCGAAACCTCCTCCATTGTACGGTATGTTACCATACAATCGCAAGGATTGCAAGGGTGTATTCTACACAATCTTTTGACCTCATTTTCTGTAGATTTAGCCGCTTGCTATCTCCTCCGTTTAGAGTTAATATGGTTACAACAAAAGGGAAAAAGCCCGAAACTACGGAGGAAAATCAAATGAACGCAAAAACCGAACAGCAGATTGCAAACCTGAAAACCCAGACGATTGGCGTGGAAATTGAGATGAACCACATCACCAGAAAGAACGCTGCAAAGCTCGCAGCCGACTTTTTCGGAACAGGACGCTACGAGGACACGGCACACCGAAACGGCTACTACACTTGGTCAGCTTGGGATGCTGAGGAACGGGAGTGGAAATTTCAACGGGACGTCAGCATTGCCGGAGCGGACAGCGAAAAGTGCGAACTGGTAACGCCGATTCTGTACTACGAGGACATTGAAATCTTACAGGAACTGGTACGCCGATTGCGGAAAGCCGGAGCAATTTCCCACGCCGGAGTTGGTGCAGGCGTTCACATCCACATCGGAGCGAATGGGCACACACCGCAAACCCTGCGAAACCTCGCCAACCTTATGGCGAGCCACGAGTCCTTGCTTGCCGAGGCTTTGAAACTCGATACCAATCGGATGCGACATTATTGCCGAACGATTGACCCAAATTTTTTGGAGCAAGTCAATCGGAAAAAACCTCGCACGATGGCACAATTCGCCGACATCTGGTACACCTCGCAAGGACAGGATTGCGGCAGAAATCAACACTACAACAACAGCCGATACCATATGTTAAACTACCATGCGACCTTTACCAAAGGTACGATTGAGTTCCGATTGTTCCAATTCGACCGACCGGAAAACGGTAAAAAGAACGGCTTGCACGCCGGGCAATTGAAAAGTTACATTCAGCTTTGCTTGGCTCTTTCGGAACTTGCAAAGGAGCTGCGAACGGCAAGCCCAAAACCCCAGCAGCACGAGAATCCGAAATTCGCCATGCGAACATGGCTGATTCGGCTGGGACTGGTTGGCAATGAATTCGCCACTGCCAGAAACTTTCTCACCAAAAACCTCTCCGGCAACTCCGCATGGAGATTCGGCAACTAAGAGACATAGCCTTATGCCTCCCCATTCGACCGCTTCGGCGGTCTTGTGGTGGTAGAAGGGTAAGCCTCTAGAGGCAAAACAAAGCCTTTCGGAAAGGATTTTTTCTATGAAACGATTTTACATCGCCTACGGCTCGAACCTCAATGTGCGGCAAATGCGGATGCGTTGTCCGGATGCAGTAATCAGCGGGACGGCATTCATTCCCGATTATCGCTTGCTGTTCAAAGGCAGCAAGTCCGGCAACTACCTCACCATCGAACCGCATTCCGGCAGCCAAGTGCCTGTGGCGGTTTGGGCTGTTTCGGCACGAGATGAACGGAATCTTGACCGATACGAGGGCTTTCCGGATTTCTACTACAAGAAAGGTTTTTCGCTGGACGTGAAACAATCGGAAAGCAGAAAAATCTGCAAGCTGACGGCGTTTGCCTACATCATGCACGAGGAACGAAAGTTAGGATTGCCGAGTACCTCGTATCTCCAAACTTGCGGTACGGGATACCGTGACTTCGGTTTTGATTTGCAATATTTGCTGGATGCGATGGATGTCAGCCGAAAGGTGGTGCAGTAAGATGGAGAAAAAGATTTGCCCAATTTGCGGAAATCCCTACACCGGACATCCGGCACTTTCCAGAACCAATGACAAAACGGAAATCTGCTCGGATTGTGGTATCAGGCAGTCGCTGCAAAGCATCGGGATTTCGCCGGAGGAACAGGAAAAAATCCTGTCGATTATCCATAGGCATACGGAATATCGGGAGGAAAAGTAAATGCGTGTTTTGATAATTGAGCCAAGGAAATGTCCCCATGTTGCCGAGATTGACGGCTCTTTGAAATCCATGCAAGAGATAGTCGGCGGTTATATCGAAGTCATCTGTCCATTTGCGGACAAGGTGGCGATTGTTTGCAACGAGGAAGGAAAATTAAAACCCGATACGGAATGGAATCGATTGATACCGGAATGTGGCGACATCATCAAGGGTACGTTTTTCATTTGCGGAGTCGATGGCGAGGAATTCATCGACCTATCGCCGGAGTTGATAGAAAAGTATGCGAACTACTTCCGGAGCTATTTCATTCCCATCTGAATTGACGAGAGCGGCAGCATTCACGTTATCGACTGATTCTTTCGGTTTCTTGCCCACAAAGCCTCCACGTTTCGGCGTGTGGGGCTTTTGCTTGTACTGCGGAAAACTACCGCTTTGCATCTGAAAACCAACACGTGCGAACGTGGCGACTCCGTTTTTTCTTGGTGTATCATACACAAATATCTCGCACGGATATGGCTGTATATTCTGGTACTTTAGCCGCTTGATAAGTCTCCGAAAAAGAGTTATTATGTGACACACGGAACGGCAATGCCAACCGAATTACGATTTTTTGGAGGAACTTATCATGAAGGAAATCAAGATTTACAACACGCTGAAGGTTGTCGCTGCATCGAATGAAACGGAGTTTTTGGTGGATGCCATGTCCTACGCAGATGAAATTGCAGAGGCAGTAGCCGAATACGATGACGGCGATTTGGCGGAGTATGCCGATGCTCGCAACGGCGACAGCTACTATAAAAAGCTGAAACGGATTCAAGTTTCCGTTGAAATTTACAACCACGAGCTTTACGGCGTTGCAATCTGCACGGTGACCGATGACTGGAACGAAATCGACACGGAGCAGTTGAAAAGTTATTTGACCGGACAGTGGGCAGATGGGTTTGGCGAGGGACTGGAGCAGCAAGATGTGGCTGCCTTCACCGAGTTGGAATCCTACGAAGAGTACGATGAGGAGAATGACGAATTTTACGAATCCGAATGCGAGGTTTCCTACTACGTGACCGTCAGCTTTTGGCAGGATAAAAACTACCGCCTTTTGACGGAAGAGGAACTGAAAGGCTAAACTGAATGCCTACCGATTCGCCCACCAAAGCCTCCACGTTTCGGCGTGTGGGGCTTTTGCCGATACAGCGGAAAACTTACCGCTTTTGAAAAACAAGCCCACACGTGCGAACGTGGCGATTCCGTTTTTTCCTTGGTGTATATTACACAAATACCTCGCTCGGATATAGCTGTATATTCTGGTACTTTAGCCGCTTGCTATACGCCGAAAGGTATGGTAATATACAGTTACCGAAAGGGAAAACAACCAAAAAAACGGAGGAAAACACAATGGTAGCATACGGAATCGCAAAGGCAAGAGCAATGGCAAACAGAACGGACTGGAACGAAAGAACCGAAATCACAAAGGCGGTCATCACCTGGTTCGATGCGGACTACGAATACGAACTGGAAATTGAAAACGAGGACAGGATGGACAACGAGGAGTTCACCGCATGGGTTGAGGAAAACGCAGAAAGCCTTGCAAAGGCAGATGCCGAGGAAAACGAAACGACCTTTGAGGAAATCGACAGCATCGACTTTACGGAAAAGGAAATCGATGACGATGCCCTTTTCGATGAGGAGTACGAGGCAGCCTGCGAATTTGAATGGGAGTGTCAGACCGGACGGTAATCCAAAACCATAACCCAAGACCAAAGCCCCGAAAGGGGCTGCAGCTCGTACAGCCGCTGTGTTGCCCTGTCCGGCGTAGTTTTGTATCCTCCGGGTAGTTTTCCCTTTCCCACAAATGCCCCACACAGGGCAACGTGGGGCTTGCTTTTTTTGTTGGTATCATACACAATTTTCTGCTTTCATCTTTGTGCAGAATATGCTGGAAATTTCGTTGACTTCCCCTTTGTTTTATGGTAATATACATCATGCCGAAAGGCACAGAAAACAACGAAAGCAGGAGGAAAAAATAATGTGGACAGAAGGAACGATTCGGGTTGGAGCAAGCGTATTTCACTACTGGGTGAAACACTATGAGGAGCCTTCCATTTACGGCTACGAGGAAGGCAGAGCCTCGAAAATCTCCCTGCGGCGGAATGGCAAAACGGTGTTCAATTTCGACCGGGGCATGAATATTCCGCCGGAGGATGAGGAAACCGAAACTGCACTGGCGATCCTGCTGAAACAGTACAACTAAACCAAACAAAATTCCACACAAAAAAGCCGGAGCCGAAAGGCTCTGGCGGTCGTACCGGAAAAATTTCTATTGGTGTATCTTACACAAGAAAACGGC
>LBCK01000079.1 GCA_000980705.1 Ruminococcus sp. UNK.MGS-30 | reverse complement strand
CTGAATTGTCATAGTATCAGTCCTCCTATAGTTTTTAATATTTCAAAAGCTCCAGCCGCTTGTCCAATTGGTTGATCGGCGTGCCTTTGGATGCAGTTGAAGAAATCTTCTGCAGAAAAGAATCCAGCGTTTTAGATGGTGTGTACAGCATGGATGCTGTGCTTTCCTTCTTTTTTTCATCCGGATCTTCTTTAGGAGATTCCTCTGTTTCTTCTTCATCTGAATCTGTTTTTTCTGGTTCTTCTGGAACAAACGGATTCTTTTTAGAAAAGAGAATGCCGTCTACAAATCCCAGCTGCAATGCTTTTTCTGCATTCATCCACGTTTCTTCATCCAT
>LBCK01000078.1 GCA_000980705.1 Ruminococcus sp. UNK.MGS-30 | reverse complement strand
GATGGAAATTCATGTACTGACATTTCCAATTCTGTTGATACCTTTATTATTTTCATCTGCGTCCGCCTCCTCTCTGGCATTTAATGCAAAGTGGCTCTCCGAATTTATTGATTGAATATTCGTAAACCCTTTCATTTATGACCTCACCGCATCTGGAACACTGGAAATCTGCCGATCTATCCGGCTCTGGTTCTGGCTCCGGTTCGGGAGCAATATCCGGCTCCTGCATTGGTGGATAATCATCTTCGTTTTCTGTATCCGAAGCATATGCTGGATTGTTCAGATCATCCTGAGTAAATACTGTGCTTTCAGATTCGAAATCCACGCTCTTAACTGCTA
>LBCK01000077.1 GCA_000980705.1 Ruminococcus sp. UNK.MGS-30 | reverse complement strand
AAATCTCTACTCCGTTTCCAGAAAAGAGCGTTGTACAGTCTCCTTATATACCACTCAGGCCCTGTATAATGCCCTGTGTTCCTGTATTTCTTACTCCGAATGTTACAAATAGGCTACATGCAACAAGCATGAATACCATTTGAATAGCATCTGTAAGCATAGATGCTTTGATTCCGGAGAACAGGGAATATGAAATTGCTATGCAAGCAAGCAGAATAGTCATGGCTTTGAACGAAATTCCTGTTACTGCACTAAGGATCTGACTTCCTGCAAGAAGCTGAACTCCCGTTGACAGAACAGACAGCCCGACCAGCTGAAAGAGATAAACTCTTTTCACTCCAT
>LBCK01000076.1 GCA_000980705.1 Ruminococcus sp. UNK.MGS-30 | reverse complement strand
GAGATCAAGCGGCTTGCTGCCGGAAAGAACACGCTGACCTGGGAATTTACCCCGGCGGACAGCGACAACTATAACGTTGTGACCGGAACAGTCATCGTAAACGCACAGGCGACTACCACCACGACGGTGACCACCACCAAGGCGACCACCGTCATCACCAGCGGAACAACTTCCACAACCAAGGCAAGCACTGCCACCAGCGGAACGACCTCCGCAACCAAGGCAAGCACTGCCACCAGCGGAGCGACTTCTACGACTAAGGCAAGCGCAACCACCAACGGAACGACTTCCACAACCAAGGCAAGCACAGCCACCAGCGGAACAACTTCCGCAACCAAGGCAAGCG
>LBCK01000075.1 GCA_000980705.1 Ruminococcus sp. UNK.MGS-30 | reverse complement strand
TAGTCGGCGTGGCCAGGGGCATCGATGTGTGCGTAGTGACGCGTTTCCGTTTCGTATTCAACGTGGGCCGTGTTGATAGTGATACCACGTTCCTTTTCTTCTGGAGCGTTGTCGATATCAGCGTAGTCTTCAGCCTTTGCCAGACCCTTTTCTGCCAGAACCTTCGTGATAGCAGCAGTCAGAGTAGTCTTACCATGGTCAACGTGGCCAATAGTACCAATGTTTACATGGGGTTTAGTACGTTCATAATGTTCTTTTTCAGCCATTAATGAAATCCTCCTGATAAATTACAAGTATAATGCCAGACAACCAAAACATTGTCTGACACACCCTTAATGAAAATTGTACTACTTCCGGGAGC
>LBCK01000074.1 GCA_000980705.1 Ruminococcus sp. UNK.MGS-30 | reverse complement strand
AGGCACACCCTACGGGCGCCTTTTCAAGGGGGACTATCTTAAAAATTGGTTTGTTTGCTTGAAAAAATTTTACCGTAGGGGCGAACATCGTTCGCCCGAAACTCCTCCGTCAAGCCTGCGGCTTGCCACCTCCTCTGTAGAGGAGGCTTTGCCGAATAGTCTCCTCTTATAGAGGAGATGCCCGACAGGGCAGAGGAGTTGTTTAGCCTCCCTTGAAAAGGGAGGTGGCACGCAGTGCCGGAGGGATAATCCCCCTGTCCCTTCGGGACATCCCAGCACAAGGCACACCCTACGGGCGCCTTTTCAAGGGGGACTATCTTAAAAATTGGTTTGTTTGCTTGAAAAAATTTTACCGTAGGGGCGAA
>LBCK01000073.1 GCA_000980705.1 Ruminococcus sp. UNK.MGS-30 | reverse complement strand
GGTTAGGCAGATTGACAACCGCTCTGCTGTGCGGTGTAGAGCCTAATCTACTGTAAACATCGCCTTTTACAGGCGCACAAACTCATCTGGAACAAGATACAGTATCTGTACCAACCTGCAGGTCGTTTCGGACATCGTAAAAATTGCGGTTGCGAATGCTGTTCCAGAAAGCAGTACGATATGCATCCGATGCAATGCCGGTCTTGGTATCACTGTGAGTGGATGCGTTCGGCTTGTTCTGAATCGGCGTAGAAGTAGGCTTGTTCATTTCTGCCTCAATCTGAGCCTGTCGTTCCAGCCGCTGGATTTCCTTGCCGTATGCCACGATCTGCTGCTCCATGGCATCGTATGTCTTGCTGTCCTCTTCCGAAAGC
>LBCK01000072.1 GCA_000980705.1 Ruminococcus sp. UNK.MGS-30 | reverse complement strand
ATATTGATAAAAGCATTGTTGAGGAAGCGGCTCAGTATTTTGATGGAGCTGCTGATTTTTTAAAGACAATTAAATAGCCGGTTGCAGCCGGAAGCCATTGCCCTTCAGAAATGGAGGACAAGCAAGATGAAAGTAACAATCAAAAAATTGAGTGTTCTGAAGCATCCTGAGAAAAATGTCAGGATTCATTCAGAACAGCAGATCAGGGAGCTGAAGAGATCACTTGAAAAGTTTGGTCAGACACGAGCACTGGTCATTGATGAAAACAATATCATTCTGATTGGTAACGGTTTGTATGAAGCTATGGTGAGTCTTGGCTATCAGGAAGCAACTGTATATGTAAAAGCAGGGCTTTCTGAGAACGATAAAAAGAAACTCATGATAG
>LBCK01000071.1 GCA_000980705.1 Ruminococcus sp. UNK.MGS-30 | reverse complement strand
ATGGCGCGGAGGATGCCGATTTCCTTGGTCCGCTCCTGTACGGAGATCAGGGTTATGACGCCGATCATGATGGAGGACACAATCAGGGAAACGGCGACGAAGGCAATCAGCACATAGGTGATGGCATTGATGATGGAGGTGACGGAGGACATCATCAGGCCTACATAGTCCGTGTACTGGATTTGTTCTAAATCGTCCACGGTGGCATTGTAGTCGGCGATCGCCTGTTCAATAGCCTCTTTGTTTTCAAAGGAGGAAGCGTAGATATTGATGGATGCGGGGTCGTCCAGATCCACATATCCCAGTTCCTGCAGGTTATCCTCATAACTGGACTCGGAAAAGACGAGAATTTCGTCGTAATAGGAAGCGCACTGAGCCCTTCCATGGCCATGTCCAGG
>LBCK01000070.1 GCA_000980705.1 Ruminococcus sp. UNK.MGS-30 | reverse complement strand
AGTCTTACCGGTGAGAATCTGATCCGGCAGAACGAGTTTTGCATTTTTTATGGCTCTTAACATGTTTCCTCCTTACAGCATGGAATGGACGAGCTGCTGGGTATAAGCGTGCTGGGGATCTTCCAGCACCTGATCGGTCAGGCCGCTCTCCACGATCTTCCCGTCCAGCATGACCACCGTGCGGTCCGCCAGCATCCGGATCACGGCCAGATCGTGGGAGACCAGCAGGATGGAGATCCCATAGCGGGCCTTGATTTTGCGGATCAGATCCAGGACCTTGGCCTGCACCGAGATATCCAGGCCGGTGGTCACCTCGTCCAGCAGCAGAAGGGAAGGATTGTTGGCCAGGGCTTTGGAAATCTGGACCCGCTGCTGCATACCGCCGGAAAAATTCTTCGGGGCCTCCGCCATGCGGGAGGTCA
>LBCK01000007.1 GCA_000980705.1 Ruminococcus sp. UNK.MGS-30 | reverse complement strand
TCCCCGTTAGATCTGCTCTGCAGACCTCTTATCGAACGCTTATAAGTATCCATTTTCTTCCGCTACCTTTATGAGTTTGTTTATTGTTACTGCTCCAATTCCCGGAATCTTATTCAGCTGAAGGAATGCGATAAACTCCTTTGCTCCCTCTCCGGTTTTTGGAACACTGGCTTTTCCACAATTAAAGCCCTCACTTCGTGCTTTTTCCACACGATCTTCCACATAATGCACAAGCTGTTCGTCTGTCTTCTTTCTCATTTCCACAGCTTTTTTATGAATAAGGTTTTCATCAGTTGTTCTTCTACAGCTTCTCTTTGCCATCTTCAATCTCCTTTTTATTTTCCAGGTCCGGCACCGGTATATTGTGACTAGTCAGCCATTTCGCAAAACAGGAATGACACATATGACCAAACGATGCCGCCCTGCCTCCCCTGACTGCCCTTGCAGTCAAGGTAACCATCTTGTTTTTATCTTCTGTCTTTCCACACAACATGCAGTTACCGCTGAGTTTTTTATTGACTTTCTCGCTCCTTTTACGAATCTGCAGCTCCTTCGGATAATCCCTGCGCATATTCTTCTCACCAACAATCGGAATCAGACTGTCTTTCATAAATACCGGTATCCCGTTGTAATCAGCTTCTACAACGATTCTCTTGATCCATTCGAATTCAGGAATCACTTTCTCTTTCCTGTGTCCTGTCTCGGCACCGATGATTATCCAGTTCAAATATTTCAGTGCGGAAATGTTTTCATCTATATCTTCGAGCAATGGCTCTATACTGGCGAAAGTGTTTAACAGGCTTGGAAGCTGGTATATCCGTTCCATGTCTTCACTATTCGTCACAGTTGTTCCGTACCACATATTCCCTTTCCCAGAAGGCACACCGTACTGGGTGTACCTTTTCGGATTCTTTGTGAGAAACAGGTAATTGTGCTGAGGATGTTTTGTACAAGCGTAAAGGACATCCTCTATCCAGCTGTCAGGAATCCACTCTCCAAATATGTCTGCCATTGCTCCAACAAATATATTTTGCCCCTGTTTCAGCTTGTCCAGTGTGCCATATCTGTATATGTGCAATGTCGGTTCAAACCCAAATGGATATATGACAGGCTTTCCATCCTCATTCATGAACGGTTCATCCAGGACGAACAGATCTCCCTCCATTCGATATTGGTCTGTCTGGACCATATTTCTTTTCATGTTTCCACAAAAACGGAGTGACATCTTGTCAGCGTAGCAGTAAGAACAGCCATGCCGACAACCGGTAATTGGATTCCATGTATGATCGCACCATTCGATACCACTCTTATTCATTGGCCAGCCTCCTTCCTGCATGTTCAAGGATTTTTTCTTCTTCCCACTTCACTTCGGAGAAGTCAATCTTCTGTCCACACTCGCTACAATATTTCGGTTGAAAGTTCGGCCCCGCATTCAACACATGATTACATCTAGGACAATAACAAGGCTTATGCTCCACATATGTGAATCCGTATTTCCGGTAAACTTCCGTTCTTACAACTGGTTTTCGTGCTATGAATTTCATCACTCCACCTTCTCTCCATACTCGATCACGTATTCGTACTGAGCTGATTTTCTGTTTTCGCCTCCGGGAACTTCTTTTCTGACAATCTGGACTGCATATCCTGCTTTTGCCAGCATGGAAACCATCTGCAATCGGTCTTCTTCGTTCCACTGAACGCTTCCTTTTCGAATACTTCTGATGCTCTGCTTCGCCATTATCCGCACTTCCTTTCCATCTTTTCTTCTCGTTCTTTCATCAGCTTCTCAAATGCAGCTACAAAAGCTTTTACCGATGCCGGCATCCCACAGTTGTGACTTCCCCTGCACTGGATCACGCGACCATTGTTATATTCCATTGTGAAATATGGTGTATCGGGTTCTTCCACTCTGCGCACAAAGAAAATGTGTGTCTGCCCTTTGGCCACTCGGTCAACGTAAGTTCCAACACAATGGTGAAGGGCAGCTCCTTCATTCTTGATTTCCTGTGTATCTCTTGGCACTCTCAATATCAATCCTTTTCCTTTTATCAAGAAAGCGTTGTCTATGCCGGCATTCTCTTTGAGCATTTCCTCCAGAAGTTTTTTCATGACCTCGGCTTCCCGCTTTATCCGTTCATCTTCCCGGCGTTTCTTTTCCGCTGCCTTTTTATCCTGCAATGCTTGATATTCCGCAGCTGTCCGATCATGTACTTTCTTGAAATTCTTCGGAAAATAGAAGAACATATTGTTGAGATCATATTTCAGTTCTTTGCACCAGTTCAAATAATCAAGCCAGTCCTTAGCGCAATTCTGCAGACGTTCTTCTCTGATATCCGGTCTTTCTTTACGCTGCATATAGGAATATCGCCAACATTGTCCGCTCTCTCCCACGCGATAATCAGCACCTTCGCGTTCAATATATCTGCAGATCTTATGGATGGTCGATTTCCTGTTCTCCTTCCGGATCAGCGTTGTGTTGCATCCGAAAAGTTTATAGAACCGTTCCAGTTCTTCCACTTTCAGGTTGTAACCAGAGCTTTGAGCTTCCTGCAATAATCTCAGTTCATCAATGTTTCCATCAATAGACTGCAGTATTCGCGTGTTTTCCTTCGTAAGACCAAGAATTTCAAATATTGTTTTTCCACTTTTTCTCAGTCCCCTAATTCCATTCCGGCTTTCATATCCAAAGGCACCATCGTGAAACTCATTGATCAGATGTGCGGCCAGTTTATACAGCCCCATTTTTATAAACCATTCAAGCTGCGGAAACCCCCTGTATCTGTTGATTGCCTTTGCATAATGTATCTGTTCACTCGGTCTATTCTCCGCCAAAATTTCCAGCGCCGAGTATTTCATCGGAGTATCTTTCCATGCTTCCGGCAGGTTTCCGGGATATAAGGTGCAGTATGAACTTGCTCTGTATCCTTCATCTGTGCACCACCGTACAATACCAGTCTGTTTATACTCTCTGTATTCATAACTGCTGGTGCATGGCGTTCCGTTCGGTGCAAATTTGTAAAATGTCCTTACAATCTCGAATAATCCATCATTTGTCTTTCCATCCGGCTTTACTTCTCTATGTGCCGTAAAATACCGCCACAGAAATCCCTCTTCTCTTGGTTCAATGAATGAAACTATCCTTTCGTCCCATATATGCATCGGCATCCTGCCTCTGGCCTTGATAGTGACCGGGCTCCCGCAAAGAGGACATATCCCTTTTTCATTATTTCTCAGTCGGATTTTCGTTCTGTCTATCAGTGTGGTTCCATTGCAATATGTGCAGTGCGCAAGAGCTTCATTCTTCGATCTCGCAGAATAGATAAGGTATCGGCTAAATGACATCGCCTTTTCTGACACCCATTTCTTGAAATCTTCCGGAATTTCTTTGACTGTTTCCATGACTGCATCAATAGGGTTCGTCTCCTTTGCATGTTTTTCATCTAGCCGCCGCTGTTTAACCATATCCTGAAAACGTGTCACCGCTGTCCAGTCTTTATCATCTTTTTCTGTACTCCATTCCTTGAAGAATTTACGCATTCTGTCGATATCTGAATCCGTCCAGAAGAGCATGTTTGGGGTATATCTGTTTCCTGTCTCTCTATCCCAATGATATTTATACAGGCTAATACAATCCATCCGGTCAAAAGCTGCGGTCAACCATTTCACCTTTTCAGTGGTCAGGTCTTGAGTTATGTAATCGTTCTTTGAGAAAAATGTTCGTATCTGAGCTTCCTTTTTTCCTTTTTTCAGGCCCTTTATCGGGTAGAAGTTCAGCATCAGAAGATCTTTTTCTATCTCTCTGGTCGTAATGATGTGAGTGCCTGTTGCTCTGTCTGAAAATCTAACCATTTCGTCAGAGGCTTCCTCACTCGGAATCTTTGCTAATTTTCTCTTTTCCATGCGACAGCCTCCTACAGAAGATCAAACAATGACATCTGGCCGCTCAAGCCTCTGCTTTTTGTACTGGGTTTTTCAGTTTTCCGCTGCTTGGAAGCAGCATCTTTTTTCACTGGCTTTTCAGAAACCTGAGTATTACCTTTTGGTTCTTGTAATTTTGTCTCATTTTCCGGTCTCTTTTCAGTTGATGGATTGACTTTTTCGGTTGTCTTTTCAGTTGGCTCTTCGGTCTTCTTTGTTGTCGCAGGCTTTTTGCCTTTTTCCTTTTTGGCAGTTTCCGGTTTTTCATATTTGTGGTAATAATCCTCTGCCCATTCATATACAACCCGGTCTTCAACTGCAGTGGATCTGCCATTCGACTGCTTTCTAGCCTGTTCAACGATATAACTAAAGCACTTGTTCCAGGTCTTTCCCTCCTGCATCACATCTTCAGCAAGCCCTTGATCCTCTTCGCATCTTTTTATCAGGTAAGTAATGGTCGGATCCGCAAAGTTCTTCTGAGTTGCTTTTTTCTTTTCTGCTTCCAGCTTTTCTCGAGCTTTCTGTTTTACCGGCTTTGCGTTTTCAGCTTCTGCCGCTTCGACTTCTTCCTTCGATTCATTGCCTTCCTGGTTCTCTAATTTGCCCTCTACTGCATCTTTTTCCTGCTTCCCTATTGTTTCACTGTCTGCGACCGTTTCCGCCTCTAAACGGTCAGTATCAGCTTCAAGTTCCTGTTTTAACTGTTCTGACATTTGTAATCTCCTTTCTCTATTGCGGCTTCAAAACTCATTCCCCTTTTCAGACGATTAAGTATTGTGCTTCTTGGTATGCCAGTTTCTCTGGACCATTGCGAAATAGTTAAACTTCTCCCATCCACTGTGTAATGTGGGGTACTTCTTCGATTATTCATTTGAGTAACCACATCCGCCCATCTGCAGTTTGATGGCTCATAATTTCCGTTCACATCAATTCTGTCCAAAGTCAGATTATCTGAATACCCATTTTCAAGTGCCCAATCTCTAAATACCTCAAACTTCTGCCACTCATCGCAAACTTTTATTCCTCTGGCGCCGTACATCTCGTAAGCTTGATTATTTTTGTTATCACACCGGTATCTCATATGACGCCAGCACTCATACAGACGAGTTCCTTTTCCTCCATGGATTTTGTTGTAGTCATTCTTATGGCAACCACACGATTTGCTTTTTCCACTTTTCAAGGCGGAAGCTCGAATAATTTTCTTTGTTCCACATTCACATTCGCAAAGCCACTGTGCGCTTCTTGTGGCTGGATGATTCTCTGCTCTTTCTACAACAGTCCAATATCCAAACTTTTGTCCTTTTAAATCTTCAAACTTTGCCATGTATCACCCTCCCGCCTGAAATTGCTGAAAAATTTTCGTCCTTAAGCAGCTTGCTAATTTCTTCTTCGAAAATCTCATAGTCACCATCACAGGCTTTCAGCATTCCTTCGAAAATCTGATCCTGATCCATGTATGCCAACCGCCTAAAATATCCGAATCCCAAATGAAGCACATCCATTTTTTGCTCTTTGCTAAGGCATCTAAATTTTCGACTAAGCTGACGTTCCTGATTCGCATTAATATTCACCTGTCTGTTTGTATTGAATGCTATAACTTTAGCCATATGTTCTCCTTTCTAATAATCTATTTTTCGGATTTATTATCTGTTATTTAGATATTAACTCTATATATTCAACTTGTCAATAATAAATCTAATTTTTAGATATTTTTTCTTGAATATAGATTATTAGAATGCTATACTATCGTCAGGAGGTGCTAGTAATGGCTATAAGTTATAACAATCTATGGAAACTCTTGATTGATCGTGGTATGACCAAAACAGATTTGCGAATCAAGGCCGGTCTTACAACATCTGCAATCGCTCAACTCGGAAAAAATGAATACGTATCACTTAAGGTGATAGAGAAAATCTGTGATGCATTAGACTGCGATATATCAGATGTTGTTACAAGGGAGAAGGGTTAACCTTCTCTCTTGTTTTTTGTCTGCTCCATGCTGTCACCTCTTGAATCCGTGTTCCCGCATCAACATATCTATATACTCTGGTGTCGCACGTTCTGGTTCTTCTGCTATCTGGTCCCGGTGCTGTTGTTCTATTGCCGCATTTTCGTGTGTGGTAAGCTGTGCAATATATTTATTTTTCGCTTCCAGAATACTCGGAGGAAGCTTTGCATCATTCGTCTTGCGCTCGATCAGGGTTGAATATATCTTGAAGAAATGCGCTCGGACAGCATCCTGGTTCTCATCAAGGCATATCTCCCGGAAGCCAAGCCGCTTTACCGCCTCTCTGACTATTGGTGTCAGGCTTTCCAGTGCCTCTTCCTGCCTATAATATCCATACTGGCTGATGGCCTTCTGGACTTCTCCCCAGGCTTCTCCCTGGTCTTTGAGGTGTGGAACTGTATATTCTGCGCATTTCTCCCGTATCTCAGATATCTGCGGCGGGTATGTATGAGTGGCAAACAGTTCCATCAATGCTGTTTCGCAAAGTTTGTAATCCAGGTCCCCCAACATGCGGTACCACATGCGGATGCTGTATTGGTCTGGCATGACATTAAATGTTGGATAGGCACTTTTGATTGAAGCTCTGATAAAATCAAATTCTTGAGGTGTCACTTCAATCACCCATCCCTTCGCACCAGCCGGCCGTTGCCACCATATACTGATTCGTTGACATGTTCTTTGTAGCTGCAGGTGCTTGCGGTGTTCTGGATGCCGGCATTGAATTCTGTGAACGTTCTAACCAACCAGTGATAAATCTCTTGATTCCTCTCGGTGTCTTACGATTACGAGGGTGACTGTCAAGCCATGCCGCCATTGATCTAAACTCCTGTTCAACATCCAGTGCCGGAAACAGTTCTCTCAGTGAATTGAGATAATTAAATGTCACATCATAATTTCCTGAGCCTTTAACCAGAGGAAGAGAGATGAACGTGTTCTGCTTGGAGTCTTTAAGCTCCAAGCTAATGTTTTTATTATCTTTCTCTTTATCTTTCTCTATCTCTTTCTCTATCTCTTTCTCTTTCTCTACGTCACCTATGCGTAACGGTTCCGTCACTTCAATGTCACATTGTGACGCTTTTTTATCTCTTAATCGTCGCATTCTCTCAGCACTAGCGCTCTCAGAACCTGTCATTTTAGCGCATTCCGACAGTGAATATTCGGTTTCGTCAATCAGCTGCATGAGGTCCTGCTGAATCAAAAACATAACCGTCACTCTTACATTTTCAACTTCTTCGTCCAGGTCCAGGGCAAGCTCGTCATAGAATGTTGCTTCTACTCCTTCGAAGTAAAGTCTTCCATCCTGTTTCATCGCCACAAGAAGCATTTTCAGGTAAATAATTGTGTAGGTGTCTCCTCCGGCAATCTTCCGAAGTTTTTTGATAGCCTTCTGACGGAAAAATCCGTCAGGAAGCTTTAACCAATAATATCTTTTCGCCATAAGTTCCTCCGCTTAGTAGATTACTTTTGAGCCATCATCTGTTTTAATTACTGTCACAGCCTGGCCAAATCTCGCTTTCATGGCATCGTCATGAGTGATTGCCATAATCTTCACATCGGAATACCGATCACGGATCGTCTCAAGGGCATCTACATAAGCCTGTGCGCCCTCATCATCAAGGAATGGTGGTTCATCAATAAAGAGCATTCCAAGCTGTATTCCTGCCGCTGTTGCCTTGATCTCGGACAGCGCAAGGATAACAGCAAGAGAAGCTTTTACCTTCTCGCCTCCGCTCTTGGAAGCATACGGAAGAGTTGTCTTGCCATATTCGTTGATCAGAACATCCAGCGTTGCCTTGTCTCCGTCCTTTCCTTTGACGGTGCGCTCCATCACAAATTCCACTCCCATCGTTCCACCAGTCATCTGGCCAAGAATATTGTTCGTAGTATCTGTGATATGAGGAATGATGTTCCTGATGATCTGATGTGGAACTCCGTCCTGTGAAAAAGCCTGCTTTAATGCTTCGTAACAGTCCGCTCTGCCGGCAGCTACAGCAATTCCATTATTCAGCATGGAGATTTCGTCTCGCATGGTATCGATATTTTCCAGACGTTCAAGGAGTACTCCCTTCTGGATATGCAGTTCTCCAAGAGTTTCCTTGTTACTGCGAATCTGCCTGTCTGTTTCTTCTACCATATCTGTCGAAAATGTTTCCTTCATTTTTTCTATCATGGTATCCATACCAGTCAGCTGAGAAGAGAGAATGAATTTTCTGTCAGTAAGTTTTTCCATCTCTTTTTCCATGCTCTCAATCCTTTCAAGAACATGCTGCTTTCTTTCTTCGTAAACAGGAAGTTCTTTTTCCTGTTCTACATAAGTCTGCAGGTGAGCCATCTGCTGTTTGATCTGTTCCTGTATGTCAACTGATTCCGACAATTCATTAACTGTTTCCGTTATCTCAGAAGCCTTTGATTTGACCTGTAGCAGATTCTCCTCGCACTGCCCTATATTTTTATCGTTCGATTCCTTTTCGGCCTCTAAACGGGCAATTTCGAGTTTGTTTTGCTCCGCATCTTTCTTTATGCGTTCATATTTTGCAAGTCCATTCACCTGTATGAGCAACAACTTCAGCTGATCTGGATTGTATCCGATATCCCAAATTTTCTTTTGTTTCTCCGCTACCTTCTTGTTCATTTCAGATGTCAGCGTTTCGATTTCTTTTTCAAACTTCTGTAAGCAGCCCCGTTCAACAGGAAGGTTTTTGACATCATCAACTGCTTTTGCAAGAAATCGGCAACTTGCATTTTCGATATCCGGACATCCGGAATTTTTCATAAATTCTTCCTGCTGTTTTATTTCCCTGAGCCTTGTCTGGTGATAATCACGTTTATTTTTTGCATCTGATATCTGCTGCGAATATGATGATCTGATTTGCTGCAGTTCGTGATCTGCAACAGATGCACGGTATCTCTTTTCCTGCTGGCTATCAAGTTCCTCTTTTTTGCGATTCAATTCTTCAAGTCTGTATTCCAGATCAGTCGGAACGCTGGAACTCAGCAGAGAAATCTGAGAATCTATCTGCTCATTTCTGAGCTTGCTCTTTGTAATAATCCTCTGGTAGCGGTCACTATCTTCGTTATAGCTATCCAGTGTTCTTTTTGCATTTTTATATTTAATAACGTCCTTCTCTACTTCAGAAAGCTGTAAAGATAATTCAGAATGCTGTTTTGCTTTTTCCCGTATCGTATCGGCCAGTTCCAAAAGATTATTGCACGCTGTCAGTGTCTGCTTTGAATGGTCCAGATCGTTTGCCATTGCACTGTATTCTTCTGAGCATTCTTTCAAATCACTTCTGGTTTTTTCACTTTCCTTCTCGACCTCAGATATTTTTTCCTGGCGCTCGATCAAATTTCTTCTGGATTCATCCAGATTTTCAAGTTCTTCCTGCTTTTTATGAATATCTTTTTCTACTGTCTCCAGTTCTTCCTCTGGATTTCCCTGAGCCTTAATGAAGTCAGTCTTGATCCGAACGGCTTCTTTTTTAGAAGCAAGCTCCTTTCTGGCATCCGCAAGCTTCTTTCTGGCATCCAGTTCCATTACTCCATAGATTCCAAGCCCGAGCAGATTTCCAAGGATAGCAATACGTTCATCTTTCTTCGCCTGCAAGAATAATCCATACTGGTCCTGCATGATCAATGCGCAGCTGCGAAATGTCATGCTGTCCATACCAAGAAGCTTCTCGATTTCAGCCTGTGTGTCAATGATTCTTTCCTTGGACAGATTCATCCAGTCAGCACTTTCTTCCTGATACTGTGACAAGTTCAGTGTTGGTTTTCCGGATTTTGTTCTGGTGCGGACTACCCGGAATCGTTTCTCTCCGATGTCGAAAATAAATTCTATGGAACCGCTTCTTGCATCCTCTGTACCTCGGATCCACGCCTTGCAGTCGCCCTCACGGGTTTCTTCAAACAGGCAATCCACAATAGCATCCATGAAAAGGCTGCTCTTTCCTGCACCGTTTACTCCATTGATCGTGCAAAATGAAATGTCTGAAAAATCAAAACTTTCTTCCTTGTAGTTTCTGTAATTCCTTACCGAAATAGATACCGGCTTAAACACACCGTGAATCTCTGCAGTGGTACTCTGTTTCATGGCTTCTGCTATGATTGGCTCGGCAAGCTCCACGATTTTGTCTGGATTCTTAAATGTCTTTTCCTCCAACCATTTTTTCAGATTCAACCTTGGGTCGCTTTCCTCCGAGAGAAGCCCGCGGTTCGTGATGTCAATGGTGCTTTCTGCTTCAATATCTGCCACATAGAATGCACCAAGCTCATACAGGTTCTTTTGCAGTAGCGGAATGTTGAGCGCCTTTTTCTGCTCAGATGTGCAGGAATACCGCACCCGGACTATCTTATCCGTCACATCTTCTGAAATGCCTGTTCTGTGAAGATACATAGCTCCTTCACGGATATAGTCGCCAGCTTCATCAGGATCCCAGGTGATAGTGTGGAACTGTCTGTATGGAGTAGTGCATTTATGTCCTTTTACCAGAGTGCCTTTCTCATTAAATTCATGAATCCAGAATCCACGATCCTGTCCTTCATCATTAAAATTCATTGCATTGATCGCTCCGGAATAGAATACATTGTCAAGTCCTTCAATGATTTGCGGGCGATGGATATGGCCAAGAAGCACCGCCTCATATCTTGCGGCCATTAAAGCTTCTCTTGGAATGACCGGCTCAAAGTTTGTGAAGAAGGAGGTCTGCCCTGATTCCATGTTGCAACCAGGAACCGTATAATGTGCCATGAGAATCGGTGTCTTTTCACACTCTGCTCTCAATGCAAAAACCATATCTGAAATATATTTCGTCCATGCAAGATTTTCTTCGTCTGCAGATAAACCAGGGAATTTTGCTCTGAACTCCTGTTTGTCAAATCCCGGCAGGCAGGCAATGTCTGCCCATGGAGTCTTTATTACTCCTGGTTCTGTAATAACATCTACATTTCTAATATTAAGCAGCATCCGTTCAAGAACTCTAAACTGAGCAGCTCCATCGTGATTTGGAGTGCCTCGCATCACGATCACATACTTCGAAAAATGTGCTAATGATGTAATGATGTTCGTTGCCGTAATCATTTCGTCTGAATACCTCACGGGGCCAACCTGTTCCTGGTGAAAGATATCTCCTGATACACAAACGATATCCGGTTTCTCTTCTATAGCTACCTGTACCATATATTCCAAACATTTTACTGTATCCTGCGAACGGAGATTTACTCCGTCCACTACAGGTCCTTTAAACTGGCCAATATGCCAGTCAGCAGTATGAAGTATTTTCATTTGCTCATCTCCTTTACTGTTGCCTTCATTGCTGTGATCATGTTCTTTAATTCTGTTTCCAAAAGTGAAAAGTTCTCCTCGCTAATTCCGCAGAATTCAACGCCATCATCTCCCATCTTTTCTCCGATAAAGAGAATATTTCCAACAATGGGGCATCCATGTTTATCAAACTCGTAAAGATAACTTCCGATCAGATTTGCTTTGTTCGGCTTCAGTCTTCCCTCTTCATCGATCAGCATACTCACACACTTCCCTGGTTCTTTAACAGGGCTGGATGGCATTTTCAGTTCTGTGTATAATCTCTTTGGCATTACATGTTCTACAAGGTCACAGCCATTCCCGATCAAGCCATACAGGACTTTATTCTGTTCTCTCATGGTTCCTTCTGGAAATTCATGTACGGACATTTCCAGTTCTGTTGATACCTTTATTATTTTCATCTGCGTCCGCCTCCTCTCTGACATTTAATGCAAAGTGGCTCTCCGAATTTATTGATTGAATATTCGTAAACTCTTTCATTTATGATCTCACCGCATCTGGAGCACTGAAAATCCATTGATCGGTCCGGCTCTGGTTCTGGCTCCGGTTCAGGAACAACATCCGGCTCCTGCATTGGTGGATAGTCATTTTCGATTTCTGTATCCGAAGTATATGCCGGATTGTCCAGATCATCCTGAGTAAATACCGTGCTTTCAGATTCGAAATCCACATTCTTAACTGCTATCTGTGGTGTGCCAAACATATTATTTACAGAGTTCATGCCTTGTGTCAGCATTGCCTGTCTGACCTGCGGATCCGAGAAATCAGGCGAAAAGATAACTGTTGGGATAGCGAAATTTTTCAGCAGTTCCGCCTTTGTGTATGTACCTTTTACGCCAAGCAGAGCTCTTATAACACGAAGCTTCGCACCAGTCATAGCCTTTTCAGCCCAGGTCTTTTTCAGCAGCGCCATGTTTACCATGACAGAACGTTCAATGTATCTGTCTCTATCTTCTTTCGCAACCACAAAGGCCTGGCATTTCTTCCCCCATTTATTCTTGGATTCCACCCATTGTCCAGAAAAGATTTCCGCAGCTGCCTGTGCCTGTTTTTCATCAGTAATGCCTTTTGCGGCTTTGTCCGCGAATTCAATGCGATACTTCTCTTCTTCATCTTCCAGGCAGATCACCTTCTGGTCAGTTTCTGTTCTAGCTGTTCCGTCAGCCTTACGCATAGCTCCCTGAGCCTGTGCCCGGTATGTAACCCGGTCGATACGCTCACCATATGTTTCCTTTGGATTGAACTGGATACCGGCCGCCATAGCCATTTTGTTGAGTAATGGCTTAGATAAGGAAAACACATCTTCCCAGATATCCTTTCCTCTCTCATCCTGCTTCCCAGTCTTAACTGAACCAACCTTGAAAATGTCTCCACTGTTCTCACCCAGATCGACTGGAACCTCTTCTACATGGAATTTGTAGAATGGATTGAGCTGCACGTCCGTTGCTGTAGGAACCAGCAGATTGTAATTTTTGTATGCCGTGATAACTTCCGGCAAGCTTCCTAAAACCTCTTTCATCTACTTGATAACCTCCTATTTTTGTGATAAAATGACGATGGCTTTAAAAACAAAGGGTCGATAACCTGTTTTTAAAAGTTCTGACTGGTCTTGGATAGGATCGTGGGTGCCGTCTACACTCCGCTTTCCCCTTATTATCCAAGACCTTTTTAATGTTCATCACCTCCTATAAACCAATTCAGAAACCCAAACAGTACGATGCCGAATATTCCAACAAAAACTATTTCTGAGCCAATTTCATGGCTTTCTCTTTCGAGATAAAGCTTATTTGAAAGCATATTGTAAAGAATCGTGCTTGCCAGGACTGGAAGTGCATACTTCAAAGCTCTTGCAATAAAAAGGATTCTCTTTCTCACTTTCTCTTTCTTTTTGTGGATGCAGTATTTCTCATATTCTGCCTCATTGAATTCTCGCACCACGGACAGATATACCCTTGTTTTGGAATCTTCTGTGATATACTTATATTCCATGTCTTTGCACATATCTGGCACCTTGCATACATTCATTTCCTTACCTCCTTGTCAATGAGAATCAATTCCTTTGCGATAACTCTCTGCAATGCCATTCTGTCCATTTCGTGCCAGCTGATCGGCACCGGGCTGTTGTCCATTGCATTCAGGATCCGCTCTGCGGCCTGATGATATTTTTCAAGATCTTTTGCTGTCAGCATCTTTCCCTCCTATACTGCCAGGCGAAGCTGGCCATTTTTTTCTTCTTTCATCATCTTTTCAACAAATGCAGTTGCTTTTTCTTTTCTTTCCATTTCGATCAGGCGTTCTTCATGGCAGCTGCACTGCTCTCCCGGATCCAGATACGCTCCGCAATCCGGGCAGATTCTATAAAAAGCCATCGTATCCACCCCTTTCATTCAATCATATATAATTTGTTAAATGCCTTTTTGGGTATTTTCCCTGACGGATACCCCTTGGCAAGCTGTCCATTGGCTATCAGGTCCGATCTAAGGGAACGTATCATGCGATATGCCGTATCCCTGCTCACACCCATCATTTCTCTGACCTCAGCGGCTGTGTAGTAAGAACGTTCCGCAGATGTAAGCTTTTTGATTACACCGTTTGCATTTTCCATACCAAGCACCTCATTCCAGATTTCTCTCAATCCAATTTTTCAGATTCTGCGTGATCCCATTTACTTCGTCTAATGTCTGAATGATTTTTTTCAGTTCCGGTTTTTCCTCTTCTGAGATAATTCCGTCTGCCGTAATATCAAGAAGTGATTCCTTTGCCTCGTTTATCTTCTTTAAAGAAGAAAGCATTCTCAGGCTGATTCTATCCAGTCCTGCATTCTCGATCTTCGGCATGTTCTTTCCAAGCGGGCACATCTCCCGGCAATAATTTCCTTTCAATTCTGGTGCCTTATAGCAGTCAGCCATCAAAAGGACCTCTTCCTGATATGGTATTGTGCTCCCAAGTTCGATTCTGGCTAGCCTTGTACGATCAATTCCTATTTCTTCCGCAGCACCTTCTCTGCTGCTCAGACGCTCATTTGACTTTGCCGCCTCATATCGTGCCTGGCAAAACATATTAGCCGCTGCTTTCGTAGCAAATTTCGACATTTTTCTCTCCTTCTATAAGCTGTATAATCAAGTTATGATAATTAAATTGTGTACTCTGTATCGATATCCAGAGCCTTGCTGATTTTTTCAGCAAGTGCAGGTGCATACATTCTTCCATTTATGGTGGTTGTCACATAGTTCCTGCACATCCCAACTTCACCGCATAATTCCGTGACAGACATATCTCTGTCAATTAGGGTTTTCTTTACTTCTTTGCACCATGGAGACAGTTTTCGCTTCAAAATATCACCTCCGTTTTCAACAAATGTTTATTACATTTGTTGTTTACATTTGTTTGCGATTGCATTAAAATAATCAGAAAGGAGTTATCATGGATAATTGGATTGATAATCTCAGAAGAATTGGACTTAAACGTTATGGTGACGAAAACCGCCGGATTCTTTCTGAATTATTAAGAAACGGTATTCCTGCCGGAAACACTGTTATGTCGGAAGCATCTGCTGAGGCTCTTATCATTGCTGTGGCGGCCATGATTGAAGAAAACAATAAAGCATTGCTCTCCGATTTATCGATGTAACTCTCTCTTTTTTTGTTTTGCATTAAACATTTGTTTATTACATTTTTAATAATAATTGGATATTTCCAATTTGTCAATACTTTTATTTGGATATTTCCAATTTTTATTGAAAGGTAGGTTTCATGTTAGATAGAATCCTTGCATTATTAAAAGAAAACGGAATTACGGCCAAAAAGCTCACTTCTGATTTGGAAATTTCCAATTCTTCTGTCTCGGATTGGAAAAAAGGAAGTAAGCCTTCTTGTGATGTCGTTGTTAAGCTAGCAAAATATTTCGGCGTATCAACTGACTATATATTGCTTGGTGAAAAATCCATTTCTATATCCCAAGAGGATCAAGATATTTTAAAACTATTTCACCAACTTCCACATGATGCGCAGTTGGAATTTCGAGGTGAATTAAAGGGGTACATAAAATGTTTAAAGCGACAGGAGGAAGATACTGTCGAACCTCTTAAGAAAGCAAAATAATAAGCTTCGAGTGGTACCGGAGCAGGAAGGGGAAATAAACATATGAGAAGAAAAACAGTTGCTATCATTTTGGCAAGTAGTCTTATTTCAAATATTTTTATTTCAAACAATCTTTTTGTATACGCTGCTTCTGAAACTGCATCTACTATTGCAGACAATGAAGCCATAAGAATAGATGCCGAATCTCCTGTTTCTCTAATTTGTGATACTGAAGAATACACAGTAAATGTACAACGTATTTTTTACGAAAGAGGGAATTACGCAATAGAGTTTATGATTCAAAATCATTCAGATCATGATTTTAACTTTGGCTTAGACGGTTCAGACATAGATGGTTTTCAAATTACCATATATTCTGGGGGCACTTGTATAGCTGCGGGAAAAAAAGGAGTTGCTAAATTTCATTTCAGAGAACAAGATTTAACAGATTATGGAATAAACGATTTTCAAGTATTAAATACAACTTTTTCAGAATTTCCATTTGGCACGGGTACTTCGTATCCATTGCAAATTCAAAAAGACGCTTTTTCTCAAGCGCCAGATCAGATCCAGGGAGCTGAAAACACAAAACTATTGAAAACAGTGGAAGAATTAAAGAAACAAATTGAGGAGTTGAAAGCAGAAAATGCTTCGTTAAAAGAGCAGCTTTCCAGTAGTGCAGCTACTTCTGATTCAGACACTCCGTCTTCAGATTCTGTTTCGACTACAGACAACGAAAACGATCAGCGATTGTTAAATGCTATTATAATGTGTGATGATGTGACAAACGGAAATGGTACTGATGTAATTGGACAGCGTGCATATATTGTTATACCTAAAGAAGTCTTGTCGCAGATTTCAGAAAACGGATACGCAACTTTTCTCGAGAACAAAATAAAAAATAGTGGATATAACTGGTTTTCTATAATATGTGATGACGGAACTGGAATAGTATTTTCCAATTCTTTCACCGGCCTTGGAACATATGGCGAATTAGATGATGAAGGGTGTGTGACAACTCCATTAGGTTATATATCGGCTTCCGAAAGCGGATACGAATATGAACCGGCAAACTAATCAAGGAGATTTTATGACAATTGGTGAACGAATAAAAGAATTGCGGGCTGAGGCTAATCTGCGTCAGTCCGAACTTGGAAAAGCAATAGGTTTTTCTGGCCAAGTAGTATCGAATGTCGAAAGAGGTTACTCTTTTCCGTCAACAGAATTTGTTAATCGCAGTGCTGCATGCTTCGGTGTGCCAGCAGATTACATTCTTGGCCGGACTACTTCAAGATATGCTGTTGCGGATCCGAAAGAAGTTTCCGCAGTGCAAGCAAGAACAAAAGCCCGTTTGGCTCAGTTGCAGATGAGCCTTCCGGACCTGATCAAAAAATCAACGCTGACAGAGGAAACCTGCTGTGACATTCTGGCCGGAAAGACTGTTCCTGGAATAGATGCCACTGCAAGCCTGTCAAAAGCCCTCGACACCTCTATGGATTACCTTGTGGGTAATTCTGAATACAGCTGTGCCATTGCTTCAGAAGACGAACAGGATATCATCCTGCGGTACCGTCAGTTATCCAAGAAGGGAAAACGTATCTTTTTGGGAATGATGGAGAAGATGGAAGAAGAAAAAACAGAATAGTATATTTAACTGGGGAACCGTTGGGGTGTTATGTCAGCCGCCGGACACTTTGGTGAAAGGAGGCTGGTGCTGATGGTTACATATGGTGATTTATTTACTTTTGTAATTATGCTTTGTGCAGTTGTAACTCTTGTTATCAATTTAATGCATAAAAAATAGCGCCCCTGCTCTGGTAAAGTAAGGCGCTATTTTTTAGTTACTACTCTATCCGGCGGTCAGGTGTGCACTGACCAACGGTTCTCTTGTTAAGTACATTATATCTATATTCAACATTTTTGTCAAACATTTGTTGATTACATTTGTTTAGTAATGGAGGATTCAGATGCCGGCTTATAAGTATTTTACCAAAGATGGAAAGACAAAATGGTACGCCAACTTCTACTATGATGATTGGCTTGGCAAGCGTCAGCATAAATGCAAAAGGGGGTTTTCTACCAAAAAAGAGGCTGTAGAATGGGAACGTGACTTTCTGGCACAGGGCGCCAAGGATCCAGATATCCTGTTTTCTGCTCTGATCAAGAATTATATGTCAGACTGCAGCTCCCGGCTGAAACTGACCACTTTGGAAAACAAGCAGTATCTGATAGACATGAAACTGCTGCCATTCTTTAAAGATATGAAGATCGGTGACATTACTCCGATCGTGATCCACCGGTGGCAAGATGCCATGATTAATTACAGGGACGATAAGGGGAATTCTTATTCTCAGACGTATCTGAAGACCATCAATAACCAGATGTCTGCTATCATGAATTATGCCGTCAAATATTACAAACTCCGAAGCAACCCATGCCTTGCAGCTGGTGCGATCGGGAAAAGCAGTGCAGATGAAATGAACATCTGGACCAGAGAGCAATTTGACTACTTCCTTACCTTTGAAAAGAAAAGTGCGTACCGGATGGCGTTCAGCCTCATGTTCTATGGCGGGCTTCGGTCTGCAGAGGTTCTAGCCATTACTCCGGCAGATATCCTGCCGGACTGCTCCGTATCCATTAATAAGAACTTTGTGGTGATAAAAGGCGAACAATACTTCCAAACACCCAAAACTGAAAAGAGCAAACGTGTCGTGAATATTCCTCAATCGTTGTACAAAGAGCTTCAAGACTATGTTGCAAGTATGGCCATAGAGCCGGATGAACGCATCTTCTACTTCCAGAAGTCCGGAATGCGGTCAGAATTTAAACGTGCAACTGCCAGATCTGGTCTTCCAGAGATCAGGATCCATGATCTTCGCCATTCCCACGCAAGTATGCTGATTGACATGAAGTTTTCTATCAAAGAGATTTCGGACCGGCTTGGACATGAATCACCGGAAACAACCTGGAAAGTTTATGCTCATTTGTACCCAGGAAAAGACAGGAAGCTTGCTGACGCTCTCAATGAAGTAAGAGCCACAAATGATAATGCAGAAGATAAAAACATATGAAACGTACAGTATCATATAATAACAAAAAATCCCCAAAAATAAGACACTTTCTCCCCATTAACATCACCGTAGCATCACGGACAAAAATAAAATCCCGGAAACCCTTGTAAATAAAGGATTTCTGGGATTTTGCTCATTATTCAAACTCAATAACACTAGGCTGCTTTTTCGTGTTACCGTGTATTAAATAAAATAAGAGAGGCGGGCTTTTATTAAATATACCACGTTGTATTATTATTTGCAATAGTTCCAAACATCACTCTAACATCACGGGAATAAATCGTATTATTTATTGCAGTGATGTTAATCAGGTATATACTCTATCACATCACTGATGCCGCAATTAAGAGCTTTACAGATTCTATCTATCTGTTTCAGATTGACTGGCTCATTCTTTCCCATGGAAGCCATGGTTCCATAGCTAATTCCAGTTTTTTCCATTAAGTCACCTTTGTTCATATCATTGTTTATTAGTGTGTGCCAAAGCGGGTTGTATGAAATCATTCTATCAATCCTCCTTTCTCTTTTTGTATATCTTGTATAAACATATCAGCGTTGCAACTGAAATAACAATCTTGGCAATATCTAATATAATGTTCATATAGACCTCCATTTCATTTGACATGCGTTATTGTGTGTTGTATATTAAAGTTGGATTCGGGGGAGTTCTGACCTCCCCGTTTCCTAACTGAATGTTTTGATCAAGTCTGCTATGGCTTGAATCAGATTTAAGATTGCGGTTATGAAGATCAACTTTGCGAGCAGTTCTTCATGATCGCTTTCTTTTTTTGGTTTCTTGCGATTCTTGTTCATCTTAACACCTCCCTGTTCTTTATGATATTATTATATCTCTTATTCTCTATTTTGTCAATATTTTTCTTCATTATTTTAGAGTTTTTCTTCAATAAACTATTGACATGTGCGGTACATATGGTAATATACAAACATAAGCAACAGAACAAACATTCGCATAGACGGTGCGAGGTTTGAGAGATAATAGGAGGAAAATGATATGTCAGAACTTTTAAAGAAACAGAACTACGGTGTTGAGGTTGAATTTACAGGAATCACAAGAGCTATGGCAGCTGAAGCTGTTGCCGAAGTTATCGGGAGTACGGTAACAGGTCCTGATCACACCTGCTATCACACCAGAATCATTCGTGATTCACAGGGACGGAAATGGAAAATAATGAGAGACAGTTCCATTATTCCAGTACGCAAAACAGGAAATGCGAACATGGACGAATACAGGGTTGAATTTGTAACTCCTATTCTCAAATATGATGATCTTGAAACATTGCAGGCAATCATTCGCAAATTCAGAGAAATTGGTGGAGTACCTCATGCTTCATGTGGTATCCATATCCATGTTGATGGAGCAAACCATACAGCAACCTCTCTGCGCAGATTGGTAAACTTCATGTATAGTCGGCAGGAAATTATTTATGATGCCCTTGCAGTCGGAAGCAGAAAAAATCGTTGGTGTTTGCCAGTTTGTAAAAACCTGCTCGATACCATGAAAAAAGATAAGAACATCACAACCGATTCTGTCGAAAAGATCTGGTATAGCCCAGCAAACGATGGATATTGTGGTGGTATCGATCATCAGCATTATAACTCCACAAGATATCATGCACTGAATCTCCATAGCTTCTTCCAGAAAGGTACTGTTGAATTTAGACTTTTCAATAGCACGCTTCATGCAGGAAAAATTAAAGCATATGTTCAGTTTTGCCTTGCGCTCTCTGCTTGGGCTATTGAATCCGATGATAAAGTAGTATTCCGTTCAATGAATGGATATACCGCTCAGAAAAAAATTACACTTATGTACAATATTTTGACTAACCGCCTTGGACTCTACGGAGATGAATTTAAGACCTGCAGGCTTCACATGATGAAACAGCTCCGTGAAAACGCAAAAGCAGAACAGGTTGCTTAGTTATAAATCAGCTGACCTAACGGCTTTACGGGGAGAAAGGAAATGCCATGAGTTTATATGTAGCATACGGAAGCAATCTTAACGTGCAGCAAATGTCATACCGTTGTCCTGGAGCAACGGTCGCATTTACCGGATATCTGATAAATTGGAAATTACTTTACAGAGGAAGCCGCACAGGATCTTATGCAACCGTCAAAAGGCAAAAAGGAAGTAGAGTTCCTGTTGCTGTTTGGAATATCGATAGCAAAAATGAGAAGGCTCTTGATCTGTACGAGGGATATCCGAGATTTTATAAAAAGAGAAATGTATTTGTACAATTAAAAAACGGCACTAGAAAAAAGGCTATGATATACCTCTTGCCTGACTCAGCCACTGCGGGAAGGCCATCTAGCCGTTATGTTGGAACTGTATTGCAAGGTTACAAAGATATGGGATTTGATACAGATTATTTGTACGATTCATTGGATTATAATTTAAAAGAAGTAAAATAAAGAGGGGGAAATCCCCTCTTTAATAAGAGGTAACCGTTGCAGCGGTTACCTCTTTCTGCCGGGTTTTTGAGTTCCCTGGCGAGTGTGGGTTATGGCTGATTCCTTGTTCGGTACCCTAACAATCAATTCATCCAGCTCACAATCCAGGGCTTCGCAAATCAAGTCGAGGTGTTCCAGATTCACCCTATCTGCAAGCTCGTGGTACAACTCGTTGATGGTGTTGGGTCTTATTCCGGTTGCCCTCGCCAAATCTGCCTGAGTAAGTCTCATCTCCCCAAGCTTTTTTGACAGTAAAATTTTAATCATGCCATTGCTCCTTCCGTTATAATTTAGCACCTCTTGATATATCGGAAGGACTTTTGTTAGATTATATCAAATACTGTTATAAACTGCGTGATATATTTTATACCCTGTAAGGCAATTTTTGAAGCAAACATATTATAAAAAGCACCTGTTTTGTTATTATTTGAATGTATTTGCATTCATGTGGTCAGCAATCTTTTTCCATGTATTCTGGCCACAGCAACCATCATCATCAATGCCAACATTCTTCTGGAATGTTTTAAGTGCCGTCTTGGTATTCTTTCCAAAATCTCCATCAACAGCAACTCCGAGTATTGCCTGCAGGCAACGCACTGCCGAACCTTCTGTTCCAGACTGCAGCACTGGAAGCTGAATGTTTAATTTTTCAGTCAGGCTAACTTTTGCTTTGCTTGATGAAGTGTCTTTTTTCTGTTCTGGATACACTGCTTTTCCGTTCCAGTCATAGATGGTGTAGCCCTGTTTCCACTCTTTCTTTGCATTCTCAAGGCTCTTGTACGCTCCGATCTGGCTTTTACTGTCTCCCCAGGTTTTCCGGATTCTGTAATATTTATCTACAGTTGTAGTTGCTGCCTTTGCGCCGATCAGCTGCTTGAAGCGGTTCCAGTCACCTTTTGCCCGGATTGCAGAAGGGCAATTCTTTGCGCACACATCATAGTGGGATACCACATGATCTGCGTCAATTCCAAACTTCTGCATCAACATCTTGCAGATTTCAACAGTGTTCCGAAATGCTTTATCATAATTATACCCTGCCTGCACGCACATCTCAATGCCGATAGAATTGTGGTTGTTGCAAATTCCGAAAAGACCACCACCATAGTTAACGCCGACATGCCATGCGCCTCGATTAAAAGGTGTAGCCTGATAAGCTTCGGTATCATCAACATATACATGGGCAGAGTAGCCGGAGAAGTTCCCGTCATGCTGAGCCTTAGCATGTGCCTTTGCGTTTGCTCCTTTTGCAAAGTTATCTGTATTATGGATAACGATGTATTTAGGCACCTGATTTGCATAGCTGTTGTTATTGCTGATTAAACTTGTGTTAAGATTCATTGTAACATCCTCCTTATTCACTTCTGGCATCGCGATTATCTTCGCCAGAATTTCCAATATCTTTGAGCCATAATTCTTCCCGGCAGCCCAGCCTCCGCCCTGTGGATTTTCCTGTATCCCAAGCCATTCAACATATGGGGCTATTCCTCTTTTCACATAACAGAAACGAGGATCCACGCATACACCGTACAGTTTTTCGTTAGATGCATATGCTTTAAGATGCTGGATTTGTGCCCGGATGCCGATCCATGGATGAGAGAACGAATTCCCTTTCATACCATTTTTTGTAACGCCGATTCCGGCAAAATTGTTCTGGTCCAATGTTACGGCAGAACCATTGAATGTGAAATTACCTGTTTCGAGGCAACTTTGCGCAAAGGCGATATCTCCCCTTACTCCTTCCGTTTTTCCTTCTGATATATAATATTCAACCATATCGATTACGGATTTAGGTACTGCCGGATTAACTTTCTGTATATATGACTGCATCTGCTGGACCGTAGCAACTGCAGTTCCCATTATATTCGTTTTCATAATATCCCCCTAAAAAAGGAAAGGGCTTAAGCCCCTTCCTTCTGTGAACCATTAATTTTTCCATCGTCTAAAAGATCTTTCACGCCGCAAAACCACACATCAATTATCTTAAGCAGCGCATCTTCCGACATAATAACCTGCAGCCACTTTGGCAGTAATCCTCTCGCCTGCTGAACAACCCATTTCAATTTCTGCTGTCCCGTTCCTGATTCTTTATACATATGTTCCGCTTTCAGGATCAGCTGGTATACCTGTTCACGGATACCTTCCAATCCTTTATGCTTGGCATACTGAAACGCAATAACCAAAGTCACTACAAGCAAAATTAACACCGCAACCAGTAATACCGGGAACGGAATCTGTTTTAAAAAGTTAAGTAATTCCATAAGTAATTCCTCCTAATCAATGCTGTATTTGGCCAGAACTTCTCTGTCCATTTCTTTTTTGTGTGCTTCTGCACGCTGAAGATTTTCAAATGCTTCTTCGAGCTCGCCATTATGCTCTCCTTTTACAATTGCATGATGTAGCCAAAAGAGCACGCGCCCCGTAGCATGTGTAATTTCTTCATCCGCTTTTCTCTGTTCAATTTTATACTTAATGCGTTCCTGCTCTCGTGCCTCCACTTCCATGAGCCTTCGCTCAATATAGTGACGAATCAGAGCAAAAAAAATGCCGGCAACACCTCCGCTGCCAAGCACAGATAGACAAAATGTTTCGAGCATTACTCTTCCCCTCCGAGTGCTTTTAAGAGCCGATCCAGATTACCTCCGATTAACCAATCCACCAGTTTTCGCATAAGAACCTCCTTTCGCCATTAATAGATGCCAATGTGTTGCGCCTAAAAGGTCTATCTCTCGCATGCACCATACCTTACCTCCATGAAAAAAGGGAACCTCTACGGTTCCCTCATGCTTACATACTCTTCCTTTACCTCTTCAATAATCCCTGCGTCAAGTCTTTCATCTTCGCTCGCTTCTACATTCAGCATATTTCGCAAATGAGAAAGTTCGGTTGCCAGGCTCTTGATGAACCTGCTCTGCCTCACTATGATTTCATCCTGCTTTTCAATCATATCTTCATAGAATTCCACAAGTTCTAAAACCTGGTTTTCATCCATCGTCGTTACCTCCACTTGTATCTTGGTTTTTCTTCACCAAATATCCAATACCTCAGATGATCATCCAATACAATAGCTAATAGAGATAGGATATACCATGCCACAGTAAAAGGAAGACATATCTGTCCAATTATATTAAAGGGCATATTGCTGTAATCCCATATTCCAAGCCCCAATACAATATTCAAAATGTATCCGGAAAGGAACTCAATTGCAGTTATCCCGGCAGCACAGATAAACATCTGTTTCCATATGAGCATATCCCATCCTAGAAATTCATTTATCGAACCACAAAACAAGAAGCAAAGCCCTCCAACCAGTACCATAGGCAGCGAGCTGTACCCTCGCCATATCAGTTCGATCATGTAGTAAATCGTACCTCCTATAGCGAAAAGCACAGCGTTTCTGCCTATGGTTTTCAGAGTATTCATTTAACCTCCTTGTCGGCTGCCATTTCGGCCAGATAGTCCTTTAAAACTTCGGACTGATATTCTTCCGGGATCGGTGCTCCGTATTCAATCTTGGCGATTTCCGAAGTTTTGGAGCAGCCTTTGATCCACATGTTCAGTGAATTTCCATAGGTTGTGTGATAGCTTTTGAACTCCATTGCACCATTAATAATTTTCTGCATGTCTTCGGCAGAATAATAACGGCAAGGATTTCCGTCCTCGTGGTATTCCAGTTTTTTGATGCCAGCGGTCAGCTGAGCCTGTTTTCCAAAGAGATTTAGCTGATCTTCATCTTTAAGGCTAAAGTGTTCCTTTCCAGACGAAATATCAATGTCCGTTCCTGCAAAAACCGTGCTCTGGCAGATCTGAGAAATCTCCTTTTTCTTTTCTGCTCGGTATGTTTCAACAGAAAGATAATCAGCATTGCAGCCTTCTTCTTTGTCTTTCAACTGATCGAACCAAAAATCAAGATCTGCAACTATCTCTTCCTTAGGAACAACACCTGCAGATACTTTAAAATAGATTTCATCAGCTTCCATACCCTGTGGTCCTTCATCTTTTTCCGGAAGCTGGACTTCGTTCTTACGAATCCATACATCAGCGGAACCATCTGGAAGAACAGCATATGTAATGTTTCCTTGTGATTCCGGGCTATTCGTTTTATGCATAATTCAATTTCCTCCACTTCTTATAATATTTTTCCATAGCATAGCTTTTCTGTTTCGCATAACGGCTGATTATATTTTTAGCCATCGAAATAAGTTGATCCCAACATTCTGCAACCCTCACAAGAAAGGAGTCTGTTGTTACAAACCAACCGTTATATGCTATGGTACTCATGGCGAATTTACTACCTATAATCTTTTTGTTCTTTATTTTTTTCGCAAATCTATGAATTTTCCTGCGAGCCTTTAGGAATATTGATGCTCTTATCCTTGTTGACACATTCCGTATTGTCACTGTTTTTCCGGAATAACATCTTTTGATTAAATTCTGTCCATGGAACACAAGCCCCATATAGTCTAAATCCCTTCCTTTTTGTTTTCCGTTTCTGTCAACATAACCTGTACGAAATAACGACCAGGAATCTTTGATCTTTAGACAGAGTGTAGATTTTACGAATTCAATAACAAGCAGCATTGCCTTATGAAGATCTTTCTTATTAGAACCAAAAAGAATGATATCATCCATCTGAATCATGATATGATAAATCAATCTTTTTCTTGTTGTCTTCCCTCGTCTGGTCTTCATTTCATAAAGTTCATTTGTGCAATAATGGTACAAATAAGATAGATAATAATTGCACAGATCTTTCGACACCGGAGAGCCTATAAAAATCCCATGTTTGCAATCTTTCTCTTTGTTCTGCACCTTTGCTTCAGAATACAATCCAATCAAAGTCTCAAACAAGTACAACAACATATCTGACTTTCCTAAATCTCTTCGAAGAAATTCTAATATTTTATCATGTGACATAGAGGGATAGCATTTTTTAATATCTGACTGAACGCAATATTTGGTTCCTTCCGGATCACGCGACATCCATCGTTCGATGTATTTTTTGCCGTAAGCTTGTCCTCTTCCAGGTATTGATGCAACTTGAAAAAGTCCGACTTTTGCCGTCCACAACTCATCTGCCGCTTCCTTGGCCAACACCTCATATAGCTGCATGATCATCTTTTCAAGTCCTAGCGTTCTAATTTTTCCGCTCATTCCATCTACTATATCAACATTTTTCACAAGTTTCTCTTCCGGAACTACCATATAGATATGTTCCCTTACAGTTCTGGTCTTCAAATGCCACGACATTTCATACGCAATCTGATCGATCACAGATGCTACAAATTCCGGTGAATTCTCCAACCGCCTTCTAGCCTCATTTTTACTTATGCTTCCATAGTAAGCAAAAATACTCGGCATATTACCATTTTCTAGCTTGTCATATATAAATGCAGCTATGTATTTCCTGATGAAATTTTCGCCAGAAATATCCATTCTTCGGCAATATGTCTTCATTACCAGTCCTCTTTCTTTCTGTGTTCAAGAGCTTTCGGTTTTACTACTAACCCCCACCTGTGTCCACTTCCGCCACAGGGTCAGCAGTCAGTTTCCTGACCGCCGATGCTGGTGCTTGAATTTCGGGCATTCCGCCCCCGCCATTTTAGGGCTGTCTCAAAGGACAGCGAAACACGCTACACATCAAAATTCTCACAGAAATTCGCGCGGCATAGTTCCACCAGCTGTTACCGAGCCCGTTGTTCAGGTTCGCATACCACCGGCCCGCGTTAGACCCGTTGTTCAGGTTGCCGCCGGAAAGCCACTGCCAAACGTAGCGTGAGTCCGTATGATTTTAAAACGCCCCGGCTACGCCGGGAAATAAAAGGGGAGTTCCCCTCTTGCCATTCGGCAATTCACCCCCTACGCTGCTGCTTTCGCACAGCGTCCAGAAGCAGAAAGACGCGCGGCATAGACCCACCAGCTGTTACCGAGCCCGTGGACCAGGACCGCATACCACCGGCCCGCGAAAGACCCGTTGCCCAGGCCGCCGCCGGAAAGCCACTCTCTTAACCCGTCAGAAGTCTGATCAAGCTTGTTGGTGTACTGTCCATCTGCATATCCGGTACTGGATGATGCTGCCACTTTCGTTCCATGTCTTACAGATGGGTTCTCTGGATCATAGCCAAGTTCACTGATGTATTTCCAACTTGCCTGCGTATCTGCAATGCTATATCCACACTCAACATAATCCGAGGTCACACTTGTCGCTAACTTTGTGCAGTCATAACAAATGCAAGCCGTCATTACATGATTAGATATCTTAAGAATTACATTGCTGATAACTTCGTAAAATCCCAGGAACATTTCTACACCAAACAGAATGTATGGGTCTTTTCCAGATGTATTGCTGTTCGGAGAACCGCAAGAACCAAGGACATTATCGCATGCACCTGTGTGCCATGGCATTGTAACGATAGTGGTCTTTACTTCTGTAGAGCCTACCATTGTAGAACCGGTAGAAAATTTAGTTCCTCCATTATCTACATAAACTGCCGAATTATTGCTGTCATAATCTTCAATTTTCGTAATGATGACACGATTTGCTTTTGCATGAAGTCCTGCATTACTTCTATCATCCGTCGGATTGTTGCCACTTAAAGCTGTGGCATTTCCAATGGATACCGTACTTCCGACCACCAAATAGTTTGCATCACTTTTACTGATAATGATACGTTCCACATCATTTTCAACAACAGTCGCATAGAACCTGTTGTAATAGCTTGTGCAGCCAGACATGATTGACTGTGAATTTCGTGTTGCGAATGCAACCTCAAACAGGTTATCCATATGGTTTTTATCCTGTGCAGTTGTTCCACAATACTGTGTTCCTTTGGCTTTAAATCGTGTAATCATTCCATTGTGAGACTGATCATGCGCGGCGTTTACTCCGCTAATAGATGCAGCCTTTCCATCAGAACCATTTCCGGCCATATATTTAGCCTGTGCAACGAACGGTCTGACAGTCTGATCTGTACGGATTGCTGCTCCCTCCGGAAAGAAGCCTGCATGATGTTCATCTGAGATAACGAGGCTTTCTCCATTTGCATCAATGGTTATGTTAATCCACTGAGTCAGATACAGCATCCATGTATCTCTTTCTGTCCTGGAGAACTCATTGTCGATTCCCTTAATATATTCCACAATGAATTCTCCGGCATCATCTACATGACCATTAACTTCCAATCCATAAAAAACAGATTCGCCTTCAAAATCATTTCTTCCTCTTACTGTGTTCGTAGAAGGCTGTGCTACCATGCCTACAGCATCGAGAGTACGTGTGCCCGCCGACAATGGCGATACATCAAATGCACTATGATGAACCCCATATTTTTTCCCAGTTCTCTTGAGATTAAGAATGAATTCAGCCTGTTTGTTTTTTTCTCCCGCAAACATACTGGCAGCTTCCATAAGTGCCACGTCATTATTTATCAACTGTCGAAAGACAGCGTTAAACACATCTGCATGAGCAGGATCAGAAGTTTCTAATTCGCGGAGCTGATTGTTGAAAACAGCTCCAGAAATATCGAAATACGACATTTTCTACCTCCTTATGATAACATTTATCTATCATTATCCGATTACTTGTTACAAAATATCGAAATACGTTAGAATGTATCATCACACTCGAACACGCATTCCATGTCTGCATCCTTTCCTTTCTTCAGAAACGCTTTCATGGCCACCATATCCCCATCTGCATCATATAACCCAACTTCAGAAATATAAGTGTTTGCCAGCTCATTTTCTGCCAGTGTGCAGCGATATCTGATTTTTGTATCAGAAAGAACCTCATAACCATCAACATTCTTGCGAAGCAATTCATGATGTAAGGTGTTCTGATCGGCACTGTGTGGTTTTACTGTTCCGCCCGAATCTACACCTCCATCGCCAAAAGCCATGCCTACAATCTTTGGGAGCGATGAAATCCCCGCTCTTGCTTTTACCATTTTTTTCTTAGCCAGTGTTGTAACTGTAGTCCCTGCCATTTAAAGGACCTCCCTTCCTGAATTTAGTTTTACGCTTCCATCTAGCCTACACGTTCCATCCAGTCTTGCGGCCCGTGAAGGAATAACCATTGTGACCTCTACTTCTTCTTCGTGTTTAACAGGCGCACGAATCCGAACTGTCTGCAGATATGGCGGCTCTCCTGCATCAAGCAATAAAGTCCCGTCTAGCAAACAGTTGCCGTCCAGGATCTTATTACCATCACGCCAGCCCATAATTACCCTCTGTGTGCCTCTAAAATCAGCTTTCTCAGCATTAATCATATCAGGCAATGAAATACACTGTTTCGTTTCAAAAGCCTCCTGATTGCCGATAAACAGCCTATGCCCGATAAAAGTTTCCATCGGATACCAAGAATTGAGCTTTCTCGTTCCGTCCAGTGAAAAGTTTCCATCAAGAAAACCTTCCCACCATACAAAATCACTTCGTACGAAAAAGGAAGGCTTAAATATATTTTCATGATATACATCTGGAATCCGGTGAAAAATTCGATCTGCTATAAAATTCTCAGTTAAGACTGTATCGAATGGATAGACTGGGCGAAATTCTGTCGGATACCAATGATTCAGATTGATACTGCCGTCAAGAGCGAAGGAACCATCAAGAGAATACTTCCACCATGAAAAATCTGAATGATACGTCACTCTCTGTTCAAAGCTCTCTGTGCATTCAATAAGCATGAGGATAACAGAAAGAAGATATACTGTGTGTGATTGCTTCAGCTTATCGACTTTACTCTTAACTTCTCCTAGTTCTACCTCTGTTTCACCTTCCAATTGAACGCTGAATATGTTAGGGTGAGAAAAATAATGTCCCGGCTCATTACAATCATGAACCTGGACATCATAATCCGTCACGCCTTTTAAAATCTGTTCCATTCGCCATGGGGTCATTGGTGCTTTTGTGTTTTTCTTTTCACGGAGCAACCGTCGTCTTTCTTCATATGACAGGTCTTCTCTTACGGGCAGTCCATACTTGATCTCATGATATTTAAGTCCCCATGTAGCTGTATCGATAAACATCTGGTATGGAAGTTCTTCAATATGCACAGTGGCCAGATCAAGCTCTCTGCCCATAACTTCGTATATCCATTTTCCGACATAGGATTTATCATACCAGCCTTTAGTTACATATGTCAGCATTCTGTTGGCCGAATCGCTCCACGGGAATCTTTCCAGATCTATACTCATGTCTCAGCCCCCTCTAATGTAAATGTCACATTACCGGTATCTGCATACTCGCTTGATGAAAGGTGAATGTTTTCTCTCTTTCCATCCATCGTAAAATCTATGAAATCGCTTACTCCGGTTATGGTTGACAGTACTGTTCGAGCCGAATTGTACCGGAGGATATTTGTTTCTTTCGCCGCGGAATAGACTGCCATCATTTCAGTTTTGAATGTCGAGATTACATCATCCAATCCAACGCCATCCAGAACAAGTCCTGTACAGGCAAAATCTACAGTTTTTACTGTAGCTGACTTGACGATCAGCTTAGACGATCCAGTAGGCAACAGTCTTTTGCTCCTGTCGTCCGGAGAAACGATATGGTTGTAAACTGCTGTGACCAGTGTACTTGATGCGGGCTGTCCGTTGCTATCAACTAAGATCAATCCCACTGTTCCTGGTCCTTCAACAGCTGGTTCTACAATACAATCTCCAATCCCGGGGACTTCTTTGGCCCACTTAATATAGTCAGCATCATTCGCTACATAGAACTGCGAATCTTGGAATTCTGCATGGATTCGTTCATAATAATCTTCATCATTTTCTTCTTCAGCACCACCCGATGTTTTCTCGCTGTTGGTAATTGCTGTAACGCCATTGATCGGTGATGCCATAATTGTAATCGTATTTGCCGGAACATTCCCGGATACCCCCGGAGTGACCGCTTCAACCGCAAGGTCCATGGTTTCATTCTCTGTGAACGTAACAGTTCGTAAAGTCTGGAACTCAACAGCTTCCATCTGATCTGTTGCAGGAACTGCAAAGACTGTGCCTGCTGCCAATACTGTGCCATAAGCCGCCGTAACAGACACTGTTCCAGTTGCTGCTACAGCTTCTTTCCTTGTCACTCCTGCTTCTGCGCCATGCAGATCCATCCAATCGCCCCAGGAATATTCCGGAAACGCAACCATCAGGCAGCGAACAAGATTGAACTGTACAAGCTGAGATATCTCGATGGCCGTAGGCATGGTAAAATCATATGGGAAATCACCTTCCATATCCGATATATCCGCCGGAAGGTTTCCCATCATCCTCTCCTGTATCTGGTCAGAATCACTTTCTGACACAAATTCCGGAACTTCAAATTCTGGTCTAGCCATATTAACCACCTCCTCTAAACTTCTATGATTGAATCAACGGTAAAGGGTTCTCCATCAACCGAATAAACTATGAATGATACTTTTACCCTCCCAGTACCCCATTCAAAAGAAAACTCTTCTACCGATGATGTCCGCGGATTGACCATCAGAGCTTCCTGGATTGTCCTTTCTAGAGAAAGTTCTACAGTGCTTTGGTCAGATTCTCTTGTTATATCTTCCGTTTCAGTTCCATGATCATCCGAATATCCCAGACAAGAATATCTTTCTGTAGATACCGTTTTTACACACCATATTTTATATGCTTCATATCCATCGTTCATTGGCACATTATTTGCGGCGGTGCGAACGAAATCTCCTTTTTCAAGATCCCACATTGGCGATGGCTTATAGTCAACGTCATATTCTTCATCTTCCTCTTCATCCACAAAATCTGGAACATCTACAGTCGGCAGTAAATTTTTTGATTCTTCTTCCATATTGCCTCCTATAATCCACTTGCCTTGACTACTACATCTATGACTACAGGTTCTCCCTCAACCCATACGATAAGCACACGATCTCCCGGTTTTAACTTAGGCATAACCACCTTATGGCTATGTGAGCCCGTTCCGCTGTTATGCCCTCCGTGTGTTCCTCCAGATACGTTTGTTGATAGATTAGCCAAAAGTCTGCAGACGGAATAATCCTTTTTAGGAATAGGCAAAGGAAAAGTATTGGAAACAAGGGAATAATCTTTCTTGATCACTCCAAAGTCGAACGAAAATCCTCCTCCTGAGTGTTCTACCATTCTCGAATCCAATACCTTTGCAAGCTTTTCCATTCCATTTTTTTCCATTTTTGACATAATGTTCCTCCTGTCAGTCAAATGATCCATCGTCAACCCAGCCCCAGACATGAGTCTGATTCCAGTTTTGTGTAACCAGATGCCATGGGTGTGCTTTTCCGGAACCACCTTTGATCGTGATTTTTGCTTTTCCGGCTCCTACACTGTATCCTCTGGCATCTGGATAACTGCTGACATAATGCTTACCGCCATGGAAATTAACAATGTCCCCAACATCATATGATTTTGCTTTTGTTTTTTTATTCCCACTGCTCTTTTTTGCTGCCGGTGCTTTTTTCAATCCCAGTGTCATAAGCATTTTATCTACATCATGCGTAGCAGATATTACGATATAATACCCAGCACTTATTGAAGCTGTTTTTAGATGAATCTTGTCACCCTTCCGAATGATAGGAATATCCGGGAGTTTTATCGTGATTTCTTCCTTTGGTTTGCCATCATCTGCAAGAATCTCTCTCGCTTCTTTTTTTGCCTCATCCAAAGTATCATTGGTTCCCCTGGAAACAATCTTCTGTCGGATTCCGTAGCTTGTCTTTCCATCAACTGTAGCCTCAACAGGTGAGCATCCATCATCATTTGCTTTTCCGATGATTTTTACCCTTGTAACCATCCCGGTAGTGCTGATCTTATGGTTTACTTCTGTAAGATGCTGTGTTTCTTCAAAATGATATACTGTTTTATTTGTTCCAAAACCAACTACGGTCACATTCATTTTCACAGCCCGCAGACATGCCTCAATGCCACCTTTCTTTTTGGCTTCCTTGAGGATTTTCACAACCACTGTTCCAAGCTTTTCAGACTTATAAGCCAGTTTCCCATGCTTCACATTTGGTCCGCTGTAAGATGTGACCTTTATGCCCCAGCGTTTCAGCACTTGGACTATGGCTGACTTTGTCTTTACGCCAGCTGAAAAATATACATGATCTTGTGATTCCTGCAGATCATATAGAACATCGTATGCCTTTACCTTAAACTTCTCTCCGGATGTTCTCGCTGAAGGATTCCATTCAACTATTTTTCCTCTGGTTGCTTCGGCATTTTTGCCGCCATTATAGGAATACAAAAGTGCTGCATAACACCCAGGCTTGGCAAGAGAAGAAATTCTTCCCTTTGAAGTTTTGTCGTTCTTGGCTGAAAAACTAATTCTGGCCGCAAGCTGGTCCTCTCCCTCTTCCCAGGATACATCTTCGACAAATTGCGTGATGTCGTAAGCCTTTTTATCTGCAGTCATAATGGCCACGAGGTATTTATATTTCATTGGATTTATCAATACTCTCGCCTCCTTATGGTAAAGTCAGTACTGTTCCTGGATATATCCAATGTCCGTTGTCGCTATTGCGCCGGCCATGTTTCTTAGCAGCCGCTTCAATAACCTTCTTATTGGCATTGTAGATATTTCTCCACTTTGATTCAGTTTTATATTTCTTACGAGATATTCCACAAAGCGTATCGCCTCGGACAATCCTGTAGGTCTTTTTCTTTTTAGTAGATTTCTTGGTACTTGGCCTAGTGGTTTTCTTTTTCTTTTTAGCTTTTTTCTTAGTCCCCAGTTCCTTTGTTGTATAAATCTTCATCTCGACATATGGAACAAAAGATATCTCGTACGAATAGTCCCCATGTCCGCCAAAAGGCTTATACTCAAAAGATTTGATAGTAACATCTTCATTGATACCAGCTTCAGAAACCACCAGATTTAAAGGTGTCTTTTTTGTCTGCCAGCTTTTCAGTTTGCTGGCGCAGGTTTTTGGCGCTATCCATTTCTGGTTTACGGAGGCAAGCTTTTTTCTGCCTGCCCCCCAGAAATATCCAGACCATTTTATAATCTGAGTACCCATACCAGATGGGTAACTCATTTTTCCTTTTCCAAGAATGTTATATTCCTGATATGCTGTTTCTCTTTTTACATCAACATCATCTTTCGGCATCGAAGGGAACTGGAACTTCGATGCCGAATTATGCAATTCTTTTAATATCGCTCCCATGTTCCCTCCTTATGTTGTAACAGGCGTATTCTCATAAGCTTCGCTGAGCATTGTTGCAATTTCGCTTCCAAGATCGTCAGCCAGCTCCTTGATATGCGCTTTGATGAGCCGAATAACATCACTGTCATTTGTATCTGATATATTGAACTGCGGGGAGAGGTTAACCTGTACCACAACGCCAGATTTGTCTGACACTACATTCGTTGGCACAGTTTCTTTCTCTGTTTTTTCAGAATCTTGTGAACTGGAATCTGTGTCGAAATAAGGTATCGTGTTTGATACTTCTTTGCCAACGATTCCTCCGCTCGCATGTGCTGATATCTCATCATCAGGACCAAGAACTCCCAGTGTCCGTCCTGCAGATTTCCACAATTCAATACCTCTCTGCCGTCTGGCCGGCACTGTAGGAATGATATATTCCAATCCTTCCTCACCTACCCACGACAGCTCAGCTCCATTCAATCCGACTTCACCGCCTGAAGCGTGCCCGGCTATAGTGGCTGATACAGATGATCCGCTACTTGATGTGGAAATGCTAGCTGATGGATTCGTAATATGCCAGTTCAGCGTAACTGCAACATTTGCAGAGGCTGTGAAGCCCTGTGCGAATGTGCTTTGTACCTGTCCGGCACATTCCGAATAAATCGCTGCTGCATTGTTGGTCTGGTCGAGTGTGACATCAACATGTCCGTCTGCTGGAATTGTCTCCGAGAAAGCAGATACTACATCAGCTGTTGCGAGAGAATAAATCTCAGCCGCATTATTGGACTGATCCAACGTGATGCTCGCATGACCATTGGCCGGAACATCACTTACTGCGCTCTCAATATCTGCTGTTACCTGCTCCACAACGCCAGAAGTGTCTGTTGTCGTGCCTGAGAAGGTAACATTTGCACTGCCTTCAACTGGTACATCTCCTACAGCACCTTTTGCGTCTTCTTCCGCCTGTGCCTGCATTCCGGAGGTATCGGTCGTTGTATTTGTGACATTTACATTTGCAGATGCTTCCTGCTCAATAGGCTCTGTTTCCGTTTCATCTGCTGCCTGTTCGGTTGCAGACTGCATGCCAGATGTATCCACCGTTACCAGTTCTGATGGGATAGTAACAGATGCACCTGCCTGCACTTCAATTCCATTTGCCGCAAGTGTCCCGGATTCCATGCCGAGAGCTGCCTCAATCTGAGCCGCCGCTGTATCGGAATCCACTTCTACATCTGCCAGATCAACTTTGACTCCTTCTGCTGTCACAGACATTTCTGCTCCTTCTGCATCCAGAGCCGACATAGCCTGCTCGATAGCAGCCTGAGCCTTGTCTCCGTCAACTTCTGCAGTCAACGTATCCATGGAAATAGTCAGTTCCTGGTCTGGGTGAATAATATACGGGCTTTCGATACCGTTCTGTTCTGCAATGGTCTGCCAGTCAATTCCAAGAGCGTTGCCAATTTCCCACAGGCAATCGCCTTGATCAACCTTAATCTTTACATGATCAGCGGTAACCTCCTGTGTTTCACCCAAGTCACCAAGAGCCTCATTCAGCTTTGAAGTCCATGCATCTTTGTCAATATCAACGTCTCCATCAACAGAAGCTTTCAGTCCTTCAAGTGTCACATCATCAGTTGTAGTCTCTGCCGCCGCCCTGTCAATCGCTTCTGCAAGTTCAGGAGGCAACTGACTGCGGACCGTTTCATACATTGGATTGCTCGGATCCGTAAGTGATGCTTTTAATTCATCACTTCCATTCTTCCAGATCTGATTAGCATAGTTCTGCCATGTTGCAGACGTATCGCCAGCAGCTGCTCCAACCTCAATAGCATCATTAAATGAATCCATAAGGCTTTGTGGAACTGCTTTCCCCGCTTCCCGGTAATCGTCAATTAGGCCCTGCATCTGTGTTACATCAGGTTTCATGCTCTCATACATGGTACTCAAGGCATTCTGATCTTTATCTATTGCGGGTCCTACACCTGCAATCTTTCCGTTTCCAAGCTCTTTGAATCCGTACATCAATGCACTGCTCAGTGCAGAAACATTTCCCTCTTCTGGATGTTCAAGTTGTAGTAGCTGCTCCAGTTGGCTTTGCGCTGTGTTAATTGTATACTGCGTATTTTCCGCAAGGCTCTGCCTGTTGCTCTGAATTTTCTCTGCATATGAAGAATTCAAAGTGTTTGAGCCAAGCTGCAAGCTCTTAGACAGTTCGTTTCCTTCCTGTCCTTTTACATACCAACCAGTCATTTCGTGATACTGCTTATTCTGAGCAGATGTGATTCTTCCGGCTGATTCCATCGAGTTAAGCTCTGAATACCACTGCTCAACATCTGCCTGTACGCTTTCCTTTGCCGATTGTCTCTGATCTCTCATTGCTCCCAGTAAGTCAGTGAATGAGCCACTTTCCAGATCAGCTGCATTCAAGCTCCCGTATTCCTGATTTATCCAGTCCCATTTTGCCTGTGCTTCCGATTCCTTCCACCGGGCAGTTATGCTGTTCATTTTTTCCTGCAAAGCACTGATGGCGCCTTCTTCATCTGCATCAATGATTCCATCTTTCAGTGCCTCAGAGACCTTTTGTGATAACTGGCTAGATAATCCATCCAATTCAACATAATCCGCTGTAGCCCATTTCTCGATGTTCTGGGCTAATGTCTGTCCCTCTTCCGTACCTCCGAGATACGTCTGAACGTGGATATGCGCTGCAAACGTCCGGCTTTCCAGTTCTTCAATCTTGCTCTTAACAAAAGTTTCGATATTACTTGTATAATCTTCCTGTTCTTCTGTCGTAAGTTTAATACCAACTCTGCTCTTAAACTCCAGAACGTCGTTGGATTCCAGTGCCTTCTGGGCATCTTCTCGAAGCTTATCAGCGTTCTTTACCTCATTTAAGGCAACTTCCACATTGGCCAGGTACTTCTGATCAAGAATTCCAGAAGCAATGTCCTGCACTTCCTGAGCTGATAGTTTGATGTTTCCAAAATGTTCTTCCAGATTACTGCTCAAAGCTTTCTGGTTATAGTTGTCTACTGCAACACCAATTCCAACCACTGCCGCTGTTACTGCCGCTGCTGCAAGTCCGAATTTCGCTGCTGTCGGAACCATTGCTCCCAGATCACTTATGAACGCTCCAACACTTGGCGCTGTCTGTGCTGCAAGTCCAATGCTTTTAATAGCATTTCCGATAGGCTGTAAGGTGGTCGCAATATTCTTTGCATTTCCAAGAAGCCCAGTTGCTCCTTTAGCGATCAGCATAGAGCTGAGCACAGAAGAAAGGCCTGCTTTCTTTCCTCCCGGAAGAATAGCGGACGCGCTAGAGAATAATGTTCCGAGACCGGAAGAAATCAGATGTTTCCCATCTCCGCTAATCCAGTCGGCAAAAGGCTGACCGATAAGAGTATCCCATGCAATATCCATCTTTCCGAACATATCCGCATTCTGCCACTCATCAGATGCCGTCATGGTCCCGATAACTGTCTTCATGTGTGCTGCTTTTTTGTCCACAGTGTCCATAAAATCATTCAGAGCAACCGTCACAGCCGGCATTGCATCTGTAATGGAATCAACGAATCCTCTGACATAGGGAGTAAGTCTCTGTCCAAAACTGTTCTGAACGCCCTCTACAGCCGACTGCATAAGAGTCATGGAGCCTGCCAGGTTGTCCAACATGGTGTCAGCCATATCCTGTGCTGCATCTTTTGAATTTCCGATTGCATTGGAAAGATCGTTATAATCCTGTTCTGAAGCATTGATGATAGCAAGCATACCGCTCATAGCTTCTTTTCCGAAAATGGTGGACGCCGCCGCTGTCTGTTCAGTTTCAGAAAGACCTCCTAAACTGCTTCGCAAATTATCCATGACACCTTTCAGTGTTTTCATGTTTCCCGAGCCGTCGGTCAGGCTAATACCATATTTGTCCATAGCCTCTGCCATGCTGTTAGTTGGTGCTGCCATGTTAGCCAGGGACGTCTTTAAAGCTGTACCGGCCATGCTTCCTTTAATTGAACTGTTAGCCATAAGCCCTAATGCCAAAGAAGTATCTTCGACGCTATATTTCATGGCTCCTGCTACCGGCGCAACATATTTGAATGATTCACCTAGCATGCCTACGTTTGTATTCGAACTAGCAGACGCCTTTGCAAGGACATCCGAGAAATGTCCGGCATCTTTTGCTTTCAGTCCAAAAGCTGTCAAAGCATCTGTAACAATATCCGAGGTGCTTGCCAGATCTTCGCCGGAAGCTGCTGCCAGACTCATAATACCGGATATACCAGCAGTCATTTGCTCTGGTTTCCAGCCTGCCATAGCCATGTAATTAAATGCCTGAGCTGCTTCAGTAGCGGTAAACTTCGTAGTTGCACCCATTTCCTGTGCTTTTGCGGTCAGATCATCAAATTCTTTTCCTGTAGCACCAGATATAGCCTGAACCTGTGACATCATACTCTCAAACCCTTTGTATGTATTCACAGTATCAGCCAGTCCTGCGCTCACTCCAAGGAATGTTGCGCCCTGTGCTATTGGATTCTTTGCAGCATTTAAAACCGCTCCCATTGGGGCAGTAGCGGCATCTACTATACTCATAGTTGCCGTAAATACGCTTCCGTCCCAGGCTGATGCTTTATCCATCACATCATCGATGATCGGACTTGCATTATCATCTGCCCCCAGTTCCGCTGTCCCGGAAGTTCCATCGAATGTGGCCACTGCATCTTCAGCGCTTCGGATTATCTGCGTGGCTGTATCGTCAGCTTCCACTGAGGCCACAGCCACTTCACCATTCAAGGCGGCTAAAGCATCCTCCACATCCATAATCTGCATCGTAGCATTATCGTCTGCAGTAAGCTCTACTACCGCTTCATTTCCGTTTAGAACAGACAGTGAATCTCCAACACTATTTACCACCCCGGTGGCATTATCATCTGCCCCCAGTTCTACGTCAGCACTTGCTCCGTCAAGGGTTGCTGCTGCATCCTCGACACCAGATATTTCAGCGGTAGCATTGTCGTTTGCACCTATCTCAATATCTGCAGATATTCCTCCTACTCTTTCAGCCGCATCTTCGACTCTTGAAAGAACCGGAGTGGCATTGTCATCTGCTGAAACTTCAATAGAATGCTCACGTCCAAGCGTTCGATCTACTCGCTCTGCTGTTTGTTCAATCCCTCTGGTTTTGAATCCAGATGACAGGATCCGATTTACCTTCTGGGCGGCAGTGGCTAGGGTGTTCATCTTATTCGTAATATTTGATAGGCCAGGGTCTGTATTATCATTCACAGATACAGGAATCTCAATTCTAATTGTTTCTCCCATTTACCATGTCACCCCTTTTTCGTATTCGCCTCGATCCATAGCCTGGTTGAAGCAAAAAGAAAAGCCCTCTCTCCAGAGGGCAGACTCATTACTTCACTTGGCAATAAACCTTGGCGTTGAAATATGTGGTGGAGTAATGTTGACTTCCCACCGGCCATAATCAGTTTTTTGCAGTTTCAGCCTTCAATTCTTCATTATTGAAGCCATTGACATCATCAATGATATCCATAATGCGGTCTTTTTCTCCCGGAAGAAGAACAGCATCGATTACATCAAGGGCATTGATAATGCAGATGCCTTTTGCTTCCAGGCCTTTTTTGACAGCAGGATTATCCCACAGTTTGGCCTGATCTTCTTCCGTAGTGGAGTTGTAAATCAGAGAAGCTCTGTACTTTGGCAGATCCAGCTCGTCTGCAACCCGGATGCCCTGGCGGCGATTCTTTGTATATTTTGTGTATTTTTTCCGGATATCTTTTAACATTTCATCGGACAACGAATGAATTCTGAAGGAGAAATACTTTCGTTCATTACGGATGATATCGATCTTCTTAATATCATTTGCTGCATCATCAGCTGCTGCCAACAATCCTTCCAGATAATCCTCTTCATTTTTAATAATCATGTCTTCCTTCTCTTCCTCGGTTAATTCCGGATCCATAAAGTCTTTATTTGCCATTTCTTTTCCTCCTGTTAAAAACGAGGGGCTGATGCCCAGCCCCTCTTAATAGAAATCAGATTGTCAGTTTGCTCTTATTCTCAACCTTGCCATTGCAGTGCAGGGCAAAAGATCTTTTCAGCACATCGCCTGTAGCTACGTTCTGGATATCGCTGTCTCCGGAAAGGATACACTCTCTGTAGGTCACACGTTCCTGTGATCCATTTCTTCCTTCGATAACTCCTGTAAACATCAGAACAGGAGATTCTCCGTTTGCAATAGCATTGATAACCGCATTAAACAGCTCACCATCAAGAACTACGATTTCGGAAATGTTTACGGTAACGCCCACAGTTCCGTTGACCTCAAGCTCTCTGTTCTGGCCAAGAGGTGCGTATTTGTAGTTGTTAAAGGAACCTTTTGTAGTAAAACTTTCAACCTGTGCAAATGGTTTTCCAGCAGAGTTATAAAGCATCGCATCTTTGCCAGATCTGCTGTGTCTGGCATCAGTAGCTGCACTCTTATTCAGCATTATTTATTCCCCCTTTTCTCATTCACCAGATGCAGCAACAATAGTGCTGAACTGGAAGTAGTAATTCAGATAGATGTGCTCTGCAGAATCCAGATCGATCACTTCGATGTCAAACCCACAGGTGTCTCCATCGGTAGTAACAGTTGTAGATTCAGTTACATTGCCGTACTGGATCTTTCCTTCTGCCTCCATGGCATTGCAGATACCCTGGATAGCTGCCATGATAGTGGCTCTTCCGTTTGTATCGTTATCAACCTTTCCAACCAGTGCGTCAGCTGCTGCATTTGCTCTGTTCAGAAGTTCATAACGGGTCTTTGTTCTACGGATTTTCTTCCATCCGCTGTCGTGGTTGGCATCCGGATGAACCAAGGTATTAACACCATTGTCAATCCATACAGCCCCATCAGAAGCCGTAGAGAGGACCAGGCAGCCTTTTTCTTCAGCTACTTCCATCTCTGTATTTGTAAGGATTTCATTCAGAACGCTATATCTGCTAAGAGTTGCGTGTGTCACGGACTGGTTCGCAGGAGTCGCAGCTACGATACCCGCGATATACGCAGCCACCTGATATCCTTTCAGCTCTTCATTGCCGGCATTAGCATTTGCATTCAGCGGTGCAATTACGTTTTCAGTATCGAAACTGGAGATTGATGTCATTCTGTCTTCCAGTGAAGAGGAAGGTTTTGGGGCAACGATTGCCATTGCGAAAGAGCCTGCCAGATAAATTCTGTCAAGCCATGCTGCTACCAATGCATGGACAGCGGCATCTTCTGTATCAACACAAATGGTATTGATGTAGTATTTTTCCACTTCTTTTAATCCGGCACTGTAGTCTGCGGTTGTCACTGTCGGATCTGCGCCATCTGTGAAAGCGGACTGGCTAACCGCCGTAACAGTTCCTGATGCATCAGTAATATCGACTACAAAGTTCTTTGAGGAAGCGAATGCTTCTTTCAATGCAGTAGCCTCTTCTGTTCCTGCTGCAAATGTTACTTTTTCGAACTCAGTGCCATCCAGATATACGATGCACTCTTTCTTTGAGGAATCGCCAAGCTTCTCTCTGATTGTTGCTGTGAATTTTGCACCACTTGGATATTTTGTTGAGAGCTTTGCCTTTCCAGTTGCACAAGCAAGAGAGGCACTGCCAACTGTACCGCCGTTTCCTATTCTAACAGCGATAAGTTTGTCAGCGCCTCCAAAGAACGTTTCTCTTAATGCATCTGTGGTGCCGCCGGTGCCAAAGGTTTTTTCATATCCTTCAGATGCCGGAAGAACTGTAGCTTTTCCAAGTGGCCCAATCGAAGACCTGAAAAGCACTGCTACAATACCATCAATTGCTCCAAAGTTTGTTTCATCCCCTCTTTTCTGCACATTGAAGTATGCACCGGAACGGATTTTGTTTTCTCCAAGAGAAAAATAACCTGCCATTTATTTGACCTCCTTTTTCATGAATCTATTGATGATCTGTTTCGCTTCCGCAACAGTCATTCCTGTTTTTTTACAACCCTTAAAGGCTGCTACTGCACATTCGTGAGGAACTCCAAATACTTTTGCGCTTGCATTTTCAAGTTCCTGGATGGTGTACTTGTCAGCGGACGGCTGTACTGTTTGTGTCGCAGCCGGTGTCTTCTTGATATCTTTTTCTGCCATTACTTACTCCTTTCATGTAAGATCGTTGATTGTTACGCCTGATATACCAGGCTGCTTAAATGCGTCTTTTAAGCACGCATAATACCCTGTCAGAGACATCTGCCCCTCTCTAAGGTAATCAGCATTGTTGTTCATTTTCAGAGCTTTCACGACCATTGGAGAATCATCAAACATGATGATCTCTTCATCCTTCGCTAAACTCTGGTGAAGTGCGGCTATCATCTTCAACCGCAATGACGGTTTCGGGCACAGGAGATGCACTGAAATAACTGCATTGAACCACGACAGGCTACTCCTGCAATGACCATCTGTGCTGTCAATTGATTTCAGTCCAGAATAGAAAACAGGAGTATCTGCCGGAATGGTGTATTCTGATAACTCATCAATTCCAAAAACTATGCATTCCGGGAAAAGATTCTTAATATACCTGTTCAATGCCATAACAGGATCTGGATCCGTAGTTTCCTGTGCGGGGTATTCCAGAATATCGAACACAATTTCTTTACACAGCACTGCGTTTCCTTCCAGGATGTAAGGTTCGCTTCTGGCCCATGCAAAGCACATAGGTGCCTCCCCTTCTGGTTTCATCACCACGTCCTGAAGACAATTCCTGATAGCAACTTCCATCTTCTCTACTTCAAGCGGATCCATGATGTCGTACAATGCGGCAGTAAGCTGGCCAGATGAAGACCGCTTTGTATCCACCTGTTTGTTGAAGACATAAGAAATCCTCGGATACTGGCTTTTCCCATTCCATCCCTCCTGCTGATCAGGAGGAAACTCTGTGTTAAAGATGGCCGGCTTATCTGCGTACTTGGCCAGAGTTCCGTTCAGAAGGTTGTCCTGAGATAATCTTCTATACAGCAACTGATTCAGATCCATCTTCTACACTCCCCTCATATACGTTCACCGTTTCCATTCCGTCAGAAGAATATCTGATAGTCCACATTCCTTTTTCAATAGCCTCAGCCGGAATCACGAAATGATTCTGGATATTCTGTGTTTCTGGAAGGAATAAAACTGTGATGGTGTCAGCAGTCGCTTCTGTCACTATTCCAGACTGCGCTTTATCCCAAGTTTTATTTTTTGCTGAAATAAGAGAGCCCCTTCCGATTTCAGCAAGATTTATAACTTTCTTTGTTTCTTCAGTCAGTAACATTTACCCTCCTAACTCCGAGAACAATGCCAGAATTTCCGGCATTGCAGTTTCTTTGATTTTTTCAACATAAGGACGGGCTGCCATTTTGCTTGTTCCATGTTCCAGGTATCCTGAGTAATGCATTCCAGATTGGATTCCGAATATGCCATTTCCTCCACCGCCAGAACTGTACATATTCCAGTTCCTTCTCAGGTTTCCGCTTCTTACACCAGGTGGACTTCCGGGAGCTGAAGGGCTTGGATTGGCCAATACCGTAAGAGCAGCATTCCTGAGTTCATTGGCTCCCTGCATCATCTTTGCATCAACCTGTCGTTTGGTTTGCTCTACGCGATTCTTTACTTCTTCCTGTACGGCTGCCGCCGCTGCCTCCGGACTCATTTCAGATCATTCCTTTCTTCAAGATAGACAATGCCGGCAACCCCAAGGTCTCCGGCATTATCAACAGCAAGAACTAAATATGCTTTTTCCTCGTATGCAAGAATATCTGACTTTTTGAGATCACATCTTCCAGATACCACAAGGGTATGTGTCAGGGAATGCAGCTTCTGATCCCATAGGTGTTTTGTCAGCTCCCTCTCATTCGAAGTCGCCTGTGCAAGAATTCCATCCACTATAGTTCCCGTATCTTCATATGAGTTCTTTGCATATCCATCTACATTGTCCACATGCATCTTCAATACCCGGAAGCTCTTCCAGAGATTTCCCGGGCGAAGGTACATTGCGTTTCCGAACATCATATGTCTTCCCCCTCTGTTTCCTCATGCGACATCATTCCGGCATAAAAATAAGGCGGTGTTATCCGCCCTGTTTCTGGATTTTCTGCCAACGGAAGAATTGCTTCGGCCGAAGCCGCACTGGCTTTCAAATCTTTTTTCAGATCCTCATACATCTCTTTCCATAGTTTTGCCCGTTCCCCCATGGATAAGGAGAGTGGACCAACCTTTGTATCGGGTTCAAATGCAAACTTCCGCGTAATGCTTTCAAGGCAACGAAGTTTTGCTTTTTTCCATTGCCTCGCCGTCGGAACCTTTTCCGGAATCACCGCATTGTATTCCTCATCGCAGAGCGCACAAGTCTTTTCTTTTCCCTCGACCATTACATCTCCGAGTTCAAAACGCATACGGTCTTTTCCGTATTCAGCAATATTCCCCGGTTCGTACTGATATGTTCCAGGCATCAGGCATCACCTGCGCTTTCCTCCAGTTCCCCAAGGCTCTTCGCCTTAGTTTCAGCTTCTTTCTTTACAGCAGTTCTCGAATCTACTGCATTCAGAAAGATAAGCACTGTATTATCCTCTACAGTGTCTCTAATATGAGCTACAGCATCCTTCTGGTTCATCTGCATAGTTTTTACTGTTTCCTGAAGCTGAGGCTCTGTAACGTCCAAATCGAAGCCCTTATCTCCTTTTACGATTTCGATTTTGAAGAATACTTCTCCGACTGATGCCACGCATTCCTCAAGTGTTTCAACCGGAATACCGTCACGAATCACAGTCAGCACTCCCATTTTTTCAAGAGCTACTGGATCAGCGACTGCTTCGGCCGGGATTTCCTCTCCGATGAAGTATCGTTTTCCGCTCAGAGTGCATGGTTTATTTGCAACAAGCTTCATATGGCACCTCCTTAGACTGCAGATTTGTAGAATCTCGCCAGATCATCGGATGTCTTATGCATATCTGTTGCCATAAGTCCTTCTACATATTCTGTATGTGTTCCATTCTCGCCAAGATAGTTCAGGATCGGAAGCATCTGTCCATTTCCAAGCATATCCCATGTAAAGATGTAACCGGCAGACGGCTCGTCAATGCTCGGTGCGTTTGTGGCATAGGCAAGAAGGAATGCATTCGGGTCTCCGATGTACTGCATATTTTCATCTTCTCCCATGCTGGCATTGTTCATGATGGATTTAAGCACCACGATTTTTTCTACTCCAAAGAGCTGCGCCAGAACATTTTCTGTTACAGACGCTGGGTTTGCAGTGCTTCCGCCATATTTAACCCTTTCAAGGATTGCCGGATGCACCTTCAGGGCATTGAACACATTGATACCAAGGCCGAGGCGGTTCGGCATGCGTCCTGTCTGCTGATTCATGCTTGTCTTCTCACTATCGATAAATGCAATCGGATCAGAGTTTGCATTGCTGAATTTAATAAACTCATTGGTTGAAGGGCTTGTAGTGTCAACTCCGGAAAGTTCATTCTTCCATGCACCGGCTTTGAAGTAGCTTTCCGCAAACAGACGATCCTGATGGATATTCGCCTGTTCTGCAATGGTTTTTACTCTCTGCTGTTTCGGCTGCATTGTGGTTGGTCCCTGTCTTCTGCTGAGATCGGTCTGGCGAATCTGATCAATTCCCATGATCATCTGGTCTACCTGGCATACATAAGGTTTCATGCTCTCGCCTACTACTGTAGGATCAACTTTTCCATAAGCAGGTTTTCTGCTCCAGTTATCTCTCAGAAGATCTTCCTTGCTGAACTCATAGTAGTTGTCAGAAGAAAGACTTACCGGACAGGTTGGGAAAAGAGCCTTTGCGAAGTAGTTAGCTGCATTCTGGTAATATGCCAGAGCCATGTTTGTAAGTGCTGTGTGAGGTCTGAATGCGCCTTTTGCGATTTCAGACTGGATTCCTGCTGCTGTGTTTCTCATTAATATTATCCTCCTTTATCAAGATTATGCTTTTGCCTTCTGGTATTTAGAAAGCTGCAGTCTGCTGTAGCCTCCAGCAGATACATTGTTAAGAGCTACCCCGATCACGTAATCGCCAGCTGCCGCAACTGCCGCTTTTCCTCCGGTGGTCGCAGTAACCTCCTGCCCTTTCTTGATCTCAGCGGAAGCAATGACGAATCCGATGTCCTTAATCAGGATATCAACGTCTTCACCCTTCTTAACCATTCCAGCTTCTACACCGGAAATGTCATTATATCCACTTTCGATAATAGAAACGCCAAGCAGAGGTGCTGTGCCATCGGCAGCGACAACCACATTACCATCAGTATCGTATTTCAAAATAAGGTTACGGATGTCAGCAACATCTGCTCCTGCCTTTTCGGAAATAGTTGGTGACTGGTTGATCTGTGTTCCATTAAAATTTTTACCCATTATCATTCGCCTCCTTCTTAGTATCCGGCTTCGTCTTCATACTCAGCCATAAGCTCTGGATGTGCTTCCCAGGCTTTTGCCAGCGCCATGTTATATGGCATGGAAGGATCTTTTTCAATCAATCCCTTTGCAATCGTATCGATTTTTCCTTCTGCTGCAGACTTCTTGACTGCTGCAGTTCCGCCAGAGAATGATTTTCCGATTTCTCCAAATACGCCAGAGTTGTTGACCATTGCCACATTTCTGTCGAGAAGGCTGATCATATCATTGTAGGCAGTTCCACCTGCACTTTTCAGTGTTTTCAAGGACTTAGCCAGTTCTTCCGGTTTTTCTCCAAGAACTTCGTACTTTTTAGCAACTGCATAAAGTTCTCTGTCTTCCGCTTCTTCCGCTCTTTTCTCGAGAGCTTCCAGTTTTTCTCTCACAAGAGGATGCAGTCCTTTGTAAATATCATCGTCAGCATTCTGTTCTGGCGGTGCAAAAGATTTCTTTGTATCTGTTTTCTTTTCAGCTCCATCATCATCGAGAACGTCTGGGTTTTCCTCTTTTTCGCTTTTCTGCGGTGCTTTCTTCTCGATAGACGGCTCCTCGTTTGTCTCTACGGCAAACTTTTTGATAAGTTCATCATATGTCGCTCTTTCCTCAGCAGACATTTTTGACTTGTCGATTTTAATCATGTCTTCCAATTCTCCTTTCGTTTCTACGGATTTCTGAATGATTTCCTCCAGATTGCTATGCGCTTTCATCACCATAGGAAGATCTGTTTCGTCAGGCGCATCCAGATTCTTTTTGATTTTTGCAGATGTTCCCCCAGCCCATCCGGGAATGTATTCCTTCATAGCTGTAGCGAACTGTTCAATGCTTGTATCCATTGCACTCTGCTTCCCGCTGCTGTCCAGTTCTGGGTCGCACAGGATTGAATTAAGTGAATTCTGCAGGGCGTAACATACAGACCAGATTTCATCCCGGATTGCGTCCATGCTCACAGCGTTGATCTGTTCATCAAATGTCGTGGCTGATTTCTGCACCTCTCCGCCGATCCAGTTCAGGAATCGTTTAAATAGTCCGATTTCCGGGTCTGATGTTTCCTCTGCTTTATTCTTGCCTTTCAGCAGTTTGATATCAGCTCTCTGATTTGCGCCTTCATCAACGAAATCTACTTTACCTACTTCCAGGCCTTTCAGTTTTGTTGCCACAATGCTTCCTCCTTTCGCTTTTATTTATCAAAAAAGCGCCCTTTTGGACGCCTATTGATCACATTTATTTAATTCCATGCCACGCTGTCTGAAGCAGAAATCCTAAAAGATACCAGATCTTATCCTTTATCTTCTTCATACAGATTTCTTCTCCGAGCTTCTGGTCGTAATTCTGAGCATCTACGCATGCAGATGTTTCAATGATCTCAAAACCATTTCGAAGCACGCAACGAACCATTGTTGTCTTATAGCCTACGGTACTGGTTTCAATATAGCTGATAAAGTCATTCACCATGTGTTCTCCTATTGATACGCCAGATATCAGTTTCGGATTCTCCTGAACCTGCATATAAGACTTCTCGAACACATCTTTCGGAGACCAGCTGATGTATCCATCCGGATATTTAACTACATATCCCGGATTGCCATCATCTGAACCTCCAAATCTTTTTCTTGCTTCTTCAATGGTATCGCAGGCACCTGTTTTTAATGCCTGTGCTTCTGCAAGAGTTGCTTTTTCTGCCTCAATAAGTTTTGTTCCAATATACTTATTCATTGTTTACTTTTACCCTTTCTGCTTCCCCTTCAATGGAGAACATACTGTAAGTTCCATCTTTTACCTTCTCCCAAACATCCGCATCTGTCAATTGAAAGCCTATCCACCATCCAACAGGGAGCGTGCCTTCCGGGATTCCCATTGCCGCCATCTTCTCTTCCGTAAATACAACACTCTCGATCAGATAAGCAACCCCACCTCTTTCGTGCATCTCTCCACCTTCCCGGTAGAGATCAACGAACTTGTAAGCGGCGCTTTCAAGTTCATCAGGCTCTATGATGTCGCCCTGCCAGTCTTCCAGAGTTTCTCCATTCTCAGCAATAGCAACACTGGCCCAGCCGAATGCCTGCATTTTTTCATTATTTGTCTTCTTTACCTGGAACTTTCTTTTTGTTACCTCCGGCTTGTTGTCCGGTTCGTCCCTTATTTTCATTATTTCATTGAATGTTTTCATTTTTCACCCTCACATACTTCACCGCACATTTACAGCGCGGGTGTAATGGTGGAATAGACGTTGTAATCTCTCTCCTTCCGGATACCGTTTTAAATTCATCATCCATTCCTATCTTAGTGCCTTCAAGAGCTGCACATGATGCGCACACATGGCCGTTCAAAGCTGTTGACCACTCTTTTTCCATCTCCGGAAGGTTCCCTGCAGTTACCGCTTCCCTCACAAAAGCATCTGCGCCATGGTTATAGGCTTGTGCTATTTCCGATCTGGCTATAGTCTCTGCCCTATACCGCTGCTGTCTTTCTGCATATTTTGAAGCAGCCTCCCTCGCTTTCCGCTCAATTGACTCAGGTTTCATTCTCGGATGATCCGTTGTCAGCCTTTCCTTGATGGAATTGTAATATTTGAGATTCGCCGCAGCCTGTCTCTCTGTCAGTCCTATTGTTGGCCGGATATATCTTGCCGTTTCAGCACTGCTCATATTAAGAGATTCAGCTTCAGCGATCAGATACCGAATTGCGCTCACCTGCTCATTACAACAATTTGTTATCAAATCTCCCGTATGATCAACAATCCAGCTTCGAACCCAGCTCTCAGAGCTTATTACATCTTCTGCTCCACAAAAGAGAGAATTGTTTTTCCACCCTTCAAGAAACGCCTGTTCCCATACAGGTGTCATTTTTTCTGACAGCATCTTCGAATAATCCTGGAACCATATATCAAAAAGGCTTTCCGGATCTGTTTCTCCTATTACGAGTTCTCGCAGTTCTCTGTACAGCATGACTGCTGCCTGATCCTGCCAGAATCGAACAAGCCATCTTACTGGTTCATCAATATTCCCCTCGAGATAGGCGTCAAGTGCATCCAGTACTCTCTGTGATTCTTCGCTTTTTTTAACGGCCCTTGATCGTGGCCGTATTTTTCGCATCATCAAATCACCTGCCTAACCTTTTCTTGGCTTCCTCAGCATCTTGATTCTCTTCTGGATCCACCTCTGGTCCATCAGGTTCGTTTGCTGTCTTCTCTGGCATTCTGCGCTGTGCTTCTCGCCGTTCATCTTTCTCTCTGGAATCTGGAACTTCCGTTCTTTCCGGCAGGTTTGCTGCCTCCCTGACATAATCTTCCAGTTCTTCATCAGGTATCAAGATTCCCGTGCCGACCATATCCTTCAGGAATGTTGACAGTTTCGTGATATCCCGTTTGTCAACATCTCCATGGGCGAGCGTAGGATAGTCCTCAATCCCATCGAAATAGGAACCATTGATGTCTATCAACGAAGGAATGCCCTGGTTATTGAACGTCTCGCAAATAACATCTAAAAAAGCTCCGAGCGCAACAGAAAACAATTCTGTCTTGTCAGAGCTTAGTGCGAAGCTTCCCGTCTTTTCATGTCCCAACATAATAAAATCTGCAAGGACTGTCTGGGCAATCTTCGTATCGTATCTGTTTATGATTGCATTGGTGTCAAATTGTCTTGTGCCTCCGGTGCTCAGAAGTTCCGCTTCGTATCCATGCGGAAGAACAAGCCCTTCAGATTCATTTCTGCGAAGGTTCTTTACCATGGCAATAAGTGCTCCATTAATTTTAACCATGTCAGGATCTTGACTATCCCATATTTCCAAATCTTCAGGAGCATGAATAACTGGCAGACCTGCAAGATCGCGCTCAATTCCGATAGCTTCAATTTCCTGGATTCTCCGTTTAAAATACCAGGAGCGATATGCGTTTCTTAAAATACTCCGACCTTCCGGATTGTCTTTTACGCTCTCCGTTCGGAATAGCATTGCTTTACTCATCGGTATAGTAAACAGTCCATAATCCGGAGGCGGTTGCTGTGTCATTCCAATCAGATTGTCACTATCATCATATTCCCAACGATACAAGGTATCCTGTGCTCTCGGAGGAAGCTTTCGCCAGCCTATCAGTCCATCAGAGTATTTGCTTGATGATCTCCGGTTCTTTGTCTTGCCCATTCGGCGCTTATATACAATCTCATGGAAGCTCCAACCGTAAGGTAGGAATGACAGGATTTCCGCTATGGTGTCTGTCCATGTGGCCTGCATGTCGTCCATACAGCTTTCAACAAACTCTGCAGCTTCCTTGTCTTTGGCACTGTCACCTCCCGGCTCTACATGCCACTCAACCTGCCGGATCAACATCTTAATTGCAAAAAGAATGGCTCCAACGGTATCGTCATTCTCTTTCATTTCTTGAAATACCTTTATCCCACGCATTCCAGACAGTTCCGGAAGAAATTCCTCATAAAACTGTCCTTCCCAGCGTTTCTGTCCAATCCGTCCATACTCTTTCATCTTCATCACCCCTCTTTCCGGCTATATCAGCCCCAGTAATTGTCTTTGGTCAGCTCCTGTAATTCTTTGACTCCAGGTGCTGTGCCTGTGTGTTTCTTGATCTTTCCGAGATACAATGCCAAAGCAAGAGCATCTGCTCGGTCGGGGGAATCCAGCCCCCTTTTCTTCATTTCTTTTTTTGATTCGATTTCAAGCTTTCCGTTACTCGTCATTGTATATTTTCTGGAGGAAAGCTGGCCGACCGTCTGCTCATCGTCTTCAATTACAATTTGCTTGTTATCCAGAAGATCTCGCATGCTGGCCCACATGGCGGTGGTCAGGTTATTGTACTTTTCAGCTGCCTCTTTACCTGCTGCCGTATCGGTCTCAATCTTTTCTGCTGCATTTATCGGAATAATCTGCATCTTATACAGCTTCTGTTCTTTCCGGACTTCCTTTAGGCGGTCGGTAACACCTCCACCAAGACCGGTGTCATCAATCTGTACATACACCTTGCCTTCATACTTTGAATACTCCCTGTATATCTTTTTGAATTCCTTTACGATGTCACCTACAGTAGCCATCAGGTTCTGTCCTCGCCTGTTTCGAACTATTTTGCAATGACCATGATAATTACGATATATGATCGTTTCATCATCTCCGAAACGAGCCACATCTACCCCCAGTGATACAAACTGCATCCCAGCCGCATCATCAAGTTCTAGCAATTTACTGCTGCACTGCTCGATCAGGCTTAACGGAATAAATACATCATCTTCCTGATTCGGAAATTCTCCACGGACACGGACACGGACTACGTTTGAATCCCATCCATACTTCCTTATGAGCGAATCAATATTTTCTTTGTTTGTTCTACTGCTGTCTGCAGATGATACAGTGTGGCATTTATACAGTGCCCTGTCTCTGGTATGCGAATCATAGAATGTTCCAGATGTTCGTGTTGGGTTTCCACACAGAAGAAGTTTATTATTTGATCCGGATAAGGTACCAAGGATAGCCTCCATGATCGGATCCGCAACACCGGAAGCTTCATCAACGATAAAAAGCATATTATCTTCATGGAAGCCTTGCATATTCTCTGGCTTTGTAGCAGTCCTAGCAACACCAAACCAACGCTTTTCATTGCCAACCATATAAACATAGGTCTTTGTCCATTTCAGAAGCATAGAGAGCAACTCAGACTTGCTCATCCACTTAGAAATCTCAGACCAGAGGACATCGTGCAACTGCTGTTTGGTTGGTGCTGTCGCAACGATTCTTGGATATGGGAAACAGGTTATGAACCAAAGAAATACTGCTGCCTCAAGACCAGTCTTTCCTACACCCTGTCCAGATTTAATACTGACCTTCGGGTTTGCCGCCAAATCTCTTGCAGCTTCCGCCTGCCATTCATCAGGTTCAAAATTGAGCACCTCCCGGAAGAACATTACCGGATCATTTCGCCACAGCGGTATACTTTCATCAAGGAATTCAGAGAACTGTATATCATCCATCTTTGTTCTCTCCCTCCCTTGCTTTTACCACAGCTTCGGCCCATGCACGAACAACCTCATTGCCCTTGCTTTCTCCGGCAATCTTCTGCTTTTCAAGTCTCAGCTTCGCAAGTGCTTCAATAGCCTTGGTCTTCTTTGACTGTACAGTTGACAGCTCTTTTTCAAGTCTGGCGATCATATTGTCCTTGTTTTCCATCGTGGTTTGCATGTTATACATATCTCCCGGCAGACGTTCTTCAGCAGATATTTTCTTCTCTATGCGTTCTTCATAGAGCTGCTTGTCCTCTTCTGTTTTGAATGTCCTTTTGCTTTCGCTTCGGTTGAATCCATACAGGGATACTTCACCTTTCATGTTCCGGTATTTATTGATTGCAATCATGATCCTTCTTTCCCTCACAGCAAAGAGCTGAATCTGTTCGATCAGAAGCATTTCTTCATCCATCGGGATATCTTCGATCATATCTTTTTCAGACTCATCAAGGACGTCCCAATATACAGAGGAATATGCTCCGTGTTTCTCTGCAATCTTATCTCCCGGTTTCAGTGGACCGCCCTTATTTCCAACTGCATTTCTGTTCCCAGGCTGTCCACCTTTATGGCGAGCGTTCGCTTTTTTCTTTTGCGAACGTTCGTTTTTCTTTCCTTTTGTCTTTCCGTCCCAATTCTGTGTTGATTTCCACCGCCGAACTGTGCTGGCCGGGACGTCCAACTTCTTGGCAATGTCAACAAGTTTCATCCCGTTCTTATACATTTCCTCAGCTTCAATGCTGTTGGGACTTCTTGCCCTTGCCAATGGACACCCCTCCCCTCCATCATCTTATTTCGGCATATGCAAAAGGGAGAGGTTGCACTCCCTCTCCCTGCTTTCTGTTCTATATATCGTAGAACAATATTAAATTTTTGTAATAAATTCAGCTTTTGAATAGCCCGTCACCCCTTTTGTCATCATCTTCAAGAAGTCTTCTTTTGAAAAATCTGACAATCGGAAGATCTCCTCCGGTCTCATTCCAAGCTGTTTTCCGATTTCTTCAACTGTTTTGCCTTCGTCCATGAGTTCTTTAACGATTTTCTTCATAGGTTCTAGCAAATGGGTACCTCTTGCCCTATTATGGGTAACGGTACCGTAAATATTTTTCGCTTTATCTTTATGATCAACAATCACTACAAGCACTTTTCCCTCAAGACGTTCGTATAATGTCCTGCGATCATCTTCTTCCGAAGGAGGAACGTACTTCCAGTCAGGTCCTGCAACCGTCCATCTGTGGAATCCATCAATAATAGTACCGTCTGGTCTTACCACAATTGGCAGCGTCCATCCGTTTGTAAAGATAGACTGTGTGAGCAGTTCCAGATTTTGTCTCGAAACTTTGTTCGGGTTGTAATCATTTGGTTTGATCTTATTCCTATCTACCCAATGCATGGTCCTAGATGGTGCTGACAGCTTATTGTCCATGGTGTTCTCCTTTCTTCGCATCGTTGATATAACGTCCATATACTCTCTGGTACAGTGCCCGGAATGCCCTCATTTTGGGATCTCCGGATATCAGTCCTTCGTATATGTGCTTGCAATCGGCCGATGTAGCTATTGCTGATACCGCCATAAAGAAATTACGGTATCGTTCTGCCACATGCCTTTTATGCGGAGTGTCGAAAAAAACGTCCATGTGATTAAAAAGCTGTATCAGCTCCTGTCGATAATCTCTCTGCTCCTGTCCCTCTTCCGCCTCTTTCCTTTTTCTGGAACTTCTGCCGAACATCTCGCTGTCCCAATACAGGGCAGCCAGATAAGCGTTCGGTTCTCTTCTGATGATCCGTTCCATAAGATCTGGATAATACTCATTCATCTTCACAAGGCTTCTTGCTGTATCAACAGAAAAGAACTGGGATACTCGCATCTGCCTTTTACTGGATCCTGACTGCCAGAGGAACAAATATATCTCCGGGATATCTACATGATTTCTCAGAAGGAAGAGCCAGACATCATTGTCCGTCCAATCATAAATGGGAAATACCTGCTTCTTTGCAGTCATTTTGTTTCCTGCTTTTGTCATAGACGCAATATTCTGAAGCCTCTGTACAGATTCCGCTGTACGGATACCGACCATTGTAATTCCTGATACGGTTGTCCTTGGCAGGAAATCCTGATAAGCATCAATCCTTGGACGTAACAGTTTATGGTTCCTTATCGCAAAGGAAGGCGGCTGTCTTACCCATACGTCTTGTTTTGCGGAATCCCAGCAGATAAATGTTTCATCATTTGACAGTTCGTTGAAGCAGTTAAAATGTTTTACTTCTACGCAATACCATTCAAACTTTGCTCCCATCATCATAAAGATGCGCCGCCACTTCTTTGTCATATCCTCCATGCAAGGAAAGATTGCTTCTTCATCTATAAACTGCACTGTAAGTTGTTTCATGTCAATCTCACCTCGATTGGCCAGATTGACCATCAGCTGCGCCACGCATAAGCTGTCCTTTCCCCCACTGAAAGAAAAGAACACTGGTAGCCCGTTTCCGAACACGTTTTTTATCCGGATCTCTGCAGCTTTCACAACATCGATATTGGCTTCACAACGTTTTACAGCCATATCTTTTCACCGCAGTTCGGGCAGATAACAAACTTCCGGGTTTCTGTTATTTCCGGTTCTGTTTCAGTGGTATTCTGCCTTTCCGACGATTGGTTGTCTGAAGTGTTCGGATTTTCCGAACTGTTCTCTGAATTATTATCAGATATTTCCGCTGCTGCCGCTTTCTGCTCCCGTTTCTCATTGGCTTCCTTTATCTTCTGGATCTCTGATTCGTCCAATGTTCCATATTCAGAGATTTTCTCAGTTACTTCGTCTGCATCCGCGACCATCTGCTGTAATATTTCTTCATCGTATCCCGGAATGTCCAGATCGCCCTGCAATTCCTCAAGAAACTCATTCAGTGTATCCAGATTATCAATTCCAAGAGCATAAGTCTTATTGTCGGCTATCATAAGCTTCTTTTTATCATTTTCAGAAAGTTCCGTTTTTACATATACGGATGCCTCCTGATAACCAAGGCTCACCATAGCCTCATATAAGCCATTCCCGATCAGAATCACATTATTTTCATCCACAACAAGGGCTCTGGTCTGTCCAAACTTCTCAAGGGAGCGTTTCAGTTCCCTGATCTGCTGTTCAGAATGAATTCTGACATTTTTCTCTGGATGTTTAAGATCATCCAGTCTCTTTTTAATAACCTTCATTTTGTCCTCCATTTCTGAAGGGCAATGGCCTCCGGCTGCAACCGGCTATTTGATAGCTTTTAAAAAATCTCTGGCTCCATCGAAATGCTGTGCCGCATTTTCAACTATGGTCTTATCAATGTCGTAAACTTCTTTCCAGCCCTGCTGTTCTGTCTCCATGTACTGTCTGGCAGGCCATGGATGTGTGCCGCATAAATATCCTTTCTCCCAGTCATATATGGGTGGGAGCTTCACATCATAATAGTGAATGTATGCAAGGATATCTTCGTGCCTCCACTCTGCAAGAGGGCTGTATCTGGTGATTCCGGCTGAATTAGTGTAGATATTATCTTTTCCAACATAATTGCCGTCTGCCTTTCTGCGTCCGAGCAGGAGTATTTCCAACTGATGCTCTTTATAATATCGTGCCTGTCCCCTGTGCTGTACAATATGGAACCATTGTGCCGCCTTATTGCTTTTATCCGGGAACAGCATATCCGGATGCTTTTTCAGCCATTCCATATCCTGTCCGGTATTGATAACCTCAAGACCAGAAGGTTTATTCTGCTCTATCCATGCAATAAATGCCGGATATTCCAGATTGCACCTTACAAGGACGCTCTGATCAATGCCGGCTTTCTCGCATATCTCTCCAAGTACCAGGGAGTCTTTTCCCGCACTCCATGCATAGGCTGCCTTTTTCCCTTTGCATTTCTCTTTGATGTCTTTCACTGTCTTTTTCACAAGGGAATCCAGTTCTTTCTTTGACACCGTCTCTTCAATGTGATCAAGCGCATTCTTCCAATCTTCATTATTTCGAACGGATTGTTTTCTACCGAGCATAGCGTCTCTCCTTTCCGGAAGCAGCCAATGCGATAATTCCGCTCAACAGGACTGTCAGCAAACTTCCCAGTGTTTTATATGGTCCACTATTCAAAACGCTGCCGTAGGCGAATACGGGAAGCCCTGCAGCCAGCGCAGTAACCACACCTGCGATAATCCCTTTTGCATTCAGCCTTACCCCTTTCAGTGTCATGACTGTTGGAAGTAATGTTGACGCCCTCAGTGTGCCATAAAACAAAAACAGATATGTCACTGTAATTCCCGGGATATTTGCAATCAGAATGCCAGTGATCAGAAGCACTGCCATTGCAGATCTGGTCTTCCTGATGTCTTTTCCTCCTGCAATATCTGTCGTAAGCGAAGATACTGCGCACAGGTTGCTATCCACTGTAGACAGCAAACCGGAAACAATCATGAAAAGGAACGGCAATACTGCCCAGGACGGGAAAAAGTGGCGGATCAATTCAAAATTGATGATTCCAAGGTTCTGTGCCTGATATCCTGCACCGGCTCCCATAAATCCAAGAATTCCCATTGACAGTGGAACCACCACAAAAAGAACTGCTCCAAGAAGAAACGCTCTTCCCAGCTTCTCTTTTTTTACTGCAAATGCCCTCTGCCAGAAGCTCTGATCTCCAAACGGCCCGGATAAAAGTCCTATCGTTGTCGGAAGCCCAAAGGCTAAGAAAATCTCTACTCCTTTTCCAGAAAAGAGCGTTGTACAGTCTCCTGATATACCACTCAGGCCCTGTATAATGCCCTGTGTTCCTGTATTTCTTACTCCGAATATTACAAATAGGCTACATGCAACAAGCATGAATACCATTTGAATAGCATCTGTAAGCATAGATGCTTTAATTCCAGAGAACAGTGAATAGGAAATTGCTATACAAGCGAGCAGAATAGTCATGGTTTTAAACGAAATTCCTGTTACTGCACTAAGAATCTGGCTTCCCGCAAGAAGCTGAACTCCTGTTGACAGAACAGACAGTCCGATCAGCTGAAACAGGTAAACCCTTTTTACTCCATCGGATTTGTATTTTTCTTTCATGTAACCAGACAGTGTCATTCCTTCCGGCATTTCCTTCCGGATTCTCTTTGCAAAAGGAATAAATATCACAAGGCAAAGAGCATTCGGGACCAGAAACCAGAACAGGCCAACCCAGCCGGTAGAATATGCTTTCTCAGTTGATACAAATAATGCCGGAGCCCAGATCCACGTTGCCGCAATGCTGAGAGCCGACATCAGCCAGTTTTCAGAACGACTTCCAACACAGAAGCGTTCCACATTTTTTTCTTTCTTTGTCAGGATCACTGTTGCCAGGATCATGATAACTGCATATACAAATAATATTGTTACTCCATTCATGCGTAATCTCCTCTAAAATATTTTAAAGGAGCATTCCCATCTTTCTATCCTTTCCTCCCTCCCAAGATTGCACTAAAAAAGCCACTGGTTTTTTCCCAGTGGCTCATGGCTTTTGACTAAAATTTTACTTGCATATCATACACCATTTTCGTTATTAAGTCAATGTTAAGTTAACAGATTCCGTTATTCTGATTTTATTAAAAAAACTTCAGACCATCAATTCCGAAAAACAGCGAAGATAAGCGTTCTTTCGCAATTTTGATATCTTCGTAAACTGTCACCTTACTAACCGAAAATTTTTTTGAAATTTCTGCAATCGTCATTGGCGTCTTTGATATGTAAAGGGCTTTAATAATCTTATAGCGTCTCTTATCTTTTTCCGATAATTTGCTACAATAGATACGGTATACATCAAGCATTTTGTCAATATGTTGTACCATGATAGCGGTTCTTTTGGCCGAAGTTTTGATGCTCTCCACTATGACCTTATCATCTTTCATGGTCATGATGTCTTCCAGCACCTCTGTAACCTCCCCTTCCTTGGACTTGTAGACGGCATTTTCGTAGCTCGCCTTTAAAGTTCTGTAATTTCTAAGGAGCAAATCAGTGTTATGCAAACGACGATCAATCTTCTCCTTCTCGCTTTTTCTCTGCCCTACCATCATTGCATCAGACGCAACCTGTGCTCCGGCAAGGGCAGCCTGCTGAATCATTGCATCAATTTCCTCTTTTGTCAGTGCTACGAATTGTACTTTTTTCTCTGTGTCCATGCCATACCTCACAAATATTTCTTTCCTGTTTCCGGATCCTCAAATCGAATTCTGTCGCAAAGTTTAAAATTAAATCCTTTTGCCAGACGTTTCACCATCTTTACGAACATATCTGCCTCGTTGTCTCTCCGCGTCCAGTCAGATCTGAAAACCTGTGTCTGCGGTTTTGATGCAGAACAAATCGCATCATGAGCGGTCTTATCCTTACACCCGCTGGCATTATAAAGTGTTCTGTCCATGCTGTCCCTCCCTCGACCTTTTTAAAAATCCGCTTTTATATCCTTCCCATTGCTGATCGGTCATTTCCGGTCCCAACAAATCTCTCACAGTGTCAAGTGCCTGCTTTGTTCCACAGTCAGGACATATTTCTGTTTTCCTATCCTTTCTCGACACTGCTGGTCTGGTGCCGTACTGCTGCCCGCATTCAGGGCATATCTTTCTTATCGCCATTGTCCCCACCTCCCATATTCAAAAAATCCTCGATGTTCATCTGCCCAGGTACTCTGTAGTTTTCCCAGTCAACAGGGCTCCGGTAATAATGTGCAGTTAGGCTATTCCAGCATTCCGGACCATATCCCCTTTTGATGCTTTCCGGATCCGTCAGTTTCTTTCCACACTTCTGGCATTTACTGTACATATGGGCTTCCTTTCTTTACTCGTCTGTATATGTTTCATACTCTAATCGAGATATTGGAATTACCTTTTCTTCCGGCACATTGCACATATCCGCAATGCTCTTTTTCTGCATGCTTACATATTCTTCAAGATCGATGTTTTTTGTATCAATATCGACATTCAGCTGCATATAGCCATCATCAAAGTCATACAGCTCCGCATCTAAAATTTTATAATATGTGCTAATACTACATTTCATTGCTTTTCCTCCTGCTTTTCTTCTTCTATTTTTCCGCACATCAGTTCTATAAGCCATTGTTCCTGTTTCATCAAATACTCATACTTCCACTGAAGCAACGCCTGATCCAGAGCATGATCTGCTATATGAAGCTGCATTTTCACAGAAGATATCCTCATTCTTGTTTCATCGATCTGTTTCTGAATCCTCGCACAAAGCTCTCCGTACTTGGATGCTTCACTTTCTTTTCTCACTCTTTGTACTGCTACCGCGCACCATAATGTAAAAAACACTCCTACTGTAGCAGCTCCTGCAATATAAAATAATACATTTCTCATTTATTCACCTTCTCTCTTTACTAATTCATCAATTTCATGCCCTATTGGTTTCCATAAATGCAGGCAGTTTTCAACACAATTTACATGTCGGCTCTTCTTTGGGTGAATCTGATACACTTCCTCTTCCTCACCAAAGAAAATGTCTTTTAATACGCACATATCATTCCAGGTTGGGATATTACATCTCTTTTTCGGCGAAACCGATACATGTTCGTAGCCATTCATGCAATCCCAAATGACACTACTGGTTCCGCAATCTGGCAATTTGATCATTGCCGTATGTGACGGAAATCTCACCTGATGGTTCCAAATACACTGATTCTCCAATATTTTTTCCAAGCTTCTCAAAGTCGTTCACCTCTCTGTTTCTTCACAATATTTGTTCCAAGCCTCTATTACGCTCGCTATGTTTTTTCCAGCAAATGATGTGAGATCACATTCTGTTGTAAGGTCTCCAATTCTTTGTTTATTGCTCTCGATTCCCCCGCAGCTGATTGCATACATTCCTGGATTATCTGAAAATCCTTCTATTGTCGGATATTTCCCGCAGAAAGGGCAAGGTCTTACTCCCATTTTCAGCGCATATTTTTTTAACATAATTCCTTAAAAACCATCCTTTCGCTTTGCACCTCTCATCATTTTCTCTAAGCATTCGTTCCATCCATCTTCATAACCAATTTCATACCCCGTTGCAGTTTTCGGAGCTATATGGCGTTCCGGAAATGGTATCAGTGGGCACCAATCCGGCCTACAGCGAGCATCTTCATTCATCTTATTTTCAAGGCCACACGCATAACCATAAACTGTCAGTCCTTTCTGGAAGTAACATTCTCTACAAGATTTCGGCGTATCAATCAATAGTATTGATTTCAAATCACCTGCTGAAACACCTTTATATCTTTTTTCAGGCTCTGGCGAAATAAAATGGTATAAATCTTCTTCTCGCACTCCCCTTAGCGTGATTTCAGTATCTACATCCTTTAAAATTTCTCGTCCTTCTTGCGTATATACGCTGCACGTTGAGATAATCGTAACCTTGTAGTAATTCATTCGATATCCCCTTCTTCAAATTTGAATTCAATGTTTTCACTGCTATCAACGCCAAGCTGTCTGCATTTTGCCATCGTTGATGTCCCTCCGGAATGATATGTCCTGAACAAGAACAATTCCTGAACGATATGGAAATACGACATGTTATAGCAGAACCTTTCTTCTTCACTCAGCTCTTCTATTGCATTTTCTCCATGTACCCATCTGTACCATTCTTCGAAACATCCGACCAGCTCCTGCATGAGAGAAATACAGTAATGCAGAATGTACTTTTCTTCATGGCTTTCAAGCTCTTTGTCTTTGCAATCCCATTTTGTTTCCCGTAATATCTTCCATAATTTTTCTACTTCCGGGGATCTCCACGCAACCATGCAATATGTATGTGCGTCTTCTGAGTAATGATAATAATTTCTCTTAAGATGTTCCCTGGCTTCTTTCTCTGTAAGAAACATCGTGTTTGGGTACATAAATGGTCTGATCGAAATACCAATTATCATGGTATCATCATGTCCATTGTTGGCAAGAAATTCATTCACTTCCTGCGTTGACAAATCATCATACTCTTCTTCTCCATCTTCCGTGTACGTCAGTTTAAAATCCCCTGTATACCCTGTTTCAATTTTGCAGCCTCTATCGATATTGCAGTCTGGCAAGATGTTATCATTGAGATACTTCACCGTTTCTTCCGTCGTGCTTGTAACTGTGCTTCCATCTACTTGTAAGCACAGCTCGTCCGGATCCTCATTATTGATCACTCTCTCGCTACCTTTAATAACCCAGAAGCGAGGATCCGCTGTTCCTGTTGTGTCCTGAGTATTCATTTCAAGCTGCAATTTCTTCAGAAATTCTATATCTTCCTGAGAAATATCTCTTTTCTCCGTTGTATCTTCATGATACTGCAATGTTTTATGGAATATTGCCATCTTAATTCCTCCTCTCAACGCCCACTCCGCAGCATGCAGAATAGTAATTCTGTCATAGACTTCGTTCTTATCCCCTGCCTGCAAGGCAATACAATTTCCAACTTCCAGTTTCTATCCTCGCTTAATGGTGTGGGATCATTGAATTCTTCCGTTGCTTCTCCCCAAAACGGAATAGCAACCATAACGCCGTAATAAATTGATGAATCCGGGTGCTTTTCGCTCATGTAATTAGCAAATTTGCCACTCCGGAAATCTGGCAGAATGTCTTTGTAACACGCCATCGTAGTTACAATGTAATTCTTTTCCCCAAAGAAATTCAAACCATTACCGCTATAAACATCCTCTTTGCAGCTCTTGATTTCATAGCAGGTGAATATGCCTTTTTCTATTCCTGACACAGAGCATTGATTCGCCGGAGAAAATTCCATGTAGTCCACCCGCCTTGCCTTCGGTGTCCATGGATCAATACTAACCTCTCTGGCCCAGTGCGAGCCAGCCCCTCCGAGGCGAGTATCTGTAAGTAATTTTCCGAGGAATTTGGTTGTTTCAGTTCTTGTCATTTTCTACCTCATATTGGGTTTTTTTACCTTAATTGTTTCTTGCAATTCAGGTTTTGTGGTGTTGTTTTCTGCCCACATGCGAAGTTCTTTTGCTCCTGGATTATCCTTTTCGATACCATCTGCCAAGTTGCGCAGGACCATAGAAATAATTCCGGCGTCTGCAGTTGCATATGGCGTAAGAGCTTTAATGATATTTTTACTGTAATAGTTCAAGCCTTCACTAAGCATTTCTGCCCCTTCTTTGTTTTTTCCTTCTTGGACCATTTTTCTGGCTCTAAGGACATAACTCTGCATACGTTTCTCCTTAATCTTTATCATTTCTTTACCACCTTTATCTTTTTTCTCAAACGTTCAGCATGTTCATTTGTCACAATATAGTTTTCGCACTGCTTACATCTCATATCTTTATTTTTTAAGTCCCCATCATAGTATCGACATTCCTCGCAAACATAGCAAAATATCTTTGCTTCTCCTGCCATTTGGTCTGAACTGTACAGATTGTTCGCACAATGGTCGCAAAGGCAGCCAGCGCAAGGAAAAGCGTAATCATCCCGGCTTATACTTCCACCTCAAATTCTTTCAATTCAGAAATTAACCATCTTCTTCCGTCATCTGCGATAAAATCAAACTTGGCTTTTGTTACATCTTTTAAATTTAGGCTCTCAGAATTTACAGCGAATAGAGTGAATGTTCTTTTAACAGCTTCCAATTCTCCGTTGCTATTTCTGCATAAGTAATCCCATTTATCATTCAAAGATTCGACAAAACATTTCTCAATTTTTGTAAGTTTTGGTCTTTCATCTTTCTTCAGATCATCCTGTAGCTGTTGAATCATAACTAAAACATCTTCTGACGACATTGGCTTGCCTTCCATTACCAGCGGTCTTAAATAATCACGGTATGCAGATAATCTGCTTTTTATTCGGCTCATTCTCTCGCCTCCGTTTCTTTAAATTCCTCCTGCAACTTATCATCAATGAGCGGGAGCATCATCTTAGGAGTCACCATCCTATGAATCTGTGTAGGTGCATTAACAATTTTCAGACACATATCCAAATATATCTCTCCTGCTGTAATGCTACCCTTATAGGTATCCACTTTATCTGTATTGTCCTTATAAACCGGCAATTTTCTGCATTTTTCTGCCACCTCACGAATCAGTTTCCTAGCCTCTTCCGGAAATTCAACTGTATTGTCTTTCTTTATCTGGACCAATTGCATAATCTTAATGATTTTTTCTTCCATAACGCCATTTCCTCCTTGCTTCTACTCTTTTCATGCGATGAACTTCATTTTCCAAGGTATTCACCTGTTTCTGCAGGTCATCCACATCGACCAACAGGTAAAAATCCGGCTGGACCAGTCTGGTCGGGCCTACATTCATATTCATCTCTTTGTGCAATTCCTTGCACTTGTTTTCTCTCTCATGCACCGCTTTATATACTTTCATCATCCACACCTCTCAAGAATTTCTCTACAAACCCGGTCATATTCCAAAAGTAATGTAAGATCTTTCGTTCGGCTCAGTGGCCGGTCTACAACTTCAACGTAAAATTCTTTCCGGATCATCTGACCGTAGCTCGCAGAATTATAAACATCCTGCTTTTTGCAGCTAATCAATTCAGCTACTTCGGATCCAGTGATGGAGTACTCCATCACTGTCCCATTCCTTTTGCATAAGTTATATAACGCCTTCGCCATATTAATCACCCGTAATAAATTTCGCTGCATCCATCATCGGAAAACTCAACTTCTTCCAGCTTCCAACCATCGCGCTGGAATTCTCCTCGATATGCTTTTTCGTAATGGTTTTTTACGATTTTTTCAGCCTCTTGCATGTCTTTTGCTTTAACAATTCCGACTATAGTTTCGCATCGGAATCCATCATGCTGATAATATCTATACAAATTCATTTATTTCATCCCCTTTCAGCTGTGCGTGGCAATAAAGTTTTCCATTGCCCATCTGTTTCCAGTAGCAGCCACCTGTGCTCTGGTTCGCTCATACGGGCTGAGAGGTCTTCCAGATGTTCTCCTGGTTCCTTCTGCCGGAAGAAGTCCCTTCCGGCGAAGATTTGCAAGTTCCTCCGGTGTTGCGTCTTTGATATCTTTTACTGATATAATCTCGATCATATTTAAACCTCCCTTATCGCTACCGGAAGCACCATAGCTTTCATGTCGCTGTCCTCTGCTTCCACAATCATCGGTGTTCGTGGGCTGGTGAAGCCCAGTGCAATATTGTCACAGGTGAAGGCTTTCAATGTTTCCAGGACCAGTCTTGAATCGAATCCCAACCGTATGGATTTGCATACGGTTTCCTGGAGCGGTACCTGTTCCTGATAGTCTGCTAGCTTATCCCGGATACTGATATTCAGCACATCGTCTTCTATCTGGAATACCGCCGGCTGCTTCTCTTCCGTACACATCTTTGCCCTGGTCATTGCGCCGATCAATGCAGTTCTTGATGCACATGTATTAATCTCGCCTTCGGTAAACATTTTCTGATAAGCAAAGTATTTTCCTTCAATCAGTCTTGTGTAAATGGTATATTCATCAGACTTGAATACCGCACTGTTTTTGGTATATGTAAGAGTCACATCATCAATCACGCCCATGGAGATTAACTTCTTGGCAGTTGCCTTCGGCACGATCAGCTTCATATCCTTTGCGCCTTCTGCTTTAACAGAATCTACTGCGACCATGTGCCCGTCCAGTGCGGCAAGGGAAACTCCGCTGTCTGTACCCTCAAAATAAATTCCGGTCATCTGTGTATTCGCACCGCCGTCAGCTGCTGCATAAATAACATGACTTATAGCCTCCATGATCTTTTTACCATTCAATTCCACTCCATCGGCTTCCGGATCCTCTGTAATATCAAAATTGAATTCTTCCGGAGGATAACTCTGGTATTTGTTTTTAATTGCTTCTATCTTGATTATAACTACATTCTTGTCGGTTGCGCTGATGTCGATTTCTCCATCCGGTAGATTTTTGATCAAGTCAAAGGCTTTCATTGGAATAATAAAATAACTGCCTTTTGAGGCCTCTAATTTGACCTTCATTGTAATCTCGGAGTTGGAGGCGATTAAATACCCGTCCTTTACCAGAATCCCTCCCAGAGCTGGAAACTGGTCGTTCTTCTGCACAATACTTTTTAATTTATCAATAACTCTGGCGATCTCATACTTCTGTACTTTCATCTTCATTCCTTTCCCGGAGAACAATACCATCGAGGTACTTCACCACTCCGTTTGAATATTTGATCCTGTAAGGTTCCAGTTCTTCCCGGTTCATGTACTTGTGTCCGTAAATTTTCTTCATATCCCGAAATACCACCCACGGAACCCGGTAGAATTCTTTAAATTCCAGAGACACAACCAAAAAGCACATTGCCCCAAGCTTCATATACCTTTCAAAGCACGCCTGCTGTTCAGCAGTTACTACGTCCCTGCTAATCTTATCTTTGTCCGTATGCTTTGCATCGAACAAGATCATGGTTGAATCCATGAGAATTCCTTTGAAATCAGGCTGAGCCTGTTTAGTGAAACAGCAGATGAACTGCCCTCTGTTCCTGTCCATTGCCTTCAGTACCTTAAATGCTTCCGGAGTTTTATCAACTGCTGCAATTCCTCTTTCTTCGTAGAATCTGGATGCCGCAATTATCATTCCCTCAAAATGTTCCCCGTTAGATCTGCTCTGCAGACCTCTTATCGAACGCTTATAAGTATCCATTTTCTTCCGCTACCTTTATGAGTTTGTTTATTGTTACTGCTCCAAT
>LBCK01000069.1 GCA_000980705.1 Ruminococcus sp. UNK.MGS-30 | reverse complement strand
CTATCTGTTGTCTCATCCGATGCTCCAAGAAGCGGTGGACGATAAGGCATTTCCAGTACATCCGGCATATGGCAGGCGGCGCTGGCATCTACGATTGCGATCTGTGTGTCTCCATTTTTCAGAACATCCAGCACACTGGTCAGAAGAAATCCTGCATTCAATGCCCAGGCTTCTCCCGGCTCCAGATAAACCTCAACCATCCATTCTTCCTGTGCCATTCGAATGCATCGCTCCAGTCGCTCAATATCATATCCTGGTCTTGTAATATGATGACCACCGCCAAAATTGATCCATTTCACTTTGGCAATCAAATCGCCGAACTGTTTCTTTACGGTAGCAAGGGTTGTCTCCAGATCATCTGAATCCTGCTCACAGAGGGTATGGAAATGAACCCCATCCAAAAGTTCCATCAACTCCGGATTCTTCAC
>LBCK01000068.1 GCA_000980705.1 Ruminococcus sp. UNK.MGS-30 | reverse complement strand
AAGTGTAAAACAGGTCATTATCTTTCTTATCTTCCCGTCCGAGTCCTACCATTAAAGCACCTCACAATCTCTGTATTCAAGACATTTTAATGCATCCTTTGTACAAAATGCATTAGCCCATAAAGTATTTGCATTGCTGATAATATTCCTCAGCTTCTTTCTGCATTAATGAGACAAGCTTGTCTACTTTCTGCTCTTCTCTATATTGTTTAAGTCCATCAATATATTGACTTCGATTCTCATCCAATACAATAAATGGAAGAATATCCGGATTCTTTAGACTTTCCCGAAACATGATCATCCTTCCGGTTCTTCCATTTCCATCCTGGAAAGGATGAATTGCCTCATATTTGGCATGAAATTCCGCAAGGGTTCTCATATTTCTATTCTGTTCTCTATACCACTTTAGTAATTGGTTCATTTCCATCTCAACATCCTGT
>LBCK01000067.1 GCA_000980705.1 Ruminococcus sp. UNK.MGS-30 | reverse complement strand
ATCTGTTCGGTCAAAGACAGCAGCATTTCAATTCCTCGACCTGCGGGAAAATGGACAAAAGCCGGAGAGATTCTGGCAGAATCCTATTCCCTCGCATGGAGAGTTCTCGATGCGCAATACTGGGGAGTGCCCCAGCGAAGAAAACGGATCTTTCTTGTCACAGATTTTGACGGAACAAGTGCCGGAAAAATACTATTTGAGTCCGAAGGCTTGTCAGGGTATTCTGCGGAGAGCCTCCGTGCGTGGCAAAGAACTGCCGGAAGTGCTGCGGACAGCTCTGGAACGGCAGGCTTGTGCTTGTGTGACCAGGGCGGAGAACGCATAGACATTCTGAAAGAACGCACTGCCACCCTTCGGGCAGAAGCCCATCATCCGCCTTGTGTACTGGAAAATCATCCTGCTGACAGCCGGCTTCAGATCTCTGAGAGCGGAAAAGTACAGA
>LBCK01000066.1 GCA_000980705.1 Ruminococcus sp. UNK.MGS-30 | reverse complement strand
ACGAAACCACTGTAAAGTAGTATAATATAAGAAATGCTGCTTATGCAAATTCTTTTACGGAGGTCCTTTATATGGAGAAAAAACCGTTTTATATCACTACCCCGATATATTACCCTTCCGGTAATCCTCATATCGGTCACTGCTACACCACTGTTGCCTGCGATTCTATTGCCAGATACAGACGTATGCAGGGCTATGATGTCATGTTCCTCACAGGCACTGACGAGCATGGTCTGAAAATCGAACAGAAGGCTACATTTACAAGGGCGAATACAAGGGTAAATACTGCACGCCTTGCGAAAGCTTCTGGACTGAGTCACAGCTTGACGAGAACGGCTGTTGTCCTGAGTGTCACAGAGAGGTAACAGAGGCTAAGGAGGAGGCTTACTTCTTCAAGATGTCGCCATTTGCTGATAGGATAGAGAAGCTTCTCACTGAGACAGATTATCTCC
>LBCK01000065.1 GCA_000980705.1 Ruminococcus sp. UNK.MGS-30 | reverse complement strand
AAACTATGTGAAAAAAGCCATGCGGGACTGCACCGGCGAGGAGGTCTGCCGTGAGTGGCTGTATCACATCGGCGTGCCCACCGAAAAGATCCATGCGCTGGCCCACGATGCCTGCAATACCACCACCTGCTTTATGCCCTATATCAACGCCTTCTTCCAGCCCCGCAAGGAATCTGACCGTCCCAAGGTCGTGCCCGACGGCGCCGTGAACTTTGCCTTCATCGGACAGTTCGCCGAGACGCCCCGTGACACCATCTTCACCACCGAGTATTCCATGCGTACCGGTATGGAGTCGGTCTATACCCTGCTGGACATCGACCGCGGCGTGCCGGAGGTCTGGGGCAGCAAGTACGATGTGCGTGAGATCCTGCGTGCCTGCTACTACGCCATCGACAAGAAGCCTATCAGCCAGGCGCCGCTGTCCTTCAAGGAGAGGGAAATGCTCAAGGTGCT
>LBCK01000064.1 GCA_000980705.1 Ruminococcus sp. UNK.MGS-30 | reverse complement strand
AGCCTTATATGTAGTCGCTTCTCCCTTATCATGTACCCAAGAACAATGTTCGCGGATATTAGCTATTTCACATAAATAAGGATTCAAACCAGCTTCAGCACATGCCCGACGGAAAGTAGGTTCATGCATACGAGGAGAACATGCCCCTACAACCACACCATTCAAACCATATTCCTTAATAGCATTCTTAATGAGTGTCTGTCCCGGATCCGAACACATATATTTATAATCGATTGCATATACCACTCCTTCCATATTCGCAACGGCCTCAGCAACCTTCGCACAATCAACTGTTGCTCCAATATTTTCTCCGCAATGGCATATAAAAACACCTATTCTTGACATAGCTCAGTCTCTTTTAAGTTTACGCTTACAAAATGACGTTCCAATCCTAATTCTTTAGCAGAAAGTCCGATTGCTAATCCTAATACTTGAGTCACATAGAGCACTGGTATGGTAC
>LBCK01000063.1 GCA_000980705.1 Ruminococcus sp. UNK.MGS-30 | reverse complement strand
TTTCAGGTATGCCCTCAGAATCCCAGTATACCACACTTTGCAAAAAATGTCAAACAAAAGCAGCTACAATTTTTCGGCAAAAAATCCCCTTGACAAACGAGGCGTGATATCGTATAATAGAGATAGAAAGAGAGCATACCAGTAGACGGTCTGCTCCCAAAGTTAAGTTATCAGAGATAACCGTCCAAGTTAGCAGCTTAGGGGCGGTTATTTCCGTTTATGATCGTGATGATCGGAAAGCAAAATTGCTGTTTGAATCAATGTAAATACGAGCCACGCAAAAAAGCGCAGTTGCTCCCATGTTACAAAATTCTCCATGTACATCACCTCCCATCGATTATAATAATCTTGGGAGCTGGAATCGACCGCCTACCGTTTCAGGTATGCCCTCAGAATCCCAGTATACCACACTTTGCAAAAAATGTCAAACAAAAGCAGCTACAATTTTTCGGCAAAAAATCCC
>LBCK01000062.1 GCA_000980705.1 Ruminococcus sp. UNK.MGS-30 | reverse complement strand
GCCTCCTCTTTAGAGGTGATTCCCCACGGGGTGGGGAAATGTCACCGCAGGTGACAAAAGGGACCGCTCAGTACGAGGTGCCCGAAGGGCGGAGGAGTCTTTTGCCTCCCTTGAAAAGGCGCCCGTAGGGTGTACCTTGTGCTGAGGTGGCATGAAGTGCGGAGGGATAATCCCCCTGTCAGCTTGCGCTGACATCCCCCTTTTCAAGGGGGACTTCCTTGAAAAAGTATCACTTTACTTTGTTTCGAGAAGATTTTATGCCTCCCTTGAAAAGGGAGGTGCCCGAAGGGCGGAGGGATATTCTCCTGTCACCGTAGGGGAGAATATTGTTCGCCCGAGACTCCTCAGTCAGCCTGCGGCTGCCAGCTCCTCTGAGAGAGGAGCCAATTTAGCCTCCTCTTTAGAGGTGATTCCCCACGGGGTGGGGAAATGTCACCGCAGGTGACAAAAGGGACCGCTCAGTACGAGGTGCCC
>LBCK01000061.1 GCA_000980705.1 Ruminococcus sp. UNK.MGS-30 | reverse complement strand
CTGACGAGACAAAGCTTGGTTTCGGTCACATTTTTACTGACCATATGTTTGTTATGAATTATGACGCAGGTCAGGGTTGGCATGACGCTAGGATCGTGCCTTACGGCGACCTTTCACTCTCCCCTGCTGCTATGTGCCTGCACTACGGTCAGGAGATATTTGAAGGCCTTAAGGCTTATCGTACTGCTGACGGCTCTGTTCAGCTTTTCAGACCGCAGGAGAACTTCAAGAGAATGAACAACTCTGCTGAGAGAATGGTAATTCCTAAGATAAACGAAGAGGATATGCTCTACGCTCTGAAAACTCTTGTTAAAATGGAGCAGGACTGGGTTCCTCACACAGAGGGCGCTTCCCTTTACATCAGACCATTTATCATCGCAGTTGACCCATATGTAGGTGTTAAGCCTGCTGACCACTATCTGTTCATCATTATTCTTTCACCTTCAGGCGCTTACTATTCAACCGGTCTTAACCCTGT
>LBCK01000060.1 GCA_000980705.1 Ruminococcus sp. UNK.MGS-30 | reverse complement strand
GGAATTTCGGCACTTTCTTGTGTATCATACACCAACGAAACAAGAGCCCTTGTGCCGCCTTGTGTGGGGCATTTGTGGGAAAGGGAAAAACACTCGGAGAAAACAAAACTACGCCGGACAGGGCAACACAGCGGCTGTACGAGCCGCAGCCCCTTTCGGGGCTTTGGTCTTGGATTGTGGGTTTTGGGTTACCGTCCGGTCTGGCACTCCCATTCAAATTCGCAGGCTGCCTCGTACTCCTCATCGAAAAGGGCATCGTCATCGATTTCCTTTTCCGTAAAGTCGATGCAGTCGATTTCCTCAAAGGTCGTTCCGTTTTCCTCGGCATCTGCCTTTGCAAGGCTTTCTGCGTTTTCCTCAACCCATGAGGTGAACTCCTCGTTGTCCATCCTGTGCTCGTTTTCAATCTCCAGTTCGTATTCGTAGTCCGCATCGAACCAGGTGATGACCGCCTTTGTGATTTCGGTTCTTTCGTTCCAGTCCGTTCTGTTTGC
>LBCK01000006.1 GCA_000980705.1 Ruminococcus sp. UNK.MGS-30 | reverse complement strand
AAATGACACGGCAACTGCCTGTCAGGATTGGTTACGAGTACCCGGCTAGGCCGAGGAAGCATCAAGTCCCATGGCCGCACCGTCAAGGTGTTGGGTATGGGGCTTTTTGCATTTCAGGAACGTGTACATCTCTGGAAAGGTGTAACACACTAGACTTTGTACCAAAGTCGTGTGCCAAGGGTGCTGCGCCCCTTTGGAATCCCTGCTCATATCGCCTGTGGGCGATGAGGATTCGCCGCACAGAAAGCTCTCACAAAGGTGCACCGGGCTGTCTGCGGCGAGGGAAATGCACTTCTGCGGAAGTGTAATAACCCACTATGACACTTTCAGCCCTGCGGCCTGCAAAGTGTAGTGGGCTCTCCGAGGGGAAACGGTTATATAGGGGCGTTTCGGGCGAATCGCTGCGTACGTGCGTACGGAAGGTTGGTACGCACGTACGCAGTAAAACGGCCAAATTCTCGTATATATGGGTGGTCATTTGACCACGAGTGTGGTATACTTCACTTGGAAAACCAATTAAGGTAGATATAATGCACAGGGATGTGCTTTATATGGTATTACCAAACCAATTTCACACTGAGTACCACCGTGTCACACTGAGTCACACTAAAACTCCGATTCCATGGGGCTTTTTGGTGGTAGAAAGCCCAAAAACAGTGTAACAGCGCTGTTCTGAAAATACAAGCATTTTGAAGAATTCTGGTAGAAACTCGGTAGAAAACCAACTGGATAAAAGTTGGTAGAAACTTGGTAGAAGCCGAAAACAGCCTTAAAACGGTAGAAAGCCTGTTGACAAATCAAACTGGATAATGGACAAAAGCGGACGGTGTTTCATAACAGAAGCGCTGTCCGCTATTTTTATGCCCAAAATTGAATACCGTACATCGCTTCTCAGCAATGAGGAGCGATTTTTTATTTCAGATGAACTATGTCAAGGAGGTTTTTCTATGCCAAACCCTACAAGAATCAGCTTACCGAGGGTAAACTACAACTTCGATGCTAAGGCTTGTGTTCCGGTTCTTACCGTAATGCTCAACAAGGTCGAAAAGGATTATTCCACTGTCGATGAACTGTGTGACCACGATGAGCTGTCGAAGTTCACCCGTGATGAGATCAAAAATGCTGTATCTGAGCTGAACGGCAGAAAGTTTCTCCTGAAAGTGGATAAGCCGTATGGCTGTGTTTATGCGGTAAATAAGCTGTACATAGCGAACATGGAATTTGTGTACGGCAGATAAGCTGAGGGAGGAATGGAAATGGACAATCATAAGGCTCTTGAAGATGCTGTGTTGGCTATCAAATATGCCGATACTCCCGTGAAAGTCGGCTCGTTCCAGGGCTTTGACCTGAGCGTTACAGTAAACAGCAACATGATAGGCGGCGGTATGTCGGCTGGCCTGCAAGGTGCCACTTCACATACCACGAAGCTGATCGAGAGTTTTGCCCACAACTTGAATCGTCTTGAAGCTGCCCTCTACAACATCGACGGCAGAATCGAGAGAACGCAGGATAACCTCGCAAAGCTCAGGCTTGACCACGCAGAAGCGCAGAAGATCGTAGCAGAGCCGTTCCCCCAGCAGGAGGAGCTTGATACTAAGGAGCAAAGGCTGAAAGTCGTAACTGATGAGCTGAATCAGGCGGCTATCGAAGCAAAGAAGAACGCTCCGAAGCGTGAAAAGACTTGCTACTTTGAGAGGGCGAAGATGAAGCGTGATGCCGCAAGGCTCGGCAAAAAGCCAAAAACGCCGAAGGACCAGACAAAGGGCAGGAGCAAGAAGCAAGGAATTGAATAAGCAACTATAAGATTATTCTAAGTAAGTATGCATCCCAATAAGTGAAAAATGATATAATTCACATTATTGGGATGCAATTTCTATCTTGACAGAAAGAAAAAAAGATGTATAATATATACAATGGGGTTTGTGTACCCTTTTGATGTTTTCAAGTTATAATCCACACAAGTTGGCTTGTGTAAAATATTACTTAAATACAATGCGAGGAAAGGAATTATCATGGCAAATAAAGAGAAAATGGGCCCTCCTACATTAGAAATGATTCAGGGCAATCCGTACAATTATACTTTTGATGAAGTAGCCAAATGTATGGGAGAAGAACGAGCTAAGTCTTTATTCAAAACCTTGTATAAAAATGGCGTAAGTCCTAAAAATCAAACTATGACTATAAAAGACATATATGTAGGGGGAGATACTACAAAGTATGCTTTTGAATTACAAGATGGCTACTGCATTGAAACAGTATGCATTAAAAGAAGGACTGGCAATACGGTATGCGTTAGCACTATGGTCGGTTGTCCGGTGGGGTGTATTTTCTGTGCATCAGGAAAAAATGGATTTATTCGCAATCTTTCACCAGCTGAAATAGTTCAGCAAATCGTTCTTTTGAAAGAACGTGTCAACAGAATCGTTTTTATGGGGATGGGAGAACCTCTCTTTAATTATGATAATCTGATTAAAAGTATTCATATACTTCGTGATCGCAATGGACTTAATTTTCCTACAGATGGCATAAATGTATCGACTGTTGGACCAGTTGAACAGTTGAAGCGACTGAGAGAGGAGCATTTAAAGATTCAGTTTACACTCTCTCTTCACGCAACGGATCAAGCAACTAGAAACATGATTATGCCGCACATGAAATCCAATAGCATTCATAGTGTTGTCGAAGCTGCGCTTTCCTATTCTGAACGACATAACAGAAAGATTACCATTGCATATCTGCTCGCTCCTGGAATTAATGATAGGGCTTCAGACGTAAGACAACTTGGTAAATGGTTTAGAGGAAAAAATGTACTGATTAATCTTTTACAATATAATGAAACTGCCTGTAAGAGAATCAAACGTCCTAACAAGCAACAATTGGTTGCATTTAAGATTAGACTAGAGGAGGCTGGCTTGGAAGTAAAACTTCGGGAATCAAGAGGTAATAGAATAAAAGCTGCCTGTGGTCAATTAGTAAGTGATTATAATAAAGGGAACGACGCTCCTACGTCTGATTCACCTGAAAAGATGTCGCCTGTGATACACAAGCTTTCTGACAATAAAGCTGATACAACAAGAGGGATAAGAAAAGAAAAACGTCACCCTTTTGCAAAACATAAAGCCAAAAGGAAACGTAAGAAAAACTAATGATGAATTATCCCTCTAACCATTGTTGACTATTCTTTTAATGGTTATCGTTTGCGCTCACCATAATACTATGACGCACGGACGCACCTATGTATGCGCCCGTGCTAACCATAACATGAAAGGTGGGTGTACTGTCTTTCCTTTGCACGGCAGTAGGTGTGTCTCTACAATGACAATATAATGCAATTATTTTTGTGTATAAAAGGAATAACCATATTATTTTATGTGGAGGGATAATATGAGGCTGGCAGATATGCATATTCATACTACTTTTTCGCCCGACGGAAAGTCATCTATGGAAGAGCAGTGTATAAAAGCCATAGAGATTGGGATTCCAATTATTTGTTTTACGGATCATGTAGATTTCAATTCTTCTGAAATAAATGTGGGAAGAATAATTAATAAAGCTTCTACAAATTTTGATGTGTCAGAATATTTCTATGAAGTGAATAGGCTAAGACGTATTTATAACTCCATTCAGATTTTGATTGGGATTGAATTCTCCGAGCCACATCTATTCCCTACTGAATTCGAGGATTACAGTTCTATGCCTTTTGATTATATTCTAGGAAGCATTCATCATTGCTATGGCTCTGTTTTTCCAGGTGCAAAAAACATAGAGGAATCAAAAGCGATTGATGAATACTATAATCTTATGTTAAAATCAATTCAGACCTGCGAGTTCCAGGCGATGGCACATATAGATTTTCCCAGACGTTATTTTGATAATTGGAACGTCAGTGATACTATCATGGATGAAATATTAAATGCTATGATTAAAAAAGACATTATTCTTGAAGTTAATACGTCTTCCATCATGAATGCTTCTGACGAACCGCTGCCTCGATACAGTATCATTGATCGATATGTTCAGCTTGGAGGACGTAGGGTTGTATTAGGATCCGATGCGCATATTAGTGTTAAACTTGGAAATGCATTTAGTAGTGTTGTTAGAAAACTACCGAATACTTGCGTTATAGGGTATTTTAAGAACAGGGTGTTAAAGAATCCGGAGACGATCTTTCATCTATGATTGGCAAGACATTCAGCACTAAAGAGGCTGTTCGTATGATTCCTGACATTCTGCAAAACGGCGAACAATTCTTTTTCCCTATCTTTTCAAGTGTAGAAGAAATGGGAGAATACGGCGAACACTTCTCAAAAGTACAGAAGCATATCTTAGAGGTCATTCCAATGGCACGAAATAGCGAGAAGAATGTTGCCGGAATTGTGCTGAACGCATTTTCAGAATCGTTTATTTTAGATGCAGAACTTTTCGATATGATTGAGAATATGAAATCAAGATTGGAGTAATTATAAATGAGCGAACATAAGATAGATGTCATGTGGGACGATGCTCCCGTAGATGTTTCCACCGAGGTCAACTTCATTTGGTCTATTGCCAATAAGCTGCGTGGTACATATCAGAGCGATAAGTACAAGGACGTTATCATTCCTATGGTCATTATTCGTCGTTTTGAGTGCGCATTGGAAGCTACAAAGCAGGCTGTCGTGGAGCAGTACAAGAAGAATCCTGCGTACCCTGCAAAGGCGATGTGCCGTGTGTCGGGGTATCAGTTCTTCAATACGAGCGAGTACACCCTTGCGGAGCTTGTGAACGATCCCGATCATCTTGCAGCGAATTTCCGCAACTATATCGAGGGCTTTTCTGCCAATGTGCAGGACATTATCAAAAGCCTTGATTTTGATAAGCAGATTGACAAAATGGACAAGAATAACCGTCTGCTGTCGGTGGTAAAGGCTTTCTCGGAGCTTGACCTCGATCCCAAGACCATTGACAATGTTAAGATGGGCTATATCTTTGAGGACTTGATCCGTAGGTTCTCTGAAAATGCCGAGGCTGGCGATCACTACACTGGCAGAGATATTATCAAGCTCATGGTCAACATTCTGCTTGCAGAGGGTTGTGACGATATATTTGATGACCACAAGGAGATCACCATACTGGACCAGGCAGCAGGCACGGGCGGTATGCTCTCGACTTCATATAACTTCATTCACCGCTATAACCCGACTGCGAATGTTCGTCTGTTTGGGCAGGAGATCAACCCTGAGTCCTATGCTATGTGCGTGGCTGAAATGCTTATCAAGGGGCAGAATGCCGAGAATATCCGTATGCAGGACACTATGAAAGCTGACTGTTTCCCTGACAGACAGATGCGTTTCGTAATCGAAAATCCGCCGTTCGGTACGCCGTGGGGTGGTAAGGACGCAGCAGAGGGTGTTGAGCAGGCTGTCAAGGAAGAAAACCAGAAAGGCTTTGACGGTCGCTTTGGTGCAGGACTGCCAGGTTCAGGCGATATGCAGTTGCTTTTCATTCAGTCGGCTGTGAATAAAATGGACAATGCCCTCGGTCGGGCTGCGATCATCGAAAACGGCTCTCCGCTGTTTTCGGGCGGTACTTCTTCGGGTGAAAGCCAGATCAGACGGTGGCTACTTGAAAATGACCTGATGGAAGCGATCATCGCACTTCCCGTTGACCTGTTCTACAACACAGGTATCGCTACATACATTTGGGTGCTGTCGAAGAACAAGCGTGAGGAGCGCCGTGGTAAAATTCAGCTCATTGATGCAGGTTCGATCTTCCACAAGCTGCGCAAAGCTCTTGGAAACAAGAAGAACGAGATCAGTCCCGAAGACCGTTCCGCTATCACGAAGCTGTATGCAGACTTTGCTGAGAACGAGCTTTGCAAGATCTACCCAAACACGGAGTTTATCTATCGTGAGTACACGGTCATGCAGCCGTTGCAGAGAAGCTATGCCGTGACCGAGGAGCGTATCCATGCAATGCTGTCAAAGGGTTCGCTCTCCTCGCTGTACGATCCTGCAAAGGTGGCAGAGCTTGAAAACTCTGAGGATGAGCTGACGGGCAAAGAATTGAAAAAGCTCGAAAACTACAAAAACAACGCACCTGTTTACGAAGCTATCATCGAACTGCTGAGATGTGCCGATGATGATAAGGTATATTTATCCCCTGCGGAGTTCATGCCTGTACTGACTAAGATACTCAGCACGGCAACAACGGACAAGAAGCTCCTTGACAAGATCGCTGACGGTCTGTCGGTCATGGACAAGTCTGCCGAGATCCAGCGCGATAAGAAGGGCAACATCATCTACGACAAGGAGACAAAGGACACGGAGATCGTTAAGTTTGACGAGAGTATCGAGGACTATATGGCTCGTGAGGTGCTTCCCCATGTTCCCGATGCACAGTGGTTCTTTGAGGAAGATCTGAGCAAGAAGTCGCCTATTGTCAAGACGGGTGCGGAGATCCCGTTTACAAGATATTTCTATAAGTATCAGCAGCCGAAGCCCAGCGAGGAGCTTGAACAACGGTTTCTTGAACTGGAGAAGTCGGTGAGTGAGCGTATCGCACGGCTGTTTGGCTAACGAAAGGAGCTATAATGAGCGCTATTTTTAAGTTTTTGTTTGAGAGAGCGACCGATCCCCTCGGTCTGCCTATCAATGCATTTTACGAATATATTATTCTCGCTGTGATCGGTGCGGTCGCCTATGGTATCGCATACAGCAAGGTCGGTGATATGTACCACGGCAGTCTTATCAGCGGCAGGACGGAAGGCTCGTTCTTTCATTGGCTCATCAGACTTATTCTCTTTGTGGGGCTGTGGCTTCTTGCCTACGGTGCTATTCAGGGATATTACTTTGTTACCGCCAACTGGCAGATCATTCTTATGATCGCAGGCAGCGTGGCAGGAGCAGCTATGCTCTGCACACTGGCGGTGACAGCTATGAGATTTTTCAAGAAGCATAGGACGGTGAACGGCAATGCGTGAAATGAAAGATAGTGGGATTGAGTGGATTGGCATTATACCTTCTGATTGGAAGATATCAAGAATCAAGTATGTAGCTACTTTTATTAATGGTGATAGAGGAGCCAATTATCCGAGTGGTAGTGATTTAGTTGACGAAGGAATAATCTTCTTAACATCAAATAACATTCATGGCACAATGCTTGATTGTTGTTCAGAAATAAGCAAATACATCACAACTGATAGATATAGTATTCTTGGCGGAGCAAAGATAGCATTGGGTGACATTATCTATTGTTTACGAGGCAGCGTAGGAAACTGCGCAATTAATAAAGAAGCCACAGAAGGAACGGTTGCTTCGTCTCTCGTAGATATTAGACCAACCAAAATCCACCCTGAATATCTTAATTATATCCTTCAATCACCAATAAACTCTGTTCAAACGTTAGCATACATGAACGGCTCATGTGCAGCCAATCTTTCTGCTGAAAATGTTGCGAACTATTATTTCATTGAACCGCCTGTTACGAAACAAAGAATAATTTCAGCTTTTCTTGACTCAAAGTGTTCTGAAATAGATTCTATTATTTCCGACATTCAATCCCAAATCGAAGCCCTTGAGGAATACAAGCGCTCCGTCATTACCGAAGCGGTCACAAAGGGGCTTGATCCTGATGTGGAGATGAGGGATAGTGGAATTGAATGGCTAGGATTTATCCCCTCTACTTGGCAAACAAGAAAAGGAAAATACATCTTTGTTCAAAGGAATGAAAGAGGTAATAGCATTGAACTCCAACTGTTATCCCCAACGCAAAAATACGGTGTTATTCCGCAAGATTTGTATGAGGAAATAAGCGGATACAAGGCTGTTAAGCTCGACGAAAAGACTGATTATTCTTTATTGAAAACAATTCATAAAGGTGATTATTGTATTAGTCTCAGAAGTTTTCAAGGCGGTTTTGAATATTCTGAGTATGAGGGTGTAGTTTCGCCTGCATATCAGGTGTTCTATCCAGTAATTGAAGTGTTTAGGGGTTATTACAAACATCTGTTTAAGACGCAGATCTTTATCGACAAAATGAATTCCTTTACAATGAGCCTACGAGACGGTAAAAATATAGCCTTTGCAGATTTTGGAAACACCTATCTGCCAATTCCACCAATTCAAGAACAACAGCAGATCACAGATTATCTTGACAGCAAGTGTGCAGAGATCGACAGTATAATCGCTGAAAAGAAACAGCAGATCGAAACAATAGAGGAATATAAGAAGTCGCTGATATTTGAGTATGTGACGGGGAAAAAGGAGGTAATCGTATGAATGTTGAAATACCGATGGAAATTCACTCCGATGAAAAGGGCTACCTTGATAGGCAATGTCCAAACGAAAATTGCTTGTTTGAATTTAAGGTGAATATGCAGGATTGGGAAGATAAGGTATCTGATGATGAAGTACATTGTCCCCTTTGTGGTCAAATAGCTCCTTCGGACAGTTGGTATACATATGAACAGCTTGATGCAATGCAAGAAATAGCTACTAACTGGGCAAGAAATTATACGCTCGGTGAAATTGATAAGATGTTTGGCAGCTTAGCTCGTTCTACACGAAACAATAAGTATATCAAGATTACCTACAAGCGAAACAGACCTGTTACATTCGTGAACAACCCGATAGGTGCTAAGGAAGAATGGAATCTTGATATTACCTGTGAGAAATGCGGAACAAGGTATAGCGTTATCGGTTCAGCTTATTTCTGTCCCTGTTGTGGCTATAATTCTGCAAGCAATGTGTTTGATAACTCTATGAATACAATCACAAAAATGGTTCAATCTCTCGATGAGATGAAAGCTACACTGACTGATCAGTTCGATATGGATACTGCCGAAGCAATGTGCAGATCAATGCTTGAAAACAGCTTTGGTCAAGTAGTATCTGCATTTCAGAAGTTTGCTCAGTGCAAATTCAAAGAGATTTCAGGCATTGAGAAACGTGTCAATGACTTTCAAATGGTTGATAAAGGTAGCCAGTACTTCCGTAACGAAACCGGAAGTGGTTATGAAGCTTTCTTATCTTCTGACGAACTTATTCGTATGAAGCTGTATTTCCAGCGCAGGCATATTATAGAACACAATACAGGAATTGTAGATCAGAAGTATATTGATAATTCAGGAGACAACGATTACTCTGTTGGACAGAGAATCGTTGTCAAAACATGTGAAGCTCTCGATTTGATAACTATTATAAAAAAGTTGTCATCGGGGATTTGTACGCTCATATAAATGATGTAAAATAAAAATCAAGTAATTTAGTTTGGCAGTATATAGTATAAAAAGGAGAGCAAACATGGAATTTATTACAAAAGAAGCAGAAAACCTCTTGTTTGAGATTATCGAACATGAGTCTGACGGAAACTATTGGGCAGAACGATTTGAAGCAGCCGACCACCGAGAGGATACTATCCTCCGTGGCTGTTTCAAGGAGCTGAAAGATAATAACTTGGTTCACACTACTTGGGCTGACAATATCCCCGTTATCATTCAGGTGCTAAAAGATGGCTACCTTTATCAGCAGCATAAACAGGAACGTGAAAAGGCTGAACGTGAACTGACTATGGGAGCGTTTGAAAGAGAACTTACAGAGTTATTAGACAGAACAAAATCAATTAAGCCTCCAATCAATGCAGCACCTATTAGCGTAGATATTGATGAGTACAATCGTCCAAGCGAAATTTGGATAAATGATGTCGAAATATTTTACAACAATTATTTGACCACACATTCATTAAGTGATAGAATAAAAAGAATTTTAGATAAGCGAGATTTATATGCTTACAATCAATTAATTACTTGTCTTGAAAGTATAAGAAAAGATAAATTTTTTATAGAAAAGATCAACGTTGACAACAAAGTATTTGACGGTAAGCAAAAGTCTATGCTTGAATATGATGTTTTTATCTCACATGCTAATAAAGATAAGGAAGATTTGATTGAGGAGCTTTATCAATCCCTTTATAAGTTGGGAATAAACATTTTTTACGATAAGGAATCTCTTGAATGGGGCGATAATTGGAAAGAGCGTATTCTTAACGGTACAAAGAAAGCGGAATTTGCTATCATTGTAATCTCTGAAAACTTCTTTGACCGTGAATGGACAGAACGTGAACTTTCAGAATTCCTGAACCGCCAAAACCGTAACGGTCAAAAGTTGATACTTCCCATAGTCCATAATATTACAATGCAACAGCTTCAAAAAAAATATCCGAATGTAGCCAATATTCAGGCTATCGACTCTAAGAAATACAACTGCGATCAAATAGCTTTATTATTTGCAAAACAACTAATCAAGCGTTTAAAAGCAAATTGAGCGAGGTTACATTTATGAACAATATACTTACAGAAAAAGAATACCAGGCAGAATTATTGGCAATTCTCCGTGACCAAAACGGCTACACGATAAGAAAAGCAACAGACTTCGACCGCCGTTTTGCCCTTGACCGTGAAATGCTGTTCGGCTTTCTGAACGATACCCAGCCTGAGACAATGGAGAAGCTCCGCAAGATACATAAGGACAGGCTCGAAGATACCATTGTTTCGTTCATCAATTCGGAGTGTACGAAGAAAAGGGGCAGCCTGCTTGAAGTCCTCCGTCATGGTGTTGAGCTGTCGGGGCATAAGCTGGAGCTGATGTTCACAAAGCCTGCAACCACTTTCAATAAAGATTTGATGCGGAAATACGAAATGAACCGCTTTACCGTCATGGAAGAAGTTTGGGCGAATGACAAAGAGCGAATTGATGTCGTTATCTTCCTCAACGGCTTTGCAATTATCTCGATGGAGCTGAAATGCAACTATGCAGGACAGTCCACGGACGATGCGATATATCAGTACCGTATGGAGCGTGATCCGAAGTCCAGACTGTTCTTATTCAAGGCAGGCACACTCGTCAATTTCGCTATGGACTTGCACGAAGTCTATATGACAACGAAGCTCGACGGTGAAAAGACCTTCTTCCTGCCGTTCAATCAGGGCAACGGTGAAGGGGTCAATGCAGGTGCAGGAAACGCTCCCTGTGAGGACGATTATCCTGTACATTATATGTGGGATGATATTCTCACCAAAGACACGATACTTGACCTGATCTCCAAATTTATCTTTATTCAGACCTCTGAGAAAGAGAACGAAAAGACAGGCAAGGTCGAGGTCAAGGAGAGCATTATATTTCCCCGTTATCATCAGCTCGATGCTGTCCGCAAGCTCCTTGCCGATGTAGAGGAAAACCGCACCTCTCTCAACTACCTTATCCAGCACAGTGCAGGCTCCGGCAAGACAAATACTATTGCTTGGCTTGCGTATCGCCTTGCTACGCTCCATGATGCCGACAACAAGATCATTTTCGACAATGTTATCATAATGACAGATAGAGTAGTTGTTGACAGACAGCTTCAAAAAGCGATCATGGGTATGGAGCATAAGTCGGGACTTATCCGTGTGATGGACGAAAAGTGCAATTCTGCCGACCTCGCTATTGCTCTCAATGGTAATACGAAAATTATTGCAACTACTATCCAGAAGTTCCCGTATATCGTAGACAGCGTTCAGGGCTTGAAGAATAAGCGATTTGCTGTCATTATCGACGAAGCACATTCTTCTACGGCAGGCAAGGATATGGCAGCGGTCACGCAGTCACTCGGTATGGGCGATGAGCTGTATCAGGACATGGAGGACGAGATAGCCGCAGAGCTTGCAAGAAACGGCAAACAGCAGAATGTTTCGATGTTCGCTTTCACAGCAACTCCGAAGCCGACTACATTACAGCTTTTCGGCACGATAAATACCAATGGACAGCGTGAAGCGTTCCATGTGTATTCGATGAAGCAGGCTATCGAGGAAGGCTTTATCCTCGATGTATTGCAGAATTATACCACTTACAAGACCTTCTATCAGATCAACAAGGAGATAGAGGAAGATCCCAAAATGCAGACCGCAAGTGCGAAACGGCAGATTGCTCGGTTTGTTGAGCTGCACGAAACAAATATTGCCCAGCGTATCGAGGTCATCGTAGAGCATTTCCGCACAACTGTTATGCAGGAACTTGGCGGACAAGCAAAAGCAATGGTCATCACAGCATCAAGACAGGCAGCCGTGAAATACTGTCAAGCATTTGAGGATTATTGCTCTAAAAAAGGATACAAGGGCATTCGTGCGCTTGTTGCATTCTCCGGCAAGGTGAAGCTCCCTGATGATGATACAGAATACACAGAGCCAGGAATCAACGGTATTCCCGAAGATCAGCTCACCAAAGAGTTCGACAAGGACGATTATCAGGTGCTTTTGGTCGCTAACAAGTATCAGACTGGCTTTGACCAGCCGAAGCTTTGTGCTATGTATATCATGAAGAAGCTCAAGGGTGTCAATGCGGTACAGACACTTTCACGTCTGAACAGAATTTGTCCACCATTTGAGAAAAAGACCTTTATCCTCGATTTTGTCAACAGCTATGAGGATATTGTAGGGGCATTTGCTCCGTATTACACAACCACGCTTCTCTCAAATTCCGTTACTCCGACTGCGATCTACGACCTTGAAGCACAGATAGACGCTTATGCGATCATTGATCCCGATGATGTAGATAAGGTCAACGAGATACTTTACAAGGAGAAGGTGCAGTCTGCCGACAAGAAAAAGATCAACTTCTGCCTTGATAAGTCGCAAAAACTGATAGAGCATTACAGTATCGAAAAACAGCGTGAGATCGTGGTTGACCTCCGTCATTTCGTGCGTTTTTATGAGTTTATGATCCAAGTGTCCAGCTTTGAGGATACAGAGCTGCACAAAAAATATAACTACATCATTCTACTGCTATCCCACATCAATATCAAGCACCCCGGACCGGGTTTCAACCTTGACGGCAAGATCAGAGCGACGCAGTTCGTGCAGAAGAAACAGGACGAACATACAGAATCAGATATTGTCGCAAAGCCAGTTGTGAAGCTACCCTCTGCTGAAACATTCGGTCTTACTCCTGCAAAGGAAGAAAGGCTCTCGGAGATCATCGCAGCGATCAATGCACGGACAGGCAAATCCTATGACAGCGATGTTGCAGTAAAGGCAATGCTTCAGATCAGGGATATTCTGATGAAGTCCGACAAGCTGAAAGCAAGTGCAAAGAATAATACGGTCAAAGACTTTGAGTTCTCTTACTTTGACGACATTGACGACGCACTGATCGAAGGACTGGAGCAGAATCAAGACTTTTTCTCCCTGTTGCTCAATGACGAGGAGATCAAGCGTGAAGTGCTCGGTATCTTTACAGAGGAGATCTATAATTCGCTGAAAAAAGCAGCAGAAGAATAATAGAAAGGAAATGATGAAAAATGGCTATCAACATTGCTCCAAAGTCTCTTGATACAGAGCTGAGTGAGCTTATGCGTGAGGTATCAAGCGGTAAAGAACAACTACCTGAGTTTCAGCGTGGGTGGACATGGGATAATGACAGAATCCGTGGCATTATCGCAAGTTTATCTCAGGGCTATCCTATGGGAGCGATCATGCGGCTTGAATATGGGAATGAGAATGTGCGTTTCAAATATCGCACTATTGAGGGTGTAACAGTTACGGGAGTCACTCCTGAGTTCCTTATTCTTGACGGACAACAGAGATTGACTTCAATGTATCGTGCGACTTGCTGCAAAGAACCTGTTGAGACAACGACAGAAAAGGGCAAGGAGATCAAAAGATACTACTACTTAGATATTAAAAAGTGCTTAGACGAAAGTGAAGATCGTGTTGATGCTGTTATTGCCGTTCCGGGCGATAGAAAGGTCAAGACAAATTTCGACAGAGATGTAGTTCTTGATCTGTCGACTCGTGAACTGGAGTTTGAACACGAAATGTTCCCCATAAACATCATATTTGACAGCAATGCCCGTGAAGATTGGGCAGATGGCTACAAGGAATACCACGAATACGATAAGGCATTCATGGAGAAATACAAGCAATTCAGAACTCAGGTCATTGATACGATCGTTGGCTATAAGTTGCCTGTTATCACTTTGGGCAAAGAAACGCCAAGAGAAGCTGTTTGCAAGGTCTTTGAGAATGTAAATACAGGCGGTGTACCGCTGACGGTATTTGAGCTTGTGACAGCTACCTTTGCGACCTATGACTTTGACCTTCGCAAAGACTGGATCGAGTGCAGAGACAAGATTCGTGGCAAAGGGGAAACTCTTAATACAGATGTTATGGAAGGTGTAGACGAAACATCATTCCTTACCGCTATTACGCTCTACACAACCTATCTTTCAGATAAAATGACTACTTGTAAGAAGAAAGATGTTCTCGCTCTGAATTTTGAAGATTACAAGAAAAATAGGGATATTTTGCTTGAGGGCTACAAAATGGCTCGAAAGTTCCTGTTCCAGCAATATGTGTTCAGAAAGCGTGATCTGCCTTACACAACTCAACTGATTCCGCTATCAGCGATCTGTGCTGTGATCGGTACAGCTACATTCAATCTTCCAAGCACTCAAAAGATACTGGCAAAATGGTTTTGGTGCGGTATCATGGGCGAAATGTATGGCGGTGCGAATGAGACCAGATATGTAACAGATATTGAAGATGTTGTGGCAGAGATTCAAGGGAAAGATAGCCAGAACAGAACGATCAACGCCGCTTATTTCTCCGCAACTCGTTTACTGTCACTTCAAACAAGAAATAGTGCCGCATATAAGGGCATTATGGCGCTCGTATATAGAGAACAATGCCGTGACTTTATGCAGGGCATAACAATGGATATTGTCAAGAGTATGGACGAATCGCCGGATATTCATCACATTTTCCCTGAAGCATATTGCAAGAAAATGGGGCTTGACAAGACTAAATGGAACTCGATCGTCAACAAAACTCCGCTGCTTCCTGCGTCCAACAGACAGATCGGCGGTGATGCTCCAAGTGTTTACAGCGGAAATATAATGAAAAAAGCGGAGATCGACGAAGTTGAACTTCGTTTCCGAATCGAGTCCCACCTCGTCAACTACGATTACCTTATCGCAGATGACTTTGATCACTATTTCATAGCAAGGGCTAAAGCTATCCTTAAAGTCATTGAAGCAGCAATGGGTAAGACAATAGCCGATAAGGGTTCTGAGCAGACGATCAAGGAGTATGGTTGCAGCTTAGAAGATAATGCAAACTGAAAGCGGTGTGGTCATGCGAAATAATGCCCACATTCTCTCTGCTGTTTCGTTTCATTTCTTCTGCGGTGGTTTCTTTGGCGGTTACGGCAATGTGACGGTCAAAAAAGAGGGGAATCATGCCGTGCTGATGGTTAGTCCCTCAATGCTTCGTGAGGGTAAAGTTGAAGACACCACAAAAGAACTGACGATAGCCGAATGGAATGATTTTATCAGTGATGTTTTCTCAAAATATCATATAGACGATTGGAATGAGGAATATATCAATCATGACATTCTTGACGGCACTAAATGGTCGGTAAAGGTCACTCTTGATAACGGCAGCGAGCTTGAACACTAGTAGAATATTCTGCTTATGATTGCTTCTCCGATAGTTTTTGTTCTTCCATCTGCTAATAATAACTCAACTTTGAACCCACTGGAGTCAAAGTTAACCATAACGAAAGGACGGCTCACCAGAACCGTCCTTTTTCCGTTATTTCTGTATCTCAATCTCAAACTTTCCCTCGGAGTTCAGCTTGAGCCGCAATGTCTTGACGTACCGATTGCAGAAATTCTCCATTTCCTTTTTCGTAGCCGTCACTCTTGATTCTTCGTATAGTTTGTGGGTAAGGTCCAGAGGGTTCTCACCGACAAGCGAGGGCAAATACTTTTCAAGCTCCGCAAAGAGTACCGCACGTTTCATATCCTCGGTGCCGGCGGAACAAAAATCGTCTATCGAACAGTAGTAAATACCGTGTTGAGTAAGGGCGTTCTTTATCGCTGAACCGCACTTTTCGTACTCATACATTACAAGGAAGTTTGCGTCGGGCAGGCTCTCGATCAAGCCCCAATAGTCCGAATCGCTCGATACGATGATGAACGAAGTCACTCCGTTCCGGTAGAAGTCAGCGACCACGCTTGCGGTCATTCTAACGTCTACAAGCGACTTCCTGTCGGTAACTCGGTCGATCTCAATATGCTCAACAGGTATCTGCGTGAATTTCGACAGCCAGTCCCAGCCTGTTGTAGTGTTCGGATCATCATAGAGCGTGATTTTTTCGATCCTGGCAAGTTCTTCTTGATTTAAGCCTTTAAGAACACTGTACAGTTTGAATGGGTTGGAATTTTCGCAGTCAACAGCAATTGCGGTCTTGGCTGAACTGTCGATAAAATTATAAATGTTGTTTCTGGTATCGTCATCGGCATCACGGTACTTCGTGTAATCGGAAAAGACATCGCCGTTCATTTCATACAGAAGTTTGAGAAATTTGCGGTCAGATGAAAGAATACCGCCGTGATTACCAGGTGTCCAGTATATGTACTGCTGAAACGGATAATACTCGATGTTCGCCATGTACTTGGTAAATTCGTCCTTCATCACGTTCGGCTTATTGTATTTCGGGACGTAGAACAGGTTTCTGATATAGTCCCAGTTTATCCAATCGTAGAAAAGCCCCGAACAGCTGTCAATATGCTCGTTTATAAGCCGTGTGAGATCCTGCATATACTTTTCGGAACGGTAATTTGCCTGAATGACCTGTATTCCCCATTTCTCAAGCTGGCGGATATTGTCTTTGTCATACCATTCAAGAGAAGTCAGGTTTTTCAGGTCATAGCGCATAGCGTCATCGGTCTTTTTGAAATGCTGGAACAATGAAGTCCTCAGCTTGCTCAGATAGCGGATAATAGTCGCTTCTTTGCTGGCATAGAGAGTGTCGAGGGTATCGGGACATTCTTCCCTGAAACTCGTTTCCAATGCCGATTTTCTTACTCCAATCAGGTAGGCTATGGCAGTCACTACCTCTTTTGTATCAACGGTCAAGGTTATCCTCCTTTATCGCTTGTGTTTTCGATATGTTTATCAATGACCGACATTATTTCGTTAAGCCGACTTTCTCCGATACCTTTGATCTTGCTCAGATCGGCTCGTAAGCTGTCATAATCAATGGGGTGCGTTTCTTCCTCGGCTCTCTGATAGCCCTGAGCAAAGACATTTCTCACGAAAGTCTCCATTTCGGCACGGTTCATTGATTTGATCTGCTTGTATAATGCACGGTTTACTAATTCTTCGGTTTCGTTATCCATTGCATTTCACCTCCGATCTGCTCTATAAGTCAATTATAGCACGAACGGCGGTATATTGCAATGAAAAGGGTGTGAAAAAGTGTGTAGAGATTGACTTTTTTGGGGCGGTTTGGTATAATAGTGGTAAGTGAGAGAACAATACGGCTCTCTCTGCTAAATCGGAATTTGACAAACTGTCAGATAATTTTGATTTCAGGAGGTAAATTATGAAGGTAAAGGATGCGTGGTATTTTAACTATACCCAGAAGGAAAGTGAGATCTTGCAGCCGGATATGGCTGTACCGGAGTCTCATGTGGGGATATACTGCGAATTTGAAGAGCTGGTGTTTCCGATATCCTTTCATATTTTGGGGATGTGTAAAGGAGAGGTTGTATTTGATAAGGACATCACGGCTTTCGGCAACGGGGACGATGCAGATATTAGTTTGCGCAAAAGCGGATACGGGGCAGTGTTTAAGATCCGTGAAGATAAGGATTGTGAGCCGGATATGTTACGGGTCATCTATGAAGCGGGAGGTAAATCAGAAACTTTTGAAACGGAATGTAAATACTATACATTTTCGGGACAGGTATCGGATTTTGACGGAAAGCCTTTTCCGGCGGTGGTGATGTTATATCGCTATGGTTTTGATGCCGCGCCGTTTATTATGGGAACATGGACGGATCTGAACGGACGATATAGTCTTCGTGTACCGGCCGGGAGCTATAATGCCATATATTCAGATGATAACAGCTATGGGATCAGCTCTTTGGAATGCTGGGGCTGGAATATTATTGCGGACCGGGACGAGGTCATTGATCTGAAAATCGGAAACGGTGAGGTGTATTCGTTAAATGTGAGTGTAAATAACGGAGGTGTACAAACACTTTTCCTTACCTTTAGGCCTATGGTCTATTTCAAAAAAGAAGAATACGACACTGTAGTCGGTGAAGAAAAGGTCCATATAACGGATGTTGCACCGGAGATCGCAAAAGAAGATGTTACGGTTTATGTAAACGGAAGAAAAACAGATGTGATTTCATTACAGAAATTATACGAGGCTTCTCCCGATGGGCTGCATTTGCCGATGTATATGGTGCAAATTCCCAGAGAGATGCATCCGGATTGCCTGGATAAGCAGACTGTCGTTTTGGAATACGATACAAAGGACCGCGGAAACGGACGTGCTTGCAGCAGAGGCTTTACGCAGTTCTTTTATAAGGATGTATTTTGTACGAGATAAAATAATTCTGATTTAGCTTAGTAACTGAATATACTCAAACACGGATAGACCGTCCTCAACAGACGGCTATCCGTTTCTTATTCCGCATAACCACAATCCGTAACAGTCAGCTCGGTATGCTCGCTGTCCTGCGGATCGTAAATATCATATATCACTGAACTGCAACCCATAGAATTGCAGAACTCTGTTGCCTTGTTCAGAAAATCAGACGGTATCTCAGTTGATATAATCCCCTTAGAGTAGACACATGAAATAATAAAATGGTGTAACTCTAAAGGGGGTTATTTTATGTCAAAGAAGAAATCACTTACAAGTGAAGAACGTGTTGCAGCAGTACAGGAATACCTTGATGGTAAAGGTGGATACAAGGCAATTGCCAGAAAATACAACATAGGGGCTACAACGATGAAAAGAATGGTATGCCGAGCTAAAACCGAAGGAATCGAATCCGTTGCAAAGGCATCACCGTATCGACACTATACCAATGAAATAAAAGAAGCAGCAGTAGAAGATTACCTCAATGGAAAAGGAAGCTTAACAGAAATATGTATAAAGTATAAAATCTCAACGGATATTGTCCTCAGAAGATGGATTTCATGGTATAATAATGGCAAGAGATTTAAAGAGCATAAACGCTCAGAAAGAGGACTTGCCATGAACAAAGGTAGAAAAACCACACAGGAAGAACGTGCGGAAATTGTTGCCTTCTGCATTGAAAATAATAAGAACTACACCCTGACAGTTGAAAAATATAATATTTCTTATCAACAGATATATTCATGGGTAAGGAAATATGAAATAAATGGTGTAGAAGGACTGATTGACCATCGAGGAAAATCAAAAAAACAAGAAGACCTTACAGAAGCTGATCGTCTTCGTATGGAGAACAAGATATTACAAGCAAAGCTTAAAGATCAGGAAATGGAAATTAAACTGTTAAAAAAACTCAGGGAGCTGAGAGGGGGCGGTCACTGAACGGAGTACGAAACGTGGACAAGTATATTGCAATCAAATACATGAATGAAGCAGAGCATTATCCGATTCAGAAGCTCTGCGCTGCTGTACACGTTGCACGCTCGGCTTACTACAAGTGGCTGCATCGGACACCGAGCCATAGCCAGCAGATCAATGAGCAGCTTGTAGAATGGATCAAACAGCACTATGAGGAGCGCAACGGCATCTTAGGTTATCGTCAGATGACGGTCGTGATCAACCGTGAGCATGATGTACATTTCAACAAGAAGCGCATCTACAGACTGATGCAGATTCTTCATCTGAAATCTGTTACCCGTGTCAAGAAGAATACATATATTCCATCAACGCCGCAATTCACAGCGGAGAATATTCTGAACAGAGATTTCCACGCAGATAAGCCGAACGAAAAATGGCTTACAGATGTAACTGAATTTAAATATTACGTAGGAACAGAGATCAGAAAACTGTATCTCAGCGCAATTCTTGATTTGTATGACAGACGAATTGTAACATACAAAATTATGGAAAGCAATAACAACGAACTTGTGTTTTCTACATTTGACGAAGCTGTTCGATTGAATCCTGATGCTCACCCAATCTTCCACAGTGACCGTGGCTTTCAGTATACCAACAAATTATTTCATCAAAAACTGACTGATGCAGGAATGATACAAAGTATGTCCCGTGTTGGGAGATGCATCGACAACGGACCAATGGAGGGTTGGTGGGGAATCTTAAAATCGGAGATGTATTATCTTCGCAAGTTTACGGATAAGACCAAACTGATTTCAGCGATAGAGGAATACATAACCTATTACAACACAAGGCGTTACCAGATCAAACTGAGCAGCATGACACCTATGGAATACCATGAAGCGTATGCTGCTTAGCTGGTCGGTGCTTGCCATTTGCTAACAACAAAGCAGCCTGCACAAATTGCACAGACTGCTTTTAGTCACAACATAGAATATTTTTGTTTTTTGCGCTGTCTACTTGACAGGGGGCGGGTCAAGTAAGAGTGCCGTCATTTTTTATGAGCATAACTCCGCTTTTCCGCAAGTCCTCTATATAATCTTCACTCGTCATCATCGTTCACCTCAATACGTTCCTTGCCCTCGCTGGTTTCAAGGGTTACAGCCTGAGCATAGATCAGCCAATCATTCAGGCAGTCCAGGGAGCAGTAGCTCTGATTGGTGTCCTGATGCTTGTAATAGCTCTTGCCTGCGGGAATTTCATTGTAACAGTTCGCACAAAACATTATTCGTCCCTCCAAAGATAGATCATGGTATCGTAAACGACTCTCTGCGCCTGCATACGGAGCAGATTGCCGATTGAGCCAACAGCATTGAGATTGCCCGATTCAACGGCAACCTGATAGTCACGGCTCGACTGCATAAGCAAGTCGGTCTGACGGTTTACTGCGTCTGTGACCTTTGTATCAAGCTCGTCCAGATGCTTGTAAATCTCGCCCTTGTCCACGATCTCCTGCAAGAGATCGGGTCGCTTTTCTTCGATGTGGTGCAGATAGTACCTGATGTGGTCGGTATGAAACACATAACGCTCTGTTTCGCCTGTCTTGGGGTTTCTGTGCCTTACCGTCTGTGTGTCGATATCGACTTCCCATACGGGAGCACCGTTTACTTTTTGTTTGCTTTGAAAAATCATAAAATCACTTCCTCTTTCTTGTAAAGTAGTAAGCTGCGCCGCCGACTCCTGCGAGAGCTGTCACTCCTGCAATGATTGCAAGAGAACTTGCACCAGAGCCGTCAGAATTGCCCTCAGAACCGTCTGACGGACTAACAGTGGTATCGTTACCCTCTGCGGAAGAACCGCCCTCAGAAGTCGTTTCCGTTCCGCCTGTGACCTTACCTATCACTCTCGGACTATCCGCACCGTCATCGTTGATCTCGTAACCGTCTGCGATTTCGGGATCGTCCTCCTCTAAGGTGCTGTACGGTGGGAACGTGTCAACGGTATCACCATTCTTGTCTGTCATTTGCCACATACCGTTAAGCAGAAAAAAGCTGTAATGGTTGTCCTCGGTGTTAATTGTCCAGCCACCCTCATTATCGTCCTCAAAATCCCAATCTTCGATCAGGCGACGGTAGTAGTCCTTGTATTCATATTGAAGCTCTCCTATCTCAGTCCAGTCATAATCTTCTGAACCATAGTTCTCGTCAAGCCACTTGTCAAGAAGATGATGTTTGTATGATGCTTCGGGAAAGTCAAGACCATTATCGCCCTTGCCGTTCCACATCTCCTCCCAAATCTCGGCTTCGATATAGTCCCGTTCAAGGATCTCGGCAGCATAGACGTTCAAGCCTGAGCAGAGTGCAATTGCGGTGCAGAATACCGTTGTAATAATCTTCTTCATATTATTTGTCCTCCATATTTTTAAAGTAGAGTTCAAGTGCCTTTTCAATAGTATCAGTGATCTCTTTCGGCTTCTCGCCTTTGCTGAAATACTTGGTATAAATATCGTGGCTGATCTTCACACTTTTGGGCTTCACTTTCGGCTCGGTGTCCTCGCCGTAAAGAATAGCTTGAACTGTATCACGGTCGATATTGCCCTCGCTGTCGGCAGAAGCACGGAGCTTCTTAGCGTTTTTCATGTCGATCTTGCAGTCCTCAGCACATTCAGCGACAACAGCCTGTGTATCTTCAGAAAGGAAAGAAAGCTCCACGCCTGTTCGGATAGCAATATCTCCGCTGTCCACAAGGGCTTTCAGCTCATCAGTGAGCTTATTGATACGAATAAGCCTTACTACCGAGCCTTTGCTGACACCGTACTTATTTCCGATGCTCTCGCTCGTGTCTAACTTTGAACCCACTGGATTCAAAGTTGAGCTGTCGGGTTCTGCGGACGGATTTTCAAGGACTGCAAGCTCCCTCAGAATGTCATTCCGCTTACCCTGAGAGAACATTTCGCTGTGTCTGAGTGCAACGGCGGCAGCCTGTTCGCTGATGCGGAGATTCTCGAAGCCACGCTGCATTACGTTACTCTCGATGACGTACATTTCTGCCTCGTCCTCGGTCAAACCCGTCTTGACGATAGCCGGCACGGTGGGCAGTCCTGCGAGTTTTGAAGCGTTCCAGCGGTTGTGACCGATCAGTATCTCATATCCGTCCTCGATAGGCTGAACGATGATCGGTGACAGCACACCATTCTCCTTGATGCTGGCGACCATATCTTCAAGGCGTTCACCGGAATACAGCTCAAACTTGTGGTTATGGTAGGGTTTGAGCTGATCGCACGGTATCTGTTGAATGGCTGTCTGCGGTGCGGAGAGCATTGCGCCCAGGTCGAACTGCGGTGTATTCATCGTTTCATCTTCCTTTCCATATCCGCAAGCTGTTTGCGAAGCTCACGGTTGTCAATATCAAGCTCCATGATACGCTTTTTCAGCATTTTTATCGTCACATCGGCACGGACGATCATATCCGCAAACCGCAGGAGCGTGTTCTTGTATCTGCGCTGATTGTAGTGAAATTCGTAGCAGAGTTTTCCTGAGAACCTGTCACGGCTCTCGGAAAGGCTTGCGATCACTTCCTTAGAAGTCTCGGAAATAACTATGCTGTGGTCTGAACTGAAATATTCATTCAGCTCACCATCGCCGTGGGGAGTGAAAAGCCACGGCATTTTATCGGTGTCAAAGGGCTTCATGACTCGTCCTCCTCGTCATCATCTTCATCGGTGCAGTAGTCAAGCCCGTTCTGAAGCTGAATGTAGATGCCGGAGTAGCGGTCATGCTCTGCGCCGTCACTGTTCATCATCGCTTCAAGGAAATAAGCCTGAGCTTCTTCACGGTCGTCCCACTCCTGTTTTTTGCCGTAACATACGGTAGTGACCTTGCGGTTGGGGTTCATTGCGAGTTCTGACATACTTAACATCTTGAAAGCACCTCCTGAGCCAATTCATCATATTCCTGACCTAACTTGTGACCTGTGAGACAAAGCGGTGTGCCGTTCTCGGAGCTTTTCGCCGCTTCAATGGACTTGCTGATGCTTGTCCTGAACAGCATTTCGCTGTACTTTTCGTTGAGGGTTTCGATAGCCGTCCTGCTGACCTTTGTGCGATCTACCATTGTCGGCAGCACTCCGATGAGGTTCAGCTTCGGGTTGGTATTTGCCTTGACAAGCTGTGTGAGAGCTTCAAGGGACTGCAAGCCGTCCATACTGAACTTCTGTGTCTGCACGGGTATCAGCACTCTGTCCGCAGCGGTGAGGGCATTGATAAGGAGCGTTCCGAGGGACGGCAGGCAGTCGATCAGCACGAAGTCATACGCTCCGATCACATCTTCCGTGAGTATCCTGCGGAGAATATGCTCCTTTGAGATCATCGTGACCATGAGCGTTTCCGCATTGGCGAGGTTGATGTCGGCGGGAATGTAGTCCACTCCTGCGGTTTCGCTGTGACGGATCGCTCTCTGAGCTGTCTCGGCGGTCACGGGATTTCCTGTGTAGAATGACATGATAAGCTGTGTCATGGTCGGGTTGCCGTCCGGCTCGTATTTCAGGTATTCGGAGAGGTTCGCCTGCGGATCGAAGTCGATGAGAAGCACCTTCTTGTCATGGTTCAGAGCAAGGCAAGCTCCGAGATTATAGGCTGTGGTGGATTTGCCCACACCGCCTTTCTGATTACTGATCGCAATGATAGTGGTTTCCATTTTTGTATCCTCCTTGTGATTATTGCTCAGAACAGCGGATCGTTCTCTGTGCCGATGTAGGGGTTATCGTAGCGGTTGGCGGTCGGTGCGGTGTTTTCACGCTTCTTACCGCCTGAGAAGTGGATCTCCTCAACTTTTACCTCGGTGGACGAACGCTTCTGATCGTCCTTTTCATAGCGGTTGTTGTGGACTGAGCCGACAAGCGTCACCATATCGCCCTTGCCGAACCAATCGACGATCACATCAGCGTTGCGGTTCCAGGCGGTGCAGGGGAAGAAGTCTGTCTCGGCAGTCTCCTCGCCCTTACGCTTCGGGCGGTCGCAAGCAATGGTGAACTTGCAGAGGCGTTTCTCGCCAATGGTCTTGATTTCGGGATCGGCAGTCAGTCTGCCAGCGACTAAGAATTTGTTTAACATAGGATTTACCTTCCTTTCGTGGTTTCGGGTTTCTGTGTTCCTGTTGTGCTTTTATTATACTATACAATATCCCTATTGTCAAGTATAATTTTGAGAAGTTTTTGAATTTCGGCAATGCGCAGCAAATTATCTGATTTCCCCAGTGCAGCTTCACTATATTTTTGATTATACTTGACATATCCCCACTAATGTGATAGAATAGCTGTAATAACCGATCAAGGGGTGATCTGATGTATAAGCACACTTGCCAGATCTGCGGAATGGAGTTTGAGTCTCCGTCAAGCAGAGCGAAATACTGTATCTACTGCCGTGACAAGGCTCAGGTCATGCGGAATAAGGCATATAAGGAGAAGAAGCAAGCCGGAGAAGCTGTTGCGATCGGCAGCGAGCAGATATGCTCTATCTGCGGAAAGCCTTATAAGGTGACGGCAGGCTCTCAGAAGTATTGTAAGGAGTGCCAGCAGAAGCAGGCTCGTTCCAAGAAAATATCCTCAAACGCTCAGTATGCCAAAGCAAATTACAAAACGCTGAAGCTGTATGTGTCCGCCGAGGAGCGTGATGCGATCAAGGCTTATGCAGAGTCTCAGGGTATGAGCGTGAATAAGCTGTTGCTCACGGCGTTGGAAGAATACAAGGCTAATCATGGAGAGAAATGATATGGCAAAATATGCTTTGAAATATATGTATGATTGGGGCAGCGGTATCTGCTTATGGAGTGTAAATGATGCTGCCCGTGAGAAATATGATTATCCAATCGAGCTTGATAGTTTACCTCTTTCTGACAATTTGAAAAATGAGCTTGAGTATCTTATCAATAAACACGATGAAGCATTGGATTGGGAGTATCCTCCGAATCCGCTTCTGTGGTCAGAACAAGAGCAAGCCGACTTTATTGAAAGAGCAAAACAAGCATATTATCGGATTGTCATGGAACTTGGTGATGATTATGAAGTAGAACTACGGGAAAAATGGCTCTTGTAATCACTCCAAATCCCCATTCTTTTTACGCTTGCGGTCTTGCTGTTGTTCGTTGCGTTCCTGACGGAGAAACTCATCAATGGTACGCTGTGCGTCGGCAAGGTCACGCGCCCGTTTGTCCGCTTCACGAAACTGCTGATCTTTCAATGAACGCTCTTGTATAAGGGCGTTTATTTTTTTGTCCAGGCTTTCCACGGTCGGGATATGACCAGACGGGTAAAGTTCCAATACCTTAGTGCGAATTTGCCCGTACTCAGCAAGCTCTGCGCTGTGTTCCTTTTGGTACTTCTTCGCAGCACTTCCGCTGAGAGTTTTCAACTCCTCGCCGTACACTTTCAGCTTGCGGTATTTCCGCAGGACTTTCAGCTTCACCTGCAAGTCCTCAATCTCAGTTTTCATGGTGTTCAGCTCGGAGAGAAGTCCTCGGCTGTGAGCGTATTCCGATATTGCCGCCTGCCGTATCTGATCAGGCGGGGCACCGTACTCGGCTATCACATTCTTTGCGATACTGGCGAGCTTCATATTGCCACGGTCGATAGCGTCCTGAACGAACTTGTTCGGTGGCTTCTTTGTAATAACTCTGACCTTTGTCCTCGGCGTGTAGATCATAACTCCGTGATACTGAGCGATGCGGTCTTTGATCTGCCGTGTTTCATAGTACCAGCCGAGTGTTCGGGCGCGAGTCATCTTGGCTCTCGGATTGCGTTCTTTCTGCTCCGAAAGCATAAATTTCAGGTCGATCTTGTGGTCTGGATTGTACTCAACAAGCACACCATACTCGGCGCACTTCCTGATAAAATCATCGAAGTCCTCGCTTGCTTTCACAACCTGATCTATCGTGTATTTCAGCTTGGCTTTCCACGATAGCCCTTGACGGTTCATATCCCACTCCCAATGGCTCTTGCCCTTCGTTCTTTCGGGGTGTTCGATAACATCCAGATGATGTCGTTTGCATACTTCGTCCGACAGGTCAATAAGCTTCTTCCACGCACGTTCCTTGACCTTGCCCTGATTCATATTGGTCTCGAAAGTTCTGCCGTTTTTTCGGTTCACATTATTGAAGATAACGTGCAGATGTGTATGGTCGGTATCGGTATGGATTGCGAGAAAGTATTGGTATTCGCCCTTGAGGAATTTTTCGCAAAGTTCCTTGCCTACTTCCAAAGCTCTTTCGGGCGTGATCTCACCAGGCTTAAAGCTCTGAATAAAGTGCTGAGAGAGGACAGTATTCAAGCCCGTTCCTCCTGCACGGACTGCTTCAAAATCTCTGCTTGCCTGTGCAGGATCAGAGCTGCACCCGTAAGTGAAGATCAGTCTGCCGCCGTCTGTTTTTTCAGGGTTGGCGATATAGGCTAACGCTTTAACCTCAGTAGTTTTGATTGCAAAGAGTTTAGTAGTTGCCAAATCTTATCCTGCCCCTCCTTGATGTTCACGATGTCTTCGGTATACACGTTGTTCGTGCTGTTCGCTCTCACGGCTATCTGATTGATGTTGTTGGAAATACTTCCGACAAGCCTGTAAATCTTATCAAACTTCTCCTCATCAAAATTGACTATATATCCCTCAAAGATCATAGCCCTGATAAACTCACTCCGTGACCTCAGACCGCTGTTGCGAAATTTGCGCTCGATAGCTTCGTATTCTGCTTCGGTGAGTCGTATCTGCATATACCGATTATGCGGTTCGATCTCTGCTATTTTTCTCATCTCCTTTTGTTCGGGGTTCAAGGGGTGTCCCTCTTGCAAGCATTGTATCGGAACATTAAATTTCTGAGAAATTGTAATGCGGAGATACCGAGCTTGCTGGGTTTGAATCACGCCCTCCGTGCGTGACTTCAATTTGAGCCTTTGGCTCTGTAAAGTTTCCTCTCTCCGTCAGAGGAATTGGAGCTTTGCAACTTCGGCTGCAATACCCCCTCACTTATATACCGCCAAATTTGAGAAATCGGGAAAGAAATCCGCAAATGTTCACGAAAAGTTTACAGTTAAATTTGCTGATGATACAACATTCCGAATAATATGCCGTTTTTTTCGAACTTGATTGATACTCATGCATAATTATGGTAAAATAGCAATAGTAGGCTATGTCCGGATCGCTATCTGACAGAAGAATATATTTCATTTAGGGGCGATGCGTGAACGGGATAAGTAAAATGCAAAAATCCCTGTTCTGAACTCCGTTTCAGAACAGGGTTTTCAGCTTTTTCAGGAGGGAAAATAAAATGGATCATGAAAGAATTATATACATCTACGATTATCTGTCACGGTACACGGACGAGAACCACTATGTATCAATCAGCCAGATACAAGAACACCTCGCCAATGTCTGCAATCTGACCAGGGTGAAGAACGTAACGATTCGCCGTGACCTTGACAGGCTGACTGCTATGGGAAATCATATCGTAAAGCATAACCGTGAACATAACACGGCATACTATGCTTTAATTGACAAGGGTTTCTCATTCAATGAAATACGTTTCATCGTTGATTCGATATCGATAAACAAATTCCTGACAGCATTTCAGAAGAAAACACTGATAAAGAAATTTGAGGGTATGTGTTCCGATGCAGAGATCAGGCAGCTCATCAGCCGTATCGTTCTGAATGAACGTTGTCCCTCGACACTCGATCTCTTGGAAAACTTGGATAAGATTCATAGATTGATCGGTGAACGGCAGAAAATAGATTTTGAATACGGCAAGTATGACGAAACAACGAAACAGATAGCTTATTACTATAAGAAACGGGAAATGCTCCCTGTGAGCGTGATCTACTTCCATGAGCGATTCTATCTTAAATGCCTCAATGAAAAGGACAGGAAATGGCGTATATATAGAGTTGACCGAATGAAGAATATCCTCGGTGGCGAAGTGTCTTATGTTCGGCTGCCACCGGAGGACAATTATGAGGGGTTCGTAACGGATATGTTTGCTCCTGAATACTTCACCGTAGTCACACTGCGGGTAAAGAAGTATCTGCTCGATGAAATGAGGGAAAATTTTGGAGATTACGCTTCGATCCTTCACGATGAAGATGCTGACTATGTTCGTATCCGTGTACGGGTAGGTATCAACCGCAAATTTTATCTGTGGCTTATGCAGTATGGTGACGGTGTGGAGCTTGTTTCGCCTGCAAAAGAACGAGCTGAGTATTTGGAAGAAGTCCGTAAAATGCTCAGAGCTTATCCTGAATTTGCTGAGTAACAGCTTTGTGACGGCTCTTTCTGCAACTCACAAGCAACTCTTGTGCAACCCCATAATTAATGATCTGACGGTAAGCTGTCATTGTTCTCGGATAAACAGGTTTTGAATAGCTTTGAGCGAATCGGAGCATAATGAAAGGCAGTCGGCAGCAATGTCGGTTGTTTTCTTTCTGCCGATTGACCTTTCCGTTCCGTTGTGGTATAATTAACCTATAATCTGCTTTGCTTGGGAGTGATACGATATGGCAGTCTACATAGTCTTTGACGTTGAAACGCCCAATCGTTCAAATGACCGTATGAGTGCGATAGGCATTTCTGCAATCAAGGATAATAAGATCGTGGCGAACTACTTTTCTCTTGTTGATCCCGAAACACACTTCGACTACTTCAACACTAAGCTCACCGGAATAGATGCGGATAAGGTCAAGGGCGCTCCGAATTTTGCAGAGCTATGGAAGAAGATTGAGCCTATCATGAGCAAGGGTATCCTAGTTGCACATAATGCTGTGTTCGATATGAGCGTTCTTCGTGCCTGTCTGCGTGATTACGGTATCTCTTGGAAACCGACGGCAAAATACCTTTGTACGGTCCAGATTGGCAGGCGTGTTCTGCCTGATATAAAGCATAACCTAAACGTGATGTGCGATCACTACGGTATTGCTCTCGATCATCATCAGGCAGACAGTGATAGTCATGCCTGTGCGGAGATACTGCTGAGATATATCGAAAGCGGTATTGACGTGAGAGAATATGTGAAAGAATACAAACTATAAATCATCAATTATCAGAGCTGTTGCGATAAAGCAATGGCTCTTTTCAGAATTACAAATTCTATCTATCTTAAATGATATAATAAAAAATAAAAGTTTGTTTCCAGAAAGCCAAATTTTGTACAACTGGTTTCATATAATGGAAGCAGACAAGCATACAACTCGATACTTTTGTGATGTCATTGAACAGTTCCATACAAGACTTGATCGGTAATCCATTACGGTCTTTAGGGGGTGATAGCTGTGTACTGGACGATGATAATAGATCACGGTCTGCATTGATTGCCTTGCGGATTTGTTTGTGCTGATACAGAAGTTGAGTGTGTTATGCTGTAAACTCTCGGCATAAAGGGCGGTCTGAGCAGATCAGGCCGCCCTTTTTCTTACTCATAATGTGATAGGAAAATGAAATTTTGGTGAAAAGTTGCCGCACTATAATTTTGCACAAAGAGTAATTTTTCAACATGGAACTGAGGTTTGAATGAGTTAGGTGGAAATGTTGAATCGGTAGTGTATTATCGAAAAGTGCAGGAAAATGGGGCTTTTATAAAAATCGAGTGTTCCCGAACGGGAACGCTGAGAAGTTGCTTTTTACGCTGTAATGGTTCATAATAATATAGAACGCATCGAAGCGTTGCTCCAACGGTGAACCTTACTGCGCAGGAGGGTTACTCGATCACTGTATGGAAACTGAATATGAAACGATCGAATGGACGAGTAATGTTTGATTGTCGGACGGGTATATTCCGAATGACAGGCTTACTATGTTCATTTGCTGATTTCCGTCTGACAGAAAGGACGGAACCGGTATTATGAATGATTTACATACTCCTCAGATTTCATTATTCAGCGAACATGAGGAGCCGCAAAGCTACGAAGTTTACGTTTACGGGACTGATGATCTCAATGAGCAGAACAAGGACAGCTTCTGCGTGGCATTATGTCGGTATTTAGACGAGATCAATATAAGCCAGAAAACGCTTGCAAGACTGACGGGAATTGCTCCATCTACGCTCTCACGGTATCTTTCGGGTAAAAGGAAGATGCAATATGATTACCTCTGTGCGGTCTGTATAGCAATCAGACTTCACCCTTTCAGGCAGCGTTACTTGTTTTCGCTTCTGCTGTATGCGATGCCAGGCGACCAGGATTACAGAAAAGCAGATAAGAATATCATCAGGGCTTATCTTGACGGCTGTGCATTCGATAAACGTTATACGCTGACAGCCTGCAATGAACAGTTGAAGGCAATCCATACCAAACCTCTTACAAACCTGACCTCTGCTAAGGAGGACAGTGAGTAATGGGAAGATTTATGTATGTCCACTTTGGCGATGATGTTCCCCGTAACATCGAGAAAGAGTACAACAAGCTCTTGCGAAAAGAACGATACCTTGAGGAGTTGGATGCAAAAAACGGAAAGATCTATCCCGATTTTGACGATGTTCTATCTTCAAATCCCGATCCTGCGAGTATTCCCATAAGCGAGGAAGAAGAAAAGGATCAAATCAGGCACCGGAACAGGCTTGATTATCTGCCTGATGCCTTAGAACTGCTGAAATCGGATTTTCCTGAAGGGTATGAGCTTATACGGGACTACTTTCTGAGAGAGGATAAGGTGACGATGTGGTATCTCGTTGAGAAATACGGTTTATCAATTGACATGGTACGATACCGAATCAAGATTGCAAAGCAGAAGCTCAAGGAGTATATCATCTTGCACGAAAACGAATAAAGAAATATGTGCAGAACGCTGATTTTTTCTTTTTGGAGAAAGAAACATGGGAAAAACCTTCCCGATTTTGCAAAATCCTCGGTTGATATATAGAGGGGTTCATACCGCTGATGGCTGAAAAGGGTACGGATCACTCGCTGACATATCCTATCCTCCGTGATGAGGGACGGTACGGTTCTTCCATTTGCCGCACCGTCCCATACTTTCAACTATGCTTTCATGTTAATTTCTTTTATTATTCTGTCAACAGCAGAGATGCTGTTGGGAGTGTACGTCCTTCGGAGCGTACATTGCCAAAGGCATCTCACACATTCCTCTTAGTTTTGTTTGACGGCTGATATGCTGTCGGGAGCTTCCTCTCGATTTGAGGGGAAGCTGCCAACAGTACATCAAATATCAGGCATAAAAATAACTGACAACGATGCACTTAGTATCTTGACAATAGAATATGGAACATCTACGCTTTTTCAGTTTCTTTTCTTCTGATAGGAAGGAGGTTATGTCCTATGGATTCAATACCGCTTGAAGTTGTATATAAGAATATGTATAGCGAATATCCTGAGATACTGGAAGTAAAGGACTTATGTGAAATTCTCGGCTATGGAAAGAAAAAGGTTTATCAGCTTATCAAGGAAGGACAACTCAAAAAAATTCCTTGTGGTAGAACAATCAAGGTCGCAAAAGCTACGGTTATAGATTTCGTTCTGCAATGCGCACAAAAATAACTGGTAGAAATGTCCCTTGTGTCAAATTTTGTAGAAGTGGTAGGAAAACGCTTGCAAATGACTTTGTTTCGCGCTACAATATAGTTATGAGGTCAATAGCGCAGACCACCGCTTTCGACATAAGGAGGATAATATAATGAAAGCAAGTCTGCCTTTTAAGTACATTATTGCCGAAAAGAAGGGCAAAAACTATGTTGTCTTTGATTTCAAGGACGATAGTGGCAAGCGTAAGAGAAAATGGGTTACAACCGACTTGCCTGTTGACTGTTCTTATAAAGCACTGACAGCAAAGGTGAACGTAATAGTAGCAAAGTTCTATGAGGAGTTTCTCACAGGCAGCTTAACAAAAGTCAAGGAAACCCCAAAGGAAAAGACAGAACTCAGCGAGGAGGTTCTCAGTGATGATGCTGTATGCAAGACAGGTTTTGAGTTCACAGCATTTCTTGACTACTGGCTTGAAACAATCAGACCGACAATCGCACGAACCTCTTATGAAAGCTACAATCGCTATATCACCAGGATCAAAAACTATTTTGACGAGCGTTATCCGCATCTTCTTCTTGGCAACCTGACAGCTTTACAGCTTCAGCAGTTCTATAACGATAAGTTCAACAGCGGTCTTTCGGGCAATTCGGTAAAGCATTACCATGCCAATATCCACAAAGCACTAAAATATGCTGTAAAAATGGATATGCTCGATGTAAACGTCGCAGATAAGGTTGAACTGCCGAAAATCCAGAAGTTTGAAGCCAATTTCTACAACAAGGACGAGTTGGAACAGCTCTTTGAAGTATTCAAGGGCGATAGACTTGAACTTGTGGTACATATTGCAGCCTACTACGGACTTCGCAAGAGCGAGATTATTGGTTTGAAGTGGGATTCCGTCAACTTTGAGGAAAAGAAACTCACGGTTCGCCGTAAGGTTTCCAGCACTTATGGCGGCGGCAAAGAAATGATTTTTGTCGAAAATCAGCTTAAAACTGAGTCCAGTGTAAGAACTTTTCCCTTGATTCCTCATATTGAGCAGATGCTAATAGAACGCAAAACCCTTGAAGAATACTACTCGAAGCTCCTCGGTAAAGACTTTGACAGGGAATATGACGGCTTTGTGTGCCGTGACAACTTCGGTAAGCTGATTACGCCAAACTTTGTAACTACTCACTTCAAGTACATCATTAAGAAAAATAAGCTCAAACACATTCGATTCCATGATCTTCGTCATTCATGTGCCAGTCTGTTGCTGGCAAACGGAGTATCCATGAAGGCGATCCAGGAGTGGCTCGGACATTCAACATTTAATGTTACAGCCAATTTTTATAGTCACCTCGACTTTCATTCCAAAGTGGAGTCTGCGGAGACTATCGCCAAAGTGTTGGGTGGAGACAGTACAGATACGGAACAGGCTATCCATGATAAAGGTTCAGAGGACGAAAAAAATCGCAAGTCCTCAACCTGAGAACCTGCGATAATAGTGTGCCGATCGTCTACCCATTCTACCACGGCGGCATTATAAAAAAAGTAAAAAAAGTTAATCAAGTCAACTTGACACGGGGGATAAAAATCTTTTGTGCTAAGACCAAAAATGAAAGTGAAATTGAAAAAAGCAGCGATTTTGGTAGAAAATTTGGTAGAAATCCGGTAGAAAAAAGCTCATACACAAGAAACTTTTCTACCAAATCAGTCAGAAAACAAGAAAAGAATGCCGTAAAATCGACATTCTTTCAATGGTGCCGCTAACCGGACTTGAACCGGTACGGGTTTTACCCCGAGGGATTTTAAGTCCCTTGTGTCTGCCAATTCCACCATAGCGGCATTCTGTATTTTATTGTAATTTGCAACACTTTTAGTATATCACATTGTGCCGAAAAAGTCAAGTGCTTTTTAGAATAAAAATGCAGATGTGTATTTGCAATTGAAAAATATTATTTTGAAAGTTCCCAAAGCTTTGTATAAAAATACGAAAAAAATACCTGTGATAAACACCGTGCAGTTTCTCATAATACTATTGCGGCAACGAAATCACATTTTCGATGAGATGATTCAAGTGTTGCCAAGAAAAAATGAAAAAGGAGAATTTATCATGAAGGGTGAATTTACGCAGAAGGGTAAAGAAGCAATGGAGCGTTTTAAGATGGAGTCTGCCAGCGAGGTTGGCGTAACTCTGAAGCAGGGTTATAACGGCGATCTGACCGCAAGAGAAGCTGGTTCCATCGGTGGACAGATGGTCAAGAAGATGATCGACGCTTATAAGATGCAGTAACAACACACTGCGTCGAGCGATAAAAGCGCAAAAGCGGCTGAGGGAATCACTCTCAGCCGCTTTTCTTGCGTAATTTAATTGGCAATTTAGAACATCAATCCACCCAAATAATCTGATCTGCTCTTCTCGGTTTTGCCTCCGGCAATTCTCCGTTGGCATATCCGACAATACAGAATCCAACACCTCGATAGGTATCCGGAATGCCCCATTTCTGCAGCAATTCTTTTCCAGCTGCACTATCAAATGTCTCTTTTGCACGGTGAATCCAGCAGCTGCCCAATCCTACTGCATATGCTGCATCCAGCATCGCACCAATCGCAAGGCTACCATCCTCAACCCATGTATGAACTGACGCATCCACTAATACTGCAATCGCAACCGGAGCGCCATAAAACGGGTCTACATCTTCTTTTCCCATAATTGCTGCATTCTGCTTAGAAAGCTGTTGCAACACTTCCCGATTTCGAACTACAACAAATTTGGTAGGCATCCGGTTCATGCCTGTCGGTGCATACTGTCCGGCAGCCAAAATTGCATCCAACTTTTCTTGCTCCACCGGTCTGCTGCTGTCATAGCTCCGTACACTTCTTCTGCTGCAAAGTGCATGGATCACTGCATTTTCTTCGTACATAACTTATTACCTCCGTTCCCATTTTGTGCAGAGTTCACCCAGCTGATCTGCCATTTTTGCTAATTCCTTATTCGACAGTCCCCTGCTGCTCTGCACCAATGCCGTCAAGCGGCTTAACGTCTGCGACAATCTGTCATATGTCATTGCGCTGCGCCGAGGCTTCTGCTGTATTGGAACAGCCGGCGCATCATATGTCACCTTTCCAGTTGCCAGATCAACCTCTGCACCGCTGAATGGTGCATAAGCATCAATACCCAGCGACAGCCACAGCTTGTCCCGGAACGCATCGGCAGATTCTGATGCGCCATGATTGACAAAGACCTTCTGCACGCCATGTACTTGAGAAATCCAGGAAAGCAGACCCTTTTGATCTGCGTGACCGCTCATCCCCTGCAACTGTACGATCTGCGCACTCACTTGAACCGTTTCTCCAAACAAAGTGACTGTTTTTGCACCCTCAATAATGCGCCTGCCCAAAGAGCCTTCTGCTTGATATCCCACAAACAAAATCGTGTTTTCCGGTTTCCAGAGATTGTGTTTCAAGTGGTGTTTGATTCTGCCAGCCTCACACATTCCACTTGCCGACAAAATCACCTTCGGTCGTTTATCTGCATTGATTGCCTTAGAAGCATCACTGGTCACTGCTGGGATCAGTCCGCTGACACCGATTGGGTTGATTCCACGCCGAACGTAACTCAGTGCCTCTTCATCAAAACAACTTTCCTTATTTCGCATAAATACTTCTGTTGCCTCAATCGCAAGCGGACTGTCCATGTAAATCGGAAAATCCTTATACTCCGGGAGCAGGTTCTCGTCTTTGATCTGCTTGAAATAGTACAGCAATTCCTGTGTACGCCCCACCGCAAAAGACGGAATAATCACACTGCCGCCACGAGAAAATGTATCCCGCAGGACCTGTACCAGACCTGGAATATACCCTTTCGGTTTTTCATGCAGCCGGTTTCCATAAGTGGATTCCATCACCACATAATCGGCATCTTTCGGCGGCTGCGGATCACGAATCAATGGCTGATTGAGATTTCCGATGTCTCCGGAAAATACGATTTTTTTCGACACGCCATTTTCCGTCAGCCAAAGCTCAATGCTGGAGGAACCAAGAAGATGACCAGCATCCAGGAAGCGAACCTCAATACCTGGAACAAGGGTAAACTTTTCATCATACGGATGCGGTACAAACAGCTCTAATGCACCCAACGCCTCTTTCATGGTATACAAAGGCACATACGGTTCGCCGCCTTTTCGCATCGCCTTGCGGTTTCTCCATTCTGCCTCAAATTCTTGGATATGCGCACTGTCACGCAGCATGATCTCACAGAGAGAAGTCGTTGCCGCAGTAGCGTGGATTTCCCCGGAAAAGCCGCCTGCATAGAGCAGCGGCAACAAGCCGGAGTGGTCAATGTGTGCGTGTGTCAAAAGAACATAGTCAATTTCTCCCGGCGCACAGGGAATCTTCACATTTTCATACGTATCTCTCCCCTGCTCCATTCCAAAGTCCACCAGAATGCGTTTCCCGCAGACTTCCAGATAGGTACAGCTACCAGTTACTTCGTGTGTTGCACCAATAAATATCATTTTCATAATGGTTCACTCCTTTCCATTGTCAAAGCTACAATTTTGCCTGTAAAAAACGCCGCACAGCATCCCGAAATAATCTGCAGGCTGTGTCGGCGCTTTTTCGTGAAAGCTGCTTTTGCAGCCAGTTATGATTCTTTTTTACTGAACAACAGATACTTTCGGGCAAAGAAGTTCCAGAGGAATGCAATCATCGTTGAAACGATCTTCCCGATCATCTGATATCCGCTTGTAACACTTCCAAGAGAGATCTCACTCAGTTTGGTAATTCCCAGCGTCAGCAGCAATCCGACTACGCCGATAGCTGCAAACGCAAGAAATTCAACCAACCGAGACTGCACTTTAGAAGAGCGAAAGACCCAGAATGTACTCAAAAAGTAATTTGCAAGCAATCCTGCCACAAAAGAAATCCCATTTGCGAGAACTGCATAACTCTGATGAAACACCAGGAAAAACAGTAGTGCAGAAACACCCCAGTCGATTACAGTCGCCGCTCCGCCTACGAAACAATACCGAAAAAATTGAATCAGTGTATTTTCTGTTGCTCCGGCAAACAGTTTCCCAAATTGCTTTTCTTTCAGAATCTGCCGCAGTTCCTGCCAATTCCCAGAATGATTCTCCGGATTTGAAATTTCCATGTATCTTGTGATTCCTTTCCTTTATTTTGCGCTGGGTCCAATGCTCTGGATAATGTGTACCAGGAATTGCAGCAGCAGGATACCATCCCCGGAATCCAATGCGCCATCACCATTGCAGTCGCCGTTTAACCGCTGCTGTGTATTGGCAGAAACAGAGCCGGCAACAATCTTGTTCAGCAGTACCGCATCTGTAATATCAATTCTGCCATCCAAATTCGCATCGCCGTAGAGAATAGAGCCGGCAGCATCAGACGAACCAGAGGCTGCCTCAGAAGTCTGCTTTGTTGCAGTTGTCTCTGTCGTTTCAGATGTCATTGTCGTGGTCTCTTCTGTGGAAACTGTTGTTTCTGTTGCTTTTTCCGTGCTGGTTGCAGAATTCGTTGTTGTTGTTGTTGTTACTGTGGTAGTAGTTGTTGTCGTGCCTGTTGTCGTTTCCGACGGCGTGGTTGTTACAGCCGGCTTGTTGCCGTTCGGTTCAATACCGCCGACAAGCTCTCCGTTGGAGTAAACACAGATATAGTCTGTTCTGGTCTCAGAACCATCCTGGTATGTGTCCTTGCATTTGGTAATGCCCTGATAGCTCCAGTCATTTGTCGGATCCCAGGTATCACCGTAATAGAATCCCACTGTAAACTGATACTTCTTATTGGAGTTTGCAATCTTATAGCCATCCCATTTTACTTCAACATAGTAGATATCCGGATCATAAGACGCATCAAACTGATACGGTCCGGAAATCACGCCATCTGCCGGAGCCGCCTCTACACTCGCCTGGTCATACAGTTCCTGTCCTTTTACCAGACTGATATTTGACTTATCCTTCAGTTCAGCGATACTGAAATAATACCGCATCGAAAGATCTGTTTTTGGCGTAATCGAGTTGGTGCGCATCTGGATCGCAAGCTTGGTCACGCCTGCTCCGCTTGTCTGAATGTCATCTACTGCATAAGCATCTACCCAGAAATCATTGCCGCCCTCATTTCCGGAATTCTTGTCTTCCGGCGGAAAATTCGGTGTGATTTCCATGGCGTCTGTTCCATAGTAGTCATACAGTCCGGCACACGCTCCGACAAATGCAGCGTTATAGTCGATCGTCACTTCGTTGTAGATCCAGTCAGCTGTAATGTCGTTGTGCTTATCCTGTGCATCCGGACCGCCGACCAATGCACCATAGAGGACATGTTTCTGTTCATCGGTGTCCTCGCACTTCGTCAAACCAGATGCCGCACGGTGATGTGGGAATTTTGCTGCGGTTTCATCATACCCGACTTCATATGCACGATTCATCGGATTGTCACCCAGCAGATATTCCATCTGTCCCTTTGCCCATTCACTGTACTTTCCGGGCTTGCCATTGTTGTTATACTTGTCGTATACCAATGCCATCATCTGTGCCGCTGCATTATATCTTGCAGAACCCCAGGTGTTCAGCCAGAAGTAGCCAGCCGGTGTGATCGTTCCGACGCCGCCGGTCATATACTTATTCAGTGCTTCTTCCACAGAGCCCCAGCAGTTCATCTCTTCATAAGGACTCTTTCCGGCTGCCTCTTTATATTCGTCAATGAAGTTCGGGTACTGTTCGCTGGTGATCTCGCCCAGAATACACTGTACCCCGCCCCAGACATCGTTCCAGCAGTATACATAGCAGGGTGCTGCATAATAGTCATAGTACGGGAAAATTTGTTCCAGATAGTGATGGTCTCCTGTGATCTTGTACATCCAGGCAGATGCCCAGCAGTAATCATCTTCCCATTTTGACGAATTGTAATAAGACTTCGGACCGTCTCCGTTGTCGCTGAGTTCCTTGTCATGCGTCTCTGCAAACTTGTACAATGCAGTTGCATAGTCCAGTGACTTCTGCGCATACTCCGGGTCGGTATCCTTAAAGTTCAGATAGTTGATTGCCAGAGATGCAGCAGCAGATGCAACATAGTCTGTCTGCGGCTTGTCTGCTGTCAGGAAATACGCCGGACGATCCATTTCGTCCAGCTCCGGTGCATTCCAGTAAGCGTGGTCGATATCGCCGTCGCCGACCTGGTAACAATGCGCAATCACGTCGCCATTGCTGTCCAGGAATGTACACTTCATCAAATAATCGTTGAAATAGCGGAGGATCGTCTCAATGTGATCGTTTTGACCAGTCTTTTCATACGCATCCCGGAATTCATAATAGCCCCATCCCAGGGTGGCGGCGGAATAGTTTTCCGGCATACCAAACTTCACATGGTCACCTGCATCATGGAATCCGCCGGCAACATCTATATAGCCGTCGCCGTCCGGATCAAGCACATCTTTATACTTCGTGAGAAAATCTGCGCTCAGATTGGTAGCTGTACTGTTCATTGCAACTTGTGCATCATATGTATGACAGTCTCCACGCCAACTGTACCGGTTGTTTTCCTGCACCTCTGTACCGCACATATTTCCATCATAAAAGTAAATGGAATACTGCAGCGCCCGTGCAAAGTTCGCTTCCTTCTTCTCTGCCGCACCAGCCGAAACTGAGCCGCAGCTGCTGACTACCATCGCACTGCTCAGCAGAACCGACAGCAATCGTTTTGATCCTTTTGCAAAATGCTTCATCTGATTGAATTCCTTTCCTTTCCAAAACACGAAGCTCCCTCTGTGCTTTCGCCGGAATCCATTCCCATATGGCGAAAACGCAGCTTATGCTCCTTGGAAAACACACATTCGATTATTTTCATTATAAGCGATTTGCAAGAAAAAGTCAACAGTTTTTTTGTGATTTCAGTTCCGTTTTTGTGAAAAATGCGATTTACTTTTTGGATGACTTCCCAAGACACTTTTCCTGTAATATGATATTGCAGTTCTCCCAGATTTCATCATACTGCGCATACATTTTCTGGACTTCGTTTTCCAGCAGATAGTAATGAAAAATATACGGGATCAACAGAACCAACAATGCCGCAGTAAGCACAGTCAGCTGAATAAGCTGTGTAAGCAGGACGATGCCAAACGAAAGCATTGTCAAAACTGCAAAAGTCATTGTAACGATCAGATGTACCAGACGTTCGTGCTGAAAAAAGGCGATTTGCCGCAGATGATCTTGTAAAATCCGATTCCAGTCTGTATTTTCCGGATGCTGTGCCAAAAGGGCATCTATTCTCCGTCGATATGCCAAAATACGCTTTCTCATATCACATCAGCTTTCCATTGTCCTCATCGGCACCTATTCGTCCGGCGAGCGTTTCAGACCTTCGCTTTGCCGCTGCAAGCTGTCCTATGATACGCAGCAGTTCACCCAGCATTTTTTGCATAAACCGTCTGGTTTCCGGCGGCATATCCGACCAGGCATGCAGCACTGCAGAAAGTGTTCCTGCACCGCCGTCTACCAGATCCTGCACTGTTTTGGCATTTGTCTCGCTTTGCAGCACATGAAAAATTGCATCTGTCAGTTTTTCACGCTGTTCCGGCTGCATTCCCAGAATCCACTGCCGCATAGAGGAATCCATGATCTTGCTGAGCGTTGTCGTATCGTCCAGGTAATACCAGTCATTTCGAATCACGCACCAGGAATACGGGTCGTGCTGCATGATGCCTTTCTGTGTGCTGTAAACCACTTGATACGCCTCATCGTGTTCCAACAGCATCCCTACAACGGATGCCTGCGGCACAAAGGTATGCACTCGCTTTTGCAGCGGCTGAAACTCCGGCGCATCAAACAAGTCCGTTACAAAACCCGGTCCGTCATTATTATAAACGCCACGGATATGGGCAGCATTTTCCGGTGTCATCTGCGCCGCCGCATACACCGCCAGGTTTCCGCCTTTGGAATGTCCGCCCACATATACATTCCGGAAACCCAGTGTCATAATACTTCTCAGATATGTAGCAGCCGATTCCTGGGACGGTACCTTCGGAAGAAATGACAGGTTGAAATCTTCCCGCCAGCCAGTCAGCGTATCATCTGTACCACGAAATGCAACATAGATCGTATTTGCGTCCAACAAGAATGCTGTTGCTGAAAATTGCTGCTGCAATGTATCACTGAATTGTTCTGTATACCGAAACAGACGAATATCTCCGAAACGCCGGCTGGCAGCAGTTTGCCGCAGCAGTTCCCGGTCTGTTTCCACACGCAGTTTCTGTTCCTTCGCCGGCTGGCTTTCCCAGAGTTTCGCAGCATCCCGAAGAGACACTGATTCCGAGACAGTAAATCCCTCTGCGATACCGTCCCAATTCAAGTACGCCAGACAGCAGAAAATCAAATTGTCAACATGACAAAACGGCGATTGCTCCATTGTCAGATCATCCCGCCACTGACAATAGGTCAAAATATTTGCATCGTATGTTGTTTTCATTGTCATCACCTCAGAACCCTTTTCGTTTCAGCCGCTGCACCAGCTGAACATACCATTCCCGGACATCAAATCCCGGAATATTCTCACGATTCAAGTCGATCATATCCCCATGAGAAATACCACGACGCTTTGCATCCGGAACCATAAGCAGCGGAACATTTTCCATTTTCGCAGAAGAGACCGGCACAAGTCCATCATTTTCGCCGGCGCACCGCTTGTTCAGAAGATATCCCAGCCAAAGTGGAAACGGTGCGGAAAATGCACTGTGCATCTTTGACATTACGCACTGATAATACACATTTGGCAGGCAAGGATGCGCCACATGGAACTTCCGGCAGCTTTCTTCTGTCAGTTCCCGGACACCTGCCAGAAAATCCGGATGATCGTCTCCTAATTTGAGAAAGAGCTTATTATAGCGGTCAGCAATCCACTGCGCCGTTTTATCCGGAACTTTTCGCAGTAAGTCATCTACAAAGGCGCATCCATGATGGGGTGTGTTGATCGTTGTCAGTGATGCCACATACTGTGAGACTCCATAGTCCTGCAGTGCACATCGGCAGTCCAAACCGCCTTTGGAATGTGCAATGATGTTGACTTTTTCTGCACCGGTTTCCGTACATATCGCTTTGATCTGAGCCGCCAGTTCTCTGGCACTTTCGGAAATCGACTGTGCAGACTGCTGCTTGCCATAGAAGATCACTGCGCCATTTTTTTGCAGTTCCGCAGGAATTCTTCCCCAGTAATTAAAAAGCTGCCAATCCCGGAAAAAGATACCATGAACCAGGAGTATCGGGTATCTGGTTTTGCAGATCTCAGATTCTTTCCGAACGATATCACATTCTGCTTTTGCGCATTCCAGATGCAGTTCATGTTTTGCAGTACGATAAATATGTACAATGAGAAACAAGTTCAGTACAGGCATCCACCACAGGAAAAACAAGGCAATGTGCCACGGCAGCTTTACCTGCGAAGAATGGAGTGCAATATGTAAAAGTCCTTGGAACACGATTGCCCAGCAAAGTAGCGCAAACACACCCAGGTTCACCAATTCCAACGCCCAGAACAGCGCATGACTCCAAATCAAAATGCCCACTGTGACGCATTCCAGAACAAGCCAGACTGCTCCGGTTCGGAGTAAATTACAGCCATGCTCCAAAGATGCCAGTTTCTTTTCCCCTGCTACTGTATGCGGATGAAAAAACTGAAAGAACAAAAAAGCAATTCCCGTCAGAATGCCAATCAGTATTTTCCAGCCGACTGCAAAATGCACAATAGCAAAAAAGGCTGTCAAATTTCCTGCAAACCAAAACAGCAGCAGCCGAGCCAGACGAACTCCCCATACCTCTGTTTTCATATTTCCCCCATTCAACACAAAACCGGACCGGCAGATCTGCCCAGTCCGGTTTCTCTCAACCTATGTTTTTTCAAGTGAACATACACAACATTCTCCCGTTTTCCAGGAACAACGCCTCAATCGTACATCGTGTCATCCGGCACCGGAATTGTTTCACTCGGTGCAGGCGCTGCTGTCACTGCCGGAGCCTGTGTAGCTGCCGGTGTGGGCGGCTGTGTAACCGCCGGAGCAGCTGTTGTATACTTTGTTGTGCTATTGCTGTAATATTTTTTCGTTGTGACAACCGGATGATAATCCTCGTAATTATCATCATTGTTGTAGCCATCATCATCTGCATATGTGTTATCGTCATACACAGCCTGTGTCTGATATGACTTCACAGTAGTTTCTGTTCTGGTCGTTGAGCGCTTTGCGTCCGTTGTTTTTCGATTAAACTTTGTGGTAGATACAGCCGTCGTTGTCTCTGCCGTATCCAGTGTTCCCTCTGAAACTGCTGTTGTGACAACTAACGAATCATTTACATGATTTGCAGAACTGCTTTCCTGTATCGGACAAAGCATCAAAAAAATCAAGATCAGCATTGTCAGCACAATAAAGCTGGCACAGGTAATTAGTGTAATTTTCGTACGATGTGATAAACTTGCGAAAAAGTTTTTCATGCTTTTAAGACCTTTCCTTTCGAAAAGAAACATTTTCTCGATTCACCGGCAGCTGCACACAAGATTTGCATGGTACTGCCGATACAATGCGTTTCACTTTATTATACGTGATTTCGATAAAAAAGTCAAGTATTTCCGCAAAGCAAGTCAAAAAACGACAAGGCAAATAAATTCATCTAAAAGTAGCGCCTTTCATTTGTGCAAAAAGGCAAATTTTCAAAACCACTTGCTTTTTTTATCGGAATGTGCTATAATATATTTTGTTCTGATATGATCAGATTAATCTTACGGAGAGTTATCGAAGTGGTCATAACGAGCTGCACTCGAAATCGTGGTCGCTACTCGGTAGCTCCCTGACCGGAATCCCTTGATTTTACGGGACCTTTTAGGTATTCTTAACTTAATATTTTTGCTTGTTCTCCCCGTTTTCTGAGGTGCTGATGTTGAGATAAATACGGAGACGTATCGAAGTGGTCACAACGGGACTGACTCGAAATCAGTTGATCCGCAAGGGTCCGTGGGTTCGAATCCCACCGTCTCCGCCAGAAATCACGCCAGTAGTCGGTTTTTCCGGCTGCTGGCTTTTCTTTTTCAGTTCGCAGCAAAGCCCAAACCATTGAGCATTGCGTCAGCCGAAGTCAGCTTCGAGCTGTAATCCAGATGTGCGTAGATGTTTGCCGTAGTTGAGAAGTCGCTGTGACCAAGCCATTCCTGAATCTGCTTCATGGGAACACCGTTTGCCAGAAGTAACGAGGCGCAGCTATGTCTGAGATCATGATACCTGATCTGTCTCATTCCCTTCGCCTTGAGCAGCTTCGGAAAGCTCTCAGTGACGTAGTGGGGCTTTATCAGATCGCCAATCTCATTGACACATACATACTCAAGATAGTCCTTGATGTAACTGCATCCGCACAGGCGACGGTTCTCCTGCTGTTCTTCTTTCAGTGCAAGAAGTCGTTCCCGCATGGACGGAACAAGAGGCAGTGTTCTCATACTCGATTTCGTCTTTGTGGTGTCCGACGCAACCAGAATGCGCTTGCCGTCAAGATCACAGGAAGTAACCGTGTGACGGATGGTGATTGTGTTCTGGTCAAAGTCGATGGCATCCCATTTCAGACCGATAGCTTCACTCCGGCGCAGACCGTAGAACGCACCGAAGAGAATCGGAAGCTCAAGCTTGCTTCCTTTTGCAGCCTTGAAAAGAGCGTTGACCTCATCGGCATCATAGAAGCTGCCGACGTAGCGGTCTTTCTTCGGACGCTCAGCCTTATCCGCTGGGTTTACATCAATCAGATCGATCTTCACGGCATACTTGAGAGCCTTGTGAATGTTGGCGTGATAACGAATGACCGAGGATGGGCTGACACGATCAAGCTCACTAAGGTAAAACTCCTGGATGTCTTTTGCGGTCAGGTTCTTGAGTGTCACTTCTTTTTGCGGAAGTACGGTGCTACGATCTTCTTAACCGTAGTTGAGTATGAAGCGAATGTCGGGACTGCAACCGAGTTTTTGATGATGTCGAGCCACTTTTCCATATAGTCCGCGAACAGAATGTCTCCGTTCATGACCTTCGGCTCTTCGGGATTGAAATTGCGTCGTGCGTCCATCAGAATCGCTTCGGCGCGTTTTTTGTTTTCCTTCACGGTAAGCCCGGTGGAAATCCACTTGGTCTTTCTTTTTCCGAGAGAATCGGTGTAGTTCAACACGGCGTAGTAATATCCGCTTTTTTTGCGGAGATGTCCTGCTACCATAATTATCCTCCTTCATTGTAGCAGAGACACCTACCTGATACCGTGCTTCTATTATACCAGAACCGGGTTCGAATTGGAGGACCTCTGCCGAACATTTTTTTGTAAACAAATTGAGTCCAAGCCTTATGCCGTGACTGCTTCTCCGCATCCGATGCAGAGAAATGTGAAAAGATGAGCCTTCGGAATACGATAGGCTCTGCCGACCTTGAGACAACAGATTTTGCCTTCCCGCAGGATGCGGTAGCCGGTCTTTGTGCTGATGCTGAGTATTTCACACATCTGCTCAATGCTCATCACATCAGCATGAGCTTGTAGGCATCGCGCTGAGAAATGGTTGATGCGGTATTCACCCGTCTCACCTCCACAAGATTTGATTTTGCCTTATCAGCAAAAGGATAGGCAGCAGTTCTTTTTGAATAGACTGCTGCCCATAGTTTTTGATGATAAAGCCCTTTCGGGCGTTTTCATATTGGTTATCCTTCCAGCATATTTGCAGCTCGCGCCCCTCCGAATAGGGAATGCTGCGGACTACCAATGGTCAATCGGTATCATGGGACTCTCACCCCTCCGAGGATTCGCTCCGAGCCGCCCTTTCAGAGAAAAGACGGAAGTATCATTATACCTGGCATCTGTATCGTCGCAAGCAGCCGCACCACACGGCTGTTATAGCTCTCCGGAGGTCGCTCACTCCCTTGCGGGAGGTCTTGGCGTCGGAAGCTGTGTTGCTTCGCAGAAGCGGAAAGATCCGCAGCACTGAACTATTCGGTTTTCAAGGAGCAGTGAAGAAGTTTAAGAGCCCTCTTCACTTTACAACGGACAAAAAATCGCAAAATGGGGGGGCGATTAGAAATTATTTTTGATTTTTTGCAGACGGCGTTTTTTGTCTCCAATATGCTTTTGTGGTTGCACCCTTTCAGCTTGGCGAACTTCCTGACACTCATTCCGCCGAGAATAACCTCGTCGAAGACTTCCCTTTGATTTGCGGTCAGCGTTTTCCGGAAGGCTATGATCCAACGCTTAGTAGCGGATTCCTGAATGTAGTCGTGCGGGTTGATAAGCCATGCAGGTCCTTCCACATCTTCCTCGTTGACAACATCAAGAAAGAGAATAGTTTGGGGCTTTGCATCATCCGGGTCGCTTGAGGTACCCCCCCTCCGCATCTGCTTCTCTTCCAGTCGGAGGATTTTCATGACCTCACGGTCAACCTCCGTTACTTCGCCGGTGATTTTCACACGCACCATGCACTTTCCGTCCTCCGTAGTCCAGAGGTCGTAGTCGAACTCGACAGGGGCTTTAGGGATTCGTTTCATTGCTTGTCCTTTCCGCTGGTGCGGAGTAGCGGATGGACAAGCCTAAAAAAAGAGCCGCATGACGGTGAGTTGTGATCCCATGCCGATAAAACAGAGTGCGAACACTCTGTTCATGCGGCGTTAGGAAGACTCACCAGTCAGCGGCTCCACAGCACAGCTATCAAATATTTATTTGTTAAACTCCTTATCCTCTGTTGAGGTGGAGATATAACCTTCTCATACTGAGAACATTAAAGACGGTCTCGCGCCCACAGCGTTTGCACTTCGCTTGAACGTGACCTCTCGTGTCCTCAAAAATGGTGTTATACTAAAAAAGTAGACAAGGGAAAAGAAAAGTAGTATAATAAAAGAAAACACGAAAGAAGAAAAACCAAGGAGGAAAAAATGACAAACAAACAGCTGCAATACGATGAAACTTTTAAAAAGAACATCGTGGCATTACACCAGAACGGAAAAACCCAAACTGAGCTTTCCAAGGAATACGGAATATCGGTAAGTGCGATCTCAAGATGGATAAAGCTTTATTCGGAAGTCAGGGTCGACGACAATACTGTTATGACAGCAAAGCAGATAAAGGAACTGCAAAAAAGAAACGCACAGCTTGAGGAGGAAAACATCATATTAAAAAAAGCGCTTGCCATAATGACTCCACGCTCAGGGAAAGAATGAGAGCTGTACATTTACTTCGGCACGAACATGCAATAATAACCCTATGTCGTGTTCTGAATGTAAACCGCAGCAGCTATTACAAGCATTTTAACTCTAAAGAACCTAAAAGAGCAATTGAAAACAGAAATATAAAGAACTGTATTTTACAGATTTATTCCGAAGCAAAATGCCGTTACGGAGCTCAGAAAATGCGCAAGGTTCTTGAAGTTAATTATGGCATACATATCAGTCAGGGAAGAGTGTACCGACTGATGAAGCAAATGCAGCTTCCTAAAATGTCAACTGTCAAGCCGAAATTCAAAGCCGCAAATAAATCCAGTGACAGAGATTGTCACAACATATTAAAGCAGAATTTTAATCCCAAAGAGCCAAATAAAGCATGGTGCAGCGACATTACATACATAAAAGCCGGAGGAAGATTTTATTATTTATGCGTTATCATTGATCTTTTTTCAAGACGTGTGATAGCTTATAAAATAAGTAGCAAAATCGATGCCAGGCTTGTCCTGGATACATTTGAATCTGCTTTAAAAAACAGGAATTATCCTGAAAATGTGATTTTCCACTCAGACAGAGGTTCTCAGTATACCAGCGATGAATTCCGAAAAAGGCTGGACAGAGCTTCTTTTATTCAGTCGTTTTCTAAAAAGGGGCATCCTTATGACAATGCCGTAGCAGAAGCTTTTTTCAAGTTTTTGAAACTTGAAGAAACTAACCGCCGTTCATATGCCTCTTTTGATGAATTGGAATTGTCTGTTTTTGAATATATTCACTTTTACAATTTCAAACGACCTCACTCTGCTAATGACCTTTTATCTCCCATTCAATTTGAAGATCTTTTTTGATTCTTTTCTCTTCTTCTGTCTACTTTATTGACTATGGTCCAATACAGTCGGTTTCGGCGGCTGATCCAAAAAGCCGGCTTACCGGAAATGTCGTTTCACGACCTGCGGCACATGAACGCATCTATCATGGTTGCCCTCGGCATTCCGGATAAATACGCCATGGAACGAGGCGGCTGGTCGTCCAACGGAACACTCCAAAACGTGTACCAGCACACGTTCAGCGAAGAACGGGAAAACGTAGACGACCGCATTGACGATTTCTTCCGAAAAATCCGATAATGCAACACGTGTTTTGAAAATTCACGCATTTACGGCGGATTTTCCGTAATTCATACGGGTTCGAATCCCACACTCTCCGCCAAAAATATTTCTCAAAAAACCACGCAATTTCGGTTTATCTTGAAATTGCGTGGTTTTTCTATTTTGTCCAAAATGGTGCAGCGCATACATATGCGGTAAAATAACCTGTTTTTATGTTGTTTTGCAGAAAAATGCAACACGAAATGCAACAATTTCGATGGTGGATTGAATGTAAACAGCTCCTGTCATATAGTCGTTTACTACCCGGATTTCATCATTTCCACGTTCAAACACTTGTATCATATCACCGTCCAGCGGATCAACAACTTCTTTTTTCACTCGGAAATCCGGAAAAGTTTTTGCAATGCGTGCAACAGTTTCATGATATTTTTCCGTGTTATATTCGCCGCATATCGTATAATCAAAAGCCATTTATGCCACCTCCTAAAGTCCAGCACGTTTATTCTACTTCTTTCTTTTCTTAAAAGGAAAGATTTTCATATTCTTCACCGTATTTTGTGCAATGCTTTCGCATGGAGTCTAGTGCTTCAAATCTTATTTCTATTATACCATCATCCACTCTAGAAGTCAACGAATTCACGCTAATTCTCTCCGGCACCACGGGTGCATGGGCGGAAAGTTCAGACCCGGAACGCTCTCCGAGATGTTGAACCGCTCGCCGCCACGCACCTTTTTTGAAGTTCATCAAATCCAAAATCTCACGCAGTTTCCATATGATACAGACTTTTTTCAAAAACCGCTTGACATTTTTGAAAATATAGTGTACTATATAGCTGGTGAACTAGTCACCCAATAAATCAGAAAGGAGGTCACCATGGACTTTCAAGCGAATTATCCCATTTATCTGCAAATTGCAGAGGACGTGAAACGGCGTATTGTGATTGGTGAACTAAAGCCCGGTGACAAGCTGCCCTCCAATGCGGAACTTGCAATTGCCTACCAGGTCAACCCGAATACGGTACAACGCATCTATCGTCAGCTGGAGGCAGAAGGTATTTCTTATACCAAACGAGGCATCGGCACGTTTTTGGCGGAAGATCCGGCAATGCCGGAACGCTTGCGGCAGGAAATCGGCGAAAAACTCAGCGCCCAGTTCTTAAAGCAAATGGAAACATACCATTTTTCAAAAGAAGAAATTATTCGCCTGTTAGAAACACAGGCACAGAAAGAAGGAGAATTATGCTGAAATTTGAACACGTTACAAAAGTTTACGGCGGCAAAAAAGCATTAAACGACTTGACACTTTCCTTTTTGCCCGGTCATGTTTACGCTCTGGTCGGACCGAACGGCAGCGGAAAAAGCACAATGATGAAGGTTGCCGCAGGACTGGTAAAACCCAACAGCGGCAGCGCCACCTATCAGGAAATGCCCATCGGTGTGGAAAGCAAAAAGCACATTGCCTATATGTGCACTGAGCCATTCTATTATGATTATATGAAGATCCAGGATGTCAAGCAGTTTTATGCAGATTTCTTTGCGGATTTTGACAAAGAACGCTTCGACTCCCTGCTCCAGTTCATGCAGCTGACACCGGACATGAAGGTTCGCTCCCTGTCCTCTGGTATGGCTGCCAAACTGAAAATTGCCGCAACACTGGCAAGAAATGCTGACATTTGTATGCTGGACGAACCGCTGAACGGCATCGACCTGGTAGGACGGGATCAGATCATCCAGAGTATTCTTCGTGCGGCAAATCCGAATGCAACCATTCTGATTTCCAGCCACCTGTTTGATGAACTGGAACCGATCGTAGACCACATTGTTATGATGGCGAACGGCTCTCTGATTTTAGAGGGCGAACTGGAAGAGATCCGCACACGGTACGGAAAGTCCATTTCGGATCTGTACCGGGAATATTTTTCCGGTACTGCTGCATCCCCGCTGTTTCCGAACAACACAAATCAACCCACTGTCTGAATATCGAAAAGGAGATCATACTCATGGGAACTTTATTAAAATACGAATTTTGCCGCTCCCGCACAATTTTCCTGGGAATCATCGGCGTTACGCTTCTGATCGAATTGGTTTATCTGATCGGATTCTTTACAAAGATAAAGGCGCTCTTTGCCGTTGGCCTGATCGGCGGCATTCTCTGTCTGGCACTGGGCGCAGCTGCAATTCTGCTGTACGGCGTTATCATGTTTAATGATGACATTTCCAAAAAGCCCGGCTACCTGCTCTTTTCCACGCCGCGCAGCGCCGCACAGATCGTGGGCGCAAAGCTTTTGATGACGCTGTTTGCGCTGGTCGGGATCACAATCTTGTTTTCGCTTCTGATCGCTCTGGACGTATTCCTGGCGCTTCAGCGAAACGGAACCTCTCTCGTTGCCCTGCTGTCTATGTTTGACGCATCCATCACAGAGAACGGCTTGAAGGATGTTCTGTTCAACGGCTACAATTTCTTCGGCCTTTCTATGTATCTGCTGAACACTGTGATCTCGTTTATCTTCAATGTGATCGCCGCATATGTTGTGATCGTTCTGCTGAAAACTGTCATGGGCAATCAGAAGGGACGCACGATCCTGGCAGTGATTCTCTGGTTTGCAATTACAAACGCATTCAACCTGCTGGGCGGACTGATTACCACACAGCTGGCATCCGGACTGGACGAAGGAAATGAAGTTGTTGTTACACAATCCAGTACACTGTTTCTCAGCACCTCGCTTCACACACTTTTCCAGCCTGCCATGTATCTGCCCACAATGATCCTCTGCATCATCGGTTCCATTGCCGGCTACTGGCTGACCACCTGGATCATTGAAAAGAAACTGAGTGTATGACGCCATGCAAAAGGAAATCAAATCAGACAATCATGACCCTGCATCGGACAGCCCGGAGCAATCGTATATTCTCCCCGGCATCTGCATCGGAATGATACTGGGAATGCTTTTGGGTTTTGCCCTGGGCAGTCTGGTGTTCCACAACATTATCCTTGGGTTATGCACCGGACAGTCTGCCGGTCTCTGCCTGGGTATTGCGGTCGGCGCCGCTATTCCAAAACGAAAATAATTTCAAGGCAACACCGCACAGAGTTTGTGCGTAAGATGCGCAGTCGGATTTTTCGGCAGATTGCACAGAAATTTCGCAGGCATACTGTCGTATGTCAAGAAATTTCTGTGTGGTATGACGGAAAATCAGCAAGCAGATTGCGTGCAAAGCCGTCAGGCGGGCTTTGTGCGGTGTTGCCTCAAATACAAAATCGCCCCGTCTGCCGATTTCCCGGACAGACAGGGCGATTTTTCTATGTTCAGAGTTTCTTATTCTTCCGTGATGCCGACCGTCATCTGCCGCCAGCCGATTCCCAGCAGGAACCAGAACATGGGCGCATGATAGATCAGACTGTCATTCAGAAACGCCATCAGCACATACGCCAGAATGGAAAACAGCAAACCTGTGCGGAACGGATCCCACTTTTCCTGTTTGCCAAAGCACTTCCGAAATCCGCATGCCAGAAACAGCACCAGGATTCCCAGAATCATTACCAGAGAAACGATGCCGGTATCCTGAGCGATCTGTAAGTACCAGCTGTGCGGCTTGTTGTACAAAACATAGGTGCTGAAAATGTTCAGCAGCGCCGGCAGGTCGTTCTGATTCAAGTAAAAGATGGTCGTAGCCGGTCCATGTCCCAGCAGCCAGCAGTCACCCAGCGTAGAAATGGTATTTGCCCACACAAAGACACGGCCGTTCAGATACGGATAACACTGCTGGATCTTTTCGGAATCACAGGTTTTCGGTACAGTTTTCAGTTCTGTCTTGCCGATTCCCACAGCAACCCAGCCGTCTGCCTCCCGGATCGTCTCCAGCGGCGTTGCATAACCCAGGTTGAAATCCAGGCGGTCGGTCTGTACCTGTACCTGACAGTGCTGCAATTCCGGCTCTGCGAAGGTACAGGTGCCGTCTGCGCTGATCTGCGGCACAATCTCTGTGCCGTTGCAGGTGAATGTCAGCTGCTGCGGAGAAAGCGCCGAGCTGTTTGCAGACACTTCCAGCGTGGTATCTACGTTGTGCAGTGCCACTGTGTTTTCACTCAGATCGACGGACAGCAGACGGAATGTATCTTCCTGTTCTGCGCCGATCATAGTATGACGGAACTTTTCAGAAAAGGTATCGCCGCTCCTGCTCCACAAAAAGCCGAATCCGCCGATCATGACAGCCGCCGCCGCTGCACCGCAGATGCCGCCTTTGACAGCACGTTTCCAGTTGGTGTGGAATGCCCAGACCACCAGGAAAATCAATGTCAGTCCAAAACCGATGAGAATTGCGTTCATAACGTGAGACAACAGCAGTGCTGCCGCCAGCAGAACCGCTGCGATCAGCTGTGCAACCAGACGCTTGGTCGTACCCTCTCGTGCGATCAGCGCTGTCATAAGCGGCAAAAGCATTGCGCAGTACATTCCAAAGTAGTCCGCATTGCCGAACGTCATCACTACGCCGTCACCGTAGCCAACGGTCCCCGGCAGAGCGCCCAGCTTTTGCACCAGGAAATTGTTGTAATAGCACATTCCGTAGTGTTCCAGCAGCGCCAGCACACCCAGGACGATTGCCAGAACTGTGAGACAGGTCTTTGTGAAGTCCAGCACCTCTTTGCAGTCGATCCAATACCACGCCGCCGCAAATACGACTGCATACCCCACAAGCGCCAGATAGCCCTCATAGAGCATATAAATGCCCATCCATGTCTTTCCGGCATAGTCCGATGTCACAGAGGACAGCAGTCCCAGGAGCAGATAGATCCCCAAAAAGAGAAATACAACTGTCATGATGCGGGTCAGCGGCAGTTTTCGTTTGGGACGGAGTGTGATCTGCTCATAGCAGAACCAGACCACTGCCGCCGCCGCAATGGCCAGGAGAAACCATTCCCGGCACAACTGCTCAAAATCGGAATATGCGGCATCTCCTAAGAAATACGCATTCCGCACCGACTGCGGCAGGTTCAATGTGATCGCTCGTGTGAAAAAAGGCAGTATGCAGAGGCAAACTGCCAGAATTTTTCCCGGCAAAGTCAGTTTCCATGGAGAAACTGACATCTTCACGGGAGTTCGTTGCTGCTTTTGTTCCATACCATTCCCCTTCCAGAGTGTGTCCCGCAAAAGGATTCACACACTCTAAATAATATTATGATTTGCCGCCTCTTTCAGGCACTATGTTCTATTATAAAAGAAACCGCACAAAAAGTCAAGGCAGCGCAGATACAGAAAATGCAGCGCCGTACCGTTCCAGCAAAACGTGTTCTGTTTTTCCGGACACCTGCATAAGCTGAATCGTAGAAAGGAGTGAGCGGTCATGTATCACAGTTGGAATTTACGGCGGCTGCTGCGATATCTTGCCCTGGACACCGCACTGGTTCTCGCAGCAATACTTCTGACCCACCTGGGGAAACATCATTTTCCCGCAGTAGACAGTGCCGGCGGCGTTTCTCTTCCCGTATTGATGTACCACAGTGTTGCGCCTGTGCCGGAACAGCAGTACTGTGTCACGCCGGAAACGCTGGAGTCCGATCTGCGCTATCTCCAGGCGCACGGATACGAGACCGTATCACCGGAAGAACTGGTCGCATATACCAACGGAAACGGCACACTTCCGGAAAAGCCGGTCATGCTGACGTTTGACGATGGTCTGTACAACAACCTCAGCCTAGTGCTGCCGCTTTTGGAGACCTATGATATGTGCGCTGTGGTCTCTGTGGTCGGAATATTCACCGACGAATACGCTCCCGATGCGCCGCACAACGATGTCTATTCCTATCTCACCTGGGAAGACCTGAAACAAATGCACGATTCCGGACGCATTACGCTCGGCAGTCATACCTACGATATGCACGAAAACGGAACACGGCAGGGCTGCGCCAAGACAGACTGGGAAACAGAAGAGGAATATCACGAAACACTCTATGCCGATCTGTCGCTGATGCAGACCCGGTTTCAGGAGGAACTGCAGATCCAGCCGGCTGTTTTCGCATACCCCTATGGCTTTGTTTGCAGCGAAAGCAAACCGGTTCTGGCAGACCTGGGGTTTCAGATCACGCTCACCTGTCTGGAAAAGCCGAATTTCATCACCCGAAATCCAGCCTGTCTCTATGGGATCAACCGCTATAACCGTCCCGGAAACACCAGCACAGCTGAGATCATGCAAAAAGTGCTGTCAGACGAAAAAACAGGAGGTCTTGCATCATGCGCAGACGTTATCACAAGCGCCGCTGGACGCTGGTTTGCTTTTTCACCGTTATGCTGATTCTGCCTGCCGCTGCTGTCATTCCCAAAAGCGGCGGCAGATCCTCCGCCTATCCCTATGCAAAAGAGACAGGCACATCCCCTGCTGATGCCACCTGCTGGAATGTGGCATCCGACGGTTACGGCTGGGAGGAAGAGTCGGCAGATGTGCCGGAAACTGCCGATGCAGTCACCGAAGTGACTTCGTCTGACCCCGGAGAAAAGCCCTATCCCACGGACTGGGATCTCAGCAGTGACACGGCAATTCGACGCACCAGCTACGGCACTTATTCCGGAGAACGTTTTTTCAGTCTCTTCACCGCCGGACAGGTACAGAACAAAACCAGCATTCCCAACAATACACTGATCGCAGAAAGCACTGCTGCGCCAGGTTTTCAGATCGAAACAAACGGCGAGCCGCAGGTACTCATCATGCACACCCACACAACAGAAACCTTTGAGCCGTTTGTCCGGGAACAGTTTGACCCAAACTTCAATTACCGCACCACAGACCCGGCGTATAATATGGTCTCAGTGGGGAATGCTATCACTGCACAGCTGGAATCTGCCGGCATCGGTGTGATTCACAACACGACTATACACGACTACCCCTCATACAACGGCTCGTATGACCGCAGCGCAGAAACCGTAAAGTCGATTCTGGCACAGTACCCGTCCATTCGTGTGGTGCTGGACATTCACCGGGATGCGATCCAGAGCGGCAATACGCTGACGCAGCCGGTAGTGGAAATCAACGGCAAGGAGTCTGCACAGGTCATGATTATCTCCGGCTGTGACGACGGCACTATGAATATGCCGAACTATATGCAGAACTATCACTTTGCCTGCCGTCTCCAGGAAAACATGGAGGGAATGTTTCCGGGGCTGACACGCCCCATCCTGTTCGACTACCGGCATTATAACCAGGATCTGACAACAGGCAGCCTGCTCCTGGAGGTCGGAACACATGGGAACACGCTGGAACAGGCACAGTATGCCGGCGAATTGGTCGGGAAGGCACTTTCCAAAACACTGCTCAAGCTGAAAGCGGAGGAATGATACATGAAACGAACGACATCCCGGATACTCCGCATGCTGCTCTGCTATTTGCTGTTCTGTGGATTTGTCTGGGCATTTCTGACGGTTCAGATGCGTTCACACAACCGGCTTTCCCACGAGCCGGCAGCCATGGCACAGCTGGTCTGTTGCGGCGAAACCGTGGCGCTGCATTTGCCGGATCAGTCCTATCAATGGAAACTGCCGCAGCTGGATTCGCAGTGGCTGTGGATCGCAGCACTGCCGGATGCAGCATGGAATAGTGCCGTCTGCACCTGGCAGGTTCTGACGGAATGTTTTCTATGAAAATTTTTTGTGAACTTCTCAGATATTCCGGGTTCTGCTCTTGCAATTTCGGATGAGATATGCTATAATAGAAAAGTCGTCAGATGAGTGTGTGAAGTTTTTGCATCTCACTGTTGTCGATGCGCCTGTAGCTCAGCTGGATAGAGTGTCAGACTCCGACTCTGAAGGTCGTGCGTTCGAATCGCATCAGGCGTACCAAGTGAAAACCTACCCGAAAATATTGTTTCCGGGTAGGTTTTATTTTTTAGAAAGGAAGTTTTTGCAAATGCAGAATCAGAACATCGACAGCGGAACTGTCTTTGACTGGGGAAGAACTTCGGATGATTATGCAAAATTCCGGGACATCTATCCCCTTGCCTTTTATGAGAAGATCCTGGAAAGGAACTGCGGTACAGCCGGGCAGCAGGTCCTGGACATCGGCACAGGCACGGGTGTTCTCCCACGGAATCTATATGCCGCCGGCGCGCACTGGACCGGGAGCGACATTGCGCCGAACCAGATCGCACAGGCAAAAGCGTGTTCCGCAGGAATGGACATCGCCTACCTCGTATCTGCGGCAGAGGATCTGGACTTACCGGCAGGCTCTTTCGACTGCATTACCGCCTGCCAGTGCTACTGGTATTTTGACAACGCCAGAATTGCACCGGTACTTTCCCGCCTGCTCAAGCCGCATGGCAAAGTGCTGTTTCTGTGCATGGAATGGCTGCCTTATGAGGACAAGATCGCTGCGGCAAGTGAAAATCTGGTTTTGCAGTACAATCCAAAGTGGAGCGGCGCAGGAGAAACCATGCACCCCATTGCAGTTGCACCGGAACTGCTGGAATACTTCGACCTAACCTATCACGAGGAATACCTTCTGGATGTGCCGTTTACCCGTGACAGCTGGAACGGCAGAATGAAGGCCTGCCGTGGCATCGGCGCTACGCTCTCTCCGGAAGAGATCGCCGCCTGGGAAAAGGAACATCTTCAGCTGCTGCGCACAATTGCCCCGGAAGCATTCACGGTAAAGCACTATGCGGCAATTGCGGAACTGACAAAGAAAGAACACACGCCATGCACCTGATACAAGCCAAAAGCATTTTATCTGCCGGAAACGGCATGAACCTCTATCGTGGCTGCACCCACGGCTGCATTTACTGCGACAGCCGTTCTTCCTGTTATCAGATGTCACACGACTTCGAGGATATTGCTGTAAAGGGAAATGCGCCCATGCTCCTGGAAGAGGCTCTGCGAAAAAAGCGCCAGCTCTGCATGATCGGCACTGGCTCTATGTGCGACCCTTATCTGCATCTGGAAGAACAGCTGCGGCTGACACGGCGCTGTCTGGAGATCATCGAAAAATACGGCTTTGGACTGAGTATTCTGACAAAGTCTGACCGGATTTTGCGAGATGTGGACTTGCTTTGCCGTATTCAAGAGAACGCCAAGTGCGTTGTGCAAATGACGCTTACTACATATGATGAAAAACTCTGCCGCATTTTAGAACCGCACGTCTGCACCACCAGGCAGCGGTATCATGCGCTGAAAGTCATGCAGAGCCGGCATATTCCCACGGTTGTCTGGCTCTCGCCGATTCTCCCCTTCCTCAACGATACGGAACAAAATTTGCGTGGCATTCTGGAATATTGCTTTGATGCTGGCGTCAAAGGCATTCTGTGCTTTGGAATGGGCGTAACGCTCCGGGAGGGTGACCGAGAATATTTTTACGCCCAGCTGGACAAGTACTTCCCTGGCATGAAACAGCAGTACATCCGTTCCTTTGGAAACGCTTATGAATGCAGCAGCCCCAATCAGCGAAACCTCATGTCTATTTTCCACGAGGAATGCCGCCGACACGGTGTCCTGCACGAGCCGGAACAAATCTTTCACTATCTGCGGGAATTTCCGGAGAAAACGCAGCAATTGTCGCTCTTTTCTTAGAATCTCTCTTCAATCAAAAAGCCATTTCCGGTTTTGATTCCCGGAAATGGCTTTTTGTATTTTTATTTTCCAGTCGGCGCTTTGGTTTCCAGCCAGCGCAGCATTTCATGGAATCCGTCTTTGGTCATGGGGAACTTCTGTTCCTCTTCCATTTCTGCCAGGTCAGAACAGAGCCGGCTGTGCCAGATCTGCACGGTGAAGTCCTCACCCGGTGTGATCTTATAGCTGAGTTTTCCATAGCTCCCGGTAAAATTGTTTCCGAATTCGAAATAGCTGTACTGCGGAACGTCATAAACTTCTGATGCCGGATCTTTACGCATTTTTATCTTCTCCTCTCCGATGACAAACAGGTTTCAAGAGTTCTGTCACTTCTTCCAGATTTTCTGCAATACCAAATAGGCGTTCCCTATCTCCCGGTTCGGGCGGTGTCAGATCCGGAACCAGGATGACATTGCATCCGGCGTCCAGACCTGCCGCTATGCCATTGGGAGAATCCTCGACGGCAACACATTCCTCCGGCGGAATCCCCAGCGTCTTTGCAGCAATCACGTAGATATCCGGATCTGGTTTGCCGTGTTTTACCTGGTCACCGCCGACGATGTCCGGGAACATCCCGTCCAGTCCGGCAAGCGCCAGCCGCTCTCTTGCCAGTTCCTGCGAAGTTGCAGTTGCAACCGCATAGGCGAGTCCGGCTTGCTTGCAGAATTCCAGCAGTGCAGCAATGCCGGGCTTTTGCTCCACACCATGCGCCGCAATGTACTGGGAAACCAATTCCCGGCGGCGGTCACGCACCTTATAATAGTCAAAATCTGTTCCGTACAGCTGACGGAAGTATGGTTCTGCATGAGCCGCACAGCAGCTCCGCACGTGCAGCGCCGCCTCTTCTGACATGGGAAAGCCCAGTTCCTTTGCACTTTGCAGCCAGCACTGGAAATAGATTTTTTCCGTATCCAGCAGTGTGCCATCCATATCAAAGATCAAGCCACGGATTTTCTTCACTGCTCCTGTCCTCCCACTGCAACCAGCATCTGCCGCAACAGTGTCAGATCAAATCCGTTCACAATGCCGTCCTCGGTGACATCTGCACATTCATAGGCAGTTTTCGAAATGCCTTCACCATGCACCAGATAGCGGCAAAGCCGAACGACATCTGCAACATTCACAGTTCCATCCAGTGTCACATCACCCTTGATTGGCTGGGGTTGCTGGGAGGTGGCAGTTTCTGTGCTGCTCTCAGAGCTGGAAATTGTTGTAGTTTCTGTTGTATCTGAAACAGTTTCACTTGTTTCTGTTTCTGTAATGGATGTACTTTCCGCAGTTGTGGTCTCTGTTTCAGAAGATGCAGTAACAGAGGTGGTTGTCTCTGTTGTAGTGGTTGTGACTGTTGCTGTGGTGGAGCCGGGTGTCGGTTCGATCGGTGTCTGGTTCAGATAAGAAAGCAGCTGTTCAGACCAGTATTTGCCCATGCAGGCATAACCCGTTTCGTTCGGATGTACGCCGTCCTCCAAGCCGGTTTTCATATCGACAACGCTGTTGATATCTGCAAAGCGGATTTGTTTTCCGTCTGCCTGCTTTTTTTCCACCAGTTCCTTTACCGAAGCATTGTAGTTGTCTACACTCTGCTGTACCAGCGCTGTGAAGCCTTCCGGATCAGAGTCATAGGTAATGCCGGAGGACTGATATGCCCAGAGCCAGTCATACCGGACAGAAACGTCGATATCCGGCACAGATGCCACGAAAAGCATATCCTGGTCGTCCATGCTGTCCAGCAGTTTGTCCACCATGGTTTCCAGGCGGTCTGTGATGCCGTCATTGTGATTGTCCAAAAGATCGTTGGTGCCGATTTGCAGCAAAACGATATCCGGATCATATGCCTCCATCATATTTCCGGAGACATCTCCGTTGGTATAGGTCGTGTCAAACACCGTTTCGTACAGTCCCTGTCTGCCGGAATACGCCTGGATTGCATATCCGCTGTATCCGGCGTGTGCCGGGTCATATTCAAACGTTACGCCGTCTGCGGTGGTGTAGGAGACAGAATCTGTCCAGTTGTTGTTCGGTCCGACCATATCAAAGTCCGTAAAGCCCTGCTGCTGGAGCTGGTAACAGAGATATTTGCGGTAGCCGTTGTCTCCGTTGATATAGCCATGTGTGATGGAATCGCCCATCGCCAGGATGCGCACCGGTTCTGCCGCTGACACGATGTCCGCTGTGTCAGACGGAAGCACATTTGCGGCGCACTTCCCCACCGGAAGTGCTGCGATGCAAAGCCCGGCAATGATTGCTGTGAGTCTTCGTTTCATTCTGAATCAACCTTTCACTCTGATGTTTTTTCTATTTCACGGACAACTTTCACCAATGCGTCCGCAATTACCGTTCCGCCTTCATCATTCGGATGCTGTCCATAGACCGTTTTTGCCGCATCTGACGGGTCTGCCAGAAGTGCAGCAACGTCAAAATAGGATGCGCCGCAATCGTCTGCAATGCCTTCCACCTTCTGATTATAGGCTGTCCGGATCTCTTCCAGTTCCGGAGTCAGATCAAACGGCGGCGAATTCCACAGAATCGTTTTTATGCCGGAATCGGTACACTTTTGCGTGATCTTCCGGACATCGTTCTCCATCTCATCCGCCGTGGCGTGACCATTTCCGCCGTAAGGACCGCTGATAATATCGTTTGTTCCAAACGCAACTGTAATCACATCTGCGCCTGCAATCGCACGGTTCAGCCAGTCTTCGTCCTTGGCACAGTCCGAGGCACGGGCATAGCCGATGCCCAGATTCCACAGGCTGTAATCCTCCGCTCCCAGCTGATCCAACAGCTGTGCCGCCCAGAACTGCTGTGCAAATTCTGTTGTCTGGCAGCCCTGTGTAACTGAGTCACCCAGGGTCACGATTCTTGCGGAGACTTCCCGGTCACAGCCCACCAGCTGCGGCACCGGAATCTCATTGGTATAGAGAAAACCTTTTCCATCCCCATGATCTGCATAGGAGTATGCCAGATTGGACATAGCGATTGCCGGGATATTGGAGCCGCTGATCGTCCACTCCCATAAAAGGTAGTGATCTTCCGGAATTGTGATATTTACGGTATCACTCCAGAATGTTTCGTCCGGCTGGACTTCTTTTGTGGTACTTCCATTAGAAAAAGTCACCGGGACAGAAACGGACGGTGTCACATTCGCATCAAATTCTGTTCCGCCGTCATAGACCTTTGCACTTTCAATGGTGTAACTTCCGCCGGGCATTCCCACGTAGCTGTCGCTGCCGTCACCCCAGGTGGAATCTACGGTATTGGAAAAATAAAAGCGATAGTCAAACGATCCTGCCGCCTCGACCGGGAACCATGCCCGATAAGTCACAGACTCTGCGTTTTTGATTATTGTATTACAGCCTGTTGAAATCACAGTATTGGAAACATAGGTATCGAACAGTGTCGGCTGTTTTTCTGCCGGTTTCTCTGCTTTGCTGCCTGAGTCGGCAGAATCGGCGTGACAACCCACAAGAGATGCCGCAGTCAATACTGCAAATAACCCTCCGAACAGTCGCTTATGCTTTGATATTCTCATACAAAACCTCCTGTTAGAATTCTCCATGTTTCATTTTAGCACGGCAATTTTCTTTTGTCAAGGACAATTTCCTGCTGATTTGGCAGAATACTGTTACGATGTTGTTCTGCAAATTGCATATAAATTATGCGCATATGAAGAAATATTCTGTGTAAAGCACTTGATTTTTGAAAAGATGTGTGCTATAATAATATCGAAGTTTTTGAAACCACCATTGTTTTATTGTTTTAAGGAGAATTGAACATGAAGAAACGTATTCTTGCAGGTCTGACCGCAAGTGTTCTTGCAGCAGCCTGCGCCGCACAGATCCCATCCATTTTATCTGTCTCTGCCGCCGGCAGCTATGACATACAGCTGAAGATCCAGCTGGACGGCGAGAAAAAGGCGATCAGCCCGTATATCTACGGCGTAAACGAATCCGGCAACTCAGGCAGCCTGAAAAGCGTCAAGACAAACGCCGTCCGCCAGGGCGGAAACCGCTTTACCGGATACAACTGGGAAACCAACTACTCCAACGCCGGTGAAGACTGGGTCAACAGTTCTGACACACACATGGGTGATGTCTCTGACGGTCCGGCATACCAGGCACACCAGCTTTCCAAGGAATGCACGGAGCAGGGCATCGGATACAAAATGGCAACGCTCCAGATGGCTGGATATGTTGCCGCTGACAAAAACGGAACGGTCACAGATTCAGAGGCTGCACCTTCCAGCCGCTGGAACAAGGTCGCATTTCAGAAAGACGGTGCGCTATCAGACACACCGGATCTGACCGACGATACCGTTTACATGGATGAGTATGTCAACTATCTGATTCAAAACCTGGGAGACTCCACCACTTCTACCGGTATCCAGGGATACAATCTGGACAACGAACCGGTACTCTGGAATGACACACATCCGCTGCTGCACAAAGACGAGGTTTCCAACCAGGAGCTGGTATCGAAATCCATTGCGCTTTCTAAAGTGGTCAAAAGTCTTGACCCGAACGCAGAGATCTACGGTCCGGCTTTCTGGGGCATTCTCCCGTGTTACCAGGCTGGCAACGGCGACAACTACTCCGACCCGGACTGGGAGGCGGTAAAGAGTCAGTATTCCTGGTACATGGACTATTATCTCAAGCAGATGGCTGACGCTGAAAAAGAAAACGGCATGCGCCTTTTGGATGTTGTAGATGTACATTACTATGCGCAGGACTGCAGCACGGATGACGGCATTTTACAGGCGGCGAGAAGTCTGTACGACCCGGACTATAAGGAAAACAGCTGGCTTTCCCAGTGGTTCGGCAGCTCGTTCCCGTTTCTGACCCGGATGCAGGAATCCATTGACAAGTACTATCCCGGCACAAAACTGGCGCTGACGGAATACAATCTGGCAAATATCGCGGACGAGGACAACACAGGCAAGTCGGTGGTTTCTGCGATTGCGGAGACCGAGGCGCTGGGTGCATTTGCAGACCAGGGCGTATATCTGGCGACCTATTGGGGAACGCTTTCCAAGTGTCCGTATGTGACAAGCGCCATCAACCTCTATACCAATTACGACGGCAAGGGCAGCGATTTCGGGGACACTCTGGTAGAGTCCTCTTCGCCGGATTTGTCCAAGGCTGCCATTTTTGCATCCATTGACGGCAGCGACGACGGCAAAGTTACCGCCGTTGTCTCCAACAAGGACAAGGAAAACACCGAAAAGGCAGTCATCTCCCTGGACGGCACAGATACCGATTATAAGAGCGCAGTGGTATACGCAGTTACGCAGGACAGCAGTGATATCAAGATCCTGGATGTGCAGAACGATATCTCAGGCAACCAGGTGACCGTGGAACTGCCGCCTTTGTCCGTGGCACAGGTGGTAATTGCCGATGAGACCACAGATGTTGTGATTCCGGACGAACCGAATATTGAAGTGAAGAAAACGACCTACAACTTTAGCGACCTGGAGAAAAATCAAAATGGCAATTATATGATCCCGCTGGGTGACAAGGAGCATCTGAAAGAGGTCATTCTCAATGTCACAGCAACCTCCAACGCCGGCTCCGGCTGGTGTGTAGGCGGCGGTGCGCTTTGCTTTAACAAGGTTGTAGAGGCAGGCAGCACGGATGAGGTATGGGGCAACAAGTCGTTCCAGTATCGTCTGAACACCAACAACGTCTCCATTCCCTTTGACGATCAATACACCATCGTTGTAGACGAAAAGTCCACGACGATCGCAGGCTTCTGCAATGACACCTCCGCAGAGCTGCAAAGCTGGTGGGCATCCTCGGAAAAGGATGCTGCCAGCGGTACTGACATCACTACAACATACAACTCGGTCACTCTGGTATATGAATATGACAACGACAAACCGGATACGACCACCACAACCCCTGCCGAAACCACAGATACAACTGAAACGCTGACCACAACCTCTGCACCGGAGACAGAAACCTCTTCCAGTGAAACGACGGTCAGCGAAAGCAGTACAGAATCCGAAACGACCGTTTCTTCTGCGGAAACAACTACTGAAACAACAACGGTTTCCACAGAGACCTCTTCCGCATCGGAAGATACAGGCACCACTTCTGCGACAACAGGCGATGCTGATGTTTCCGTAAGTCTTTACGGCGATGTCAACCTGGATGGCAGAGTAGACATTACCGATGCCGTTCAGCTGAACAAGGCAGTTGCCGGACAGGTCAAGCTGAATGCACAGGCATCCAAAAATGCGGACTGCAACGGAGATGATGGTCTGGACAGCAGCGATGCAACTTCCCTGCTCCGTTTCCTGACACATATCATCGACAGTCTCCCGGAAAAATAAAACAGACAAATCCTCTGTCATAAAAAAGAGCCGCTCCCGATAAAAAGGAGTGGCTTTTCTTTTTATAACAATGTCATCTGACCGCTGCCCGGCAGGTCTTTCGCCATGCCGCCGGTTGCAGGAATCGTTTTCACACGATACTTTTTCAGTGCCGTGGATTCTTCCTCGTTCAGAATTCTCGCCTCGCAGACCAGATGCTTGGCTTTCAAGGTCACAACCTGTACGCCCTGTGTGTCCCTGGTCGCCTTTGCTGCAATCAGGGATGTCTCTGCCAGGACTGCACGGTTGCCGTTTGTCCGGATAAATACCGGGCAGGAGGCTTCACCGCCGGGAATCTGCAAAATCTGTACCAGGGGTGACTTACCGCTGTAGGCGTTTTGCAGCTTTTTCCGGTTCGTCTTGGTCGCATATGCAGACAGCGGAACACGGGCAGCCTTGCCGTTGGCAAAGACAAAGAGCAGGTCACCGCTGTAATCCGCAGTGGCGATCATCTGCACCACCAGTTCCCCATCTGACAAGCCCAATTTTGCCGGGACATAGTCACCCAGCACGCTCGCCTTGGACTCTCCGAATTCGCTTGCTCTGGTTTTATAAACCTGCTGCTGGTTGGTGAAAAAGAGCAGTTCGATACGGTTTGTTGTTTCCAGATGCGCTACGATCTTATCTTCCTCTTTCAGCTTTTGTTCACTGCTCATGCGGAGCGATGCCGGTGTGATCTTTTTGAAATAGCCGCTCTCCGACAGGAACAAATGCACCGGATAATCCGGGATATCCTCTTCGTCCGACTCTTCCTCTACATCGGATGCGTAGTAGAACAGCGTCTTTCGGGGCTGACCGTATTTTTTCGCCGTTTCTTTCAGCTCAGCGATGATGATTTTCTTCATCTTTTTCGGATCGGCAATGGTAGATTCCAGCTCTGCGATATCCTGTTTCAACTGGTCGATCTCCTGCGTCCGTTTCAGAATATATTCCCGGTTCAGATGACGCAGCTTGATCTCCGCCACATACTCCGCCTGGATCTCATCAATGCCAAAGCCGATCATCAGATTCGGCACAACATCCACTTCTTCTTCTGTCTCTCTGACAATGCGGATTGCCTTGTCGATGTCCAGCAGAATCTTGTCCAGACCCAGCAGCAGATGCAGCTTTTCCTGTTTCTTTTTCAGATCAAACACCAGTCGGCGGCGCACGCATTCCAGACGAAAGGCAGACCATTCTTCCAGAATTTCACGCACGCCCATTACCTTCGGCGCACCGCCTACCAGAATATTAAAATTGCAGGAATAATTATCCTGGAGCGGTGTCATGCGGAACAGTTTCTGCATAACTTTTTCCGGGTCCGAGCCTCGTTTCAGATCTATGGCGATCTTCAAGCCGTCAATATCAGTTTCATCCCGGACATAGGAAACCTCACGCAGCTTTCCCTGCTTGATGCAGTCTACGATCTTATCCTTGATTGCCTCGATCGTGGTGCTGTACGGAATCTCCGTGATTTCCAGGCAGTTGTCCGCCTTGTTATACGTCCACTTGGAACGAACGGTCACGCTGCCACGTCCGGTTTCGTAAATCTTCTGCAATTCCGATTCGTTATAATACAGAAATCCGCCGCCGGGAAAATCCGGTCCTTTTAAGGTGGAAAGGATGTCGTGTTCCGGATTTTTCAGCACTGCAATCGCTGTCTCGCAGACTTCTGCCAGATTAAACGGGCAGACACTGCTTGCCATGGATACTGCAATACCTACGTTGGCATTGACCAGAACCGTGGGAAATGTTGCCGGAAACAAGGTGGGTTCCTGCATGGTATTGTCATAGTTGGGAACAAAATCCACCGTATCCTTATCAATATCCCGGAACAGCTCGTTACAGATCGGTTCCAGCTTTACTTCTGTATAACGGGATGCGGCATATGCCATATCACGGGAATACGCCTTACCGAAGTTACCCTTGGACTGCACATACGGATGCAGCAGCGCCTCATTGCCCCGTGCCAGACGTACCATGGTCTCATAGATCGCACTGTCGCCGTGCGGGTTCAGACGCATGGTCTGCCCGACAACATTTGCCGACTTGGTCAGATTGCCTGTGAGGAGTCCCATCTTGTACATGGTATACAGCAGCTTTCGGTGTGACGGCTTGAAACCATCAATTTCCGGCAGCGCACGGGAAATGATAACGCTCATGGCATACGGCATATAGTTTTTTTCCAGCGTGTCCGTGATCTTCTCTTCTTCCACAACGCCGGCACCGGCAATATAAGCGTTTGGTATCGTATTTTTTTTTGGTTTTTCTGTTTGTTTCTTTCGTGCCATTTTTGTCCTCGCTTTTATGAGATATCTGCCAGTTCCAGATAATTGCTGCCGAATTCAGCAATGAAATCTTTTCGTCCCTGGAGGTCATCCCCCAGCAGCATATCAAACATTGCAGCTGTTTCTTCGATTCCTGCCGCTGTAACTTGAATCAGACGGCGTGTCTCCGGGTTCATGGTGGTCAGTGACATCATATCCGCCTCGTTCTCGCCCAGACCTTTTGAACGCTGCAAGGTGTATTTTTCGTTTTCCAGAGTCGCAAGGATCTCTGTCTTTTCCTTTTCCGTATACGCAAAATAAGTGCGCTTTTTCGTTGTAATTTCGAATAGCGGCGACTCTGCAATATACACGCAGCCCTTGTCGATCAGCGTCGGTGTCAGACGGTACAGCATTGTCAGAATCAGTGTCCGGATCTGGAATCCGTCTACGTCCGCATCGGTACAGATAACGATTTTATTCCAGCGCAGGCCATCCAGGTTGAAAGAGGAAATGTCCTTATTTGCCTTGGTCGTTACTTCAACGCCGCAGCCCAGAAGTTTAATGATATCTGTGATAATCTCATTTTTGAAGATCTTATTATAGTCCGCTTTCAGACAGTTCAGAATCTTACCACGCACCGGGATGACCGCCTGGAATTCTGCGTCACGTGCCATTTTTACCGAGCCGAGCGCAGAATCGCCCTCCACAATATAGAGTTCCCGACGGGACAGGTCTTTACTGCGGCAATCCACAAACTTCGGGATCATGTTGGTCACATCAATGCTGCCGGTCAGCTTTTTCTTCATGTTCAGACGTGTTTTTTCTGCATTTTCACGGCTGCGCTTGTTAATCAGAACCTGCGCTGCAATTTTTTCTGCCTCGTCCGGATTTTCTATAAAGTAAATTTCCAGCTGGTGCTTGAGGAAGTCGGTCATTGCCTCATAGATAAACTTATTGGTTATCGCCTTTTTCGTCTGGTTCTCATAGCTTGTCTCTGTGGAAAAGCTGGAAGAAATCAAAACCAGACTGGATTCCACGTCCTCAAATTTCAGCTTGGACTCATTTTTCAGATACTTGTTGTTCTGCCGCAGATAGGTGTCGATCTGCGAGACGAACGCCTGTTTTACCGCCTTATCCGGAGAACCGCCGTGTTCCAGCCAGCTGGAATTGTGATAGTATTCCAGACGCTGTACCTGGTTGGAAAATGTCAGTGCCACGCCCAGCTTTACTTTATAAGTAGGCTTATCTTCACGGTCACGGCCCTCTCGCTGGCAACTCCAGTTCTGAATGGAAGTCAGCGTATTTTCCCCGGCGATCTCTTTTACATAGTCAGCGATGCCGTTTTCATAGAGGTACTGCTTTTCTGTAAAGGTGCCATCCTCTTCTTCTTTCCGGTAGAGAAACAGCAGATTCGGGTTTACAACTGCCTGTCTGCGGAGCGTGTCACAAAAATAGTCGTCGGAAATTTCGATCTCTGTAAATACGTCCAGGTCGGGCAGCCAGTGTGTCCGTGTTCCGGTTTGTTTTTTCTTTGTCGGTTTTTTCTGCAAACCGCCTACATTGACGCCTTTTTCAAAGTGCAGATTATACTGATAACCGTCACGAAAAATTTCTACGTCCATATAGGCAGACGCAAACTGTGTTGCACACAATCCCAGACCGTTCAAGCCCAGTGAATAAGCATAGTTATCATCGTTGGAGTCATATTTACCGCCGGCATACAGTTCGCAGTACACCAGTTCCCAGTTATACCGGTTTTCATTTTTATTAAAGTCTACCGGACAGCCTCGTCCGAAGTCCTCGACCTCAATGGAATTATCCCGGTATCGTGTCACGATGATCTTGCTGCCATAGCCGGCACGAGCCTCATCAATGGAGTTGGAGATCACTTCAAAAATAGAGTGCGCACAGCCATCTGGTCCGTCTGAACCAAAAATAACGCCCGGACGCTTTCGCACCTTATCCGGGCCTTTGAGCATGGTAATGCTTTCGTTGTCATAGGATTGTTTTTTTGCCATATCGTATCCTTTCCTCCGGAAAAGTCATCCGGAATTTTGCTGCATTGTTCCTATCATACCACAAAGCGGCGAAAAAATCAAGCCTTTTCCGGAAAATTGCGATTATTCCACGCTCCGGAACAAGCCCAGTCGATACGATACAGAACAAAAATCTTGCAAAATGGCATTTGCAGAATTCCCTCCATGCTGGTCAAAACATCAATTTACTTTGTTTATTTTTGTAGAATCATCCGTACAGCAAGTGATTGTGCCGATTTTTCAAAAGAAAATAAACTTGACATTTTAGGAGGACTGTGCTATAATATATAAGTCGGTTGACGCAGAACGGATAAAACCGACAGATACCTTGTGGGTGTAGTTCAATGGTAGAATTCCAGCCTTCCAAGCTGGTTACGTGGGTTCGATTCCCATCACCCGCTCCAAATGCGCCTTTAACTCAGCTGGATAGAGTAACTGCCTTCTAAGCAGTAAGCCACTGGTTCGAATCCAGTAAGGCGCGCCAAATGTCCCGCTGAGGGACGCAAATATGGTGGGTGTAGCTTAGCTGGTTAAAGCGTCGGATTGTGGTCCCGAAGATCGTGGGTTCGAATCCCATCTCCCACCCCATCAAAAGCCTTGTTCATCTGAACAAGGCTTTTTCTTTTATTTCCGTATACATACATAAGGATACGCATACAAAAAGCCGGTCTCTGCAATTCCGCAGAAACCGGCTTTTCTTGATATGATTTTAGAGTTTTGCTTTACGCCGCCAAAACGCTGTCCATTCCCTTGATGGTGAATGTAACGCTAAAGCTATCCTTCGGCATCGTGTAGTTCAGCGCTGCCAGATCGGTGTTATAGATGTTCACCAGTTCGATGTACATATTTCCCTGGTCGTCTGCCATTACCAGCGGATTGTCGATGGCGATTTCCTGGTCATCGCACTTTACAACAACATCGCTGACCTTCAGCGTATTGTTGAATGCGAAATCGGTGCTGACAAACAGCATATTCAGCTTGCTACTGTCCGAAGAGAAGTCATAGCCATCTACAGAAACAGTATAAGTGCCGTCCTCAGTGATCGTTGCATCCGTGAACTTTGCACCGGTGTCAATGATCTGGTCATCGTCACCCCACTTAATCAAGGTATTGAAGTAGTCGGTATCCTTTCCGTACTTTCCATCGCTGCAGGAGTTACGGAAAGTATAGATCTCTGTCTGAATGCCGATGTAAGCGTGTGCCTCTGTGGTCTTTTCTGTCTTGGTTTCTACAACTGTGTCCAGACCAGCTTTCGGATCCTTATTCTTGACTGCCTCAATGATTGTGGAAATGATCTCCGGCTGTGTCTGCTCATAGGTGTTACGATCGAACAAACCGAATCCATATACGCCATTGAAACCGTTATCCCAGTATACCGGAATCATACCCATGGACGCTGCCTTACCTGCAACATATCCATCCCAGTATGCACGGTTGCCCTGGATCTGACCGGAGAAATCGGCATAGGCAGAGGACTTGTCAATACAGCCATACTCACCGATTATAACCGGAATATCATTCTTCACAAACTTGTCCTGCATCTTGGTAAACAGGTCATCCAGGTAGGACTCATCGCCCCATTTTGCCTTGTTCATCTTCGGGAAACCATTGACCTCAATCAGATTGTCACCGTATTCGCCCCACAGGATGGTTTTCAGATCTTCTGTGCCGCAGTAATCCCACGGATCATAATAATGCACGGAAACCATCATGCGGCTCTCATCGGCAGAGCATTTTTCATCTGTCGGCATTTCAAAGCCATAATCCCCAACCGTATATTCTACATTGGTATTCCAACCGGGAACCAGCAGCCAGCGGTGGGTGTTCTTTTTGCCGGTGTCACGAACGGTATCCACAAAAATCTGATTGTACTTGTTCAGATTTGCATAATACTCCCGGTTCGGGTCGCCGTTGTATGTTCCGTCACACTCTTCGTTCATGGACTCGAAAATCAAATGTTCATCATAGTCTGCGAAACGCTCTGCAATCTGTTTCCAAACTGCCTCGTACTTTTCGCAAATCATATCCTGGTCTTCGCCGTTTACCAGAAACCAGCCGTCCTCAACGGTGTTATATCCATCGCCGTGTATATTGATGATGACATACAAGCCTTCATTGTAACAGTACTGGACTACCTCTTCCACACGATCCAGCCACGCTGAATCTACGGTGTAGTTGTTCGCATCATCAATGCGGTCCAGATAAGAAACCGGCACACGAACGGTTGTGAATCCTGCGTCTGCCACAGCAGAGATCAGTTCCTGGGTAATCTCCGGATTGCCCCAGACTGTTTCATCCACCTTACCGCCGGAGTTTGCCTCCAGCTGATTGCCTACGTTCCAGCCGGCACCCATTGCCTCTGCAACCTTATCTACGCCGATTGTGAAATCGCTGTCATAGGGCATTGCCGCCTCTTCGTCAGACTCCTCTTTCTCGGAAGAATCGCCGCCGGAATTGCCGCAGCCTGCAAAGCCAGCCGACATAACAGCTGCCAGTGCACAGGCAGTGAGCTTTTTCCAAAAATTCATACCTTTATACCTCCAAATTAACTCTTGCTGCAAAATCGGTTCATCCCGAATTGCTCTGCATTTTCTATTATACCATATATTTTGAGACTGTCAAGATTTTTCATGGAGATTCCACTGGATTCCTGTATCAAAATCGGGATATTGCATAAAAAAGCACTGCACAAACTGTGACATTCGTTGGTGCAGTGCAGCAGCGTTTCCCTTTCCGGAACGCATTCTGATTCAATTATTTCGAAGACTTAGATAGCTCTGCGTCTACATAGTCATAATGCCGGTCAATTGCAGCCTCACAGGCAGCGTAATCATTGTTTTGCAACGCATGAAACAGTGCCTGATGCTCTGCCTGCAGCTGTGCTTTTACAAAGTCGTTTGCCGACTGCAAAGCCGCATCGATCCACTTGCGGTAGACGTCTGCGATCGGCTCCAGCAGAGCAATCCAAAACCGGTTTTCTGTCGCCTGGATCAACAGATAATGAAATCTTCTGTCCAGCTCGATCTGCATTTCCCGTTCCTGTGTTTCGCAGGCCTGGTGCAGAATTTCAGCCACCTGGGTCTCCCAGCGGGAAAAAGTTTTTCCATCCAGAATCGCACGGCAGACTGCCTTTTCCATATTTCGACGGAACGAACAGATCTCCGCCTGATCGGTCTGCCCCAGCAAAAGCATCATATGTACCATTTCAGAAACAGACCGGGATACATTGTCTGTCAGATAATTGCCGGACCCTCGCTTACAGGAAATCATGCCGATGTGTTCCAGCATCCGCAGCGCCTCTCGTGTGGAGTTTCTGCCAATGGACAGTGTTTCTGCAATTTGCCGTTCCGTGGGGAGCCGGTCACCGATTTTCAGCTGCCCATCGGCAATCATTTGGGATACATAGTCAATCACCTTTTGATATTCTCTGGTTTCACTCTGCATAAATGACCTCACATAATATGGGAAAAAATCGTTGCGCCGATAACAGTAATCAAACCAGCTACTACGATAGAAAGGCTGCTCATTGCGCCCTCCACTTCGCCCAGTTCCATTGCCTTTGCTGTACCGATGGCGTGAGAAGATGTGCCCAGGGCAATTCCCTTTGCGATCGGCTCATGGATCCGGAACAGCTTAAAGACGATCTCTGCAAAGATATTGCCCAGAACACCGGTAATGATGATGGCGGCAACGCTGATGGAAACGTAGCCGCCCAGCTTTTCTGAAACGCCCATGCCGATTGCTGTGGTAATCGACTTCGGCAGGAAAGTGACGTATTCCTCATGGCTGAACCCGAACATCAGAGCCATTCCCAAAATCACGCCCAGGCTGGAAAGCACGCCGGACAAGATGCCCAGCAGCACGGCACGCCAGTTATGCTTGAGGAGTTCCAGCTGCTCATACAGCGGAATCGCCAGGCAAACGGTCGCAGGCGTCAGCAGATAGTTGAGGTACTTTGCGCCCTCGTCATATTTCTCGTAGCTGATTCCGGTCAGCGCCAGAAATGCAATGGTAATCACAATGGAAATCAAAAGCGGATTCAAAATTGCCAGCTTAAACTTTTTCTTCAGCAGCATCCCGATGCCGTAAGAAACTACACTGATTGCAACGCCAAAAAAGGCGGAATTCTCTAAAAATTCAAACATAGTTTTCCTGCACGTCCTTTCTCTTTCGCCGAATCACAAACTGGGTGACTCTGCCGGAAACAATCATGACAACCCAAGTGGAAATCACTGTGACTGCAACATATTCCAGCCAAGCCGGCGCAATCACATCCCAGGTCTCCAGCAGCCCCACTGCCGCCGGAATAAACATCAGCGGCATAATTTCGATCAGGAACTTTCCGGTCTCGTGTACGGCCTCATGGGGAATAATGTTCAGTTTCAGACAAAGAAACAGCAGAATAATTCCGTAAATGCTTGCCGGAATCGGAAGTGGTATCCATTTTTCCAGAATCTCTCCCACAAACGAAATCAACAGGATAATTCCAAATTGTTTCATCCATTTCATACATCAAACACCTCTCTAATTGGTACTACCAATCTATTATAGCACGGAGTTTATGACACGTCAAGCGTTTTCTTGTATGTATTTTATGGGAAAATAGAAAAGGTTGCCATATGTGCTCATGGCAGTTTCTTCTTTTCATATATTTTATGCTGCAGACGGAGCGGACTTTTTTCGCGCAGACCGTATGCAAATCCACACAAAAAAGACAATGTAAACCAGACTGGTCAGGATCCAGGTGACCGGATAGGACAGATAAACCGTTTCGATTTTGTGGAACTCCGGAATCTGGAACACCGTCGCCAGCCAGATCAGCCGCAATACACACACGCCCACAATAGAAACAATCATCGGCATAATGGAATAACCGATGCCACGCAGTGCGCCTACCATCACGTCCATGATGCCGCATAGGGCATAGATCATGGAAATATAGTGCAGGCGCACCATTCCGGCGGCAATCACTTCCGGATTGTTGGAGTAAATCTGGAGCAGGTCGTTTCCGAAAAAGACAACCATATTTCCCAATAAAGTGCCTGTCACAATAACGCACGCCTCACCCAGTAAAACGATGCGGTTGATTCGCTTTTGTTTCCCGGCGCCATAGTTCTGGCTGACGAAGGAAAGCGTGGTCTGATAAAACGCATTCATCGCCATATAGACGAAACCTTCCAGATTGGCAGCGGCGGAATTTCCGGCTACGACAATGTTTCCGAAGATGTTGACCGATGACTGAATCACGACGTTGGACAGCGCAAAGACAACGCCTTGAAAGCCTGCCGGGAGACCGATGCGCAGGATCTGGAGCATCTTTTTTCGGTCGATCCGCATTGCACGGAGTTCCAGATGGATGCCGCCTTTTTCTTTGACGAGACATCGCAGTACCAACAGTGCAGACACGGTTTCAGATATGACTGTGGCGATTGCAACGCCCATGACGTCCATCTGAAAGCCGATGACAAACAGCAGATTCAAAATCACATTGATGACGCCGGCACACAGCAGGAAATACAGCGGACGTTTGGTGTCACCCACTGCACGGAGCAGGGCGCTACCGAAGTTATAGACCATGGTCGAAATCATACCAAGAAAATAGATACGCAGGTAGACAGTTGCCAGAGGCAGCACCTCTTCCGGCGTCTGCATCCAGATCAGCATTTGCTCTGCGCCAATGACGCCCAAAACCAGCAGCAGCGCTCCACTCAGCATACTGAGGAGCATGGCGGTATGTACCGTCCGGCGCAGATCATCCCACGCCTTTGCACCGTAGTGCCGGGCAGCAACTACGTTTGCGCCGATCGACAGTCCAATGAACAGGTTGGTCAGCAGGTTTATCAGCGCTGTATTTGAGCCGACTGCCGCCAGGGAATTGTCTCCGGCAAACTTGCCCACAACCACAATGTCTGCCGCATTAAAGAGCAGCTGCAAAATACTGGAGAGCATCAGCGGCAGTGCAAACATCAGCATTTTCCGCAGAATCGGACCGCTGCACATATCCATCTCGTATTGTTTGGTCTTTGAACTCATCATTCATCCTTCTTCCTTCTGTCTACATTCAAAGCCGTGCTTTCTATTATAGCATTCTATGTGAAAAAAGTCAATTTCGAGAAAGTGAAAGAAATTCGGATTTTGGTCTTGTATTTCTGACTATTTTTTCTTTCTTTTATCCTTTTTATATCATGCAGTTTTCAATTGTAAAACTTATTTTTTTGCCGAATTAAATCAGTGATATTTTTCTTTCTATCTTTCTGTAGATTTTCGTTGACAAGACCCTTGAAATGTGGTATAATAACAAAGTCGTCTGGTGCAGATGACATAAATACACTGGGGTGTAGCCAAGCGGTAAGGCAGTGGACTCTGACTCCATCATTCCGAGGGTTCAAATCCTTCCACCCCAACCAATTCAAACGGCTTCTGCAATAGTGGGAGCTGTTTTCTTTTTCTTTCATAGTTCATGAAATGTACTTAATTTATTTACGTAATAACCGATTGACTTTTTTCTCCATCCGTGCTATAATATATAAGTCGCTTGACGATGATAAGCGGCACAAAATACTGGGGTGTAGCCAAGCGGTAAGGCAGTGGACTCTGACTCCATCATTCCGAGGGTTCAAATCCTTCCACCCCAACCAAAAACAGCTTTTGCAAATGCAAAAGCTGTTTTCTTTTTTATCTGCACCAGAATAAACATAATATGATACTAATGCAAAAAGAGGAGAACATCAAGTGTTCTCCTCTTTTTTGGTTTATATTGCAATTT
>LBCK01000059.1 GCA_000980705.1 Ruminococcus sp. UNK.MGS-30 | reverse complement strand
CGGTACCGTTGTCGCACGCAGTGTAGTATCGCTTTCTGCATCGTAGCCAAACAAACTCATCTTCACTGTACCGGGATGCAGTTCGGCAGGCAGCAAGCAGGTCGTTCCCTCTGTGCCAAGCACCAAGTTGTATGTTTCTTCGCACTGCGTGAACTGCACCACCTTGTGCAGCGTTTTCCAAGCCCCATCGAACACGAACTTCACCAAAACAAATGCAATCTGGTCAGAAGCAAGAACCTCTCGTTCCAGCACTTCGATTTTTTGCTGTTTCACTAAAAATTTCATCATCCGTTTTTCACCTCATTCCATGTATGGGTTTCCGTATCATACTCCAGATAGCCATCTACACACTGGATCTTTTTCAGATAATTGTTGTAGGAATGTTCTCCGGAAGACATCCAGTTGACTGGTTTGGTGATGGCGTTCCACTGAGCGATCGTTCCTTCATATGTGATGGCTGTTAGACTTTCACAGTATGTCAGCATATTTTCCCCAAAGGTTCTGCAA
>LBCK01000058.1 GCA_000980705.1 Ruminococcus sp. UNK.MGS-30 | reverse complement strand
AATTGCAGAACCTTTGGGGAAAATATGCTGACATACTGTGAAAGTCTAACAGCCATCACATATGAAGGAACGATCGCTCAGTGGAACGCCATCACCAAATCGGTCAACTGGATGTCTTCCGGAGAACATTCCTACAACAATTATCTGAAAAGGATCCAGTGCATAGACGGCTATTTGGAATATGATCCTGAAAATATTGTGTGGAACGAGGTGAAAAACGGATGATGAAATTCTTAGTGAAACAGCAAAAAATCGAAGTGCTGGAGCGAGAGGTCATTGCCTCTGACCAGATCGCATTTGTTTCGGTGAAGTTCGTGTTCGATGGGGCTTGGAAAACGCTGCACAAGGTGGTGCAGTTCACCCAGTGTGAGGAAACATACAACTTGGTACTTGGCACAGAGGGAACGACTTGCTTGCTGCCTGCCGAACTGCATCCCGGTACAGTGAAGATGAGTTTGTTTGGCTACGATGCAGAAAGCGATACTACACTGCGTGCGACAACGGTACCG
>LBCK01000057.1 GCA_000980705.1 Ruminococcus sp. UNK.MGS-30 | reverse complement strand
TTGGTGGTGTGGCTCGGCTTTGTGCCGGTGCCCTGCTGTCCGTTTCCATACAGATCATCCGGAAGTTCATCCAGTGTAATGCAGTAGTCGCTGGTGTACATTTCCTTCAGATCTTCCTTGGTGTTGAACAGTTCGTTGGTCAGGAAGTTGGTGTCGTTGCTGCCGCCGTCATACCACGGGCAGAAATACAGCCAGCCAGCCTTTTCGGTTACCAGGTTGTTCAGCGTCGGGATGCTGTCATTTTCAGCCATAGCGACCATCTTCTTGCTGTTATACTTCTGCATGATGGAATAGAAGGTGCTGCTGATCGCACTGTCGTTGTGCTTCAGTACAGCGCTGCCGGTAGACCAGTCTGTGCAGTTGTACTTGTCGTATGCTACAATGTCTACATATTCATCGCCCGGATACCAGTTTGCAGAGGTATCATATGCGTAGCTGTTCCATTCCCAGATCAGATTGTGCAGACCGTATTCCTCGGTCAGTGTCTCATAGGTGAGGATCCACAGTTCCTTATAAACGGCAGAGCCTTCCTTGCCC
>LBCK01000056.1:296-568 GCA_000980705.1 Ruminococcus sp. UNK.MGS-30 | reverse complement strand
CATCGCCAAAAACGTTGTGATTTAACGCCAAGCGGGGGCTGTTCATGTGTGGACGGTTCCCGCATTTTCATCAAACCATAGGAGGAATTCCCATGAAGATTCTCTTTGCGGCATCCGAATGTGTCCCTTTCATTAAGACCGGCGGTCTGGCAGACGTGGTCGGCGCGCTCTCCCCGGTGCTCAAGGCGCAGGGCGCGGACGTGCGCGTCATCCTGCCGCTGTACGCCGCCATCCCGGAGCAGTACGTCAGCCAGATGAAGCTGGAATGTGAG
>LBCK01000056.1:0-281 GCA_000980705.1 Ruminococcus sp. UNK.MGS-30 | reverse complement strand
CAGTATTACTTCGGCCGTTCCTACATCTACGGTCTGGGCGGCGACGAATACGAGCGCTTCGGCTTCTTCGACCGCGCGGTGATCGACGCGCTGGTTCATCTCGACTTCAAGCCCGACGTGATCCACTGCCACGACTGGCAGACCGGCATGATCCCGGCGCTGCTCAAGATTCAGTACGCGCAGTTCCCGTTCTATCAGGATATGAAGACGGTGTACACCATCCACAACCTCCAGTATCAGGGCGTGTTCCCGATCAAGGCGGTTCAGGATACGCTCGGTCT
>LBCK01000055.1 GCA_000980705.1 Ruminococcus sp. UNK.MGS-30 | reverse complement strand
GTCTTTAAGCAGAACTGCCATCGCGCCGTTTACCTTAAGGTCTTTGGCGTAGACCGGCTTGTTGTCATAGGTGTAAGCGACCAGAATGTTGCCCAGACGTTCCTTGAGGTCCTGCATATCCGATGCAAGGCACAGGATTGCCATAACCTCGCTGGCAACGGTAATCTGGAAGCCGTCCTCACGCGGGATACCGTTTGCTTTTCCGCCCAGTCCGACGTTGACAAAGCGCAGTGCGCGGTCGTTCATGTCCATGCAGCGTTTGAAGAGAATGCGGCGCTGGTCGATATTCAGCTCGTTGCCCTGCTGCATATGGTTGTCCAGGATGGCGCACAGCAGGTTGTTGGCAGCGGTGATGGCGTGCATATCACCGGTGAAGTGCAGGTTGATGTCCTCCATCGGAACGACCTGTGCATAGCCGCCGCCGGCAGCGCCGCCCTTGATGCCGAATACAGGACCCAGGGAAGGCTCGCGCAGAGCGATGATGGCTTTTTTGCCAATCTTCTGCATCGCCTGTCCAAGACCGACGGTTGTGGTGGTTTTGCCTTCACCCGCAGGAGTCGGGTTAATGGCG
>LBCK01000054.1 GCA_000980705.1 Ruminococcus sp. UNK.MGS-30 | reverse complement strand
TTTATGGCAAACTTTTACGATGCCGATGAAGTGAACAGGCTTTTTGAAATCTCCAAAGGCACCAAACTTGAAATCCCCATTCTCTTTGGTGCTTTCTATGGGATGCGGCGCAGCGAGACCCTCGGTATGAAATGGGATGCCATCGACTTTGAGCGCGACACAATCACCATCCGGCATACGCTTACAACCGTTGCCCTTGATGGAAAGCGTATTACGGTCGCAGAAGATCGGACGAAAAATAAGTCCAGCATGAGAACGCTGCCACTGGTTCCTTTCGTAAAGGAGATATCATCAAGCCTAATTATGTTTCCTGCGGATTCCCGAAGCTTCTGGAGGAACACGGATTGCGCAGAGTGCGCTATCACGATTTGAGACATAGCTGCGCCTCGCTGCTTCTCGCCAACGGCGTTCCGATGAAGCAGATTCAAGAATGGCTCGGGCACAGCGACTTCTCAACTACGGCAAACATTTACGCACACCTTGAGTACAGTTCAAAAGTTATCTCCGCAGATGCAATGCTTGCTGGCTTAGGGATAGGAAACCGGGTATAAAAAAGAGAAGCCGGCAAAACC
>LBCK01000053.1 GCA_000980705.1 Ruminococcus sp. UNK.MGS-30 | reverse complement strand
GATTGCATGGCTTGTTTGCAACAAGTTTCATAGGTTCCTCCTTAAACTGCAGCTTTATAAAATCTTGCAAGATCGTCAGATGTCTTCTTCATATCTGTCGCCATAAGACCTTCAATGTACTCAGTATGTGTGCCATTCTCTCCAAGATAGTTCAGGATCGGAAGCATCTGTCCATTGCCGAGCATATCCCATGTGAAGATATAACCTGCAGACGGTTCATCGATACTCGGTGCGTTAGTTGCATAAGCCAGTAGAAATGCGTTCGGATCTCCGATATACTGCATTTCTTCATCTGCGCCCATGCTTGCACTGTTCATAATGGATTTAAGCACTACAATCTTTTCAACTCCAAACAACTGCGCAAGCACATTCTCTGTTACAGATGCCGGATTTGCGGTGCTTCCACCGTATTTAACCCTTTCGAGGATGCCCGGATGTACTTTCAGAGCATTAAATACATTAATACCAAGACCAACACGATTCGGCATGCGACCTGTCTGCTGGTTCATGTCGGTCTTCTCTTTGTCGATAAATGCAATAGGGTCAGAATTTGCATTGCTGAACTTAATGACCTGGTTTGTG
>LBCK01000052.1 GCA_000980705.1 Ruminococcus sp. UNK.MGS-30 | reverse complement strand
CATGACCACGAATTATGAATATGATGCGTGGGGACATTTGGTAAGAACGACTGACAGCACAGGCTATAACTCTGGTGCAACAACCTATGATCTGAATGGTAATGCACTGACTGTAACCGATGCCAATGGCAATGTGACCACTAACACCTATGATGCACTGAACCGTGTGCTGACAGCAAATACTATTTGCAGTGATACTTCTAAAAATGTATCAAAATCCTATGTCTATGACAATATGGGCAGGGTGCGAAGCAAAACGGCCAATGAAGTACAGACAAGCTATCAATACGATAACCTTGGACGTGTTTATCAGGAACTTAGTGAAAAATCTTTCAAGGGCTATTTCTACGAGGGCATATCTCAGTATGCGAAGGAACAGTTGGTTGGTATTAATCATCAAACAATGTATTCCTCCACGCAGTATGAATATGATGCTGAAATGCGTATTGCTCAGGTAAAGGAAAGCGGTAATTTGACTGCAACTTATACCTATGATGCAAATGGCAATAAGGTCTCTGAAACACTTGCAAATGGTGTGGTATCGACCTATTCTTATAATGGATGCAACAAGGTGACAAAACTTGTTACCAAGTCTGGAAACTCCGACATATCC
>LBCK01000051.1 GCA_000980705.1 Ruminococcus sp. UNK.MGS-30 | reverse complement strand
TGTAAAATACAGGATGAAAAAGAACTGGCCCCACACTTCGGAGACAACTGCTGCTAGGCCGAGCATATAAGGAAGGAGCAAGCTGCTGTTTCACAGGTAACAAAACGAGCCTTGGAACAGTCACTGAAGAATTTGCTGCTGAAAAAACCGCTGACCAAAATCACCATCAATGACATTGCCGAGGACTGCGGTATCAACCGCATGACCTTTTATTACCACTTCAAGGATATTTACGATCTTGTGGAATGGTCTTGCCTGGAGGATGCCAAGAGAGCGCTGGATGAGAAAAAGACTTATGAAACGTGGCAGCAGGGATTTTTGCAGATCTTCGAGGCGGTACAGGATAACAAGCCCTTTATTCTGAATGTTTACCGCTGCGTCCACAGGGAACAGGTCGAAAAATATCTGCGGCCGCTGGTAGACCGGCTTTTGCTGGATGTGATCAATGAAGAAGTCGGCGAAATGAAGGTCCGGGACGAGGACAAGCAATTCATCGCCCAGATCTATTCATACATCTTTATCGGGCTGATGCTCGACTGGATCAAAGACGATATGCGGGAGGACCCACAGCAGATCGTGGACAGGCTTGCCAGGCTTATCAAAGGCTCTGTGTCAGCA
>LBCK01000050.1 GCA_000980705.1 Ruminococcus sp. UNK.MGS-30 | reverse complement strand
AATTGATAAGATTAATAAGAAGCAGGATAATTGCAACGATGATGTCATGCTTGGAACTATCATTTACTGTCAGAATTCCTACTGCAATTGTTCCAAGAGAAACTAAAAGAATCAGCAAAAAATATGGAGACTTTGAAGAATACTCTATATGACGATGATATAAATGACGAAATAAGAAAGCGAGATCTAACAGAAGAACATATTGTAAAAAGCCGCTCTGCACAAATTGAGAATTACCTAAAATAGAAAACGCAATCCAATCTATAAACATTCCAACCGCACAAACCCATATTGCAGAAAAAACTCTTTTCTTCCAAGTTGCACGGTATAGAATAGAAATTAAGATGATTGCTGCTGTATTGATAACAAGATTGATATTCGTATTTTGTGATATAATCCAAACCAGACTTCCGATAAAATAATAGGATATATATGCAATTATTTTTATTATCCTTTTGCATTTCAAATTACCGAAGAACGAATCTAAAAAAATACTAATAGCATAAATGCGAATTACATTTGACACTAAGTATAAAGAAGTTTCCATATATACCTCCCAATTTTATAATTCAGACAATCGATCTCTTACAATGCTTTGCTGCCCTCGGCTGATAAAAAGTGATGTGCCGTCTTCCAATGTTACTTCCTTTGATGTTGC
>LBCK01000005.1 GCA_000980705.1 Ruminococcus sp. UNK.MGS-30 | reverse complement strand
CTCTTGGAACAATTGCAGTAGGAATTCTGACAGTAAATGATAGTTCCAAGCATGACATCATCGTTGCAATTATCCTGCTTCTTATTAATCTTATCAATTTTTACACGTATCATCTGGAACAAGACCGACTGAAAAACAAACACATGGTGGAATTGATTCAGGCATCAAATGATGCTTATCAAAATCAGCTTAAAATCATGGAGACTTCCCAAAGAGAAATGCGGTATTTGCGACACGATATGCAAAAGCACTTGAACACCATGCGTAGGATGCTGCAAGAGAAGGAGTATGCGGAGGTGCAGGAGTATCTCACGACAATCGAGAACGCAATTATTGTGAAGGAAGAATACTCGAAAACAGGCAATCGTGATGTGGATAGCCTGATTAATTATGAGTTGGCTTTAGCGTCTGATTTAGGTACAGCAATTATGTGCAGAATTGACTTACCGGCAGAATTGAATATTTCATCCTTTGATATGACCGTGATACTTGGAAACTTGTTGGATAATGCGATAGAAGCTTTGCGTCAGTCAGAAAACAAACGGCTTCTGCTCTCCATGAAATTGACTCGTGGAATTGTACGAATTGATATTGAAAACAGCTACAACCCAAAACAGAAAAAGAAAGCGGATCAAAAACAACATGGAATTGGTCTCCTAAGTGTTTCACATACGCTTGAAAAATACCATGGTGATCTGAAGCACTATGTAGAAGATAACAACAAATATCATACAACAGTGACCATGTTCAATGGAACAGAATGAAGAAATCGGACGTTCTAAAGCGTCCGATTTTTTGTTGAAAAAAGCCGATTTTTGCATTTCATACCCAAAAGTCATACAGTTCATGCCATAAGTCGGTTTTAAAAGTCCTATTTGTGCTATCATAAGTTAGCGAAGAAAGAAGGTGCATGGGATGTTTGAAGAAGCATCCAATCGGATTACAGCATGGCTGTCCAAAATCAAAATCATAAGTTCAGACCAAGAAGTTGTATGCAAATGGGGAATGACACATATATTGGATACCCTTTTCAACATTGCAACTTTTACTGCAATCGGATTGCTTTTTCGAATGCTTCCGGAAACAGCTGTATTTACAGTCGCATATATTCCGTTGCGGTCATTCGCAGGTGGCTATCATGCAAAAACACCATTTCGATGCTGGGTTATTTCCAATTTTCTTTTAATCGCGGCATTGCTAATAGTTCGGTATGTTTCTCATTTTACTGCCTTCTTTTTATTGCTGACAGCTTTGAGTTTGCTCTGTCTCGTTGTTTTGATGCCTGTATCTGATATCCATAAAAAGTTATCGGAAAAGGACAGAAAAAAGTATCGAAGAAAAGGACTCATGATATTGATGGTAGAAATATGTGCATCTGCTATGCTCTGTTATTTTGCCTTAATAAATTTCTCTTACAGCATTTTTAGTGCATGGATACTGTTGTCCATCATGCTCATTGGCGGAAAGATTAAGAATGGCGTACAGGCGAAAAAATGAGAAAAAGTGCATTTCATACCCAAAAATCATACAGTTCGTGCCATAAGTCAGCTTTTTTTCTTGACTTTGTGTTACAATGTAGGCAGACCAAATGAAGGCCTAAATATCAAATTGGAAAGGTGGTGCATTCACATGAAAAAGAAGATTTGCTCTTTCATTACACGCTTTGGCGGTACAATGGCAGCATTGGCCCTTGTTGTTGCTACCATGACAGCAAATTCGACCTGTTTCTGGCTTTCTTATCAGCCGGAAGAGCCGGAAGAAGTGAAGATGCTGAAAAAGGATTGATTTAAAGCTGTCTTTCCGGCAATTATGAATTGCTGCGTTGCAAAAAGAGAGTAGGTTGATGACAATGTGAAATTTTATTTAAAGGAAAATATGAGAGCTTGTGTTCATCGGTTCAGCACACGTCTTTTCGGCAAATTTTCCTGCTGAACTTCGTCAAATATCCTTGCAATACGACAGTATTCCTGCGGATATTTTCCTTGTCAGCATAAAAATTATGCTCGAAAGTCCGCATACTTTACCGATGAACACAAGCTCTTAATTTGCTTGTATTATCTGACATATTGAACTGTGAGACTGAAAACATTTATGGTATTCTCTAAAATTCTCTGCTTTTGTTGGAATATTTTCAAGATATCCGCAATGTCATGATGCTTGTTATTTTCCTTGGAAGCAAGTTTTTTTTGATTACCTTTAAGAGCTTGTGTTCATAGCAAAAAAGTGGTATAATAAGAGATATGAAAAAAGAATATCAAGCAACAAATTACGAAAGTGATTTGACAGACAAACAATGGGAAGCAATCAAAGAATTCTTTCCATCCGGAAATAAAAGCAAATATCATAAACGATCATTAGTAGAAGCAGTGTTGTATATCGTAAAGACAGGCTGCCAGTGGAGAATGCTGCCACATGACTATCCGCCACATGATACTGTATGGAGTTTTTATCGCCGAGCAAGAGAGAACGGCATATGGGACAAAATGATGAAGCATCTTGTCAAAATAACACGAAAACAAGCAGGAAGGAATGAAGAACCAAGTTACGCACTGATCGATTCACAGAGCATAAAAACAAGATGTGGAGGTATCAAAATTTGATGAAGTTAAAGAAAGTTGTAGCTGCCGGATTGTCTGTTTTATTGCTGCAAACACTGATGGAACCATCTATGCAATTTGTTGCGTTTGGAATGGACGAATCTGTAGCAATAGACAATGATGGAATCTCTTCCGATATAATGGAAGCGGATGACGAAAATTTAAATTTGGATGCACTTCCAGATGATTTAAGAAATAGGTTTTCAGAAGAACTACAAAATGCTGTGAAGTTAGATGAATCGACCTATGCTGATTTGTATAATGTCGTTACCATCAACGATGATGGCACAAAATCACTTATTGCATTTGAGGAACCCATTAAATATTTTGATGAGGATTCTAACAGTGTGCGTTTTATTGAAAACACGATTGTTCCTGCTGCGGAAGACAGAGCGGCTTATGTGAATTATGGAAATGATTATAGTGTATCTTTTCCGAAGAATATTAGTGATGGTGTTTCCCTTTCAGTAGAAGATTACTCTATTTGTATGACTCCTCTAAACGTTTCTAATAGTGGTGAGCCACAGGCTTCTAGCAATGAAGTTGTTTATAATAGCATTTTTGATGACAGTACTGATGTACACTATTCTCTTGAGAATTCTGGAATAAAAGAAAGCATCATTGTTGATGAAATGACAGGTTGCACTTGTTATGATTTTATTCTTTCGGTGAATGGAGTAATTCCTGAAACTACAAGCGGAACGTCTATCTCTTTCTTGGATGAAGTAAGCGGTGATTCAGTTTTCACAATTCAGCCTACGTTTATCGTAGATTCCTACAGTGGTGAATATACTGATGGAGAAAATCACATCACATATAATAATTACTATACTATGGAAGAGCAGGAAAATGGAACGTACTTACTTCATATGAATCTTGATGAAGATTTTCTCAATGCTGAGACAACTGTCTATCCATGCGTAATTGATCCTTCAGTTTGGGCTGTCAATTTTTTTAGTGACAGTAGCTCCTATGTGCTTCAATCAGGTGGATCAGGGTATAGCGGCAGTCAATTGAGTGCAGGTGGTTTTAATGGATCTGGGGAGCACCTTTCCTATATAAAAGCTACTTCTGTAGAAAAATTTCGCTGGATTGAACCAGATAGGTTAAAATCAGCAAATTTTAATGTGAAAGCAAGTTCAAGTGGCTATAGCAATTCTTGTACGATAAATTGCTATGACTCTACCACGAATTCAGATGTTTCTGAGGTAACATATTCCGAATTAACTTCCTCTTTAGGAGCATTGCAGAGCTCTACTACTTTTACTACGCTTGGAGCAACGTATTCATTTGATGTCACTGAGCTTTTTAGAAACTGGCTTAAATTTGAACTTGGAGAAGGAGGAAAAGATCCAGCGTATGGATTCATTTTACGTGGTGCAGACAATGCGTCAACACCAGGACGTTATTTTAGTTCTACTAATTCCTCGAATACTTATTTTTATCTTGTTTATGAGGAAGGCGAAGAAATTGATGACGGCTTTTACAATATTAAAAATGTATCTACTGGAAAATATTTGAGATACAACAGTGGTGGGCGGTTAAGTTTGTCTTCTTATTCTTCGAATAGTTGTAAATGGCAGATAATCTTGAGTAAGAGCGAAGATGGAGCAACAACTTATGGTACGTATACATTAAGACCATATAGCAATTTGAATGTTTCAATGAAAGGTGTTACGACAGGAGAATCTGTTATAACAAGTTCTACAGGAAATACTTTTAGAATTATACGTAATGAAGATGATACATTTCGGATAATGCCGGCAGGAGATAGCTATGCTTGGGTAAGTAATGCAATTGGTATTAGTTCGAATTATGCTACCATTCAAGAATACTTGAATGACGATACGATGAAATGGACATTCGAACCGGTAGTAAACAAATATTTTTCTGAGTATTCTCCTGATGATTACAATGTAACTTCTGGAGACTATCCGACACAGTATCGAATGAATTGTTATGGATACGCATTTTGTAATATGTTATATTATGCTGATTATTCAAAGTATACATATTATAAACAGCAACCTGGTGAATTTGCGTCAACATCAAATAAAGCAAATCGAAAAATAAATATTATTTCGAACAACCCAACTGAAAGCATGGACAATATTGTATATAACATGAAACTGGATGCATCACGGCTTGGATATACACTGACGGAATATACACCTTCTGGATCTACTGTAAATCAATATGGATCAGATTCTAGATTAATTGCCATTGTTACAGGAAATGAAGATTATCATTATTATATGCAGCATAATGATGGTACTTGGTCTCATAAACCAGGAGAAGGCAAAGTGACAAATTGCTCTATTTCATCAACAAGTAGTGCACCGGTCTATTTAACGAATGAGAATATTCAGTCATTAGCAAATCAAGGAATGTATGCTGGCGGAGATTTAAAGTTTTTCGTAATCACAAGAGATGCTATAGCAGATCATCCGCACGGTATAGAAAACAGTTCAACGCAGAGCACGCTTTACTATAAGGATATTGCTGGAAGCTTTATGTTTACCGCATCAACATTGTCGTTGTCTACCAAGAATGCTTGCTTTGATTATTATGATGATGTCGATTTTTACACATTTGTTCCAACCTCAACGAAAACCTACACATTGTCTACAACTTGTGATTCTGGGGATGATATAGATGGCATTATTTATGATTGTAATGGTAATATCATCGCTACAGCAAAGAATGTAGGACAAATCAATCGAATATTTAATGCAACAAGTGGGAAACGATATTTTATAAAGATATACAACTATGCCCACAATCCGGGTGAGTATACTGTTACAATATCGTGATGTAAGGAGGAATTATGTTGAAAGTGAAAAAATCAAAGCCCATATTAATATGTGCGATTTCGTTAGCCTTATGTGCCATGGGTTCCTTGACAGCAGTTGCTGTCAATCACATCGGGAATGATCAAAATCAGTCTGCCACAGTGATCGCAGCAAATGAAGTATGTGCTATGGACAATGTTCAAGAAGTGGAAGATGAGGGAGACATGATGTTTGGGACATATGAGCGAAAGGAAGCAGAACTAAATGGGGAATGCTCGACAGATGCTGATCGAGTAACTGTGGAAGAAGTCGAAGAAATGATTCATAATGGAATGGATTATAGTATGATCGAAAGCAAACTTGCAGAGATTCATCCTTTTGCAGATTTTACAGGCGGTAGTGGTGTCACGATAATCGAGTATTGGCTTGACGAGACCGGCAATGACAAAATTCTTTTGATACGGGAGCAGGAAAATATTATTCATGTGGTTGATTCCTCAAATGATTCAGAGGATCTCTATGATGTGTTGATGTGAGGTGCGTTAATATGAAAAAAGTTAGTATGAAAAAAATTGCTTTTGTAATGACAATTGCCGTGGCGGTTGCGTGGAATTTTCCTACTGCGTTGATTGCAGGTGCATCAGAGCGTGTAGGTGCTGTGGATGTTTTAGATACGACTGAAACAGCAACAACAGAGTGTGCTGTCTTAACAACAGAATCAGAATTGGAAGAAAACGAAAAGTTTTCTGGCATTTCAACAAGTACCAATGTTTCAGTTCCTGTGGAAACTACTACGGAGTGCGTTGTTACGACAAGTAATGTCGAATTTGGAGAGGATACGAAATACACAGATTCCTCTACGGAGCAACAAGAACAACTTTCCGAATTGAAAGCAAAAGGAAAGTTGTTATTCGGGGAATTTCCTCGGAAAGAGAAAGAAATTCTTGGGGAGATTGAGCAGGACTCAGCAAGAGTTACTATGGAGGATGTCAGCAACCTTCTTGCATCAGAGAATGATTTTCAGCAGGTGTATAATGGAATGCTTGCGATTGCGGGATGCCCGGATTTCATTGGTGGAAGTGGTGTGACAGACGTTGAATTTTGGTTGAATGAAACAGGAACGGAAAAAATCTTGTTGATTTTGGAGCAGAAAGACATCATTTATGTGGATTGTTCTGAGGATGGCACAGTTGCAAATTCAGAATTGCTATATTCGGGAAAACAAGGTTCAAGCTCGATTGTAACTACAACATCCACAACTCCTGTGGAAACTACTACGGAGTGTGTTGTTACGACAAGTAATGTCGAATTTGGAGAGGATACGAAATACACAGATTCCTCTACGGAGCAACAAGAACAACTTTCCGAATTGAAAGCAAAAGGAAAGTTGTTATTCGGGGAATTTCCTCGGAAAGAGAAAGAAATTCTTGGGGAGATTGAGCAGGACTCAGCAAGAGTTACTATGGAGGATGTCAGCAACCTTCTTGCATCAGAGAATGATTTTCAGCAGGTGTATAATGGAATGCTTGCGATTGCGGGATGCCCGGATTTCATTGGTGGAAGTGGTGTGACAGACGTTGAATTTTGGTTGAATGAAACAGGAACGGAAAAAATCTTGTTGATTTTGGAGCAGAAAGACATCATTTATGTGGATTGTTCTGAGGATGGCACAGTTGCAAATTCAGAATTGCTATATTCGGGAAAACAAGGTCCAAGCTCGATTGTCGATAAAGCACTATTAGTTGGGAGTTATAAGGTATATAATGACATTGCAGGATTATCTACAACAACGACAGAAAATACCTCTGTAACTACAACATCCACAACAGTTGTCAGTGTAGAAACTACTTCCACTTCATCCGAGGAAACAGCAACTACAACGCAGACAGAAGTTACAAGTGAAGAGCCTATGGAAACATCTGCTTCGGACATTACAACAACTGCTACATTTGTTACTACGTCAACAACAGAATCCAGCGGATTACCACAAACAGGTTATCGAGTTTCTTCAAAAGATGCAGCAATGCTAGGAACTGCGTTAATTTTGATTGGTTCTGCATTGGTAAGTTATGTAAGTCGGAAACACGAATGATAGAGATTTCATTTTATGTATAAAGCGAAAAAGCCATGTGTGTTGAACCTTGGCTTTTTCGCTAATTCAAGGAAACGTTGCTATGAAATCAAAGAAAAAGGTATTATTTTTCGGGCTACTTTTCATAACCGTTGGCATATTTATTTTATGCTTTTTTGGTTACAAGCATATCAGCCGTGAAATTCAAAAACAACAGCTTCTAAAAACCAGCATCGTCTTGGACATTCCAAGTGCTGATATCTATGTTCCGGTAGTCGAAGGAACAGATGGCGATAATCTGCACATTGCTGCTGGGCATTTTGAAAATACTGGTGCAGTTGGTTCTGGAAACTTCTGTATCGCCGGTCACAACAGTACGATTTATGCGGAGATTTTCAATACGTTATCAGAGGTAGAAGTGGGGGATAAGATCTATCTTATCAATAACGATGCAAATCATACAACGTACACCTACACCGTATCGAAAATTGATATCGTAGAGCCGGAAGATACTTGGATTTTACAGGATTACGGCGACGACCGTATCACAATTGTTACCTGTACAGATGATGGGGAAAGAAGAATGGTTGTAACGGGAATGAAAGCGGAAGAATGAGCTGTGTTTATTGATACCAAGATTAAAGTAGCCAAAAAATAAAATAGAAATGCAGTAAGATATTTACTGCATTATATACGAGGTGATGCAAAAAACAGATAAAAAACAGAGGTTGCACATAAGAGATCTGATTTCGATGGTTCACATCAAAAATTAGCCATTTTATGATGCAGGAAGAAAAAGATCGATTCATTTCGATCAGGTGAAAAAATGATGGGAGGCTTATATGTCAAAGTTTAAAAGAGTAACTTCTGGACTGGTTGGGGTAGCTATGGCTGCAAGTATGTTTACCAGTATGCCATTTTCTGCTTTTGCAGAAGATGAAGCAGAAACAAATAACCAAACCTATGTGTATGATGATTATGAAGTCTCATACCAAGTAACCAACTCGTGGGGCGATACGGAAGTGGTATCCATCACTTTGTCCAATACGGGTGACAGTACAATTGAGGATTGGATGCTGTATTTCGATCCAAATGGAGAAGTGCAGTATACGACCGATTGCCAGCAGCTGACAACATCTGATGGAATCTCGTATTTCAAAAACAGTGGTTACAATGCCGATGTCGCACCGGATTCCTCTGTGACTTTCGGCTATGCGGTGAATGATTGCGAAGCAGTTCCGGAATCCTTTACACTCTGCCAGAAAAGAGGAACCAAGACGGATGGGTATACGGTTTCATTGAATGTAAACCAGTCTTGGGGCGATTCATTCAGCGGCGAAATCGTCATCCAAAATAACACAGACACTGCGATTGAGGCATGGGAACTGACCATTGATACAAACTTCACTATTACGGAAATCACCAACAGCTGGGCGGCAACGGTTACAGAATTGGAGCCATACAGCTATCTGTTGAAAGGAACGTATACCGGAACAGTTGCAGCAAACTCCAGCGTTTCCCTTGGCTTTATTGGTGTGAAGGATGGCGAACCGGAGATTTCAAGTTATTCCTTGACAGAAGTACAAGTAGATGCGGATTATGTAACCCTGCTGCATTGTTATGAAGATTGGGAAAATCTTCCTGATACTGATGGAGATGGTTTGCCGGATCTTTATGAACAACTAATTGGTACAGATGCTGCAGTTGCTGATACCGATCAAGATCAATTACCGGATGGATATGAAGTAAAAACACTAAATTCGGATCCAACCAATGCAAATTCTTTAGATGTTACACAGAATGATGGTGCCTACGACAGCGATAAAGATGGGTTATCCAACTATGAAGAGTACACACTGGGAACAGATCCCCTTACAGCGGATTCCGATCATGATGGGCTGTCCGATGGTGACGAAGTAAATACTTATGGTACAGATCCACTGAAATCAGATACCGATGGGGATGGTTTGTCTGACGGTGATGAAATTGCTCTTGGTTTGAATCCATTGGTGGTAGACACGAATGGAGACGGTATTCCGGATAATGAAGAGAAATTTTCTCAAAGTAAAACTTTTGATGCTGCTGACGAAGATACAGTGGTTCAGAAAATAGATGTGGCATTTGAAGGAACAGGCTACATCAATTCAAATACCACAGTGGAAAGTGTTATGGATACCGATTGGATGTGCTCTAATGTGGTTGGTTTGATTGGCGAACCTTACGACATTTCATCGGATTCAACAATCACAGAAGGAACTATTACATTCCATGTTGATGCAGAAGCACTTGGGGAAAGCTCATTTGACGATTTGACTGTTCTGTGGTATAATGAGGAAGAACAGCGATTTGAAGAGATGGAAACGACCCGAAATAGTGAGAATTCTACACTTTCTATTGCAATTACGCATTTTAGCAAGTATCTGATTGTGGATTGTGAGAAGTGGTATGCTGCATGGAAAGAAAATTATTATCCGGAGAGCGATGTTGACTTGCACACAGCAATTACCATAGATTGCTCCTCAAGTATGAGTTGGAATGACCCAGATAGATGCAGAGTTGATGCTGCAAAAGGGTTTGTAAATGTCATGGCAGACAATGATTTAGCTTCTGTTACATTATTTGCAAGTAATGTAAATGACAAGCAATCTCTTAGTACTTTAACAAAGGACAAAGAATTATTGAAAGAGACGATTGATAATGTAACATCTATTGGTACAACGAACTATGAAGAAGCTCTCCAATACTCCATCAATAGCTTGGATGTGGATAATAACACATCTTCTGAAAATATTATAATTTTCCTATCTGATGGATACCCAACTAATGATAGTGGATATAACATAGATCCAGATGATTTTGATTATTCCATTATAAATGAAGCAAAAGCTGCAGGAATTAAAATTTATACAATTGGTTTGACAGATAACGTTTGCGAAACCATTTTGGAAGAAATGGCAGAAAGAACCGGCGGCGAATATTTCTACGCCAATACCGCCAAGGAATTAGTACCATATTTCTTGAACATTAATGTTACAGAAAAGTATGATACCGAGACGGACATAGATAACGATGGAATTCCGGATTTGTTTGAAATATACGGTATGCCAGTTGCAAATGGTCAAGTGCTGTTCAGCGATACTGAGTCGAAGGATACGAATAACGATGGAACTCTCGATAGCAATCCTAAAGATAGTGATGGTGATGGATTGAAAGATAGCGAAGAAGTCAATGTTATGTATGTGAACGATGACACAGATGCAAAACTGGCAGCGGAATATGTTTCGGAGTACTATCCCAACATAGAAGTTAATGCGTGTGGCGGTATTTATTTTAAGATGAATTCTGATCCGAAGAATGATGATACTGATGGAGACCTTGATTTTGATAATGCCGACCCAGATCCACTGAATTATCAGTTGAATGGATACTTTGCTCAGAAAATGGGCGAGCTGCAGAAAGCAGCACAAGAGTATCTTGAAAATTCATATACATCATCAGAAAATGATGATTATTATGGAAGAAAAGATATATGGCTTGCTTTTACATTTTTGCGTTGCTTCAATTCAGATTATAACTGGAATCATTCTAATTGGAATAACGCAGCTGGAACTCTCTCTGAAAGTGAATTTAATTCATTTAAAAATTTTTTGAACTCCTCGTATGAGAGTGTGTATAAATATTTTGTGAACACAACCGAGATAAATGCTGGCGACTTAGGAGAGCATATTGATTTATATCATATGTGTGCAACATTAAGTGCGTATTCATATAATAGTTTTGCTAAGGTATTAGTAGACAAAGAGTATATAGATAATTTGTGCGGATGGGCTGGAGATTTTCAGACATTGATGAATTCTGCATATAATAAAACGTACAACACCAATCAATATACAACGATATATGATGCATTTTATAATCAGATGGGTCGCTCTGACGATTATTTCAGTAAAGACGATTTATATGCAGATGTTGCATCACTTGGAGTAAATGATATTTTTTTAGTAAGTAGAAACGAATCTCTTCGAGATGTGTTTAATTCATACTTTATTTACTCAAGTACAAGCGCCTATGTAAAAGATATAGCAACTGTTCTTTCTTTATCTGATATGCAAACATTCACAGAAAAATTCACCTTTAGTTTCTTTATTACAAAGAAGATAGATCAATATGATTCAAGCTATAACATTTCTGATTCGGATATACAAAATGGTTTAAGTGCATTTGTTGCATATCTATATGATAACTATGACTGCAAGATTAAGTAGATGCCCTTGGAGGAATTGAATCATATGAATAAGATAGAAAAACGATTTAAGAGTTTCTTAGCATCTGTGTGTGTATTTGCTTTTTTATGCTTTGGTTCTACATCTGTGGTTGCACTTGAATCATCGGGATCTATTAAGAATATTGGCTGGTCTATTTCATCCGACACATTACTGCTCGAGGACGAAAATGGAAATTGGAATGCAATATTCGAAGGCAACATATGTACTGTTAACGGGTTAATATTGAGTGCTTCATGTGTGACATTTGAAGAGCTGTTCTCAGAAGAAAATGGTGACTTATTTGAATGGCTTTCTGAACATCCTATAGATACTCTTAGCATCAATGTTGAAGTTCTTGATTCCATTGCAAGTGAAGATCATTTAATCGGAAATGTTGATACTCTTATTATTGGAAAAAATGTGCAATCAATTCGAAATGATTCCTTCTTAGATGTGAAGTATTTGAAGAATGTCTACATTTACTCAAGTAATATTGATCTAACAAATACCGGTATAGGTTTTTCTTATGAAGGAGAACTGAGCGATATTGTTATGTATGGTTACATCGGCTCTACAACCGAAACTTACGCAAATGAAAACGGCTTTACTTTCATTGCTTTAGATGCTGATCCGAATACGACAACAACTACCACTGATGTAATCATCACGACCACTGATACAACAACTGTTACAACCGCCAATAGCACGGAGACAATTACAGAAACCACCACAATCTCCAATGTGGAATCAACTGTTACAACAACAGAAACAAATTTCACAACTATTGGTGATATGACCACGGAGACAGTTGAGACAACAGATTCAACTAGCAATACCACAACAGTTGCCAATATTGTCGAAGTAGATGAAACAAAAGCTTTGACAGACAGTTCCACTACGACCGAATTAACTTCCGATATTGCAAAAGTCGATGAAACCGCAAAAGCAGCCTCAACAGAAACCAGCACTAATACAACAGAAACAACCTCTACAACTACCACAACAACGGATGACACTACGCTTCCACAAACCGGATATTCCAAATGGTATCATGTAGTGGTTATACTGGCAGCTTGCATGACTGGAACTGGTGCTGTAATGGTAATTGGTTCCGGTGCATTGAAGAGAAAACAAAAGTAAGACTTGCAATTGTAAAATCAGAAAAAGTACCATGCCTCGAAATAGGTTCAAAGCATGGTGCTTTTCTGCAATAAGGAGGAACGGTACATGAAATTTTTGAAAAAAGCCGTAAGTATACTTGCCGCTTGCGGAATTGCCATAGCAGCAATTCCATTTTCTGCGATTCCGGCGGATGCGGCGATTCTTTACTCTCTCGATGATGGCGTTCTGACTATTAAATCGCCGGAAGTTATCGAAAAAGATGGAACAAAAGTACCATGGTATGATGAGCGTGACCAGATTACATCTCTTGTATTGCGAGATGGCATTACGGAAATTGGCGACGCTCTTTTTACAGATCTCACTGCACTAGAAACCATTGATTTTCCGGATACGCTAACAACAATTGGTACAAACAGCTTTCGGAATTGCACTTCCTTGAAAAGCATTGAATTGCCATCTTCTTTAACCACGATTGGCATTGGAGCTTTTGGAGATTGTACACAGTTGCAATCGGTGCAGTTTTCTGAAGGATTGAAGAGCATCGAAACTGGAGCGTTTCACGATTGTTCGGAGTTGACAGAAATCACGCTGCCTGGAACATTGTCTGAACTTGGTGATTCTGCATTCTATAATTGTTCTTCATTGGCTAGTATATCAATTCCAGCAGGGGTTACAGAATTGAACGAACTCACTTTTGTTGGCTGTACTGAATTGGAAGACATTACAATTGAAGGAGAGTTGACTTACCTTGGAGGCAATGTGTTCAGTGCAACAAAGTGGCTTGCGAACCAGCCGGATTGGGTGATTGTACAGGACAAATTTCTGCAAGCCTATCAAGGAACGGAAACAGATTTGGTGATTCCGGAAGGGGTAACCTATATTTGTGACAGAGCTTTTTCCGGAGGAGAAATCAAATCAGTGAAGCTTTCTGATTCCGTAAAAACAATTGGGAATAGCGTATTCTTATCGTCCACATTGGAGACGATTGATTTGAATCAAGTCGAATCCATTGGGAACAGTGCGTTTTATGATTGTGAATCATTGACATCTTTGAACATTCCCAATACCGTTACTTCTATTGGCAGTTCACTGGCAAGCGGATGCACAGCTCTTACAAATATAACGCTTGGAGGTTCGATTACTACGATTCCAAGCAATTCGTTTTATGATTGTTCTGCATTGGAGAAAGTAATTATTCCTGACTCCGTTACAACGATTGAGAGATATGCCTTTTATCGATGCGATTCTTTGGAGAAAATTTGGATTCCAGAAAGTGTTGTTACGATGGAAAACGGTTCTGTTGGAAATCTAGGTGGCTCTATTTCTGAGATTTTGACAATTTATGGAAAAGCTGGAAGCACAGCAGAAACCTACGCAACAGAAAATGGGATTGCCTTTGTAGATATATCCGATACGATCATCATGGGCGATGTCAACAATGACGGAAACATTACCATTGCCGATGCAGTTCTCCTGCAAAAGTGGCTGCTCTCTGTACCGAATACCACACTTCCAAACTGGAAAGCAGCGGATCTCTGCAAAGATGAGAGATTGAACGTATTTGACTTGTGTTTGTTGAAACAAATGCTGATAGAACAATAAATTTGTTTTATCAATAGATTCTAGCACTTTCCCCAAATTGCGGAGCAGCTTCGGTTGCTCCGAAGGTAAGCGTAAAATAAATCCACGACTTCCAAACAATTGAACATTGGTGTATAATAAAGTCCAAGCAACTCTATAGAGCGGATGAGAAAATCTAAGTTAGTCTATAGAGTGTGTTGGATCAAATTAGACACAGGAGGAAAAGAACATGGAAGAAACAACAACCATTACCGCAGTGAAGCAGGAAGTCAGGATGCGTGACTGGGCAGAGCAGATTGAAGCACAGCAGACAAGCGGAATGACCGTACAGAAGTGGTGCGAAGAGAACGGAATCAATCCTAAGACATATTATTATCATCTTCGGAAGCTCCGTGAGAAACGTGTAGCATCAGCACCGGCAATCGTACCTTTAGCAGTGCCAAAACAAACTGACGGAATCCATATTGAGAAGAATGGCTTGCAGATCTCATTGCCCGTGGATATGCCGGCGGAAACACTGATCGCATTGGTGCATGAATTATGCTGAACAACCTTCCGCCCGATCAGCAGACATACATTGTTACAGGATACACTGATCTTCGGCGTTCCATAGACGGGCTTGCGACAATTGTTCAGGCACAAGTACAGCATTGTTTTTGTTCTGCGGCAGACGATGCGACCGTATCAAAGGATTACTCTGGGAGGGGGACGGTTTTCTGCTTCTGTACAAAAGGCTTGACAATGGAAAATTCCAATGGCTGCGAAGCGAAACAGAAGCGTTACTGCTTACAACACAGCAGAGACGCTGGCTTCTTGAGGGACTAAAAATCGAGCAGCCGAAAGCAATACGGGAAGGCCGCAGAAGTGTCATTTATTAGAGCCTGTTGACACTAGCGAAAAAATGTGATATGATATATACATGAATATCACAAAAGAACAGTACGCAAAAATCGAAAAGTATTTTCCGATTCAGCGAGGGAACGTAAAGATTGACAATTACACTTTTATCAATGCCATCTTATATATTGCCGAAAACGGGTGCAAATGGAGGGCACTTCCAGAAAAATACGGCAAATGGAACAGTGTTTATCAAAGGTTTAAGAGATGGTGTGAAAATGGTGTGATACAGCGTGTTTTTCATGCTTTGCAACAGGAAAGGATCATCGCAATCAAAGCGGAAGTGTTGGCCTTGGACAGCACTTCCTGCAAACTACACCCCGATGCACACAGGGTTTTAAAAAACGCGGAAAGCAATCCATTGGAAAATCAAAAGGAGGATGGAACACAAAGCTTCACGTGGTATCCGCAAATGACAAGGTCATTGTCGAAATGCACTTGTCGGGAGGAAACTGTCACGATGCACCACAAGGAAGAATTTCCATCGAGCATATAGGTGAGCGATATCCGGGCGTTCCAATTTTGATGGATAAAGCCTATGAGGGGGATAAAACCAGAGAACTTTGCCGATTATTCGGACACGATTCAGTAGTTCCACCGAAGAAAAATTGAATAAATCCATGGGAATATGACCATGAGTGATACAAGCAAAGAAATATCATTGAAAGTATAAATGAGCATTTCCAGCGACTTGCACAAAAATATGTCATAATTTCACATGATAATCCCGTTTTTAATTGCAGAGAGAGCATAAATGGTTGGGAATTGTTGTGCAAAATGACGGTGTATGCTCATTTATAGATTGAAAGACTCTTTCGATGGCTGAAAGCGTTTCGTAGAGTTTGTACCAGATACGATAAGCTGGATCATATCTTTCTGTCATTTGTTCAGATTGCTTGCATCTTTATGTGGTCGAAATAGTGTCAACAAGATCTAATCGTAAGAACACATCTAAATGAATGGAGAATATCAAATGAAATGTATATATTGTAATTCAGAAATTGAACTCACATCATCTGACATAATAACATATGCAATAACAGGAGCAAAGCTAACAAAATCATTTGTATGTAAAACACACAATGCACTAACTAACGATAACTATGAGAAAAAATTTGTAGCTGATTTAGATTTCTTTAGAAACCATTTAGGGCTTACTACTCGTGATGGGAAACCTATTCAGTATATTGCGGATATATCAGTAGATGGAACAGAGATGCATAATGTTAAAATTAGTAACAGGGAATCTTTATATGCTCCAAAAGATGTAGTTGCAGGAATAGATGAGAATGGAAATAAAGTATTGATGGCACCGATGGAAAGAATCGAGAAAATTAGCAAAGGTAAAGCTGAAACCGTTGATATAAGTGATGTAATTGTGCATAAAACGATTGAGGCAGACAGTTTTCTCGGTTTTTATGCACTTCATAGTATCGCAAAAATGGCATACGAATGGTATTGCTATATCAACGGTATAGAAGAATTTATGGAAGAACATAATGAAATCATGAAATATATCTTGGAAAACAAAGATGGAAATTTTGTTGATATTATAGTTGATGGGAATTATTATTTTGCAATAGACCAATTATCTGAGATAGGAACAAATGCTTTCTTTCAGTATGATGATATTGATGGATATAGATATGTTGTATTTGATTTTTGGAAAACAATTTCGTACAGAGTAAGAATTTGTAAATCTCCAAAGAATATTGCTTGCGATACGAGAGCATTGGCTTTTGAGTTGTATCTGTACCACATAGATGGTAGTAAATCCAAAACAGTATTTGGTGCGTGTTCTCTTGATAGAAGTAAGAAGTCTGCATTTTATGTTATTCAACCACAAAATATGACCATCGAATTGTGGAAAATGTTCGTACAACGAATTGAAAAAATAATGTCAACTATGATTTTGTCAATTTACACTTTAAAGAAAGAAGTAGATGAACTTTCTTCCAAACTCAAGAAGTATGATGCAGGGAAAATAGATGTGGCTCGATTATTAGGATTTGAAGAAAATAATATTGTGATCACGGTGGATATCATCAATCAGTTATATTGCAATAAAGATAAATACGATTTTACAAAAACATTTAATCAAAATTTGCCTGTAATTTTAAATCTGGATAGTGATATTATAGCGAGAACGCAGGAAGAAAAAATGGAGTATATAAAGTCTTTAGTAGCGATGGATAAAGAAAAGCAATTATCTGAGTATATATGGAATGGAATCTATGCGTTCAATGAGATATATGAAAATGAAATGAATTTAACAAAATAAAATATAGTTTACATAGCCGAGAGGTTTTCTTAACGTAAGCGTAAAATAAATCCACGACTTTCAAACAACTGAACTTTGGTGCTATAAATGAGCATCCCAACACCGTTTTCGTGAAAATGCACAAAAGTGGTTAAGCAATATTCTCCAAAAGGGCAGACTTATCCCCACCGTTTTGAGCATAGTCAAAAATGAAAGAGATCTGCTCTCTTCGAATCGTTTGGGACAGCAAATGATATCCTTCCGAGAAATTGTACCGTTTTGATTCGAAGCAAGCTCCGACAGTGTGAAAGCCTTTGCATATTAACTGTACAGCTTTTCTGATTTGTCCCAGCTTCAATATGCTATGTGCAGTATCACATTATTTTAGCATTTTTAGCAATTCCCGTTTCATGAGGCACAAGTCAAACACATTAATCTTGTTATCTTCGCATAAATCTCCTGCTTTCCAATCCGCAAGCATTGCTTCGGGAACTGCAAGCAGCCACTTTTGCATTGTCACAACATCCGCAATATTGAATGCACCATCAGCGTTTACATCACCCACAATATGAGAATTTGTTTCAGCAAATGTTAAAAGATAAGTAAGCGGAGAATTCCAGTAAATGGTGATTTCATTTGTTGTATAACTTTCCTGATTGTCAACATAACATTTTCCTGTCGGTTTATCCTTGCAATAAACTTTAGTGGCATCGTCCTCTAAATATGGATGCACACCACCCACAAGCATACCTTTCATAGCCGTATTCTGTGCAATGGATGGTCTGTGATGCGGATGTTTTGGCGAAACTGTTCCGTAACCTGTATAGTAGCAGATACCCAGCGGATTTTCACCAAACAGATAGTCAAGATCTGATTTTGCCGCATTGAGATATTTGCAGTCGCCGGTAAGAAGATACGCATTTCCAAGAATTATTCCCTGATTGCAAGCTGTCATATTACTGCCCCAACCGCCTTTGTAGTAATTCGTAACAGAAAGTCTGTAAGCGCTTTTTTCAGATGCACTGACAAGTAAGTTGGCATTGCTTATAAGAGAATTTTTTGCTTTTTGGTAGACTTCTGAATCAGTGTCAATATCTTTCATTGTAACGATTGCAATGTTTCCGTAATCACCGAAATTTGCAGAGTCCATACCCTTTGCAACACTCATTTTTTCCAGTGCCGAAAAGTATTTTTCGTTGCCAGTAGCCCTCCACATCTGAGCGACCGCCCAGTAACGCTCGTCCTTATCAGAATTGTCGCCATAAGATCCTGTTACAATATCGGACGGATTTGTAAAAATGAAATTCGGATTTTCCTCTAAAAACATATAGGCATTTTCGGCAGAAACAAGGCATTTTTCGGCAAAATTGCTGTCGATATCCTTGTAAAATTCATAAGAAAGTGCCATTGTACCGCAGAAAGCAGCTGTTGCAGTTGTTGAAATCGGAGTTACAAATAATTCCTCCGTTTCGTTTTCGGGCATGATGTAACCGCAGAAATTCGCACAACTCACTTTATGATGTACGCCGCCATTGCTGTCCTGCATTTTAAGAAGCCATTCAATTTCATAACGTGCCTCATCGAGAATGTCGGGGATATTATTTTTACTTTCGGGAATACCTGTATTATCTCCGAAAAGTTCAGGAGCATTGTCATAAGCATAAAGCAAGTCTGCAACAGTTTTTGCACCTGTTACAACATACCTGCCGTAATCACCTGCATCGTGCCAACCGCCGGAAACGTCAATTTTTTCAGCAGTTCCGTATACTGTCGCAAGAGAGGTATGACAAGCCTTGTGACTGAAAATGTCGTCATTAACAGAAGTTCCGCAGCACTGTAAATAAAGCATTTTAATGGAATCCTCCAAAGCAGAATTATATACGGAATCGGAGATTTCAAAAGTGTAGGAATTATCAAGATTCCCGCTTGAGACGTAATAATTTCCGGATTCTGTAACGCACGAGAAATCGCCGACTCTCACTTCCTGTTTCGAAAAGCCGTCGTAAGTTTTGGCAGACAATTCGCCTGTAAATACGATTTTTCCGGTGTCGGCATTCACAACAGAAAAAGTATCGCTCTCCGCACCGACAAATACAGCCTTTTTATTGGCATCAGGTTTATAGCCTATCTGATTTGTAACAATCGGCGGTTCATAAGTTTCCATTCCGGATTTATCAACATTACTGTCGTCAATCAGTTTAACTTGCACATTATCAATATAAATTGTATGTTCAGGCAATTCAGAATCAAAATAGCCGCAGTTAAAACAAAGTTTTGTCATAATATCAGTGTCCTTGTCCATTGTAAACTCATAATCAACGGTCTGAGCTTCAGTGGTGACACTAAGCTGTTTGTAGGTGTAAGCCTGATATGTTCCACCGTTTTGCTGTATCATAAAGTCAACAGGACGATTGGTTGTTGCCGATATATCAAAGCTTACACGATAAACTCCATTTTGGTACAACGGTATGGAGTCATCAGCAAATGCCTGCACAGAATATGTAAGCTCTCCTGCCGATTTTACGTTGACAGCAAGACGTTTATTATCAAGTGAAAGCGAACATTTGCCGCCATTTGTGAAATATGTTCCCCAACCGTAAGAAGTGATGTCGAATGTAGAATTGCTGATAAGATTTTCACTTTCAGCAAGAATAGGACAGTAAGTCACAACGCTTCCTGCGATAATAGCAGAACATATAATTGCCGAAAATTTTTTCAATAATTTGGCTTTCATTCTGAAACCTCCTTGTTTAAAAATGTTGTTATAAACTTGTAAATAGCATCATATGGCGTTAAATTGTCATAGGGAAGATGAGCGTTTTTTAATGTTTCAACCTGTTTCGGCGGTACAGTTATATAAGAATCAATGCCATACAAAAATGTAAAAAACAGAGTCTGAAAATTCTTTTTTTGCGTTTCATTCATTGACGGAAAAAATTTATCAATGCACGCCATAAAAATGCCAAACGTTTCATAGGCTGTTTGCTGAATTTCAGTTATTCTTTCGGGACGGCTGTTTTCTTCAATTTCTGTATGATTCCAAGAAACAACACGGAAAAAATTCGGCTGATTATCGAATGATTTTCCGATAGCATCCGCAAATTCTGAAACTGTCATTGTTTCGTGTGAAAGAACTTTTTTCAGACTTTCACCCCAACGCTGATACTCTCTCTGCGACATTCCTAAAAAAATCTCTTCTTTTGTCTTAAAATAATTATAAATTGAACTTCTTGTCATGGTGATTTTCTGTTCGATTTCACGCATTGAAATATCACGGTAACTCATGGTGAAAAATAGTTCCTCAAAAGCGTTGATAATTTCTTCTTTGCGTGCCTTCGTCAGCTCCGGCGACCCTCGTGACATCTATGCTTCCTCCTTGTACATATAAACTGACAACACAACTTGTCATTTTTAGTATAGCACATAACTGACAAGTTGTCAAGTATTCTGTTCAGCACAAACTCGCCCTTGCATTTCATGCGGAAGTATGGTATACTATATGTAGCACCAACGGAAGGGAGGAACACCAATGCACGATACTGATAGCATTACGAAAGACTATATGAAAGACGCAGCGACTTTTGCTGACGCATTTAATTTCCTATTGTACAATGGCGAACCGGTAATTCAACCGGGACAGCTTCGAGAAATGGACACCACCATGTTAGCTCTGCCTTTTGGCGAAGACGGAGTAACTGTTCCGGAACAGAAGAGTCGAGATGTATTGAAGTTTTTAACTGCAAAAGCTGATGATAACGCAGCATACTGCATTCTTGGCATCGAGAACCAAACCGATGTGCATTATGCCATGCCGGTTCGGAATATGCTATATGATTCCATGCAGTATTCCAATCAGGTGGAAGCGGCAAGAAAATCACACAAGCAAGCGAAAAATTATGGGACACATGAGGAGTTTCTATCCGGCTTTCATAAAGACGAGTATTTGCTGCCGGTGATTACGCTTGTGATTTATTTTGGAGCGGATAAATGGGACGCACCGAGAAGTATACACAAGATGATGCTCGTTCGAGACGAACGAATTTTACAGTACACACCGGATTACAAAGTCAATCTCATTGCACCGGAAGAATTGTCAGATACGGAACTGGAGAAGTTTCAGACGGAATTGTGTGAGCTGCTGAAATTCATCAAGTACTCTAAAGACAAGAAACGCTTAGAAGAAGTTGTTGCAGAAGATGCAGCGTTCAAGAACATTTCCAAACGGACGGCAGACGCCATCAACACGATTACGCATTCAGAAATGAAATTTCCAGAAGGGAAGGAGACGGTCGATATGTGTAAAGCGATTCAGGATATTCGAAAGGATGCAATTGCTGAAGGCAAGGCTGAGGGCAGAGCGGAAGGCAAGGCTGAAGGCAGAGCTGAAGGCGAAGCAATCGGTGAAGCTAGAGGAGAAGTTAAAGGTCTCATGAAAGCCCTCGCAAACCTTATCGCCAGTGGCATGGAGGAATCCCAAGCAAGAAAAATTTTAGGGCTTTAGAAAACAAAACGATAACTTCTGAATTTCCTATAAAATCAGCCGCTAGGCTTAATTTCTGAAGCCGATTTTCAAATAGCAAACGATAGCCCAAAATCGAGTGCCTCGCAAACGATAGCTCTATATATGTACAAACAATGTCTGAAAACAGCCTTCAGAAATCAAACGATACCTTTTCCTATCGTTTGCGATTTGGCTTTCGATTTTCACATCCATGAGTGATAGCATTTCTCTTGATTTTCAGCCGAAAAACAAAAAACCTCGCAGAATTGCGGGATTTTTGGGATTATTTTGTATCAAAATGAGAGCCCTTAGGCATATAAAAACACGTAATCGGAAAGGTTACGAAAACCACGTAATCACGTTATATAGCGTGGTTACGTGGTTTTTCTTTTACAAATTTTGCCTGATTTTTCGGGAGTTCAAAGCGGATTTGACCGTGACCTAGTTAAAATGCGTAGCATTTTTGGGGTACCCCTCTCTTGCGGGAAAAATGGGAAAATGGGAAAAATGAGTGCGTTTTTCTGAGAAATAGGCACATTGTACAAAATATAGAGAAAGAATTTGTGCAATATGATTTGCTTTCCGAAAAAGTCGGTACAAGAATAATCAGCTTAAATGCGGCGACAATCAAAAGAACTTCATAAGCAAAAGTGACAGCAGACGTCTATGAGATCATTGGTAGGCATCTGCTGTTTTGTGATTCACATTTCTAAAAAGGACTTGAAAATATTAGTGAAATATGCTAAAATAGACATGACTTACAAAAAAGTATAACTTTGTTTACTGAAAATAGTAAGCAATGATTTGAATGAAATTACTATATAAATAGGGGGAGATTATTTGCTAAGTAAAATTGATATAGAAAAATATATAGGCAAGGGTATATACATCGTGCCTTTTACAAGAGATAATATAAAAGAAAACTCAATAAATCTTAAGCTTAGCGATAAAGCTTGGACATTAAAGCCCTCCAAAAACGGAACGAGACAATACAATCAAGCTTCACTCGCTTGTAATAAAAATATTATTACCTTAGTGCCACATACAACAACAGTTGTATATACAGAGGAGGTAATTGCTTTAAATAGTAAATTTGGAGGAACATTTCATGCAAAAGTAGGAGTTGTTGTAAAAGGAATTGTTTTTTCTTCAACAATGATAGGACCTTTGTACTGTGGACATTTAATGGTATTACTTCAAAATCCAACAGATAATCCAATTTCTTTAAATGTCGGTGATACATTTATATCCTTGGCATTATATAAACTCCGAACGAAATTACGACATGAAACAGTCAATTCAAACTCTGGTGGTCATGTAGAAAAATTAGCTGATTTAGGAATAAGACCCGGAAATGGAATTATGAAATGGCTAGATGAAGATTGGAAAAAGGACATTGTAAAGATAAAAGAAAAATTTGCACAAGAATCTGAATACCAAGAAATTAAAAGAAAACAGAATCAAAAGAAACTAATAATTGCAATTGTAATGGCATTAGCGATTGGTTTCTTAGTTTATATTATAATGTGTAAATTTTATTCACATCAAAATATTGTCGCAAAGCTAGTCTCTTTTACGAGCTCAATTGTAGCTTTTGTATCAACCATCTTATTTGAAAAAATATTCGATCAATTTTTTTCTAGACTTTTTAACAAATAGTATCTAAATAACTTTTGCAAACATAACATCACTGAAGAATGGCGACAGTCAAAAGAACTTCATAAGCAAAAGCAACAGCAGACGTCTACAGAATCAGTGTTAGGCATCTGCTGTTTTGCGATTCATGTTATACTGGCTTCTTCGGGAAAAGCAGAAGACCTCGTTCCAATGCTTTTCGATCAGGAACAGGATTTTTCCGATGACTTCTTCCTGCTCAGCCTGATTGTCACCAAAAGCGTTCCTGTTGACATGAATATGCAGACCGCAGGTACTTGTTTGGTGAGAGCGGTAGCCCATTTTTATCGCTTCATGCAGGAGAGCCTCCCAGTCCATGTCATGCTGATGATAGTCAAGCGTCATTGGGTGAGAAACGATCTCGAAGCCGTCGTCAATACTGCCATCGGACTTGATGTAGATATGCTCATGGCTTGTATTTGCTATTTCTTTGAGTTTGCTTGCATTGTCATCGTCCTTACCGCCGCAGTCTACTTCAAGTTCAACACCGAGATAGCGGTTGCCATTGCCATGGAACACAGGATCAGGCTTGTAGCTGTACTCCTCGATCTCATCATTAAAGTCATCGTAACAACTGTTGCAATAAGGATAATCGCCTCGCCAGTTGATGTTGTTGTCATGGATAATTCTGTTGCAGCACTCACAGCGGTGATAGTAGTCATTGTAACAGGTTTCGCATAGTGTGGTATCATCGTCCTGTACTGCATCGTTAATCCAGATCGTTTCACCGCAGTGATCGCAGGTGGTGCAGTGTTCGTCAACACACTCATGACAAAGAAACTGATCGTCTACCCATGTTCCCTCTTCCTCTTTGATCTCACAGCCGCAGATGTCGCAGGTTCTTACGTTTTCTTCCATTTCAATTACCTCCAAAAACAAAAATTCCGATAAGGCTGGAATGAACCTTATCGGAATTATAATACATATTTTGAGAACTACTTTGTTTCAGCTTTATTACATAATACTAATTGTCTCTTTTACCATGTCACATTTATATCATAACAAAATTATTTTTTTAAAAGCTATTGACAATCAAGGAAATATGTGATATACTATACTCAAGACAAACAGTTACATATTGCTCATGACGCAAATATTAATTTGTGAGTGGGCAATATTTTTAAAAAGCTCAGGTTACATAATCTACATAACAAAATTGATTGGAGGGCTTATGGAACTAAATAAAATTGCGACTGTAAAAACAGGTCTCGTTCTTTCACGTAAAGAATCAAAAGATGCCTCAGAACGCTTTGAGTATCGTCAGCTTAATCTCAAAGCTGTCTGCGATAACGGCACTATCAATATTAATGACACTATCCCTTTCTACGCTTCAGAACAGTTAACAGCAAGCTATCTGACACAAGTCGGAGACATTGTAGTCAAAACTTCGGAGCCGTATACTGCTGTATATATTACAGAAGAATATGCGAATCTTGTCATTCCGTCGCACTTTGTGGTTGTCAGAGTTGATATAACAAAAGCATTGCCGCAGTATATAGCGTGGTATCTTAACAAAGACCGTATCAAAAAAGCATTCAGCATGAGTTGCGCCGGAATGCTGAAACAGATAAAGCCAACTATGGTAGGCGCAACAGAAATAAAATTACCCAGTCTTAAACGCCAGAAACAAGTAGCTGAACTATATGAGATATCAAATCAGGAGATAAAATTGCTGGAAAAACTTATAGAGCAAAAAAAGAAATATTATAAGGCATTGATAAGTAATGTGAATCGAATTAAGTGAAAGGAGTTATCTTATGATTAACATTGATGATGTATATGCGTACCTGGGTGAAAATGAACCGGATATAGCAAATTCGATTTGCTACGCTTCAGAATGGCTGCTATCTAAAATCGATGAAGCAATTGAAGCTTTAAAAGAGCGCAGAATAACTGCGGCATCTAATGATAATGATGAAGAATATGAACGCTTGAAAAATTACAGAGACAAGCTAAAGGAATACAAGAGAGATATAAATAAGTATTTGAATTACGCAGAAAGTAATTCAAGTGATGATCGTGACTCAACTCCCTCTCAGTTTATACCGGGTTTCGAGTCCGATTCTGACATCGCACAAGATGAAATGTATCAGGAAAAAGTAGATTATGCAAAATATGCGGTTGACAGCAGTAAACCTCATACTTTAAACGAAAACTACACTCATAAGAAAATATGCCGCTTTATGTACAATGGTACAAAATACAACGTAACTGATTGGACTGATGCGCTAATCAAAATATGCAATATTCTGGTAAAAAAGCCTAAAAAGACTTTTGAAACATTAATCGATTCTCCGAATTTCAAAGGGCGTAAAATCTCATATTTCGGATCCAAATACGTTAAAGATAAAAATATGAAAATAGATGGCACTAACGTATATGTCTGGACTAACCTTAGCACCAATGCAATTGCTGATCTCATTCAAAAAATTCTTATTGCATTTAATGAAAATCCGGGTGATTTCTATGTTTATCTGAAAGCAGACTACACACCCCTGCACTATGGTGATTCAAAGCAAGAACAGATACGTCCTATAACGCTGTCCAATGATGAGGAAAAGATAGGTAAACACGTTCAGAAATGTATGCGAGAACTTGAAGCAAAACAATATCACTTTACGCATAACGAATTGCTTGCTCTGCTTAATGTTCAGGAATCCAAAAAAATATTCGGAATTACATATCCTTTTTTCACTGACAACAAAAGCAAGATATATGATAAAAATGGGCATATAAGATTCTGGAAAGAGCCATTCAGATTCAACGGCAAATACTATTATATAACAAGTCAATGGTTCGACCATAACCGTGAAAAATTTGATGCTTGGTTTAAAGGCATAAACAGAAATGTGAGGTAAATAATAATGACTACTAAAAATGATATAGAAAAGGTACTCTGGAGCGCCTGCGACAGCTTCAGAAACAAGATAGACAGTTCACGTTACAAGGACTACATACTCGCCATGCTCTTTGTCAAGTATCTGAATGACGTTTACAACGAGACTAAAGCTAAGTATATCGAGGAATACAAGGGCGACGAAAGACGTGTTGAACGTGCTATGCGCAATGAGCGTTTCACACTGACTGAGACTTCCACTTTCGATTATCTCTACGACAACCGCACCGATAATGAGATCGGTCAGAAGATAAATGTTGCCCTTGCCGAGATCGAAAATAACAACAGCGAGAAGCTCCGCAACGTGTTCCGTGCTATCGACTTCAACTCCACTGTTGATTTCGGCGAGACTAAGGACAAGAACGCTATTCTCCGCAATCTGCTTGAGGATTTCCATGAGCTTGACCTCCGCCCTACGCAGTTGGACAGCGCTGATATTATCGGCGATGCTTATGAGTACATGATAGCTAACTTTGCTTCCGATGCAGGCAAAAAGGGCGGTGAATTCTTTACCCCAAGTCAGGTCTCAAAGCTCGTTGCTGAGCTTGTTTCGCCGCAGGAAAATGAGAGAATTTACGATCCTACCTGCGGAAGCGGCGGTTTGCTCCTTAAAGCATACAATAAAGTGCAGTCCCACAAAGTAGCCGTTTACGGTCAGGAAGTCAATAACCAGACATGGGCGCTGTGTAAGATGAATATGTTTCTCCACGGTGTTGACGATGCTGTAATATGGCAGGGCGATACACTCGCCAACCCGCAGAATATCAAGGAAGACAAGCTGATGAAGTTCCAGTGCGTTGTGGCAAATCCGCCATTCTCTCTCGATAAGTGGGACAGCGGTTTCCTCTCGGGACTCAGTGGCGAGGACAAGAAAAAAGAGAAGATGAACGCTTCACTTGACCCCTTCGGACGCTTTGCATGGGGAGTTCCTCCCACTTCAAAGGGCGACTATGCCTTTGTTCTGCATATGCTCCACAGCCTTGACGAAAACGGCGGACGCATGGCAGTTGTTCTGCCTCATGGTGTACTTTTCAGAGGTGCAAGCGAGGGCAAGATCAGAAAGGAAATAATAGAGTTTAACCTGCTTGACGCTGTTATCGGTCTGCCTGCAAACCTGTTCTATGGTACGGGCATACCTGCCTGCATTCTTGTTTTTAAGAAAAACCGCAGTAAATCCGATGTGCTTTTCATTGATGCAAGCAGTGACGGCAATTTCGAGAAAGGCAAGAACCAGAACATTCTCCGTGACAGCGATATAGAGCGTATTATCGAGACTTACCGCAAGCGTGAAGCCGTGGACAAATACAGCTATGTTGCTGAAAAGAGTGAGATCGTCGAGAATGACTACAACCTCAATATTCCCCGTTATGTCGATACTTTCGAGGAGGAAGCCCCCATTGATATTGATGTTGTCAAGGCTGATATTGCCGCAACAGAAAAGGAAATTGCTGAGGTGCAGGCTAAGATGGATGAAATGCTGAGGGAACTGGGACTGTGAGGTACGATATGAATGAAGAAACAAAAAAACGCATAGCCGCCATAAACAGCGGCATCATCCCCGAAGGCTACAAGAAAACAAAAGTCGGTATTGTGCCTGTGGAGTGGGAAGATACGCATTTTTCAGAGTTGTTTATTGAAAAGAAAAATGTAACAAGTGATTTTGAAAAGTATCCGCTTTATAGTTTAACTATAGAAGAAGGCGTTGTTCCAAAGTCAGAAAGATACGAACGTAGTCATTTAGTCAAGAAGGATGATATATTCAAAATTGTTTCCGAAAATGATTTTGTTTATAATCCTATGAATGTTCGCTTTGGTGCATTAGCAAGATACAAGGGACAAGAAGATGTTAGTGTTTCGGGCTATTATGATATTTTCTCTGTAAAAGAAAGTGTCTCCAAAGAGTACATGGAAAACTTTCTGCTATCTGAGCCTATGATTAACTATTACAATAGAGTTTCCACTGGTTCTTTAAAAGAAAAACAGCGTGTTCATTTTTCTCAGTTTCTTGATTTTGTGCTGCCTATCCCCCCACTCCCCGAACAGCAAAAGATAGCGGAGATACTCTCCACGCAGGACAAGCTGATAGAATTGCAGGAAAAGAAGATAGAGCAGTTGAAAGAACTGAAAAAAGCCTATCTGCAAAAGATGTTTCCGAAAAAAGGCAGTAAATATCCAGAACTCAGGTTTAAAGGATTTACTGATCCTTGGGAACAGCGTAAGCTGTCGGAGATATGTACAATGCACGCAAGAATCGGTTGGCAAAATCTTAGAACATCAGAATTTTTGGATAGTGGTGATTACTATCTGATAACTGGTACTGACTTCGAGGACGGAAGAATAAATTTATCTACTTGCCACTATGTTGAAAAGGATAGATTTGAACAAGACAAAAAAATACAAATTAAGAACGGCAGTATTCTTATTACTAAGGATGGAACACTCGGAAAGGTCGCATTTGTCGAGAATTTAGATAAACCGGCTACATTAAATGCTGGAGTTTTCAATGTTGAAATTATAGAAAATGATGTGGATAATAGGTACCTTTTTCAGTATCTTAAAGCACCATTTTTAATGGATTATGTTAATTCAAAAGCAACTGGCGGAACGATCAAACACCTTAATCAAAGCATACTTGTTGACTTTCCTGTACAGATGCCTGAATCCGCTGAGCAACAGAAAATCGGAGCATATTTCTCTCGGCTCGACCATCTTATCACCCTTCATCAGCGTAAGTCAGAACAGGAAAAACAAAAGAAAAAAGCCCTTATGCAATTATTGCTTACAGGAAAGGTGAGGTGTAAATAAAGAAAAGAGATATGGAGCTTATAAGAAAAATCCTCTTTAAAATAGAGGAAGATTATAAGGGACGAACATTATATCCATTCACCCTTGATAATTACGAATTATGGATAGTGAAAGAGCACTGTAAATTGATGTATCAGCAAGGCTTGATTGAATATGTTAAAGATGATAATATGAACAATAACCCTTATTTTTATGTAGGCAATCTAACAAATGATGGATACGATTTTCTTGATAAGATTCGTTAGGATACTATATGGAATAAAACAAAAGAAACTATAACGAAAAAAAGACTGCCACTAATAGTAGATGTTGTGAAAGAAGTAGCAACAGGTATCATTTCTTCAATGACAGAGGGCACAGTGAAGGGCTTATTAAAGTAACAGGAGTTTTTATGAAAAAGATTGACTTACACATACATACTGTAAAAACTAACAGTGATGCTGATTTTGAATTCAATATGGAATCATTGGCTGAATATGTAAAAACAAAAAGTATTGATGTTATAGCAATAACAAATCACAACCTCTTTAACAAATCACAATTTCAAAAGATATGTGATGCGTTACCGGATACAGAAGTATTTCCTGGAATTGAAATAAACATTGGCAGATATAGTTCCGGACATCTCTTGTTAATTGCTTCTAGAGGCAATATATCAGACTTTGAGAGTAAATGTAAAGAAGTTCAGGACAAAATCACAGATCCTCAAAAGTTTATAACACTTGGTGAGCTTAAACAAATATTCGGTGATTTATCAGAGTATCTACTGATTCCTCATATAAGCAAAAAACCGCATATGGATCATGCGCTTATTGACGAATTAAATGACTATATTTGCTGTGGTGAAGTTGCTAGTATTAAAGATTTTATTTATCATGCAAAATCTGTCAGTGAGTTAACTCCTGTCATATTTAGTGATTTCAGAGCTAAAAAAGTATCAAACGATAACTATCCTGTAAGACAAACCTATATTGATATAGGTGATACTTCTCTAAATGCAATTAAAGCTGCACTGGCTGACAAAAACAAGGTTAAGTTATCTGATAGAGAAGGAAACAAGATCGTACAAATACTGGATTATCTGGAAATCTCCACAGGTCTTAATGTTATAATAGGAGAACGAGCTTCGGGAAAAACCTTCACTGTTGATGCAATAGAAAAAAGAGTTGATAATGTAAAATATATTAAACAATTTGAATTGCTGGAACGTGATCCAGAAAAAGCAGCAAGAGAATTTGAAGAAAGTCTAACAAATAAAAAAAGTGATATAGCATCGAAATATTTGAAACCTTTTTCCGATGTGGTAGATGAAATTGTCGATATATCTATTAAGGATGATGAAAAAAGCGTTGAATTATATTTGCAATCTTTAAAGAAATACGCTTTCGAGTCTGAACGAGCTGATGTATATTCAAAATGTAAGATGTTCATGGAAGATAAATATCAGATATCTAAAGGTGATAGAACCGATGAAGTGATAAAAGCAGTACTAACTCTTCTTGAAAATGTTGAACATCAACAGATAATAAATAAACATATAAAAAGGGAAAACCTTATTTCTTTGTTGCTCGAATTAATTGAAAAGCATCGTGAAAATATGCTGGAAATCAAGAAAAAAGAACTATGTAATGAAATAATTGATGCGACAAAGCAAAAACTTAAAAGAAAATCTGCATCGCAGAGTATTCCAGAGTTAAATCTATATGATTTAGTGATTAATAAAGCGAAAGTACATAAATTTGAGGAAATAGTAAACAAGTTAAAACAGCCGTGTGTTATAACTACTCAAAACATTGAAGATTTTGTGTTTGAAGTAAAACGAGAAAAGTTTGATGGAGCTGGAGAATTAAAAAATCATAGCAAGACAAACGAGAAATTTTCCCCAGCATTTTCAAAGTATAATTTGCCTTATGAATATCTTCAAAAAATAAAAGAAATCAATGGAGTACCACGAAGCAGCTATCATGAATACTTTGTAAACATTAAATATAGCATTCTGAATAATTATGGTAAACCTGTGTCCGGCGGCGAAAGAGCAGAATTTCTGTTATTACAAAAAATCAATGAAGCCTCAAATTATGATATGCTGATTATAGATGAGCCTGAATCCTCTTTTGATAACCTGTTTTTAAAAAACAAAGTTAATAAAATTATAAAAGACATTTCCGAAAATATGCCAGTTATAATTGTAACACATAACAGCACAGTTGGCGCATCAATTAAACCTGATTTTTTGATTCATACTAAACGTTTTATTACAGATGAAAAAGAAGCTATTTATAAAGTGTACTATGGACATCCTAACGATAAAGAATTGCATACAATTCACGGAGAAGTAATCAATAATGCAAATGTCACAATGGATTGTCTAGAAGCCGGAGAAGATGCATATAATGAGAGGAGAAGTAATTATGATTTACTTAAAAATTGAACGATCGCAAGCCTCATATATAGATGAGAATGGTAATATATGTCTGATAACAAATATTGACAAGAAAGGACTATTAAACTTAGTAAATAAGGCGCTTGATAAAAGCATTACTTTCGAAATGGATGATCCTGAGAAAAACAAGATTCCCAATGAAGCACAAAAAATAATATACGAAAATATCTATAATAAGCTAAATGACTTGATAGCGAATAAAGAAAAAATTCTCAGTGAAATATCCAATTTGTATAAAGAAGAATATAGCAAATATTCTATACCAAATATAGCAGATGGTGATAGTGATGAAAAATGACGCATACCTCGAAGATAACATGAGCAAATACCCTGCGATCGAATTGCTGAAAAAGCTGGAGTATACATACATATCCCCCGAAGAGTGCGAGGCTCAGCGTGGCGGACTTTACAACGTCATTCTCAAAGATATCCTCCGCTCACAGCTTGAAAAACTGAACAGCTATACTTTCGGCGGTAAGGAGTATAAATTTTCAAATGAGAACATACAGCGAGCAGTTGATGAGATAGACGAGCCGCTGGCAGATAATCTTGTTGTGTCCAGTGAAAAGGTCTACAATGATATCATGCTCGGACGAAGCTATCCCGAAACTCTCCCCGACGGCAGAACTATGAATTTCAATCTGAAATACATCGACTGGGACGATATTACAAACAACGTCTTTCATGTTACCGAGGAGTTTACTGTTCACAGCGCAGACCGTCAGCATGATACCCGTCCCGACATTGTTCTCTTTGTCAACGGTATTCCATTTGCAGTGATAGAGTGCAAAGCTCCGACAATCTCCGTAGAACAGGCAGTTGAGCAGACTATCCGCAATCAGAAACAGGAATACACTCCGCAGCTTTTCAAGTTTGCTCAGATAGTCGCCGCAACAAATAAAAACTTCTTCAAATATGCGACCACAGGAACTGCGAAGAAGTTCTGGAACGTATGGCGTGAAGAAGATGCCGAGTGGCTTGACGGACTGCTTTCACAGCATATCACCGACCGCAGTATCACTCAACAGGACAGGGATATCGTGTCGCTCTTTGACAGGCACAGGCTTATGGAGCTTACAAAGTATTTCATAGTCTTTGATGCCAACATAAAGAAGATATGCCGACATCAGCAGTTTTTCGCTATCCGAAAGATAATAAAGACTATCAACACCGACGATGAGAACGGCAATCGTCAGAGTGGTGTTATATGGCACACTCAGGGCAGCGGAAAGTCCCTTACAATGGTAATGCTTGCGAAATATATCCTCATGGAACTTACAAGCTGTCACCCGAAAGTTATCATAGTTACCGACCGTAAAGATCTTGATAACCAGATTGCTAAGACATTTGCACACACCAGACTTTCACCGGCAAAAGCCACATCCGGAAAGCATCTTGTCGAGCTGATACAGAGCGATAAAGCTGATGTTGTGACAACGATAATCAATAAATTCAATACTGCCGAAAATCAGAAAATCAAGATAAATGACCGCAATATATTTGTGCTTGTAGATGAAAGTCACCGCAGTAACTATGGAACACTTGCGACTAAGATGCGAATAGTTTTCCCTTGTGGATGTTACATAGGCTTTACAGGTACTCCGCTGATGAAAAAGGAGAAATCCACTGTCGGACGTTTCGGCGGCGGCGACTATATCCATAAGTATACTATCAAGGATGCAGTTGATGATAAGGCGATAGTTCCGCTCATTTATGAGGGACGTTTCGTAGATCAGAAGGTCGACGAAGATAATATAGACCTGTGGTTTGAGAAGACTACTCGCCGTCTTAACGAGCGTGAGCGTGAGGATCTGAAGCAGAAATGGAGCAGCATCAAGCGCCTGACTTCTACCGATGCGAGAATCCGCAGGATAGCTCTTGATATTGAAGAACACTTTACAGACAGCGTAAAGAATACAGGTATGAAAGCGATGCTTGCAACAAATTTCAAGCGTGACGCTGTACGTTATCTTGAAGTATTTGAGCAGCTTGGAAGTCTTAACTGTGCTGTTGTTATATCAGCTCCCGATATGCGTGAGGGCGAAGACGATATACTGTCAGAGACAGATAACAAAGTCATAGCGTTCTGGAATAAGATGATGAAACAGTATGGCGATGCTGATACCTATGAAGAAACAATCAAGAATAAATTCTGCGACGGTGACATTGATATCCTTATTGTTTGCAGTAAACTGCTTACCGGCTTTGATGCACCAGTGTGTCAGGTTTTGTACATTGATAAGGAACTGAAAGAACATGGCTTGCTTCAGGCTATTGCCCGTACAAACAGACTGTATGACGGCAAGGATTATGGCCTCATTGTTGACTATCGAGGACTTATTCAGAAACTCGATACTGCTATGAATATGTACAGTGGTGCAGGTCTTGAAAACTATGAAGGCACTGATCTTTCAGGAGCTATCGTTGACGTTATGACAGTTGTAGGAGAACTTCGAGAAGCATATTCTCAGCTCTGTGAACTCTTCATAGGCATCAGAAACAAAAATGATGTAAATGAATATGAGGACAAGCTGGAAGATGAAGATCTTCGTAATGACTTCTATAATCTACTCTGTAAATTCGGAAAAGCTCTTGCTATCGTAGTTAATTCCGAGAAGGCTTATGAAGCTGTTCCCCGTGAGGAGATAAATAAGTATAAATCCGAATTCATCATGTTCTCTAAGATCAGAAAGTCTGTAAAGCTCCGCTATGCCGATGCTATCGACAATAAGGAATATGAGCCTATAATGCAGAATTTGCTTGATCAGAATCTTTCAGTAACAGGCTTAAAAATCGTTACAGCTCCGGTTGATATTCTGGATTCAGATGGACTTGAAAAGGAACTGAACGAACTTGGCTCAGCAAGATCAAAGGCAGATGCTATTCGTTCAAGAATGACTAAAAGCATATCCGAAAAATATGACGAAAACCCTGCTTATTATGAGAATTTCTCAAAGAAAATAAAAGAAGCTCTTGAACTGTATAAAAAGCAGGTAATAAGTGAAGCAGAATATCTTGAAAAGATGACTAAGATCATGGAGGAGTACCGCAGCGGAAAAACTGAACTCAAGTATCCTGAAAGAATTAAAGACAATGTTCATGCTCAGGCATTTTATGGAGTTGTTTCAGCTATACTTGATGAAGTAATACCGCTTTCAGAAAACAGAGATATAGTAGCTGATCTGTCGGCGGATATAACAGACATCATAAAGGAATACAGTAAAGTAGACTGGACTTCAAACATTGACATTCATAAGAAGATATCTCATGCACTGGACGATCTTCTCTACGATTACAGCGACAATAATAACTGGAATCTCAGCTTTGAGATTATGGATAAGATCATTGACAATGTTAAAACCATTGCGCTCAGGAGGTTTTAATGAAAGTACTGTCAACAGAAACAAGAAAAGTTAAAACTGAGTGCGGAGATATTGAATACATTTTTGAGCGCAAGAATATCAAAAACATAAATCTCAGAATACGTCATAACGGAAGTATTTTTGTTTCAGTGCCTGAGAATGTTGCTGAGAATATAGCAGATTCTTTTGTTATCAGTAAGTGCAGGTATATCAGAAATGCTGTTGATACTTTTGAAAGCAATGAGATACTTAAAGCTGAAATGAAGTATGTCAGCGGAGAAAATGTTACACTTCTCGGAAAAAATATGCGGATAAGCATTATCAAAGATGCAGAGGAGTATGTAAATACCGACGGCATTTATGTTTGCATCCATGTAAGACGACCCGACTATTATAACAGAAAAAAGAATCTTCTCAACAGCTGGCTGAATGAACAGTGCAGTATCATCTTCAATGAAATAATGCATGAAGTTCATCAGAAATTCATTCCGTATGGAGTTGATTTTCCTCAGTTGAAACCTCGTAATATGACTTCCCGTTGGGGCAGCTGTCTGCCGAATAAAGGTATAATAACGCTTAATAAACGATTGATCGAAGCTCCTAAGAACTGCATTGAATATGTGGTGTATCATGAGTTTTGTCATTTTATTCATCCTAATCATTCAAAACAGTTCTACTCTCTTTTACAGGTAATGCTGCCTGATTGGAGAGAGAGTAAACAGCTTCTTGAAAATTGCATTGTTTTATAGAGGTGGTATTTATGAAGTTTACAATTAAGGAAATACGCTTTAAAGATTATAAATCGTTTAAAGGTGATTATATATCATTAAAGCCAGAAAAATTCACACTTCTTATTGGACGCAACAACTGTGGAAAGTCAAGTATAATAGATGTATTTGAATCAATAACATCCCCTTCTTTTTTCCATAAACACCGTTGTTCTATTCTAATTGATATTAACGGACAAAAGGTGAGAAATGAACCGTTCTCAGGGTATAAAGAATATATAGGCGATAAAACATATAGAATTGAGCCTATGAATAATACTTTTAGATGCAATTTATTAGAAGGTAATTATCAAACGAGCATTATTGACGCCGAGCCCCATATTAGTAATTTCCTACAACAAATCTCTTTCAGAAGGCTCAATGCAGATCGTGATATTATTCCAGAAGGCTATAATTCAGATTATCATTTAGATGAAAATGGCAACGGAGCTTGTAACCTGATCAATCAAATACTCACCAAAGAACAATTACCTGAAAAACTGATACAAAAAAACTTGCTTGAAGCTTTAAATAGAATAATGTGTCCGGATTCAAAATTTGATGGTATCACAGTACAGAAAACAGCTGAAAGTGATAATTGGGAAGTCTATTTATACGAAGGTGATGAAAGATATGCCCTCTCTAAAATGGGCAGTGGATTAAAAACTATAATACTTGTTCTTTTAAATCTAATAATCATCCCTAAAGTTGAGAAATATGATGATGAAAAAATGTGCTTTTTCGCATTTGAAGAACTTGAAAACAATCTGCATCCGGCATTGCAAAGACGTCTTTTTGACTATCTTTTCCAATACGGAAAAGATCATCTCAATGTATATATATTCTTAACAACACATTCACATATTGCGATTAATACATTTGCAAATAAACCAGATACACAGATACTTCATGTCAAAAAAGAAAACGGTATTTCTACTATGGATACAATAGACAGCTTTATTTCAAAAACTCATGTATTAGAAGATCTGGATGTTAGAGCAAGTGATCTATTTCAATCAAATGGAATAATCTGGATTGAAGGTCCATCGGACAGAATATATATCAAAAGATGGTTAGAAATATGGGGAGATAAAGAACTCATTGAGGGTTCAGATTATCAATTCCTATATTATGGTGGAAGATTGCTTTCACATTATACTATTGAAGGAATAGAAGATCTGATAAACATTCTGTCCACTAATAGAAATGCCGTTATTGTAATTGATAGTGATAAAAGATCAAAACAGGGACATATCAACGATACCAAAAAACGAATAAAAAAAGAATTTGAAGAAAAAGGAATGCTCTGCTGGATAACAAAAGGAAAGGAAATTGAAAACTATCTTCCATTTAGTGCTATTAATTCGGCATATTCTTCAAAACTCAATGCAAATTGCACACAATATGAACTCTTCCCAGAATATATTGATGATGTATGCAAGCATTTTACTAATAAAAAAGTGGAATTTGCAAAGAAAGTCGCACCATATATATCTGATAATGATGCAAGCAATATTTTAGGTGTAAAAGAAATGATTATAGCATTAACCAGGAGAATAAAAAAATGGAATTCAAGAGATACATCATAAATCACTAATATATACGTCTTTGTTTTTTTCTGATGATCATACTTAATGCCCTCCACGGGCAGTGGCGCTGACGTGCAGTCCGATTGCATCGAGCAATGTCCCTGTTCCTCATCCAAGATTCGTCACAGAGCCACTCTCTAACGAGAGAAATCAAAAATAAAATCTCATCCATATATATTTAAATTTATATAAATATTATCTAATATATATAATATAATATATATAGTCATGAGATTATCGAAAAAATCAACTTCAATTCCTTAGGAGAAAGCAAAGAAGTCTTCCTCCGTATCAACCCCCAACCTCAAATATATATTATAATTCCGGTAAGGTAAATCTTTCAGCCTTACCGGAATTTTTGTTTTTGGAGGAACTTGAAATGGAAGAAGTAAGAATTTGCGACTACTGCGGAAGAGTGCTTGCCGAGGAAGAGGGCACACCGGTAGACGATGAACTGCTCTGCGACGATTGTGTCGAGGAACACTGCGTCACCTGCGACCACTGCGGTGAGACGATCTGGGAACAAAACAGCGTCTCCGATGAAGATACCTGCCTCTGTCAGGACTGCTTTGATGCCCACTACTACCGTTGCGAATCTTGCGGGCAGATCGTTCCGGAAAGCCTCGTCTGCTGGCACGGCGACCTGCCCTACTGCGAAAGATGCTTCGACGAGTTTGAGGACGAGATCGAAGAGTACGGTTACAAGCCCACACCTATCTTTTACGGAGAAGGAAAACGATACTTTGGCGTAGAACTGGAGGTGGATGACGGCGGCAAGGACAACGATAACGCCGCCAGTCTCAAAAGCATTGCTAACATTCATGAGGAAAACATTTACATCAAGTCGGATGGTTCTCTGGAAGACGGCTTTGAGATCGTTTCCCATCCCATGACACTGGATTATCACATGGAATCCATGAACTGGAAGGAACTCCTTCGGGAGGCAGTCTCCATTGGCTATCGTTCTCATCAGACATCAACTTGCGGTCTGCATGTTCATGTCAATCGAAACGCTTTCGGAGATAACCAGACAGAACAGGAAGATGTCATCAGCCGGATCCTGTTCTTTGTAGAAAAGCATTGGAATGAGTTGTTCACATTCAGCCGCAGAAGCAGCTACAACATGAGCCGTTGGAGTGCACGCTTCGGCTTTGAAAAGACCGGCAAACAAATCCTGGAGAAAGCGAAAAGCGGCTGCAACGGCAGATACGTCGCAGTCAATCTCAATAACTACCACACCATTGAGTTTCGCTTGTTCCGAGGTACGCTCAAATACAACACCTTCATCGCCACACTGCAGATGGTTAACCACATCTGTGATGCGGCGATTTCTTTGTCTGAGGATGGCATCGATGCCATGAGCTGGTCGGAGTTTGTAAGCTCCATTCGGGAACCGGAACTGATCCAGTATCTCAAAGAGAGAAGACTATACGTCAATGAGTACGTGATGGAAAGTGAGGAGATGTAAGATGTGTGCAGTGTTTGGTTTCTTAGACTACAAGGGTAAGATCAGCAACGCTGTCCTGAAAAAATTGGTACACTACCTCTCTGTCGCTGCGGAAGTCCGTGGCACAGACGCAACAGGAATCGCCTACGTCCGGGACGGCAGCATGGTCACCTACAAAAAGCCGAAGCCGGCACACAAGGTCAAGCTGTTCTTTCCCAGGGACACGAGAGCGGTCATCGGGCACACCCGGTTCACGACGCAGGGCAGCGAAAAGCGGAACTGCAACAACCACCCGTTCGAAGGACACTGCGGCAAAGAATCGTTTGCTCTTGCCCACAACGGCGTGCTGTACAACGACAAGGAGCTTCGCCGGGAACAGCATCTCCCACCGACACCGATCGAAACCGACAGCTACGTCGCCGTGCAGCTTCTGGAACAGGGGCAGCAGCTGGACAAGGAAAACATCAAACGCATGGCAGAACTGGTGGAGGGCAGTTTTGTCTTTACGATTTTGAGAAACGACAATACGCTGTTTCTGGTGAAAGGCAATAATCCTTTGGCGGTTTATCATTTTCCGGCACTGGGATTGTACGTTTACGCCAGCACAAAGAGCATTTTGGACAATGCTTTGAAAAAGGTAAATCTGAATGGCAAGTGCTGCGAGGTCGATGTTTCAGAGGGTGAAATCGTCAAAATATCTTCGAGTGGCAATCTCCATAAGAGCACATTTGAAATGCAGGGCTACATCCACACTATGTTCAACCCGTACAATTGGGATCAACTGGATTACGCAAAATGGTGGATGGAAGATGAACGGGAAGAACTGCTGTTGGAGTACTGCGGCACATTTGGCGTTTCGGAAGAAGAAGTCCAGTTGTTGCTTGATTTTGGCTATGATCCGGACGAGATCGAAGAACTGCTCATGGATACAGTGGCAATGGAGGAAGCAATTAGCGAGGTAAAAACACCGTTACAGTGTGAAGCATAAAATGAAAAATTGGAGGAATTTGACATGAAGGAATTTATCGCAGGACTGGTACTGACACTGGTGATCGGCGGCATCGGGATCGCCATCGAAATGCAGGAACGAGAGGAGGTGAAGTACATCAATGCCGATTGCAATTGAAATGTTTCTGGCAGGGGTTGCCTGCGGCGTACAACTGCTGGCACTTGTCAAGAAGAGTAAGTAAAAATTTTGTTTGCGGGAGGCTTGGCGTGATGCTGAGCCTCTTTTTTTAGAGGGAGGAAGAAATGCTAGAAGAAACTACGATCATCAAAAGCAAAGCAATCTTTTCAGATGACAAAGAACATCGCTTGCTTCTGCGGAAGGAATGGGACAGCGAGAAACCTACCGCAATGGTCATCATGATCAACCCGAATACAGCGGATACGGTCAACTTTGATATGACGACAATGCTTGTTTTGAATAATGTCAGCAAGTTGGGTTTTGGCAGCGTCAATATCGTGAATCTGTACAGCAGAATTATGGAAAAGCTCAATCTTCGTTTCAACGGCGATGATGAACTGATTGCTGATGAAGCAGATGAGATCATACAGCAGTACGCTGCAATGAGTGATGCCATTATCATTGCATGGGGCACCATCGGGAAGAATACTTTGCGAGTGAGGGAGCGGCAGAAATACCTGCTGGAATTGATAAAGCAGCATGCTGGCAAGATGTACCAGATCGGAAGAAATGCCTGCCACCCGCTCACGCCGGCAGTCAGAAGAGAATGGACGTTAGAACCTTATGAAATGGAGGAGGCAGAATGATAAAAGTAACAAATCTCAAAGAAATTGATCAGATTCAGCCTTTGATGCTCAAAGCATATATTGCAAAGAAAATGACCGCAATGATGCAGGAGTATCAAGTGGATAATCTGGATGACATCGGCTGCTTTATCGTGCTGGAACCGGAAGAATTTACAGACTTTCCAATTGGTGAAGTGGAGTTTGTAGAAATACTTTTCCTGGAAGAAAGCATGTTTTTGCATGGTGTCAGAATTATTGATGAAAGCTATGGAGAGGACATCTATCTGCCTGTTGAGGTGGTAACATGCTGAACATTCCAAAAGTAGCACAATACGCCCGGTTTTCCAGTGACAATCAACGAAGCGAATCCATCGATGCACAGATACGAGCTATGAATCAGTTCTGTAAGCAAAATCATTGGCAGGTGGTTTCCACCTATACCGATGAGGCGAGGTCGGCAACAACAGATAACCGACCGCAGTTTCAGCAGATGATCGCAGACAGCGGCAAGGGATTGTTTGACATCGTTCTGGTGCATAAGCTGGACCGTTTTTCAAGAGATCGTTACGACAGTGCTATCTACAAGAAGAAACTAAAGAAGAACCATGTCAAGCTTTGCAGTGTGCTGGAACGCATGGACGATTCCCCGGAGAGCATTATGATGGAAGCGGTTCTGGAGGGCATGTCCGAGTACTACAGCAAGAATCTGGCACGGGAAGTCATGAAAGGTATGAATGAGACAGCCCTGCAGTGCAAACATACTGGCGGCTGTCCTCCGCTGGGATACGATCTGGATGAAAACCGGCATCTGATTATCAATGAACAGGAAGCACAAGCGGTAAGAATCATCTTTCAGATGTTTGCAGACGGTCACGGATACACAACTATCATTGATTACTTGAATGCCCATGGATACAAGACAAAACGTGGGAAGATGTTCGGGAAAAACAGTTTGTACGAAATACTCAGCAATGAGAAGTACACTGGTGTTTTTGTGTTTAATAAGGCGGCTGCAAAAACAGACGGCAAGCGGAATAATCACGCTCAAAAAGACAGCTATATCCGCATTGAAGGCGGCTGTCCTGCGATCATCGGGAAAAAGCTGTTTGCACAGGTGCAGCGGATCAAGGCGAAGAACAAGCGAAACATAGGACGCTATCACAGCAAAGAGTTTTACCTGCTGACTGGAAAACTGGTCTGTGATGTCTGCGGCAAGCGGATGATCGGGAATCTACGATTTTCGGGAAGAAGTAAGACACGGCTTGCTACCTACAGATGCAATACGCATCGTGCAATGTGCAACAACAAGGAGCTGAATAAGGACTATCTGGATGCCTACATTGCTGTGCTGATCGGCGAGAGATTGAAGCCGAAAAATTTGAGAAAAGCTGTTTCTAAGGTGAATCAGCAGGTGCAGAAATTCAACAGCAGCTACGACAAATATCATACAGATGTTTTGCAGCAGTACAATGAAGTGCAGGACAGCCTTGCCAACATCACCAGGGCAATCGAAAAGGGCATCTTTACAGATGACTTGCTCCAGCGAGCAGAGCAGTGGTGTTATACTAAAAAAGTAGACAAGGGAAAAGAAAAGTAGTATAATAAAAGAAAACACGAAAGAAGAAAAACCAAGGAGGAAAAAATGACAAACAAACAGCTGCAATACGATGAAACTTTTAAAAAGAACATCGTGGCATTACACCAGAACGGAAAAACCCAAACTGAGCTTTCCAAGGAATACGGAATATCGGTAAGTGCGATCTCAAGATGGATAAAGCTTTATTCGGAAGTCAGGGTCGACGACAATACTGTTATGACAGCAAAGCAGATAAAGGAACTGCAAAAAAGAAACGCACAGCTTGAGGAGGAAAACATCATATTAAAAAAAGCGCTTGCCATAATGACTCCACGCTCAGGGAAAGAATGAGAGCTGTACATTTACTTCGGCACGAACATGCAATAATAACCCTATGTCGTGTTCTGAATGTAAACCGCAGCAGCTATTACAAGCATTTTAACTCTAAAGAACCTAAAAGAGCAATTGAAAACAGAAATATAAAGAACTGTATTTTACAGATTTATTCCGAAGCAAAATGCCGTTACGGAGCTCAGAAAATGCGCAAGGTTCTTGAAGTTAATTATGGCATACATATCAGTCAGGGAAGAGTGTACCGACTGATGAAGCAAATGCAGCTTCCTAAAATGTCAACTGTCAAGCCGAAATTCAAAGCCGCAAATAAATCCAGTGACAGAGATTGTCACAACATATTAAAGCAGAATTTTAATCCCAAAGAGCCAAATAAAGCATGGTGCAGCGACATTACATACATAAAAGCCGGAGGAAGATTTTATTATTTATGCGTTATCATTGATCTTTTTTCAAGACGTGTGATAGCTTATAAAATAAGTAGCAAAATCGATGCCAGGCTTGTCCTGGATACATTTGAATCTGCTTTAAAAAACAGGAATTATCCTGAAAATGTGATTTTCCACTCAGACAGAGGTTCTCAGTATACCAGCGATGAATTCCGAAAAAGGCTGGACAGAGCTTCTTTTATTCAGTCGTTTTCTAAAAAGGGGCATCCTTATGACAATGCCGTAGCAGAAGCTTTTTTCAAGTTTTTGAAACTTGAAGAAACTAACCGCCGTTCATATGCCTCTTTTGATGAATTGGAATTGTCTGTTTTTGAATATATTCACTTTTACAATTTCAAACGACCTCACTCTGCTAATGACCTTTTATCTCCCATTCAATTTGAAGATCTTTTTTGATTCTTTTCTCTTCTTCTGTCTACTTTATTGACTATGGTCCACAGCTGGAAAACGAGAAAGCAAAACTGGAAACCAGACTGCACGAACTAAAGCTGCTGGAACCGCTTCAATATGAAGACGTGGCATACCTGCATACCCAGTGGAAAGAGTTAAAACGAAATACCGAAGAGTTCCGCACGTTCATTCAGCAGTTTGTGAAAGCGATTCACGTGAGACCCTATGATTTTGACATTGTGCTGGATATGGGATTTGGTGTGGTAGAGTTGACAGAGACCATTCCCATGCGGCGAGGCGAACTGTACGAAATGTTTGATTCCAAGGTAAAGGAGCAGAAAAGATGTTTGAAAAATCAAAAGGCAGATACCTGACACGGGGCGTAGATGCGGAGATACCGATTGCACTGCAAGTGATGATGTGGCAGGCTGTTGATCAGATGCCCGAACCGAAAGACTACCTGCAGGTGTTTCGGCTCAGCGAGGAGAACGGTTTGCAGATCGTGCATCATACCTCAGAGCAGCCACAGTTTGAGATGACGTACATTGCGGAGACAGAAAAGCCGGTCACAGCAAAAGTGTACATCATCGATGATGGGAAGCACTGCACCATGCTGTTGGCGGAAGAGTACTAATGAACCGATACAAGCAAACCAATACAAGCGACTAATACGAGCGAACCAATACGAGCGATCCAACAAAAAAATCCAAGCCATACGCATGACTTGGATTTTTTTTACTGCCCGACGAACCGCAGCACAAGCGAAAAGCGAATCCGCTGAGGCGTGCGGTGCTGCACCGGGATAAAAGGATTACCCGCATTTTTTTACTGCAGTTCTTCCTCTGGTGAGAGAAATGGGAAAACGAGAAATTTCTGTTCCTTTACAAACGCTCTGCCCTCCGGTGTGTCCTTGACAAAGAAAAGAAGCGTATCACATAACGGATTGATGTTGTTGATGTGCTTATCGATCCTGCCGTTTTGATTCAGGTAAATCGCTTTGTTGTACTGCGGGATCACTGCTAAGATCACATCGGCATTTCTTTTTTTGATTTTTTGGCACAGTTTGCGGAGCATGTTGATTCTGCTCCAGGTCAGGGACTTCTGTTTTTCCTTGCTTTCGATCCTCGCCAGCGCGTCCAGTGCTTCCACCGCAGGAAGCTTTGCAATGCAGGTGATGACCGGACCGCCATACGTGGTCAGCGTATAGTGATTGGAGAGAAGCACGTCCATGTCCTCTTTCTCTGCATCGATCTCATAAGTTTCTATGATCCGGCTTGCCACAGCAGCAGTCAGCCGTTCTTTCTCCTGATACAATCCATACGCTGAAAGATGGTCGATCAGCATTTTCCGCATCCGGCTGTACTTGGGAAATGCTACATTGCGATACAGGATCGACTGGGAAGCATCGTGCTGAATGTCATCATAAATGGCATCCATTGTAAAGACAGAAAGGTCTTCCTTCCGGACAACCATATGTTCATAGAAATACACAGCCATCGCTTCCAGAACGTCTTCTTCCTCATACCTGGGTTTTGGTCCTCTTTTTTTGCCGCTCATACAGACTGCTCCTCTTCGATGGAATGGAAATGGGACTGCACCCGATTTTTCGATTCCTCATTTTTACATAATATCACAAGCGTGTCCACGTCAAAGGAGAGAAAGAGGATGTCCTGCGGAAACTTTTCCTTTAGCTTGCGGGAGAGATAGTAAAAGTGTGCGTTTTTCTTGTCGGTCGTGCTGCTGATCTTGCTTCGCAGCCGAACAAACAGCCAGGATGCGTTGGATACCCTGGAAAGTGTTGTCCCCTCTGCCAGAAGCTCCAGTGACATCTTGTCATACTTTCCGACAAAGGCGTACAAGTACGGCTGGATCTTCTTCTTTCCGCTCTCAACGCCCAGCTCTTCCCGCATTTTGCGAATGAAGTGACGCTGTTCCGGTACTTTCTTTCCACGCTCTGTATACCATTTCTCAAAAAGCTGATACAACTGCGGAAAGGTTTCCGGAACATTTTTGCCGTCTCTGATCTGTACAGTGATCAAATCCGCACAGTCTTGAAAGATTTCCTCCCATGGATACTGATAATTCGACATTTTTTTCCCCTCATCTCAAGATTCTACGTTCTGCACAATAGAATAATGCTAATACAACCAAAAATATATCGAGTTGCACAAATGAACATTTTTGCTGTGATCTTTTACAAAATATATGCCCATTGAGATCAATCCCTCAAAAGCACGCTCTGAAAAATAGTAAAGTAATGATACAGCATTTTCCGATACTCATTATAGCAGATTCTTTCTAAAAAATCAAGTGTACTTTACGAGAGCATTTTGTCCATAGACATCCCTGGGAAGAATGCTGTTATCCAGAAATACAAAACAAAAAAGAACGCATTTTCGACAAGAAGAAAGTAGATAATGATTTGAGAAATTAAAAAACGCACAACTGACTTTTGAAGCAGCTGGAAGCCATAGGGTTCCTAAGCCGAGAATCCGCTCTTTGATAAATAGAAAACTAAAAGCGGCGTAAATACGTTGAATATATATATGATTAGCACTATAAAGCAAGAAAATACGACCTATTGACAGAATTGATTAGACTTGCTATAATAAAATGCAGAGAGCAAAACGCTTTTCGAAAATGATTTTTGAGTCCCTTTACTGGGAGAAAGGAATATATTATGAAACAGAATTTAAACGAATTTCTAGCATCCGTAAACGCACACGCCTATACACCAGATAAGAGTCTTGCGGGATGCTTCATCATTACGAACACTGTTAACAGTCGCAGATTCCGTTTTAGTCATTCCCACTGACGGTACTTCAAAGTGCAGCATAACATTTCGTTCTGGAGGATACGTGTATGACAGCTGCTTAACTGAAAAACTAATTGAGATGAGTGGCGTAGAAGTTCCTGAAGGAAAGTCACGCAAAATCGGAATTTTTACGACGAACCAACTGGAAGACGGCTCAATTTACGCAGAGGTAAAGTTTAATTGATGAATGGAGGATGAATTCATGAACGTGACACTATATGATGAAACAGACCTACTTGAGAGCGGGACATATGAAGCTCAACTGATAGCCGTCTTCGAATATGCCAAGGGTGAAGTTTGCCTCAAGTTTCAACTATCCAGCATGGATCACACGATCTTTCTGAAATTTGTAACACTGGAGGATCTTGGAAAACACCCGTGGAGCAACATCTTTCGGGCGATAAACACCACCGATACAGATGATCTTCTGAATCACACTTTTCGACTGGAAATCTCTACAGTGACATCCAAGAGGAGCGGCACTCGCTTCAGTAACGTAAAGCGGATTGAACTGCTAAAGTAAAAAAAGTAAAATAGACAAACGGGGTGAGGCGATACCAGCTTATCGCTTCACCTTTTGTTTGAGAAAGGACGTATAACATCATGATCGAGTTTGCCCCGATTCCCGTCGGGTTCGAGTTGGAGCGGTTCGGAAGTGCATCTATCGACCTTCATGAATGGATGCGTCTGCGGAAGTACGCATTGGAATTTGTGGTTGGAAAAGGTGTAAATGCAACCAGCTTCACCGTGCTGCACACCGAAGCAGGATTCGCAGACCTTGCCAGCCATACACAGGTAAAATGGCTGGCAGACCACTTTGAGCTTCTCTGTGTTGCGGCGGATGAAAAACACCGGCACTTTCTGGACATACAATATGAGGGCGTAATTCATCGGATCCCGTTTGAAGCACTTCTGCCGGACAAGATCTGTGCGACACTGTTCCGCATCGGCGTTGCGGTGGATCGTACTTTCGGAGCTTATGAAGCGATGAGCATGTACCTGCAGGCTGCTGTGGCAGCATTACCGGTAGAGGATGCCCGACAGGTTCTGGGATGGAAGGACAGCAATACACTGCACTGGTGCGGTGCAGCTCACAGCCCGCCTGTGCTGCGGGCACATCTGGAGATGTCACCGGAGGATTACCTTGCAGAACTGAACCGTCTGATACTCCCTATGTCGTCACTGCAGTTTGTGCTTTGTGCAGCAGCGGCATCCACACTGATGGCATATCTGAAAATTACGGAAAAGATTCCAGCGGATTGTTTTGCTGTATCGCTGGTAGGGACATCCTCGACTGGAAAGACAACTGCTTTAAAGCTTGCAGCATCGCTGTACAGCTCTCCGGAAGATGAAAATGTGTTTACCGCTTTCTATGGTACAGCCAATGCTTTGAATCGTATGTTGGGAAAACATCATGGTGTACCCATTGCTTACGATGAGAGTACAATTCGCAATTCCATTCGCATTTCCGATTTCATATATGCTTTTACCCAGGGACGGGAAAAGCTTCGTCTGGACAGCAATGCCCAGTTAAAATACAGGAACAGCTGGGCGTGTACTGCGTTGTTCAGCTCAGAAACTTACCTTGTGAATGCCGAACGAGACAACTTAGGAATTATTGCTCGAGTGATCACACTGGATGGACTGACCTACACAGTAGATGGTACCCATTCGGAACAAATCAAGGCATTTACAGGCAAAAACTACGGATATGTGGGTTCTCTGCTGGCAGAGCATCTTCTTGCATCAGACAGTGCGGAGATCTTACAGCAGTTTCAAGACGTGCGTGAAGAACTGCTGGAACTGTTTCCGGAAACATGCAGCCTTTCGGAACGGCTTGCTATGAACTACGCCATGATCGTAACAACATCTGTGATGTTGAGTACACTGGGCATTCAGACCAATACGGAGATCCTAAAGCAGATGTGCGTGCTCCTGCACGGTGAGATCACTGAAGAGGCACATCCGGGCAAAAACCTGGTATGCCGTATCTTCAATTATATCTCCTGCAGCTACAAGCAGTTAGCGGGTATCAAATGGACACTGGATCGGAAAAAGAAGCCGATAAAGGTGGAGATTTTGGAGTCCACCTTTGAACAGATTCTGGAACAGATCGGAGCCACCGATAAAAAAACCGCAGTTCGTGTTCTTCTGGATGAAGGATACTTGGTCACACCGGAGAAAAACCGCATTAAGGCAAAGATCAGCATCGACGGCGTTGTCAGCTACGGCTACCGGTTTTGCTATCCGAAGATCGATGAAGCCTTTGGTCCGGTGAATGATGCCGTTTACACTTACAAAAGGCAGAGCCTGGGACCGATGCAGATAATGGAGGAAAGAGAAGCTGCCTATGGAAGAGATTACCAGATTACAGATCAGCCGAAACCGATTGAGGGAAAGCTTTTTTTACTATGACGGCTGTGATACAGAAAAACAAAAAGCTTCCGAGGCAGAGGCTGCCAACGATCGCATGATCGATCTGGCGGCTGATGTTCTCGTTGCGATTCTGATGGAGGAGCGTGCATCATGAGATACTGGGTCATACGACCGCCGCCGGAGTGCGGTTGGAGCGGCAAGAACAAACAGAAGGGAAAGGGATTTTACAATGAATACATCCAAAAAGACGCAGCTTGCACTTGTCTATATTCGCTATAGTTCACATGCCCAGGACAACGGCAATAGTCCGGCAGCACAGATGACGTGTGCGGAGAATTACACAGAAGCACATCAGATGACCATTGAACAGATCTATCACGATTACGCCAAGACTGGCAGAAACACCAATCGGGAAGGCTACCAGCAAATGAAGAATGATATCCTGTCCGGAAAAGTACAGGCAAAGATCGTTGTGGTAAGAGCACTGGACCGGCTCCACAGAAACACCGGGAATCAGATCGAAGACCTGAAATGGATGGAAGCACATGGGATCCGGCTGATCGCTGTGAATGACAGCGTTGATACGGCATCTGAGGACTACAGCAAGTTTGCCACCATCGTAAAGGCGGCAGCGGCAGAGGAAACATCAGACAACATTTCTAAAAACACCAGAGCTGCACTGCTGGAAAGTGCCAGACAGTGCCGTCATCTGGGCGGCGTTCCACCCATCGGCTATACAGTCAATGAGGCTGGACTCTATGAGATCGATCCTCTGACAGCACCGATCGTTCGTGACATCTATACCCTTTACAGCAGCGGCATGGGATACAGCTACATCAAAAAGCATCTGAAAGAAAAGGGATACAAAACCACTGGCGGCAACGATTTTTCAGACACCGCCATCCACACCATCCTGACGAACCAGAAATACAAGGGTACTTACACCTACGACCGCACAGCTGCCAAGGACAGCGACGGACACCGAAACTCCCACAAGATCAAGCCGGATCCCATAGAGATCCCGGACGGGATGCCGGCGATCATCGAGCCGGCACGCTTCGACAAGGTCCAGGAGAAGCTGGCACAGAACCGCCGGCGGACAGCCAGAAGAACCGGCAAGAACTACTACTCCCTCAACGGCTTCACACGCTGTTCGAAGTGCGGCAAGCCGTTCTCCGGCAACGTCAACCACAGCAACGGGCACAAGTACCTGCAGTACCGAAGGAGCTGTGACTGCGGCATCCCCAGTGTGCGGGCAGACCAGCTGGCACCGTTTGTGTTTCACGCAGTGAAGAACTGTCTCTTTCAGCCAGCCAACCAGCCAAAGATCATCGAGGCAGTCAATCAGAAGCTTTCTCTCCGAAAACTGATGCAGAGCGGAGAGACCAACACCATACAAAATCGGATCAACGGACTGGAAAAGGCAAACGCCAATCTGATGGCATACCTGGAACAGGGACGTGCTACCGAAACCATCCTGCGTTCCGTTGAGAAAAACGAACAGGAACTTCAGCAGCTGAAACAGCAGCTGGATGCTTTGGACAATCCGATCTCTGCGGTGGATGATGCAACATACCGGGAGATCGTTCAAAAGTTTACAAACTACATGTGTACTGAAAAATCGCCGGAGGCAGCTGCACTGAAAGCGGCTGTGCTCCGGGACATTCAGATCGGCAAAGAAACCATCACCGTGAACTTTCAGCACGGTGTTCTCATAGATGAAGAAACAAAAGCATACTTCGACGATAATAGAAAGGAACGGGCATCATGACATATCAATTTGAAAATCCCATTGCGTGTACCGAAGCACTGGTGACCGCAATTGAGAAATTGAACGACTTTGAACAATATACGCTGACAATTCTGGGAATCGACCAGAATGGCTGTTACACCAACAAGGGAACCGTGACGATCAACGAAGAAGAGCTGCAGCCGCTTCTGCAGGAGAAAGAACTTTCCTTTCCGAAAGGCATCATCGGACAAAGAGTCAAGATCATCTCTCATGAGAAGCTGCGGCAGGAACAGGCGAAGGCAGCACTTTTCCAGCAGCTTGCAGAAGACGGCGAAGAAATCAACGTGGAATTTTGAAAGGGGCTATTTTTATGAAGCAGATTTTTGTACTTACTTATAACTATGCCAACAAGAAACTGGCACAGATGGCAATTGCTTGTGTCATCCGATGCAGAAGCACCCATGGAAAGCAGCTGCGTGTCCGGGACATCATTGAAATGAACCGTCCCGGACTATACCAGCAGTTGTCCCGTGGAGATAAGTGCAGAGTGGGCAGAGCCGTCAGCAAGCTGTACAACCAGGGAATGCTGCCGCATCTGACAAGAGGAAAGAAGAAGGGTTCAACCAATACGTACTTCTGCTAAGTAACGGAAAGAACAGGTCACAATGAGAAAGCTCCGGATCGTCCTAAGTGGCGGGAAAATCCGGAGCTTTTTGTGTATGAAAAAGTTGCTTTTTCCCCTCTGCTGTGGTATAATAAAGGTAAAGAAATTGAAAACATGACAAGGAGGGAAATGCAATGGGTGTTTACTTGAATCCGGGAAATGTCGATTTCCAAGAGGTGCTGAATTCCAAGATCTATGTGGATAAGTCAGAGTTGATTCAGTATACAAACAGCGTTTTACGGACTACACAAAAATATATCTGCGTCAGCCGTCCACGAAGATTTGGGAAGTCTATGGCGGCGAATATGCTGACGGCTTACTACAGCCGTGGCTGTGATTCCAGAGAAATGTTTCAAGGGCTGAAAATTGCAAAGCATACGGGATTTGAAGAGCATCTGAATCAATACAATGTCATCCACTTAAATATGCGGGATTACTTGACGGAATCGGAAAATATGAAACAGCTGATTCAATTTGTTGAGGAAGATTTGCTGGATGAACTGCAGCAGGAATTTGCAGATCTCAGAATGCCACGGCGAAGAACTCTGGTCAAGGTACTGGAACAGGCGTTTGCACAGTACAAAATTCCGTTTGTCTTTATCATCGACGAATGGGACTGCATTTTTCGAGTGCATAAAAGTGATGCGGCATCGCAGAAAACTTATCTGGATTTTTTACGCAACCTGTTAAAGGACAAGAGTTACATTGCCCTTGCCTACATGACAGGCATCTTACCCATCAAGAAATACGGAGAGCACTCTGCCATCAATGCTTTTTACGAATACTCCATGACGGATGCCTCTCCCATTGAAGAGTTTACCGGCTTTACAGAACAGGAAGTTCGCCGACTGTGTGAACAATACCAGATGCCGTTTACAGAGACAAAGAAGTGGTATGACGGATACTGTGTAGACGGCGTTTCGATCTACAATCCGAAGTCCGTGGTAGAAGCTATGCTCCGTGGAAAATTCAGCAACTACTGGACAAAGACAGAAACCTACGAAGCATTGAAAGTGTACATTGACCTGAATCAGGACGGACTTCGTGACAAGATCGTACAGATGATCGCAGGCGAAAAAGTCCCTGTGAATCCGGATAAGTTCCAGAATGACATGACTACATTCCACAGTGCAGACGATGTTCTTACGCTGCTAGTGCATCTGGGATACCTGACCTATGATGAACAGAACCGTGTGGTATGGATTCCGAACGGAGAAGTGCGGCAGGAGTTCATCAACTCCATTGAAGACGGCGGTTGGGAGCCAGTTGTACAGGCGATCCGTTCCTCGGAGCGGCTGCTGCAAGCAACCCTTTCCGGCGATGCGGAAACGGTTGCAGAACTGATCGAACAAGCACATCAGGCAAACGCATCGATTTTGAAATACAACGATGAAAACGCCCTGTCCTGCGTGATCTCTCTGGCATACTACTCTGCCCAGAAGAATTATACCCTACACCGGGAAATGCCGGCTGGAAAAGGCTTTGCAGATATTGTGTTTGAGCCGAATCGAAACTGCGATTTGCCTGCTCTGATCGTTGAGCTAAAGTGGGGACATTCTGCAGAAGAGGCAGTGGAACAGATCAAGCGGAAGGATTATCTGGATTGCCTGAAGAATTATACCGGCGAGGTTCTTTTGGTTGGTGTGAATTATGATAAGGAAAAGCGGCATACTTGCCGGATTGAACGGGTGAAGATATAAGGCAGCCACTTCAAAAACAGACATAGAACAAACCTCCTCCTCTCCAGCTTCCAAAAATTGAACGAAATCTCAAAAAATCCTCTGTTTTTCTTGACAAAGAACACTCGATCATGTTATAATAGATCTATCAAAAATATGTGATATATTTGAAAACGAAGGAGGCATATTATGAAGAAACAATGGAAACGGCTGGCGGCCCTTTCGTCGGCAGCAGTCATGGCGGCGGGAACGCTGCTGTACTTCCCGACCGACACCCTGCAAAATATCTCGTGGGGGATCACGGCGAGTGCGGAGGAAACAGGTGCAGTGACGTGGAACGAAGACAACCTGACCTGGACACTGGATGCTGAGGGCACACTAACCATCAGCGGCTCAGGGGCGATGAAGGATTACGCTTACAATACTAACAATAGCCCTGCATACAACAATAGCAACATAAAAAAAGTTGTGATTGAAGATGGCGTTACAAGCATCGGAGAGTATGCGTTTCAGAGTTGCACCGGTTTAACCAGCATCAAAATTCCGAAAAGTGTCACAAACATCGGAGAGTGTGCATTTTATAGATGCACTGACTTAAAAAGCATTGAAATTCCGGATAGTGTCACAAGCATCGGAAATTATGCGTTTTCCGATTGCACCAGCTTGACAAGCATCACCATTCCAAGTAGTGTCAAAAGCATCGGAAATGGTGTATTTAGTAAATGCAACAAGCTGACCGTATACCTTGAAAACGGCTCTGCGCTGACAAGCGAAAGCCTCGGCGTAGATGCAAGCAAAATCAGAACCTACTGGAACGAAGACAGCCTGACCTGGACACTGGACGCTGAGGGCACACTGACCATCAGTGGAACAGGGGCGATGAAGGATTACTTTCACGATAGCCCTGCAACCCAGAAGAAAGACATTGTAAAAAAAGTTGTGATTGAAGAAGGCGTTACAAGCATCGGAGATTATGCGTTTTTCGGTTACAGCAGTTTAACAAGCATTGAAATTCCGGAAAGCGTCACAAGCATCGGAATTTATGCGTTTTTCAATTGCACTGGCTTAAAAAGCATCACCATTCCAAAGAGTGTTGCAAGCGTAGGAGATAAAGCATTTTCCGGCTGTATTGCTCTGAAAGAGGTGCTTCTTGAAGGCGGCTCTACACTGACAAGCGAAAATTTCGGTGAAGTTGCAGACAAAGTTGTAACCCGCTGGAACGAAGGCGAACTGACCTGGACACTCACCGCCGACGGCACAATGACCATCAGCGGCACAGGAGCGATGAAGGAGTATTATGGTTCTGACAATAGCCCTGCATACTACAATAGTAAAATAAAAAAAGTTGTGATTGAAAATGGCATCACAAGTATTGGAGCTTATGCGTTTTCCGGTTGCACCAATTTAGCAAGCATCGAAATTCCGAGTAGTGTCACAAGCATCGGAAATGGTGCGTTTTCTGATTGCAGCAGCTTGACAGACATCACGATACCAAGTAGTGTCACAAGCATCGGAGATCATACGTTTTACGGTTGCAACAGCTTGACAGGCATCACGATTCCGGAGAGTGTCACAAGCATCGGAGCTTCTGCGTTTTATGACACACCTTGGTTAACAAATAAACAGAAGGAAAATAATTCACTTGTGATCGTAAATGGGATCTTGATTGACGGCACAGTTTGTTCAGGAGAAGTAACGATTCCGGACGGTGTCACAAGCATCGGAAATTCTGCGTTTTTCGGTTGCAGCAACATGACAAGCATCAACATTCCAAAAAGTGTCACAAGCATTGGAAATGGTGCGTTTTCCATTTGCACTGGCTTAACCAGCATCAACATTCCGGAAAATGTTACAAGTATTGGAAATGGTGCATTTCAGCGTTGCAGTAATTTGGCAAGCATCAAGATTCCGGACGGTGTCAAAAGCATTGAAGATAATGCGTTTTATGAATGCACCGGCTTAACCGGCATCACGATTCCGGAGAGTGTCACAAGCATCGGAAAATTTGCGTTTTACAATTGTACCGGCTTAACCAGTATCGAAATTCCAGAGGGTGTCACAAGCATCGGAGAATATGCGTTTGACAGTTGCAACAAATTGGCAAGCATCACGATTCCAAGTAGTGTCACAAGCATTGGAGTTGGTGTGTTTAATCATTGTTCTTCTTTGAAAGAGGTGCTTCTTGAAAACGGCTCTACGCTGACAAGCGGAAACCTCGGCGCAAACGAAAGCCAAATCGGAACCTACTGGAACGAAGACAACCTGACCTGGACACTCACCGCCGACGGCACAATGACCATCAGCGGCAAAGGGGCGATGAAAGCCTATAATTGGGACTCTGGTAGCCCTGCAACCCAGGAGAAAGACAGCGTAAAAAAAGTTGTGATTGAAGATGGCGTTACAAGCATCGGAGATTATGCGTTTTTCGATTGCAACAGTTTGACAGACATCACGATTCCAAGTAGTATCACAAGCATCGGAATTTGTTCGTTTTACAATTGCAGCAATTTAGCAAGCATCGCAATTCCGAGTAGTGTCACAAGCATCGGAATTTGTTCGTTTTACAATTGCAGCAATTTAGCAAGCATCGCAATTCCGAGTAGTGTCACAAGCATCGGAGATGATGCGTTTTCTGGTACACCTTGGTTAACAAATAAACGGCAGGAAAACGACTCACTTGTGATCGTAAATGGGATTTTGATCGATGGAAGAACTTGTTCGGGAGAAGTAACGATTCCGAACAACGTCACAAGCATCGGAGAATCTGCGTTTTTCAATTGCATCGGCTTAACCAACATCAGCATTCCAAAGAGTGTTACAAGCATCGGAGATTCTGCGTTTTTCAATTGCATCGGCTTAACCAACATCAGCATTCCAAAGAGTGTTACAAGCATCGGAAATTATGCGTTTTATAAATGCATCAGCTTGACAGACATCACGATTCCAGATAGCGTTACAAGCATCGGAGATTATGCGTTTTATAAATGCAACAGCTTGACAGACATCACGATTCCAGACAGTATCACAAGCATCGGAAATTATGCGTTTTGCAATTGCACCGGCTTAACCAGTATCAAAATTCCAAAAAGTGTCACAAACATCGGAGAATTTGCATTTTCCGGCTGCGGCGATTCGCTTGAAATTACGGTTTCCTGCGATTCTACGCTGACAAAAAAAGCTTTCGGAGATGCATCTGAAAAGGTAAAATATCGTCATTCTCTCGTGAAAACCGATGCCAAGGATGCGACTTACACCGAAGTCGGAAACGTGGAATACTGGACTTGTGAGAACTGCAAAAAGCATTTCCTGTCTGACGAAACCGATGCAGAAGTTGCCAAAGAGGTGGAACTGTCGGAAATTGTGAAACCTGTTCCGGTTCAGGTTGCCACAGCGACCACGCAGATCAAGTGCGTTTACGATCAGGACATGGACGAGATCGACCTGCAGGATTACGTGAAAAATGCCGATGCCGTAGGCGGCGTTTCCGTGAAGGTTGCAACTGGTTCCACCATGCTGGACGGCATGCAGCTGGACGGCAGCAAGCTTTCCGGCAAGCCCACAAAGGTGTACACAAACGGCAAGGACGTGACCTTTACATTTACCGCGAAAAACGGCAACACCGCAAACCTGACCTTAAATTTCCTGGTGGCAAAGGCTGATCCGACGGTGAAAGTTGCTGTGGACGGCGACACCCACACCGAGGGCGATCTTGTGAGCGAGCTGAAGCTGATCCTCAGCGGAAACAATACCAAGGGTCTGGCGGAAATTATCAGCGAGATCAAAGCACTGACTGCCGGAGAAAATACCCTGACGTGGAAGTTCACCCCGGAGGACAGCGAAAACTATAACGTTGTAACCGGTACAGTTGTGGTAAATGCACAGACCACCACCACAACAACAACGACCACCATAACAACAACTACTACAAACGAAACAACTTCCACGAAAAAGGCAACTACTACAAACGAAACAACTGCAACAACCGAGGAAACTACTGCCACCAGCGGAACGACTTCTGCGACCAAGGCAACGACTGTTACCAGCGGAACAACCGCGACAACTAAGGCAACTGCTACCACAAACGAAACGACCGCAACAACTGAAGAAACTACTACCAAAAACGAAACAACCGCAACAACCGAGGGAACTACTACCACAAACGAAGCAACTGCAACAACCGAGGAAACAACTACCACAAACGAAACAACTGAAGAAACTACAACTACCACAAGCGAAACAAGTGCAACAACTGGGGAAACTACTACAAACGAAACAACTGTAGCAACCAAGGCAAGCACTGTTACTACAAATGAAACAATCGCAACAACTGAGGAAACAACTACCACAAATGAAACAACTGCAACAACCGCTACAAGCGGAACAACTGCAACAACTTCCGCAACTAAGGCAACTACTACAAATGAAACAACTTCCACAACTCAAACAACCACCAGTGCTTCCAGCACAGAATCCACCTCTGCAACATCAGCAACCACGATCACAACAGCAGCAACCACGAGTGTGACCAACATTGCGGATGAAGATCTTTGCAGCTGGGCAATCAACGATTACCAGAAGAAAACCGGTGTCACACCAGCAAATGCAGAAATCACCGCACGCTCGGAGGAAACTTGCGAAATTACGCTGACCGACGAAAACGGCAATGTGCTGGATATTTATACCATAGACCCGAAGACCGGCACTGGTACAGATTCTTCCAACGTAGAAGTTAACCTGCCTCAGACCGGAAACAATTCCATGACAAACTGGCTCCTGTGCGTGGGTGCAGCAATGTTCATGGCATTCGGATTCGGTGCGGTGAAAGCGTCTGGTGTCCTCAAGCGTAAAGAGGATGAGTAAGAGAAAAAGGCAGTGGGGGATGTTTCTCTCAGGACTGATTGCAATTTTGATTGGTGTCAGTATTCTTGGATTTTTCGGTGTGAGAAAGTGCTACCGGCTTTATCAAAAACAAATGCTGATGAAAAATAATCCAGTTGTGGAAATTGCAGATCTGAACATCAAAGCCCCCATTTTAGAGGGAACTGACAATGAAACGCTCGCCAAAGCGGCAGGGCATTTCAAGGACAGTGGCGATTTTGGCAAGGGCAATTACTGCATTGCCGGGCACAGCAGCACACTGTACAAAGAATATTTCAACAATCTGAAAAATGTGGAAATTGGCATGGAAATCACGCTGTATGACAAGCAAAAGCAGATGTATCATTACACTGTGACCGAAAGCAAAATCGTCGATCCGGATGCTGTCTGGGTGCTTGATGATTTCGGCGATGACAGAATCACCATCATCACCTGTACCGATGACGGAACACAGCGACAGGTTGTGGTAGGACTGCTGGATTGATCTTTTTGGTTTGCTTAACCAATGAATGACCGTAACTAAGTGAAATCCATTAGCATCGTAACCCAGTTAAAGCGATTAAGTAGAAAGCACAAGAAATCCACGCAGTTTCGGACTTTTCCCATTTTGAAAGGTTGCAAATAAGTGATTTTACCACTGTAAGCATCGCCTCCACCACTCAAACCCACGTAGTCAAAAGGGTTGCAAAATCCCCGAAAATGCGTTAAGTTTCGTGTTTTCGGGGATTTTTGCTGCCCATTTTTTTACGAGTTCGATGCGAAAAGTACCCTTTTGGGCAGAAGTTGAAGTGCGTTTTTTTCCATCCTCTCTTGTCAAAAACGACTTGGAAAATCGGAAATTCTAATCTCTGGCACGAGAGTTCCTTTGTGCAAACCACGCTAAAATCGGCGGAAAAACATTGACGTTTTGGCAATTTTGTGGTATAATCGAATCAGAAATGTGTCTTTTTGCGAAAAAGGATGCAGAGAAGAGGAAACACTGGAGGAAAAACATGATTGACACCAAAAAAGAACAAGAACGTGACGAACTGCACCGTGCCATCTGGGCGATTGCAGATGAGCTGCGTGGAGCTGTAGACGGTTGGGACTTTAAAAACTACGTGCTGGGCACCATGTTTTACAGATACATCTCAGAGAATCTTTGCAGTTACATCAACAACGGTGAGATCGAAGCCGGAAACCCGGACTTTGACTACGCAGAGATGCCAGACGATGAAGCAGAAGAAGCACGGGACGGATTGGTAGAGGAAAAAGGCTTTTTCATCCTGCCCAGTGAACTTTTCTGCAACGTACTGAAACGTGCCGCCAACGACGAAAACCTCAACGAAACTTTGGAAAGTGTGTTCCGGCACATCGAGGAGTCTGCAAAGGGTTCCACCTCTGAGGGGCAGTTTGCGGGGCTGTTTGATGATTACGATGTCAACAGCAACAAGTTAGGTTCGACTGTTCCTAAGCGTAACGAAAAGCTGGTGAAGCTTTTGAAAGGCGTTGCGGACATGAACCTCGGAGATGTCAAGCATCACGACATCGATGCGTTCGGTGATGCTTACGAGTACCTGATGACGATGTACGCTTCCAACGCCGGAAAATCTGGTGGGGAGTTCTTTACGCCGGCAGACGTTTCGGAACTTCTGACAAGACTGGGGACGGTCGGAAAAAAGGAGATCAACAAAGTCTACGATCCCGCCTGCGGAAGTGGCTCACTACTGCTGAAAGCGGAAAAAGTCCTTGGTCGTGACGCAGTTCGGAACGGATTTTTTGGGCAGGAAATCAACATCACCACCTACAACCTGTGCCGCATCAACATGTTTCTCCACGACATCGAGTTCGACAAGTTTAACATCGCCTGTGAAGACACGCTGATCAATCCGCAGCACTGGGGCGACGAGCCTTTTGAGCTGATCGTTTCCAATCCGCCGTACTCGATCAAGTGGGAGGGCGACGGAAATCCCCTGCTCATCAACGATCCACGTTTCGCACCGGCTGGTGTACTGGCACCGAAAAGCAAGGCTGATATGGCGTTCATCATGCACAGCTTGAGTTGGCTGGCATCTAACGGCACGGCAGCAATTGTTTGCTTTCCGGGCATTATGTACCGAGGCGGTGCAGAGCGAAAAATCCGAAAGTATCTGGTAGAAAACAACTTCATCGACTGCGTGATTCAGCTGCCCAGCAACCTTTTTTTTGGAACAAGCATCGCCACCTGCATCATGGTCATGAAGAAGAACAAGAGCGACAGCACAACGCTGTTCATCGATGCTACTAGTGAGTGCATTGGTGTTATACTAAAAAAGTAGACAAGGGAAAAGAAAAGTAGTATAATAAAAGAAAACACGAAAGAAGAAAAACCAAGGAGGAAAAAATGACAAACAAACAGCTGCAATACGATGAAACTTTTAAAAAGAACATCGTGGCATTACACCAGAACGGAAAAACCCAAACTGAGCTTTCCAAGGAATACGGAATATCGGTAAGTGCGATCTCAAGATGGATAAAGCTTTATTCGGAAGTCAGGGTCGACGACAATACTGTTATGACAGCAAAGCAGATAAAGGAACTGCAAAAAAGAAACGCACAGCTTGAGGAGGAAAACATCATATTAAAAAAAGCGCTTGCCATAATGACTCCACGCTCAGGGAAAGAATGAGAGCTGTACATTTACTTCGGCACGAACATGCAATAATAACCCTATGTCGTGTTCTGAATGTAAACCGCAGCAGCTATTACAAGCATTTTAACTCTAAAGAACCTAAAAGAGCAATTGAAAACAGAAATATAAAGAACTGTATTTTACAGATTTATTCCGAAGCAAAATGCCGTTACGGAGCTCAGAAAATGCGCAAGGTTCTTGAAGTTAATTATGGCATACATATCAGTCAGGGAAGAGTGTACCGACTGATGAAGCAAATGCAGCTTCCTAAAATGTCAACTGTCAAGCCGAAATTCAAAGCCGCAAATAAATCCAGTGACAGAGATTGTCACAACATATTAAAGCAGAATTTTAATCCCAAAGAGCCAAATAAAGCATGGTGCAGCGACATTACATACATAAAAGCCGGAGGAAGATTTTATTATTTATGCGTTATCATTGATCTTTTTTCAAGACGTGTGATAGCTTATAAAATAAGTAGCAAAATCGATGCCAGGCTTGTCCTGGATACATTTGAATCTGCTTTAAAAAACAGGAATTATCCTGAAAATGTGATTTTCCACTCAGACAGAGGTTCTCAGTATACCAGCGATGAATTCCGAAAAAGGCTGGACAGAGCTTCTTTTATTCAGTCGTTTTCTAAAAAGGGGCATCCTTATGACAATGCCGTAGCAGAAGCTTTTTTCAAGTTTTTGAAACTTGAAGAAACTAACCGCCGTTCATATGCCTCTTTTGATGAATTGGAATTGTCTGTTTTTGAATATATTCACTTTTACAATTTCAAACGACCTCACTCTGCTAATGACCTTTTATCTCCCATTCAATTTGAAGATCTTTTTTGATTCTTTTCTCTTCTTCTGTCTACTTTATTGACTATGGTCCAATATGTTTGTTTCGTCAGATATGATAATGGCGATTTCAGAAACGATTATGTAAATTATAGTTATGGCATTCGACCAGCTATGTGGATAAAGGAGTAAATATATGTTTATAGCTTTTTTTAAGTTCGCTGGGATCTTTAAATTAAATTGAAACCTTATTTCTAAATTTATTTTTGTAACTATGAAAATAAGCCTCTGCTGAAGCGAAATTTGGCAGAGGCTTGTTCTATTATGGTAGCAATTTTGTTTCATTACACAAAAATACGAACCATTATTCTGTTTTTTCTCCATTCAATGGCAATTTCACGGCAAAAGTCGTTCCATCTTTTGAACCAGATTCCACGCACACACTTCCTCCATGCAGTACTGCAATTTCTCTTACAAGGGCAAGCCCCAAACCAACACCGCCCATCTGTCTGCTTCTTGACTTATCTACACGAAAAAAAGGCTGGAAAATACTTTCCCTGTATTCTTCCGGAATTCCACAGCCTGTATCTGCAATATGAAGCAAAACCTGCTGATTTTCTTGTTGCATAGAAACGGTCACACTGCCGCCTGAATGATTGTATTTAATTGCATTTTCAATCAGATTAAATAGCAATCTATAAATCAGCGTATCACTGCCAATCATGTGAACATCTTCACAATTTTGATGTAATGTAATGTTTTTTTGTTCGGCAAGTGTGGTAAGATCTGTCAGAATCTCATCAATTAGTGGTGCTAACTCAATTTCATCAGAACGGGAAACAGACTGCAAATTGCTCATTTCCAGAAGCGTACGAACAAGGGAAGTCAAACGGTCTACCTGATCGATTTGAAATTGCACCAGCTTTGAGGTTTCTGCATCAACATTAGAATGTTCTTCAGTAAACAGCTCTAATTTCGTCTGCATCATTGCCAATGGTGTTCGCAATTCATGTGCAGCATTTCCTGCAAACTGACGCTGTAAATCAAACGACAATGCAAGTCGGTCAAGCATATGATTCACTGAACAACTCAACTGCTGAAATTCTGCTGCTGTATTTTCATCAAGACGTGTGCTGGTAAGATTGTCCTGATCGATATTTTCCGTTTGCTGTGAAAATTTTTTCAATGGTTTGAGGGCTCTGCCACTTACAAAATATGCAATTGCCGCACTCAATAGTGTGACTATGGCTGTAATACACCAGCCCTTTTTTCCAAAAGCTGCCTTAGCATCGTAAACTTCCTGAGAAAACTGACGGAGAAATGCAGACATCTGCTGATCATCGAATTCAATTTTCACAACATCAGAGTTTCCGGTGTCATATTTCATGACGAAACCGTTCAGCGAATCCATGCTGACAGTACCGGAACGATAGAGCAGAAGATTTAAACAAATACAAGTTCCGGCAATTAAAATCGCAGTCAGCAATGTAATTCTCCATTGAAAAGAAAGACGTTTCATTCGCTTCATTTGGATTCTCCTTCTATCTCGTATCCCTCTCCAATTCGGTTCCTGATAGGATCATAACCAAGAACTGAACGAAGTTTCTTTCGAAGTGAAGAAATGTGAACACGAATCGAATTGCTGAAACTATCAACACTGCTGTCCCACACATGTTCAATAAGTTCTTCTTGACTTATGGGTCTGCCCTGATGTAACATCAGATATTCCAATACACCGGTTTCTTTACGTGTCAGATTAATTGCAATGCCGTCTACTACTGCAATACGGCTTTTGGTATCATATGTAATTTTGCCGCATTGCAGACAAACATCTCGCTGAATAAACTGTCTTCGTGTAAGGCTGCGAATTCTTGCCTCCAATTCTGCAAGATGAAATGGTTTTGAAAGATAATCATTTGCACCTGCATCCAACCCCTCTACTTTGTCATTGATTTCACTTCGTGCCGATAAAATCAATACGGGTGTTTCTTGATTTTCTTCCCGAAAATTACGGAGAAGCGTCATTCCATCTATCTTAGGAAGATTCAAGTCTAATAATACCAAATCATAATATTCAACTGCTAAATATTCTGAAGCTGTTTCTCCATCGCCACAAGCATCTACTTCATATCCTGAATGCTGCAATTTTTTTTTGATGTCCTCTTGCAAGGACTGTTCGTCTTCTACTACCAAAAGTCTCATAGTAAGCTCCTTATATTTTTTCTTTATTATAACATATGCAAATAAAATTTGTGTTATTTTTCTCTTAACGCAGATTTTATACTGTATGGTGTATACTGGTATCATCAAATCACAGGAGGGAAACAAATGGCATTAAAAAAAGCAGCTGTGCAAGTGCTTCTTTTGCTCATTGGAATTGCAATGCTCGTCTTTGGCATCTGGCGTGACGAAGCACAAACAGTTTTTTCAAAGGCAATTCGATTGTGTATGGAGTGTGTTGGAATTGGCTAAGATAAAACAGCGTAACAAAAAGAAAGTGCATTTTTTTGCACGATTTCGAGGTTGGATTCAGGCAGTGGCAACTCTTCTGACAAACATTCATCTTCCAAATTTTTTGAATGGTTCTCTGAATCGGGGAAAGGAAAAGTACGCCTGTGTGCCGGGATTGAATTGCTATTCTTGTCCGGGAGCAGCAGGCTCTTGTCCCATCGGGGCATTTCAGGCAGTTGTAGGGTCGTCGAAATTCAAGTTTTCTTACTATGTCACCGGAATATTGATATTGCTTGGTGTTTTGCTGGGGAGATTTATCTGTGGATTTTTGTGTCCGTTCGGCTGGTTTCAGGAGCTTTTGCATAAGATCCCGTCGCCAAAGCTCTCTACCCAAAAGCTGAAACCGTTGCGTTATCTGAAATATGGTATTTTGCTGGTGATGGTGATTCTTCTCCCGATGGTAGTCGTCAATGAGCTGGGAATGGGGGATCCGTTCTTCTGCAAATACCTTTGTCCGCAAGGTGTGCTGGAAGGTGCGATTCCGTTGTCGATCACCAATGAAGGAATCCGCACGGCACTTGGTACACTTTTTTCATGGAAAGCATTTGTCCTGCTGGCTGTGATACTTGGCAGTGTGTTTTTCTACCGCCCGTTCTGCAAATGGCTGTGTCCGCTGGGAGCATTTTATGCACTTTTGAATCGGGTATCGCTTTTTCAGATGAAGGTGGACAAAGATAAATGTGTATCTTGCGGTGCTTGTGCAAAGGCATGCAAAATGGATGTCGATGTCACCAGACAGCCTAACCATGCCGAGTGTATCCGCTGCGGTATGTGTATGAAATCCTGTCCGACTCATGCCATATGTTATCGGTATGGTTTTGGAGATCTATCAAAGGCAAAAGAAATTTCAACAGAAAAAAAGGAGCTTAAAAAATGAAAATGAAAAAGAATCTGATGATGATGTTGGCAGCTTGTCTGGCACTTTCTGTCCCGCTCAGCGGATGCGGCAGTACGGTAAAGGACACTTCTTCAAGCGTGTCCAGTGAAGTATCCGGCGAAGCAGAAACATCCGGAAAATCTTCACAGGAACTTTTGGATGAAGAAAATGCGATCATGGCGAAAAACAATGATCTGTGGGAAAAGGTGTTTGCATCCATGAGCAAAAATGTCACAGAGGACATGCTGAGTTCGAACTATGGCGATGTGCTGATGGCTGCGGTAGACGGCGCAAAGGATCAGTTTACCGATGCGGAATATGAAACGCTGAAATCAGATGCAGAACAGATCCGCAAAATTGAAGAGGAGATCGCAGCACTTCCGACGGATTCTTCTGAGGAGCAGACCAGCGATGCATCTGGCACTGCATTCCCGCAGTTTGAGGGAAAAGATCTGGACGGAAACAAGGTGGACAGCAGTGTTTTCGCAGAGAATGCTGTGACAGTGGTGAATTTCTGGTTCAACGAATGCAAACCCTGTGTGGAGGAGCTCAGTGAAATGAATGCCCTGAATGATCGCATCAAAGAACAGGGCGGTGAAGTGCTTGGTGTAAATGTCGGTGCACTTGACGGTGACGAGCAGAATATTGCGACGGCAAAACAAATTCTGGAAACAAAGGGAGCGAAATATCGGAACATCTATTTTGATTCTGACAGCGATGCCGGAAAATTTGCACTGGGTGTCACTGCGTTCCCGACAACGTATGTCATTGACAGAAACGGCAATATCGTGGGCGAAGCACTTATGGGCGGCATTGATAATGACGACAATCTTAACACACTCCAAAATACAATTGATGAAGTTATTGCAATGGACGCTCAAAAATAAAACTAATCTCGATAAATTGTGAATGTCATCACCTAATAGAAAAAAAGCATATAATTCCAAATTTCAGAAATCATGTGCTTTTTCGGATATGGACTAAAAGCTGATATATGTCAAAGAAAATGTTTTAGTATAACAGAGATAAAAAGCGGATGCATAAGATGTATCCGCTTTTTTTAGCCAGTTACAACGAGAAAATGCACGTTCACAACAAAAAACGGCACAGAATGGTAACCGCCAACCAGACCAGCGGGCAAAAAAATAAGCCGAGATCAACCTCGGCTCAAATCCTGTATTCGGTTCATCACAATGAATTGGACCATAGTCAATAAAGTAGACAGAAGAAGAGAAAAGAATCAAAAAAGATCTTCAAATTGAATGGGAGATAAAAGGTCATTAGCAGAGTGAGGTCGTTTGAAATTGTAAAAGTGAATATATTCAAAAACAGACAATTCCAATTCATCAAAAGAGGCATATGAACGGCGGTTAGTTTCTTCAAGTTTCAAAAACTTGAAAAAAGCTTCTGCTACGGCATTGTCATAAGGATGCCCCTTTTTAGAAAACGACTGAATAAAAGAAGCTCTGTCCAGCCTTTTTCGGAATTCATCGCTGGTATACTGAGAACCTCTGTCTGAGTGGAAAATCACATTTTCAGGATAATTCCTGTTTTTTAAAGCAGATTCAAATGTATCCAGGACAAGCCTGGCATCGATTTTGCTACTTATTTTATAAGCTATCACACGTCTTGAAAAAAGATCAATGATAACGCATAAATAATAAAATCTTCCTCCGGCTTTTATGTATGTAATGTCGCTGCACCATGCTTTATTTGGCTCTTTGGGATTAAAATTCTGCTTTAATATGTTGTGACAATCTCTGTCACTGGATTTATTTGCGGCTTTGAATTTCGGCTTGACAGTTGACATTTTAGGAAGCTGCATTTGCTTCATCAGTCGGTACACTCTTCCCTGACTGATATGTATGCCATAATTAACTTCAAGAACCTTGCGCATTTTCTGAGCTCCGTAACGGCATTTTGCTTCGGAATAAATCTGTAAAATACAGTTCTTTATATTTCTGTTTTCAATTGCTCTTTTAGGTTCTTTAGAGTTAAAATGCTTGTAATAGCTGCTGCGGTTTACATTCAGAACACGACATAGGGTTATTATTGCATGTTCGTGCCGAAGTAAATGTACAGCTCTCATTCTTTCCCTGAGCGTGGAGTCATTATGGCAAGCGCTTTTTTTAATATGATGTTTTCCTCCTCAAGCTGTGCGTTTCTTTTTTGCAGTTCCTTTATCTGCTTTGCTGTCATAACAGTATTGTCGTCGACCCTGACTTCCGAATAAAGCTTTATCCATCTTGAGATCGCACTTACCGATATTCCGTATTCCTTGGAAAGCTCAGTTTGGGTTTTTCCGTTCTGGTGTAATGCCACGATGTTCTTTTTAAAAGTTTCATCGTATTGCAGCTGTTTGTTTGTCATTTTTTCCTCCTTGGTTTTTCTTCTTTCGTGTTTTCTTTTATTATACTACTTTTCTTTTCCCTTGTCTACTTTTTTAGTATAACACCACTGCTCTGCTCGCTGGAGCAAGTCATCTGTAAAGATGCCCTTTTCGATTGCCCTGGTGATGTTGGCAAGGCTGTCCTGCACTTCATTGTACTGCTGCAAAACATCTGTATGATATTTGTCGTAGCTGCTGTTGAATTTCTGCACCTGCTGATTCACCTTAGAAACAGCTTTTCTCAAATTTTTCGGCTTCAATCTCTCGCCGATCAGCACAGCAATGTAGGCATCCAGATAGTCCTTATTCAGCTCCTTGTTGTTGCACATTGCACGATGCGTATTGCATCTGTAGGTAGCAAGCCGTGTCTTACTTCTTCCCGAAAATCGTAGATTCCCGATCATCCGCTTGCCGCAGACATCACAGACCAGTTTTCCAGTCAGCAGGTAAAACTCTTTGCTGTGATAGCGTCCTATGTTTCGCTTGTTCTTCGCCTTGATCCGCTGCACCTGTGCAAACAGCTTTTTCCCGATGATCGCAGGACAGCCGCCTTCAATGCGGATATAGCTGTCTTTTTGAGCGTGATTATTCCGCTTGCCGTCTGTTTTTGCAGCCGCCTTATTAAACACAAAAACACCAGTGTACTTCTCATTGCTGAGTATTTCGTACAAACTGTTTTTCCCGAACATCTTCCCACGTTTTGTCTTGTATCCATGGGCATTCAAGTAATCAATGATAGTTGTGTATCCGTGACCGTCTGCAAACATCTGAAAGATGATTCTTACCGCTTGTGCTTCCTGTTCATTGATAATCAGATGCCGGTTTTCATCCAGATCGTATCCCAGCGGAGGACAGCCGCCAGTATGTTTGCACTGCAGGGCTGTCTCATTCATACCTTTCATGACTTCCCGTGCCAGATTCTTGCTGTAGTACTCGGACATGCCCTCCAGAACCGCTTCCATCATAATGCTCTCCGGGGAATCGTCCATGCGTTCCAGCACACTGCAAAGCTTGACATGGTTCTTCTTTAGTTTCTTCTTGTAGATAGCACTGTCGTAACGATCTCTTGAAAAACGGTCCAGCTTATGCACCAGAACGATGTCAAACAATCCCTTGCCGCTGTCTGCGATCATCTGCTGAAACTGCGGTCGGTTATCTGTTGTTGCCGACCTCGCCTCATCGGTATAGGTGGAAACCACCTGCCAATGATTTTGCTTACAGAACTGATTCATAGCTCGTATCTGTGCATCGATGGATTCGCTTCGTTGATTGTCACTGGAAAACCGGGCGTATTGTGCTACTTTTGGAATGTTCAGCATGTTACCACCTCAACAGGCAGATAGATGTCCTCTCCATAGCTTTCATCAATAATTCTGACACCATGCAAAAACATGCTTTCTTCCAGGAAAAGTATTTCTACAAACTCCACTTCACCAATTGGAAAGTCTGTAAATTCTTCCGGTTCCAGCACGATAAAGCAGCCGATGTCATCCAGATTATCCACTTGATACTCCTGCATCATTGCGGTCATTTTCTTTGCAATATATGCTTTGAGCATCAAAGGCTGAATCTGATCAATTTCTTTGAGATTTGTTACTTTTATCATTCTGCCTCCTCCATTTCATAAGGTTCTAACGTCCATTCTCTTCTGACTGCCGGCGTGAGCGGGTGGCAGGCATTTCTTCCGATCTGGTACATCTTGCCAGCATGCTGCTTTATCAATTCCAGCAGGTATTTCTGCCGCTCCCTCACTCGCAAAGTATTCTTCCCGATGGTGCCCCATGCAATGATAATGGCATCACTCATTGCAGCGTACTGCTGTATGATCTCATCTGCTTCATCAGCAATCAGTTCATCATCGCCGTTGAAACGAAGATTGAGCTTTTCCATAATTCTGCTGTACAGATTCACGATATTGACGCTGCCAAAACCCAACTTGCTGACATTATTCAAAACAAGCATTGTCGTCATATCAAAGTTGACCGTATCCGCTGTATTCGGGTTGATCATGATGACCATTGCGGTAGGTTTCTCGCTGTCCCATTCCTTCCGCAGAAGCAAGCGATGTTCTTTGTCATCTGAAAAGATTGCTTTGCTTTTGATGATCGTAGTTTCTTCTAGCATTTCTTCCTCCCTCTAAAAAAAGAGGCTCAGCATCACGCCAAGCCTCCCGCAAACAAAATTTTTACTTACTCTTCTTGACAAGTGCCAGCAGTTGTACGCCGCAGGCAACCCCTGCCAGAAACATTTCAATTGCAATCGGCATTGATGTACTTCACCTCCTCTCGTTCCTGCATTTCGATGGCGATCCCGATGCCGCCGATCACCAGTGTCAGTACCAGTCCTGCGATAAATTCCTTCATGTCAAATTCCTCCAATTTTTCATTTTATGCTTCACACTGTAACGGTGTTTTTACCTCGCTAATTGCTTCCTCCATTGCCACTGTATCCATGAGCAGTTCTTCGATCTCGTCCGGATCATAGCCAAAATCAAGCAACAACTGGACTTCTTCTTCCGAAACGCCAAATGTGCCGCAGTACTCCAACAGCAGTTCTTCCCGTTCATCTTCCATCCACCATTTTGCGTAATCCAGTTGATCCCAATTGTACGGGTTGAACATAGTGTGGATGTAGCCCTGCATTTCAAATGTGCTCTTATGGAGATTGCCACTCGAAGATATTTTGACGATTTCACCCTCTGAAACATCGACCTCGCAGCACTTGCCATTCAGATTTACCTTTTTCAAAGCATTGTCCAAAATGCTCTTTGTGCTGGCGTAAACGTACAATCCCAGTGCCGGAAAATGATAAACCGCCAAAGGATTATTGCCTTTCACCAGAAACAGCGTATTGTCGTTTCTCAAAATCGTAAAGACAAAACTGCCCTCCACCAGTTCTGCCATGCGTTTGATGTTTTCCTTGTCCAGCTGCTGCCCCTGTTCCAGAAGCTGCACGGCGACGTAGCTGTCGGTTTCGATCGGTGTCGGTGGGAGATGCTGTTCCCGGCGAAGCTCCTTGTCGTTGTACAGCACGCCGTTGTGGGCAAGAGCAAACGATTCTTTGCCGCAGTGTCCTTCGAACGGGTGGTTGTTGCAGTTCCGCTTTTCGCTGCCCTGCGTCGTGAACCGGGTGTGCCCGATGACCGCTCTCGTGTCCCTGGGAAAGAACAGCTTGACCTTGTGTGCCGGCTTCGGCTTTTTGTAGGTGACCATGCTGCCGTCCCGGACGTAGGCGATTCCTGTTGCGTCTGTGCCACGGACTTCCGCAGCGACAGAGAGGTAGTGTACCAATTTTTTCAGGACAGCGTTGCTGATCTTACCCTTGTAGTCTAAGAAACCAAACACTGCACACATCTTACATCTCCTCACTTTCCATCACGTACTCATTGACGTATAGTCTTCTCTCTTTGAGATACTGGATCAGTTCCGGTTCCCGAATGGAGCTTACAAACTCCGACCAGCTCATGGCATCGATGCCATCCTCAGACAAAGAAATCGCCGCATCACAGATGTGGTTAACCATCTGCAGTGTGGCGATGAAGGTGTTGTATTTGAGCGTACCTCGGAACAAGCGAAACTCAATGGTGTGGTAGTTATTGAGATTGACTGCGACGTATCTGCCGTTGCAGCCGCTTTTCGCTTTCTCCAGGATTTGTTTGCCGGTCTTTTCAAAGCCGAAGCGTGCACTCCAACGGCTCATGTTGTAGCTGCTTCTGCGGCTGAATGTGAACAACTCATTCCAATGCTTTTCTACAAAGAACAGGATCCGGCTGATGACATCTTCCTGTTCTGTCTGGTTATCTCCGAAAGCGTTTCGATTGACATGAACATGCAGACCGCAAGTTGATGTCTGATGAGAACGATAGCCAATGGAGACTGCCTCCCGAAGGAGTTCCTTCCAGTTCATGGATTCCATGTGATAATCCAGTGTCATGGGATGGGAAACGATCTCAAAGCCGTCTTCCAGAGAACCATCCGACTTGATGTAAATGTTTTCCTCATGAATGTTAGCAATGCTTTTGAGACTGGCGGCGTTATCGTTGTCCTTGCCGCCGTCATCCACCTCCAGTTCTACGCCAAAGTATCGTTTTCCTTCTCCGTAAAAGATAGGTGTGGGCTTGTAACCGTACTCTTCGATCTCGTCCTCAAACTCGTCGAAGCATCTTTCGCAGTAGGGCAGGTCGCCGTGCCAGCAGACGAGGCTTTCCGGAACGATCTGCCCGCAAGATTCGCAACGGTAGTAGTGGGCATCAAAGCAGTCCTGACAGAGGCAGGTATCTTCATCGGAGACGCTGTTTTGTTCCCAGATCGTCTCACCGCAGTGGTCGCAGGTGACGCAGTGTTCCTCGACACAATCGTCGCAGAGCAGTTCATCGTCTACCGGTGTGCCCTCTTCCTCGGCAAGCACTCTTCCGCAGTAGTCGCAAATTCTTACTTCTTCCATTTCAAGTTCCTCCAAAAACAAAAATTCCGGTAAGGCTGAAAGATTTACCTTACCGGAATTATAATATATATTTGAGGTTGGGGGTTGATACGGAGGAAGACTTCTTTGCTTTCTCCTAAGGAATTGAAGTTGATTTTTTCGATAATCTCATGACTATATATATTATATTATATATATTAGATAATATTTATATAAATTTAAATATATATGGATGAGATTTTATTTTTGATTTCTCTCGTTAGAGAGTGGCTCTGTGACGAATCTTGGATGAGGAACAGGGACATTGCTCGATGCAATCGGACTGCACGTCAGCGCCACTGCCCGTGGAGGGCATTAAGTATGATCATCAGAAAAAAACAAAGACGTATATATTAGTGATTTATGATGTATCTCTTGAATTCCATTTTTTTATTCTCCTGGTTAATGCTATAATCATTTCTTTTACACCTAAAATATTGCTTGCATCATTATCAGATATATATGGTGCGACTTTCTTTGCAAATTCCACTTTTTTATTAGTAAAATGCTTGCATACATCATCAATATATTCTGGGAAGAGTTCATATTGTGTGCAATTTGCATTGAGTTTTGAAGAATATGCCGAATTAATAGCACTAAATGGAAGATAGTTTTCAATTTCCTTTCCTTTTGTTATCCAGCAGAGCATTCCTTTTTCTTCAAATTCTTTTTTTATTCGTTTTTTGGTATCGTTGATATGTCCCTGTTTTGATCTTTTATCACTATCAATTACAATAACGGCATTTCTATTAGTGGACAGAATGTTTATCAGATCTTCTATTCCTTCAATAGTATAATGTGAAAGCAATCTTCCACCATAATATAGGAATTGATAATCTGAACCCTCAATGAGTTCTTTATCTCCCCATATTTCTAACCATCTTTTGATATATATTCTGTCCGATGGACCTTCAATCCAGATTATTCCATTTGATTGAAATAGATCACTTGCTCTAACATCCAGATCTTCTAATACATGAGTTTTTGAAATAAAGCTGTCTATTGTATCCATAGTAGAAATACCGTTTTCTTTTTTGACATGAAGTATCTGTGTATCTGGTTTATTTGCAAATGTATTAATCGCAATATGTGAATGTGTTGTTAAGAATATATATACATTGAGATGATCTTTTCCGTATTGGAAAAGATAGTCAAAAAGACGTCTTTGCAATGCCGGATGCAGATTGTTTTCAAGTTCTTCAAATGCGAAAAAGCACATTTTTTCATCATCATATTTCTCAACTTTAGGGATGATTATTAGATTTAAAAGAACAAGTATTATAGTTTTTAATCCACTGCCCATTTTAGAGAGGGCATATCTTTCATCACCTTCGTATAAATAGACTTCCCAATTATCACTTTCAGCTGTTTTCTGTACTGTGATACCATCAAATTTTGAATCCGGACACATTATTCTATTTAAAGCTTCAAGCAAGTTTTTTTGTATCAGTTTTTCAGGTAATTGTTCTTTGGTGAGTATTTGATTGATCAGGTTACAAGCTCCGTTGCCATTTTCATCTAAATGATAATCTGAATTATAGCCTTCTGGAATAATATCACGATCTGCATTGAGCCTTCTGAAAGAGATTTGTTGTAGGAAATTACTAATATGGGGCTCGGCGTCAATAATGCTCGTTTGATAATTACCTTCTAATAAATTGCATCTAAAAGTATTATTCATAGGCTCAATTCTATATGTTTTATCGCCTATATATTCTTTATACCCTGAGAACGGTTCATTTCTCACCTTTTGTCCGTTAATATCAATTAGAATAGAACAACGGTGTTTATGGAAAAAAGAAGGGGATGTTATTGATTCAAATACATCTATTATACTTGACTTTCCACAGTTGTTGCGTCCAATAAGAAGTGTGAATTTTTCTGGCTTTAATGATATATAATCACCTTTAAACGATTTATAATCTTTAAAGCGTATTTCCTTAATTGTAAACTTCATAAATACCACCTCTATAAAACAATGCAATTTTCAAGAAGCTGTTTACTCTCTCTCCAATCAGGCAGCATTACCTGTAAAAGAGAGTAGAACTGTTTTGAATGATTAGGATGAATAAAATGACAAAACTCATGATACACCACATATTCAATGCAGTTCTTAGGAGCTTCGATCAATCGTTTATTAAGCGTTATTATACCTTTATTCGGCAGACAGCTGCCCCAACGGGAAGTCATATTACGAGGTTTCAACTGAGGAAAATCAACTCCATACGGAATGAATTTCTGATGAACTTCATGCATTATTTCATTGAAGATGATACTGCACTGTTCATTCAGCCAGCTGTTGAGAAGATTCTTTTTTCTGTTATAATAGTCGGGTCGTCTTACATGGATGCAAACATAAATGCCGTCGGTATTTACATACTCCTCTGCATCTTTGATAATGCTTATCCGCATATTTTTTCCGAGAAGTGTAACATTTTCTCCGCTGACATACTTCATTTCAGCTTTAAGTATCTCATTGCTTTCAAAAGTATCAACAGCATTTCTGATATACCTGCACTTACTGATAACAAAAGAATCTGCTATATTCTCAGCAACATTCTCAGGCACTGAAACAAAAATACTTCCGTTATGACGTATTCTGAGATTTATGTTTTTGATATTCTTGCGCTCAAAAATGTATTCAATATCTCCGCACTCAGTTTTAACTTTTCTTGTTTCTGTTGACAGTACTTTCATTAAAACCTCCTGAGCGCAATGGTTTTAACATTGTCAATGATCTTATCCATAATCTCAAAGCTGAGATTCCAGTTATTATTGTCGCTGTAATCGTAGAGAAGATCGTCCAGTGCATGAGATATCTTCTTATGAATGTCAATGTTTGAAGTCCAGTCTACTTTACTGTATTCCTTTATGATGTCTGTTATATCCGCCGACAGATCAGCTACTATATCTCTGTTTTCTGAAAGCGGTATTACTTCATCAAGTATAGCTGAAACAACTCCATAAAATGCCTGAGCATGAACATTGTCTTTAATTCTTTCAGGATACTTGAGTTCAGTTTTTCCGCTGCGGTACTCCTCCATGATCTTAGTCATCTTTTCAAGATATTCTGCTTCACTTATTACCTGCTTTTTATACAGTTCAAGAGCTTCTTTTATTTTCTTTGAGAAATTCTCATAATAAGCAGGGTTTTCGTCATATTTTTCGGATATGCTTTTAGTCATTCTTGAACGAATAGCATCTGCCTTTGATCTTGCTGAGCCAAGTTCGTTCAGTTCCTTTTCAAGTCCATCTGAATCCAGAATATCAACCGGAGCTGTAACGATTTTTAAGCCTGTTACTGAAAGATTCTGATCAAGCAAATTCTGCATTATAGGCTCATATTCCTTATTGTCGATAGCATCGGCATAGCGGAGCTTTACAGACTTTCTGATCTTAGAGAACATGATGAATTCGGATTTATACTTATTTATCTCCTCACGGGGAACAGCTTCATAAGCCTTCTCGGAATTAACTACGATAGCAAGAGCTTTTCCGAATTTACAGAGTAGATTATAGAAGTCATTACGAAGATCTTCATCTTCCAGCTTGTCCTCATATTCATTTACATCATTTTTGTTTCTGATGCCTATGAAGAGTTCACAGAGCTGAGAATATGCTTCTCGAAGTTCTCCTACAACTGTCATAACGTCAACGATAGCTCCTGAAAGATCAGTGCCTTCATAGTTTTCAAGACCTGCACCACTGTACATATTCATAGCAGTATCGAGTTTCTGAATAAGTCCTCGATAGTCAACAATGAGGCCATAATCCTTGCCGTCATACAGTCTGTTTGTACGGGCAATAGCCTGAAGCAAGCCATGTTCTTTCAGTTCCTTATCAATGTACAAAACCTGACACACTGGTGCATCAAAGCCGGTAAGCAGTTTACTGCAAACAATAAGGATATCAATGTCACCGTCGCAGAATTTATTCTTGATTGTTTCTTCATAGGTATCAGCATCGCCATACTGTTTCATCATCTTATTCCAGAACGCTATGACTTTGTTATCTGTCTCTGACAGTATATCGTCTTCGCCCTCACGCATATCGGGAGCTGATATAACAACAGCACAGTTAAGACTTCCAAGCTGCTCAAATACTTCAAGATAACGTACAGCGTCACGCTTGAAATTTGTTGCAAGCATCGCTTTCATACCTGTATTCTTTACGCTGTCTGTAAAGTGTTCTTCAATATCAAGAGCTATCCTGCGGATTCTCGCATCGGTAGAAGTCAGGCGCTTGATGCTGCTCCATTTCTGCTTCAGATCCTCACGCTCACGCTCGTTAAGACGGCGAGTAGTCTTCTCAAACCACAGGTCTATATTATCTTCGTCGACCTTCTGATCTACGAAACGTCCCTCATAAATGAGCGGAACTATCGCCTTATCATCAACTGCATCCTTGATAGTATACTTATGGATATAGTCGCCGCCGCCGAAACGTCCGACAGTGGATTTCTCCTTTTTCATCAGCGGAGTACCTGTAAAGCCTATGTAACATCCACAAGGGAAAACTATTCGCATCTTAGTCGCAAGTGTTCCATAGTTACTGCGGTGACTTTCATCTACAAGCACAAATATATTGCGGTCATTTATCTTGATTTTCTGATTTTCGGCAGTATTGAATTTATTGATTATCGTTGTCACAACATCAGCTTTATCGCTCTGTATCAGCTCGACAAGATGCTTTCCGGATGTGGCTTTTGCCGGTGAAAGTCTGGTGTGTGCAAATGTCTTAGCAATCTGGTTATCAAGATCTTTACGGTCGGTAACTATGATAACTTTCGGGTGACAGCTTGTAAGTTCCATGAGGATATATTTCGCAAGCATTACCATTGTAAGGGACTTTCCGCTGCCCTGAGTGTGCCATATAACACCACTCTGACGATTGCCGTTCTCATCGTCGGTGTTGATAGTCTTTATTATCTTTCGGATAGCGAAAAACTGCTGATGTCGGCATATCTTCTTTATGTTGGCATCAAAGACTATGAAATACTTTGTAAGCTCCATAAGCCTGTGCCTGTCAAAGAGCGACACGATATCCCTGTCCTGTTGAGTGATACTGCGGTCGGTGATATGCTGTGAAAGCAGTCCGTCAAGCCACTCGGCATCTTCTTCACGCCATACGTTCCAGAACTTCTTCGCAGTTCCTGTGGTCGCATATTTGAAGAAGTTTTTATTTGTTGCGGCGACTATCTGAGCAAACTTGAAAAGCTGCGGAGTGTATTCCTGTTTCTGATTGCGGATAGTCTGCTCAACTGCCTGTTCTACGGAGATTGTCGGAGCTTTGCACTCTATCACTGCAAATGGAATACCGTTGACAAAGAGAACAATGTCGGGACGGGTATCATGCTGACGGTCTGCGCTGTGAACAGTAAACTCCTCGGTAACATGAAAGACGTTGTTTGTAATATCGTCCCAGTCGATGTATTTCAGATTGAAATTCATAGTTCTGCCGTCGGGGAGAGTTTCGGGATAGCTTCGTCCGAGCATGATATCATTGTAGACCTTTTCACTGGACACAACAAGATTATCTGCCAGCGGCTCGTCTATCTCATCAACTGCTCGCTGTATGTTCTCATTTGAAAATTTATACTCCTTACCGCCGAAAGTATAGCTGTTCAGTTTTTCAAGCTGTGAGCGGAGGATATCTTTGAGAATGACGTTGTAAAGTCCGCCACGCTGAGCCTCGCACTCTTCGGGGGATATGTATGTATACTCCAGCTTTTTCAGCAATTCGATCGCAGGGTATTTGCTCATGTTATCTTCGAGGTATGCGTCATTTTTCATCACTATCACCATCTGCTATATTTGGTATAGAATATTTGCTATATTCTTCTTTATACAAATTGGATATTTCACTGAGAATTTTTTCTTTATTCGCTATCAAGTCATTTAGCTTATTATAGATATTTTCGTATATTATTTTTTGTGCTTCATTGGGAATCTTGTTTTTCTCAGGATCATCCATTTCGAAAGTAATGCTTTTATCAAGCGCCTTATTTACTAAGTTTAATAGTCCTTTCTTGTCAATATTTGTTATCAGACATATATTACCATTCTCATCTATATATGAGGCTTGCGATCGTTCAATTTTTAAGTAAATCATAATTACTTCTCCTCTCATTATATGCATCTTCTCCGGCTTCTAGACAATCCATTGTGACATTTGCATTATTGATTACTTCTCCGTGAATTGTATGCAATTCTTTATCGTTAGGATGTCCATAGTACACTTTATAAATAGCTTCTTTTTCATCTGTAATAAAACGTTTAGTATGAATCAAAAAATCAGGTTTAATTGATGCGCCAACTGTGCTGTTATGTGTTACAATTATAACTGGCATATTTTCGGAAATGTCTTTTATAATTTTATTAACTTTGTTTTTTAAAAACAGGTTATCAAAAGAGGATTCAGGCTCATCTATAATCAGCATATCATAATTTGAGGCTTCATTGATTTTTTGTAATAACAGAAATTCTGCTCTTTCGCCGCCGGACACAGGTTTACCATAATTATTCAGAATGCTATATTTAATGTTTACAAAGTATTCATGATAGCTGCTTCGTGGTACTCCATTGATTTCTTTTATTTTTTGAAGATATTCATAAGGCAAATTATACTTTGAAAATGCTGGGGAAAATTTCTCGTTTGTCTTGCTATGATTTTTTAATTCTCCAGCTCCATCAAACTTTTCTCGTTTTACTTCAAACACAAAATCTTCAATGTTTTGAGTAGTTATAACACACGGCTGTTTTAACTTGTTTACTATTTCCTCAAATTTATGTACTTTCGCTTTATTAATCACTAAATCATATAGATTTAACTCTGGAATACTCTGCGATGCAGATTTTCTTTTAAGTTTTTGCTTTGTCGCATCAATTATTTCATTACATAGTTCTTTTTTCTTGATTTCCAGCATATTTTCACGATGCTTTTCAATTAATTCGAGCAACAAAGAAATAAGGTTTTCCCTTTTTATATGTTTATTTATTATCTGTTGATGTTCAACATTTTCAAGAAGAGTTAGTACTGCTTTTATCACTTCATCGGTTCTATCACCTTTAGATATCTGATATTTATCTTCCATGAACATCTTACATTTTGAATATACATCAGCTCGTTCAGACTCGAAAGCGTATTTCTTTAAAGATTGCAAATATAATTCAACGCTTTTTTCATCATCCTTAATAGATATATCGACAATTTCATCTACCACATCGGAAAAAGGTTTCAAATATTTCGATGCTATATCACTTTTTTTATTTGTTAGACTTTCTTCAAATTCTCTTGCTGCTTTTTCTGGATCACGTTCCAGCAATTCAAATTGTTTAATATATTTTACATTATCAACTCTTTTTTCTATTGCATCAACAGTGAAGGTTTTTCCCGAAGCTCGTTCTCCTATTATAACATTAAGACCTGTGGAGATTTCCAGATAATCCAGTATTTGTACGATCTTGTTTCCTTCTCTATCAGATAACTTAACCTTGTTTTTGTCAGCCAGTGCAGCTTTAATTGCATTTAGAGAAGTATCACCTATATCAATATAGGTTTGTCTTACAGGATAGTTATCGTTTGATACTTTTTTAGCTCTGAAATCACTAAATATGACAGGAGTTAACTCACTGACAGATTTTGCATGATAAATAAAATCTTTAATACTAGCAACTTCACCACAGCAAATATAGTCATTTAATTCGTCAATAAGCGCATGATCCATATGCGGTTTTTTGCTTATATGAGGAATCAGTAGATACTCTGATAAATCACCGAATATTTGTTTAAGCTCACCAAGTGTTATAAACTTTTGAGGATCTGTGATTTTGTCCTGAACTTCTTTACATTTACTCTCAAAGTCTGATATATTGCCTCTAGAAGCAATTAACAAGAGATGTCCGGAACTATATCTGCCAATGTTTATTTCAATTCCAGGAAATACTTCTGTATCCGGTAACGCATCACATATCTTTTGAAATTGTGATTTGTTAAAGAGGTTGTGATTTGTTATTGCTATAACATCAATACTTTTTGTTTTTACATATTCAGCCAATGATTCCATATTGAATTCAAAATCAGCATCACTGTTAGTTTTTACAGTATGTATGTGTAAGTCAATCTTTTTCATAAAAACTCCTGTTACTTTAATAAGCCCTTCACTGTGCCCTCTGTCATTGAAGAAATGATACCTGTTGCTACTTCTTTCACAACATCTACTATTAGTGGCAGTCTTTTTTTCGTTATAGTTTCTTTTGTTTTATTCCATATAGTATCCTAACGAATCTTATCAAGAAAATCGTATCCATCATTTGTTAGATTGCCTACATAAAAATAAGGGTTATTGTTCATATTATCATCTTTAACATATTCAATCAAGCCTTGCTGATACATCAATTTACAGTGCTCTTTCACTATCCATAATTCGTAATTATCAAGGGTGAATGGATATAATGTTCGTCCCTTATAATCTTCCTCTATTTTAAAGAGGATTTTTCTTATAAGCTCCATATCTCTTTTCTTTATTTACACCTCACCTTTCCTGTAAGCAATAATTGCATAAGGGCTTTTTTCTTTTGTTTTTCCTGTTCTGACTTACGCTGATGAAGGGTGATAAGATGGTCGAGCCGAGAGAAATATGCTCCGATTTTCTGTTGCTCAGCGGATTCAGGCATCTGTACAGGAAAGTCAACAAGTATGCTTTGATTAAGGTGTTTGATCGTTCCGCCAGTTGCTTTTGAATTAACATAATCCATTAAAAATGGTGCTTTAAGATACTGAAAAAGGTACCTATTATCCACATCATTTTCTATAATTTCAACATTGAAAACTCCAGCATTTAATGTAGCCGGTTTATCTAAATTCTCGACAAATGCGACCTTTCCGAGTGTTCCATCCTTAGTAATAAGAATACTGCCGTTCTTAATTTGTATTTTTTTGTCTTGTTCAAATCTATCCTTTTCAACATAGTGGCAAGTAGATAAATTTATTCTTCCGTCCTCGAAGTCAGTACCAGTTATCAGATAGTAATCACCACTATCCAAAAATTCTGATGTTCTAAGATTTTGCCAACCGATTCTTGCGTGCATTGTACATATCTCCGACAGCTTACGCTGTTCCCAAGGATCAGTAAATCCTTTAAACCTGAGTTCTGGATATTTACTGCCTTTTTTCGGAAACATCTTTTGCAGATAGGCTTTTTTCAGTTCTTTCAACTGCTCTATCTTCTTTTCCTGCAATTCTATCAGCTTGTCCTGCGTGGAGAGTATCTCCGCTATCTTTTGCTGTTCGGGGAGTGGGGGGATAGGCAGCACAAAATCAAGAAACTGAGAAAAATGAACACGCTGTTTTTCTTTTAAAGAACCAGTGGAAACTCTATTGTAATAGTTAATCATAGGCTCAGATAGCAGAAAGTTTTCCATGTACTCTTTGGAGACACTTTCTTTTACAGAGAAAATATCATAATAGCCCGAAACACTAACATCTTCTTGTCCCTTGTATCTTGCTAATGCACCAAAGCGAACATTCATAGGATTATAAACAAAATCATTTTCGGAAACAATTTTGAATATATCATCCTTCTTGACTAAATGACTACGTTCGTATCTTTCTGACTTTGGAACAACGCCTTCTTCTATAGTTAAACTATAAAGCGGATACTTTTCAAAATCACTTGTTACATTTTTCTTTTCAATAAACAACTCTGAAAAATGCGTATCTTCCCACTCCACAGGCACAATACCGACTTTTGTTTTCTTGTAGCCTTCGGGGATGATGCCGCTGTTTATGGCGGCTATGCGTTTTTTTGTTTCTTCATTCATATCGTACCTCACAGTCCCAGTTCCCTCAGCATTTCATCCATCTTAGCCTGCACCTCAGCAATTTCCTTTTCTGTTGCGGCAATATCAGCCTTGACAACATCAATATCAATGGGGGCTTCCTCCTCGAAAGTATCGACATAACGGGGAATATTGAGGTTGTAGTCATTCTCGACGATCTCACTCTTTTCAGCAACATAGCTGTATTTGTCCACGGCTTCACGCTTGCGGTAAGTCTCGATAATACGCTCTATATCGCTGTCACGGAGAATGTTCTGGTTCTTGCCTTTCTCGAAATTGCCGTCACTGCTTGCATCAATGAAAAGCACATCGGATTTACTGCGGTTTTTCTTAAAAACAAGAATGCAGGCAGGTATGCCCGTACCATAGAACAGGTTTGCAGGCAGACCGATAACAGCGTCAAGCAGGTTAAACTCTATTATTTCCTTTCTGATCTTGCCCTCGCTTGCACCTCTGAAAAGTACACCATGAGGCAGAACAACTGCCATGCGTCCGCCGTTTTCGTCAAGGCTGTGGAGCATATGCAGAACAAAGGCATAGTCGCCCTTTGAAGTGGGAGGAACTCCCCATGCAAAGCGTCCGAAGGGGTCAAGTGAAGCGTTCATCTTCTCTTTTTTCTTGTCCTCGCCACTGAGTCCCGAGAGGAAACCGCTGTCCCACTTATCGAGAGAGAATGGCGGATTTGCCACAACGCACTGGAACTTCATCAGCTTGTCTTCCTTGATATTCTGCGGGTTGGCGAGTGTATCGCCCTGCCATATTACAGCATCGTCAACACCGTGGAGAAACATATTCATCTTACACAGCGCCCATGTCTGGTTATTGACTTCCTGACCGTAAACGGCTACTTTGTGGGACTGCACTTTATTGTATGCTTTAAGGAGCAAACCGCCGCTTCCGCAGGTAGGATCGTAAATTCTCTCATTTTCCTGCGGCGAAACAAGCTCAGCAACGAGCTTTGAGACCTGACTTGGGGTAAAGAATTCACCGCCCTTTTTGCCTGCATCGGAAGCAAAGTTAGCTATCATGTACTCATAAGCATCGCCGATAATATCAGCGCTGTCCAACTGCGTAGGGCGGAGGTCAAGCTCATGGAAATCCTCAAGCAGATTGCGGAGAATAGCGTTCTTGTCCTTAGTCTCGCCGAAATCAACAGTGGAGTTGAAGTCGATAGCACGGAACACGTTGCGGAGCTTCTCGCTGTTGTTATTTTCGATCTCGGCAAGGGCAACATTTATCTTCTGACCGATCTCATTATCGGTGCGGTTGTCGTAGAGATAATCGAAAGTGGAAGTCTCAGTCAGTGTGAAACGCTCATTGCGCATAGCACGTTCAACACGTCTTTCGTCGCCCTTGTATTCCTCGATATACTTAGCTTTAGTCTCGTTGTAAACGTCATTCAGATACTTGACAAAGAGCATGGCGAGTATGTAGTCCTTGTAACGTGAACTGTCTATCTTGTTTCTGAAGCTGTCGCAGGCGCTCCAGAGTACCTTTTCTATATCATTTTTAGTAGTCATTATTATTTACCTCACATTTCTGTTTATGCCTTTAAACCAAGCATCAAATTTTTCACGGTTATGGTCGAACCATTGACTTGTTATATAATAGTATTTGCCGTTGAATCTGAATGGCTCTTTCCAGAATCTTATATGCCCATTTTTATCATATATCTTGCTTTTGTTGTCAGTGAAAAAAGGATATGTAATTCCGAATATTTTTTTGGATTCCTGAACATTAAGCAGAGCAAGCAATTCGTTATGCGTAAAGTGATATTGTTTTGCTTCAAGTTCTCGCATACATTTCTGAACGTGTTTACCTATCTTTTCCTCATCATTGGACAGCGTTATAGGACGTATCTGTTCTTGCTTTGAATCACCATAGTGCAGGGGTGTGTAGTCTGCTTTCAGATAAACATAGAAATCACCCGGATTTTCATTAAATGCAATAAGAATTTTTTGAATGAGATCAGCAATTGCATTGGTGCTAAGGTTAGTCCAGACATATACGTTAGTGCCATCTATTTTCATATTTTTATCTTTAACGTATTTGGATCCGAAATATGAGATTTTACGCCCTTTGAAATTCGGAGAATCGATTAATGTTTCAAAAGTCTTTTTAGGCTTTTTTACCAGAATATTGCATATTTTGATTAGCGCATCAGTCCAATCAGTTACGTTGTATTTTGTACCATTGTACATAAAGCGGCATATTTTCTTATGAGTGTAGTTTTCGTTTAAAGTATGAGGTTTACTGCTGTCAACCGCATATTTTGCATAATCTACTTTTTCCTGATACATTTCATCTTGTGCGATGTCAGAATCGGACTCGAAACCCGGTATAAACTGAGAGGGAGTTGAGTCACGATCATCACTTGAATTACTTTCTGCGTAATTCAAATACTTATTTATATCTCTCTTGTATTCCTTTAGCTTGTCTCTGTAATTTTTCAAGCGTTCATATTCTTCATCATTATCATTAGATGCCGCAGTTATTCTGCGCTCTTTTAAAGCTTCAATTGCTTCATCGATTTTAGATAGCAGCCATTCTGAAGCGTAGCAAATCGAATTTGCTATATCCGGTTCATTTTCACCCAGGTACGCATATACATCATCAATGTTAATCATAAGATAACTCCTTTCACTTAATTCGATTCACATTACTTATCAATGCCTTATAATATTTCTTTTTTTGCTCTATAAGTTTTTCCAGCAATTTTATCTCCTGATTTGATATCTCATATAGTTCAGCTACTTGTTTCTGGCGTTTAAGACTGGGTAATTTTATTTCTGTTGCGCCTACCATAGTTGGCTTTATCTGTTTCAGCATTCCGGCGCAACTCATGCTGAATGCTTTTTTGATACGGTCTTTGTTAAGATACCACGCTATATACTGCGGCAATGCTTTTGTTATATCAACTCTGACAACCACAAAGTGCGACGGAATGACAAGATTCGCATATTCTTCTGTAATATATACAGCAGTATACGGCTCCGAAGTTTTGACTACAATGTCTCCGACTTGTGTCAGATAGCTTGCTGTTAACTGTTCTGAAGCGTAGAAAGGGATAGTGTCATTAATATTGATAGTGCCGTTATCGCAGACAGCTTTGAGATTAAGCTGACGATACTCAAAGCGTTCTGAGGCATCTTTTGATTCTTTACGTGAAAGAACGAGACCTGTTTTTACAGTCGCAATTTTATTTAGTTCCATAAGCCCTCCAATCAATTTTGTTATGTAGATTATGTAACCTGAGCTTTTTAAAAATATTGCCCACTCACAAATTAATATTTGCGTCATGAGCAATATGTAACTGTTTGTCTTGAGTATAGTATATCACATATTTCCTTGATTGTCAATAGCTTTTAAAAAAATAATTTTGTTATGATATAAATGTGACATGGTAAAAGAGACAATTAGTATTATGTAATAAAGCTGAAACAAAGTAGTTCTCAAAATATGTATTATAATTCCGATAAGGTTCATTCCAGCCTTATCGGAATTTTTGTTTTTGGAGGTAATTGAAATGGAAGAAAACGTAAGAACCTGCGACATCTGCGGCTGTGAGATCAAAGAGGAAGAGGGAACATGGGTAGACGATCAGTTTCTTTGTCATGAGTGTGTTGACGAACACTGCACCACCTGCGATCACTGCGGTGAAACGATCTGGATTAACGATGCAGTACAGGACGATGATACCACACTATGCGAAACCTGTTACAATGACTACTATCACCGCTGTGAGTGCTGCAACAGAATTATCCATGACAACAACATCAACTGGCGAGGCGATTATCCTTATTGCAACAGTTGTTACGATGACTTTAATGATGAGATCGAGGAGTACAGCTACAAGCCTGATCCTGTGTTCCATGGCAATGGCAACCGCTATCTCGGTGTTGAACTTGAAGTAGACTGCGGCGGTAAGGACGATGACAATGCAAGCAAACTCAAAGAAATAGCAAATACAAGCCATGAGCATATCTACATCAAGTCCGATGGCAGTATTGACGACGGCTTCGAGATCGTTTCTCACCCAATGACGCTTGACTATCATCAGCATGACATGGACTGGGAGGCTCTCCTGCATGAAGCGATAAAAATGGGCTACCGCTCTCACCAAACAAGTACCTGCGGTCTGCATATTCATGTCAACAGGAACGCTTTTGGTGACAATCAGGCTGAGCAGGAAGAAGTCATCGGAAAAATCCTGTTCCTGATCGAAAAGCATTGGAACGAGGTCTTCTGCTTTTCCCGAAGAAGCCAGTATAACATGAATCGCAAAACAGCAGATGCCTAACACTGATTCTGTAGACGTCTGCTGTTGCTTTTGCTTATGAAGTTCTTTTGACTGTCGCCATTCTTCAGTGATGTTATGTTTGCAAAAGTTATTTAGATACTATTTGTTAAAAAGTCTAGAAAAAAATTGATCGAATATTTTTTCAAATAAGATGGTTGATACAAAAGCTACAATTGAGCTCGTAAAAGAGACTAGCTTTGCGACAATATTTTGATGTGAATAAAATTTACACATTATAATATAAACTAAGAAACCAATCGCTAATGCCATTACAATTGCAATTATTAGTTTCTTTTGATTCTGTTTTCTTTTAATTTCTTGGTATTCAGATTCTTGTGCAAATTTTTCTTTTATCTTTACAATGTCCTTTTTCCAATCTTCATCTAGCCATTTCATAATTCCATTTCCGGGTCTTATTCCTAAATCAGCTAATTTTTCTACATGACCACCAGAGTTTGAATTGACTGTTTCATGTCGTAATTTCGTTCGGAGTTTATATAATGCCAAGGATATAAATGTATCACCGACATTTAAAGAAATTGGATTATCTGTTGGATTTTGAAGTAATACCATTAAATGTCCACAGTACAAAGGTCCTATCATTGTTGAAGAAAAAACAATTCCTTTTACAACAACTCCTACTTTTGCATGAAATGTTCCTCCAAATTTACTATTTAAAGCAATTACCTCCTCTGTATATACAACTGTTGTTGTATGTGGCACTAAGGTAATAATATTTTTATTACAAGCGAGTGAAGCTTGATTGTATTGTCTCGTTCCGTTTTTGGAGGGCTTTAATGTCCAAGCTTTATCGCTAAGCTTAAGATTTATTGAGTTTTCTTTTATATTATCTCTTGTAAAAGGCACGATGTATATACCCTTGCCTATATATTTTTCTATATCAATTTTACTTAGCAAATAATCTCCCCCTATTTATATAGTAATTTCATTCAAATCATTGCTTACTATTTTCAGTAAACAAAGTTATACTTTTTTGTAAGTCATGTCTATTTTAGCATATTTCACTAATATTTTCAAGTCCTTTTTAGAAATGTGAATCACAAAACAGCAGATGCCTACCAATGATCTCATAGACGTCTGCTGTCACTTTTGCTTATGAAGTTCTTTTGATTGTCGCCGCATTTAAGCTGATTATTCTTGTACCGACTTTTTCGGAAAGCAAATCATATTGCACAAATTCTTTCTCTATATTTTGTACAATGTGCCTATTTCTCAGAAAAACGCACTCATTTTTCCCATTTTCCCATTTTTCCCGCAAGAGAGGGGTACCCCAAAAATGCTACGCATTTTAACTAGGTCACGGTCAAATCCGCTTTGAACTCCCGAAAAATCAGGCAAAATTTGTAAAAGAAAAACCACGTAACCACGCTATATAACGTGATTACGTGGTTTTCGTAACCTTTCCGATTACGTGTTTTTATATGCCTAAGGGCTCTCATTTTGATACAAAATAATCCCAAAAATCCCGCAATTCTGCGAGGTTTTTTGTTTTTCGGCTGAAAATCAAGAGAAATGCTATCACTCATGGATGTGAAAATCGAAAGCCAAATCGCAAACGATAGGAAAAGGTATCGTTTGATTTCTGAAGGCTGTTTTCAGACATTGTTTGTACATATATAGAGCTATCGTTTGCGAGGCACTCGATTTTGGGCTATCGTTTGCTATTTGAAAATCGGCTTCAGAAATTAAGCCTAGCGGCTGATTTTATAGGAAATTCAGAAGTTATCGTTTTGTTTTCTAAAGCCCTAAAATTTTTCTTGCTTGGGATTCCTCCATGCCACTGGCGATAAGGTTTGCGAGGGCTTTCATGAGACCTTTAACTTCTCCTCTAGCTTCACCGATTGCTTCGCCTTCAGCTCTGCCTTCAGCCTTGCCTTCCGCTCTGCCCTCAGCCTTGCCTTCAGCAATTGCATCCTTTCGAATATCCTGAATCGCTTTACACATATCGACCGTCTCCTTCCCTTCTGGAAATTTCATTTCTGAATGCGTAATCGTGTTGATGGCGTCTGCCGTCCGTTTGGAAATGTTCTTGAACGCTGCATCTTCTGCAACAACTTCTTCTAAGCGTTTCTTGTCTTTAGAGTACTTGATGAATTTCAGCAGCTCACACAATTCCGTCTGAAACTTCTCCAGTTCCGTATCTGACAATTCTTCCGGTGCAATGAGATTGACTTTGTAATCCGGTGTGTACTGTAAAATTCGTTCGTCTCGAACGAGCATCATCTTGTGTATACTTCTCGGTGCGTCCCATTTATCCGCTCCAAAATAAATCACAAGCGTAATCACCGGCAGCAAATACTCGTCTTTATGAAAGCCGGATAGAAACTCCTCATGTGTCCCATAATTTTTCGCTTGCTTGTGTGATTTTCTTGCCGCTTCCACCTGATTGGAATACTGCATGGAATCATATAGCATATTCCGAACCGGCATGGCATAATGCACATCGGTTTGGTTCTCGATGCCAAGAATGCAGTATGCTGCGTTATCATCAGCTTTTGCAGTTAAAAACTTCAATACATCTCGACTCTTCTGTTCCGGAACAGTTACTCCGTCTTCGCCAAAAGGCAGAGCTAACATGGTGGTGTCCATTTCTCGAAGCTGTCCCGGTTGAATTACCGGTTCGCCATTGTACAATAGGAAATTAAATGCGTCAGCAAAAGTCGCTGCGTCTTTCATATAGTCTTTCGTAATGCTATCAGTATCGTGCATTGGTGTTCCTCCCTTCCGTTGGTGCTACATATAGTATACCATACTTCCGCATGAAATGCAAGGGCGAGTTTGTGCTGAACAGAATACTTGACAACTTGTCAGTTATGTGCTATACTAAAAATGACAAGTTGTGTTGTCAGTTTATATGTACAAGGAGGAAGCATAGATGTCACGAGGGTCGCCGGAGCTGACGAAGGCACGCAAAGAAGAAATTATCAACGCTTTTGAGGAACTATTTTTCACCATGAGTTACCGTGATATTTCAATGCGTGAAATCGAACAGAAAATCACCATGACAAGAAGTTCAATTTATAATTATTTTAAGACAAAAGAAGAGATTTTTTTAGGAATGTCGCAGAGAGAGTATCAGCGTTGGGGTGAAAGTCTGAAAAAAGTTCTTTCACACGAAACAATGACAGTTTCAGAATTTGCGGATGCTATCGGAAAATCATTCGATAATCAGCCGAATTTTTTCCGTGTTGTTTCTTGGAATCATACAGAAATTGAAGAAAACAGCCGTCCCGAAAGAATAACTGAAATTCAGCAAACAGCCTATGAAACGTTTGGCATTTTTATGGCGTGCATTGATAAATTTTTTCCGTCAATGAATGAAACGCAAAAAAAGAATTTTCAGACTCTGTTTTTTACATTTTTGTATGGCATTGATTCTTATATAACTGTACCGCCGAAACAGGTTGAAACATTAAAAAACGCTCATCTTCCCTATGACAATTTAACGCCATATGATGCTATTTACAAGTTTATAACAACATTTTTAAACAAGGAGGTTTCAGAATGAAAGCCAAATTATTGAAAAAATTTTCGGCAATTATATGTTCTGCTATTATCGCAGGAAGCGTTGTGACTTACTGTCCTATTCTTGCTGAAAGTGAAAATCTTATCAGCAATTCTACATTCGACATCACTTCTTACGGTTGGGGAACATATTTCACAAATGGCGGCAAATGTTCGCTTTCACTTGATAATAAACGTCTTGCTGTCAACGTAAAATCGGCAGGAGAGCTTACATATTCTGTGCAGGCATTTGCTGATGACTCCATACCGTTGTACCAAAATGGAGTTTATCGTGTAAGCTTTGATATATCGGCAACAACCAATCGTCCTGTTGACTTTATGATACAGCAAAACGGTGGAACATATCAGGCTTACACCTACAAACAGCTTAGTGTCACCACTGAAGCTCAGACCGTTGATTATGAGTTTACAATGGACAAGGACACTGATATTATGACAAAACTTTGTTTTAACTGCGGCTATTTTGATTCTGAATTGCCTGAACATACAATTTATATTGATAATGTGCAAGTTAAACTGATTGACGACAGTAATGTTGATAAATCCGGAATGGAAACTTATGAACCGCCGATTGTTACAAATCAGATAGGCTATAAACCTGATGCCAATAAAAAGGCTGTATTTGTCGGTGCGGAGAGCGATACTTTTTCTGTTGTGAATGCCGACACCGGAAAAATCGTATTTACAGGCGAATTGTCTGCCAAAACTTACGACGGCTTTTCGAAACAGGAAGTGAGAGTCGGCGATTTCTCGTGCGTTACAGAATCCGGAAATTATTACGTCTCAAGCGGGAATCTTGATAATTCCTACACTTTTGAAATCTCCGATTCCGTATATAATTCTGCTTTGGAGGATTCCATTAAAATGCTTTATTTACAGTGCTGCGGAACTTCTGTTAATGACGACATTTTCAGTCACAAGGCTTGTCATACCTCTCTTGCGACAGTATACGGAACTGCTGAAAAAATTGACGTTTCCGGCGGTTGGCACGATGCAGGTGATTACGGCAGGTATGTTGTAACAGGTGCAAAAACTGTTGCAGACTTGCTTTATGCTTATGACAATGCTCCTGAACTTTTCGGAGATAATACAGGTATTCCCGAAAGTAAAAATAATATCCCCGACATTCTCGATGAGGCACGTTATGAAATTGAATGGCTTCTTAAAATGCAGGACAGCAATGGCGGCGTACATCATAAAGTGAGTTGTGCGAATTTCTGCGGTTACATCATGCCCGAAAACGAAACGGAGGAATTATTTGTAACTCCGATTTCAACAACTGCAACAGCTGCTTTCTGCGGTACAATGGCACTTTCTTATGAATTTTACAAGGATATCGACAGCAATTTTGCCGAAAAATGCCTTGTTTCTGCCGAAAATGCCTATATGTTTTTAGAGGAAAATCCGAATTTCATTTTTACAAATCCGTCCGATATTGTAACAGGATCTTATGGCGACAATTCTGATAAGGACGAGCGTTACTGGGCGGTCGCTCAGATGTGGAGGGCTACTGGCAACGAAAAATACTTTTCGGCACTGGAAAAAATGAGTGTTGCAAAGGGTATGGACTCTGCAAATTTCGGTGATTACGGAAACATTGCAATCGTTACAATGAAAGATATTGACACTGATTCAGAAGTCTACCAAAAAGCAAAAAATTCTCTTATAAGCAATGCCAACTTACTTGTCAGTGCATCTGAAAAAAGCGCTTACAGACTTTCTGTTACGAATTACTACAAAGGCGGTTGGGGCAGTAATATGACAGCTTGCAATCAGGGAATAATTCTTGGAAATGCGTATCTTCTTACCGGCGACTGCAAATATCTCAATGCGGCAAAATCAGATCTTGACTATCTGTTTGGTGAAAATCCGCTGGGTATCTGCTACTATACAGGTTACGGAACAGTTTCGCCAAAACATCCGCATCACAGACCATCCATTGCACAGAATACGGCTATGAAAGGTATGCTTGTGGGTGGTGTGCATCCATATTTAGAGGACGATGCCACTAAAGTTTATTGCAAGGATAAACCGACAGGAAAATGTTATGTTGACAATCAGGAAAGTTATACAACAAATGAAATCACCATTTACTGGAATTCTCCGCTTACTTATCTTTTAACATTTGCTGAAACAAATTCTCATATTGTGGGTGATGTAAACGCTGATGGTGCATTCAATATTGCGGATGTTGTGACAATGCAAAAGTGGCTGCTTGCAGTTCCCGAAGCAATGCTTGCGGATTGGAAAGCAGGAGATTTATGCGAAGATAACAAGATTAATGTGTTTGACTTGTGCCTCATGAAACGGGAATTGCTAAAAATGCTAAAATAATGTGATACTGCACATAGCATATTGAAGCTGGGACAAATCAGAAAAGCTGTACAGTTAATATGCAAAGGCTTTCACACTGTCGGAGCTTGCTTCGAATCAAAACGGTACAATTTCTCGGAAGGATATCATTTGCTGTCCCAAACGATTCGAAGAGAGCAGATCTCTTTCATTTTTGACTATGCTCAAAACGGTGGGGATAAGTCTGCCCTTTTGGAGAATATTGCTTAACCACTTTTGTGCATTTTCACGAAAACGGTGTTGGGATGCTCATTTATAGCACCAAAGTTCAGTTGTTTGAAAGTCGTGGATTTATTTTACGCTTACGTTAAGAAAACCTCTCGGCTATGTAAACTATATTTTATTTTGTTAAATTCATTTCATTTTCATATATCTCATTGAACGCATAGATTCCATTCCATATATACTCAGATAATTGCTTTTCTTTATCCATCGCTACTAAAGACTTTATATACTCCATTTTTTCTTCCTGCGTTCTCGCTATAATATCACTATCCAGATTTAAAATTACAGGCAAATTTTGATTAAATGTTTTTGTAAAATCGTATTTATCTTTATTGCAATATAACTGATTGATGATATCCACCGTGATCACAATATTATTTTCTTCAAATCCTAATAATCGAGCCACATCTATTTTCCCTGCATCATACTTCTTGAGTTTGGAAGAAAGTTCATCTACTTCTTTCTTTAAAGTGTAAATTGACAAAATCATAGTTGACATTATTTTTTCAATTCGTTGTACGAACATTTTCCACAATTCGATGGTCATATTTTGTGGTTGAATAACATAAAATGCAGACTTCTTACTTCTATCAAGAGAACACGCACCAAATACTGTTTTGGATTTACTACCATCTATGTGGTACAGATACAACTCAAAAGCCAATGCTCTCGTATCGCAAGCAATATTCTTTGGAGATTTACAAATTCTTACTCTGTACGAAATTGTTTTCCAAAAATCAAATACAACATATCTATATCCATCAATATCATCATACTGAAAGAAAGCATTTGTTCCTATCTCAGATAATTGGTCTATTGCAAAATAATAATTCCCATCAACTATAATATCAACAAAATTTCCATCTTTGTTTTCCAAGATATATTTCATGATTTCATTATGTTCTTCCATAAATTCTTCTATACCGTTGATATAGCAATACCATTCGTATGCCATTTTTGCGATACTATGAAGTGCATAAAAACCGAGAAAACTGTCTGCCTCAATCGTTTTATGCACAATTACATCACTTATATCAACGGTTTCAGCTTTACCTTTGCTAATTTTCTCGATTCTTTCCATCGGTGCCATCAATACTTTATTTCCATTCTCATCTATTCCTGCAACTACATCTTTTGGAGCATATAAAGATTCCCTGTTACTAATTTTAACATTATGCATCTCTGTTCCATCTACTGATATATCCGCAATATACTGAATAGGTTTCCCATCACGAGTAGTAAGCCCTAAATGGTTTCTAAAGAAATCTAAATCAGCTACAAATTTTTTCTCATAGTTATCGTTAGTTAGTGCATTGTGTGTTTTACATACAAATGATTTTGTTAGCTTTGCTCCTGTTATTGCATATGTTATTATGTCAGATGATGTGAGTTCAATTTCTGAATTACAATATATACATTTCATTTGATATTCTCCATTCATTTAGATGTGTTCTTACGATTAGATCTTGTTGACACTATTTCGACCACATAAAGATGCAAGCAATCTGAACAAATGACAGAAAGATATGATCCAGCTTATCGTATCTGGTACAAACTCTACGAAACGCTTTCAGCCATCGAAAGAGTCTTTCAATCTATAAATGAGCATACACCGTCATTTTGCACAACAATTCCCAACCATTTATGCTCTCTCTGCAATTAAAAACGGGATTATCATGTGAAATTATGACATATTTTTGTGCAAGTCGCTGGAAATGCTCATTTATACTTTCAATGATATTTCTTTGCTTGTATCACTCATGGTCATATTCCCATGGATTTATTCAATTTTTCTTCGGTGGAACTACTGAATCGTGTCCGAATAATCGGCAAAGTTCTCTGGTTTTATCCCCCTCATAGGCTTTATCCATCAAAATTGGAACGCCCGGATATCGCTCACCTATATGCTCGATGGAAATTCTTCCTTGTGGTGCATCGTGACAGTTTCCTCCCGACAAGTGCATTTCGACAATGACCTTGTCATTTGCGGATACCACGTGAAGCTTTGTGTTCCATCCTCCTTTTGATTTTCCAATGGATTGCTTTCCGCGTTTTTTAAAACCCTGTGTGCATCGGGGTGTAGTTTGCAGGAAGTGCTGTCCAAGGCCAACACTTCCGCTTTGATTGCGATGATCCTTTCCTGTTGCAAAGCATGAAAAACACGCTGTATCACACCATTTTCACACCATCTCTTAAACCTTTGATAAACACTGTTCCATTTGCCGTATTTTTCTGGAAGTGCCCTCCATTTGCACCCGTTTTCGGCAATATATAAGATGGCATTGATAAAAGTGTAATTGTCAATCTTTACGTTCCCTCGCTGAATCGGAAAATACTTTTCGATTTTTGCGTACTGTTCTTTTGTGATATTCATGTATATATCATATCACATTTTTTCGCTAGTGTCAACAGGCTCTAATAAATGACACTTCTGCGGCCTTCCCGTATTGCTTTCGGCTGCTCGATTTTTAGTCCCTCAAGAAGCCAGCGTCTCTGCTGTGTTGTAAGCAGTAACGCTTCTGTTTCGCTTCGCAGCCATTGGAATTTTCCATTGTCAAGCCTTTTGTACAGAAGCAGAAAACCGTCCCCCTCCCAGAGTAATCCTTTGATACGGTCGCATCGTCTGCCGCAGAACAAAAACAATGCTGTACTTGTGCCTGAACAATTGTCGCAAGCCCGTCTATGGAACGCCGAAGATCAGTGTATCCTGTAACAATGTATGTCTGCTGATCGGGCGGAAGGTTGTTCAGCATAATTCATGCACCAATGCGATCAGTGTTTCCGCCGGCATATCCACGGGCAATGAGATCTGCAAGCCATTCTTCTCAATATGGATTCCGTCAGTTTGTTTTGGCACTGCTAAAGGTACGATTGCCGGTGCTGATGCTACACGTTTCTCACGGAGCTTCCGAAGATGATAATAATATGTCTTAGGATTGATTCCGTTCTCTTCGCACCACTTCTGTACGGTCATTCCGCTTGTCTGCTGTGCTTCAATCTGCTCTGCCCAGTCACGCATCCTGACTTCCTGCTTCACTGCGGTAATGGTTGTTGTTTCTTCCATGTTCTTTTCCTCCTGTGTCTAATTTGATCCAACACACTCTATAGACTAACTTAGATTTTCTCATCCGCTCTATAGAGTTGCTTGGACTTTATTATACACCAATGTTCAATTGTTTGGAAGTCGTGGATTTATTTTACGCTTACCTTCGGAGCAACCGAAGCTGCTCCGCAATTTGGGGAAAGTGCTAGAATCTATTGATAAAACAAATTTATTGTTCTATCAGCATTTGTTTCAACAAACACAAGTCAAATACGTTCAATCTCTCATCTTTGCAGAGATCCGCTGCTTTCCAGTTTGGAAGTGTGGTATTCGGTACAGAGAGCAGCCACTTTTGCAGGAGAACTGCATCGGCAATGGTAATGTTTCCGTCATTGTTGACATCGCCCATGATGATCGTATCGGATATATCTACAAAGGCAATCCCATTTTCTGTTGCGTAGGTTTCTGCTGTGCTTCCAGCTTTTCCATAAATTGTCAAAATCTCAGAAATAGAGCCACCTAGATTTCCAACAGAACCGTTTTCCATCGTAACAACACTTTCTGGAATCCAAATTTTCTCCAAAGAATCGCATCGATAAAAGGCATATCTCTCAATCGTTGTAACGGAGTCAGGAATAATTACTTTCTCCAATGCAGAACAATCATAAAACGAATTGCTTGGAATCGTAGTAATCGAACCTCCAAGCGTTATATTTGTAAGAGCTGTGCATCCGCTTGCCAGTGAACTGCCAATAGAAGTAACGGTATTGGGAATGTTCAAAGATGTCAATGATTCACAATCATAAAACGCACTGTTCCCAATGGATTCGACTTGATTCAAATCAATCGTCTCCAATGTGGACGATAAGAATACGCTATTCCCAATTGTTTTTACGGAATCAGAAAGCTTCACTGATTTGATTTCTCCTCCGGAAAAAGCTCTGTCACAAATATAGGTTACCCCTTCCGGAATCACCAAATCTGTTTCCGTTCCTTGATAGGCTTGCAGAAATTTGTCCTGTACAATCACCCAATCCGGCTGGTTCGCAAGCCACTTTGTTGCACTGAACACATTGCCTCCAAGGTAAGTCAACTCTCCTTCAATTGTAATGTCTTCCAATTCAGTACAGCCAACAAAAGTGAGTTCGTTCAATTCTGTAACCCCTGCTGGAATTGATATACTAGCCAATGAAGAACAATTATAGAATGCAGAATCACCAAGTTCAGACAATGTTCCAGGCAGCGTGATTTCTGTCAACTCCGAACAATCGTGAAACGCTCCAGTTTCGATGCTCTTCAATCCTTCAGAAAACTGCACCGATTGCAACTGTGTACAATCTCCAAAAGCTCCAATGCCAATCGTGGTTAAAGAAGATGGCAATTCAATGCTTTTCAAGGAAGTGCAATTCCGAAAGCTGTTTGTACCAATTGTTGTTAGCGTATCCGGAAAATCAATGGTTTCTAGTGCAGTGAGATCTGTAAAAAGAGCGTCGCCAATTTCCGTAATGCCATCTCGCAATACAAGAGATGTAATCTGGTCACGCTCATCATACCATGGTACTTTTGTTCCATCTTTTTCGATAACTTCCGGCGATTTAATAGTCAGAACGCCATCATCGAGAGAGTAAAGAATCGCCGCATCCGCCGGAATCGCAGAAAATGGAATTGCTGCTATGGCAATTCCGCAAGCGGCAAGTATACTTACGGCTTTTTTCAAAAATTTCATGTACCGTTCCTCCTTATTGCAGAAAAGCACCATGCTTTGAACCTATTTCGAGGCATGGTACTTTTTCTGATTTTACAATTGCAAGTCTTACTTTTGTTTTCTCTTCAATGCACCGGAACCAATTACCATTACAGCACCAGTTCCAGTCATGCAAGCTGCCAGTATAACCACTACATGATACCATTTGGAATATCCGGTTTGTGGAAGCGTAGTGTCATCCGTTGTTGTGGTAGTTGTAGAGGTTGTTTCTGTTGTATTAGTGCTGGTTTCTGTTGAGGCTGCTTTTGCGGTTTCATCGACTTTTGCAATATCGGAAGTTAATTCGGTCGTAGTGGAACTGTCTGTCAAAGCTTTTGTTTCATCTACTTCGACAATATTGGCAACTGTTGTGGTATTGCTAGTTGAATCTGTTGTCTCAACTGTCTCCGTGGTCATATCACCAATAGTTGTGAAATTTGTTTCTGTTGTTGTAACAGTTGATTCCACATTGGAGATTGTGGTGGTTTCTGTAATTGTCTCCGTGCTATTGGCGGTTGTAACAGTTGTTGTATCAGTGGTCGTGATGATTACATCAGTGGTAGTTGTTGTCGTATTCGGATCAGCATCTAAAGCAATGAAAGTAAAGCCGTTTTCATTTGCGTAAGTTTCGGTTGTAGAGCCGATGTAACCATACATAACAATATCGCTCAGTTCTCCTTCATAAGAAAAACCTATACCGGTATTTGTTAGATCAATATTACTTGAGTAAATGTAGACATTCTTCAAATACTTCACATCTAAGAAGGAATCATTTCGAATTGATTGCACATTTTTTCCAATAATAAGAGTATCAACATTTCCGATTAAATGATCTTCACTTGCAATGGAATCAAGAACTTCAACATTGATGCTAAGAGTATCTATAGGATGTTCAGAAAGCCATTCAAATAAGTCACCATTTTCTTCTGAGAACAGCTCTTCAAATGTCACACATGAAGCACTCAATATTAACCCGTTAACAGTACATATGTTGCCTTCGAATATTGCATTCCAATTTCCATTTTCGTCCTCGAGCAGTAATGTGTCGGATGAAATAGACCAGCCAATATTCTTAATAGATCCCGATGATTCAAGTGCAACCACAGATGTAGAACCAAAGCATAAAAAAGCAAATACACACACAGATGCTAAGAAACTCTTAAATCGTTTTTCTATCTTATTCATATGATTCAATTCCTCCAAGGGCATCTACTTAATCTTGCAGTCATAGTTATCATATAGATATGCAACAAATGCACTTAAACCATTTTGTATATCCGAATCAGAAATGTTATAGCTTGAATCATATTGATCTATCTTCTTTGTAATAAAGAAACTAAAGGTGAATTTTTCTGTGAATGTTTGCATATCAGATAAAGAAAGAACAGTTGCTATATCTTTTACATAGGCGCTTGTACTTGAGTAAATAAAGTATGAATTAAACACATCTCGAAGAGATTCGTTTCTACTTACTAAAAAAATATCATTTACTCCAAGTGATGCAACATCTGCATATAAATCGTCTTTACTGAAATAATCGTCAGAGCGACCCATCTGATTATAAAATGCATCATATATCGTTGTATATTGATTGGTGTTGTACGTTTTATTATATGCAGAATTCATCAATGTCTGAAAATCTCCAGCCCATCCGCACAAATTATCTATATACTCTTTGTCTACTAATACCTTAGCAAAACTATTATATGAATACGCACTTAATGTTGCACACATATGATATAAATCAATATGCTCTCCTAAGTCGCCAGCATTTATCTCGGTTGTGTTCACAAAATATTTATACACACTCTCATACGAGGAGTTCAAAAAATTTTTAAATGAATTAAATTCACTTTCAGAGAGAGTTCCAGCTGCGTTATTCCAATTAGAATGATTCCAGTTATAATCTGAATTGAAGCAACGCAAAAATGTAAAAGCAAGCCATATATCTTTTCTTCCATAATAATCATCATTTTCTGATGATGTATATGAATTTTCAAGATACTCTTGTGCTGCTTTCTGCAGCTCGCCCATTTTCTGAGCAAAGTATCCATTCAACTGATAATTCAGTGGATCTGGGTCGGCATTATCAAAATCAAGGTCTCCATCAGTATCATCATTCTTCGGATCAGAATTCATCTTAAAATAAATACCGCCACACGCATTAACTTCTATGTTGGGATAGTACTCCGAAACATATTCCGCTGCCAGTTTTGCATCTGTGTCATCGTTCACATACATAACATTGACTTCTTCGCTATCTTTCAATCCATCACCATCACTATCTTTAGGATTGCTATCGAGAGTTCCATCGTTATTCGTATCCTTCGACTCAGTATCGCTGAACAGCACTTGACCATTTGCAACTGGCATACCGTATATTTCAAACAAATCCGGAATTCCATCGTTATCTATGTCCGTCTCGGTATCATACTTTTCTGTAACATTAATGTTCAAGAAATATGGTACTAATTCCTTGGCGGTATTGGCGTAGAAATATTCGCCGCCGGTTCTTTCTGCCATTTCTTCCAAAATGGTTTCGCAAACGTTATCTGTCAAACCAATTGTATAAATTTTAATTCCTGCAGCTTTTGCTTCATTTATAATGGAATAATCAAAATCATCTGGATCTATGTTATATCCACTATCATTAGTTGGGTATCCATCAGATAGGAAAATTATAATATTTTCAGAAGATGTGTTATTATCCACATCCAAGCTATTGATGGAGTATTGGAGAGCTTCTTCATAGTTCGTTGTACCAATAGATGTTACATTATCAATCGTCTCTTTCAATAATTCTTTGTCCTTTGTTAAAGTACTAAGAGATTGCTTGTCATTTACATTACTTGCAAATAATGTAACAGAAGCTAAATCATTGTCTGCCATGACATTTACAAACCCTTTTGCAGCATCAACTCTGCATCTATCTGGGTCATTCCAACTCATACTTGAGGAGCAATCTATGGTAATTGCTGTGTGCAAGTCAACATCGCTCTCCGGATAATAATTTTCTTTCCATGCAGCATACCACTTCTCACAATCCACAATCAGATACTTGCTAAAATGCGTAATTGCAATAGAAAGTGTAGAATTCTCACTATTTCGGGTCGTTTCCATCTCTTCAAATCGCTGTTCTTCCTCATTATACCACAGAACAGTCAAATCGTCAAATGAGCTTTCCCCAAGTGCTTCTGCATCAACATGGAATGTAATAGTTCCTTCTGTGATTGTTGAATCCGATGAAATGTCGTAAGGTTCGCCAATCAAACCAACCACATTAGAGCACATCCAATCGGTATCCATAACACTTTCCACTGTGGTATTTGAATTGATGTAGCCTGTTCCTTCAAATGCCACATCTATTTTCTGAACCACTGTATCTTCGTCAGCAGCATCAAAAGTTTTACTTTGAGAAAATTTCTCTTCATTATCCGGAATACCGTCTCCATTCGTGTCTACCACCAATGGATTCAAACCAAGAGCAATTTCATCACCGTCAGACAAACCATCCCCATCGGTATCTGATTTCAGTGGATCTGTACCATAAGTATTTACTTCGTCACCATCGGACAGCCCATCATGATCGGAATCCGCTGTAAGGGGATCTGTTCCCAGTGTGTACTCTTCATAGTTGGATAACCCATCTTTATCGCTGTCGTAGGCACCATCATTCTGTGTAACATCTAAAGAATTTGCATTGGTTGGATCCGAATTTAGTGTTTTTACTTCATATCCATCCGGTAATTGATCTTGATCGGTATCAGCAACTGCAGCATCTGTACCAATTAGTTGTTCATAAAGATCCGGCAAACCATCTCCATCAGTATCAGGAAGATTTTCCCAATCTTCATAACAATGCAGCAGGGTTACATAATCCGCATCTACTTGTACTTCTGTCAAGGAATAACTTGAAATCTCCGGTTCGCCATCCTTCACACCAATAAAGCCAAGGGAAACGCTGGAGTTTGCTGCAACTGTTCCGGTATACGTTCCTTTCAACAGATAGCTGTATGGCTCCAATTCTGTAACCGTTGCCGCCCAGCTGTTGGTGATTTCCGTAATAGTGAAGTTTGTATCAATGGTCAGTTCCCATGCCTCAATCGCAGTGTCTGTGTTATTTTGGATGACGATTTCGCCGCTGAATGAATCGCCCCAAGACTGGTTTACATTCAATGAAACCGTATACCCATCCGTCTTGGTTCCTCTTTTCTGGCAGAGTGTAAAGGATTCCGGAACTGCTTCGCAATCATTCACCGCATAGCCGAAAGTCACAGAGGAATCCGGTGCGACATCGGCATTGTAACCACTGTTTTTGAAATACGAGATTCCATCAGATGTTGTCAGCTGCTGGCAATCGGTCGTATACTGCACTTCTCCATTTGGATCGAAATACAGCATCCAATCCTCAATTGTACTGTCACCCGTATTGGACAAAGTGATGGATACCACTTCCGTATCGCCCCACGAGTTGGTTACTTGGTATGAGACTTCATAATCATCATACACATAGGTTTGGTTATTTGTTTCTGCTTCATCTTCTGCAAAAGCAGAAAATGGCATACTGGTAAACATACTTGCAGCCATAGCTACCCCAACCAGTCCAGAAGTTACTCTTTTAAACTTTGACATATAAGCCTCCCATCATTTTTTCACCTGATCGAAATGAATCGATCTTTTTCTTCCTGCATCATAAAATGGCTAATTTTTGATGTGAACCATCGAAATCAGATCTCTTATGTGCAACCTCTGTTTTTTATCTGTTTTTTGCATCACCTCGTATATAATGCAGTAAATATCTTACTGCATTTCTATTTTATTTTTTGGCTACTTTAATCTTGGTATCAATAAACACAGCTCATTCTTCCGCTTTCATTCCCGTTACAACCATTCTTCTTTCCCCATCATCTGTACAGGTAACAATTGTGATACGGTCGTCGCCGTAATCCTGTAAAATCCAAGTATCTTCCGGCTCTACGATATCAATTTTCGATACGGTGTAGGTGTACGTTGTATGATTTGCATCGTTATTGATAAGATAGATCTTATCCCCCACTTCTACCTCTGATAACGTATTGAAAATCTCCGCATAAATCGTACTGTTGTGACCGGCGATACAGAAGTTTCCAGAACCAACTGCACCAGTATTTTCAAAATGCCCAGCAGCAATGTGCAGATTATCGCCATCTGTTCCTTCGACTACCGGAACATAGATATCAGCACTTGGAATGTCCAAGACGATGCTGGTTTTTAGAAGCTGTTGTTTTTGAATTTCACGGCTGATATGCTTGTAACCAAAAAAGCATAAAATAAATATGCCAACGGTTATGAAAAGTAGCCCGAAAAATAATACCTTTTTCTTTGATTTCATAGCAACGTTTCCTTGAATTAGCGAAAAAGCCAAGGTTCAACACACATGGCTTTTTCGCTTTATACATAAAATGAAATCTCTATCATTCGTGTTTCCGACTTACATAACTTACCAATGCAGAACCAATCAAAATTAACGCAGTTCCTAGCATTGCTGCATCTTTTGAAGAAACTCGATAACCTGTTTGTGGTAATCCGCTGGATTCTGTTGTTGACGTAGTAACAAATGTAGCAGTTGTTGTAATGTCCGAAGCAGATGTTTCCATAGGCTCTTCACTTGTAACTTCTGTCTGCGTTGTAGTTGCTGTTTCCTCGGATGAAGTGGAAGTAGTTTCTACACTGACAACTGTTGTGGATGTTGTAGTTACAGAGGTATTTTCTGTCGTTGTTGTAGATAATCCTGCAATGTCATTATATACCTTATAACTCCCAACTAATAGTGCTTTATCGACAATCGAGCTTGGACCTTGTTTTCCCGAATATAGCAATTCTGAATTTGCAACTGTGCCATCCTCAGAACAATCCACATAAATGATGTCTTTCTGCTCCAAAATCAACAAGATTTTTTCCGTTCCTGTTTCATTCAACCAAAATTCAACGTCTGTCACACCACTTCCACCAATGAAATCCGGGCATCCCGCAATCGCAAGCATTCCATTATACACCTGCTGAAAATCATTCTCTGATGCAAGAAGGTTGCTGACATCCTCCATAGTAACTCTTGCTGAGTCCTGCTCAATCTCCCCAAGAATTTCTTTCTCTTTCCGAGGAAATTCCCCGAATAACAACTTTCCTTTTGCTTTCAATTCGGAAAGTTGTTCTTGTTGCTCCGTAGAGGAATCTGTGTATTTCGTATCCTCTCCAAATTCGACATTACTTGTCGTAACAACACACTCCGTAGTAGTTTCCACAGGAGTTGTGGATGTTGTAGTTACAATCGAGCTTGAACCTTGTTTTCCCGAATATAGCAATTCTGAATTTGCAACTGTGCCATCCTCAGAACAATCCACATAAATGATGTCTTTCTGCTCCAAAATCAACAAGATTTTTTCCGTTCCTGTTTCATTCAACCAAAATTCAACGTCTGTCACACCACTTCCACCAATGAAATCCGGGCATCCCGCAATCGCAAGCATTCCATTATACACCTGCTGAAAATCATTCTCTGATGCAAGAAGGTTGCTGACATCCTCCATAGTAACTCTTGCTGAGTCCTGCTCAATCTCCCCAAGAATTTCTTTCTCTTTCCGAGGAAATTCCCCGAATAACAACTTTCCTTTTGCTTTCAATTCGGAAAGTTGTTCTTGTTGCTCCGTAGAGGAATCTGTGTATTTCGTATCCTCTCCAAATTCGACATTACTTGTCGTAACAACGCACTCCGTAGTAGTTTCCACAGGAACTGAAACATTGGTACTTGTTGAAATGCCAGAAAACTTTTCGTTTTCTTCCAATTCTGATTCTGTTGTTAAGACAGCACACTCTGTTGTTGCTGTTTCAGTCGTATCTAAAACATCCACAGCACCTACACGCTCTGATGCACCTGCAATCAACGCAGTAGGAAAATTCCACGCAACCGCCACGGCAATTGTCATTACAAAAGCAATTTTTTTCATACTAACTTTTTTCATATTAACGCACCTCACATCAACACATCATAGAGATCCTCTGAATCATTTGAGGAATCAACCACATGAATAATATTTTCCTGCTCCCGTATCAAAAGAATTTTGTCATTGCCGGTCTCGTCAAGCCAATACTCGATTATCGTGACACCACTACCGCCTGTAAAATCTGCAAAAGGATGAATCTCTGCAAGTTTGCTTTCGATCATACTATAATCCATTCCATTATGAATCATTTCTTCGACTTCTTCCACAGTTACTCGATCAGCATCTGTCGAGCATTCCCCATTTAGTTCTGCTTCCTTTCGCTCATATGTCCCAAACATCATGTCTCCCTCATCTTCCACTTCTTGAACATTGTCCATAGCACATACTTCATTTGCTGCGATCACTGTGGCAGACTGATTTTGATCATTCCCGATGTGATTGACAGCAACTGCTGTCAAGGAACCCATGGCACATAAGGCTAACGAAATCGCACATATTAATATGGGCTTTGATTTTTTCACTTTCAACATAATTCCTCCTTACATCACGATATTGTAACAGTATACTCACCCGGATTGTGGGCATAGTTGTATATCTTTATAAAATATCGTTTCCCACTTGTTGCATTAAATATTCGATTGATTTGTCCTACATTCTTTGCTGTAGCGATGATATTACCATTACAATCATAAATAATGCCATCTATATCATCCCCAGAATCACAAGTTGTAGACAATGTGTAGGTTTTCGTTGAGGTTGGAACAAATGTGTAAAAATCGACATCATCATAATAATCAAAGCAAGCATTCTTGGTAGACAACGACAATGTTGATGCGGTAAACATAAAGCTTCCAGCAATATCCTTATAGTAAAGCGTGCTCTGCGTTGAACTGTTTTCTATACCGTGCGGATGATCTGCTATAGCATCTCTTGTGATTACGAAAAACTTTAAATCTCCGCCAGCATACATTCCTTGATTTGCTAATGACTGAATATTCTCATTCGTTAAATAGACCGGTGCACTACTTGTTGATGAAATAGAGCAATTTGTCACTTTGCCTTCTCCTGGTTTATGAGACCAAGTACCATCATTATGCTGCATATAATAATGATAATCTTCATTTCCTGTAACAATGGCAATTAATCTAGAATCTGATCCATATTGATTTACAGTAGATCCAGAAGGTGTATATTCCGTCAGTGTATATCCAAGCCGTGATGCATCCAGTTTCATGTTATATACAATATTGTCCATGCTTTCAGTTGGGTTGTTCGAAATAATATTTATTTTTCGATTTGCTTTATTTGATGTTGACGCAAATTCACCAGGTTGCTGTTTATAATATGTATACTTTGAATAATCAGCATAATATAACATATTACAAAATGCGTATCCATAACAATTCATTCGATACTGTGTCGGATAGTCTCCAGAAGTTACATTGTAATCATCAGGAGAATACTCAGAAAAATATTTGTTTACTACCGGTTCGAATGTCCATTTCATCGTATCGTCATTCAAGTATTCTTGAATGGTAGCATAATTCGAACTAATACCAATTGCATTACTTACCCAAGCATAGCTATCTCCTGCCGGCATTATCCGAAATGTATCATCTTCATTACGTATAATTCTAAAAGTATTTCCTGTAGAACTTGTTATAACAGATTCTCCTGTCGTAACACCTTTCATTGAAACATTCAAATTGCTATATGGTCTTAATGTATACGTACCATAAGTTGTTGCTCCATCTTCGCTCTTACTCAAGATTATCTGCCATTTACAACTATTCGAAGAATAAGAAGACAAACTTAACCGCCCACCACTGTTGTATCTCAAATATTTTCCAGTAGATACATTTTTAATATTGTAAAAGCCGTCATCAATTTCTTCGCCTTCCTCATAAACAAGATAAAAATAAGTATTCGAGGAATTAGTAGAACTAAAATAACGTCCTGGTGTTGACGCATTGTCTGCACCACGTAAAATGAATCCATACGCTGGATCTTTTCCTCCTTCTCCAAGTTCAAATTTAAGCCAGTTTCTAAAAAGCTCAGTGACATCAAATGAATACGTTGCTCCAAGCGTAGTAAAAGTAGTAGAGCTCTGCAATGCTCCTAAAGAGGAAGTTAATTCGGAATATGTTACCTCAGAAACATCTGAATTCGTGGTAGAGTCATAGCAATTTATCGTACAAGAATTGCTATAGCCACTTGAACTTGCTTTCACATTAAAATTTGCTGATTTTAACCTATCTGGTTCAATCCAGCGAAATTTTTCTACAGAAGTAGCTTTTATATAGGAAAGGTGCTCCCCAGATCCATTAAAACCACCTGCACTCAATTGACTGCCGCTATACCCTGATCCACCTGATTGAAGCACATAGGAGCTACTGTCACTAAAAAAATTGACAGCCCAAACTGAAGGATCAATTACGCATGGATAGACAGTTGTCTCAGCATTGAGAAAATCTTCATCAAGATTCATATGAAGTAAGTACGTTCCATTTTCCTGCTCTTCCATAGTATAGTAATTATTATATGTGATGTGATTTTCTCCATCAGTATATTCACCACTGTAGGAATCTACGATAAACGTAGGCTGAATTGTGAAAACTGAATCACCGCTTACTTCATCCAAGAAAGAGATAGACGTTCCGCTTGTAGTTTCAGGAATTACTCCATTCACCGAAAGAATAAAATCATAACAAGTGCAACCTGTCATTTCATCAACAATGATGCTTTCTTTTATTCCAGAATTCTCAAGAGAATAGTGTACATCAGTACTGTCATCAAAAATGCTATTATAAACAACTTCATTGCTAGAAGCCTGTGGCTCACCACTATTAGAAACGTTTAGAGGAGTCATACAAATAGAGTAATCTTCTACTGAAAGGGAAACACCATCACTAATATTCTTCGGAAAAGATACACTATAATCATTTCCATAATTCACATAAGCCGCTCTGTCTTCCGCAGCAGGAACAATCGTGTTTTCAATAAAACGCACACTGTTAGAATCCTCATCAAAATATTTAATGGGTTCCTCAAATGCAATAAGTGATTTTGTGCCATCATCGTTGATGGTAACGACATTATACAAATCAGCATAGGTCGATTCATCTAACTTCACAGCATTTTGTAGTTCTTCTGAAAACCTATTTCTTAAATCATCTGGAAGTGCATCCAAATTTAAATTTTCGTCATCCGCTTCCATTATATCGGAAGAGATTCCATCATTGTCTATTGCTACAGATTCGTCCATTCCAAACGCAACAAATTGCATAGATGGTTCCATCAGTGTTTGCAGCAATAAAACAGACAATCCGGCAGCTACAACTTTCTTTAACTTCATCAAATTTTGATACCTCCACATCTTGTTTTTATGCTCTGTGAATCGATCAGTGCGTAACTTGGTTCTTCATTCCTTCCTGCTTGTTTTCGTGTTATTTTGACAAGATGCTTCATCATTTTGTCCCATATGCCGTTCTCTCTTGCTCGGCGATAAAAACTCCATACAGTATCATGTGGCGGATAGTCATGTGGCAGCATTCTCCACTGGCAGCCTGTCTTTACGATATACAACACTGCTTCTACTAATGATCGTTTATGATATTTGCTTTTATTTCCGGATGGAAAGAATTCTTTGATTGCTTCCCATTGTTTGTCTGTCAAATCACTTTCGTAATTTGTTGCTTGATATTCTTTTTTCATATCTCTTATTATACCACTTTTTTGCTATGAACACAAGCTCTTAAAGGTAATCAAAAAAAACTTGCTTCCAAGGAAAATAACAAGCATCATGACATTGCGGATATCTTGAAAATATTCCAACAAAAGCAGAGAATTTTAGAGAATACCATAAATGTTTTCAGTCTCACAGTTCAATATGTCAGATAATACAAGCAAATTAAGAGCTTGTGTTCATCGGTAAAGTATGCGGACTTTCGAGCATAATTTTTATGCTGACAAGGAAAATATCCGCAGGAATACTGTCGTATTGCAAGGATATTTGACGAAGTTCAGCAGGAAAATTTGCCGAAAAGACGTGTGCTGAACCGATGAACACAAGCTCTCATATTTTCCTTTAAATAAAATTTCACATTGTCATCAACCTACTCTCTTTTTGCAACGCAGCAATTCATAATTGCCGGAAAGACAGCTTTAAATCAATCCTTTTTCAGCATCTTCACTTCTTCCGGCTCTTCCGGCTGATAAGAAAGCCAGAAACAGGTCGAATTTGCTGTCATGGTAGCAACAACAAGGGCCAATGCTGCCATTGTACCGCCAAAGCGTGTAATGAAAGAGCAAATCTTCTTTTTCATGTGAATGCACCACCTTTCCAATTTGATATTTAGGCCTTCATTTGGTCTGCCTACATTGTAACACAAAGTCAAGAAAAAAAGCTGACTTATGGCACGAACTGTATGATTTTTGGGTATGAAATGCACTTTTTCTCATTTTTTCGCCTGTACGCCATTCTTAATCTTTCCGCCAATGAGCATGATGGACAACAGTATCCATGCACTAAAAATGCTGTAAGAGAAATTTATTAAGGCAAAATAACAGAGCATAGCAGATGCACATATTTCTACCATCAATATCATGAGTCCTTTTCTTCGATACTTTTTTCTGTCCTTTTCCGATAACTTTTTATGGATATCAGATACAGGCATCAAAACAACGAGACAGAGCAAACTCAAAGCTGTCAGCAATAAAAAGAAGGCAGTAAAATGAGAAACATACCGAACTATTAGCAATGCCGCGATTAAAAGAAAATTGGAAATAACCCAGCATCGAAATGGTGTTTTTGCATGATAGCCACCTGCGAATGACCGCAACGGAATATATGCGACTGTAAATACAGCTGTTTCCGGAAGCATTCGAAAAAGCAATCCGATTGCAGTAAAAGTTGCAATGTTGAAAAGGGTATCCAATATATGTGTCATTCCCCATTTGCATACAACTTCTTGGTCTGAACTTATGATTTTGATTTTGGACAGCCATGCTGTAATCCGATTGGATGCTTCTTCAAACATCCCATGCACCTTCTTTCTTCGCTAACTTATGATAGCACAAATAGGACTTTTAAAACCGACTTATGGCATGAACTGTATGACTTTTGGGTATGAAATGCAAAAATCGGCTTTTTTCAACAAAAAATCGGACGCTTTAGAACGTCCGATTTCTTCATTCTGTTCCATTGAACATGGTCACTGTTGTATGATATTTGTTGTTATCTTCTACATAGTGCTTCAGATCACCATGGTATTTTTCAAGCGTATGTGAAACACTTAGGAGACCAATTCCATGTTGTTTTTGATCCGCTTTCTTTTTCTGTTTTGGGTTGTAGCTGTTTTCAATATCAATTCGTACAATTCCACGAGTCAATTTCATGGAGAGCAGAAGCCGTTTGTTTTCTGACTGACGCAAAGCTTCTATCGCATTATCCAACAAGTTTCCAAGTATCACGGTCATATCAAAGGATGAAATATTCAATTCTGCCGGTAAGTCAATTCTGCACATAATTGCTGTACCTAAATCAGACGCTAAAGCCAACTCATAATTAATCAGGCTATCCACATCACGATTGCCTGTTTTCGAGTATTCTTCCTTCACAATAATTGCGTTCTCGATTGTCGTGAGATACTCCTGCACCTCCGCATACTCCTTCTCTTGCAGCATCCTACGCATGGTGTTCAAGTGCTTTTGCATATCGTGTCGCAAATACCGCATTTCTCTTTGGGAAGTCTCCATGATTTTAAGCTGATTTTGATAAGCATCATTTGATGCCTGAATCAATTCCACCATGTGTTTGTTTTTCAGTCGGTCTTGTTCCAGATGATACGTGTAAAAATTGATAAGATTAATAAGAAGCAGGATAATTGCAACGATGATGTCATGCTTGGAACTATCATTTACTGTCAGAATTCCTACTGCAATTGTTCCAAGAGCAATTAAAATAATGAGCCAAAAATATGGAGACTTCGATGAATACTCCACATTTTTATGATATAAATGTCGGAATAAAAAGGCAACAATTAAAAATGAAATGTTTTGCAAAAGACCGCTTTGCACAAACTGTAGCTCTCCCAAAACAGAAAATGCAATCCAATCTATAAACATTCCAACCGCACAAACCCATATTGCAGAAAAGACTCGTTTTTTCCAAGTTACACAGTACAGAATAGAAATTAAGATGATTGCTGCTGTATTGATAACAAGATTGATATTCGTATTTTGTGATATAATCCAAACCAGACTTCCGATAAAATAATAGGCTATATATGCAGCTTTCTTATAGATTGTTCTGCTTTTCAGTTCCCCAAGAAATGAATCCAAAAGAATACAAATGGCATAAACACGAATTGCATTGGATACTAAGTATAAAGAAGTTTCCATACATACCTCCCGATTTTATAATTCAGACAATCGATCTCTTACAATGCTTTGCTGCCCTCGGCTGATAAAAAGTGATGTGCCGTCTTCCAATGTTACTTCCTTTGATGTTGCCTTAATGATGTGTTTTATGTTTACATAAACGCCTCTTGATATGCAAAGGAATTTACTACCGTTTTCCTCAATGATACTGCTGATTTTCCCATTCACGGCAAACTCTTCTGTTTTTGTGTGAAAAATCACTTTTTTCCCGTTAGATTCCAAATACAAAACTTCTTTCAATTTGATTTTATGCTTTGTATTTTCCGATATATATTCCAAAAAACTATCCGAATTACTGTAATCCAACATATAATCCTGCAAACATTTGCATAAGTCCTCATAAGCAATTGGCTTGATCAAGAAAGCAATCGGTCGAATCTTGAATAATTCCATGGCATAATCCCGAATCGTAGAAATAAAAACAATTTGCGTATCATAATTTTTCATTTGTCTCCGCAGCTGCAGCCCAAATTCTGTACCTTTCATTTCCGGAAACTCAATGTCAAGGAAAAGTAAATCATATTTTTCTCCTGCTTTGAATTTTGCATAGATATCTTCACAAGATGAAAAATATTCTACGGTAAAATCAAAATCATAAGCAATGATAAATCGATCAAATAGCTTGTGCATATCACATAACAGTGTTTTATCGTCATCAATTACAGCAATCCTAAGCATTTCATTTACCCCTTTTTCTTTTTATCATACCACACCCTTCTTCAAAAAGCAAGTAGAATAAAGCATTTCAAATGTGGTATAATAAGAAAAAGAGATGATTTTCGTTTCGTCAAATCCGTCCATTGACACACCGGATTTTCAGGCGAAAAGGAGTCGATTCTGCTATCATTATAGCAGAATTACAGAAAAAATAAAGTGCATTTCATTAACATTTCGTGGATTTCGGCAGGAAAACCAAGCGTTTTTTACGAATCCGCAGTCTGAAAAATGGTCAGGAGGAGCTTAAAAATGCCAAGAAGAGGAAGTAACATCTATAAGCGAAAGGACGGTCGGTTTGAAGGGCGTGTTGCAATTGGACACAAGGAAAATGGTGCGTTGCGGTACAAGTATGTATATGCTCACACGCTTTCGGAACTGAAGAATAAAATGCTCCGGTTTCAAATTACGGTGCAGAAGCAACCGATTTCTTCTATTAAATTGACCGTAAAAGATGCAGCCATGCAGTGGCTTTCTTCGGCGAAACTACGTGTGAAACCGTCCAGTTATGCCAACTATGAAAATATCATTCGCAGCCATATTCTTCCTGTTTTAGGTGCTGAGTTTTTGGTGGATATTACATCGCAGCAGTTGAATGACTTCATCTACAGCAAAATGCAGAGCGGATCATTACACGGTGGAAAAAGACTTTCTGCACGCTATGTTCGGGATATGATGCGTGTGTTCCATAGCATCGAACGCTATGCGGAACAGGAATACGGAATTCGAGAAACGCATTTCACCATGCCGAAAATCGAAAAAAAGCAACTGGACGTGTTGAATGCAGAGGAACGAAAGAAGTTGGAACAGTATCTTTTAGCGAATAAAAGCATCAGCAATTTGGCGATTTTGCTTTGCCTATTTACCGGTTTGCGAGTTGGCGAATTGTGCGGTTTGACTTGGGGTGATATTGATTTTCAGAGCGGAACGCTTTCCGTCAATCGAACCGTACAGCGAATCAACCGACATGGCAATTCTGAAGTCATCATCGGTTCTCCCAAAAGCAAGACCTCGATACGAGTTGTTCCGATTCCGGAATTCCTGTTGGAGCTTTTAAGAGAACGAAAAGGCGATGATACTCGATATTTGATTTCCGGAAAAACAAAGCCGGTTGAACCACGAGTAATGCAATATCGATTTCAGAGGATTCTCAAGACTTGCAGAATCCGAAAAGTGCCATTTCATCTGCTCCGGCACACTTATGCTACGGATTGCATTGCACACGGATTTGATGCAAAAACGTTGAGTGAACTACTGGGTCATGCGGATGCAAGCATTACCTTGAATCGTTATGTGCATTCGTCTATGCAGATGAAGCAAGAATATGTAAAACGATTGATGCTAAGCGTTTGAGCAGTCAAAATATCGTATGGAAAAGCAATAAATATGGATTTTTCAAGGCAATTTATGAGAAATTTATCAATGGACGGATTTGACGAAAGAGAGCCGCCTCATGTCAGTATCCTATATTACTCACTTTTCGAGTAAAAGTCAACGTGTAAACCGACCAAATACGCTGCTCATGTCTTGTGCGGATGTGACAGATCTACCTAAGGAGGTAAGCCTTATGCACCTACGTTTCCGAGAATTGCGGGAAGAACGCAAACTCTCTCAAGCCGAAATGGCGAAAATCCTGCACGTTTCCCAGCAAACCTACTCACGCTATGAGTCGCATAAAACGGAAATCCCACTGGAGAAGCTGGTTTATCTCGCAAAATTTTTTGATACCAGCGTGGATTATCTGCTGGGAGTGGAGAAGGAATAACGTGTTTTTGCCGTCATGAGGGCAATAGAAAATCCCACCGCAGGGGAAATAAATCCTGCGATGGGATAAAACGTGTTTTGACCGTCAAGCCTAGCTTATAGCCCTAAAATTTTCTCATCCGCTCTATAGAGTTGCTCGGACTTTACTATACACCAAAGTTCAATTGTTTGGAAGTCATGGATTTATTTTACGCTTACTTCCCAAATGCGAATTACAGTCCAACCTCGCTATTCAAACAAGGCGGTTACTTCGTTGTCGTGCCTAATATTGCGTTCTCGTTTTTTATTCCAATACTCCGCATTATCGGAAGGACGAGTGTTCCTACAATCGTGTCCGTGCCAAAAGCAGCCGTCAACAAATATAGCAATCTTTTTATCAAGAAAAACAAAATCGGGATGCCCTTTTACGGGATAGTTTCTTCGCCATCCCGTTATATTGTTTTTTTTGAAAGAGGCTTCTGGCATATGTGTGGGTAGAATCCAGGGTTTGAAACGAACGAGCTGTTCTTAGATTCGGAATCGGAGGCAAAACCAGCCACCGCCGTAA
>LBCK01000049.1 GCA_000980705.1 Ruminococcus sp. UNK.MGS-30 | reverse complement strand
TGAAACCATCGGCGGTTCGGCAAATGTGCGGCTGGATGGAAATGCACTGAAATGCGACCTGTTTTCCGGAACAGACCGCAGTTTGTTGCAGGATGAAAACCCCCACATCGTATTCTCCGATGCGTACAACAATCTGCTGTCCTTTTCCTATGCAGCGGACGATGCCGTGCAGAAAAACTTCGCCTATGTGCTGGGCTGCGGTGAGGGCAGTGCCAGAAAACGCACGACCTTCTGTTCCGGTACAGAGCCGACCTATCTTGACCGCTATGAGGTGTATGTGGATGAGCGAAACACCGCACAGGAAGAAGATGTGACGGATGCGGAATATCTGGAAATTTTGAAAAGCAGCGGTGCAGAACATCTGGTGCAGCCAAAAACGGCATCAGAATCTGCCATCGCTGCTTTTTCCACCCAGTATCAGTACAACAAGGATTATTTTGTGGGCGACTATGTGACTGTGGAACAGAGAAGATTCGGCTTGATTCAGCCTCGAATTCAGCTGATCGGCATGGTGGAGAGTTTCGACCAGAACGGCAGAAGTCTGACACCGACTTTCAAAGAAACGGAGTGATATTCATATGTCTTTTTCTTATGGATTTTTTAACGCACAAAACCTTGACCGGGTGTATACCGCAGAGGATTTCACGGCATATCTGTCCAGCCTGATTTGCAATGGAATTCTGGATACT
>LBCK01000048.1 GCA_000980705.1 Ruminococcus sp. UNK.MGS-30 | reverse complement strand
TTCAATGATACTCCTCCTCCTGGTCAGAGTCTGGCTATAACTTTTATTCACAAAAAGCCTGTGAATAAAAGGATTTAATCCGAGAACAATGTGGTAGAATAATACCGGTCGCCGCTGTCCGGCAGCAGTGCAACAATGGTCTTTCCTGCGTTTTCCGGTTTCTTCGCCAGTTCCAGCGCTGCGTGCAGTGCCGCACCGGAAGAAATTCCGACCAGGATACCCTCATGCTTGGCGATCAGCTTTGCTGCGGCAAAGGCATCATCGTTCTTGACCTCAAAAATGTCATCATAAATTTTCGTGTTCAGTGTCTGCGGCACAAAGCCTGCGCCAATGCCCTGGATCTTGTGCGGGCCGGGCTTTCCGCCGGCAAGCACCGGAGAATCTGCCGGTTCTACGGCAACAATCTTTACATCCGGTTTCTGAGACTTCAGATATTCGCCAGTGCCGCTGATCGTACCGCCTGTGCCAACGCCAGCCACGAAGAAATCTACTTCACCGTCTGTGTCCTGCCAGATCTCCGGACCAGTCGTTCTGCGGTGTGCCTCCGGGTTTGCCGGGTTTTCAACCTGTCCCGGAATAAAGCCACCGGGAATCTCTTCCGCCAGTTCCTTGGCACGCTCGATGGCACCCTTCATGCCTTTCACGCCCTGTGTCAGCACAATCTCTGCGCCGTATGCTTTCAGAATGTTGCGGCGCTCTACGCTCATGGTCTCCGGCATGGTCAAGATCACACGATAGCCC
>LBCK01000047.1 GCA_000980705.1 Ruminococcus sp. UNK.MGS-30 | reverse complement strand
GGGTCTTGCAATCATTCTCGCATTCAGATATGCCATTTCCAGTGTCAGACAAGTGCTGCCCAGATAATATCCGTTTCGTTCTGCCAAGGTCATGGCAAGGTTCGGTTTTTCCATATCTGTTAAACAGATCGGCAGCAGAAACTGCAATTGATTCTGGTATCCCTGCGGTACTACCAGTCCCGGCTCAATTACTGTTTTTCGTCTTCCCAGTTCCACTGCTGTTTCCAGCAGCAATGGCAGATTCTTAAACCGAAGCAGCTTCTTTGGCAGCCGTTCCCGATTTTCCGGGTCGCTGAGAATGTGTTCTGCATTTACCCGAATTGGCCATTCCGGATTGAAGTTTACACCATTTTGCATTATCGGGAAATATGGCTTTTTGGGCAGTGGTTCTACATACCGCAGCTTGGAAGAAACAGCATCACAGAAACCGGTGAAATACCATTTCAATGTGGTGTCTTTCTTTTTATTTCGTTCAAAGCAGGCGTAAATTGCCTGATATTGTCTTGTGTACAGTCCTGTATGAAAGCAGGCACAGTTGTTTTCCACATGGAAATATTCCGTTTCTCCGGTGTTGTAATCGATGCTCAGCTTCCGGAATATCATATGGAGATACCGTTCCAAAATCGGCGTATCTGTATTTTTACATTCGGTCTGCGGCTTTCGGAATCGCCATGCTTCCGGCAACGCCATTTCTGCCAATTGTTCTAACTGCCCGTACCAATCCGGCACATAGGCAAATTCAAATAAATCTGTTTCTATCATT
>LBCK01000046.1 GCA_000980705.1 Ruminococcus sp. UNK.MGS-30 | reverse complement strand
CTCAATCTGAAACTTTCGTGTTTCCAGAAACTGTGCTTCATTGTTTGGAATTGCAATGGGGGTGAATTTCATGCCCTCCTCTAAAACTGCGACCTTGTGAGCATTTCTTCCGCCATAGGCTCTTTGCCAAGCATCACGCACACGCTCCGGATTTTTGATCACTCCGGGGTGTTCTAACACGCCACTTGGTGAAGCACCATTTCCGAAAAACGATGCCCCATATTCCTCACAGGCAATAGAAATGCCGATTGCATTTTTCGCAAGTGCAATCGGCGAATATCCAACCAGTCCGTCAAATCCTAAACCCGGAATGTGCAGGACTTCATCAGCATAAAGAACGATGTCGCCCTGTTCTTTCAGATTCGGATTTGCCTCATCGTAACGGCTGTAAATATATATCAGGCGGTTTTTCTCATCACGGTCAACCTTTATTTTGTCAGGCATCAAAGGGTATAGCCCTAAAACATCACCTCTGCCGTTTCGGATAATCTGTGCATAGGCATTGCCGTAAATCAGCAGATGTGACATTAAGGTTTCTCGGAAAACAAAAGAAGTCATTTCAGGATTTGGCTGGTCGTGGAGTAAAAAATAAAGCGGATGCTGTGGCACTCGCTCTTTTCCGCTATCGTTGTATTTGTACACATGAAGCGGCAGCTGTGCAATTGCTTCTGACAGAACCCGCACACAGGCATACACCGCAATATGCTGTAAGGCTGTTCTGTCGGTGACTCTTTTTCCTGCATTGCTTCTACCGAAAAAGTATGTGTATGATGGACTATCA
>LBCK01000045.1 GCA_000980705.1 Ruminococcus sp. UNK.MGS-30 | reverse complement strand
TTCGGCAGATAAAGGGACAGCCTTTTGCTACCAGCTACACCAGACCGCTTCGGCGGTCTTATGGTGGTGAAAGGGTATCCCTTTCAGAAAGGATTTGATTGCATGAAAAAGTTTTACCTTGCCTACGGCAGCAATCTGAACGTGAAACAGATGCAGTTCCGCTGCCCGGATGCCAAAATTGTGGGAACTGCGGAGATTCCAAATTACCAGCTGCTGTTCAAGGGCAGCAAGACCGGCTCCTATCTGACCATCGAGCCCAAACAGGGCTGTACCGTTCCGGCGGCAGTCTGGTCGGTGTCGGAACGAGATGAACTTGCTCTTGACCGCTATGAGGGGTATCCCCATTTCTACTACAAAACGGAACTGGAACTTCCTCTTGCAGAAACCGGGAAAAAGCTGACCGCCTTTGTGTACATTATGCACGAGGAACGGAAACTGGGAATTCCCACTTCTGCCTACATCCGCACCTATGTGGACGGATACCGCCAGTTCGGTTTTGACCTGAAACACCTGCGGAAAGCCATGGACATCAGCGAACGGGAGGTGTACCACCATGAAAACGGATAAGCCAGTTTCGGCGATATGCCCACTTTGCAGAAAACCCTACTCCGGTATTCCGGCACTTTCCAGAACGGACAACCAAACGCCCATTTGCCCGGACTGTGGCATTCGGCAGGCACTGGAAAGCATCGGCGTTTCCACGGAGGAACAGGAGAAAATCCTGTCTGTAATGCACCGAAAGTTCCCCATGTAACCGCCCTGTTTGCCCTGTGTGGGCTTTCAGAGCACTTGCCGAAAAACTGCCCAAAG
>LBCK01000044.1 GCA_000980705.1 Ruminococcus sp. UNK.MGS-30 | reverse complement strand
TCCTTTCTGAAAGGGATACCCTTTCACCACCATAAGACCGCCGAAGCGGTCTGGTGTAGCTGGTAGCAAAAGGCTGTCCCTTTATCTGCCGAACCGGAAAGCGGCATCGCCATCAAGGTTTTTTGTTAGAAAACTTCTTGCTGTGGAGAACTCTTTGCCAACCAGTCCCAATCGAATCAGCCATGTCCGCATGGCGAATTTCGGGTTTTCCATTTGCTGTGGTTTCGGGCTGGCGGTTCGTAGTCCCTTTGCCATTTCGGAAAGGGCAAGGCAAAGTTGTATGTAGCTTTTTAGCTGTCCGGCATGAAGTCCGTTTTTTCTGCCGTTGGCAGGCTTGTCGAATTGAAACAACCGGAATTCAATTGTGCCTTTTGTAAAAGTTGCGTGATAGTTCAGCATATGGTATCGGCTGTCGTTGTAGTGCTGATCTCTGCCATAATTTGCACCGTTCGCCGTATACCAGATGTCTGCAAACTGTGCCATATTGGTGGGCTTTTTCCGGTTCAGCTGTTCGATGAATTGGGGATTGACCGTTCTGCAATATCGGTTCATTCTGCCTTGGTCGATTTTCAAGGCATCTGCAATCAGCCGTTCGTGACTCGCCATAAGGTTGGCGAGGTTTCGCAGAGTTTGCGGTGTGTGTCCGTTGGCACCGATGTGAATGTGAACCCCGGCTCCGATGCCTGCATGGCTGATTGCTCCGGCTTTGCGAAGCTTTCTGACCAGTTCCTGCAAGGTTTCGATGTCGCTGTAGTGAAGAATCGGCGTGACCAGTTCGCACTTTTCGGCATCGCATCCTGCAATGCTGACGTCCTTTTGAAATTTCCATTCTCTGCCCTGT
>LBCK01000043.1 GCA_000980705.1 Ruminococcus sp. UNK.MGS-30 | reverse complement strand
ATTGGAGCAGTAACAATAAACAAACTCATAAAGGTAGCGGAAGAAAATGGATACTTATAAGCGTTCGATAAGAGGTCTGCAGAGCAGATCTAACGGGGAGCATTTTGAGGGGATGATCATTGCAGCATCCAGATTCTACGAAGAACGAGGAATTGCAGCAGTTGATAAAACTCCGGAAGCATTTAAGGTACTGAAAGCATTGGACAGGAACAGAGGACAGTTCATCTGCTGTTTCACGAAACAGGCTCAGCCTGATTTCAAAGGAATTCTCATGGATTCAACCATGATCTTGTTCGATGCAAAGCATACGGACAAAGACAAAATCAGCAGAGATGTGGTAACTGCTGAACAGCAGGCATGTTTTGAACGATATATGAAGCTTGGAGCAATGTGCTTTCTGGTTGTATCCCTGGAATTTAAAGAATTCTACCGGGTTCCGTGGGTGGTGTTCCGGGATATGAAGAAAATTTACGGACACAAGTACATGAACCGGGAGGAACTGGAACCTTACAGGATTAAATATTCAAACGGAGTAGTAAAGTACCTTGATGGTATTGTCCTCCGGGAAAGGAATGAAGATGAAAGTACAGAAGTATGAGATTGCCAGAGTTATTGACAAATTAAAAAGCATTGTGCAGAAGAACGACCAGTTTCCGGCTCTGGGAGGGATTCTGGTAAAGGACGGGTATTTAATCGCCTCCAACTCCGAGATCACAATGAAGGTCAAATTAGAGGCCTCAGAAGGCAGTTATTTTATTATTCCAATGAAGGCCTTTGACTTGATCAAAAATCTTCCGGATGGAGAAATCGACATCAGCGCAACCGACAAGAATGTAGTTATGATCAAGATAGGAGCAATTAAAAACAAATACCAGAG
>LBCK01000042.1 GCA_000980705.1 Ruminococcus sp. UNK.MGS-30 | reverse complement strand
CTTTATCAGTGATACCCTGCATACCATCGACCTTTCTTCCTATGTAGATGAATCTCTAAATCGTTATGTAGCAATCGGAATCTACTGTGATCGTTCCACTCGTACCTGTGGGATTCGTGTTCTGGCAGGTACAGCAGCCACCAGTCCAACCATTCCTGCTTTCACTAACAACAATGTGACGACTTATCTGACTTTAGCAGTTGTAAGACTTCGTGCCGGAACGACAAGCATTCTGGATTCCGATCTGACAGACTGCCGTGCGGACGAGAGCAAATGCGGTTACTGCAAGTGTATTCTTGGTAAGTGCAGAGTGACGGAAATGCTTGCCGAAATGGCAAAGACAAATGCCACACTGGACGAACTGCAAAAGCGGCTGGATGCGATGAACAGTCAGATTTCCGAACTGCAGACCAAGGTGGATGACTTAATCGGCGGTGATATTCTAAAAAGCGGACAATGCGGAGAAAACGTCTACTATATCCTTTATGCAAACGGGAAATTGCTTTTGCGTGGAACGGGTGCAACCTACGACTATACTTCTCATGATTCTGTGTTCTATCAAAACAACCAGATCAAGGAGATCGTGCTTAGCAATGGCATTACCGGCTTGGGCGATCGTCTGTTCTATCATTGTGCCAATGCGAAAACGGTATCTCTGCCGGCTACACTGACCAGCATTGGGGATGCCGCTTTTGCACAGGAAGATGCTGCAATCGGCTATACCGCCGGTCTGACTTCCGTTACCATTCCGCAGGCAGTTACTGCGATTCAGTCGTTTGCATTTCAGCACACTGCCATTGCAGAAGTTACTGTGCCTGCCAGCGTGAAAACATGGGGAAAGTATGTTTTCAGCGACTGTACAAAACTGAAGACTGCCCGTATTGCGTGTGATTCCATTGGCTCTTTTGCGTTTACAAGATGTACAGCATTGTCCAACCTTACCATTTCTGCGAATTGCAGAACCTTTGGGGAAAATATGCTGACATACTGTGAAAGTCTAACAGCCATCACATATGAAGGAACGATCGCTCAGTG
>LBCK01000041.1 GCA_000980705.1 Ruminococcus sp. UNK.MGS-30 | reverse complement strand
ATATTCGCCGTCAGAAATGCCAGTGCATTCTGTGATGGTGGTGATAAAGGTATCCGACTGCAGCCATTGGAAATCCAGAGAAACCGCACGATTTGCATCGATCTCTGTATTCACATACACGCCAATAGGAATGTCGATCTTCTGCGGTTTCTGCACCAGATACAGCCTTCCGGCTTCGCTGGAACCCGACTGATAGGACATCACGATTTCAGCGTTTTTCGTCAGGGACAGAGACTTTGCACAAACGGTCAAGACCGACTTATCCCAGTTGAAGCACTCCTGCGAATAGGACAGCACAAAATTATTTGCTGCACTGCAAAACTGCGGATAGGCAGTCAGGAAATCTGCCATTGTCTGATACCCGCCATCCAGAATCATGCTGAGATTTGATGCATAAGTCGAAATGGCATTCTGCCCCGACTGAAACAGAATGGTGTAATTTCTGCCGCTTGTCAGGTTATCGATTTGCTTTTGCAGGCTTTCCAAAGTGCGTTCTGTCTTTTCCGAATAGACTGTAACCTTTGTACTAAGCCCGTTGATTTGTGTGCCGAAACCATCCCATTGTGCGATTTTAGCGGCAGTGATCTGCTCCAATGCAGATTGATTTTCGTGGGTATGTGCCTTTTCATTCAATGCTGCAATGGCTTCCCGGAATGTTTGGATATTGTAAGTTGTATCATCCTCGAATTCCTGAAGAGCACGCAGCAAGGAAAGTTCATTTGCCGTCAAATCATCTAAAACATCCAGATTTTTATGAATGTGTGTCTGCTGTAAAAGCGGCTGAACAGCAGCTTGAACCAGTGCTTTTACAGCATCGGTATCCGGATAATTTGTCAAATCAGGAGAAACGCCGTCCTTTCCGTCACGCCCATCTCTACCATCTTTCCCCGGTAAGCCATCTTTTCCATTTGTGCCATCCTTACCGGGCAAACCATCTTTTCCGTCCTTGCCATCAATACCGTTCCTGCCTTTCAAACTTTCCAGCCATTCTGCAACTGTTCCCACAAAACCATTTTCTATGGCAATCTCATAAGCAGA
>LBCK01000040.1 GCA_000980705.1 Ruminococcus sp. UNK.MGS-30 | reverse complement strand
GAGGTTGCCACCGTTGCACTCATCCAGTTTGTAGCATCAATGTCATTGCAGAACGCCTCCGGATTTCCAAAGGATCCGTCCGATGCCTGGGCCGCAATGGCCTTCCACATATCCCAGGATTCACCGCAGCCGTTCTTTAATCCGCTGAGATCCGGTGCATGGTTCTGGTCGCCATAGCAGGAGGAATCAGTACAGCAGCCGTTGGTGATGAACACCAGATCGTCCTCGATGAGGTCGATGGTCTGCTCCCTGCCGTCCTTGACATACACGATCTGCCGGGCAACCTTCTTGTCGCCCTCAGTTTCGATGATGACATTTCTGACATCCATGCCATACTCGATATGCACACCGTGAGACTCCAGATATTTCACCAGCGGCAGGATCATGCTTTCATACTGGTTATACTTGGTGAAGCGCAGGGCGCTGAAATCGGGCAGGCCGTCGATGTGATGGACATAGCGGCACAGATACCGTTTCATCTCCAGAGCACTGGACCAACGCTGGAAAGCGAACATGGTCTGCCAATACAGCCAGAAGTTTGTATTCCAGAAGGAATCGGGCAGAACATCGGATATCTTCTTGTCCTCCAGATTTTTTTCCGGGGTCATAAACAGCTTGGACAGGGCCATGGCGGAGTCCTTGTCCAGCTTGAACTGCTTATCCGTGTGGGCATCCATCCAGAACAGAGATGCCCGGCGTCTCGATGGACGGAACATCACGGAAGGTGTCCCACATGACCTCAAAATGGTTGTCCATCTCACGGCCGCCCCGCATAAAGAAGCCCTTGGTGATGTCCTTGCGGCCGTCGCAGCTGCCGCCTGCCAGGTCCAGCTTTTCAAATACATGGATGTGCTCGCCCTTCATCTGTCCGTCGCGGACCAGATAGAAAGCGGCGGTCAGGCCGGCAAGGCCGGTGCCGATGATATAAGCCGATTTTTTGTCCACATCCTTGGGCTTTTCGGGATGAGCAAAGGACTCGTAAGTGCCAGCAGAGTAATACATAACAAAACCTCCTGTTATTTTTTTCTTTCGATGGTCTCATT
>LBCK01000004.1:225909-303018 GCA_000980705.1 Ruminococcus sp. UNK.MGS-30 | reverse complement strand
GAATGTCATCTGGCTCATTTGTCTTTTCCTCCTGCTTTTTTGTCTTTTTTCTATTATACCATATTTGCTGCGTAATGGGAAGATTTAATCAGTGTTTCCCTAGTATTGGTGAATTGCACTAATACCACTAATTAACAAGTTCGAATAACTATAGCAATATATAGAATTTATAAAGCAAATGCTGCTATAACATAGTTGCTTTATTGTATTCAAAAAAATGTTTTAGTAAATTGCAAAGTATATATGTATATTTAACTTGAATTTTGAACAGTTTATAAAGATCTGGGAAGTGAGGAAAATAAAAATGAGGGATCCATCCAGATGCCAATGCTGTAATTGACGGAGCATATCGTTTTGCCTGGACATAGACCGGCTCATCAACGGCGTTGGATAATCCACCAATTCCTTTTCTGATAGCGGTCAAATCAATGCCACCGTCTCCTGACCTTTTTGTAACATACACCTCTTCCAGTCCTATCTTTTCTAAGTAGATTTTTAGGAATTCCTCAAACTTGTATCCATCCTCAAAATAAGTGTAAAACTGCTCGAGTAGTGCGTTGTATTCTTCTTTGTTCAACTCAATGTTGTTTCTCATAATAGTATCTCCTAAAAACGTATTCAAAGACTTGAATAGTATAATCAAAACAAAAACAAGAGTAAATATATGAACTGTACTGGTCATATATACTTGCTGCCATATATCTACATTATACCCTACTTTTCAAACAAATGCAATCTATTTTCTCAAAATAAGCGTAAATTTTCTTAACAGGTGAAATCAACAGCAGGGGGACACCTTTTTCAGATCGTGTAAAGTGCAAACACACATCACGTGTTTCCCAAACCCACCATCACTCAAAAAATGCACAAACCCCAACAGAAACAGTGCAAAAAATTCGGCGTAATCTTTTACCTGTTCACGAAATAAAGCTTGACACATCCAAATCAGTCCACTATAATAAGTAAGGTATTCTATGTGATGTCAAACAGCCGCCCGACGGACGCAGGGGCGGCTGTTTTCATGGACGGTTTTCGAGAAAGGTTTTGGAACTGTCTGAAAAGAATAGGAGGAATGAAACACATGGGGAGTATCAACAAACAGCATATGACGATTCACTGGAAACACATTGTCAAGGACGATGACAGTGTGCCATCAACCGAGGCGACCTTAAAAGAAAAGGCGACGCTGGTGGGTCGTGTGGGACTGATGATGCTGTCTGTCGGAACAGGGGCATGGCGTGTCCGCAATTCGATGAATGAGGTTGCCCGGACACTGGGAATCTCGTGTACCGCAGATATCGGTCTGCTGTCCATTGAGTATACCTGCTATGAGGAGAACGGAACATATACTCATTCGATCTCGCTGCCCACCACAGGCGTAAATACGGATAAACTGACAGAACTGGAACAGTTCATGCGAGAGTTCCCGGAAAAGGCAGCGCATTTTTCCGTCAAGCAGATTCACCTGGTGCTGGATGAGATCCAGAAAAAACCGGCGAACTATAAGGCATGGAATCTGGGACTTGCAGCGGCAATTGCCTGCTGTGCATTTACATTTCTGCTGGGCGGCGGCCCCATGGAAATGATCTGTGCTTTCTTTGGCGCAGGCATGGGCAACTTTGTGCGTAAGCTGATGCTGCAAAAGAAAATTTCCCTGCTGGGAAATGTGGCAGTCAGCGTTGCCGCATCCTGTGTGACCTATGTGCTGACCATCCTGCTGGCGCAGGCGATCTTTGGGGTGTCTGAAGTACACCAGGCAGGTTATATCTGTGCAATGCTGTTTGTCATTCCTGGTTTCCCACTGATTACCGGCGGTATCGACCTGGCAAAGCTGGACATTCGTTCCGGTTTGGAGCGCATCACTTATGCACTGCTGATTATTCTGACCGCAACAATGACCGGATGGGTCACAGCGCTTGTCTGTCGCTTTCAGCCGGCAGATTTTCCGGCACTGGAAATTGACACGGGCATGACGATCATTCTGCGTATCATCACCAGTTTCTTTGGCGTATACGGATTCTCGCTGATGTTCAACAGCCCCCGAAAGATGGCAATAACAGCCGGCTTGATCGGAATGTTCTCCAATACGCTCCGGCTGGAACTGATCGACCTGGCAAATTTCCCGGTAGGCGTTGCCGCATTTATCGGTGCATTTTTCACCGGCTGTGTTGCCTCCGTTGTCAAGAAAAAGATCGGTTATCCGAGAATTTCTCTGACTGTTCCGGCAATCGTTATCATGGTTCCCGGACTGTTCATGTATCGTGGCATTTACTACATCGGTTTGAACAACATTGAAGATGGTGCGCTCTGGCTGACAAAGGCAATCCTGATTGTAATGGCACTTCCCATGGGACTGGTTGCCGCAAGACTCTGCACCGACAAGAATTTCCGTCACTGTACCTAATATATCAGCAAAAATAGAACGAAAAACGGACACAGCTCCTGGTTAAGCTGTGTCCGTTTTTTGTAGAGTTGGTGTTGTTTTAGAGCGTGTGCAGCAGAAATGCTGCGTGCTGCCGCAGCTGCTCCTGGGTGTGGATAAATTTGTTTCGTTCGTGCAGCCGCAGCTGGACTGCCACCGGCAGGGAAAGCAGGAACTGCCGGGAAGAGCTGCTTTGCCGCAGGAGCGACTGTAAATTGGGAAATGCCACAAGAATCACCTCATATACAGTATATGCAGAAGGGAATTCCGATATGCGCAGCTGCGGAACGCTTTAAGAGAAGAATACCGTCCGAACAACGGCGAATGCCAGGATAGCGAGTCCGGCAATTAAGCCGATAGTATTGATCTTTTTCGATTCGGCATCTTTTTCACCCTTTACCAGATAAAAGCCTGCGCCTCCGGCAATCAGTGCGCCGATGAGTATTCCAACTATGTTAAAAATCATGATTTTTTCCTCCATTTCAAAAGCAGTGCGGAATTCAGAATGACAAGAACAGAACCGGCGTTATGTACCAGAGCGCCGGAGACAGGACCGAGAACGCCTGTGATCGCAAGAATAATGGCGAGAAAGTTCAGTCCCATGGAAAAACTGAGGTTGCACTTGATGGTGCGCATCATCCGCTTTGACAGACGGAACAGGTGCGGCAGTTCCTTGACCTCATCGTCAACCAATGCAATATCTGCGGCATCGATGGCGATGTCACTTCCCACACCGCCCATTGCAATGCCGACGTGAGCCGTTTTCAGCGCCGGGGCATCGTTGATGCCGTCGCCGATCATGCAGACCGGCTGCTGCTGTTCCTGGGCAGTGCGGATGAATTGCAGCTTATCCTCCGGCAGACAGCCAGAACGCACCTGTGTGATGCCCAGCTGTCCGGCAATCGCCTGTGCAGCGTTGGCGTTGTCGCCGGTCAAAAGAACCGGCGTAATGTTCTGTTCCGATAATGCGTGAATCATAGAACGGCTTTCCGGGCGGATGGTATCGGACAGCACCAGAAATCCCTGACAAGACTGGTCAGCCAGCCAGATCACCGTGCAGCCCTGTTCCAGATAACTTTTGGCAGCATCTGCCGCAGTGTCCGGGACAGTGATCTTGTGGTCTGTCAACAGCTTTTCGTTTCCGGCAAGCACCGTTTTCCCGCCTTGTTCCACCAGAACGCCCTTGCCGATCTGCATGGTGAACTTGTCCGGCTTTGGAATTGCCGTCCCGTATTTTTTCTGATAGCTTGCAGTTACCGCTTTTCCCAGAGGGTGTTCCGAGAAAATTTTTGCGGTCGCTGCCATCTGGAACAGTTCCGGTTCACTCAACTCGCCGCAGCACTCCACATGAATGACCTTTGGCGTGCCGTAGGTCAGCGTTCCCGTTTTGTCGAATGCAATGGTATTCACCTTGGCGAGACGTTCCAGCGCATCGCCCTCACGCACCAAAAAGCCGTGCTTGGTGGCGTTGCCGATGGCAGCCATAATGGCAGTCGGTGTGGCAAGTACCAGAGCGCAGGGACAGAATACAACCAGAATGGTAACTGCACGAATCAGATCCTTGGTGATGAATCCGATCAGAATGGATGCAGTCAACGCTGTAACGACGATCCACGTTGCCCAGCGGTCCGCCAGCCCCACGATCTTTGCCTTTCCGGCATCTGCGGACTGCACCAGACGAATCATTCGCTGGATGGAACTGTCTGCGCCGACTTTAGTGGCTTTCATATCGAATGCGCCGAACTGATTGACAGTGCCGCTTGCCACATCGTCTCCCGGTTTTTTGTCCACCGGCAGGGATTCACCGGTCATGACTGCCTGGTTGACAGCGGTTTCACCGGAGAGAATCACGCCGTCTACCGGAATTGTTTCGCCGGGCAGCACCCGAAGAATGTCGCCGGTCTGCACTTCCTCTGCCGGGATGATCTCCTCACCGCCGTTCTGGATGCGTCTTGCTGTCTGCGGTGTCAGATGCACCAGCTTTTCAATGCCGGCACGGGCTTTTGCCAACGTCAGATCTTCCAGCAGTGCGCCCAGCTGCATGATAAACGCCACTTCGCCGCAGATGCCTTCTTTCTATACCATATGGGGTATATGTATAGTATACGCTATGGGGGTATGGGTTTGTCAAGCACAAAAGAAAAAGCAGTCTGATTTTCGTCAGACTGCTTTAGAATTGCTTTGAAATGTTGAAAAAAAGAATGCGATTAGCCCATGTTCGAGAAACGCTCTACCGCTTTGGTGAAGTTTTCAATGGTTTTGTCTGCATCGCCGTGTTCGATGCCGTCCCGGACACAGTGCTTGATGTGTCCCTCCAGAACAACCTTTCCGCAGCCGTGCAGGGCGGATTTTGCGGCATTGATCTGCGACAAAATATCTTCGCAGGGGACATCCTCGTCGATCATGCGGTCAATTGCCTGTACTTGTCCGATAATTTTTTTCAGTCTGCGGTGCAGATTGTCAGCGTCCATACATTGTTTCATGCCATATTACCTCCTGCTGCTGTGCTGTGATTTCGATTGCTTTTATTGTAATATAAAATCTGCTGTTTGTCAAGCCGGTGGCTGTGTATGTCACGCAATTCTTATTGCAAATTCTCAAAATGCGACTGAAACAGAAGAAACTTGTTGTTGATGTTGCGGTTAGTTGTCTATAAATTCAAAACAGTTAGTTCGCCTGAACTATCCAATGTTCATATATTATACACAGACGTCACAAAAAAGCAGTTGGTTTTTCTTACAAAATGTTTCCTGCAAACCCGTTGACAATTGTTAATTCTGGGTGTATACTAGGTTTATAGTCTGAAAAGCACAAAACTGCTGTTTCAGATGCGAAAAGCCGGCAAGCTCCAATGGCTTGCAGCGGCAAATATTAAAATGAAAAAGGAGTCTTTACTATGTTGAAATGCTTTAAGAATGAGAAACTGTGGTATGCTGTCGGCGGTGCTGCTGCGATGGTAATCGGCAAGAAGATCATAACTGCAAAGAAGACCCGCGAACTGGCTGTATCTGGTCTGGCAAAGGGCATGAAGCTGCAGAACGATGCAAAGGCTACATTCCAGAATATGAAGGACGAGGCACAGGATATCTGCTGCGATGCAAAGGAAAAGGCAGGCATCGACAACGAAGTTGACGAAGAAGTGGATGCGTAATGAAATTTCAGATCGTCTACGATAAGCCGGGGCGAATCCGCTTTCGCTGCGGCGCATATGCCTTCGATAAGGAACTGGAAACCGCTGTGCAGAAACAGATGCTGGAACATCCGGCAGTCAGGAAAGCAGAGGCTCATGCCGAAAACGGCGGTATTCTGGTCTATTATGAAGAAGGCGCAAGAAATAAGGTGATCCGTGCAGTTTCTGCACTGGATACCAGAATGCTCATTCCGCTTGGACCGGAGGAAAGTTCGGAGCGAATCGACTCGGACTTCAAAACCGATCTGGTCAAGCTGGTCGCAAAGCGCTACATCCAAAATGCAATCTTGCCTGCCCCCATTGCCAATGCGGTTATTCTCTGGAAGGGACTGCGCTATGCGTGGCGTGCCGTCAAGACACTGCTGAATGGACAGCTGAATGTGGATGTGCTGGACGGTGCATCTGTCAGCGCCTGCCTGCTGCAGCGGAACTTCAAGACTGCCGGAACCATCATGTTCATGCTGTCGATCTCTTCGCTGTTGGAGGATTACACCAGAGCAAAGACAAAGGCAGCGTTAACGGATAGCTTGGCGATCAAGACCGATAAGGTATGGCTGGTACAGGATGACACCGATGTGCTGATTCCTATGGCAGATCTCCAGGTCGGCGATGTGATTCGTGTCCGCACCGGCAGCGTAATTCCGGTAGACGGCACCGTTGTCTCCGGCGAGGCGAATATCAACGAGGCGTCTATGACAGGCGAACCGCTCAGTGTCCGTAAGGCAGAGGGTTCTACTGTTTTCGCCGGCACGGTTGTGGATGAGGGTACGATTGCAGTGCAGGTTCGTGCGCTCAGCGGAAACACCAAGATTCAAAAGATCATCCAGCTGATCGACAATTCGGAAAACCTCAAGGCAGGTGTCCAGAGCCGTGCAGAAAACCTGGCAGATCGTATTGTGCCGTTTAGTTTCCTGGGCTTTGGTCTGACACTGCTGCTGACCCGCAATATCACAAAGGCTATCTCTATTTTGATGGTGGATTATTCCTGTGCTATCAAGCTGTCTACGCCGATTTCCGTGATTTCTGCGATTCGTGAGGCGGCAGACCATGATATCACCGTCAAGGGCGGAAAATATCTGGAGGCATTTGCCGAGGCAGACAGCATTGTCTTTGACAAGACCGGTACGCTCACCAATGCAGAACCGGTGCTGGAGCGTGTGATCTCGTTCAGTCACTATTCGGAGGATGAGATCTTGAAGATCGCTGCCTGCATTGAGGAGCATTTCCCGCACAGCGTGGCTCGTGCCATTGTAAAGGGTGCGGCAGATCGAAACCTCAATCACCAGGAGGAACACGCAGAGGTGCAGTATATTGTGGCGCATGGCATTGCGACCACACTCCACGGAAAGCGTGCTGTGATCGGCAGCCATCACTTCGTTTCAGAAGATGAACACGTTGCCATCACACCGGAACAGCAGGCGGAAATTGAAGAAAAATCCGGCGGCTGCTCTGTGGTATATCTGGCGATCGGCGGCGAACTTTCCGGCGTGCTGTGTATTTCAGACCCGCCGAGAAAAGAGGCAAAGCAGGCAATCCAGCTGCTGAAACGGGCTGGGATTTCCAATATTGTCATGCTGACCGGCGACAGCCAGAAGGCGGCAGAGGTGACCGCAGAGAAACTGGGCATCACCCAGTGCTTTGCACAGGTTCTCCCGGAGGACAAGCACCGCTATGTCGAACAGCTGAAAGCAGACGGTCACCGTGTTATCATGGTGGGCGACGGCATCAACGATGCTCCTGCACTGGCGGCGGCAAATGTTTCCGTAGCCATGAGCGATGCCTCGGATATTGCGAGAGAGGCAGCAGATATCACGCTCCGTGGCACAGATCTGACAGAACTGGCAACGCTCCGTACACTGAGCGAAAAGCTGATGGCACGGATTCACCGGAACTATCGGTTTATCATCGCCTTTAACTCGTCCCTGCTGCTGCTGGGCTTGTTTGGCGTGATTGCTCCGACAACGTCAGCATTCCTGCACAATGCCTCTACTATGGCAATTTGTGCAAAAAGCATGACGCCTGTTCTGAAAAAGCCTTCGGACAACAAGGAAAATGAAACAGAAGAGGAAACGGCATAAACGTCGTATCCTTTGTGCAAAACGGTTTGTGAATGTGTATCACAAACCGTTTTTTTATGCCATTTTTTCGGGGTTAACGGAATGTTCGAAAGATTGTACACAGATTTTTTCTTGATTTTTTCTCCTGGTTATGTTAGACTAATTAGAGAAAACTAACTATTCACAGGAGGTTGAAATTTCATGAAATTTCGGGGAAATCCCAAGAAATATCTTCCGGCGCTGGGCTTTTTGCCTACGGCAGTCCTGGCGGTATGTATCGCTGTTTCGCTGGGTGATTACACAGCACCGGTTCTGTCGCTGGATGCAGTAGGCGAGAGCGCAGAGAAATCAACGGAAACCAGTACAACGGAAAAGCGCAGGGAGCGGAAAACTGCCGCTGTTACCACAAAAGCGCCTGCGCCGGCGGTAGAGAAACTGTCGGAGTCCGGCACTTATAAAGACGGAACATATACCGGAACAGGAACAGGCTTTTCCGGTCCTATCACAGTGCAGGTTGTGATCGAGGACGGCAAGATCAAGGACATTACAATCCTCAGTGCCACAGACGATTCGCCCTATCTGCAAAACGCCTCGGCGCTGCTGAAACAGATCGTTGCACTGCAAAGCACCAATGTCGATACCGTTTCCGGCGCAACCTACAGCTCCGTGGGACTGATCTCGGCAGTACGGGATGCACTGCAAAAGGCCGGCGGCAGCAGCGCATCTGACAGCGCTTTGCCTACACTGGCGGCGGCAAAAAGCCAGAGCAATGAAGAGCCGCCGACTGTAGAGACCGTGGAAGAGCCTGCGGCATACCGGGACGGCGTTTACACCGGAACAGGAACCGGATTTGGCGGCGAGATGACTGTGCAGGTCACTGTATCGGGCGGCAGGATCACAGATATCCAGATTCTCTCTTCCAAGGATGACAGCCCTTATCTGCAAAATGCCTCAGCGCTGCTGCAAAACATCATTGCGGCGCAAAGCACCAATGTGGATGCAGTTTCCGGTGCAACCTTTAGTTCTGCCGGATTGATCGAGGCGGTGCGGAATGCGCTGGCAAATGCGGCAACAGGCAGCGCAGAGACTACGCCGGCTGCTGTAACCGAAAAGAAACCGGAACAGACCACTGCTCCGGCAAAACCGGGGAAAAAAGGCGCATTTCCGTATCCGGACGGGGTATACACCGGCAGCGGCGAGGGCTACGGCGGCATCACCAAAATTGAACTTACGCTGAAAGACGGCACGATCGAAAAGATTCATGTGGTATCCAACGAGGATGACGAATCCTTCTTCAAACGTGCGGAAACACTGATTTCCCTGGTGATCCAGCGGCAGTCCACCGATGTGGATGTAGTATCCGGTGCGACATTCAGCTCAGAGGGCATTCTGGAGGCAATCAACGAGGCGTTGGATGCTGCCAAAAATGCGGCACAGCCTGCGGTGACTACTACAACAACTGTCACTACCATTGCACCGCCGGAAAATACCACAGCTGCACCCGTCACCGGCACGACCAGCACGGAGACAACAACAGAGCCGGTCGAGAAGATTTACGACGACGGCACTTATGTGGGAACAGCGGATTGTTACCCGGATGAGGACGAGGACTTTGTAGAATATGTGCTGTCCGTCAAGGTGAAGATCGAGAACGACCAGATCGTCAGCATTTCAGATGCCAGCGGTGCAGGGGATTCCTACGATAAGCTGAACGACCGCTATATTTCCCGTGCGGCAAAAGGTACCGGCAAAATCACAGGTACCATTGCACAGATTCTGGAAAAGCAGCATACAGACGGCATTGATGCTGTCTCCGGTGCAACCTGTTCGTCAGACGCAATTGTCCGTGCCGTGGATGATGCACTGGCACAGGCACGGAAAGGAGCGTGATCGGCGGTGCATACATTTGCAGTAAAGGCACTTAACGTGGTGCTGGTGATCTCGCTGGTATCTGCTTATCATGCCGTTGTCAGTGACCGCAAAGCAGACGAGGCGGCCGCCAAAAAGCAGCTTGCGGAACAGCAGGCGGCGATGCAGGAGAGCGAGACAGAAACGGAGTCGCCCTATGCAGACGGTGTTTACACCGGAGAGGCGAAAGGTTTCGGCGGCCCGGTAAAGATGGAAGTTACCATTGCAGACGGTCAGATCACGGACTGTACAGTGGTTTCCGCCGAAAAGGAAGATGCGGCATACTTTGAGGCTGCACAGGGTGTCATTGATGAGATCCTGGAGATGCAGTCTACCGATGTAGACGTAGTCAGCGGCGCAACCTTTAGTTCAAACGGCATTCTCGGCGCAGTCGAGGATGCTTTGGGAAAGGCGGCGCAGCATGAATAAAAAATACTTTACCCCCAAAAAAATCCATGCCTACCTGCGGGCAGCCATACAGCTGGTTTTCTTCCTGTTTCTGCCCTCGGCATTTACTACTGCTTTTTCCGGCATCAAGTCGGTTCTGACGCAGATCGGCGCAGGAAATCCCATTGCATGGAGTTCGTTTCTGACAGTGCTGCTGGCGCTGTGTGCCTATACGATTGTGTTTGGACGTTTTTTCTGCGGTTATGCCTGTGCGTTCGGAACGCTGGGGGATGCGGTGCATAGCTTGTATCTGTTCCTCTGTAAAAAGTGCAAAAAGAAACCGCTCCTGCTGAAAAAGAGCTGGAAAAAGCCGCTTTCCTATGTGAAATACGCAGTCCTGCTTGCAGTGGTTCTGCTGTGCTTTCTGGGCGTTTACGGAGATCTTACGGGCTGGAGTCCCTGGGATGTGTTCTCCATGCTGCGCTCCGGAAACTTCAAAGTGGGCGCATATTGGCTGGGCTGCATTCTGCTGGTGCTGATCCTGGTGGGAATGGTATTCTGTGAGCGTTTCTTTTGCCGTTTCCTGTGTCCTATGGGTGCTGTTTTCTCCCTGCTGCCCATTCTGCCGTTTTTCTCGGTGCGGCGCAAAAGGGAAAAATGCGCCAAAGGCTGTACTGCCTGTGAAAAGGTATGCCCGTCGGATCTGTCCCTGCCGGAGGACGGCAGCTGGAATGTAAGCGGCGACTGTTTCCAGTGTCAGAAGTGCCTGGAGATCTGTCCGAAGAAAAATGCGAAGAGCAGCATCCGGAACTTCCGTGGCAACGAGATCTGGTTCACCCTGCTGCGTGCAGTTGTCCTGGCTGCGGTATTGATCCTGGCAGGAATCTAAAAGAACGAAACATATTATAAGAAAATCCCCTGCACCGCTCTGTAAAAAGAGCAGTGCAGGGGATTTTTTTGCCGGTGTCAAGGGATGCCTTTCAGAATTGCACACGATTCCTTGCACCCATAGTTTCAAACAGTGAAAAAGCATATCAACCACAGAAAACCCCGGACATTACTGCCCGGGGTTTTCTGCATTTATGGTTCAGAGGATTATCGAAATTTGCTTACTTGATGATATCTTCCCAGGTCACGTCATTGCCTGCGCCTCTGTTTGCGATGTAGTACATCTCATAGAACAGGTCGGTGGAGTCAACCTTGCCGTTTCCGTCTACGTCTGTTGCAGCGATCATTCTTTTGTTTTCAGCAGCATCTTCGCTCAGTGCGAAGTCCTTGTTGCTGGCAGAAATGTTTGCGCAGTACAGCATGATGTAGAACATATCGGTGGAGTCAACCTTGCCGTTCAGGTCAATGTCGCCTCTGTTGTCTGCTATGGCAATGGTAATCTCGAAGGTCAGCAGTGTGGTGTAACCGGTTGCCTCTACGGTCAGCTTGTATGTGCCAGACTTTGCAAAGACAGCGCCGTCACGTGTTTCAGCAGCGGTGTTGATCTCACCAGTGGTGGGGTCAATGATCTTCACGCCACGCTTGCCGGTTGCAGCATATTCCTGGTCGCCGATGGTTACCTTAGAAATGTTCTTCAGATAAGCTGCAAGCTCTTCTTCCGTGACATCCTTTGCAGCAACAACTGCGTTCTTGTCCTTGTCATAAGCTGCCGGCATTGCATCGGTGGTCAGAATTACACTGGCAGAAACCGGTGCATATACGCCTGTGCTGTCCGATACGGTAATGGTGTAGCTGCCCGGCTGTGCGCTTGCTGCATCGTAGCTCAGCTTGCCGTCTGCATAAGCTGCATCGGTCAGTGCATCAGCGGATACAACTGCCTCAAAGTCCTCCGGCAGATCGGTCAGTGTTACCGGAATTTCGCCGGCGGTCACTGCAACACTCTCTGCGGCAACCGTACCAGTGTGCTTTTTCGGCAGGTACAGACCATCTGCCAGATGTACGCTGTATTCGCCATTGCTGGTCAGATAGCTGATCTCTACAATGGTATCACCAGAGGTTGCAGTATACGGAGCAGACCGCAGGCTGTTTCCGTGTGCTTCTGTAGTCTTGAAGCCAGCGGACCATGCCAGCTCAGTGCCGCCCTTCCAGATGTTTTCCAGCTGGAGCATACCATAGTTGCCGGTCTTTGTCTTGACGATCACGCCGTAAACCAGATTGCCTTCTCCCAGATTCAGACCGTTCATGTTCAGCTGGTAGTCACCGTACTTGCTGTCGGTTTTGAGCGTCGGTGTTACGTTGGTCAGGTCGACCTCCGGCTCTGCGGTAATGGTTGCGGACAGGGTACCGTCTGCAAACAGCTGCTTGTATGCTGCCGGAACTGTTTCCTGGTCTTTGTTCGGGGTAAATGTACTGAACAGGCTGCCCAGAACGCCGGATGTCTTGCCGTCCTTTGCGTCAGCAGTCAGTTGATCGTACAGGCTCTGCTCGATGGCAACTTCTACGCCGGAAACACCCAGAATCTTGCCGCCGCCGTTTTCGTTCGGCTCAGAAACATATGTGGTGTCTGCAAACATGCTGTTCCATTTTTTTTCTGTTGCAGAAGTGACTGCGTCATAGTTTCCCTCTGCGCGCATACCAGCATCTCCGGCAAGGTCAGCGTCATAAGAAATTTCGCCGTCGGTGGTATCTGTGCTGTTGCCCAGTTCACCGTAATAGTAGTCCGCATACGGGATGTTCATGGTACCGTATACATATTTTTCCGGCTCATTGTCTACTGTGAATGTGAAGTCCTGATATCCGGTAGCGTAGATGGTAACATCCCATCTGCCGTAGCCGTCTGTGCCTTCCGGCAGCTGGCAGCGGTCGCTCTTGGTCAGACCCAGCTGGATGCCCATTGCCTTGTGCATCCAGTTGTCTGCGGCAAACTTGGTGCCGTAGGTAGCCAGAACAGTATCACCGTCACCATAGTAATCCCAGCGAACGGCATACATATGCGCACCCAGGTCGCCGTAATCACCGTTGATGTCTACACGGATGAAATCACCGTAGCCGGAATCGTGCTGTACTTCGCCGATCTCAACCGCACTGGTGTCTACCACCTTGCCGTCAGCAGTTGCAGCTGTTTCACGCTTGGAGAACTGGAATGTGCCGTCCTCCTGCTTTTCTGCGGTCTTGATGCCGGATGTGTTGGCGTCAACCTTCACAGTCTCATCAATGTTGACAAGATTGCCCTCAGAGTAGCCGCCGGTGAGTTCTGTGCCGTTTTCGTAAACGGTATAAGCTTTCTTGAAGTCCTCGTAATCCGCTGCCGGAACAGCAACCGGAACATACTTCGGACCACTGATAACAGAATGGTCGTATGTACCAACAACTGTTCCATCAACCGTAATGTCTGCTGTGCCGGTCTCCTTATTCTTGACAACATCAACGGATTCACCCTGACCCTTGCCGGTGTAGTCGTAGCTGTTGCCGTCGGTATCGAATACCTTAACAGCGCACTGATAGCTGCCTCTGTGCAGACCGTGGTTGCTGGTTGCACGTGTAACCGCATCAAACGCACCCATATCTGTTTCGTTGTGTGCGTCGCTCTCTGCGGAGGATGCCTCCCAGTTGCCGTTTGCGGCACTGTCCAGATAAACGCCCTCATTCTTCCAGTATTCCGCCCATGTCATGGTTGCATAGCAGTAGACATAATCGCCTGTGCTTGCCTCTTCCGCAAATGCCGAAATGGTCGGAGCGACTTGTGTAGCTGCAAGCACAGCGGCAGATGCTGCGCCGATCAGCTTTTTCCAGTGAATCTCTCGCATAATGACCTCCTAAAAATTTTTGATTTTGCTGCATTGCGAGGTGCAGCAGCTTTTGGAGTGTGTTTCCATAAAAAATGTAATGCACATTTTCATCAAAAACTTTTTACGGGAACACGCTCGAATATAGTCAATCCCATTGCTTTTCCGGGATATACTACCAAATTTGATTTGTCAATTAGTTAAAACTAATTAGTTTAGACTAACTTAATATCTAAGAAATAACTGGAACATCATTCCAGTTAAATTTGCACGGTTTATTTGGACTGCTCGTTTTTCTTTTCGGGCAGATTTTCTTTCGGAAAAATCGACCGGGGCAGAAAGTGAACCACACGATCTGCAGCGATGCCGGTGAAAATACCCGTGATACAGCCGGAAACCAGCAGAAACGGGAAATAGACAATGACCTGCACCGACTGCATCACTACAATTGCCGCAGCAATCTGTCCCACATTGTGCAGCACAGCGCCGATCATGCTGATGAACCAGAGATGTTTCCGGTGCAGCAGCCTGCACAGCAGTGCCATTCCCAGAAAGCAGAGGATACCGCCGCTGAGGGAATAGATCATGGAAACCAGTGTTCCGGTGAACAGCGACCCCAGCAGAATGCGCATGACCAGTACGGCGAACGCATCCCTCGGGCGGTAGACCACCAGAACGATCAGCGTGATGACATTGGCAAGTCCCAGCTTAACGCCGTAAATGGGGACGGGAATGGGAATCTGTGCCTCAACCACGAAGATCGTCAGCGCCATGGTAGTAAACATGGCAAGCATGACCAGATGCTTAACGGACTTGGACATCGAAAGAACCCTCCTCGTCAGATGCAATGGAAATGCGGATGTGATTCGGCAGGCAGACGATGGGCAGGATGCCGTCAGAGATCGTCCCTTGCTTGACGCACAGATGATCGGGGCAGCTTGCGGACTGCATGGAAATCTGTCCCGGTTCTACCAGGACTACGTTTTCCGCACCGTTTTCGCCGTCGATCGTAATGGTGTATGCCTTCTGCACCGTAGAAAGGTCGATCTCATATAAAAGCTTGTCCTGCTGATAAATGCGGGCGATTCTTTCGGACTGCTTGTGTGTCAGCACATACCAGCTGCCGAAAATGCCGCCGCCTAAAAGCAGTACAGCGATGCAAACAAAAATCAGTGTTTTTTTCATGAACCAATTACCTGTAGATTATAGGAATCTATGTGGTCGGAGGAGACCATTGTCCCATCTGACTGGATAAAGACAGCCTCCACGCCGTCCAGAGAATTGATAAGCGCCATGCCGTCCTCTGCGCCCAGGAGAAATGTTGCCGTTGAAAGGGCGTCGCAGTCCGTACCGCTGTCGGCAATGATGGTCGTGCTGACTACATCCGATTCCGACGGAGCGCCGGTATACGGGTCGAGAATGTGATGATAGCGCTTTCCGTTTTCTTCGAAGTATTTCTCATAGTTGCCGGAGGTGATGACCGCTTTGTCTGTAACAGTGACAGATGCCGTAATGCTTTCCGGCGAAAACGGATCCGTGATCGCCACCGTCCACTGGCTGCCGTCCGGCTTTGCGCCGATGGTCATTACGTTTCCGCCCAGGCTCATCAGCGCAGAAGTGACGCCCTCTTCTTCCAGCGTCTTTTTCATCTCATCGGAAATATACCCCTTTGCCACAGCGCCGAAGTTCAGCGTAACTGCGTCGTTGGCAAAGGAAAGGGACTGGTTGTCCGCATGATAGCTGACATCCTTCCAGCCGTCCTGCCGCAGCAGTGCCTGGATCTTGTCCTCCGCCGGAATGGCAGCATGGTCGGTGCCGATGCCCCACAGGTCGATCAGGTCGCCTATGGTGCAGTCCAGCATACCGCCGCTTTTTTCGCCGTACTCCAGCGCAGCACGCAATACGTTTGCCATATCCGCAGAGATGAGAATATCCGTGCCGACTGCCGCCTTTGCCGCAGTGTTCACCTGGTTGACCTCGGAATCTGCAATGGTGTTGGAAAACACCTGTTCCAGTTCCTTGGCACGGGCAAACGCCGCCTCCACGCCGTCCTGGGCGTGTTCTCCGTAGGCACGAACCATGATGTAAGTCCCCATGAATTCCTGGGTATCCTCATAGACGGCATCCGATGCGCTGTTTTCTGCCGCTGCACTTTCCGGCGCAGCAGCACTCGAAGATTGTTCTGTAGAGACACTGCTCGTACATCCGGTCAGACAAAACAGCCCGGCGAGTCCGGCAGCTAAAAGATACCCTTTTTTCATCAGCAATAGAACCTTTCCGAAGAGAGCGCCGCATCGGAGCGCCTTTTTCTGGTAGTTAGTATTATCTAACAAACGACAAAAATAGTATAGCACGCTTTTGAAATGCTGTCAAGTACGGTTTGAAAAGATTTCCGCAAGACAATTTGAATCAATTGTGAATCCAAAAAAGATGCTACCATGCTTTCTGTCGTATTGCCCAAAAACTTTTCTTGCAAATTGAAAAAAGACGTGGTACAATAGAAAAGCAGCAAAATTTCACAGACGAGAGGAGATAAAAATTATGATTTATACAGTGACATTTAACCCGGCGATCGACTATGTCGTTCATACCGATGCCATGCAGGTGGGAATGGTGAACCGTTCTCACGGAGAAAAGATCTATTACGGCGGAAAGGGCATCAATGTTTCCGTGATTCTGAAAGAACTGGGAATCCCATCCCGTGCGCTTGGCTTTGTGGCTGGCTTTACCGGGGCAGCCATCGAAAAAGGCGTACAGGAGATGGGAATTGCCACAGATTTTGTGCATCTGGAAAGCGGATTTTCCCGAATCAATGTGAAGATCAAATCCGGGGAAGAAACAGAACTGAACGGACAGGGACCGGTGATTGACGATGCGGCGGTAAAGGCACTGTTCTGGAAACTGGACGATTTGCAGGACGGGGATACGATCATTCTGGCAGGCAGTATTCCCAATACCATGCCGTCCGATATCTATGAAAAGATTCTGGCATATCTGGACGGCAGACAGATTAGGACGGTAGTGGACGCTACCAATGATCTGCTGAAGAATGTGCTGAAATACAAGCCGTTTCTGATTAAACCCAACAACTTTGAACTGGGAGAATTGTTCGGCGTTACACTGCACAGCCGGGAGGAGATTGCAGCGTATGCCGGAAAATTGCAGGAGATGGGCGCACGGAATGTGCTGGTCTCTATGGCAGAGGACGGCGCACTGCTGCTGGAGGAAAACGGAACCTGCCACAACTGCGGCGTGTGCAGCGGCACAGTGAAAAACTCCGTGGGCGCAGGGGATTCCATGCTTGCCGGATTCCTTGCCGGACTGGAGCAGGGCGATGCGGCATATGCGCTGAAACTGGGGACGGCTGCCGGCGGAGCGACAACATTCTCGGAGGGACTGGCGAAACGGGAAGAGATCGACCGACTTTTGCAGCAACTAGGGGTTGTTTGAAAAATGTACGGATTTTTCAAACAAGCCCTAATGTAAATGATTTGTAAACGAAGTCTAGTTCTGCTGAATCTGAAAAACTGCTGTGGTATAATACGACACAGCAAAAACGGAAAGGGGTCAAAAACATGAAAATACTGCATCTCAGCGACCTGCATCTGGGACGGCGGCTCTATCACCATTCGTTTCTTCCGCAGCAGGAAAAAATGCTGGAACAAGTTGTAAAAATCGCAGTGGAACAGTCTGTGCAGGCGGTTCTGATCGTCGGGGATGTCTATGACAAAAATGTCCCTGCGGCAGAGGCAGTGACCGTGCTGGACAGCTTTCTGACGGCGCTGTCTGAGAAAAAGATCGCAGTATTTCTCATCAGCGGCAACCACGATTCCGCAGAGCGGCTGCAATTCGCCAGCCAGCTGCTGGAACACCAGGGCGTGTATATTGCCGGGACGTTTTCCGGTGAGATGCAGAGTTACGATCTGGAAGATGAATACGGAAAAGTGCATCTCTGCCTGCTGCCCTTTGTGAAACAGGCGGCGCTGTCGTCGCTGTATCCGAAAGAGAATTTCCGCAGCCTGTCCGACGGCATTGCCCATGTGATCGGGCAGACGGCGCTTTCGGAAAAGGATCGGAATCTGCTGATGTACCACGGTTTTGTGCTGCATGACGGCACGCCGCCGGAGGAATCCGACTCCGAATTGCAGCTGGGCGGCACACAGCTGGTAGACGCATCTGTATTTGATGCGTTCGATTACGTGGCACTGGGGCATATCCATAAGCCCCAGTGGGTGCGTTCGGGAAAGATACGCTACAGCGGTTCGCTGATGAAGTATTCCTTTTCCGAGACGCTGCAAAAGAAGTCGCTGACCCTGCTGGACTGGAAGGAAAAGGATAACTTGACAGTAACCGCCATTCCGCTCTGTCCGGAAACGGATATGCGTATCATTCGTGGCAAGCTGGAAGATCTTCTGACATATGCACAGCCCAGCGCCGACTGGATTCGGGCAGAACTGACGGATGAAACTCTGGTGCCCTATGCCATGGAGCGGCTGCGTGCTGTGTATCCCAACGTGCTGGAACTGGAATTTCTTTCGCAGTCGGAGCGCATCGCTGCCGGTACCACAGAGGCTGAGGCAGTGCCGGAGAAGTCCCTGCTGGAACTGGTGGATAGTTTTTGCAGCAGTGTCTATCAGTATGAGCTTTCAGAGCATGAGACAGCGCAGGCGCTGATGCAGTCAATCTGTAAGGAGGCGGAACAGACAGAATGAAACCTTTAGAACTGACCATGCAGGCGTTCGGCACATTTGCCGGAATGTGCAGGATTGATTTCAAACCTTTTGAAAAGTCGGGGATTTTCCTTATCACAGGAGAAACTGGCGCCGGAAAGACAACCATTTTCGATGCGATATGTTTTGCCCTCTACGGAACTGCCAGCGGTGAAAAGCGAAAGCCGGGAATGTTCCGCAGCGAATATGCCAAACCCACTCAGCAGACTGCGGTACAGCTGCGGTTTTCCTGCGGCGAAAAGACATATCTGGTGCAGCGTACGCCGAGACAGCAGGGTTACAAAAGCAACGGCGAAATGAAAAAGAACCTGGACAATGAGAGCGCCTTTCTGTGGCTGTGTCCCGGCGAGGAACAGGACAACGTGCTGGTCTGCGAGGGTGCAGAACGGGTCAACCGGGAGATCATCTCACTGACCGGGATTGACGGCGACCAGTTCCGCCAGATCGTCATGATCGCACAGGGCGAGTTTCAGAAGTTCCTGCTGGAGGATTCCAAGAAAAAAGGGGAGATTCTGCGCCAGCTGTTCCATACACAGAACTGCGAAAAAATCCAGAAGATCCTGAAACTCCGGCTTGCGGCGCAGAAACAGCGTGTGACAGAGCAGGAGACACGGATTCTCACGCTGCTGCACCAGGCAAAGCCGGCGGATGCGTTTCAGCAGTCGCTGTATGCAGAGCGTCTGGAACGCTCCGGCGCAGGCGCTGCGGAAAATCTCTGCGAAATGCTGGAAACGGCTGCGGCAGAACTTCGGGAGCGTGCGGATGCCAGAGAGAAACAGCTCCAGGTGCAGCAAAAGGCATTGGAACAGCTGCTTTTGGAACTGGAACAGGGAAAACAGCACAATGCCGTTTTGCAGCATTTGCAGCAGGCAGTGCAGCTTTTGGCGCAGGAGCAGGCACGCTTAAAAATGTGCGACACAGCGGCTCGTACGGCGGCGCAAAACGCAGAAAAGCTGCCGGAATTGCAGGAAAAAGCGACACTGCTCCAGCATAGTCTCCCAGCATATGAAAAGGCGGCACAGCTTTCCGCACAGGAATCTGCCCTGCAAAAAAAGACAGCCCTGCAAAAGCAGCTCTGCGCAAAAGCAAAGCTGGAATGGGAACAGACCGACACCAGCTGCAAGCATCTTTCTCTGGAACTGGAAACCTATGCCGACACAGCGGTAGACCATACCAGACTGACCCATCAGATCGAAAATGATACCAATCGGCAGAACGCAGTGCTGACCTTACAGCAGATGTTTGCGGAGTATGCGGCGGCACAGGCGGTTCGGGACAAGCAGAAACAGCAGGCACAGCAGGCGGAAGAACGCTATTTCACCCGGGAAAAGCCGGCGTACGACCAGATAGAACGGCAGTTCTTTCAGAGCATGGCAGGCAATTTGGCACGCCGTCTGGAACCACAAAAGCCCTGTCCGGTGTGCGGCGCATTGGAGCATCCCCATCCGGCAGCCTGCACAGAAGATACGGTCACAGAAGAGCAGTTCCAAAAAGCGAGGGAATCCCAGCAGCGTGCGCTGCAAAACCTGGAGACCCAGAAACACGAAACGGCACGCCGGGAGGAACATTGCCGGATGCTGGAATCTCAGCGGCAAAAGCAGCTGGAACAGTGCGGCATGGCAGCGACGGCGGATGCAGAAGAAGTCCGTCAGCTGCTGGAACAGCTGCAAATGTCGATTCGGGAAAATCAGCAGAAACTGGCTGCGCTGGAAAATCGGCTGAACGAGGAAAAGCGGAAAAGGGCTGTGCTGAAACAGCAGCAGGAACGTCTGCCCGGATTGCAGACGGCATACGAAAACAGCCGTGCTGCACTAGAACAGCTGGAACAGGAATACGCCGGCTGTGCGGCGGAGCGAAAACAGTGCCAGAGCGGTCTGTTGTATGCGTCGCTGTCTGAGGCGGAAAAGCAGTGGAAGTTGTTGCAAAACAACATTGCCCGTCTGGAAACGGCGTATCAGACTGCGGCGGATGCCCTGCAAAAGCAGAAAGAAACCGTGGCGTCCCAGCAAAAGATCGTGCAGCATTTGCAGGAAACGGCGCAGGATGTTCCCGGCTATGACGTTGCCGCAGCAGAACAGCGGCTGGCAGCCATGCGCAGTGAAAAGGCGCAGACGGAAAAGGCGTTTCAGCTGGAACAACAGCAGCAACAGCAGTGCAGCCAGACGGCAAAGGCAGTGCGGAAAGCGCATAGCACGCTGCAAAAAGACTCAGAACAGTGTCTGATGATGGAACAGCTGGACAAAATGCTGGGCGGTCAGCAGGGGAAACGGGAAAAGATCTCCTTTGAGCGCTATGTGCAGGCGTATTATTTCAGTCGGGTGCTGCAAAACGCCAATCTGAAATTGTACCAGCTTTCCGGCGGCAGATACCAGTTCCGGCGGCGGCAGGAGGAAACAGACGGCAGAATCGCATCTGGTCTGAATCTGGACGTGCTGGATCAGTACACCGGAAAGACTCGTTTTGTAGAAACGCTTTCTGGCGGCGAAACATTCCTGGCATCGCTTGCACTGGCACTTGGACTTTCAGACACCGTGCAGCAGCAGAGCGGCAGCATCCGGATGGATGCTATGTTCATTGATGAGGGCTTCGGCTCGCTGGACAGCACTGCCCTGGACAATGCGGTACAGGTATTGCAGCAGCTTTCCGACCACCAGCGTCTGATCGGCATTATCTCTCACGTTTCAGAGCTGACAGAGCGGTTCGATGCACAGCTGCAAGTCCAGAAGGGCGAAAACGGCAGTCACATCACCTGTCAGTACGCTTAATCATTTATCACAGAATGCTCTCCCGTGGAATCTGGCACGGGAGAGCATTTGCATTTTTGCACAACTTTTCGTGCGGAATGTTTCCGAAAATTGTTTGCAATTTTTCTGTATTTCCAATCATCTTCCTTGACAACTTGTTCCAGTTATGGTATACTAACTAGGGTTAGGACTTTCTAACTTTTTTTCACGTTAGATTTACATAATGAGGACGGTGTGATATGTTTTTAGAGATTCAACAAATCAAAAAACACTTCGGCGAGGGAGAAAGCCGTGTGGAGGTGCTGAAGGGAATCGACATCGGGATCGAGAAAGGCGAGATCTGCGTTCTGCTTGGTCCGTCCGGTTCCGGTAAATCCACGCTGCTGAACATCATCGGCGGCATTGAAACGCCCGACAGCGGCAGCATTACCATTCACGGCGAGACCATCGGGGACATGAATGAGAAGAGTCTGACGCTGTATCGGCGGAAACATCTGGGCTATATTTTCCAGATGTACAATCTGATCCCAAACCTGAATATTAAGGAAAACATCGAGGTCGGCGCATACCTCAGCGATTCACCGCTGGATGTGGACGATCTTCTGAAAACCCTGGGGCTGTACGAACACCGGCATAAGCTGCCGAACCAGCTTTCCGGCGGTCAGCAGCAGAGAACGGCCATCGGCAGAGCCATCGTCAAGAATCCGGACATCCTGCTTTGCGATGAGCCGACCGGTGCGCTGGACTATAGCACGTCCAAGGATATTCTGAAACTGATCGAGGATGTCAGCCGCAAGTATGGAAATACCGTTGTGATGGTAACCCATAATGACGCTTTGCAGAATATGGCAGACCGTGTGGTAAAGCTGCGTGACGGAAAGATCCGAAAGAATTTTGTCAACGAGACAAAGATTCCGGCAGCAGAATTGGAGTGGTAAGCCATGGCGAAGAGAACAAAGAATCCACTGAACAAGCGTCTGCCCCGGGAATTGAAAGGCGAGCTGGGAAAATATCTGGTTATCTTTTTGTTTTTTGTCATGTCCATCTCCCTTGTCTCCGGATTTCTGGTGGCAGACAACAGTCTGATCGCTTCCTATCATGAAAGCTTTGATAAGTACAACATCGAGGACGGCAACTTTGAATTTGCGGAGTCTGCCACAGATGAGGCACTTGCCAACATCGAGAAAGACGGCAGCGTCAAGGTGTACCCGAACTTTTATAAAGAAGAAAAGACGGATGATTTCGAAAGTACATTCCGGGTATTCGCAGAGCGAAAGGATATCGATAAGGTCTGCCTGCTGGACGGCGATATGCCCGAGGCAGAGCAGGACGTAGCAATCGATCGTCTGTATGCGAAAAACCATGAGCTGGAGATCGGCGATGATTTCCGTGTGGCAGATACAACGCTGCATATCACCGGTATCGTAGCCCTCTCGGATTATTCTGCGCTGTTTCAGAACACATCGGATATGATGTTTGACAACGATAAATTCGGTGTCGGCGTTATGACCGATGACGGCTTTGATGCGCTGCGGGACAATCACATCCACTACAGCTACAGTTGGTTCTATGATGATTCGCCGGAAGATGATGCTGAGGCAAAGGATATGGCAGAAGATCTGATGCCGATTCTGGGACAAAACGGTGTGCTGACTAACTTCCTGCCGGAATATCTGAACCAGGCGATCATCTTTACTGGTGACGACATGGGCGGCGATAAGTCCATGATTATGGCATTCCTCTATATTGTTGTTGTGATTCTGGCGTTTGTCTTTTCCATCACGATTTCCAACAACATCACCAAAGAGGCGAATGTCATCGGTACGCTGCGTGCCTCCGGTTACTCCCGTGGAGAAATGGTGCGGCACTACATTATTATGCCAATGCTGGTTCTGCTTGTGGCGGCGATCGTCGGCAATATTCTGGGATACACCCTGTTGGAACAGGTATTTGCTGACCAGTATCTGGGCAGCTACAGCCTGCCGACGTATGAGGTGCTGCTGAATCCGGAGGCATTCCTGCTGACCACGGTGATTCCGCTGGTACTGCTGTTCCTCATCAACTTTGTCATGCTGACCTTAAAAATGCGCATTTCGCCGCTGAAATTCATCCGGCGTGATCTGACAAAGCGGAAGAAGAAAAAGGCGTTCCGTCTGAACACCCGTATCCCGATCATGCGCCGTTTTCAGCTGCGTGTGATTTTCCAGAACCTGCCGAATCATATCATGATCTTTTTCGGTATCTTTTTCGCAAACTTTATTCTCATGTTCGGTATGATTCTGCATCCGATGCTGACACATTTCCAGGATATGGTCACAGACAATGCGCTGTCCACCTACCAGTATGTGCTGAAAGCACCGGTGGAAACAGCGGAAGATGGCGCAGAAAAGTTCTGCCTCAGCAGTCTGGACACGCTAGGCGAGGAACGCAGCAGTGAGGGTGTTTCCCTGTATGGCGTAGAGCCGGACAGCAAATATGTGAAACTGGATGTTTCGGACGATGAGGTGGAAATTTCCAGCGCATATTCTGAAAAGTACGGCGTAGAAAAGGGCGATACCATTACCCTGAAAGACCCGTACGGCAGCGACAAGTACAAGTTCAAGGTCGGCGGTATCTATGATTATCCATCCACCATTGCCGTGTTCATGGATCGCAGCCTTTATAATGAGACGTTTGACAAAGATGATACCTACTTCAATGCGTACTTCTCGGATGAGGAGATCACAGACATTGATGATGCAGCGATTGCCACGGAAATCACTGTGGATGATCTGACAAAGACATCTCGTCAGCTGATTCGCTCTATGGGCAGCATGATGAGTCTGTTCCTGGTATTCGGCTCGCTGATGTTCATTCTGATACTGTATCTGCTGTCGAAGATCATCATTGAGAAGAATGCACAGTCCATTTCCATGGTAAAGATTCTGGGCTACAGCAACCGGGAAATCAATCGTATCTACCTGCACTCCACCACCATTGTGGTACTGATCTGCATTCTGCTGACTGTACCGCTTTGCAACTGGGTAATGGCAGAGGTCATGAAGATCGTATTCTTTGAATACTCCGGCTGGATCGTTTACTATGTTCCGGCGGTGACATATGCGAAAATCATTGCTGCCGGCGTGATCTGCTATGCTGTGGTAACCTTCCTGCTGAACCACAAGGTCAAGAAGATTCCCATGAGCGATGCGCTGAAGAACGTAGAATAATCGCCTGAAATTTGAGAAAAAAGAAAAGCAATATTGCAACCGGAAAACTCCGGCGCAATATTGCTTTTTTGTTTGAAAGAATATAAGGCAACACCGCACAAAGCCCGCCTAACGGCTTTGCACGCAATCTGCTTGCTGATTTTCCGTCATACCGCACAGAAATTTCTTGACATACGACTGCGTTCGAGGCAGGATTCTGCCCGAGAACAAAGGAGTGTCGCACTAGGATTGATTGCGACCGACAGTATGCCTGCGAAATTTCTGTGCAATCTGCCGAAAAATCCGACTGCGCATCTTACGCACAAACTCTGTGCGGTGTTGCCTTAAGTTTACCGCCGCTGCTGCTTGCGCATCCGGTAATCCGACGGCGTGCAGCCGATGGCTTTGCGGAAGGTCTCTGTAAAGTAGCTGGAACCGCTGAATCCGCACTGCATGGCAATCTCCGTCACGCTCAGATCCGGGTTTGCGAGAAGTTCCACGCTCTTGGAGATCCGGTATTCCGTCAGATAAGCGTTGGGTGTCTGGTTGAGGTATTCCTTGAAGATGGAACAGCAGCTGCTGCGGCAGACGTATCCGGCAGCGGCAATGTCCTGCAAAGCAATCTTGCTGCTGTACTTCTGCTGGATGAATCCCACCATCTTGTGCATTGCCTCCAGGCGCTTGCTGTCGTTCGGCTCCCACGGCTCAGCGTTATTCTGCATTAAGTTCCACAGGGCGTGGCAGATTCGGTAGATGCAGCCGAAAAGCTGGAGCGGATAGCCGTTCTGCTGATTGCTGGCACACTGGAACATCTCACTCACCAGCGTGATAACTGTTTTTTCTGCGGCGATCTCCGGGTGGAGAATGAGATACGGCGGCGCATGGTGGATGATGTCCTCCAGCAAATCTTTGGTCGTGGGATTGGTGGCAAGGGACGGTGGAAACAGGGTGCAGTCATAGACGGAATCGCTGGGTTTTTCCCAGAAACCGTAGTGCATCTGCCCGGAGTTGACAAAAATCATCTGTCCCGGCATCAGCTTGCACTGTTCGCCGTTGACGCTGTACCACATGGGTGCATTTTTCACATAGATAAACTCAAACTCGGTGTGCCAGTGGTTGACGATGGAAAGCGAGGGATAGTCCTCCTGAGAGGAACGGGATGCCTTGATGGGCAGATCGGGTACGTTGTATTGGATGATCTCAGACTTGTTGTCTGTCAGTTCCAGGGTATACATAGAGGACTCCTTTTCTTTGTGTTATGCGGCTGTCTGTGCCATGGTTTCTGGTTCAACAGGTGCAGTTTCCTGTCGGGTCAGATTCTTGACCCAGCGGTATTTCCGGTAGTTCTTGAGGACTGCCGGGAGCTTGATGATCTCATCGACGTTGATAAGAATGTATACGGTCAGTACCGGGAGTTTCAGCACAAATGCAGCGATCAGACCGATGGGAACGGTAACGCACCACATGGTGATGCCGTCGCAGATAAAGCCGAATTTCGAGTCACCGCCGGCTGCGAAGATACCGGAAATCACCGTCATGTTAATGGATTTGCCGACTACATAATAGGAGCATACCACCAGCATGACACGGAGGTATTCTTTTGCAGTGTCGGTCAGCGTGGAGAACATAGGGGTAAAGGGGATAACGCCCAGAATAATCACGCCGGCAACTGCGCCTGCAAAAATGGAAGTCTTGGAAAGCTTTCTGCCGTATTCCTTTGCCTTTTCCAGTTCGCCCTGTCCCAGGAGACTGCCCACCATAATGCCGCTTGCGGTAGCGATGCCGGTGCAGAAGCAGATTACCAGGTTCTTGACGATGTTTGCAATGGAGTTTGCGGCTGCGGCGTCGCTGCCCATGTGTCCCATGATGACGGAGTACATGGTAAAGCCCAGTCCCCACATCAGCTCATCGCCCAGGATCGGAGCGGTGTACTTCCAGAAGTCACGGAGCAGTACCTTGTCCGGGTGGATGGTCCAGCCAAGGCGGATCTTGATGCTGTCCTTTTTCAGCATCACTGCAAGCGCCCATGCCAGTTCGATCACCTTTGCGATAACCGTTGCAACGGCAGCGCCGGCGATGCCCATTTCCGGAAAGAAACCGATGCCGAAGATGAAAGCGGCATTCAGAATGATGTTGATGATGACGGAAACGGAACTGATGACAGCGCTCAGTACGGCTTTTCCGCAGTTTTTCAGAATGCACAGGTAGATCTGCGAAATGCTGAGCAGCAGATAGGACACGCCGACTACCCGAAGATAAACAGCGCCGTCCTGGATGAGAACCGGATCAGAGGCGAATGCACGCATCAGCAGTTCCGGGAAAAATGTTGCGCCGATGGTAAAGGGAAGGGAGAGCAGCACGGAAAATGCCAGACCGATGCCCAGCGTCTTTTCCACTGCCTTTTTGTTCTGAATGCCCCAGTACTGAGCGGCAAAGATCGAAACGCCGGCAGTAATGGCAAACAAAAACAGGGAATATACGAATTGCACCTGTCCTGCCAGGGATACTGCCGAGAGGGCATCCTGGTTGACAAAGCCCAGCATAAATGCGTCTGACGCATTGACAAGCGCCATCATCAGCTGCTGCAGGGAAATCGGGATCATGAGGTGCAGCAGCTTTTTGCGGAATTCCGCACGAGTGTTTTGTGTTGCCATAGTGATAGTCTCCTTATCTATTTTTATATTTCAGGACGTTTATTTTATCCTGATGCCGAATGATATTATAAGATAAAGAAATCGCTATTTCTATAACATTCATAGGAATCACTATAACAATCGTACAAAACTATATAGAAATCAAACCTGCTTGCAGAAACTGTGGTATCGTTTTCAAAATCGTGCATAATTTGTACGATTTTGATGATGTCCCTATTATAAGTCCTTTGGATTCCATTGTCAAGGAAAAGAATTCGGCGGAACTGTTGATATCGTTTTGACGCAAAAATAAATCCACATAAAATGTGTGTCCGGATGGCTTGAACAAAACGTCCGGATGTGGTATAATATAAAATACATTCAAATATATTCAAAATTGATCCGGAAAGGAGACCTTGCCATGCCACAGCCTGTTCCACGCATTATGCTCAGCGCCGCAGGGAGCGGTGCTGGAAAAACCACAATGACTGCGGCACTGCTGTCTGCCCTCTGTTCCCGTGGGCTGCAGGTGCAGGGCTGGAAGTGTGGTCCCGACTATATTGATCCCATGTTTCACAGTCATATCACCGGCAGACCGGCGTATCACGCCGATCCTTTTTTTCTGTCAGAACAGCCGATGGCGGAGCTGGTCTCCCGGGTGAGTGCCGATGCGGACTGTGCCGTCTTTGAGGGCGCAATGGGTTTTTATGACGGCATCGGACAGACCGACCAGGCGAGCGCCTATACCGTTTCCCAGTGGCTGAAAATCCCGGTGCTGCTGGTGGTGAATCCCAAGGGAATGGGCTGTTCTGCAGCGGCGCTTTGTCACGGGTTTCAGACATTCCGCACACCGAATTCCATCTGCGGCATTCTGCTCAACGATATCCGCAGCGGAATGTACAATTATTACCGGGAACTGCTGGAACGGGAGACCGGACTCCCTGTGCTGGGCTATCTGCCTCATCTGCCGGAAGTGCAGCTGGAAAGCCGTCATCTGGGACTGATGACGGCCGGGGAAGTGGAACAGCTGGACGAAAAGATACGCCTGCTGGGAGAAACCGCCGCAGAGACCCTGGAACTTTCCCGTATCATGGAACTGGCGAAAACAGCGCCGCCGCTGCCGGATGTGCCGCCGTATACGACGAAACCAAAGCTGTTTCGGCTTGGCGTGGCACAGGATAAGGCGTTCTGCTTTACCTATGCGGAAAATCTGGAACTGCTGGAACAATGCGGCGCAGAACTGGTATATTTCTCACCGCTGACAGGCGCAAAGCTGCCGGAAAACCTGGACGGTTTGTATTTCTGCGGCGGCTATCCGGAACTGTACCTGCCCAGGCTCAGCGGCAATACTGCCTTTTTGGAGAGCCTGCGGCGGCTCGCCGGCACTGGTATCCCGATTCTGGGAGAGTGCGGCGGATTCCTGTACCTGCAGCGGTCTATGACCGGAAAAGACGGCAAGTCCTATCCGCTGGCCGGACTTCTGCCGGGAACATCCCGTCTGGGCGAACGCCTTTGCCGTTTTGGTTATGTAACGCTGACGGCACAGCAGGACACGATCCTGGGCAAGGCAGGAACGAAAATCCGGGCGCATGAATTCCACTATGCGGACAGTACGGAAAACGGCAGTGCATTTCTGGCACAGCGCCCGAACGGAAGAACCTGGCAGGCAGTGCAGACAAAGGCGCAGATCATCGCCGGATTTCCGCACCTGTATTTTCCGTCAAATCCGGAAGTGCCGCAGCATTTTGCAGATGCCTGTAAGGCGTACCGAAAGGAGCGGTTGTCATGCTGATTTTGGTTACCGGCGGCGCAGGCAGCGGAAAGTCTCAGTTTGCCGAGCGTCTCAGCATGGCACTGAAACAAGAGCCGTTTCGCTATATCGCCACCATGCAGATCTGGGATGCAGAGTGCAGGGCAAGAGTTGCCAAACATCGGCAGCAGCGTGCCGGAAAAGGATTCCGGACGCTGGAGATTCCGTCCCACCTGGCAGAACAGGCGGAAACGCTTTCTCCCGGCGGTACGGCACTGCTGGAATGTCTCAGCAATCTGCTTGCCAACGAACAGTTTGGCGAGGGTGCAGATGACCCGGCGCAGACTGTTCTGGACGGCATTGCTGCACTGTATCAAAAGGTGCAGCACCTGGTGATCGTCACGAACGAAGTATTTTCCGATGGTACGCCGGAAGATGCGTCCATGCGGCAGTATCTGCAATATCTGGGACGCATCAACTGCAGGATCGCAGCACAGGCGGATGTTGTGATCGAATGCTGTGCCGGTTGTCCGCTGATTTGGAAAGGAGAAGAACAATATGATAAAATCCTGGATGGAATCCCTGCTGATCGCACTTTCCATGTATAGCGCACTTCCGGTGAAGTGTCTGAACTGGACGGAAAAGAACCTGCGCAATGCCATGGTGTTTTTTCCGCTGGTGGGATTGCTGTGCGGTGTGGGTTTGTTTGTGGTATGGACGGTCTGTGAACTGCTGCACGTGGGCGCAGTGCTGTTCGGCGTTCTGGCAGTGCTGAGCGGCGTGCTGATTACCGGCGGCATTCATCTGGACGGATTCTGTGATACGGCGGATGCGCTGTATTCCAGACGGCCCCAGGAAGAAAAACTGCGCATTCTGAAAGACCCCAACTGCGGACCGTTTGCCGTGTTCAGCGTAGTTCTGGCACTGCTGGTCAGCTTTGGCGCATATGTGCAGATCTACCAGACCCAGAACCGCAGTTTTGTCTGGCTGCTGACAGGGGTATTTGTCTTGTCACGTTGTCTCAGCGGCTTGTCCGTTACGGCACTGCCCATTGCGCAGTCCAGCTCACTGGCGAAAACCTTTGGCGAAAGCGCCGGAAAACACGTGCGTGTTATTCTCGTCATTGTGTACGGCGTTGTGGGACTGCTGACTGTTCTGTTCTGGGATTGGCTGGCGGTCGTTCTGGCGTGGATCGGGCTGTTCGCTTTCTTCGGCTGTTCGCATATGGCGAAGAAACAGTTCGGCGGCATTACCGGCGATCTGGCAGGCTTTTTCCTGGTGCTGTGTGAGACGGTCTGCCTGCTGGGTGCGGCACTGCTGGGAGGTGTCCTGGCATGAGACTGATCCTGGGCGGCTATGCCAACGGCAGGACAGCCTATGCCATGCAAAAGTATCAGCTGACGGCGCAGGACTGCTTTGATGCGTCGCAGCAGCCCTTGATAGACTGGCAGGGACAGCGGCTGATTCTGCACGTGGAATCTTTGGCGGCACGCTGGCTGACCGAGGAAAAAGATCCGGGAGAGGAAATTCAGCCCTGGCTGGAAAAATGGAAAGACGCTGTGGTCATCAGCCAGGAAGTGGGCTGCGGACTTGTGCCGGTCGAACCGGAACAGCGCCGGTTTCGTGAGGCAGTGGGACGTTTGAACTGTCTGCTGGCAGAATCTGCGGAGACTGTGGAGCGTGTCTGCTGCGGCTTGGAAATGCGATTGAAGTAGGAGGAAAAAGTCTGTGTGGATCTTGTGCAGTACAGCGCTGGGATTTTTGCTGGATCTCTGTTTCGGAGATCCCCGGTGGCTGCCGCATCCGGTCGTGCTGATCGGAAAAAGCATTTCTCGCCTGGAACGGTTTCTGCGCCGGAAGTTTCCCCAGACTCCGGAAGGGGAACGCCGTGCCGGGGTGATTCTGGCGGCAGCCATTCCGCTGGGAAGTCTGTTGCTCTCTCTGGGCATTCTGCTTTTGGCGTACCGCATTTCGTTCTGGCTCTGGTTTGTGCTGCACACATTCTGGGCGTATCAGATTCTTGCGGCACGCTGTCTGGAACGGGAAAGCGACAAGGTGTACCGCCTTCTTGCGGATGGCGATCTGCCCGGTGCAAGAGTGCAGCTTTCCTACCTGGTGGGACGTGATACCACTCAGCTGACGGCGGAAGAGGTCGCAAAGGCCTGTGTGGAGACTGTAGCGGAAAACACATCTGACGGCGTGACTGCGCCGCTGCTGTATCTGATGATCGGCGGTGTGCCGCTGGGATTTTGCTATAAGGCAATCAACACGCTGGATTCTATGGTGGGTTACCGCAATGCAAAATATCTTCACTTGGGCAGGGCATCTGCAAAGCTGGATGATGCGGCGAACTGGCTGCCGTCCCGTATCTGCGGACTGCTGCTGACGGTTTCTGCCTTTTTGCTGCGCCTGGACGGGAAAAACGCCTGGCGTATATTTCGCCGTGACCGGAGAAACCATCTGTCTCCCAACTCTGCGCAGACAGAATCCGCCGCAGCCGGTGCGCTGGGAATCCAGCTGGGCGGAACGCATATCTATTTCGGCGACGTGGTGGAAAAGCCCACCATCGGCGATGCGGTTCGTTTGGCAGAACCAGAGGACATTCGCCGCACCAATGGGATGATGTTTGCGGCGTCTGGTTTGTCGCTTTTGGGATTTGGTCTGCTGCGGTTTGCCGCAGTGCTGCTGTTTCGATGAGGAGGTGTGCCTATGCCCCGGCATGGCGGTGATATTTACAGCTTTCAAAAGCAGGAGAAACCGTTGCTGGATTTTTCTGCCAATATTAACCCGCTTGGCGTGCCGGATGTGGTGCGCAGTGCGATCGTGAATGCGGTGGATTTCCTGGTGCATTATCCAGACCCGGCACAGCGCAGACTGCGGCAGGCTCTGGCAGAATTTCACGGCAAAACCCCGGAACAGATCGTCTGCGGAAACGGCGGCGCAGATGTGATCTTCCGCACGGTTCGTGCTGTGTCGCCGAGCCACGCACTGATTCCCGTGCCGGCATTTTCGGAATATGCGGCGGCGCTTGCTGAAATCGGATGCCGTGTTACCTACTGGAAAATGCCGTTTCCGTATCAGCTTGACGAGACGATTCTGAAAGCGCTGGAATGCGGCTCTTATGATTTTCTGGCGCTCTGCAATCCCAACAATCCCACGGGAACGGGAATTGCACCGGAACTGCTGGAACGCATTCTGTGCCTTGCCGCAGAAAAACACATCTTTGTGCTGCTGGACGAATGCTTTTGCGATATGGCAGAAACAGAGCCGGGAATCCGTTCCATGCTGCCCTGTCTGGAACAGTATCCGCACGTTTTGGTGCTGAAATCGCTGACAAAGCTGTATGCCATTCCGGGACTGCGTCTGGGCTACGGACTCTGTGCGGATACAGAGCTTGTGGAAAAGATCCGGCAGACCGGGCAGCCCTGGCCGGTAAATACGTTGGCGGAAGAGGCTGGAATCGCAGCACTGCACGCAGAAGAATACCGGGAAAAATCGCTTTCGTTTTTGCAGGACGAGCGCTGGCGGCTGTACGATGAACTGGGAAAGCTGGGATTTCGGGTATGGAAACCCAGCGCCAACTTTGTCTTTTTCCGGGCAGAGGGATGCCCCGATCTGGACGAGCGGCTGATACCGTACGGCATTTTGCTGCGGCACTGTGATAACTATGTAGGACTGGGCGTCGACGATTACCGTGCGGCAGTTCGCCTGCCGGAAGAAAATGCGTATCTGCTGCGTTGTCTGCGGCAGGTTATGGAGGAGGTTTTATTGTGGTGGCAAAATCGCTGATGGTGCTGGGGACCATGTCCTCTGCCGGAAAAAGCTTTATCACTGCCGGGCTGTGCCGCATCTTTCGGCAGGACGGCTGGAAAACCGTGCCGTTTAAGTCCCAGAACATGGCACTCAATTCGTACATCACACAGGACGGCAAGGAGATGGGACGGGCGCAAGTCATGCAGGCAGAGGCGGCAGGCGTTCAGCCGGATGCCCGGATGAATCCCATTCTGCTGAAACCCACCAGCGACAGCGGCTCACAAGTCATTGTCAACGGAGAAATTTACGGAACGATGCGTGCGCAGGAGTACTACACGAAAAAGCAGGAACTCGTTCCGCATATCCTGCGTGCCTACCGCTCACTTGCAGAAGAAAATGATATTATTGTGCTGGAGGGCGCAGGAAGTCCGGCGGAGATCAATTTGAAATCGGTGGATATCGTGAATCTGGGCATGGCGGAGTTTTCCGATTCTCCGGCAATTCTGGTGGGAGACATTGACCGTGGCGGCGTGTTTGCGGCGCTCTACGGAACGATTATGCTCCTGGACGAGGCGGAGCGCCGCCGCATCCGTGGCGTTGTTATCAACAAGTTTCGTGGTGATGTGGAGATTCTGAAACCGGGGCTGAAGATGCTGGAAGATCTGACTGGCATCCCGGTTCTCGGCGTTGTACCGTATCTGCCGCTGGAACTGGATGATGAGGACAGCCTTTCAGAACGGCTGATGCAGAAAAAAGCAGACGAAAGCGCACTTTTGGATGTGGCTGTGATTCGTCTGCCCCGTATCTCGAACTTCACCGATTTTGAGGCGCTGGAACAGGTGGACGGCGTTTCGGTTCGCTATGTGCCAAAGCGCAGCGAACTGGGAATGCCGGATGTGATCCTGCTTCCGGGAACCAAAAGCACCATGGCAGATCTCCGGTGGCTGCGGCAGAGCGGTCTGGAGGCGGCAATTCTCAAGTGTCATGAAAAAGGCATCTTTCTCATGGGCATCTGCGGTGGATTTCAGATGCTGGGGCAGACGCTTTCTGACCCGGAACACGCCGAAGATGGCGGCACACTGCGTGGCATGGGCTTGCTGGAGACCGAAACGGTCTTTCGGTCTCAGAAACAGCGCAGCCAGACAGCCGGCGTGATTTCCGGCGTTTCCGGAATGCTGGAATCCCTTTCCGGTTGTCCGGTCACCGGCTATGAGATCCACATGGGCGAAACAGTCTGCACCGGAAACGGTGTGCCTTTTGTGCATTTGCAGGACGGCAGAGCTGACGGCTGTGTCAGTGCGGACGGGACAGTCTGCGGCACATACCTCCACGGCATTTTTGATGCGCCGGAATTTTCGGCAAAGCTGGTGCAGCTGCTGTTGGAGAAAAAGGGCATCTCCGGGACAGCTGTTCCGCAGCTGGACTTTGCTGCCCGGAAAGAGCAGGAGTACGACAAGCTGGCAGATCTGCTCCGAAAAAACCTGGACATGGAGCAAATCTACGCCATCCTGGAACAATGGGGAAAACCGGAATGAAACGGCTGCGGGAAGGATACACCACAGGCGCCTGTGCTGCCGGCGCAAGCCTGGCATCTGTGCTGTGGCAGGCCACGGGCAGCTGTCCGGAATGGGTGGAACTGGTAGTGCCTGCCGGAAAAAAACTGCGTCTGGCGATACAGCCCGGTGCGGCGTACACCTGCGGCGTGAGAAAAGACGGCGGCGATGACCCGGATGAGACCAACGGCTGTCTGGTAAATGCCGCTGTGCAGATTCTGCCGGAGGACGGCGCTGTGCAGTTCCGTGCCGGAGACGGCGTGGGCGTTGTGACCCGAAAAGGGCTGAAACTTCCGCCGGGTGAGCCGGCGATCAATCCTGTGCCGAGAGAGATGATCGAAAAGGCTGTGCGCTCTGTGATCGGCGCAAAGGGTGCGGTGGTGACGGTTTCCGTACCGGACGGAGAACGCATTGCACAAAAAACGTTTAACGGACGGCTGGGCATCGAAGGCGGTATCTCCATTCTGGGGACAACCGGCATTGTGCGCCCTATGAGCGAAGAGGCTGTCCGGGAGTCGCTGTCGCTGGAACTTTCCATGTGCCGGGCAGAGTATGGAAAGGTGTGTGCCTTTGTGACGGGATACGCCGGAGAATCTTGGCTGAGGCGGCAGTATCCGGATGCCGGACCGATCGTCCTTTGCAGCAATTATCTGGGCTTTCTGCTGGACTGTGCCGAGAAAATGGGCTTTACCGGCGTGCTGCTGGCAGGCAGACCGGGCAAGCTGGTAAAACCGGCGGCAGATATCATGTACCTGCACAGCCACACCGCCGGCGGACAGCGTGAGGTGCTTTGCACCCATGCGGCGCTTGCCGGAGCAGACCAGATGCAGGTGCGGCAGCTGTATCAGTGCAACACCACACGGGAAATGACAGAACTGCTGCGGCAGTTCCCATTCGGCGAACAGGTGTGGCAGTCCGTGGCGGAAAGCGTCTGTGAAAACTGTATGCGGCGCACACATGGCAGGGTGCAGGTGGGACTGATCCTTCTGGATGATTCCGACCGTATCCTGGCAGAGAGCAGCCGGGCGGCGCAAATACGAAAGGAGTGGTTGGCGTGCAGCATGAACTGATCTTGGCAGGCGGCGGCAGCGGCACAGCGGATTATCTGCTGCCGGCGGCAAAAAAAGCGCTGGAGTCGGCGGACTGTGTAATTGCATCGGAGCGGTTTCTGTCACTGCTGGAAGTCAAAAAGGCGAGACCGATGGGAAACATTTCCCGGCTGCTGCAGGAACTCCCCGAACTGCTGGAAACCGAACGCATCGGCATTGTGGTGTCCGGTGATCCGCTGCTGTACAGTCTGTGCCGCACGATTCAAAACCGATATCCGGAACTGGAAATGCAGGTGATTCCAGGCGTTGGTTCATTACAGCTGCTGGGTGCGGCGTTCGGGCTGACCATGGAGCAGGCAGAGATTCGCAGCATCCACGGACGGGAATGCAGTCCGGGGACGATTGCTTATGCCGTGTCGGAACACGCTGAGACATTTTTCTTCTGTTCCGGGACGCAGGGGCCACGGGAAATTGCCCAGTCGCTTTTGGCATATGGGCTGGCGGATACGGAGATCTTTGTCGGCGCCGATCTGACCTATCCCACCCAGCAGCTCTGGCACGGCACGCCGGAACAGGCGGCACAGCGTCCGAATCCGAAACTCTGTGTGGCGGCGGTGCGCAATCCGCACCCGAAACCGACGGCACGCCTGGGACTGCTCCCGGACAGTGCGTTTCTGCGGAATCGTTCGCCGATGACCAAAGAGGAAGTCCGGGCGGTGGTGCTGTCCAAGCTGCGGCTGAAACCGGATGCGGTGGTCTGGGATCTGGGTGCCGGAACGGGGAGTGTATCCATCGAATGCGCCCGGATGTGTCCCTTTGGGACGGTGTATGCCGTGGAATATAAGCCGGCGGCGCTGGAAATCCTGGAAAAGAACAAAGCATTCCTTCAGACGGAAAATTTGCAGATCATTCCCGGCAGAGCGGAAGAGCAGATCGGCAGTCTGCCTGTGCCGGACTGTGTCTTTCTGGGCGGCAGTGACGGCGCAGCACCGGAACTGATAGAGCATCTGTGCCAATTGAAACAGCCGGTGCGTCTTGTGGCAAGCGCAGTGACCCTGGAAACCCAGGCGGAACTGTTTCCGCTGCTGCAAAAGCTGCCGCAGTTTGAGGTGATACAGCTGGCAGTCAGCTGCGGCAGACCGGTGGGGAATTATCACATTCTGGAAAGCAATCATTCGGTGCTGTTATTTTCATGTATGACAAAGGAGTAAGCGATGGGAAAAGGAATATTTTACGCCGTGAGCGTCGGGGCAGGAGACCCGCTGGATATGACGCTGCGTGCCAAGCAGGTGCTGGAACAGGCAGATGTGGTGGTCGCTCCGGTCACCAAACAGGGCAGCGCATCTGCGGCATACACCATAGCGGCGCAGGCGGCAGACTTGTCCCGTGCGCAGATCCTGGAAATGCTGTTTCCCATGAAAGCACATACGGATTATCGGGAACGCCTGCGCTCCGGCATTTTGCAGCCGGTCTGTGCGGCATTGGACGAGGGAAAGCTGGTGGCGATGGTAACGCTGGGGGATGTCTCCGTGTACAGCACGGCATCCTATGTGCGGCAGCTTTTGGAGGAAAAGGGATACGAGACCCGGGTCGCCGCCGGTGTGCCGTCCTTTTGTGCCGGCGCAGCCAAGGCAAAGCAGAGCCTTTGCGAAAACGGGGAGACGCTGGGAATCTTGCCCGGCGTGGCATCCCGGGAAGTCCTGGAACAGGCGTTCGATGAATTCGACAATCTGGTGATTATGAAAGCCGGAAGGGCGCTGTCCTGGCTGTTGCCGCTGCTGGAAGAACGGGGACTTCTGGAACACACCACAATGCTCCGGGATGTGGGCATGGCATCGGAATATGTGGGCAGTCCCCAGGCAGAACCGTATTCCTATTTTACGACCCTGCTGATTCGGCAGAGAGGAGAATGACATGGTATATTTTGTTGGTGCAGGCGCCGGAGACCCGGAACTGCTGACGCTCAAAGGAAAACGGCTCATCGACCATGCGGACACCTTGATCTATGCCGGTTCGCTGGTGAATCCGGAGGTTCTGGCTGGGCGAAAGCCGTCCTCTAAGGTGTACGACAGCGCCGGGATGACGCTGGAAGAGGTGCTTGCGGTCATGAAAGAGACCGAGCAGGCAGGCGGCACAACGGTGCGTGTTCATACCGGAGATGCGTCCATTTACGGGGCGATACGGGAACAGCTGGATGCACTGGACGAGTTGGGAATCGCTCATGAAGTTGTACCGGGCGTCAGTTCTTTTCTGGCGGCTGCGGCTGCCATGCAGAAAGAATACACCCTGCCGGAGGTGACCCAGACTGTGATACTGACACGGATGGAAGGCAGAACGCCTGTGCCGGAACGGGAACGTATCGAGGAGTTGGCAAAGCATCGCACAACCATGGTGATATTCCTCTCTGTGGGACGGATTGCGGAGCTGGCAGAACGGCTGAAAACCGCCTATCCGGAGACAACGCCGGTGGCTGTGGTCTATAAGGCGAGCTGGCCGGTTGAAACTATCGTCACCGGAACGCTGGCAGATATTGTGGAAAAGGTGCAGGCAGCCGGCATTACCAAGACGGCGCTGGTGACAGTAGGCGATTTCCTGGGGGACAGCTACGCATTGTCCAAGCTGTATGATAAAGCATTTACCCACGAGTACCGGCAGGGGAAAAACGCATGAAAACGGCATATTTCTGGCTGACGCCCCAGGGAGAACAGCTGGCGCTGCGGCTGCAAAAAGCATTTGGCGGCACAGTAGAACCCAAGGCTGCATTCGATGCGGCAGTGCGGCGTGATTTCGCCGCCTGTGACTTGCTGGTATTCATTATGGCATCGGGCATTGCCGTGCGGAAGATTGCACCGCTGGTGCAGTCGAAAGCATTCGACCCGGCAGTGCTGGTTCTCGACCAGCAGGGAAAATATGTGATCAGTCTGCTGTCCGGACACCTGGGCGGCGCCAATGCCGCTGCCCGGCGCTTTGCCGCCTATCTGGGCGGTGAGGCTGTCATTACCACGGCAACGGATGTGGCGGGTGTTCCGGCGTTCGATCTGTTTGCCAAACAAAATGACCTTGTGATCGAGAATCTGCACGAGCTGAAGCACATCAGCAGCGCTCTGGTGGCAGAGGAAAAGATTACACTTCTGACAGATCTGCCCGTAGAACCAGATGCCTTTTCGGAGAATATCGTGCCGGAAACCCATCCTGTACAGCCCTGTGCCGTGGTGATTTCGGACCAGCTCCGGGACTGCCGGGCAGAGCATACGCTGTATCTGCGGCCGAAAAGTCTGGTGCTGGGTGTGGGATGCAAAAAGAACATTGCGCCGGAGCATCTGGAACAGTGCTTTTTGCGGTTTCTGGAAGAGCATCGGCTGAGCCGGCTGTCTGTGGCGAAGATTGCTACAGTTGCGCTGAAACAAAACGAGCCGGCGATTCTGGCACTGTGTGAGAAATACCGGATTCCGCTGGAAATCGTCTTGGATGATGCGATTCTGGGATGCAATTATCCCTTTGCCGCATCGCCGTTTGTGCAGCAGGTCACGGGGTTGCCGTCTGTTTCGGAGGCATCGGCGTATCTGGCATCCGGCTGCGGCGAAGTGCTGACCGGAAAGGTGAAATACAGCGGCGTGACATTTGCCGCCTGCCGGAAGAAACTGCCGGCACTGCGATGGAAAGGGGAAACTTCATGAAACCTTTGATTTATGTTGTGGGCTTTGGACCCGGAGACCGTCCGTATATGACACAGCAGGCGATCGACGCTGTGACACAGGCAGATCTGGTCGTGGGATATACCACATATATCCGGCTGCTGGAGGAGCAGTTCCCGGAACTGCGCTATTATGCTACGCCCATGCGGAAAGAGACCGACCGCTGCCGGGCGGCAGTCGAGGCTGCGCTGACCGGGAAAACCGTGGCGCTTGTCTCCAGCGGTGACAGCGGCATTTATGGCATGGCAGGCGTACTTCTGGAAATTGCGGCGGAGATGCAGGCGGATGTGGAAATCATTGCCGTGCCGGGCGTTACGGCGGCAAGTGCGGCGGCGGCAGTCCTGGGCGCACCGCTGATGCACGATTTTGCGGTAATCAGTCTCAGCGACTGCATGACGCCGCTGGAACTGATCTGGCGGCGTGTGTCCCTGGCGGCAGAGGCAGATTTCGTGATCTGCCTGTACAATCCGAAGTCCCGTTCCCGGACGGAGTATCTGGCGCAGGCGGCGGTGCTGATCGGACAGCACCGCTCGCCGGACACACCGGTGGGCATTGTGCGGAATGCCGGACGTGCCGAGGAAAAGGCGTGGATCACCACGTTGAAAAAGCTGCCGGAAGAACCGGTGGATATGTTCTGTGTGGTGCTGATCGGCAACTCCCAGACATACGTGCAGAACGGGAAAATGATTACACCCCGTGGCTACTGCATCCACCCGGAGACACAGGCGTGAAAGGGCTGCGGCTTGCGGTAATTGCCGGGACGAGTGAGGCGACCGATCTCATTGCCGTCTTGCCGGAGCAGGACTGCGTCACCGCCTTTGCAGCAACGGAATACGGGAAAACGATTCTGGAAGGGCAGCACTGCACGGTGCGTGTGGGACGGCTGGATGCGGATGGCTTTCGCTTTGCACTGCGTGGGATGGATGCGGTAATAGATGCGTCCCATCCCTTTGCACAGGTGGTTACGGAAACGGTGCGGCAGGTCTGCGCAGAACTGGAACTGCCGTATTTCCGGCTGGGACGGCAGAAGATGACCTACGATTACAGTCGGGTCATCCGGGTGGAAAGCAAGGAACAGGCAGCGGCTTGTCTTGCGGCAATTCCCGGAAATATCCTGCTGACTACCGGGGTGAATACGCTTTCCTTTTATGAGAAAGCGATTCCGGATTTCAGCACCCGTGGCTGGGCGAGAATCCTGGATACGCCGGATTCCCGGCGGGCGGCGGCAGACTCCAAAGCGCATCTCATTTTTGCAATGCCGCCGTTTTCCAAAGAGGATACGCTGGAACTGTTGGAAAAATATCACATTGCGGTGCTGGTCTCCAAGGACAGCGGCAGGCGTGGCGGTGTGGCAGAAAAAATGGATGCGGCAAAACAAATGGACATTCCGGTAGTGCTGCTGGGTGCGCCGGAAGAGGAAGTCCACGCCATTTCACAGGTGCTGGAATCCTTAGACAGATACCGGAAAGGAGAAACAGATGGAGACACTGTATCATAAGCCGATGGAGATCGAATCCCGGAGCATGGCGATCATTGAGGAGAATCTCACGGGCGTGGAGATTCCGGAGCCGGAGCGGAGCATCCTCAAGCGGGTGATCCATACCACGGCGGATTTTGACTATGTGGAGAATCTGTGCTTTTCCAGGGATGCGGTATCTTCGGCGAAAAAGGCACTGCAAAACGGGGCGCATATTGTGACCGATACCAATATGGCGCTTTCCGGCATCAACAAGCGCTCTCTGCATCAGCTGGGATGCCAGGCGCACTGCTTTATGTCCGACCCGGATGTTGCTGCTGCGGCGAAAGCACGCGGCGTGACACGGGCGATGGTTTCCATGGAAAAGGCGTGCAGTCTGGACGGCGATCTGATCTTTGCGGTGGGGAACGCACCCACGGCGCTGATACAGCTGGATGAACTGATCCGGGCAGGAAAGCTTTTGCCGAAACTGATTATCGGCGTGCCGGTGGGATTTGTGAATGTGGTTGAGGCAAAGGAGCTGATTCTGGCGCAGGAGCAGGTACCCTATATTGTGGCAAAGGGCAGGAAAGGCGGCAGCAATGTGGCGGCGGCGATCTGCAACGCATTGCTGTATCAGCTGTACCGGTAAATTTGAACAAAACATATAAATTGAATCGGTTTTGTAAAGCAGTCCTGGAAAGGGCTGCTTTTTTTGCAAAAAGGCTTGCCAATTGACAGAAAATATGGTATAGTAGAATGGTACGGCATCATCCTGGTGCTGTACAGTGACAAAGGAGTTCTTTCGGGGACTCTGTTTTACGAACAATTGGCAGCAGATGTCAGGGAAGCAGGTGAGAATCCTGCACAGTTCCGCTACCGTGTCGGGGAGTGCCATGCAGATGCCACTGGAATTCTATGATTCCGGGAAGGCGCATGGAATACGGTGAACCGAAGCCGGGATACCGGTCTGCTGTTTTGGAATAAAATCCTATCTACGAGAATAGAAGAAATTGTTGGTGCATCCGGTTTCCTGCGCTTTGCGGCTATACTGCAAAGGCAAGGCTTTGTGTACCCATATGCTGTTTCCCGTGTTCTTCTGGAATCACGGGTTTTTTGATGTTTGCGGATCGGAGGCGTGTGATGCAGATCGTATTTATCCGGCACAGCATGACTGCCGGCAATCTGGAACGGCGCTATATCGGCTGCCGGACAGATGAGCCGCTCTGTGAGGCGGGCATTTCTCTGGCACAGCAGAAAACGGCGGAAATTCGTCAGACATTTCCCATGCCGGAAGTGGTTCTGACCAGTCCCATGCGGCGCTGTGTCCAGACGGCGGAGATCCTTTTTCCGGACACGCCGAGAGAAATAGTATATGGTTTGCAGGAGTGCGACTTCGGAGACTTTGAAGGGAAGAACTATGCAGAACTGTCCGGAGATCCGGCGTATCAGGCATGGATCGACAGCGGCGGAACGCTGGCTTTTCCCAGCGGAGAATCCAGAGCGGCATTTTTGCAGCGATGCTGTCAGGCATTGGAACAGGCTTTGCAGCGGCAGCAGCATCAGACAGTTGCCGCAGTGGTACACGGCGGTACGATCATGGCTGTGCTTTCTGCACTGGAAGAACAGCAAAAGCCGTACTTTTCGTGGCAGGCAGGACACTGTGAACCGATCCTCTGTACTGTGACTGGTACAGAACCACTGCGGTTGCGGCAGCAGCTGACGGAAAGGAGCTGAGAAAAGAAATGTGTATCTATATGGCAGGCGTGGACGTGCATTCCGCAGACGTTTCAGAAAGAGAACGCTTTGCATTTTCGGAAGAGCAGGTGCGGCATATCTTGCAGGAACTGGTGCAGAAAGACGGCATCAGCGGCGCAGTATTGCTGGCAACCTGTAACCGAACAGAACTGTATCTCTCCGTACAGTCTGACCGGGAACGGACGGAAAACAATGCAGCAGAACGTCAGCCGGCAGAGCAGATTTCCCCGGCGCAGCTCCTGCAGCACTATGCCGGTTCTTCGGCAGAACCGCCGCACATCCTGGTGCGAACAGAACTGGACGCAGCGCAGCACCTCATGGAGGTTGCCTGCGGTCTGCATTCCCAGATCCTGCATGAGGAACAGATCGTAACGCAGGTGGGACGTGCGGTGGAACTGGCAAGAGAATGCCATACCACAGACAGTGTGCTGGACACGCTGTTCCGGACGGCAGTTTCTGCCGGAAAGGACGCACAGAACCAGGTGTCGGTCTCACAGGTGCCGCTCTCTGTCTCTTACGGGGCAGTGCAGCAGCTGGAACAGTGCATCGGAAAACTGGATGGAAAAAGCTGCCTTGTGATCGGAAACGGCAGCATGGGACGATTGGCGGCATCACTGCTGGTACAGCGTGGCTGCCGGGTGTTTATGACACTGCGTTCCTATCACCACGGGGAAACAGTGATACCTTTCGGGGTGAAACCGATTCCCTATGAACAGCGTTTTGCACAGATGGAAAACTCGGAAATCGTCATTAGTGCAACACGCAGTCCGCATTATACCATTTTCAGCGATCAGCTGAAAGCGCTTTCCCGAAAGCCACGGTTTCTGCTGGATCTGGCAATGCCCAGAGACATTGAGCCGACCTGCGGCGAGACAGACGGCGTGACCCTGTGGGATCTGGATGACCTGCACAGTGATGCTGCGCCGGACGCTGCCGCTCTGGCAGCGCTGCACCAAATCGCAGAACAGTATGCGGACAATTTTCAGATGTGGCGCAATTACCGGGATTCTGTCCCGTATATGCAGCAGCTGAAAGAACTGACCACACAGCGTATCCTGCACAGCACTACCGCTGCACCCTATGCGGAGCTGCCGCAGCTGGAAGAGATCGTCCGGCTCGTGACGGAAAAGACGGTGGATATGCTGATGGGCAGCATGAAATCAGAGATCACGCCGGAGCTGTTACAGCAGAGCTGTGCGAAGATCAGAGACAGAGGAAGATTTTGAAAGCCATGGAAGAGACGATTCGTATCGGCAGCCGTGCCAGCCGTCTGGCGGTCATACAAAGTGAACTGGTGATGGCAGAGATCCGGCGCATTCAGCCGGCGGCAAAGCTGGAACTGGTGACCATGAAAACCACCGGTGACAAAATTCTGAACAAGACCCTGGACAAGATCGGCGGAAAGGGACTTTTCTTAAAGGAACTGGATGCCGCACTTCTGGAAAAACAGGTGGACATTTGTGTCCATAGTCTGAAAGATGTGCCGGCGCAGGAAAATCCGCTGCTGCCCATCGGAGCGTATTCCGGACGGGAAGCGCCGGCGGATGTGCTGGTACTTCCGAAAGGACAGAACCGGCGGGATCCGGCGCTGCCTGTGGGATGTGCCGGGGCAAGGCGTGCCATGCAGTTTCAGAAACTGTTCCCGGATGCGGTCATAAAGCCGGTGCGTGGCAATGTTCTGACACGGCTGGAAAAACTGGATCGTGGCGAATATGGAGCGCTGCTGCTGGCGGAGGCTGGTCTGATCCGGCTGGGACTGGCAGAGCGGATCTCCTATCGCTTTTCACCGAATGAAATGGTGCCGGCTGCCGGACAGGGCATCATGGCGATCCAGACCCGTGCAGGGGAATATGCCGGGCTGCTGCGGCAGCTGAACCATGAAGATGCTGCATTCTGTGCCGGAACGGAACGGCGCTTGTCCGGACTGCTGGGCGGTGACTGTTCTGCACCGGTGGGGTGCTATGCAAAGCTGCACGGGGACGATTTCACGCTCTATGGCTTTTCCGGCATTGACGGAACGCCGAGATTCGATAAAGTACAAGGCAAACGAGAGGACGCCGAGGCGCTGGTACAGGCGTTGGCGGCGCAGTTGAGTAAGAAGGTGTCCATATGAATTTGATCAATCGTCCACGCCGGCTGCGAAACGGCGCACTGCTGCGCAGCATGGTGCGGGAAACCCGTATTTCTGCGGATACGCTGATCTATCCCATGTTTGTACAGGACGGGGAGAATATCCGGGAAGAGATCCCGTCTATGCCCGGACAGTATCGCTGGAGTCTGGATCGTGTGGATGAGCTTTTGCAGCAGGTGACGGATTCCGGGGTAAAGAGCGTTCTACTCTTCGGAATCCCTGCGGAAAAGGATGAAATCGGCAGCAGCGCATGGCAGCCGGACGGCATTGTACAGCGTGCAGTGCATCATATCAAGGCGGCATATCCGCAGCTGTATGTCATTACTGATGTTTGTATGTGTGAGTATACCTCTCACGGACACTGCGGCATTCTCTGCGGTCACGATGTGGATAACGACAAGACGCTGGAGGTTCTGGCGAAAACGGCGCTGTCCCATGTACAGGCAGGAGCGGATATGGTTGCACCGTCCGATATGATGGACGGCAGAGTGGCACGCATCCGGCAGGTGCTGGACGAAAACGGCTATGTGAACACGCCCATCATGTCCTATTCCGTCAAGTATGCCTCGGCATTCTATGGCCCGTTCCGGGATGCGGCAGGTTCTGCGCCGGCGTTCGGCGATCGGAAAAGCTATCAGATGGATCCCCACAATGCACGGGAGGCGCTGCTGGAGGCAGAACTGGACGTGCAGGAGGGCGCAGATATTTTGATGGTAAAGCCGGGCATGGCGTATCTGGATGTGCTGCGGTCGCTGAAGGAAAAGTTTCACCAGCCCGTGGCGCTGTACAGCGTCAGTGGTGAGTATGCCATGATCCAGGCGGCAGCGGCTGCCGGCTATATCGACCGGGAGGCTGTGATCTGTGAGTCGGCTGTTTGTATGTACCGTGCCGGCGCAGACCTGCTCATCACCTATTTTGCTATGGAACTGGCGCAGTATATTCGGGAAGGGAGAATCGGATAATGGAACAGATGCAGATCACACATTCTGAGGAACTCTACTCCCGTGCCAAAGAACTGATGCCCGGCGGCGTCAATTCGCCGGTACGTGCATTTCAGTCCGTGGGCGGAACGCCGAGATTTATCCAGCGTGCCAAAGATCAGTACCTCTACGACGAGGACGGCAACGCTTATATTGATTATATTGGTTCCTGGGGTCCGATGATCCTGGGGCATAACCCGGACGTGGTGCTGGAGGCAGTACGCAGCCAGCTGGAAAACGGTCTCAGCTACGGCGCTGCTACAGCGCTGGAAGTGGAAATGGCAGAACTCATTCACGAGATCGTTCCCTGTGTGGAAATGATGCGCATGGTAAATTCCGGTACTGAGGCAGTGATGAGTGCGGTTCGTGCTGCACGGGGCTTTACCGGACGGGACAAGATCGTCAAGTTCGAGGGCTGCTATCACGGTCATGCAGACGCCATGCTGGTGAAAGCCGGTTCCGGGGTCATGACTGCCGGAATCCCCGATTCCAGCGGCGTGCCGAAGGGCTGCACCCAGGACACGCTGTCTGCGGTGTACAATGACTTGGACAGCGTGGAACGGTTGTTCCGGCAGTATCCGCAGGAGATCGCCTGCGTGATCGTAGAACCGGTGGCAGCCAATATGGGTGTTGTCGCACCGGAAAAGGGCTTTTTGCAGGGACTGCGGCAGCTGTGTGACCAGTACGGCGCACTTCTGATTTTTGATGAAGTCATTACCGGTTTCCGGTTACAGCTGGACGGCGCTGTGGGTCACTTTGGCATTACGCCGGATATGGTGACCTACGGCAAGATCATCGGCGGCGGTATGCCTGTTGGCGCTTACGGCGGCAGACGGGAGATCATGCAGCTGGTGGCACCGCTGGGGTCTGTGTACCAGGCAGGTACGCTCAGCGGCAATCCGGTGGCAATGCGTGCCGGACTGACACAGCTGCGCTATTTGCAGGCACACCCGGAGGTATATCACCAGGTGGGATTTTTGTCTCACCGGCTACGCAGCGGTCTGGAGGATATCATCCGCCGGCACCATGCGCCGTGTACTGTAAACGGGATCGGTTCGCTGTCCTGCCTGTACTTTACACCGGAAAAGGTGCGGAACTATGCGGATGCCAAAAAGGCAGACACCGCAAAGTTCCGGGAGTACTTTCACTTCATGCTGGATCGGGGCAATTATTTTGGTCCCAGCCAGTTTGAGGCAATTTTTGTATCGAACGCACATACGCTGCGTGAGATAGATAAAACGCTGGGAGATGCAGACGAATTTTTCGCTGCACACAGCGGAAACTGAGAACCTCTTTCTGTTCTCAGCCGGGAGCCAACGGAGAGGGGTTCCGAGAGGAGAGGTTTTCATATGAACAAACAAAATGGCTCTGCTTTGCAGAACCGCAGCACCGGAGGCATGACGGGATGTCGTGTGCTGGTGTCTGCCCTGGCAGTCTGTCTGCTGCTGTCTGATATGGCAGCAAGCGGCAAATTCGGTGCATCCGCAATGCACATCATGGAGGGCTATCTGCCTGCCGGATGGTGTATTGCGTGGGGTGCACTCTGTATTCCGTTCCTGGTGGCTGGTGCAGTCAGCCTGAAACGGAAGATCGCTTATCAGGGAAGAGTGAAGTTGCTGATCGCCCTGTGCGCAGCTTTCGTCTTTATCATTTCTTCCTTGAAGATCCCGTCGGTTACCGGTAGCTGTTCTCATGCCACCGGTACCGGACTGGGTGCAATTCTGTTCGGACCGTCCATCATGTCCGTGCTGGGCATTATCGTGCTGCTGTTCCAGGCGATCCTGCTGGCACACGGCGGTCTGACCACACTGGGCGCAAATACTTTTTCCATGGCGATTTTCGGACCGTTCGTTTCCTACGGGCTGTTCCGGCTGCTGAAAAAGTGCAAAGCGCCTATGGGTCTGGCAGTATTCCTGTCGGCAACCATCGGAGACATGGCAACCTATTGCCTGACTTCGGTACAGCTGGCGGCAGCATATCCCGGCGATAACTTCTGGGCATCCTTCGGAAAGTTTATCGCTGTCTTTGCACCGACTCAAGTCCCGATTGCCATTGCAGAAGGCATTCTGACTGTCATTGTGTACAATGTCATCCAGAAGAACTGCGCAAAGGAGTTGAAGGAACTGTCCGGCATTACAGTTTCCAACCCCGGACGTGGCAAGCTGTGGGCAAGAAATCTGGTTCTGGCATTTGGCGTTGTCCTGCTGGTGACCATTCCGCTGATGCTGCTGGGCAACAGTGAATTCGGCGGCTCGGATGATGCAGGCTCTACTGTGGTAGAAGAGATCAACGGCGGCTATACCCCGTGGTTTGAATCCTTCTGGGAACCGCCTTCGGGTGAGATCGAATCTCTGCTGTTCTGTGTACAGTCGGCGATCGGCGCAGGTATCTGCGGCTTTGTATTGGGACGCATCAGCCGAAAGCCAAAGGCGGAAACGGTATCTGCACCGACAGATTCTGAACCATCCGAAACTTCTGACTAACACAGGAGGCACAAGATGAAACGACACACACACAGCCATACCCACGGAGAACGCATTCTGATCGATGAGATCGCATATGCCTCGGCACTGCGCCAGGTTTCTCCGATGTGGAAAATTTTTGTGTCCCTGTATAGTCTGTTTCTGTGCCTGTTCTCACATACCTGGGTGATAAGCGTGCTGATCTTATGCGCCATGCTTATCGCTATGACTGCCATCGGGAAAACCCGGTGGCATCATATTATCCGCTTGATGCAGATTCCGCTGGCGTTTGTGATACTGGGATGTATCATGATCCTGTTACAGGTCTCACACCACGGCGAGAAAATGCTGCTGGCGATTCCCGTCGGCAGCTGGTATTTCGGCGTGACGGCAGAGAGCGTGCATCAGTTCGGGCAGGTATTTCTCCAGTGTCTGGCGGCGGTGAGCTGTCTGTACTTTCTGTCAACCTCCACCCCGATGACGGAGCTGTTTACGGCGCTGCGCCGGATGCACATTCCGGGATTTCTGGTGGAGATGATGGAACTGGTCTATCGGTATATTTTCGTGCTGCTGGAGGCGGCATCTCAGATACGAAATGCACAGGAGTGCCGTCTGGGATATGCTACGCTGAAAACCGGATTCTATTCCACCGGGCAGCTGATCTCCAATCTGTTTCTCCGGGCATACCGGCAGGCAGACCGGACATATACCGCCATGGAATCCAGAGGGTATACAGACGAAGTGCGGACACTGGGACTGGCATATGAGACAAAGGGCTGGCAGAAAGGACTTGCCGTCGGGTACAGCGTATTGCTGACGGCGGCAGTGCTGATTTGCAGAATAGGAGGCAGCAGATGGGGATTATTTTAGAGGCAGAGCATCTGACATACGGCTATGAGGAAAAGCGTCATGCCATTGAAGACCTGTCCATTGCATTTGAAGAGGGTAAGACAACAGCGATCCTGGGTGCAAACGGCGCCGGAAAATCTACGCTGTTTCTGCATCTGAACGGCATTTTGCAGCCGGAACACGGCGAGGTGCGCTTTCGTGGGCAGCCGATCTCCTATAAGAAAGCAGGGCTGCGGCAGTTGCGTTCCAAAGTGGGAATCGTGTTCCAGAACCCGGATGACCAGCTTTTTTCGGCGTCCGTGTACCAGGATATTTCCTTTGGTGCAGTGAACATGGGGCTGCCGTCAGAGGAAGTGCATCGGCGTGTGAATGCGGTGATGGAACAAATTGGAATCACTTATCTGAAAGACCGTCCCACTCATTCCCTCAGTTTTGGGCAGAAAAAGCGTGTGGCATTCGCCGGCATTATGGTAATGCAGCCGGAAGTGATTATTCTGGACGAACCCACTGCCGGGCTGGATCCGGTGGGGGTCAGCGAGCTGATGCACCTGCTGCAGGACGTCTGTCGGCAGCAGAACACAACAATCATCTTATCCACCCACGACATTGATGTTGTGCCGATCTATGCAGATGTGATCGACGTGATGGATCAGGGTCATGTGATCGCACACGGCACGCCGGAAGAGATCTTTGCACAGCCGGAACTGCTCCGGTCGCATCATCTGCGGCTGCCGAGAATTTCACATTTGCTGGAGATTCTGCAAAAAGAGGACGGCTGGGATGTGGATGCTTCGGTATCTACCATTTCCGGCGCAAGAAAAGAACTGCTGCATCACGCAGCAAACTGAGGAGAACTATCCATGAAAACAGGACGTGTATTTCTGGTGGGCGCCGGTCCGGGAGACCCAGCGCTGCTGACGGAACAGGGAAGAAAATGCCTGGAGCAGGCGGATGCCGTAGTCTATGATGCACTGGCGTGTTCGTCTGTGCTGAATCTGACAAAGCCGGACTGTTCGCTGATTTTTGCCGGAAAAATGGCTGGGAATCACTACAAAAAGCAGAGTGAGACAAACCGGCTGCTGGTGGAACTTGCAGAGCAGGGAAAGCAGGTGGTGCGGCTCAAAGGCGGTGATCCGTTTGTCTTTGGACGTGGCGGAGAAGAGGCGCAGGTATTGCAGGAAAACGGCATTCCGTTTTCCATTGTGCCGGGTGTGTCCTCCTGCTACAGCGTACCGGCATATGCCGGCATCCCTGTGACGCACCGGGCGTATGCGCCTGCATTTCATGTTATCACGGGACACCGCAAGACGGAACAGCACGCTGAACTGGACTATGCCACGCTGGCAAAGCTGGACGGGACACTGATATTTCTGATGAGTCTCAGCAACCTGCCGCAGATCGCCGCAGCGTTGATACAGAACGGAAAGCCATCGGAGACCCCTGCGGCAGTGATCCAGGAGGGAACGACAGCGCACCAGCGTGTCGTGACTGCATCTCTGGAAAACATTGCGGAAGAGGTCAGACGGCAGGGCATCCATACACCGGCAATGACGGTGATCGGCGATGTGGTCGGTCTGCGGGAACAGCTGCAATGGTATGGAAACAGTATCTTATCCGGGAAAAGCGTTCTGCTGACCGGAACGCCGGAATACAACCGAAAAGCCGCAGAACGCCTGCGGCAGTATGGTGCGGCATCTGCGGAGATCAGTCTGATCTATCCGTCACTGCTGCATCCGGACAAACTGAAACAGCTGTCCTGGGAAAGCTATACCTGGGCGGTGATGACCAGCGCCAACGGCGTGGAGATGCTCTTTGCCGCCATGCGGCAGGCTGGGGTGGATCTGCGCAGTCTTTTGCACCTGCGGTTCGCCGCTATCGGAAAAGGCACAGCACAGGCGCTGGCAGACCACGGCATTTTCGTGGACTGCGTGCCGGAGCATTTCGACAGCCGCAGCCTGGCAGAGGCGCTGATTCCGGAACTGACGGAAAATGACAGGGTTTTGCTGCTGCGTGCAGAAAACGGTTCTGTTCTGCTGCCGCAGCTGCTGGAACAGGCAGGAAAGGCGTTCGACAATGTGCCGCTGTACACGGTGAAAACCGACCGGCGAAAGCAGGAACTGCTGCGCCAGGAACTGGAACGCACAGACTATGTGTTCCTTGCCAGTGCATCTGCGGCAAGAGCGTTTGCGGAAATGACGGGAGAGATCTCATATTCCGCAGAAGTCGTTGCAATCGGAGACGCCACGGCGAAAGCTGCCGCAGTAGCTGAGATTTCGGTAACGCATATTGCGGCACAGGCGGATATTGACGGAATGATACAATGTATATGCAAAGAAGAGGTGTAAAAAATGTATCCGATCTCACTGAATTTACAAGGGAAAAAGTGTATTGTTTTCGGGGCAGGAAAGGTGGCGCAGCGCCGTGTCTGGGGTCTGCTGGATGCCGGCGCAGAAGTGACTGTCGCTGCACCGGAGAAAATGCCGGCGTGCTGGGAAACGGCACGTCTGACTTATCTGGAACAAGCCTATGCACCGGAGCTGCTGGAAGAGCAGTTCCTGGTGTTTGCGGCAACGGATGACAGTGCGGAAAATGCACGCATCGTCCGGGATGCCCAGGCGGCAGGAAAGCTTGTCTCCTCTGCAACCGTCAGTCCGGACAGCACACCGGATTTTGCCGTCCCGGCACACCGCCGCCACGGGGATGTGACGATCTCGGTGGCAACTGAGGGCGATGCGCCGGCGCTTGCCGGTGCAATCTGCCGGGAACTGGAACCGAAACTGGCATCGTACAGTGAGATCTGTACCTGCCTGGGCATTCTGCGGCGGACGTGGAAAGAGACCATACCGGACGATTTTCACCGGATGCAGCTGCTCCGGATGCTGACCGAGCCAAAGGCGCTGGAACTGTTCCAGGAAAAGGGAAAGGGCGCTTATCTGGCGTATGCCTCTTCGCTGGCAGATGGTGAAATGCCGGCTGTCAAGAAAGCGATTCTGATGGTCAGCTTTGGGACAAGCTATGCAGACACCCGGGAGCATACCATCGGTGCTGTAGAGCGTGCAGTGCAGGTGGCGTTTCCGGAGATGGATGTTTTCCGGGCGTTTACCAGCGGCATGATTATCCGGAAAATGCGGCGGCAGGGAAACGCAGTCGATACGGTTCGGGAGGCGCTGGAAAAGCTGAAACAGCAGGGCTATACCCACGTATACCTACAGCCCACCCACGTGATTCCCGGCGAGGAATACGACCGACTCTGTGCAGATGCGGCGGCGTATACCGGTGCATTTGCGGTAATGCGCATTGGAAAACCGCTGCTGACAGAGACAGCAGATTATCCGGCGCTGGTACAGGCAATGGAGCAGGACGGCGTTATCCGGAAATCTGCGGAAAAGGCATATCTGCTGATGGGACACGGCACGCCGCATATCATCAACCAGGCGTATCCGGCATTCGATTACTGGCTGAAACGCAGCGGTTTTGACAATGTATTTGTCGGAACGGTGGAAGGCTATCCGACGCTGGAAACGCTGCTGGAACTGCTGAAAGAGCATCATTATCGAGAGGTTGTACTGGTGCCGATGATGCTGGTGGCAGGTGACCATGCGCAGAACGACATGGCTGGGGATGATTCAGATTCCTGGAAGTCGGTGCTGGAACGGTACGGCTATATCGTGACGCCGCAGTTGCAGGGACTGGGCGCATACCCGGCTGTGCAGGCACTGTATATTGCACACACAGCGCATATGCTGGAACAGTCTCCGGAAGGTGGTGAAACAAGATGAATCTTCCCAACGACCCGATCATGCTGATGAGCTATCTGAATACACAGCTCCGGGACAATTACCCGTCCCTGGAGGAACTTTGCAAGTCCATGTGCCTGGACGAGACGGAGATCAGAGCAAAGCTGGAAACAGTAGGCTTTGTCTATCAGCCGGAACGCAATCAGTTTGTATAAAATTGCATAAAGTTTTCAGAAACCAAAAAAGCGGAATGCCGACCAGTTACAGTCGGCATTCCGCTTTTCTTTGCAAATATTCAGCAGTCCGAGTGTTCGCTGAGGTAAGCTTTTACCGTTTTCAGCAGCTTTTCATGGCACTGCTCCACAGTACAGCCCGTGAAATCCACCATCAGATCTGCGTATTTTTCATACAAGGGGCAGCGCTCTTCATAGAGGTCTTCCAGGGTGTTGCAGCCGCTGTGGCAGACAACGCCACGTGTGACAAGATTCCCCACACGCTGTGCCAGAACGTCCAGCTGGTGGTGCAGATAGACAACGATGCCGGTGGACTTTAAGTACTGCATGGCGCCGTCACTGTAGACAGCGCTGCCGCCGGTGGAGATCACTGCACGGTTGGTGTGGATGGATTGCAGGATCTTTCCCTCCAGTGTGATGAAACCCTCTGTGCCGTGCTTGTCGATCAGTTCCATCAGCGGCTGTCCGTAGGTCTCGATGATGACATCGTCTGTGTCGATAAAGTGGTAGGACAGTCCCTCTGCCAGCGTTTTTCCCAGCGTAGTTTTTCCGGATCCCGGCATTCCGATCAGTGTGATATTGTGCATTTGTTTGGCGCTCCTTTTCTTGTACTTGTAGTTCCCGGCATTTTTGAGAAGTCCAGGTTCTGAAAATCAATCCAAGAGTCTGTACCGCAGCGTTTCCGGACAGGCTCACAGCAGTCATTTTGAAGTGTCCCTACTATTTTAACATATTTCTTACAAAAAAGCAAGTCATACAGCATCATCTCACAAAAAAAGTCGTTGGAAAAACAACATAATACAGCAGAAGTTCGGATAGCTGAAAATGTGTACAAAACAATTTACATCTCAACAATAAAAACAGTGGAAATCGTTATAATTATAATGGTATACTAAAAACGTATGTAGGAGCGTCAGTAAGCCCTGAAAAGTTTGTGATAGGAGCTGAAACAAGGTGAAAAATCAACAGTATCAATATTTGTGCCTGGTGGAGGAACTGCGAAAGCGGCTGCAGGACGGCGAGTTGCAGTCGGGCAGTGCAATTCCGTCAGAGGCAGAACTGGCGAAAGCGCTTTCGCTGAGCAAAAGGGAAGTGCGTCCGCTGCTGAAAAATCTGGAGATTGCAGGGATTTTGTCCGGCAGCCGGGATGGTACATATACGCTGGCGAAAGAAATGTCGGACAGTATGCGTGAACTGATGCACGTGATGTTTCTGGTGCAGAACATCTCGCCGTTTGAGGTGTGTCAGATGCGCCGTTCTATGGAACTTTCTGCCTTTCCGATGGCATATGCACGCCGGGATCATCTGGATCTGGACGAACTGAAAAATCTGCTGGATGAATTCCGCTATGGAAACGGTCTGGACAGCATCCGGGCAGATGAGGAGATGCACCGCTGGCTGATAAGAGCATCCGGAAACCGGCTGATGGAGTGCGTGACGCAGGGGATCTGGGGCATCTGTTCGGCGCAGATCAACTTGATCTTGTCGGACGGTACGGAGGAACTGCGAAAGGTGCAGGCGAGCATCCATGAGCGGTTCTATAAGAGCTTTCTCATCGGTGATCTGAGGATGGGCTTGGATGCTGTCCGGGAACACTATGACACCATTGAACAGGCACTGGGTGAGCAGTCGCTGTACGACCTGGGAACGCACATCGCCTGACAGGCTGAAACGGAAAGGAGAATGTGATGAATCTCTTTTTAACGCTGGCATTTTTATTTTGCATTGGCAGCGTGCTGGGATGGGGCTTGGAGGTCATATTCCGCCGCTTTTTCTCGGCGCACCACTGGGTGAATCCGGGCTTTCTGGTCGGTCCCTACCTGCCGCTGTACGGCTCCAGTCTTTGCGTGCTGTATCTGCTGGCGATGCTGGAACCGCTCATGCCGGGCGACAGTCCCTGGCTGAAAAAGATACTGCTTTTTGTGGTAATGGCGCTGGCAATCACGGCACTGGAATATGTGGCAGGGATGATCTTTATTCACGGCATGAAAATCAAGCTGTGGGATTATTCCGACCGCTGGGGAAATGTCAAGGGCATTATTTGTCCGCTGTTTACGTTTTTCTGGCTGGTGCTGAGTGCTGTATACTATTTCCTCATCCATCCGCATATTTTGTCGGCGCTGCACTGGCTGGCAGAAAATCTGGCATTTTCGTTCTGCATCGGATTCTTCTACGGTATCTTCTTAATTGACGTAGGATATTCTACCCATTTGATGGTAAAGATTCGTGCGCTTGCAGCGGAGACCAATATCGTGGTACGTGTAGAGGAACTGCGTGAGGACATTCACCAGGCGCTGCAAAAGAAAAATGTGCGCCGGTTCTTTTTCCCTATGCACGGCGGCGTGCCGGTGCGGGAAATGCTGGATCAGTACGTAAAGCAGCACTTCTCACGGGAAAAATCCCAGGGAAAGTGGATTCGGCTGCCATCCAAAAAAGCCAAAGAGAAAAAATCCAAATAAGCTAAAACAGCCCGATACTCTCAAAGTGAGAAAGCATCGGGCTGTTTTTTTACATTTGCTGGATTTATTCTTCCGGAGGTGCCTGCTTTCGGCTGCGTCTGCGGTTTTCGGATTCTACCGGCAGCACGTCCTCGAACATGGCGTAGAACTTCATGGGGATAAAACGATCCATGTGGCACTTGCCGAAGAACCATTTCCGGTACTGGCACTGTTTGATGATATCCTCGAAAAAGGTGTGGATCTCCAGACGCTGCTGGACATCTACCCCCAGGCAGTCCTTCAGAGATGCCGGCGGTTCGTGGGTGATGATGTAGTCCACCTGGGCGTTGTGCTCATTCAGATTGTGGATGGCACGGCGGATCTCAGCGTGTGTGGGCTGTTCCCGCTGCCACCAGTTCCGACCCTGCCGGAATTCGAAGTCCTGGCTGTGACCGCCGCCGAATGCGAAAAAGGTGCGGTCATCAATGGTGAAGATCTCGCCGCGCATCATGTGAAAAATATTCGGTGCGATCAGATGCGCCCTGCCGCCACGCCATCTGACTGTGCGAAAACTCTGTTCCAGGATGTCGAAATTTTCGTGGCAGCCGTCTACAAAAGCGATGGTGAACGGCATTTCACGCAGTTTTTTCAGATTTTGTTTTTCCTGGCGGGAACCGTCCCAGATAAAACCGAAGTCACCGCAGACAATGAGAACATCGCCGGCTTTCAGCTTTTTGAAAATGGGATTTTTGAATCGTGACAGATCTCCGTGCATATCTCCTGTAATGTATACCAAAAGGAAAACCTCCTTGCGCCCTGCCTTTTGCTGCTGCTTTTTCGAATGTCAATGGCAGGCGGTTATGATTTATTTGCATGGCGGCACTGAAAAATGATTGCGGTGTGTCCGATGGGGCAATTTTTATGGAGTGCTGCCTTTGTTTTTCTGCATTTTTTCGCTGCTTATATTATTTTATCATATTTTCCGTGAAAGGTAAATAAATTTTCGAAAAAAGTCTTTTCGAATCGGATTTTTTTTGCTATAATAAGAAAGTGGAGTTTGAAAACTTTCACGAATAAAGAATTTTCGGGAGGATTGCATCTTATGCACTTGTTCCATTTGATAAAACGTATGAGCGCCGCCGCAGTGACCTGTATTGTAAGCACTGTGATTTTGTGCGGCAATTTCCTTTCGGCACAGGCATATACCTTTACGCCGGACAAAACCTTGCACAGCCAGGCGGCGATTCTGTACAACCGGGATACCGAGCAGGTACTATACGAGAAAAATCCGGATCAGCCTCAGATGCCGGGACACCTGGCACAGATCATGACGGCGATCGTGGTCATGCAGAATTGTTCCGACCTGGACGGTACGACCATTACGGCAGATGATGCGCTGTATAAGACACTGTACAATTACGACGAACCGGATGACCTGCGCTATGCGGACATTGACGACGGAGACACGCTGACTGTACGGGAATATCTCTATGCCATGATGCTGACCTCTTCCTGCGAGGCATCGCTGATTCTGGCGAACCAGTTCGGGGACGGCAGCGTTGACGCATTTGTGACGAAAATGAACGATACCGCTGCGGAGATCGGCTGTACGGCGACTACCTTTACGAATCCAACCGGATTGTGCGACAACCGGCAGCAAACGACAGCACGGGATATGCTGACCATCACCAACTATGCCCTTTCTCTGGATGGGTTCGAAGAGATCGCAACGGCGACTTCATTTACGCCGAAAACGGCGAATCCGATGAATCATCCGGATGCGTCTGCCTGGAACTGGACGCAGGCAAATTCCATGGCGCTGGAGGACAGCTCCTACTACTATGAAGGGGCAAAGGGCATCAAAACAGGTAATCTGAGCAAATCCGGAAGAAGCATCATTACGGAGGCAACGCAGGATGAAAATACATATCTTGTAATTGCAATGAATGCGCCGTTTGAGGATTCGGACGGCAAGCTGCAATATTATCACATTGAGGATGCCACAACACTGCTGAACTGGGCGTTCCAGTCGTTTGCCTATACCACACTGCTGGAGGATGACGAGGAAACGGCAGAGGTGGAAGTGATGAACTCGGACGGCAATTCCTACGTGCTGGTGCATCCGAAGGAGGACTGCATCCTGCTCTGGTGCAAGGATGTGGACGTTTCTGCGGTGCAGAAGGTGATACACCTGGATCAAAACGTCATGGCACCTGTGAAAAAAGGCGACAAGCTGGGGACAATGGAACTGAAGTTCTCCGGGGAAGTGATCGCAGAAGTGCCGCTGGTGGCGGTTTCTGATGTAGATCGGTCGTTCACCAAGTTCAACGCCTATGCGCTGGAGAATTTCCCGAACTCGCCGTGGTTTACGGTGGGAATCGTCGCCGGTGCTGTTCTGTCAGCACTGTACATTGCGCTGTGTATCTATGCCTCCTATCGGGCAAAGAAAAATGTCACACCGGAAGATCCGATTCACCTGGTGCCTCACGCAACGGAATTCCACGACCGTCCGCAGCGGAACTGGAAACGCTCTGACACAGTATTTTATCATGGTCCGGAGTCCAGAACGGAACACGATCCGGATGCACAGAAAAATGCAGAAGAAAAGGAAAAAGAGCTGACAGGTGCAAACCGGAAATAAAGGGGATGCAGTTATGAAGATCGCCATTGCGCAGACAGAGATCTGCTTTGAAGAACCGGAAAAGAATTTGCGTACTGCTGAAAGCTGGATCGAACAGGCAGCACAGGAAGGTGCAGATGCAATATTTTTTCCGGAGATGAGCTTTACCGGATTTTCCATGCACGTGGAAAAAGTGGCAGCGTATGTGAACCCGATTCGGCAGACAATGTGCCGGCTGGCAGCGCAGGAACATATAGCTATAGGATACGGCTGGACTTCCTGCAAGTCCGGCGGCAAAGGGGAAAATCACTACACAATTCTCGGCAAATCCGGGGAAGTACTGTCGGATTATGTGAAGATACATCCCTTTTCCTACGGCGGGGAAGAGCGGTTTTACGACAGCGGCACGGAAATTGTTCACACGGTACTGGAAGACTTTCCGGTCAGCACGCTGATCTGCTATGATTTGCGTTTTCCGGAACTGTTCCGGGCGGCAGCACAGACCAGCCGGCTGATCGTTGTCCCGGCGAACTGGCTGCACCAGCGCACGGAACACTGGCTGCTGCTGCTCCGGGCGAGAGCTATCGAAAACCAGGTATATGTGCTGGGTGTCAACTGCGTCGGAAAGCAGCAGTCCTACACCTTTGACGGGCAGAGCTGTCTGGCAGACCCGGAGGGAAATTTGTGCTGTGTCTGCGGTGATGCACCGGAACTGGCATTTGTGACTGTGGAGAACGACACGGAACAATTCCGGCGTGCGTTTCCCACCTGCCGGGATGTGAAACTGCCGTTTTATACGGAATTGTATCAGAATCTTGTGAGGGAAGAGGAACATCAATGATTGAGGTTTTTCAGCCGCCCCGGATCACACGGGAAGAGACTGCCTATAAAATGCTGTTTCATGTTTTTGCGGCTTTTGCAGCATTGGCGGTTTCCATGGCTGGGTTGTTTTATTCCATGGCTGGAGATTCCCGAAAGAACCGGGATGCGCTGCATAAAGTCACGTCTCCGGAGACGGAATTGTGGGCGATTATTGTTTTCGCTGTGTTTGTCTTGGCAGCTGTCTATTTATCGGTTGCAGGGGTTGTGCTGTCCCGGCGAGTGAGAGGACAGTTTGTGCGGTGGGTGAAAAAAGGCGGCAAACTGTATTTTGTGTCTGCGAGTGCCTCAAATGTCAGAGCAAGCGGTTCTTCCAGACGGATTTCCAGTTCGCTGAAATTGCAGGACGCATCGCTGAACGTTTTGAATGATTCCGGGGCTTTGGAGGATATATTAAACGGAAAAACTGCATATGCCTTTATCCAGGCAATACCGGTGACAAGTGTCACTTGGGTTCGGCAGAGGAAACGTGGCACAAAGGTGTATTTCCAAAACAAAAAGGTATTTCTATCTAAGAAAATGTACGGGTATCACGTACTTCTGCATCTGCTGGAAGAAATAAGCACACATTGAAAAAAGGCAGCCGTGAAAACGCTGAAATGCGTTCATGGCTGCCTTTTGCTGTATTCTGTAAGTCAAAGTTTTAGTGTTCCGGATAAGTGACTTCCATTGCCTTCTGGAAAAAGGCGTGCATCTCCGGGAATTTGTCCCGGATGCGCATGGGCTTGATCTTTGTGTTGGTAAAGCAGTGGGAAGAGGTGGCAACTGCACAAAGCTGCCCGGTTTCCACGCAGAGGATATCATACCGCAGTTCCAGCTTGAAACCGTTGTATTTGGTGATGTAGGAGTAAACTGCCAGATGCTCACCGAAGTGCAGGGAGTGCTTGTATTCACAGGTGACGCCCAGCACCGGCAGCATAATGCCTTCTTCTTCCATCTGGTTATAGCCGACGCCGATCTTGTCCATGAAATCAACTCTTGCCTCTTCTGCCATGTGGATGTAGTTGGAGTGGTTCACGATGTCCATGCGGTCTGTCTCATGGTAAAATACCATGCGGGTATACGGTGTGATTTCCATAATACGGACTCCTTTTCTCGGATGTGTTTCCGGAAACTGCCTTTTTGTTTCCGTGGACACAGAAAGACTTTCTTTTTAGTATAGCACAACTTCTTCGGTTTTACTGGTTCTTTTTGTGTCCAGTGTGTTAAAGAAACGCTGGATAAGGCATATCTGAGGCACAAGCTTTACGCAGTGTTCTTCGAAATGCAGAGAACAGGACGGAAAAACGATTTTTTTCTTCCCGGTATTGCAATTTGTCACTTTTTCGGGTATAATATAAAGTAAGACACTATGTCAGCAGGAGGAAAGAGCATGAAGAAGTGGCTGATTCACCAGCCGCCGGAAGAGGCGGCAAAACAGATCCGGAGCGGCAGCGATCTGTCCATGCTGTGTGCACAGGTTCTGGCATCCCGTGGAATGCACAATGTGCAGGAAGCGGCGGCATTTTTACAGTGTGACGGTCTGGCAGATCCGTTTCTCACCGCAGATATGGAAACGGCGGCAGATTACATCAACCAGGCAATGTACAGCGGCAGCCGCATCTGCATTTACGGAGACTACGACTGTGATGGTGTAACAGCCACGGTGATCCTGTACTCTTATCTACTGGAACTGGGCGCAGATGTAACCTATCGCATTCCGGAACGGGATGAGGGATACGGGCTGAATACCAATGCAGTCCGGGAAATGCACGAGGACGGCGTGGAACTGATCGTTACGGTGGACAACGGCATCACTGCGCTGGAAGAGGCGGAACTGATTGCAGAGCTGGGCATGACGCTGGTCATCACAGACCACCACCAGCCGCTGGAAACGCTGCCGAGAGCGGCAGCGATCGTGGACGCACACCGGGCAGATGATACTTCGCCGTTTCACGACCTCTGCGGTGCGGGCGTGGCGCTGAAACTGGTGGCGGCGCTGGACGGCGGCGATACGGCAATGGCGCTGGAGCAATTCGGGGAACTGGCGGCAATCGCAACTGTGGCAGATGTGGTAACGCTTTCCGGCGAAAACCGCTATCTGGTGCAGCTGGGACTGCGGCTTTTGGCGAACACAGAGCGTCCCGGACTGCTGGCACTCCTGGACAAAAGCGGACTGACGGGAAAGGCGTTTACTTCTACTTCCATTGCATTCGGCATTGCACCGAGAATCAACGCCGCCGGACGGTTCGGCTCTCCGAAAACGGCGGTGGAACTGCTGTTATGTGAAGATCCGGATGAGGCGGCAGAACTGGTGGAAGAGCTGGAACGGCGCAACCAGGCGAGAAAAGCGGAGGAATCCAGAATCCTGGAAGAGATTGCTTTGCAGGCGGCAGAACAGCCGCAGCTGCTGAAAGAACGTGTACTGGTATTTGCCGGAGAAAACTGGCATCACGGCGTTATCGGCATTGCGGCATCCCGTCTGGAAGAGCAGTTCGGCAAGCCGACCATTCTGATTACCATAGAAGGCGATCAGGCGAGAGGGTCAATGCGGTCGTTCGGCGAATTCTCTGCATTTCGCTGTCTCCATGCCTGCAGTGATCTGCTGTCCCGGTACGGCGGTCACCCCGGCGCAGGCGGTTTTTCTCTGCCGGCAGACCACGTGGAACTGTTCCGAAAGGCAGTGCAGCACTATGCAAAAGAGGCACATCCCACCATGCCGGTGCTGACCTTAGAGGCAGACCGGCTGCTGATGCCCCAGGAGATCACCATGGAGAATATTACCAGCCTGTCGGTGCTTGCGCCTTTCGGTGAGGGAAATCCTACGCCGGTGTTTGCGCTTTGTCATGCGGTGATGCAGGGCATCCAGCCGCTGTCCGGCGGAACGCATTCCAAGCTTAAAATTACTTACGGCGGCATGGCAATGGATCTGCTGCTGTTCCGGACGAAACCGGAGGATGTGACGCTGAAAAACGGCGATATCTGCGATTTTCTGGTCAACATAGAGGTGGGCAGTTTTCAGGGCAGACCGCAGCTTTCTGTGATCGTCAAGGACTATCGGAAAAGCGGTCTGAAACAGGCGAAATATTTTGCCGCACAGAGTACATATGAACAATTTTGCCGCGGCGAGGCATTGCAGCAGAACTTTTATCCGGCAATTACACCGGCAAGAGATGTGCTGGTGCAGATCTATCAGCGAATTCCACAGACGGATATTGCGTTGGATGGGCTGTTCGGGAGCGTGCAGGATCTGCCGCAGATGAACTACTGCAAACTTCGGCTGGCGTTGGATATTTTTTCGGAATTGGGATTGGTGCAGCAGGATCTCTGGACACAGCGGGTACGCCGGAATCCGGTAAAGGAAAAGGTGAATCTGCAAAGTTCCGTCCTGCTGCAGGGATTACAGAAAAAAGGAGCGGATGTTGTATGACACAGGAAAACACAAGCGGAGATGTGCGTTTGGCTGCACAGGATAAACCGCAGATCCCTCAGAATGAGGTCACGATCTCGGATCTGGCGAAGAAGATTCTTGCGACGGATAAACAGTACGATCTGAGCAAGATCCTGTCTGCGTATCAGCTGGCAGAAAAGGCACACGCCGGGCAGAAACGCTCTTCCGGAGAACCGTATATTATCCATCCGCTGGCGGTGGCAGATATTCTGCTGGATCTGGGAATGGATACGGATACGATCTGCGTGGGTCTGCTCCACGATGTGGTAGAGGATACGGAATATACGCTGGATGATATCCGGAAGAAGTTCGGACAGGATGTGGCGATGCTGGTGGACGGCGTCACCAAGCTGAACCGCATTCCGATTTTCGACAAGGAACAGCAGCAGGCGGAGAATGTCCGGAAGATTCTGCTTGCCATGTCCCATGACATCCGGGTCATGATTATCAAGCTGGCAGACCGTATTCACAATATGCGTACACTGAAATTCCTGCCGCCGGAAAAACAGCGCCGCATTGCGCTGGAAACCATGAATGTCTATGCGCCGATCGCACACCGTCTGGGAATCCGTACTGTAAAGGACGAGCTGGAAGACCTGGCGTTCTATTACCTGGACTCCTATGCGTATTCGGAAATCGAACATATTATGGAGATCAAAAAGGATGAACGGGAAAAGTTCATCGAATCCATTAAGGAACGTATCCGGAAACGCCTGGCACAGGAACACTTTGCGAAAGAACCGATCATTGAGGGACGTGTCAAGAGCATCTACGGCATTTACAAGAAGGTCTATGTCAACCACAAGGGCATGGATGAGATCTATGACAAGTATGCTGTCCGTGTCATTGTCTCTACGGTTGCAGAGTGCTATATGGTGCTGGGTATTGTACATGATATGTTCCGACCCTTGCCGAACCGGTTCAAGGACTATATCTCTACGCCGAAGTCCAATATGTATCAGTCCCTGCACACTACTGTTCTGGGACGGGAGAGCATTCCTTTTGAGATTCAGATTCGCACCTGGGATATGCACGTCTCTGCGGAATACGGCATCGCTGCCCACTGGAAGTACAAAGAGGGAATCCAGGGCAAGGATAAGATGGAAGAGCGCCTGGCATGGGTGCGCAAGGTAATTGAGGCGCAGCAGACCTCGGACGACGTGGAAGAAATTGTCCGTGCCATCAAGAACGACCTGTCTCCGGAGGATATTGTGGTAATGACGCCCCGTGGCGATTCCATCTCTCTGCCGGTTGGGTCAACGGTGATCGACTTTGCATACCGCATCCACACGGAAATCGGACACAAGACCATCGGCGGCAAGGTGGACGGCAAGATGGTTCCGCTGGATTATCCGCTCCAGACGGGACAGATCTGCGAAGTCTTGACCAGCAAAGACCCCAACAAGGGACCCAATCGTGCATGGCTGGGTATTGTCAAGACCAACGAGGCAAAGTCCAAGATTCGTTCCTGGTTCAAGAAAGAGTGCCGAGAAGAGAACATTGCTACCGGCAAGGCGAATCTGGAGCAGGAGTTCAAGCGCTGTCACATCAATCTGCCGGAAACGGAATGGGGCGCATTCCTGGCAGATGATCTGAAACGGCACAACTGCGACACGCTGGAGGACTTCTACGCCTCGATCGGATACGGCGGCGTTATGCTGTCCAAGATCATGCCGAGACTGAAAGAACTGTATGTGAAATCGCACGGCGCAGAGGAAGAAGAGACAAATCCGGTTGCACCGGTGATGCAGACGGAGACACCATCCGGTAAGGACTGTATTGTCCTGGATCGGATCGACGACTGCGTATTCAAGTTTGCGCAGTGCTGCAATCCGCTGCCGGGCGATGATATCGTGGGCTTTATCACACGGGGACACGGCATTTCCGTGCATACGAAAAACTGCGTCAACTACCAGGCGGCGCTGAAACGGAACAACCCGGAGGAAATGGCACGCTGGCTGCCGGTGCAGTGGACGAACAACACTTCTGCGCTGATTCCTACCGGCATCGAAGTGATTGCGTCAGACCGTGTGGGGCTGGTGTTTGATATTACGAAGATTCTCTCGGAATCGCATATTCTGATCGTGCATTCGTCATCCCGGAATCTGCGCAACGGCAATGCGATTTTTGAGGCGAGCGTCCAGGTTGCCGGAACAGATCAGCTCCAGGCAATCATGGATAAGCTGCGGAAGATCCGGGGCGTGATCTCTGTGGAACGTGCAAAAAAGTGAGGTGGCTGCAATGAAAATTACAACGCTGATGCTGGGAGAACTGGCATCGAACTGTTATATCCAGGAAGTGGGCAACAAGAAGTGTGTCATCGTGGACATCGGCGGTGATGCGCCTATCGTGTTCCGCCGTCTGGAAATGATGCAGCTGGAACCCCTGGCAATTCTGCTGACGCACGGGCATTACGATCACATTGCCGGTGTGGAGCAGGTACGGGAAAAGTATCAGATTCCGGTCTATGTGCATTCTCTTGATGCAAATATGCTGACTGACAGCCGTGCCAATCTGGGCGACTGGCTGTCTACCCAGCCGTTTCAGCCTGTTCAGGAATGGAAAACGGTGGAGGACGGTGACACGCTCCAATTCGGGGACAATACGTTCACGGTGATTCATACACCGGGGCATACACCGGGCAGCGTTTGCCTGCAAAGCGGCGATGTGCTGTACACCGGAGACACACTGTTCCGGATGTCCCGTGGCAGAACGGATTTTCCAGGCGGCAGCGATGCACAGATGCTGGAATCTTTCCGGAAACTGAAAGCGCTGGACGGCGATTTTCGGGTATTGCCGGGGCATAATGAAGAATCGACACTTTCTTTTGAAAAGGAACACAATCCAACGATGCGAGGACTATAATTCATGCCAAATGTTGAAACCAATCTGACAAAGCCGTTTCCCGTTGTCTTTTCGGGACACACGCTGAAATATGAAATCGAATGTATCTGCAAGATTTTCCTGCCGATTCGAAAGTTTACGTTTCTCTATGATACGGCGCAGCTGCCGGAGGATGCAGAAGAGGGTGCTGTTCTCACGCTGGAACAGCAGGGCAGTCAGAGCCGCTTTTTTGTCCGGGTGCAGTACCTGGGAAAGACGCTGGAGCAGGAGCAGTTTTTCCCGGCCTGTTCGCCGGAAACAGACAAGCAGCTGTGCGAATACCGGTTCAGTGCCATGCTGTTCCGGCTGCTGGAACAGATCACAGATCTGCATCCGGCGTGGGGCTTGCTGACGGGGATTCGTCCGGTAAAAAAGGTGCAGCCTTATCTGGGCAAAGGGTATACCAAGGCAGAGGTCTGTGAGAAACTCCATGAGAAGTTCTGGATTTCCCCGGAAAAGCTGTCTTTGGTCTACGATACGGCGATCGTACAGCAGCCGCTTTTGGAGAAAACGCCAAAGCGTGGCATCAGTTTGTATTTGTCGATTCCGTTTTGTCCCACACGCTGCAGCTATTGTTCCTTTGTATCCCATTCCATAGAACAGGCGCACAAGCTGATTCCGGGATATCTGGAAAAGCTGTGCGAAGAGCTGGTGATCTGGGGGCAGCTGGTACGGGAACAGGAACTTCTGGTGGATACGGTCTATTTCGGCGGCGGTACGCCAACTTCGCTGACGGCGGAACAGCTGGAACAGGTACTGACGGCTGTGCAGGACAATTTTGACCTTTCGCATCTGCGGGAATACTGCGTTGAGGCTGGCAGACCGGATACCATTACCCCGGAAAAGCTGAAAACACTGAAACGGTTCGGGGTTGATCGTATTTCTGTCAATCCGCAGACTATGCAGGACAGCGTACTGGAAACTATTGGAAGAAAGCATACTACGGCGCAGACGGTGGAGGCATTCCGGATGGCTCGTGCGGCAGGATTCGACAATATCAATATGGACCTCATTGCCGGACTGCCAGGGGATACACCGGAGGGCTTTCATGATACCCTGGAGAAGATCCTGGCGTTAGACCCGGACAGCATTACTGTTCATGCGCTGACGCTGAAACGGGCGGCAAATCTTTTTGCTGAGGGAGAGAGTCAGGTACATAACCCGGTGGAACAGATGGTGCAGGAGAGTATGCGCCGTCTGCCGGAACACGGCTATGCGCCCTATTATATGTACCGGCAGAAGAACACCATTGACAACCAGGAAAACGTGGGATATGCCCGTGCAGGAAAGGAATCGCTGTACAACATCCTTATTATGGATGAGAGTCAGTCCATTTTTGGCGCTGGATGCGGTGCGTCCACAAAGCTGGTAGAACCCTGCGGCAGAATCACACGAATCCATAACTATAAGTTTCCCTATGAGTATATCCGTCAGTTTGACCAGCTGATGCAGAAGAAAGAGCAGGTACGGGAGATCTGCGAGCGGATTCGGGAACAGGAAACGGAGTAAAAAGGAGTACAGATATGCCATTTATTCATGTTCAGACAAATACAGCAATCACAGACGAACAGGCAAAAAATATTAAGACACATCTTGGACTTGCAATTACAGCAGTTCCCGGAAAAACGGAGAACTGGCTGATGGTGGAGACAGAGGGCGACAAGCAGCTTTTCTTTCAGGGAACAGATGCGCCGGCAGCAATGGTAGAGGTTCAGCTGTACGGAAAAGCATCGTCCAATGCGCTGAATACGCTGACCAGCAACATTACCGGAATTCTGCTGGATACACTAAAAATTCCAACAGACAGAATTTATGTAAGCTATATGTGTACAGAGAATTGGGGCTGGAACAGCTCGAATTTCTGATGGGAAACAAGAATGCTGTGCCGGTGCGAGATGTACTATAGCCGCCGGTGCGCTGCAAATCAATCAAAAACCTGTTCTGTGCAAGGGTATGTGAAAATGCAGAACAGGTTTTTCAATACGAGGCGATGGAAATTTGAAAAAGAACGACATTTTTGAAACAGAAATCATGGATATGACCACGGAAGGCAGCGGTGTCTGTCGGGTGGACAATATGGCAGTGTTTGTGCCGCACACCGCAGTGGGTGACCGGATTCGGGTGCGCATCGTAAAAGTACTGAAGAGCTATGCCTTTGGGATCGTGGAAGAACTGCTGGAGCCTTCGGCAGACCGCATTGTGCCTGCCTGCGGTTTATCCCAGTGCGGCGGCTGTCTGTTTCAGCATATCACGTATGATGCAGAACTGCGTGTGAAAGAAAAGGCGGTGCAGGATGCTTTTATTAGACTGGGAAAGCTTTCTCCGGAATTTTTGCCGATTCTGGGCGCTGAGTCCCGTACCAGATACCGCAACAAGGCGCAGTATCCGTTCGCTTTGGACAAAACAGGACAGCCGATTCTGGGCTTTTTTGCCCGGAGAAGTCATCGGGTGATTTCGGTGAAGGACTGTTTGCTGCAGCCGGAATTGTTTGGGAAAATTGCCGGTACAGTGCTGGAGTTTGTGCGGCGCAATTCGATTTCAGTATACAATGAATCCAGCGGAAAAGGGGATATGCGGCACTTGTATCTGCGGTGCGGACAGCATTCCGGAGAGGTGATGGTTTGCTTTATCGTGCGCAAGCCAATTCGGAAAAAGCTGATGCCGTTAGTTGAGATTTTGACCGAGCAGTATCCGCAGATCAAGAGTATCAGCATGAACTGCAACCCGAAGAAAACCAATGTGATTCTGGGAGATTCCACGGAAACGCTGTGGGGAAAAGATACCATTACGGACACCATGTGCGGCAATGCTGTTGATCTTTCGCCGGAGTCGTTTTACCAGGTGAATACCATACAGGCAGAGCGGCTTTATGGTGCGGCAAAAGAATTTGCACAGCTGACGGGGAAAGAACGGCTGTTGGATTTGTACTGCGGCGCCGGAACGATCGGGCTGTCTATGGCAGATGCGGTGTTGGAATTGGTTGGCGTGGAAATTGTTCCAGAGGCTGTGGAGAATGCAAAGGAAAATGCTGCGAGAGCTGGCGTGAAAAATGCGGCGTTTTTCTGCGGCGATGCAGGCAGCATTGCCGGAAAGCTGGCGGAACAGGGGACTGCGCCGGATGTGATCGTCGTCGATCCGCCCAGAAAGGGATGCGATGAGGCAGCGCTCTGGGCGATGGTGCAGATGCAGCCGGAGCGAATCGTGATGATTTCCTGCAACGCCACAACGGCAGCCAGAGACTGTGCAATGCTGAGCCGGATGGGGTATGCGGCAGAACGGGTGCAGCCGGTGGATTTGTTTCCTGGGACGGGGCACGTTGAGTGCGTAGTATTGATGTCAAGAAAGTAAGGATGATGGGTGAAAAAGTGCTGATTTTTCGGCACTTTTTTCTTTTTGGAGAATATTTGAAAGGTAGCTGAGATGCCTTTTTTCTGTATGCGGGAACAAGTCAGGATAAGATCAGAAATACACGAAATTGAAATTGACACAACGCATACAAGCTGAGAACGTATCAGGGAACAAATCCAGAACCATAAAAAACCATGCTGGGAGAGCATTTCTTCCCAGCATGGTTTTTTCTATAAAATGTAGATTTCTTCGTAAAATCCGCCCATTGACCATTCAAGCCTAAAAAATCACGCTGTTTCCAATGTTTTTCGCATTTCTCATACGATTTTTTGACGGCAAAATATTATCCTGTCAATTGCAGTCGCTTTACATATTCCTGCTTCATCTGCATAGAAGAATGCACATATCGATTCAAAGTAATACTGGCATCAGCGTGTCCCAGCAATTCACTCAGCGTCTTTGCATCAAACCCATGGGCAATACAATCTGTAGCATAAGTGTGTCGAAGCAGATGAAATGGAACCTTTCGGATACCACAAAGTTTCAGGATTTTCTGAAACCGATACTGCATGGTTCTCGGTTCTGCCGGTTTGCTTTTCCCAGTAATCAAGTACAAAAAATCCTGCCGCTTTTTCTTTTCCAGCAGTGTCAACAAGAAGGACGGAACCGGAATTGTCCGCACGGAAGTTCTGCTTTTGGGAGAGCCGATCAATACCTCAGAGCAGCCATTTCGATAGATTCTCTGCACCGTTCGTTTTACAGAAAGTGTTCCGTTTTCAAAGTCAATATCGCTCCACTGTAAGCCGCATAATTCACCTACACGCAAACCGGTGAACAAGCATAGCAGAATCGCCAAATCAATGGTCAACCCTGTCTGAAGAAGATACTGTTCCAACTTCTTTCGCTCCTCAGAAGACAGCACATCCAGCTGCTTTTTCTCTGCTTTCGGCATAGTAAAATGTGTTCCACGAATGTGATATTCCTGCACCGCATACTGTTCTATGCTGTGGTAAACCCGCATAATGTCTTGTACAAACCGAGCGGAAAGTCCGCCAGTTCCGCACAATCGGCCGCTTTGCAGTTTCTCAAAGACAAAATCATTCAGCTGATGTGTTGTCATATCCGTGAGATACTTTGTTCCGAGATCCGGAAGAATATGATTGCGAATGATGTTTTCGTAGTGCGCATAACTGGACGGTTTCACACGCAGTTTTGCCGCAGAAAGCCATTGACGAGATGCCTCTGCCACGGTTAATTTCAAAGCAGAAACTGGCTGGTTCTGCAAAACAGCTTGAAATTGTGCCATCTTTTCCTTTACCTCGGAAAGCGTTCTGGCATATACAAATTTGTATTTCAGCGACCCATCTTCCTTATGACCGATCGGGACACGTCCCTCAAACCGACCGTCTTTTCTCTTGTAAATGTTGCTGTCTCTTCTCGGCATTTGAAATTCCTCCTGACAAGTTTTCGGACTGTTCAAAGCAAGAAAACGCCTGCTTTTTCTCCGATTCTTATGATTTATTCATGAATTTTCAGAAATATATACTTTACTTTTTCTGAAAATCTGCTATAATGATAGCAGATTCGATGTTGTTTTGTCTGAAATTTCTGCAAATAAATGGGCGGATTTTACGAAACAAAAATGCTTCTTTCCTTTTAGTATCTCCAGTGATAAACCATCTATTCTTCTTGCTTTTTGGGATATTTTATGGTATTATGGAAATAGAGAGAGAAAGCTAAGAAAGGGGCATATTGCGTGATTTGCATAGCAGTAGTGGATGACGAAAAAGCAGTATGTGATGAACTACTATTTTTTCTGAAAGAATACGAAATGAAATTCAAAATGATTTTTGATATTTCAATCTATTACAATGGAGAAAATCTTTTGGCTGATCTGGAAGATGATATACATTTTGATTTAATTCTATTGGATATTGAGTTAGCTAAGATTAATGGTGTAGAGGTCGGTAGACATATACGTGAGATAAACCAAGATTACTTGTGTCAAATTATTTATATCTCTTCTAAAATGGGATATGCCATGGAATTATTTCAGGTGCATCCATTTCACTTTTTGATGAAACCCATACAAAGAGAAACATTATTTTCTTGCCTGGGTGAATATCTTCGATTATATTCCAAGAAAGATTTTTTTGAACTAACAAACAAAAATGTAAAAAAGCGAATACCAATAGAGCAGATACAATATTTTGAAAGCAATGGAAGAAAGATTACTGTCTATTGTTCAAATGAATCACATGAATTTTATGGAAAATTGAGTGATTTGTCAGAAATGAAAATTCTAAAAAATTTCCTTATGATCCATAAATCTTTCTATATTAACATTGCTCATATTTCATCATATAGTTATGATTCACTGACAATTGATGATTGTAGAGAGTTGCCTATTAGCAAACCAAATAGAAAAGAAGTTCGCAGAGCAATTTTGAAGTATAGTGCAGATCGATTTAGAGAGGAGTGATAATATGCAGGAACAGCTCGTATATTTAATAGGAAATGCTTTTCGTATCTATATTTATTTTAAGCTTTTAAATACTATGTTTGGTACTGCAAAAGTGAAACAAATCTGGATTATAATAGGATTTACATTCTATTTTTTAATCAATAGTTTTGGTGCTATCTTATTTGGAAATTTCACTTTAAATATCTTAACAAATATAATTCCATTGATTGCTCTCTCATTTTTGTATGAGTCGAAAGTAACAAGTAAATTATTTGTAGCATTAGCATTTTATGTAGTTAATATGCTTGCAGACGGTATTGTATATACCATTATTCTCATAACAAAAGTGGATTCCATTATAATGAGTAGTGGAATTGCCACAGTACTGATTACCTTTTTAATAGAATTGATTTTTGAATATATTTGGAAAAAACGGGCTTATCATGAAATTGATAAACTGTATTTAGCAACAATTTTGACTGTGCCAATTGGGAGCATTTTGGTTGGTATTTTAACTATGTATCAGTACAGCATAAAAACAATCACTGTAGCTTTTATTTTAATTAGTTTTAATTTACTCATTTTTTATATGTATGATAGCCTCCAGAAGAATTATGAAGTCATCTATGAGAAAAAGCTTTTGGAGCAAGCGGTGAAAGCACAACATAGTGAATTAGAATTATTACAAGAATCCCAGAATAGAATTCGATACTTACAACACGATTTCAAGAATCATTTAATCTCTATTGTAAATTATGCAAAAAAAGCGGATAATCAAGGACTGATTCATTATATTGAAGAGGGTTTGGGTTTTCTCTCGCTTCATCAGCAATTTGTTGACACCGGAAATTCCGAGATTGATAGTATTCTTAATTACAAGTTGCAGGAGATGAAAAACAAAAACGTCCATTTAAAGTATTCTATAACGATACCAAAGGACTTGAAAATTAATGTGTTTGACCTCAACATCATACTTGGAAATTTATTAAACAATGCAATAGAAGCTATCGAAAAAGCGGAAAGGAAATACTTCTTTATCAATATTTATTTTGAGAAAAACATTCTTTTTATCCATATAGAAAATACCTATGATGGAAATATCATAAAAGAGAAAGAAACATTGATGACAACAAAGGAGGAAAAGCAATTACATGGATTAGGACTGAAAAGCGTTTCCAGCATATTGGAAAAATATGATGGAGACATTATATACGATTATAATGATATATATTTTATTACAGATGTCATGCTCTGCAATACGAGTTTTCATCATGAAACAGAGTGAGAAAATAGTCGAATTTTGACATTAACATGGGTCGTTTTTTACAAGAGTCGCTTTTGCGGCTCTTTTTTTGTTATAATTTGTTTTGCAGGCAAAATAAAAAGATTGGAGTGATAAATATGAAAAAGATTATTTTGAAATATGGCGGTATGCTTGCTGCTTTAGCAATGGTTTTTACAACACTGACAGTAAATTCAACCTGTACTTGGATGACTTATCAGGAAGAATTGCCTGATACAGCTAAAAAACTTCGCAAGTTCTGATGTTTGTTAAATTATCTTGTAAGATTGCAGATAGGCTAGAACACTGTGGCATTATCTCAAAATCCAATAGAACATTGTATGAATATGGCCTGCGTCAGATGTTTGCAACAATTCTGAACATTCTAACAATGCTCCTGATTGGATTTATAATGGGACTTGCTGTGCCGGCGATGGTTTACACAATCGCATATATCCCATTAAGAGTATATGCCGGAGGCTATCATGCTTCTACACCGCAGCGATGCTGGGCATTTTCTGCGATAATGTTATGGATTGTACTGTGTATCGTAAAATACACGCCCCAAACGTATTTTTGGGTGATTACAACATTGTCGTTGATAGCCTGCATCGTTGTTTTTTTGCTGTCGCCGGTGGAAGATCGAAATAAGAGATTGGATGAAAAAGAACATCATGTTTATCATATTCGAGCAATTGTTGTGATGACAATAGAAATGATTGTGGCGATGCTGTTGTTTGCTTTACATTTCACACAATTTGTTTTGGTATTGGAGATTGCATGGTGCTCTCTTGCAGTGATGTTGCTGCTTGGAAAAGGAAAGAATGTTTTTGAAAATAAAAAAGGAGGAAGTGCATGAATAAAAAACTGACAAGAACACTTGCCGGAGTCATGTCCCTAATGTTCATGGGACAGGTCATGATTTTTGGCGACGGCAGTGCCCAAGGTCTTTTACATGCTGATACAATTGCATCTGCTGCAGAAGCGATTGAAGGAGCAAAGAACAAAGACCAGCTTGCCAAGGAATTTGAAGAAGCAACAAAAGATCTTGGAAAAGTAGATTATTTTGATGTTGCTGAAGACAAAAATGAAACTGCTAATAATGAGGAGATTGCAGAAGACGATATTTCTGTTCAATCCGAATCAGACGAAGCAGTGCAAGATCATACTGCAGCTATTACGACTGCTTCGGATGGCGATGCTCCAGCAGGTGAATTAACAGTAACTGGTATTGTTAAACAAGGCGTTGTCAATGGAATTAAAGACAAAACGCCGATTTATGTACGTATTTTTGATGAGAACTGGAATGAAATTGAATACCAGGAACTCCGAAGTGGTGACAGTTATTCTGTAACAGCAAGCAGCGGTAGTGGCATCTATCATGTCAAATATGAAAGTGATGGTTATTTGCCGTTTTACTTGAAGGATTTTGGTACTGGTACTTATACTGTTGGATCCGGTGATTCTCGCAACACAGTAACATTAGTTCCAGGTGATACCACTTGGAATGAAGAACACGACAACGAGTGGAGCGACGATGTTATCAATGGAAAAGACTTGGCATATGTACAGAGTTGCTTAGGAGAAACTCGTGGTAATGATCATTTTAATTTATCAATGGATTTAAAAGATGAAAATGGTATTGTAGACCAAGAGGAACTGGACATATTTTGCTCTTTATATGATAGTTTAGAATCGGGAAGTTTCTATGATGTCTCGGGTATTCGTGATTATGACATTAATGATGATGGTGTGCTCAATCTTTATGATTACAAACTTTTATATGATATGCTTTGCGGATACGATAACAATCAGATTGTAAATATTCCAGATATGACAGGAGACGGTTATTTTACAATTGAAGATCTTTCAAGTTTTTTGGATTACTTATACTCTGATGATGCCTATTTGTATAATCATGATATGAACCGAGATGGCATAGTAGATGAGAATGATAATGATGCAAATATGCTGAATTACTATGCTGCCATGCAAGGACGTACTGAAAATTATTATGAGTACATGGACAAAGACGACAGTGGCACAATTGATGAAGCGGATGTTGCATGGTTTTCTGCCGCATACAAGGCTTCTGGCGATTTGGATTGGGATCATGCCTTTAAGAGAACGCTGATTATGCAGGAAAGCGGTGCTTTTCAGGGCAGCTTAAATTTGCATGATACGGATTTGAACCTGAATGGCTGTTCCCTGTATGTAGGCGACTGTATGTCCTTTACAACTGATATTCCGAAATTTTGGTCTGGCAATCAAGGAGCAACACTGAATATTAGCAATGGTTATTTGGAAGTTTCCAATAACTTAGTATTTCGTACCGCTTCTCCAGATGGTTGGGGTGGAAATGCCGGACAAAATATGCGTCTGAATGGCGGTACAGTAGTTATTGGCGGCGATTTTAATTTCGGTCAGGCAAATTGTTATGATACCATCTGGATGACAAACAGTGCAGATTGGCTCGAAGTATATGGTAACTGGAACTACATCACGTTAACTGATATGGAAGGAAAATGGACAGCAGGTAATATCTGTTTCTATGGTCCGACCTGGGAAGTGAATGAAGCTTCTGGCCCGAAATCGATCTACTCTTCCGGTTCACAAGTCATTCATTTTGGTTATGAAGGCGGTAAGCAAACAGTCCTTTGGGACAACTGCGAAACATATATCAATAATGAAGATGGCTCTTTGAATACGGAAAGAACCTTTAATTTTGATGGCGGTATTGATTTTATATATGATTTTACTGCAGAAAACTACTGGTTCCGCCCGTGGTGGAGACCTTATGATGAACCGGACTATACGCTTTATCGAAAAGGTTGGGAAATGGGTGATGGTGTCCATATCGCAACTGGTAACTATACCAAATCCTTTACGGATTTGAGTGTCGAATCTCCAGGAGTACAGTCTGATTTTATTCGTACCTACAATTCTACCAGCAATGAGGAAGGCTCTTTCGGAATTGGTTGGGATTTTAATATTGATGTCAGCAAGATTGTAAAGCCGGCTGCTGGGTATTATCAGGTTGTTTTGCCCGATGGCTCGAACACTACATTTAAGGATAATGGAAAAGGTGGATTTGAGTGTCTGAACGCTCATAGCACTATGACAAAGTCCGGAAACGAATACACTATTACAAATGCAGCACAGTCAAAATATCACTTTAATACAAACGGCGAATTAGATTGGGTCAAAGATGCAGAAGGTAATGTCTTAACCATCTCTTCTATGACAAATAACCAGCGTATAGTGACAGATTCCACTGGCAGAACTTATACAATCACCTATAATGGCAATAAAGAACATTCTCGGATTACCAGTATTGAAGATACCGCCGCAGGTCGTGTGGTTACTTATGCATATAACGGAGATTTTCAGTTAGTATCTGCAACAAGCGTATCTGGCGGAACAGAATCCTATGAATATGATGGAAAAGGCAGACTTTGTAAAATTACAAACTGCTACGATGAAATGACAGACCAGATCGTGTATAACGATAATGGCTCTGTAAATTGGCTGACCAATGCATCTGGTCTGAAACAGGTTTATACCTATGATAAAACACAGAAACAGACGGGACTGAAAGAATATGATGGTGATACGCTGGTCAAAACGTACACCTATAACTATGATGAAAAGTATGCAGTAAAGACAAATACTGTGGAAACCGATGGTCAAACCTATGAAGTGGATAAAATCACTTATAATATGGTTGATGGCGAAAATAAGTATGATGAAATGTCCGAAAGCGTTGATATCATGGGAAATACAACAAAGTATGAGCGTGATACTAACGGAAATGTTATCAAAACAATAAATGCTGACGGTACATACACACTTGCCAATTACAATGATAAAAACAGTGTTATTGCAGAAGTTGACGAATCTGGGAATGCAACTATCAAAGCATATGATTCGAATGGAACTCGGCTTTTGAAAGAAGCAACCAGTCTGCATCCATTGTCTCAAACTGATATCAATACAGTTACAGCAGATAATTTTGATCCAGTGAAGTATCTTGCAGCGAATGAGGCAAGTTATGCAATCACGAGTCATGAATATTATGCTGATAGTTATGTGAGTGGAATTGCAGGGTTGATTCGTGCTACAACCGACCCCGAAGGTAATGTAACTGAGTATGATTACTACAAGGATGGCGTTGGAAAAGGACTGGTAAAATCCAAGACACTGAAGGATGGAAATACTGTTGTAAATACAGTTTCTTATGAGTATAATGCACAACTTCAAGTGTCAAAGGAAACCACCAGTTTTGATATTTCCAAAAATCTTTATTCTGTAAAGGAATATGAGTACGATAAGTTTAACAATGTTACAGTTACTAGAGATTACGGAACGGGAAGCACACCGGCAACTACCGTTGCAGAATATGATTTGCTGAGCCGCAAAACTGCGGAGTATGCACCGAATTATTCTGCGGATAAGAGCCACGGCAGCTTGACAACTTATTATCCGGACGGAAACAAAAAATCAGAAACAGATGCAGAAGGTAATGTTACCTCTTATGTGTATGATGCGTATGGACAGGTAATCAAGAAAACCAATCCAGACGGCACAATGAATCTGACGGCGTATGATGGTCTTCAAAGAGAAAAGGCAACATATTTCTTGGGCAGTGAAAATGGCACAAAGCAAATTTTAACGAAGACATCCTATGAATTTGCAGGATACAATTTTGACATTTATTCTGCACTTGATGCTTCAGCTTCTCACTCTTGCAAGGGTTTAAAAACAACTAAAACAACCTACATTACTGAAAACAAGCAGGTTATTTCCGAAATGCTGACCGATATCAAGGAACACACAATTTACGAAAAAACAAATGGTGAAACTAAGCGGACTAGTGCATACTATGCCAACGGGCAGCTTGCTCGTCAGACAGATGCATTGGGCAACATCACGAAATATGAATACGGTTATCTGAACAAGGTTACTAAGACCTACACACCGTTCAACACCAAATCAGATGGTTCTGTCAACTACTCCGTGACGGAAAATCAGTATGACAAGAATGGTAATGTAACGCTTGCAAAGCAAACTGTTCAAAAGCAGGATTCGGATACAGTAAAGTATAGTGTAACTGAAAATCAGTACAATGCACAGGGGTTGCTGACACAGGTAACATTGAGTGACGGCACGTCTAATGGTGAGAAGAATATCACCAAATATTTCTACAACAATGCTAGTATCCAAACCAAAATGTACACGGGTTTGAACAGCACAAATGATTCTGACTACATGACCACGAATTATGAATATGATGCGTGGGGACATTTGGTAAGAACGACTGACAGCACAGGCTATAACTCTGGTGCAACAACCTATGATCTGAATGG
>LBCK01000004.1:208435-225494 GCA_000980705.1 Ruminococcus sp. UNK.MGS-30 | reverse complement strand
TCTGAAACACTTGCAAATGGTGTGGTATCGACCTATTCTTATAATGGATGCAACAAGGTGACAAAACTTGTTACCAAGTCTGGAAACTCCGACATATCCAGTTATGAATATTCGTACTATTTAGATGGTTCAGATGCTTGCAAAGTACGCAATGAAAATGGTACAATAGAAACAACCTCATATGATTATGACGGTTTGAAGAGATTGACCAGGGAATCCATTTCTAACGGTAAGACAGCTGACACATATTCATACGAATATGATGATTATGGCAATCGTTCTAAGATGGTTGCTAATGGTTCGGAAGAATATGAAACAGTTTACGATTATACTGTCAATGGTAAGTATACTGCACTGCTTCAGAAGGAAACCAAGACAGTTGAAGAAACTTCCAATGCCACAATCTCAGATGGATTAGCAATTAGTCCGACAGACTTGATCACAAGTACTGCTGCAGATGCAAAGACAGAAGAAACCGCCTATTCCTATGATGCCAACGGAAATCAGATCACAAAAACCGCAGAGAGTAAGACAGAGACAAATACTTACGACGGTTTGAATCAGCTGATTGGATTTACCGATGGAGAGACAACAGCGAGTTATAAATATAACGCAGATGGACTGCGGACGAGTAAGACAGTCGACGGCAAGACAATCAATCATATCTGGGATGGCAATAAGCAGATTGTTGTGGACATGGATGACAGCGACTGGTACAGTGCTGAGGTTTATGTTCGTGGTACAAACCTGCTGGCGAAATTCAGCAAGCAGAGCGGCAATGTCAAAACGGATTATCAGTACTATACGCAGAATGCACATGGCGATGTTGTTAATCTGACGGATTCCACAGGTGCAATTACTAAGTCGTACAAGTATGATGCGTTTGGTGTGGAACAGAACATTGATGATTCGGATAGCAATGCGTTCCGGTATTGCGGTGAGTATTATGATTCTGAATCGGGTACGATTTATCTGCGGGCACGGTATTATGATCCGACGATTGGACGGTTTATTTCACGAGATTCTTACGCTGGAGAGATAAATGATCCGCTCAGTTTGAATTTCTATACTTATTGTGAAAATAATCCGATTTATGGAATTGATCCTAATGGACATTTTAAATTACCCAATTGGGCTAAAGTAGCAATTGGAGCGGCTGCAACTGTTGCTGCAGTTGCAATTACAGGTGGAGCAGCTGCCCCCATATTGTTAAGTGTTGCTTCAAGTGTGGTTATTGGTGCGGGAACAGAAGCTGTTTCTCATCGACTATCAACAGGAAGTTGGGAAGGTGCTGGTACTGCTGCTGCTCAAGGTGCTGTTGACGGATTTATGTGGGGTGGTATTTTTGCAGCTGCTGGTACCACATACAATGTTGCAAAAACAGCAGCCAAAACTGCATCTACGGCAGCCAAAAATACTGCGTCCATTGGAAAAGCTTCAACGTCCTTAGCAAATTATGACCCTGAATTTGCTGCTCAGCAGTTATTGAAGGGAGGAAAAACAACAGAAAGTGCCTTGAAATCATTTGTTCCCAAAGGAACTCCAAATACATTTAAGCCTTCATCCACAATAAAGAATGGGTTTAAGTATAATTTTAAAGTGAACGGAAAAAAAGTGCAGGTAAAATGGCATTCAACAGATTTAAATGCTGCTAAATTATACCCAGGCTCAAATTCTGGAAGTGGATGGACAGCTCAAATTAAAGTGGGACGTAAATATTTGACACAAGGAGGGCAATTTGTAAAACAAAACAAATCAAATTGGGCACATATACCTGTTATTAGAAAATAATATGCAAGATTTCAGCGAAATTAATGATTTCTTATCAAAAGAGGAAATAAAAAAATATATTGATGATTTTCTTGTATCTCATCAAAGCTTAAATGATGAAAGTATAATAGATGCATTTGATCAACTATGTGAATTAGCTGATCGTCAATGTAACACATATACCATTTTAGAAAAAGAATATCAAGACAAAATAACACGATTTATAAAAAAATACATAAAATTTAATGATATTGAAGTAATGGATGCAGTTTTATATATTATACCTAATTTAGGATTAAAGGATGCTTTTCAGTTTATTTTAAAAAATAGATATAAAATAAAAAAACGAGAAATTATAAGATTGTTGGATAAATGCATTAAAGAATATGGTGAAACAGTGGAAAACCCTTATAGTGACTTATAATATTTTATTAATAAGATTAATTGTGAGGTAGCCTAGAAATTTATTAAAATTTATTTTTATAACGGTATGAAGCAGGTTTATTTTCGTTATACGCACGGAATGCACATGGTGATGTTGTTAATCTGACTGATGAAACTGGTGCTGTCGCAAAGTCGTATACCTACGATGCGTTTGGTGTGGAAAAGAATATTGATGATGATACGAATGCATTCCGTTACTGCGGTGAGTACTATGACAAGGAAACTGCTACCATTTATTTGTGTGCGAGATACTATAGTCCTTCAACTGGACGATTTATCTCAAGAGATTCTTTCGCAGGTAGCAATAATGATCCGCTGAGCCTAAATCTTTACACTTATTTCCACAACAACCATATTTCTGGAACAGACAGCACTGGCTATTTAATGTATGCAATTTACCTGCAAGCAATAATTTCCATTAAAATTCAACCACCTAAAAAAGGGCAGTTCTGTCCGGCAAACAGCTGGGCAGGACTGCCCTTTCTATTTTTTCAAGCAGCATACAATCCGGCGAAATGACCGGTTTTGTATGCTGCTTTTTTGTTGCTGTGCCTAAGAAATAAAAGTACACAGAATATTTACAAATAAATTTTCCGATTTTGTTCTGCCTGATTCGTCTTAGTAGTTTAAAAGGGGGTGATATACACACTACCTGCAAAACTGCATAAGAAGGGAGGAATCAACAGATTGACTCCCTTTATCGATAAAAGCTGCAGAATAAAAATCTTTGACTGCTTTGTGAAAATTGTAATGCGAAATGAATATCGAGATGCAGCGGCAGAAAAAAAGAGAATCCAAAACCGTGAGGCGAAACCAGACCTAATGAATGTTCCGGAAATAGAAGATGTGTATCCGTCAGAGCATTTCATTTTGGATAACGAGAAGTATCCGTGTTTGATTGCCAGCGACTGGCTTTATGATGCTATGTTGGAACTTCCAAAAGCACAGAGAGAAACGTTGATTTTGGAGTTCTGGTATGGATATGGCGATCAGGAAATCGCAGCGTACTTTCACGTCACGCCTCGCACCATTTACAACTGGAGACAAAAAGCATTTACAGCAATCCGCAAGTATTATGAAAGGAATGGCGATGAAAGAAAATGACCTTACATATGAATTGATCTGTGCCGCAGTAAATGGGGAGAAAACTGCTTTGGAAGAAATTCTCCGCTTTTATGACGATTACATCAATGCATTGGCAACGGTAAAAGGGGAGGATGCACAAGGGAAAACATATCGATATATTGACGAAGATCTAAAAGCCCGAATACAATTGAAGCTGATAAAAGCAATTCCTAAATGGAGAGGAACAGAAAAATGATAGAAACAGATTTATTTGAATTTGCCTATGTGCCGGATTGGTACGGGCAGTTAGAACAATTGGCAGAAATGGCGTTGCCGGAAGCATGGCGATTTCGAAAGCCGCAGACCGAATGTAAAAATACAGATACGCCGATTTTGGAACGGTATCTCCATATGATGTTCCGGAAGTTGAGCATCGATTACAACACCGGAGAAACGGCGTATTTCCATGTGGAAAACAACTGTGCCTGCTTTCATACAGGACTGTACACAAGACAATATCAGGCAATCTACGCCTGCTTTGAACGAAATAAAAAGAAAGACACCACATTGAAATGGTATTTCACCGGCTTTTGTGATGCTGTTTCTTCCAAGCTGCGGTATGTAGAGCCGCTGCCCAAAAAGCCATATTTCCCGATGATGCAAAATGGTGTAAACTTCAATCCGGAATGGCCAATTCGGGTAAATGCAGAACACATTCTCAGCGATCCGGAAAATCGGGAACGGCTGCCAAAGAAGCTGCTTCGGTTTAAGAATCTGCCATTGCTGCTGGAAACGGCAGTGGAACTGGGCAGACGAAAAGCAGTAATTGAGCCGGGGCTGGTAGTACCGCAGGGATATCAAAATCAATTGCAGTTTCTGCTGCCGATCTGTTTAACAGATATGGAAAAACCGAATCTTGCCATGACCTTGGCAGAACGAAACGGATATTATCTGGGCAGCACTTGTCTGACACTGGAAATGGCATATCTGAATGCGAGAATGATTGCAAGACCCATTGCTCCATGGCTGACCAGTTTGGTAAAAAAGTGAGAACATCCGATGAGGTGCAGAATTTTTTTCTGTACCTTGTCGGTGTTTTTATGCCTGTACAAATTGAAAATGTTTTGTGAACTCTTTTCAAACTACCAAAAAGGCTGGTAGTTTGAATGATAGAGTAAGTTCGACGATTAGGAAAGGGGGTGTCCATGTGAGTGTGAATGAACGGCGTGCCGAAATCATGAAGATTTTAGTTGCTCGCAGACAAACAACAGTTCCACTTCTTGCACAGGAATTATGTGTATGTTGTAATACTGTTCGCAACGACATTCATGCACTTGCATTGGACTATCCTCTGGAGACGTGTTCCGGGAATGGCGGCGGTGTTAGAGTAGCAGATTGGTATCATCCATATAAAAATATGCTTACAGAAGAACAATCTGTTGCTTTGGAGCAATTGCTATTGTTTGCAGATATTCGGCAAGCAGAAGTGATTCGCCAAATATTAGCGGAATTTAGTTCTCAGACCTATCGTCAAAAATATGCAAAGGAGTGAAACCAAATGAAAACCCTCATAGATGTCCTTGCAGCACTCGGCGATTTCGTAAAGGTCGCATCAGAGTGGGCAGAAAGTGCTTCCAAAGCGGAAGTGGAGACGTTTACACAGATCTGTCCGCAAAAGGAAGAAACGGTCAAAAAAGCAGTAGAAAAGCCGGTCACACTGGAAGAAGTCCGCAGCGTTCTGGCAAATCTGTCCCGCAGCGGACAAAAGGAAACGGTGCTGAAACTGCTGCAAAAGTATGGCGGCAGCCGATTGTCTGAAGTTCCGCCAGAACGATACGCTGCACTATTTGCAGATGCACAGGAGGCAGCCCATGCCGAATAAACATGCCATGCTCTCTGCTTCTTCCAGTGCCCGATGGCTGGCGTGTCCGCCCTCCGCACAGCTCTGTGCTGCCTTGCCGGATACCGTGACGGACTACGCCCGGGAAGGCACGTGTGCTCACGAGTTGGCAGAATATAAGGTGCAAAGACTGCTCGGAAATCTGACTCCCAATCCAACGGAGAACTTAGACTTCTATGACACCGAAATGGAAGACTGCACGGACAGCTATGCCCAGTATATCGCCGAACTACTGGCAACCCTGCAAGAACCCATGGTCTTAGTGGAACAGCGTTTGGATTTCAGCCGATACGTTCCGGACGGCTTCGGAACGGGAGATTGCGTGATTGTTGCAGACTCGGTTCTAACTGTCATCGACTTCAAGTATGGCAAGGGCGTGGCGGTATCCGCCGAACACAACTCACAGATGATGCTGTATGCTCTGGGAGCGTTGGAACTGTTCGATGCCCTCTATGACATTGCAGAAATCCGGATGGTGATTTTTCAGCCGAGAATCCAGAACCTCAGCGAATGCACCCTGCCACTGTCGGAGCTGCTGCACTGGGCAGAAACCGAACTGAAACCCAAAGCCGCACTTGCCGCCAAAGGCGATGGTGACTTCTGTGCAGGTGAACATTGTCGGTTCTGCAAAGTGAAAGCAACTTGCCGGAAACAGGCGGAGTACAATCTGCAATTGGCGAAGTATGATTTTGCGATGCCAGACAAGCTGACCGATACCGAAATTGAAGCAATTCTGGAAACTGCTGACCAGCTGGTTGCATGGGCTTCTGATATCAAGGAATACGCCTTGCAGCAGTCCTTACAGGGGAAAACTTGGAAGCTGGTTGAAGGCAGAGCCAGACGAGCATATTGCAGTGAAACTGCAGCAGCGGAGGCGGTACAAGCTGCTGGATTCGACCCATACGAACATAAGGTACTGGGCATTACCGCAATGACCAGAATGCTGGGCAAGAAAAAATTTGAAGAATTGTTGGGAGATTTGCTTGTGAAACCACAGGGAAAGCCAACACTTGTTCCGCTATCAGACAAACGACCTGCGTGGAATACTGCACAGGTAGATTTCAAAGAATAAAGGAGTTTTTATTATGGCAAAGTATATCAATCCTGCAAAAGTAGTAACCGGTGTATGCAGATTTAGCTACGCCAACCTCTGGGAAGCAAAGGCGATGGACGAGAACAGTAAGCCGAAGTACAGCGTTTCCCTCATCATTCCGAAGTCGGACACGAAAACCATCGAGAAGATTCGTGCCGCCATTCAGGCAGCCTACGAGGAAGGTCAAGGCAAGCTGAAAGGCAACAGCAAGTCCGTTCCACCGCTGACTTCCCTCAAGACACCGCTTCGGGACGGCGATTTGGAGCGACCGGACGATGAAGCGTATGCCAACAGCTATTTCGTCAACGCCAATTCCATCACTGCTCCGGGCATCGTGGACGCTGCCTGCCAGCAGATTTTAGACCACAGCGAGATTTACAGCGGTGTCTATGGCAGAGCCAGCATCACCTTCTATGCGTTCAACACCAAAACATCTCGTGGCATTGCCTGTGGCTTGCAGAACGTCCAGAAGATTCGGGATGGCGAGCCGCTGGGCGGTCACAGCCGTGCAGAGGACGACTTTGCAACTGTAGAAGACGAGGATTTTCTGAACTAAGATAGCTGGGCGGACAGCTAGGCGTTATGCTTGGGTGGGTAATTGAGATATGAAAAAATTGATGATTGATTTAGAAACCAAAAGCGACATCGACATTGCCAAATCAGGTGTGTATCGTTATGCAGATTCCCCATATTTTGATATTCTGCTTTTTGCGTATTCCGTGGACGATGCCCCGGTGCAAGTGGTTGACCTCGCCTGTGGCGAACAGCTGCCGGAAGAAATCCTCAACGCTCTGACGGATGACCGCATCCAGAAACACGCTTTCAACGCCAGCTTTGAACGGGTCTGCCTGTCGGTCTGGCTGCGGCGAAACTATCCGGAATGCTTCATTTCCTATGGATTGCCGGAGGATGCCTGCGGCAACTACCTCAGCCCGAAGGCATGGCGGTGTACGATGGTGGCGGCTGCCTATCTGGGCTTGCCGCTGAGCCTTGCCGGCGTGGGGGCAGTGCTACAGTTACAGCAACAAAAAATGTCCGAGGGGAAAGCCCTGATTCGCTATTTCTGCGTACCATATGACACGGTGAACGGCGTTCCACAATTTCATACGCCTGCCGATTCTCCGGAGAAATGGAACGTCTTTCGGGCATACAACCAACGGGATGTGGAAACGGAACAAGCGATTGAACAAAAAATTGCTCGGTTCCCTGTGCCGGAATTTGTCTGGCAGGAGTATGCCCTTGACCAGTCCGTCAACGATCGAGGAATACAACTGGATTTGCAGTTGGTGCAACAGGCAATTCGTATGGACACATTGACAAAGGACAAGCTATTGCATCAACTGAAAGATCTGACCAACTTGGACAATCCGAACTCTGTTCAGCAAATGAAACAATGGCTGGCGGAACACGGATTGGAGTTAGAATCATTGGGCAAAAAAGAAGTACAGGAACAGTTGAAAACCGCTCCGCCGGACTTGCAAGCCGTGTTGTTACTTCGACAACAAGTATCAAAATCCTCGGTCAAAAAGTATCAGGCCATGCAAAATGCCGTCTGCTTGGATGGTCGTGCAAGAGGCATGTTTCAGTTCTACGGTGCAAATCGAACTGGTCGAGAGGCTGGTCGTATCATTCAGCTGCAAAACCTGCCGCAGAATCACCTTCCCGATTTGGAAGATGCACGGGAGCTTGTGAAGTCTGGTGATTTAGAAGCACTAGAACTGCTGTATGAAGACGTTCCAGACACGCTCTCACAGCTGATTCGTACTGCTTTTATTCCAAAACCCGGTTATCAGTTCCTTGTTGCCGATTTCTCTGCCATTGAGGCACGTGTCATTGCATGGCTTGCCGGAGAAACGTGGCGAATGCAGGCGTTCGCAGACGGAAAAGACATCTACTGTGCTTCGGCTTCTAAGATTTTCGGCGTGCCAGTAGTCAAGCATGGCATCAACGGGCATCTTCGGCAGAAAGGCAAGGTCGCAGAATTGGCGTGTGGCTACGGCGGCTCGGTCGGAGCAATGAAAGCCATGGGTGGATCGGGAATGTCTGATGCGGAACTGAAGCAAATTGTGACGGACTGGCGAACTGCTTCTCCACACATTGTGCAATTGTGGTGGGATGTAGAAAATGCTGCCATCAAAGCTGTGCGGGATAAAACCGAAACAGAGACCCACGGCATTCACTTCTCTTATGAATCTGGTTTTCTGTTTATCAAGCTGCTGTCCGGCAGACGGTTGGCATATGTCAAGCCACGCATCGGTGAAAATCGCTTTGGCGGTGATTCTATCACCTATGAGGGCATTGGCACGGGCAGAAAGTGGGAACGCTTGGAAACTTACTCCGGCAAGCTGGTCGAAAACATTGTTCAGGCAACTGCACGAGATCTGCTCTTCTATTCCATGCAGACACTATCACAACACTTTATTGTCGGTCATATTCACGATGAAATGATCATCGAATGCCCGAAAGGTACAAAGCTGGATGAGATCTGTCAACAGATGGCGAGAACACCAGACTGGGCAAAGGGACTGCTGCTTCGAGCGGACGGATATGAATGCAGCTTTTACAAGAAAGACTAAGGAGGATTCCATGTTTTACATCAAAGAAAATCTGAATGACACCACCAGTATCTCCGTGGAGATCAACAACGAAAACGTATACTGCCGCTGCCCGCAGTGCGGTGCAGAAGTACCAGTGGATCTGAGTATCTTCTGGACAGCAGAAAACTTTGACATTTTCAGCAGTGCTGTTTACTGCGATGCCTGCACACAGAAACGGCTGAAAGGAGTATTGCATGAATCTGTATAACGCTGAGGGATACATCGACCTCACTGCTTATGAGGCACTGAGCCGTATTGAACGAGAGGAACGCAGGGCGAAAAAAGCTGCCGCTTATCGACCGCTGGTATACATTTGTTCTCCCTATTCCTACGGCTGCATCAATGACAATATCGAAAATGCCAGACGATACAGCCGCTTTGCGGTAGATACCCACTATGTCCCTATCGCTCCCCACTTGCTGTTTCCGCAATTCATGGATGACAGTCTGGGCGAAGATCGTCAGACAGCGATGTTCATGAATTTGGTACTGCTGTCAAAATGTGCCCAGCTGTGGGTGTTTGGTTCTGTGCGGTCGGAGGGGATGCAGCAGGAAATCAAATGGGCGAAGCGGCGGCATATGACCATTCGGTATTTTACAGAAGAACTGGAGGAAATAGAATGAAATTTACGCTCTATACAGCAAACTGTACCGGCAATGAAAAGAATATCCTTTATCCCAACCAAAAGGTCATTACTTCAGAAGCGGATTTGAAAAAAGCTGTTGTCTATGATCATGTCTGTGCTCAGTATGAGAATTTTGCACGCAGTGATGCCAATTTCCTGCTGTCTGATGTAGTACCCATGGATTGTGACAACGACCATTCAGACGACCCGAAAGACTGGATCACGCCTGAAATGCTGATGAACAGCTTAGGAGATGTTGCATTTGCAGTGACCTACAGCCGTCATCATATGCTGACGAAAGGGAATAAATCCGCAAGACCACGTTTTCATGTGTTTTTCCCGACAGCACCCTGCAACGATACAAATTCCCATAAGGCGATAAAGCAGAAAATCCATAAGGAACTGCCGTTTTTTGATGGGAATGCACTGGATGCCTCACGTTTTCTTTTTGGCTGTCCGAGTGATGTTGTATGGCACGAAGGCAGTCTTTCCATTGAGGACTGGCTTACACTGATGAAGTCAAATCGTAACATTCCGCAGGGACAGCGTAACAGCACAATGTCACGCATGGCTGGAAAGCTTGTAAAGCGTTTTGGTGTGACTGAGGAAAGTTATCAGAAGTTCCTGGAAAAAGCAGCAGAATGCGAACCGCCGCTACCGGATGAAGAACTGGAAACCATCTGGCACAGTGCCTGCAAATTCGGCAAAAAAGTAACCTCGCAGGAAGGATATATTTCCCCTGAAGCATATGGCAAACAGTCCCTGATTCCCGATGATTTTTCGGACGTTGGAGAGGCTCGCACATTTGTAGAAGGCTTTTCAGATGAGGTGGCGTTTACTATTGCGACCGATTATCTTCGCTACAACGGAACCTACTGGGAGGAGTCAGAACACGCCGTCACCCTTGCCATGATTGAACATACAGACGTACAGCTGGCAGAGGCGGAAAAGCAGGTGGAAGCGTCACTTCTGAAACTGGAAAGCCTTGGTGTTGCAAGAGATGCAGCAATCAACGGCGGCAAAAAGTTTCGGGATAGTCTGGACGAGGAACAGAACGCCGCATACAAGGAGTATCAGTACTATGCCACTTTCAAGGCATTCGTGATGAAATACCGCCATGTTCGCAGTATGACCAATGCACTGGATGCCGCAAAGCCGCTGGTTCTCCACAATCCAGAAGCCCTTGACAGCAATCCAATGCTCTTAAATACTCCGGGTGGAACTTACTATCTGCCCGAAGGATTGAATGGCTGGAAGCCTACAGACCCTGCCGACCTCTTAACGAAAGTGACGGCGGTCGTTCCAAGTGATGCCGGTAAGGATTTGTGGGAGGATGCGTTGCAGCTGTTCTTCTGCGGTGACCAGAGTTTGATTGACTATGTGCAGATGATTTGCGGACTTTGCATTGTGGGCAAGGTGTACTTGGAGGCGATGATTATTGCCTACGGTGACGGACGAAACGGAAAATCAACGTTCTGGAATGTCATCTACAAGGTTCTGGGAAGTTACAGCGGAAACATTTCAGCGGATGCACTGACCGTCAATTGTAAGAGAAACGTGAAGCCGGAGATGGCGGAACTCAAGGGAAAACGGATGATTATTGCGGCAGAATTGCAGGAAGGAATGCGATTGAATACCAGTGTGGTAAAACAGCTCTGTTCCACTGACCCGATTTTTGCCGAAAAGAAATTCAAAGCACCATTCCACTTTGAACCTTCACATACTTTGGTGCTGTATACCAATCATCTTCCGAAGGTTGGTGCATCGGATGATGGCACGTGGAGAAGATTGATTGTGATCCCGTTTCACGCAAAAATTCAGGGTTCTAAGGATATCAAAAACTACACGCAGCACTTGGTAGATAACGCAGGTGGTGCGGTACTTTCATGGCTGATTGAAGGTGCAAGAAAGGTCATTGCGGCAAACTATCAGATCAACAGACCGCAGTGTGTTCTTGATGCAATTGGAGCCTATCGGGAAGGCAATGACTGGCTTGGCAATTTCATCAATGAGTGTTGTGAAGTGGATAAAAGCTATCAGGAAAAGTCCGGAGAACTATATCGGCACTATCGTGAATACTGTCTTGAAAATGGTGAGTTTGTTCGCAGCACATCAGATTTCTATTCTGCTTTGGAACAGGCTGGGTACAAACGTAAGAGAACAACACAGTGTAATGTGATTATGGGACTTTGCATCAAATTCGATTTTCTTGACTAAAAGTATGTTTTTGACTTCCACTTTATAAAATCGACTTCCACTTTTAAGGTCAAAAAACACCGAAATATAGGGAAAGTGGAAGTCATAGGAACTCATATACAGACTTTACGCAGGCGAGAAAAAAAGTAAAATTTTTCTCTATATATAAGGTTTGTATTTGACTTCCTATGACCTCCATTTTCTCGAAAAACAGGGAGAATCCATGCGAGAAAAAATAATTGAAGAAAAACTCACAAAGGCAGTAAAGCAAAATGGCGGTGTGTGCTGGAAATTCACGTCTCCCGGAACGGCAGGCGTTCCAGACCGCATCGTATTGATGCCCGGCGGCAGAATCGCTTTTGTGGAAGTGAAAGCACCCGGAGAGAAACCCAGACCGCTTCAACTTTCCCGGCATAAACTTCTGAGGCGATTGGGTTTTCTGGTTTATGTCTTGGATGCTTGTGAGGGCATCGAAAAAATCATCTCGGAGGTGAAAAGCGATGGAACTACATGATTATCAGAAATATGCTGTTCGATTTATCGAAGAACATCCAATCGCAGCACTCTTTCTGGATATGGGACTTGGTAAGACGATTACAACACTGACCGCAATCCACAATTTGATGTTTGATTTGTTTGCGGTCAGAAAGGTTTTGGTGATTGCACCGCTGCGAGTTGCACGGGATACATGGTCTGCTGAGATCGAAAAGTGGGAGAACTTGAAACCGCTGCGATACAGCGTAGCGGTCGGCACAGAGGAAGAACGCATTGCAGCTTTAAAGGCAGATGCCGACATCTACATCATCAACCGGGAAAATGTGGACTGGCTCGTCAACAACACGAAGTTTGATTACGACATGGTGGTGATTGATGAACTCTCCAGCTTCAAGAGTCACCAAAGCAAACGCTTCAAAGCCCTGATGAAAGTTCGACCGAATGTGAAACGCATCGTGGGGATGACCGGAACGCCTGCCAGCAACGGCTTGATGGATTTATGGGCGGAATTTCGTCTGCTGGATATGGGAGAACGGCTCGGCAGATTCATCGGGCAGTACCGGAATGCCTACTTCAAGCCGGACAAGCAAAACGGCTATCTCGTGTATTCCTACAAGCCCTTGCCCGATGCAGAGCAGCAGATTTATGAGAAAATCGCTGACATCACCGTTTCGATGAAAGCCATCGACCACCTGCACATGCCGGAATTACTTTCCAACGAATATCCCGTGCAGCTGTCCGACACGGAGCAAGAAACCTACAAACGGTTCAAGTCTGAATTGATTCTGGAGATGCAGGACACTGAAATCACCGCCGCCAACGCTGCAAGTCTATCCAACAAACTTTCCCAGCTGGCGAATGGAGCAGTGTATGACGACACCGGAGCGGTGATTCCCATTCACAACCGAAAGCTGGATGCACTGGAGGACTTGATAGAGACGGCCAACGGCAAGCCCGTTCTAGTGGCATACTGGTTCAAGCATGACCGAACAAGAATTGCGGAACGCCTGCAACGGTTACAGGTTTCCTATCAGGAAATCCAGTCCTCTGACAGTATTCGGAACTGGAACGCCGGAAGGCTGCAAGTTGGTCTGCTGCACCCGGCCTCCGCCGGGCATGGCTTGAATTTGCAGGCAGGCGGAAATGTGTTGGTGTGGTTCGGACTGACCTGGAGTTTAGAACTCTACCAGCAGACCAACGCCAGACTGTGGCGGCAGGGGCAGCAGTCCGAAACGGTTGTCATTCAACATCTCATCACCAAGGGTACGATTGACGAACGTATCTTGAAAGCCCTGACTCGAAAGGAACAAACCCAGACCGCTTTGATGACTGCTGTGTGTGCTGAAATTGTGAGGGAGGAAAATGCATGAATCCAAAAGCATACATGGAAGAGGCAGAACGCCTCCGACACCGAATCTTTCGGAAAGAGCATGAGATCGATTGCATACGACAATCTGCTGAGGGTATGGGTGGAAAAGGTGGAGATTCCCCTAAAACAGTTTCTCCAGAACCACACAAGATGGAAATTGCTGTAGAAAAAATTTTGTCATTGGAAGAAGAAATCGAAGAAACCAAAATGGAACTTCAACATTTGATGCATGAAATGCGGAAACAGATTCAGAAGGTCACAGATGCAGATGCCCGTGATCTTCTTACAAAACGGTATCTGGAGTTTAAGCCATGGAAAGTGGTGGCAAGTGAATTAGACTATAGCGTACAGCATATTTACTATCTCCACAATAAAGCACTCGAAAAGTTAAGAGTTCATCAGAGTTCATAAGACTTGATAAGAGCTTTATGGTATGCTATACTGTATCATAGCAAAGAATAAAACGAGAGCCGCCATGGAATCATCCGAGGCGGCTTTTTGTATCCGGAGGTGAACCTTATGCCGAAGAAATGTAAGAAGCCCTGCAAGCACCCCGGTTGTCCCAATCTGACAGACGGTTTGTATTGTGCAGAGCATCAGCCCTTGCACCCAGACCGACCGTCTGCCGCCAAGCGTGGCTACGGCAGCAGGTGGCAGAGGCTCAGCAAAGCGTACCTCCGCCGGCATCCTTTGTGTGTGCGTTGCAAAGCACAGGGACGGTTCACGGCAGCGACCGTGGTCGACCATATCATTCCTCACCGTGGTGATCCGCATCTGATGTGGGACGAGAGCAACTGGCAGGCTCTTTGCAAGTCCTGCCACGACCGCAAGACATGGACGGAAGACCGAAATCCCGTCTATCGGTATTGATTGTGTCTGAAATGCTGCCGGTGGGGGGATAAAAATCGCTAATTGTGAATTTTTTACAGACCGGCGTTCCCTCTCACACACAAAAACCAAGGTTCAAACGGGGGATTAACCCTGGAAATATGCAAACAAGCCGAAACCTACGCAGTTTCGGCTATTTTTCTCTCAAAAGGCAGGTGAAATCAGATGGCAAAGGACGGTACAAGAAGAGGCGGCAGACGAGTTCGTGCAGGCGATAAGCCGAAAGCCCTCCCCGACAAAATCGCAGAGGGCAAGGATGCAGATATTATGGAATTTCATGCTCCGGAATTGGATGCAGCTGATCTGGACGATGCCGCTGATTTGACCGGTGCGGATATGCCAAGCCCCAGTGCATACTTGTCTGCCCAGCAGAAGAATGGAAAACCGCTGGGGGCAGACATTGTGTACAAAGAAACGTGGCTCTGGCTGAAACAGCGTGGCTGTGAAAAGCACGTCAACAAACGGCTGCTGGAAAGCTACTCACAGGCATTCGCCCGATTTGTACAGTGTGAAGAAGCCCTCAGTACCTATGGACTGCTGGGAAAGCACCCGACCACGGGTGGCGTTATTGCCTCCCCGTTTGTGCAGATGAGCCAGACATTTCAGAAACAGGCAAACTTGCTCTGGTATGAGATTTTCGATATTGTGAAACAGAACTGCACGACCAAATTTGACGGTACACCGCAGGACGATTTGATGGAACAGCTTTTGAGCAGCAGAAAGTGAGAAATACATGAAAGCAGATGTTCAATTCTGGAGAGAACTGAAACAGCAGAGAAATAACATGACCAAACAGCAATATCGCACAATCAAAGGACAGGCTGTCAAAGGCAATATGGATGCCGCCCGAAGAGGTATGCTCAGAATTCAGCAGAGGAGGAATCACAGATGACAACGACCAAAGAATTTCAGCTTGTTGACATCAACAAGTTAGTGCCTTATGCCAACAACGCCAGAACGCACAACAAGGAACAGATCCTGAAGCTTCGCTCTTCTCTGCGTGAGTTTGGATTTGTCAATCCCGTCATTATCGACAAGGCATATAACGTCCTCGCCGGTCACGGCAGAATTGAAGCCGCAAAAGAAGAAGGTATTGCAGAAGTACCCTGTGTGTATGCCGACCATCTGACCGAAGCACAGAAGAAAGCGTATATTCTTGCTGACAACCGGATGGCATTGGATGCCGGCTGGGATGATGAACTGCTTGCTGTTGAGATGGAAGAATTGCAGAATCTCGGATTTGACCTTGGTTTGACTGGTTTCGATGAATCTGAAATTGCTGACCTTTTCGACATTAACAGTGATGAAGCAAAACAGGATGATTTTGATGTAGACGCAGAACTGGAAAAGCCCTGCAAATCGAAACTCGGCGACATCTGGCATCTTGGAAAACATACTGTCATCTGCGGTGATTCCACTTTGCCGGAAACCTATACAGCACTTCTTGGAGACACAAAAGTAAATCTTGTTTGCACAGATCCGCCGTATCTTGTCAATCTGGAAAGCACGTCAGGCAAAATCAAGAATGATGACCTTGATGATGAAAAAGGATATGCGTTTCTAAAATCTGCATTTGAGAGATTCAAAGATGCCATGGCGAAGGATGCAAGCATTTATGTGTTTTATGCCACCTCCAAGGCACGTGTATTTCATGATGCTTATGAAGATGCAGGCTTCAAGGTCGGTGCAGGACTTGTCTGGAAGAAAGACCGCCTTGTTCTCACCCGAACTGACTGGAAGTATATCCATGAACCGATTATCTGGGGCTGGAGAAAAGACGGAAAGCATATCTGGTATGGTGACCAGAAACAGAAAACGGTATTTGAATTTGACCGCATTAAAAACAGCAAAGAGGACGGCTGCGGACATCCATCCAGTAAACCGGTGCCGCTGATCGCCTATCTGATTTCCCAGTGTACACAGACAAACGGAATGGTGCTGGATGGATTTCTGGGAAGTGCTTCTACATTGATTGCCTGTGAGCAGCTAAATCGTGTGTGCTTCGGTGTGGAACTGGAACCGAAGTTTGTTGATGTAGCTGTTGAAAGGTACACAAAACTCCATGACGGAAATTCCGATGATGTGTATTTGATTCGGGATGGGAAGCGAATGGAATATTCGGAAGTAGAGGTGTCAGATGCGTAACCTCACCCTTGGCAGCCTCTTTGACGGCAGTGGCGGTTTTCCGCTTGCCGGACTGCTGGCAGGCATTGTGCCTGTCTGGTCTTCTGAAATTGAACCGTTTGCCATTCGTGTGACAGAAAAACGGCTGCCGCAGGTACAACACTTCGGCAATATTAGCGGTCTGCATGGTGCAAAGCTGCCGCCTGTGGACATCATCACCTTTGGCAGTCCATGCCAGGATATGAGCATCGCCGGAAAACGAACCGGTCTGAACGGCAGCCGTTCTTCTCTGTTTCATGAAGCAATCCGTATCATCCGAGAAATGAGGTGTGCAAGCAATGGCAAATATCCAAGATACATCGTCTGGGAAAACGTTCCCGGAGCATTTTCCTCCAACGGCGGAGAAGATTTCCGCTGTGTCCTCGAAGCCATCTGTTCGGTCAAAGACAGCAGCATTTCAATTCCTCGACCTGCGGGAAAATGGACAAAAGCC
>LBCK01000004.1:0-208155 GCA_000980705.1 Ruminococcus sp. UNK.MGS-30 | reverse complement strand
CTGCCACCCTTCGGGCAGAAGCCCATCATCCGCCTTGTGTACTGGAAAATCATCCTGCTGACAGCCGGCTTCAGATCTCTGAGAGCGGAAAAGTACAGACACTGACTTCCAGATGTGGAACCGGCGGCGGAAATGTTCCGCTGTTGATGGATACGCCGAAAACACTGAAGATTCGCTGTGGAAAAGCCGGCGGCGGCAAGGGCAGTCTGATACAGGAAAACAAATCTGCTACGCTGTCCTGCAACAATGACCAGACTGTGTTTCAGCCGAAAGCGTACGGCATCAGTTCCTTTTCCAGCAATGCCATGCTTTCCGGTAATCCGCACAGTGGCATTTATGAGGCAGATACTTCCCGTACTTTGGACACCAGCGATCAGTCACCAGCAAAAAACCAAGGCGGTATTGCTGTGCTGGAAAGTTATGCTTTGCAGGGCTCAATGATTGGTCGGTCTGACCAAAACGGACCGCAGGGCGGCGGTGTCAACAAAGAGGTCGCTTTCACTTTGAATGCTACCGACCATCATGCAGTGTATGCTGCTTCTACGGGAAATTTCAGCGGTGCATTTCGGGAAACGACCCCTACACTGCTGGCACGGGACCACAAAGACCCCAGTATCGTTTCCAGCGGTTATGCGGTTCGCAGACTGACACCGCAGGAATGTGCAAGACTGCAGGGATTTCCGGATCAGTGGTGCAGTGACCTGGCATCGGAAAATCCCACAGAGGAAGAAATCGACCGATGGGCAGCTATTTTTGAAGAATACCGAAAAGCGGTAAAACCGGAGAGCCGTCCCAAAAGCCGAAAGATGGTACAGAAATGGCTGCAAGATCCATATCGTGATGCAGCAGAGTACCGCCTTTGGGGGAATGGCATCTGTCTGAATGTAGCTGTTTTTGTGCTTGCCGGAATCGTCTGGGCAGATTTGTGATCTGTTACAAATGACAGCCGAAACATTCTACACATCTCACAGTTGCTATCTGTGGGAAACAGAGTTAATATGTGTCATGGCGAAAGCAAAAACGCCGAAAGAAAGGAGTTTTTCACATGACCATTACTTATCACAGTCAAAATCGAAAGGAACTGGTGAAAGCCATCAGTGAGATTATCGGCATTCCGGCAGTATATCAATTCATGCCCACCTGTGCCTACAAAATCGGTGAATGCTACACTGTTACCAAGTCCGGTAATCTGGAAATCAGCGACCAAGCCGACCGTGAGGAAACAGAACGGCTTCTTGCCGAACTGGAGAATCAGGGCTATGCTGTTCCGGACACATCAGAACCGGAATCCAAGGGCTTGACGGTGCAGATGCCAGCCGATTTCTTCACGGAACATACACTGGGAAATCTCCGGCAGATCTGTGAAAACAAGGCTGCCCTTTTTCAGGCTGCTTTTCAAACCGATTCACTGGACATCATTCCATCGGATGAAAAGGTGGAATTTCCGTGGTTCATGGTCGAACAGGACGGTGATGCAGATGCCTACTGCACTTTCATTTCCATGCTCTGCGAATTTGCCAAGAATCAGAGCCGCATCAACCGCAAGCCGGACACCTCCGACAATCCCAAGTACACCATGCGGTGTTTCCTGATTCGTCTGGGAATGGTAGGAGCAGAATTCAAGGCGGCAAGAAAGGTCATTCTTCGGCATCTGTCCGGCAATTCCGCATTCAGAAAGGTTGGTGATACTGATGCAGTTTCCGAGTAAGTCTTATCTGGAACAGCTGCGAAAAAAGTACCCTGTCGGAACAAAATTACAGCTGCTTTCTATGCGGAATGAAAAATATCCGGTTCTTCCCGGAACAGTCGGTGAGGTCACGCATATTGACGATGCGGGCAGCATTCATATGCGGTGGGAAAACGGTTCTTCCCTTGCTTTGATTCCCGAAATTGATAGTTTCCAGACCGTATCCGAGGCGAAAAAATAAGGCGAAACCTCCTCCATTGTACGGTATGTTACCATACAATCGCAAGGATTGCAAGGGTGTATTCTACACAATCTTTTGACCTCATTTTCTGTAGATTTAGCCGCTTGCTATCTCCTCCGTTTAGAGTTAATATGGTTACAACAAAAGGGAAAAAGCCCGAAACTACGGAGGAAAACACCATGAACGAAAAAACCGCAAAGCAAATCGAAAACCTGAAAAAGCAGACCATCGGCGTGGAGATTGAGATGAACCACATCACCAGAGAACGGGCTGCCAAACTTGCCGCCGACCATTTCGGCACAGGCAGATACGAATACACTGCCAGCCGAAACGGCTACAGCACCTGGTCAGCATGGGATGCACAGGGCAGAGAATGGAAATTTCAAAAGGACGTCAGCATTGCAGGATGCGATGCCGAAAAGTGCGAACTGGTCACGCCGATTCTTCACTACAGCGACATTGAAACCTTACAGGAACTGGTCAGAAAGCTTCGCAAAGCCGGAGCAATCAGCCATGCAGGCATCGGAGCCGGAGTACACATTCACATTGGAGCAAACGGACACACACCGCAAACCCTGCGAAACCTCGCCAACCTTATGGCGAGCCATGAACGGCTGATTGCAGACGCCCTGAAAATCGACCAAGGCAGAATGAACCGATATTGCAGAACGGTCAATCCCCAATTCATCGAACAGCTGAACCGGAAAAAGCCCACCAACATGGCACAGTTCGCAGACATCTGGTATACGGCGAACGGTGCAAATTACGGCAGAAATCAGCACTACAACGACAGCCGATACCATATGCTGAACTATCATGCAACTTTTACAAAAGGCACAATTGAATTCCGGTTATTTCAATTCGACAAGCCTGCCAACGGCAGGAAAAACGGACTCCATGCCGGACAGCTGAAAAGCTACATACAACTTTGCCTTGCCCTTTCCGAAATGGCAAAGGGACTGCGAACCGCCAGCCCAAAACCACAGCAAACGGAAAACCCGAAATTCGCCATGCGGACATGGCTGATTCGGCTGGGGCTGGTCGGCGAGGAGTTCGCCACCGCCAGAACGTTCCTTACCAGAAACTTGGACGGCGATGCCGCCTTCCGGTTCGGCAGATAAAGGGACAGCCTTTTGCTACCAGCTACACCAGACCGCTTCGGCGGTCTTATGGTGGTGAAAGGGTATCCCTTTCAGAAAGGATTTGATCACATGAAAAAGTTTTACCTTGCCTACGGCAGCAATCTGAACGTGAAACAGATGCAGTTCCGCTGCCCGGATGCCAGAATTGTGGGGACTGCGGAGATCCCAAATTACCAGTTGCTGTTCAAAGGCAGTAAGACCGGTTCCTATCTGACCATCGAACCCAAGCAGGGCTGTACCGTTCCGGCGGCAGTCTGGTCGGTGTCGGAACGAGATGAACTTGCCCTTGACCGCTATGAGGGGTATCCCCATTTCTACTACAAAACGGAACTGGAACTTCCCCTTGCAGAAACCAGAAAAAAGCTGACCGCCTTTGTGTACATCATGCACAAGGAACGGAAACTGGGCATTCCCACTTCTGCCTACATCCGCACCTGTGTGGACGGATACCGCCAGTTCGGTTTTGACATGAAACACCTGCGGAAAGCCATGGACATCAGCGAACGGGAGGTGTACCACCATGAAAACGGATAAGCCAATTTCGGCAATCTGCCCACTTTGCGGAAAGTCATATTCTGGTGTGCCTGCACTTTCCAGAACGGACAACCAAACGCCCATTTGCCCGGACTGCGGCATTCGGCAGGCACTGGAAAGCATCGGCGTTTCCACGGAGGAACGGGAGAAAATCCTGTCTGTAATGCACCGAAAGTTCCCCATGTAACCGCCCTGTTTGCCCTGTGTGGGCTTTCAGAGCACTTGCCGAAAAACTGCCCAAAGTCAAAACCAGCCCCACACAGGCGAACTGTGCGGGGCTTGGTTGGTGGCTGCAATTTTCCGAGATGCCTTTTCCATTGTACTGTATTTTACCATAGAAAAGCAAGTTTATCCAGTGTCAGATCCACCAAATATACAGCGGAAATATCGCCTTATGTTCTGTACATTTAGCCGCTTGCTATACGCCGAAAGGTATGGTAATATACAGTTACCGAAAGGGGAAACAACCAAAAAACGGAGGAAAAACACAATGGTAGCATACGGAATCGCAAAGGCAAGAGCAATGGCAAACAGAACGGACTGGAACGAAAGAACCGAAATCACAAAGGCGGTCATCACCTGGTTCGATGCGGACTACGAATACGAACTGGAGATTGAAAACGAGGACAGGATGGACAACGAGGAGTTCACCGCATGGGTTGAGGAAAACGCAGAAAGCCTTGTAAAGGCAGATGCCGAGGAAAACGGAACGACCTTTGAGGAAATCGATGGCATCGACTTTACGGAAAAGGAAATCGACGACGATGCCCTTTTTGATGAGGAATACGAAAATGCCTGCGAATTTGAATGGGTGACTCCCCACGGGGTGGGGAGATGTCCCGAAGGGACAGAGGGGACGGGCACCTGTTAGGTGTGCCAGACCGGACGGTAACCCAAAACCCACAATCCAAGACCAAAGCCCCGAAAGGGGCTGTGGCTCGTACAGCCTCCGTGTTGCCCCTGTCCGGCGTGGTTTTGTTTCCTCCGAGTGTTTTTCCCTTTCCCACAAATGCCCCACACAAGGCGGCACAAGGGCTCTTGTTTCGTTGGTGTATGATACACAAGAAAGTGCCGAAATTCCATCGCTTTTTCTGTACGTTTAGCGGCTTGCTATCCCTCCGAAAGTATGGTAATATACAGTTACCGCAAGGGAAAAACAAAAAAAACGGAGGAACACACAATGGCAAAAACATGGAAAGTAAAAGCGTTGACGGTAACAGGAACAGCAACCGAAAGGGTGGAAAATGGGATTCACATTTACACCCCCGGCAAGCAGGAATGGCTGGTGATCAAAGAGTTTGACGACTTTGAAAAAGCCGAAAACTGGATGACGGATTACATCAGGAAAAACCATTTCTACTACGGCGATTTCAAAATCACACGATAAGCTTTCCTGCACGCTCCAAGCAGCCCCTGAATCAAGGGGGCTGCGGCTCGTACAGCTGCTGTGTTGCCCTGTCCGGCGTAGTTTTGTTTCCTCCGAGTGGTTTTCCCTTTCCCACAAATGCCCCACACAGGGCAACGTGGGGCTTGCTTTTTTGGTTGGTATCATACACAATTTTCTGCTTTCATCTTTGTGCAGAATATGCCGGAAATTTCGTTGACTTCTCCTTTGGTTTATGGTAATATACATCATGCCGAAAGGCAAAAACAACGAAAACCGGAGGAAAAAACAATGTGGACAGAAGGAACGATTCGGGTTGGAGCAAGCGTATTTCACTACTGGGTGAAACACTATGAGGAGCCTTCCACTTTTGGATATGAGGAAGGCAGAGCTTCGAAAATCTCCCTGCGGCGGAATGGCAAAACGGTGTTCAATTTCGACCGGGGCATGGATATTCCGCCGGAGGATGAGGAAACTGAAACTGCACTGGCGATCCTGCTGAAACAGTACAACTGATTCTTCCAAAACCAAATCCCACAATCCGGAGCCGAAAGGCTCTGGTGGTCGTATACCTGATTTTTGTTCGTGTATGATACACAAGAAACCACAGATATTTCGGCGTTTTTTTCTGTTCATTTAGCCGCTTGCAATCCTTGAATTTGTATGGTAACATGGTTACAATGGGAATGGAATCTCGATTAAAAAACAGCCTCATGAGGGCGTTAAAATAAACGATGCAGACTTGCTTTTTGGCAGGTCTTTTTTGTTGGGGGTGAGAAGACGACTTGATAAAAAGCATATCATTTAATCAATCAGAGATAATAAATAATATTATCAGACTGTATATTCCAAGTGGGAAAATAGAATGTGATGCAACATTTGATTACGGTGGATTCTACAAAGAACATCTTTTCCCTGAATATCGCTTTGACATAAACCCAAGATCCTCAAATGTAAAGGCAGCCGATTGCCGAAATCTTCCTCTTGAATCAGAATCATTGAACAGTATCATATTTGACCCGCCCTTTTTAGCTACAAAAGGAAAATCACTTACAGAAGAAAACGGAAATATTATCAACAAACGATTCAGCGTTTTTCCAGATGAAAAATCACTACATCAGTTCTATACGGACAGTATGAAAGAGTTTTATCGTATTCTTGCTGAAAGTGGTATTCTGATTTTCAAATGCCAAGACAAGGTAAGCAGTGGGACTCAGTATCTGAGTCATGTTTTTATTATAAACCAAGCAATATCTATAGGATTTTATCCTGTGGATATTTTTGTGCTCCTTGCTAAAAGCAGATTGACCGCTAAGTGGCAGTTAAAAAATCAACGTCATGCGAGAAAATTCCATTCTTATTTTCTTGTTTTGAAAAAGTCAAACAAAAGGGTGAAATATACAGATATTATGGCGGGAGGTGAGAACAATGGCAAGATTTAAACCAACACGCTTTATGGTGAAAGATTCAAAATATGATAAAAAGGCGGCTGATTATGCTGTTTCCTTTATCGAATGCCTGAGCCACACCAAAGGCACCTGGGCAGGAAAGAAATTTGAACTGCTGGACTGGCAGGAGCAAATTATCCGTGACCTGTTCGGCATTCTGAAACCGAATGGCTATCGTCAGTTTAATACAGCATATATTGAAATCCCGAAGAAAAATGGCAAATCAGAGCTTGCCGCTGCGGTTGCCCTGCTGCTTACTTGTGGTGACGGCGAAGAACGTGCGGAAGTCTACGGCTGTGCTGCCGACCGCCAACAGGCTGCCATTGTTTTTGATGTGGCTGCCGACATGGTGCGAATGTGCCCTGCCCTTTCCAAACGAGTAAAAATTCTGACCTCACAGAAACGTATCGTGTACATTCCGACCAACAGCTTCTATCAGGTGCTTTCGGCAGAAGCCTACTCCAAGCACGGTTTCAACATCCACGGGGTTGTGTTTGATGAACTGCATACGCAGCCGAACCGAAAGCTGTTCGATGTTATGACCAAAGGTTCCGGCGATGCCAGAATGCAGCCTTTGTATTTCCTGATTACCACAGCCGGAACGGACACAAATTCAATCTGCTATGAAGTTCATCAAAAGGCAAAGGACATTCTGGAAGGCAGAAAGCATGATCCGACTTTCTATCCGGTTATCTATGGTGCAGATGAATCAGAGGACTGGACTGACCCCAAGGTGTGGAAAAAGGCAAATCCAAGTCTGGATAAGACCATCGGCATGGATAAGGTGGTGGCTGCGTGTAATTCTGCAAAGGAAACTCCCGGTGAAGAAAATGCGTTTCGGCAACTGCGTTTGAATCAGTGGGTAAAACAAGCGGTGCGTTGGATGCCGATGGAAAAATGGGATAAATGCAAGGTCGTTTTTGATGAATCCGAACTCGAAGGAAGAATCTGCTATGGTGGACTCGACCTTTCCAGTACAACAGATATTACAGCTTTTGTTTTGGTATTTCCTCCAACAGATGATGACGAGCATTATTACATTTTGCCTTACTTCTGGCTGCCGGAGGAAACTTTGCCGCTCAGAGTAAGACGTGACCATGTCCCATATGATGTGTGGGAACGGCAAGGCTACCTGAAAACGACTGAGGGAAATGTGGTTCACTATGGTTTTATCGAAAACTTCATCGAGGAATTGGGACAGAAATTCCATATCAAAGAAATAGCATTTGACCGCTGGGGAGCTGTGCAGATGTCACAGAATCTGGAAGGGCTTGGATTTACGATGGTGCAGTTTGGTCAGGGTTACAAAGATATGTCACCACCGACCAAGGAATTGATGAAACTGACCCTGGAACAGACGCTTGCCCACAACGGACATCCTGTCCTCCGTTGGATGATGGATAATATTTTCATTCGCCGTGACCCTGCCGGAAACATCAAGCCGGACAAAGAAAAATCCACAGAGAAGATTGACGGTGCAGTTGCCATGATTATGGCTCTTGACCGTGCAATTCGCTGTGGATGTGTTTCGGATGAGTCGGTTTATGATACGAGAGAGATGCTGATATTATAATAAGGAGCGTGATTTTATGGGGATTTTCAGCGGACTATTCAAGTCCAGAGATAAGCCTCAAAACAGCTATGATAGTCCATCATACACATACTTTTTCGGTAGAAGCAATGCAGGAAAAAGAGTCACCGACAGAACAGCCTTACAGCATATTGCGGTGTATGCCTGTGTACGTGTGCTGTCGGAAGCAATTGCACAGTTGCCACTACACTTGTACAAATACAACGATAGCGGAAAAGAGCGAGTGCCACAGCACTCGCTTTACTTTTTGCTCCACGATCAGCCAAATCCTGAAATGACTTCTTTCGTATTCCGAGAAACCCTGATGTCCCATCTGCTGATCTACGGAAATGCCTATGCACAGATTATCCGAAACGGCAGAGGTGATGTTTTGGGATTGTATCCTCTAATGCCTGACAAAATGAAGGTTGACCGTGATGAAAAAAACCGCCTGATATACATTTACAGCCGTTACGATGAAGCAAATCCGAATCTGAAAGAACAGGGGGACATCATTCTTTACGCCGATGAAGTCCTGCACATTCCTGGTTTAGGATTTGACGGACTGGTTGGATATTCGCCGATTGCACTTGCGAAAAATGCAATCGGCATTTCTATTGCCTGTGAAGAATATGGAGCATCGTTTTTCGGAAACGGTGCAAGTCCGTCAGGTGTTTTAGAACACCCCGGAGTGATCAAAAATCCGGAACGTGTGCGTGATGCTTGGCAAAGAGCCTATGGCGGAAGAAACGCCCACAAGGTCGCAGTTTTAGAGGAGGGCATGAAATTCACCCCCATTGCAATTCCAAACAATGAAGCACAGTTTCTGGAAACACGAAAGTTTCAGATTGAGGAAATTGCAAGAATGTACAGAGTGCCGCTTCATATGATTGGCGACCTTGACCATGCAACATTCAGTAACGTAGAACATCTGTCATTGGATTTCGTCAAATACAGCCTTGACCCTTGGATTGTTCGATGGGAGCAGTCCTTACAAAAAGCACTTCTTTCTGATTCGGAAAAAGGTCAGTATTTCGTGAAGTTCAATGTAGACGGACTTTTGCGTGGCGATTATGCTTCCCGTATGCAGGGATATGCTACAGCACGTCAGAACGGCTGGATGTCTGCTAACGATATTCGTGAACTGGAAGATATGAATATGCTTTCTGAGGAAGAAGGTGGTAATCTTTACTTGTGTAATGGCAGCTTTACAAAACTTTCTGAAGCGGGAAAATTTGCAAATCAAAATTCAGAAAAGGAGGAAAAAACCAAATGAAGAAATTTTGGAACTTTATCCAAAACGAAGATACATCGGAAACAGAGCTTTTGTTTAATGGCCCTATTTCAGAAGATACCTGGTGGGGCGATGAGGTCACACCTGCCCTTTTCCGTGACGAACTTTCAAAAGTAAGTGGAAATCTGACAGTCTGGCTGAATAGTCCAGGCGGAGATGTGTTTGCCGCAAGTCAGATTTATTCCATGCTGAAAAATCATAAAGGCAAGGTCACCGTAAAAATTGACGGTATTGCAGCCTCTGCCGCATCAGTTGTAGCAATGGCAGGCGATGAAACTTTGATTGCACCAACTGCCCTAATGATGATCCACGACCCCAGCACTTGTGCTATGGGAAATAAATCTGATATGGAAAAGGCTATCATCTTGCTTGATGAAGTCAAAGAGAGCATTATCAACGCCTACGAAACCAAATCTCATCTCAGCAGAAACAAGATTGCGAAGCTGATGTCCGATGAAACATGGCTCAATGCGAAAAAGGCTCATGAAATGGGGTTTGTAGACGGGATTCTGTTTGCAGAGAAGAAAGTGCCTGTTGTTCCTGAAGAGGAAGAACAGGATGAAGAAGAAAAAGAAGATACCCTGACTGCAATGACCTATTCCAAATCGAAGAATCTATCTGCATTCTTATCCAAAGTATCTGCATCAGCAGAATTCGTTACAGGTACACCAATTGACCAGCTTGAAAAAAGACTGGCATTACTGAAATACTAAGGAGGATTTTAACTATGGCTATGACAATTCAGGAACTCAGAGAAAAGAGAAAGAAGGTTTGGGATACTGCCCGTGATTTTCTCGACAGCAAGAGAAATGCAAACGGCGTGCTCAGCGAGGAAGATTCCAAAACATACGATGCAATGGAACAGACCATTGTTGACCTTGGCAAGGAAATTCAGCGTCTGGAAAGACAGGCTGAAATCGAAGCTGAAATGAACAAGGCAACTTCCACTCCTGTTCTCGGCAAGCCTGCCACACCGGACGTAACGAAAAAGGCAGGTACGGCAAGCGATACTTACAAGACAGCATTCTGGAACAGCATCAGAAATCGTAACTGGATCGATGTCCATGACGATTTGCACATTGGCACAGACGCAGAGGGTGGCTATCTTGTTCCAGATGAGTTTGTGCGCCTGTAAAAGGCGATGTTTACAGTAGATTAGGCTCTACACCGCACAGCAGAGCGGTTGTCAATCTGCCTAACCGATGACAGGAAACTGGACACGGGAACACAGCACGGCAGAAACGCAGGAAACGTCAAAAGGATATGAGGCGAGTAGTACCTGCAATGACAAGATAACATAAGGATAAGGCTGGATTGCCAAAGCAAAGGTTAGCTCCTTTTTCGTGGGAGGGTGTGGAAATTATCCTGAAACCACTCTCATGACCCCACCATAATATTGAATTCGTTATGGTGTCTGCTATAGGTCATGAAGCAAGCGTGAGAACACGTGAGATAAACCGAAATGATATCCGACAGTTATCACTTGCCTATAAGCATCGTTAAACAGGGATTGCCTAAGTGGAAATGCCGAAAGGCTATGTCTATTCGAGACTGAATATTCCATATGGCAACGGAGCTTCCGTAGTAGTCCGAGGTGGATAACGCCCACTACATGGCGAAGGGAAGCAGTTTGTTAATTCCAAAGTAAGAAGATGAAAGGGAGGAGAATCCTCATGAATCCAACATCGGAGATTTTGGAGCGTGTCAATAAAAGTTCCTCGGAACATCACGACGGAGTCTTTACAAGACTCTTTCGCTACCTTCTGAGAGAGGACATTTATTTTGCAGCTTACCAGAAATTATATGCAAACAGTGGAGCAATGACTCCCGGAAGTGACAACGACACTGCTGACGGTTTTAGTGCTGAATATGTGCATGAACTGATTGAAGAATTGAGGTCAGGAAAGTACAAACCGAAGCCTGTGCGCAGAGAATATATCAAGAAACAGAACGGAAAAATGCGCCCACTGGGTATTCCGTCATTTCGAGATAAACTTCTGCAAGAGGCGGTTAGAATGTTTCTGGAAGCAATCTATGAACCGTTATTTTATGACCAGTCACATGGTTTCAGACCGGAGAGAAGTTGTCATACAGCTCTCGACCAGATAAAGACAAATTTTCGTTCTGTAAAATGGTTCATAGAAGGCGACATCAAGGGTTGCTTTGACAATATAGACCACGCAGTGCTTATTAAAACGTTAGAAGTCAAAATCAAGGACAGCAGATTTATCAATATTATCAGAGCTTTCCTGAAAGCAGGTTATGTGGAAGATTTTCAATATCATACCACAATCTCCGGTACACCACAGGGCGGAATCATTTCCCCTATTCTGGCAAATATATACCTGCATGAGCTTGACCGGAAAGTCATGAAACTCAAGGAAAAGTTCGATAAGCAGTCTACACGACACCAGACACCGGAATATCTTCATTTAGCGAAAAGAAGGCAGACACTTCAAAAGAAGATTGACAGGGTAAAAGGTGAGGAACGTGAGCTTGCAATCAAGGAATATAAAGCGGTGTGCAATCAAAAATTGAAAACGCCCGCAAGAATGTCCGACGATAAAAAGCTTGTATACTGCCGATATGCTGATGATTTTCTAATTGGAATCAGCGGAAGCAGAGAAGACTGTGAAGAAATTAAAGAGATTCTGAGAGAATTTCTATCAACGCAGTACCATTTAGAGTTGAGTGCTGAGAAAACAAAGATCACACACAGTGCTGAACGAGTACGTTTCCTTGGTTATGACGTTGCGGTACGCCGAAGCCAGAAGATAAAGAAAAAGGCAAACGGTGTTAAACAAAGAACGCTGAATAACTCTGTAGAATTAACTGTACCTCTCGAAGATAAGATCATGCAGTTCCTGTTCAAAAACGACATCATAGGACAAAAACCAAACGGAGAAATCTGGGCGGTTTGCGTTCCAAGATTAAGACATCTTTCGGAAGTGGATATTGTGAACAGGTATAATGCACAAATCCGTGGCATTTGCAATTATTACTGCTTAGCAGCGAATTATGATAAGCTGAATTATTTCCGTTATCTTATGGAATATAGCTGTCTAAAGACGCTTGCAAGCAAAAGCAACAGCACAACGAGAAAAATCATCCAAAAATATCGTCATGATGGCAAATGGGCTATTCCCCACGAAGTTAAAGGCGGTATCAAATATGCAAAGCTTGTCTCGTTAGCTGACTGCAAAGCTGGTAAGTTGATGTCCGATAAAGACCCATGGCAATACAAATCCTTTGACCCGAAAAAGCTGTCACAATATGTGCGGTTAAGCGCAGGGGTATGTGAGCTGTGTGGTGATAATAGTGATTCCTGCTGTATTTATCATGCAGGTAAAATGAAGAATCTGAAAAGCACTACGGAATGGGGCAAGAAAATGCTTCACATGAGACGTAAAACGTTGATTGTTTGCCCGAAATGCTTCAAAAAGATTCACAGGGAACAAAATAAATGACATGTCAATAATGAATGGAAAGCCGTGTACATCGAGAGGTGTAAGCACGGTTTGGGAGGGGCTTTGTGCAAACCTGTCATCGAAAGATGATAAGGCGGCACACTGCTACCTCACGAAAGAAAACTGGTGGAAGCATTGGAGGAAGAAAGTATCTTCCGTCAGATGGCAACGGTTATCAAGACTTCCAACGGCGACCGCAAGATTCCGATTGTGACTTCCAAGGGCGAAGCAGTCTGGATGGACGAGGAGCAGCAGTATACGCTCTCCGATGATACATTCGGTCAGGCATCGCTTTCCGCATATAAGCTGGGAACAGCAATCAAGATTTCTGAGGAACTGCTGAACGACAGTGTATTTGACCTGCCGTCCTACATTGCCCGTGAATTTGCCCGTCGTATCGGTGCAAAGGAAGAAGAGGCATTCTTTGTTGGTGACGGCAAGGGCAAGCCGACAGGTATCTTCCATACCGTAGGCGGTGCAGAAGATGGTGCAACAACAACCGGTGCAAACATTACCTTTGATGATGTGATGGAACTGTTCTATTCTCTCAGAAGTCCGTACCGCAAGAAGGCTGTGTGGGTTCTCAACGATTCCACGGTTAAGGCACTTCGTAAGCTGAAGGATAACACAGGCAACTATATCTGGAATCCGTCTGTGCAGGCGGGTGTGCTGGATACCATTCTCAATCGCCCTTACAAAACATCAAGCTATGTGCCGGAAATCAAGGCTGGCAACAAGTGTATGGCATTCGGTGACTTTAGTTACTACTGGGTGGCTGACAGACAGGGACGCTCTTTCAAGCGACTGAATGAACTCTTTGCTATGACCGGACAGGTTGGCTTTCTTGCAAGTCAGAGACTGGACGGCAAACTGATTCTCCCGGAGGCTATTAAGACACTTACCATCAAGAAAGCGTGATGTAAATGATAACGCTGAAAGAAGCGAAAAATTATCTGAGAGTGGATTACGATGAGGACGACAGGTTGATTCAGAATCTGCTGCTTACAGCTAAAAATCTGGTAATGGACGTTGGCAGAATGGACGAGGATGCTTTTGCCAGAAATGAAGATACGGTGCGGACAGCGATGCTTTTCGCACTTGGTTATCTTTATGAAAACAGAAGTAATCCCGATTATCAAAAGCTAACGCTGAATCTCAGGTCAATTCTGTTTGCACAGAGAGAGGGCGTGATGTAATGGAAATCGGAAATCTGAATCAGAGAATTACCATTCTGGAACACAGAACTGTTATTGACGAGATCAGCAACCATATCACCAAATGGGAAGAAACATTCTCCCTGTGGGCAAATGTGACCGTGAAAACAGCAAGTGAAACCACTGATGCAGGAATAACCAAAGAGGTACAGAAGCTTGAATTTCTCGTTCGTCAAAGCCCTGCATCACTGAACATCAACAGCACCAATTTCCGTATACTGTTCCGAAACAGTATCTACAACATCACAGGAATTATTCCCCTTTATGACCACAACGATTACCTGAAAATTGAGGGAGAAACAAGAAAGGCAGGTGTCCCCGATGACTTCAATTGATAATATGGCTGCTGAAATCATGAAAGGTCTGACGGAATACGCCGACCTTGCAAATGAAAGCATGAAAAAGGCTGTAAAGAAAACTGCCACAGAGGTAAAAAAAGAAATCTCCGCCAATGCACCAAAGGACACCGGTGCTTACGCAAAAAGCTGGGCAGTTAAAAAGACAAAGGAAAACAGCCATTCTCTGGAAATGACTGTTCACAGTAAGAATCGCTATCAGTTGGCACATCTCCTTGAAAAAGGCCACGCCAAGCGTGGCGGCGGACGTGTGGCAGGAAAAGCGCATATATCCCCTGCAGAGGAAAACGGCGTACAGCTGTTTGAAAAACTGATCGAGGAGGCACTTAAATGACCTACGAACAAATCGCAGAAATGATGGAAGAAATGGGGCTGCCTTTTGCTTACCACCATTTCGCTGAGGGCGAAAGTCCAGCACCTCCTTTTTTACTATTTTTATCTCCCGGAGAGAATACATTTTCTGCGGATAATCAGATGTATTTCAGCTTTAAACAGCTGGATATTGAATTATATACAGACATTAAGAATCCTGAACTGGAAAAGCAGATAGAACAGGTTCTGAAACGTCATAAAATCTACTATACAAAATCAGAAGTATGGATAGAGTCCGAAAAACTCTATGAAGTACTTTACGAAACGGAGGTATAACTTATGGCAAACAAAAAGAATAAGGTTAAATTCGGTTTGCAGAATGTGTACTGGGCAAAGATTAACGAATGGGGTGTAGACTCCGATGGCAACAGGACTTTCCCTGCATATGGAGAGTCAAAGCATCTGCCGGGTGCTGTATCGTTATCTATTGATGCAAACGGCGAGGCCGAGAATTTTTACGCGGACAACGGTGTATATTACGTGATTAACAACAACGCCGGCTACACCGGTGACCTTGAAATTGCCCTTATCACAACCGAATTTGCGACGGAAATCCTTGGAGAAATTCTCGACAACAACGGCGTTCTTGTGGAAAGAAATGATACAGAACTTGCACAGTTTGCATTGATGTTTGAGTTTCTTGGAGACAAGCACCACATCAGACACGTGATGTATTGCTGCTCAGCTTCACGTCCTGCGACAGAATCTGCAACTACAGAGGAAAGCACAGAAGTTAAGACGGAAAAGCTGACGCTCAAGGCGACGCCTTTGCCGACGGGTCTTGTAAAGTCCAAGACAACTGAAAGTACATCGGATACAGTTTACAACAACTGGTTCAAGACACCCTACAGCCCAAGTACACAAACAGCCACAACAACTACCAAGACATCTTAAGGAGGTACTGCTATGTCTATCAAGAAGAATATTACCATTGACGGTATGGAGGTACCATTCAAGGCAAGTGCAGCTGTGCCACGTCTTTATCGTCTGAAGTTCCACAGGGATATTTACAAGGACTTTGCATCGCTGAAAACGGATGTGGAAGAGGGAGATGAGAACAAAAGCGAACTCGATATTGAGAGCCTTGAGGTTTTCGAGAACATCGCCTACATCATGGCAAAACACGCCGACCCGGAAAACGTTCCCGACAGCCCTGATGATTTCCTGGAACGGTTCAATACGTTTAGTATTTATGAGATTCTTCCTCAGCTGATTGAATTGTGGGGACTGAATACAGCAACACAGGTTGAGTCTAAAAAAAACATCGCCCGACTGACCGGCCGATGACTACTCCGCTTTTTCTCCTGAGATGCAAACAGCTCGGTCTTTCCATGACCGAGCTGGATTTGCTGACAATTGGGCTTATCAATGATATGTTCACGGAACGTGAAAATGATGATTACGATGGCTGGAATGAGGGCGCTGGACAGGCGGATTTTGATAATTTCTAAATAGCCTCTTTACTTTTTTCTCTTTATGCAGTATAATAAAGGAAAAGATTCTAAGGGGTGGAAATATGAGTAATTTTAGAGATGAAGATTATGCTTATATTCTTGGAGATTGTCTGCATGATATTTTTTATGTTGATTCATCTTACCGTGGAAAAATTGCTCAAATGAGGTTGCTTTCTGAAATAATAGTAAGGAAGCTGATCGATTATAATCCAGATGATCAGTTGACAATCGGTGACAAGGAAGTCCTAAAGACTGTAAAAGCTCTCACATACGGAGACCATTTTAAGAAATGTATTCTTGCTGTTAAGAATGATACAACTGACTATTACGCAGCGAATTCCTGTTCACATTCAAAAGTACGTTCGCAAATAACACAAGATGATTATAACAAGATCTATGAGCATTTACTTGATCTTATTTCTTGCTTATTTATTCAGTTCTTTTCCAAGCATACTTTTGGCACGAACCAAAAGATAGTTAGCTGTTTTTCTTTGCTCCCGCCTATTATTCGATACAAGGTGCTGAGTTTTTTATATGCTAATGACAACCATAACATTATTTTGATCGATAAATTAGTGTTAGTAACATTAAAAGAATTTGGGAAGGAAAAGACGACTCAATGGCTTGAAGACAATAAAGCTCATTTGACTTCAATTCCAACTGATTTTTATGATAATATGTATCAATACTCTCTACGAACAGTGGCAACAAACATGAAAGCAACATATCAAACAATGGAAGAGGCAAAGGTGTTCTTCAATCACAATAAAAAAGCTTTTGTTGAGGACACCGAGGAAGAGGTGCGAGACTTTGCCAAATTGATGGAATTTTTCTATACCGGAAGAAAGCTGGACACAAAAATAGTTCCGTCAGAATATGTTGTGAGCTTTCATGACAAAAAATAACTGCCATTTATGTAAGGAGGAATGATTTGTATGCCGTACAATGCTTTAGGTGATCTGTATAAGATCGAAGTTGTCAAAAGGCTTCAAAAAATGGGATGCAATGTCAAAAGTGTTCATGCCTTAAATCTGATTTTAGAGAAAATGGGCATCCTTATTCATTCTGGAGATCATTGGCTCACTTCAAAAAACGGGGTTAAGTACACCATATACAGCAGTCAAGTATTCGATGCTGATGCGTGGCACCCTTCAATTGTTGATGCTGTTCTTGAATATTTACAAAATAGCGGAAGAGCCTAAAATATTAAATACACACAAAGCACTTGCTACGGCAGGTGCTTTTTTCATGCCTTTTTGCAGGAGGTGAAACCACATGGCAAACAGAATCAAAGGCATTACAGTTGAAATCGGCGGTGATACCACCAAACTTTCCAAGGCTCTGGAAGGTGTTAACAAGAACATCAAGAGTACTCAGACGCAGCTGAAGGACGTGGAAAAGCTTCTGAAGCTTGACCCGAAAAATACAGAACTGCTTTCCCAGAAACAAAAGCTGCTTGCTGACAGCATTGCTACTACCAAGGAGAAACTCACCACGCTGAAAACTGCCGCAGAACAAGCCAATACTGCACTCGCCAATGGTGAAATCTCTCAGGAACAGTATGACGCATTACAGCGAGAAATTATCGAAACCGAACAGGAACTCCGCAATCTCGAAACCGAAGCCGGCAAAGCATCGGACTCTTTGAAGCAAATCGGTGAAGCCGGAGAGATTCTCCAGAATGTCGGGGACAAGATTTTCGATGTTGGTGCTACACTTACCACAAAGGTTACAGTTCCGATTGCCGCCGCAGGTACAGCAGCAGTCAAGACAGCATCTGACTTTGATTCTGCTATGTCGAAGGTCGCAGCTGTATCCGGTGCAACCGGTGATGACCTTGAAAAGCTTCGTGATAAGGCTCGTGAAATGGGTTCGAAAACGAAGTTCTCAGCATCGGAAGCTGCTGAAGCAATGAACTACATGGCTATGGCAGGCTGGAAAACCGGCGATATGCTTTCCGGTATTGACGGTATCATGAACCTTGCGGCTGCGAGTGGTGAGGATTTGGCAACCACATCGGATATTGTCACTGATGCGCTTACTGCATTCGGCTTATCCGCTGCTGACAGCGGTCATTTTGCCGATGTTCTCGCTTCTGCAAGTTCCAACGCCAATACCAATGTATCTATGCTTGGTGAATCCTTCAAGTACTGTGCTCCGATTGCGGGTGCTTTGGGATTCTCCTGTGAAGATACAGCCGAGGCATTAGGCTTAATGGCAAACGCAGGCATCAAGTCCACACAGTCCGGTACTTCCATGCGTTCCATTATGACCGCACTTTCCAGTGAGGTCAAATTCTGCTCCTCTTCTTTCGGAGAAATGGAGATTGCAACCAGCAATGCGGACGGCTCCATGCGTGACCTTTCCGATATTCTTGCCGACTGCCGAGTGGCATTTGACCAGATGTCTGAATCTGAAAAAGCAAGCGCAGCACAGGCTCTTGTGGGCAAGAATGCCATGTCAGGCTTTTTGGCTTTGATGAATGCTGCACCCCAGGACGTTGAAAAGCTGTCATCTGCGATTGCGAACTGTGACGGCACATCGCTTTCTATGGCGGAAACAATGCAGGACAACCTTGGCGGTCAGCTGACTATCTTAAAATCACAGCTGGAAGAACTGGCTATTTCTTTCGGCGAAATTCTGATGCCTGTCATCAGATCAATCGTAACGAAAATTCAGGAATTTATTGATAAACTCAACGCCATGGACCCTGCCACAAAGGAGACGATTGTGAAAGTTGCTCTCGTTGCTGCGGCAATGGGTCCTTTATTGGTGGTAATCGGCAAAGTCATATCCTCGGTGGGAAGTCTGATGACTTTTATCAGCAAAGTTCCGACTATAATTGCAGGTGCAAAGACAGCATTTTCCACTCTTGGAGCTGCCATTGGCGGTATTTCTGCACCGGTGGTGGCTGTGATTGCAATCGTTGCTGTATTAGTTGCCGCCTTTGTAAATCTGTGGAATACCAATGAGGACTTCAAAAATAGCATTCTCTCCATTTGGGAACAGATAAAAGCTACATTTGAAAGGCTTACTTCCGGAATCGTCGACCACATCAATGCTCTCGGCTTTGACTTTGAGAGCTTCGGAGAACTGGTGAAAGCCGTGTGGAATGGACTTTGTGAAGTTCTTGCCCCACTGTTTGAGGGCGTATTTCAGCACATTGCAGATATTTTTTCTTTCGTAACCGACACCATTTTAAGTATTCTCGACATTTTCATCGGTCTGTTTACCGGAGATTGGGATCAGTGCTGGAATGGCATAAAAGACCTCTTTACAGGCATATGGGATTTCATTGTAAACTCACTCAGCAATATTCTGAACACGCTGACAGGTGTGTTAGATGTATTCCTTGGCTGGTTCGGCACTTCATGGGACGAGGTCTGGACGGCAATCAAGGATTTCTTCATTGGCATATGGGACAGCATTTGCTCTTTCTTCCAGTCCATTGCCGATTTCTTTGTGAACACCTGGAATGCGATATCTTCATTCTTTACGGGAATTGTAACTGCTATTCACGATACTGCGGTTTCTATTTTTACGGCTGTTTATGACTTTTTCGCAGGAATCCTGACAAGCATTCACGATTTCTTCTCCACCATTTTCAATGCCATATGGACGGTCATTTCTACGGTATGCACCACAATCTACAATACGATTTCAAGCATATGGAATACGATATATGAGTTCATATCTCCGCTTTTGGAAGCCTTGAAATATCTGTTTGAGACGATTTTTCAGGCAATACATATCATTATCAGCAATGTGATGGACTGGATTTCTGAGAAGATACAGACCATATGGAATGCCATTGTGGAGTTTATCACCCCTCTGCTTGAAGGCATTAAGTCATTCTTTGAAACCATCTGGAATGCAATCAGTACTGCGATTTCCACAGTGATGAGTACGATTTCAAATATCATCACCACGGTATGGAACGCAATTTCAGGCTTTATTTCAAGTGTGATGAACACCATCAAATCGGTAATTTCCTCCATCTGGAACACCATCAGCGGTGCGATTTCAGGTGTTGTAAACGGAATCAGAAATACAATATCTTCCGTTTGGAACAGCATTTCTTCTACAATTTCATCGGTGATGAATACCATACGTTCTACTGTGACAAGCATCTGGAACAGCGTAAAATCAGCGATTTCCAATACAATCAGCGGTATTTACGATACGATTAAGAGTGGATTTGACAAGGCGGTCAACTTTGTAAAGGGACTGGCGAGTGATGCATTCAGCTGGGGTTCGGATATCATCAGCGGAATTGTTGACGGTATCAAAAGCTGTATCAGCTGGATTTCCGACGCCTGTACCGATGTGGCGGATACCATCAGAAGCTATCTGCACTTCTCTGTGCCGGACGTGGGACCTCTTACCGAATACGAAAGCTGGATGCCGGACTTTATGCAGGGGTTAGCAGACGGCATTATCAAAAGCAAAAAGGTTATTGCAAAGGCGGTATCCGGTGTTGCGGATACAATGAAAATTGCTCTTAATACCGACCTTAGCTACAAACTTGACGGAATGACAGGTGCTATCATGAACGGCGGAATTGAAAGTTCTGTGGTCAATAACTACTACAATAACGACAACAGCCGTACAGTAAATCAGACCAACAATAGTCCGAAATCACTGTCACGGCTGGAGATTTATAGACAGACAAAGAATGCGGTGAAGATGTAGAAAGGAGTGATTCCAGATGTTCTATCACCTAATCCTGGAAAACGAAACCGGTCAGCAAATTAACCTGTCCAGAACAGCAAACAGGTTCATGTTCTCAAAGATTGAAGGACTGAATCCACCTGCCGGAACAGTCAGCACATCAAGCTATGCCGGAATGGACGGTTCTTACCTCAACAATGCTTTCATTGAAAAGCGAAACGTGGTCATTCCTTTTGAAATGCGTGGCTTTGATGTGGAGAAACGCAGGCATGAGCTGTATCAGGTGGTCAAGCCGTCACGCTACATCAAAATATATTACTCCACAAAAAACATTTCTGTGTATGCCGAGGGTATTGTTGAAACCTGCGAAATGGAGAACTTTGAGATGCTGACCAAAGGGCAGATATCTATTCTCTGTCCCGATATTTACTGGTATTCCACGGAAACCCAGATTGCGGAGTATTCCAAAATCCGTGGTGCTTTCCACTTCATCTTCCCCGATAATGATGAGCCGTTTCCAATCGGTCAATACAGCACACAAAACATCATGACCATTGTCAATGACGGTGATGAAGTGGGCTTTATCCTTGAAATCAGCGGAGGTCCTGCAAAGAATCCGACTATTTACAATGCAGCTACAGACGAATATATGCAGATTCTCGGTGACATCAAAGACGGCGATGTTATCACCATAACTACGAAAACAGGCAATAAGACGGTTACACTGGAACGTGAGGGTGTTGTTACTAATATTATCAACCGGCTTGTTTCGGGTTCCACCTGGCTGACCTTAAAGCAGGGAGAAAATAAGTTTTATGTTCGTGCGTCTGAGGGACTGTCAAGTCTTAAAGTCCGTCTGATACACCGCAATGCGTACTTGGGAGTGTGAAAAATGCAAATTGAAATATACAACATGATTCCCATAGAGGACAAACTCTCCATAACCCTGGAGGCTGTGTGTGACAGCTTTTCTTCGCTGCTTTGGGATATTGAATACTATGCCTGCGGTGTATTTGAAGTGTACATTGCGGCATCTACGAAAAATATTGAAATCTTCCGGACAGGCAGAATTGTGGGTCGTGATGATGATAAAGAACACTACGGACTGATTGAATCGGTACAGCTGGAAACAGATGCAGAGGACGGCGATTATCTCATTGTGAGCGGTCGCTTTTTAATGTGTCTTCTGGAAAGAAGAATCATTTATCCTACATTCAACTTTACAAAGAAAGTTTCATACGCACAGATTGTGAACAATGTGGTTTATTACAACGCCTGCAGAACAGGTGCGAGAAAGATTCCGGGGCTTTCGATTGGTGATTCTTCCGGTTCTTGCTGGAAACAAGATACTAAACTGCAAATCAGCTACGATAACCTTATGAAATGGGTATACACCATCTGTGAGAAAATCGGTGGGACTGCCAATATACGACTGGCAAAGACAACCGATGAACAGTATGAAATGCTGCTGGAATTGTCAGAGGGTACAGATAGAAGTATCTTACAAGATGATAACCCACATATTGTTTTCTCAGATGGATACAACAATCTGCTTTCATTTTCCTATTCCACAGATAGTTCTGTGCAGAGAAATTATGCCTATATATTGGGTAAAGGCGAAGGAGAAGAGAGAAAACGCACCACATATTGTGACGGCGATGAACCGGAACACCTTGACCGCTATGAGGTGTATGTTGACGCAAAGGATATGGCGGACGAAGAACAGGAAGACGGCGAAACCAAGCCAATTCCCAATGATGAATACATTAACCTTTTACAGGAAAAAGGCAAAGAAAGTATGGTGCAGCCACTTGTGGTTTCCGAATCGCAGATTGCGGTACAGTCTACGCAGTTTCAGTATAACAGGGACTATTTTGTTGGCGATTTTGTTACCGTAGAACACCGCAGATTTGGTCTGAGACAGAATAAAATACAGCTGATCGGTATGATTGAAAGCTTCGACCAGAACGGAAGAAATCTCACACCCACATTCAAGGAGGTATGACTATGGCATTTTCATATGGATTTTTCAACGCAAAGAATCTTGACAGAACGTATACTGCCGAGAATTTCTGCGATTATCTTGGCAGTATCATCTGCAACGGCATTCAGGATAACTACGGTCAGTGTTTCAAGCTGACAGCAAACAAGCTAAAGCTGACCATTGGCAGCGGTAAGGCGTGGATAAACGGACATTACTTTCTTTCCGATACGCCGTATACCTATGATTTATCAGGCTATGTGAATGAATCTCTGGGCAGATATTTATCAGTGGGTATCTGCTGTAATACCGGCGAAAATTATCGTAAGATAGAGTTTGAAATTCTATCCGGTACGCCTGCCACATCGCCGTCAATTCCAAGATTCAAAGATACAGAAACCAAAACATATCTCACCCTTTGTGCCGTCAGGATTGATGCCGGTGCAGCAGAAATCAAAGTGACGGATTATCGAGAGAATACAACCTACTGCGGTTATGTCCGATGTATTCTCGGAAAATGCAAGGTCACGGATATGATGTCACAGCTTTCGGAGATTACAGCACAGATAAAGGATTACAATTCAACCATTCTTCAGCTGACCAATCAGGTGGCAGAACTTGCAACAAAGGTAAATGAAATGACCGGAGATGTGGTTTCAGTGGGCAAATGCGGCGCTGATATCAATTACGTTCTCTATTCTGACGGCAGACTGATTCTCAAAGGCACGGGGGCAATGTATGATTATGTAGGTGCATATGAAACAAGCGGAAACAAATCTCCGTTCTGCGAAAATGATAACATCACTTCTGTTGTCGTCTCAGAGGGCATCACAACGGTTGGTGAATATGCATTTCAATACTGCAACAATCTGAAAATAGCCGCTCTTCCGACAACGCTCAAAACCATCAAGCGAAATAGTTTCATACCGCACATTGATGAATATCTGGTTCATCAGAATCTTTACGGACTGACTGAAATTACAATTCCGTCTAAAGTGACCGAGATTGCAAAGTTCGCCTTTTCAGGTACAGCTATCAAATCCCTTACCATTCCTGCATCTGTTACAACAGTCGGTGAACAGGCGTTTGGAGAATGTCAGAAGCTTGAAACTGTTCGCTACAGCGGTAAGGTTATCGGTGACAGAATGTTTGTACGCTGTATCAAGCTGAAGAATTTCACGATCACCAAAAGCACAACAGAACTTATCGGTGGCTGTTTCAACTACTGTGAAAGCCTCACGCAAATCACCTATGAGGGCAGTCTTGCTGAATGGAACGCTGTGAAAAAGAACACAAACTGGGACGGTCATTCAAGCAGTACAGTAGATAGTCCCCTTGTCAAAATTCAGTGCCTGGATGGATATATGGAATATGATGCAGATACGGAAACGTGGAAGGAAGTGAAGGCATGATAAAATTTCTTGTAAAGGGACAGAACATCGAAACGCTGGAGCATGAGGTCATTGCAGCTGATCAGATTGCTTTTGTAAAGATACATTTTGTATTTGATAACAGCTGGAAACCCCTGCATAAAGTGGTGCAGTTCACACAGGACGAGTTCACTTACAACAGAGTTCTCGGATTTGACGAGACAAGCTGTCATCTGCCGGCGGAACTTGCAGCCGGTGCTGTGAAGATGTCTCTTTTCGGTTATGACGCAGAATCATCTGAAACAGTCAGGGCAACAACGGTTGTGAAAACCCTGCATATCAGACCATCTGGTTTTGACGGTGAAAGCAGCAATGTACCGCCAACGCCTGACCTATACCAGCAGTTGCTTCAAAAGATAAGTGAAAAAGGTGCTGACGGCAAGTCTGCATTTGAGATTGCTGTAGAGAATGGCTTTATTGGTACAGAAGCTGAGTGGCTTGAGAGCTTAAAAGGTAAAGACGGAAAAGATGGAGTTGACGGAAAAAATGGTCAGGACGGTAAAGATGGAATTGATGGAAAATCTGCATATGAAATCGCCATTGCAAATGGCTATTTTGGCACAGAATCTGAATGGCTTGAGAGCTTAAAAGGAAAAAACGGTATTGACGGACAACCCGGCAAAGATGGAATTGACGGGACAAATGGACAGGACGGTAAAGATGGCATTGACGGTACGCCCGGAACTGACGGAAAATCTGCATACATTATTGCTGTAGAGCATGGATTTACCGGAACAGAAACTGAATGGCTTGAGAGCTTAAAAGGTAAAGACGGTACCGACGGACAGCCCGGAAAAGATGGAGTTGATGGTAAAGATGGCGTCACGCCTGATATGTCGGATTATCCGAATAAAGCAGATTTCGAGGCTTTACAGCAGAAATTACAGTCTTTGCAGGATAGCACTATGGACTACATCATGGGGCTTACAAGCAGATGCGACTCATTTGATACAGAAATTCAGGAAATAGACGCCAATGCTCAGCAGCTAAGAGATTCTGTTCAGTTTGATTTTCAGACAAAGGAAGAAGAAATCCTCGCTCTTGAAACCAGAATTATCGCTCTTGAAAGCCGTTCCGGCATCGAATACATCACGGTCTTTTCTTCCGGCAGTGATGCTTTGCAGAAATATGGTGAGAGCGTCTACACCTATTACAACGACGGTTACCGTTCGCTTGCAGGCTTTGCGGAAAGCTATCCCCATTTCTGCTGTACAGAGAATGACTATGCTTTGTACTTCAATCAGTCTGATTTCAGCTGGGCAGGAACAGTATTTGTGCTTTGCCTGACGCCTGTTGCTCTCACTTCTTCTATGAATCTGATTCTCAGTTATACAGTCGGTGCGTCACAGGACGCTGAATTTTATCTGGTGAAGAAAACCGACAAGACCGGGGCTGAACTTGCTCAGTATATCTATGAGGAAATACAGGCAGGAAATGCAGTAACTTTACAATTCAAATGGCTTTATTCCGATACATATATTTCCGTGATGCAGTCATTGGAAAACGTACCGGATGGAGAATATTATCTTGCCTTCAAAGGCACATCGGATAATTCACATCCGATGATAAAATCAATCAAATTTATGGGAGGATGATGTTTATGAAAGAATGGATCTGTACAATTGCAGGCATTGTAGGCGGATTTATTGCCACGCTGTTTGGCGGATGGGACTCGGCTCTTGCAACACTTGTAGTGTTCATGGGTATCGATTTTGCAACAGGTCTCGTCACTGCAATTATGGGAAAATCCAAGCACAGCAAAAGCGGAGCACTCAACAGCAAGGCAGGCTGGATTGGTCTTGCGAAAAAGTTCTGTATTCTGCTGATGGTTGTGGTTGGTGTGAGAATTGATATTCTCATCGGCACAAACTACATACGTGACGCAGTCTGCATCAGCTTTTGTCTGAACGAGCTGCTGTCTATTGTAGAAAACACCACACTGATGGGCGTACCCTATCCGCCGGTATTCAAAAAAGCAATTGATGTTCTGCAAACCAAGGTTGGCAGAATGGAAGAAACAACTGACAAGGAGGAATCTGATCATGGCAATTCTGAAACCTGATAACACATCTACTCTGAATGGAGTAAAAATCAACGAGTATCTGCTCACCAAACACAATCCAAACAGTATAGCAATGCCCACCGTTTCTATGGAGGGCAAAGTTATCGGTATCACTGTTCACAATACCGATTGGATTTCGGTAGCAAGCGGAACTACTCCTGCAGAACAGTATACCAGAGCAACTTACAATGGCAATATGAAAGATGTCAGGGTGCATTATTATGTGGACAACACCTGTGCGTGGCAGAATCTACCTTTAACGCTTAGTGGCTGGCACGCCGCTGATGGAAGCGGCAACGGCAACCACAGAACGATTGCCATTGAATGCATTATGTCATCTGCGTATAATTCTACGGATAAGAAGTCGGAAGACAACTGTGCGAGACTTGCCGCAGCACTTCTGAAGAAGTATGGTCTTGACATTAATCACCTCTACACTCATACCCATTGGCTGAATGTACGTGACGGGAAAAGTGGTACTGTGGACTATCTCAATACTGCAAAAAATTCTTACAAGATGTGTCCTGCCTACATTCTGCCACATTGGGCGGAATTTAAGAAGAAGGTCGAATCTTATCTGAATACTGGTTCTACAACTTCAAATCCTACACCTGCAAATCAGCTTTACAGAGTAAGAAAGTCCTGGTCTGACGCTAAGAGCCAGATTGGAGCATATTCTTCTCTGGAGAATGCAAAGAAAGCCTGCAAGGCGGGTTACAGCGTTTTTGATAATTCCGGAAACGTGGTATATACCGTTGCCGAAAAGACATATACAAAAGGCGCAAAAATTACGCTGAACAATACCACATTGTATTCCTCCAGCACAGTCAAGACTGGAACAAAGAAATCCGGTACATACTATCTCTATGATGGACAGGTTGTAAATGGCAGAATGCGTATTACAAATTCTGCTGCAAACTGCGGAAAAACGCCTGCCGGTTCCTATGTCACCGGTTGGGTGAACAAGGCTGACATCTGATAACGATCCCCACGAGATATGAATTTTTCATATTTCGTGGGGATTTTTTGTTTTTCGGTACTCAAAAGCCATATTTCCGTCCTATGTAAAGTAGGAGGTGGTTTCAATGACAGATGCACAAAAATCTACTGTACTCACATTGCGTTCAAAGGGAATGTCGTTTTCTAAGATTGCAGAAACTGTAGGATTGTCTGTCAACACGATAAAATCCTTTTGCAGCAGACATAAAGGGCAGTTCTGCCTTTGCTGCGGCGAGCCAATCACGCAGCCGCCAAGAGTACGTCAGAAAAAGTTCTGTTCGGATAAATGCAGAATGAAATGGTGGAATGCTCATATAAAAGATGTTAACAGGAAAGCCATGTACGATTTTATCTGCTCAAATTGTGGTAAGCCTTTTCAGGCATACGGCAATAATCACAGAAAATACTGCTGCCACAGATGCTATATTCTTGCACGATTTGGAGGTGAAAAAGATGGATATTCAGAAGGAAGCCATGTACCAGGTGACGATGAGCATTGTAAAGAAGATGTTTCATGCAAATTTGATTTCGGAGGATGAATATCGTCAGATTGATACAATGTTCAGGGAGAAATACGAGCCGAAAATCGGCACATTATTCGTTGACTTAGAGCCTGAACAGCGGTAATATGTGTAGTGAAAGGAGGGCTGTTATGCGTAAAATCATCAAAATAGAACCTACGGAGCCCGTATTGCCAAGGCGAAAGCGAGTGGCTGCTTATGCTCGTGTATCAATGGAGTGTGAACGCCTTATGCATTCAATGTCAGCACAAATAAGCTACTATAGCGAACTGATACAAAAGAATCCCGAATGGGAGTACGCAGGTGTTTATGCTGATAATTTTATATCAGGAACAGAGACCAAGAAACGGCAGGAGTTTCAGAGAATGATTTCTGACTGTGAAAAAGGACTCATTGATATTATCCTTTGCAAGAGTATATCACGATTTGCCAGAAACACAGTGGATCTTCTGGAAACGATACGGCATCTGAAAGATATCGGTGTTGAAGTACGATTTGAAAAAGAGAACATCAATTCCTTGTCGGGTGATGGCGAACTGATGCTGACCATTCTCGCCAGCTTTGCACAGGAAGAAAGCCGTAGTCTTTCTGAAAATGTAAAGTGGGGCATTCGGAAACGCTTTGAAAAAGGTGATCCATGCAATCGAAATCCAATACTCGGCTATGAATGGGTTGATGACAAACTGGTCGTTGTCCCGGAAGAAGCAGAAATTGTAAAGAGAATATTCCGAAACTTCCTTGACGGAAAATCAAGGCTGGAAACGGAACGGGAACTGAATGCCGAAGGTATCACAACAAAGAGAGGATATCGCTGGATAGATTCCAATATAAAGGTTATTCTGACCAATATCACGTATACAGGCAATATGCTTCTGCAAAAGGAATACATTACCGACCCGATTACCAAACGCCGAAAGAAGAATAACGGCGAACTGCCAAAATACTATGTGGAAAATACGCATGAAGCCATTATAGATATGGAGACTTTCAGGTGGGTGCAGGAGGAAATGGAAAGAAGGAAAAAGTTAGGCCCTCTGGCAAACAAATCACTGAATACCTGCTGCTTTACAGGAAAAATCAAGTGTCCTTTCTGCCATAAAAGCTATATGCATGAAGTCAGAACAGACCGAGGTTATGCAGAATACTGGCTTTGTGGAAGCAGAAAGATAAAAGGCGGTCGCTGTACTGTCGGCGGCAGTATCAATCATAAGCACTTACAGGAAACCTGTGCAAAAGTACTTGGATTGCAGGAATTTGATGAGGCTGTTTTTCTTGAACGTGTGGATGTTATTTATGTTCCGAAGCGTGAAACATTAGAGTTTCATCTGAAAGACGGAACAGTTGTAACGGAAGCGTGTAAAAACACAGGCCATCAGGACTGCTGGACGGAAGAACGAAGGGCTGCCACTTCCTTGAAACGCAAAAATGGAAAAAGACCGAATCGGGCGGATATGACTTGTTTCTCAAAAGTGATTAAATGCGTAAGGTGCGGATGTAATTTCCGGAAAGGCACACGCACCTCTGCAAATGGCGACAAAGTTAGTCACTGGAGATGTTCGGAACATAAAGGATGTAATTCCGTAAGTCTTCGTGATGATTTACTGCGTACTATGGCAGCACAGGTTCTCAGCATCGATGCATTTAATGAAGAGGAGTTTGAACAGAGAATTGACCATATCGATGTGGAAGAAGACAGACTGGAGTTCTATTTTCGAGATGGTCATTCTGTAACGGATCATTGGCCAATACCAAGGAGGAAAAAATGCCAAAAATAACGAAAATACCTGCATCAATCAGCCGATACACATCAGCACCGATTGATGCACCTGTCAAGCGTAAGGTTGCTGCCTATGCTCGTGTGTCAACCGACAGCGAAGAACAGTTAACTTCATACGCTGCTCAGATAAGCTATTACACTGAATACATAAAAGGACGTGAGGACTGGGAGTTTGTTGGGGTGTACACTGATGAGGGTATCAGCGGTTGTTCCACCAAACGCAGAGAGGGCTTTCAGCGAATGATATCGGACGCAATGGCAGGAAAAATTGACCTTATCATAACAAAAAGTGTGAGCCGTTTTGCAAGAAATACTGTTGACAGCCTGACAACCATTCGTCTTCTGAAAGAAAATAACGTGGAGTGTTATTTTGAAAAAGAGAATATCTGGACGTTCGACGGCAAAGGAGAACTGCTTCTTACCATTATGTCGAGTATAAGCCAGGAAGAAGCACGTTCTATTTCAGAGAATGTAACCTGGGGACACAGAAAGCGTTTTGCCGATGGTAAGGTTAGTGTTGCCTACAGCCGGTTTCTCGGATATGACAAAGGCCCTGATGGAAAAATGGTTGTGAACCCGGAACAGGCCGAAATTGTAAAGCTGATATACCGTCTGTTTCTTGAAGGCATGACACCGCATACGATTGCTATTCATTTAACAGAGAAAGGCATTAAAACGCCCGGCGGAAAAGATAAGTGGAATGCAACTACAATCCGCCGTATTCTGACAAATGAAAAGTACAAAGGTGACGCACTCCTTCAGAAAGAATTTACTGTGGACTTTCTGACCAAAAAGACAAAGAAAAACTGTGGTGAAATACCGATGTACTATATCGAAGATGACCATGAAGCCATTATCGATCCTGCAGTATTTGATATGGTTCAGCAGGAAATGGAACGCAGAAAGACAGGAACATCACGCTATAGCGGTGTCAGTATCTTTTCAAGTAAAATTAAGTGCGGTGAATGCGGAGGGTGGTATGGGGCTAAGGTCTGGCACTCCACCGACCAGTACCGTAAAGTTATCTACCGCTGCAACAACAAATATAACGATGAGCGCTGTACTACACCGCACATCATGGAAGAGGAAGTAAAGGCTGTGTTTCTGAAAAGCCTGAATAAGCTGCTTGCCAATCGGGATGAACTGATAGAAAACGTAAAGCTGATTTGTGATAAGCTGACTGATACATCAGAACTGGAAGCCGAAAAAGAAAAATATGCCGAGGAAATGTCCCTTGTTGCGGATATGGTTCAGGCGGCAATGCTGGAGAATGCTCGTATCGCACTTGATCAGGAGGAATACCGGCAGAAAAATGATGTCCTTTCCGCACGATTTGAGGCAGCAAAGAAAAAGCATGACGAATTGGCCATGCGGATTGAAGAAATAGAAACACGAGGACAGAATCTCCGTCACTTTCAGGAAACGCTGGAATCCTTAAACGGACAGGTGACTGAATTCGATAGCGACCTTTGGGGTTCATTGGTTGATTACATCACGGTTTATGAGAACGGAGAAAAAACAGTTACTTTCAGAGATGGAAGTGTGATATAGAGGAATGATAAAATAAAGGGTCTGCTGCAGTATCTGCGTACTGCAACAGACCCTTTTTGTTTGACTCCTTAAGAGGTAGTGGATATGCGTTTTGGTCTTTCAAATATCTGATTGATAAAAAGAAGAAATGGATCAAATACCCGATTAAACAGCCACATATAAATTGAGCCAAATACATTTGTAAAAATACGAAGTAAAACTGCATAGGCAAGACCAAAAGTTGGTACAGCCACTGTAATTGCGCTGAATGCATTAAATGCAGATTGCCATACATAGCTGGCAGAGAATCCAGTTCCGATTCCTCCAATAATTCCAAGGCAAGGACGAATTTCTTCCGGCAAAATCAAATATGCAATGAAAAAGATTGCACTGCCTAATATATTGCCTAAAACACGGTGCTTTGTGCGATATTCAACATCTTTACGAAATGGTATCAGAACGGACATTGCGGCAATACCAATCCAGTATACTCTCGGAACATTGAGAAGTGCAGCGATTAACATTGCGCTGGAAATGCCCACAGAAAGACAGATTTGCCATCTGGTACGGGAAGAAGAAAGATGAATCTCTTTAAATAAGTCCATGAAGCTGCGTTTATATTCCACCTTGCGATGCTTAAAATATAGAATAGAGGCGGTCAAAACAGCTCCGATCAAAAGACTGATCAAACGCATCTGGTATGCTTTTCCGCTTACATCATAACCAAACAGGAGAAGATAGGAAAGCACAAAAGTGGAATGGTTGAACATCGTAATGTTATGACATCCTATCAGTGCCAGAGCGAAAATGCAGATGAGATTGATGCAGAATGACAATCCGGTGGGAGCGAGATTAGACAGCTTCGGACCAAATGCAAGAATACCATAGATGAAAAGAATTCCAAGTGTGCCCTGAGAATTCTGGATTCCAAGGTCGGAATATCGAACTGCTAACACGCAAAGCAGTACAACCACACCGGCAATGCTGTTTTCATTGCCAAAAAGTACAGAAAATAATGTGACAAAGGAAACACAAAAAGCAACAACCAGTGCAATTTTGAATAGATAAACAGCAATATGCTTACATTTATCTTTTGGATTCTTAAAGCTTGCAATATACGATTTTGAACCTGCCTGGTTGAGTTGAAGTTCCTGATAAAAATTCATAAGTTACCTCCCATTTTTCATCATTAGATCATTAGCTTCTTTAATGTATTTTATTAAGGCCTCGAATTTTTCATCTCCGAGAATTTTTCGAAGCCGATAAATAGGCTCCAGATAATACTGGTATGTCTTTTCCAGCTCCATTGTTCCTTTGGCAGTACAAAGGAGCGTATAACTTCGTTTATCATTTGAATTATATTTCTTTTGTAAAAGTTCTTTTCGTTCAAGATGTTCGATTAACCGGCTCACTGCAGATTTGCTTAAGCCTGTCAGTACCGTTAATTCAAGGGGTGTCAGTTCTGCGTCCGATAATACAATACGGGAGAGAAGATCCAGTTCCTGCGCAGATGTAATGCCGCCTTTTTGGGCACGCTTTATTTGAAGACTCGTAAAAAGCCGAATTTCCTGTGCTTTTTTCATCATTTCTATCCAGCTCATGTCTTTCATACCTCATGCCTCCTTTTTACCAGAAAATATAGTTCACAATGTAAACTATCCAGCAGTATACACCTATCAGATAAATTTGTCAAGCTTTTGAGATATATTTCAGAAGATTAAATAATTTTTTCTCTTTGGAGAGGAATCTTTCGTGCGATGTGATGAAAAGAGGAATATGCTTTGACTGGGTTGATTCTTTGCTTGGCACCTGAACAACGGTGCTGCCGTATTTTTTAAGAAAAACATCTTGAAAAAATGTGCGAAATTGTTTATAATATACTTATAACAAATTTCACAGTTCATCGGTGCATCATTCGCTCAAATGCACCCAGTAATCTACAAATGCAACCGCTTGGGTGCATTTTCGTGTATGCGTTAAATTGTATCACTTTCGGTACGGCAATAGATGGGGCTTGCGGTACCGGCGGTATGCTAACGGTTGCACAGAACAGGCTTTTAGAGCTTGCAAAGAAGCATGGAAAAGAGGTAGCTATTCATCTGTTTGGTCAGGAAATCAATCCGGAGACATATGACAAAGTAAGGAGGCACTTCATTTGGCAAAGAAAAAAGATGAGATAACCATCCGTTCCAGCGCAGCAGAGTACTTAACCTATGTTGCCTCAGTGGGTGATCAGCAGGACAGCATAGAGATGCGCTATGAGGATGAAAATATATGGCTGACGCAGAAGATGATGGCCACATTGTATGATGTTGGTACCAATACAATCAATTATCATATAAAAAAGATATTCGAAGATAGTGAGCTACAGGAGGAGTCAGTTATTCGAAAATTTCGAATAACTGCTCCTGATGGAAAAAGTTACAATACAAAGAGGCTTCTGGCATATGTGTGGGTAGAATCCAGGGTTTGAAACGAACGAGCTGTTCTTAGATTCGGAATCGGAGGCAAAACCAGCCACCGCCGTAAGGCGGCTTGCCCTTGACAAGTTCTGAAAGAAATGCTACAATGACTGACCGACGGTGAACCTGTTGAGCTGTTCCCCCGTTCGTCACCGTCGGCACCGACTGCACAGCATTTCTTTCAGGTTCTGTCAAGGGTGGCGGTCGCATTGCAGGAACTTTTCCGATGCGGTAAAATGTAAGAGTACACACTCTGCTTTTACCACATCGGAGGTACTCCTGAATATGAAATCTGCCAAGTCTCTCTGCAAGAAGCTGCTTAATTTTAAGAATACAGTCATCACAGGCTGCGAATTCTACACGGATGCCGATAGCGTCAACCACATTCGCATTCAGGCACGTCCGAGCAAGTGGCACGAAAACGAATGCCCTTACTGTCACAGACGCTGTCCGGGATATGATTCCCGTTGCAGGAAACCCCGCATTTGGAGAGGACTTGACTGGGGCACAACACTTGTTGAGATTGAATACCAGACGCATCGGATTGAGTGTCTTGAGCACGGAGTAGTTGTTGCTGATATTCCGTGGGCGTATCCCGGCAGCGGCTTCACAAAGGATTTTGACCTGACAGCAGCTTGGTTTGCAGTGCATCTTCCACGCAGCGTTGTTGCGGAGTATTTCCGTGTCGATTGGGAAACTGTGGGCAGATGTATCAGCCGTACAAAAGATGTGATCGAACCTGAAATCTCGCATAGATTGGACAATCTTGTCAACATCGGAATAGATGAGACAAGCTACAAAAAGGGGCATAAGTACATCACTGTCATCGTCAATCATGACACGAACACTGTGGTGTGGATTGCCCTCGGTCACGGGAAATCTGTGCTTGAAAAATTCTATCAGCAGCTCACCGAAGAACAGCGTACAAGCATTAAGGTTGTCACAGGTGACGGTGCAAAATGGATCACAGAGTGCGTCGATGAATTCACTCCCGACTGTGTTCGCTGCGTTGACCAGTTCCATGTTGTGCAGTGGGCTATGGATACACTTGATGAAGTGAGACGGGAGTCTTGGCGTGATGCCTATACGCAGGTGAAGGAACTTAAAAAAGCAAACCCTCGCAAGCCCGGCAGACCGAAGGAAGATGATCCTGTCACTCAGGAAATTCGTCAGGCATCAGAAAAAGCTGACAAAATCAAAAACTCATCTTATGCGCTCGGTAAAGCTCCTGAAAATTTGACTGAAAAGCAGAAGATCAGAGTTGAAATGATCTCCAAAACCGATAAACGCTTGTATCGTGCCTACTGCCTCAAAGAATCGCTGCGGCTTCTTCTGAAACTGAAAGACCTGGGCGAAGCAGAGGTCGAGTTGAAACATTGGCTGTGGCGGGCATCGCACAGCCGTATTCCTGCTGTGTATGAACTCTACAAGAAGATAAAAAGGCACAAGGATCATATACTGAATGCCATACGCCTTGGGATGAGCAATGCCAGAATTGAAGCTGCCAACAACAAGATTAAGCTTATCATCCGCAAAGCATACGGCTTTCGCAATATCCAGAATCTGATCGATATGGTATACCTGGTTTGCTCGAATTTGCGCATTCCACTTTCCAATCGAAAGCCTATACTGGGATTGTGACGTATTTATGGGATTTTAGGCTAATTTCAACCCACACTTATACCTGAAGAGCCCCAATCTCTTGCAAATTTCTTCAGAATAGTGTATACTTGTTTTCATAGGACAACACTCCTTTGAGTTAATGTAGGTCACAAGTACATTATAACTCTTTTTGGGACTGTTGTCCTATCTTTTTGTGCATTTTTTAGGGATGCTCATTTATAGTCCTCAATTTCAGATTGTCATTTCTGCAATACTATCACTTAATTGTCATCAAGTTTCTTTGACAAATTCAAATTTTCCGTTCCCATAAATTATAGCACTCAAGTGTGAATAAATCTACCGAAAACAAATGCCCACTTGCCTTTACACTGCAAGAGGGCATTTTACACCGCAAGGGCATACCTTTTAATTTTTCCTAATCTTTGTATCCAATTCGCTATGATTATTTCTATCAAAACTCTATCTTTGATACAAAGAAAAAGTTCCTTCCCGTAAGCGTAAAATAAACCGCTGTAGGTGGGACGCGGTTTATTTTACGCTTACTTTGAAAGTAGCTGCCTACTTTTGCTTGACACTAACCGGTGTGGGTGATGAGTTGACTTTTTTGGAGTGACGGTGTATAATAGAAAAAACAGACAAATTGATATGTATACTCTCAACAACAGGAGGTATAAAATGTCTCGTACCAAAAGAAAACGAAAAGCAAAACAAAAATTAAAGATCATTAGGAAACGTAAAGCAGGTAAGTTAGTGAGATTCGTATTGACTAATTCTGGACGAAAATATTCAGGCTGGTCTAACAGATATAACTATCAATCTAATATTCACAGTATAATTTATAAGGATGCCACCTTTTCTAATGATAAATTTCAGAATTGCATTATTACCGGCTGTAATTTTAATAATGCAAATTTATCTGATATTGACTTCACTCACTGTAACTTAAAAGGTTCTTCCTTTAAAAATGCTGTTCTATCCAATGTAACTTTTTTCAACTGTAATATGAAGGATGTTAATTTTGAGGGTGCTGTTTTAAAAAATGTTGCTTTCATATGTATGAGTCTAAGCAAAATAAAAAATCTTCCGGATATAGGTTATTCTGTCCTTAATCAATATCCTAATATTGAAGATCGACGATTGCTTGATACTGCGTTGGCATTATCGAATCATAATTCGTTTTATAAATATCATGTTTTTCATGTTGACAAGTACAAGGTGAACAATTGGTACTTATATTGGCTCGCTGAACAGTATCCAAGCTATGAAGATGTTTCAAGAGGACTGTATGCTTTAAAAAAGCAAAAAGATAAAAGCGGATTCATCACGGTAGCATCATACAAAAGATTTCTTGACAGATACCTCAAAATATGATAGAATATATATGTTCTGCCTCGGATAAGGGTGACCTTTGAAATGCCATGGAAACAATGGGAACACGTTATAATGGCTAGTATTCAGGGAGGGATGCCTATGATAAATAATATTCTTGCAATTCTCGGTTTTGCTGGTTTTGTTCTGGAGAAGATTTTGAATAGTTCCATTTCACCCCGATTACTCGGGGTTTAATAACTTTATTTGTTCAATGGTTATATTCGCTATCATACAATTAAACATTGCTACTAACCGCCCGTGGTTCACTCCACAGGCGGTCTTTTGTAAGCGTAAAATAGTAAGCGTAAAATAAACCGCGTCCCACCTACAGCGGTTTTCCCCAAAACAAAACAGCCGGGACATCTGCCCGGCTGCACTCTTCATATCCGTGAAATGATTGTTTTATTCATCCTCGCAATCATATAACTGTTTTTAAATTCAGCGACCATATTTCTGCCAAATCGAATCGGGAATGCAGACACCAGCCCATCCGAAATAATGACATCCCGGAATGGAAGCAATGTTGCCTTTACGATCATCGGTGTCGGAATGCCCGAAAACATTTCTTCCCAACTGTCAATAATGCCATTCACCAGATATACAGAATTATTGTCATCAGAAATAAAGATTGACCCCTTCTTCTTCAAATGCCGTTCGATGATAAACGTTCCGGAAACACAGCGTTTCCAGCTTAAAATGATCTCACACTGTTCTTCAGGCAATACAGCTCCGGCAAGGTAGTCATCAATAATCCAGGTGCGTTCCCATAAAAATTGTGCCACCTCTGCCGCTTCTCCGGGATCAATGCGTTCTCCTGTGAAATGAACGGTTTCCATCGTGACATGGTAGTTCTCGTTCACATAATCGAGAAGCGGCAGAAACATCTCATAAAACAAACCGGCTTCTTCAGGCTTCAGTTTCATCGTTTTTCTCCTTCCATGGCAGCAGAATGGTACCTGCTGGTTGTGAAAACAGCTCAGTCAGATACTTCTCGGCATCCAGTCCGTTAGCCTGAGCTGTGGAAATGATTGAATACAGAATCGCACTGCATTTTGCCCCACGCTCTGTATTGTTGAACAGCCAGTTCTTACGACCAACTGCAAACGGACGAATCGCATTCTCAGCACGATTGTTATCAATCGGTACATTACCGTCCTCTAAAAATGTGTAGAGATATTTCTTTTCATTCAGTGCGTATCCCACTGCTTTTGCCAGTTTGCCTTTTCCGCTGATGTTTTGTGCATCAAGCCATGAAAAGAAAGCATCAAGCAAGGGTTTCACCTTTACAAGACGCTGTTTGTATTTGTTTTCATAGGACAACACTCCTTTGAGTTAATGTAGGTTACAAGTACATTATAACTCTTTTTGGGACTGTTGTCCTATCTTTTTGTGCATTTTTTAGGGATGCTCATTTATAGTCAGTAACTTCGTCAATATCAAGAGTGTGATCCAGCTCTATGACACCAATCTGACGGTTAGCGATTGCTTTAAGTTTTGTGAGTTCTTCGGATACTTCATCAAGGTCAACGTCTTCATTTAACACTGCATATTGGTTTTCAAATGCACGTTGCTTAAAATCAGGCTTAAAAATAACGGATATATCAGGAATCCATTTTTTATCTTTTAAGTGAGAAGCGTCCTGTACTTCAAATCGTTTAGTGGAATCAATCGCTAACGGATTAAAGGCTATTTTGATTCTATCCTTATTAAAATCATCATCAAGTACTTCTAATCCAGAAATAGCAGCCATTAAAGCTGTTACTCGCTGTTGACCATCAATCAGGACGTGCTTGCCACCAGCGATAACTCCATCCTTTGTTTTTACATCCGGATTCTTCCATGTAATGATGTAACCGGTTGGATAGCCACTATAAAGAGAGTCAATCAAATCACGAACTTGACTGCGCTTCCATACAAAAGGACGCTGTATCTCAGGAATAACAAATTGCTCAACATCAATCAGACCAAGAATGGCGCTGACTGAATATTGCATTAATGTAAATTTTTCACCAATCACTATTCATTACTTCCAATTCTATTCAATACTGTCAAAAATTGCATCCAACTTTGACTCTAGTGTACCATTCTTCGCCAAAGGAAGTGCATCACACTGACGAAGATGATGATTTCGAATTAGATTACCATCATCAAATCCAAGAATAAAGTGAAGTGCAATCTGATAGATAATCTCCGTCGGTGCAAGACCGTAAACCTGCTTCTCAAAGATATGCTGCAGCCGCTTTGCTTTGTCAGGATATGCCTGTTTCATACCATTAGAATTGAACAGCCGCTTTACAATTTCCGCAATGTACAGACCCGATTTCATATACAAATCTGCAAATGTCTTTGAAGGATCATCGAAACAGCCGGGATTCTCTTGTTCCAGTAAATCCACCATCTGCTTCACGATATGCTTCGGTGTGAAAATCTGGTTAGTTTTCTGCGGCGGAATATAGTCAAAAATGTCTTCACTCTGTGTATCGTCAAAATAATTCGACAGTCTTACCTTGAGTGCCAGAAATTCCTTGATAGAGTCATCAAATACTACATGATCAAACAACTTTCCGGGATAGTGCTTTTCTTCTCCGGTTTCAGCATCGATATACGAGCCACCGTCACGAAGCAAGCGGAATTGATCGAGCGTGATGCTTGTGACTTCAAGGAAAACCTCGTCAGGAATAATCACATCAAATGTCTCAAGAGTGGTAGAATCATCGCCGTATGCCATAAGGAAGGACGGAATCGTTCTTGCAAAGCCACGCAGATGGTCACGCACAGCATCCTCAATCGTTTCTTTGGTACGCTCACGCTTCTGTGTTTCGACTGTTTTTACGACCTCTTCGCACAGTGTCGGAACGGTTTCCTCCAGAACAGTGCTAACACGTTCCTTGAAGGCATCCGTAGCTTCCTGCACCAGTGTGTCAAAATGGTCATTGACCTCGGCGGCAGACTGTCCTGTTTCGTGGAGATGTTTAAGTACATCTTGTCTTTCTGCTTCGAGAGTTTTCTTCTGAATAGAGTAGTTTCCGTATTCCTGAGTAACGAGTTTGTCAGCTTTCTGTTCAAGCTGCTTTTTAAGTTTTTTAGAATCTTTGGCTTTCAGATCTGCTCCATAAGTGTCATTTGTCACCTGCATCACTGGAGCGACTAATTCCTTTTTAAATACATCTTGCAAACGCTCTACCTGTTGTTGTTCTGTAGTAGCAGGAGCAGCTACTATCTCTTCTGTTTTCTGTGCAAGAGTATCTGTAATTTCACCATAGATTTTATCACCGAATACTTTCTGTGACCTGCCAATCACAAATTCATCCGGCAAATCCACTTCGCCCTCATCATTGACAGACAAATCCTCTCTTGTCTGCGGTGATACGTCCACCAAATCGCCCTCCGGCGCATTCGGCAGAGAACTGATAATATCAATAACCTCCGGCGGTGCATTAAAGATGTTTGCAATATTCTGAAACAGAAAATTCGACATGAAGCCACGACGAACGACCTCCAAAGAACGAATCCTTCTCGGAATGGACAGCACCTTTTCCGCATCAAGCTCCACCATTTCGCCCTGCTCGTCCTCGCCGATAACAGGGAAGAAATTGAGCAGCACACGGACATTCTGCTTTCTGGAATCACTATCGCCTTTACCTCCAGACGTACTGGAATTCAGGTCATTTGCAAATTCTTCAAAGATAATCAGTGTTCTTGCAGGGTCAAAGTCAAACACATACGCATTCTGCTTAACACGCATTTCGCCGCACTCTGTGTATCTCCACGGATTCTGGCTACGGAAAGCTGCTTGCATATATAAAGCAGGAGATTTGATATTAGACAGCATCAGCACCGCTGTCCATTCGGGAATCGTTATACCTGTAGTAAGCTGACCGACAGACAGTGTAATTGTCTTATCATACTTATCAATAGCATCACGGACTTTATCGTATGCCTTCTTTGCTTCATCTTCTTCCGAAAGTCTGCCATCACCGGCAGCAAGTATGATTTCATAGTCTTTGAACACCGGATGTGCTTTCAGCTTCTTTGCCAGAGCCTTTGCACTATCCACACGGTCAAGCAGCCAAAAGGTATGGCAAAGTTCTGCACGGAGTTCTGGAGTGGAAAACGGGAATTTCTCCTGAGTGGTGAGTGCATTAAGAAATCTGTCAACAGAGCTTTCATAGACAAAAGAGCCATTCGCTTTCGTAGAGAAAAACAGATTCAGATCAAACGCATATTCTTCCGTTTCACCCTCGATTTCAACACCCTGCTGCAATTGATCACGAATAATTTCGGACATCTGATATGTAAACAGATTGAGCTGCGGCAGATTCTCATAGGGGTTGTTGTGCTCGACATCACTCCAATCACGCTTTGCCTTTTGTTCATCCGCATATGTCCAGTTATAGATGGCATCGGCAGGAAACTTGTCATTCGCCAGTGCCTTGAACGGTGTACCGGAAAGGTGCAGCGTGTGATTGCGCTTGATTTGATGGAATGCCACATCTGTTTTGGATGTGTCCACACCCTCGTGTGCCTCGTCGATAACCAGCAGTTCCCACTGCATCTGTACCAGTTCTTTCAGCTTGTCATACTGACCACCGAAATAAAGCGAGCCTTTTAAATCCTGCAAACTGACAAATTCGATACAACTTGCAAGTCCACTACTTGAAAGGTTGTCCGTGTATTCATATCTTGTCAGAACGTAAGGTTTACCCTTCAAAGCAGATACTTCACTGACAAACCGAAAGCCGGATTCTGTTCCAAGAAACTTTACGAAATCATCATACCACGAATTGGCAATTGCCGGACGATTTGTCACGATCAGAATATTACAAGCCATCTTGCCTTTGCTCTCTTTCAGGCGTTTGCAGAGGTCATATGTAGCCAGTGTTTTTCCAAAACGTGGTTTTGCATTCCAGAGAAATTCGCCGTTTTGATGGCTCTGGAAATAGTCAAAGGTCTGCGCAACTGCCTGCTCCTGCTCGGAACGAAGTTCATAGGCAACAGTACCGATAGTTTTCAGTACTCCACAGTTCTCACGGAAATCATTGATCATGCGTTTGGAGTCACTGCCAGAGATCTGAAACCACTCTGTCCCTGCTTCACGGGGAACGCCCTGCTTTTGCAGGTAGGCATGAAAATCTGAATCACGGAAACTGCGTCCTGAACCATCATCGAAAAGTGCATTTTTCTTCCATTGCAGTTCCCACTGGATACCTGCTGTATGTGTTTGCTGCCTAATGCGAGTGGTGACATCTTGTTCGGTATATCCAATCTTTGTCCAGCCGTCATGATAGGAAACGCCGGGAGTTGTATAAGCGTATATCATTGGAACGACAGGTCGGGTTGTCTGAATACTGATTTTCGCCACTTAATCCATCTCCTTTACATGAGTTTCGATGAAGTCGATTTCTTCCTGTGTTAAGCCGTATTTTGCATAGAGCTGCTGGTCGATTTCAGAAACAGGCTTACTCCAGTCGATGTCGCTGTTTTCAGTGAAGTCTTGGAGGGGGACATATTTAAACTTTTCAGGTGTGATGTCTTGTGTCGTTTTCAAAACGCTCAGTAATGTTCTCGCAAATCTTGTCTTAATATACTTTAGCGCATTCTCAGCGCAAGTATTGTCTGCAAAAGCACCAATGCTAAGAAATGTCTCTGTATTACCTGTGTTCGGCACTTCTACAATTGGTGTTCCGATAATTCTTGCAGGAATAGGATTACCTATTGTTCCGGCAGCTCCGTCTGCACGTGCCATTAATACCTTGTACTTATGCAGATTAGATACTGGTCGCACATAGTCCTCTCTTACATACTTGTACAACCTTGCTGTACCCACTTTTCCATAAATCCTGACATAGCTGAATCCATCATCAGGTTTAGAGTCAAAAAATATTTGTGGTAACCTTTCGAAAATATTCGAGGACATATCATATGCGTGTCCCTTGCTCAATTGTTCAATAGCCTCCGGATGTTCTTCGTGCATCTTTTCGGTTAGACGATATGCGGTTCTGGAGACAACAAGCGGCTCAAGGCTTTGAAAGTTATGTTCATTAATTGCTTTATGCAAAATAGAATTAAGCTGGGAGAATTGAGTAAAAACTTTTATTGCTTTATAATCAGCATTAGCATCACGATATGAGATTGCAAGTCCTCCTGTTATTACTGTGTTTTTAAATACTTTAGTGCTATCTTGCTCAAAATATAGAATCTTGAAATGGTTATCAGTTAGCCTTTCAGCGTTCCATGACTTAGGCGTACTTCCTGCATTAAACAGGAAACGAGCTGGTGTTATTAGTTCCACTTTATCAGAAGCAGTGAAAGCGGCATCCATAAACAAGTGATAAATAGGCGGAGCGTAAGTTTCGTTATCTCCTAATGTGTTATCCTGATACGGCGGATTACCAATCACAAAATCAAATTTCATATTACTTTTACCCTCCTTTATATCCGCAAACAACAATGAATTGCTACTGCGGTGGTTATATATCTTGCAGCTGTCAGCCTCTAAATCAACAGGTTCTTCATCACCAAAAAGAGAAAACTGGTGAAATTCTTCACCCGGTACGCCCAGCGGCACGGTGTCCTTCAGTCCATCCATCTGCCATAGATTCCATGCAATGATATTGGCGATTTTTTTCAGCTCGCTGTCGGTAGCCTTTCTCTGCCAACGTTCTTCCAGATAATCACAGAAGGTCACGAGTAGATTGATACGTGCGATCAACAGATTGTCTCCCTGAAATTCGTAGCCGTATGTGCTTTCGTAGGATTTGAATGCCCATTTGAGCCATGTTTCCTCGTCATCTGCCTGTATCGCCTGAAGCTTCCGGTCAAGCATTCCTGTACGCTCACCGATTAGTAGTCGCTCACCTGTAGTTGTATCGTAGCGTGTTACAAGAAACGGAGCTTCTCCGCAGGCGATTTCCAGTATCCGGAGCTGTACATATTTCTGCCAGTCATCCGCATACTTGCCGTCCTGCCAGACGCTGTCACAATGGTCACACATCTGTTTGACAATCCAGGTAGGAGTGAATACTTCTGCCTTTTTTCTTGTGCGCTCTGATTGCTCTGTACGATCTTTCATCACACGAGGTTGAATATCAAGCGAATCAAACCCAAGCAATGCATTTTCTGTAATCTGATCTGTATCGTAACAACCATAGCGTGCATAATCGTCAGTCGCAAAGATTATATTTTTGCCAGTCGTCTTGTCGAGCAAAAGCCTTGACAGGACGTTTTTTACCGGATATGCATTGATCTCAATGAGTTCCGTCAATGGGAGTCCTCCTGTTCTATACTTGAAGCTTTATTTCCAATATTATACCACACTTTGCCGAATTTTTCAATTAAAAAATGATTTGTTTTAGGCTAATGTTTAAAAAAGGGACGGATAAAAGAATGCAGCACTTAATGCCGCATTTTTTTACTTTGTAGGAGCAGCGGAGTCCTCTTCCTCATCCTTCTTTTTTCTACCCCAATTCTCTCCAAATAGCTCATTTCCATCAGAGCTTAAATGCAATATGCTCGCTGAATCAAGTATCTTTTGAATTGCTTTTGTCGGAGCTTCTTTTTTATCAAAGGCAATAAATATCTGTTTGCTACTTTGTGTATATAGTTCCATGATCTTTTCAAGCGGTGCATACCCGATATCATTAAAGATCAGAGAATCGTGAATCAAAGTGGGAAGTTGCGTGAGTTTCAAAATACTCAAATCGAACACAATAAGGCTTTTATATGATGTACCTGTTCCTGTGTCATCTGGAGTAGTGAATTCATACCGTGTGCCGTCAAAAAGATTGATTTCAGGAGCTTTTCGTGTCTGGTTATAAACAAAGTCGTTATAGCGAGTCATTTGTGAATTGATCATGCTTTCGATATTTCGCAGAATGGTATCTTCGGCATCCTTCAGAGCTTGTTTTGCAGCTTTTATGTCATCTGCAAAAGTCTTTGCATCATCGTAAGCTTTATTCTGGTTTCGTAGTGTATCAATCTGCTGTCGATAATGCGAAAACTTATCAAGAAATGCTTTAGACATCGCAGCAAGGCTACCATGAGAACGTTGCTCCTCTTCAAGAACTTGTATCTCGTCCGTTGCTGCTGCAACCAACGTAGACAGACGCAAGATCTCATCCTCCATCTGCTGTTTTAGAATTGCTATGAGTTTTTCATGGAATGCCTCTATTTCTGCGATTTTACGAATATTGACATCTGGGAAAAATTCTTGAAGTTCTAAAAACTCTCCTTGTACATATCTGATACCGCCGCTGACATTCAGTTTGACGGCGTCCAATCGGGATTGTAGCATTGTACGTTTACGCTTGAGGGCGGTAATTTTCCCTTTAATTTCAGAAACTTGATCTGCTTCTTCCGTGTTTTCCTTTGAAAGATCACGATCAGTCTGCAGTGTTAATTCTTCAAGTTCCTTTTCTAACCGTTCAATCTCAGTAGTATTTCTCTTATATGCAGTTTTCGTAGTTACACTATTAGGAAGAAGGGCTTGTTTCCTTGCTGCATTGTGTGCCTTAAGCTTTTCCTCCCTCTTTTTGAGAACATCCTTATACTCCTCAATATGCCAATATTCATCAAATAGCTTTTCTAATGCCACTATCGCATCAATCGTTTTTTGGCTTGGGAATGCATGAAGTGGCTTCAAACTATTGTGATTTTCAATCTCGGCAATTCTGAAATAAGGACCCACGATTCCACGAAAAGAGCCGTTTCTCAATGTGATATTATATAGTTCTCGAAGTTTTTTCCTGAAATTGTCAATTGAAAGTGTTGACTGCACATTATAATTTGCATCACATACATTAACCGTATTGGCATTCACAACATCACGAGAGAAATAGTAGAGTGTCTCAGCAAACTTGAAAGCAAATTTGATCAGGTGATTTCCGATGTGAAGAGCAGTTTGCGATTTTGCGTATGTTTCTCCGCCAAAAGCAAAATCGATAATCAGCATAAATGTCGATTTTCCAACAGAGTTGTCTGCATTTCTTCCGCCCAATACCACATTTAAACCGCTGTTAAAACGAATCGGCGGTCTTGGTTGACCGTTTGAGATAAAACGATCACATTGGATTTCATATAACAAAATGTATCACCCCTTTTTCATCATCATAATCTATTTTTCGCAGGGCGTAAAGTGCATCAAGTGTCTCAATAAAATCATTGATACTCTCGAATTTGTCCTGATTACTCATAAATAGAGATAGTACTTGAACATCCCCTTTTTGAAGAGACTTAAGTAAAATCGGAAATTTTGAAAGAACGCTATAGTTATAACTATATAGTTTGTTCGGAAGTTGCATTGTACACCTCGCATTTCTGTACAAAGTATGAAACAATAATTTCACACCACAATCGATCTTCATTTGTGATACTTACAATCCAGTCCACAAGTTTATCAAAAATTTTAACTGGTTCAGTTCCACTCTGAACAAGCTGGATATAATTCATTTTCATTTGTAGTGAAAACGGCTCAAACCGTATAACCTTTGATTTATCCATCTGAATGAATGCATCATATACAACATTGTAGTATTCATTTACAAATGACTTGACTTTTATACATAAAGGCTTGCTTATCGCAAGAAGTTTCTGATCAATAGTCGCCGTATTATAAGAGAGCTGAACCTTTGGCTCATCTGTAAGTGATTTAGAGATTTTCTGAATAACTCTTTTTACACCATCTGTCACTTGGCTTTCTGATAACATTTGCTTATCGGCTGCATCTTGAATCAGTTGCTTTTTGATTTCTTTAACTCTTTGAATTTCATCGGTAGTAGCCCTCATTCTAAACCTTGCTGCACATTCAGGACAAAAAGCTATATTATTCTCAAAGGAATCTTGTGGAAGTGCACTGTCGATAATTACACACTCAAAGTAACATTGATAATCTTCCCCCTTAGTTATGCTTAGTGGCTTATTGCAATTATCATTTGCACATATTCCAGAGGCTTCGAGCAACAACCGAGTTTTAAAATCAGAGTCAACCTCTCTGGGTGCTGTAGTTACAGACGTAATACTGATGTCCTTTTTAGGCTTTCTTTTTTGTGTTGCTGCCGTAATTATGATATCTTTAAGTATGCTTGCACACCTTTTATAGCAATTGAATTCATCAATTTGTGAATCAAATGGGAGAAGTACATCACGAATAAGCATTGCAGTACCGGACGGAAATCTTTCTAAATACATCTCGAATTTTTGGGTATCCAAGTGGCTGTTTATTTTCTTTGCAAATCTTGAAATGCCATTTTTTCCCGTATAGTAGGCTTTCAATGTTCCGTCCTCAGCATCTTCGATAGGGTTTTCTTCTGAATCGCTGTAATCAGTAATGTTTAAGAACAAGTTTCTTGTAAATTGTGCAAAGCTGCGTCCTTCTGCAAGAACGGAATACAAAACCTGTGCAAAATTACTGAATACCATAAAGGTGCCTCCTTTAAACATACCTAATCATACTTAAACGTCCTTAATCGCTTTGAAAGTTTCATTCGATGGTGGTAAAATTACACCATAATCGAATTGCAAACATCTCTTCACAAAATTGTCACATCTACATTATACCACAGATTCAACAAAAAGGCAATGAGAAAAGTGTAAATTTTGTAAATTTTAAAGGAGGCATTAATTAATGACAACGACAGAACGAAAAACGGGCATCCAATCTACTCACTGCCGTCAGCATTAACCATTCACCGGAAGTTGCTGACTCAGTTGTTAACCGCTTTGGCAACCTTCACAGCATAAGCTGCCGTGAGCTGGAGGAGATGATAGATGATCTTATCTCAAAAATGAATGACAGTGAGTAACTAACATCGTCAACCCTTATACTCCCCTCTATTCTAAACCTGAACAATATTCTGCACAAAATCTTTATTTGGCTTTAGAACAGTATAACATATGAATAATAGAATCTAAATTCTATCTTATTACTTATCTGGCAATTGATTTGCATAGCCATCAACAATCATTTGAAAAGCCTCCTCCGGAATATCACCGTCCCTGTACTGTGCAATCAGTGGTATCATCTTCTTCAATATTTCGTTCAGATATAGAAATCTTGTATCGTTTCCACGAGCACAAAATTCCATATGTAAGTCGACTTCGTCTTGATCTGATAACTTATAATCGGAGAACCTTTCATAGTCCGGAAAGAAGAAAACGGGATATGTGTCATCAATTTCTCGTGGTTTGTGTTCCATTAAGCCATTACCATATTCCTGCTCATATTTTGTCTCTTTTACTGTCAATTCAGCAGTCCTCAATTTTCCAGCAGAGAGAAACTTTGTAATGAAACGGAAGGCATCACGTGGACTTGTACCTGCTGAATTTTCAGCTGGATTCCCTACAAGGCTATCAATAGATACTTCAAAGTACTGTGCAATTCTATATACCTGATCAAGAGTAAAACGTTTCTTTTCGTTACGATTCAATGCTTTGCTTACGTTAGCCTGCGTCATACCTGCAATTTCTGCGAGTTTCTGCTGCGTTATATTGTTTTTCACAAGGAGCATACGGATATTTTCTTCAAGTAACTGGAAATTCAATTCTGACATATTCATATTCCTTTTCAATATATTATTCCTAATTTGACATGAAAACTAAAGATTTGATTATATTATATCACATTTGATATAATTTTTTAAGAGGGCGGAAGTGATTTTACGCAAAATTTACAAAGTTACAAAAACCGTTCGTTTTAACCTCTACTTTTTCCATGAATAACGGGAGGGGTTGACTTTTCCGTCTATTTATGTCCCCAGTATGACGTTAAACTGCTGACTCATACATACTGACACCGGTTGCTCAACAGGCTGTGTGGGACAATAGAATAACAAGGCTGTCAATTTGAGCTTGACGGCTGCAAACCGAATGGAGTGAAATCCCTTCTGGAGTGCAGTCTGATTTGTTATGCCATTTTGCAGCCGGGTGATTCCTCCATTCAAGACAATGGAGGAATTTTTTATGCCAATTTATGAGAAAAAAGCTGAAAAACTGAGAGTACGCAAAACGCCAGCCGCCAAAAGGACTACATACACCTATCCGATTTATGACGGCAGCACAATTACCCTGATACCGGGGAAAGACGGTATTACTGAAGAGTTTATTGTACTTCTGCATCATTTGGATGATGCAGAAGTACGCAACAACCTGAAAAACGGTCGTCCTGAACTGACCGCTGAAGAAAAGCAGGCTGTAAAGGAATGGGAAAACGCTCATCCCGGTGAGAAAGCACCAAGAAATTGGAATCTTTCCATTGACTATGTGATGTCTGATGATGAACATGATTCTGAGAAAGCCGCTATTGAAAATATTCCTGACGGCAGTGAAGTATCTCCGGAAGTAGAAATGCTCCGTGCGGCTGTTGAAACTATGTCAGAACGTCAGAAACAGGTTTATGAACTTCATTATCTGCGAGGTTTCAATGTGAAGGAAACCGCCGCAATCCTCGGTATGTCATCACCGACAGTTACTGCTCACAAAAAAAGAATTATGGAAATTATAAAAAAGTTTTTTGAGGGGGCTAATTTTTCAGGCTGATCCGAGGACTGTATGGTGAGAAGGAATGATTCCCAATCAAAAAAAGATGAAGAGGTGAAAACCATGGACAAAATGTTCGAACTGATCAATTCCTTGAACGCACTGACGAAAGCGGTTGAAGGATTGACAGCAAAAATTACAAGCGAGTATCTTGACACATTCGAGGAAATCTACAGCCCTGAAATGGACGAGCCGAAGGAGGAATCGAAGGAACAGCCGACACCTGAACAGCAGACTGTTACTTTTGTAGAACTCCGCAGCCGTCTGTCGGAGATTTCCCGCAATGGTCATACTGCTGAAGTCAAGGAGCTGCTCCGGAAATTCGGGGCAGACAAGCTCTCCGATGTGGCAGAGTCGGACTACACAGCACTGCTTGCAGAAGCGGAGGTGATTGCAAATGCTGGGTAATCACGCACTTCTTGCACCGTCCAGCAGTGAGCGTTGGATCAACTGCCCGCCGTCCGCAAAAGAAAATGCGGTACAACAGGATACATCCAGCAGCTATGCTCAACAAGGTACAGACGCCCACGCCCTCTGCGAGTACAAGGTAAAAAAGGCTCTCGGACACAGGGTTCGTGACCCCACTGAAGATTTGACTTACTTCGATGAAGAAATGGCGGAATGCAGCGATACTTACTGCGAATTTGTCATGGAGCAGGTCGAAACGGCAAAGCAGAACTGCTCCGACCCGCTTGTCCTTGTAGAACAGCGTCTTGATTTTACCCGTTGGGTGTCAGAGAGCTTCGGCACAGCCGACTGTATTATCGTAGCTGACGGTACGCTTACGGTAATAGATTTCAAGTATGGGCTGGGAATTTTGGTAGAAGCCGAAAACAACAGCCAAATGCGGATGTATGCCCTCGGTGCTCTCAATCTCTTTGAAAGCCTGTACGACATTCAGACCGTCCGCATGATTATTTTTCAGCCCAGACGTGACAACATCAGCATTGCCGAAATTACCAAAGAAGAACTGCTCGAATGGGCAGAAAAAATCCTCGTTCCGGCAGCGGTTCTTGCCGCCAACGGTGAGGGCGAATACAAGGCAGGCAAACACTGTCAGTTCTGCAAGGTCAAGGCAACCTGCCGCAAGCGTGCGGAGTACAATCTCCAAATGGCACAGTACGACTTTGCCGTTCCTGATACACTTTCCGATGATGAAATCAGCATGATTCTCAATCGTGCGGACACCTTTATCGGTTGGGTAAACGATGTAAAAACATATGCACTTGAACAGGCAATCAGCGGTAAGGAGTTCCCCGGATATAAGATCGTGGAAGGTCGCTCCAACCGAAGATACACAAATGATGATGCCGTTGCGGCAGTTGTCACGGATGCAGGATATGACCCATTTGAAAAGAAGCTCATGGGCGTGACCGCAATGACAAAATTGCTCGGCAAGAAAAAATTTGATACCCTGCTCAGCTCTCTTATTGAGAAACCACAGGGCAAACCGACACTGGTTCCCGATTCCGATAAACGGAAAGCGTGGAATCCCACAGCAGAAGATTTTAAAGAGTAAAGGAGTTTTTATTATGGCAAAGATCATGAATCCGACAAAGGTGGTCACGGGCAAAAATACTCGCTTCAGCTATCTCATCGTAAACGAGCCGAAGAGCATCAACGGCGGCACTCCGAAGTACAGCGTATCTCTTATCATTCCGAAAAGCGATACCGTAACGGTGGAGAAATGCAAAGCGGCAATCAAGGCTGCTTATGACGAGGGACAGTCCAAACTCAAGGGAAACGGCAAGTCTGTTCCCGCACTTAAGATGCTCAAAACGCCTCTTCGTGACGGCGATGAAGAAAGACCGGACGACCCGGCTTACGCAGACAGCTACTTCATCAACGCAAACAGCGCAACAAAGCCCGGTGTCGTAGATGCCGACTGCCAGCCGATTCTCGATACCAGCGAACTTTACAGCGGTATCTACGGTCGTGCAAGCATTAATTTCTACGCATTCAATACCAATGGCAACCGTGGAATTGCCTGCGGTTTGAACAATCTCCAGAAGCTCCGTGACGGAGAGCCGCTGGGCGGTAAATCCCGTGCAGAGGACGATTTTGCAGACGATGACGACGATGATTTTCTTTCATAATTAACTGATACAGACGGGTGGGCGTTTGCGGTGTGAACCGTGGGTGGGAAATTTGGAGTTGATAATATGCATAAATTGATGATTGACTTGGAAACTCGCAGCGACGCAGACATTACCAAAACAGGCGTATACCGCTATGCCGATTCTCCTTATTTTGATATTCTGCTGTTTGCCTATTCCGTAGACGATGCTCCGGTGAAGGTCATTGACCTTGCCAGCGGTGAGTCGCTCCCCGATGATATTCTTCATGCCTTGACGGACGATTCTGTCACAAAGCACAGCTTCAACGCTTCTTTTGAGCGCGTATGCCTGTCGGTCTGGCTGAAACGCAATTATCCCGATATTTTCCACAGTTACAGCATTCCACAGGATTCTGTCGGCAATTATCTTAGTCCTGATTCTTGGCACTGCTCTATGGCAGCGTCCGCTTACCTTGGATTGCCGCTGACGCTGGCAGGAGTCGGCTCGGTCCTGAAACTCGAACAGCAGAAGATGACAGAGGGCAAAGCTCTCATCAAGTATTTTTGTGTCCCCTATGCCTATGACGGCGATAAACCGCTGTTTCATGTTCCGTCCGATGCTCCTGATAAGTGGGCGGTTTTCAAAGCATACAACAAGCGTGACGTGGAGACGGAAATAGGAATCGAGAGGAAAATAAGCCGTTTCCCTGTTCCTTATTTCGTATGGAAGGAATACCACCTTGACCAAGAAATCAACGACCGCGGCATTCAGCTTGATTTGCCGCTTGTCCGTAATGCAATTCGTATCGGCGATTGTGCAAAACAGCATCTTACTGAAAAGCTGTGCGAATTGACAGGACTTGAAAATCCAAACTCCGTGCAGCAAATGAAAGGTTGGCTGAAATCGCACGGCGTAGAAATAGAATCACTCGGCAAAAAGGAAGTGCAGGAACTGATAGATAAAGTTTCGCCGGAAATTCGTGAAGTACTGCTGCTCCGACAGCAAACCTCCAAATCCTCTGTCAAAAAGTATGCAGCAATGCGAAATGCGGTCTGCTCGGATGGCCGTGCAAGAGGAATGTTCCAGTTCTACGGTGCAAATCGTACAGGTCGGGAAGCAGGAAGGATTATACAATTGCAAAATTTACCGCAGAATCATATTCCCGATTTGGAATCGGCACGAAATCTTGTTCTTTCCGGCGATATGGACGCTCTGGAACTTCTCTATGAGGATATTCCCGACACACTTTCACAGCTTATCCGCACAGCATTTGTACCGAAAGCAGGCTATAAATTCATCGTAGCGGACTTCTCTGCTATCGAAGCCCGTGTTATTGCATGGCTTGCAGGCGAACAGTGGAGAATGAACGCTTTTGCTAATGGCGAGGACATTTATTGTGCATCGGCATCAAAGATGTTCGGTGTTCCTGTTGTAAAGCACGGCGTGAACGGACATTTGCGGCAGAAAGGTAAATGTGCCGAATTATCGTGTGGTTATGGCGGCAGCGTAGGTGCTATGAAGGCGTTCGGTGCAGACGCTATGGGACTTTCAGATAATGAGCTGAAGCAAATTGTCACAGATTGGCGGAAGGCATCGCCCAACATCGTACAGCTCTGGTGGGACGTGGAGAGGATGGCTATCAAGGCAGTCAGCGGCAAAACTCAGACAGAAACACACGGTATCAAATTCAGCTATGAATCTGGATTTCTGTTTATTGAACTCCCCTCCGGCAGACGGCTTGCCTACGTAAAGCCACGTATTGAAGAGAACCGTTTTGGCGGTGAATCTATTACCTATGACGGTGTCGGCACATCAAAGAAGTGGCAGCGGCTGGAGACATACTCCGGCAAGCTCGTGGAAAATATTGTTCAGGGTATAGCTCGTGATTTGCTGTTTTATTCCCTACAGACATTGTCTCACTGCTTTATCGTCGGGCATATCCACGATGAAATGATTATTGAAGCTGATAGACGAATGTCACTGCAGGCTGTCTGCGAACAGATGGCTCGTACACCGAAATGGGCAGAGGGGCTGCTCTTGCGGGCTGATGGGTACGAATGCGAATTTTATAAAAAAGATTAGGAGCAGGCTAATTTTCAGCATATTTTTAAGGACTGTATAATGAGAAGAACTTTAGGAGGTTTTGCTATGTTTTATGTAAAGGAAAATATCAATGACACTGTTGAAGTCAAGGTAGAACTGAACGATGAAAATGTGTTCTGCACCTGCCCTGACTGCGGTAAGGAAGTATCCGTTGACCTGTCTGTTGTATTTGCAGACGGCATGGGCGATATGTATGGCACGGCAGTTTGCTGTTCTGCCTGCTCGAAGAAAAGAATGGAGGCACTGAAATGAAAAGTTTGATTCCTATGGACGATTACGGCGTGTTCGTCGATAAACATGACACTGCCAGAGTAGACAGCCGCTATGTGGCACAGTTTTTTGAAAAACAACACAAGCACGTTCTGCGCGATATTGCCAAACTTACTGAGCCCAAATCTGGACTCAGTGAAGAATTCCGCAAGGCAAATTTTATGCCCTCATCGTATAAAGACAGTACCGGCAGAAAGCTGAACTGTTATTTGCTGACTCGTGATGGCTTCACGCTTCTGGCAATGGGATATACAGGTCAGAAAGCAATGCAGTTCAAGGAACTGTACATACGCCGTTTCAACGAGATGGAGTCTTTCATCAGAACGCTTGTATCGGCAAGGCAGGAATTTCCTCTGCTGACCGAGAATATCCGTCTTATCAACGACAACCCGAAGCCTTATCACTTCAGCAATGAATGCGATATGCTCAACCGTATTGTACTTGGCATGACGGCAAAGCAGTTCAGAGTGCTTCATGGTATTGAGAAAAAGACCAGCATCCGCCCATATCTGACGCAGGAGCAAATCAATATGCTTGAAGTTCTGCAAAAGGCTGATATTGGTCTGCTGCTGTCAGTTCCAGATTTTCAGACGAGAAAGCGTCATCTGGAATGGTATGCGGCACGCATAAAAAAGGAGCACGGCAATGGCAAATAAGTACAACGCAGAGGGCTATTTCAGCCCTACAGAACACGAGGCGTTCACCCGTCTGGAAAAGGAAGAAAAGGCAGTCCGCAAGGCTGCCGCCTTCCGACCCATTGTGTATATCTGCTCTCCTTACTCCGGAGATACGGAGAGGAATATCAAGAACGCCAAGAGATACAGCCGCTTTGCCGTAGACAAGCACTATCTGCCGATTGCACCGCACATCTATTTTACGCAGTTCATGGACGACGATATTCCAGAGGAACGGGATACAGCCATTTTTATGAACTGGGTGCTGATGAGCAAGTGCGTGGAGCTTTGGGTGTTCGGTGAGAATATCTCCGTAGGCATGAAGGCGGAGATTGACCGTGCGAAGCGTAAACACATGAAAATCCGTTATTTCACGGAAGAATTGGAGGAAAAGCTATGAAATTTACCCTGTATACTGCCGACTGTACCGGCAATGCGAAGAACACCAACTACCCACACCAGAAAGTCATTACCTCTGAAGCTGACCTAAAGAAGGCGGTCGCCTTCGATCATGTATGCGCACTGTATGATAATTTTTCCCGCAGTGACACTAACTTCCAGCTCTCGGATGTTGTGCCGATGGACTGTGACAACGACCATTCCGACGATACGGACGAGTGGATCACGCCCGAAAAGCTGTCGGAGATGCTAACAGATGTGGCATTTGCGGTCACATACAGTCGTCATCATATGCTGGCGAAAGGCTCGGTATCCGCCCGCCCTCGTTTCCATGTATTTTTCCCGACAACGCCATGCAAGGATGCAACATTTCACAAAGCAATCAAAGCCCGTATCTACAAGGAACTTCCCTTCTTTGACGGCAATGCGCTGGATGCCTCCCGTTTTCTGTTTGGCTCGAAAAGTGAGGTGGTTTGGCACGAAGGGAGTCTGACTATCGAGGACTGGCTGACACTGATGAAATCGAACCGCAGCATTCCAGAAGGGCAGCGCAACAGCACCCTGTCCCGTATTGCGGGCAGACTGGTCAAGCGTTTCGGTGTGACGGATGAAGCCCGTCAGAAATTTCTGGACAAAGCAGCCGAGTGCAATCCTCCTCTTGATGATACGGAATTGGAAAGCATCTGGAACAGTGCCTGCAAGTTCGGCAGCAAGGTTACCTCGCAGGACGGATATGTTCCGCCCGACCAGTTCGGACAAAATCCTCTCCTGCCGGATGATTTTTCCGATGTCGGTGAAGCCCGTACTTTCGTGGACTGCTTTGGCGAGGAAATCACCTTCACGGTTGCTACCAATTACCTGCGTTACAATGGTGTATATTGGGAGGAATCGGAACAGGCGGCGGTCATGGCGATGATTGAACATACCGATGCCCAGCTTTCGGATGCGGAAAGCAAGATGGAAGAACATTTATGTGCACTGGAAAAGCTCGGCGTTCCCAGAATGCTGGCAAAAGCGGGTGGTAAAAAGTTCCGTGATAGTTTGAATCCGGAGCAGGGTGCTGCATATGGGCTATTCAGATTTTCGGAGATATACCACGATTTCGTGATGAAGTATCGCAACATCCGAAGTCTGAATAACGCCCTTGATGCCGCCAAACCACTGGTACTGAAGCACCCGGAGCAGCTTGACGGGAATCCTATGCTGCTGAATACACCCGGCGGCACTTATGATCTGACGAAAGGTATTAACGGTTGGAGAGCGACTGATCCTGCTGACCTGATTACCAAAGTGACAGCGGTCGTGCCGAATGAGGAAGGCAGGCAGTTATGGGAGGAAGCCTTGCAGGTGTTCTTCTGCAGCGACCAGAGTCTCATTGACTATGTCCAGATGATCTGCGGACTTTGCCTGATTGGAAAGGTATACACCGAGGCGATGATTATTGCTTATGGTGATGGACGCAACGGCAAATCGACATTCTGGAATGTAATTTACAAGGTGCTGGGCAGCTATTCCGGCAATATCTCTGCTGACGCCCTGACCGTCAACTGCAAGCGGAACGTGAAGCCCGAAATGGCAGAGCTGAAGGGCAAGCGGCTGATTATTGCTGCCGAGCTGCAGGAAGGTATGCGTTTGAATACCTCTGTGGTAAAACAGCTCTGTTCGACCGATCCCATTTTCGCAGAAAAGAAGTTCAAGGCTCCGTTCTCTTTTGAGCCAAGCCACACGCTGGTGCTGTATACCAACCACCTGCCAAAGGTGTCTGCCTCCGATGACGGCACATGGCGTAGACTGATCGTGATCCCGTTCCATGCAAAGATTCAGGGACAGGCTGACAAAAAGAATTATACCCAGTATCTCATTGACAATGCAGGCGGTGCGGTTCTTTCGTGGCTGATCGAGGGTGCGATGAAGGTGGTCGCTGCCGATTTCAAGGTAGACCGCCCACAATGTGTGTTGGATGCGATCGGAGCGTATCGTGACGGCAATGACTGGCTTGGAGCATTCATCAATGATTGCTGCGATGTAGATGCGTCCTATCAGGAGAAGTCCGGAGAGCTGTATAAGCGTTATCGTGAGTATTGCATAGAGAATGGTGAGTATGTCCGCAGCACGACCGATTTCTACGGTGCGTTGGAGCAGGCAGGATATAAGCGCAAGAAGCTGAACAGCGGAATTACCATCTATGGGCTTCAAATTCGTCTGGAATTTCTTGATTGACCTGCACTTTCATCATTCAAAAACGACGTAAAATCGGGAAAGTGCAGGTCGGTGAAACTCATATACAGACCTTACGCAGGCGAGAAAAAACATAGAATTTTCTTCCTATAGAAAGGTTTGGAAATGACATTCACCGACCTGCACTATTTCCCAGAAAGGTCGATTTTATGCGAGAAAAATCAATTGAAGAAAAACTGGTCGCTGCCGTAAAAGTACAAGGCGGTGTCTGTTGGAAGTTTACCTCTCCCGGAACAGCAGGTGTGCCAGACCGCATCGTATTGATGCCATTCGGCAGAATCGGTTTCGTGGAGGTCAAAACACCCGGCGAAAAGCCCCGGTCGCTGCAGCGACTTCGTATCAAAACACTTCGGCGGCTGGGCTTCAAGGCATTTGTGTTGGACAGCCCCGATCAGATTGGAGGGATCATTGATGAAATACAAACCACATGACTATCAGAAGTTCGCTGTGGACTTCATCGAAACACACCCAGAGGCGGCAGTCCTGCTGGAATGCGGACTCGGCAAGACCAGCATCACCTTGACGGCGCTGAACGACCTCATGTTTGACAAGTTTGAGGTACGCAAGGTACTGATCATCGCCCCGATTCGTGTATGCAAGAATAGCTGGGCTGCCGAGATCGCCAAGTGGGATCACCTTGAGGGGCTGAATTACAGTCTGGTGCTGGGCAGCCGTGAACAGCGGCTTGCGGCACTCCGGCAAAAGGCAGACCTCTACATCATCAACCGTGAGAATGTGCAGTGGCTCATTGAAAGCAGCGGAATGCCGTTTGATTTTGACATGGTCGTTATTGACGAGCTGAGTTCCTTCAAGAATCATCAGTCCAAGCGATTTAAAGCACTACGGAAGGTACGACCTTTCGTAAAGCGCATCGTAGGGCTGACCGGAACACCATGCAGCAACGGACTCATGGATTTGTGGGCACAGTTCCGTCTGCTGGACAAGGGTGAACGTCTCGGCAAGCGTATCGGACAGTATCGTGATGCTTATTTTACACCGGACTGGAACGGCTTCACTTACACACCGAGAAAGGGCGCGGAAAAGGAAATATACGGCAAAATCGCTGATATCAGCATCTCCATGAAAACCACCGACCACCTGACCATGCCGGAGCTGGTAACGACAGCGGATAGAGTGGAACTTGATGAGAAGGCTGCAGCAATTTACAAAGATATGGAACAGGATATGTGTCTGGACTTCGTGCGAGATTCCATTACAGCAGCAAATGCAGGTGTCCTGTGTGGAAAGTTGACACAGCTTGCCAGCGGTGCGGTTTATACCGATGGCGGCAACGTGATGCGGATACATTCCCACAAGCTGGACGCACTGGAAGATCTGATCGAAGCACAAAACGGCAAACCTGTTCTGATCGCATACTGGTACAAGCATGAACGGGACAGCATCATGGAGCGTTTCGAGTGCAGAGAGATCAAGACCGATACAGACATTGCCGACTGGAATGCAAGCAAAATACCAATCGCACTGATACAGCCTTCTTCCGCAGGTCACGGACTGAATTTGCAGTCCGGCGGTAGCACCATCATCTGGTACACGATGCCGTGGTCGCTGGAACTGTATCAGCAGACCAACGCCCGCCTCTGGCGTCAGGGGCAGCAGTCCGAAACGGTCGTAATCCACCACATCGTATCGGTGGGAACGATTGATGAAGATATCATGAAGGTTCTGGAAAACAAGGATAAAACACAAGCAGCAATGATGAGTGCAGTGAAAGCGAGAGTAAAATAAGCGAAGGATATGTGCCGCTGTCTGCGGCAATTATTGAGAGAGCTTTGCTGGACTACAAACAGGCATTGAGCGAAAAAGACGAAGGCACGATCCGCGAATGCGAGCGTTTCCTGCGGTCGCAGTGGTTTGCCTTTCTGTCCGACTTAGACGGTGAGAAGCTGATTGTTATGATGAAGGAGGAAGCAGCATGAAGGAATACTGGAACAAAGCGGAACGACTCCGCAAACGCATCAACCGGAAAATACATGAAATCCGTCTGCTGCATCAGAGAGCTGAGGGTATGAATGGCAACGGCATCAGCGATATGCCAAAGACGGTATCTCCCGACCACAGCAAGATGGAAGGAACTGTATTCAAAATCATGGCACTGGAACAGGAGATACAGGAAACGCAGGCGGAGTATGATGCCCTGATATCTGACATGGAAAACCGCATCCGTCAGGTGGAGGACAGTGATGCACGTGACCTACTTACCAAGCGTTACCTTGAATTCAAGCCGTGGGCAGTAATCGCTTCGGAGTTCGGCTACAGCGTACAGAATATCTACCGTCTCCATACCAAAGTCCTCGAAAAGTTGAGAGTTGATGAGAGTTCATAAAACTTGACTTACACGAGGATATGTGGTAAACTGTATAATAGAAGAATTATGTAAAGCCGTTGTGATCTGACCGCAGCGGCTTTTGTTATACTCGAAGGAGGTGTCGGCTATGCCGAGGAAGAGTAAACGCCCGTGCAGTCACCCAGGCTGTCCGAACCTTACCGACAGCCGCTACTGTGAACAGCACAAGGCACTGCATCCAGACCGACCGTCTGCTGCCAAGCGTGGCTACGGCAGCAAGTGGCAGAGACTGAGCAAGGCGTACCTCCGCCGGCATCCTTTGTGTGTGCGGTGCAAAGCACAGGGGCGGTTCACGGCAGCGACCGTGGTCGACCATATCATTCCTCACCGTGGTGATCCGCACTTGATGTGGGATGAAAGCAACTGGCAGGCGTTATGCAAGTCCTGCCACGACCGCAAGACATGGACGGAAGACCGAAATCCCGTCTATCGGTATTGATTGTGTCAGAAATGCTGCCGGTGGGGGGATAAAAATCGCTAATTGTGAATTTTTTACAGACCGGCGTTCCCTCTCACGCACAAAAACCAAGGTTCAAACGGGGGATTAACCCCGAAAATATGCAAACAAGCCGAAACCTACGCAGTTTCGGCTGTTTTTTTCTCAAAAGGCAGGTGAAATCAGATGGCAAAGGACGGTACAAGAAGAGGCGGCAGACGAGTTCGTGCGGGCGATAAGCCGAAGGCCCTCTCCGACAAGATCGCAGAGGGCAAGGATGCAGATATTATGGAGTTTCATGCTCCGGAATTGGATGCAGCTGATCTGGACGATGCCGCTGATTTGACCGGTGCGGATATGCCAAGTCCCAGTGCGTACTTGTCTGCCCGGCAGAAGAACGGAAAACCGCTGGGAGCAGACATTGTGTACAAAGAAACGTGGCTCTGGCTGAAACAGCGTGGCTGTGAAAAGCACGTCAACAAACGGCTGCTGGAAAGCTACTCGCAGGCATTCGCCCGATTTGTACAGTGTGAAGAAGCCCTCAGTACCTATGGACTGCTGGGAAAGCATCCGACCACTGGCGGCGTTATCGCCTCTCCGTTTGTGCAGATGAGCCAGACATTTCAGAAACAGGCAAATTTGCTCTGGTATGAGATTTTCGATATTGTGAAACAGAACTGCACGACCAAATTTGACGGTACACCGCAGGATGATTTGATGGAACAGCTCCTGAGCAGCAGAAAGTGAGAAATACATGAAAGAAGATACCCAGTTCTGGCGAGATTTGAAAGCCAATCGCCAAAAGATGACCAAACAGCAATACCGCACCATAAAAGGACAGGCGGTCAGCGGAAAAGTGCTGGATGCCAGAAAAGGCTTACAGAAAGTTTTGAAGCGGAGGAATGGAGCATGACCACAACCACAGAATTTCAGCTTGTTGACATCAACAAGTTAGTGCCATATGCGAATAATGCCAGAACCCACAACAAGGAACAGATCCTGAAACTTCGCTCTTCCCTTCGTGAGTTTGGCTTTGTGAATCCGGTCATTATCGACCGGGAATACAATGTGCTGGCTGGACATGGACGCATCATGGCGGCAAAGGAAGAAGGCATTGCAGAAGTACCCTGTGTGTATGCCGACCATCTGACGGAAGCACAGAAGAAAGCGTATATTCTTGCTGACAACCGGATGGCGTTAGATGCTGGCTGGGACGAAGAATTGCTGTCCGTTGAAATGGAAGAATTGCAGAATCTCGGTTTTGACCTTGGTCTGACCGGCTTTGATGAAGCTGAAATTGCAGATTTGTTTGATACAAACAGCGGTGACACAGTGAAAGACGATGATTTCGACCTCACCACTGCACTGGAAAAAGCAGCTTTTGTCCAGCGTGGCGATATATGGACAGTTGGCAGACACAAGCTGATGTGCGGTGATGCCACATCTGCAGAAGATGTATCTGCTCTCATGGGTGACACCAAGGCAAATCTCATTCTGACCGATCCTCCATATGGCGTTTCTTTCAAGAGTTCCAGTGGACTTACCATTCAGAATGACAGTATGAAAAACGAAGAATTCTACAACTTTCTTCTTGCTTCATTCAAGTGTATGGCTGACCACCTTGAAAAAGGCGGTGCAGCCTATGTATTCCATGCGGATACGGAGGGACTGAATTTCAGAAAGGCTTTCATTGATGCCGGATTTCATCTTGCAGGCTGCTGTATCTGGGTGAAAGATAGTCTGGTGCTTGGACGCTCGGATTATCAGTGGCAGCACGAACCTGTGCTGTATGGCTTTATGCAGAACGGCAAGCATCATTGGTATTCAGATCGCAAACAAACGACCATCTGGAATTTTGATAAGCCGAAACGCAATGCAAATCACCCAACTTCAAAGCCACTTGACCTTTTAAGCTATCCTATCGGAAATTCCACACAGGCAAATGGTGTAGTTATTGATACGTTTGGCGGCAGCGGTTCAACCCTTATGGCTTGTGAGCAAATGAACCGCATCTGTTACACAATGGAACTGGATGAAAAGTATGCATCTGTTATTCTCCGCCGCTATGTTGAGGATACCGGCGATGCTGACGGTGTGTATGTTATCCGTGACGGACAGCAGATACCTTACTGTGAACTTGTAAAAGAGGTGGAAAAGCCTGATGAATAAACCTCTTACGCTCGGCAGCCTTTTTGATGGCTCAGGAACATTCCCCATGATGGCTATGCTTTCCGGCATCGTGCCTGTCTGGAAATCAGAAATTGAACCTTTTCCTATCGCTGTAACCGAAAAGCGACTGCCTTTTGTAAAGCACCTTGGTGACATCAACAGCGTCAACGGTGCAGAAATTGAACCTGTGGATATTATTACCTTTGGCTCGCCCTGTACTGATCTTTCAGTTGCAGGCAAGCGTCAGGGCTTGAATGCAGAGCGTTCAGGACTTTTCTTTCAGGCAATCAGAATTATAAAGGAAATGAGAGGTGCAACCAATGGAAAATATCCGAGATTTGCAGTGTGGGAAAATGTCACAGGAGCATTCTCCTCAAATGGCGGAGAAGACTTCCGATGTGTCCTCGAAGAATTCTGTAAGATTAAAGACGCAGATTTATCTGTCCCTAAACCTGAAAAATGGACAAAGGCAGGAGAAATCATGGGTGAAAATTTCTCTGTCGCCTACAGGACGTTCGATGCTCAATACTGGGGCGTACCCCAGAGAAGAATGCGTGTCTACCTTGTCGCAGATTTTGAGGGCGGATGTGCCTCAAAAATATTATTTGAGTCAGAAGGCATGTCTGGGTATTCTGCGGAGAGCTTCAGAGCGTGGCAAGAAACTGCCCAAAGTTTTGGAAACTGCTCTGAAGAAACAGGCTCAGGGCTGATGTTCGAGAATCATTCTCAGGATACCAGATACACAGGACCTCTTAATGTTGCTCAGACAGTTTCTGCAACTTATGGAACAGGCGGAAACAATCAGCCTTTTGTGGTGGAATCATCGGTTGTTCCTGCAACACTGAAAATACGATGTGGTCACGGAAATAGTGGACGTGGAGCGTTGATTCAGAAAAACAAATCTGCTACTCTTTCCTGCAATAACGACCAGACACTTTTCGTTCCAAAGGCATATGGTATCTGTGGAAAATACAGTAATTCTATGCTGTCGAACAATCCAAACAGCGGATTTTATGAAGCAGATACTTCAAGAACCATTGATACCAGCAATCAGTCACCTTGCAAAAATCAAGGCGGAATGGTAGTAGTTGAAGGAAACGGTAGCAGACCTTCACATCATGGTGACGGATACAAGGAATCGGAAACCATGTATACGCTGAACTGTGTAGAAACCCACGCCATCTCCTACGGCATCGGCAGACCTGCCATGAATCAGGGATACAACGCACGATTCAGTTTTCAGGTGGAAGAAGAAAAATCTCCTACAATCGTTGCATCGGGGGCAGGCGGAATCGCTCATCCGAAATACTCCACAAGCAAAAATTCCCACCATACTGTTGCTGAAAAGGAAAAAGCAAACACACTTGTAGCATCGGATTACAAAGATCCGCCTGTTGTCAATGACAGCACTCCTGAAATTGAATACATCGTAAGACGACTGACACCCCAGGAATGCGCGTTACTGCAAGGTATGCCGACTTGGTGGTGTGATGATATTGGCATTGAAAATCCGACCGAAGAACAGATAAATTGGTGGCAGAATGTTTTTGAAACATACAACAAAGCTGTCGGTAAGACCTGCAAACCAAAATCCCGTAAGCAGATTGAAAAGTGGCTGAAGAATCCGTATTCTGATAGTGCTGCCTATAAAATGTGGGGAAATGGTATCGCTTCAAGCAACGCTTTGTTTGTGCTGGCAGGAATCGCCTATTATGCACAAAACGAGGGGAAATAATTCTACACATCTCACAGTTGCTATCTGTGGAAAAAAGAGTTAACATATGTACTGCCGAAAGGCAAATCACCGAAAATCGGGAGGAAAACATATGATAATTGAATTTCATTTTGCAGGAGAAAATCGAAAGAAACTGGCGTGGGTGGTAGCCATGATCATTGGAACAACAGCAGAATATCAGTATATGCCCACCTGTGCCTACAAAATCGGTGAATGCTACACTGTTACCAAGTCCGGTAATCTGGAAATCAGCGACCAAGCCGACCGTGAGGAAACAGAACGGCTTCTTGCCGAACTGGAGAATCAGGGCTATGCTGTTCCGGACACATCAGAACTGGAATCTAAAGGCTTGACTGTGCAGATGCCAGCTGATTTCTTCACGGAGCATACACTGGGCAATCTCCGGCAAATCTGCGAAAACAAGGCTGCCCTTTTTCAGGCTGCTTTTCAAACAGATTCACTGGACATCATTCCATCGGATGAAAAGGTGGAATTTCCGTGGTTTACAGTCGAACAGGATGGTGATGCAGATGCCTACTGCACCTTCATTTCCATGCTCTGCGAATTTGCCAAGAACCAGAGCCGCATCAACCGCAAACCGGACACCTCCGACAATCCCAAGTACACCATGCGGTGTTTCCTGATTCGTCTGGGAATGGTGGGGGCAGAATTCAAGGCGGCAAGAAAGGTCATTCTTCGGCATCTGTCCGGCAATTCCGCATTCAGAAAGGTTGGTGATACTGCTGCAGTTTCCGAGTGAATCATATCTGGAACAGCTGCGAAAAAAGTACCCTGTCGGAACGAAATTACAGCTGATTTCTATGCGAAATGAAAAATATCCGATTCTTCCCGGAACGGTTGGTGTGGTTACGCACATTGATGATGCGGGCAGCATTCATATGCGGTGGGAGAATGGTTCTTCCCTTGCTCTGATTCCCGAAATCGACAGTTTCCAGACCGTATCCAAGGCAAAAAAATAAGGCGAAACCTTCTCCATTGTACGGTATGTTACCATACAATCGCAAGAATTGCAAGAGTGTATTCTACACAATCTTTTGACCTCATTTTCTGTAGATTTAGCCACTTGCTATCTCCTCCGTTTAGAGTTAATATGGTTACAACAAAAGGAAAAAAGCCCGAAACTACGGAGGAAAACATTATGAACGCTAAAACAGAAAGACAGATTGAAAACCTGAAAAAGCAGACCATTGGCGTGGAGATTGAGATGAACCACATCACCAGAGAACGGGCTGCCAGACTTGCCGCCGACCATTTCGGCACGGGCAGATACGAATACACCGCCAGCCGAAACGGCTACAGCACTTGGTCGGCATGGGATGCACAGGGCAGAGAATGGAAATTCCAGAAAGACGTCAGCATTGCAGGATGCGATGCCGAAAAGTGCGAACTGGTCACACCGATTCTGAAATACGAGGACATTGAAACCTTGCAGGAACTGGTACGCAAACTCAGAAAAGCCGGAGCGATTTCCCACGCCGGAGTTGGTGCAGGCGTTCACATCCACATCGGAGCGAATGGACACACACCGCAAACCCTGCGAAACCTCGCCAACCTTATGGCGAGCCATGAACGACTGATTGCAGATGCCCTGAAAATCGACCAAGGCAGAATGAACCGATATTGCAGAACGGTCAATCCCCAATTCATCGAACAGCTGAACCGAAAAAAGCCCACCAACATGGCACAGTTCGCAGACATCTGGTATACGGCGAACGGTGCAAATTACGGCAGAAATCAACACTACAACGACAGCCGATACCACATGCTGAACTATCACGCAACTTTTACAAAAGGCACAATTGAATTCCGGTTATTTCAATTCGACAAGCCTGCCAACGGCAGGAAAAACGGACTTCATGCCGGACAGCTGAAAAGCTACATACAACTTTGCCTTGCCCTTTCCGAAATGGCAAAGGGACTACGAACCGCCAGTCCGAAACCACAGCAAACGGAAAACCCGAAATTCGCCATGCGTACATGGCTGATCCGGCTGGGATTGGTCGGCGAGGAGTTCGCCACAGCGAGAAATTTTCTTACCAAGAACCTTGATGGCGATGCAGCCTTCCGGTTCGGCAGATAAAGAGACAGCCTTTTGCTACCAGCTACACCAGACCGCTTCGGCGGTCTTATGGTGGTGAAAGGGTATCCCTTTCAGAAAGGATTTGATCACATGAAAAAGTTTTACCTTGCCTACGGCAGCAATCTGAACGTGAAACAGATGCAGTTCCGCTGCCCGGATGCCAGAATTGTGGGGACTGCGGAGATCCCAAATTACCAGTTGCTGTTCAAAGGCAGTAAGACCGGTTCCTATCTGACCATCGAACCCAAGCAGGGCTGTACCGTTCCGGCGGCAGTCTGGTCGGTGTCGGAACGAGATGAACTTGCCCTTGACCGCTATGAGGGGTATCCCCATTTCTACTACAAAACGGAACTGGAACTTCCCCTTGCAGAAACCAGAAAAAAGCTGACCGCCTTTGTGTACATCATGCACAAGGAACGGAAACTGGGCATTCCCACTTCTGCCTACATCCGCACCTGTGTGGACGGATACCGCCAGTTCGGTTTTGACATGAAACACCTGCGGAAAGCCATGGACATCAGCGAACGGGAGGTGTACCACCATGAAAACGGATAAGCCAATTTCGGCAATCTGCCCACTTTGCGGAAAGTCATATTCTGGTGTGCCTGCACTTTCCAGAACGGACAACCAAACGCCCATTTGCCCGGACTGCGGCATTCGGCAGGCACTGGAAAGCATCGGCGTTTCCACGGAGGAACGGGAGAAAATCCTGTCTGTAATGCACCGAAAGTTCCCCATGTAACCGCCCTGTTTGCCCTGTGTGGGCTTTCAGAGCACTTGCCGAAAAACTGCCCAAAGTCAAAACCAGCCCCACACAGGCGAACTGTGCGGGGCTTGGTTGGTGGCTGCAATTTTCCGAGATGCCTTTTCCATTGTACTGTATTTTACCATAGAAAAGCAAGTTTATCCAGTGTCAGATCCACCAAATATACAGCGGAAATATCGCCTTATGTTCTGTACATTTAGCCGCTTGCTATACGCCGAAAGGTATGGTAATATACAGTTACCGAAAGGGGAAACAACCAAAAAACGGAGGAAAAACACAATGGTAGCATACGGAATCGCAAAGGCAAGAGCAATGGCAAACAGAACGGACTGGAACGAAAGAACCGAAATCACAAAGGCGGTCATCACCTGGTTCGATGCGGACTACGAATACGAACTGGAGATTGAAAACGAGGACAGGATGGACAACGAGGAGTTCACCGCATGGGTTGAGGAAAACGCAGAAAGCCTTGCACAGGCAGATGCCGAGAAAAACGGAACGACCTTTGAGGAAATCGACGGCATTGACTTTACGGAAAAGGAAATCGATGACGATGCCCTTTTCGATGAGGAGTACGAAAACGTCTGCGAATTTGAATGGGAATGCATGACGGGAAGATAAACTTCCCTGCACTTTCCAAACAGCCCCTGACCCAAGGGGCTGTGGCTCGTATCGAAGAAATATAGTACACAAAATCTAAGCCATATATTTGTGCAGTATATTTTTTCGTTATGACTTGCTATACTTGAATTTGTATGGTAATATGGTTACAATGGGAATAGAATCTCGATTAAAAAAAAGCCCACCGGGGCATAAAAATAAATGATACAGACTTGCTTTTTGGCAGGTCTTTTTTGTTGGGGGGTGAGAACAATGGCAAGATTTAAACCAACACGCTTTATGGCGAAAGATTCAAAATATGATAAAAAGGCGGCAGACTATGCTGTTTCCTTTATCGAATGCCTTAGCCATACCAAAGGCACATGGGCGGGAAAGAAATTTGAACTGCTGGACTGGCAGGAACAGATAATCCGTGACCTGTTCGGAATCTTGAAACCGAACGGCTATCGACAGTTTAACACGGCTTACATTGAGATTCCGAAGAAAAATGGCAAATCAGAGCTTGCTGCTGCCGTTGCTCTACTATTAACTTGCGGTGACGGTGAAGAACGTGCCGAAGTTTACGGTTGTGCTGCCGACCGCCAACAGGCTGCCATTGTATTTGATGTAGCTGCCGACATGGTGCGAATGTGCCCTGCCCTTTCCAAACGAGTGAAGATCCTGACCTCACAAAAGCGTATTGTGTACATCCCGACCAACAGCTTCTATCAGGTGCTTTCTGCTGAAGCCTATAGCAAACATGGTTTCAACATTCACGGGGTTGTGTTTGATGAACTTCATACGCAGCCGAACCGAAAGCTCTTTGATGTTATGACCAAAGGCTCCGGCGATGCCAGAATGCAGCCTTTATATTTCCTGATTACCACCGCCGGAACTGACACAAATTCAATCTGCTATGAAGTTCACCAAAAGGCAAAGGACATTCTGGAGGGCAGAAAGCATGATCCGACTTTCTATCCGGTTATTTATGGTGCAGATGAATCGGAAGATTGGACTGACCCGAAGGTTTGGAAAAAGGCAAATCCAAGTCTGGATAAGACCATCGGCATGGATAAGGTGGTGGCTGCGTGTAATTCTGCAAAGGAAACTCCCGGTGAAGAAAATGCTTTTCGACAACTGCGTTTGAATCAGTGGGTAAAACAGGCGGTGCGTTGGATGCCGATGGAAAAATGGGACAAATGCAAGGTCGCTTTTGATGAAGAGATGCTTGCAGGTCGTATCTGCTACGGTGGGCTTGACCTTTCCAGTACAACAGATATTACAGCTTTTGTACTTGTCTTTCCACCTACTGAAGATGATGAACATTATTATGTTCTGCCTTACTTCTGGCTGCCGGAAGAAACACTGCCACTCAGAGTAAGACGTGACCATGTTCCATATGATATATGGGAGCGACAAGGCTATCTGAAAACTACCGAAGGCAACGTTGTTCACTATGGTTTTATTGAAAATTTCATAGATGAACTGGGGCAGAAGTTTCATATCAAAGAGATTGCTTTTGATAGGTGGGGTGCAGTGCAGATGTCGCAGAATCTTGAGGGGTTAGGTTTTACGATGGTACAATTTGGACAAGGATATAAAGATATGTCGCCACCGACCAAAGAACTGATGAAACTGACTCTGGAACAGACCCTTGCCCACAACGGACACCCTGTTCTTCGGTGGATGATGGATAACATTTTCATCAGGCGTGACCCTGCCGGAAATATCAAGCCGGATAAAGAAAAATCCACAGAGAAGATCGACGGTGCTGTCGCCATGATCATGGCTCTTGACCGGGCAATTCGCTGTGGATGCGTTTCTGATGAGTCGGTTTATGATACGAGGGATATGCTGGTGTTATAGGTTTGATTATCTTTGCAAACTGGAATTGTCAGCTTAGTTCATCCAACATTTGAAACATTTCATTTCCATTATCCATATTAATTTTTATTATACGCCATCGTATACAGTGAAATGCCATTTTTCAATTTTTTCTCGCCACATAGTTCCATTCCACATCTAGTATATTTTTTTACTTTTAACGGCGTATCAGTATCCAGAATACAGGGAATATTCTTTGTGTCCGCCTCGGCAAAAGGTTGCTCCAAAATCTTGTGCATATATCCTTTCCCCTGATATTCTCGCAGGACAACAACCATGGATACTGCAATATAGTCATGCTCTTTTTTGAAAATCTTCGCATACTGTTCGTCTCCACTTTGTGCCATAGCTATCAGTGCCTTAGGCGGTAACTCGCATAAAAGTCGCTTGATCATATGTAAGGTCGAACCCATTGAAGGTTTTGCCCTCTTACTCCAATAAGCAAGATATCCCTCTCCTATTTCAGATGTGGTATACAGAGTTCCTGCTCTGTAAAACCATTCCGTCATAATCTCAAAGCTTTTTATTGTTTGCTCTCTTGTGAGCATTGTAACTGTTCCGGCTTTTTCATCAGCAAATGCCTCACCGATTCTTCTGCCAATGTCTGCAATTTCTTTCCTTGATTTATTTTCCACTTTTATCATGGATATTCCTCCACCAATTTCCGATTTGTAAGGCAGCTGCCCTACACTTAGTTTCACATATTATACCACACACATATACGAAAAGTCAAGAAAGGACGTGATTTCATGGGAATTTTCAGCGGACTATTCAAGTCCAGAGATAAGCCTCAAAACAGTTATGACAGCCCGTCATACACATACTTTTTCGGACGAGCCAACAGCGGCAAACGTGTCACAGACAGAACAGCCTTGCAGCATATTGCGGTGTATGCCTGTGTGCGGGTTCTGTCAGAAGCCATTGCCCAGCTGCCATTACACGTTTACCAATATACCGAAAACGGAAAAGAGCGAGTGCCACGGCATCCGCTCTATTTTTTACTCCACGATCAGCCAAATCCGGAAATGACATCTTTCGTATTCCGAGAAACCCTGATGTCCCATCTGCTAATCTACGGCAATGCTTACGCACAAATTATCCGAAACGGTCGTGGAGATGTATTGGGGCTGTATCCGCTGATGCCGGATAAGGTCAGAGTAGACCGTGACCAGCGAAATCGTCTGGTCTACATCTACAGTCGCTACGATGAAGCCAATCCAAACCTGAAACAGCAGGGCGATATTGTCCTGCAGGCAGAAGATGTGCTGCATATTCCCGGACTTGGGTATGACGGCTTGGTGGGATATTCTCCCATTGCTCTTGCAAAGAATGCAATCGGCATTTCCCTTGCCTGTGAAGACTATGGTTCTACCTTTTTCGCCAACGGAGCCAGTCCATCTGGTGTGTTGGAGCATCCGGGAGTCATCAAAAATCCAGAGCGTGTGCGGGATGCTTGGCAGCGTGCCTATGGTGGTTCCAACTCGCATCATACCGCAATTTTGGAAGAGGGCATGAAATACACGCCTATTTCCATCCCCAACAATGAAGCACAGTTTCTGGAAACCAGAAAGTTTCAGGTAGAGGAAATTGCCCGGTTGTATCGAGTGCCGCTTCATATGATCGGCGATCTTGACCATGCCACATTCAGTAACGTGGAACATCTATCATTGGATTTCGTGAAATACAGTCTTGACCCGTGGATTGTTCGATGGGAGCAAGGCATGATGAAAGATCTGCTTTCCGATTCAGAGAAAGGCAAGTATTTCATCAAATTTAATGTTGAGGGGCTCTTGCGTGGTGATTACGCATCGAGAATGCAAGGATATGCTACCGCACGACAAAATGGCTGGATGTCTGCTAACGATATTCGTGAACTGGAAGATATGAATATGATTCCTGCCGAAGAAGGCGGAAATCTCTATCTTGTAAATGGTTCATTTACAAAGCTTGCTGATGCAGGTGCATTTGCAAAGAAAAATGAAAAGGAGGAAACGACCCATGAAGAATAATCGTTTTTGGAACTGGGTATGCAATGAAGAAACCGGTGCATCGGAGATGTATTTGTACGGTGCGATTGCGGAGAGTACATGGTTTGAAAATGACATCACCCCTGCCGTGTTCCGCTCGGAACTGCAAAAACACAGCGGTGATGTGACCGTCTTTATCAACTCGCCGGGTGGCGATGTGTTTGCTGCCAGTCAGATCTATACCATGCTCCGAAACCATCCGGGCAAGGTTACGGTCAAGATTGACGGCATTGCCGCTTCTGCGGCTTCTGTGGTGGCGATGGCTGGAGAAGAAACCTTGATTTCACCGACCGGAATGCTGATGTGCCACAATCCGATGACCTGTGCCATGGGCAACAAGGCAGATATGGAGAAAGCAATCGCACTTCTGGATGAAGTCAAGGAATCCATTATCAATGCTTATGCAGAAAAATCGCATCTCAGCCGCAATAAGATCGCAAGGCTGATGGATGAAGAAACGTGGATGAATGCAGAAAAAGCATTGCAGCTGGGATTTGTAGACGGCATTCTCTTTTCTAAAAAGAATCCGTTTGTTCCAGAAGAAGAACCAGAAAAAACAGATCCAGATGAAAAAAAGAAGGAAAGCACAGCATCCATGCTGTACACACCATCCAAAACGCTGGATTCTTTTCTGCAGAAGATTTCTGCAACTGCATCCAAAGGCACGCCGATCAACCAATTGGACAAGCGGCTGGAGCTTTTGAAATATTAAAAACTATAGGAGGACTGATACTATGACAATTCAGGAACTGAGAGAAAAAAGAAGCAAGGCATGGGATACTGCCCGTGACTTTTTGGATTCCAAGCGAAATGAAAGCGGTCTGCTTTCGGAAGAGGACAGCAAGACATACGATGCCATGGAGCAGCAGATCGTGGCATACGGCAAGGAAATCCAGCGGCTGGAACGACAGGCTCAGATTGAAGCGGAGATGAACAAGCCCACTTCTACGCCGATTCAGAACAAGCCGAACGCATCCATTCACGGCGATACCAAGACAGGGATTGCATCTGACGAATACCGTACTGCTTTCTGGAACAGCATTCGCAACCGCAATTTTTACGATGTCCGAAACGACCTGCAGGTTGGTACAGATACTGAGGGTGGCTATCTTGTGCCGGATGAATTTGTGCGCCTGTAAAAGGCGATGTTTACAGTAGATTAGGCTCTACACCGCACAGCAGAGCGGTTGTCAATCTGCCTAACCGATGACAGGAAACTGGACACGGGAACACAGCACGGCAGAAACGCAGGAAACGTCAAAAGGATATGAGGCGAGTAGTACCTGCAATGACAAGATAACATAAGGATAAGGCTGGATTGCCAAAGCAAAGGTTAGCTCCTTTTTCGTGGGAGGGTGTGGAAATTATCCTGAAACCACTCTCATGACCCCACCATAATATTGAATTCGTTATGGTGTCTGCTATAGGTCATGAAGCAAGCGTGAGAACACGTGAGATAAACCGAAATGATATCCGACAGTTATCACTTGCCTATAAGCATCGTTAAACAGGGATTGCCTAAGTGGAAATGCCGAAAGGCTATGTCTATTCGAGACTGAATATTCCATATGGCAACGGAGCTTCCGTAGTAGTCCGAGGTGGATAACGCCCACTACATGGCGAAGGGAAGCAGTTTGTTAATTCCAAAGTAAGAAGATGAAAGGGAGGAGAATCCTCATGAATCCAACATCGGAGATTTTGGAGCGTGTCAATAAAAGTTCCTCGGAACATCACGACGGAGTCTTTACAAGACTCTTTCGCTACCTTCTGAGAGAGGACATTTATTTTGCAGCTTACCAGAAATTATATGCAAACAGTGGAGCAATGACTCCCGGAAGTGACAACGACACTGCTGACGGTTTTAGTGCTGAATATGTGCATGAACTGATTGAAGAATTGAGGTCAGGAAAGTACAAACCGAAGCCTGTGCGCAGAGAATATATCAAGAAACAGAACGGAAAAATGCGCCCACTGGGTATTCCGTCATTTCGAGATAAACTTCTGCAAGAGGCGGTTAGAATGTTTCTGGAAGCAATCTATGAACCGTTATTTTATGACCAGTCACATGGTTTCAGACCGGAGAGAAGTTGTCATACAGCTCTCGACCAGATAAAGACAAATTTTCGTTCTGTAAAATGGTTCATAGAAGGCGACATCAAGGGTTGCTTTGACAATATAGACCACGCAGTGCTTATTAAAACGTTAGAAGTCAAAATCAAGGACAGCAGATTTATCAATATTATCAGAGCTTTCCTGAAAGCAGGTTATGTGGAAGATTTTCAATATCATACCACAATCTCCGGTACACCACAGGGCGGAATCATTTCCCCTATTCTGGCAAATATATACCTGCATGAGCTTGACCGGAAAGTCATGAAACTCAAGGAAAAGTTCGATAAGCAGTCTACACGACACCAGACACCGGAATATCTTCATTTAGCGAAAAGAAGGCAGACACTTCAAAAGAAGATTGACAGGGTAAAAGGTGAGGAACGTGAGCTTGCAATCAAGGAATATAAAGCGGTGTGCAATCAAAAATTGAAAACGCCCGCAAGAATGTCCGACGATAAAAAGCTTGTATACTGCCGATATGCTGATGATTTTCTAATTGGAATCAGCGGAAGCAGAGAAGACTGTGAAGAAATTAAAGAGATTCTGAGAGAATTTCTATCAACGCAGTACCATTTAGAGTTGAGTGCTGAGAAAACAAAGATCACACACAGTGCTGAACGAGTACGTTTCCTTGGTTATGACGTTGCGGTACGCCGAAGCCAGAAGATAAAGAAAAAGGCAAACGGTGTTAAACAAAGAACGCTGAATAACTCTGTAGAATTAACTGTACCTCTCGAAGATAAGATCATGCAGTTCCTGTTCAAAAACGACATCATAGGACAAAAACCAAACGGAGAAATCTGGGCGGTTTGCGTTCCAAGATTAAGACATCTTTCGGAAGTGGATATTGTGAACAGGTATAATGCACAAATCCGTGGCATTTGCAATTATTACTGCTTAGCAGCGAATTATGATAAGCTGAATTATTTCCGTTATCTTATGGAATATAGCTGTCTAAAGACGCTTGCAAGCAAAAGCAACAGCACAACGAGAAAAATCATCCAAAAATATCGTCATGATGGCAAATGGGCTATTCCCCACGAAGTTAAAGGCGGTATCAAATATGCAAAGCTTGTCTCGTTAGCTGACTGCAAAGCTGGTAAGTTGATGTCCGATAAAGACCCATGGCAATACAAATCCTTTGACCCGAAAAAGCTGTCACAATATGTGCGGTTAAGCGCAGGGGTATGTGAGCTGTGTGGTGATAATAGTGATTCCTGCTGTATTTATCATGCAGGTAAAATGAAGAATCTGAAAAGCACTACGGAATGGGGCAAGAAAATGCTTCACATGAGACGTAAAACGTTGATTGTTTGCCCGAAATGCTTCAAAAAGATTCACAGGGAACAAAATAAATGACATGTCAATAATGAATGGAAAGCCGTGTACATCGAGAGGTGTAAGCACGGTTTGGGAGGGGCTTTGTGCAAACCTGTCATCGAAAGATGATAAGGCGGCACACTGCTACCTCACGAAAGAAAGCTCATTTCTGCACTTGAGGAAGAAAACGTATTCCGTCCACTCGCTACCAAGATTCAGACATCAAGTGGAGACCGTAAAATCCCCGTTATTACGCAGAAGGGCGAAGCAACGTGGATGGAGGAGGAAGAGGCTTATACACTCTCCGATGACGCTTTCGGACAGATTGCTCTCTCCGCTTACAAGGTCGGTACTGCGATTAAGATCTCCGAGGAACTTCTTAATGATTCTGTTTTCGACCTGCCTTCCTACATTGCAAAGGAATTTGCAAGAAGAATCGGCACAAAGGAAGAGGAAGCGTTCCTCATCGGTGACGGTAAGGGCAAGCCTACCGGCATTTTTGCTGCGACAGGCGGTGCGGAAAACGGTGCGACCACAACAGGTGCAGCTATCACTTTTGATGATGTAATCGAGCTGTTCTACTCCCTCAAGAGTCCGTATCGCAAGAAAGCTGTGTGGGTGCTGAATGAGCAGACCGTGAAGGCGCTCCGTAAAATCAAGGATAATACGGGCAATTTCATCTGGCAGCCTTCTGTCAGTGCAGGACTTCCCGACACCATCCTGAACCGCCCCTATGTGACCTCTGTATATGCTCCGACTATTGCGGCTGGTGCAAAAGCAATTGCATTCGGCGACTATTCCTATTACTGGGTGGCTGACAGACAGGGACGTTCTCTTAAGCGTCTGAATGAGCTTTTCGCTATGAACGGACAGGTCGGCTTCCTTGCTTCTCAGCGTGTGGACGGCAAGCTGATTCTGCCCGAAGCCGTAAAGACTCTTACAATCAAAAAGGCGTGATAGCATGATTACCCTGAACGAAGCTAAAAATTATCTTCGTATCGACCATGAGGAGGATGACAAGCTCATCCTCCAACTGCTCGATACGGCAAAATCACTGGTCAAGGACGTGGGCAGAATGGATGAGGAAAAATTCACTTGTTTTGAAGCTGTGACGAGAACAGCGGTATTGTTTGCACTCGGTTATCTGTATGAAAACAGAAGCAAGCCCGACTATCATGGTCTTACCATGAGCCTGCGTTCCATTCTGTTTGCACAGCGAGAGGGTGTGGTGTAATGGATTTTGATAAACTGAATCAGCGTATCGCCATTCTGGAGCATCGCACCGTGGTAGATGAAATCGGAAACCACATCACAAAATGGGATGAAGTTTACAGCTGCTGGGCAAATGTGACGGTGAAAAGCTCTGCCGAGAACACGAATACGGGAATCACCAAAGAAGTACAGTCCGTGTCATTCGTGGTCAGGCAGAGTCTTTTCATGCTGTCGTTGAATGCAACTACGCATAGAATTCTGTTTAGAGGTATGGAGTATCACATCAAATCTGTGCAGCGAGATTATCTTCAGAATCGCTACATCACCCTTGTATGTGAAGTGAGAAAGGCGGGATGCACGGATGAGTACAATTGACAGCCTTGCTGATGACATCATGGCAGGATTGCAGGAATACGTCAGCCTTGCCAACGATTCCATGAAAGAAGCGGTCAAAAAGACAGCAACCTCTGTGAAAAAAGAGATTTCCGCCAATGCGCCGAAAGATACAGGTGCTTACGGTAAAAGCTGGAAAGCTACAAAAACCTCAGAGAATAGCCATACTCTGAAAATGACGGTACATTCCAAAGACCATTACAGATTGGCACATCTTTTGGAGAAAGGTCATGCCAAACGTGGCGGCGGTCGGGTATCAGGAAAACCGCACATTGCTCCTGCGGAAGAAAACGGTGTACAGTTGCTGGAGCATTTAATTGAGGAGGCGTTGTCATGACTTACGAAGAAATCGCTGAAATGCTGGAAGAAATGGGGCTGCCCTTTGCCTATCATCATTATGCAGAAGGCGAAAGTCCCGCACCGCCTTTTCTGCTGTTTCTCTCTCCTGGAGAAGAGACATTTTCAGCGGATAATGTAGCATATTTCAGTTTCAAACAGCTGGACGTGGAATTGTACACGAACCGAAAGCAGCCGGAACTGGAAGAACAGGTGGAGGCAGTGCTTGCCCAGCATGAAATTTATTACACAAAAACAGAACTATTCATTGATTCGGAAGAATTGTATGAAGTACTCTATGAGATGGAGGTTTGATCTATATGGCAATGGAGAAAAACAAGGTAAAATTCGGTCTGAACAAAGTTCACTATGCAAAAATCACCTCTTATGATGAAGAAGGTGTGCCGACTTTTGCAAAGCCGGTTCGCATTCCCGGTGCAGTGTCGCTGTCTATCGATGCAGAAGGGGAAGCATCCAATTTTTACGCTGACGATGGTGTGTACTATGTCATCAACAACAACTCTGGTTACACTGGAGATCTTGAAATCGCATTGGTTCCGCTTGAATTTGCGACAGACATTCTCGGTGAGAAGCTGGATGAAAAGGGCGTTCTCACGGAAACCAATACCGCAGAAGTATCCCAGTTTGCACTGCTGTTTGAATTCAGTGGCGATAAGAATAAAATTCGGCACTGTCTGTTCTGCTGCTCTGCCTCTCGTCCCGCCACGGAATCCGCAACGATTGAAGACGAAAAGGAAGTTAAAACGGAAACGCTATCTTTGACCGCAACGGCGTTGAACAGTGGCTTGGTAAAAACTAAAACCTGTGAGAAAACGGATGCCGAGGTTTATGAGAATTGGTATAAGGCGGTATATATGCCCAATCTGGCTGCCGCTGTACAGAGTGGTAAGGCATCCGCAGCATCTGTGAAAGCGTAAGGAGAGTGCAGTATGGCAATTCAGAAGAACATCACCATTGATGGCATTGATGTGCCGTTTAAGGCAAGTGCAGCAGTTCCAAGGCTGTATCGTCTGAAATTTCGCAGAGATATTTATCAGGACTTTGCAGCACTGCAAAAGTCTGTGGGAGAAAATACAGAGAAATCTTCCGCACTGGACATTGAAAGCCTTGAGGTATTTGAGAACATCGCCTATATCATGGCAAAACACGCTGCTCCGGAGAATGTTCCTGATAATCCGGACGACTTTCTGGAACAGTTCAACACATTCAGCATCTATGAGATTTTGCCGCAGCTGATCGATCTCTGGGGTTTGAACGTAGAAACGCAGGTCCAGTCTAAAAAAAACATCGCCCGATTGACCGACCGATGACCACACCACTATTTTTGTTGCGGTGCGTTCAGCTTGGTTTGTCAATGGGCGATTTGGATTTTTTGACCATTGGTCTGGTGAATGATATGTTCACCGAACGAGAAAATGACGATTTCAAGTATGATTCTCTGGCAACGCAGGAGGATTTTGATGCGTTTTAACCTATATGATGTGTTTCCACAGCCATTCCTGCAATTGTCGGTCATCCATTTCACCGGCTGCAATTCCGAGAATCATTTGAATCAATTCATCGTCATCATATTCCACTTCAATATGATTCAGAGAAAGAAATACAAGCATTGTATGCGTGCCGATTCTTTTATTTCCATCTACAAACGCATGATTTTTTATCAAACTGTATCCAAGACGAGCTGCTTTTTCTATGATTGTCGGATATAATTCTGCATCATCAAACGTTTGGAAAGGTGCATTCAATGCCGAATCCAGAAGTCCTTCATCACGAATTTCCGCTGAGCCGCCTGATTCCTTCACCAGTTCTTTGTGAAGCAGCATTACCTGTTCCTTTGTGAGTCGTTTCATTTGGCAAGTTCCTCATAAACAGCAGCGTTGCGTTTCATCAGTTTTTTTGAAACAGAAAGCACTTCTTCATCCGATGCCGTTTCCGCTTCTTCTGTGTCTTCAATCATTCTGACTTCATAACGGGGCTTATTATTTTTGAAAATAACGGCCGTTCCATACCGGTCTACGATTCTTGTTACCATGGAAAAATTCTGATTTGCTTCTGTCATAGAAATAATTGTGTTTGTATCTATCATCATACGAACACCTCCTTGCTCTTATTATACCATATTGTTAGGATAAATTCAACCTATTTTTTGAAAAAGGCAGGTGACCCCCATGGCAAACCGCATCAAAGGCATCACCGTAGAAATCGGCGGCGATACCACCAAGCTATCCAAAGCCCTGGAAGGTGTCAATCGGGACATCAAGGGGACACAGACACAGCTGAAAGATGTGCAGAAACTGCTGAAACTCGACCCTACCAACACGGAACTTTTATCCCAGAAGCACAAGCTGCTGGCGGATGCGGTATCCGCCACTAAGGAAAAGCTGGAAGTGCTGAAAACCGCTGCAGAACAAGCCAATACGGCTCTTGCAAATGGTGAAATCTCCCAGCAGCAGTATGATGCTTTGCAGCGTGAGATCATCGAAACCGAAAACGAACTGAAACGCCTGACCACAGAAGCAAACAATTCTCACACCGCCTTGGAAAAGATGGGTGTTCTGGGTGAAACGCTGCAGTCCGCCGGAGACAAGATCTCTGGCGTGGGACAAAAGCTGCTGCCGGTCACTGCCGGTGTCACAGCTCTGGGAACCATTGCCGTGAAAACTGGTGCGGATTTCGATTCTGCCATGTCAAAGGTGGCAGCGGTGTCCGGTGCGACCGGTTCAGAGATGGATGCTCTCCGGGAAAAGGCTCGTGAAATGGGCAGCAAAACAAAATTCTCTGCAAGTGAGGCTGCGGAAGCCATGAACTATATGGCGATGGCAGGATGGAAAACCAACGATATGCTCAGCGGTATCGAAGGCATTATGAATCTTGCCGCCGCTTCCGGTGAGGACTTGGCATCTACTTCGGACATTGTCACGGATGCTCTGACCGCTTTCGGCTTAACTGCTGCCGACAGCGGACACTTTGCGGATATTCTGGCAGCCGCAAGTTCCAACGCTAACACCAATGTCAGCATGATGGGTGAAACTTTCAAGTATGCTGCTCCGGTGCTGGGTTCTTTGGGATACTCTGCTGAAGACTCTGCCATTGCCATTGGGCTGATGGCAAACGCCGGTATCAAATCCTCACAGGCTGGTACCGCACTGCGTTCTGCCATCACCAATCTGGCAAAGCCGACCGATACGGTAGCATCTGCCATGGAACAGTACGGCATTTCTCTGACAGATAGTTCCGGCAAGATGTATTCTCTGCGGGAACTCATGGAACAACTCCGACAGAAATTGGGCGGACTTTCTGAGGCAGAACAGGCACAGGCGGCTGCCTCGCTGTTTGGCAAAGAGGCCATGTCCGGTATGCTGGCGATCATCAACGGCTCCCCGGCGGACTTTGAAAAACTGTCCAATGCCATTGATACCTGTTCAGATACAGTAGACGGCTACAATGGCACGACTGAAAAAATGGCGGCTGTCATGCAGGATAACCTTGCCGGACAAGTGACCATCTTGAAGTCCCAGCTGGAAGAGTTGGCAATTTCCTTTTCTGATATTCTGATGCCTACCATTCGTTCTGTGGTTTCCCGTATACAGGACTTGGTGGACAAGCTGAACCAGTTAGACCCACAGACCAAAGAAACCATTGCGAAAATTGCACTGGTGGCTGCTGCTCTGGGTCCGATGCTGGTGGTGCTGGGAAAGACCATCTCCAGCGTGGGGACGGTCTTTTCCGCAGTGTCCAAACTGCCCGCCCTTTTCTCTGCTGTGCAGAGTGGCATCGGAGCCATTACCGGAGCGTTGGGTGTGTCACTGGGTCCGTTGCTTGCCATTATCGCAGCTGTTGCCGCTTTGGTAGCTGCCTTTGTGCATCTCTGGAAAACCAATGACGAATTCAAGAGCAACATCATCGCCATCTGGGAACAAATCAAAAGCACCTTTACTGGATTGACACAGGGCATCACTGACCGGCTAAATGCTCTGGGATTCGACTTTGAGAGTTTCACCGATGTGCTGAAAGCAGCGTGGGACGGGCTGTGCAATCTGCTGGCTCCTATTTTTGAAGGCGTCTTTCAGAATATCTCCAATATTTTCTCTGGATTTGCAGATATTCTCTTAAATTCACTTGATGTATTGATCGGTCTGTTCACTGGTGACTGGGAGCAGTGCTGGAATGGCATCAAGGGGATTTTTACGTCTATCTGGAATTTCGTTGTCAACACGTTCCGCAATATCATGAATACTCTGAAAGGCATTGCAGATGTGGTGCTGGGGTGGTTCGGAACAAGCTGGAACGAAGTCTGGACTTCTATCAAGACATTTTTTGTGGACACATGGAACAGCATTGCTTCCTTTTTCACGGGAATCGTTACCGGAATTCGGGACTTTTTCGTCAACACTTGGACATCCATTTCCAATACCTTCACCACCATTGTCACTGCCATTCAGATGGTGGCAACAACTGTATTTACGGCGATTCGGGATTTCTTCACCACCATTTTCACAGCGATCTACAACTTTTTCAGCACGATTTTCAATGCCATTTACAACGTGGTTTCTACGGTTTTTCAGGCAATTTATAACGTCATTACGACCGTTTGGAATGCCATTTACACCACCTTAGAACCGCTGATCACAGCATTTGGTTATCTGTTTCAGACGATTTTTGAAGCCATTCAGATCATTGTGGGCAGAGTGATGGACTGGATCTCGGAGAAGATCAGTGCCATTTGGAATGCGATCGTGGCGTTTTTAACGCCCATTTTAGAGGGCATCCGAACGACCTTTGAAACCATCTGGAATGCCATCTCCAATACAATCTCCACGGTCTTAACGGCAATTCAAGATGTGGTGACTACGGTTTGGAATGCGGTATCTGGTTTCATTTCGTCTGTTTTGTCTGCGATCTGGAACGTGGTTTCTTCCATCTGGAACAGCATCTCCGGCACAATTTCCGGTGTGATGAATGCCATTTTTTCTGTGGTATCATCTATCTGGAATCAGATCAGTTCTGCGGTTTCCAATGTTCTGAACGCCATCCGGTCGGTGGTATCTAACATCTGGAACAGCATCAAGAGCACCATTTCCAACGTGATGCAGAGCATTTCTTCTACGGTGTCCAGCATCTGGGACAACATTCGTTCTGCGGTTTCCGACAAAATCAGCGGCATCAAATCCACCATTCAGAATGGGTTTGATGCCGCTGTGGGATATATCAAGGGACTGGCTTCCGATGCTTGGAACTGGGGACAGGATATCATTCAGGGAATCATTGACGGCATTCAGAGTGCCATCGGCTGGCTGGCGGACTGCGTCACCAATGTTGCCGATACCATTCGGGATTTCCTGCACTTCTCTGTACCGGACAAAGGACCGCTAACAGACTATGAGAGCTGGATGCCGGACTTTATGAAAGGGCTTGCAGACGGCATCGACAAGAGCAAGAAGTATGTGGAAAAAGCCGTCGGCGGTGTGGCGAAAGCCATGCAGCTGACCATGGATTCTGATTTGAATTACAGCTTGCATGGAATCTCCGAAGCAATGCTGCCCGGCAGTTCTGGTGGGACGGTGAACAATTATTACAACACGGACAACCGGAAAACGGTGAATCAGACCAATCAATCGCCAAAGGCACTGTCACGGTTGGAGATTTATCGGTTGACACGGAATGCGTTGAATGTGTAGATTGATAAACTGGAAGTTAACTAATGGATGCCATTTTATCAGTTGGCCATGATCTCCTAAGAGCCACATAGGAGATTAAAAAGTTTGCAAGCCAGCCAACTGGTACCGCAAGCCAGACAAAGGCAATGCCGAAACGTGGTGCACAGATTAGTGCAACGGACAGACGAATCGCAAGGTTCACCATGTTTGCAACGAGGAACGGACGCATAATTCCGAGACCGCGAAGGACTCCATCGGTTGCCATCTTGATACCCATGAAGATGAAAAAGTAACCAATCCACCTCATATAATCACCAGACACCTGATAGGCCAACGCCGTTCCGTCTTTTCCTAAGAACAGTGAGGAGATCTGCGTATGCATCGCTTCAATGGTCACAAACGCAATGGCCGCAAAGCACAGATCCAGCACCAGTACAGCATGGTAGCCTTTTTTGATACGATCAATTTTCTTTGCACCAAGATTCTGGGAAACATACGGCGAAACCGCATTGCCGATGGATACAAAGACCAATGAAAAAACATTTTCCACCCTCATCGTTGCTGCATACCCGGCGAGTGCCTGTGTACCGAAAGGATTTACCACTGCCTGCACGATCATCATACCGATGGACACTGTGGACTGCTGTAAAACCGACGGCACCGCAATGCGAAGCATAGAATACAGCTCCTGCCGTTCAAACCTATTAAAGGGGCTTTTATATTGCTGCATCCGTGCAAAGAAAATCAAAAACGAAAACACTGCGGAAATTCCCTGTGCAATCAGGGTTGCAATAGCCGCACCGAACACACCGAGACCTAGCCCGGCTACCATCCAAAGATCCATTAAAATATTTAGGATGGACGAAAAAATCAGCAGTCCTAGCGGAATTTTGGATTCGCCGATTGAGGTGAACATGGTAGAAAGAATGTTATACATAAACAGAAACGGAAAGCCCACAAAATAGACCCGCAGATACAGTACTGCATCATCCAGTATGTCGGCAGGGGTTTGCAGTCCACTCATCATCAAGTTGGCGAAGAAAAAGCCAAAAACACCAAGGACTATACTTAGAAGCAAAAAGCTAATCAAGGAGGTTGACACGATTGTTTTCATTTTGCCATACTCCCTGGCTCCGAAATAACGGCTCACAAGCACACCGACTCCGACACCGGCTCCCAGTGCCACACAAATGAACACATTGGTCAATGCTGCACATGCACCGACAGCTGCAAGTGTGGAAGAACCAACAAACTGGCCGACAATAATAGAGTCGGCCATATTGTATATTTGCTGAAAAAAACTTCCAAGAATCATTGGCATTGCAAAAACCGTCAACGCTTTGAGGGGCGTATCGGTTATCAAATACTCATCTTTCGACATTATCATATTCCTCCATGGTATCTGTATCGTGGTATCCCATTCACTTACCTTCTCAAATTCCGATTTACAGGGCGAATGCTCATATCATTTTTATCCATTATACCACATCCCACCAGAAAAAACAAGGAGGTATCCCATGTATTTCACCCTTATTCTCGAAAACGAATCCGGCGAACAAGTGAACCTATCCACCACCGCCAACCAATACATGACCTCCAAAATCGAAGGTCTGAATCCGCCAGCTGGGACGATTTCCACTTCAAGCTATGCTGGCATGAACGGCAGCTACCTGAATAACGCCTTTATCGAAAAACGAAACGTGGTCATTTCCTTTGCCATGCGTGGCATCGGCATTGAGAAACGGCGGCATCAGCTGTATCATGTGGTCAAGCCGTCTCGATACATCAAGATCTGGTACAAGACGGCGAACATCGATGTCTATGCCGAAGGGTATGTAGAAACTTGTGAAGTATCAAATTTCGAGCAGCAGATCAGTGGGCAGATCTCCATTCTCTGCCCAGACATTTACTGGTACAGCCGGGATATTTTCTATGCCTATTACAGCGGCGTGATTGGAGCATTTCACTTTCCCTTTCCGGAAAGCGATGCTCCGTTTCCTTTGGGTGTGTACTCCAACAGCAACCTGTTTTCCATTATCAATAATGGCGATGAAACCGGATTCACGCTGCGAATCGAGGCACTGCCCAGCGACATTCCGCAGGAAGTGGTGGCAGTGACACCGACCATCTACAACGAAAACGGTGAGTATCTGCAAATCAAAGGCGATATTCTGACCGGCGATGTCATTACGGTTACCACGAAAACCGGAAACAAGACCGTCACGCTGACACGCAATGGCGTGGACAGCAACATTCTGAACCGGCTGGTTTCCGGTTCGACTTGGCTGACCTTGAAGGAAGGCACAAATATCTTTCGGGTCGAGGCGGTTCGTGGCGTGAAAAAGCTGCGTGTGACATTGATGCACCGCAATTCCTATCTGGGGGTGTGAGAAATGCAGTTGGAAATTTACAACCTTATCGCAGAAGAAAACCGCATTTCCATTTCTTTGGAAGCCATCTGCGACAGTTATTCTTCTCTCCTGTGGGACATTGAGTTCTACCAGTGCGGCTGCTTTGAGGTGTATATCGCTGCTAGTCCGCAGAATGTATCCATCTTTCAGCGTGGCAGAATTGTGGCGAGGAGTGATGATGCACAGCACTTCGGCATCATTGAGTCCCTGCAATTGGAAACCGATGCCGAGAAAGGCGATTATCTGACAGTCACCGGACGGTTTATTGCCTGTCTGCTGGAACGAAGAATCATCTATCCCACCATCACCGCAAACGGCAGCTATGAGGACATCGTCCGCAAGGTGCTGTCCCGCAATGTCATCTCCGCCGGAATCCGCAATCTGCCCGGCTTTTCCATGGGAACAGTATCCGGTGACTGCTGGCAGAACACCGCACGAATGCAGGTCAGCTATGACAACATCTTAGAATGGCTGTACAGCCTTTGTGAAACCATCGGCGGTTCGGCAAATGTGCGGCTGGATGGAAATGCACTGAAATGCGACCTGTTTTCCGGAACAGACCGCAGTTTGTTGCAGGATGAAAATCCCCACATCGTATTCTCCGATGCGTACAACAATCTGCTGTCGTTCTCCTATGCGGCGGATGATGCGGTGCAGAAAAACTTCGCCTATGTGCTGGGCTGCGGCGAAGGAAATGCCAGAAAGCGAACCACCTTCTGTTCCGGTGCAGAGCCGACCTATCTTGACCGCTATGAGGTGTATGTGGATGAGCGAAACACGGCACAGGAAGAAGATGTGACCGATGCGGAATATTTAGAAATTTTGAAAAGCAGCGGTGCAGAACATCTGGTACAGCCGAAAACGGCATTGGAATCCGCTATCGCTGCTTTTTCGACCCAGTATCAGTACAACAAGGACTATTTTGTGGGCGACTATGTGACCGTGGAACAGAAACGCTTTGGTTTGATTCAGACGAAAATACAGCTGATTGGCATGGTGGAGAGCTTCGACCAGAACGGCAGAAGTCTGACCCCGACTTTCAAAGAAACGGAGTGATATTCATATGTCTTTTTCCTATGGATTTTTTAACGCACAAAACCTCGACCGGGTGTATACCGCAGAGGATTTCACCGCATATTTGTCCAGCCTGATTTGCAACGGGATTCTGGATACTTACCGGCAGTGCTTTGCACCAACGGTCAAAAATTTATCCGTTACATTCGGCACGGGCAAGGCGTGGATCGATGGACACTACTTTATCAGTGATACCCTGCATACCATCGACCTTTCTTCCTATGTAGATGAATCTCTAAATCGTTATGTAGCAATCGGAATCTACTGTGATCGTTCCACACGCACCTGTGGGATTCGTGTTCTGGCAGGTACAGCAGCCACCAGTCCAACCATTCCCGCCTTTACCAACAACAATGTGACCACCTATTTGACCTTGGCGGCAGTTCGACTGCGAGCCGGAGCAACAGAATTGACAGCAGAAGATGTGATTGATTATCGGGAGGATGAAAGCAAATGCGGTTATTGTAAGTGCATCCTTGGCAAATGCAGAGTAACAGAAATGCTTGCCGAAATGGCAAAGACAAATGCCACACTGGACGAACTGCAAAAGCGATTGGATGCAATGAACAGCCAGATTTCCGAACTGCAAACCAAGGTAGATGACTTGACCGCAGGCGAAATCATAGCAACCGGACAATGCGGTGAAAACATCTACTATGTTCTCTACGACAACGGCAAACTGCTGCTGCGTGGCACGGGTGCAACCTATGATTATACTTCTCATGATTCTGTGTTCTATCAAAACGATCAGATCAAGGAAATCGTGCTTAGCAATGGCATTACCAGCTTGGGCGATCGCCTGTTCTATCATTGTGCCAATGCGAAAACGGTATCTCTGCCGGCTACACTGACCAGCATTGGTGATTCCGCTTTTGCACAGGAAGATGCCGTAAGCAATTATACTGCTGGGCTGACTTCCGTTACGATTCCGCAGGCGGTTACTGCGATCCAGTCATACGCCTTTTATCACACCGCCATTGCAGAAGTCACTGTGCCTGCCAGCGTGAAAACGTGGGGAAAGTATGCTTTTAGCGGCTGTGCAAAGCTGAAGACTGCTCGTGTTTCGTGTAATTCCATTGGTGCTTTTGCGTTTACAAGATGTACAGCATTGTCCAGCCTTACCATTTCTGCGAATTGCAGAACCTTTGGGGAAAATATGCTGACATACTGTGAAAGTCTAACGGTCATCACATATGAAGGAACGATCGCTCAGTGGAACGCCATCACCAAACCGGTCAACTGGATGTCCTCCGGAGGACATTCCTACAACGATTATCTGAAAAAGATCCAGTGTGTAGATGGCTATCTGGAATATGATACGGAAACCCATACATGGAACGAGGTGAAAAACGAATGATGAAATTTTTAGTGAAACAGCAAAAAATCGAAGCACTGGAGCGAGAGGTCATTGCCTCTGACCAGATCGCATTTGTTTCGGTGAAGTTCGTGTTCGATGGGGCTTGGAAAACGCTGCACAAAGTGGTGCAGTTCACCCAGTGCGAAGAAACATACAATTTGGTGCTTGGCATAGAAGGAACAACCTGCTTGCTGCCGTCCGAACTGCATCCCGGTGCAGTAAAGATGAGTTTATTTGGTTACGATGCAGAAAGCGATACTACACTGCGTGCAACAACAGTACCCGTCACACTTCACATCCGACCGTCCGGTTTTGTCGCAGATGGGGATACGCCAATTCCGCCGACTCCGGATCTGTATACGCAGCTTTTGAAAAAACTTTCCGAGATGCAAACCGGAGCAAACGGAAAAGACGGTCGTTCTGCTTATGAGATCGCCATAGAAAACGGTTTTGTGGGGACTGTTGCAGAATGGCTGGAAAGTTTGAAAGGCAGGGACGGTATTGATGGCAAGGACGGACTACCGGGAAAGGACGGAAAAGATGGTGCAGATGGTTTGCCCGGGAAGGATGGTACAAATGGGAAAGATGGCTTACCGGGGAAAGATGGGCGTGACGGAAAGGACGGCGTTTCTCCGGATTTGACAAATTATCCGGATACCGATGCTGTAAAAGCACTGATTCAAGCTGCGGTTCAGCCGCTTCTGGAAAAGGCACATACCCACGAAAATCAATCCGCATTGGATCAGATCACTGCCGCTAAAATCGCACAATGGGATGGTTTTGGCACACAAATCAATGGGCTTAGCACAAAGGTTACAGTCTATTCAGAAAAGACAGAACGTACTTTGGAGAGCCTGCAAAAGCAAATCGATAATCTGACAAGCGGCAGAAATTACACCGTCCTGTTTCAGTCCGGGCAGAATGCCATTTCGACCTATGCATCAAATCTCAGTATGATTCTGGACGGCAGCTATCAGACAATGGCGGATTTCCTGACTGCTTATCCGCAGTTTTGCAGTGCAGAAAATGATTTCATGTTGTCCTACTCGCAAACGTGTTTTAACTGGGATAAGTCGGTCTTGACCGTTTGTGCAAAGCCTCTGTCTCTGACGAAAAATGCGGAAATCGTGATGTCCTATCAGTCGGGTTCCAGCGAAGCCGGAAGCCTGTATCTGGTGCAGAAACCGCAGAAGATCGACATTCCTATTGGTGTGTATGTGAACACAGAGATCGATGCAAATCGTGCGGTTTCTCTGGATTTCCAATGGCTGCAGTCGGAAACCTTTATCACCACCATCACAGAATGCACCGGCATTTCTGACGGCGAATATTACCTTGCATGGGCAGGCAGAAGCAACAATTCCCACCCAAAAATCCGATTCCTGAAAGTACTGGAGGGTTGAAAATGAAAGATACCATTTGTGTAGCTGTCGGCTTGGCCGGCGGCTTTTTTACTGCCATTTTTGGCGGCTGGGACTCTGCTCTGGTGACACTAGTCGTCTTTATGGCAATCGACTTTTTCACCGGCATCATCACCGCCATGATGAAAAAATCGAAACACACGGAAAGCGGCGGACTTTCTTCCAAAGCCGGCTGGTTTGGTCTGGCGAAAAAAGTCTGCACTTTAATGCTGATCGTCGTTGCAGTTCGGATGGATATTCTGCTCAGCACGACTTACATTCGAGATGCTGTCTGCATCAGTTTTTGTTTGAACGAACTGTTATCCATCATTGAAAATACAAGCTTAATGGGTATCCCCTACCCGCCTGCAATCAAAAAGGCAATCGATGTTTTGCAGACGAAAGTCGGCAGAACCGAAGAAAAATCAAACAAGGAGGACTAACTTATGGCTATTTTAAGACCGGATTCTACATCCACACTTGGCGGCGTGACCGTCAAAGAATATTTGCTTACCAAACATAACCCGAATCGCATTGATATGCCGTCCGCTTCCATGGCAGGAAAAATCATCGGTGTGACTGTTCACAACACAGACTGGATTTCTGTTGCGTCCGGCACAACTCCGGCAGAACAGTACACTCGTGCCACGGTAAACGGCAACATGAACGATGTGCGTGTTCACTATTACGTGGACAATACTTGTGCGTGGCAGAACTTGCCGCTGACGCTCTCCGGCTGGCACGCTGCGGACGGCTCCGGAAACGGAAATCGCCGCACAATTGCAATTGAGTGTATCATGTCCGGTGCGTATAACTCAATTGACAAGAAATCGGAAGATAACTGTGCGAAATTGGCTGCGGCTTTGCTCAAACAATACGGTCTGGGTATATCGCATTTATACACCCATACCCACTGGCTAAATGTTCGGGACGGCAAGTCCGGCACGGTAGATCAGTTGAACACCATGCAAAACAAGTACAAAATGTGTCCGCTGTATATCTTGCCGCACTGGTCTGCTTTCAAGGCGAAGGTGCAGTCTTATTTGAAAGGTTCTACAACGTCAACATCTACTTCTACTACCTCACAGATTTACCGCATCCGAAAAACATGGGCTGATGCAAAGTCGCAGATTGGGGCATATTCCTCATTGGAAAATGCCAAGAAGGCTTGTAAATCCGGATATACGGTTTTCGATTCCTCCGGAAAAGTGATTTACACCTCGAATCCTACTTTCTCCAAAGGACAGCGTGTAACATTGCAAAATGCTCCGCTTTTTTCCTCGGATTCTGCAAAGACCTTTTCCAAGAAAATATCCGGCACGTACTACATCTATGACGGCAAGGCTTGTGCCAACGGTAGATATCGGATTACCAACACTGCCGCCAACTGCGGAAAGACTCCAATTGGCAGCTACGTGACCGGGTATGTTTCTTACGATAATTTTAAGTGAGGTGCATTATGACGAAATCGCAGAAAAATTCGGTTGATGAAATGGTGGCGGTCGGAATCTCAATTCCAAAAATCGCTGCCTTTCTGCACGTCTCGCAAAACTCCATCAAGTCCTACTTACAGCGAAATCACCCTAACAATGTCTGCCGAAATTGCGGCACTCCTGTTCTGCAAGTGCCGCATCGCAAGCAGAAAAAATTCTGCTGTGACGCTTGCCGGATGCACTATTGGAACACGCATCCGCAGGAAATGCAGCATGAAAACGCAGCCACGATTCCCTGTGCGTTCTGCGGAACGCCGGTTCTCAGCTATCGAAATCATCCGAGAAAATATTGCTCTCGTGCTTGTGCTGCGAAAGGAAGGTATCAATGACGAAAGAAATTGAAATTTACAAAGTATCTATGGCGGTTTTGCGAAATTTCCTAAAATCCGGACTGCTGACCCAGTCGGAATTTGTGCAATGTGAACAAACTCTCGCCGAGAAATGCGGGTTATCTTTGGGCAGTATTTTCCGAGAAAGTGCTTGACTTTCTGCCCCCAGTAGAGGGAATATGTTAGCAAGCATACGCTTAATACAAAGAAACAGGTGATGAAATTGGAGCGAAAAGTACATCGGGTGCAGCAGCGACCGTCCAAGCCGAAGCTGCTAAAAGTCGTCGCTTACGCCAGAGTTTCCAGCGGAAAAGATGCCATGCTGCACTCTTTAGCGGCTCAGATTGACTATTTCCAAAACTTGATTCGGCAGCACCCCGGCTGGGAGTTTTGCGGTGTGTTCGCAGATGAAGCGAAAACCGGAACAAAGGATGAGCGACCGGAATACCAAAAAATGTTAGAAAAGTGCCGGAATCGAGAGGTGGATTTGGTGATTACCAAGTCGATTTCTCGGTTTGCACGGAATACCGTCACACTTTTGGAGACCGTTCGGGAGCTGAAAAGTTTAGGAATTGATGTCTGGTTTGAAAAGGAAAATTTGCATTCCACCTCCGGAGACGGCGAATTGATGCTTTCCATCCTCGCCTCATTCGCTCAGGAGGAGAGCAAATCCGTCAGCGACAACATGAAATGGCGAATCCGAAACGATTTCCAGCAAGGCAAAATTGGCAGCATTACCATTTTCGGATACCGCAGAAATGCCGATGGTGTGCTAGAAATTGAGGAATCAGAAGCCAAAATTGTGCAGATGATTTTTGCGGATTATTGCTCCGGAATGGGACAATGTGCCATTGCGAAAAAAATCAACGCCATGGGGATTTCCACGAGACAAGGCAATTTTTGGACGGGTCAGCGTGTGAAAGAAATTCTGGTCAATGAAAAATATGTTGGGAATATGTTATTGCAGAAATATTACCGACAAGACCCGATTGGAAAACGAAAGATGAAAAATCAAGGCGAGCTGCCGAAATATTTCGTGGAGCAATCCCATGAGGCGATTATTTCTGCGGAATTGTTCGAGAAAGTTCAAAACTTAGTAAAAAAACAGACGAAACAATTCTCCCATCCCGGTGCAACGAACCGTTATCCGCTGTCCGGCATGGTGCAGTGTGCTGCTTGCGGAAAAAGCTACCAGCGAAAAATTTACAAGCAAGGTGCGGTTTGGATGTGTGCGACCTATCTGCGTCAAGGAAAATCACACTGTCCTACGGCAAAGCAAATTTCCGAACGGATTCTCTATGAGAAGATTTGCTCTGCTTTGCAAATCAAAGAATTTGACGTGGAAATTGTGAAAAGCAAAATTGAAAACATTCTGGTGTCACCGAATTGGCTGACTTTCCTTTTCAAAGATAATACGGAGAAAGCCATTTCTTGGAAGAATTATTCCAGAAGTGAAAGCTGGACACCGGAGATGCGACAGGCTGCCGCAGAAAGGAGCAGAAAATGCCAAAAGTAACCGTCATTCCGCCGTCTATCAATCGGACAACTTGGCAGTCCACAACCACTCCAACTCGCCGAAAAGTCGCTGCTTACGCCAGAGTTTCCACGGATTTCGAGGAACAGCTCACCAGCTATGAGGCACAGATTTCTTACTATACCAATTACATTCAAAGAAATCCGGATTGGGAATTTGTTAAAATATATACAGATGAAGGAATAAGTGCAACATCTACGAAACATCGAGAGGGCTTCAACTCCATGATTGCGGACGCTCTGGATGGAAAAATCGACTTGATTATCACAAAAAGTGTAAGTCGGTTCGCTCGAAATACGGTTGACAGCTTGACAACTATCCGAAAATTAAAGGAACATCACGTGGAATGTTTCTTTGAAAAAGAAAATATTTGGACTTTTGATAGCAAAGGCGAATTGCTCATCACCATTATGAGTTCTCTTGCACAAGAGGAGTCTCGCTCTATCTCGGAAAATGTTACATGGGGACAGCGAAAACGATTTGCTGATGGAAAAGTCAGCTTGCCGTATGCACACTTTTTGGGCTATCGGAAAGGCGAAAATGGTCTGCCGGAGATTGTTCCGGAGGAGGCGGAGACGGTTCGATACATTTATCAGCGATTCATTGACGGTTTAACGCCTTACAAAATTGCAAATGAGCTGACGGCTCAAGGCGTTCCGACTCCCTGCGGAAAGGAAAAATGGTCAGCTAGTACGGTGAAAAGCATTTTGACGAATGAGAAATACAAAGGCGATGCTCTCTTGCAGAAAAAGTTTACGGTTGATTTCTTAACGAAAAAGCAACAAATCAATGAGGGACAAGTTCCGCAATATTACGTGGAGAATAGCCATCCTGCGATTATCACACCGGAGGAGTTCGATTTTGTGCAGTCAGAATTTCAAAAACGATGTATGAAACCATACAGCAGCACCAGCATTTATGCGACCAAGATTATCTGTGGAGATTGCGGCAGTTATTTTGGTGCGAAAGTTTGGCATTCCAACAGCAAATATCGCCGAGTCATTTACCAATGCAACAGCAAGTTTAAAGGCAGTCATTTCTGCACCACACCACATTTGTATGAACCGGAAATTCAAGAGAAATTTCTGCAAGCTTTTGCACAGTACTTTTCGCAGAAAGATGTGGTCATCAAGAATTGCCAATTCGCCTTAAATTGCTTGAAAAAGCAGGAAAGTAAAAAGAAAGAGCTGCAAGATGAGCTTGTGGCAGTCAATGAAAAGCTAAAAGAGTACATCCAGCACGGTGGAGAGGATTTCGATGCACTCAATGCAAAATATGAGGAGCTATCTGCACAGCTTGATGCTGAGGAGGCAGCCGAGTCCGACCGGAAACGCCGGATTGCCAAAATGCAGAAAATTTTGCAGACATTGAAAAAAACGGATTCTGTGCTAGAGACGTTTGACGAATCCGTCTGGAACGCTGTTTTGGAGAACCTCACCGTGTTCCATGATGGGAGTTTGGTGTTTCTATTCCGAGATGGGACGGAGATAAAAGTGTGAGATAATTACAGCCCTGTTGGAGAAATCCGGCAGGGCTGTTTTTTTTTCATAACTCAAGTCCATAATTGTAAAATCCTGGCCTTGCCGGAAGCTTTCCAACACCTTGGAAACAATCCAACAAGGCTGCTTTTTCACTCCTTTTTCCTCTCCAAAACCCACTTAATTTTATTAAGTCCAATCGACACCCCTCAAAAAACGCCACCTATCGTTTGCTTTTTGAAAAAACGCCGAGCTATCGTTTGCACTTTAGGCTGCGAAAGCAAAAAATCATGCACCCGATTTTTGGGGTGCATGATTCTTACATTGTATCATCAAAGATACGATTGTGGTGGAGACGACGAGAATTGAACTCGTGTCCGAAAACAAATCCACACAACTTTCTACGAGCGTAGTTTATCTACATTGATTCCCGTTCAAAGCTGCCGGTAAACAGGCTGCTGAGAACGGTAGTTCAAATCCGATCCTGCGGTGTGAACAGGCCGCCGGAACGTTCACCACTGCAATGATGCCGCAGCGCAGACCGTGGTACTTCTGCGGGCGACAGTAGCTGACTTAGGCAGCTACCTGCAGGCTCTTGTTAAAGCTTACAGTAAAGTTCTTTTTAGCGTTTAATTTTAAACGTGCCGCTGTTTTAAGAGATGCAGCAATCTCTGCTCGCTTATCATGCTTCGTTGTCCCCGTCGAAACCGTTACGCCCCCATTCTGCCAGCTGTTTTGTCACTGGTTGTGTTCTTTGACTGCACGCCGGATCTGACGCTGTGCATCAGCTTTCGCAGCCGTCTGCCGCTTGTCGTACAGCTTTTTACCCTTGCAAAGTCCGACTTCCACTTTCACACGGGAATCCTTGAAATACAGAGAAAGCGGAACCAGCGTCAGACCGTCCTGCTTGACCTTGCCAAACATCCGGTTGATCTCCTGATGGTGCATCAAAAGCTTTCTGACACGCATCGGATCTGTCCGGAACAAGCCGTCCTTTTCATAAGGGGAAATGTGCATTCCTTTCACGAACAACTCGCCGTCTGTAATGTCACACCAAGCATCCTTCAGATTGACATGACCCAGCCGAATCGACTTCACTTCATTGCCCTGCAATGCAATTCCAGCCTCATAGCGTTCCAGAATGAAATACTCATGCCGTGCCTGCCGGTTGTCACAAATTTTTTTGGTTCCCTTTGTCTGCACTGCACGCACTTCCTTTCTGTATTTCGTGTTAAAATAGTATAGCACATTTTTCACGTCTTGTCAAGCTTTTTTCAGAATATCTTTCATGTCCGAATCTCAACTTTCGTGCAGAAGGCAAGCGAAAAAGAGCAGCTTTTTTATTTTTTCGCATTTTCCAAACCATAAAGCAAAAAACGACTGGAATTTCTCCCAGTCGTTTTCTTTCAGCATTTGCGGTCAGTTCCCTTCCCTGCTGATTTTTATTCTACATTTTTCGTTTCGTCTGCCTTATATTCAAAAAAGTCGAAGTCGGCATAGTGCTGATGCTTTACCCGGTCTGCACAGGTGATTCCCACCATAGTCCCTGTAAATTCGCCGTACTTACAGTACTCATCGGAGAACTTTGTGGTATCAAACGGAATGCCGATCTTCTCGTAGTTCTCGCCGTCATAGCTCCAATAGAACTGAGAATGTCTGCCGTTTATCACTAAGCGGAAGTAGATCGGTACATCATCCACCGGAATCCGGGTGTTCACGAATTCCGTCTTTTCGCCGTTCTCCAGCTGGATGATCGAGATAGCACTCTGCCCCAGCGTTTCGCTGTAGTACTTCCGGAGATTGATATAGTTCATGTTGTCGTAGTAAAGGATCAGTCCTGCGCTGTGCTGATGCACCTCCGGAACAAATTCCATTTTTGTGGTGATCTGTGCATAGACACTGGTCAGCTTTCTGGCAAGAATGCTGGTCTTGTTCAGAGAAGTTCTTGCCTCCTGTCCACGCAGTCTCACCCAGCCCGGACGAGCCGTAACATCCGCAAACCGCTGCGGCATGATTCTCGGCGCATAGTACCAGTTGCCCAGGGTGTCGCTGTCGAAGTCGTCGAAATTCGGGATCTGCGGCACAGGATACTCCGGCAGCCTGCTCTCTTCGCAGTATTCCTTTGCAATGTTCGTGCCGTCTGCCATGCGCAGCCAGCCATCCTCTGTCCACATCATTTTCTGGATCGCCGTTTCTCTGCCCAGTGTGCAGCGCAGCTCCGGTGTAAAGGGACGGGAGCAGAGATGCACCAGATATACCTCACCCAGGGAAGTTTCCACATAGCTGCCGTGGCCAGCCTTTTGCAGCACCACATCCGGGTTGTAATACTTGGGCTTGAGGTGATCCGGATCATGGCGCTCGTTGGAAACCGCCGGATTGGATGTGACAATGGGATTCTTCGGGTCACCCGCATAGGGACCCCACACGTTTTCAGAACGTCCCATGGTCACGCAGTGGTTATAACCGGTTCCGCCCTCGGCGCACATGATATAGTAGTAACCGTTCCGCTTGGTCAGATGCGGTGCCTCGATGCAGCCTCTGTCCGTACCGCCTTTCCAGATGCGTTTCGGATAGCCGATGATCTCTTTCTTCTCCGGGTCATATTCCACCATGCAGATCGCACCGGGCTTTTCATAGCCGGCACGGGTTTCCCAGTCCAGGGAAACGATGTACTTTCTGCCGTCATCATCGTGGAGAATGGAGGCATCAAAACCGGAGGAATGCAGATATACCGGCTCGCTCCACGGACCTTTGATGTCCTTGGCAGTGATAAGGAAGTTGTCCACGTCAAAGTATCTGGCATTCATGGAGTTCATCACGCCATAGACTACATAGAACTGGTCTTCCTTTTCGCAGTAGGTCAGACACGGCGCCCAGATGCCTTTGGCAGAGGGCAGCTTTTTCAAGTCAACCTTTTCGTCATCGGTCAGCACGTGGGTGTACAGTTCCCAGTTCTTCATATCCTTGGAATGGTAGATGGGAATGCCGGGAAACCATTCAAAAGTGGAAACTGCCATGTAATAATCATCGCCCTTGCGGCAGATGCACGGATCCGGATTAAAACCCGGGAGAATCGGATTTTTAAGCATTTTCATTTCCTCCTTCGTTTGCGAGTTCCTTTACGATGCCGTCATATTCCTTGTCCAGCTTGTAGAACAGCATAACAACAACCTGTGCGACACAGAGGATTGCCGGGATCCAGATAAAGGTGATCTCAGAGCCTGCGCTTGCGCCTGCTGCGCCGATGACCCAGCCCAGGATAGCAGAACCCAGACCGTTTCCTACCTTAAAGCCAAAGCTGGATGCAGAGTTGATGAGACCTTCAGTACGATAGCCGGTTTTCCATTCGCCGTACTCGATGGTGTCGGATACGATAGCGAACATACAGGAAGAGATGCCGGCGTTGCCGATGCCCTTTAGGACGCAGGCGGTGATGATGCCAGCCATATTTGTGCCGACAAAGCCGAACATTGCAAAGCCGATGCCATAAACGACTGCGCCGATAATCAGCATATTCCGCTTGCCGATCTTCTTGATAAGGAATGCAGTGAAGAACATAACGCCGATCTGCACCAGGTTTGCAACCAGATTCATGGTGCCGACCATATTCTCATTGTGGAGAATGTTCTTTGCGTAGTAAACGGCTGCGCCGCCGTTCAGCGAGTAGTTGATGAAGATGAATACCAGAGTCACGGTAATCATGATCCAGTACTTGTTCTTGAACAGCAGGACAATGCCTTTCAGGAACGGCACTTTCTCCTGCTTGGTCTCCTTTGCCGGTACAACACGTTCTTTTGTTCCGGTAAAGGTAATCATGAATACGATCACTGCCAGGATGCCGAATACAGCGAATGTCTTTGTCCATGCGGAGAGGTTATCGCCGAAGAACTGTACCAGCGGCAGGGTCAGATTGGTGATGAGCAGTGTGCCGGTAGTTGCCAGGATCATACGGAAGATGCTGAGGACAGAACGCTCGTACTGGTTCTGTGTAATCAGTGCATTCAGTGTGGCATAAGGCACATTGATCGCCGTGTAGACCACAGAGGACACCAGGTTATACGTAATAAAGATGTACACCAGTTTTGAGGTTTCCCCCAGTCCGGACGGCACGGAGAACAGCAGGATTCCGGCAAGGGCAAAGGGAATTGCCATGCGCAGAATCCACGGACGGCACTTGCCGAACCGGGACTTGGTTCTGTCTACGATAACGCCCATGATAAGGTCGGTGACGCCGTCGAACACTCTCGACAGCAGCATGATGGTACCGATGGTAGCGGCACTGACGTGAACATAATCGGTATAATAAAAGAGCAGGAATGCGGACATTGCGGAGTAGATGATGTTACAGCCCAGATCTCCGCAGCCATAGGAAAAACGTTCCCAAAAGCTGATTTTTGTTTTTGAAGCGGAAGCCATGGTAGGTTTCCTCCTTTCGTGTTTTTGTTGTCTCTATTATAACCGATATCCCGACGACTGAAAAGGCGGTATTCAGACAACAAAATAGGGCAAATCCGACATTTATGCAGATTTGCCCATAGATATCCTATTTTAGGAATCGCTGTACCAAGCCAGTCTAAGCCCCTGTTCCGTGCTGCTTTATTTCCGAAACTCCCGGCGTTTTTCCTTTGGCGTACAGTGATAGCGCTCCTTGAACAGCTGCATGGCGTACTTATAATTGGTGCAGCCGTGATCTTCAAAAATCGTTCCGATACTGTGATCCGTTTCCTGCAGATCCCGGACAACCTTGTGCAGGCGTATCTCATACAGGTACTGCATCACCGTCAGCCCCAGCTGTTTCTTGAAAAGCTTGGACAGATAGTCGGGATTGTAGCCGAAATGCGCTGCAATATCTTCCATCACGATCTTTTCGCTGTGGTGATCCTCGATATACCGCATGATGTTCTTGACCTTGTTGATGGAACGATTCCGCTTATTGACTGCCTTGTCCGTCAGCCGGATGGAATAGGAATGCACCAGCGTATACAACAGATCATAGAGCAGGCTGTTGAACTTGAGCAGATACGCATCCGGACGCACATCATAGACGATGTACATATCTGTGAAAATTTTCTTGATGCGTTCCAGCCGTGTGACATCTACCGGATGTTCGGGGTGCATATCCACGTGAAATTCCAGCAGGTCATATGCCGGAATATACTTTTCCAGCACAGCGCTGGGGATCAGCAGCACCAGCGCCTTGTTTTTCTGCGCCGTCACCGAATGGATCACTCTGGGGTTGACGATGGAAAATTCTCCGGGGTGCAGCGTCTGGCGCACGTTGTTTTCAAACTGTGTCACCATGCTCCCCTCGATCATGTACACCAGTTCCAGGCTGTTGTGCCAGTGCGGCGCAACATAGCTGCCGCTGTCCTCGGACAGATAAAACCGCACATCAATATCGGGGTTGCTGGACACGATCTCATGCCGAATGCTGTTATTTTCCATACTGCACCTCATTTCTTTCCGGGTATCTCTTTCCATTTGATTATAGCATATTATCTGCGCTTTTGCAATGACAGCAGAAAAAAAGTATTTTCCACAAAATTCAAATTATAGAAAAGTCCCCCTTGAAAAGGGGGATGTCAGCTTAAGCTGACAGGGGGATCATCACAATCTATACTCACTTATGGAATATCCACACAAGGCACGCCTTTTCAAATAAAATAACGATAACATTTGTTTTGCAAGGGGTAATCCTCTGTCAAACTTGCATTTCTCGCCCCAATATGTTAAACGATTGATATCCCCTTTTCAGAGAAAGTTCAGTCTCTGAAAAAACACTTTCCAGGAGATCAAGACGTATGAGACTATTTTCCAATCTCTTTAAGTCAAAGGTCGGCGCTGAAAGCAAGCAGTCTGACCTTTGAAACAAAAACAGCCCCGGCAGTACCGCTTTTCCACGGTATGCCGGGGCTGTTGTCATTTCCGGAAACGATCAGTATTTCCAGCTGTTTGTCTTGACCTGGGTGTCGATCATGTGCTTGTAAATGCCGTTTTCCGCACGCAGCGCATCCGGGCTGCCCATTTCCGCAACCTTTCCGTCCTTCAGCACAACGATCTTGTCTACGCTGTCAACGGTGCGCATTCTGTGTGCAATGATGAGAACGGTCTTGTTCCGGATCAGCTTGGAGATGGACTCCTGTATCAAGGACTCGTTGTCCACATCCAGAGATGCCGTCGCCTCATCCATCAAAATGATCGGCGCATCTTTCAGAAACGCTCTGGCGATGGAGATACGCTGTCTTTCGCCGCCGGAAAGCTCAGAGCCGTTTTCACCGATCATGCTGTTCCACTTGTCCGGCATACGCTCTACAAAGTCCTCACAGTGCGCCAGCTTGGCAGCCGCCATGACCTCTTCGTCTGTTGCATCCTTTCTGCCGATCCGGATGTTTTCCAGAACGGTATTATTGAACAGCGTGACATCCTGGAACACGATGGCATACATGGAAAGCAGTTTCTCCGGGTCGGTCCGGGAAACGTCCATGCCGCCGACTGTGATCTTTCCCTTGTCGTTGTCCCAGAAACGAGCCGCCAGTCTGGAAACCGTAGTCTTTCCGCCGCCGGACGGACCGATCAGTGCCGTTACCTCGCCCTGCTTTGCCGTAAAGCTGACATCCGAAAGCACCTGCTCTCCGCTCTTGTAGGAGAACGCCACGTGATCGAAACAAATGTCATATCCCTGGTTGGTCAGAACGTCGCTGCCGGTCTGTTCCTCGTGGGACAAAATCTCATCCATCCGCTTACAGTTCACGTCTGCACTGATGATTGCAGAAAGGTTTTGCAGGGAGATCTGCAGCGGTTCGTACATCCGGGTCACCACCAGCAGGAACATAAAGAATGTGAGAACATTGATCTCGCCGCTTACCAGAAGCATACTGCCTACAACTGCCACAGTTCCCATGCCCAGTTTCAGGATCATCTGTGCTGAGCAGACAAAAGCCGCATTGGTGAATTCTAGAACGGCGGCGTGCTTTTCCACTGCCTTTATCTTCTTGGTCAGCCCTTTCATGTACGAGTCGGTCATGTTGTACGAACGCAAATCACGCACGGTCTCCAGTCCTTCCTGGATACCGTCCAGGCAGTTCACCTTGTAGACCGATGCCTTTTCCAGCATATTTTTCAGAAACTTCTTGGAACAAAGCACGATCAAAAATGCCACCGGCATGACCCAAATCGCCGCCAGCGCCATCTTCCACTGGAAGAAGAACAGGGAAATCACAATGATCGTGGTGGAGATCATAGCGCCGATCAGTTCCGGAATCCAGTGAGAAGACGCTGTCTCCAGCAGAGCGCAGTCTGCCATAATGGTATTGGTCAGATCGGCAAGGTCTTTCTTGCCAAAGAAGGAAAGCGGAATCTTCCGCAGCTTTTCCGCAAGGGTTCTTCGCCGCACGCCGCTCTCCACATAGGTGGAAAAGAACGTGGAACGATACTGAAAAATCGTTGTCAGAACGATCAAAAGCAGGATGACCACGATTGCCGCAATGAAAAACGGCAGCTTTTCTCTTGGCACTTCTCCATCCAGCAGATAGGACGCCAGAAAGTACAGCAGTCCCACCGGCATCATCAGCACCAGATTTGCAAGTGCAACGGCAAAAATTGCTCTGATCATATCCTTTGCGCCCTTGTCCGAAAGCGCATATTTATGCTTTAATTTTTCAATCATTGCGCAGCACCTGTCTTTCCGACCTGCCAGTTGACAGATCTGTTGTATTCATTCCACATATGCGTATACACGCCGTTTGCGGCAAGCAGTTCTTCATGTGTTCCGCTCTCCGCAATTTTGCCGTCTGCCAGCACATAAATGCAGTCTGCATTGGTGATGGTCGAAAGCCGATGGGCGATCATGATGACGGTCTTGTCTTTGGAAAGCTTTTCGAACGCCTGCTGTACCAGCATCTCATTATCCGGGTCTGCAAAAGCCGTTGCCTCATCCAGAATCAGCACCGGCGCATTCTTCAGAAAGGCTCTTGCGATGGAAAGCCGCTGTGCCTCACCGCCGGAGACATAGGCGCCCTTTGCCCCGATCTGGGTATTGACCCCATCCGGGAACTTCTCGATGATATCCATGCACTGTGCATCCCGCAGCGCCTGCATTACCTCTGCATCGCTGGCATCCGGTCTGCCCATTCTGACATTTTCCAGAATGCTCATCTTGAGCAGCTTGCTGTCCTGGAATACATAAGAGACCTGGTTCATCAGTTCCTTTCCGTCAATCTCCTTTACATCAGTGCCGCCGATGCGGATAGAACCGCTTTTCACATCCCAGAACCGTGCAGCCAGTGAGGCGAGGGTAGTCTTTCCGCCGCCGGACGGTCCCACAAGGGCAATGTGCTGTCCTGCCGGAATCTCCAGGGTAATGCCGTCGATCGCATTCCGCTCAGAACCGTCATAGGCAAATACCACATTTTCCATGGAAACGCTGGCATTTGCCGGGCTTTTCGGCTTTTCTGCCTCTGCCAGCGGAGAAAGATCCAGGATGCTGTCCATACGATTCAGCGCATCCGTTACGATCATATTGGACTCCCCGGCATAGGCAATCTTCATCAGCGTTACGGTCAGAATCGAACTGATCAGAATATAGAACAGCAGATTCAGAATAAACGTATCGGTCACGCCGTGTCCGGTGAACAGGTATGCCGAAAGAATCAGAACGGCAAACACAGCGTTTACCGCAGTGGTGAATCCGACCATGGGCATCATCATGCTCTTGGTATAGGAAACCGTCCACTTTTCATACTCGTCAATAGCCTTTTTGAACCGACGGAACGAAAAGATGGTCTGCCCGAAAGTCTTGACCACCGGAATGCCACGCACATACTCGACAGCCTCGGACGACATGGATTCCAGGGCATTCTGGTATTCCTTCATGTCTGCCGCCAGCTTTGGCCCCATCATCGCCGACCCCATCAGCACAAAAGCGATCACTGCCGGAATCAGACACATAAGCCCCAGCCGCCAGTCAAACACTGCCATTACCGCAAGCAGCGCAATGGGCGTTGCGATGGAAACCGCCTTGTCCGGGAGGTTGTGCGCCAGATAAGTTTCTGTGGCTGCGCTGGAATCCGAAACGATTTTCCGGATCTTACCCGTTCCCTCGCTTTCCACGTATCCCAGCGGCAGCTTCATAATGTGTTCCATCATGGCGATCCGCATATTTGCCTGCACCCGGAACGCCGCCAGATGGGAACACATCAGCGCCGCAATGTAAAACAGCATGGAAAGCAGAGCACCTCCTACTGCATACCAGCCGTATGTCTTGATATGTACCGCCTGGCTGAAATCCGGCCGGACTTCCAGAACCTCTTTGATAATGCGCCAGATCTCATAAAACGGGATCAGAGCGATCACTGCACTCACTGCCGCAAGAGCCAATGAAAGGTATGTCAGATACTTTCGCTTTCCGGCGTACCCCATCAGTCTCTGAAACGAACTTTTTCCCTTTTGTTTCAATGTGATTCCTCCTTTAGAATTATATAGTTAGATTTCACTAACCTATATACAAACTTTAGAGCGTGTTCTCATAAAATAATTGTGCCGAAAAAAGTACAATTTCATTTTTATGCGAACACACTCCTGTAAACGCAGTTCCGCAAAAACAAGCACAAATTTTACGTAAGACCAAGCACTGCTTTCCAGCCGGCATAGCTGTACTTGCGGATATCGTCCATAAAAAGCTTTGCCTTTTCGAAGTCCATATTGTGGGACACGATCTCATAGACATACTGCCAGCCCGTCCGGCAGATCACATGGATGAAAAAGTCATCCACCTTTTCTCCTGCCGAAAACTGCACAGCAAACTTTTTGTAATAGCTTTCTTCGATCTCCGCCAGCCTGTCGAAATAGGTCTCGTATTCCGTCCCGGCAGAACAGCAGAAAATGAGCCGGAATGCGTTGAAATTCTCGTAAATATACACCAGGACATCGTCTGTTCCCCGGTTCCCGCAGGCAATGGCATCGGTGACTTCCGAAACATCTGACGCTGCCTGCACAGAATCCATATAGATCTGCATCAAGCCATCTGCCGCCGGCTTGACAAGCGTTTCAAACAGTCCTGCCTTATCCCCAAACCGGGTATAGATGGAATTGGTGCTGACACCGCTTTCCGCAGAGATTCTCCGGAGGCTGGCATCGTGAAATCCGTGCACCAAAAATTCTTGTTCTGCACTTTTCAGAAGTGCCTCTGTAACGCCGGCTGATTCTTTTCTCATTTCGCACTTCCTTTCTGTAACGCTGTTATTATAACACTGTTACTCTAACTTGTCAAGAGAAAATTTGATACTTTCCAAAACTTTTTTCAGCGGAATCCTGTATCTGCCAAAATCGCATGAAATTCCGTCGGTTTTGTTGACTTTTCCGTACAAAACATGGTATAATGAGCAAAAGACAACGGAAGGATGAACCATATGAAGAAAACACTTGCTGCTCTGCTGTCATGCCTGTTCCTGGCGGCAGCGCTGCCGCAGCCGGCACTGTATGCCGCAGAAACAGATGCCCCAGAGGATTCCCGGATCACCGGAGATGTCAACGGGGACGGACAACTGAACGCCGCAGATATTGTTCTGATGCAGAAGTGGCTGCTGCAAGTCCCGGATGTCACACTTGCTGACGGGCAGGCAGGCGACTGCAATGCAGACAGCAGACTGGATGGTCTTGACCTTTGCCGGATGCGGCAGCTGCTGACCGCACCTGCACCGCAGAATCCACTGGAACAGCTGGTGGGAATGCCCTATGCAGATGCAGTGAAAAACGGCTATATCTCCAGATCGGAATACAACTATCAGATCTCCGGCAATCTGAAGAGTACCATTGAAACCCAAATGGAACGTCCCCTGGACTACTCCATTGACCGGTTTTATCTGGTAAGCAATGAAACGCTGGGGCTGACCGGTGACACAAAATACCTGTACAATTCCAGCACAGCGGATGTTTATCCCATCACAGAAGAGACGAGCATGAACTGCGCCACCTGGTACTGGAAAGGCAAAAAGGCGGCACTCTACGGTATTGATGACGACGCCGACACACAGAACAAGTTTTTGGATGCCATGGAGTTCTACGACGTCACCGAGATCTACTACTCCATCGGTGCAAACAAACTGGTAAACAGCGTGGATATGGTGGAAACCTTTGTCAAGAACGCCTACGCCAGAAATATGAAGGTCTACCTGTTGACCGGAGAAAACACCTGGCTGTATGAGGACAGCTATCAGACCGCCATCTATCGGGTATTCGACCGGGTGGCAGAGTATAACAGCATGGTGGAGTATGATGCCCGGCTGGCTGGCGTATCCTACGATGTGGAGGTCTGGACAAATTCCGAATATAACTGGAAAAACAATGACGCCGCACGGTATCAGCAGGTAAAGTTCATCGAAACTGCACAGCAGTACGCCGAATCGAAGGACTTGTCCGTCTCCTACTGCCTGCCGTTCTGGATCGTCCGCTATGACTACACAGATGATGCCGGCGAAACACATAACGTATACGACTCTATCACCCAGATTGCCAACGAGACCATTCTCATGGCATACCGTGACAGTGCTGCTGCCGTGGAAAAGCTGGTGGCAGAGGTACAGACCGGTGCATCCCGGTCTGTCTACGACTACAACGAGAAAAACGACTGCAACCTGGAAATCGCAGTGCAGGCGGACGAGAACAGCGAGGGCGACCATGTCACTTTCTATGAAGAGGAAAAGGAACATCCCGGCTATCTCAATACAGAAATTGCAAAAATCAAGTCCGACCTGGAGACACATCGTTTCCACACCACATTCGCCATTCACCAGGCGATTCCGCTGTATGAGTACTACCTTTCTCTGGAATCATAAATGCCTGCTCTGTCTCTGACAAAAAGGAGGATTTCTCATGCCCAACCGCTGCAAATGGTGCAATCCAAACAACCCGAAGTACATCGCCTATCACGACAGGGAATGGGGTGTTCTGCGGACAGACGACGCCTATCTGTTTGAGATGCTGCTCCTGGAATCATTCCAGGCAGGGCTTTCCTGGGAGTGTATCCTAAACAAACGGGAAAATTTCCGAAAGGCGTTCGATGATTTCCAGGCAGAAAAAATCGCCGCCTATACAGCGGAAAAGTGCAGTGTTTTGGCTGCGGACAAGGGCATTGTGCGAAACAGGCGCAAGATCCAGGCAAGCGTCCGGAATGCGGCGATCTTCCTTGCCATTTCCGCCGAATTTGGCAGTTTTTATGACTATCTGTGCCAGTTCACACAGGGCAGGATCTTTTACGAAACCGGAAAAGCCACAAGTCCCCTGTCCGATGCCATTTCCACCGACCTGCAAAAGCGTGGCATGAAATTTGTCGGCAGTACCATCATCTATGCGTATTTACAGGCGGTTGGCATCCTGTATTCCCACGATGCAGGCTGCGATCTGTACAGGCATTCTTAAAATGCAAAAAAGCATACAGTATCCGTTCCCGGAAATACTGTATGCTTTTTCATTTTCCAAAAATTATCCGGCAATGCCACGAATCGCAGACACCGTCTGCTGATACCGGGTTTTCACTGCCTGGAAAGCGTCTGCGTAGTCCACCGAAAGGTCTCGCCCACGCAGTTCCTCGGTCAGTTCCGAGCTTGCCTGCCGCAGCGGTTCAAACCCCAGATTGAGGCAAATGCCTTTCAGCGTGTGCGCCATGCGAAACGCCTCTTCGGCATCGTGCGCATCCAGCGCATCACAAAGACCGGAAAACGTCTTGTCCTCCAAAAAGCGCAGGGCGAACTTCGTCACGATCCGTTCGCTGCCCAGCCGCTGTAACACAGGCGCATAATCTGCACCCATCTTTGTATAACATTCCTGTATTGTCATATGATTCCATTCCCTCGATTTCACAACGCAGCGTATTCATAGGCGTTCTTGCTCTGTTCCACCAATTCCCGTTTCAGCGTGTCCTGTATCTCCAGAAGGCACTCCAGCAGAACCGGGTTAAACGCACCGCATTCCCCGTTCAGAATCATCTGAATGGCTCTCTCATGGGAAAACGCCTTTTTATATACCCGTTCGCTCACCAGTGCATCATATACGTCTGCCAGCGAAACCACCTGTGCCGAAATGGGGATCTCATCGCCCACAAGCCCGTCCGGGTATCCCTTTCCGTCGAATCGTTCGTGATGCCACCGGCATATGTCATGCGCCACACGAACCAGCGGCTCGCTCTGGTAGATCGCCAGGCTCTCCAGCATATTGGCGCCAATTACTGTGTGGGTTTTCATGATCTCAAACTCTTCCTTGGTCAGCCGTCCCGGCTTGTTCAGAATCTTCTCGTCAATGCCGATCTTGCCGATATCATGCAGCGCAGCCGCCAGCGGAATCAGCATCTGATCTGCACTTGTGATCTCGTACTTTGTGTCTTTCCGTTCCAGCTGATCCAGCAGCAGTTCTGCAAGGCGCTTGATGTGGATGACATGGCTGCCGCTTTCTCCGTTCCGGAACTCTACGATCTGGCTGAGAATGCTGACCATCATGCTGTTGTTTTTGTCTTTCTCCCGTACCTGTTCGCTTATCATGGAGATCAAACGCCGCTGTTTGGCGTAGAGCTTGATGGTGTTGAACACACGGCGGTAGACAACTCTCGCATCAAACGGACGGCTGATATAGTCTGAAACGCCCATTTCATAAGCTTTTTTCACGGAGGAGGAAGAATCCTCGCTGGAGATCATAATGACCGGAATATCGTCGATCCAATGGTTTTCTGCCATATGATGCAGCAGTTCAAAGCCGTCCATCACAGGCATGATGATATCCAGCAGCACCAGGGAAATGCTTGTCCCCTGCCGCTCCAGCAGATGCAGTGCCTCTTCGCCGTTGACTGCCTCATGAATGATATACGAGTCTCCCAGCATTTCTGCCAGAATCGCACGGTTCATCTCCGAATCGTCCACGATCAGAATTTCCTGCTTGCTTTCCTTGTCCGCAACAGAATCTGCCTCAGAGATAATCACTGCATTTTTCTTGTTCTTCGCCTGGTACATCAAAACATCCGCACGGTGTATTGCCTCATCCAGCAGGGTATTTTCGCAGTACACGCCGCCGATGCTGACCGAAAGGTGGATACCGGAATACCCCGGGACCGGAGCATTGTGTATCTTATGGCGAATGTGGTGCAGCTTTCGGTAAAACTCCTGCTCATCCGCATTTGCCGACAGCAGTACAAACTCATCGCCGCCGTAGCGGATCAGCACATCATTGCTGTCAGAGCTTTCCCGTATCACCTTGACCACCGTTTCCAGCACCATATCCCCGGCATCGTGACCGCAGGTGTCATTGTACACCTTAAAGTCATCCAGGTCGATCATGGCAGCGCCGCCGGTAAACTTCTTCTGTCTGGATCTGTCTTCCAGATACCGCCGGTTATACGCTCCGGTCAGTGCATCCCGGTACAGTTCCACATGATACTGCGACAGCTGCCGGATCAGCTTGTCCCGTTCACTTGCACCGATCAGCGAATCGCTGTCCAGTTTCCGGATCAGTTCCATCACACAGGGCTTTCCGTCCACTTCAACATAACGGGAAAAGACCTGGTAGATATCTGTCCCCAGAAATTCCAGTTTCGTGTGCTGCTGTCTGTCCCGCAGTGTCTGCATGGAAATGCAGTTTTCACAAGGCTGTCCCTTGCCCCAATAGTCATAGCATTCGCAAAAAGACGCATCTTCTGTACTTTCCCGGATACCTTCCAGATCTTCGCCCTTCAAAAGGCGCACCACGGTAAACACATTCCGGAAAAAGCGCATCTGCTCTTTTGCCTGCTGTGAAGTCAGCTGATAGTCGGACTGTGTCTCATGGTTTGTGCTGAATGTTTCTAAGATTTCCACTGCTGTATCTTCCTTTCAGATCGGATGGAAAAGGCAAACCGCAAAGAAGTGCCGCTGCGAACCCCGTTTCATTTCTTCACATACCCTAAATCATAAGCAATACCGTGCAAATCCGACAGGCAGACTTGGTTCGGTTCTGCCTATAGTATACCATAATTTATCATCATTTGTCAATCATTGTTTTCTTCTGTCATCAATATCCCTGCACGCCGGATCTGAAACCGTTCCCGGCGAGTGAGCGTCTTTCGCTTTGGGTCAGATATCTTTTTCAGAAACGATGTCAGCACACGGACTTCATAGGGCTGAAGCGTCGTTTCCCCGTAGATGTACTTTTCCATCAACTGGTTGACACGCTCGTATTCTCCGTCACACAGTTCCGGGATTTTTTCTTTCATCCGCTGTTCCGCCGTTTCCGCCTGCCAGCCGATGTGCATTTCCACGCCCATGCAATGCAGCATTTTCGGGATCATCATGCAGAGAATATCCTGTTTTTTTCGCTCATCGGCTTTCTGATACCGATTCTGAGAGCGAACCTGCGTTACTGTAATGCGCACTTCCAGGACAGCAGTTGCCGCAGCCGCCAGAATCAGCAGCAGCGCAGCGATTCCCAACAGTAGCACTGCCGCATTTTCCACCGTATCCAGGACACTTCCTCCGGAAGTATCCCGTTTGCTCTTGTTCTGCACATTGCCGGTCTGTGTCTCGCTGTCATCGGCGATCTTCACCTTTTCCACATTCTGCGGCTGCTGTACCATCTGCATCAGGGTATAGACATCGTGATAATACCCCGGTGTTGCATCAATGGGAATCCAGCCCATGCCGTCCATATAGACTTCTGCCCAGGCGTGGGCATCCTTTGCCGTGAGCTGTGCGCTGACCTTGTCCCGCACCAGCGTACCATTAACGTAGTAGCCCTCGGCATACCGTGCCGGAATGCCAAACGAACGATACGCCAGAACTGCCGCCGTTGCATAAAAGGCAGAGTTTCCCGTTCCGCCGTTCAGAAACTTTTCCAGCGGCTCTTCGGAATCGGTTCGCCCCGGCTCCATCTGGTAGGACGAGGTGTTTTCCAGAACGTCATGGATGTACTGGGTCACCTGGTAGACGGTGTTATCCGTCTCCGTATAGGATGGATCATGAAACTTTTCCTGTATCACAGAGCGCAGTTCTTCCGGGATATCCAGGTAATTCTGGTACACGAAACTGCGGTAGATCGCCTCGCAGTCCAGATACGCCTTTTCTGCCTTTGTCTCCGGGTGCATTGCCCAGTCGTCCACATAGAGCAGCTCTCCCGGATAATCGTTGGCGTATTCCGTGAAATCATACCGCTTTGTACCGAACAGCCCGGCAGACTGCACCGCCGCATCCCGGTGAACTCGGGTGGAACAGTCCGGCTGATCTGCCGAATAGGGCAGGTAAACATACCGTCGGTCTGCGCCGTTGTTTTCGACGGAGACACGGTTTTTCGGGAACTGTTCCCCACCAGCAGTGCCGTATTCGCAGTACTGCTGAGACGGTGAAAACTGATGTTCCACAAACCAGGACTCGATGCCGTCATTTTCTCCCCGGAAGTCCGAACGGTTCAGTTCCTGCCATTTGCCGTTGCCGTAATCCGCACCCACAAATCCACGCAGGTACAGGTCTTTCGCCTGAGTCTGGCGCACCATGAGCCGATCTTTATCACCCCGGTTCATCCGGTACGCCTTGGACAGATCTCCTTTCGGCAGTGTGTCCTCGCCGTAACGCACCCGTGTGATCGCTGCACGGACATTCTCACGCAGCACATTCACCGTGTGGAATTCCCGGCTGCCGGATGCCGCTGCCGCACTCAGAATCACCGCAGACGCTGTGACGAACCATCCCACCTTTTTCCAGCTGAAAGAACGCTCACAGTGACAGATGCGCTGTAAGAGCCAGCCGATCAGATACAGCCCCACGCCGATGCCGGAAAAGCATTGCAGGAGCAGTGCCGGCAGCGTCAGAACCAGCAGAACGAAAAAGCTGACAGTTGGTTTGTTGATCTGCACCAGGAGATATCCCCAGGCGGCGATCAGCAGAATGGTAAAGATCAGAGAGAAAACGCCGGCTGTGCCTGTGCCGCCCAAAAGCGAGACTGCATCATGGCTCACCGTGTTCCATCTGGAGATCACGCTGTTGAGAAAAAGGATCGCTCCGTTTTTGCAGTCCGGGAATCCGATCAGCAGCACCAGCAGTGCCAGCCCGTTCGGAACCAGCAGTGCTGTTTTGCGAAACGGTTTCCAGAGGGACAGCGAATGGCACAAAACCGCCGCAGCTGCACACAGCAGTACCCAGAAAAGCGGTACCTCTGCCGTTCCGTAGTGCAGGAATGACACACAGAACCCGGCAGAAAACAGCCCGGCGCAAATACATTCCAAAATCATATTGTACACAGGAGGCTGCTCCGTAAAAACTGGCATGGTCTCCGGTTTCTTTTTTGGTTTTCGATGCAGCTGCATCTGGATACACCTCCTCAGCACAATGTCCGGAAATGGATTCTTATAGTATAATGCGGAAACTCCGGTTTTTCCGCAGATATGTCACCGGCACTTCGACCAGCACTTTCGCCCTTGCCGGCTGTGTCACAACAGGTACGCCATCCTTGTCCGTGACGACTACGGCATCCAGGTTCACATCCGCCGGGATCAGCGCCAGTTCCTTGGGAAAGCTGTGTATGGTAAAGTACACCATGCTCTCATAGTTCTGCTGGATCTGCCCTGCCAGGAAAAACTGACAGGCGATGCCGCTGTTCTCCGCCAGCGGATAGGACAGCAGCGTGTAGAGGAACTCTGCGGCATCTGCCTCCGCTGCAATGGGTGCGGAAATAATGCGGCTCTGAAAGACAAACGCCGCCATATGCGGAATTCCGGCACGCACCAGCGCACGGCTCAGACTTTCCACTGCGCCGATGGATGTGGAAAGCAATGTCTTGTCCACATCCTCGCCGTTTGCCTTCAGCGCAATGTCATACAGCACGATGGTGTCATACCGGGTGGAATCGCTGTATTCCCGCACGATCAGCCGATCCATCTTGCTGGTCAGTTTCCAGTGGATGGCTTTCAGCTCATCGCCCTCCTGATACTCCCGCAGTTCGAACACCTCTGCGGTATCGTTTCCCTTTTGGTAGACCCGGAACGAGCCGACTTCCGGCTTTGCCCGGGATGCCTGGTCGGTCATGATGGTGATGTCATTCTGTTCCGGCATCACCTTGACACGGCAGAACAACTCGCAGGGTACTGCGGCGGCACAGAACCCAAAGACGTCCAGGCACTGCACACCAGATGCCCGGATAAACCATTCGCCGCACATATCCGGCGTAAACTCCACATGAGAGCTTTTCCGGGAAGAAAGACCGATCCGCAGCCAGCGTTCCTCCTGTGTGTGAAACAACAGGTTCTGCATCTCCAGGGTCATTTCCACTGCAGACACCGAAAACAGCGGACGCTTTGCCTTATAGGTGATATCCAGCGCAAGCGGCGCATTGACATTGCTTGTCACCGGTGCTTGTAACGAAAGGGTCATTGCAGCAATATCCATCCGGAGCAGAACGAGCGCCAGAAGCGGCAGGGCGATCTCCAGGAGCAGCACTGCCAGAAGAATCGGTTTCGGGAAGAAAAACAACAGCACCAGCACGACTGCGATGGACAAAAAGTAGCTCACCTTGTGCCGGATCATGACAGCTTTCCTCCGATGGTCACCGGCGGTTTCACCTTTTCCAGGATTCCCTGCAAAATCTGCACCTTGTTCACGCCCTCGATCAGCGCCTGGGGACGCAGGACAAGACGATGAACGCAGACATCCAGATACACGCTCTGCACATCCTCCGGAACTACATAGTTCCGCTGTTCTACCAGAGCGTTTGCCTTTGCCATGCGGATGAGTGCGATCACGCCTCTGGGGCTGATGCCCAGTTCCACAAAGGGATGCACCCGAGTCTCCTCGCACAGGCGGATGGCATAGCGCATGATATCCTCTGTCACCTTGATGGCAGAGAGATAGTCCTGCACCTGCATCAGACTCTTGGCATCGCAGACCGGCTTGATCTCATGGAGCGGATTGGTATAGCGTCTGGCGTTCAGAATCTTGATCTGATCCTCACAGGACGGATAGCCGATGGAAAGCTGTATCATGAAACGGTCCAGCTGGGATTCCGGCAGCGGATGCGTACCGGATGCGCCCAGAGGATTCTGCGTTGCGATGCAGATAAACGGACTGGGCAGCGGATGGGTCACGCCGTCTACGGTCACGTTCTTCTCTTCCATGGACTCCAAAAGCGCCGACTGGGTTTTCGGTGAAGTACGGTTGATCTCATCTGCCAGCAGCAGATGGCACATTACCGCACCGCTGTGATACTCGAACTGATTGTTCACCCGGTTGAACATGGAAAAGCCGGTAATGTCTGACGGCGTGGTATCTGTGGTAAACTGGATACGCTTAAAGTCCAGCCCCAGCGCATTGGCAAACGCCAGCACCAGCGTAGTCTTTCCCACGCCCGGACAATCCTCCAGCAGAATATGACCGCCGGCATAAATGGTCATCAAAACTTTCCGGATGATCTCATCCTTTCCCATAAATGCCTTTTTGACCTCTGTAATAATATGTTCTGACTGTTCGATCACCATTGCCGCATATTCTCCTCTGCCTGTTTTAGTTTTTCCAGGACTTCCTCCCGGTCCGGTTCCGGTGCTGTTTCGCTGCACCCCAGCAGATCCCAAAGCGTCTGCCACTTGGGCAGGAATGTATCTGTGATCTCCTGTGCGATCTCCTCGATGGATGTACCGTCTCCGGCTGACTCTGCGTAATATTCGCTGCAAAGACTTTCCAGGTCGGAAAAACCTGCATAGGGATACTGCCACGCCGCCGCATAGGTTTCCCGGCAGCCGTCCGGCACAGCCAGCGGCACTGTGTTGACACTGCCGTCTGACTTGGACTGGAACACAAAATCACTGCCCTGTCCGTATCCGATCAGATTCGGCGGTGTTTCTCCGGCAAAGCGAATCTCTTCCAGCGCATCACAGCCGCCGAAAATATTGTAATAGACCTCGTTTGTGGTCTCCGGGAACGTAAAGCTGTGCAAAGCTGTTTCTGCAAATGCACCGTCATGAATGGATTCCACGCAGCTGTTTGCTCCAAAGGTCACCTCAGAAAGCGCTGTACACCCGGCAAACGCATTGGACGGAATGGAACGCAGTGTAGAACCAGTCTCAAAATGCACGGCAGTCAGATTGCTGCAATCCTGAAACGCATTGCTGCCCAGCAGTGAAAAGGCATCTGAAAATGTCAGTTCTCCGCTGATACCCGAATTTTGGAACGCCGCATCGTCCACAAACATGACTGACGCAAAGCTTTCAGGTGCAATGAAAAACGCATTCTGACACCGGGAGAATGCACCCGATGCAATTTCCACGGTGTTCGGTGCTAAGGTATATGTTCCGTTCAAGTTGCCGGAAACGGACAACAGGTAACTCTCTTCCCCGGAACTTCCGTAGACACCGGCAACACCGTCTGCGCCGGTCTCCATTCGGTACCGATAGGTAAATTCCGCAAAGCAGCCGGCGTATCCATAGGAATCATACGGGCGGTAGAAAAAGCTGTTGTTGCCGGGCGCATAGTTTCCCTCCATCACCGCAGATGCCGCATTGCAGGCAACGCAGTAGAGCATCATGCAGTTGTCGAATGCGCCGTCGCCGATGGTCAGTTCATCCTCAGACAAGGACACCACCGATTCCAAAGCACTGCACCCGGAAAAAGCGTTCTGCTGAATTTCTTTGGTCTCCTCCGGCAGTTCTGCGGTCATCAGCCCGGAACAATTCCGGAACGCACGGCTGCCGATGGTTTTGATGGAAACGCCCGGCAGACTCTCCGCACTGAAATGCACAGTATCCGGCGCAGCGGTCAGAAGTGTTGCACCGTCCTGTTCCTGGAAATAGACGTTGCCGTCCGTTTCACAAATGGCATACGCCTCAGCGGCGATGGGAATATCATAGGTATTCCACTGTTCCGTATCAAACTCCATGCTGAACGCCGGAATGTGCAGACCGCCGATATTCTCAGAAAAGCTGTCCGCCTGCGCAGCCGGAGCAGTCTCACCCTGGAAGTAGATCTGCGTGCCGTCCAGCCCGTTGAATGCACCGCTGTCCAGCGTTTGCAGGGATGCAGGCAGAATCAGCGCTTTCAAGTCTCTTCCCTCAAATGCGCCCTTCCGAATCTCGGTCACTCCCTCCGGCACGGCATAAGTACCGGCTACCTGTTCTGTCAGACCGTACAGCACAGTGCCGTTTTCTGTATTTAGCAAAATGGCGTCATCCTGGGTATAGAAATCCGTGGGATTCTTGTCGCTCTGGGGAACGAGCTGGTTTGTGCCAAGACGCATTGCCCACTTTTTCAGATAGTCGAAGTAGGCATCATCCGGCACATAGATTTTTGCATGATCCAGCCGGCGTAGTTCAATTTCCGGCGGCTCTGCGGACTGAAAAGTTAGGCTCTGAATCTGATTTTCTTCCGGAAAAGTCACCTTTTTCACCGTCTCCGGAACGGTGATCTCCGTTTTCGCATACGGCACTGCATACAGTTCCGTGCAGGCTTTGTTGTACAAAACGCCGTCCCGGGACGTGAGCGCCGGATTCTTTTCTGAGACATCGTAGGAATCCTTTACCTTCAGCGTGCTGGTGATTTCCAGAACGGATGCCGGAACGGAAACACGGTCTACGTCTGCCTCCAGGGCAACCTTTTGCAGCCCTGCCGGAATCTCCAGATCACGGCTGGAACCGGTATATCCGGTCAGTGTCTGAATGAAATAGTAGTGGTCATCCTCCGACCACATGGAACTGATCTCCGCCATAAACTCCTTCGGGAGTTCTGCCGTTCCCAAAGGATACAGGATATTCAAGCCTTTTTTCGTTGGGGTATAGCGGTAGTAGACGGGGTCGCCGCCGTTGTTCTCCGACCATCCCAGGAAGATCTGACGGATGGATTCTCCGAGTTTAGGGAACGAATGATCCGAATGATACATTTTCCCGTAGTAATTCAGCAGATCGACAGACTCGTTTTCTGCCGGATACTGGTCACTCTTGGGATTGATGAAATCCGCATGGTTATAATCCGAAAGCACCGTCTTATAGGGATACACTTCAAAGCTGACATCTTTTCTGACCCAGTCACTGTTGGCATTCAGCCGGAATGCAAACGATGCCGTGAAGTCTTTCTCTGCCTTTTTAGGGTAACCGGTAATTTTGAAATTGTCGTTCAGCGAGGTAATGCGGTAATATGTGCCGTTGTACTTCACGTGAACATTGCAGGCACACAACAGTTTCCAGGCGTCCAGTTCTTCCCCGTAATAGATCATATCCGCATCGAACGTCTCATTCAGCGGATTTACCATCAGCTCCGGCACTTTTGCGCTGTCGGCATTTTCCAGTCCCTCTTCCGGCATGGGACGTACCGGAATCAACAGGTTTTCATAAATATCGCTGGGCTGTTCCGGCGTTTTTTCCGTGTAATTGTTGTCATAGGACGGTGCGGCGGGCTGCTCCGGCTGTGTATCTGTTCCAGGCGTGTCCGTCTGACCGCCGCCGTTATTCTGGCTGCCGCCGGAATTGTTTCCGTTTCCGGAAGTTCCGCCTGCGTTGCCCTTTCCGTTCTGATCGCTTTTCCCGGCTGTACCGGAGTTTCCGGATGTTCCGCCGGAAATCACTGTACCGCTGCCGGATGCAGACGGAATGACTGCGACCGGACCGGATGCACTTCCGCTGCGGTCTCCCACCAGGTAGGACGTCACATTCTGTGACGCCTGCTGCGGAGAGACAGCGGCGCCGTCTCCACTGCCGCCGTCGGTATCCTGGGTAATCAGTGCCGGCACATTCAGATTCTGCGGCGTCTGGGATTCAAACAGAATGGCATTGTCACGCTGTTCTGAAGGCGTCTGCGCCTGGTCAGCATTGTCATCCTGTTCCAGCTGGCGGCTGTCCTCTGTGGTATCATCCTGCTTTTCACTGTTCATGTATTCATCGTCTGTTTGATCGTCGTCAAACGTGATCTGATTCCGGTTCCAAGCCGAGTTTCGGGTGTATTTTTCCGGATCAAAGGAATTCCCCGAATACCGCAGATAGGTAGCGATGCCGGAACCCGTAATTGTCAGCGAAACGATCACGGTCAGAATCCGTTTCTGCACTTTTTTCATTTTTCCCACCTCCACGGACTTTCTGTGCAAAGTCCGAAACACTTACCGCTTTTTCTGCCGGATGATTTCGCCGATCTCGGTTTTCATCTTCTGAAAATCCACCGGCTTTGCAAAATGTCCGTCCATGCCGTAAGAGCGGGACAGCCGCTTGTCTTCCACATAGGCATCCGCAGAAAGGGCAAAGATCAGAACCGTTTTTGCGTCCGCTCTGTCCAGGCGGCGGATATCGCTTGCCGCCTCTCTGCCGTTTCGCTCCGGCATCTGCACATCCATCAAAATCAAATCGTAGTGATTTACCGGACTGTTTTCGAACATCTCCACGGCAATCTTTCCGTTTCCGGCGACATCGACGGATGCACCCTCCTCCTCCAGGATGTCCACGGCGATCTCCGCATTGATCTCGTTGTCTTCCGCCAGAAGAATCTGCTTCCCTGCAAAGGTATAGTCCGCACTTTCCTGTACCTCCTCCGGCATCTCTTCCACAGGAATCTGCCGGATCTGCTCCTCTGTTGCCAGCGGCAGGGACAGGAACACGTTAAAGTCCGAGCCGTTTCCGGGCATACTATTAATGACGATCGTTCCGCCCATAATGCGGACGATGTTGTCTGTAATTGCCATGCCCAGACCGCTGCCGCCGTACTTCTTGGTGATATTGCGGCTCTCCTGCTCAAAGGGCAGGAAAATCTTTTCCAGAAACGCCGGCTCAATGCCGATGCCGGTATCATGCACTTTAATCAGAAAGTCCATGCGTTCCTTTTCCTGAAGCATTTTCTGAAAGGTCACTGTGATCTCGCCTTTTGCAGTAAACTTGACCGCATTGGAAACCAGATTCGTCAGCACCTGGCAAAGGCGAATATCGTCTGCAATCACATAGTACGTGTCAAAATCCTGGAACGTCACGGAGAACCGGACGTTTTTCGCCTCCACGGTCTCCTGGAACATATTGCGCAGCTTGTTGGCAATACTGCGCAAATCCAGCGGCTTTTCTTCCAGTTCCAGCTTTCCTGCCTCGATACGGGACAGATCCAGGATATCGTTGATGATCGACAGCAGATACTGAGACAGGTTTTCCGCCTCGCCCAGATATTCCAGCGCTTTCGGATTCTGGCTGCACTGTTTCTTCGTCAGAGAAAGCATTCCGATGATGCCGTTCATGGGTGTCCGAATCTCGTGGGACATCCGGGAGAGAAACTGCGACTTCGTAAAGCTCTCCTTCTCGATTTTCCGCATCTGCTCTTCCAAGGCAAAGCAGGCGTTTTTATAGGTTGTGATCTCATGGAACAAAAACAGGTCACGCCGGGCAGCCTTGTCCCGTATCACATTCAGACAAAACCAGCGTTCCTGCCCCGGCAGCTGAAAGTCATAGGAAAATGCCGCCGTGCCGTCCCACTTCCGGTACTGCTGAAACAGTTTCTGGTTTACGTCCAGCTGATTCAGCAGGGAAACATCTGCACACAGCGCCGCATAGGATGTGCCGAACAGCGTCTCGAAATTATCGGACGCACCCACCGGCAGCTGGTCGTCTGTCCGCAGTATCAAGACAGCCTCCTGCACATCGTGAAACGAAAACTGCGTCATGGGGAGTTCCGATTTTTTCTCTTTGCCGCATCCGCTTTTTCGCCGAAAGCCGCTGCAAACCAGCACCACTGCAAACAGGAGTTCTGCCAGCAGAATCAGAATGAGCCAGAAATGTTCCCCGATGGTTGTTAAAATATCCCGAATCATACCGCACCCATACCTCCATGACTTCCCGGCACCTGTCTGCCTTTTTCGCAGTCGTTTTGACAAAATAACATTTTTCTCTACTTTTATTATACTATTTTTTACCTGAAAGCGAAACGATTATAAAGTTTCAAAAAAATTAATTTTCTACTTTTTTCCTTTTTTATTTCTGACAGAGAAAGCACCTGCCCGATGTTTCCATCAAACAGGTGCTTTTCCATATGGTTTCGTCAATTTTGCAAATGTAAAATGTTACGTTTCGGATGTCCGGACAAACTCCGCCGCCTGGCGAATCGCCATGGAATTCGACGGTCTCCCGTAGACTTCCGGGAAATAGTGGTTCATCTTGTTTTTGGTGTAGGCGCTTTCGATGGCGTAGCGGATCAGATGCTCCACGCTTTCTGCGTTGCACCCATGCCGCAGTCCGACCAGCTCATAGAGTTTCATCATAGAAACGATGGGATTCTGCACTGCAATCTCGATCGCCTCTTTCAAATAAGTGCATCCTTTCAGATGCTTTTCGATGCCAAAATGATTCTCTACAAGGTCTGCAATCAGTTGTTCGCAGTCTGATCTATGCTCCACAAAAAACTCCTTTCACAAAGCCACAGGTTCCATATGTTCTATCGCAGCACGATTCCGTGCATGAAATTCAGGCGGCACACTTTCGTATGCCGTATTTGGGAAGATTTGGGTGAAAATGTTTCAACATTGCCGCACCCAGAGCGATTGCTCGCCCGGTGCAGTGCTGTTTGTTACTTTTTCAGATTCTGCAGTGCTTTCGGTTCTTTCGGCTGATGGAAACCAGCGCAGGAAACGGAACCTGCTGCCTTTACTGCTGCAAACTTGCTGACAGATGCCAGCTTGTCCAGCATAGACTTCTGAACTTTTTTCATGACTCGTTTTCCTCCTCTCGGCTTGGATTTGCTATGACTGCCATTAACGCTATGACAAACAGCGTAAGGGCAATTGTTGCCGATATCAATACCCATTTCTGATAGGCAAAGCAGCTGATCCCGGAAAAGATCACAGCCACGATCATACTGATTCTGTGATTGCAGATTTTCTGTTCTTCCGACAGCGGCTTATTTTCATTTTCCACCGGAGTTTTGAACCATATTGCTACAAGAGAAAAAAACAGCAGCAGTACATGAAAACTAATGGGATAAGTTCCATATGCTACAATCTTTGCCATCCCGAAAATAAACGTCGTCGATGCAGCAAAAATCAAGTTGCACTTCAAATATGTGTTCGCATGATATCCGCCGGTAAACTGGCGCAGTGCAACAAATGCAAAATAATACACCAGTGAAACCAGAAACATTCGAAAAACAGCGCCGATCGCAATGGTGATAAAGAAACCGATCAGTGTGGAAAAAATGATTTCAAACCCATACTGATAGACCTCTGCCATTTCCTGCTCGACGATTTCCTTTTTGCATAAAAAAAGCGACATTCTTTTACTAAGTTCAGCGATCATTTCGCTCACCATCCATGTAAAAAGAATATCGCATTTTATATAGGAAGTCAATTATTTTGCCCCCACCGTCTCTTCTTTCGTCCCCAAGTTCCCGATTTCATCATTTGCTAATAAGACACTTACCACGAACATTCCGTTTTTCTCGTAGATATCCAGCCCTCCGAGATGCCTTTCGGCAATTTCAGCGACAGAACGCAGTCCCCAGCCGTGCAGTGCCTTGTTTTCTTTGTCCGATTTCAATTCCCTGTTCTTTTGCAAAACGGATTCCCGAATCGTATTCTTCACCACAATGCGGTAATATCCATGTGTTTTCTTTATCAGCATCATGATCTGTGTGGGAGATTCCTCTTTGGCACACGCCTCAATTGCATTGTCCAGCAAATTGGAAAGCAAAATGCTCAGGTCATATTCCAGGTACTCCGGTATCGTGATCAGAATCTTACAGGTAGTTTCAATTCCTTTCTTTTCCGCCGCCGTAAACTTTTCATTTATCACAGCGTTCAAAACGGAATTGGAACAGTGAATATGACTGGAAAGGATATCGCTCTGACTGCCGATGATCTTTCCCAGATACGCTTTCGCCTCGTCAAAGTTATTTTCTTCGATCAGCGTCCGCAGACAGTTCAGCTGGTTTTTATAATCGTGGCGCAGCATGGACATTCTCTGATACTGGGATTCGATCTGCTGGATCTCATTTTGCTGGTGTTTCAATTGTGTTTGCAGCTGCTGTTGTTCCAGTTCTTTTTGATTGGCACGGTTCATTTTTCCCATGAATACAAAAATGATAATGTCTAACAGCGATAACAAAACAGAAACGCTGATATATATGTATTCTTGATACACATTTCTCACAACTAAAGTATAAACACTAAAGCCAATCACTAATGTAATGACAAATGCAGATATAATTACAATCCATTCATTTATCTTGAAACGATAATCCTCTTTTTTCCGAACCAGCAAAATCACTTGCGTTGACACAAAGTAAAGCAGCTTGGTAATAAAAATTCCGAATACACGACTTAACTGTTGACTTGAAATACTTACGATTGCCGCTGGTGCAGACTCTGAAAGCGAACTGAGAACTGTTAAAACCGGAAGGTTGATAAAATAGAACAACATATAAGAAATTGCGGCTACCACCATTTTTTCGAAGAAGTTTCCCCGCAGCAATATGGCAGCATAAATAAAATTGGTAAGCACAAATCCGGCGACCAGAATTATCTCATTCTGAATCAGAAAACTCCCCAAGGCATCAATGCAGACGAGTATCCCCACCAGGATGCCCCATTTCAGCAGACGTTTTTCCGGAGAACGAAAGCCGAAATACCGGATCATAAGCCGTGCCACCATAAAGCATTCTGCCAAAATTGCGATCCATTCTATCACTGTCCAGATCATGTATCATCTTCTCCTCTCATAAAATACTGATACCGTTTCCGGACTGCCGCACTTCTCCTGTGGCTCAGCGGCAGTTTTTTCAAGCGGTGCGGCGTAAGTTCTACTGTGTCATTCCCGATGTGGTAGACATAGCGGTAATTCAGCAGATACGACTTGTGGATGCGCAGGAAACCAGAGCGGCTGAACTGCTCTTCCAGCTTTTCCAATGTGTACTCTCTGGCGCTGAGTTCTGCGGTCTCCTCCAGCGTCACCAGATAAATGTGATGGCGAATGGAAAAGAAATACACGACCTCCACCAGCTTTTTGGTGACGATGCGCTTGTCGTCCAGCACAAGTCTGGCGGTCTGTCCGCTTTTGGCGTAGTTTTCACAGTACGCCTTTACCGCATCCGGCAGTTCCTCGGCGAGCCATTCCTTCCGGAGAAACCGAAACGGCTGAAACTGAAACGACTCAAAGACAAAGTCGCTGTGACTGGAAACGAAAATCAAAGCTGCCGCAGAATTCATGGCTCTGATCTCTGCGGCAAGTTCCATGCCGGACATCTCCGGCATATCAATATCCAGAAACAGCAGCTGGAATTCTTCCTTGCGGTGCGCCTGGATCAGCTCCGGCGCATTGGTGTAGACAAAGCATTGGAACTCCATGCCCTGTTTTTCGAACAGCGCCTCCACCATGTCACGCAGACAGCGCACAAAAATAACTTCATCATCACAAACTGCTATCCGTATCATACACATTCGCCTCCCGGTATCATCATACCACAAATTTTGCCAAAAAGCAAGAAAAAACCTGCCGCCTTGCCAAGCCGCCGGAATCATGGTATAATAGGTTGCAGACAACGACACTGAACAGGAGGGTGTTTCCATGACATACCGCATTTTTCTGGTGGAGGATGACCGCAGCATTGCAGAGGGACTTCAGCACCAGCTGGAACAATGGAACTTTGAGGTTCGTGTGGTGCAGAATTTTCGTGGCGTTCTGGGCGAATTCACCGCATTCGATCCCCATCTGGTTCTGATGGACATTATGCTGCCCTGCTACGACGGCTACCACTGGTGCCGGGAGATACGCCGTGTCTCCGAAGTTCCCATCATCTTTCTCTCTTCCGCATCGGACAACATGAACCTCATCATGGCAATGAACATGGGCGGTGACGATTTCATCCCCAAGCCCTTTGACTGGAATGTCCTGCTGGCGAAGATCCAGGCGCTGCTGCGGCGCACCTATGACTTCGGCGGACAGGTCTCACTCCTGGAACACCGGGATGCCATTCTGAACACCGCCGATGCCGTCCTCACCTATCACGGCGAGCGCATCGATCTGACCAAAAACGAATACCGGATTCTCCAGGCGCTCATGGAGCAGAAGGGCAAGGTCGTCAGCCGGGAGACGCTGATGGAACGGCTCTGGGCAACGGACAGCTTTGTAGACGAAAACACCCTCACCGTCAACGTGAACCGCCTGCGGAAAAAACTGGACAAGGCAGGGCTGCACGACTTTATCCGCACCAAAGTCGGCATGGGATACCTGGTAGAATAGGAGCTGTGACCCATGAAAATATTCCGGAGTTTTTTCAAGCTGCATCAGAACGGCATTCTTGCATTTGTGCTGTGCAGCATTGTGTTTGTTTTGATTTTCTCCCTGTATGACCTGCCGGTCGGCGCCGTGCTGTACAGCGCCGTGCTTTCCGCCGTCATCTGTCTGGCGCTGTTTCTGGCAAGCTTTATCCGCTATTGCAAGCGATGCCGTATGCTCCAGAAAATGCAGCAGGAGATCACTGTGACCATACAGCATCTCCCCCAGCCCCAGGACTGCAAAGAACAGGCATACCAGGAACTTCTGAAACGCCTTTTTCAGAAACAGCAGGAACAGGCGCAGGCGTGGCAGGTGCGGTGCAGCGATATGATGGAGTACTACACTGCCTGGACACATCAGATGAAAACGCCTATCACAGCCATGCAGCTGCACTTACAGGCGGAGCATTCACCGGAAAACCGTGCCTTGCTGGATGACTTGCAGCGCATCGAACAGTATGTGGAAATGGTGCTGTGCTATCTCCGTCTGGATTCCGACTTCACGGACTATCTCTTCGCCAAATACGACCTGGACAATATTGTCCGGCAGGCGGTGCGCCGTTTTTCCTCCCAGTTCATCCACCGGAAGATTCGTCTGGAATACGAGCCGCTGAACTGCGAGGTGCTGACAGACGAAAAATGGCTGCTGTTTGTACTGGAACAGGTGTTGTCCAATGCGCTGAAATACACACCCTCCGGCGGCACGATCTCCATTTTCCTGGAATCGCCGAAAACGCTCTGCATCCGGGACACCGGCATCGGCATTGCCGCAGAAGATCTGCCACGCATTTTTGAAAAGGGCTTTACCGGATGCAACGGCAGAACGGACAAAAAAGCCAGCGGCATCGGACTGTATCTGTGCAGGCGTATCTGCAGAAATCTGAACCACACGATCACAGCGCAGTCCCAGACCGACCAGGGGACAACCATCCGCATCGGAATGTTCCGGGAATCACGCATGATCGAATAAAGGCAGCACCGAAACACAGCAGTGTGACAAAAATGTAAGACTTCAGCGGGAAATGTAAGCCAAATCCATGGCGGCGCATTTCCCGCTTGTGGTATAATATCATTGTCAACAAAATATTGAAGGAGGTCATTGCAATGGCAATGCTGGAAGTATCACATCTGAAAAAGGTTTATACCACACGTTTCGGCGGAAACCAGGTCGAGGCACTGCGGAATGTTTCCTTTACGGTGGAACAGGGCGAATATACGGCGATCATGGGAGAATCCGGTTCGGGAAAGACCACCCTGCTGAACATCCTGGCGGCTCTGGATAAGCCGACCGGCGGCACAGTCCTGCTGGACGGAAAGGATTTGACGCAGATCAAGGAGTCACAGATCGCCGCATTTCGCCGGGACAACCTGGGCTTTGTGTTCCAGGACTTCAACCTGCTGGACACCTTTTCCCTGGAGGACAACATCTATCTGCCGCTGGTGCTGACCGGAACGCCTTATGCGGAGATGCAGCGCCGGCTCGCACCCATTGCGCAGCAGCTGGGCATTACAGAACTGCTGCAAAAATTTCCCTATGAGGTATCCGGCGGTCAGAAACAGCGTGCCGCCGTGGCACGGGCGCTTATCACCAACCCACGTCTGATCCTGGCAGACGAACCGACCGGCGCATTGGATTCCCGTTCCACAGACGAACTGCTGTCCCTGTTTTCTGCCATTCACCAATCCGGGCAGACCATCGTCATGGTGACCCACTCCACCAAGGCGGCATCCAGCGCCGGACGTGTCATGTTCATCAAGGACGGCGAGGTGTTCCACCAGCTGTACCGGGGCAACGATACCAACCAGCAGTTCTACCAGCGGATTTCCGACACCCTTACCCTGCTGACGACCGGAGGTGAGGTTCGATGAAAATGAATCTGTATCCGAAACTGGCATGGCACGGCATCAGCAAAAACAAGAAAACCTATGTGCCGTTCCTGTTGACCAGCATCGGTCTGGTCATGATGTTTTACATCGTGTCCTATCTCACCTACAACAAATCCGTCAAGCAGATGCGTGGCGGCGACGATATGCAGATGATCCTGTCCTGGGGCGTGCCTGTGGTGGCATTTTTCGTGGTGATCTTTCTGTTTTACATGAATTCCTTTCTGATGCGCCGCCGGAAAACCGAGTTCGGACTTTACAACATCCTTGGCATGGGAAAAAGCAACATCGCCCGTATTCTTCTGTGGCAGAATTTCATGCTGCTCGTTGTCTCCGCAGCAGGCGGTCTGGGCATGGGTATCCTGCTTTCTAAGCTGGCAGAACTCTGTGCGGCAAAAATGCTGTCCAATCAAGCCTCTCTGGTATTTGTCATTGAACCCTATGCGGTGCGAAACACACTGATTCTGACTGTGCTGTCCTTTGTGCTGATCCTGCTGTATTCCCTGGGACAGATCCATGTGGCAAAGCCGGTGGAACTGCTCCACGGGGAAAAGACCGGCGAAAAGCCGCCGAAGGCACGCTGGATACTGGCACTGATCGGCGTGGTACTTCTGGGTACCGCATATTACCTGGCAGTGACCACCAGAGAACCGGTACAGGCGCTGCTGGTGCTGTTCGTGGCGATCGTTCTGGTCATCATCGGTTCCTACCTGCTGTTCATCTGCGGCTCTGTGGCGCTGTGCAAGATGCTCCAGAAAAACAAAAAGTATTACTATAAGCTGAACCATTTCATTTCCGTTTCCTCCATGTCCTATCGCATGAAACGCAACGGCGCAAGCCTGGCATCCATCTGCATCCTCTCCACCGGCGTGCTGGTGATGATCTCCTCTTCCCTCTGCCTGCGCATCGGCGAGGATGACAGCCTGCACACACGCTATCCCAGAGATATCGAAGTCGGCATTCTCACCAAGGACTATGACCAGAGTATGGAGGCTGCCTCGTACATTGAACAGCAGGTGGATGCCGTATTGCAGGCATCACACCAGACCAGAAAAAACGAACTCGCCTACAACAATTTGAATTTCGCGGCGTTAAGGCAGGGCGGCGACATTTCGGTAAAACAGTACACAGAAGTCAGCGGCACTCAGTATGCGGAGAGCATCGACAAACTGGTCATGCTGAATTTCGTGACACTGGACACCTATGAAAAAATCACCGGCACAACGGAAACACTGGGCGAAAACGAAGTGCTGTTGTGTATGTTCCGCGGAACGTTCAGCGGAGATTCCCTGAATATCGATGACCAGTTCCAATTTCATATCAGGAAGCAGGTCCCTGACTTTCTTGAAAGCGGCGACAATGCCATTGCGACCTATCCGACCATGTACCTGGTGGTTCCGGACGGTGAAACCATGAGCCGGCTCTATGAGTATCAGTATTCTGTCTACGGCGAAGAAATGGCGTCCAGCTATCAGACCTGGCTGGGATTTGATCTGGACTGCAATGCCGATACCCAGATCGAACTGACCAAACAGCTGTACGACCAGTTTGCGGAAGGTTCTGAAACTCATCCGAACTTCTATTATGAGATCAAAGGCTTGGAGACACAGCGGTACAGTTTCTATTCCCTGTTCGGCGGACTGCTGTTTCTGGGAATCCTGCTGAGCGTGGTATTCCTGTTCGGCACGGTGCTGATTATGTACTACAAGCAGATCTCCGAGGGCTATGAAGATGCGGCACGTTTCGAGATCCTGCAAAAAGTGGGCATGACTCGAAAAGAGATCAAAAAGAGCATCAATTCTCAGATACTGACCGTCTTTGCGGCGCCGCTGCTGGCATCCGGCGTACATCTTTGCTTTGCATTTCCGCTGATCCAAAAGCTGCTGCTCATGTTCGGCTTATCCAATACACCGCTGCTGGTGGGCGTGACTGTGGGCAGCTATCTGATCTTTGGCGTGCTGTATGCCGTGATGTACAAGGCGACCTCCCGCAGCTATTACCAGCTGGTGAAATAATGCGGCAGCGAATCGTGCTTGCTCTGGGACTGACCCTGCTGGCAATCGTGGCTGTACCGCTGGCAGTGTTCCTGGGCATTGCCGGACTGATCTGGAAAATCATGAACTGGCTGCTGGAAAGGAGCGATGTCCAATGAAATGCAGCAAAATCGCAGCACTGCTGCTCTTGCCGGTCCTGCTGTGTACCGCCGGATGCAGTGTGAAAAGCGGCATCCTCAGCGGCTATGAAAAGGTGATCTCCGCCATGGGGACGCTGACACCCACACCGGATGCTGCGCTGATCGGCGTGCGCACGCCCGGCAGAGACGACTGTACCGGCGCATATGCCGCCTCCTGTGAAAAGGCACGGGGCAAGGATGTGGTCTTTGGCGGATGCGGTTTGCAGACACGCCGGCTGGAGATCACGGGTTCTGTCTCCTGTCAAGCCGGATTTGTACAAATTCTGCTGAAAAACGGCAGCAAGGAGATCCGGCTGACGCCCAACAGCAGCGGCAATATTGCAGAAAGCATCTGCGGCGCCGGCGGCGACTGGTATCTGTCTGTGGAATATGCAGACTTTTCCGGCAGCGTGACACTTTGCAGCAGAGACACAACACAATAAACCATACAAAAAGCGTACCAATGTATATGGTACGCTTTTTTCGATACTGTACTTTTTATTCTGCACTTTTCATCTTCCGGCGGTACTCCGTGGGTGAACATCCGGCGACTTTGCGGAACTGCCGGTTGAAGTTGGAGATATTCCGGAATCCGCAGTCGAAAGCAATTTCCAGGACGCTCTCTTTTGTGCTGGTCAGACGCTTGCACGCCTGGTTGATGCGGAAGTGGGAAATGTATTCTATGGCGCTGAATCCCACATATTTCTGAAACTGGTTCATAAAGTAGCTTTCGCTCAGATGCACCACCGCCGCAAGCTGGCGTATCGTGATGTTCTCCCGGAAATGGATGCTGATATATTCCAGTGCCGGTCGAATCACTTCGCTTGGCTCATGAAAATTCGCATCCACTTCCGACTCCGTTTCCAGCAGCCAGAAGAACCGGAGCAATTCGCTGCGCATCAGCATATCCAGCTGTGGCGCATCCCCTTTGGCGCAGGCAAAGATGTTCTCCATCATCATTTCCAGTTCGTGATAGTAGTGATGCGCTGCGGTAATGTGCATGGGAATCCGCATACTGCCGTTCATCAGCGGCTTAATGCACTCGTTGATATAGCGGTCCGTTTCCGAGCGCCCGAAGATCTCGTGGCTGAACACCAGCGTGTCATAGACCTGGTGCGCATCGGGACAGGGATAGACCGAGTGCATCACATTTGGCTGTATGACAATGATATCCCCTGCCGAAGAGACAAACTTTTCGTCTCCGCAGTTGAATTCGGCAAATCCCTCCCGGACGAAGTTGATCTCGAATTCGCTGTGCCAGTGCATGGGCGCATAGGCAAATTCGTCCGGGATCATACACTGATAATAGCTGAACGGCTTGACCTTTGAGCTATGCACCCGATTTTCTCTGTAATTCATATCGTCTCCTCCAATAAAATAGGATCGTATCAGAATATCGTAGAATAACAATAGATTTTTGTGCTTTTTTATTGTATTATATCATATAGAAAGAAAAAACGCAATGACCTTTTGAAAGGAAGTGCTGTTATGATTCAAAAATATGTATACGGACACCCATTCCCCACCGACGCTGTGGTAAAGGAGATCGAGACCGCCAAAGAACCCCTGCCGTTTTTCGAAACGGACAACCAGGGCAGTTTTACCTATACGCTTGCGGAAGACGACATTGTATACGGTCTGGGCGAACAGATCCGGGGCATCAACAAGCGTGGCTGGCAGTATGTCAGCTGGAACTATGACAACCCCAACCACCACGAGGACACCCGTTCGCTCTACGGCTCGCACAATTTTATCATTGTCTGCGGCAAGGTCACTTTCGGTGCATTTTTCGATTATCCCGGAAAGATGGAGTTCGACATCGGCTATACCCGGAGAGACACCATGCAGATCAAGGCGGCGAAAAATGACCTCACCGTCTATATCATCACCGGTGAAAACGAAAAGGATATCGTCAAGCAGTTCCGTGGGATCATCGGCAGAAGTTATATTCCGCCGCTCTGGGCATTCGGCTACGGACAGAGCCGCTGGGGTTATAAAAATGAGGCAGATATCCGGGAAGTCGCTGCAAAGTACAAGGCTGCCGGCATTCCCCTGGACAGCATCTATCTGGACATCGACTACATGGAGCGCTACAAGGACTTCACCGTGGATGAAGAGCGTTTCCCGGATCTGAAGGGACTGGCTGCCGATATGCAGGCAGAGGGCATCCATCTGGTTCCCATCATTGATGCCGGTGTCAAGATCGAGGACGGCTACAGCGTTTATGAAGAGGGCGTGGAGAAAAATTACTTCTGCAAAAATGCAGAAGGCGGCGATTTTGTGGGCGCAGTATGGCCGGGTCGGGTACACTTCCCGGATTTCCTCCAGCCGGAGGCAAGAGACTGGTTCGGCAAAAAATATGCCGTTCTGACAGAACAGGGCATTGACGGTTTCTGGAACGACATGAACGAACCGGCAATTTTCTACACCGAAGACCGTCTGGCAGACACTTGTGCCGAGATCGAAAAGCTGACTGCCGGAAACATGGGCATTGACGAATACTTTGCCTTCACCGGAATGGTAGCCGGACTGAACGGCAACATTGGCGACTATGACAAGTTCTATCATAACGTCAACGGTCAGATGGTCAAGCACAGCGAGGTACACAACCTGTACGGCATGAACATGACACGCTCTGCAAATGAGGCACTGCGTGAGATCTGTCCGGACAAGCGTACCCTGTTCTTCTCCCGTTCTTCCTATGTGGGTGCGCACCGCTACGGCGGCATCTGGCAGGGCGACAACAAGTCCTGGTGGTCGCACATTCTCCAGTCCATGCAGCAGCTGCCGGCGCTGAACATGGCAGGCTTCCTCTTCACCGGCAGCGATACCGGCGGATTCGGCTGTGACACCACAGAAGATCTGATGCTCCGCTGGCTGCAGTACTCCCTGTTTACGCCCCTGTTCCGCAACCACTCGGCTGACGGCACACGAGAACAGGAACTCTATCGTTTCAGCAACGCAGACGCTGCCGGAAACATGATCCGCATCCGCTACAGCCTGGTTCCGTATCTCTACAGCGAATTCTTAAAGGCTGCCCTGCAGGATGAGATGATGTTCCGTCCGCTCGCCTTCGACTTTGCAGACGATGCGGATGCCAAGCAGGTGGACGATCAGCTCCTTCTGGGCAATGAGCTGATGATCGCACCCATCTACAAGCAGAATGCAAAGGGCAGATATGTTTACCTGCCGGAAGAGATGATGCTGGTCAGAATGCGTTCCGACGAAGATTACGAGACAGAGATCCTGCCGAAGGGTCACCACTATGTTCCGGCAGAGCTGAACGAACTGGTATTCTTTATCCGGAATCAAAAGGCGATTCCTTTTGCAAAGGCGGCAAAGAACACCGCAGAAACCGACTGGAACACAGTCCGTCTCCTGGGCTATTCCGGATGCAGCTATGAGATGTACGCAGACAACGGCACTTCCCCGAATCCGGAGGACAGTCTGACCGTTTCTGTCATAGAAAAGTAAAAGTCCAAAAGGCATACGACACAAAAGGCAGCTGGGAAAAAATCCCGGCTGCCTTTTGCGTTTTGGTGAAAACGACGATCAGATAAGGATGCCCTCAAAGTGATCCATTTCGTGCTGAATGATCTGCGCCTCAAAATCCCGGAATGTCTGCTTTTTCCGTTTGAACTTTCGATCCAGATATTCTACCACGATCACACTGTACCGTTTGACCGGACGCTGTCCCGTCAGCGACAGACAGCTTTCTTCGGTCTCGTAGCACTGTTTGGAATGATCGACGATCTTCGGATTTATCATGACGAGATAGTCTTTCCCGATCTGTGCCGCCAGAATGGTCTTCCGCTCCCCGATCATATTCGCCGCCATCCCTACACAGCGGTCGGCGTTCGCACAAATGGTATCCAACAGGTCCTGTACCACGGGCAGATCCTGTCTGGTTGCCAGCTCGGATTTCTGGCTGAGGAAAAATGTGTCTTTTACAATTTCACGAATCATCTTGGCATCTCCTACTGGTTGATTTTATCTCTATTATACCACACCTTTTGCAAATACGCAAACAAAATGCTGCTGCACCCATACAACAGGTACAGCAGCATTTTTCCGATTTGAACGGATTCCGTTTTGCCTTATTTTCGCAGATCCACATTCCGCACAGCGTCCCGTACTTTCAGCACGAACGCCGGAGAAACGGAAAGTTCGTCAATGCCCATTCGCAGGAATGTTTCCGTCAGCGTGGTATCCGCCGCCAGTTCGCCGCAGATACCGATCCACGCACCGTTGGCGTGGGCATTCTTGGCACTCATTTCGATGAGCCGCAGAATCGCCTCGTGGTGGGTGTCGATAAACGGTTCGATGTCTGGATTCTGCCGGTCGCAGGCAAGGGTGTACTGGGTCAGATCGTTTGTGCCAACACTGAAAAAGTCCACCATGGGTGCCAGACGGTCGCTGATAATGGCAGCTGCCGGCGTTTCGATCATGATGCCCAGTTCCATGGTGTCGGAATAGGTCACACCCTGCTCCCGCAGTTCCGCCTTGACCTCCTCACAGATGGCAAGAATCTTTTCCAGTTCGGATACGCTGGTAATCATGGGGAACATGACGCCCAGGTTGCCGTAGATAGATGCCCGGTACAGCGCCCGGAGCTGCGTCTTGAAGATCTCCGGTCTGGTCAGACAAATGCGAATGGCACGGTAGCCCATTGCCGGATTGTCCTCTTTTTTCAAGTGGAAGTAATCCACCTGCTTGTCTGCACCGATGTCCAGCGTGCGGATGATGACTTTCTTCCCTGCCATACTCTCCAGCACACGCTTATACGCCAGGAACTGCTGTTCCTCATTGGGATAGTCCGTATTTTCCAGATACAGGAATTCACTCCGGAACAGTCCGATACCACCGGCGTCGTTAAGCAGCACTGCACCGATGTTGTCCACACTGCCGATATTGGCATAGATGTTGACCTTGGTGCCGTCCTTGGTGATGTTTTCCTTGCCTTTCAGTTCCAGCAGCAGTCGCTTTTTCTCCTCGTCTGCACGCTGCTTTTCCAGCAGACGCTGGCGAGTCTCCTCGTCCGGTTCCACGAAAATTTCACCGGTAAAGCCGTCTACAATTGCCTCGGTGCCGTCCTGCACCTCTTTCAGAAAATCGCTGCCCACACCGATGACTGCCGGAATGTTCATGTTCCGGGCAAGAATCGCCGTATGGGAGTTGGACGAGCCGTGTGCCGTCACAAACGCCAGCACCTTGTCCTTATCCAGAGAAACCGTTTCGCTGGGTGCAAGGTCGTCGGCACAGATAATGCGCTTTTCGTCGGAATCCTCCTGCACGGCAACATTCCCCGTCAGATTGGCAATGATGCGGTCGGAGATGTCCCGCACGTCAGCCGCACGTGCCTGCATATAGGCATCGTCCATGGCGGAAAACATCTCGGCGAAGTTGTCCGCCGTAATGGAAACCGCATACTCGGCGTTGACCTTCTGGGTGTCGATGATGTTTTGGATGCTCTCGTTGTAGTCGTCGTCCTCCAACATCATCATGTGAATTTCAAAGATCTGGGCGTTGGTTTCGCCCACCTCTTTCAGCGCCTTTTCATAGATCGCCTGGAGTTGTTCCGATGCCGCAGCCTTTGCCGCCTCTACTCTGGCTTTTTCCGCCTCGGTATCTGTGACAGAGGTGCGCTGGATCACCGTATCCTGCTTTTTGAACAGCGAAATTTTTCCCATTGCAACAGCGCCGTACACGCCTTTTCCGGTAAATTGTTTCATGATTCCGATTCCTCCTTACGCCTCTGCCGTACCGAACTTTTTCCGGTAGTTTTCCATTGCCTTTTCCATGACTGCCACTGCCGCCAGCGGCCCGCCGATGTCCTTGACTTCGGTCTGCTTGCCCCGTTCCAGCTGCTTATACACCGAGAAAAAGTGCATCAGCTCCTCGAAGATATGCTTGGGCAGCTCACTGACATCGGTATAACTCATATAGGTGGGATCGCCGTAGGGAATGGCAATGATCTTCTCGTCGCCCATACCGCCGTCCTCCATGGTCATGACACCGATGGGATAGCTGCGCACCAATGTCATAGGCAGGATCGGTTCGGAGCAGAGCAGCAGCACGTCCAGCGGGTCATGGTCGTCTGCATAGGTTCTGGGGATAAAACCGTAGTTCATGGGGTAGTGTGTTGCCGTGAACAGCACTCTGTCCAGGGACAGCATACCGGTTTTCTTGTCCAGTTCATACTTCATATTGCTGCCCATGGAGATTTCCACAACAGCCATAAAATCTGTGGGATAAATGCGTTCTTCGTCAATGTCATGCCAGATATTCATGGATTTTCCCTCCTATATGAATGCTTTTTCGAGAATCAGAGGTTCTGCTGGAAGAATGCCTGCATCTCTGCGAAAGCGGTCTCTTCGTCTGCGCCGTCAACAGAAACGGTCACGGTGTCGCCGCACTTCACGCCCATGCCCATGACCGCCATCAGCTTGGTCAGGTTCACAGACTTGCCGCCTTTTTCCATGGTAATGGTGCTCTGGAATTCCTTTGCCTTTTTCGCCAGCAGTCCTGCCGGTCTTGCGTGGATACCTACTTCGTCCTGAATGGTGTAAGTGAATGTTTTCATGTGTAATTCCTCCTAAATAAATTTTATTTTAACATCTGCAAAAGCAGTGTTGGTTTACTTTGTGATTTGAATTGCCGCTGTTCCGGCAGAAACCGTTCCCTGTGCGACTGGTGTGATTGCCGCATAATCATCTGCATTGCACACCAGCAGCGGCGTAGTCAGCTTATAGCCTGCGGCGGTGATTGCCTCCATGTCAAAGCTTACCAGCAAGTCGCCCTTTTTGACCTGCTGTCCGTCTGTGACGTGCGCCTCGAAATACTTGCCCTCCAGCTTGACGGTATCAATGCCAATGTGCATCAGCAGCTCTGCACCGTCCGCTGAGGTCATGTTTACAGCGTGCTTGGTCTCAAAGACGGTCTCGATCGTGCCGTCACAAGGTGCATACAGCTTGCCCTCCGACGGACGGACTGCAACGCCGTCGCCCAGAATCTTCTGGGAGAACACCTCGTCCTCCACTTCTTCCAGCGGAACTGCCGTGCCGTTCATGTGTGCGAAAAGTGTAATCGTCTCTGCGGCACTGCCCTGTTCCGGCGCAGTGTTCTTCTGTACCGGTTCCGGCTGTTTTTCCTCTGCCGGCGTTTTTTCTGCTGTCTCCTGGAAAAGGCTGTCCAGATCATCCGATTCCGGCGTATCCAGGAAGTTTTCCAGATTGGATTTGATAACGGATACCTTTGGCCCGTAGATGACCTGTACGCCGTTGCCCTTGTGAATCACACCGGATGCGCCGCTGGCTTTCAGCATAGCATCATCGACCAGTGCGGCATCTTCTACGGTCACACGCAGACGAGTTGCACAGCAGTCCAGATCGGACAGGTTCGCCTTGCCGCCCAGACCTTTCAGCACCATGGCGCTGACCATATCCACTGCGGCTGCGGCGGCAGACTTTTTCTCTGCCTTTGCCGCATTGACATCACTTCTGCGGTAGAGTTTCGGTTCTACATCATCCGGTTCTCTGCCCGGTGTTTTCAGATTTAGTTTGGTAATCATAAAGTAGAATACGAAATAGTAGACCACAGCGTAGATCAGTCCCACAACCACGATCCAGATCCAATGGGTTTTCGCATTGCCCTGGAGAATGCCGAACAGTGTCAGGTCAATGGCACCGCCGGAGAATGTCATACCGACACCCACATTCAGAATGTGCATCAGCATATAGGACAGACCAGCCAGCACGCAGTGTACAGCATACATCAGCGGAGCCACAAACAGGAAGGTGAATTCCAGCGGCTCGGTGATGCCGGTAATCATAGAAGTCAGTGCTGCGGAGAGCAGCAGGCTTCCAACCACCTTTTTCTTTTCCGGACGAGCCGCACGGTACATGGCAAATGCCGCAGCCGGCAGACCGAAGATCATGAACGGGAACTTACCGGACATAAAGCGTGTTGCAGAAACGGAAAATTCTGTGGTAGACTTGGATGCCAGTTCTGCGAAGAAGATGTTCTGCGCACCGGAAACCATGTTGCCGTCGATCATCATGGAACCGCCCAGTTCCGTCTGCCAGAACGGCATATAGAACACGTGATGCAGTCCGAACGGGATCAGCGCACGTTCCAGAATACCATAGATCCATGTACCGGCGTAACCGGAGTGAAGAACCAGTGTACCCAGATGCGAGATGCCGGACTGTACGATCGGCCAGAGATAGAACATGACAACGCCCACGATCAGATAAACCACGGTAGAAATGATCGGGACAAAGCGTGTGCCGCCGAAGAAGGACAGCACCTGGGGCAGTTCAATTTTGTAGAACCGGTTGTGCAGTGCAGCAACGCCCAGTCCCACCAGGATACCGCCGAACACACCCATTTGCAGTGTGGTGATGCCCAGCACGGAAGTGGTGAAATTCGCTGCCATTGCCTCAACGCCGCCTTTGGCGGAGATCAGCGCACTGATGGCAGTGTTCATGACCAGGTAAGCAATTGCGCCGGAAAGCGCTGCAACTTCTTTTTCCTTTTTCGCCATGCCGATGGAAACGCCCATGGCAAACAACAGCGCCAGGTTATCGAACACGGCACTGCCTGCCTTGCTCATGATATCCAGAATGGTGTAGAGCAGTCCGCCCTCGTAAATGATATTGCCCAAATGATAGGTCTCAATGGTCGTGGCGTTGGTAAAGGAACTTCCCAGACCCAGCAGAAGTCCAGCCACGGGCAGCAGCGCAATGGGGAGCATAAACGAGCGCCCCACTCGCTGCAATACGCCGAAAATCTTGTCTTTCATTACAAAAGTCCTCCTAAAAATGTTCTGTATCTTTACGCCGAAATCATTACTCAGGTACCAGTTGCAATGAAATCAAGCGTTTTTCAACGGGACTCGCTGATCTTTTTCAGATGAATGGTCAGCGTCATCATCTCATCTTCGGAGATGGTCCGTGCAAAGTTTTTCAGAATGTAGTCCTGTATGCACTTTGCACAGCGGTAATGCTTTTGGAATTTCGCCCGGATGAAATCCAGTATCTCTTCATCCCGGCTCAGTACATTGGGGAATTCCTGGGACTGAAACAGCCGTTTCGCCAGATATTTCAGATGCACCAGAAAGCGTTCATAAGAAACCGTGGTCTTGTCCAGTTTCCCACGATAGAAAGTATCTGCAATTTCTGCACAGCCATTCACCAGCTTTGTAATATCCGGTACTTGTCCCATATTGGTATGCAGCCGTGCATTGATAATGTGCATCGCCAGGAATCCTGCCTCGTCCTCATGGAGCGAAACGCCCAGCTGCTGCCGGATCTCTTCCAGGCAGTATCTTCCGAGTGCAAGCTCCTCCGGGAAATAATCGTGAATGGAATCCATCAGCGGATTGGTAAATGTCATGCCTTGTTTCTGCCGCTCAATGGCAAAACTGATATGATCTGACATACTGATAATCAGAGACTCTTTCAGCACTTCCTGGTGCAGCTGCTCTGCAATGTGGTCTACCAGGTCGGAAGTCAGTCGGATGTGTTCATACGGGATCTCCGCAAGACACTCCACCATTCGTTTCCGCAGCGCCGAATCGGTAATCAGATAAATCTTCTGCACCTGCGCCGGGTCGATCTCGTCCCCACGCTTTTTTCCGAATCCGATGCCTTTTCCGGAAACGATCTGTTCTCTGCCTTTTTTATCCAATGTGCAAACGGTATTGTTGTTGATAACTTTTATAATTTTCATAAAGCACCTCGAAAATGGTATAAAAAAAGCCAACCCCTATACCGCTATCATTTTGCGTGCATAAAAGTTGGTTATGCCCAATCAGACAAAATTGTCGAAAGGTAACATTCCAATATTTCAATTCTCGAAACGTTGTATCAAATTTACTATAATCAGTTTATCATGTAGAAGGATATTTGTCAAGATGGTACAGGAAATTTGGACAGGAAATCTCTTTTTTCCACAAAAGAGATGTTTGTGATTTGTATGAATGCGACAAAAAAACAGTTTGTTTCAGAATTTCTGCACCTTGAACCATCCCGCAGTTTCGCTGCAAATACCGGAAAAAAGCTTTCCGGTATTTCATAATTTTTTTGCCTTTTTATTGACAATTCAACGATTCTATGATATAATAAAGGCAAATATATTTTATATATCATGTCCAATATACCATGAAAGAGGGAAAAGATGAAAAAACAGATCATTTCTTGTGCAGCAGTACTGGCAATGCTGGGGACGGCAGTCTGCGTCCCGGAAAGCAGTATTTCCTGCCTTACCACTCTGTCGCTGCATACAGCAGCGGAAGAGACCGACACCCCGGATGATGCGGCGACAGAAAGCCAGGTGTACGACACTTCCACACTTACACTCGGCACAAAGCTTTCCCAGGGTGACACCCTGCACTATGACAAACAAAACATCGGCAGCGTGGCAAATATCGTCAATGCCAAAGGCGATTATGACCTTGCATTTATTTCTGAAGAGGACTATGTTCTGCCCTTTGATGCCGAGGTTGTCGGAATCACTGCGCTCACCATCTATCTTGCCCCGGCAGTGGACGGCATTGCTTATACCGATGTACGAACCCTTTCCGACGGGGACACCATCGACAGAAATACGAACCTCCTCTGCTACGACTACGTCATCAACAACCGGGTGCTGCCGGTATTTCTCCCATCCTATTATGACAAGTACATCGGGACAGGCACCATTCGGGTGAAATCCATCGACCACGAAAACAAGCGCATTCAACTGGAATCCGTAGACAGACCGGAAATGGTAAAAGGGGATGTCAACGGCGACGGCATTGCCGACGTTTCCGACATTGTCCTTTTCCAGAAATGGCTGCTGGGCGACCCGGATGCAGTGCTTTCCAACTGGAAAGCTGCCGACCTCTATGCAGACGGTCAGCTAGATGCAATGGATCTGCTGCTGATGAAACAGACGCTGGTCAGACAGGAACAGATGGACACCACCCCTGCCCTGCTCATCCAGAATTATGAGATCAATCTGTCAGAGCTGGGCTGGATCGGCGAAAACACCGACCATCTGATTACTCTGGACGGTTTCCGCTATTCTCTGGCTGCGGAAACCGATGCCATCGACGCTCCGGCAGGCGATTATACCGAATCGCTCTGCTCCAACGGCATCCAGGACTTGTTCGTCTACGACGAAAGCGTTTTGCAGGAAATCGCAGACTTTGCAAAGTCTGCTGAAAAGTACAAAGACTGCGCCATGAAAAGCTGGAATTTTAACATAGAGGACTACGGAACAGACACACTGTACGTGCTGTATACCGATTCCTCCGGCGTGATGCAAAAACTCGCCCTCTGTCAGATCGGCGGCGAATGTGCATGGCTGGATAACGAAGAGGTACAGGCATTTGTTACAATGCTGATCGAAAAGGGGTATTTCTCAGACAAGTCCAATTTGGACGCCTATCTGTATTATAAAACAGCATAAAAACAAAATCGGTCAGAGATTCCCTGCGGATTCCTCTGACCGGTTCTATTTTTCCAAATGGCTGGACTTTACAGTTCTTTCTTATTGTCTGCACCCGGTGTTGTGACGATCACCTTTTCCGGTGTGATGAGCAGTGCGCCCTTGGCAGATGCTGCGCCGTGGAACATCGTTTCCACCATCTCCCGGAACTTTTCGACGATCTCGCCCTGGGTGAGGTATTCCGCTGTACCTTTGATCTGGTATCCCTCCAGGCTGGACGCATCATACACAGAAACTGCGATTTTTCCGTTATTTTCCCGAAGATTCCGCAGCGTGGTATCCAGGAAAACATCACCTACCGCCAGCTTTCCGTCTTTTGTCACAAACTTGAATGCTACGGGAACCACGTTGGGTTCGCCGTCTGCACAGGTTGCCAGATCCCACATACTTGTTTCAAGTACCTTTGTTACATTCTCATTCAACATGATAGATTCCTCCCGGTTCATTTTCTTTGATTTACGCATTTTCCTCTGCGCTGCCTTTATTATAGCAAGACTGCTTTCCGGAAACAAGATATTAGTCAATTTATAAGTCACTCATCAATTTCATAGTTACTTGAAATCCAAAAGTATCTGTGGTATCATAAAGATATCCGGAAAACACGAAAAAGGAGTTGGAATCATGTATCAGCGAAAATTGGAAAAAGACATCCGCTGTCCGCTGGAATACGGGCTGGAGGTTTTCGGCGGCAAATGGAATTCCAGGATCATCTGCGTTCTGGCAGCCAAGAAAGTGCTGCGCTACAGCGAGATCCGAAAGGAAATGGGCAATATCACCGATGCGGTGCTGGCATCCTCTCTGAAAGGGCTGATCGCCAACGACATCGTTACACGAAAGTCCTACGATGAGATACCGCCCCGTGTGGAGTATTCCCTCTCTGAAAAAGGCATCTCTGTTGTTCCCATTCTGCAAAGCATCTGCAAATGGTCCGGTGCATTTTATAAGGAAGACCCGGAGCATATGATGATACACTGTCAAAAATGTGATTATCAATGAAAGACCATTTCCGGCAATGCCGCACTTCTCTGTTCGGCATTGCCTTTTCTATTTTCTGCCGCTTGACATCTGCTGCAAAGTGTGATATAATAAACCTGTAAATTCACACAAGTTCACTATGGAGGAAAAGAAATGAAATCCTTTCCGGAAAAAATCAAAGAGGCAAGAAGTGCGCTTTCCATGTCCCAGGAGACGCTTGCCGAAAAGGTCGGCGCAAGCAGGCGCTCCATCATCGCCTATGAAAAAGGAGACAAGCATCCACGGGACCGGATGCTGTATCAGCTGGCAAAGGCACTGCACGTTTCCATCCGATATTTGAAAGATGACACCTGTGAAAATCCAAGAGAAGATATCGAAAAGGATATTTACATCATGGAGACACAAAATGAATATGGTGCCAGAGATGCACGGAATGTTGCGGCACTTCTGGCAGAAAACCAGGCGCTGTTTGCCGGCGGCGAGCTGTCTCAGACGGAAAAAGACCTGTTCTTTGAGGCGCTGATGACGGCATACGTCACCAGCAAGCAGCAGGCAAAAGAAAAGTACGGCAAAAAGAAAAGCTGAAAAGTTGGAGGAAAAATCATGCTGACAGTAAGCAGTGATGAAATTCGATGCCGGGTCGAAAAGCTGCGGCGACAGTTTCAGACATCGGATCCGTTTATCCTGTGCCGACAGCTGGATGTGCAGCTGAAAGGTGTGAACTTTGGCGAAACAGAACACTCCATCAAAGCAATGACCACAGTCATTTTCCGGATACGGATGATCCAGTACAACAGCAATCTGCCCCGGACACTGCTCACCTTTATCCTCGCCCATGAGCTGGGACACATTCTCCTGCACAGCCGGGAAATCAAAACATTCCAGGAGACGGAAACAACGCTGTACGAAACCAACCGCCTGGAAACTGAGGCAAACCGGTTTGCCGCCGAGCTGCTGCTGGGTGACAGTGCATCCTTTTACCGGGAAATGCAGGATTCCGACTATACGCTGTTCCAGATCGCTGCGGTGCATCATGTCCCCTACGATTTCCTGGCTTACAAACTGCAAATGATGGAAGAAGAGGGTTATCCCGTTCCAGAACTGCCCGCAGAGCCGGACAGCCGCTGTCTGGGCGGTGATCTGGGACTGCCGGACTGCTATGGCTTTTACGAAGAGTGAGGTGCGGACAATGGCATCCTATATTTGCATTGATCTGAAAAGCTTTTACGCCTCTGTGGAGTGCGTGGATCGTGGACTGGATCCGCTGAACACGAATCTGGTGGTAGCAGACACCGGCAGAACAGAAAAGACCATCTGTCTCGCCGTAACGCCTGCGCTGAAAAAGTACGGCATTCCCGGAAGAGCAAGGCTTTTTGAAGTGGTGGAGACCGTCCGGAATGTGAATGCGCAGCGTCTGCGGAAATCGCCTTTTCACGAGTTTACGGGGAGTTCCTGCCAGGCATCAGAGCTTGCACAAAATCCGGCGCTGAAACTGGATTTCATCGCCGCCAAGCCCCAGATGGCACACTATATGGAGATCAGCACAAAGATCTACCAGATCTATCTCCGGTATATTGCGCCGGAAGATATCCACGTCTATTCCATTGACGAAGTCTTTATGGACGTGACAGGATATCTGAAAACCTATCACTGCACGCCGCACGAGCTTGCCATGAAAATGATACAGGCGGTACTGCGTGAAACCGGCATCACAGCGACTGCCGGCATCGGAACGAATTTGTACCTTGCGAAAATCGCCATGGACATTGTGGCGAAAAAGATGCCGGCGGATGCAAACGGCGTCCGCATTGCAGAGCTGGACGAAATGACTTTCCGGGAAAAGCTGTGGGATCACAAACCGCTGACGGACTTCTGGCGGATCGGCGGCGGCTACGCCAAAAAGCTGGAAAAGATGGGACTGTACACCATGGGTGACATTGCCCGGTATTCGGAACACGGCGAGCGAGCGCTGTTTCAGATGTTCGGGGTTGCCGCAGAGCTGCTCATCGACCACGCCTGGGGATATGAGCCATGCACCATGAAGGCAATCAAAACGTACCAGCCGAAGGATCACAGCATCAGCCAGGGACAGGTCCTGCCCTGTCCTTATGACTGGCAAAAGGGCAGGCTTATCATTCGGGAAATGACGGAGCTGCTTGTGCTGGATCTGGTGCGAAAAAAACTGGCAGCCGACCAGATCGTGCTTTCGGTGGGCTATGACCACACGGGCATCCCGGAAAACTATCAAGGGGAATTGAACCTGGATCGCTACGGAAAGCGCATTCCCAAGGCAGCTCACGGCTCTGTCAATCTCGGAAAGCACACCGCCTCCACTCGTCTTATCCTGGAAAAAGTCACAGCACTCTACGACCGCATTGTGGATGCGGAATTGCTGGTGCGGCGCATGAATGTGACGGCAAACCATCTGATCCCGGAGCATGAGGTTCAGGAAGAGGTGGTACAATACAGCTTATTCGACGATGTACAGGCGCAGGAACAGCGGCAAAAGCAGGAAAAAATCTTTTTGGAAAAGGAACACCAATTGCAGAAAACCATGCTGCGCATCAAGGAGCGATACGGGAAAAATGCCATTCTGAAAGGCATGAATTTCCGGGAAGGTGCGACAACGATAGAACGGAACAGCCAGGTAGGAGGGCATCGGGCATGAACGATTACAGCGATATCCGCAGCCATGAAAGATACCACTTGAAAAACCACATTCCCATGCCCATGGAAAATCGTGCCGTGCAGTTTGCGCCTTTCGCTGCGCTGACGGGCTACGATGAAGAAATTCACGAGGCGGCACGTCTGACAGACCCTATGGAAAACCTGTCAGACGATGCACTTGCCACCTTAAATCTGCATTTCCAACAGCTTCTGGAACACGCCGCAGAACGTCCTCGGGTACGTGTCACCTATTTCCAGCCGGATTCCAAAAAAGACGGCGGCGCATATGCGGTATACACCGGGTGTTTTCGATTTTTTGATGCAGAAAAACGATGTCTCAAGTTCACGAACGGCACTGCGATTTCTGCGGAACGGGTGTGCAGACTGGAGTTTCTGTCCGCACAGGCATAAAAACAAAAACTGCACAATGGGAATCACACCCGTTGTGCAGTTTTGCATATATTTTGGAGTATATGATTTGAATTGTGTTTGGTCAGGAGTTATCCCCAGACTTCTTCAGCAATCTCCTTTACCAGCGCAAGCTTTGCCCATTCGTCTTCTTCGGTCAGCTTATTGCCGATCTCACAGGACGCAAATCCGCACTGCGGGCTGAGGCAGAGACGATCCAGCGGAATGTACTTTGCAGCCTCATGGATTCGGTCGATAACGGTCTGCTTGTCCTCCAGTTCCGGCTTTTTAGAAGTAATCAGACCCAGCACTACCTTTTTATTGGGAGAAACCTTTGCAAGCGGTTCAAAACCGCCGCTTCTCTCATCATCGTATTCCAGCAGCAGTGCGTCTACATTTTCCTGTGCGAAAACATAGTCTGCAACAGAATCATACGGGCCGCTTGTAAAGAATGTGGAGTGATAGTTGCCACGGCAAATGTGCGAAGTGATTACCATATCTGCCGGCTTATTCTCCAGCGCCAGGTTGTTGACTGCCAGGAGCTGTTTCTTGACATCTTCCAGGTCAATGCCGAGCGACTGATAACGCTGCTTTGCGGCATCTCCCACGATTGCGCCCCAGGTGCAGTCATCCAGCTGCAAATTTCTGCATCCTGCATCATAGAACTGGTGGATCACATTCTGATATGCCAGTCCGATGTCCTGGATCAGTTCTTCGTTTGTTGCGTAGAATTCTCTGGTACTCTGGAAATTCTGCGGAACGATCATCTGCTGGAACATCTGTGCCGGTGCCGGGATGGTGTACTTTGCAACAGTCTCATCGTCCTCGAACTGTTTCAGAAACTGAAAATAGGTAACAAACGGATGCGGTACTGCCTTGACCTTTCCGGTCAGATAGGTATCCTCCAGCGATGCCAGCTCGCCGCTGAACTGTACGCCGGCGCCTGTCTGCTCATGTCCTACGCCTTCAAAGCCCCACATGAAATCCAGATGCCAGTATTCTCGTCTGTACTCGCCGTCGGTGATGATGTGATAGCCTGCCTTCTTCTGCTTGGCAACCAGTTCACGAATGGCATCATCTTCTACTGCGGTCAGCTGTTCCTTGCTGATTTTTCCAGCCTTGTAATCCTTTCGAGCCTGCTTCAGACTCTCCGGACGCAGGAAACTTCCGACAAAGTCATAGCGATAAGGCGATGTGATCTTCTGCATAATCGGTACCTCTTTCTTTTCAATGGGATTTTCTCTTCTTTAGTATACCAGAAACAGGCACATTTGTACAATATCCTTTTGGTGCGGTTTGATATAGCTTTAGGCTATATTGCTTTGTGTGTACGTATTCGGATGCCATACAAAAAATAACGGAGCAAGATTTTTCACCTGCTCCGTTGTTTCATTTCTGAAAGACGTATCTTCTAGGACGCATCTTTATTGATAACTAGATCCTGGAATATTTTCAGCAAATATCCGCCAATGAAGGCTGCGATGAAAAAGATAATTTCCTTGCCCACACTGCCGAAAACAGCAGCAGCGATCATTACGTATATGATACCAATAGGTATGGATACGAGTTCATACAGCGCTTTTCTTGCCTTCTTCTTTACTGCAAAATAGATTAGTTTAATGATATTCAGCGGAATTGTCCAGACAGACAACAGAATGAGATAGTCAATCACATGAATTATAAAAGCAATTTTATTATCAGCAAGTTTCCATGCAAAGGCAATTTCGCTGTGATAGTGAATGCCGATAATAATCAGAATGATGTAGAAAATCGCATCGTACACCAATTCAATTTTTCCGTCAGTCGTTATTTCAGACCATTTTATATCGTCATCATCTTTGTCTGATTTTTCCGAAATGACTGCATCTTCTTTGTCATCAGCATCTGGTTTTGCAGTTTCTTCCGGCTGATTTTGTTCCGGAGCGTTGTTGCTTTCCACTTTTGTTCCGCAATTTTTACAGAACTTCGTGCCGTCTGCAAGTTCCGTGCCGCAATTCTTACAAAACATCCTCTCGCCCCTTTCTGTGTCAATTACTTCGGATCACTGCGATCATCAGTATAAGAAAACCAATCATATCCAGAACACCGATACCGATTGCAATATAGGCTTTCTCACGTTCCGGCTCGTTGTTGCGAATCGCCAGGTAGCCGAAGTAAATCGCCGGCGCACCTGCAATCAGCTGTACGCCGCAGCAGCACCAGCACAAAAGCCCGAATACCGCCGCTTTCAAAGCAGTGCTTGCGTACCCTGTTGCCTTGCTTTCCTGAACGCCGGACGCATTCTGTGCCGGCTGGACAGTAACTGCATTCTCTTCCTTTGCAGAACTTTCCTGCGATGCGCCGCAGTTTGGACAAAACTGGACGCCGTCACTTATCTGCTTTCCACATTTTTTGCAAAACATTCTCTGCCCTTCTTTACGGTTCTAACGTGATGCCGTAGTCCGAAAGATACAGCACGAATATTTCGTTGTCATAGATACTGCTCAGCAGATCGTCGAAATCATAGTCATCCAGCTTGACATCTTCCTTCACGCCATCCACCAGGACATCATTCAGCCAGATGCCGTATATCTGCGACGAATCGTCATCCATATCCTTATCCCGATAGAACTGAATGGTCACCTTGTTCGAAAATGTATAGGTATAGCTGTAAGCATCGCCGTTTTGCATTGTCAGGTCGGCATTGAACTCAACGACATCCACGCTTTCGCCGTCGTCGGTTTCACCGTCAAACTCTTTCCAGGACGCATTGTCAAAGTAGCCATAGTTTGCAAAGACATTTCCGATCTTTCTAGTTTCGCTGTAATAGGACAGATGGCTTTCCTTGACATCGTCTACAGACAGCGACTTTCCGGAAGAAAATGCGATAATTACGACGACTACAACGACAACAAGTACCACCACAGCGGCTGCGATAATGCCGATGATACAGCCTTTTCCCTTTTTCTTTTTTGCCGGTGCGGCTGCATTCATCGCCTGTGCCGGATACGGACTCGCCTGCATGGTCGGATTGACGCCTGCATTGCTGTTTGTGCCGGGATTGCCGGCAGCGGCAGCATCCTGCGCCGCACCGCAATGCTCACAAAATCTTGTACCATCCTCAATTTCTTTTCCGCATTTCTGACAGAACATATTGTTTCCCCCTGATTTTAATTGTGATTGTTCTTGATTGCTTCTACTTCACTTTTCCGTTCTTCGGCGCTTACGTGATTTCGAAGATCACCAACGGTGAGCGCTGTTCCTGCTCTTTCAAATACTGCACCGGTATTTACCGCATTGCTGATCTTGAAATTCATAGATTCCACAAAGTCCTGTTTTTCCTGTTTCTTCTTTTTCGAGATCTTTGACATCTTTATTTTTATCTTCTGATTGTCATTCAGTGTCAGTAAAAACCGTGCGTTTTTGAAACCAAGGAAAATCATGAACAACACCAGCACAATCAAAACCAATATGCCAGTCAAGATCTCCGTACCGGTAGCAAGCAGTGCAATTGCCACCAATGCACAAATGAGATAAGTAAATATAAGCATCGGCGAAATGGATTCTTTCAGCGAAAATTCTTTTATCAGATAATACGGAACGGAAGAAACCGTTTCTCCATAGTTATCTGTTTCATCAATCAGCAGACGGTTGTCCTCTACAGTAAAGTCTGCTTTATATGCACCCCGGAACTGCTTTATCGTATTAAAATATCGAGCTGCGTCCTTTTGCATGAATCTTAAAAGAAAACGTTTTTGCTGCGTTGGAATTCCCGGCTGCTGCTCCGGAAATGTTTCCTGCGGAGGGTGTTAAGCGTGCCCCGCACTTATCGCAAACCTTTGCACCCTCTTTCAATTCATTCCCGCAACTTTTACAAAACATAACTTTTCAATCTCCTTTTCAAAAATTTGATAACCAAAATAAGTTATACTGACATTATACTACAATTTTCTTTCCGTGTCAATCCTTTTAGAGATTATTTTTTATACCCTAAACATATTTGAATGCAATACGAATAAGCGGTACAATAGAAATAATACTACCTTTAGGGATTGTCCCATCTTCCTCTTTGTACTGTCTGCGGCATCCAGTATGAAACAGATGCGTGAGGAATGCGGAACGCTCCTGCATAACGAAAGGAACGATGCTGCTCTATGAAAGAAAATCGAGAAACCATATCTGGCATAACAGGCGAGCGAATCCGCAAATTCCGCACAGAGCAGCATCTTAGCCAGGAGGAGCTTGCTTTCGCATCCGAAATCCACCCAGCCTATATCGGCAAGGTGGAACGTGGTGAAAAATGCCCCACCATTGAGACGCTCTACAAGATCGCAGGCGGCTTGAAAATTCCGCTGCATAAGCTGCTGGATGTCGATTCCGACACAGCGGCAGAAGAATCGGATGCCTTTCACCGCATCCAGTCTGCCATGGACGGACTGCATCCGGATGAGATGCTGAAAGTCGCCAAGATCGTGGAACAGGTCACTGATCTGATGCGGCATCACTCCTGATCTTCTCTTCGGAATCCTCCAGATTGCATTCGAAGATCTCGTACAGGCGTATCAAAAGCAGTGCGTTGCTGACAGGAATTTTCCGGATGCGCTCTGCCTTTTCGTGCGCTCCGATCTTGTCCAGAAACAATTCCAGTTCGCCGTTGTAATAGCTGTAGACCAGTTCATCGATACAGAAACATCGTTTTAAGTCCTGAAGAGTTTCCAGATATTCTCCGTTCATGTACATCGCTGTCACCTCCTGCAATATAAACTACCACAATTTTTTCTTGACATTCAATTGTGATAGCTTATAGATACGCTGCCGCCGACAGCATCTTCTCTTTCAGCGTTTCCGCTGCATCCCGGCACGCCTGTATCTCGTCCTCGTCCAGGGTTTCGTATGCCTCGTCGCTGAGGAGATTGGGAAAGGACAGGGGCATCTGTGTCTGAATCTTTCGCCCGATGGTCATGGGAATGTCCTCATTGGGTTCGCAGTACAGATAATACCACTCGCTCAGCGGAGAAAGATTGGCAAAGCAAAAGTCGCAGAAATCCATATCCGCATCTTCCGCATACGCTCTTCTCAGATGGTCATAAAGCTCCAGCTCCGACTGATAGCGGTTGAAATTCTTGCCGTTGTCTTTCAAGATCTGATAGTCCTGGTACTGCAATACCGCATTCAGATTGGGCATAAAATGCTTTCGCTTTTGCATCATGCCCGTTTTTCTCGCAAGGACGGCAAAAATTACATACGGTTTCAAAGAGCGCACCTGCGCATCACTGTTGACATGGATCAGCAGCGCTTTCAGATTTTCCCGGTAGATCTCGTTTTTGATGCCGTCGTGCAGAAAAATATGCTGTATGGTCAGATGATACAGAAAATCGGATTCCTCTGCATATTCCGCCTGGTTTCCCTCGATGGGCTTTTTCAGATGTTCCAGCAGGTTCTCATACTTTCTCATGCTTTCATCCTGCACCTGCAAAAATGCGGTCAGTTCCTGCATCCGTTCCCGCTGACGGAAATAGTTTCGGACTTCCTGCTCTGCGGAGCGCTCCTGCACCCCTGCGTTCCAGAGCAGTCCGAAATCCGTCACGATGCACAAATACAGATACTGCAAATCGGGGCTGCCGGGATGCTGTTCCATCTGTGCCATCAGTTCTTCACAAGCGGCAGCAAGGTCACAGTCACTGAACGCATACCCGGCAAGCAGGCTGTGATACTTTTCCCGGAATGCCTTTATCTCCTGCTGTGCCTCCTCCATTGTGCAGTGATTCTGTTTCAGCAGATCGTCAAATTCCACATACTGCTCCGCCTGCGCATTGATATATTGGTAGATTGCATAGTCCATATCGTACATCATGAATTTCTCTCCAGTTTCTTTCTGATTCGTTTGCCCTCTTTGCTGTTCAAAATGTTCAGATCATCCAGATGCAGCAGAATCAACGCTCGCCACAGCTCGTCATCGGATTCTTTTGCCAGCTCAAGGGTCAGTTTTGTCATGCGCAGTTCTTCTGCCTCTTCCGTATCTGCAAGTCGTTTTATGATGCGCTTGGGAACAAGTTTGTACATTTCAGTCTCCTGTCTTTTTTCTCATTATACACCATTTTCCCCTGCATTTCAAGTATCGGGAAAGAACGAAAGCCACCCGGAAACGGATGGCTTTCACTTATCATATTGAGATACAGACTTGCATTACTCCGTTTCCGCCGGCGGATTCGGCTCGATCAAGGCAAACTGACTATGCCCGTTCAAGTCTGCCACAGCATCGTGTATCCGCTGTAGATACTCCGGATGCTCTGTCTCTGTGAACGGCAGCAGCTGCTGCAGATCCTTTGCCGTGATTGCCGGGAAGACAGCGACGGCAATCCGAACCAGCGGCAGCGGCTCCTCCGTTTGTCCCTCATAGTAGAGAATCGTTCCGTGATAAACGTGTACCGCAAATTCTGCCTCCACTCGGAACACCTCGCCCGGATGCCATACACCAGATGCGCCGTCCGGCTTTGCCGCCAGCTGTAACCGGAATCGGAAATCCGCATCTGCCAGTTTTTCGCCGTCTGCCACAATGCCCAGATAGTCCAGCACCATTCTGGGTGTCATGTTCTGGATCAAGTCGTTTTTGCCGTCCTGTTCCAGCCGCCGCACCGTTTTGGAAGTGCCGCTGCGCAGTTCAAACGAACCGTTCAGATAGGCATTTCGCCAGATGCCGGATTCTGACTGATATGCCAGCTGTTCCAGGGCATCCGCATTCAGCAGACGTGCCTTCTGGTTTGCCGGGTCTGCAAACACCGCATAGGAGGCTGCCTTTGCGGCACGGCGATAGTCCCCGGCGGCACAGTCCTGTTCTGCCAGGTGCAGTACCTGTTCCACAGAGCCCACATAGTCCACGAACAGCTTTGCCTCTTCTGTCTCGGTCAGCGCATTCAGTTCCGTGGGATTGCCGTTGTAAAAGCCCAGGTATTTGCAGTAGACTGCCCGGGCGTTGATCTCCACAGAGCCGTAATACGGACGAGTGTACCAGACCTTCGCCAGTTTCTCCGGCAGAACCACTTCCCGTGCGATCTCCTTGGCAGTTCTGCCCTGGTTCGCCAGGTGCAGCGTCCGGTCGTGGATATACTTGTATACTGCCGCATTGTTCCGCAGGAAATCCTCTACGCTGTGCGGTGTCTCCGGAGTGTTCCAGTGCGGCCAGTTGTGAGACTGGAATACCACGTCTGCCTGTTTTCCGTAGCGTTCCAGTGCAATCGCCGTGAACCGCCACCAATTCGCCGCATCCCGCAGCTGTGCGCCTCGAATGGGATAGAGATTGTGGAGCGTTCCAGTGCAGTTCTCCGCTGCCCAGAACGCCCGGTATTCCGGAAAATAGTTGTTCATCTCTGCCGGCGCCTCTGTGCCGGGTGTCAGCTGGAATTCCACTTCCAGCCCGTCAATGGTCAGCGTGGTATCCTCCGCAATAAAGTCCGTCGGCGTGATATAGCTGAGCGTTCCGGAAGAAGTTCCCAGTCCCAGCCCTGTGGAGACTCTGCCCTTCGGTCCGGCGAGCAGATCGCCGCCGAACTGGTACTTGGAGCGGTGGAACATTGCCGTCCCGGCGTAGACATTTTCCTTGACTGTCTCTTCATCGAAACCAGCCGGCACGTAAATGCGAACCTGTCCCGGCGCTTTTCCCACCTGCTGCGGAGACACAATGCCCTTGATGCCGCCGAAGTGATCGGCGTGGGAATGGCTGATGATGACCGCCTTGATGTTGTCGTGAATGTTCTCGCCCAGCACCTCTTCCGTAATGCGCAGACCATACGCCGCCGCCTCGATGTTGGTCGTCACATCAATGGCGATCCAGCCGGTCTTGCTCCGGACAAAGGTCAGATTCGCCACATCAATGCCGCGCACCTGGTAGATCTTTCCCGGCAGCACCTCAAAAACACCTGCCTCGATATTCGCCTTGCCGTTGAGCCACAGACTGGGGTGAACCGTATCCGCCACCGCCTGCTGTTTCAGAAAATCATACGCCTGCAAATCCCAGACCACATTGCCGGTCTTGTCCTTCAGCCGGAATCCGTCCAGCTTTTTCAGGCAGCCACGCTGTGCCAGCGCCACTTCGCTGTTATAGGCATCTTCCAGGTCGATCTGAAACTCCCTGGCAAACGCCGCATTTCGCTGTTTGGTGAATGCAGTTGCCTCTTTGGCAGCTGTATTATAAATGTATTCAGACATTGCAGTTTCCTCCTCTTAAATCCGTTCCAGGACCGGCGGTTCCCATTCGCCCCGAATGGTTTGTTCGTCCGGCGTATACACACGCAGTGCCAGTGAAAAATGTTCTTCCGTTTTCGGCGCAGGCAGCCAGTTTTTCCGTGCCAGTTCCTCTTCCGGTTCGTCAGCGAAAATGAAAATATCCAGCGAACCGTCCGGATTCTTTTCCACGCTGCCGTCCTGCAGATCATAGGTGTTGATCTTAAACCGTCCAATGGGATTGGGCACCAGATACTTGCTGGGTTCGCCGTACAGCGTGATCGACCAGAACACGGATGCGTGGGGATAGCCGTCTGCCGGAATGTGCAGCCGGTAGCGGTTCCTGCTTTCCAGTGGTGCGCCGCTGTCATCTGCCGCCGCAACAACATAGGCGCTGTCCTGGATGATGTTAGCGCCCCAGCCGCCATAGGCAGTCTCGGCACGCTGGAGATAGTCTGTGCCATACGTTCCAACGCCGCCGATCACGGAGAGCCAGCCACGATGCTGCACCGTATACTGCGGATTTCGCTTTCCCTTTTGAATCTCCGCAAAGCCCAGACGGCTGCCCTCTGTCAGCGCCTGCTGCTGTTCTGCCGTCAGCGCATCCCAGGAAAACGTACCGGTCACACGGTCATAGCCGAACTGTTCAAAAATCTGTACATATGCCTCGTTCCGAATGGGATTTTCCACCGAAAGCGCCGCAAACAGGGTGAAAAATTCCTTGGGCGAAACGGTTTCGATATAAGCCGCCGGAGAAATTTCCGGTGCCTGCCGCACCGGGCGCACCCGCTCCGGATACAGGGGTCGGATGGTAATGGAATCCTGGATGCGGTTCACTACCGGATAGTCTGCCTTGCCCCGTGTCTCGATCCGCAGCAGCACTGCATTCAGAGAATCCTGCAAGCGAATTACCCGATAGGATTCATAGCCTGCCGGAACCGGCGCATCCTGGTACAGCAGGATATAATCGCCCTCTGCCCTGTCCGGCGTGCGTGTACCGATGGATTCCACCACGTTGGTATACGCATCCAGAATGGGGAACAGATAATAGCGCTCCGTGATTTTCGGAATATGCACCAGATACGGTGTCTGCGCCAGCTGTGTCCATGCGGTGGAGTACAGCGTATCATTGTTCAGTTTTACGATCTTGTTCACCTTGTCGGTGGGAAATGTCCGCAGGTGGTGAAAGCCCTTGTCGTCCGAACCCCAGTGGGTCGCCTCCGTTACCACCAGCGGAAATCCATAGAGATAGAGTGCCTTTGCCTGTTCTTTCAGGTTTGCCATGATATGTTCCTCCTTATTCACTTGTTTTCAGTTTTTCATAATAAGATGTATCCACAAAGCTGTCCACGTCAATTGCCTTGGAGATATAGCCGTTTTCCAGCATAAAGTCGCTGAGATAGTTCAGCTTGTCAATGACACCGCTGTCAATGTCGCTGTCCAGAAAGGCAAAGGTATCATCAAATCCATACGCTTTCCGGAACACGTCCACACCCAGTGTCGGGGATGCAATGGCATTGTAGAATTCGTCGGGATTGGAAACAGTCTCCTCCTTGGCACGCTGCAACGCTTTCAGCACTGCCACAGCGGCATCCGGGTTCTCCTGCAAAAAGTCGTTTCTGCCGGTGACGGTCCAGAGTCCTGCCATTTCCGGATGTGTAACTGTGTTTTCCACGTCAACGCCCAGTCCCTGGTTCTCGTAATATACCACATTATAATACAGGGTCAGCCATGCGTCCGCCTCACCAGTGGTGAAAACCGATGCCGCATCAGAGACCACGTTGACGATTTCCACCTTGCTTTCGTCAATGTCATAGGCATCCACCAGGTGTTTCCAGTACTCCTGGAAGTTGGTGCCGATGCCGACGATAACTTTCTTGCCTTCCAGGTCTTTCGGTGTCTGGATGCCGGAGTCCTTTTGTGCCAGCACACCGATGTTCATTTGCTTGTCGGCGACGCCGACCAGACGGATATCTACGCCGTTGCTGTAAGCCGTTGCCGCCGGATAGTCTCCGTAGAACGCCATGTCCAGTTCACCGGAGGCATATGCCTCGTTGATCGCCGGGCCTGCCTCCTGGAATGTCACCAAGTCCAGCGTGTAACCCACGGCGTTGAGTTCTTCTTCCAGATAGCCCTTGTCATAGGCAAGCTTGCCGTTTTCCAAAAGCGGATAGTCGTCAAATCCCGGACTGCCCAGCCGCAAAGTTTTCAGATCACCGGAAACAGAGGACGATGCCTGTTTGGTGCTGCTGTCAGAAGAACCGGCACTGCCGCAGCCCACGATGCCAAGGCTCAGGACACCTGCCAGAAGAAATGCGAAAATCTTATTGTGTTTCATTTGAAATACCTCCATTTACTTTGTGTTTCCTTTATTCCAGGGCGTGATCGCTGTAAAAATCGCACCCAGAATTTTATCCATCAAGATACCGATTACGCCAATGACGATCATGCACACGATCACCACATCCGACTGCATCAGACTCCGTGCATTGCTCATGCGATAGCCGATGCCGGACAGGGATGCGATCAGCTCTGCGGCAACCACTGCCATCCAAGAAATGCCCAGCCCCAGTTTCAGCCCTACCAGAATCTGCGGCAGTGCATGAGGCAGATAGACCTTTCGGAAAGTTTTGAAATAGTTCAGCTTATACAGCTGCGCCACCTCGATATAGCCTGCCGGCGTACTGGAGATGCCGCTCATGGTGTTCATCATAATGGGGAAGAATGCCGCCATAACGATCACCACCACCTTGGACAATTCTCCGATGCCGCACCAGAGAATAATCAGCGGAATCCATGCAATGATAGGGATCTGCCGGATCACCGTCACCGTTGGCTGCAGCAGATTGGCTATCATCTTTGACATTCCCATCAGAGACCCCAGAACCGTTCCCAATGCGACGGAGAGCAGGTAGCCTTTCAGCACACGGGAAAGCGTGACCGAAAGGTCGTTCCAGAGTTGACCGCTTTGCAGCATTTCCAGAAACGCCTGCCACACCATGGAGATTCTCGGCAGGATGCTGGTCGGGATGCTGCCGAAGTGGGTGGCACAAATCCACGCCGCCACGATCACTGCCGGAACAATCAGCCCCAGCAAAACCTGTTTGATTTTCTGCGTTTTCATGTTGTCCTCTCCTTTAGATCATGTACTCTGCCTCTTGCAGGAACTCCGCAGAATCCTGGAAGAAGTGTCCGTAGATTTTCTTTTTGTATGCGGCAAAGCCAGTGCTGCCACGATTCATACGGGAGTATTTATCTGTGGTAATAATCTCCTGGATCTCACCCGGCCGTGCCGACATAATGACGATTCGCTCACCCAAATAGATTGCCTCGTCAATGTCGTGTGTGACCATGACCATGGTGACTTTTTCCTCCCGCTGGATTCGCAGGATCTCTTTCTGCATCTGGATTCGTGTCAGCGCATCCAGCGCACCGAACGGCTCATCCAGCAGCAATATGGATGGATTCCCGGCAAGACCTCTGGCAATCGCCACGCGCTGGGACATACCGCCGGACAGCTGCGAGGGATAGGCATTTTCAAAGCCTTTCAGTCCCACCAGTTCCAGATGCCGTGCAATGTGTTCCTCTCGCTCTGCCTTTTTCATGTTCCGGATGCCGAAACCGATATTGTCCTTGATTTTCAGCCACGGCAGCAGCCGGTGATCCTGGAATACCATGCCGCACTGTGCATCCGGTCCGGAAACGGTATGACCGTTCCGGGAAACGCTGCCATCCTGGTAGGATACCAGACCGCAGATGATTTTCAAAAGCGTACTCTTTCCGCATCCGCTGTGTCCTACGATCGTGACAAACTCTCCTTTTTTTACGGAAAGATCAATGTCCTTCAGCACCTGAAACGAAGTGCCGTCCTTGACGAACGATTTGTTCAGATGGGAAACCGTAATGATGTTTTCCTGTTCGGGTTCTTTCATTGCTATCACCTTTTTCTCCTATGTGTCTTAGGGGTTTCATTCTCTTGGTGTGATTCCATTCTACCCCACCGCAAGTGAAAAGTCCAGAAAGAATGGTGACAGCGTTATCATTTTGCGTGATTTTTTCCGGAAAAACAGGCAAAAAAATACCGCTTTCCCGGCGGTACGAGCAGCGGTTTTGTTTTTTTGGAAGGATAGGCGGCAACGATGCCAGAAAGAAATCTGCGAAAACATGGGCTGTTTTTCTATTCTCCTATTTCCCCTACAGGATAACCGGTATTCTATTTTTGACAACGTTATCATTTGCCTTGACAAGCCGTATCCTGTCCGCTATAATAAAATATAGAATACAGATAGATATTATCGGGTATGAGGTGAGGGGAAATGTCGATCACAAAAATTGCAGCAATTACCGGTGCATCCGTTTCTACCGTGGCACGAGTCCTGCGGGATCCGGAACACAAATGCCACTCCATGGAACTGAAAGAACGCATCTTACAGACCGCACGGGAAATCGGCTATGTGCCGAATGAGGCGGCGAAAGCCTTGAAGAGCGGCAGTGCGCCGAAAAAGATCTTTCACATCAACATCCTGCTGACTCGTGTCAACTCGGATGAGACCGATCCGTTCTACAGTGAGATGCTCCGGCTGGTGGAAATCGAGGTGCGCAAAAGCGGCGGTCTGATTGAAAACATCTGGCGGCACGCCGTCTTTTCCAGCGAAAAAAAGACCGACTTTCCGGAAATCGAAAAGTCGGCTGCACAGATGTTTCACGATGCCAAGCAAAAGCACGATGGGCTGATTCTCATTGGAAAATGCTCGCAAAAGGGATTGAAGTCGCTGAAACGCTATGAAAAGAATCTCATCTCCATCAACCGCAATTCCACCACTTATGAAGTGGATGAGGTGCTGTGCGACGGCAGAAAAATCGCACTGACGGCAGTGAATTATCTGATCTCCTGTGGGCATCAAAAGATCGGCTATGTGGGAGACTGCCACAACGAGACACGGTATATCGGCTACCAGGAGGCACTGGTACACCACGGCATTGCGCCGGACATTGACGATGTCTACGACATTACACCCAACGAGAAAAACGGCTATCAGGCTATGGCGTATTTTTCCCAGCTGGAAACGCCGCCCAGTGCGTTTTACTGCGCCAACGACATTCTGGCGATCGGAATGCTGAAATATCTGGCGCAGAGCAAAAACTGGTATTATCATCCCTCTGTCATCTCCAGCGACAACATTGTAGAATCTCAGTATACCACGCCCATGCTAACAACGGTTTCCCTGCCGAAAGCGGAAATGGCGCATCTGGCAATTCAGATTCTGACAGACCGCATGAACGGCGGACATAAGGCTGTGGTGAAAACGGAGCTGCAGTCCACCCTAGTCATACGCCAGAGCGTGCATCAATATGTTTCCACGGAAAATGAGCCGGAGTATTATATTTAAGGCAGCCGCTTATTTTTCCTGGTCAGAACGCTGTTCTGCATTCGTTTCCTTTTTTTGAAACAGCAGCAGCGAAAACGTATTTCCCACAGAACCGCACCGCAGGTTCAGATGCCCATTCTGTTTCATGGCGATCTCTCTTGCCAGATACAGTCCGATCCCGATACCCTCTGTGTTCCTGCTGTTTTGTCCCCGATAAAACCGCTGAAAGATACGGCTGCGCTCTGACTCCGGAATCGGATCTGCCTGGTCGGTCACATCTACCGCAGCAAACAGCCCCAGTTCCCGTACCCGAATCGCCACCGTGCTGCCGGACGGGGCATATTTCACCGCATTGTCCAGCAGATTGAAAATCGCCTCCGCAGTCCAGCGCTGGTCATGCACCAATGTGATATCGCTTTCGCTGTCATAGGTTAGTGTGATATGCCGCTGTTTTGCCTTTACAAAAACATTCTTCACCGCCATCAACACTGTCTGGTTCAGACTTTTCTCCTCCGGCTGCAACTGAATCAAGCCGCTTTCCAGCCGGGAAAGCTGAATCATGCTCTCGGACAGAAACACCAGCCGGTCTACCGCTGTCCGCAGCACTTCAGTATACTGCTTTCGCTGCTGTTCCGTCAGTGCCGGTTCTTCCAGCAGTGCAGTGTACAGTTTCAAGGATGCGATAGGCGTTTTCAGCTGATGTGAAAGGTCGGATATCAGCCCTTTCAGATTTTCCTGCGCCTGTCGGGAATCCTCATTTTTCTGCTGCAGGATCGTCACCAGTTTCAACACCTTGTCCTGTAATTTTGAGAGGACTGTGTCCTCATTCCGTGGAAAGATTTCCCGATGTTCCAGGAAAAGCAGGCAGTCGCACAAATCAGAGAGCTGCGCCGCAACGCTGCGCCAGTATGCCTGTTCCCTATGCCGCTGCCATGCGGTGAAGAGAACTTGCAGCGCAGACAACCCCAGCACAATACACGCCGCAGGCACATTCCGGGTCAGAAAGAACACACTTCCGCCGCACAGCAGGGGCAGCAGTATCGCTAAAACAATGAAAAAGATTCGATTTGTCTGCTTCATTGGGATTCTCCAAAGGTATAGCCAATGCCGAATACTGTAACGATCAGCTTTGGATTTTTGGGATCGGTCTCGATTTTCTGCCGCAGCCGGCGGATCAAGACACGCAGCGTATTCTCATCCACAAAGTTCCCGTCACAGTCCCAGAGCCGTTCCAGGATCAGATCACGGGTTAGCACCTGTCCCCGGTTACGGATCAGCAGTTCCAGCAGCTTGTACTCCATGGCGGAAAGTTTCACTGGCGCATTCTCTTTCTGCACCTGCATTTTCACAAAGTCCACCGTCAACGTCAAATAGGAGAACACGTCTCCCGATGCGGCACTCTGACTGCGGCGAAGTACTGCAAGGATTCGCTGGTACAGCAGTTCGATGGAAAATGGTTTCGCTATATAGTCGTCACAGCCATGCTGAAACCCTGCGATCATCTGAGATTCCGTGTCATTTGCTGTCAGAAAGATCACCGGCGCAGCGCTGATTTTCCGCAGCCGACTGCAAAGTTCCAGACCACTGCCATCCGGCAGACGAATATCCAGCAGGATCAGATGATAGGACGATCCGGCAAGCAGTGTTTCTGCCCTGGCAATGGTACCGGCACAGTCTGCGGCAAATCCCTTTCCCTGCAAATAAAGGCGAATACCGCCGCTGATCGTGGCATCATCTTCTACAATCAAAATACGCTGCATGGTGCATTTTCCCCTTTCGTTTTTTCAATTCAGTATAGCATTTTCCGGGTAAAAAGTCAATTTGCAAAAATCCCTTTTCCGATATGGAAAAGGGATTTTTCTCACTCCATGTGCCGCAGCCGTGCAGTAATGCTTTCTTTCGCCGCAACTCGATAAACCAGAATCGGGACAAGGATACAAATGGCAAAGATCAAAGAAGAAAGTATTGCCAGCCATCCCCACGGATAGCGGTATACAGCATAATCTGCTGTCTTTTCCGTCATGAATCCCACCAGATATAAGATGCCGCTGCCCAGGGTCAGAATCAGAACCAATGTGATTCCGGCGTAGTAGATGCCCTCCAGCATCAGCATTCGCCGCACTTGTTTCTGGGTCATGCCCACGCTTTCCATCACTGCAAGTTCTGTCCGCCGGGTAAAGATGCCGGTGAGCATCACGTTGATGAAATTGATAACGCCGATCAGAATCAAAATACCAGAAACACCGCCGCTCAGGAGTCTGATCGTGAACATGGAATCCTGGAATTCCTGTATTATCTCTGTGCGTACTTCTGTATGGGAAACGACCGGATACATTTGCGTAATGCTGCGGATCTGATCGTTTAGGCGGCTCTCTGCCTTGTCGTCATACTGTATCCCAATAAAATTGATACTGGGCGTATCGGTCAGCTGCTCCAGGGCAGTTTCACTGACCAGAATAAAATCCGGTGCGCCGGTGATGCTCCAATAAGAACCTATGTGCAGTTTGCTGATATCCCCGTTTAATGCACAGCTGCCCACTTCCAGAGAAAGCGAACTGCTGCCGTATTTGTCCTGCATAGTAATCGTTTTGCCCTGCATCTGTTCTGCCTGTTCCGCTGTGCTGACAGAACCGAGAATGCACTGCCTGCCATCCAGAAATGCTTTCACATCTACCGGCACTGCGGCATTCTGGTTATAGGTTTTCAAATCCCTTTCCGAAATTGTTATAACAGTGGTTGCGAAATTCTCCGGTGATTCGGTAAAGAATTTTTCCAGATCCTCCAGAGAGCTGCCATAACCGTTATTTTCCATGATCGGCTGATACAATGCTGCATCAAAGGACAGGGTCACATCTTCATACCGGGCTGTATGCACTGCGGTAATGCCGTCCAGCGCCTGTATCTTTTGCAGCATTTCCTCCGCAGAACGATTGTTTTTCCGGATCTGCGCCGCATCCGTTCCGTCCGCCTCTGAGCCGGAATTGACATAGATCGTATAGTCATCGGACAGGTAATATTTTACATAGTTTTCCAGTTTCATGCTGTCCGCAAAGGCATTTGTGGCGAGAAACGCCATCGTCCCCAGAAACAGGGACGCAAATACCAGTACCGCACGTTTCTTTTCCCGAAAGACATTCCGGAACGCCATCTTCGAAAGCTTTCCGCCGTCTGTTCCCTTTTTTGGCTTAATTTTTGCCGGGCGCTGTCCTTGATATTTCATTGCCTCTATCGGGGAGATACGACTGGCGAGCCTGGATGGTTTGCGGCAGCTGACTGCAATGGTGAAAAGGGCAAACAGAATCGTTCCCACATAAATCAGCGGATGAAACTGCATGGTCAGCGGCATGGAATCGTCACCGCTGCCGAACATCCGCATTGCATAGGGAACTGCCACAAAGGATGCCAGCGTTCCCAACAGCATTCCCACAGGAATACCCACTACAGAGAGGGAAAATGCCTGCAAACGAACCATCTTCCGAATCTGTTTCGGTGTCGTTCCCACAGTTTTCAGCATTCCGTAAAAGCGAATATCCTTGGTAATGGAAATGTACATAACATTATAGATCAGCAGGTAGCCGCTGAATACGATAATCAGACCGATCGTACCAAACAGACCGGCAATGAGAACACGGTTGGACACCATTTCATTCAGCATATCCGAAGTGTAGTCAAAGTCCTGCCCGTCTTGCAGCTGAACCTCTGCATCTAAGGAATCTGACAGCTTTTCCTGCAATCCGATTTTCGCTGAAATGGAGAGCCTGCCATCTTTTTCCGCTGTCAGCCCCAGCTGGTCGGCATAGGCTTTGGAAACGAATCCCTGAAAACCGTCCTGGGAATTGGTGTAGTCCGTAAACCAACCGGACAGGGTAAACAATTTGGTTTCACCGTCCGTCAGCAGGGAAATTTCCATCCCGATTTTGGGTGAAGTGATGTGCATGGTTTCTAGCGCATTCCGGGAAAGCATCACCTCTCCTGCCTGCGTGGGGTAACTGCCCTGTACATCGCTTACGGCAGGGGTGTAGTTCTTTTCAAATTCTGTAGTGTCGTAATAGCTGAGCAGAATTGCCGTATTCTCTTCGCCGGAAGTATAAGCCGTCCCTGCCTGTATCTGCACCCCGGCAGCATACAGATAACGGTTTTCCTCAATCTGCTGCACCTGCGCTGCCATCGGATGGTCGAGATAAATGGAAGAACGTGTTCCCTGCTGCCGGGTCAGCATGACCACCATGCCCTCTGCCAGACTTGCCCCAATGGTGAAGATCGTGGTAAACATAAACGTGGTCAGAATGACAGCCAGTATCACAATGCCGTTGCGGATACGGTTTTGTTTCATAGAACGAAAAGCGATTTTCCGGACGATCTCCCGGTTGTTATTTTGCAGCATCGCCGTTCACCACCTTGCCGTCTTCGATCCGAACCATCCGGTCTGCCATCAGTGCAATCTCCTCATTGTGTGTAATCATAACAATGGTCTGGTGAAACGCCTGGCTGGTCATTTTCAGCAGTGCGATCACATCCATACCGGTCTTGCTGTCCAGGTTTCCCGTGGGTTCATCTGCCAGAAGAATGGCAGGCTTTGCCGCCAGCGCCCGTGCAATGGCGACACGCTGCTGCTGTCCGCCGGAGAGCTGATTCGGCATTGCCTGCGCCTTTTCTTCCAGCCCCAGCGTGTGCAGAATGGTCTGCACATAGTCGGTGTCGATTTTTGTCCCGTCCAGTTCAATGGGCAGAACGACATTTTCATAGACATTCAGCACCGGCACCAGATTGTAATTCTGAAAAACAAATCCAATGTTTCTCCGGCGGAAGATCGTCCGGGATTCATCGTCCATCTGAAAGAGATCTTTGCCAGCGACCAGAACTTCGCCGGAAGTCGGCGTATCCAGTCCGCCCAGAAGATTCAGCAGGGTGGACTTGCCGCTGCCGGATGTGCCGATCACCGCAACGAATTCCCCGTTTTCTACGGAGAGAGAAACATGATCCAACGCCTTGACCTGGTTTTCACCGGAACCGTAGGATTTGCACAATGCTTTTGCAGATAAAATTTCCATGTGGATGCACTCCTTGTTTGAGATTATCTTTAGTATAACAAAGAGTTCTTACAATTTTGTGACACATCGCCGGAATAATCTGTCAGCCCCACTTTTCCCTGCCGCAAAAAAGAACTGGCATACAAACAATGTTGTACACCAGTTCAAAAGGTTATGGATTCTATGGATCCGAAGATGTCGGTTTAAGCAGATGTCGATTTAAGTTTCCCACAAGCTGCGGTAAATGGCGGCGCAGTCCGCTGCGCTTACAGCACGCCGAGTATTTCCCGGACTGCCGCTGGCGATGGCATCTGCTGACATCTTTTCGATGACATCGAAAAATGCTGTCCTGGAGATGCCGTACTGTTCCGGCGAAGGCACTTCACAGGTGCGGCACAGCTGCTTCACTGCCGCCAGCAGCGCATCTGCTGCCGCCGCATCGGAACTGTCTGCCGGCGCTGCGCCAATGGCACGTCCCAGCGCACCAAACCGCTCATAGCAGCCCGGCAGCGCAAACTGCAGGCACTTTTCCAGCAGCATGGCGTTGGACAAGCCGTGCGGCACATGAAACAGCGCCCCGATGGGCCGGCTCATGCCGTGAACAATGGTGACACTGGAATTGTTGATACAGATGCCTGCCTCCAGCGCTGCTGCCGCCATCTCTTCCCGTGCCTTCCGGTTTTTCCCGTCACGGTATGCCGCAGGGAGATAGGAAAAGATACGTTTTACTGCGGAGACCGCCAGCGCATCTGTCAGCGGCTGTGCCTGCTTTGAGGTGTACGCCTCGATGGCATGAGTCAGCGCATCCAATCCGGTAGCCGCCGTAACTGACTGCGGCGTACTTTCCGACAAGCTGGCATCCACAATGGCAAGCTGCGGCAAAAGCACCTCGCCTTTCAGCAGCATTTTCACATCTGTTTTCGTATCTGTGATAATGGTGAACTTCGTCACCTCAGAACCTGTTCCGGCTGTGGTGGGGATCGCCGCCATAGACGGGAGCGCTCCGCCGATCTCCTTTCCCATGTAGGATGCAAGGGGTGCAGAACTGGTCGTACCGACGGCAATGGCCTTCATGGCATCCAGCGGACTGCCGCCGCCAATGCCAATCAGACAGTCGCAGCCGTTTTTCTGATAGGCTGCCAGACCTTCGGCGATCATGACATCGGTGGGTTCGCTGTTGATGCAGTCGCACACCGCATATGCCGAAAAGCATCCGGACAGCTGTTCCGCCAACTGCGCTCCCATGCGTTTCCACGTTCCGGCAGAAGTCACCACCAGCGGTTTCTTCCCCAGCCCGGAAAGCGCCGCACTATTCTCCTGCAATGCGCCCCATCCGGTAAAAATGGTCTGTGTTGTCGTAAATTTCTTGACCATGGTATTTTCCCTGTGCCTTTCTTCTGTGATATCTTTCATCATATCACAAGATAATGAAATGGTCAATCCTCGTCTGCACGAAGCACTGCGTTCAGCATGACTGTTGCACCCTCGGTGCAGTGTTCCGGCTTGGAATACTCCGGCTCACAGTGCGAAAGTCCGTCCTTGGACTGGACAAAGATCATGGTTGTGGGCAGCATATACGATGCAAACTGTGCGTCATGACCTGCGCCGGAATGGATATACTGATGCGAGATGCCGCATTCCTCTGCGGCTGCCTTCACATAGCCCACCAGCTTTTTGTCCCAGTAAACGGTATCCCGGTTCCACGCCTTTTCCACCTTGCAGGTGCAGCCGTGCCATTCCTTGTCAGCACAGCTCTTGACGATCGCCAGGACCTGTTCCAGCACCTTGGGATCTTCGTGTCTGGCATCAAAGGAAAAGTCTACGAAATCCGGCACACAGGTATGTACACAGGGATGGCAGACGATCTCACCAGTGGTGTACACCAGGTCGCTGTAACCCAGCTTGTCGATCTCCTGGTGCAGATAGCACAGTGCTTCGGATGCTGCATAAAGGGCATCCTTTCGTTTCGGCATGGGGAATGTGCCGGCGTGGGTGGTCTGTCCGTAGAACTGAATGCGGTAGTTGAACATTCCCAGCACACAGTCCACCACGCCGATGTCATTTCCGGCATCCTCCAGAATCGGTCCCTGCTCGATGTGGGTTTCAAACATATACTGATACTGCTCCGGATTCAGACGGTACTTCCTGTCCCCCTGGAAACCGGACTTCGCCAACGCCTCGCCGAAGGTACTCTTGCAGTCCAGGATACTCTTGGACTGCATCATGTCCTCATAGGCAAACTTGGCACGGATGTCCTCCGGCAGATAGTCATAGCAGACAATACCGGAACACATCATTGCCGGCGGATAGAGCGAACCCTCTTCGTTGGTCCAGATCATGGCAGTCAGCGGATGCTTGTGCGGGATCTGCTTTTCGTGTACTGTCTCCAGCACCTCCATGGCAGACATGACACCCAGGATGCCGTCATAGTTGCCGCCGTTCTTGACCGAGTCCACGTGCGATGCCATAACAATGCGCTTGGCATCGGGGTCGCTGCCGGGAAGTGTGGCATACATATTCGCCACATCGTCGATCTCGATCACAGCGCCGATCGCCTCCATGCGTCTGCGGAATTCGTTTCGTGCCTGAATGGCTGCCTCAGACAGAGAATACCGTGTGATGCCGCCGTGACCTGCGTCACCGAATTTTGAAAATGTTGCGATCTTGTCCTTCATACGTTCCAAACTGCAAGCATACATAACCCATGCGCTTCCTTTCTCATGTTATCTCAGATAAACAAATTCGGATTCTCATTTTCATTTGTCTGTTCCGGAATCCGCAGACAATTTTCCAAAAGGTCATACACCTCGTCCGCCATCACATAAAAAGCCTGATAGCGTTCTGCATCCTCCGATTCCAGCACCAGCAGAAACCGATCATCCCAGTCGTTGCAGGAGATCGACTTCACCCAGAACTTCCCGTCTGCGTCTGTTCCCAGCTGCCGGAGCAGCTCCGGCTTTCGCACCACGCCGTACAGGATTCCGTCCCAGGGCACCGGAAAGTGCAGCCGTTTGACAAATGCCGGTTTCATAACTACCGTCACCGCCACCTCATTGGGAGTCAGCGGAACGGTATCCCGTGTCTCCTGTGAGACGGTGCGAAACTGGTCCGCCGGTAGCAGCGACCGCAGCGGCGTTCCTTGTTCGATATTCGCATAATGTCCGGATACCATTGACCTCATCTCCTTTTTCAGCCGGCAATGGCGGCGTCGACTTCTCCCAGCACCTCATCCAGCTTCTGCATCTCCTCCCGGAGCTGTTCCGGCGTAATGATAAGCGGCGGTGCAACAATGATGACATTTTCGTGGCTGTAGGTGGAAAATCCCTTTGCCATCAGCTTTTTGCAGATGCCGCCCATCACGCCGTCCGGATCCTTTCCATACGGCACAAGGGGTTCTTTGGTGGTCTTGTCCTTTACCAGCTCTACGCCGGAGAACAAGCCGATATAGCGCACATCACCCACACAGGCGTGCTTTGCCTTCAGATCCTCCAGCAGCTCGCCCAGCACCTTGCCGGATACTGCCACATTGTCCAGGATGTTTGCCTCCTGGTAGTAGTTGACACAGGCAACACCAGCGGCACACGCCAGCGGATGCGCACTGTAGGTCAGACCGCAGGACAGATAGTGGTCGTCAAAGTATGCGGCGATCTTCTTGCTGACAGCAACGCCGCCCAGCTGGATATAGCCGCAGGTCACGCCCTTTGCAAAGGTAATGATATCCGGCACTACATCGAAGTTCTCAAAGGCAAACATCTTTCCGGTTCTGCCGAAGCCTGCCATGACTTCATCGCAGATCATCACAATGCCGAACTCGTCGCAGATCTTCCGGATGCCCGGCAGATAGCCCTTCGGCGGAATGATAATGCCGTTAGAGCCGGTGATGGTCTCCACCTCAATGGCAGCGATGCGGTCTGCGCCCTCATAGATGACCTGTTCCCGCAGCTTTGCCAGATAATATCTGGTTGCCTCTTCTTCGGACGCAAAATCCAGCGGTTCCCGGTAAATATACGGGTCAAAAAACTTGATAAAGCCCGGAATGCCCGGCTCCAGCGGATAGCGTCTCGGCTCACCAGTCAGATTTCCGGCGCCGAACGAAGAACCGTGATAGCTCCGGTAACGGCTGAACACCTTGTTTCTGCCGGTGTACATTCTGGCGATCTTGATGGCGTTTTCATTGGCATCTGCGCCGGCATTGGTGAAGAACACCTTGCCGAACGTATCCGGCAGCAGGTCGATGATCGCCTTGCCCAGCTTTGCACGATCCTCATCGCCGAAGGACGGCCCGATGTAGCAGTACTTGTCCACCTTTGCCTTGATGGCGTCGCCGATCGCCTTGTTGCCGTAGCCCAGGTTCACGTTGACCTGCTGCGAGGACATATCCGCATACCGCTTTCCATCGGTATCATAGAAATAGATTCCCTCTGACCGCTCTACCGGAATGGGTTTCAGTCCCTTTTGCTTGCTCCAGGACTGCATGGTATATGTGGTTTGCATTTTTTGAATCTCTTCGCCTGTCATTTTGAATTCCTCCAATTTTTCTATTTGATCTGGTGATACGCTTACAGCATATCCCGAATGAGATAAGCCAGATAAATTTTTACTCTTGCCTCCTGGTTCAGATCCGTCTGCAAAATCTCTCGGATCTGCCGCAGCTTATAGTTGATGGTGTTGCGGTGGACCTGCATCTGCTCTGCGGTCTGCTGAATGCTACACTCTGTCAGCAGATAGCGCCGCAGCACATCCAGATAATCGGTGTGATTTCTGGCATCGTACTGAATCAGTGCGCCCAGCACGCTTTCCATGAACTGTTCCAGTATCCTGCGGTCCTTGACGCCGAACAGGAGGCGGTAGATGCCCAGGTCAGAATAGCCCAGCACCTGTTTTTTCCGGATCCGGCAAACTGCACCGGCGGCTTTTGCCTGGAGATACAGCGCCGAAAGAGAGACGTAACCGATCTGCTCCTCCGAAATGCCGCAGTAAACATCACCTCGTTCTGACAAGACCTGTGCCACCTGCGCCACATACTGTGTCAGCTGCTCCGACCGGACATTCTGCCCGATCAGACAGATGCTCTGTTCCAGCCGGAAAATACAGACGGAAAGGTGGCTTTTGTGCAGCGCCCGATAGACCCGGAACTGCAGCTGCTCCCACTCCAGATCGGTGAACTCGTGTTCCTTTTCACGTAGGTACAGGAGCATGACCTGGTATCTGCCGTCATCCGGAAAGCCTGCCCGCTGGAGTATCCCGGTATAGGATTCGCCCTTTTCCGGATTGAATATCCAGGTGCTGAATGCAGATGCAATGCTGCGCTCATGCTTTTCACTCTGGATGATGCGATGGCAAAAATCGTATGTCACATCAATGATATGCACCGACCAAGGCAGCACCAGCAGCGGAAAGGCGTGGCTGTTGCACCAGACGATCAGCTGCGGCGGCACTTTTTCAATGTACGGTCCCAGATTGATGACCAGTCCCACCGCACCGTGGCTCAGCAGCTGTTCCGCATAGGGCAGCAGCCAGTTCACGCCGCACTGGGCAATGCCGGTGGTGAAAACCAGCTCCTGCCCGTTGATAAAATGGGATACTTCCACATCTTCGATGATATGCACCCAGCGCACCACATTGTCCATGCCGTCCTCGCCGGCAACCAGTTTCATCTGATACGTCTTTTCCACATTCACGCAAAGCTGCGAAAGCGTTAATGCCATGAGACCTCACCTCTCTTCCGGTGTTTCTGTAGAACGCCTTGTCCCGGCTGTGACTGCACCCACGGGACAGACCAGCGTACACAGCAGACAGCCTACACACTTTTTGCCGATCAGAGACGGCCGGCGCTTTTCAGTGTCGAACCGGATCGCCTGGTGTCCTGCGTCCATACAGGAAATATAGCATCTGCCGCAGCCGGAACAATCCTGCCGCAAAAATTTCGGATAGCATATGGAACTGCGGTTCAGCTTTTCCGGTGCTGTCACAGCCTCCAGTCCGGCACCTACCAGTTCCCGGAGACTGGCGATCCCGTGACGGTTCATATAGTCCGTCAGACCGCCGATCAAGTCGGTGATGATCCGATAGCCATACTGCATCACCGCTGTGGTGATCTGGATATTGCTGCACCCCAGCGCCAGAAACTGCACCGCATCCCGCCAGGTCTCAATGCCGCCCATGCCGCTGATGGGAACGCCGTTCAGCTCCGGACAGACCGCCATATCATAAATATGGCGCAGTGCAATGGGTTTCACCGCCTTGCCGGAATAGCCGCTGACTGCGGTTTTTCCCATCACGCCCGGATGTGCCTGCATGGTCTCTTCGTCAATGCCGGTAATGCTTTTGATGGTATTGATCGCCGCCAGACCGTCTGCGCCTGCCCTCACAGCGGCGACTGCCGGAACGGTCATATCGGTGATATTGGGAGTCATCTTTGCCAGCACCGGCAGCGTTGTGCCGCGCTTGACCGCCGCAGTATATGCCTGTACCAGTTGTACATTTGTCCCCACATCACTGCCCATGCCCTCTACGGTCATCTGCGGACAGGAGAAATTGCATTCGATGATATCGCATCCGGCATCTGTCACCAGCCGAGCCAGCTGCGTCCACTCGTCCTCCGTTTCGCCCATGATGGACGCAACAATGATACGATCGGGATAGTCCTGTTTCAGCCGCCGCAGAAAGTCCAGGTTTTCCTCCAGCGTATGGTCGGAGATCTGTTCCAGATTCCGGAATCCCAGAAACGGATATCCCTCCCGGCTCACGGTGTCGAATCTGGGCGAGACCTCTTTTGGCCGATAAAAGCCGATGGTCTTGAACACGATACCGCCCCAGCCCTGCTCCAGCGCCCTGGCACACATTTCATAATTGCTTGCCACAACGGAGGAGGAAAGGAAAAAGGGATTGACACACGGCACGCCGCAGAACGAAATGGAAAGGTCTGCCGGTTTTTGTGCCGCTGCCGCCGGAAGTGCTGCTGCCATTTCAGCAAGCGGCATCTTCTGCGGACAGGCGCTTTTGCAGGAATGCGCACAGGATGCACACGCTGCATTTTTCATTGCCGCCGCTGCCCCGGAAAGGTTTTCAAAACGGATACTCCGCACCATTGCGGCAGGGTCTGCACCCAGCCCGCAGGCAGCTGTACAAGGTGCATCATAACAGAGCATACACTGTGCCGCCTGCTGTTCCAGTGTGATCTTTGTCCGCCGGCTCATCTCTGCCATCGCACATTCCTCCTTTTGATATGTTCTATGGTTTCACGTTTATTTTAATTTGCACTTTACGAAATTGCCCCAGCCGGCTTCGCCCAGAAATTCGCCGTTTTCATAGACTAGTCTGCCTCTGGAATAGGTCTGCACCGGATAGCCGTGCAGTTTGCATCCCTCCCAGATGGTGTGGTCGCAGTCGGAGTGCATCTTGTCGTTGGTGATGACGAAATCCATTTCCGGATCATAGACCACCAGATCCGCATCCATGCCTACAGCAATCGCACCCTTTTTCTGACAGCCGAAGATTCGTGCCGGATTGGTGGAACAAAGCGCCACCGCCTGCTCAAAGGTGATCTCGCCGCTGTTTGCCGCAGACAGCATATAGGGATACATATTCTCGATGCCTGCGCAGCCATTGGGGATCTTGGTGAAATCGTCCTTGCCCCAGTCCTTTTCATAGGACTGGAACGGACAGTGGTCTGTGGCGATGGTGTCGATATCGCCCCGGCGAATGGCTGCCCAGAGCGCCTGACGGCTCTCCTCGCCCTTCATCGGCGGCGAGCATACGAAATTCCGTGCATTTTCCAGCTTATAGACATCGCTGGTAAATTCCAGATACTGCGGACAGGTCTCCGCATAGATGGGATAGCCCTCGTCCTTTGCCCGGGTCACAGCCTCGACGCCGCCTTTGTTCGCCAGATGGACGATATACAGCGGTGCGCCGGTGGCTTTTGCCCAGGCGATGGCACGCTTGTCTGCCTCTTCTTCCACAAATTCCGGACGGGATGCGTAATGATACCAGGCATCCGTCTTGCCCTCTGCCAGAAACTCCTTTGTGAGGGTGTTGATGATCTCGTTGTTCTCTGCGTGTACCTCGATCAGTGCGCCCACTTCTTTTGCCTTCTGCAAAACCCGATAGAACACACCATCTGTCACGCCGAAGTCATACACCATGAACACCTTAAACGAAGGCACGCCGTAGTCCACCGCATCGGCGATAGTGTCCAGCAGCTCGCCGCTCACATCCTTGACTGCCACGTGGAAAGAATAATCCACAGCAGCCTCTGGTGCGCAGAGCGCATCCCGGCGCTTGATGGCATCCACCATCGTTTCCCCGAAGTCCTGGAGGATAAAGTCAAATACGGTGGTAGTCCCGCCGCAGGCTGCGGCTCTTGTGCCGGCAAAATAGCCGTCGGAAGAAACCGTTCCGCCGAACGGCATTGCCAGATGTGTATGCGCATCAATCGCACCCGGCAGCACCAGCTTTCCGCTGGCATCTACCACCTTGTCAAAGCCCTCCGGAGAGATGTCCTTTCCGATCTCCACAATGGTTTCGCCGTCGATCGCAACATCCGCTAAAAACGTTTCACTTGCGGTAACTACAGTACCGTGCTGTATCAAAGTACGCATATTTCTGCACCTCCATCTCAATCCTGGTTCAGCTTATAGACCAGTTCCAGACCGGAACGCTGGTAAACCTGTGCGACCTCCGTCAGCCCCATGCCGGCTGCATCCGCAGAGATCAGATTACAGAACCAGGTAACGCCAAAGTCTACTGTGCCGTTATATACTGCGGTGGTCTCTGAAATATCGCCGCCGCCCGGTGTGATCGTTACGTTCAGACCAACATCATTATAATAGCCCTTGTCCAGTGCCACATAATAGCCCATGAACTGTGCCTGGGGCAGCCACTTCAGCTGAACGGTGACATCTGTCTTTTCTGGTGTGCCGAAGCTTTCAGAAGTTGCTGCCTCCCAGTAGGAAGTATCCCGGACATCATCCAGGGTCAGCGTACCCAGCTTTTCTGCCGCCGCAGAGTCATCCAGCTTGATGTACTGCTTTGCCAGATCCAGGGTCTGCTGCATTGCTGTTTCTTCCATCTGCCCCAGGTTATCCAGTCCGACTGCATTGCCGGACATATCTGTGGTGACCAGCTTTGCCACTTCGCTTGCCATATACTTCTGATGCTCCGGCGAAACAGACGAGCCATAGTTGAACACGATCTCTGCCGCCTCATCCGGATTCTCGCAGGCATATTCCCAGCCCTTCATGGATGCGGAAATAAATGCCGCAACGGTGTTCGGATTTTCCTCAGCAAATGCCTGGGTACAGAAAATGTTGTCCTCCAGCATCGCTACGCCCTCGTCGTTCATATCAATGGTGCCGACCGTATCGCCGTAGCCATAACCGCCGTCATAGTCATTCTTGACCAGTCCCAGCTCGTTATAGGTCATGGCAGACGCCAGCATCAGAGAATCGTCATCAAAGCTGTCCATGTCAAATGCCTGGCTGACGAACTCATTGGGCAGGTCATACTTGGTGAGCAGTGCAAGCAGCTCATACTCATTGCCGATGCCCCAGTTGCCGATCTTTCCGGCGGCAGAGGCTGCCTTAATGATATCTTCCGACGAAGTACCCTTGTCAAAATAGCTGCCCTTCGATGCACTGCCGCCGCTGCCGGAAGAATCCTTGCTGCTGCCGCAGGCAGTCGCTGAAACAGTCATCAACACGGCTGCACAAAAAACGGCAATTGCTCTCATCTGCTTTTTCATCATCCATCATCCTTTCATGGTGCGGGCGATTCGCCCAATCCTGCTTTTTTCTATCACACTGCGAAACCGCTCATTTGCGCTTCCGCAGGAACAGACGTTCCAATAAAATCGAGATCAGATACATCCCGATGCCCAGCGCACAGGCGATCACAATATATGCCCATGCGGTGGCGTACTGTGCGGTTACAATGTTCTCCCGGATCATTCTACCGACACCAATAATATACTCGGCAAAATATTCGCTGACCACTGCGGTGATAACTGCCAGCGGCACGCTGACGTGCAGCGCAGTGAAAATATAGGGAACACTGTTGGGCAGCCGCAGTTTCCAGAAAACTGTAAACCGATTGGCTGCATAAGAACGCATCAGATCTTCCGAAAAGGGTTTCACTTCCGTCAAGCCCCGGAATGCGTTGATGCTCATGGTTGCGGTACAAAAGATCATGACAACGATACACTTTGCCACCATGCTGCGGAATGCCACGTCATTGCTCACATCTCGTGTCCAGTTGATGATGACCGGCGCAAGGGCTACCACAGGCACTGCGTTGAAACAGGACACAATGGTCAGACCGCCGGCGCCCCAGTGGGGAAAAGCGGCTGCGACCAGTGCGATCAGATACCCCAGCAGCGAGCCGGCGGCAAGCCCGATCACAATAACGATCACGGTGGACTGCAAATTCTCCGCAATAGCGCCCCAGTTTTCCTGAATGATCGTCAGGATTCTCGTGGGAATGGGCAAAATAAAGGTGTCTACGTGCAGCAGCCGGTGCAAAAGCCTGGTCTGCCACGCCGCGATCAGCAAAACGGCAAACAGCAGCGGATAAGCAACTGTTGTGACGGCGTCCCACCGTTTCCGATTTTTACTTTTTCCTGCCATGCCGTTTTCCTCCTCTCCGATGGGTTCCGGTGCGGCGATAAGGACACGCCATATTTTCCAGCCAGCCCATAATGGTAAAGCTGAGGATGCCCACACAGGCGCTGAACAGAACGATCAGCCAGAACACGTAAATCGACATGGCGTGTTTCTGTGCCTGCGACAGCATACATCCCAGACCGCCGTCACCCTGCAGGGTATCCACCAGGATGGATGCGGTAATTGCCATCGGCGCTGAAATTTTCAGACCAGTGAAAAAATAGGGAATGCAGTTGGGAATATAGGTTTTCGTATACAGCTGAAACTTATTGGCTGCATAGGAGTACATCAGTTCCTTCTTCTCCCGTTCGGTTGCCCGGAATCCGGAAAGCGTATTCGCAGCCACCGGATAAAATGTCAGGATCGCTGCGATAATGATACGGGAAACACCGATATCGCCGGTGATTGCCAGAACAATGGGCGCCATGCCCAGAATCGGAATGACCTGAATGATAATCAGATAGGGTGAAACAGTTTTCTCCACGCCCCGGAACAGGTGCATCAGCAGCGCCAGCACAAATCCCAGGATCGTTCCGATGACAAATCCCAGTGCGGCACGTTCCAGCGTCTGTCCGGCGCTTGTCAGAACGACCTGCAGTGCGGTCTGGTCTCTGGTCACCGTATTGGTGCTGAATATCGCCTGGACGATCTGCCAGATATGGGGCATGATGTTTTCCGGTGTCCGCTTGACCGCCTCCACCCGGAATGCAAATATCTCCCACACCACGGCAACGCCTGCCAGCCACACCAGCATAACCAGCCATTTTGCCTCTAAAATGCGGCGAATCTTTTTCATGATATCACTTCCTTTATCATACGCCCTCAAAGCTGTTCCGGACCTTTGCCACCAGATCGGTGAACTCCATAGTGTCCTTCATCGCCTTGGTACGGGGTCTTGGCAGGTCCACCGGAACAACAGCGGAAAGTCTGCCGGGATGCGGCGAGAGAACACAGATCTTATCGGACAAATAAACTGCCTCTGCAATGTTATGGGTTACGAAAATGATCGTCTTATTGGTCTTTCGCCAGATGCCCAGCAGGTCATCGTGGAGCTTTTCCCGTGTGAATTCGTCCAGCGCCGAAAACGGTTCATCCATCAGCAGGATCTCCGGCTGGATTGCAAGCGCTCTGGCGATTCCCACACGCTGCTGCATACCACCGGAAAGCTGCTTGGGATAGTGATCTGCAAACTCGGTCAGATTCACAAGCTCCAGCATTTTCTTTGCCTGTTTCACACGGTCTGCCTTCGGCACTTTCATGATCTCCAGCGGCATTTCCACATTTTTCTGCACAGTGCGCCAGTCATAAAGCACTGCGCCCTGGAACACGATGCCATAGCGCCGCTTTAATCTTGCCTCCCGGGGAGATGTGCCGCCTACTGTAATCACACCGGACGTGGGCTGCAGCAGATCTGCGATGATGCGCAGGAGCGTTGTCTTGCCGCATCCGGACGGTCCCACCAGAGAGACGAACTCGCCTTTCTGGATATCCAGGGTCACGTCTGTCAGCGCAGTGACTTCCTTTCCATCCGCAGGATATACCATCCCGATATGTTCCATGTGAATTTCAACTTTGTTTTGCAGTTCCGACATAACTCTCATCTCCTAAATAAAAAAAGCGGCAACGGGAACTTTTGAACAGCCCCATTGCCGTTTTACATTATTTTGTGTTTTCTGCTGAATCCGTCTCATTATCGGTTTCAGCATCTTTTTTTCTTTGCTTTTCTGTTTGTTTTCTTTCGATGTATCTAGTATAGCACAGCGGTGCAGGTGTGTCAATCGTTTTGTGCAGATTTATCAGATACGCCAAATCAGCCCCCTTTTTCAGAAAAGATACGCACAAAAATATGATATATTTTCTGTGAAGAAAGCGAAAAACTGTGCGAAAAGGGGTTTTGATTGTGCTGATGCACAAAAAACAGAGGGAAAACTCCCGAAAAAGAGTTCTCCCTCTAGCTTTCTCCATATAGTTTTTTCCGGTCAGATCTATTCCATACAGCTTTGATATACCCGCAGCAGCTGTTTTCCCACATTCGGCAGGTCTTTTTTCTGCACGGCGTGGTATCCGTTTTCCGTCAAATCGGGCAGTTTTCCCTGTAATATCTGTGCCGCTTTTGTCTCGAATTCCTGTAAATCGCCGGCAAAATACACGTCCTGGGATTCTTTCAGCCACTCTGTATAAACCGGAATCCGGCGGAGCAGCACCGGGATTTGCATTGCCAATGCCTCCAGCACTACGATTCCCTCGGTTTCCTCATAGGACGGGAAAAGAAACAGATCACAGCCGCTGTAAGCGTCCTGCAACTGCTCTTTCGGCACGTATCCGGCAAACTGCAAATTCTTCGGCGGATGCAAAACCGCCTGACGCACTTTTCTGCTAACGAAACGCAAATTGGTACAGCCAAACCAGATAAACTGATACTGCGGCGTGTATCCGTATTGTTTCCGAAACCGCTGTCCTGCCGCCGCATCCTTCTGGTATTCCGAAAGGGCTATGCCGTTGGAAATGACGTGAATCTTTTTCTCGATGCCATACTGTTTCAGCAGACTCCGGGCATAAAAGCTGGGCGTCACGATTTTCGTCCCCTGCTGGTAGCACAATTTGATCCACCGCTGAAACAGCGGTGCAAACAAGTTTGACCCTACATAGGAATTGCGAAAGTCCTCTTTGGTGGAATGGGCGTGATAAACCACAGGGATTCCATGGCGTTTCGCTTTCTTCGCCAGAAAGAATGAATGGGGAAAGACGGTGTTGATATGAACCACATCGGCATCCTGCCAACGCTCGGCACAGCAGACGCCGTTTGCCTCCAGCGCTTTTCGCTGGTGAAGAATTGCCCGTCCCACGCCGCTTTTTTCAATTTGGCGCTGTAACTCGGAATATAAAAAGACACGCATCGTATTTGTTCCTTTCCAGGACTTCAACTGCCAAGCAGCGCCCATGCTCTCTGCAAAAGCTGATAAACACCCATGCTGTAGAGCAGAATGGCAAGCGGCTTTCCCAATAGAATAATGATGGCAAATTTGCGCACTGTCATTTTGCTAATTCCTGCCAGATAGCATAAAAAATCATCCGGTGCCACCGGCAGGAAAATCAAAAGCGCAAAGATTCGTTCAAACTGCTTTTCCTGCAATAAATACTTGCTGTATTTCTGATAGAATTTCGCTCCGGTCATTTGCTGCACCAGATCTTTTCCGCAGGCTCTCGCCAGTAAAAAGGCAGCCACAGAGCCGATACAGATTCCGATGTAATTATAAAAGAAACCCTTGACTGCGCCAAAAAATACGACACCGAACACACAGCCGATTGCACCGGGCAGAATTGGGATCACTACCTGCACCGCCTGTATCGCCATGAACACCAGCGGCGCAAGAACACCGGCACGTTCCAGAAACGCCTGCATCTTCTGCGTGTCTGTGAAGATACCGCTTTGGTAGCCAAACACTACAAACACGCAGGTAATCAGAAAGCAGCCGATGCTGATCCAGCGTTTTTGTTTACAGATCCAGTTCATGCTGTTTTCTCATTCTTATCAACAAATGCAGCGTACCGGACAACTAGAATCCCATCCGGAACAACGTATTCCGATTTATGCGGACGCAGACAGGATGTTGTCAGAATATCCACGCCCAGTAAAATACAACGGTTTCGCATTGCTCACGCCTCTTTTCGTTTATGCACGATTTTCTTTTCGCCCAGATCTACAAGTCTGACTGCCGCAATTCCCACCAGACAGCCGAGCAGTGCGCCTGCCAGCACATCGGACGGAAAATGCACAAAGAGATACAGCCGGGAAAATGCAATCATGCCTGCCAGAAGATAGGTGGCAAGACCGGCTTTCCGGTTCCAGTGCCAGAGTACTGTGGCTGCGGCAAAGGATGCCATGGTATGTCCGGACGGAAACGAGTAGTCCTGGGGAACCGCAATCAGCATAGCGTGTTCCTCCAGCCAGCAGGGTCGGTCACGTGCCACCAGATTTTTCAGCAGAAGATTTCCGATTAGACCGCATCCCATATTGCCGACACCCAGCTGTATCCCGTTTTTTCTGGTTTTCGAAATGCACAGCAGGAGTACTGCAAGGAGAATCCAGAGAATACCGCCGTTTCCCAGCGCCGTGATTTTCGGCATCCAAAAATCCAGAAAAGAACAGGAAAAGCGGTTCTGTATTTCATGTAGAATCTGAAAATCCAGAGCTGTGATCCATTGCATGGTCTACACTTCCTTCTGATGATGTGAGGTCGGGAAAATCAAAAAACGCTATACCAGATCTGTCAAAACAGCATCCGGTTCATATGCCGGAATGACAGCTACCATTTGGAACACCTCCCGAAAATGCCTGTTTCTGCTGCACCAAAAGCGCATACTTTTTGCAGACAACAAGACTCGCCTGAATCGCCGCCGACAAGTCGGTGTGAAAATCCATGGACGGCTGCCGGTAATACGTTTGCAGCACTTCTGTGACAGTCTGCGGAATCTGCATCATCCGGTTCTCGGCAGTAAACAAGTCCAGATTTTCCATGAAATACCGCTGCATCTGACGCTCATAGGACAAGTGCAGCCGTGGGTTTCCGATGCCGCCGCTGCGGTGTACAGAACAGCAGAAATCGCTCATATAATGTGTCAGTTCCCCCAAACGAAACAGGGCAAACAGCGAAGTCCTGCCGCTGTGCTTCTGTAGTTTCCGAAAGACATAGTCCGCCGACTTCTGGTAAAAATGGCGGTGCAGAAACTGCGTGGGCAGATAGTCCGGAATGGCTGCGCCCAGGCAAAACAAATGGCGCTCCAGCGGAGAAAAATCAGCCTGTGCGGCTGCAATTCCTGCAATTCGATCATGTGTTCGTGGTTTCATTGATATCCACCTTCTCATGCACTTTGCATTTTCCAATTTTTCAAAACTTCCTGGTAACAGAACTCCACTTTTTCCGCAAATCCGGCAGCAGAAAAGCGCTCTGCGGTCTGGACTGCGTGCCGGGAAAGCTGCTGTGTTACTGCCGCATCGCCGCAGAATGCTGTAATCCACTTCTGAAACGATTCAAAAGATGTATACAGACCGCCGTTCCAGCCATCTGTTACAATGCCGTCCAGACAGGCATCCTTTCGGCATACCAGCGGCAATCCGCTTGCCAGCGCCTCCAGATAAGTCAAACCCTGGGTCTCACTTTGCGATGCACTGAGGAATACATCTCCGATCTGGTAATACAACGGAATCTTGTCCGGTGAAACCGCATCGGTAAAAATCACCCGGTCGGCGATTCCCTTTTCTGCTGCAAAGTTTCCAGATACGTTCCGCCGCCAACGATGCAAAGCACTGCATCCGGCAGAGACAGCCGCCCGAAATAGTCGAGCAGTTCCGCCAGATTCTTTTCCTTGGCAACTCTGCCCACAGTCAGCAAAACTTTTTGTTCCGGCGAAATTCCCAGGGATCTTTTTAACGTATCCACCTGCGGCTGTGGAAAGCGGGTTTCAAAGCGCTGCAAATCCAACCCTGTGGGAATCACTGCAATTGGTTTCTGCACCCCGTAAGACCGCAGAAGTGTCTCCACCTTGCGGCTGGGTGCAATGACCGCCTCGGCATACTGTAAAACGTGCCGAGTCATGGTAACAACTGCTTTTCTGCCCAGTGCAATACTGGGAGAAAAATAGTGAGTGTAATCTTCATAAATGGTATGATAGGTATGTACAATGGGGCAATTCACCGCAGCTGCAATTCTTTTCGCCATGGCGAACGAGAAAAACTCCGATTGAGCGTGGATGACATCCGGTTTCCAGTCAATCAGCTTTTGCAGACTGCTTTTCCGAAAACATACAGCGGCTCTGGCACCATTGCAGAATTTTCCGGCGCCGATGGAACCGATTCGCACAATATTGTCCCGGCTTTCTCCGTGCAGATACTGCGAGGGACAGAGAATCTTCACCTCATGTCCCCGCCTGCGAAGCTGGGTCTTCAGATTTCGAATTGATGTGACGACGCCGTTTATCATGGGCGTATAGCAATCTGTCGTAATCAATATTTTCATCTCTGTACGCCTCCTGTCTTGGTTTGTCTTTAGTATAACGTGGAGGGCATAACAGGGTAACCGCCAACCAGACCAGCGGGCAAAAAAATAAGCCGAGATCAACCTCGGCTCAAATCCTGTATTCGGTTCATCACAATGAATTACTGTGAACTGCTGTGAATTACTGTGCGTGAAATACTGCCAGTTACTATGAAATACTGTGAATGAGAAGCTGTTACTCAACAACAGCCTCGTTTTCAACGATCTGATGATACGTTCTATGACAAGTTTCAGGCAGAGTAGCACTCCACGGCATGATGCTGTCAAGCTGTTCGTCTGAGGGCGTTTTGCCCCACGAAGGAAGTGGACCATAGTCAATAAAGTAGACAGAAGAAGAGAAAAGAATCAAAAAAGATCTTCAAATTGAATGGGAGATAAAAGGTCATTAGCAGAGTGAGGTCGTTTGAAATTGTAAAAGTGAATATATTCAAAAACAGACAATTCCAATTCATCAAAAGAGGCATATGAACGGCGGTTAGTTTCTTCAAGTTTCAAAAACTTGAAAAAAGCTTCTGCTACGGCATTGTCATAAGGATGCCCCTTTTTAGAAAACGACTGAATAAAAGAAGCTCTGTCCAGCCTTTTTCGGAATTCATCGCTGGTATACTGAGAACCTCTGTCTGAGTGGAAAATCACATTTTCAGGATAATTCCTGTTTTTTAAAGCAGATTCAAATGTATCCAGGACAAGCCTGGCATCGATTTTGCTACTTATTTTATAAGCTATCACACGTCTTGAAAAAAGATCAATGATAACGCATAAATAATAAAATCTTCCTCCGGCTTTTATGTATGTAATGTCGCTGCACCATGCTTTATTTGGCTCTTTGGGATTAAAATTCTGCTTTAATATGTTGTGACAATCTCTGTCACTGGATTTATTTGCGGCTTTGAATTTCGGCTTGACAGTTGACATTTTAGGAAGCTGCATTTGCTTCATCAGTCGGTACACTCTTCCCTGACTGATATGTATGCCATAATTAACTTCAAGAACCTTGCGCATTTTCTGAGCTCCGTAACGGCATTTTGCTTCGGAATAAATCTGTAAAATACAGTTCTTTATATTTCTGTTTTCAATTGCTCTTTTAGGTTCTTTAGAGTTAAAATGCTTGTAATAGCTGCTGCGGTTTACATTCAGAACACGACATAGGGTTATTATTGCATGTTCGTGCCGAAGTAAATGTACAGCTCTCATTCTTTCCCTGAGCGTGGAGTCATTATGGCAAGCGCTTTTTTTAATATGATGTTTTCCTCCTCAAGCTGTGCGTTTCTTTTTTGCAGTTCCTTTATCTGCTTTGCTGTCATAACAGTATTGTCGTCGACCCTGACTTCCGAATAAAGCTTTATCCATCTTGAGATCGCACTTACCGATATTCCGTATTCCTTGGAAAGCTCAGTTTGGGTTTTTCCGTTCTGGTGTAATGCCACGATGTTCTTTTTAAAAGTTTCATCGTATTGCAGCTGTTTGTTTGTCATTTTTTCCTCCTTGGTTTTTCTTCTTTCGTGTTTTCTTTTATTATACTACTTTTCTTTTCCCTTGTCTACTTTTTTAGTATAACACCAGCTCATCATTTTCTTTTTCAAGCTCAGAGCACTTCTGTACAGCGGCTTCATATGCTGCTTTCAGTTCTTCGTACGTCATAGCAAAAGCACTCCTTTCCCTGAAATTCCAGACGGTTCATGATACTCTGATTATACCATGATTTGCCCGATCTTTCAAGAAAAAGAGTGCCATTGAAGCATAGAAATATTGTCCACATTACTGTATATTTTCATCGTGGGAAAGTCAGCATATATCCACACCGCCGGCTACTTTTTTGATTGCCTTTGGTTGGTCGATCGACAGTCCCTGCGTGAGCCAGATGAATTGTTCACGGGTAATATCCTGTTCATTGTGCGGCCAGGAGAATTTCCCGTCTTCAAGACGTTTATACAGCAGCAGAAAGCCGTCATCTTCCCATAAAAGCACCTTCATACGATCTCTGCGCCTGCCGCAGAACAGAAACGCGCTGCTTGCGAACAGGTCAAGCTGAAACTGCTGCTGTACAAGTGCCGCAAGTCCGTCAATGGACTTACGCATATCCCCGTATGTCCGCAGACGATGTAGATATTGTCAGCAGTCAGGTCTTTCAGCATTCTTTCAGACCTCTCAGCAGCGTAAGCAGAAGCCTTTCGGATATATCTGCTGGCATTTCGACCTCGATCCCGTCTTTACGTACGATCATCTTTTGTGGGACAGCCGGTTCAGGTTTCCCAGGTTCAGCGCTGTCCGCAACACATTGTGTCTGCACCGCAGCTGTCGTGCAGGTGACGCTTTGAGAAACACTCAGCGGTACGATCTGCTGCAAAGGCAATCCGGCTCGTTTCAGCAGTTCTTTTCTCACCACATTCAGGCGTGAGTAGTATGTGTGCTGACTGATCCCCTTTTCCTTGCACCACGCTGTTACGGTCATACCGCTGCTTTGGCATTCCTGTATCTGCTCTGCCCACTCCCTGTGACGAAGCTCGGTTTTTACTTCTCTGATCGTTGGCATATTCTCAGTTCCTTTCGGGGTAAATCCCTTTGGAACTATTTTATCGCTTTTTTAGTGCCGAATCAACGTTAGGGTGTGGTTGGTGGTTACATAACAGGAATGAAAATGGAGTTAAACCAGAGATAAACTTTTGAAAGATGTGCATTTATTTCTGGTTTGTCTAACACTGTGCCATTTTCATAATAGATGGAGTTGACATCAAAATAATAAAAATGCTCTGAAAATAAAGAAGTCTACTTCCCTTTTCCGAGCATTTTTACCTTAATATTCAATTTGCACGACAATCTAAAAGCGCCCAGTGACAATTATATTCTTTTCCTGCGCTTTGTAATAACAATTACAATAACAACACCTGCAACAACAGCGATTGCACCAATTATGATAACCAATTTCCAGGGAACAATGCCACTTTCTTCCGCCGGAATAATGTTGTTATCTGATTGCAGGATGTCGCCTTTTTTCATTTCTTTGATACTGGATTCCCAGGTCTCACTCGATAATTTGATTCCGGCAAGATCTTTTGCATCTGTCCACTGAAAGACTACACTGCAATCCTCCTGGGCGGTTGCGGTAAATGTAAAGCTGTCCGGCAGTCTTAGAATGGTACCGTAGCTTTTGTCCTTTTCGCTGTTTTCTGTCTCCTCTACAGTATAACAGAACACATTCATAAATGCGTCCAGATCATGCACTGCGATGTTTCCATTTTTTATTGTTGCTATGATATTTCCGGCACCATTATATATTTTTATACTCACCGGGCAACCAATAAAAAACGTTTTTCCATTTGATATTCTTGAGCCAACATAATCTTTTACTTTATCCGCAACAGAGTCCATAACATCGTCCAGAAATTGATCAATTTCATCATCAGTCCACATTTCACAACATACAGAACGATGGGAATGTTTTGATAATTCTTTGATACTGGCTTGCAATGTGATAACTTCTCTATACCAGGAAACATAGTCCCCGTTGGAAATTCCAAAGACACGATTCAAATAGTCATTTGCCAGGTCATTCTCAACGGTGGTCGCAATATACTTGAATACAAGATTATCTTTTGTTATTGCCGCCATATTATCTGTAAAGTTATTTGACTTGTCAATATTTGCAAAATAGTATGAACTTACAAACAAACTTAGAAATTCATTGCCATACACACAATAATTTCTCAGTGCATTATAGTACAAATCGATTACTTCATGATATTTCGCTGCATTCTCAAAATTTTGTGCCTTTATGAGATCTGTTTTATATTGGTCGCCGACCTTTTGAAGCGAATCAATGATCTCGTAATAACATACCATTTCACCAATTGCTGTAATTTTTGCCTCTGTCGAGTTCATTTTATCAAAGTGGAAATCTATGATATTTCCGGCAGCATCCACCACTTGTAAAATCGGTACCTTTTCCGCTATCTTCATAAGAGTGGTCGAAATGGCTATACCCAGCAGGTTTGTGTTCCAGTCTTTTTTGACCTCATCTTCTTTATCAGAAATATACTCATTGACAAACGATTCAATATCCGGTGTAGAAATACATTCCTGTAAATTGCGTAATGCCGTTTTATATGTTTCATTGTCATCCGGCGCATTTTGGTACAGCTGATTCAAAACAGCTTTATTATCATCCTGAATATCACAAAACATTTCAAAGTATGCAACACAATGCAGAGCATCACTGATATTTTCTATTTCATTTGATTGCAGTTCTGTCACAGCTGCCACCAAAGACAATATATCACCTGCACCGATTCCCACACTATTGCCTTTGTAATCTTTCATTGGAAGATCTGTTATTTCGAATAGATTATCCAATTTTTCTAAGGCATTTTTGATTTTTTTCAAAGAGTCAGCCTTAGTAATCTCTTCGCTGATTTCCACTGTTGTTTTTATCAGCGACTGCACATTGCCTGCTGTATCCGCAGCGTTCAATTGATCTGAAAATTCTTCCAGAATCCGCAGGTAGTATCCCTGGATTAGATATAAAGAATTGTCCTCACTCGTATGATACATCAACTTTAGTAACGCCTGGTAGTACATTATCTCACTTACAGATGAATACATATCTTTCGATTTTCTTCCAGCCTCAATTATCTCTGCTGCATTTCCAAAGCTGGAATACACATCTGTTGCAAAACCAACTCCAGTATTACCATAGTAATAATCAAACTCAGCCAATTGATAAAGCATATCAACATCTTCAGAACGATTCCAGATGCTTCTGTTTTCATCCAACTGCGCCACGCCAACATGATGTTTTGTAAAATCTGTTTCAAGCTGCTGATCTTCTGATGATTCTGATTCCGGTTCAGCTTCTGTACTCTCCTCCGGCGCATCCAGGGCAACAAATTCAAATCCATTTTGCTTTGCATAAGAATCCGCAGCCGAGCCTTGATAACCGTAAATCGTGAAACCTGGAATTTTCTCTTCTACACTCATCACATCGCCATTGGCATCCGGTGTATTATACCAATGATAGCCAACAGCCATTTCTCCAATATGCGTCACATTTTTGGGGATTGTAATGGAAGTAATGATATCCGACTGACCAAAAAAGTAAAATGCCGAATCTCCGATGGATGTAAGACTTTCCGGCAGCTTAAACGCTACAGAACCATAACTGCCATAAAAAGCTCTGCATCCTATTGAAGTTATCCCTTCCTGAATTTCAACTGATTTTATATTTCCCTGATTCTGACTATAGGGTGGATCTGTTTCCGAAAAAAATGCAAAGACCGGATCAGCGTTACTATAGTTATACATCGGACCAGTTCCGCTAATTTTCAGAAGTCCAGTTGATTGGTCTAATTCCCAAAATACGTTATCACCACACTGATTCGTTACGTTTTCTGATGCAGCTGCAGTTTGATTATCTGAGACATTATACCCTGAGAAGAGATAGGTTTCGCCGTCAAATCCAGGTATATTTATTCCGTCTTTTACCTCAGGATGATTCGAATATAAAGTGTCTTCTGAAATGATCTGTTTAGAGTCCTGACTAATTGTATTGCAATTGTCGCCGCTTGCATAATACCATGTGCCATCTTCACAATCATAATCTTCAAAGGCTACAAGTTCTCCGTTAATTAAATGATAGAAAGTATACCCATAGTAAGTAGCGCCTCCGGAACCCAGTTCACCAAGAACATTGCCTGGATTTGCAACAAAATAATCCCATCTCGCACCACCGGCAGCGACTTGCTTTGGCGCTCCGTTTATAATTGTATATATCTCATTTATTTTCGTACTATATGTATTATCTAAAATAAATAGTTCGTCAACGCCATTGCCATCCAAATCATAAAAGGCATATCCATAATCAAAAAGGTTTCCTGTTGAATACATCCACACATCAGAATATTGCCAATCATCTAAACCGATAATACCGTTTGGAATGACCTTTTCAGCGTAATGATTCAGAACAGAGGCATACAGAGCCTCGTTGTCAGCCTGGCTTCCCGTTGCTACCGCATTTTCCAATGGAAAAAATCCCAAACAGGGTGCAGAAAGTGCCGCTGCAATTGTCCCGGAAATGATACGTTTTACAATTCCGCTCATATATACCCCCTTTATACCACCATGTCTTTACATAGCATCTGTTCCGTTCTGAACATCTTCTACAGTTGACAATACATTTTTTATGGATTGGATCAGCGATTTTTCTATTTCATCGTACAGCCGAAAAATTTCGGTAATTTTGTCGACAGACGCTCCCATACTTTCGGTAGAAAATATGATGCTTGTTGGATTTTCTGGTTCAATAGATTGATAAGATTTTTATTTTATTATTGTTCCAATATTTCTGCAAAATCATCGTCAAGTTCAATCACTTGATCCAACGTTGCTTGTGTCGCAGTTGCAGTTGCTTCAATGAGATTATTAATTGATCTATGAAGAGCATTTAGTTGCGGTATCAACTCTCTTATTTTATCAATTGTGTCTCCAGCATTTTGAGTTTCAATTGTCAAATCATTGATTTCTTTATTTGACAAAGCATTTAATTTTCCAACATCTGTATTAATTACAGATATATCATATTTAAACGAAGCCATAAAAGTTCCTTTCATTTATCAAAAAATTAGTTGTAATAAATGTAGATAGCATGATTCACTTCTTAGTTAATCATTATCCAACATTGTCGATGTATTAAATTCTTGAGTGTCTGCATAGTAAATCACTGAAAAAGAATATCGTGCAGCTCCCTGCGTTTCTTCTTTACCTGCACCATTTGAAATAGCCATAGCTTTTATTAAATCCTTATATTCTCCAGATTTAATATTCTCTATTCTCTTATTTATTTCTTCATTTTCCTGTATCTTTTCCCAATATTCTTTTTTTATTTGTTCTTGCTCATCATCATTGCTATATTTTGTTTTAATAATTTTACTTCCCGTTTTTATTGCTGGACCTGCATATGGAATTTTTCCACCAACTTCACTTACCATATCCAAAGTAGAATTTCTAAAGTTAGATTCTTGTTCATCACTCATATCCGTAATAAGCATAGCATCAGTTGCAGCAAGTCCAGCATTAATCACCGTTTTAGTTAAAGATACAGCATCACAAAGATAAGGAATAGATTCCGCATAGCTTAAAGTAGTATCGATTTTATCATTAAATGTAGAATTTTTAGATATAGATAAGTACTCATCTTCACTTATCCCTTCAACATCTTTGTTTATAAACGATTTTAAATAAGATTCGGCACTCGCTGCCGTAATATGATCTTTAAGTTCATTTAAACTAGTGTTTGATGCACTTGTAAATTCTTGAATAAAGGCAACGTTTGAACTACCAACTCCAAATTCTAAATATGGAATTATACTATCCTCTTTATCCTTATGAAATTTTATAGTTATTTTCCCTGCATCAACCGCTTTCTGCAATTTCTCAGTTTGGTTATCGCTATAGTCCTTTATTTCTTTAGCATTAAAAATTCCGGAGATGCCATATTTCGGAATGTAATCAGTTACTAGTCTATCTAATCCGTTTTTACTGTAGTAGTTTAACAACACGTTGTCTCCATCGATTTTATTAAGTTGAATAGAACTTGCCCGCGAATTCATAACTTTCACAACGTCATTGAGCATTATAATCGATTTTAATTTACACTTTAATTCATTTTCTTCATTGGATAAATTTTTCTTTCTACCCGTTAATATTTCCATATTTTGCAACATTAAGCATTCAGTATATGAATTCATTTCATATGAAACCTGTTTCCATATTTTTAAAAAAGATTCTCTATTCGAACTATTTATCGCTAAAAGACTTGAATTTAGTATCATCTCCAAGCTTTCTTCATCAATTGTATTGTTATTAATGGTGGAGTATAACAATGATTCTATTATCACCATCTCCTTTTGCGAAACATTTTTACTGCTTTGGAATTTTTTGAAGAAATTATCGATTGCATTTTTATTATAAACACTTTTTCCATTTTCATCTATCGTCACATAGTCACTTAACTGAATAGCAGCAATTCCATTTGCCAATAATGATCCCACATCACTATCTAAGAAACCAACAAAAGAATTTGTAGTACATTCCGCTTTCATTAAATCGGCCATAGCATCAATTGTTGATTTAAGTCTCTCTACATCTTGAACTGAATCAATCAATTTTAAAGCATACTCACCATCAACAGCGCATACATTTTTGTTTGCATTTTGATATGTATAAGCTTGTTCTTCAAAAATTTGTAAAACATCCCCTAATGCAGCGTTAATTGCATTTACTTCAAACCAAATATTCATATTAAATTTTGAAGCCGGCTCAGATGGAATAGCAACATTTGCAATATAAGTTTTGCATTCATTAAATACAGATGTATTTATATTGTATGTATTTGTTGAGAAGTTATGATCCATTACTTTTATACCTCCTTTTTATTGTATATTGTTATGATCCTTAGTTTCAATCTCAATTATATATTCTTTAACTACATTGGAGATATTTTGATGAATGTAATTCAAACATTGTTTAATATCATCAACATTACCCATAAAAGAAATCATAGGTTCCTGTGCTCCAGACTCGATAAATCCGTTTGTAACTAAATCATTTAATATATCTTTGAATTCATCTAGTGTCTTTTCAATATCGTCTACTTTACCTTTTATTTTTGTCTGAATATCATTCCACTCTTCGGTTATTACGCGTACACTTTCAGCCATATTCTCATCCTTTCTACATCGTAGACATTTCTTGAATTTTAGCTTCTTCCAGTTCAGTACTTAGTGACTGAAGGTGATTTAACTCATTTGTTAATTCACTCTGATAACTTTTAGACTGTTCATATATAGTGTTATAATTTTCTGTTGCTTTTTCTATCTCTGATTTAAGGCGCTCAATCAAATACTCTATATTTTTTAATGTACCTTGGATTTTAGAACCAATTTGTTCAGTTGCTTTTTGCTTAGTTTCTGTAATACAAACACTAGTCTCTTCAAGACTTGCAAGTTGACTGGTAATATGTTCTTTGAGTTCTAAATATACGGAATACGTAGATTCCAATATCGCTTTCTCTCCTTCCAACTCATCCACTTTGTTTTGTAATTGCTGCATTTTCGTAGAGCATTCATTGATTTTTTGCTGTTTTGCTTTATTATTCTCCTTGATTATAGCAATTTCTGAAATTACTAATGAAGAAGGTCTTACCATGGTTTATCCTCCTCTATTTCATGATGTATCGTTTCAATATTTCAGCTAGTTGAAATATTCAAAAAATACATCATAGCGGAGATGAAAAGCTCTTTGCAGTAACTCTTCATCTCCACCATGTGTATGTGTGGACTAAGCTGCATTGATTACTGACCATATGCAGCCGCAAAATTTGCCTGATTCTCGTCTTCTGCGTTTGCGTACTTTGTCAGATTTTCGCTGTTGATGAGACACTCGTTTGCATAGGTTTCTACCTGCGTAAGAACATTGTCATTGACAATCTCCTCGATCTGCGTTTTGATGTTGGAAAAGTCGCCGGCAATATCCTGCAACATCTGACTGAGTTTCATCATTGCATCGTTGAACTTAATGAAGCTCTCCTCAAAAGCGGTAGCTGCACCGCTTACCCAGATACCTTGCATCTGTTCTGTTGCCTGAGAAACTGCCGAAGCGTAGTCAGCAACATTGCCGTTATGAGTGTTGAAATCCTTAACAACCTTCTCCAGTGCCGTAGAGATTGCGGAAAGAGTAGTCTTGATGTCACCCGACTCCTCTGTAAACGCTGTAGAGTTTGTTGCAAATACACTTGCCGAAGAACGCATCAGTTCGGTATCGTTACTCGTGATTGCCATTTCCTTTCACCTCCTTTCAAGTATGGTTTTATATAGAAATGCAACTTATGAAATTGCATACTACATAGCTTTAATCTGTATGCCTGATTGTTTTCAAACGATATACCTTCGTTTGGTCGACAGCTTCCACATAAAACGCATCTCCAACTGTTGTTTCAACAGACAAGCGCTCTCTTCTTTCTGCCATCGATATTTTTATAAAACTATTAACAATATTACTAGCACTAAAAGCACCAAGCAATAAGAAATTTGCACCTGCATTTTTGGCTCTATACAATTTTGCAGATCTCATAGGGGACAATTCTTCATTTTCGGCATTCGAAACAACAAAACTAAATTTGTACGCCAACAATTCCAGAATCCCCTCATCAAAATCATTAAGCATTTCCTTACTGGAATCTTCACAAATCATCATAAGCAGCGGTTTTTCGTCCAGAACGGACATATCACCATGATGCTCTAAAACAAGTTTCTTTCTTGCTTCCAGCTCTGCTTTCCATTCCTTGCAAAGACTTCCCATATGTTCTGAACTCAGCTCATAATTGGTCACACATCGATATTTCTGAGCAGTTTCTGCATATTTTTTCACTGTTGCCTTATCAAATATTACAACCTGAGCCGGTGCTGCATCCAGATTTGCCTCAATAGAGGAAATCATATATTTGACAAAGTTTCCCTTGCCCGATTTGGGAGTACCTGAAATAATCAGATTCAATCCAGACAAAGCCATTTTCTGCGGCATCAAAGTATCATAATCAAATCCAAGAATCATATGGTACGGCGAGAAATACGACGCATACTGTGCCTGTATCTCCTTTTCCATCAGGAATTCCGGGATTTCCGGAATCAAATTTGCCTTTTGATTCGGATATCTGGACTTGATTTCTTCTACAAATTCTTTGATTTTTTCAATCCGCTGAAATTCCTTTTCCCCTTCAAAACTCTGATACAACTGACAATCCAGATTTGTTTTGTCAACTGTAACAATACATCTTCCGGGAATCGGGTCTACTGTCATCTTATAAGCACCAAACAAATTGCCGTACTCATCACTGTTATTGTGATGCATTCCAATACGACACGCAAACGAAGAAAGGTAACGATGCTCCATTCCTTTTGTGCTGCCGTTTGCAATAATTACACTGATGCCAATAGAGAGTCCTTCCCGAAGGATTGACAACAGCACCGGATTGTCATTTAAGTTTAATTCCTTTAGTGCAGTAAAATTGTCAATTAGCAGTAGAATCAAAGGAATGTCCATTTTTCCGGCTTCTTTATAAGCAGTATATGAACTTACTCCAACGGATTTCAGTTTCTGTTTCCGCTGCTCAATTTCCGAAGTCAATAGCTTGAACAGGTTATTCAGCTTTTCATCTTCATTCGGGCAAACAACACCTCCTACATGAGGAAGATTTTGAAAGTTTGCTAAAACCATAGAAGAATAGTCAATCACATAAATATTGACCTCTTCCGGCGTATATTTTTCTGCTACATCCCGAATCAGCAGCTGCAGAACATTGGTTTTTCCAGTCTGCAATGCTCCGACGATTAACATATGACACGCCGACAAATCCACAAGGTAATTCTCTTGTTTCTGCTGTGCAGGATTATCCTACAAGCCAAGGTTCACCAAAACAGAAACACTGGATTTTTCTCCGGCTTTCACATACTGCATCACCGTCGGCAAAGGCGGTTTGCAGATATCCGGAAGCTTTGCAATATGATTTTTTTTGCAATACTGAATGACCAAGTTTGTAATCGCTTCCTTTTGTGAAAGCACCTCTTCACCGTCCATTGGTTTGCGATGCTTTTTCTGGTATATCACTTTTCGTCTTCCGCTGAAATCAACCGCAGAAACCTGAAATTCTTTCTGATTGGATACTGCTTCTAATCCAGCCGGAGCACCACTGTAAGCAGACTGAAACAATTCAAAAATCTCATTATTTCCGACCATCAGATATGCACGTCCTGCCTCTTTGATTTCTGCTGCAAGCGGTGTTTTGATTACTTCCCGGCTGTCTTCCGGTGTCTGTACCTTCAGACAAAGCCGGAATTTCGAGTTACTGTCAATCTGCGGATCTACCTGACCCTGCGGTTTCTGTGTAGCAAGAATCAAATGTACACCAAGAGAACGTCCCACACGAGCCGCACTGTTCAACTCCGCCATAAAGTCGCCATACTGCGCTTTCAATTCTGCAAATTCGTCTACAATGATAATCAAATGCGGAAGCGGTGTGCTTGCCTTTCCTTTTTGATAAGCACGAATATATTTGTCAATGTGATCCACATCAATTTCCGCAAATAACCGTTTTCTTCTGTCAAGCTCCGCTTTAATCGAAATCAGAGAACGATTGATTTCCTTTCCGTCAATATCAGTGATTACGCCAAGTGTATGCGGCAAATCCTTAAACTGATTTCCCATTCCGCCGCCCTTGAAGTCAATTATCAGAAAAGCCACTTCATAGGGACTGTATATCGTTGCCATCGCCAGAATATAAGTCATCAACAGTTCGCTCTTACCAGAACCAGTAGTTCCGGCTACAAGACCATGAGGGCCATGGGCTTTTTCATCATCATGTATATTCAAATATACAATTTCATTTCCTGAACGAACACCCAAAGGTGCAGCCATTGATTTGGTAACATCGGAGAAAGACCATCTGGCTTTTAAGTCCAGATCTTCTTCAGACAGAATTCCAAGCAATTGATAAAGCGTAATATTCTTGGTTAAAGCACCCTCCAGGCTAACTTCTTCACAGTATACCGGAGCCAGACGATGTGCTATCCGCAACATATCACGATCCGGAATCGGTTGATATGCAAATTCCGTCACACTTGTTCTGTCCTCAGTCAGCAGAAGTTTTCCTACATTGCCTTCGTTCAACTGAATCAACTGCGAGCATCCAACCGGAACATATTCTTTCTTCTCTTCCAGAAATACAAATGTGCAACCCAATTCAGACGCTTTCTCAATGTACTTAGAGACCGGATGCTGATTGATTCCATAGTCATCCATCACGAAAACAACAAAATGCGGTGAGTGTGTCTTTTCTTTGCTGTCTTCTCTGCGATTCAGTTCTGCATATAAATACTCTAAAATTGTATTTTTGCTTTCCTCATCACAAACAATATTGCGTACACCAATTTCTTCATTTTCCAAGTGACGAAACCATTTTGCCCACTGATATTTTTTTACCTCATTAGAAGGAATCATCAAAAATGTTTTGATATCGTGATAATATTGTCTGGCACAGATATCAAAGAAAAGTACCTTCAGCATTTCGTAAAGCGATGTCTGACTTCCGACGACACCGACTACATTTGCCTCTTTCAGATGTACAACAACGGGCGCATTTTGCACTTGCTTGTAATTTTCAGAAAGCTGGACCGGCAGATCAACAAGTTCATCTTCGTCTGCCTCATAGGTTTCCTGTTTCTTGTACTCAATCTTACGAACTGCATCAATATTTCCGATACCAATTCGTGCATCCAAAAAGTCCTCATCCTCCGGAATACGATCAAACAGATCACCGCTAAACTGCATCACATCAGCAGATGTTTTTTCGTATGGAACATAAATTTGATTTAATACAGATACTTCCTCTGTCCGTGCCTGTGTGATTTCCTCTCGTTTGGTGTCAATATAGGAGCGATATCCGGTGTCTCGTTTTTCAATTTCTTCTTTGTATTCCTTTTTTTCATTCATAATGGTGAATACAGAGACAATTGCACCTATCGACATGGAACAAACACTAAACAAAACAAACGAAAGATTGGTACTTCCCATCATACCACGCAGCACGACGGTCAAAACAATCATAGACAACGCCGGGAGCAGTTTCAGTACCAGATTACTTTTTGGCTTTTGCGGCTTTTCTTTTGGAGCAAGCAGCGGAATTTCTTCTTCATCCAATTTCACCTTGATTCTGGCGTTTCGGTGAAACTGTGGATACTCCAGGGCAGTGCCACCATCTGATTGATTCCGAAACTGTAAGCCATGAATAACGATACTGCTCTTTTTATCGGTATACAGCTTTCCTTCTTTATAATAGAAACTGAAATTTGCAATTGAAAAGAAATCATAATCCTTCAATTCCGTATTTGTTTCGATTCGCTTTCCATTTAAGAAAACACCGTACTGAGACCGAATGTTGCAAATGATGAGCTTGCTGCCTTCTCTTTTTATATCCATGTGGTCATCGTATACATATTCACCCTGAAGCTGTATACCTGCATTCTGCTCTGTTCCGATCACAACATTTTTCATCTGCGATATGTCAATCAGTCGGTCATACTGCTTATTTTCATAATCAAAATCTACGAAAAAACGACCGTAAAACAATTCTGCATCTGACTCGCTATAGCGTACACAAAACTGCTCGCCATGTTCCAAAGGCTTGGACAATTTCTTCTGGCTGCCGCCGAAATCCAGATAAATATTTTCCGTTGTCTGGATCACCCAAGACTCATTGTTTTTGACAAGTGCTATTTCAAATTCACAAAAGAACAAATCTTTTCTTAAACGAACATCACAGGATAAGGTAGTACCAATTTTCAGTTTTTCCGATTCCGGTAAGAGTTCTACTTCCTGATAAATATTCTTTGAAAAAATCGTCAGTTTATATCGCTGTTCCACATCTTCACCCCATCTTGTAATTATACTGTTATATTGATAATCGTTCCGTTTCTCAGCCCATAATCCCGCAGCAGTTTATTGCCCCGAATCAATGCAGTAGGACTTTCTGTTTTCAGATAACAATTCAGAATATTATTTGTATCAATGCCAAGCTGAAATGCTTGATTTAATGCAATCACAAAGTCATTTGCAGAAATATCAAGTGGAACCTCAATATCATAAACTTCTTTTCTGGAAAAAATCTTTACGATCATAATCGCCTTGTCCTGCATTCTGATCCTCCTCTTTTACAGCAAAGAATATGCTATTTTTTGCAAGCCATCTACTTTTGCCAACTCATCCAAGTGCATTTTTTCACATTCCGGAATCCAATGAATGTACTCATTTACCATGAATGCGGAATGACTTTCTGCGTTTAACAGTGTATTCTCATATTCTGTTTGAAACGCATTGCACAAAAACAGAAACTTGTCAGAATCGGAATAGTTAATATTCCCCAGCATACAATTTGTTTTATACACAGAATAAAGATCCTGCCTGGTTACCAGAAATACTTTATCCGCATGATCTATCAGATCACCTTTTTCATCACTAAATGTAGAATCCGTATCGATAATGATAAAATCATAAACATTGGTTTTCTTAATCTGTTCCGCCAGATAGGTAAAAATCCCAAAGCTGATATTATACGCACTGATTGATGCCCGAAACGGAGGCAGATATTCAAACAATTCTCTTCGAATATGACTTTGCACATCAGCAAATAAACGTTCATTTCCAACTTGAAATTTAGGGATCAGTTCATTTGAGATCGGTGTCGTGTTATTCAAAAAGAACTGAAAATTCTGTACAAATTCAGCATCAATGTATAACACCCGTTTATGCGCCTGCGCCAGACACGCTGCCATGCCCAGTGCAATTGTGGTTTTTCCAGCGCCTCCGCTTGCAGCAGTCACAAGTATTGTTTGCGTTTGCTTTTTGATTTCCGTTTTAGCACGCAGCGAATCCGAACTCGAACCGATTATCTCATGAAAGATTTCCTTTACATTTTTGGCATACTTGAAAATCTTGTTGACAAGCAGATCACTTGTCTGTCCGTCAGAAGACTGCTCTGTCATCAAAAAGATATTTTCAATATTGTGCCGCTGCAATTCAATGGAGTAAAATGCCTCGCTCACAACCAAAATATCCATTTTTTGCGGTGCAGAAAACAAGGAACGAAAGCATTCTTCTTCTGTAATTATCTCCAGATCAATTTTATCAAAAAATGCTTCTATAAATTTTTGCTGCAGCGGTGCAATATACGCTTCATCTGCATCTGCAATCACAATTCTCGGCTTTCCCACAATATTTCACCGCCTCACTGAATCAATACTTGAAAATCGCTGTTCGCCAAACGAACAATGTCACCATTTTTAATCGGAACCGCTTTATGTGCAATCAGTTTCTGCCGATTGACATATGTACCATTTGCACTTCCCAGATCTTCGATTTTATATCCGAACTCATTTTGAATAATTTTACAGTGTACTCTGCTGATTGCGCTGTTAAAAGAAATCACACCGTTTACTGCACCAGCCTTTTTCCCGATGATGTACTCATTCTGATCCACCACCAGTTCAAACCGAACCGGCGCTCGCAGCGCAATGAGTTTCATCTGCTGTACAGATGCAGACGAGGAAACCGGTCGTCCCTGCGTCGGTTCGCCGCCCCGTACATAACCGGCAAGCGTCGTGATCGACATTGTGCTGTCGGAAAGGTTTCGCTCTAACGATGCCGTAGAAGGCGATTGTAGAGACGGATTCTGATGGATCGTCTCAATCAGCTTTGTACGCAGCTTGGTTTCAAAAGCAATATAGTCTGCATAAGCGTGCCGCTGGATCGGAACATATACCAGGTTGACGTTTAGATTGCTCCCGTTGACGAATATCTTATCAAAAGACAAGTCAATGTTCTGACAGGACAAAAAGCCATTATTCTTAACTTCAATAATTGTTCGAAGCAGATTTGCAACAACATTCATAAAGCTGTTGCTGTCCAAATTCGGCAATATCTCCTGGAGCGTACGGCATATATCTGTTTTATAGTAAAGTGCAGTTTTTCCATTATATAATATTTTCATGCACGGAATGAAGTTACTGTCACTCTGATTCTGAAGTACCTTATACTCTGTAATGAGAAAGTCTTTATTGTCATTCAGCACATACATAAAGTTTACGCCGGATTGTTTCTCAGTAATTACGCCGCATTCAATCAATGGATTCATCTTTCTCACTTCCTTTGCATTTTTTGCTATCCATCACAAATAACAGTTGACAGATATTCAGCAACTGTCATTTGTGATGGATAGCAAACCCAAAATAATCACATTTCAGGTTCGCTACCATCATTTTATCGGGAAAATATTATGCTGTTTTCTTCTTCTTTTTCAGGAATACCAATAGACCTGCTCCGATTCCCAGTACGCCAACACCGCCTACAGAACCCCAGAACAACGGCTTATTTGCATACCAACGAACAAACATATTTGTTGATACCGTTACCGTCCGCTCAAAGTCATAAGCACTGCTGAAATCATCTGTATCCGTGTCAGTAATATTGCCAGCCTTATCCTCTACAACAAGATGAACTTTCTGTGCATTCTTACTTTCACCAATGTCAAATGAACCGCTGTAATCATTCGCATCTCCTGCAAAATCTACGATCTTGTCAACTTCCTTATCATCTACGTAGATCGTAATGGATTTCAATCCGATCGTATCATACGCATCGTAGTCAACCGTCAGATTTTGTGCATTTACAATAGGCTTTTCCAGTCCGGTTACGCTGGTCAGCTCTGGTGCAGTGGAATCCACACGGAACAGAATTGCCTGACCTTCATAATTGGTGTTTTCAGGTGTGTTTCCGGCTTCATCCTCCGAAGAAACCACAATCTTGTAAACGCCGTCTGTACTCAGATCTTCCTTGTGGATCGTATAATCATACTGATACCAACCACTGTTTCCTGTAGATACCTTGTCATTGATTACCGGCGTTACATCACACTGTGCATTTTCAACCGGTTTACCATCCTTTGTCACAACAATAGAGAGGGAATCCTTCACAAGTTTATCTGCATTGTACTCTGTAATGACGAGATCTTCTGTCAATTCCTTGACATATTGACCGCCGTCTGCAATCAGATTGGTCAGATATTCGCTGTACTCATAAACAGAGCCAAAACGATTGATTGTGAATTTCACTTCTGTAGTTTCCGTATTCTCTGCCATGTCGGTAAGCGTTACAGTCAAAGTATAGATGCCATCATTTTCCTGGATTTTTTCAAAGGTATCAAAGATACCTTCTCCGGAACCTCCACTTACCTTCAGATTCTGGATAAATTTCTTTGTTACATCTTCTTTTTTCTTGCCCTTGAGGACTCGCTCTAATTTTACATCGTATGACTTATAGTTGATGTCCCCAAATCCAATTGCAAGCTTGAGTGCATCCTGAAATGCCTTTCCATTTCCGTCTTTGCCATTGATGGTCACAGACGGCTTTTCAATGGTTGTATCAACTGTAAATTCCTTACCGGCAGCTGATGATCCGTAATTTGCAGCACCGCTCTCATTTCCAGCCATATCTGTGAATTGAATATCAAATGTGTAATCGCCGTCATCCTTGTAATTCAGGGTCGCAGTATGGTTATCACCACTTCCGGACCAGGATACACTTGATGCAGGAATTGTAATTCCCTTTCCGTTTTTCGATGCTGTCGCTGTGATCTTTACACGAGAGGAATCAAAATTATGTTCCTGAATAACAATCGTAGCAACTCGTCCCTTCGAAAAATACTTTCCGTTTTTCACATCATTATTATCATAGGATACATTGATAACAGGAGCTGTGCGGTCAATTGTAAATTCCTGGGGCGCAGCCGTTCCGGAAACATAATTGATCTCTGTACAAGGATTATCTGCCATGTCTGTATAGGCAATGTCGAATGTATAATCGCCGTCTGCACTATAAGTCAAAGTAGCTGTATGGACTGTATCATCCCCGTTTCCGGATCCGCCGTATATAGACCAGCCGGAAATTGCCGGGATTGTTCCGTCACTGTTTGTCAGCATCAGACGTACATCATCCGGGTTGAAATTACGTTCTGTCACTTCAATCGTTGCTGTTCTTGCGTCTTTGAAGTACTTTGCATTTGCTGCATCCGGACTATTGTTATCATAACTGATCCGGATTGTCGGGGCAGTTATATCAATTTGAATTGCACCATCTGCCGTGCGGCTCACACGTTCGTTTCCGGCACGGTCAACTGCCACCACTTCAACAATAACATTATTGCTGTTGTTCAGTGTGCTGCTGACAACAATATTTGTTGAAAATGTTGGCTGCAAATCTGCATCAGACGGATTTTCCTTTGCTGAATACAGAGTCTCTTCCTGAGTCACAACGCCGTCTGTAATCACACGATACACCACAGATTCCAAACCGGAATAAATACCGCTCTGATTATACGCACCTCCGTTATAAGGCGGATCCATGACTGAAATCCGAACGCCAACATCACTCTTATGATATCCGTTTGCATTCGGTGCATCCGGTGCGATCGTGATCTCCGGCGCCAGACCTTCACCAACAGGAGCTTCATTATCAACAATAATACCGTCAGAATAAATTGTAGTTGTATTGCCGGCCTGATCCGTTGCTCTTACTGCAAGAATGAATTTTTCATTCGGTTTTACAACCAAGCCTGTCTTTTCGTTGTATACGGACCACTTGCTGTCATTCACTGCATAGCTTCTGACTTTCTGATACTCTATCTTTTCTTCCCCACTGATATCAAAATCAAAAGCTGTTCGGATCTCAATGGCAGTCTGATAGATATGGCGATAGACAATTGAATTTTTGTCCTCTACAGAAATTGCTTTCTTACCGCCGGCAACAGTTGCATCTACAATGTAAAGTTCCTGTTCCTTTGGCGCTGTAGTATCCACCTTTATTTCCTTGACATAATCTTTTTCGCAGTGATTGCCTGCTTCATCTTCTGTCCATACTTTCAAAGTATAAACGCCGTCGTCATCAATATTCGGGTGGCTAAGAGGATTATACCTCATTCCGGACTTTGGTTCCTTTTCTCCTGCCTGCGTGTTCCATAATTTATAATAAGTTGTGATCTGCGCTTCATACTGGGGACGTGTCGGTTCTCCTACAGAAATGCTCGGAATACTAACATACCAGTCATTCTTTCCGTTTACGGCCGGCAGTGTTACCTCTGCATTATCCGGAATCGTTTTCTGTACTTTTACATGAATGGATGTGATCTCACCCTCCACCTCTGCATTTGAAACAGCACGGAAATAGTATGTTGCATTGGTATCCTCAGAAACGGTGATACTTGCCTTATCATCTTCGCTGGGAACTGTTTTCCAGTCTGCATTTTCTGTATCCCAATTCGTGTTATCCTTTACATAATTTACTGCATACTCATAGTGGTCTACACCGGATATGGTCTCTCCGCCGCTTACCGTAAATATGATATCTTCATTTGTCCAGGAATCGTCTGCATAAATCTCTCCGCCTGCAGTTCTGGCAAATACATCAGGCGCTCCTGCAACTTTGTTATCCAAAATAACAGTAATTCCATCGTCTTTCATTGTATCTGTCACAGTTGTTGTGTAGTTCCCGGCGTTGTCCAATACTCTTACATAAATTTTTCCTTGAAAACCTTCTGGATAGTCTGTGGCAGGAATTACAATTGTGCTTTCAGTCTCTGATTTCCATTCTCTATCCTCAAAGGAAGTGTTCTCGGGTACCAACTTATACTCGTACTTCTGGATACCACTGTCTATTTTTGTTCCGTCTTCTTTTTCACGTTCATCGGATGCCTCAACCTCAATGGTGATTTTATCCTTGAAAACCAGTCCAAAGCTAAGTCCATTCGCTATATCTTTGATGAATCCTTTATTTTTTTCCAGCTCATAAGACATGGAAACGTTCTGCGGAGCAGTATTGTCTATCTTCACTTCAACAGCCACAGGAGAAGACACATTTTTGCATCCGTCTATTGCACGAATATAATAGGTGCCATTGAATTCTTCATCCGGCAAGGTAATCGCGAATCTGCCATCCGCTTCAATATTAACACCATCTTCACTGTAAAGGGCATCTCCGGAAAGTTCTTCACTTCCCTCGACTTTCGCATACTCAATTCTGATTTCAGCGATATTATGACTATCATCCGATACATTTCCCATGATTTTCACAGAATTGTTGCTTGTATGCGTCCATCCAATATTTGAAAGTCCAGAAATCTCAGGCGGCTTATTATCGATATTTCCAACTTGAATTGTCGTTTTTGCAAGAAGCTTTCCGTTTTCATCGACAGCCTGGATTGTATAATTTCCCTGTTCCTTTATCAGGAATTCCTTGTCGTTATTGGTCTTTTCAGCACCTTCACAAGTCACAGTACAGTCGGCAGAAGTCTTTACATTCACTTTTTTGTCATGCTCCAAATTTTTTGTATCATATGTGACTTCCATTGTAAAGCCGCTGATCGGTTCAAGCACTGCATTTTTATATTTATCCACCGCTGCAATCTGATAACCATCCATAGACTCATTGCAAACAGCAAAATATGTACCGCTTTCATCCACTTTTGTGGCTTCTATGATATTGTCGGCAGATCCTGTCTTGGTCAGCCCTACCTTATCGATTCCGCTTACAAAATCGCCTTCATTGCCCTCATCCTTGACTGTAAATGTAATTTCTGATTTTCCATTTACAGTTACAATTGCATCCACAGAAACCTTAGGTGCATCCACATCAACTTCCAGCGCATTCGGCTGCGGAAAAACATCTGAAACAATACCGTCTGCTGTCACATAACAGAAGTAATAGTATCCACTCGTCAACTTGCTAATTTCACCGCTCTGCTGACCTGATGCTATGCAAGATCCGTTTTCTCTGACATAATCAGCAGTTACTTTTTGGTTTTCATTTGACGGAACATTTGCATAGTATAATTCTTTCGCTGAGGACGGCAGCTGATATGTGATAACGTGCTTTTCCAAATCATACTGAAATACAGCATCACCGGTAGAAACTTCAATCTCAATATCAATATCGCTGTTCACTTCAACTTTATGATATTTACTCGAAAGACCTTCTATTTCAAAAATATCCTTATCACAATTCAACAGCTGCTCATTTGCCGTCAGATTCTCCACTCTGAAATATAAAACAGAACCGGCTTGCAAAACAACGTTATCTGCCTGGCGTTCCTGATTATTTTCATCTACTATATAAAAGATATGTTCGCCATCATTCGGAAAAGAAACTGTGTAATACGGGGTAACACGAATAGAACCATCTTCCGCAATTGTCACAGTTTCATCCGCATAGCCGGAGCCACGACTCACAGTAACCTGATATGAATCTGCCTTCGGAATATTTTCCAAAGTATATTTTCCGTCATTGTCAGTCTTACAGCTGTGTGTGTCATCAAACCACACATCGGCATTGGCAACCACAGTATCTCCAGCAATTACATAACCGCTCAGCGTCACCGTTTCCTGCTGTGCTGCATCATCTGTCGTTTCAGAAACACTGCTTTCCGTTCCGGCTGCAGAAGTTTCTTCCGCAAACGAAACCATTGCATAACCTGCCGGCACGCTTGCCAACATAACTACCGCAGATGACACCGCAGCGGCGATACGCATGAAAAACTTTTTTTCTTTCATTCCAAACAACTCCTTATCTCAGTTTGCATATATCGAAAAATTTCTCCATTCAATATGCAGTGCATATGAAATGAAAAAATAACAAGAAAAGATAAAACATACTGCAAATAGCCTTGCAGCGGTGCAGCGAATGAAGAGATAATCAATATCAGAATTCCAGCCAGACAAATGAAATCCATCATCTTTGCAGGAGGATTCCGGAAAAATGTTATGATTCCAATTCGCCGCTTTTCACCTTTTTTCATCTGTTTTCTGCGTTTCCAGTTTATCATCCAGAGAAGTCCGTATCCAATGATGAGGAATCCCCAAAATGCAGAGGAACATAATATTGTCCATGCACTGTGGTTATGTATCATCGGAACAAACAGCACACAGGCAGAAGAACAAAGCAAACAGCCAGCTATCACCAAAAGCAGAACAATTCGGTTTTTTGCCTGTCTTTTCATGAAATCACCTCGTTTGTATGGATAAATACAACCTGTTCTATCATTTGAACTTCTACTTCAGGTCGGTTTGGAACTGCCGCTGCCTGCTCAGAGCCATGATTTAAGACGGTAGTACCATCTGCATTCAAGATCACAGTTTTGTTATCTTCCCGCAGCAGTGTCGTTTCCAGATCTCCCGACAACTTTTCTGTTTTCACAGGAGCTGCATTGGTTACCGGTTCTGTCAAAGGTCCACGATTTATATTCACCGGACTGGAACGATAGGACTTGTCCCCGCTTTTGACATTCTTACTGCGAATCTGTTCAATTGCTTTCTTGGCGGTTTTTCCAGTCAAATCGTTGATGACGGACATAATCTGAAACCGAAACCAGACGAATACTGCAAGCAGCAGGCACACAGCGGCTGCGGCAAATGAAATCCACGATAGAGTTTTAATGATCTCAACCATTTGATTCTCCCTCCGTTTCCGCCTGATCCTTTGTAATTTCTGTATTGGAATAAGTTCGTTCTACTGCTTTTCGATATGTGTCATAGTAATCATCGATTTCTCCCTGCAGTTTCTTGGATTGCTCCTTATTTACAGAAAGACTTTGGGTTTTATCATAAATCGAATCCATGAGTGTCAGGATCCTGTCTTTTTCCACATTCGAGCTTTTCAGATTCGCACGCTGGTCATACAGCAGCATGATAATTCCATTATAGAGCGTCAGCTGATCGTAAGCGCCTGCATCCTTTACCTCATCCAAAGAACTTTCGATTGTACCCAACAATGTTTCATAGTCTGATTTTGCCGCTTCTTCAACATTGGTATTTGCCAGAATATACTTTTTATAGAACTGACAGATCTGATAATAACAGTCTGAGATCTTTTTTTCTGCAAAATCATCTGGCGCCTTCTCGTAATTGTCTTTGAAAAAAGGATACGCCTTCTGCACACGTTCTGAAAACTGCACTTCACCGCTCTCAGAAATATAATAATTGAAATACATCATTCCGATCTTGTAGTTTAACTCCGCAAAATCACTGCTGTTAGACTCAAACCCGGATTGGTTTTTATTGTACAGCGCCAGAAATTCATCATTTTGTTCTTTTCCGAATGTTCCTTCATACTCATAAGCTTCCAGCATTTTCAGGTATGCTCTTGTGTCATTGGGATAAATCGCAATTGCATCCTCATAGCTTGTTATCTTCTCAGAGTAGGAAGTGGATTCAGAAAGATTGATCAGATTTTCGTAATTGCTGCGATTCAGACTAGACGCAGTAAAATGCAGCACTGTACCTGATATCGCAAAAACAACTGTCATTGCAGAAAGTGCAATAAATGAACCCAGCTTTCTTTTTTGTTTTTTGATGTATTTTTCTTCATCATGTTCTCGATTTTGAAGCGCATACATCAGTTCTGAACAGCTTTGATACCGTTTTTCCGGATCTAACGCTGTACATTTGTCTACGATTCGCTCCAGGCTTCCGGATAATTCCGGACGATACTGGCGAATTGAGGCATACTCATATCCGGCAACACGAGGATCTTTTCCGGTCAGCAGATGGTGCATCGTCATACCCAGAGCATAGATATCGGAACGAGCATCTGTTTGACGACTTCCGTATTGCTCCGGAGGACAATAGCCTTTCGTTCCAAGGATCGTGGTATCTGCAAGACTTTTTTCCTTATATTCTCTGGCAATACCAAAATCGAAAACCTTCAGATTTCCCTCCGGTTTCAACATAATATTGCCCGGTTTCATATCCCGATAAATAATTGGCGGATTCTGCGAATGCAGATACATCAAGGCGTCGCACAGCTGCATCGCCCATTCCACAACCACATCTTCCGGCTGTGCGCCATATCTTTCGAGAATCTTCTCCAGTGTTTCTCCTTCGATGTAGTCCATGATAATGCAGATCGTCTCATCGCTGTTTATGATGTCTACAATTCTCGGAAGTGCAGGGTGATCCAATCGCTTCATCAGATTCGCTTCGACCTGTAAGCTGTTTACAACAGCCCCGTCAATTTTATTGTTTCCCTGCTTTCGGATTTCCTTGACTGCCCACTGTTTATTCAGATTCTTGTCCATTGCCAAATAAACCGTAGACATTCCGCCATGACCGATTTCTTTCAGAATCTCATATTTTCCATCGACAATATCATGGATTTTAATCAAGACGATTCACCCCTCAAAAAATAAGATCATCCATACAATCTGGTTGCGTGTTCCACAAGCGCCAGCGCATTATAATAGTACCAATTTCCTTTATATTGAAAAGCAGAAACGATATAAAAATAACTATTGTCATTATCAAAATCAATATTGTACGTCTCCGCTTTTTTGATTTTCTTTGAGTCAAACTGCTTGCACGACAGCGTCCAGACATCTGTCAGATCACGCTGGATATCTGATAATTCTTCCTTATCCATTTTTTCATGATCCAGTATTTTCAAAGGTACTTTCTCGCCTGGCTCATAATCCGTCTCCACATAATCACTGACCCAATCTGTTTTCAGATATTTCTCCAGCGCATCTTTAATATCGCTTTTTTTCACATCATAGTCATCAATCAGATCATCGATAAAATCATCCGGAACACATGACATCATTTCTCTTGCATTTTGTCTTTCCATTGCATGAAAGAACTTTTTAATTGCGTGCGTTCCATTGTTCGTCATATTCCGAACCAAAATCGCTGCTGCCAAAACTACAGCAATCAGAATTGCCAAAAGCGGCAAAATTTTATTCCGACTATTTTTGGGAGAAACAGCTGCTTTGTTGTTTGCGCTTCCATAATAATTTCCCGAAGGAGCTTGACCCGAAGCAAAGTAGCCGCAAACAGGGCAATACTGCCCATCACGCATATTTGCTCCGCATTTTGGACAAAACATGAAACACACTCCTTTTTCATTCCGCACAGATCAAAATAACAGAAATATTATCGTGTTCCTCTCTCTGTTTTACCAACGAGATCATCCGCTTTGCCTGTGCGTGCATTGCATCCTGTTCAGACAGCAGATCCTTTTGAAAAGCATTGCGGATCTCCTGCTCAGAAATCTTATGACGAAATCCATCTGAGCAAATCATATACACACCTTGATCCGCATTTCCAAACAAAACTTGTGGAACAATTTTGTTTGATGCTCCCACGCACTGTGTCAACACATTTCTATGTAAATCACTCTCCGCCTGATCCGGCGTAATTTCTCCTCGTTTTATCTTCTGTGCAACTACAGTATGATCTTCGGTAAGCTGTACAATATCTCGATCAATATGATACAACCGGGTGTCTCCAATATGTACCGCAAAATACGCTGAGCCGACAATCAGCATTCCTGTAAAGGTTGTTCCCAAATTCACACGATACTGTTTGCCATACTCCATGATTTTCAGGTTCAATTCCTTCAGCAGCAATTCCCATTTGTTTGCAATCACACGCATATCCAGTTGATACAGTTCGTGTTTCAATTCATCATGAAACCATTTTTCGAAAGCACGAATTACCGTTGCGCTTGCAAGTTCTCCTTTCGCCAATCCGCCCATTCCGTCGCAAACAATTGCCATTACAATTTCTCCACGAACCGAATCTGCATGAAATACACAAATACTATCTTGATTCGTTGCTTTTACGGTACCGATATCCGTATCTGCCGTCACTCTGTAATGCACAGTAGCTTCACCCCTTATTGCACGTGAAATTCAAATTCTTCATTTGCCAGTTTTAACATATTCCCGTCAAAGATTTCCACTTCCGTATTTTCCGGTACCATGGAATTGTTGATGTATGTAAAGTTTGTCGTGTGCAGATCCATCACATAATAATGTCCGCTTTTGGTGATGATATCAGCATGACTTCTGCTGACTGCACCGTTGTTCGAAATGAAATAATCCACATAATTTCTTTCTTTTCCCAAACGAAAAACAGGCTTGTTGATTTCAATCCGCTCATTTGTCGTGAGCCGGATCAAATACGGGAACTGTCTCTGATTATAAGTCTGTGTCTGGTTCAGAACTGTAGTCCCTTCCTCTTCAGAATCATTTGATAAAAGTGTCGTTCCAATATCGTCTGCATCTGCACCAAAGTCAAAATCCTGAAAAGAATTTTGCAGCAGCGTTGTGCCTTCTTCCTGCATCTGGTTTCTTTGCGGTGCCTGACTATTGCGGTACGGTTGATTTTCCCCGTAATGACCATAATAGTCAATGCGTTTATCTGTGATAAATCCGCTCTGACCATTCATCAGTCGTTTTAACTGTGCAGCCGCAGCTTGATCTTTGCTGCAAATATAATTGCGAAAACTGCTTACTGAAAAAGTTGTTTGTGTTTGCAAAAAAGCAGAAAACTCATTGAGATAACCGTTATTTTCATTTCGATCCGGATTGGTTGAGTGTAAAAAAGTTCCTAAAAAGCCAATCATATCTACCGAGACATTGTTTGACAACAGCGGAAGATAGATAAAAAACAACTCATTTGTGTTGATGTTGATAAAAATATAACGAAAATCCAAAACCAGATTTTTCAGCGACATATTAGAAGTCTGCAAGTAATTTACAACAGACACAATTTGCGATAATATATGATAGAAGTTCTGTTTAGAAATGACATTCCGCAAATACTGAGACAAAGGAACACTGCGTGGTCCGACAAAATCAATGGTATAATGATAAATAAACGATCTTTTTTTCAATGTAGGACGCAGGAAATTCTTCGCAGCATTCAGCGAGATTGTATTCAACTCACGTTCCACCAATTCTTCGTTTTTGAAAATCAGTGCCTGAACAATCGTTTTATCCTGCTGCTGTTTTACCTTGAATTTCATACTGACCCACCGCCATTTTCCATTGTTCATAATATAAAGTGCATCTGTATACTATAACTAATAGTATGTGGTGCTGACTTTTCGTTATAATATAGGTTTCAGTATCAAATGGTAATTATTTACCAAATAAAATACTTATATATTCCATTTATTATTCCATATAAAGTATATCACGCCAGACTGAAATTGTCAATACCTGTAATTTTGATAGGGAACAGAATTTCACAAAAATTTTACACGAAAAAACAACCGCAGACAGATTGATATAATTGAATAATGCCAAATCAAACGGCGTTTCTCGAAAAAATCGAGGAACGCCGTTTTTTTGTGTGGCATTCTTTTTTCTCCTTGTTTTGTTTTTTTGTTTTATGCTTGCTTTTCATATAAAAAGTGAAATCATCATCAAAATCAACTTTTACAGTGAAAACGTTCCTCGGTTTTTTCGAGGGACGTTTTTTCAGAAAGGAGTGGTAAGAATGGCAAGACTAACAAAGAAAATGGAGAAGGATTTCACAGTGGTTCATAACGAATTTATTCGAGATAAAAGCCTTGGGCTAACAGCAAGAGGTTTACTTTTGACCATGTTGTCCATGTCTGATTCTTTTAGTTTTTCCATTAAAGGCTTGGCAAGCATCGTTCCTGACGGTGAAACGAAAGTTTCCTCGGCTCTCAAAGAATTAGAAAGATGCGGATATTTACGCAGGCAAAGAATATTTGCTGATAATGGGAGATTTCTTGACGTGGAATATTCTATAAGCGATGAACCGATTTTTTTGGAGGATACACCAGAACAGGAAACACCATATCGGGAAAACCCAAATGTGGATGAAACACATGCGGAAAACCACGATGTATATAAAATATCAAAACTATCAAGTACCAAAGAATCAAATACTGATTTATTAACTATCAATCAATCTATCTCAAAGAATGAAGATAAAAAGGGATGGATTGATAAGATTGAATGGGAACAGACAAAACAATTGGTCGAAGAACAGATAGAAGCAGATATTATACTGCAAACGACTAACTCTAAAGGGCATTTAATATACAATGCTGAGCAAGTGAATGAACTCATTCATATGATTAGCTTTGTACGTTGTACAACACAAAAATCCATTCACATTAACGGTATGGATATGGATACAGAAATAGTTCGTTCTATGTATTCAAAACTCAATTCCGAACATATCATGTATGTTTTAGACTGCTTAAAGGCAAACTCCGCCAAAATCACAGCAAGGCAAAATTATTTACTGACAGCGTTATACAATGCTCCCATTTCAATGGAGGGTTTTTATGATAACCTTGTCCACCATGACATGTGTACCGGATAATTACTACGCTATCAACTGGATTTCCGGTTGAAAATAAAAAAATGGAGGAATCAAAAATGAGCATGACCATTATTCCAAAGGGAACAAACGACAAAATGTTAGTCAATTACGCAAACGTCATTTCCATATTCACAATGGAAAATACAACCGTGGTGGATACAGAAACAGATGAAGAAAAAATGGCGTATGCAATTGTCGCAGAAGTTGTTGACAATGAAGACGTTGTAATTCTTGGTGTTTACGACACTGGAATTCAAATGGAACAAGCCTTGGCAACGTTGATTAACTGGTTGTCTGGAAATTCAGATACAGGAAATTTGCTCCGGATGCCCGATTAAAAAGAGAGATGAAAAGAATGAGGGAAGTTGTAAAAACTGTTAAAACCGAAAAGCTTTTATTGACTGAGTTCAACCGTATTCTGTGCAAGGAAAACATTGTTTCGCTGCGAATTGAACAAAATCAAATGAAATCATATAGCGTTTTGGCTGAAATCAACAATGGTGAAATTGTGACAATTGCAGTGATAACTGATGTAAAAACCGCCAGAAAGTTTGCTTTAAAGCTTCGCTTATGGCTGCAAAGCACAGAAGACTGTCCGTTTCACACGCAGTATGAAATAAATCATATTATGCGTAGATAAGGAGGACATTCTATGGCTTCTGACATGGAACAAGGCTTAAAAAAGACACTTTCTCTTTCCAAACAAGCAACTGAACTTACATCAGACATAATGAAAGAGATGATGAAAACCTTTTTAAGCGGAAATGCAGAAAAGAAAGGTAAGATTTCTGTTCGCCAATTGAATAAACGTGCAACAGAACATGGTGGAAAGTTGGAATCTATTGAAGTGTCAGATAAAAATATCGGAGATTTTTTGTCTGTCGCAAAAAAATATGATATTGACTTTGCAATAAAACACGATTCAGCATCTGGCGAATTTCATGTGATGTTTGAATCTGGAAAGACAGATAATTTCAAGCGTGCTTTTACTGAATATGCAAATGAAAAACAGCAAGACATTGAGAAGCAGCCGACAGTAACAAGACAGCAGCTGCGTGAGAATGCACAGCGTATTCAAGAGCAAGAGCCGAAAAAGAAAGAAAAAGTTCGTGAAAAATCAAAGGACATGGCTCTTTAATGCCGACAAAGCCACTTGACTTTGACTTCGGAGAAAATAATGAATAGCAAAAAAGTAAAGAAAACGATATTGAGTTGGCTGCCATTTGTTATATTTGGATACGCAGGTGATTTGATTTCACTTGCATATCGAACAGCCGAAGGTAACGGAATCTCTGAAAAAATGATGCCATTTATGAATAACCTAGGCGTTGTTTTTGCACAGGTAATTCCGAGTTTCAATGTGATAGATTTGGGATTTGGCGTAGCAGTTGCACTCATAATGAAACTCATCATGTACATTAAGTCAAAAAACAAAAAGAAATTCCGTAATGGGGAGGAATACGGTAGTGCAAGATGGAGTGCATAATTTTAAGTGTAAATGACACATACATGGACGCACAGGAGGTTATGCACATGACTGATTATAGCAAAATCACAGCCCTTTACTCCCGCCTTTCCGTGGGCGACGAGGACAGGGACGGCGGCGAGAGCAACAGCATACAGAACCAAAAAATATTTTTGGAGAACTATGCCAGAGGGCAGCACCTGACCAATATCCGGCACTACATCGACGATGACGAAAGCGGCAGGTTTTTTGACCGTTCCGCCTACTCCCGCATGATGGACGATGTGGAAAACGGGAAAATCGGTGTCTGCATTATGAAAGACCTTACCCGCTGGGGGCGCGACTATCTCCAAGTAGGCAACGCGATGGAGATATTCAGACGGAACAATGTGCGCTTTATCGCGGTCAACAACGGCATTGACAGCGAGAAGCCCGACACATTGGAGTTTGCGCCCTTTATCAATATCATGTCGGAGTGGTATGCAAAGGACATCAGCAAGAAAGTGAAAACGGGCATTAAGACCAAAGGCATGAGTGGAAAGCCGATTGTCACCGAAGCCCCTTACGGTTATGTCAAAGACCCGGACAACAAGGATTTTTGGATAATCGACGAGGAAGCCGCCGAGGTTGTCCGTTTGATTTTCCGTCTGTTTATCGGCGGGAAAAACCGCAACCAAATCGCCGTGCATCTGAAAAACGAGCAAATCCCTA
>LBCK01000039.1 GCA_000980705.1 Ruminococcus sp. UNK.MGS-30 | reverse complement strand
ATATTCGCCGTCAGAAATGCCAGTGCATTCTGTGATGGTGGTGATAAAGGTATCCGACTGCAGCCATTGGAAATCCAGAGAAACCGCACGATTTGCATCAATCTCTGTGTTTACATACACACCAATGGGAATGTCGATCTTCTGCGGTTTCGGTACCAGATACAAACTTCCGGCTTCGCTGGAACCAGACTGATAGGACATTACGATTTCCGCATTTTTCGTCAGAGACAGAGGCTTTGCACAAACGGTCAAGACCGACTTATCCCAGTTGAAACACTCCTGCGAATAGGACAGCACAAAATCATTTGCTGCACTGCAAAACTGCGGATAGGCTGCCAGAAAATCTGTCATTGTCTGATACCCGCCATCCAGAATCATGCTGAGGTTTGGTGCGTAGGTCGAAACGGCATTCTGTCCGGACTGAAACAGGACAGTGTAATTTCTGCCGCTTGTCAGGTTATCGATTTGCTTTTGCAGGCTCTCCAAAGTGCGTTCTGTCTTTTCTGAATAGACCGTAACCTTTGTGCTAAGCCCGTTGATTTGTGTGCCAAAAGCATCCCATTGTACGATTTTAGCGGCAGTGATCTGATCCAATGCGGATTGATTTTCGTGGGTATGTGCCTTTTCATTCAGTGCTGCAATGGCTTCCCGGAATGTTTGGATATTGTAAGTTGTATCATCCTCGAATTCCTGAAGAGCACGTAGCAAAAAGAGTTCATCTGCCGTCAAATCATCTAAAACATTCAGATTTTTATGAATGTGTGCCTGCTGTAAAAGTGGCTGAACAGCGTCCTGAACCAGTGCTTTTACAGCATCGGTATCCGGATAATTTGTCAAATCTGGAGAAATGCCGTCCTTTCCGTCAATCCCATCTCTACCGTCTTTCCCATTTGTGCCGTCCTTCCCAGGCAAACCATCTGCACCATCTTTTCCGTCCTTTCCCGGTAGTCCGTCCTTGCCATCAATACCGTTCCTGCCTTTCAAACTTTCCAGCCATTCTGCAACTGTTCCCACAAAACCATTTTCTATGGCAATCTCATAAGCAGA
>LBCK01000038.1 GCA_000980705.1 Ruminococcus sp. UNK.MGS-30 | reverse complement strand
TTGACCGGGTGTATACCGCAGAGGATTTCACGGCATATCTGTCCAGCCTGATTTGCAATGGAATTCTGGATACTTACCGGCAGTGTTTTGCACCAACGGCCAAAAATTTATCCGTTACATTCGGCACGGGCAAGGCGTGGATCGATGGACACTATTTTATCAGTGATACCCTGCATACCATCGACCTTTCTTCCTATGTAGATGAATCTCTGAATCGTTATGTGGCGATCGGAATCTACTGTGATCGTTCCACTCGAACCTGTGGCATTCGGATTCTCCCCGGAACAGCTGCTAACGACCCTGTTATTCCCACCTTTACCAACAACAATGTGACCACCTATTTGACCTTGGCAGCAGTTCGACTGCGAGCCGGAGCAACAGAACTGATAGCAGAAGATGTGTTGGATTATCGTGCAGATGAGAGCAAATGCGGATACTGCAAGTGCATTCTTGGCAAATGCAGAGTGACGGAGATGCTCGCTGAAATGGCAAAGACAAATGCCACACTGGACGAACTGCAAAAGCGGCTGGATGTGATGAACAGTCAGATTTCCGAACTGCAAACCAAGGTAGATGATTTGACAGCAGGAGAAATCCTAGCGACCGGACAGTGCGGTGAAAACATCTACTATGTTCTCTACGACAACGGCAAACTGCTGCTTCGTGGAACGGGTGCAACCTATGACTATACTTCTCATGATTCTGTGTTCTATCAAAATGGCCAGATCAAAGAAATCGTGCTCAGCAATGGCATTACTGGTCTGGGTGACCGTTTGTTTTATCATTGTGCCAATGCGAAAACGGTATCGCTGCCGGCTACACTGACCAGCATTGGGAATGCCGCTTTTGCACAGGAAGATGCCGTAAACAATTACACCGCTGGTCTGACTTCTGTCACGATTCCGCAGGCGGTTACTGCGATTCAGTCATATGCCTTTTATCACACCGCCATTGCAGAAGTCACTGTGCCTGCCAGCGTGAAAACGTGGGGAAAGTATGTTTTCAGCGGCTGTGCAAAGCTGAAGACTGCTCGTGTTGCGTGTGATTCCATTGGTGCTTTTGCGTTTACAAGATGTACAGCATTG
>LBCK01000037.1 GCA_000980705.1 Ruminococcus sp. UNK.MGS-30 | reverse complement strand
TTGACCGGGTGTATACCGCAGAGGATTTCACGGCATATCTGTCCAGCCTGATTTGCAATGGAATTCTGGATACTTACCGGCAGTGTTTTGCACCAACGGTCAAAAATTTGTCCGTTACATTCGGCACGGGTAAGGCGTGGATCGATGGACATTACTTTATCAGTGATACCCTGCATACCATCGACCTTTCTTCCTATGTAGATGAATCTTTGAATCGTTATGTAGCGATCGGAATCTACTGTGATCGTTCCACTCGTACCTGTGGGATTCGTGTTCTGGCAGGTACAGCAGCCACCAGTCCAACCATTCCCACCTTTACCAACAACAATGTGACGACTTATCTGACTTTAGCAGTTGTAAGACTGCGTGCCGGAACGACAAGTATTCTGGATTCCGATCTGACAGACTGCCGTGCGGACGAGAGCAAATGCGGTTACTGCAAGTGCATCCTTGGCAAGTGCAGAGTGACCGAGATGCTTGCCGAAATGGCAAAGACAAATGCCACACTGGACGAACTGCAAAAGCGGCTGGATGCGATGAACAGCCAGATTTCGGAACTGCAAACCAAAGTAGATGATTTGACCGCAGGCGAAATCCTAGCAACCGGACAGTGCGGTGAAAACATCTACTATGTTCTCTATGACAATGGCAAACTGCTGCTGCGGGGCACAGGTGCAACCTATGACTATACTTCTCATGATTCTGTGTTCTATCAAAATGACCAAATTAAAGAAATCGTGCTCAGCAATGGTATTACTGGTCTGGGTGACCGTTTGTTTTATCATTGTGCCAATGCGAGAACGGTATCTCTGCCGGCTACACTGACCAGCATTGGGGATTCTGCTTTTGCACAGGAAGATGCCATAAGCAATTACACCGCTGGGCTGACTTCCGTTACGATTCCGCAGGCGGTTACTGCGATCCAGTCATACGCATTTTATCACACCGCCATTACAGAAGTCACTGTGCCTGCCAGCGTGAAAACATGGGGAAAGTATGTTTTCAGCGGCTGTGCAAAGCTGAAGACTGCTCGTGTTGCGTGTGATTCCATTGGTGCTTTTGCGTTTACAAGATGTACAGCATTG
>LBCK01000036.1 GCA_000980705.1 Ruminococcus sp. UNK.MGS-30 | reverse complement strand
CGGAATATCAGTTGTAAAGGACATACAGTCGCCTACATACAGGGAACAGCCATTCAGGTTCAAATCCGTATCATGCAAATTTAAGCTGCCCTGAAAAGCGCCGCTTTCCTGCATGATCAGTGTTCTTTTAAAGGCATGATCCCAATCCAAATCGCCAGAAGCCTTGTATGCGGCAGAAAACCATGCAACATCTGCATTATCAATTGTGCCGCTGTCGTCTTTGTCCATGTATGCGTAGTAATTATCAGATGGACCTCTTAATTTTGCAGCCGCTTCCAAAAATTCCGCATCATTCTCGTCAATTACACCATTATGGTTTAAATCAAGATTATACCAGTAAACATCCATGGATTGATATATAATTGAAATATATGAATTTAGATCTTCCTCATCAATTACACCATTTCCATTGAAGTCAAGGTCGGAAATTTCAGAAGAATCGTAACCAATAAGACTTTCCATTATCTGCATATCCAGATGATTGATGTAAGCATCTCCATTTAAATCATAAATATATGCAGCATTTGCATCCTGTTGTGATTCACTGGCAGAATTAATAACATCTTGTGCTTGGAGCAATTCTTCCTGATCAATTATTCCATTACCATTTAAGTCTATAGAAAAATTAAATGCATCATCACCACGATATGCTCCTAAGCAACTCTGTACATACGCCAAGTCTTTTCCATTGATGACATCGTCGCTCCACTCGTTGTCGTGTTCTTCATTCCAAGTGGTATCACCTGGAACTAATGTCACCGTGTTGCGAGAATCACCAGATCCAACAGTATAGGTACCAGTACCAAAATCCTTCAAGTAAAACGGCAAATAACCATCACTTTCATACTTGACATGATAAATGCCACTACCACTGCTTGCTGTTACAGAATAACTGTCACCACTTCGGAGTTCCTGGTATTCAATTTCATTCCAGTTCTCATCAAAAATACGCACATAAATTGGCGTTTTGTCATCAATTCCGTTGATAACACCTTGTTTAACAATACCAGTTACTGTTAATTCACCTGCTGGAGCATCGCCATCCGAAGCAGTCGTAATAGCTGCAGTATGATCTTGCACTGCTTCGTCT
>LBCK01000035.1 GCA_000980705.1 Ruminococcus sp. UNK.MGS-30 | reverse complement strand
CAGCCATTTCTGTACCATCTTTCGGCTTTTGGGACGGCTCTCCGGTTTTACCGCTTTTCGGTATTCTTCAAAAATAGCTGCCCATCGGTCGATTTCTTCTTCTGTGGGATTTTTCGATGCCAGGTCACTGCACCATTGATCCGGAAATCCCTGCAGTCTTGCACATTCCTGCGGTGTCAGTCTGCGAACCGCATAACCGCTGGAAACGATACTGGGGTCTTTGTGATCCCGTGCCAGCAGTGTAGGGGTCGTTTCCCGAAATGCACTGCTGAAATTTCCCGTAGAAGCAGCATACACTGCATGATGGTCAGTAGCATTCAAAGTGAAAGCGACCTCTTTGTTGACACCGCCGCCCTGTGGTCCGTTTTGGTCAGACCGACCGATCATTGAGCCCTGCAAAGCATAACTTTCCAGCACAGCAATACCGCCTTGGTTTTTTGCTGGTGACTGGTCGCTGGTGTCCAAAGTACGGGCAGTGTCTGCCTCATAAATGCCGCTGTGCGGATTACCGGAAAGCATGGCATTGCTGGAAAAGGAACTGATGCCGTATGCTTTCGGCTGAAATACAGTCTGGTCATTGTTGCAGGACAGCGTAGCAGATTTGTTTTCCTGTATCAGACTGCCTTTTCCACCGCCGGCTTTTCCGCAGCGAATCTTCAATGTTTTCGGTGTATCCATCAACAGCGGAACATTTCCGCCGCCGGTTCCGCATCTGGAAGTCAGTGTCTGTACTTTTCCGTTCTCAGAGATCTGAAGCCGGCTGTCAGCAGGATGATTTTCCAGTACACAAGGCGGATGATGGGCTTCTGCACGAAGGGTGGCAGTGCGTTCTTTCAGAATGTCTATGCGTTCTCCGCCCTGGTCACACAAGCACAAGCCTGCCGTTCCAAAGCTGTCCGCAGCACTTCCGGCAGTTCTTTGCCACGCACGGAGGCTCTCCGCAGAATACCCTGACACACGAACCGTGCCGTCCCCTCTGTCACTTCGTGACATCTCCCCACACTGTGGGGAGTCACCTTCGGACTCAAATAGTATTTTTCCGGCACTTGCACCGTCAAAATCTGCGACAAGAAAGATCCGTTTTCTTCGCTGGGGCACTTTGCCCAGCCCTTTTGTCAGCTTCGCTGACATTTCCCCACATCGTGGGGAATCACCCAGTATTGTGCATCAAGAACTCGCCATGCGAGGGAATAGGATTCTGCCAGAATCTCTCCGGCTTTTGTCCATTTTCCCGCAGGTCGAGGAATTGAAA
>LBCK01000034.1 GCA_000980705.1 Ruminococcus sp. UNK.MGS-30 | reverse complement strand
GGCAGCCCGTTCTCTGGTGATGTGGTTCATCTCAATCTCCACGCCGATGGTCTGCTTTTTCAGGTTTTCGATTTGCTTTGCGGTTTTTTCGTTCATGGTATTTTCCAGCCTCCTCAAATCCTGTGTCGGCATACCCATTCGCCTCGGGCAGCATCCTGCCTCGGCTCAGGGCATCCGTAATTTCGGGTTTTTTCCCGTTTCGTTGTAACCATATTAACTCTAAACGGAGGAGATAGCAAGCGGCTAAATCTACAGAAAATGAGGTCAAAAGATTGTGTAGAATACACCCTTGCAATTCTTGCGATTGTATGGTAACATACTGTACAATGGAGGAGGTTTCGCCTTATTTTTTCGCCTCGGATACGGTCTGGAAACTATCGATTTCGGGAATCAGAGCAAGGGAAGAACCGTTTTCCCACCGCATATGAATGCTGCCCGCATCGTCAATATGCGTGACCTCACCGACTGTTCCGGGAAGAACCGGATATGTTTCATTCCGCATAGAAAGCAGCTGTAATTTCGTTCCGACAGGGTACTTTTTTCGCAGCTGTTCCAAATATGATTCACTCGGAAACTGCATCAGTATCACCAACCTTTCTGAATGCGGAATTGCCAGACAAATGCCGAAGAATGACCTTTCTTGCTGCCTTGAATTCTGCACCCACCATTCCCAGACGAATCAAGAAACACCGCATGGTGTACTTGGAATTGTCGGAGGTATCTGGCTTGCGGTTGATGCGGCTCTGGTTCTTGGCAAATTCGCAGAGCATGGAAATGAAAGTACAGTAGGCATTTGCATCACCATCCTGTTCGACTGTAAACCACGGGAATTCCACCCTTTCATCAGACGAAATGATGTCCAGCGAATCGGTTTGAAAAGCAGTTTGAAAAAGGGCAGCCTTGTTTTCACAGATCTGCCGGAGATTGCCGAGCGTATGCTCCGTGAAGAAATCGGATGGCATCTGCACGGTCAATCCTTTGGATTCCGGTTCTGTGGTGTCTGGAACAGCATAGCCCCGACTTGCCAGTTCAGTAAGAAGCCGTTCTGTTTCCTTACGGTCGGCTTGGTCACTGATTTTCAGATCACCGGACTTGGTAACAGTGTAGCATTCCCCGATTTGGTAGGCACAGGTGGGCATGAATTGATATACTGCCGGAATGCCGATAATCTCACTGATGGTTTTCACCAGTTCCTTTCGATTTTGACTGTGATAAGCAATGGTCATGTGAAAAACTCCTTTCTTTCGGCGTTTTTGCTTTCGCCATGACACATATTAACTCTGTTTCCCACAGATAGCAACTGTGAGATGTGTAGA
>LBCK01000033.1 GCA_000980705.1 Ruminococcus sp. UNK.MGS-30 | reverse complement strand
CGCCGGTCAGAATATCACCTTTGATTTGCAGATATTCGCCATTTTCGTTGTAGATGGTCGGTGTCACTGCCACCACTTCCTGCGGAATGTCGCTGGGCAATGCTTCGATTCGCAGCGTGAATCCAGTTTCATCTCCGTCATTGACAATGGAAAAGGTATCGTTGGTGGCATACACACCCAAAGGAAACGGAGCATCGCTCTCCGGAAAGGGAAAGTGAAATGCTCCGATCACGCCGCTGTAATAGGCATAGAAAATATCCCTGCTGTACCAGTAAATGTCCGGACAGAGAATGGAGATCTGCCCGCTGATCTGCTGCTCGAAATTTGACACCTCGCAGGTTTCTACATACCCCTCGGCATAGACATCGATGTTCGCCGTCTTGTACCAGATCTTGATGTATCGGGACGGCTTGACCACATGATACAGCTGATGCCGCCGTTTCTCGATCCCAATGCTACGCATGGCAAAGGAGATGACCACGTTTCGCTTTTCGATAAAGGCGTTGTTGAGATAGCTGCCGTTCATGCCTGCATATGTAGAGGTGCTGATTGTTCCAGCCGGAGGGTTGAGTCCGTCTATTTTTGAGGTCATGTATTGGTTGGCGGTGGTGGTTAAATTTATTTGTTCGCTGGATTGGTTTTCGAGGATAAGTGTGAAAAACATGGGCTGCACCCCCTTTACATTTTGGGTTTGATGATGTATAATGGAAACAACAGAGACGTAGGTTCGCTACGCAAAATCGAAATTTGTAGGAGATAGCCATGAAAAGTAAAATTATCTATTGTCTGAATTTTCTCTGGACGAGTTTTATTGCATTTTCATTTCCAATATGTTTCGGCTGGATTTTTCTTGATATAACTGGACATTCAAAAGGCTATAGCTATGATTTAGGCTCGGAGAAAGATGTTTCTATTATGCTTGGCTGTATTGAGCTACTGATTTGGCTTGCTTTATCATTTCCCTCAAATATCTATGTATTTCGGAAAACATTGAGTAAAGGCAAGGCATATCTGCTTATCCCTATCGTATTGTATATAACACTTGCTGTAATTTGCGTAATGATTACACATGGTGGGTGGACATCATACGCAAAAGAAGTATTTAATATATAAATTCTGATTTACCGAGAAAAAGGAGCGACTCAAATCGCTCCTTTTTAAATATTCAGTGCATTCCTCGTCAACCGATAAATCTCCAACCGTGAAAGTGCCTTCGGCGATTGATTCGTCTGATTCACCGTTTTCCGGTTGTCGGTATTGTAATAATTGTTCACCGTCCCACCGGAACTATCGGGCAGCATTGCTCCGGAAATCCCATGCAAGCTGTAGTTCAGGTCGGAATCCATAGTC
>LBCK01000032.1 GCA_000980705.1 Ruminococcus sp. UNK.MGS-30 | reverse complement strand
AAAAATCCAAATCGCCCATTGACAAACCAAGCTGAACGCACCGCAACAAAAACAGCGGTGTGGTCATCGGTCGGTCAATCGGGCGATGTTTTTTTTAGATTGAACCTGTGTTTCTACGTTCAAACCCCAGAGGTCGATCAGCTGCGGTAAGATCTCATAGATGCTGAACGTGTTAAACTGTTCCAGCCACTCGTCCGGCGATGCCGGAATGGCTGCATCGGCGTGTTTTGCCATGATGTAGGCGATGTTCTCAAACACCTCAAGGCTTTCAATGTCCAGTGCGGAGGATTTCTCTGTATTTTCTCCCACAGACTTTTGCAGTGCTGCAAAGTCCTGATAAATATCTCTGCGGAATTTCAGACGATACAATCTGGGAACTGCTGCACTCGCCTTGAACGGCACATCAATCCCATCAATGGTGATGTTCTTCTGAATTGCCATACTGCACCCTCCTTACGCTTTTACAGTGGTCTTGGAAGCCATTCCGACTGCCGGTGTGTATACGTTCTTGTACCAGCCATCATAAGTAGAAGCATCTGTGGACTCACAGGTCTTTGCCTTTACCAGACCGTTGGGCAGTGCCGAAGCCTTGATGGAGATGGTTTCTGTTTTTACTTCCTTGCTGTCCTCGGTAGTCTGTCCCTCTGTTGCTGGACGGGAGGCGGAACAGCAATAGAGAACATGGCGAATCTTCCGCTTATCTCCGGTGAATTCAAACAGCAATGCAAACTGTGATACCTCATCATCATTTCGTTCCACCAAAACACCGTTGCTGTCCAGGATTTCTCCCAGAATATCTGTAGAGAAATCTGTAGGAATCAGGGCGATTTCCAAATCACCTTCATAGCCAGAATTGTTGGAAATTACATAGTATACGATGTCATCGGCATAAAAATTTTCGTTTTCGCCATTGGCATCAATGGAAATGGAAACCGCACCTGGCAGACGCACCGGATCCACATAGACCGGTGTCAAATTGGCTCCGCTGGCATCGGTTACCCAGTCATTGATTTTAGCGTAATGTACATTGGTCAAACCGAATTTGACCTTGTTCTTTTTGTTTGCCATAGGACTTAAACCTCCGTTTCATAAAGCACTTCATAGAGCCTTTCTGACTCTATCCAGACTTCTGATTTTGTGTAGTAGATCTCATGACGTTTCAGAACCTCTTCAATCTGATTTTCCAGTTCAGGATTCTTAACGTCTGTATAAAGTTCAATATCCAGTTTCTTAAAACTGAAATACATGGAATTATCCGCTGAAAATGTATTCTCTCCAGGAGATAGAAACAGCAAAAAAGGCGGTGCGGGACTTTCACCCTCGGCAAAATGATGATAGGCGAAAGGCAGTCCCATTTCCTCCATCATTTCTGCGATTTGTTCGTAGGTCATGACAACGCCTCCTCGATTAAATGCTCCAGCAACTGTACACCGTTTTCTTCCGCAGGAGCAATATGCGGTTTGCCGGATACCCGACCACCGCCACGCTTGGCATGC
>LBCK01000031.1 GCA_000980705.1 Ruminococcus sp. UNK.MGS-30 | reverse complement strand
TTTCGGATGAGAATTGTTGCTTCTGCCCACCCAGGCAAGGTAATATTCGCCGTCAGAAATGCCAGTGCATTCTGTGATGGTGGTGATAAAGGTATCCGATTGCAGCCATTGGAAATCCAGAGAAACCGCACGATTTGCATCGATTTCTGTATTCACATACACGCCAATGGGAATGTCGATCTTCTGCGGTTTCTGCACCAGATACAAACTCCCGGCTTCGCTGGAACCCGACTGATAGGACATCACGATTTCCGCATTTTTCGTCAGAGATAAGGGCTTTGCACAAACGGTCAAGACCGACTTATCCCAGTTAAAACACTCCTGCGAATAGGACAGCACGAAGTCATTTTCTGCACTGCAAAACTGCGGATAGGCAGCCAGAAAATCTGTCATTGTCTGATATCCGCCGTCCAGAATCATGCTGATGTCCGGTGCATAGGTCGAAACGGCATTCTGTCCGGACTGAAACAGAATGGTGTAATTTCTGCCGCTTGTCAGGTTGTCGATTTGCTTTTGGAGACTTTCCAAAGTGCGTTCTGTCTTTTCCGAATAGACTGTAACCTTTGTACTAAGCCCATTGATTTGTGTGCCAAAACCATCCCATTGTGCGATTTTAGTGGCAGTGATCTGATCCAATACGGCTTGATTTTCGTGGGTATGTGCCTTTTCCAAAAGCGGCTGAACCGCATCCTGAATCAGTACTTTTACGGCATCGGTATCCGGATAATTTGTCAAATCCGGAGAAACACCATCCTTTCCGTTACGCCCATCTTTACCGTCTTTCCCATTTGTGCCATCCTTACCGGGCAAACCGTCTGCACCATCTTTTCCGGGTAATCCATCCCTGCCTTTCAAACTCTCCAGCCATTCTGCAACTGTCCCCACAAAACCGTTTTCTATGGCAATTTCATAAGCAGAACGACCGTCTTTTCCGTTTGTTCCGGTTTGCATCTCCGAAAGCTTTTTCAAAAGCTGCGTATATAAATCCGGCGTCGGCGGAATTGGCATATCCCCATCTGCAACAAAACCAGACGGTCGAATATGCAGTGTGACGGGTACCGTGGTCGCACGCAGTGTAGTATCGCTTTCTGCATCGTAACCAAACAAACTCATTTTCACCGCACCGGGATGCAGTTCGGCAGGCAGCAAGCAGGTTGTTCCCTCTGTGCCAAGTACCAAGTTGTATGTTTCTTCGCACTGCGTGAACTGCACCACCTTGTGCAGCGTTTTCCAAGCCCCATCGAATACGAACTTCACCGAAACAAATGCGATCTGGTCAGAGGCAAGAACCTCTCGCTCCAGTGCTTCGATTTTTTGCTGTTTCACTAAAAATTTCATCATCCGTTTTTCACCTCGTTCCACACATTATTTTCAGGATCATATTCCAAATAGCCGTCTGTACACTGAACTTTTTGCAGATAGTCATTGTAAAAATGCTTTCCGGAGGACATCCAGTTGGTCGGTTTGGTGATGGCGTTCCACTGAGCGATCGTTCCTTCATATGTGATGGCTGTTAGACTTTCACAGTATGTCAGCATATTTTCCCCAAAGGTTCTGCAA
>LBCK01000030.1 GCA_000980705.1 Ruminococcus sp. UNK.MGS-30 | reverse complement strand
AGCATTTATTGTTTTGATAACATTTCCGTTAGTATCACGCTCATACTTTGTTGTATTTCCCATGATATCAACGCTTTCGGACATTTCATCATACTTATTCTTGCCATCAACCATATTATAAGTGATCTTATCTACTTCATAGGTTTGGCCATCGGTTTCCACAGTATTTGTCTTTACTGCATACTTTTCATCATAGTTATAGGTGAATGTTTTGACAAGAGTTTCTTTATCATACTCTTTTAAGCCGGTTTGCTTTTGCAATTTGTTATATGTGTAGACTTGCTTCAATCCAGATGCATTTGTAAGACAGTCTACTTGCCCATGTTCCAAATAAGAAATTTGATCTGTGACTTCATCATAACAGTTTGTGATTTTGCAAAGTTTTCCTTTTTTATCATACTCATATGTTTCTGTTCCGCCAGATACGCTTGTTGCAGATACCAACTGAAAATCTCCGTTATATGCATAAGTAACCACACGATCTGCGGTAGTATCTTTAATACTGGTAATCCGAGAATGTTCTTTATTGCCATTATAGGTGATTGTATAAGTTCTGCCAGTAGAATCTGTCACAATACGCTGGTTATTTGTCATAGAAGAGATGGTTAAAACATTACCTTCTGCATCTTTGACCCAATCCAATTCGCCATTTGTATTAAAGTGATATTTTGACTGTGATGCATTTGTAATAGTGTATTCGTTTCCAGACTTTGTCATAGTGCTATGAGTATTTAGACACTCAAATCCACCTTTTCCATTATCCTTAAATGTAGTGTTCGAACCATCAGGCAAAACAACCTGATAATACCCAGCAGTTGGCTTTACAATCTTGCTGACATCAATATTAAAATCCCAGCCAATACCAAAAGAGCTTTCCTCAGTACTAATGGAATTATATGTGCGAACAAAGTCAGAAGTTACACCAGGAGATTCAATACTTAAGTCGGTAAAGGATTTTGTATAATTTCCAGTTGCGATGTGTACACCTTCACCAATTTCCCAGCCTTTACGATAAAGGGTATAGTCTGGCTCATAAGGAGCGTCATCTTCTGGAAACCATGGACGAATGTGATAACGATCAGGAGAGTACCCTAACGGAAAATACAATCCAGACATGTCATATTCTTCATCATAATAATCAAAATTTAAATGCCGTTTTGTTGTAGGATTTCCATTTTCATCATAAATATAAGTGTAACGATTATCCCATAAAATTGTCTGTACACCTTCTGGATAATAAAGGCTAATCACATGATCTCCAGTAGAGTAAACAGACTTTTCACCAGATTTTTCATTTACTTCCCATGTTGGCCCCTCAAAATAAATGGTTCCTGCTGTCCATTTACCTTCCATGTCAGTCAATGTGTTATAATTCCAATTACCATAAATATCAACTTCTCCACCAGGGACAGTCATTAACATTGTATCATAGCAATTTGCCTGACCAAAATTGAAATCGCCGCCAATAATGACTAATCCTCCATTAATATTCAGTAATTGGCCTGCATTTCCACCCCAACCATCTGGAGAAGCGGTACGAAATACTAAGTTATTGGAAACTTCCAAATAACCATTGCTAATATTCAGTGTTGCTCCTTGATTG
>LBCK01000003.1 GCA_000980705.1 Ruminococcus sp. UNK.MGS-30 | reverse complement strand
TTCTTCTGGAACAAACGGATTCTTTTTAGAAAAGAGAATGCCGTCTACAAATCCCAGCTGCAATGCTTTTTCTGCATTCATCCACGTTTCTTCATCCATCAGCCTTGCGATCTTATTGCGGCTGAGATGCGATTTTTCTGCATAAGCATTGATAATGGATTCCTTGACTTCATCCAGAAGTGCGATTGCTTTCTCCATATCTGCCTTGTTGCCCATGGCACAGGTCATCGGATTGTGGCACATCAGCATTCCGGTCGGTGAAATCAAGGTTTCTTCTCCAGCCATCGCCACCACAGAAGCCGCAGAAGCGGCAATGCCGTCAATCTTGACCGTAACCTTGCCCGGATGGTTTCGGAGCATGGTATAGATCTGACTGGCAGCAAACACATCGCCACCCGGCGAGTTGATAAAGACGGTCACATCACCGCTGTGTTTTTGCAGTTCCGAGCGGAACACGGCAGGGGTGATGTCATTTTCAAACCATGTACTCTCCGCAATCGCACCGTACAAATACATCTCCGATGCACCGGTTTCTTCATTGCATACCCAGTTCCAAAAACGATTATTCTTCATGGGTCGTTTCCTCCTTTTCATTTTTCTTTGCAAATGCACCTGCATCAGCAAGTTTGGTAAAGCTGCCGTTTACGAGATACAGATTTCCGCCCTGTTCTTCCGGCACCAGATTCATATCCTCCAGTTCCCGAATGTCATTGGTGGACATCCAGCCGTTCTGTCTGGCGGTAGCGTAGCCCTGCATTCTGGAAGCATAGTCACCACGCAAAAGCCCCTCTACATTGAATTTGATGAAGTATTTGCCTTTCTCTGAATCGGAAAGCAGATCTTTCATCATGCCTTGCTCCCATCGAACGATCCACGGGTCGAGACTGTATTTCACGAAATCCAGTGATAAGTGTTCCACATTGGAAAATGTGGCATGGTCTAAATCACCGATCATGTGGAGCGGCACTCGATACAGTCGGGCAATTTCCTCAACCTGAAACTTTCTGGTTTCCAAAAACTGTGCTTCATTGTTGGGGATGGAGATCGGTGTATACTTCATGCCCTCTTCTAAAATTGCCGTATGATGCGAGTTGGAACCGCCGTAGGCACGCTGCCAAGCATCCCGCACACGCTCTGGATTTTTGATGACTCCCGGATGTTCCAATACACCTGACGGGCTGGCTCCGTTTGCGAAAAAGGTAGAACCATAGTCTTCACAGGCAAGGGAAATGCCGATTGCATTCTTTGCAAGAGCAATCGGTGAATATCCCACCAAACCGTCATACCCAAGTCCGGGAATATGCAGCACATCTTCTGCCTGCAGGACAATATCGCCCTGCTGTTTCAGGTTTGGATTGGCTTCATCGTAGCGGCTGTAGATGTAGACCAGACGATTTCTCTGGTCACGGTCTACTCTGACCTTATCCGGCATCAGCGGATACAATCCCAAAACATTACCTCTGCCGTTTCGGATAATCTGTGCATAGGCATTGCCGTAAATCAGAAGATGCGCCATGAGCGTTTCCCGGAAAACAAACGATGTCATTTCGGGATTCGGCTGGTCATGCAGCAAAAAATATAGCGGGTGCGTCGGCACTCGCTCTTTTCCGCTGTCAGTGTATTGGTAAACGTGCAGGGGCAGTTGAGCAATTGCCTCCGACAGCACTCTCACGCAGGCATAAACTGCGATGATCTGCATTGCCGTGCGGTCGTTGACACGCTTGCCTGCCTGTGTCCGTCCGAAGAAATAACTGTAGGACGGGCTGTCGTAGCTGTCCTTCGGCTTATCTCTCGACCGGAACAGTCCGCTGAAAATACCCATGTGCATCACTCCTTTCAGGTTTCAGGGCATGAAAAAAGCACCTGCAAGTGCAAGTGCTTTTTCTATATTTTACAGAGGGAATAATGAAAGAGAAGGTTTCCGCTTAGCACGGATAGCAGATACAATAGAAACAGCGGTGGATTCAACAGTGCGAATCTGCTTTTGATTCACCTTGCAGGAATCAATAACATGATAATCAATATATTCTTCCTGCTTTCCGTCAACTGTTCGCTTCATTTTTTTGAGCTTGCAGATAACAATGAACTTCTCACCATGATGATTTTTAGACCGATGTTGAGCAATGTCATCATGTGCAGCGTGCCATGTCAGGTACCGATTATACTCTCTATCATCGGTATACTTGGGTTGATGTATTCTCGAAAACAGTTCAACAATGATCCAGTTGAAGCCAATCCTTCCTTCAAACTGTGTTTCAAAAGTATTTACTGATATCACATCGATCCATTTTCCCGTTGTATTGACTGCTGCTGCACAGTCACGCACTACATGAACAGCTGCAGCTTCACCTGACTCATAATAGTCAATGAATCCTTGATTCTCAAATCTTTCATACCATTTTTCCATTGTAGAGACTCCTTTACGATTCGTTTTCACGGAACCATTTCAGAAGTTCTTTTCCCGTTTCATTGATCGAAAGTATCCATTCGCCATTATCATTTTCTGAATAGTCTGTAATCCCTTTGATACCGCTTGTGGTGTTATACTAAAAAAGTAGACAAGGGAAAAGAAAAGTAGTATAATAAAAGAAAACACGAAAGAAGAAAAACCAAGGAGGAAAAAATGACAAACAAACAGCTGCAATACGATGAAACTTTTAAAAAGAACATCGTGGCATTACACCAGAACGGAAAAACCCAAACTGAGCTTTCCAAGGAATACGGAATATCGGTAAGTGCGATCTCAAGATGGATAAAGCTTTATTCGGAAGTCAGGGTCGACGACAATACTGTTATGACAGCAAAGCAGATAAAGGAACTGCAAAAAAGAAACGCACAGCTTGAGGAGGAAAACATCATATTAAAAAAAGCGCTTGCCATAATGACTCCACGCTCAGGGAAAGAATGAGAGCTGTACATTTACTTCGGCACGAACATGCAATAATAACCCTATGTCGTGTTCTGAATGTAAACCGCAGCAGCTATTACAAGCATTTTAACTCTAAAGAACCTAAAAGAGCAATTGAAAACAGAAATATAAAGAACTGTATTTTACAGATTTATTCCGAAGCAAAATGCCGTTACGGAGCTCAGAAAATGCGCAAGGTTCTTGAAGTTAATTATGGCATACATATCAGTCAGGGAAGAGTGTACCGACTGATGAAGCAAATGCAGCTTCCTAAAATGTCAACTGTCAAGCCGAAATTCAAAGCCGCAAATAAATCCAGTGACAGAGATTGTCACAACATATTAAAGCAGAATTTTAATCCCAAAGAGCCAAATAAAGCATGGTGCAGCGACATTACATACATAAAAGCCGGAGGAAGATTTTATTATTTATGCGTTATCATTGATCTTTTTTCAAGACGTGTGATAGCTTATAAAATAAGTAGCAAAATCGATGCCAGGCTTGTCCTGGATACATTTGAATCTGCTTTAAAAAACAGGAATTATCCTGAAAATGTGATTTTCCACTCAGACAGAGGTTCTCAGTATACCAGCGATGAATTCCGAAAAAGGCTGGACAGAGCTTCTTTTATTCAGTCGTTTTCTAAAAAGGGGCATCCTTATGACAATGCCGTAGCAGAAGCTTTTTTCAAGTTTTTGAAACTTGAAGAAACTAACCGCCGTTCATATGCCTCTTTTGATGAATTGGAATTGTCTGTTTTTGAATATATTCACTTTTACAATTTCAAACGACCTCACTCTGCTAATGACCTTTTATCTCCCATTCAATTTGAAGATCTTTTTTGATTCTTTTCTCTTCTTCTGTCTACTTTATTGACTATGGTCCAATTTTATTGGAGAATATTTGAGAGACACTCAATATGCCGTTTTTTGTATGTGGAAATAAATCAAAATAAGACCATGAACGGAATTAAAATTGACACATTTTCCCGGCATGGTATTTTACAAGACAAAAACATTTTTCCTTTTAGCATTTCCACATAAATCCTCCAACCTTCTTGCTTTTTGTTCTCTTTTATGGTATCATGGACATAGAGAAAAAAAGACAAGAAAGGAGGCACGTTACGTGATTCGAATTGCAATGTGTGATGATGAAACCATGTTTCTTCAAACATACCAGAAAAAAGTCTCAGAATTATTTCAGGAGCATAATGTAGACTGCAAAATTGATACATACACAGATGCCAGACGATTTTTGGAAGATTGTGAAAAAACGTCCTATGATCTCATCTTTCTGGATATTGATATGCCGGGGCTGTCCGGAATCCAGCTTGCCTCTAAATTTCGTGACAAGGGGTTGGATACGACACTTGTATTTGTGTCCAGCCATGATGATTTCGTGTTTGAAACATTTCGTTACAATGCGTATCGTTTTGTTCGCAAGAATAAACTTATCAGTGATACGCAGGAAATGATTTTTTCTTTCTGTGCTGCCTTAAAAACAAAATCTGTTATAGTTCGACTTGATTCGGATCAGCAGAGGACGCTCGAACAAAAAGTCTCAGACATTGCATACTTCTATTCCATTCGGCATGATATCTATTTTGTAAATGCACAAAAGGAATCGGTTCGGCTTGCAATGCACACATACACGATGAATGAATTGGAAAAGCAGTTTACGGAGAAAGGCTTTATTCGAGTACATAAAAGTTATTTGGTGAATTACACCTGGATTTTGCAAATCAAAGGTGATTGGGTGTATCTAAAAGCAAATCACGATAAAATACCATTGAGCCGAGGCAGGAGTGAAGAGGTAAAATTGCAGTATCAGCGACTGATGCGGGAGGAGGGTGTGTTATGATTTGGCAATGCACAGAAATTCTTGCAGTCGTAGTAGAATGTATGATCGTTACACGGATGCTGATTCAATACTTTAAGTTCCGATCGGAAAATTGCCGCATTCTGAAATGGATTCTCCTGTTTTCGCTGTTGTTTGCAACAGATGTGGCAGGAACTTTCGGGGCAGCAAACGAAACATTTTTGATTTCCAGTTGTCTGTTAATTGAAATTGTGTTTTCCGCAGTTTTTCTAAAAGGAAACATCTTTGAGAAGATCTTGATATCTGTAATCAATTATGTTTTAGTGTACTTTATCAATCTTCCGGTAATGTCGGCAGTTAGCGCAATTACAGATGTTTCAATGCTGCAGCTAAAAGATGCGCAGAATGTAGAGCGTGTAGTCTGTCTGTTCCTTACGAAATTATTCTACTTTGCAGCGACACAGTGTATCTTGTCATTCCGGAAAAAAGAAACATATCATTTTAAGCGCAATGAATGGATCATTATATTATCGGCATTCCTTTTTACACTTTTCATGGGATTTGCAATTAATCTTTCCATTGGAAATAATCATCTTACGGCATATATCTACCTTGCGATTACATTACTTTTATCCGGTTTAGATGTCATCATTTTTATATTTCTGAGAAAGATGAACCGCACGAGTCAAATTGAAAAAGAACGGGATATTATGGAAATCCAATTGCAGCGGCAGCAAGATGAAATGCAGCATTTACAGCAGCAGTATGAAGAAATCTCGATTCTTCGTCACGATTTTCGGAATGGGATCGATTGTTTATGCGGCATGATAGAACAGGGAGATTGTTCCGGAGCATTGGCGTATGCGAAACAATTTAAGGAGCGAAAAGTAAATACAATTTTGTCTCAAGTACAATGCTCAAGTACCATGTTAAATGCGGTTGTAAATGCGAAATTCAATGATGCACAGTCCAAAGGAATCGATACCTCATTGCGGCTAGTTGTTCAGATTCCTCATGATTTGGAGTTTGATCTCAGCATCATGCTGTCTAATCTGCTGGACAATGCCATAGAAGCCTGTGAGAAAAATCCATCAAACGCACAGATACTTCTGACAATTTCAGAAGAGGCAGGCTATTATCGGATTGTGGTCAGAAATACAATTGCCGCATCTGTTTTGAAAAAGAATCAGGAATTGAAAACGGAAAAAGCAAATAAAAAGCTGCATGGCTGGGGACTGCGTTCTGTTACAGATCTTGTGTCAAAACGAAATAGTCTGATTGATTTTTATGAGAAAGAAGGGATGTTTTATGTAGATATTCTTCTTCCAATAGAGGAAAATCTGCATTTGGGGGACTAAAACCTGCATTTGGGGAACAAAATATTGCACTTTGCGATAAAATGCGATATGATTGATTTGTTGGAAAACACGCTGAAAAGCACTGTATTTCCGTGCAAGTCCATATCGCATTTTTTATGCAAAAAGGTGAAAACATACCAATTACGCAGAAAAACATACCAACTACGCAAATTATATTGACTTTTTTATTGAAATTGATATAATGAAACTGAAAAATGCGTCAGCAGGTTTTTCAAAAGGCAGCAAAGTCACTATTTTGTGCAAGGATGCTAAAAATGATTGAAAGGAGTATCCAGAATGAAAAGGCAAGTTTTAATCGTGCCAATATTGTCTTGTGTGTTATTTACAGCTTGTTTTCCTGCCAGCAAATCGGCACATCCTCAGAATAATATGTCATCTTTGAATGTTGAAGAAATGAATCAGTCTCCGTATGACAATTTGACATACCAGTTTTCCATTCCGGAGAATTACACCCAAAATATTCCCGAAGTACAATGCAAATTGAAATTGTTTGAGGGAAAAGATATGGAATCCTTGTTTTTCGGAAATACAAAACAGGTATATCAAAAAGAAGAAACATCAGAAAGTATGTATATTCCCGGGAAGGACTACTATCATTTATATCAGACACAGGATAATACCACGCTGTGTTATGATGCAGGTAGCATTCTGTACGCCACGGAAAAATCCGATGACTACTATGGCTATTTTGCATATTATTATGACCTGTCCTGTTCAGAAGAAAACATGCGTGTCCTGATGCCAGAAAAAGAATTGGATACATTTTCCTCTACGGATGCTCTTGCATATATGCAAAATCTGATAGAAACGTTAGATTTACCTGTGGCAAGCACACCAGAGATATATGCGCTCAATCAGAATTGCGTCGAGAATGCAAAAACAAATGTTGGTGTGGATATTCCGTGGGATGACGAGGCGGATGCGTATATGCTTGTGTACCTAACGGAAATAGACAGCGTTGCTGCTGCCAATTATACAATTTCTTCCTCTGTCAGCGATATGACCGAAGGACGCCCGTCAAAGCTGGTCAGCGTGTTCAGCAAAAACGGGCTGGAATATCTGGAATGCAGTTATGCAATGGAACAAACAGAGGAAGGGGACAGCAGTCAGATCTGTTCTCCGGAACAGGCAATCGAACGAGTGAAATCCCATATGGAATCTATGGCTGTGAATGAAGATGAATCAAAAGGTACAGAAACACTGTCCGGGTGCAGTTTGAAGTGGAATGTTCTGGAACAAAAAGAGGACGTACTGCAATTACAGCCTGTCTGGGTATTTATTTTGGATTCTGTGCTGCCCAATAATGATGGGACTTCTACACATTATTACAGTACGATTTGTGTGGATGCACTGACTGGTGAGTTGTATTAGTGAGGTGCTGTATGCAGATATTTATTTCTTACATCAAACGATTACTTTTGTCGCCTCTTTTTTATCTGGCAATTGTCATGGTCGGCGTTATCTGCTGGTTTGGTATGCAGGAGGAGAACGCACGCCCCGGCGTGATCTATGCGTTCGATCTCATGTTGGACATCAGCTCTTACCGAAAATTGATGATGCTGTTTGCAACGATTCCGTTTGGAACGGTTTATTGCAGAGAACGAAACACAAAAATGGCAAATTTTATTTTGTATCGTTCCTCTTTGTCAAAGCATTTGTCAGTTTATCTGGTAATGCAGTTTGTATCTTCTTTTCTCATTGTGTTTTTGGGAATCTTATTGTGCATCGGGCTTTTTTGCATACGAGGCACACTGTATTGTTATGATGGAAATGATTATACCGGAACATTTGGCGTACTTCTCAATGAAAAAGATGTGGGGCTGTATTTGTTTTTCCGGACGTTTCATTATGCCTACAGTATTGCTGTGTGGTCGCTTTCCGGTCTGGCAATGTCTGCCTGCTTTTTGAATGCGTATCTGGCAGTCTGCGCTCCGCTTGTTTTCAGTTATGTGTTGGAGATGATTACAATTGAATCAAAGTTCCTGCCGAATTTATGGTATCTGTCTTTGAGCTACACAGATGTTTCCTCTAATCCGTGGCTGGCATCTGCTTATATTATTCTTGTATTTTCATGCCTTGGCATAGTGTTCGCATTTGTTTTTTGGCAAATTGCAAAAAGGAGGGTGCAGGATGTCATTCATTAAAATAACCGTTTGCATTTGTTTGCAGAACTTCAGAAAATGGCAAAAGGACTATCGTATTTGGACGATTGCCGCAATCCTGTTTATCTTGATTCTGGAAAATACGAGAAAATTTTCCGATTTGAGTGCTGATTTAGGCGTTTCGTCTTCTATATGGCAGTATCCGTTTCTGTATTCGCAATATCATCTGAAATTGATTTTTACGCTGCCGCTGCTTTTGATGTTTTGCAATGCACCTTTTATCGATCAAAACGCATTATTTCTTATTGTAAGGTGTAAGCGAAAGGCATGGATTACCGGGCAAATCCTATACATTATCGTATCCAGTGCGGTTTACTATCTGTTTATCTTTTTGTGTACTGTGATTACCGCACTTCCTTCATCGGAACTTTCTATGGATTGGGGGAAATGCCTCTATACAATTGCATACAGTAATGCGGCATCACAATTGGGCTATTCGTTTTTGTCTGTCGCCGGTTACGTCATTGAATATTTTACACCCATACAGGCGGTTTGGTATACGTTTTTACTATCATGGCTCATGGCGATATTCATTGGATTATTGATTTACTTTTTGAACACCATCAGCAGTAAACGCTACTTGGGGAGCATCGTCAGTGGAATTATTATCTTATTCAGCTGCTATGTGGAGGCATTCGGTTCTGATAAGCAGTTGTATTTTTCTCCGGTTTCCTGGAGTACGCTGAATCAGGTCGATGTTGCTGAAAAGACAAATCATCCTTCCTTCTATTATTGCATCGGCGTTTATTGCGGTCTTTCTTTGTTATTGATTGTTTTGCTGTTAGTATTTAGAAAGAGATGGAAAATGGATATTGATTCAAAGTAAGGACAGAAAGGAAAGCAAATGGATTACGTGATTCAAGTTACAGATCTTGTCAAATCATTTGGAAAAGAAACCGTGCTGCATCATATTAACATGAACTTTGCGCCCGGAAAAATACATGGTATCATCGGACGAAACGGCAGCGGTAAAACCATGCTGATGAAATGTATCTGCGGATTTATTCCGGTTACCTCCGGGAAAGTCACTGTATTTGGAAAAGTGATCGGAAAAGACGTTGATATCCCGGATAATATAGGGGCTATCATCGAAACACCTGGATTTCTTCCGGAGTATGGTGCTTATCGGAATTTGAAGTTTTTAGCGGACATTACCGGAAGAGCCTCAAAAGAAAAAATCCGAAATGCCATGCAATCGGTTGGGCTAGATCCGGACAGTAAAAAACACGTTGGAAAGTTTTCACTGGGTATGCGGCAGCGACTGGGATTGGCACAGGCGATCATGGAAGATCCCGACCTGCTGATTCTGGACGAACCAATGAATGGATTGGACAAAGACGGCGTACAGGATATGCGAAGATACCTGCTCCATCTAAAGGAACAGGGGAAAACCATTCTTTTGGCATCTCATTCGGCGGAAGACATTTCTGTGCTGTGCGATACCGTTTGTGAGATGGATAAGGGAAAATTGACAATTATTTCGTAGATAATCGGCGGTGGCATTGTTCGGCTATTTTGCTTTTGGTACTTCTTGATTTCTTCTCAAAATTATGGTATACTAAAGAACAACAAACAACCATATTACAGGAATCCAGCAGAAAATTTAAGCTGAAAAACAGGAAGTGACATTGTGCATATCTGGACACTTGAGAATTGGAAATATCACTTTACAAATATTCAATCAAGAAGAAGTGGTCTTAGATTCCGTTTTACCTCCGACGTTAACACGGAAGTAAGAGAAGCGTGCCTGAAATTTGGAAAGTGGTTGAGAAAAGAGTACTTTTTCCCAATAAGAGTGCCGGTGTATGTGAAAGGGAAAAAATACATTAAGTCGATGGACGGCGAAATGGTATATGGCACTTTTTTTCAGCCATATCACGAGATGTATGAACCATATATACGTGTTGCAACCGGAAGTTATACAGATAATTTGATAACACTAGGGAGAGATGATGCTTTAGCGCTGATACTGGAAACAATAGCACACGAATTGACGCACTATTTTCAGTGGATTAACGATATTCGACTTACAGAAATCGGATATGAACGGCAAGCCGCTTCTTATGCAGATTACATTTTAGATGAATACGCCAGTGTGGTTGACCATCCTTAAAATTCAATTACGAAAAAGGGCAGCTCTGTCCGGCATACAGCCGGGCAGGACTGCCTTTTCTGTTTTGTATGAGAAAAACAAAACACGGCAAAGCAATGCTTTACCATGTTCATGTCACATTCACTTACCTCGCTCCTCAATCAGTTCAATATATTTCTGCCGTGAGATTCCGCCATATTTAGCGGCAAAATCGTCGACCGTACATTTGGGAGACAGACCGAGGAACTCCATAACAGCACCAAATTTGTCCCGATTTTCAAGCAATAACAAGTTGTCCTGGCGTATATGCTTTGGCGTATCGGCGTTGATAAACATTGCAACACCGCCGTCAAAGTATCTTCCTTTATCAAGCAGACGCCGGATGTTGTCGGGAACGTCTGCCCACGGTATCTCAAACGAAGCAAATCCCCACTCTACGTATAAGCTTTCCGGATTCGGACGGCTTGGGGACATTTCCATAAAGCCTTCCGCCGTAAAAGGTGTAAAATGCTCGTCCTTTTTCACCTGCCTTGCGAGCTGTAACTGAAATTGAATATCATCGGGGACAAGCTTTTTATGAGCAACGATTTTATGTGTACCCCATAATATATCACAGTCCGAGCAGAGTCTCGGCGGACACAAAGTTTTGTCTGAAAGCAGAGCTGCTGACATCTCTTGATCTGTAGTGACAAAATCATACATTCTTACAAGAATAGGCTGCGTCATGACATGACGAAAAGAATGCTCTTTGGGCAGTTCCTTCCACGTTTCAATTTCCCTGGTTTTTCCGAGAATCAGTCCGTAGGCACAGTGTGTTCTGTCGATCTGACAGCGAAAAATATCGCCTGCTCTGAATTTCACAGTCTGGTGTTTCATATTCCTTACCGCAGAGATATGCTCAAAATAATCATCGGGACAAGTTGAAATATAGTAACGCATAAATTCATGGAAATCTTCATCAGACATGATTTTTTTCACACGCTCTTCTTCTCCGATGGGAATGATCTGATTATTTCTCAGATTCTGAACCGCTATCTGACTTTCCTCTTTTTTCAGATAAATATTGAAGGTACAGCCGAACGGTTTGACTGCCATCACATTGGTCGGCGTGATCGGTTTCGCTCTGCCCCTTGCAGTCAGCGGCAGCAGCATTTTCCGGTTGTCTGTTTCAAGTCGGGTATCAAACTCGCTGTAGTCTCTCCAGCAATATGCGCCGTCATCATCTATAGAATGCACTTCATGGATCACCTTGACGATTGTATTTTCCTTATAAAATAAGACGGTTCGCTTTTTCAGCCAATGCGTCACGCTGTACATAGATTCTGTTTCCCAGCTCGGATCAATTGGATCAAGTGCAAGATACCGTCGTTCCGCATCGGTAAGCATGATCGTGTAAACGCCGTCAGAATAATACGGTTCCGCTTTTGAAACAACCTTCTTTGCAGGTGCTTTTGCCTCGTTCTTCACAGGGATAACAGCATGACTGGGAGATAACCTGTCGCCGCTGAAACTGCCGAATATTTCATTTACAGCGTCATAATTCACTCCATTTTTTCCACGCCAATAGAATAGGGGATAAAACGAAAGCCCGTCACGATAACCGCCGATCTCGCCGCTGTTTGTAAAGTTATGCAAAAAGCCCCTATGTGCGGTACTTTCCAGTATGCCACATAGAGAGAGAATTCCCAAAATACAGTGAACAGCGTTGCCCGTAGCATCCAGAAACTTCTTGCCCCGTATCTCATTCACCAAAGCAATGTCCATGTTGTGCGGTTTCATTTGTCCCACACAGGCAAAGATTCCGTTCAGTATACAATAATCTTCTTCACACGGTTCTGCCGCAGGCAGCTTTTCAAACTCACGCAGATCGTGCAGCACATACTCGGCGCAGGCGAAATCCGGCTCTCTGCCGTACTGTTTTGGCGGAAAGTAACGGAAAACGCCGTAATTGTTCCAGTCAATGCGCTCTGTTGTTACCAGCCCATGTGTACAGCCGCATACCGAACAGGACGGCGTGCGCCATCCCGCCTTTTCTGCGTTATTGGATATGAATTCGTGTTTCGGAAGTGATCTTGCCCACACGAGACTGGATAAAGCTGTACGATATCGCATATCTCCGCTTGAAAGGCTGTAGAGGAATGCTTTTGCAGTGCTTTCCAGGGAAATATCTTCAGAAAGAGATTTGATCGCTGTAATGATTTCATCGTGTGTCATAGCGGAATCCGGCACAAGGATACCGCTTTTGAACGCATCCGCTCTGTCAGATTCGGACAGCGTTCCCTCTGCCGTGTACGGGAGATAGTATTTTTTCAATAGCGTCAGCGCTTTCTTGTCTGTCACTGCTGTGACCTCCTCTATATAAAATTTTTACGCCAGTTTCACTACCAACGTCACACAAAAACATTTCTCTCGAATTTCGGCATAGACCTCGCCGCCCATGAGTGACATCAACCGTTTACAGATGAACAGTCCCAGACCGTTTCCCTGCACTTTAGCTGCATTGCTGCCACGGTGAAAACTCTCAAATATCTGCGGCAGTTCTTTTTCTTCAAGGGTACAGCCTGTGTTTCTGACTGTTATCAGCTCACAGCCGTCAACTTTATCAAAGCTCAGTTTGATTTGTCTGCCGTCGCCGTATTTTATAGCATTTTCGATCAGATTTTGCAGACATTCTGCCAACCGGTCAGCATCGCAGGAGAGAATACAGTCATCGTAGTTCTCTATGGCAAACTCCGTTCCCGATAATGCAAGCTGTGAGGCGTATCTTGCATTTATCTTTGCGAGGATGGAACTTAGAAACACCTCACTCTGGGTGACCTCGAAAGTCATGAAGTCCTCGCTTGCGGCGTTGGTTATCTCACTGACAAACTGCTCTATTTCGTCCGCACGTTTGCCGATGCTTTGTGCCGCCGCAAGCTGTTTGTCTTTCTCCTTGTACAGCCCTTTTTCGAGCGCCTTTGCATTCAGTTTTATCGCCGAAAGCGGTGTTTTGATGTCATGGGACAGTGAAAGGAGCAGTAATTTCTTATCCCTCTGCATGGACAACTCTCTTTTGCGGCTGTCCTCGATGCTTTCACGCAGAAGATTTATGCCCCATGTAAATTTGCCGAAAAAGCGGCTTTTTTCCTCCGGTATCTCTACCGCAAGATTTCCTTTTGCCAGCTCCTGCGGCACATCATTCAGTCTGCCGAACGGCACAATGATATGTTGCCTGATGTACAAAAGCACACACATCAATATCAGAAAAATCGCCCCGAACACGCTGTTGACGATCATCAAATCGTGATGATTATTTTCGGTCGTATATTCCACACGATAGAGCGTATCGTTCCCATCAATGATGACATACGGCTCATCGGAGGTGTACAAGTCGTCGCCTGTAAAAACGCCTGTTAAATGCGGATATTGCGACAGGTCATAAGAACCAGTCTGTGTTATTTCATCGGTGAGCCGTTTCACTTCCACACGGTAGATGCCGCTGCTGTTATCCGTGCGCAAAAGGCATACATTCAGCACTGCGGCAAGCAGGACAAATACTGCCGTTATCGTTATGCAAAGTTTACGAAATGCTTTCATACGAATTTGTACCCCACACCCCAGACGGTAATCAGCCGCTTTGCATTTTTCGGATCATCGCCTAATTTCTGCCGCAGTCGGTTGATATGCACATGAAGTGTCTGCAATTCCGAATTGCTGTCACTGCCCCATACGGTGTTGAACAGATATTCCTTTTTGAGTGCCTTGCCTTGATTTTCCATCAGCAGTTGCAGAAGGTCGAATTCCTTTGCCGGCAGTTCGACAGGCTTGCCGTCAATTTCTGCCGTGCGGTCGGCGAGATTGAGCGTAACGCCGTTCACAGAAAGAATGCTGCGCTGATATCTGCGCTTGAAAATGCCTTTTATCTTTGCAAGGAGAATGTCTATATCATAAGGCTTTTCGATATAATCATCTGCACCCAGGTCAAAGCCGTTCAGCTTGTCCGCTTTATCCGTTCTTGCACTGACGATCAGTATCGGCGTGTCCGCATTTTCACGCAGTTTTGAACAGACCGCAAAGCCGTTCACATCCGGCAGATTGATGTCCAGGATCACAAGCCTTGCACCGTATTTTTCAAAAAGCGCAATGGCATATTCGCCGCCTGCCGCTGCTGAAACAGTATATCCCTCATTACGCAGGAAATCGGTCAGCAGCGCAGATAATTCTGTATCATCTTCAACGATCAGTATGTCTATCATAATTTCATCACCTGTAAATATTTTACCATAAATTGAGTGCGAAATCAAGGGGCAAAACCGAAATTCTGCCCCTTGCGATTTACCAGCCTTGTTCCATCAGCCAGTTATTCAAGTCACGTTCACGGTCACGCAGTTCCTTATCGCTGCCGTCAAAATGACCCATTTCCTTTTCGCCCATGATACCGCCGTCCACGATGTACAGTACCCGGCTGCACTTTGCAGCAACTTTCGGGTCGTGGGTGACACACATGACCGTTGTGCCGTCATGGTTGAGGGAAAGCAGTTCGTTCATGACTTCATCGGAACTTTTGCGGTTGAGTGCGCCGGTCGGCTCGTCTGCAAAAATCATCTTCGGATCGTTTATCATACTGCGGCAGATGCAGGCTCTTTGCAGTTGTCCGCCGGATACCTCATTGATATCGTTGCTGCCGATATCGTCAATGCCCAGTCTGTGCATGAGTGTCCGTCCACGCTCCTCGATCTGCTTTCGTGTTTCGGTGTTCTTCTTGGATTTCACCGCCGGGAGAATGATATTATCCAGTACAGAAAGATTTTTCATCATGTACATCTGCTGAAAGATAAATCCCATTTCATCCAGGCGGAGTCGTGCAAGCTCCTTGTCACTGCGTTTAGTGATCTCTCTGCCGTCAAAAAAGACATTGCCTGCTGTTACTCTGTCCATGCCCGAAACGCAGTAGAGAAGTGTGCTTTTGCCCGAACCGGACGGTCCCATAATTGCTACTATTTCGCCCTCGTGGATGGTCAGGTCAATGTTTTTCAGGACGTTGTTCTGGCGCTTGTTTACAATGTACGTTTTGCAAAGTCCTTTTGTCTGTAAAACTGTATTCATCGGATTTTCCTCCATTATTCGATGCTTGCGGTATCGCTTGCTTTTATTGTTTTTGTGCAGAGTGCAGTGAGAAGTGTGCCTGTCACGGTAGCTGTGAGAATTATGACAGGGTATAAGCCGAATATCTCTGCGGCATTTATCTGATAGGCTATTTTTCCCGTTGCTCCCATGCGCCCAAATATCGGATCTATGATTAGATTCATAAGCGGCATGAGCAATGCCGATGAGATCATGATTGCGATAAGTGTAATTGCGGTAAAGCGTAAGGTGTGATGCAGAATAACAGACCCGTCACTGAAACCGACTGCTTTCATCAAAGCGATCTCTGCTTTTTCTTTTGTGATAAAACTGCGTTCCATAAGCACTGCCAGCAATATGATGATGACAGTTGAAATGGCAAGCACAAGGTTTTTTACCGAACGGATCGTCTCGCCGGCACTTGTACTTTCCATGACAAATTCCGTTGTATCCATGATATTTTCATTGTCAAATATCTTTTTCATTTTTTCGATTCGTTCCGAAATAAGGGCATCATCCGGGGCATCGTCAAAGTTTATCTGATAGGAAAATGCAGAAGACATCAGCGTATCAGGGATTTCCAGGTCTTGATGAAATCTCGCACATTCGCCAAGATTATTGAAACCCTGGAAGTATGCCGTTATGATAAACTCCTTTTTCTCATTACCAATATTTACCGTCACATGGTCGCCTATATGTGCATTCAGCTTATCGGCGATCTGCTCTGTAACAGCGATCTCGTCCGTACACATCGGCGGTATGCCGTCCGTGTATTCATAATCGGTCGTCTTTGTATCCTTGCATTTCAGAAAGGGAATATTGAAATTTTCATTCTTTGATGTGACCGGCAGTTTATACCATGTCTCCAGATACACCGTTCCGGGCATATCATGTTCAGCGAGAATATCCTCTATCTCAGTTTCTGTTTCTTCCAGCGTTTTGATGCCTGTCATAACGTCATGCGCTCTTTCTGAATCAGACATATACACATCGCTGTTTGTCACAGAGAGCAGGTATAACAGACTGTCACTGTTAAGCGTGTTTGCCGTGACAGCAAGTATCATTACCATAGATGTGCATACTGCGAATACCGCTGTGAGGATACCGTACTGTTTCGGCTCGCTTACAACATCATTTAGTGCGAAAAATCCGCTTGTCGGCAGCTTTGATTTTCCAAGGTGAAGAATGCTCTTTTTCCCAAAGCGTTCGCCCGTCTGACCGTTGCGGACTGCATCGATCGGAGAGAGTTTGTTCACTTTTCTTGTGCTTTGCCAGCTGAACAGGAGGATCAGCAGTACTACGGCGATACAGCAAAGAATACTTACAATAATGCTGTTGTCATTTCCAAGCATCATGTTTTGACTTATACTGTTGATGAGCATTTTTCCGAACGGTATGCTGCATACATATCCGATGCCTGCGCCCACAATCGCTATCCCGAAATATTTTACGATATACAGGGAACGTATTGAAGTATTCGGCAGACCAACTGCTTTCATTACGCCGATCTCACGAAATTCTTCTGAAATGGTAAACCTTATCGTAAATTTCAGCACAACGAACGACACGATAATCAGACCTATGCTGATGACAAGAATCACCATTGCCACAAGCGTATTCATGATATAGGTCGTTTTTATCATAGCATTGCTGCCGGAAAAGTAAATGCCTGAAAGCCCTGAAATATCCGATTCCAGTGCAGATGTATTATCGGAATCAATGTAGTAAATATGTCCGATTCTGTATGTGCTTATTGTTTCGTCTTTAAGGAGTGTTTCAAAGTCCTCGTGGTTCATAAGCAATCGTGGATTTGCCATCATTGCAGAACCAAAAAGCGCATCTTTTGCGATACCTTCAACTTCAAGTCCGATCTCGGTACTGTCGAGTTTCAATCTGAATTTATCCCCGGCTGTAGCGCCCTCTCTGATCGGCACATACCCTGTTATATACACCTTGCCCTTCGGCACGTCACTGACGATATTGTTGTCTCTGTCAAAGAAATTCAGATTGGTGTCGGAAATATCGCATATCAGCAGGACATTGGAGAAATCCATAAACTTGTTTCCTCCGTCACGAAGCGCCTCAGATGTTGCATCTATCATTTTTTCAGAACGCCAGTCCTTAACATTGGCGCTTGTTTCAAGCAGATTTTCTACCGTTCCTTCACCATTGCTGTCGTGAGCGAACAGATAGTAGTCTGCCATGCCTGCCTTTTTAAAATAATAATCAAGACCGCCGGTTACAGCGATAATGTTATTTACACTTGCCGCTGCAAACGTCGAGCAGAGTATCACGAATATCAGAAGTATCACGTTCATAGTTTTCTTGCGTTTTAGGTCTTTTTTCAGTATCCTCAGAAACATAGTCTTTCCCTCAATTCTTGTCATTGGCTTTTTCTGTACTATGATTATAACATAAGAATTCTTAACAAGTCTTTAACTACTGGGAAGATGACAGATAATGTGACTCTGTTTCTCAAACTTGATGCTTTTTAGCGTACATTCCGAACGTTGCAATTTGAGTGGTGTAGATTTTTTCATATTTTTTTGATACAATACTGTTATTCTTCTGAAACTCTGTAGAGCTGAAAATTGGAAGGCATCATAAAACGAGAAGGGATTGAGATGGAGCAAATGAACCGTAATAATCCGGTTGAACTGACAAATATGTGCATGATCTATGACGATCAGGGCAATGTGCTTGTTGAAGAAAAAGTTGGTAAGGACTATAAGGGCATCGTCTTTCCTGGCGGGCATATCGAAAGCGGCGAACCCATTGTTGATTCTGTTATTCGGGAAATTTATGAAGAAACAGGATTGACTGTATCCAATCTTGAACTTTGCGGTGTAAAGGATTGGGTCAAAGAGGATGGTAACAGGTATATCGTGTTTTTATATAGAACGAATACATATTCCGGGACAATTCAATCATCATCCGAAGGCAATATCTTTTGGATGTCATTAGAAGAACTTCAAGCAAGAGAACCATTCTGGCACATGGACAAAATGATTGAAATTTTTTGCCATAAAAACTATAGTGAGTTGTTTTTAGATGGCAGCCATGGAAATAGAGTACCGATTTTGAAATAAAAGCAGGGACAATCACGGGGGAAACTATCGCAATTACTGATGCGGAAAGAGAAAGCAGGCACTTTACTAATATAAAGTACCTGCTTTTTGTATAGCCGTTTTCTGTCTGTTCTAAAAGGCGTTCTTGTTCCTATGTAATATTTATCCGCATATATTGACATTTATATCAAAGTGATTTATAATAAAAATGATCAACACATCATATAGAATCTTATGATAATTAGAGATTTATGATGCGTAAAATAAGTGGAATTACAGAAATTATTCTCGAAAAACAATCTGCAAAAGGAGAAAAAATGCGAAAAAGAATCCTATCCCTTACCTTGAGTTTTGCCGTTTTGCTTTCATCTATGTCCATGTCAGCGGTAAGCGTATCTGCGGCAAACGTGGAAGAAACAGCAGGAACGCAGCTGCAAACGATTCTGATGGACAACGATGGAAAAAATCTGTGGGTAACAGAAAGCTGGGGCGGCGCAAACATTATCCCGAATACGATCTGGACAACATCTGATCTGTACGACTATTTTTACAACGGCAGTCTGTCGTTTGAGGTGCAGAGCAGCGGACAGACAAGTTTTCCGTTTCGTATCGGCATCACGTCTCATTCTCACAATGAAGATGTGACCGTCAACTGGACAGACCTGGAAAAATATCAGAACGCCGTAACCGCATCTCCGGAATGGACAAGCTATACCTTGCCTTTGTATGATCTGGCAGAGATCATCTCGGAGAAAGGGTTCGACAAGCACAACGTGTGGAAAATCAGCGTTGGCGCTGTCCCGTCCGGGGAATCGGCATCGTTCCGCAATATGAAAATATCTTCGGATGATGAGGAAAGGCAGTATCCCTTCATTAAGGTAAACCAGGTGGGATATACCTGTGAGGGCGAGAAAAATGCCAAGGTTTCCTGCTTTGCAAAATTCGGTTCTCTGAGCGGCAAGAGGTATGAGGTCGTAAACAAGGATTCTGGAAAAGTCGCCTATTCGAATATGCTTTCTGATGCTGTCGCAGATGAAACGATTTCGGGGGAGTCCGTCTACGAGATCAATTTTGATGCCGTAATAGATGAGGGTACTTATTTTATCCGGATACCAAATGCAGATCTGAACACATCTGCGCTGACCCCAAGAGATAAGGAAGAAGATCTGAAAACGGATACCATCGTTTCAGTTCCTTTTGAGATCGGGGATGATGTGTATGATGAAATGCTGTCTGATATGAGCAAATACTACTACTATCAGCGGCAGGGAATTGATCTGGAAGAAAAGTATGCCGGGGAGTTCGCAAGAAAGAATCTGCACCCCAATGATGTCTCTGTCAGAAGATGGTCAGACAGGGACAACCCCAATGCCGAAACATTTGACGTTTCACAGGGATGGTACGATGCCGGAGATTACGGGAAATATGTTTCTCCTGCAGCAACCTCGGTCGAAAATCTCCTGCTTGCCTATGAACTTTTCCCGCAGGAATTCCGAAAGCTCGATCCCAATATTCCCGAAACGGATAAGACAAGTGATCGGTATTCCGATTCTCCTGCGATTCTCAGCGAGATCAAATGGGAACTGGATATGCTGCTCAAGCTGGAACATCCGGACAAAGACGGCTCGTTCTATGTTGCTGCCAATTACAAGGACGGCACGATCTACATTGAAGATACCTTGTACAGCACTTCGGATTACACTTCCGGCGCCCAGGAAACTGACCTGCGCTCTCACCTTGCAACAGCGGATATGGCGGCAATGCTTGCCCATGCGTATCTCGTCTATAAAGATATTCTGGCGTATGCCGACTTTGCAGAACAGTGCCTGGAAACTGCTGTCCGTGCCTGGAACTGGGTCACAGATTCTTCCAACGAAAAACATATGTCCATTGGTGCGGCAAATCGTACCTATACATTCACACAGGAGGAACTGGACAGAAGTATGTATTGGGCAGCCGGTGCTTTGTATCGTGCCTCCAAAACTGCCGGAAACAATGCAGATGTGTATGAAAACTATCTGATTGCCAATTGTGAAAACGAAAACGTGAACACCTGCTTTACCGGAAGTTCCCTCGGATACAGCCATAAGGGAAGAGCATTCCTGGGATTTTTCCACTATCTGTATCAGAATGATGCGCCGTCAGACAAGATAAAAACCGTTTTCAGTAAGTTTGAGCCGTGGAGAAAGCGCATCCTGAATTATGACAGCTTTGGAACAGATTATCCCGACTGGGGCTACTGGTGGGGTTCCAACATGGTTCTTGCACAGAGTTCCATGACGCTGCTGCTCGGTAGTATGGTTACGGAGGGAAGTGACAGTATTCCCGATGCGGTGCTGCATTCCAACCAGAGTGCCTTCAATTATATTCTGGGCGTAAATCCGGTATCTTTCAGTTACGTTTCGGGATACGGCGAGAACAGCGTAAAGAATATCTATAGTGCAATCTACACCAAGGATGCAAAACTCACGCCGTACAAATGCCCGGATGGATACGTGACAGAAGGCGCAAATTCCACAAACAACAGACATCTTTCGAAGTATAACGGCAAGTGCTACATGGACAGCGATGCCGAGTGGACGACCAACGAAAACACGATCTATGGCAATGCAGCGTTTATTCTGCTGACCGCCGCTGTTATGTCACAAACGGAGACTGACCCAGTGCAGGGCGATGTTAACGCAGACGGGAAATTCGACATCGCAGATATTGTCACCCTGCAAAAATGGCTCCTCGCTGTCCCCGGTGTGCAGTTGGCGGACTGGAAAGCCGCAGACTTGTACACAGACGGGAAAGTGGATGTGTTCGACCTTTGCATGATGCGGCAGAAGTTGTTCCCGGCAGAGAATACAGCCAATCAGATTCACGTAAAAAATACAGAGGAACTGAAAACGGCTCTGGAAAATGCAAAGGCAGGGGATGAGATCATCCTTGCCGAAGGTGAATATGTTTACAGCGGCGAAACGCCAAAGGGATATATGTTCACCGGTTCAGCGGACGGAACAAAAGAAAACCCCATTGTCATTCGCTCTGAAAACCCGGAAAAACCGGCGATTCTCTCCGGTTCTTCCACCGCTGAAAATTACGTTTTGTCTGTTTCCGGCGACTGGTGGGAGATCAGAGACCTAAAGGTGACAAATGCCCAGAAAGGTATTATGCTGGACAATTCCAATCACACAACAATCAGCAATTGCAAAGTGTACAACATCGGTTCTGAAGGCATCCACCTTCGGGACAACAGCTCCAGCTGCTTGATTGAAGATTGCAGCGTTCATGATACCGGCGTTGTGTCTCCGGGATACGGCGAGGCGATTTATGTAGGCAGCGCTCAAAGCACTACAGGGTACGGCTATGAATGCGACAACAATACCATCAGAAACTGTAAGCTGGGACCGAATGTCGCAGCCGAACACGTTGACATCAAAGAGTACACCACCGGAACAACAGTAGAGAACTGCACATTTGACGGAACCGGAATGAGCGGTGAAAATTACGCAAAAAGTTTTATCAACATCAAGGGCAATGACTGCGTGATCCGAAACAATATTGGTTATCGGAACGGCTGTACAGCCATCCAGCGTGCATTCGAACAGAACAACGTGGCAGACGGCTGGGGACAAAACGCTATGGTATACAGCAACAAGGTCTATATGGATACAGCAACCAATGCGCTGGGCAAGAAAATGTATTTCTTGAATGCCTGGGATTGTTCCGCCACTGTCTGGGACAACTTCATGGCGTATGACGGCGAACTTTTCTCCGTTGACAACGAGGACGACCAGTGGGATTATTATAACTGCAATCTGCTGACCTACGGAAATAAGTGATGCTGTTCCTTTGGTATCCGGGATTCACATTCACCCTTGACAACCACCCTGCAACTATGCTACAATAAAAAGGCAAAAATTGAAAAAAGGGAGCAGAATCCATGGAACAGTGGGATATTTACGATGAAAACAAGCAGAAAACCGGTCGCACTATGAACCGGAACGACTGGCATATGAAACCAGACGAGTTTCACCTGACCGTACTGGGTGTATTGCAGCGTCCGGACGGCAAGTATCTGATTACACGCCGGAAACTGGACAAAGAGTGGGCGCCCGGCTGGTGGGAAGTTCCCGGCGGCGGTGTCCGTGCCGGAGAGGACGGAGCCGATGCAGTGCGCCGTGAGATCCTGGAGGAAACCGGAATCGACGTCACCGGCGCAAAAGGCGGCTATGCGTTCTCCTATAAGCGTGTCAATCCCGAGGAACAGAACAACTACTTCGTGGACATTTACAAGTATGTGCTGGACTTCACCGAGGCGGATGTAAAGGTGCAGCCGGACGAAGTGACAGAGTTCGCACTGGCGACTGCGGAGGAGATTCGTGCCATTGCCGCACAGGGCATTTTCCTGCACTATGACAGCATCAAAGAGGCATTTGTCTGAGATCATTTTACAATAACACAAACGCCCCTGCTTTTCACGGTTTGTACCGGAAAGGCAGGGGCGTTTTGTTATGTTGTCATAGACTTAGGAAGAATAGCTTTTCAGTATCACGTCTTTTCCCAGCAGATACTGCGTCAGCAGGACAATATCTGCTATGCTGAATACGCCGTTGCCGTTGGTGTCCTGTGGGCTGGCAGTCAGCACATCATCTGTGCTCTGCCATTTGGTGATGTTCTGCCGCATCAGTGTCAGATCCACACCGTTGACCAGCTTGTCACTGTTCACATCACCTGCAATTATTTTGCTGTCCGGTTCTGTTGTATTATTGTTTCCGCCGCCGTAATAGTCGGAAAGGGAAATGCCGTTGGAACCCAGTGCAATGGTATGATCCAGGCTGATAAACTTACCGTTGTCATCCTGCCACAGCGCCGGCTTGACCAGGGCGTATTTGTCCTCGTCCCACTTGCCGAAGTTGTCGTAGACCAGACCGCCGGTGTCGCCGGAGTTTTCGTTAAAGCACCAGAATGTGTGGTGGATGCGGTTCTCGATCATGAAGTCCCGGAGATATGTCATCCACTGTTCGTTCTTGTCGCCGTCCATGAATCCGCCCCATTCGCCCATGAGCAGGGGAGCGACGCCCTCGTCCTGGAGGAAGAACCAGTTGTCATACCAGCAGTCTTTCAGCAGAGTTTCCTGGGTGAATCCGTCGTAGAACCATTTCTGTTCCCATACCAGCGGACCGTAGTCGTGAGGGGAGTAGACCAGCTGACTCTGATATTTGCCCAAATCAATGGGATATTTCTTTGCGCCCCGGAAGTTTCCGCCCCACCATGTGCCGTAGTAGTACTCTGTCATGGTGGTGTAGTCGATTCTCGGTGCAGTCCAGTCGTAGCCCTCTTTGGGGTAAACCTCTGTACCCTCGACCATAATCAGCAGTTCCGGATTCTTTTCCAGTACTCGTGCCGCACAGGTCTCTGCGGCATATTTCCAGTTGGTCGGGTCAGTGGAGTCATCCCATTTCGCCATCTGATCCTTTACGTCAGCTGTACCGTGCGGTTCGTTTTTCAAGTCGATGGCAAGGATGGTGTCATCATCCTTGTAATAATCTGCAAACCATGCCAGCGCATCGCACCAGTCCTCGGTGCTGAATTTGTCCGTGTACCAGAGGCTGACCTGGTGACCGGCTGAGGCGGTCTCTGCGCTGTGAATGTCGATCATGATCTTGATGCCCAGCTCCCGGCACCATTTGACCGCCATGTTCCAGATATCAAAGCTGTACTTGATCGTACCTCCCTCGATGCCCTCTTCGGTCAGTTCCGGGTTGGTGTACTGGTTGACCTTTGGCGTTGCCGGGTCGGGATCACCGTTTTTCCATTGGAGCAAAATCTCTGTGGACATGGGAATCCGGAGAAAGTTGAACCCGTGGTCGGCGATCTGCCGGAGCATATCGTGCATATTCTGCGACCAGACCCCGTCGAATACCTGGCTGCCGACATTGTAGCCGAACCAGTTGCAGCCGGTGATCCAGACCGGATTGCCGTCCTTGTCTACGATCTCGGCGTTGTCGTTGACGTGCAGCCAGTCGTCGTGATAGCTGTCCGGCTGTGTGGCAGCCTGTGCCGCCAGAGATACCGCCGGGGCTGATGTGCCGGCAAGCATAGTTCCTGCCAGAGCAGCCGGCAGCAGCACTTTTTGAAAAATGTGATGCAGCATAAAGTCCTCCCTGTATCATGTGCGTGCGGAATCCTTCCGCATCTGATTTCCGTTTTGCCTATATTGTATCACAATCTGTGGGAAATGTCAATTGTTTTTGTGGGAATTGAGAGTGCAAAGCTGCATTGAAAAAAATATGATATGCTTAATTTTTGAAATTCATAGAATGTTCAATAAAAGTTGTTTATTTTTTTTTTTTTTTTTGCGGTATAATAAACACTATCATGATGTATCATGGAAAGTTGTGCTTTTGCGCAATGACAATTTTATGAAGGGAGTCTATTGGAATGAAAAAAATGAAGAAGTTTTTGGCAGGCTTGGCTGCCGGGGTGATATGTGCGGCGGCACTGCCGCTGGCAGGGGCAGAACTGCCGAATGGAAATGGCTTGGTGTTGGCAAAAGAGATGAGTTTTCGTTATGGAGTTTCGGAAGGAGAATATACGGTTTCAACAGAAACAGGCTCAGTTGCACTGAATTATGTTGTTTGGAATGATGGTACTATATCCATTAATGATTGCCCTGAGTCTATTACAGGTACATTGGAAATCCCGTCGGAAATCGAAGGAAGGCCGGTAACTGGAATTTATAGTGCTTTTTTTGATTGTGTTTCCTTAACTGAAGTCATAATTCCAGACAGCGTAACAAGCATTGGAAGTTCAGCCTTTGAAAATTGCACTGCTTTGACAGATATTTCGATTCCGGATAGTGTAACATATATTGGAGATTCAGCCTTTGAAAATTGCACTGCTTTGACAGATATTTCGATTCCGGATGGCGTTACAGAAATTGGATATTCAGCGTTTGAGAATTGCACTGCATTAGCGGAAATAGCAATTCCGGACAGCATCGAAAATATTGGTTATCACGCTTTTGAGGGAACTGTATGGATGAAAGCTAAACTAGCGGAAAGTCCATTAGTGATTGCAAGTCATATTTTAATTGATGGAACAACTTGTTCCGGCAGTGTTATGATTCCGGACGATGTAACGGAAATTGAATTCAAAGCATTTGAAAATTGCACTGCCTTAACGGAAATTACAATTCCGGGCAGTGTAAAGAATATAGGCTCAGATGCCTTTTTGGAATGTTCAAACCTAGAAAAAGTTAATTTATCAGAAGGATTGTCGTACATTGGAGAGGAGGCTTTTCGAGACTGCACTGCCTTAAAAGAAATCATTTTTCCGGAAAGCACAGAAGAAATCAGCTATAATTCTTTCCGAGGATGCACAAACCTAGAGACGGTTGTGATTCCAGAGAATGTTGCAACAATCGAAGGCTCAGCTTTCTGGGAAACACCTTGGATTGCAAAAATGCAGAAGGAAAATCCGCTTGTGATTATCAATGGAATCTTAGTTGACGGCAGAACTTGTACAGGTAAGGTGATTATTCCAGACACAGTGACAAAAATTGCAAGTTGGGCTTTTTGTGGATGTGGAACAATGCAGGAGGTTCAAATTCCGGAGGGTGTAACTGAATTATTGGAATCAAATTTTTATGATTGCAGTTCTTTGGAAAAAATAACAATTCCAATCAGCATGACATATATTGAAGAAGATACTTTTATGGGCTGCGATAAACTAACCGATATTTATTATTTGGGTACAAAGGAACAATGGGATGCAATTGAAAATATGGGACTCGGTGGGTCTGTTCATTTTTCAGACGGCACAAAGACACTTCTCAAAGCCGACCTGGACGGCAACGGAAAAATCGACACCTCTGACATTTTCGATGCCATGGTCTATGTTGCCTATCGTGGCGTTGGATTAGACGGGGGACTCACGGACGAGCAGGTCGCTGCTGCTGATATCGACGGCGACGGAAAGGTGGATTCCACGGATATCTACTATATGCTCTATTATGTTGCGCTCCAGGGCGCAGGCAAAAACCCGTCCTGGCAGGATGTCATTTATTGATGAACTTTCGAAAACAGAACCCGAAAGCCGTTGTGTATGACGCACAGCGGCTTTTTTGCGCCATTTATCATACCGCAAAAAAATATTTGCCGGCTGTTCGAAAAATAAACTTGACAAGTTAGCTAAATTACAGTATAATTAGCTAAAAAGTAACCTTACAAAAGAAAGGACGAAGAAACGTGGCAAAAGCAGTACGGATGTCAGACATTGCCGAGCGGCTCCATGTCAGCATTGTAACAGTTTCCAAGGCGCTTGCCGGAAAGGACGGCGTGAGCGAAGAACTGCGGCAGGAGATCTTGCAGCTAGCAGAAGAAATGGGCTATCAGAGCAAAAAGTTCAAGCCGGCAGCAACAGGAAAGACGTATACCCTGGGCATTGTGACGTCATACCGATATATCGAAAAGGGACAGTCGTTCTATTGGAACTTGTATGAGCGCATTCTGTTTTATCTGGCGCAGACCGGACATATTGGCATCCTGGAGGTCGTGACAGACAGCGCCGAGCAGGAGCGGCAGATTCCACGGCTGGTGCAGGAAGAACGGGTGGACGGCGTTATTGTCATGGGCAATTTCTCGAAGTCGTATCGGGAAATGCTGGCAGAGACCGGGATTCCTCTGGTGGTGCTGGATGCCTTTGATGCACGGTATCACCGGGACAGCGTGATCTCCGACGGCTATTATGGGATGTATACCATGGTGGACTATCTCCTGCAAATGGGGCATCGGAATATTATGTTCGTAGGTTCGGTGAACGCCACCAGCAGTATCACAGACCGCTATTACGGCTATTGCCGTGCCATGCGTGAGGCAGGCGTCAGCGTGACGGAAGACTACGTCCTGCCAGACCGTGACGCCGAAGGAAAGGTCACCATTTCTCTGGAGCATCTGAAAAAAATGCCCTCTGCGTTTGCCTGCAACTGCGATATCACAGCATATACATTGCTGAATGCACTGAAAGAACAAGGCGTTCGTGTGTCAGAAGACGTCTCCGTGGTGGGATTTGATGACTATATCCTGGCAGGGCTGGCTGTGCCGCCGCTGACGACTTATGCCGTTGACGTAGACCACATGGCAAAAGTCAGCGCACAGCAGCTGATCCGCCGCATCCAGAAACCGGATGCAGATGTACGCCGCATTGTGGTCAGCGGCAAACTGGTGATCCGGGAGAGCGTGAAAGATCTGCGCTAGAATTTTTCCAAAAAACAGAACATTCTTGCGGCTGCATGGACGGAAATGTCTGTGCAGCTTATTTTTTAGCTAAAAATTTAGCTGTACCACGAGATATTGCAGTATTACACAACAAAAATCTGATATTGTTTGTTTAATATAGCTGATCTGAATAGAATTCTTTTGTGTAAAACGCAGAAAAGCAAATTTAAGCTTAAATTTAGCTTGACTTTTAGGTAAAAATAGAGTAAGATAGAATCATAGAAAAACGGAATACAAAAGAGATTCCGAAAACCTGTACGTGAAAAAAGGAATAAGATTGCGATATCTGAATGGAGGAAATCAGAATGAAACAACGAGTAATGGCATTGGTACTGGCAGGAATCCTTGCAGCAGCAACAACCGCCTGCGGCAGCACAGGAAGTACATCCGGCAAAAACAACGACGCAAAGCCAACAGTAGCCTATAAAGATATGAAGGTGGGCGAAACTGAAACCGATTTGAAAGCTGATCTGAAGATTCTGACGAACCGCACCGATCTGGTGGATTCCGACTTCCAGGACTACATCAGCGAGTTCAACGCCATGTATCCGAACATCAAGATCACTTATGAGGGCATCACCGATTATGACACCGATGCCACCACGAGACTTTCTTCCGGAGACTGGGGCGACATCTGCTGCATCCCGTCTACCGTGGACAAGAGCGAACTCAGCAACTATTTCGAAAAGATCGGCGATTACGGTGACTTCAAGGATACCTACGAATTCGTAGATAAGCAGATGTTCAACAATGAGGTTTACGGCATCCCGACAATGGGCAATGTCAGCGGTATTGTTTACAACAAGGCGGTTTTCGAAAAGGCAGGCATCACCGAACTGCCGTCCGATCCGGAAACCTTCCTGGCGGATCTGAAACTGATCCAGGATAAGACTGATGCGATTCCGCTGTACACCAACTACGCTGCCGGATGGACACTGACTGCATGGGACGGCTATATCAGCGGCGGTGCTACCGGCGATCCGGACTTTAAGAACAACAAGCTGGTGCATTCGAAGAATCCGTTTGCAAAGCACGATGATATGACCGGACCGTATGCTGTCTATGATACCTTATATGAGGCAGTAAAGCAGGGCTTGACCGAAGAGGATCCGACCACCACAGACTGGGAAGGCTGCAAGGCACAGATCAACGAGGGCAACATCGGTTGTATGGTTCTGGGCAGCTGGGCAGTGCCGCAGATGCAGGCAGGCGGTCCGAATGCGGATGACATTGCATATATGCCGTTCCCCATCAGCGTGGACGGAAAGCAGTATGCGTCCGCAAGCGCTGACTATTGCTACGGCGTCAATGTAAACAGCACCAGTGAAGAGAAAACCGCTGCAATGCTGTACATCAAGTGGCTCACAGAATCCTCCGGATTTGCAAAAACGCAGGGCGGTATCCCCATCGTCAAGGGTGATACTTATCCGGATTCTCTGGAGAGCTTCCAGGATATCACACTGATTACCGATAATCCGGCACCGGCAGGGGAAGAAGATCTGTTCAATAAGATCAACAACGATTCTGAGATCTCCCTGGATTCCGATTCCACACACGTGGCAGCAATCGTAGAGGCAGCCATCGGCGGCGGAAAGACCATGGAAGAGATCGCAGACGAATGGAATGCTGAATGGACTTCCGCACAGGAAAAGAGCGGTGTAACACCGGAGTAAATCCATCGACGACGCAGAAAGGAAGTGCATGGACATGGCAGAGCGGCATACAGAAGTCGGATTGTCCAAGCGGAAACGGCGGCTGCAATGGTCGAATGTGAATGTACAGAAAGTGGTTGTCACGCTGACATTCCTGTTTGTTCCGTTGTTCCTGCTGATATTGTTTACATACCTGCCGTTTTTCAAAATGGTGCAGTTCAGCTTTTATGATATGAAGTATATCGGCGAGCGAAAATTTGTGGGGCTGGAAAATTATATTGATGTTTTCACCCGGGACGATTGTTTCAATGCGCTGAAACTCAGCTTGTATTATATGGTCGGTTCTGTGGTACAGCTTGCGCTGGCACTGCTGTTTGCAACGATCCTCAGCTTTAACCCCAAAGGCGGAAGTTTCTTCCGTGGCGCACTGTATTTCCCGAGCCTGGTCTGCGGCATTGCCGTCGGGTTTATCTTCAAGTATTTCTACACCCACGGTTTTGTCCTGGACTCCATCCTCGGCTTGCTGGGAATCCCGGAAGATATGCTGCCGTTCTGGCTCAAGGACACCCGCATCAATAACTGGGTGCTGGTGGCATCCTCCATCTGGCGGTACATGGGACAGAACATGGTATTGTTTATCGGCGCAATCGCCAGTGTAGACAAGACGCAGTATGAGGCGGCTGCCATTGACGGCGCAAACGCATGGCATCGTTTCCGGTATATCATCCTGCCGTCCATCCGCACGATCGTTGTGCTAAACATGATTCTTGCAATTTCCGGTTCTCTCTCCGTATTTGAAATTCCATATGTTATCACAGACGGCGGCTTTGGCACATCCACATATTTTGTTCTCATGGATAAGCTGGCACACGCCAACCAGAAGGTTGGTCTGGCGTCGGCAATGGCAGTGGTACTGCTGGTGCTGATCCTGGTAGTCAGCGGCATTCAAAAGCTGGCGGAAAAGAAGATGAACTCCGGCGTTCGTGTCGGAAAGAGGAGGGCGAGAAAATGAAAAGCAAAAGCGTTTTTCTGAAAAGACTGCCAAAGCAGATCCTTCAGTATGCCATCCTTCTGTTCGGCGCATTCTGTGCGCTGGTTCCCATTGTCAGCTGCGTGACTACCGCATTCAAGACCGATGAAGAGTACCGCACGACCAGCGTCATGACACTGCCGGAAAGCTGGCTGAACTTTGAAAACTTCAAGGTTGCCTGGGTAAAGGCAGACATGGGCAGAGCATTTCTCAACAGCTTTCTCATTCTGGTATGCGTGCTGGTAGGCAGCACCATGATCTCCGCAATGCTGGCATATGTGCTGAACCGTTTTCAGTTCCGTGGCAACCATCTGATCCGCAATCTGTTCATGGTCGCAGCGCTGATTCCCGGCATTGCAACACAGGTCACAGTCTATCAGATCATGACCGTGCTGCATCTGGTCAACACCCTTTACGGCTATATTTTCCTGATGCTCGGCACAGATGTCATTGCAATTTACATCTTTCTGCAATTTTTCGAGAATCTCCCGAAAACTCTGGATGAGGCGGCGATTCTGGACGGATGCAGCTATTTCGGTGTATTCTTCCGCATCCTGCTGCCTCTGCTGAAACCGGCGATCGTCACCAGTGCGATTCTGAAAGGTGTCAGCACCTATAATGAATATTACATGGCAAATCTTTACTTACAGGATAAGAGCCTGTACCAGGTGGTATCGACTTCGCTCTATACCTTTACAGGACCGATGGGGAGCCAGTATCAGTATATCTGTGCCGGCGTAATCATCACCATGATCCCGATTCTGATTATTTTCCTGTTCTGCCAGAAACAAATCTACAGCGGCATGGCAATGGGCGCTGTCAAGGAATGATAAGGAGGCAATTCACAATGAAACCGATTTTGACAAAGACAGGCAGCCTGCCCAATCTGCCGTGGCAGGAGCGCCCGGCAGACTGTACTGCACCGGTATGGCGCTACCAGGAAAATCCCATTATCTCCCGGAATCCCATCCCTGGTGTGGCACGCATTTTCAACAGCGCAGTCATTCCGTATGAAGATGCTTTTGTCGGCGTGTTCCGGGGAGAGCAGGTGAACGGCATTCCGTTTATTTACTTCGGCAGAAGTGCAGACGGCATTCACTGGACATTCGACCAGGAAAAGATTCAGTTCCTGGATGAAAACGGAGAACCGTTCCAGCCGGTTTATGCCTACGACCCACGGCTGGTGGAAGTGGACGGCACTTATTATGTGATCTGGTGCCAGGATGCCTACGGCGCAGCCATCGGCATGGCAAAGACTACCGACTTTCAGACATTTGTCCGGGTGGAAAATCCGTTCCTGCCGTTTAACCGGAACGCAGTGCTGTTTCCACGGAAGATCGACGGCAAGTACATGATGCTTTCCCGTCCCAGCGACAGCGGACACACGCCGTTCGGCGACATTTTCCTCAGCGAGAGCAAGGACATGGAGTACTGGGGACACCACCGCCATGTGATGGGAAAGAGCAGCCGCTGGTGGGAAAACACCAAGATCGGCGGCGGCGCAGCACCCATTGAGACCAGTGAGGGCTGGCTGCTGTTCTACCATGGGGTGACGAATACCTGCAACGGATTTGTTTACAGCATCGGCGGTGCAATTCTGGATCTGGAGAATCCGTCCAAGGTGAAATACCGCTGTGAAAACTTCCTGCTGACGCCGGAACAGTGGTATGAAGAGCGTGGCTTTGTGCCGAATGTATGCTTTCCCTGTGCGACACTCCAGGACGGTGACACCGGCAGGATCGCCATTTACTATGGCTGTGCAGATAGTTATGTAGGATTGGCATTTACCGATGCCGAGACCGTGATCGAATACATTCAGTCCCACGATGCGGCGAATGAAGATGACCGCAGCGAGGGTAGAAAATAAGGCAACACCGCACAAAGCCCGCCTGACGGCTTTGCACGCAATCTGCTTGCTGATTTTCCGTCATATTGCCCAGAAATTCCTTGCCAGACACAAAGTATGCCTGCGAAATTTCTGCGCAATCTGCCAAAAAATCCGGCTGCGCATCTTACGCACAAGCTTTGTGCGGTGTTGCCTTAAGACTTCAATTAGGAGCTGAGCGCATATGAAACGACTGACACCAGAAGTGCAGACCATGCTGGAACAGAAGATCATCCCGTTCTGGCTTTCGCTGAAAGATGAGCGATACGGCGGATTTATCAGCTATGTAGACCTGGATCTGCGGCGGTATGCCAAAGCAGAAAAGGGCTGTATTCTCAATAGCCGCATCCTCTGGTTTTTCTCAGAGGCTGCCATGCTGCTCCACAACCCGGAACTGAGCCATGCGGCAGATCATGCGTACCGCTTTCTGATGCGCTACTGCGTGGACCGCAAGGCAGGCGGTGTGTTCTGGTCGGTGACATATGACGGAAAGCCGCTGGACACCACCAAGCACACCTATAACCAGGCGTTTGCCATTTATGCGCTCTCCGCTTACTATCGGCTGACCGGAAATCCCGAGGCGCTGCAAACCGCAAGGCAGCTGTTTCAGATCGTAGAGATGCACTGCCGGGATGCAGAAGGCTACGGCGAGTCCTACGACCGGTTCTGGAATCCGCAGTCCAATGAAAAGCTTTCTGAAAACGGCGTCATGGCAGAGCGTACCATGAATACGCTGCTCCACGTGTTTGAGGGCTACAGCGGTTTGTACCAGGCGGCGAAGTCGCCGGAGGTGGAAAAGGAACTGCGGGCGCTGCTGGATATCTGGTCGGAAAAAATGTTCGATCCGGAAAAACGGCGGCAGGAGGTATTCTTCGATCGGTCGTATCACAGTCTGATCGACCTGCAAAGCTATGGACACGACATCGAAAGCGCATGGCTGCTGGACTGGGGCTGTGACCTGCTGGGTGACCGGGAACTGTCGGAAAAGATACACCGTATGACAGATGTGCTGGCGGAATCCGTGCTGGAACGTGGATTTGACGGCGAGGCGGTCTGCAATGAGATCGAAAACGGCGTGACAGACACCGACCGTATCTGGTGGGTGCAGTCCGAGGCGATACTGGGGTTCACCCATATGCTGGAAAAGCACCCGGAACAGGCGCAGTACGGCGAGGCGGCAGAAAAGGTCTGGGCGTGCATCCTGCGTCTGCTGGTCGATCCACGGGAAAACAGCGAATGGTTCTGGAAAGTGGATATCCACGGGAAACCTGTAAAAAAGCTGACCATCGTTGACCCGTGGAAATGCCCGTATCACAACGGCAGAATGTGCATGGAAATCATCAAGAGAAATCACTGAGGAGGAAACCGGATGTATCATGTGGAATATCTGCGGCAGAAAGAAAAGCAGGAAGAGCTGCTCAGCCGCAAAAATGAGAAATCGTCCTTTTACAATGGCATTTACCTGCGCTGGAAAAATCCGGTGCTGACCCGTGACCATGTGCCGCTGCACTGGCGGTATGATCTGAACCCGGAGACGAATCCGTTTTTCCTGGAGCGTCTGGGTGTCAATGCCGTATTCAATGCCGGAGCGATCTATCTGGACGGCAAGTATTGTCTGGTGGTTCGGGTAGAGGGCAATGACCGGAAAAGCTTTTTTGCCGTGGCGGAAAGCGAAAACGGCATCGACAACTTCCGCTTTCGGGAAAAGCCCATTGTGCTGCCGGATCTGTATCCGGATGAGACAAACGTCTATGATATGCGTCTGACGCAGCACGAGGACGGCTGGATCTACGGCGTATTTTGTTCAGAATCCAGCGCCAAAGATCCGTCTGATCTGTCTGCGGCAGTTGCGGCTGCCGGAATTGTCCGTACCAGGGATCTGAACACCTGGGAACGCCTGCCGAATCTGGTGACCAAGCAGAGTCCCCAGCAGCGAAATGTGTGCCTGCTGCCGAAGTTCGTGGACGGCAAGTATGCGTTTTACACCAGACCTATGGATGGCTTCATTGAGACCGGTTCCGGCGGCGGCATCGGCTTTGGGCTGGCAGACGATATCACAAACGCAGTGATCGAAGAAGAACGCATGACCAGCCTGCGGAAGTATCACACCATCACCGAATCCAAAAACGGTGCCGGCGCTGTCCCGATCGAAACGGAAAAGGGCTGGCTGCACCTGGCGCACGGCGTGCGGAATACAGCGGCAGGACTTCGCTATGTGCTGTATGTGTTTGTCACCGACCTGCACGAGCCGTGGAAGGTGATCGCAGAACCCTCCGGCTACTTCCTGGCGCCGCTGGGAGAAGAACGTGTGGGCGATGTTTCCAATGTGGTTTTCACCAACGGTGCGATCGTCCGCCCGGATGGTACGGTTTATATCTATTACGCATCTTCCGACACCCGGCTGCACGTTGCCACAACTGACATCAAGCGGCTTTTGGATTATGCGTTTCATACGCCCGGCGATCCGCTCCGCAGTGCAGACTGTGTCAAGCAGCGCTGTGAGCTGATCGACAAGAATCTGGCGTTTATGCGTCAGCAGTAAGAGGTAAGGTTGTAATTGTCCCGTCTGTCCCTGCGGAACAAACACCGGAGGCAGACACAATGTTATGAGGAGGAACAAATGAAGAGGAAATGGATCGCAGCCGCAAGCAGTCTGGTGCTTGGGTGCAGTGCAATTGCAATGCCGTTTTCCGGCGCAGTGACCGTGCAGGCGGCAGACAGCCGCAGCGGATTTGTCACCACCAACGGAACACAGTTCATGCTGGATGGTTCGACATTTTACTATGCCGGCACAAACAACTACTACATCAACTTCAAACCGAAGGCGACCGTAGACGCAGCGCTGGAAGATGCTGCGGCAATGGGCATGAAAGTAGTCCGTACCTGGGGCAACCTGGATGCCGGCGTCAAGACCGATAAGGTTTCCGATAAGGGCTATACCGTGTTTACCGACAGCGTAGACGGTTCTGGTGAAAAGGAAGGCGTGTACTACCAGTATTACGACGCTGACCTGAACAAGCCGGTCGTCAACGAGGGCGAGGACGGTCTGCAAAAGCTGGACTATGCACTGTACAAGGCGGAGCAGGAAGGCGTAAAGCTGCTGATTACATTTACTAACAACTGGGAAGCGTTCGGCGGCATGGGACAGTATGTAAAGTGGGCGCAGCTGGCAGGCGAGAATGTCACCGGACACGATGACTTCTACACCAACGAAACCATCAAGGGATGGTATAAGAACTACGTCAAGACGCTGCTCAACCACGAGAACGTGTACACCGGCGTGAAATACAAAGACGATCCCACTGTTTTCTCCTGGGAGCTGGCAAACGAACCCCGGTGCGAGTCTGACGCCGGCTGCGAAAAGAATGTGGTTGTCAACTGGGCAAAGGAAATGAGCGAATACGTAAAGTCCATCGACAGCAACCATATGCTGGCAGTGGGAGATGAGGGCTTTTACAACTACGGCTACAACGACTTCCCGGAGGGTGACCACAAGTACGTATACCACGGCAGCTCCGGCATGGATTTCCTGCAACTGACAGCATTGCCGGATATCGACTTCGGCACACTGCACGTATACTGCGACCAGTGGGGACTCACCAAAGAACAGGGCGAGTTCTGGTTCAAGAAACACGGCGAGGATACCGCAGCCATGAACAAGCCGCTGATTGCAGAAGAATTTGGCTGGAAGGATCAGAGTGAGAGAGCCGATGTTTATAAAGATTGGTTCGACATCTTCGAAGGCAAAACCTATGAGGGCGTCGAATTCGCCGGCACAAACTACTGGATGCTGGCATCCATGGACGGCGACAGCCTGTACCAGGACTATGACGGCTACACCGTATACTACCGGGATTATCCGAAAACCAATGATGCACGTGATGTCATCATGGCACACGCAGAGCGGATGAGCGCACGGAATGCACAGAACAGCATTTCTCCGAAGAAGGCAGACTTCGACGTTGTAAATCCGAAGGACGTCACCTTCCAGGCGACGATGAAACTGGGCGAGATCTCCGGCGTACAGCTGGGAGACACCGTGCTGAAAAACGGAACCGACTATACCGTCAGCAGCTCGTCAGTCACCATTGCAGCGGATGTGCTGAAAAAGCTGGAACTGGGCAATCATAAGGTAACTGTGCTGACAACAGAGGGCGCACAGCCTACGGCACTGATCCGGGTTTATGATTCTACCGCAGAGGAACAGTCCCGCAGCGTGATCGATGATTTTGAAAGCTATGCCGACAGCAAGGCTGTTTCCGCAGCATATACCCCCAATTCCAATGGTGATACACTTACCCTGACACTGGATAAGGAAAACGTGAAAAACGGCAAGGCTGCACTGAAATATGCGTACAGCGTTGCAGACGGCGGCCCGGGATACTGCGGTGCAACCAAGAAACTGGGCGGCGCAGACTGGACCGGATTTGACGGCATCCGTTTCTGGATCCTGTCGGACGGCAGCAACCGTGAAACTACATTCCAGTTCGTAGACGGCGCAGGCGCTTACTGGGAGAGCATCCAGAAGGTAACTGCAAATGAGGGCTGGACAGAAGTCAAGATCCCGTTCTCCGATTTCCATGTACAGCAGTGGGGAACTGCCGCAGAAACACCGACGCTGAGCGGTGTGCAGGAATTCTCTATCTATACCGGACAGAACGGCAATCCGGGTACCGGCGTATGGTACTTCGATGACATCGGTCTGTATCATGACGGCACTGTGACTGTACCGGATGCGGAGGCAACAGAGACCACAGCAGTCTATGATAAGCAGGATCCGACAGACATTATCTTCACCATTATCACAAACGGCCACGCACTGACAGGCATCACCGAGGACGGCAACGCATTGCAGCAGGGAACAGACTTTGCAGTAAACGGCAGCCAGTTCCGGTTCAACCGCTCCTATCTGGATACGCTGGCAGCTGGCGAACACACCCTACACGTTTCCTTTGCAGACTGCCCGGATGTGGTTCTGACCATTACCGTGAAGGACGGCTCAGTCACAACAGAAACTACAGAGACAACGGTAACCACAACTTCGGAAACTACCACCACAGAGACAGAAACTTCTACATCCACTGAGGATACCGGAAAGACTTCTGAAACCGTTTCTTCGGATACCACGGAGACCACAGCATCTGCTACTACTTCGGAGACAGTAACATCGGCATCTGCCACAGAGACATCTTCTCAGACTACTGCAACATCCGAGGAAACACCGGGCAGTGTCCTGTATGGTGACATCAATCTGGACGGCAAGGTAGATATTGCGGACGCAGTGCTGCTGAATAAGGCAACTGCCGGCGTGGTGGAACTGAACGAATCTGCGAGAACGAATGCGGACTGCGATGCAGACGGCACAGTAGGCGGAAATGACGCACTGGCACTGCTCCGGTTCCTGGTACACATCATCAACAGCTTGCCGGAGAGCAAGTGAGAAAGGAGCAGCTTATGAAATATCTGAAGAAGATCACAGCACTCTGCGCCAGTGCGGTACTGGGCGTGTGCGGTGTAGTGGGCAGCTATTCCACTGCCTGGGCAGCAGACAGCGAAACGGCAGCGGCTGCAAAAACATCCAGCGTGCCGGAAGGCTTTGTCTATGCAGACGGAACACACTTCATGTGTGACGGCGCACCGTTCTATTTTGCCGGATGCAACTCCTACGATCTGTTCACTTTGGGCGACGGCTCCAGCAAAGATTCCAACGAGGATATCGAAAACAAGTATATGTACAAGGATCAAATCGACAGCCGGATGCAGCAGATGGAGGACAACGGCGTAACGGTACTGCGTACCTGGGGCTTTTCCAATGAGACCTGGCACGGATTTGAACTTGCACCGGGCGAGTATAACGAGGCAGAGTTCATGCTTTTCGACTATATCATGTACTCTGCACAAGAGCATAACATCCGTGTTATCATCACGCTGGAAAACTACTGGGAGGCATACGGCGGCATTGACAAAAAGCTGAGCTGGGCAGGACTGACCGGCGGCAGCCATGCGAACCGGGCGCAGTATTTCAGCAACGAGACCTGCAAGCAGTGGTATAAGGACTACGCCAAGCACTTTGCAGAGCGTACCAACTATTTCACTGGTGTGCAGTATAAAGACGATCCCACCATTTTTGCATGGGATCTGATGAATGAACCCCGTTACCAGGATGCCGGCGAGGACAGCACTGGTCTGACACTCCGTGCATGGGTGGATGAAATGGGCGAGTATATCAAGAGCGTTGACCCGAATCACATGGTCTATACCGGTCTGGAAGGCCACGGTCTGAAATACGGATTCGGCGGCGACGAGGGCAACCCGTTCGTCTACATCCAGCAGTCACCCTATATCGACTTCTGCTCTGCGCATCCGTATCCGGATGAACAGTGGGCGAATATGACACCGGAGGACACCAAGACGACCATGCTCCAGTGGATCGCAGATTCTCACGAAGTAGTCGGAAAGCCGTTCGTCGTTACCGAATTCAATGTGCATTCCTCTCTGCCTGCGGATGAGTATGAGGCATACTGGAAAGCCGTGTTTGATACCATCGAGGAGCAGGATGCCGCAGGCGGTCTGTTCTGGGAATTCAACGACCGCAAGCTCAGCGAATTCACCGTGATGGACGGCGACCCGATTCTGACCTATTTCAAGGCACACGCTGAGAGAATGCAGAACCAGACACCGAAGAACAGCCTTTCCGGAAAGAACCTCCGGGTCAACCTGAATGCGCCGGAAGACGTTACACTGTCCTATCAGATGATGCAGGGCAAGGCGTCCGGATTACAGCTGGATGACGCAGATCTGCCGGCTGACAGCTACACCATGACAGAAGACACCATCACCATTGCAAAGGACGCTCTGGCAAAGCTGGAGATCGGCACCCATACGGTAAAGCTGCTGACCACCGAGGGCAACCAGCCCACAGTCAAGCTGACGGTTTACAGCAAGGAATCGGAAGAGGCTGCACGGAGCATCATTGATGACTTTGAATCCTATGACGATGACACTGCCGTTGCAATGGCGTATAAGCAGAATTCCAACGGCGACAAGCTGACACTGACACTGGATAAGGAAAACGTGAAAAACGGCAAGGCTGCGCTGAAATATGCGTACAGCGTTGCAGACGGCGGTCCGGGATATTGCGGTGCTACCAAGAACCTGGGCAGTGCAGACTGGACCGGATTTGACGGCATCCGTTTTTGGATCCTGTCGGACGGCAGCAACCGTGAAACTACGTTCCAGTTCGTAGACGGCGCAGGCGCTTACTGGGAGAGCATCCAGAAGGTGACAGCAAATGAGGGCTGGACAGAAGTCAAGATCCCGTTCTCCGATTTCCATGTACAGCAGTGGGGAACTGCCGCAGAAACACCGACGCTGAGCGGTGTGAAAGAATTCTCCCTCTACACCGGACAGAACGGCAATCCGGGTACCGGCGTATGGTACTTCGATGATATCGGACTTTACAGCGACAAAACACCGGTAGTGACCACAGAAACTACCGTAACCACCAGCGAAACCACTGAGACAACAACGACTTCTGCATCGGAGACAAGCGAATCCTCCGCAGAAAGCACAGATACCACCGCATCGGAAACCAGCAGTGAGACCACTGTGACAACCGCTTCGGAGACCACAGCATCTGCAACAGAGACGGTTTCTTCCGCAGAAACTTCTTCGGAGACAACGTCTGTCACTGCATCGGAAACAACGACTTCTTCTGAAGAGGCAGGCGCTGTGCTGTACGGCGATGTTAACCTGGACGGCAAGGTGGATATTGTGGACGCAGTGCTGCTGAATAAGGCGGCAGCTGGGGTAGTTGAACTGAATGCTACTGCAAAAATGAATGCAGACTGTGATGCGGACGGCACAATGAGCAGCAACGACGCACTGGCTCTGCTCCGGTTCCTGGTACACATCATCAACAGCCTGCCGGAAAAGGTGTAATCCGATTCCTATTTTTCTAAGACATCCCCTTTTCAAAAATTTCATATCGGGCGGTGTGAATCATGCCTGCATCACACTTCTTTGCAGGCGCTGACCGCATCGCCCCACTCCGAAATCTCCTTTCGGTAACTGCATCCGGCGCACAGGGTGCAGTTTCGATTTTCCTCTCTTGAATATCTATACGGTTTGTGTAGGGAAACAGCCCTTCTGAGACCTGCCATGCGGCACAGTTTCAGAGGGGCTTTTTTCTGCAATGTTGCCTTGACTTTACCGACAAATTCTACTATAATAGAAGAGGAGCAAGCGGAGGTTTCTGAAACAAGCTCCGACAGCAAACTCAGATTGGATTGATAAAATGCACACAGAATTTTTAATGGGAAATGCGGCAATTGCCATGGGCGCAGTCGCCGCAGGTCTGAATGTTGTTTCGGGCTATCCCGGAACGCCGTCCACCGAAGTGCTGGAGACGACCGCCAGGCACAATGACGGCAGCATTTATGTAGAATGGTCTGCCAACGAAAAAGCCGCCATGGAACTGGCAGCCGGTGCAGCATACTGCGGCGCACGGACAATGGTGACCATGAAACAGGTGGGGTTGAACGTTGCGTCCGACCCGCTGATGAGCCTTGCCTACATCGGCGTAAAAGGCGGCATGGTAGTACTGGTGGCGGACGATCCCGGCCCGATCTCTTCTCAGACAGAGCAGGACACCCGGCGGTTTGCCGCTTTTTCCAAGCTGCCGTGTTTTGACCCGTCCGGGGTGCAGGAGGCATATGATATGATCCAGGAGGCTTTCGCCTATTCAGAAAAGTATCACACGCCGGTACTGTTTCGCCCCACCACCAGAGTCTGTCATGGGTATGCCTCGATTCAGGTAAAGGACAAGGCAGATTATCTGGTCAACCAGCCGGAGGGATTCGTCAAAGATTCCTCCAAGTGGGTCATATTCCCCAGACTGTCCTACCAGAATCACATCCGCATGGAAGAGCGGAACGAACAATTGCAGGAGGTCTTTTCCGGCTACGAGCGCAACTGCATTCGTCCGGCGGCAGATCCCGGCTGCAAAAAGGGTATTGCGACGCATGGTATCAGCTATGCCTATACCATGGAAGTACTCCATGGCAAATCTGCGCCCGGAGTGCTGAAAGTGGCTACGCCGTTCCCGTTCCCGGAACAGCTGGCAGTGGAATTCTTACAGGGACTGGATGAGGTGCTTTGCCTGGAAGAACTGGATCCGGTGATCGAACAGAAACTGGTTTATCTCTGCGGCAAGTATCATCTGCCCACAAAGATTCGTGGCAAGCTGACGCACGATGTTGCCCCTGCCGGAGAAAACTCCTGCGACAGCGTGGCAAAAGATCTGGCGGCATTCCTGGGCTGGGAGCAGCCAGCTGCCGCAGCACCGGAAACGCCGCCGCAGCTGCCGGTGCGTCCGCCGGTTTTGTGCGCCGGATGTCCTCACCGTGCCTCGTTCTTTGCCGTCAAAGAGGCAATGAAAGGGAAGAAGAGCGTATTCTGCGGCGATATCGGCTGCTATACACTGGGCAATGCCATGCCGCTGGATATGGTGGATACCTGTCTTTGCATGGGCGCTGGTGTCAACATGACCCAGGGCATCGGCAAGGTCGAACCGGACACCACCTGCTTTGCCTTTGTGGGAGATTCCACGTTCTTCGCCTCGGCGATCACCGGCATGGTGAACGCTGTGTACAACCAGGCGAACATGACGCTGGTGGTTCTGGACAATTCCACCACGGCAATGACCGGACACCAGCCCCATCCCGGCACGGGAAAGACCATGATGGGACAGGTGGTAGACAAGGTGAGCATTGTAGACACCCTGCACGGCATCGGCGTAAAGACGGTGGAGACCGTGGATCCGCTGCATCTGAAAGAGGCAGTGGCGTGCGTCAAGCGTGTGGCATCACAGCCCGGCGTAAAGGCAATCATTTTCAAGTCGCCCTGTGCGGTGCTGATAAAGTCCGGAAAGCCGGCAGAGATTGAGGAGAGCAAGTGCATCCAGTGCAAGAAGTGTATCCGGACACTGGGCTGCCCCGGCATCATTCTGCAGGACGGCAAAGTCCGTATCGAACAGGCGCTGTGTACCGGCTGCGGTCTGTGTGCGCAGGTCTGCCCGACACAAGCGATAGGAGGTGCTTGCCATGCGTAAGAACATCATTTTATGCGGCGTAGGCGGACAGGGCATTGTCCTTACGTCCAAGCTGCTTGCCGCATCGGCAATGGCGAAAGGCATTCCGGTGATGAGCGCAGAGACCATCGGCATGGCACAGAAAGGCGGCAGCGTGTTCAGCTTTCTGCGGATGGGAGATGATCTCTGCTGTCCCATGTTCCCGAAAGGGACTGCTGACCTGCTGATCGGCTTTGAGCCGGCAGAGGCAGTGCGGATGCTGCCCTATCTGAAACCGGACGGCACAGTGATTCTGAACACCCATCCCATTCAGCCGGTAACGGCAACACTGGGCGGCGGCGCATATGACGCAGCGGAAATGATCGGCTATGTACAGCGGAACGCCGGAAACGTGACGCTGCTGGACGGCGATGCCGCCTGCCGGGAGATCGGCTCGCCGAAGGTGCTGAATATGGTGATGCTGGGGGCTGTGCTGCGCAGCGATGTGCTGCCGCTGACATTGGAAGAAGTGACGGAAACCATGGAACGTACTGTAAAACCGCAGTTCCGGGAATTGAACCGGAAAGCACTGCATATACAAGGATAAGAGGAAAACACAATGAAGATTAATGAAACACAGCTGGAACAGGTCAACGACCGCATTCAGGCACTGGTACGCTCAAACAGCTTTTACGGAAAAAAGCTGGAGGCTGCCGGCATGACAGAAGTACATACACCCGAAGAGTTCGCCAAACTGCCGTTCTCTGAGAAAAAGGATTTGCGTGACGCTTATCCGCTGGGGCTGATGGCAGTGCCGGAGGAAGAGATTGTCCGGATCCATTCCTCTTCCGGTACTACCGGCACACCGGTCATCATCCCGTATACTGCCAAGGATGTAGATGACTGGGCGATCCAGTTCAAACGCTGCTACGAGACCGCAGGCATCACCAACAAGGACCGCATCCAGGTGACACCGGGCTACGGTCTGTGGACTGCCGGCATCGGTTTCCAGAACGGCGCAGAAAAGCTGGGCGCTATGGTTATCCCCATGGGGCCGGGCAACACAGAAAAACAGCTTCAGATGATGATGGATATGGAAAGCACAGTACTTTGTTCCACCTCTTCCTATGCGCTGCTGCTGGCAGAGGAGATCGGCAAGCGTGGCATCAAGGATAAGATTCGTCTGAAAAAGGGTGTCATCGGTTCAGAGCGATGGAGTCAGAAGATGCGTGACCGCATTTCCGGCGAACTGGGCATCGAACTCTACGATATCTACGGACTGACCGAGATCTACGGACCGGGCATCGGCATCAGCTGCAAGGAAAACTGCGGAATGCACTATTGGGATGACTATATCTACCTGGAGATCATCGACCCGGTAACCGGCGAAAATCTGCCGGACGGCGAGATCGGCGAGATCGTCATTACCACACTGGTCAAGGAAGGCGCTCCGCTGATTCGCTATCGTACCCATGACTTGTCCCGTATTATCCCCGGCACTTGCGCCTGCGGCAGCAAGTTCCCACGCATTGATATTATCATGGGCAGAACCGATGACATGATGAAGATTAAAGGCGTCAATGTATTCCCAAACCAGATCGAGGAGATTCTGGGTACATTCGAGGAGATCTCCAGCGAGTACCAGATCCGTATTTCTCACCTGGACGGCAAGGACACTATGCGTATCTACGTGGAGTCCACCGGTGATGTGGATTTCGCAGACTTGAGCCGCCGCATTGCAGAGCAGGTCAAGAGCCGCATCGGATTTACGCCTATCGTCAAGGTTGTCGAAGTAGGCGTGCTGCCCCGCAGTACGAAAAAGACCGCCCGTGTAATTGATGAGCGGTTTAACTAAATAAGCGATTCCGAGAAAATAATTATGCGCACAGCGGACACGGATTTTTCGTGTCCGTTTCTCATACTGCAAAACATCACAATGATGGAAAGGAATGTGTCTCACATGAAAGTATTGTTAATCAACGGAAGTCCCCACGAAAAAGGATGTACCTATACGGCGCTCCACGAGATGGAAAAGGTGTTCCGGGAAAGCGGTGTGGAAACAGAACTGGTTTCCGTCGGCACCAATCCCATTCGTGGATGTATTGCCTGCGGCGGATGTCGCAAGAAAGGCGCCTGCGTCTTTTCTGATCTGGTCAATGAGATCGCACCCAAGTTCGAGGCGTGTGACGGTCTGGTTGTCGGCAGCCCGGTGTACTACGCATCGGCAAATGCCACACTGGTGGCGCTGCTGGACCGGCTGTTCTACAGCACACCCTTTGACAAGACCATGAAAGTCGGTGCGGCAGTGGCGTCGGCGAGACGTGGCGGCTTGACGGCGACCTTTGACGAACTCAACAAGTACTTCACCATCAGCGGTATGCCGGTTGCGGCAGGGCAGTACTGGAACGGCATCCACGGCAACCGTGCCGAAGAGGCACAGCAGGACGGCGAGGGCTTGCAGATGATGCGGACACTGGCACGGAACATGACCTTTTTGATGCGCTCCATCGAACTGGGCAAGGAAAAATACGGTCTGCCGGAGAAAGAGCCACGCATCGGAACAAACTTCATCCGATAAGGATTCCCCGGAAAAGCCAATAGGAGAAAAATGCGGAAGATGCTTTGCGGCATTTTCCGCATTTTTTTGCAAAAAGCACTTGACAAATGCTTTTAGTTATGCTATACTAACTACTGTTGGAAATAGCAAGCGAAAAAAGAACGTATTTGTTCTTCTTTTTTGCTGTTATAGTTAGCTATTTCTAACTATAAATTGATAGAAGAGGTGAACCCATGTCAGAGAGCGAATGCAGACAGTTCGAGAAAAAGCTTGCCCATTTCACAGCACCGACGCTGCTGGGCATCAAATGCGCCAGCCTGGTTTCGCTGTCCCGGGAGGAATTTGACATTCCGTCTTATGCGGCGGCATTTAACGCACGGGCAGAGAAAGGCGGACTGCAAATGCAGATCATGTGCCGCTGTCAGAAACGGCTGCTGGTGCTGCTGTATCGCCCGAAACTGCTGCAAAAGCGGCTGGAAGAGCCGGCAATCCGGAAGTTCCTGCATCGATATGGGTACACAGATGACATGGATATGGCAGCCTGTCTTGTGCGGCTGCAAAAGCGCATTGCAGAAAAGCCGGAGTTTCCCCACGAGATCGGGATATTCCTGGGGTATCCGCTGGAGGATGTGGACGGTTTTATCACACACCAGGGCGAAAACTGCAAATTGTGCGGCTGTTGGAAGGTGTACGGCAACGTGGAACAGGCACGCCGGACATTTGCCAACTATGAAAAATGCAGAGTATTTCTCTGCGCAAAGCTGAGTAAGGGATGCAATATTTTGCAGGCTCTGAAAATATCATAAGACCTGTGCGGTGTCACAGGCAGACTGGCAAAAACCAGTGAATTTTTAGGAGGAAGAAAACATGAAAGCAGCAGTAATTTATTGGAGCGGCACAGGCAATACCGAACAGATGGCACAGGCAATCGCAGACGCAGCAGGTGCAGAGCTGTTCGCAGTATCTGATTTCAGCGGCAGCATTGCGGATTATGACCGCATCGCATTCGGCTGTTCTGCAATGGGCGACGAAGTCCTGGAAGAGGACGAGTTTGAGCCGTTCTTCGCATCGATCGAGGGCGACCTGTCCGGAAAGACCATCGCACTGTTTGGCTCTTATGGCTGGGGCGACGGCGAATGGATGCGCAACTGGGAAGAGCGTGCCAAGAACGACGGTGCAACACTGGTTGGCGGCGAAGGTCTGATCGTCAACGAAACACCGGATGACGAGGCACTGGAAAAGTGTGCTGCTCTGGGCGCTGAACTGGTAAAGGAATAAGCCCCGTAAAGGTAAAATCCTGATAAAAAAGACAACATCATCTCCTTTATATTTGCGAAAAAGCTGTGCAGGTTTTTATAACTTGCACAGCTTTTTTTATGTTACTAGAGTAATCGGAATGTACTCCGCTCACTCTCCAGGACGCCCTCTTTCCGCAGCTTGCTGATCTCAGCTGAGAGACCGCTGCGATCCACTTCCAGAAAGTCCGCCAGCTCCTGCCGGTCAAATGGGATGGTGAATGTGCGGCTCCGGTGCTGTTTCGCCTGCTGATTCAGATAGGTCAGCAGCTTTTCCCGGGTGGAGCGCCTGGAGGTGATCTCCAGCTTTTGGTGAAAGACCAGATTCTTTCGTGCGGTCATTTTCAGCAGATTGAAAATCACCTGGTGGTGAAAATCGCAGCCGTTGCCGCAGGCGTGCAGGATGCGGCTGCCGTCGATCAGCATGATCTCACATGGTTCAGATGCCACCACCTGGATGGGAATGGCGTCTGCCTCTGCACAGACAAAGGATTCCCCAAAGATCTGGGACGGCGCAACGCTTGCCATAATGCTCCTGTTGCCGGAATAGTCGATGCGCCACAGCTGAACAGCGCCGGACAGCACAATGCCGAACTTTTCCGGCTTTTCCCCTTCGGCGATCAGCGTCTGTCCCTTGCGGTACTGCTGTACCGTAACATTCAGACAGCGCAGCATGGCGAGCAGGTCGTTTTCGGCAATTCCGGAGAAAAGCTGACACTGCCGCAGCACTGGAAAAAATTTTTGCATGAAGTCTGCCTCCTTGTTGAAATTTCAACATACATGATGACGTTATTATACTATAATGGATTCAGAAAGTCAAGAAAAACAAAAATCAAAAATGGTATAATACAGGGAGGAATCCATATGATAAGAAAAATCATCCACATTGACCGGGACAAATGCAACGGCTGCGGTGCCTGTGCAAAGGCTTGCCACGAGGGTGCAATCGACATCGTTGACGGCAAGGCAGTTCTGGTGCGGGAGCATTTCTGTGACGGGCTGGGCGATTGCCTGCCGGCGTGTCCCATGGATGCGATTTCATTTGAAGAGCGAGAGGCACCGGCATATGACGAGGCAGCCGTTCAGCGTGCGCAGAAACTGGCGAAAGCAAAGCCTTTCTCCGGATGCCCGGGAATGCGTGCCAAGCAGATGCAGCATAGAGAGCCGACACCCGGTGCAGTCTGTCCCAGCCAGCTTTCCCAGTGGCCGGTGCAGATCAAGCTTGCCGGCGTAGCAGCACCGTACTTTGAGGATGCTGACATTCTCATTGCGGCAGACTGTACCGCATATGCCTACGGAAATTTCCATGCCGACTTTATCCGTGGACGCATTACGCTGATCGGCTGCCCAAAACTGGATGCGGTAGATTACACAGAAAAGCTGACGGCAATATTCGCCAGCCACAACATTCGCAGCGTCACGGTGGCACGGATGGAAGTGCCGTGCTGCGGCGGCATCGAATACGCAGTTCAGAATGCCATTGCGGCAAGCGGCAAGGATATTTCGTGCCGGGTCGCAGTGATTGGAACAGACGGAACGATTTTGGAAGAGAGGGTATCATAAATGGAACAGAAAATGTTTTGCTATCAGTGTGAACAGACCGTAGGATGTTCTGCCTGCACCGGTGCAGCTGGTGTGTGCGGCAAGAAAGCAGATACGGCAAAGTTACAGGACAAGCTGACCGGAGCGCTGATCGGTCTGGCAAGAGCGCTGGACGGCGATCCGGGACTGGCAACAGCGCAGACGAATGAACTGGTGATCGAAAGCCTGTTCATGACGCTGACCAATGTCAACTTCGATAACGATTCCATCCAGGCGCAGATCGACCGGGTGCATCGGGAACAGAGCGGACTTGTGCCGCAGTGTGCTGCCTGCGCATCGCCGTGCGGCAAGAACGAGGATTACGACATGAACCAGCTCTGGCAGGCGGAGGAGAACATTCGCTCGCTGAAATCGCTGCTGCTGTTCGGACTGCGTGGCATGGCAGCGTATGCGTACCATGCCATGGTGCTGGGCTATACCGACGAAACGGTAAACCTCTTTTTCCGGGAGGCGCTGGTGCAGATTGGTCTGGAACTGACCATGGACGAACTGCTGCCGGAGGTGCTGAAACTGGGAGAAGTCAATCTCCAGTGCATGGCGCTGCTGGATCGTGCCAATACCGAAAGCTTTGGGACACCTGAGCCGACAAAGGTTTCCATGCAGATCGAGCCTGGCCCGTTTATCGTGGTAACGGGACACGATCTGAAAGACTTGCAGCTGCTCCTGGAACAAACCAAAGACAAGGGAATCGCCGTGTACACCCACGGGGAGATGCTGCCGGCGCACGCCTATCCGAAGCTGAAAGCCTATCCCAATCTCAAGGGCAACTTTGGCACGGCATGGCAGAACCAGCAGAAGGAGTTCCACCAGATTCCTGCGCCCATTCTTTTCACCACAAACTGCCTGATGCCGCCGAAACCCAGCTATGCAGACCGGGTGTTTACCACAGAGGCAGTGGGATATCCGGGGATGGTGCATATCGGGGCAGACAAGGATTTCACGTCGCTGATTGAAAAAGCCCTGGAACTGGGCGGTTATCCGGAGACGCATCAGCAAACCGGCATCAACGGCGGCACAGAGCTGACGACCGGATTCGGACACGGCGCAGTGCTTTCCGTGGCAGATCAGGTGGTAGAGGCAGTCAAGGCAGGGCAGATCCGGCACTTTTTCCTGGTGGGCGGCTGTGACGGCGCAAAGACCGGACGGAATTATTACACGGAATTCGTGAAACAGACGCCGCCGGATACAGTTGTACTGACTCTGGCGTGCGGCAAGTATCGGTTCAATGACCTGGAGCTGGGAACGATCGGCGGACTGCCCCGTCTGATGGATATGGGGCAGTGCAACGATGCCTACAGTGCAATCCAGGTTGCAGTCGCATTGGCGAATGCGTTTGGCTGCGGCGTCAATGAACTGCCGCTGTCCTATGTGCTGTCCTGGTACGAGCAGAAAGCGGTCTGCATTCTGCTGACTCTGCTGCATCTGGGCATCCGGAACATTCGTCTTGGTCCGTCTCTGCCGGCGTTCCTCTCGCCGGATGTGCTGCAATATCTGGTGGACAACTTCGGCATTGCACCGATCACCACACCGGAACAGGACTTAGCAGAACTGCTGGGATAAACGGACAAAAAAAGCAAAAAGCAATCCTGCACGGGAAACTTTCCGTACAGGATTGCTTTTTCGCATATCGAGAAAACGTCAGCGTTGGTTATTCGGAACGCAGTGCGACCACAGGGTCTTTCTTTGCCGCACTCTTGGACGGGATAAATCCGGCAATGAGTGTCAGCAGTACACTGATGGCAATGAGAATGATAGCCGCCGGAACGGGCAGGATCGCACTCAAGTTGTTGATGCCGGTGAGGTGGTGTACCAGCAGGTTGATGGGGATGCACAGCAGATATGTTACCACAATGCCCAGCAGTCCGGAGGTGAATCCGATAATGATGGTCTCGGCGTTAAACATACTGGAGACATCCCGCTTGGATGCGCCGATGGCACGGAGAATACCGATTTCCTTGGTGCGCTCCTGGACGGAGATCAGCGTAATGACGCCGATCATGATGGAGGAGACGATCAGCGAAATGGCAACGAATGCAATCAGCACATAGGTGATGGTGTTGATGATCTTGGTGACGGAGGACATCATCAGTCCCACATAATCCGTGTACTGGATCTGGGACATCTCGTCCTTGCCCTCGTTGTAATCGGAAATCGCATCTTCAATGACGTCCTTGTCCTCAAAGGTTGCCGCATACAGATTGATGGATGCCGGGTCGTCCAGATCGACATCGCCCAGCGCTTTCAGATTGTCGTCATAGGTGGAGTCGGAGAACTGGATCATCTCGTCATAATACAAAGCGCACTGTTCTGCGGAAAGGGTCGGCAGCGTCTGTGTCAGTGCGCCGATCAGCTCTGCCGGCTGCATGGACGCCATCTGCTCCTGCACCTGCTGTGCGTACTGTGTCTTGACCTGCTGCTGCATCATCTGGGTGAAAGTGTCCTTTATCTCATCATCGCTCATGGATGCCAGATAGGACTGGATGTCGCTTTCGCTCATGCTCATCTGCTGCGCCATGCCCTGGGTCATGGCAGACTCCATATCCGCACGTGTCATGCCCTGCATTGCCTGCTGCACAGAAGCGTTCAGCTGCTCCTCTGTGGGAATGCTCATCATCTGCACATATGCCTGCGCCTTGCCGCTGTCGTCCAGGTCGTTGATATATTCCAGAAAGGCAGCCTGCTTGTCTGCATCGGTCAGTTCACTGGAGCTGTCCTTGAACGGCAGTCCGGTGAAGATATCCGTGTTGGGAGAATCTTTCTGCGCTGTGATGGCGTCGGATTCCTTGCTGTGTTCGATGACATACTTAGTGAGGTCACTGGTGTATGCGATCGAACCGGAGAGCATGGGTGCGGAAGTGTCCTCGTTCGGACGGATGATGCCGGTAACTTTCAGTTTCAGCCCATTGTCGTAGAGGTACTGCAAGCCGGCATCCGTATCCCGGAGATCGGTGTACAAGCCGGTACTTTCGTCATAGCGGTAGCAGTCGGAATTGAGAACGGTGCGGAAATCCATATTGCAGATATCTTCATAGGACCAGCTCTTGTTGTCGTTTTTCAGTTCCTTGCCGTTGACGGCAGCCTCCATGATGTTGTCCACATCTTCCTTCGGCTCTAAGCCCAGGGCGTACAGGGTCATATCGTCCAGTTCGTTGTTTTCGTCCAGCACCAGCACGATTTCGTCATAGCTGTTCGGCCAGGAGCCGTAGACCACATCGTACTGCTTTTTCAGCAGGTCGTTGATGGGCTTGCCGTTGTCGCCGGGGAGCAGTTCCTGCCACAGATTCATGGAAGAACCGCCCATGCCCATAGAGGACATCATGGATGTTGCATTCTCACCGAACACGGAGTTGCTGGCGTTGGTCATCGCCTGCATATCCACGCCCATATGCTCCATCACCATTTCCTGCATCAGTTCTTCTGTGTCGGAATAGATGATGGTATTGTCCACGTTTTTGGTGTAGACCAGCAGATCCAGGTCATAGGAATACTGCACGCCGTTGACAGCCTTGTGCAGGTCGCTTTCGCTGTCTTTCCGCTGTGTCTCGATATAGGACTTGAAACTTTTCAGATCGTTTTCCGAGGTCTCCATGTTGTTCAGCGCATCCATCATGTCATAGATGGCAGATTTCTTATAGACGGCGTTGTTGTCGTGTTCGCTGTCGGAAGTGGCAGAACCCATAAAGGTCTCCATCAGTGCGCTGAAGTCCGTGTTGGTCTTTTGGATAGTCAGCGGATAGGACGAGAGCGTCTCTTCCTGGATGGTATTGATATAGGTGTTGAATCCCTGGGAAATCGAAAGTACCAGGGCAATGCCGATGATGCCGATGCTTCCGGCAAAGGAAGTGAGCATGGTTCTGCCTTTTTTGGTGAACAGGTTTTTCAGCGACAGGGAAAAGGATGTGCCGAAGGACATGGACGGCTTTTTCAGCTTTTTGCCTGCTGTGATTTCCGCCTTGTCCGCCGCCAGCTCTTTCTGATATTCCGCCTCGGTCAGCGGCTTGGAATCGTCGGTCAGCTTGCCGTCCAGAATGCGGATGATACGGGAAGAGTACTGCTCCGCCAGTTCCGGGTTGTGGGTGACCATGACGATCAGGCGGTCTTTGGAGATCTCCTTGAGAATTTCCATGACCTGAATGCTGGTCTCCGTGTCCAGCGCACCGGTCGGCTCGTCAGCCAGGATGATATCCGGATTGTTGACCAGCGCACGGGCAATAGCGACACGCTGCATCTGTCCGCCGGACATCTCGCTGGGCTTTTTGGAAAGCTGACTGCCCAGTCCGACATCCTCCAGCGCTTTCTTTGCACGCTGTTTCCGCTCTGATTTGGAGACGCCGGAGAGGGTGAGTGCTAGCTCCACATTTTGCAGAACGGTCTGGTGCGGAATCAAATTGTAGCTCTGGAATACGAAACCGATGGAATGGTTGCGGTAGGTGTCCCAGTCCCGGTCTTTGAAGTCCTTGGTCGATCTGCCGTTGATGACCAGGTCACCTTCGGTGTACTGGTCGAGACCGCCGATGATGTTCAGCATGGTGGTCTTTCCGCAGCCGGACGGTCCCAGGATAGAGACAAACTCGTTGCGCCGAAAACGCAGGTCGATGCCTTTCAGCGCATGGACTGTGTTTTCACCGGCGAGATAGTCTTTTTTGATGCCTTTCAGTTCCAGCATATTGGGGTCAATTCCTCCTTTTCTCAATTGCGTTTCTATGAAACGACTTTTCATGTGTCGTATGAAGATCCTCTAAAACAGAAACCGGCGCTGTGGGGCTGTCGGTTTCTGTAGGATTATTGTAACATAAAGTGTATGAAATTGTCAAGTCGGGGAACGCTATTTTTTCACCTGGTATCCCTGTTCTGTCACAGCCTTTTTCAAAGCCGCCAGATCAGCCGGAGCATTCAGTTTTACAACGGCAGTGCCTTCCGTATGGCTGACGATTGCCTCATCCACCTCCGGGAATGCCTCCAGGCACTTTTTCACAGTTGCCTCGCAGTGGCCGCACATCATGCCCTTGATGTGCAGTGTGACCTGCATTCCGGAATCATCAGAGCTTTTGGCAGACTGCTGTTCCAGCTGGATGGCTGCCACAGCATTTTTCAGCTTTTTGTCCCGGTCAGAACGGTTCAGCTGGAACAGGTTCAGCCGCAGCGCATTGGTGACAACGCAGAAACTGGACAGACTCATCGCCGCCGCACCGAACATGGGGTTCAGCTTCCAGCCGAACAGCGGAATCCAGGCACCTGCCGCCAGGGGAATGCCGATAATGTTATAGATGAACGCCCAGAACAGGTTCTCGTGGATGTTCCGCAGCGCTGCACGGCTGAGACGGATGGCTGCCGGCACATCTGTGAGACGGCTCTTCATGAGAACGATGTCTGCGGCGTCAATGGCAACATCCGTTCCGGCGCCGATGGCGATGCCGATATCTGCACGGGTCAGTGCCGGGGCATCGTTGATGCCGTCTCCCACCATGGCGACCTTGCCCTGTGCGGCAAGTTTGCGGATGACAGCCTCTTTTCCGTCCGGGAGGACGCCGGCAATCACGTGATCTACGCCAGCCTGCTTGCCGATCGCCCTGGCGGTCTGTTCGTTGTCGCCGGTGAGCATGACCACCTGGATGCCCATGTGCTGTAACTGCCGGATCGCCTCGGGACTTTCTTCTTTCAGCACGTCTGCCACGGCGATGATGCCCAGCAGCTGGTTGTCACGGCTGAAAAACAGCGGCGTTTTTCCGGATTCTGCAAGTGTTCTGGCTTGCTGCTGCATCTCATCCGGGACAGCTGCGACTGCGGCAACACATTGATAATTGCCGCCGCAGAGCTTGCTGCCGTTCAGTACACCGGTCAGACCGTTTCCGGGGAGCGCCTGGAAGTCACTGACAGAGGATGCAGTCAGTTGCTGCTCTTCGCCGTACTGTAAGATTGCCTTTGCCAAAGGGTGTTCACTCTTCTGCTCCAGCGCCAGCGCCAGGGTGAGCAGTTCCTGTTCCGTGACATTTTCTGCCGGCAGAATGTCGGTCGCTTTCGGTTCGCCGCAGGTGATCGTGCCGGTCTTATCCAGAGCGACGATCTGTACCTTGCCTGCCTCTTCCAGAGAAACGGCTGTCTTGAACAGGATGCCGTGTTTTGCGCCTACGCCGTTGCCCACCATGATCGCTACCGGTGTAGCCAGACCCAATGCGCAGGGGCAGCTGATGACCAGAACAGAAATGCCACGAGCCAGGGCGTAGCCAACGGTCTGTCCCACCAAAAGCCATACTGCGATGGTGACGATGGCGATGGCGATGACTGCCGGAACAAAAATGCCGGATACCTTGTCTGCGATTTTTGCGATAGGCGCTTTGGTTGCGGCGGCATCGCTGACCATGCGGATGATCTGGGAAAGGGTGGTGTCCTCACCGACACGAGTCGCCTCACACCGGAGAAATCCCGATTGGTTGATGGTCGCCGCAGAAACGCTGTCACCTGCCGCCTTGTCCACCGGGATGCTCTCGCCGGTGAGCGCTGATTCGTTGACAGCGCTTGCGCCTTCCAGGATTACGCCGTCTACCGGGATGCTTTCGCCGGGGCGCACCACAAACTGGTCGCCCTTGTGTACCTGTTCAATGGGAACGGTCACTTCCCTGCCGCTGCGCAGCAGCACAGCCGTTTTCGGGGAAAGGTCCATCAGTCCTTTCAGCGCATCGGTGGTCTTTCCTTTGGAGTGCGCCTCCAGCATTTTTCCCACGGTGATGAGCGTCAGGATCATGGCAGCGGATTCAAAGTAGAACTCGTGCATATAGTTCATGACTGCATCCATATTGCCTTTCACCTGGGCATCGGTCATGGCAAACAGGGCATAGGTGCTGTACACAAATGCTGCGCCGGAACCCAGTGCGACCAGGGTGTCCATGTTCGGAGAACGGTGAAGCAGGCTCTGGAAACCGCTGACGAAAAACTTCCGGTTGATGACCATAATAATAATGGTAAGCAGCATCTGAACCAGTCCCATGGCAATGTGGTTGCCGTTGAAAAAGCTGGGCAGCGGCCAGTTCCACATCATGTGTCCCATGGAAATATACATCAGAAGCGCCAGGAATCCCACAGAGGCGATCAGACGCTTTTTCAGCACTGGGGTATCGTGATCTTCCAGCGCAGACTTGTCGGGCGATGCGGTTTGTGCCGTGTCACCGCCTTTCAGCGATGCGCCGTATCCGGCTTTGGTAACGGCGTCAATAATGGCATCCGGCGAGGCAGTGCCTTTTACACCCATGGAATTGGTCAGCAGGCTGACAGAACAGCTTGTGACACCCTCCACTTTGGAAACCGCCTTTTCCACCCGGGCGCTGCAGGCGGCACAGCTCATGCCGGTGACGTTGTATTGTTCCATAAAATGACCTCCTTAAAGCGTGTTCCGCATCCAGATTTACTTGCAAAAAGATGCGGAATGCACTTATTTCATAAGCTTTTGCAGAGTTGCTACCAACTCGTCGATCACTTCGTCCTTTCCGGCACGGATATCATCTGCCACGCAGGTACGGATGTGGTTTGCCAGAAGTTCCTTGTTAAAGGCGTTCAGCGCCGCATTGACTGCTGCCACCTGTACCAGAATATCCGGGCAGTAGGCGTTCTTTTCCACCATGCCCCGGATGCCACGGATCTGCCCTTCGATGCGGTTCAGACGATGAATCAGCTTGGTATACTCTTCCTGTGAGCGTTCCTTTGTCTTATGACAGCAGGGACATCCCTGTTTTTCTTCCTTTTCCATATTCCCATTTCCTTTCGTTGTTTCGAATTGTGAGAGTAAATCGTCGTTTGCTATACCCTCTATGGGTATTATATACCCCTTGGGGGTATTTGTCAAGATGCAAAATGCGGAAGAACATAAAAATATTCTTCCGCACATTTTCCAAATTATACAAGATTGTGGAATTATTCCATATGCTGCTTTTGCAGAGCCAGGAAATCCTCTGCCATCTGCTGTGCCTCGGCATAGGATTCCAGGTGGTAGCATCTGGCACGGAACTGCGCTGCGCCGTAAAGTCCGGTCATGTACCAGGCGGCGTGTTTCCGTGCGTCCCGAATGGCGATCTCCGGCGGCTTTTCCGGATTGCATTCCAGAATGAGCCGGATGTGGCGGAGCATGGTCTCCATGCGCTCCTCCAGCGTAGGCAGAACGACCGGTTCGCCAGCCATCGCCGCCCGGATCTCCCGGAAGAGAAACGGGTTGCCGTAAGTGCCGCGCCCCACCATGACCAGGTCGCAGCCTGTCTGTTCATACATGGCGAGACAATCCTCGGCGGTCTGGATATCGCCGTTTCCGATGACCGGGATGGAGACCGCCTCTTTGACTGCCCGGATCATGTCCCAGTTGGCTTTTCCGCTGTACAGCTGGGACTTTGTTCTGCCGTGTACTGCAATGGCAGCGGCGCCGGCATCCTCCATTGCCTGGGCAAAGAGGACGGCGTTGATGCTGGTTTCGTCCCAGCCCAGCCGGAATTTTACCGTAACCGGAACACTGCTTTCCCGGACAGCCGCCCGGACGATCCCCTGTGCCAGCGGAATATTCCGCATCAGTGCGCTGCCTGCGCCGGTGGCGACAACCTTGTGAACAGGACAGCCCATGTTGATGTCGATCCAGTCCGGGTCGTACTGCTGTACCAGTGCGGCGGCTTTTCCCACGAATTCCGGTTCGCTGCCGAACAGCTGTAACCCCATGGGACGCTCCGGTTCTGTTATGGTGCAGAGTCCGGCGGAACCTTTGTCTCCATAGCACAGCCCTTTGACGGAAACCATTTCGCTGACGGTTGCCGCTGCGCCGAAACTGCGGCAGAGCAGGCGGTAGGCACGGTCGGCAACCCCTGCCATAGGCGCCAGCACGGCGGTGCGGGGCAGAACGGTTTTTCCCAGGGTGAATGCGGTTTGTATTGTCTGCATGAAAGTTCTCCTTGTGATTTGGTGATACTATTATAACATAAAGCGGCTGCAATGTAAAGTCAAAGCGATTTGTGAAAAGTGATTGGAGACAGGATGTCCCCGGGACAAAGCCGCAGGGGAAACCGGACGAAGGATATTTCCCGACACACACCACAGAGACTGTCCACGAGTCAAAAACATATGATTCCGTTTCGTGAACTGAATTTGAAAATTAGTGGGTTTTTGCAGAAACTGCTTGACATGACATCTGAATTTGGGTATAATAAATGTAATGGGGAATTTTGAAAAAAATTCCTCAAAGAAAGCAGGCAATGAGATTGCTGCAAATTTTCAGGAGGTAGTACCAATGGCATTGACTAAGAACAAAAATGTACTGCAGTGGGTCGACGAAATGGTCGCTCTGACAAAGCCGGATCAGGTCGTATGGATCGACGGCTCTAAAGAACAGCTGGATGCACTGACAGAAGAAGTTACTTCTCTGCCGGAAGGCAACCGTGACAAGATGTACAAGCTGAACCCGGATAAGCTGCCGGGCTGTCTGTACCACCGCACACTTCCGAACGACGTTGCTCGTGTAGAAGACCGTACCTTTATCTGCTCCAAGACAAAGGAAGGCGCTGGCCCGACCAACAACTGGATGGATCCGGAAGAGATGAAGGCGAAGCTCATTCCGCTGTATGACGGCGTAATGAAGGGCAGAACCATGTATGTTATCCCGTATTCTATGGGACCGATCGGTTCTCCGCTGGCTAAGGTTGGCGTTGAGCTGACTGACTCCATCTATGTTGTTCTGAACATGAACATCATGACTCGTATGGGCGCACAGGCATTTGAAAACCTGGGTGACACCTCCAACGACTTCGTTCGTGGTCTGCACTCCAAGGCAGACGTTGATCCGGAAAAGCGTTATATCGTTCAGTTCCCGGAAGAAAACACGATCTGGTCCATCAACTCTGCTTACGGCGGAAACGTTCTGCTGGGCAAGAAGTGCTTCGCTCTGCGTATCGCTTCCTTCCAGGGCAAGAACGAAGGCTGGATGGCTGAGCATATGCTGATCCTGGGCGTTCAGAAGCCGAACGGCGAGACCAAGTATATCACAGCTGCATTCCCGTCTGCCTGCGGTAAGACCAACCTGGCTATGCTGATTCCGCCGGAGGGCTACAAGAAGGATGGCTACAAGGTATTCACAGTCGGCGACGATATCGCTTGGATGAAGCCGGGCAAGGACGGCAGACTGTATGCGATCAACCCGGAGAACGGTTTCTTCGGTGTTGCACCGGGTACCAACGAGCATTCCAACCCGAACGCACTGGCTTGCACAAAGTCCGGCACCATCTTCACCAACGTTGCTCTGAACAACACAGATAACACTGTTTGGTGGGAAAAGCTGGATAAGAATCCGCCGGTTGACGCAACTGAGTGGACCGGCAAGAAGGTAAATGGTCCGGAATTCATCGCTGAAGGCGGTAAGCTGGCTCATCCGAACTCCAGATTTACTTCTCCGGCAAAGAACTGCCCGTGCCTGTCTCCGGAATTCAACAATCCGGAAGGTGTACCGATCTCCGCTATCATCTTCGGCGGTCGTCGTGCATCCACCACTCCGCTGGTATATCAGTCCTTCGACTGGACTCACGGCACCTATATGGGTTCTGCTGTTTCTTCTGAAACAACTGCAGCTGCTACCGGTGCAGTCGGCGTTCTGCGTCACGACCCGATGGCTATGAAGCCGTTCATTGGTTACAACGTAGGTGACTACTGGGCACACTGGCTGGAAATGGGCGAAAAGCTGGGCGACAAGGCTCCGAAGATCTTCAACGTAAACTGGTTCAAGACCGACGATGAAGGCAACTTCCTGTGGCCGGGCTTTGGCGACAATATGCGTGTTCTGGACTGGATCATCAAGCGCTGCGAAGGCACTGTAGACGCTGTTGAAACTCCGATCGGTTTCGAGCCGAAGGCTGAGGACATCAACGTTGACGGTCTGGTATATGAGGGCAAGCAGTTCACTTCCGACGATATCGCAGATCTGCTGAAGCTGGATATGGATAAGTGGGAAGCTGAAATCACTGAAATGCGCAGATACTATGATGAAGACATCAAGGCTAAGGGCGGCAACATTCCGGCTGCTCTGTACGAACAGCTGGATAAGCTGGAAGAGCGCATCAAGAAGGCTGCAAAGTAAGCGAATATTTTCTGGCATAAAAAATAATTGCGTGATTGCATAAAGAAGGACGTTTCCGACAAACCGGAAACGTCCTTTTTGTATGATAGGCAGGAGACTCACTTGACAAGTACTTCAAAATCCAGCAGATCTGCGGCAGAATCCCAGTCCTGTTCCGCCATGAAATCATAGCATTGACTCCACAGACAAGCCTCCAGGTCGATGACATCGGCGTGATGTTCTGAGACAGTTTCCTGAAAGGCTGCCCGGCAGACACGTTCGATTTCTTCAGCAGCCGCATCGGAATCGCCGCTGCCGTGGAGTGTGACCGCTGCCGTGACCCGGATGCGGTCTTGTTTCTCTTCTGCGGAAAGCTGCGTCCTGGCGGAAGTAACGTGAAATGCTTCGCCGCCGGATGCGGTGATTTGTCCGGGAAAATTGTCCCCACGGAGCCAGCAGAGTCCGGCGATGGCATCTTCGGACAACGCCATGACTACCTTTTCTTTCGTGACAACAGCGGCGGAAAAGCCGTCTGCTGTCACCAGCGGCAGGAGTGCTGTTCCGGATGCGCTGTCCCATTCCCGGAGAATGGTAAACAAATCCGTCTCCGGCAGCATTCCCTTTGTCTCTGCCTGGCGCAGCTGTTGGGTCAGCTCGGAGGTGTCTGTTTCTGCCAATGTTGTGCCGTCGGGCAGTCCGACGATCTTGCAGGCAGGGGAAAGGCGGTAGTCGCTCATCAGCTGATCCAGCTGTGCACCGTATGCCGGGTCCTGGTATGCAATCAGTTCCAGATGCCCCAGAAACAGGTCTTTTCCGGCAGGGACAGCGGCATTTGTGATGGCATCTGCAAGCGTTGCACCGTCCCCGGAGACGGCGGTTTTCTCCGTGTGAAAATCGTGGAGCTGTACCGTTGGCGTCTGGGGCGTTTGCAGTTCCATTGCCTGTAAATACGCCCGGTCACGTACCTGGGTGGCTGTACAGCCGCTGCCGCACAGCAAAACGGCAGTGCAAAAGAGCAAGAGAAATCGCTTTTTCATGTGGCTTGCCGCCTCCTTTCCGGAAGAAACAGGAGCAGTCCAGGGATCAGCAGTACCAGGATGCCCAGGAATGCCAGAGAGACAAAATCGGGAACTGTGACAGCAGATGCGCCCCAGGAGATGCCTAGCATCAGTAGCAGGCAAACGGTACTGGTATAGCGCAGTTTCGGGAAACACAGCCGCAGCAAATGCGCCGCCAGGACGGTGAACAGGGTAATGCGCAGGACGCAGAGCATCACGAATACCAGCAGATAAATAGCGTCGGCACGCTGGGTGCTGAGCGGCTGAGAGACGGACACGATAGCGAAAAAAGGATGGTCTGCGTGTGCCATGCGGCTGCCCAGGACTGCCATACCGAGGACGGAAAGGTATGCACCCATCAGAAACTTTCCTGCCCAGATGGGGATGATACGTCGGAATTGTTTTTTTTCGGTGAAATCCAGCAGCAGAAACAGCAGCGGCAGTTCGTCCGCATGGATCATGCTGTGCAGAAAGCCGCGCCAGATGGTGTCGTCCGGCGAAAGGGAAAGGTTCTGCGGTTCTGCCTGCGGAATCGCACCAATGCACATGAGAATCAATGTGAGAATCAGGATTCCCAGGATCACAGTGCTGCTCCGTGCCAGCGCCTGGATGCCCAGTGAAACGGTGTACAGGCAGACCAGGGCAATCAGAGCCGCCGCCAGGAATTTTCCGGAAAAGGGCAGCGCAATGTCCTGTGACGTGGACTGGAGGCGGACAAAGGAGATGCCGCCTTGTATGAGCAGATACGCCAGAAAGAAAAGGGGCAGGATGCGGTGCTTTCGGGCGTAATCGCAAAAGGAAAAGCTGGTGTGATACAGCCGCAGCATAGGCAGGCAAAGCAGCAGCTGCACCACCGCCGCAATAGCTGCGCCGAAAATGCCCTCGATGGTGAAAGCGTCTGTGCGGCAAAGCAGGGGAAAGGCGGCACTCACCAGCAGGATGGCAAAGATTTGATTGGAACGGAGTCTATTCATAATATTCCTCCACAGTGAAATTGCCGGACTGCATCTTCCGAAAGCTGACTCGTGTCAGCGTGTCCCGGAATCCCTTGCGGTACAGCGGCGCAAAGGGCGCAGTGATGGGAAATCCAAAGCTTTCGCCGGCACAGAGATTGAAAAGCACCACAGCGCCCAAAAGGCTGATGCCGAACAATCCCAGCACGCCGGCGGTCAGCAGAAACGCCAGCCGGAGCAGAGTAATGCTCTGTGCCAGATCCGGCACGACAAAACCGGCAATGACGGCGATGGCAGTGACGGTGAGCATGGGCGTGCTGATGAGTCCGGAGGAGACGGCGGCATCCCCGATAATCAGCCCGGCAACAATACTGACAGCACCGCCTACCGCCTTTGGCAGACGCAGCCCTGCCTCTCGTATGATCTCGTAGACCAGCAGCACACCGATTGCTTCGGCGGTCAGTGAAATAGGTGCGTTTTCTTCTGCCTCGGCGAGGATCAGCAGCAGGGTACGGTTCAGCAGTTCCGGATGGTGCAGGGCAATGGCAACGTACAGCGCCGGCAGCAGAATAGCCACCAGAAAGGCGGCGTATTTGATCCAGCGCACCAACGTGGCATATGCCGGGCGGTAGCAGTAGTCGTCCATGGTCTGAAAGCTTTCACAGAACAGCTTGGGAATTACCAGGGCAAAGGGCGTGCCTTCAATGAGCAGTCCGACTCTGCCTTCCAGCAGCTTGGCACAAAGCACGTCCGGGCGCTGGGTCGTTCCTACCGTGTCAAAAAGGCAGCTGCGGCGGTTTTCCAGAAACGGTTGGAGGTAGCCGGAAGAAAGGATGGATTCCAGTTCCATCTCATCCAGCCGTACCTTGATTTCCCGAATCAGCTGTTTCGGCACACGGTCTGCCATATAGCAGAGACAAAGGTCGGTCTGGCTCTTCGTACCTTTGACGAACAGTTCCAGCTTGAGCTGAGGCGTTTTCATCCGTCGGCGCAGGAGGGACATATTCACCCGGACAACCTCAATAAAGCCGTCCTTTGCGCCCATTACATTGTCCTCGCCGGACGGCTCGCTGACAGAACGCTTGTCATAGCCCTGTATCCCGAATACCAGCGCAGAAGATGCGCCCTCCAGCACCAGAACGGCGAAACCGGAGTTGAGAAACCGGAAGAGGTCGGCATATGTTTTTGCCTCTGCCCGGTCGGTGGAATAGAGCTGGTGATTTTGAATGTAGGCAAAGACATTTGCGGCAGTAGGGCATTCCAGAGCGATTTTCGTGATGGGGTTGAGGATCAGCTCGGTGATGATGGAAGTCGCCAGCATTCCCTCACAGCAGAGCAGTGCCGCCGGCAGTCCGCTGAGGACAAACTCGTTGACCAGCAGGTCGGATGACCCTTCGGCAATGGTGCGTATCTGTTCCAAGTTCTGGGTTAACTTTGGGGCAATGGGCTGACGCAGCAGCTGTTCCGTTTGGTTTTGTTCCATGAGATTTCCTCCTTGTACAGGGCTTGTTCTCTTTTCAGTATGCCGCCTTTGCAAAAAAAGATGCAAAACAGATTGCTTTTTTATTGGAGATGTGGTATAATAGACGAGAGATTATGTCGAAGAAAGGACGTTTTCATGAAAACACAGATTTTTTTGTCTGGGAAAAGGACAACCGCACTTCTGATTGGGCTGGCACTGTTCAGTGCCGTATCCGGGTGCGGCAAGACCAGCCAGATCAATGACAGCGCAGCCGTTCCGGCGAATGCACCGGTTTCAGACAGCGGCACAGCAGACGGCACAGATGCACCGGCGGACAGCAGCACAGACAATGAGGCGGATTCGAACACAGATGCCAATGGAGACACTTCCATTCACGTGGTCGCCGTGGGAGACAACCTGGTGCAGCAGTGCGTCTATCAGAGCGCCCAGGCGCATTCCCAGGACGGAACAAGCTACAATTTCGATTACTGCTACGACAATATCAAGCCGCTTATCAACGGCGATCTGAATATCATCAACCAGGAAACGCTGATCTGCGGAGATGGTTTCGAAGTTTCTGGCTCAAACTTCAACTTCAACTCGCCTACAGAACTGGGTGACGCTGTGGTCGGCATGGGGTTCAACGTCATCACCATGTGCAATAACCACCTGCTGGACAAGGGCGAAAGCGGCTTGAACAGCTGTCTCAACTACTGGGATCAGAAAATGCAGCAGTATCCCGACCTGCTGACCTGCGGCGTGTACCGTGATTATGTGGATATGCAGAACATACGTACCAAGGAATTCAACGGGAAAACAGTGGCATTCCTCAGCTATACCGAGAACACCAACGGCTATTCGCTGCCGAGCAACTCGGAACTGGAAATTATCTACACTTCCCAGGAGGACTTGATTCAGCAGCAGATTGCCGCAGCCAAAGAAATCGCAGATGTGGTGGTCGTTACCTGTCACTGGGGTGCAGAGGATACGTTTAATGTGACAGACGGCGTCAAAGCGCTGGCGCAGAAGATCATCGACTGGGGCGGAGATGTGATTATCGGGACGCATTCGCACGTGGGACAGACCATGGAATATCTGACCCGTCCGGACGGCACCCAGGGCTTTGTGTTCTACTCGCTGGGAAATTTCATTTCTGCCCAGACGGACAACATGAATCTGATCGGAGAACTGGCAGACTTTAACATTGTGGCGAAGGCAGACGGTTCAGTCACCATTGAAGATGTCAAGGTGTCGCCGGTCATCACCCAGTTTGACGACGGCAGAGAATCCAACCTGCGGCTGTATCCCTACAGTATGTATACGGATGAACTGGCGTCGCAGCATGGACTGCCGTACTGCTCGTCCAGCACCGGTCCGTCTTACCAGGTGTGGAGCATGGAGAAGATTCGGGAACTGTTTGAAACGGCAGTGCCGGAGCAGTTCCGGAATTATAACTAATATGGAGGAAATGTACACATGAAAATCACCTGGAAAGGCAAATTTGACGGCAACGAGGATAGTTTGCCTCACGGAGAACACAAGCCCAATGCAGTGAAATTCAAAGAAATTGACGACATCAAAAAGTTGGGGCTGATTTTGAATTTGCTTTCCGTTCCACTTTTGGCGGTGACGTATGCCATTGTGCTGCTCCGTGGCGGCTTTGATGCGATAATGGAACATTTTTACGTATATTGGGCAGGTATTCTGGTTGCACTTGCCTGTCTGATCCCACACGAGTTCATCCACGCCATTTGCTGCCGGAAAGAGGCGTACATCTACACCAATCTGAAAAACGGAATGCTGTTCGTGGTCGCTCCGGAGAAAATGAGCAAGAGCCGTTTTGTCGTGATGAGTCTGATGCCGAATCTGGTGTTTGGATTTGTGCCGTTCCTGCTGTATCTGATTTTTCCGCAGCTGGGATTCCTGGGCGTGCTGGGCGCAACTTCCATTCCTATGGGCATCGGGGACTATTATAATATTATCAATGCGCTGATACAGATGCCAAAGGGAGCGAAAACGTATCTCTATGGCTTTCACTCCTACTGGTATCTGCCGGAAGAGCGTGCTGTACAAGCGTCATAATATATGTAAACGGGACGGTGGAAACATCGTCCCGTTTTGTCGTTATCCAAAGTATGCTGTCGGGTCTACATAGGCGCCGCCTTTTTTCACTTCCAGGTGCAGATGCGGTTCGGCTGCACTTTCCAGGTCGGGATTTGCGCCGGTCACGCCCAGCTTTTGTCCGGTTTGCACGGTGTCGCCTTCCCGGACTTCCAGCGTGCCGTCCAGACCGCAGTAGCGGCTGGTGATGCCGTTGTCATGGTCGATGGTGACTGTATAGCCCCACAGGGCATCGCTGCACACTTCGCTGACCGTTCCCGTGTCGATGGCGAAAACATCAGAACCGGCGGCACAGCTGAGGTCAACGCCGTTGTGTGTCTGCCATGTACCGGTGGTCTCGGATTTCACCAGCTCGCCGTCGCTGAAGGGGTTGAGAATGGAAAAATCCGACAGCGGCGGTGTCAGCTGGTGCATGGGTGTTTCTTCCGGTTCTGTCTCCGGTGCAGTCGTTTCCGGTGTGGTCTCCGGGGCAGCGGTCTCTTCTGTAGCAGACGTTGCAGTGACTGTTGTCTCTGTCTCCATTGCAACGTCTGTCTGCACGCCGACCACCGGTGCCTCATACGGCAGGGTAGCAGTGGTCGTCACTTCCATCTGTTCGCTCAGCGAGTTGAGATTCTGTTCCAGGGTCTGGCTGGTCTGACGGTACGCAAAGACACAGGCTGCGCCGATCATGACCAGGCTCAGGGCAAGTGCTGTGTAAAATCCACGGAATTTGGATTTCGGTTTTGTCTGGGTTTTCATGCAAACCACCTCCGATGCTAGTTTGCGCCGGAGGAATTTTTTTATGCAGACAACAGAAAAAATGGGAAAATTTGTTCTGCCGGGCGTATGTTATCCTGGGAATAACGAAAATGTAGCAAATGCCGGCTTGCATTTTCTGGAAAGATAGGGTATAATAGAAAATGTTGCACAGTGATGTGCGAATCTGTTGGAAACAAGGAGAGGTTCTATGAAACAAAAAAAGCCGGGCAGTGTCAAACGCCTGCTCCCGTACATGAAAGGGTACTGGAAAGAGTGTATTCTCGGTCCGGTATTCAAGCTGCTGGAGGCGATCTTTGAGCTGATCGTACCGCTGGTAACAGCGAAGATGATCGACGTGGGTATTGCCAACCGGGATGCCGGATATATCTGGAAAATGGGCGGCGCCATGTTTGTGCTGGCGGCGTGCGGACTGGCATTTGCGCTGATCTGTCAGTATTATGCGTCCAAGTGTGCCTATGGATTCGGTACGGCGCTGCGGCGTGCATTGTACCGCCATGTGAACACGCTGTCGCACAGCGCCGTAGACCGCATCGGAACGGCATCGCTGATTACACGTATCACCAGCGACACCAACACCGTGCAGAGCGGTCTGAATATGATGATCCGTCTTGCAACACGCTGCCCGTTTTTGATTATCGGTGCGGCGGTCATGGCAATGCGTATCGACCTGAAACTTTCTATTATCTTTCTGATTGCCATTCCGGTGATCGGCGTGCTGCTGTACAGCGTGACCTGTTGGACGATTCCACGTTACGGCGAGAACCAGGGCAAGCTGGACAACATCGCACGGCATACCCGGGAAAATCTGGACGGCGTGCGTGTCATCCGTGCCTTTTCCCGGCAGGATGAGGAGATCGCATCCTACCGGAACGACTGCGATGTATTCGCAAAGCGCTCCATCGCTGTGGGACGTGTGGGCGCAATTCTGAACCCGGCGTCGTTCTTTATCATGAATATGGGTATCGTGGCAGTGCTTTGGTTCGGCGGCATCCGGGTAGACACCGGGCATCTGACCCAGGGCGAACTGACCGCATTTGTCAACTATATGACGCAGATCGCATTGTCTATGGTGCGTATGGCAGAGCTTTTGATCTCCTTCAACAAGGCGGCGGCATCTGCCAAGCGTGTGTCTGACATCCTGGCAGAAGAGCCGGATATCACCAACGGCAAGGAGACGCTTGCAGTCAAGGAAAATGTGCCGGTGCTGTCTTTCGATCATGTGACATTTTCCTATCCGGGCGGCGGCGAGTCTGCCATCCAGGACATCAGCTTTACGCTGAATGCCGGTGAAACTTTGGGCATCATCGGCGGTACGGGCAGCGGTAAGAGTACTATCGCCAATCTGATTCCCCGGTTTTATGACACCACCGAGGGAACGGTTCGGGTATACGGCGAGGATGTCCGCAGCTATACCCTGGAATCGCTCCGGGATGTGATCGGCGTTGTGCCGCAGAAGGCCTCTCTGGTGAGCGGTACGATTGCGGACAATCTCCGCTGGGGCGATGCGGATGCCAATGCGGATGAACTGGAAAACGCCTGCCGTATTGCACAGGCGTGGGAGTTCGTCAGCCAGACATCCAACGGACTGGAAACCAAGGTGACACAGGGCGGACGCAGCTTGTCCGGCGGTCAGAAACAGCGCCTTACTATTGCACGTGCGCTGGTGGGACATCCCAGACTGCTGATTCTGGACGACAGTATGAGTGCGCTGGACTACGCCACCGACCTGGAACTGCGGCGGCAGCTGGCATCCAAAATGGGAGACGTGACGAAGATCGTGATTTCCCAGCGTGCCACATCCATTCAGCACGCCGACCACATCCTGGTAATGGATGACGGCAAATGCGTGGGCTACGGCACACACGATGCGCTATTGGAACAATGCCCGGTTTATGCGGACATTTACCGCACCCAGATGCAGTAAGGAGGGAAAGTCATGCTGACCGTAATTCGGCGAATTTTATCGTATACCAAGCCGTGCCGCAAGGAACTGTTCGGAATGCTGTTCTTTGCACTGATCGGAACGGGGCTTTCTCTGTTTGTCCCCATTCTCATCGGTAAGGCGGTGGACTGCGTAGTCGCAGCCCACGAAGTAAACTTTCCGCAGCTGTGGAAGATCATTCTGGTTCTGGCGCTGACCATTGCCGTGAGCGCCGTGTTCCAGTGGCTCATGTCCCTGTGTACCAACCGTCTGGCGGCACACACCATCCGGGACCTGCGCTGTGATCTTTTCACCCATTTGCAGCACGTGCCGCTGCGCTACATTGACGGACAGGCGAGAGGCGATCTGATCGGCAGAGCGGTTTCTGACATGGAGATCATCTCCGATGGTTTCCTCCAGGCGTTCACCCAGTTTGTCACTGGTGTTTTCACCATCCTGGGAACGCTGATCTTTATGCTGACCATCAATGTCCGCATCACTATTCTGGTGGTGATCCTTACGCCGATCTCTCTGCTGGTTGCGGCGAAGATCACCCAGATGTCCCGTTCCTCTTATCTGAAGTCGTCGGATGCCCGTGGCGCACTGGGCGGTCTGGTGGAAGAGATGATCGGTTCGCAGAAGGTGGTAAAGGCGTTTACCTATGAAGACCGTGCGGAAGAGCGCTTTGATGCCTATAACACAGAATTGCAGCGCACCGGCGCAAAGGCAACCTTCTTTGGGTCTATCACCAACCCGGTGACACGTTTTGTTAATGCGCTGATCTACGCCGCCGTAGGTGTCTGCGGTGCACTGGCTGCCACCGGCAATGTGCCGCTGATCGGCGTCATCACAGTCGGACAGCTGGCAAGCTTTCTCACCTATGCTAACCAGTATACCAAGCCGTTTAATGAAATCAGCGGCGTGGTTGCAGAATTGCAGAATGCTGTGGCATCGGCAAAGCGTGTGTTTGCTGTCATTGACGAACCGGCAGAGTCGGACGACAGCCACCTGCCGGAACTGGAACACTGCGACGGCACCATGCAGCTGTCCCATGTGAAGTTCTCCTATGTGCCGGACAGAAAGCTTATCACAGATTTCAACCTGGATGTACACTGCGGACAGCGCATCGCCATTGTCGGTCCTACCGGCTGCGGCAAGACGACGCTGATTAATCTGCTGCTCCGGTTTTATGATGTGGACGGCGGCGAGATTTCCATTGCCGGACAGAATATTGCCGCAGTGACACGGGACAGCCTGCGTGCCTGCTACGGCATGGTTTTGCAGGAGACCTGGCTGTTTACCGGAACGGTGGCGGAAAATATCGCCTACAGCCGACCGGATGCCACACGGGAAGAGATCGTTGCAGCAGCAAAGGCAGCCTATGCGGACGGCTTTATCCGGCGTTTGCCCAAGGGCTATGACACGGTTCTGACCGAGGACGGTAGCGGCTTGTCCCAGGGACAGAAACAGCTGCTCTGTATCGCCCGGATCATGCTGACCGATCCGCCGTTCCTCATTCTGGACGAGGCAACCAGCAGCATCGACCTGCGCACCGAGCAGCGTATCCAGAAGGCATTTGAAAAGCTGATGGCAGGCAAGACCAGCTTTATCATTGCGCATCGTCTGTCCACCATCAAAAGCGCTGACTGGATCCTGGTGATGAACCAGGGCAATGTGCTGGAGCAGGGAACCCACGACTCCTTGATGGAGCAGAACGGATTCTACGCAAACCTGTACCAGAGCCAGTTCGCAGACAGCGAGAAGGCAGAATAAACCGAAAGGCAGCACTGCACGGAGTTTGTACGCTGTTGAACCTTTCCAAAATAGAACACGCTCCCGGTTTCCGTTATGCCTGGAAACCGGGAGCGTGTTCTTATGTAGGGTCTTTCAATGTCGGCAGATGGTCGGGGAGATATCCCAGAATGACTTTTTGCAGGGCATCGTCCCAGCAGAAGTAGATGCGCACCAGTTCCTGGACTTTTACGCCGTACTTGATGTGCATATTCAGCAGATACTTTTTCCCGTCGGCGGTCTGCGCCAGATAGTCGTGGTTGTACACCCGCAGCGCCTCTGCGCCGCAGAACGTGATGTTCCAGCAGTAGCGCTCGCTGTACAGGGCAAAGGTCTCACTGTCCAGGCTGCCCTGGCGAAACCGGGCGTAGGCATCCAGGTAGAGGATGCCGTCGCAGATAATGGCACAGTCCGGCTTTCCGTCGAATTTGCGCAGGCTGTTTCTGGCACGCTGGGTAAAGAGAATGTTTTTGGAGAACTGTTTCTCTGCCCATGAAAGAATGGCGTCCTTTTCAGTGGGGAAAGATGCCGCCAGGTCTGCCTTTTGCCGATAAAAGTTGACTCGCTCTGCCGCCTGCTGATAGGCGCTTTCCCGTTCCTGCTGTTCCCGGCGGAGCGTCTCGCAGTATGTTTTCATGCCGTCCAGATCGTCCTGCGCAGTGCGCAGCTGCTTTTGGGTGGTGCGGAGCTTTTCACTGTTCATGCGCATATCGGCGTTTTGCTGGGTGAATTCCCGGGCCTGTTTTTTCAGTTCCTCGTTTTCCTGCTGTAAGATGCGGCAGCGTTCTTCCAGGGAGAGGGTCTCTTTCTGGTTTTCCTGGAGTGCTGTGATTTTGGCATCGGAGTAGAACAGGATGTCCCCGAACGAAAAGGCGCTGCGCAAAAGCATCTGGCGCAGTTCCTGCTTGCGCTTTCGTGCAAAGTCCTCCATCTGCTTTTCATACTGCCCGTAGGAAAACCGCTCTGCCGGGCTGCCGTGGCGGAGAATGAGGAAGTCTCCGTTTCGGAGCGACAGCTTGAACTTCCGGGAAAACTCTTCCAGACAGCGCTGCGCCACAAAACAAACTGCGCCGTATCCCAGCAGTTTTTCCGCCAGATCTTCATAGGGGAATACCGGCAGTTTCTCTGTGAGACCAGAACCTGCACTTTCCGTTTTCTCGGCATCTGCCCGGTTCATGCCGGTCATCCGTTTGAGTCGCCGATTGGGCGGAATGTGCATCTCCTTGGTGATCTCGGAAGTTGCCTCGTTCATCTGGACGTTCCGTCCGGAAAAATGCAGCAGGTCGTTCTGCGTGGAGCGCAGCGAAAGCGTGGACTTGTCGGGAATGTTCAGCGCATCCAGGGAAAGCGTTTTCTGTGCTGTGCCGCTGTCTGCAATGACGATCAGCGGCATATCAAAATCGGCAGCCTGGTACAGTGCGGCAAAGTGGGCGAAGTCACCCTTAGCGTTGATTTCCATGTGCTTTCCGTCCAGCACAAAACCGTTCTGGACAAACCCTACATTGGGGTTCTGTGCCAGCGCCCGAACCACCATGGGACGGAACACCTCACAGGGTGCGCTGCTGTCAGACGGCTCAGAGCAGATGGTGCGGATACCTACTTCGACACGTTCCTTGTGCATCAGAAAAGAGATGTCCGTCTCAAAGATTCTGCCGTTGACTGCGGCACGTTCTCTGGGTGTGCCGAGGTTGGCACCGGCATCCGGTTCAGACAGATGGAACGACCACAGTCCACGGTTTTCCAGGTAAAGCACGTCCACGTGGATGCCCATGGAAAAGCTGAACGAATGCAGTTGCTCCGTGGAAAAATCGGCGTAGTTTTCCGGCTTCGGGGTGCAGATGTCTGCCGGCAGGCTGTCGAACTTTTGCAGGCGGCTGCGCAGCCACCGCAGCGTTTCCAGCACACAGATGCAGAACACCTGTGAAACGGGAAGTTTCTTCTGTGCGGTGTCGGCGTGAAACTGATAGGTGGGATAGCGTTTGATCGGCTGTAAATTGGTAGTCTGGTATTTCATAAGCATCTCCTCACAGCGGCTGATAGGGGTCAATGCCGACGGCATCAAATCCGGCGATCTCGTCATAGGCGGCAAGGGCAAAGTCGAACAGCTTTGCAGCGATCACGCCGCCTGTTCCTTCGCCCAGGCACATTTCACAGTCCAGATAGGCACGCAGATGCAGTGCGTCCAGCGCCATTTTTCCGGCTGGCTCCTTGGAACAGTGGGAGGCGAAGATATAGTCCCGGCACGCCGGGCAGAGCCGGACGGCGCAGTTTGCCGCAACTGCGGAAATGAATCCATCCACCAGCACCGGCACCCGGCAGATCGCTCCGCCCAGAAATGCGCCCATCATGCCGCAGACGTCGAACCCGCCGACCTTGGAAAGCACGTCCAGCACATCGCCGGGGTCTGGCTGGAGCGCTGCGACGGCACGGGAGATCACCTGGATCTTATGCTGCAATCCAGCCTCGGATAAGCCAGCCCCACGTCCTGTGACCTGCTCCGGCGGCAAGCCCTGCAGCACAGAGAAAACGGCGCTGGAAGTAGTGGTGTTTCCGATTCCCATTTCGCCGGTAACGATAAGGTTATATCCCTCCGCCGCTTTTTCCTGTACCAGGTCGATGCCGGTACAGACCGCCTGTTCTGCCTCATCCCGGCGCATGGCGGGACCGTGGGCAAAGTTCTGCGTGCCGAAGGCGACCTTGCGGTTCAGCACACCGGGGCAGTCCAGCGCCTGTGCAACGCCGATATCCACCGGGAATACCTCTGCGCCGCAGATACGGGACAGCGCATTGACGGATGCAATTCCTTTGGCAAAGTTTTGCGTAACGGCGGCAGTCACGTCCTGCGTGGTCTGGGTCACACCCTCGGCAACAATGCCGTTGTCGGCGCAGAAGATCAGCACCGCTTTTTTGCGTGGGGCAGGCACGGGATTTTCGCAGATGCCGGCAAGCTGTACGATCATATCTTCCAGCCGTCCCAGACTATGCAGCGGCTTTGCAATGGCGTCCCAGTGCAGACGGGCGCTTTCCATGGCATTTTCATCCAGCGGCCGTATGGTTTCTAGCAATTTTGTCAGCATAGATGACAGTTCCTTTCAACGTGATATATGAGATGTATCTATTATAGCATATCTTTGTCGAAATTGCAACGAAAAGCGGCGGTATTTCATTTTTCTGCGAACAAATTTGAATTTGGAAGATGCTGCCATAAACATTTCACAGATTCGAATAGACATTTCCCTGTTTTTCGGGTATACTAATAATATAAGCTGATTCGGAACATTTCTGCACGCATATGACTGCGGCAATACCAGAGAGGAGATGCTATGATACAGAAATTTACACTGGAATCCCACCACGACCGCCTGTTGCTCCAGGGACTGCTGGTGCTGCCGGAGCAGAAACCGCCACGGGCGGTTTTCCAGGTCGCTCATGGGATGTGCGAACATAAGGAACGCTATCTTCCGTTTTTGCAGGAGATGGCAGATCACGGCTATGTGTGTGTGATACACGATCACCGTGGCCACGGCGGCAGTGTGCGTCAGACGGAGGATCTGGGATACTTTTATCCGGACGGCGGTCCGGCGCTGGTGTCCGATCTGTACCAGGTGACACGCTGGATACGGGAACAGTACCCGGAACTGCCGCTGTACCTGTTCGGACACAGCATGGGTTCCCTGGCAGTACGCTGTTATCTGAAACGCTATCCGGATGTGCCGGACGGCGTGTTTGTCTGCGGCTCTCCCAGCGCTGCTTTCGGGCTGGAACTGGGAGAACGTGTCCGGGCAGTGCTGGCAAAGAAAAAGGGCGCATCCTACCAGAGCAAGCGGCTGGCGGATGCTGTCTTTTCCGGATTCCAGAAACCGTTCCGGGATGAGGGCAGGGACAATGCCTGGATCTGCAGCGATCCGGCTGTGGTAGATGCGTACAATGCAGATCCGCTCTGCACGTTCTGCTTTACGCTGAACGGCTATGAGGCACTGTTGTACCTGCTCCGCACGGCGTACAGCGAAACGGAATGGCGTGTGACAAAGCCGGAACTGCCCATCCGGTTTCTTTCCGGGGCAGATGACCCGTGCCGGGGAAATGATGAAAAGTTTGCCCAGGCGGCACAGCTGCTGCGGCAGGTGGGCTATCAGAACGTGTCGTCCCGGCTGTTTCCGGGAATGCGGCACGAGATATTGAACGAAACAGAAAAATCGCTGGTGTACCAGGACGTGCTGGAAACGCTGGATGCGTGGCAGTCCAAATAGGAGGAATCGAAAATGACAATACCAAAGGAAATACAGGAAAACCGCATCGCCTGGGCAAAATCGGATGTGCAGCGTGACAAGGGGCTGACCATGCCGGAGGACGTGGAACAGTTCTGCCAGATCGCCTATGCAGAGGATGGACTGGCGGCGCATACGCTGAATGTGTATCGTCCGAAGAATGCAGGGGACACGCTGCCGTTGCTCATCAGCATTCACGGCGGCGGCTGGTTTTACGGGGACAAGGAACTTTACCGTTTTTATTGTGCGCATATGGCGCAGCTGGGATTTGTTGTGGTAGACTGCGACTATCGCCTTGCGCCGGAGTATTCCTATCCGGCGGCGATCGAGGATGTGTGCCGGGTGGTGCGCTGGTCGCTGGAAAACCGGGAAAAGTTCACCCGGAACAAGCACTGGTTTATGGTGGGCGACTCTGCCGGGGCGCAGCTGGTGAGCCAGTACTGCATTCTGGCAGGCAATCCGGCATACCGGGAACAGCTGGACTTCTGCACCTATGACCAGCTGCCGGACGGCGTTGCGCTGAACTGCGGCATTTATGATATGTCCATGGATAATGACCACATCGGAAACTACACCCACGAAACGCCGGCGGCACAGAAAAAACTGCTGGAACAGGTGCTGGATTACATGAACGACAGTTTCCCGGCGGCATATGTGATGACCAGCGTCAACGATGGTCTGCGGCCGCACACAGCGCCAATGAAGAAAAAGCTGGAAACGCTGGGTGTACCGTTTGTCTATGCGGAATACGGCGAGGGTGTCCCGTCGGACAGCCACGTGTTCCATCTGAACCTGTACAGCGAAAACGGCAGACGCTGCAACCAGGCAGAGGCGGATTTCCTGCATGGACTGGTAAAGGAATAACAGAGACAAGAAAACACTGCTCTTGACAATCTTTTGAAAAAACATTATAATATAACATGGCATAATTTGATTCGAATGAAACTCTGGGAGGAAGAGAGAACAATATGATGGAACATATCCGCAATTTTTGTATTATCGCTCATATTGACCACGGAAAATCAACTCTGGCTGACCGTATCCTGGAACAGACCTATACGGTTGCCAAGCGTGATATGGAAGACCAGATCCTGGACAATATGGATATTGAACGGGAACGTGGCATCACCATTAAGGCTCGTGCAGTTCGGCTGAATTATCGTGCCAAGGACGGCGAGACCTATGTGTTCAATCTGATCGACACGCCGGGACACGTTGACTTTAACTATGAGGTCTCCCGCAGCCTTGCTGCCTGTGAGGGTGCGATTCTGGTGGTAGACGCCTCCCAGGGAATCGAGGCGCAGACGCTGGCAAATACATACCTTGCCATTGAGCATGACCTGGAGGTCGTGCCGGTAGTCAACAAGATCGACCTGCCGGCGGCTGACCCGGACCGTGTCTGCGAGGAGATCGAAAATGTGATCGGCATTCCGGCAGAGGATGCACCCCGTATCTCTGCAAAGGCAGGCATCAACATTGAGTCGGTCATGGAGAAGATCGTGACGGACATCCCTGCACCAAAGGGCGACCCGGATGCACCGCTCCAGGCGCTGATCTTCGACAGCTACTATGACGCATACAAGGGCGTTGTCATCTATATCCGGGTAAAACAGGGTACGGTAAAGGTCGGCGATACCATTAAGCTGATGGCGACCGGCTCGGAATTTACCATCGTGGAGGCTGGCTATATGACCACCAACACGCTGGTGAATGAGGGCGTGCTGCGTGCCGGCGAAGTCGGCTATCTTTCCGCATCCATCAAGAGCATCGGAGACACCCGTGTGGGCGATACGGTTACACACGCTGACCGTCCCTGTGCAGAGCCGCTGCCGGGTTACCGCAAGGTCAACCCTATGGTATTCTCCGGTATCTATCCGGCAGACGGCGCAAAGTACGGTGATCTCCGGGATGCGCTGGAAAAATTGCAGCTGAACGATGCGTCCCTTACCTTTGAACCGGAGACCTCCATTGCGCTGGGCTTTGGTTTCCGCTGCGGATTCCTGGGACTGCTCCACATGGAGATCATCCAGGAGCGTCTGGAACGGGAGTACAACCTGGATCTGATTACCACAGCGCCGTCGGTTATTTACCGTGTCACACTGACAAACGGCGAGGTGCAGTATATCGACAACCCCACCAATTATCCCGACCCGGCAGTAATTGCCAAGGCGGAAGAGCCAATGGTCAAGGCGGAAATTCTGACACCGGCAGACTTCGTGGGAAATGTTATGGAACTCTGTCAGAACCGCCGTGGCGTGTTTGTGAATATGCAGTACCTGGACGATACCCGTGTATCGCTCCACTATGTACTGCCGCTGAATGAGATCGTTTACGATTTCTTCGATGTGCTGAAATCCCGTACCCGTGGCTATGCGTCCTTCGACTATGAGCTGAGCGACTACATGGAATCCAAGCTGGTAAAGCTGGATGTACTGCTGAACGGCGAGATCGTCGATGCGCTGTCGTTTATCATCCATACCGACAAAGCGTATGAGCGTGCCAGAAAGATCGTGGAAAAGCTGAAGGAGAACATCCCACGGCAGCTGTTCGAGGTGCCGGTACAGGCTGCCATCGGCGGCAAGGTCATTGCCAGAGAGACCATCAAGGCAATGCGCAAGGACGTTCTGGCGAAATGCTACGGCGGTGACATCACCCGTAAGAAAAAGCTGCTGGAAAAGCAGAAAGAGGGCAAAAAGCGGATGCGTCAGCTCGGTTCAGTAGAAGTGCCGCAGGAGGCATTTATGAGCGTGCTGAAACTGGATAGTGATGATTAAAACTTAAAACAAAACCATAAAGCAAACTGGCTGCCGCACCATATAAAGGTGCAGCAGCCAGTTTTCGTTTCTATAAAGTTTGCCTTATTCCTTTTTCTGTTCCAGATTCTGATAGGGCAGGGGCTTGGAAAAATAATAGCCCTGGGTGTACTGGATGTTGGTGGATTCCACCGTCTGCTGTTCGCCGCTGTTCTCTACGTGTTCGGCAATCAGTTCGGCGTTAATGCCTTTGGCGATATCGGAGATCGCCTGTAGGCAAAGCTGTTTCATCGGGTCCTTATCGCAGTTGATGATAAGGTCGCCGTCGATCTTGATGAAGTCCGGATTGATTTGCAGGATTGCAGTGAAGTTGGAGAATCCTGCGCCGAAATCGTCAATGGCGATCTTGACGCCGAACTTGCGGATCTCGTTCAGGAAGTCTACCATTTCATTGAAATCCCGGATCTTTTCCGATTCCAGAATCTCAAAGGTGATTCGCTCACACGCCCCGGGCGGCAGATCGCTGAGCAGGTCGTACAGCAGGGAACGACTTGCAGAGGAACTGATATCGTAGGCGGAGAGGTTGAGGAAAACGGTTTCCTTTCGATCCCGGAACAGTTCCAGCACCTTTTGTATCATCAGCTGGGACAGCTGCAAATACAGGTGATAGTCCTTGGCGATTTCCAGGAACTGTCCCGGCGCATAGATATTGTGATCCTTGTCCGACAGCCGCATGAGCGCCTCATACTTGGTGATCTCCTGGGTGCGGTTGTCCCGGATGGGCTGGAAGTAGGGGACGATACGGTCATAGAGAATGGCATCGCTGATGATGTTGGTCATGCGCAGCTTTTCGTCCATCTGTTTCATGGTCTCGGCGTTGTCCTTGTTGTACAGGAAAAAACGTGCGTTGTGGTCAGCCACGGCGGACATACAAAGCTGTACCTTTTCCAGCAGGTTGGTTTCGCCGATGACCACATGGAAGATGTTGACAGCTGTAATGTTCAGTTCCTTGCAGAAGTAATAGCCGCATTCGTGGAATGCCAGCTCTGCCTGCGCCAGGAACTTGTCGTCCGGATAATCCGGTCCGGCGGCAAAGAAGAAAGACCAGGTGTCGTTGAAGTAAAAAGACAGCTCTGTATCATGCAGTGTGCGGATCATCTGCTGAATGTTTTCCCGCATCAGCTGATTCCAAACTTTTGTACCACGGCGGCCGGAAATCAGAATTCCCTTTTCAATGGAAATCATACAGATTTTGTCGAACCGCTGTTTTCGGTCATCAAATTTGAATTTCACGAGATTATCCAGCTCCATTTCTTTGTCGAAGAACATATTGCTTTGCAGAAGTGCCTCCTGCAACTGAATCTGCTTTGCGATCGAGGGCAGATCTGCTTTCTGACGCATATGTTCCAGATATTGATTGATGTTGTGCCAGTCTGCATCCAGCGTTTGCAGATCCTCCAGGGCAGTCCAGTCAATGGGAAGATATGCGTGGTTGGATGCGGAGAGTCCGAACAGCGTGTTCGCACCCACATATACCTGGTTGTGCTGTGCCGCTCTGCTGATTTCTCCGTAGAGGAATGCGCCGCAGATGCGGCAGCTGCGAAAGACACGCAGTTCCCATTCTGTGCAGTTTTGCATGGCAATGCGGTGAAGTGTTCCGGGGTAAGTAAATATCACTTCACAGGGCGTGGTTTCCAGCTCGCTGCATTGTTTCTGGAGTTCTGCTGCTGCGGTCATGGGGCTGAGGTATGCCATTTGGAATTCCGTCCCCGGAGGCAGCCAGTTGGAATAGGTCTCGATGCGGTCACGTGGTTCGCAGTAATGGATGAACTGTCCCGGATTGCCCGGCTTTTGCAGCCGGAGCGGAAAGTGGAGCAGCAGATCTTCACTCAGCCCGTCGTCTTTGGCATGGCGCAGTTCCCGGAGCATCTTCTGGAACCACTGTACAGCCGGCTGCTGCTCGATCTCTGCAATGTAATCGTGATTGGACTTGGTAATGCGGTGTGTGCCGCCGAATGTCTCCAGTCCGGTGACAGCGCCGCTCCAGGTGCGGAGCTGTTCATTGTTCAAAATCGCCAGCAGAGCCGTGTTGTGATAAATGCCGTTTTCGTCAAAGGCAAATGTGCCGTATAAGTTATTGGTAATCATGCCGCCGGCAGCCGGAATATCTGCGCCGGTCTCTTCCAGACGGTCGAGATATGGCTGCATCTGCATATACTGATCGGTGAAGAATGCAAACATCGCCTTGCTGTCCGGCGTGAGCAGTCCGGCAGTCTCTTCTGCCAGCGCTCCGGGCGTCTTGTCGGCAAAGGAAAGAGGCTGTACCTTTACTTGTGTATGGAGCAGCCGGGTGAAGATCAGCAGGCAGCCGTCCTCATATATGCTGCCGTGATAGATGACCGCAGATGCACTTGTGCCGAGAATTTTTGCATCCGGCAAAAGTTCGGATACGTGCTTGGCAATTGCAACAGCACCTTCCGGCGTGTGGCAGCTGGTGTGGATCATGACCAGCCACGAACTGTCCTCCCGGCGTGCAGGAAGGCAGTATTCCTGGATGAACTGTTCCAGTTCCGTGCGGTTCTGGTATAAGAGCGCAGTGGATGCGATATTGCTGTTTCTCATGGTGTCACCACCTTTATTTTCGTGCCTTTCGGCGCTGGATTTTGTCTTCGTACATTCGGTCGTCTGCGACCTTTATCATTTGATCCAGGTCAACGTTCTTATCCATAGGCTGGATGCAGAAACCGATGCTGGATTCTACCTGGTACGGCTTGTGAGAAATGCTGTTGTAGCGGTGTAGGTATTCCCGGAACCGGAATCGGAAACTGTCGAAATAGCAGCTGTCCGAGTCGGCAATTACGCCGGCAACGGTAAATTCATCGCCGCCGAACCGGGAACAGACTTCACCTTGTATCGCACTAGAGACCAGCGCTTTTCCCACGGTCGTAATGGCGTTGTCTCCCTCGGTATGCCCGAAGGTATCGTTGATATGCTTCAGTCCGTCCAGATCCGCAGAAATGATAACAATGCTCATATTTTTTCCGCTGCTCTCTTTCAGCTGCTGGTGGAACTGGCGATAGAAACCACGCCGGTTCAAAAGCCCTGTCATGTGGTCGTGGACGTAGAGCTTTTCCAGTTCGCTGTTTGCGCTTTTCAGCTGCATATTGATGGATTTGGTGTGCACCTGGGAGTGGAAGATGCCCAGAGACGAATTCATGGCGTTCATGAAACTGTTGATCTTTTCGTAGGAATCATGAGAAATATCCGTCTGGAATGCACAGTAGCCCATTACCAGATCCAGAAAGTGCAGGGGGCAGAAGATGACCGGATCTTCCCGCCGGAGCATGGTGGACAGATCGGGGATCAGCTGTTCCAGAGATATCACACAGGCATCCTGGGGCGCCCAGAAGTAGCGCTGATACATAACGTTGACCTGTTCACTGAACGGCTCGCCGTTTCGGTGGCGCTCGCCAAAATCCGGCGCACGGAAGATATCGTCGTTCAGTGCGAACACCATGCTCTCGAAGATAAACTTGTCCTGGATGATCTCCGGCAGTTCTGCAAGAGAAGTCATGCTGGTGACAGCGGACTGTACCTGGCAGGTCAGTTCCTGGCGCTCGTTGGCACGCTTGAGCTGGTCTGCGATATCCTGCATGGCGTTGTTGATGTTCAGCGGTGCAGGCTTTTCACAGCCGCAGGACTGGGAGTAGAGGATATGGAAGTCTATGATGCGTGTCGGCTCGACCGGCAGTCCCTGGTGCAGACGAATGGCAGCCGCAATGACCTCTTTGCCCATGGTGTCGTAGTCCTGGGTGCAGGTGGTGATGTGCGGTACATGATAGTTTGCCTCAGAGATGCCGTCGAATCCGGTGACGATGCAGTCCTCCGGGATACGATATCCGTGATTTTGCAGGAACTGGCTGCAAACGATCGCCATGGTGTCATTGGCGCAGATGATGGCGTCCGGAATGGCACACTGTTCCTCGATGAACCATTGTTCCAGGGTTTCTCTCGTCGGCTTTTCCCAGAAGTCGCCGTAGCCGATGCGGTAGTTGTCCGGCGTAATGTTGTTTTCCGCCATGACCTTTTCAAAGGCGTGGATGCGCTCGTCAGAAAAGGTGTTGTCTCTCACACCAGCCATCATAAAGAGCCGCTTGGCATGGTGCTTCTGCACAACGTGCTGACAGAGCGTTTCAAAAGAGTTAGAATAGTCGAACCGGAAGTTGACACAGCCTTCCAGAAACTTATCAATTGAGATAACGGGGACATTGTGGCTGCGGCAGCTGTCGATGATGCTTTGCAGCACGCTGTCCCGTTTGATGGTGTCCGGGAGGACGATCATGGCATCCAGCATATGATATTGGATCATCTGGAAAATGGACATCTCACCGTCATCCGTCGGTGTGAGCGGAAGATAGAAGTCTGTCTTGGAATGGAAAATGAAAAGGCGATAGCCCTGCTGCACGGCATATTTATTCAAGGCACGGACGCATTGCAGGCGGTATTCCTCCGGCAGCATAGAGAGACATACGCCGATGATGCGGGGTGTGTTTGTCATCGTGTGGACCTTCTTTCTGTTTTGCAATTTGTGAAAAAATACCAGTTGAGTATCTTGCAGTAAATTCCGAAACTGTAAGAAATGCACAATTTATGATATGTTCTATTATACCATATTTTTTTCGCCTTGTGAAGTATTCGAATTGCACAAATTTCATGAATAAAAAATGTGGATTCTGTTTGATGCAAAAACGGATTTTTTCAGAATGTGCAGACGGCACAAAAGCATAGCGTTTCAGTATGTAAATACTTTGTGAAAATCTTGACAAACAAACCACGCTGTGCTATACTAGAATAAGTGTATCTATTTTTTATAGCATTCTGACTTTTCCCGGAAAAACCTGGTTTTTCGGAGCATATCAAACGGCTGGAGCGGCATTTCCGGCCGGAAAGGAATTAAGATCATGAAAATACGTGAGATTCAAGAGGAGATCCTGCGGCTGAAAAAAGAACGTGATTTCTGTATCCTGGCACATAGTTATCAGACCAGTGATATTCTGGAAATTGCTGATTTTACGGGGGATTCCTATGCGCTGAGTGTAAAGGCAAAGAATACGCCGCAGAAGAATGTGCTGATGTGCGGCGTGCGCTTTATGGCGGAGACCGTAAAGATCCTTTCTCCGGAAAAGAACGTATATCTTTCGAACCCCACTGCCGGCTGTCCTATGGCGGAGCAGATGGACAAGGAGATGATCCGTGCGGTGAAGATGCAGTATCCGGATCATACCGTGGTCGCATACATCAATACAACCGCAGAGCTGAAAACCATCTGCGATGTCTGTGTGACCTCCTCTTCGGCGGTGAAGATCGTCTCTCAGCTGAGCAATGACAAGATTCTGTTTATCCCGGACTGCAACCTGGGCGCTTATGTGCAGCAGCAGCTCCCGGACAAAAAGCTGAAACTGCTCCAGGGCGGCTGCCCCATCCACGCATCTGTATCGGCGAAGGATGTCCGTATTGCCAAGGAGGCGCACCCGGATGCGCTGCTGCTGGTACATCCGGAGTGCCGTCCGGCAGTCTGTGAGCAGGCGGATTATATCGGTTCCACTTCCGGCATCGTCAACTATGCCATGGAGTCGGATGCAAAGGAATTTATCATCGGCACAGAGATCAGCATTGCGGAGACACTCCAGAATGCCTGCCCGGAAAAGCGGTTCTATCCGCTGGCAAAGAAACTGATCTGCGAGAATATGAAGTCCACCACGCTGATGGACATTTATCATATTCTGAAAGACGGTGAGGGTGCGGAGATCCAGCTGGATGCCAAGACGATCACCAAGGCCCGCTGCTGTATCGACCGCATGATCGCATTGGGAGGCTGAGCATGAGAGACCTGCCCAAAGACCTGCACTGGCTGCTGTTCGACCTGGACGGAACGCTGACCGATTCTGCGCCGGGCATTCTGCGCTGTGTGCAGTACGCCCTGGAACAATGCGGCACGCCGGAACCGGACACGGACAAGCTGCGCCCGTTTATCGGCCCGCCGCTGCTGGATTCCTTTCAGCAGTTCTGTGGAATGTCCCCGGAGCGTGCGGCGTATGCGGTGGCGCAGTATCGGGAGCGCTTTTCCAAGATCGGAATGTTCGAGAACAGCGTCTATCCCGGAATACCGCAGCTGCTGGAACGGCTGACGGCACACGGCTATGTGCTGGCGGTCGCCACCTCAAAGCCGGAGGTGTACACCCGGCAGATCATGGAACACTTTGCACTGACGAAGTACTTTACTGTAATTGCCGGCAGTGACATTCACAAAGAGGGCGAGACAAAGGCGGATGTTATGCGTCTGGCGCTGCGCCGCCTGGGGCTGCCGGAACAGCAGCCGTCCCACACGGTGATGATTGGCGACCGGAAACATGATGTGCTGGGGGCAAAGGAATGCGGCGTGCCGTGCATCGGTGTCCGGTATGGCTACGCTGCGCCGGGCGAGCTGGAACAGTACGGCGCAGAATGGGTCACAGATACGCCGGAAACTCTGGCGGAACTGCTCCTGGAATGCACAATCTGATGTTTGCTTTATACGGCAGAACACATGGAAAATATTTGAAAAGCACTGCAGAAAATGCAGTGCTTTTTTGCGCATTTGTAAATAAAGCAGGCAGGTCTGCGATTGTTTCTGAATTCAGATTGACAGTGTCCGGGGAATATGATAAAATGAAAGAGATAGGGAAAACCGGCGTGATGCCGGGGATTATTCCAAGACAGAAGAATGAAAAAATGCAGCATTCGGCTGCAGTCAGTTTCTGCTGAGTTAGCGGAGGAAACAACAATGATAAACGGATGCAAGGTGGCTGCACTTTGTGTGTCAGAAATACAAAATGAAAATACGCAGAGCATGATCTATCCCATGTATCAATCTCTTCTGGAAAAGAACTGGCGCTGTCTCATTTACAACACGGCAACAGATCTTTTCCGGGATACACCGTTTGACCGGGGCGAGGCGAGCGTCTTTCAGCTCATGGATTTTTCCGTGGTCGATGTTGTGATCGTATATACCCAGTGCCTGAAATGCCGTGCCATCGTGGAGGATATTCTGGCGGCGGCATCGCAGCATCAGGTACCGGTGTTTTTGGTAGAGCCGACAGAGCGGTATTCCAGCGGCATTCGCATCACCTTTGATGAACTGGATGCGTTCCGTGAATTGGTGACCCATCTGATCGAACATCATCATGTGACGAAGTTTGCCTGCATTGCCGGATTCCGGGGCAATCCGGCATCGGAGACACGGGAGATGATCTTCCGGGACGTGCTGAAGGAACACGGCATTGCATTTGATGAAAAATGGTTTGGCTACGGCGATTTTTATGCGTTCCCAACAAAGGCGCTGATGGAGCGCTTTCTGGCTGAGCCGGAGGGACTTCCGGAGGCGATCGTCTGCATCAATGATTCCATGGCGATCGCTGTGTGCGAGGTGCTGTCAGACCATGGCTACAGCGTGCCGGACGATGTGATCGTGACGGGATTTGACGGCATTATCCAGGAACAGTACAACTTCCCGCGGCTGACGACCTGCCGCAGAGATATGAAAAAACTAGGCGCATATATGGCGGAACTGCTGGAGCGTTCGCTGTCTGATACGCCCATGAAACAGGAGTATATCTTTCCGTATACACTGGATGTTTCGCAGTCCTGCGGCTGCCGGAAATGCACCATGGAGTCGGTCAGCCGTGCGGTCAATGCCATCTATTCCCGGATGAACGACAGCGAACAGTACGACCGCTCTATGAAAAATATGCTGACCAAGCTGACTTTTGAACACGATTCGGCGAAAATTCATGAGATCCTGCGGTACTATATCCGTTCGGACAGCTACCTCTGCATGAACTCGGATTTCGAGGACGACAACCCGCCGGAGCATACCTATGAGGAACAGCCGTTCACGGACGTTGTACTGTCGCATCGGTTTTTCTACGGGGAACAGACCACGGAGACGGCGTATATTGCGAAAAAGTCGCTGATCCCGGATTGGAGCCGCCTCATCGAGAAGCCGGATCCGGTGGTTTTCTATTCGATCCACAATCAGCAGATGATCTACGGCTATCTGGCAGTGTTCGCAAATCCGTTCAATTATGCGGTACAGCGGATGCAGCAGTTTGTGCTGACGTTCGACAGCTGTGTGGGGATGTTTGTACAGCAGGAATTCCTGCGCAGTTCCAACCAGCGGCTGAAAGAGATCCAGAACAAAATCATCATCAGCTTTGCGGATATGGTGGAGTCCAGAGACGATTTCACGGGACAGCACGTCAAGCGCACCAGCGAATACCTGCGCATTCTGGTGAAGTATCTGGCGGAGATGCCGGAGTATGCCAATATTCTGACACCGGAGATGCAGGAACGGATGTATAAGGCGGCGCCGCTCCACGACATCGGCAAGATCAAGATCTCAGATGTGGTGCTGAATAAGCCGGGCAAGCTGACACCGGAGGAGTTCGAAGTCATTAAGACACACGCAGAATCCGGCGGCGAGATCATCGAAAAGACACTTACAGACATTGAAAGTGACTCCTATCTGAAAGTGGCACGGGAAATGGCGCTGTATCACCACGAGAAGTGGAACGGCACAGGCTATCCCTACCATCTTTCCGGAGAGGATATCCCGCTCTGCGCCAGAATCATGGCTGTAGTGGATGTGTTCGATGCACTGACCAGCAAGCGTGTCTATAAGGATGCGTTCCCCGTAGAGAAAGCGTTCCGGATTCTGGAAGAGTCCAGCGGAAGTCACTTTGACCCGAAGATCGTGGGGACATTCCTGGCACACAAGGAAGAAGTGACACAAGTTTTATTAAAATATCAGGATGTACATATATGAATGCGTTTTCCAGAACAGAATTACTTTTTGGCGCAGATGCCATGGAACGGCTGGCGAAAGCCCGTGTAGCAGTGTTTGGTGTCGGCGGCGTTGGCGGCTATGCTGTTGAGGCGCTGGCACGGAGCGGTGTGGGCGCACTGGATCTGGTGGATGATGATACGGTCTGCGAATCCAATCTGAATCGTCAGATCATCGCCACCCGTGCCACCATCGGGATGCCCAAAGTGGATGCCGCAGAGGAACGGATCCGCCTGCTGAATCCGGACTGCCGGGTGACAAAGCATCAGAAGTTCTATTTGCCGGAGACTGCCGGGGAGTTTGACTTTTCCCAGTACGATTATGTGATCGATGCCATCGACACTGTTTCCGGAAAACTGGGGCTGGCGGAACAGGCATATGCCAGCGGCACGCCGATCATCAGTGCCATGGGTGCAGGAAACAAGCTGGACCCGACGGCGTTTGAAGTGGCAGATATTATGCAGACATCGGTTTGTCCGCTGGCACGTGTCATGCGGCGTGAGCTGAAAAAGCGTGGTATTCCCAGACTGAAAGTGGTCTATTCCAAGGAACTGCCGGCTGTGCTGCAGCGGCTGGAAAAGACAGAGCAGGGAAAGCCTGTGCCGGGGAGCTGTGCGTTCGTGCCGTCTGTGGCTGGGCTGATCTTAGCCGGAGAGGTCATCAAGGATCTGACCGGTTTGCAGGCACATTTTTGATGGGAAAGGAATTGCTATGCTGACACCGCAGGAACAGGAACGCTACACCCGGCAGATCATGATGCCGGAGATCGGCGAAACGGGACAGGAACGTCTGAAAAACAGCCGTGTCCTTGTAATCGGCGCAGGCGGTCTGGGCAGTCCGGCAGCCTATTATCTGGCGGCAGCCGGCGTGGGGACAATTGGCATTGCCGACGGAGACAGGGTGGAGCTGTCCAACTTACAGCGGCAGATCCTGCACCAGGAGTCTCGCCTGGGACAGAATAAGGCGGATTCCGCCGCACAGACGCTCCACGGGCTGAATTCCCACGTGGATGTGAAAGCGTATCCCTGCTTTTTGGATGCACCTGCGCTGGAAAAACTGGTGCAACAATACGATATTGTGATCGATGCAGCAGATCAGCTGAAAAATAAGTTTATGATAAACGATGTGTGCGTGGCTGCCGGAAAACCCTTTGTACACGGCGGCATTACCGGCTTTTCCGGTCAGGTCATGACTTATGTGCCGGGAAAAGGTCCGTGTTACCGCTGTATTTTCGGGGACATTCCGGAAGGGGATGCGCCGGCGCCGATTCCGGTGATCGGTGTTACTGCCGGCATCATCGGCACGATACAGGCGGCAGAGGCGATTCGCTTTCTGCTGGGCAGCGACACACTGCTCACCGGAAAGCTGCTGGTGCTGGACGGCAGCCGGATGCAGTTCCGGACAGTGCCGTTCCCTCATGTTTCCGAGGCGTGTCCGCTGCACAAGAAATGATACAGACAAAAGGAGCGACTTAGATATGATGAATCCGAAAATGCTGATGCAGATGAAATCACTGCTGACAAAGTTCCGGCAGAACCACCCGAAAGTGCCGATGTTCTTCTCGGCAGCGTCCCGTGCGATCAACGAGGGCAGTGTGATCGAGATCAGTTTGACTACGGCAGAGGGAAAAGAACTCTGCACCAATATGCGTGTGACCCAGGACGATCTGGAAATGGTGCGGACTCTGGCGGAGATGGCATCGAAGTGAGATAAGAAGAACCGGCATGAAATATGTGCCGAATATAAAGCAAAAAAACGTGTCATTCTGCACCGACAGAGTGACACGTTTTTTGTAAGAAATGTTCTGCTGCGTTTACCGCATTCGTCTCCGATTTGCAGTTTTTCCGCAATTCTGATCGAACGACGGGTTGCAGCAGTAGAAGTTCTTTGCGTTCAGATCGTCCTGCACCTGGCGGAGTGCCTCGCCAAACCGCTGGAAATGCACGATCTCACGCTGCCGCAGGAACTTGATGGGATCACGCACATCCGGATCCTCGCACATCCGCAGGATGTTGTCATAGGTGCTGCGTGCCTTCTGCTCTGCCGCCAGATCTTCGGTCAGATCGGTGATCGGGTCACCCTTTGACTGGAAATACGCCGCAGTAAACGGCACGCCGGCTGCGCTCTGAGGATAAACGCCCAGGGTATGATCCACAAAGTAGGCGTCAAAGCCAGCCTCCTTGATCTGCTCCGGTGTCAAACCGTCTGTCAGCTGGTACAGGATCGCTGAAATCATTTCGACATGAGCTAACTCCTCGGTAGCCACATCAGTCAAAATTCCTTTTACCTTATCCGGCTGCGCCGTATACCGCTGGTTCATATAGCGCAGCGATGCAGCTAACTCGCCGTCTGGTCCGCCAAGCTGTGAAATAATATACTTCGCCGTCTTAGCATTCGGGGTTTTGATCTTCACCGGATACTGGAGTTTCTTTTCATAGACCCACATTTAGTTCGCCTCCTTTTCCCACGGCCACGGTCCCTGATTCCACGCCCAGGGCGCATTGCCGTCTGTCTGGAGCGGCTGGATCGGACCGTACTGGCGGATATAGGCGGACGCTGCCTTCTGCCGCATTGCCTGGTAGTTTTTCCACATCCGCAGCGCCTCCGGACAGCGTGGGTGGGTGTCCAGGTACAGCTGTAACTCGTAGAGGACGAAGTCGTATTTCCGGATCATCGCCATCAGCCGCTGTTTCTCATGCAAAAGAGCCACCTCCTCGGTAAGGATAATCCAACGCCGGGAACATTGTCCCGATGGGAAAAGCTGTGTCCGCATCATACGGCTCTTCCCACTGCTGGTACGGCACATATGCCATTCCCGGCGGTGTCTGATCCGGAAAAGGCGTCGTGGGCTGGAAGGATTCCCGTTCCGTCATCCGGCTCTCCGGCGCATCTGCCGGAACAAAATCCCGCAGAAAATTCCGCTGCATCCCAGCTATTTGCTGGATGCGTTCCAATTGGTTCTGCATTCTGCACATACTCCTCTCTGCACCGAATCTAGGCATTCCCGGTGCATTCTAATGTATGCAAAACGGCACATTTTCGTGTTTCCGGGACATTGCCCGAAAAAATTCACATCCCGCTCCTTGACTTTTCCCATTTTTATGGTATACTATCATACGGACAGTGCGAACGGTTTTTCCGGGCGGCTCCGCTCCCGTTCCCTGTCTCATGAAGAAGGGAGAATTGGATATGATACAACTCATTGCAACAGATATGGACGGAACGCTGCTGGATAATGAAAAGCGGCTTCCGCCACAGCTGCCTGCACTGCTGGAGGAATTATATCGCCGTGATATTACATTTGCCGTGGCAAGCGGCAGATCTCATATGATGCTGACCAATCTGTTTGGGGAACTCGCCGAAGAGATCATTTTCATCTGCGACAACGGGGCGTGCGTCATGTATCCGCATGAGGCGCCCATGCTGCACAGCCTGCCAAAGGAAGTCATCCGCCAGACGCTGGATGCCTGTCATCAGCTGTCCACCGCCGTTCCGGTGCTGTGCGGTTTCCACCACATTTATTACCCGGAAAACAACAACGCCGCCATGCAGCGTGAGATCCAGCGGTATTACCGTGATCCCCAGGTTGTTCCCTATGATATGCTCTATGCGGTAGACGAGCCGATTTTGAAAATCGCCCTGTGCGACACCAACGGACCGACCCGTGAGGCATATCCTGCCATGCGGGATGCCCTGGGGGATAAGTACGAGCTGCTCATTTCCGGCGACTGCTGGATGGACATTATGTGCAAGGGCATCACCAAGGGCGCTGCGCTCCGGGAACTTCAGGAACGCATGGGCATTACGCCGGCGGAGACCATGGCTTTCGGGGACTATGACAACGATATCACCATGCTGCAATGCGCTGAGTTCAGCTACGCCATGGAGAATGCCTCCGACCGGGTCAAGCTCCAGGCGAGACATACCGCACCTGCCAATACCAAAAACGGCGTGGTTCGGGTGCTGTGCGAAACGCTGGGTATCCACCCGGAATCTCTCTGAACGGGCATTTTACCTGGATTTCACCGGGAATTCGAAAAAAACGCTTTACAAAACTGCAAAAATATGATATACTAGCCTTGATATCCAGACGCAAAAGGATATCAAGGCTTTTTTAGAGCATGGTTGGTTTTACGAAACCGACTCAAATGACAGAAAGGAGTTTTGCATGGAAGCCTATATGCCGTTTCTGCTGTGGGGTGGTCTTTTTGTACTGACCGTTCTGGTGGAATTCGCCACACAGCAGCTGGTGAGCATCTGGTTTGCAGCCGGATCGCTGGCAGCGTTTCTCGCCGTCTGCTTTGGCGCATCTCTGCCGGTGCAGGGTATCCTGTTTCTGGCGGTCTCCGTGCTGCTGCTGATCTTCACCCGTCCCATCTGCCGCAGGATCTTTTCTTTCGGCATCAAGGACACCAATAACCAGGAAATCGGACGCATCGCCGTGGTAATCCAGGAAGTTGATCCGGTGAAGAATACCGGACGTGTCCGCCTGGATGGTGTGGACTGGATCGCAGTTTCCCAGGACGGCACGATCATCCCGGAAAACACCAGCGTCCGCATTGAGGCAGTCAGCGGAACAAAGCTCACCGTGAGCCGTCTGCCGGAGACTGTCACCGCAGGCACAGCACAGTAAGCACACGCTCAGCGTACCAAAAACATTGCAACATGGATTCAAAAAGGAGAAAACATTATGGCATTTCTTGTGATTTTAGCAGTACTTGTATTTATCGTGCTGGTACTGGTTTCCCGTATCCGCATCGTTCCCCAGGCAAACGTCTACGTTGTCGAGCGTCTGGGTGCATTCTATAAAGCGTGGGGCACCGGCATCCACTTCCTGGTACCGTTTATCGACCGTGTGGCAAAACGGGTCTCCATTAAGGAACAGGTAGTTGACTTCAAACCCCAGGCAGTTATCACCAAGGATAACGTTACCATGCAGATCGACACAGTCGTGTTCTTCCAGATCACAAACTCTGTACAGTTTGCATACGGCGTAGAGCATCCTATCGCAGCCATCGAGAATCTGACGGCTACCACGCTGCGTAACATCATCGGTGAACTGGAACTGGACGCAACGCTGACTTCCCGTGACCTCATCAACACCCGTATCACAGAGACCCTGGATCTGGCAACAGACCGCTGGGGTATCAAGGTCATCCGTGTCGAACTGAAAAACATCCTGCCGCCGGCTGAGATTCGTGATGCCATGGAAAAGCAGATGAAGGCAGAGCGTGAAAAGCGTGAAAAGATCCTGCGTGCCCAGGGTGAAAAGGAATACCAGGTCACTGTGGCACAGGGTGAAAAGGACGCCAAGATCCTGCGTGCAGAGGCTGACAAGCAGACTGCGATCCTGAAGGCAGAGGCTGACAAGGAGGCTGTGATCCTGCGAGGCGAGGCGATCAAGGAACAGAAAATGCGCATCGCTGTCGGTGAGGCACAGGCAATCGAACTGGTACAGAAGGCACTGGCAGACAGCCTGGTCAAGCTGAACGAGGCAAACCCCAGCGAGTCGGTTCTGAAGCTGAAATCTCTGGAGGCGTTCGAAAAGGCTGCGGACGGCAAGGCAACCAAGATCATCATTCCCAGCGAGATTCAGGGTCTGGCTGGTTTGGCTGCCGGTCTCAAGGGCGTTCTTTCCGATGTTGCTCCGGCTGGCGAAACGACCACCGCAGCAACCACAACAGCTGCACCGACCAAACAGTAAATTTTTCCGATTTTCCAAAAATCAGACAATACCGAAAAAGGCGGCTTTTTGCCGTCTTTTTTTGTGGAAAAAGCTGATTTTCCGGGAAAGCCGTTTCTTCGTGTCGTTCCCCTTGCAATCCTGCCGCAATTTGTTGTATAATAAGAGGTAGCGGCAAAGAAAGCGATTATTGCTTCCTTGCTGGAAAACCGCTCCGTACTACATAAAAATAAAAAAATACAGACGAACCGAGGTCTTATCATATGGTTTTTTCCCGATTGTTTTTCATCTATCTATTCTTTCCCATCTGTTTTCTCTGCTACTTTGCCACGAAGAAAACGTCCTACCGCAATGCAGTGCTAATCGTCTTTTCTCTGCTGTTCTACGCCTGCGGTGACCTTTCCTTCCTGTGGCTGGTCGTGGCGAGCGCTCTGGTGAATTTCGTCCTGGGGCGTGGCATTGAACGATTCCGGGACAAAACGCCGGCAAAGCTGCTCCTGGCGCTTGGGCTGGTTCTGAATCTGGGGACACTGGTCGGGTTCAAATACACCGGCTTTTTCATTGAAAATCTGAACCACTGGTTCTCTCTGTCCATCCCTGTTCCAGATCTGCCGCTGCCGCTTGGCATCAGCTTTTTCACGTTCCGCACGGTTTCTTATCTCATCGACTGCGCCTGGGGCAAGGTCAAGTCGGAACGGAACTTTTTCACATTCCTGCTGTACGTTTCATTTTTCCCCATCACCATTTCCGGACCTATCGCACGGTATGAGACCATGCAGGCAGACCTGCACCAGCGCCGCATTTCAGCGGACGATATCAGCATCGGTTTCGGCAGAATTGCCGTGGGACTTGCCAAAAAGATCATGCTGGCGGACCGGCTTTCTGGCATCGTAGACCAGTTCCTGGGGAACGATTTCACCTCACAGACCACCCTGGGCGTGTGGTACGGCGTTGTGCTGTATGCCCTGCAAATGTACTTTGACTTTTCCGGCTATTCGGATATGGCAATCGGTATTGCACGCATTTTCGGATTCCACCTGGACGAAAACTTCCGCCACCCGTTCCTGTGCAAGGATATCACGGAGTTCTGGCAGCGGTGGCATATTTCCCTGGGGACTTTTTTCCGGGATTATCTGCTGTATGTGCCGCTGTTCGGAAAGCGCCGGAAGATCGGCGGTCTGCTCCTGGTCTGGTTCTGCACCGGACTCTGGCACGGCGCAAGCTGGAACTACATCATCTGGGGCATTTATTACGGGCTGTTCCTCATGCTGGAAATGGGCATCGGCAAAAAGGGCATGAAGAAGATCCCGGCAGTCATCTGCCATATCTGCAACAAAATCGTTATCGTTGTGGGATTCGGCATTTTCTACTGCACCGGCGGCATCGACCAGCTGGGCGATATGCTCCTGGCGATGGCTGGACAGAACGGTACAGGCTGGTATGACACCATGCTGGTGACATCCGTACAGAACAACCTGTTCCTGCTGATCGCTGCACTACTGTGCTGTTTCCCGCTGCTGGAGCTGCCCAAAAAGTGGATGGCGAAAAATCCGGCAGTCAACCTTACGCTTTCCGTTACGGGTACGGTTCTGGCAGCCGGGCTACTGATCGTCAGCAGTATCTTAATGGTTGACGCAACGAACACCCCGTTCCTATACACCAAGTTCTAAGAAAGGAGACGGCAGTCATGGACGAAAACAACAACAATTCCAATACCCCGAATCCGCAGAACGACTTCGATCTGGACGCTGCGCTGGAAGAAAAATTCCAGCAGGTGCAGCAGGATCTGGACCGTCTCCGGGCAATGAATGCCAACGCTGACGCGCAGCAGGCAGCAGTAAGTGCCGCTGTGCCGTCGGAGGAGTCTACAGAGGAAACGGCAACTCCGGAAGAGCCTTTGCCGGAGACAGAACCAGCGGAAGAACCGCCTGCTGCGGATTCTGCACCGACGGAAGATGCGCCGCAGTTTGAGATTGCCGAAGAGGCGTTATCGGAAACTGCACCAGCGGCAAATACGCCGGAGGACAAAGAATCCGCCAGAGAGCGGAAGGCTCGCTATAAACTGAAACGACAGATTTTGATTACCAATCGGGTGGGCGCTGTTGTCCGAATCTTTGCCATTGGTTCCATCATTTTCGGCGGCTCCATCTTTCTGCTGGTGGGCAATCGCCCCACAGAATCCGCCGAAGAAAACCGCAAGCTTGCCACACCGCCGTCCTTTTCCATGGACACACTGGAAAGCGGCGATTACATCGCAGACTGGATGCACTACTACGAGGACACCGTTCCCGGTCGCAGCAACTTCAAGCATATGATAAGCAAACTGGAAAGCTACCAGGGCTTGCAGGGTGAAGACAAGGTGCAGTTCTACGGCAACATTGCGCCGGTCAAGAAAGACACGGAGAGTGAGAAGAAAGACAATGTCACCACCACTGCGCCGGTTGCCAGCGGAAACAGCGCCGGTGTGACCACAACGGTCACTACTGTCACCACCGAACCGGAGGCAGACCCCATTGAGATCGGAGACGGCATTGTTCTGGTGGACAAGCGTGCCATCAGCATCTACGGCGGCAGCTTTTCCCGTGGAGAAAAATACGCCGCAACACTGAACGAATACAAGAAACAGCTGGGCGATAAGGTGAACATCTATTCCCTGGTCGCACCTACCGCAGTTTCCTTTTATCTGCCGGACTCCTATTCCGGTTATACCGGCAGCGAGTCGGACAACATCGACCACATTGACGAGAACCTGCAAAACGTCAAAGCTGTGGACGCATATGCGGCACTGGCGGCGCATACCGACGAGGACATCTATGCACGTACCGACCACCACTGGCTGCCCCTGGGCGCTTACTATGCGGCAGAGGCGTTTGCCAAGACAGCCGGCGTGAACTTTGCGCCGTTGTCCAGCTACACCAAGACCACACTTTCCGGCTATCTGGGCAGTATGTACACCTTTACCAAGAGCGCCGTATTGCAGGAGAACCCGGAAGATTTCACCTATTATACGCCGCACAACCAGTACACCACCCAGTATTACGACACCAATTTCACCAACGAACGGGACGGCAAGCTGCTGATCTCCCTGGACAATGTAGAACCGGTCAGCTGGTATCTGGTATTCATGGGCGGCGACGAAAAGATCACACACGTCAAGACCGATGTCACCAACAAGCGGACGCTTGTCATCGTGAAAGACAGTTACGGCAATGCGCTTGTGCCGTATCTGACGCAGTCCTTCTCGGACATCTATGTCATTGATATGCGCTATTTCGATTTGAATGCCGTTTCCTTTATGCAGCAGGTCGGTGCAACGGATGTTTTGTTCGCCATGAACACATTCAGCGCCACCGGCGGCAACAGCGAATGTCTGGAAACCATCCGGACGCAGTAAAGAGGTCTCACAATGAAAGAACTGGAATATCCCTTTGACAGCAGCTTTCTGCTGAAAAAACGACGCAAACTGAAAAAAAGCCTCCTGGCAGACGGCAGCCAACGCATGGAAAAGCGCATTGCCGTGCTGGGCGGCTCAACAACAAACGATATCATCTCCATGCTGGAACTGTTCCTGCTGAACTGCGGCATTCAGCCTGCCTTTTATCAGTCGGAATATGCACAGTACTGGCAGGATGCCATGTTTGACAATCCGGAACTGGAATCGTTCCAGCCAGACCTGATCTTCATTCACACCACCAGCCGCAATATCAGCGAGGCACCGCTGCCCCTTTCTGCATCGGAGCAGGAGGTCCGGGATGCACTGGAGCGCCAGTTCAGCCACTTCAGCCAGATGTGGGAGCGTCTGCATGAAGTCTATCACTGTCCCATTATCCAGAACAACTTTGAACTGCCGTCCACTCGGCTCATGGGAAACCGGGATGCCTGGGACTGTCACGGCATGGTCTGGTTTATCCAGGAACTGAACCGCAAATTCGGACAGTATGCCGCATCCCATTCCGACTTTTATCTCCATGACCTGCACTATCTGGCGGCAAGCTATGGGCTGGATGCCTGGCACGACGATTCCTACTGGTATCTGTACAAGTATGCCATGACTCTGGACGCTGTCCCGGAATTCGCCTACAGTCTGACCCGAATCATCCGCTCTATCTACGGCAAGAACAAAAAAGTCCTGGCGCTGGATCTGGACAACACGCTCTGGGGCGGTGTCATCGGCGATGACGGACAAGAGGGCATTGCCATCGGACAGGAGACTGCCGAGGCAGAGGCATACACAGAGGTGCAGGAGTACTGCAAGGCACAGAAACAGCTGGGCGTGCTGCTGACCGTATGCTCCAAAAATGAGCCGGAGAACGCCAAGCTGGGGCTGTCCCATCCGGACTCTGTGCTGCATGAGGAGGATTTTGTCACCGTCTGTGCCAACTGGGAGCCGAAAGACCAGAACCTGCTGCACACCGCAGAAACCCTTTCGCTGCTGCCGGAAAGCTTTGTCTTTGTGGATGACAACCCGGCAGAACGGGATATTGTCTCCGCACAGATCCCCGGCATTGCCGTTCCGGCATTTGACAGCCCCACAGACTGCATCCGTGTCCTGGATCATGCCGGCTATTTTGAAACGACGACTTTTTCGGCGGCGGATGCCAACCGCAGCGAGATGTACCGTGCCAACGCAAAGCGTGCGCAGATGCAGCAGACTTACGCCAACTACACCGACTATCTGCTGGGGCTGGATATGCACGCCGAGATCCGGGACTTCGACCCGGTGGCACTTCCCCGTATCGTCCAGCTGACCAATAAGAGTAACCAGTTCAATCTGACCACACGGCGCTATACCCAGAGCGAGATGGAACAGATCGCCGCAGACGACAAGCATATCCGACTTTACGGACGGCTGCGGGATAAATTCGGTGACAATGGCATTGTTTCCGTGGTGATCGGTGAAATCTCGGGAGACACGCTGCACATTGAGCTTTGGCTCATGAGCTGCCGTGTGTTGAAACGGGACATGGAACTGGCGATGCTGGACACGCTGGTGGCGGCGTGCCGGGAGCGAAACATCCGCAGCATCTGCGGCTACTACTACCAGACGGCAAAAAACGGCATGGTTCGGGATCTGTTCGGCAAGTTTGGCTTCACCAAAACGGAACAGTTCGAAAACGGCGACAGCACCTGGCATTTGGATGTTGCCGGGTACAGCAATCAGAACCATGTGATCCAAGTAAATGAAAAGGAGCATCAGAAGGCATGACACACGAGGCAATTTTAGAGAAACTGAACGAGATCTTCCAGGATATTTTCGACGATGATTCTCTGGTAATCACAGAGACGACTACCGCCAACGACGTAGAAGACTGGGACAGCATTGAGCATATCAATCTGATCGACGCTGTGGAAAAGGAATTCGGAATGAAGTTCAAGATGCAGGAAGTTTCCGGCATGAAAAACGTAGGCGAAATGGTGCAGATCATTGCAGAGCGCTGTGCTGAACCCAAGCCGAAAAAGCGGGGATTGTTCCGGCGGTAAACGGAAAACTGCAAAAATGACGATTCATAATCAAAAGCGCACCGTTCTCAAAACGGTGCGCTTTTTGTCGTCACATTCCCTAAGAGCCTGTTCCGTATCTTTTTCCACACGTCTTTTCGGCAGATTTCGCCGCTGACTGCGTCAAAAATCCTTGCCATACGATAGTATGCCTGCGGATTTTTTCTTGTCACCGACAAAATCATGCTTGAAAATCCGCACATAAAAAGATACAGAACAGACTCTAAGAAATCCACATCCCATATCATGAAAATTCTCCGTGAAGAATTTGTAAACCTGCATTTCGTCCCATTGACATACTAGGTTGGTAGGTGTATAATAGGGACAAACAGGGAAATACTGAAAGCAATATGTCAAACTGTTCTCAGAAATTCCCGGAGCAAAGGAAAGTGGTAACCTATGATCGTGTCCACAAAAGGACGCAATGCGCTCAAGCTGATGATGTGCCTGGCGCAGGTGGACGACCATTCTTACACGCCGCTGAAAGTCATTTCTGCCCAGCAGAACATTTCTCTCAAATATCTGGAAAGCATCACATCTATGCTGTCCAAGCAGAAATTTGTAGAGGCTGCCAGCGGAAAAGGCGGCGGTTATCGGTTGTCCCGTCCGCCGGAAGAATACAGCGTGGGAGAAATCCTGCGTGCGGTGGAAGAGTCCATCGAACCTGTAAAGTGCATCGAAAACGGCACGCCGATCTGCGAAACGGCAGATTCCTGCCACACCCTTCCGATCTGGAAAGGGCTTTCTGCACTGATAAACAACTATCTGAATTCCATTACCCTTGCCGATGCGGTAAATTATAAAGATGAAGAAGGAGAAGATGTAACATGAGTCATAACGATCTGCTGCGTATTCAGAATCTGAAAGTTTGTGCCGGAGAAAAAGAGATCCTCCACGGCATTGACCTGGATATCCACGAGAATGAGGTACACGTACTGATGGGACCGAACGGCACCGGTAAGTCTACACTGGGCGCGGCGCTCATGGGCAATCCGGCTTATACCGTAACCGGCGGCGACATTATTTACAAGGGACAGAACATCAACGAGATGCCGGACAACGAGCGTGCCAAGAACGGCATTTTCCTGTCGTTCCAGAACCCCATCGAGATTCCGGGCATCACCGTCAGCGCCTTTATCCGCAGCGCTCTGGAGGCAAAGACCGGCAAGCGCATTCGTCTGTTCAGCTTTAAGAAAGAGCTGGAAGAGAAGATGGAACTGCTCCAGATGGATCCGTCCTATGCAGAACGTGATCTGAACGTAGGCTTTTCCGGCGGCGAAAAGAAAAAGACCGAGATTCTCCAGATGCTGATGCTGAATCCGGAATTCGTTATTCTGGACGAGACAGACTCCGGCCTGGACGTAGACGCAGTCCGCACCGTTTCCAAGGGCATCGAGGCATACCGGAAACAGTCCAAGGGCAGTCTGCTGGTCATCACCCACAGCACCAAGATCCTGGAGGCTCTGCCGGTGGATTATACACACATCATGGTAAACGGAAAGATCGTCAAGACTTCGGACAGCTCGCTGATCGAAGAAGTCAACGAGAATGGTTTCGCAGCTTACGAAAACGCTGAGTAAATAATTGCCGCAGGATGACCGAAAGGGTGAAAAACGTGAAAGAAAAACAGCAGATCGCAGACATTGACAGAAGTGTCTATGATATTAAAGATAAAGAAACCGATTTCTATAAGGTGGATGCCGGTCTGACGCCGGCGCTGGTCGAAAAGATCTCCAAAGAGAAGAACGATCCGGTATGGATGCAGCAGTTTCGTCTGCACTCGCTCCAGATCTACAACGAACTGGAAGTGCCGGACTGGGGTCCGTCCATCGACGGGCTGAACATGGACAACATCGTTACCTACGTTCGCCCGAATACCAAGATGAAGGCGAAATGGTCTGATGTGCCGGAGGATATCAAGAATACATTCGAGCGCCTGGGTATTCCGCAGGCGGAGCGAAAGTCTCTGGCAGGCGTCGGCGCACAGTATGACTCCGAACTGGTGTATCACAATGTACGCCAGGAAGTCGCAGACCTGGGCGTTGTGTATACCGACCTGGAAAGTGCAATGCACGGCGAATATGCGGAGATGATCCGGAAGCATTTCATGAAACTGGTTCCGCCTACTGACCATAAGTTCGCAGCGCTCCACGGCGCAGTGTGGTCCGGCGGTTCGTTTGTGTATGTGCCGAAGGGCGTGTCCGTGGAAATTCCGCTGCAGTCCTATTTCCGGCTGAATGCACCGGGCGCAGGTCAGTTTGAGCATACTTTGATTATCGTAGATGAGGGTGCATATCTCCACTTTATCGAGGGCTGTTCCGCACCAAAGTATAACGTGGCAAACCTTCACGCCGGCTGTGTAGAGCTGTTCGTCGGCAAAAACGCAACCCTGCGCTATTCCACCATCGAGAACTGGTCGAAGAATATGTACAATCTGAACACCAAGCGTGCGCAGGTGGAAGAGGGCGGCAAGGTAGAATGGGTCTCCGGCTCGTTCGGCTCTCATGTGTCCTATCTGTATCCCATGAGCATCCTCAAGGGCAAGGGCGCAAAGATGGAGTTTACCGGCATCACCTTTGCCGGAAAGGGACAGAACCTGGATACCGGTGCAAAGGTAGTACACGCTGCGCCGGATACCACTTCGTATATCAACACCAAGTCCATCTCCAAAGACGGCGGCATCAGCACATTCCGCAGCTCCGTTGTGGTCAACAAGAACGCAGAGGGTGCAAAGTCCTCGGTATCCTGTGAGTCACTGATGCTGGATGCGGAGTCTCAGTCGGATACCATTCCGGCAATTGATGTCCGCACCCGCAAGGCAGACGTGGGACACGAGGCACAGATCGGCAAGATCAGCAACGAGGCGATATTCTATCTCATGTCCAGAGGGCTCAGCGAAGAGGATGCCAGAGCCTGCATCGTCAGCGGTTTCGCAGACAATGTTTCCAAGGAACTGCCGCTGGAATATGCGATCGAAATGAACAATCTGATTCGTCTGGAAATGAAAGGCAGCATTGGGTGAGGTGAGCATGATGGAAAATAATACAATTCGAGTAAATGCACTTCCGACTCTGACATGGCACAGACTGCACGTCAATGCCTGCCAGACAGAGCCCTATGTTCCGGCAAAGCCCTGCGCTATCCAGGCAAAATCGGAAAAGGGCAAGGCGGTTGTTTCCGCACTGGAATCCGGCAGCGACTGCAGCGCTGTTGAGACCGGTGTCGGCAAGGCCGTGGACGATCTGTTCCAGTGGGGCATGACGGTGACTGCGGCTGAAAACACCGAGGATACCGTGCATATGGAGATCGGCAGCGAGGACGGCGGCGACTGTGCTGCATTCGTCAACGTCCAGGCAGAGTCCGGCAGTGATCTGACACTGGTGCAGATCTGGAAAGCCAATGCGTCCCATGCGGCACTGCGGACAGTCGTTCGTGCAGAGTCCGGCGCAAGAGTCCGTCTGATTCAGATTCTGGCAGATGCCAGCGAAGAGAGCATCAATGACGTGGGCTGTGTGACCGGCGAAAAGGCATCGTTTGAGGTGATCCGCCTGTATCTGAGCAAGGGCAATGTGATCTCCGGTATCCGTACCGACCTGGCAGGAAACGGCAGCAGCTTTACCCACAAGACCGGTTATCTGGTCCAGCCGGGAAAGAAACTGGATATGAATGTGATCGCTAACCACATCGGCAAAAATACCGAGAGCGATATCCGTGCCGAGGGTACGCTGTATGACAGCGCAGAAAAGGCGTTCCGTGGTACGATTGACCTCAAGCGTGGCTGTGCCGGCTCAGAGGGCAAGGAAGAAGAGAACGTACTGCTGCTGGGCGATGACGTTATCAACAAGACCATTCCGCTGATCCTCTGCACCGAAGAGGATGTCAAGGGCAGCCACGGCGCATCCATCGGCGAACTGGAACAGGGAATGCTGTTCTATTTCGAGGCACGTGGCATCAGCAGGGAAGAGGCTGAAAAAATCGTGGCAAAGGCACGTCTGGAACGGCTCTGCCAGGATACGGAAGACGCAAAAACAGCAGAATATATGCACCAGATCATTGAAGAGGTGATTTAAGATGACAGCATGGAATCCGGAAAAAGTGCGGCAGGATTTTGTCCTGCTCCGGAACACCGACCGGGTCTATTTCGATAATGCGGCAACTTCGCAGAAACCCCAGTGCGTTCTGGATGCAGTGGAGGAGTTCTATCAGAAATACAACGCCAATGTACTGCGTGGGCTGTATCCGCTGAGCGTGGAGGCGACCGAACGCTATGAGGCTGCCCGGAGAACTGTACAGCGGTTCATCCATGCTGCCTGTCCGGAAGAGATCATCTTCACCCGGAACGCAACAGAGAGTATGAACCTGGTGGCATACAGCTACGGCATGGCAAATCTGAAAGCCGGGGATGAGATCCTGGTTTCCATCATGGAACATCACAGCAACATCTTGCCGTGGCAGATGGTTTCCCGTGCCACCGGAGCAAAGCTGGTCTTTCTGGAGTGTGAGCCGGACGGCACAATCACCAAGGAAAAGATGGATGCAGCGTTTTCGGAACACACCCGGATGGTGGCGGTGACCCAGGTTTCCAACGTGCTGGGATGTGTCAACGATATCCCGGAACTGGTCAAGCGTGCCAGAGCCTGCGGCGCAGCCATTCTCATGGATGCGGCACAGAGCGCACCGCATATGCCCATTGACGTGCAGAAACTGGACGTGGACTTTGTGGCGTTCTCCGGTCATAAGATGCTGGCACCTATGGGTATCGGCGTGCTGTACGGCAAGCAGGAACTGCTGGAAAAGATGCCGCCGTTTCTGACCGGCGGCGAGATGATCGAGACCGTTTCCCGTTACGATGCCGTTTATGCGGAACTGCCCCATAAGTTCGAGGCAGGCACGGTCAACGCCGGCGGTGCAGTCGGTCTGGCGGCAGCCATTGACTATCTGGAATCCTACGGCATGGACAAGCTCCACGCTGTGGAACAGGAACTGACTGCGTATCTGTTCCGGGGCATGAAGGCGATTCCGCACATCCACGTGCTGGGCTCTGACCGGGAGGATAACCATACCGGTATCGTTTCCTTTGCCGTAGACCAGGTACATCCCCACGATATCAGCGAAGTGCTGAGCAGCGACGGCATGGACATCCGTGCCGGCCATCACTGCGCACAGCCGCTCCATGACCATCTGGGCGTACATTCTACCGCTCGTGCCAGTCTGATGTTCTATAACACCAAGGAAGAGATCGACCGGTTCCTGGAGAGCGTTTCCAATATTCGAAGAAGGATGGGCTTTGGCAATGAATAACTTTTACAATGAGATTCTGACGGAACACAACGTCCGTCCGGAGTTCAAATATGACCTGGAATGTCCCACCATCAAGCTGGAAGGCGTAAACCCCAGCTGCGGCGACGACATCTGGCTGAACCTGGTAATGAAAGACGGCGTCATCCAGGATGCGTCCTTCAACGGCGACGGCTGTGCCATTTCGCAGGCATCTGCGGATATTATGATCGGCATGGTACTTGGCAAGACCAAGGAAGAGGCACTGCACCTGGCAGATCTGTTCCTGAAAATGATTAAGGGAACAGCAACGGATGCCGAGGTAGACGAACTGGAAGAGGCATCGGCGCTGCAGGATATTTCCCATATGCCGGCACGTGTGAAGTGTGCCGTTCTGGGATGGCGCACCCTGCGTGAGGCAATCGAAAAGTTAGACGGCAAGGCATAATTGTGCTGCCTTGAAAACCTGTTTTCGTGGAAAGGAATACCACTGAAAGCAGGTTTTTCTGTGGGAGGATATCACGATGAAATCCATTTTAATCAAGGACACCACACGGGAGGAGCGCATCCGTATCGTGACCCAGTCGCTCCAGGTCTGCGGTCAGACCTGTGAGTTCTGCAATGGCTGTGACAATCTGGGCGGCGGTATGGTGGACAGCTATTTCCAGCCGTATATCGACGGCGAAAAGGAGATCGCAGAGTTAAACGCCGCTTATCACAGCGGTTTGGTGAGGTAAGTGCATGGTAGAAGAAATTACGATACAGGAACTGGCACAGATGGAACCGTCTGCCTGTCAGATCATTGATATGCGGGACGAAACGGCATTTGCGCTGGGACACATTGACGGCGCAGTACTGATTCCGCAGAAAGAGCTGGAGACATCCCACGGGGAACTGCCCAAAGACAAGATGCTGGTCATCTACTGCCGCAGCGGCATCCTCAGTGCAGACGTGGCGGAACAACTCCGGGACGAGGGATACCAGGCGGTAAATCTGGTGGGTGGCTATGTGCAGTGGCTCCAGGACAAGATTCGCCGGGAGACGAAAAACGAAAAGGCTGCCGAAGTGGAACAGGGACTGCGCAAGAAGTTCCACCGGGTCATTTTCAGCCGCTTTGCAAAGGCAATCAAGACATACGATCTGATTCAGCCCAACGATCGCATTGCCGTCTGCATTTCCGGCGGCAAGGATTCTATGCTGATGGCGAAACTGTTCCAGGAACTCCAGCGCCACGGAAAGTTTCCGTTTGAACTGGTCTTTCTGGTAATGGACCCGGGCTACAGCGCCGAAAACCGGCAGATCATCGAGTCCAACGCCAAGCTGCTGCAAATTCCCATTACGGTTTTTGAGACCAACATTTTTGACTCGGTCTATAACGTGCAGAATAATCCCTGTTACTTATGCGCCCGGATGCGCCGTGGACACCTTTACAATAAGGCAAAGGAACTGGGCTGCAACAAGATCGCCCTGGGACACCACTTCGATGATGTCATCGAGACCATCCTCATGAGCATGATCTACGGCGGACAGGTGGAGACCATGATGCCGAAGCTGCACAGTGCCAACTTCGAGGGGATGCAGCTGATACGTCCCATGTATCTGATCCGGGAGGCGGACATCAAGCACTGGTGCCGCTATCACGACTTGCAGTTTATCCAGTGCGCCTGCCATTTCACAGACACCTGCACCACCTGCGACCCGGACGAACGGACAGTTTCCAAGCGCATGGTGATAAAACAGCTGATTGCCAAGCTGGCGGAGGAGAATCCGCAGATCGAAAAGAATATTTTCCGCAGCGTGGAAAATATCAACTTGAACAAAATCATTTCCTACCAGAAAGATCATGTGACACACAGCTTTTTGGATGGGTATGTCAACGAGTAAATCCGTTTATAGAGAGCCGGTATTTCAGAGCCTGTTCAGCACTTTTTCTATGCGTACAGGTTCTTGCTGCCGGCTTTTTTTCGTTGCAGACAAACAGGAGGAATGCACATGGATATGAATTTGCAGAAGTATCTGTCCTTTGTCAAGACCGTGGAGTACAGCAGTTTTACCAGAGCGGCAGAGATCCTGCACTATTCCCAGTCCGGGGTCAGCCGGATGATCGGCGACCTGGAAAAGGACTGGAACATGGTACTTCTGGAACGTGGAAAAGGCGGCGTGCGGCTGACTTCCAACGGGCTGCATATGCTGCCGTATGCCAAGGAACTGGTGGCAGACTATGAGAAGATGCAGATGCAGGTGAATGCGCTGAACGGGATGCAGTCGGGGCTGATCCGCATCGGCACATTTTCCAGCATCGCCACTCACTGGCTGCCCAACATCATCCGGGAGTTTCAGAAGGACTATCCGCACATCGAATACGAGCTGCTGCTGGGCAGTTATACCGAACTGGAAAAGTGGATCACAGAGGGCAGGGTGGACTGCAGCTTTGTGCGTCTGCCCACCCTGGGAAAGTTCGATACCATTTTTCTGGAAGAGGATCGCCTTATGGCGGTGCTGCCGGAAAATCATCCTCTGGCAGGACTGGAAAAGTTCCCGGTGGCAGCCCTTTGTGATGCGCCGTTTATGATGTTGGAAAAGGATGCCCGTGCCGATGCGGCGGAGATCTTCGAGCGCTGTGGACTTTCTCCGTCGGTGCGCTTTACCACGTGGGACGACTACGCCATTATGTCCATGGTGGAAAGCGGACTGGGTGTCAGCATCTTGCCGGAACTGATTTTACAGCGTGTGCCGTACCGCATCTGTGTCCGGGAACTGGATGTTCCCGCATACCGCCGGATCGGACTCGCACTTCGGGATCGGGAAAGCGCATCACTCGCCGTCAAGTGCTTTCTGGAGTATCTCAAATACCGGCATGACACCCTGGATTCCTCCAAATCCGAAAAAACGTAAAAAAATCGAAAACTTCTGCATATTTCGGCGGATTTCCACAGATTTTGAATTGACTTTTCCGGCAGAGAATGGTATAATAGACTACATATAACCGGCTTTTTGCCGCACAAAGACTGCGGCATTGCCAAAACATCCAGGAAGGAAAAGTGACATGAATTTTTTAGAGGAGAGAATCGTAAAAGACGGCATCGTAAAAGAGGGCAATATTCTGAAAGTGGACAGCTTTCTGAATCACCAGATGGACGTGCAGCTGTTCCAGCAGATGGGGGAAGAGTTCAAACGCCGCTTTGCAGACAAGGAGATCAATAAGATTCTGACCATTGAGGCATCCGGCATCGGCATCGCCTGTATCGTGGCAAGCTGTTTCCACGTTCCGGTGGTGTTCGCCAAGAAGTCCAAGAGCGTTAACATTGACGGTGCGGTCTATGTGGCAGAGGTGGAATCCTTTACACACAAGTGCAAGAACCAGGTGATCGTTTCCAAGAAGTTCCTGCACCCGGAGGACAAGGTGCTGATTATTGACGACTTCCTGGCAAACGGCTGTGCGCTTCAGGGACTGATCTCCATTGTGACGCAGGCTGGCGCAACCGTGGAGGGCATCGGTATCGCTGTCGAAAAGGGCTTTCAGCAGGGCGGCCGCATCATCCGGAATCTGGGCTATCCGCTGGAATCGCTGGCAATCGTGGAGAGCATGGACGCATCCAACGGAACAATTGTGTTCCGGGAGCAGGAACAGTAAGCGGGGTGCCGGATGAAAAAATTGAATTTTCGGGATGCCTCGATCAGCAATCTGTACCAGCTGAACGGCTTAGTGCCGGTACATAAAGCGATCCCGTTTGGATTGCAGCACATTCTCGCCATGTTCGTTGCCAACATTGCACCCATCCTCATTGTGGGCGGAGCGTGCGGTCTGGCATCTTCTGAAACGGCAATGCTGATTCAGAGCGCCATGCTGATTGCCGGCATCGGTACACTCATCCAGCTGTTTCCCATCTTTCACAAGGTGGGTTCCGGACTGCCCATTGTAATGGGCATCAGCTTTACCTTTGTGTCAGTGCTTTGCTTTATCGGAGCGCAGTACGGCTACGGTGCGATCATGGGCGCCGTTCTCATCGGCGGACTGGTCGAGGGCATCCTGGGGCTGTTTGCGAAATTCTGGCTCAGGATCATTGCCCCTATCGTTTCTGCCAGCGTGGTGACTGCCATCGGCTTTTCTCTGCTGACAGTCGGTGCGAATTCCTTTGGCGGCGGCAGCGGCAGTGAGGACTTCGGCTCTGCCACAAACTGGATCCTGGGTTCAGTGACGCTGCTTTGCTGCATCCTGTTTCACATTTTCGCCAAGTCCTATTTCAAGCAGCTGTCCGTGCTGTTTGGTCTGATCGTGGGGTACATTCTGGCGATCTGCATGGGCAAGGTGGACTTTTCCGCACTGCGGGAGACTTCCATCATCGCCGTTCCGCATCTGATGCCGTTCCGGATGGAGTTCCATGCGGATGCCATCATTTCCGTGGTGCTGATTTTCCTGGTGTCTGCGACAGAGACCATCGGTGACACTTCGGCGCTGGCTGCCTCCGGACTGGGGCGTGATGTTACACGGGAGGAGACCTCCGGCTCTATTGCCTGTGACGGTTTTGTCAGTTCTCTGTCCTCGGTGTTCGGCTGTCTGCCCATCACTTCGTTCAGCCAGAACGTGGGACTGGTCGCTATGACAAAGGTAGTGAACCGCTTTACCATCGCCACCGGTGCAGTCATCATGATTCTTGCCGGCATCTTTCCGATTTTCGGCGCATTGCTGGCGACACTGCCGGATGCCGTTCTGGGCGGCTGTACCATTATGATGTTCGGTACGATTGTTGTCAGCGGCTTGCAGATGATGAGCAAATGCGGCTTTTCTCAGCGGAACATGATTATTGCGGCGCTGTCGCTGAGCATCGGTTTGGGCTTTACTCAGTGCGCAGACCTGTTCAATATCTTCCCGGATATGGTGAAGAATGTCTTTGCACAGAACTGTGTGGCAGTTGTATTTTTGGTGTCCATTCTGCTGAATCTGGTGCTGCCGAAAAACATGGAGGCAGAAAAGGTGACGGAGAAGAAAAAGACAGCCGAAAAAGCGTGATGCGCTTTTTGTTTTGACAGAATCGGCAAAAGCCTTTTCTGGGAGGTGAAACAATTGCATAAAAAATATCCCGTTGTGATCCACGCAGTGCTGCTGCTTTTCTGTCTGCTGTTCTTGTTCGGAATGTTCGTGGAGCGTACAGATACCGGCGGCGTGATCGACAGCCGCCGTGTACAGCCGACCTGCCAGGAAATCAACTACACGGAAATGGTGGAGGAAAACGACCCGGATGCGCCTGTGGGTGTGACCCGTATTTTCCACTTTCAGCTGAACAATGAGCTGGCAGGAAAACAGCTCATGTTCTACGTCATCAACGCCAACACGAGAGTCTACATCCAGGGAAAGCGTGTGTACGACTGGAGCAGAAATACGTCCAATCCGGTGAGCGGCACAGGCTGCTACTGGGTGAATCTGCCGCTGATCCGTGCAGACAGCGGCAAGGAAGTCGTCGTTGAGATACAGCCGATCTATCGGGCAACCGTAGACCGAACGATTACCTTTTATGAGGGTGTCCGGTATCCGCTGTTCTGGAAATTGTTCCGGCACGACGCACTGTTTCTGCTGATCGGTGTTCTCCTGGTGATCTTCGGCATCTTCTACTTGCTGATCGGGGTGTATTACCGCATGAAGATGCAGTCAGCTCTGTATCTGTCGCCGCTCGGAATGGTTGCCGTTCTGGTCGGTCTGTGGAAGATCGCAGATACCCGTCTTATCACCTGGCTGATTCCGGGACACGCATTGTTCTTTTCCTATCTGAGTATGTTTTCCATCATGTTTGCACCCTTTTTTGTTGCGCTGTACATCCATATGTCGGCGAGAAAAACCGGGTCGATCCGAAAAGTAACCAGCGTGCTGCTGGTGGTCAACGCAGTGCTTGTTCTGGCAGCATTTGCGGCGCATCTGCTGCGTCTGCTGGCGCTGCGGGAGTCCCAGGAACTGTACAATTACTGCATCCTGGTGCAGGCGCTGTTCCTGCTGGTCTTTGAGATCTGCATCTATCCTAAGCACAAGGACGATATGCGGCACCGGCTGTTCCTGCTCTCCATGATTTTGCTCATGGCAATGGGAACGCTGGACATCCTGCACTTCCTGCTTGTTCGTTCGTCCAACTCGCTGTTTTTCATTATGATCGGCGTGCTGGTGTACATCATCGCAGTGGGCGTTTTCACCATGCGTGGTACACATGACAAGCTGTTCCGGGATAAGGCAACCGGTCTCTATAACCGCAACAAGTGCAATGAGCTGATTCACACAGGCGTCATTTCCGATAAGCACCTCTGCTTTATGATGTTCGACTTGAACGGTCTGAAAAAGACCAACGACAATTTCGGACACGATGCCGGGAATCAGATGATCGAGTCCTTTGCGGCGGTTCTGCGCCGGTGTATCCCGGCAGGGAACTTTATCGGCAGAAGCGGCGGCGATGAGTTCGTGGGCATCATCTACAATACGGATGAGACTCGTGTGAAACAGATCATTTCCAATATCCGGGAGCAGATCGAATCATTCAACCAGGCAGAGGACAGGGGCTGGCAGCTGGGAACAGCAGTGGGATATGCGTTTGCCGAGGAGGCGCCGGACCGGTCATATACCACACTGTATGAGTTGGCAGACCAAAGAATGTATGAAAATAAACGGGCAATGAAAGCTACCCGTACATAAGGAGCGTATTTTATCTATGACAACCGAGGAATTTGAACAGAAGATCAAGCGTGTCCTCATCACAGAGGAAGAGATCCAGGCGAAAGTCAGGGAAGTGGGCGCACAGATCAGCCGGGAGTATGAGGGAAAGCCTCTGCTGCTGGTCAGCATTCTGAACGGCGCATTCGTCTTTATGGCAGACCTGTGCCGTGCCATCACCATTCCCTGTGAGACAGCGTTTATGTGCGCCAAGAGCTATTACAACGGCACGTCCTCTTCCGGCATCGTAAAGATCACTATGGATCTGATGCAGGACATCAGCGGCTATCATGTCATCATCGCCGAGGATATCATCGACACCGGACGGACACTGAACGACGTCATCAAGCTGCTGAAGGCGAGAAATCCGCTTTCGCTGAAAGTTATCACACTGCTGGACAAGCCGGAGCGCCGTCTGGTAAAACTGGATGCCGATATTTCTCTGTTTACCATTCCGGATCACTTTGTGATCGGTTACGGACTGGACTGCGGCGAGATTTACCGCAACCTGCCCTATATTGCAGAATATGATGAAGGAGAAACCAAGTAATGTTTGAAAAACTGTTCCATTTGAAAGAAAACAACACCAATGTAAAAACGGAGTGCATTGCCGGTGTTACCACGTTCATGACCATGGCGTATATCCTGGCGGTAAACCCTAGTATCCTCAGTTCTACCGGCATGAATCCCACGGCAGTTCTGCTGGCAACCTGTCTGGCATCCTTCCTGGGAACCATGTGCATGGGCATGATGGCGAACCTGCCCTTCGCCCTGTCCGCCGGCATGGGACTGAACGCCTTTTTCGCCTATACCGTCTGCGGCAACATGGGCTATCCGTGGCAGGTCGCACTGCTTGCCGTGTTTGTCGAGGGTCTGATCTTCATTGTCCTTTCGCTGACAAATGTCCGTGAGGCGCTGTTCAATGTTATCCCTATGTCGCTGAAAAAGGCGGTGTCGGTGGGCATCGGCGTATACATCGCCTTTATCGGTCTGCAAAATGCCGGCGTTGTTGTCAACAGTGACTCGACGCTGGTGACCATCGTTTCGTTCCGTGATAACTTCCAGACCGGCGGCATCTGTGCGCTGCTGGCGATCCTGGGAACACTGTTCACCGCATTCCTGTACATCAAGCGGGTAAAGGGTTCTATCCTCATCGGCATTCTTTCCACCTGGGTGCTGGGCATCATCTGCCAGCTGACCGGGCTGTACACCGTAGATGTTGAGGCAGGCTACAACAGCCTGATCCCGGCATTCTCTATGACAGACTTTACCGCACTGGGTTCCACATTCGGACAGTGCTTCAAGTTTGACTTTGACGGCGTAAGCATCATCAACTTTATTGTGGTTATTTTCTCGTTCCTGTTCGTAGACATTTTCGATACCCTGGGTACGCTGATCGGTGTCTGCAATAAGGGCGGTATGCTGGACAAGGACGGCAAGCTGCCGAAGATCAAGCCGGCACTGCTGGCGGATGCGATCGCAACCAGCGCCGGTGCAGTGATGGGTACTTCCACCACCACCACATTTGTGGAATCCTCCGCCGGCGTGGCAGAAGGCGGCAGAACCGGTCTGACTGCGGTTGTGACTGCGATTCTGTTCCTCATCTCCATGCTCTTTGCGCCGATCTTCATTGCCATCCCGTCTTTCGCAACTGCTCCGGCATTGGTGATCGTCGGATTCCTCATGTTCAGCAGCATCACCGAGATCAAGTTCACAGAGGACAGTTTCCTGGAGGCAATCCCGGCTTATCTGTGCATCCTGGCTATGCCGCTGTTCTACAGCATCTCCGAGGGCATTTCCATGGGCATCATCTCCTATGTTGTCCTGCACGTTGTCTGCGGCAAGGCAAAGAAGGTGAAACCGCTGCTATACGTGGTTGCGCTGCTGTTTATCCTCAAGTATATTTTCCTTTAATTCCAACACGCATTTCAAAGCCTGTTTCCGTCTCCGGAGACAGGCTTTTTTGCTTGTGTTTCCGGCAGAAATATGTTATAATAGTGCTATTGACAGCAGATGAGACAAGCTGCTGATTTCCAGAAAGGACATTTGTTTATGTCAGAGATCAAAACCATTACCACACTGCTCCGGGATGCCGTATCCACGCACATCTACGGCAAAGAGGATGTTATTGATAAGGTGCTGGCTGCGCTGCTGTGCGGCGGTCATGTGCTGCTGAATGACATTCCCGGCACAGGAAAGACTACCCTTGCCCGGAGTTTGGCAAACGCTTTGGATGCCAGCTTTCACCGCATCCAGTTCACGCCGGATCTGCTGCCCACCGACCTGGTAGGTGTCAGCATCCCCGACCCGAAAACCGGCGAATTCGTGTTTCGGAAAGGTGCAGTGTTCACCCAGATCCTTTTGGCGGATGAGATCAACCGTGCTACGCCACGTACCCAGTCTGCCCTGTTGGAGTGCATGGAGGAACGCCAGGTGACCGCAGACGGCGTGACCTATCCGCTGGAGTCGCCGTTCTTCGTCATTGCCACGCAGAATCCGGTTGAGATGCAGGGGACGTTTCCGCTGCCTGAGGCACAGCTGGATCGCTTTCTGCTGTGCCTTTCTCTGGGCTATCCGGATAAGGAACAGGAACTGGCACTGCTGTCCCGGACAGCTGTTCCGGAAGAGGGAAAACCGGTTGTCACCACGGCACAGCTGCTGAACGCCCGAAAGGAACTGGCGCAGGTGAAAGTCTCTGCTGCGGTGCAGGAGTACCTGGTAGAATTGGCGCACGCCACCCGGACGCATCATCAGATACAGCTGGGGCTGAGTACCCGTGGAATGCTTTCCTTGCTGGAGGTCTCCAAGGCAGTTGCGGCGATACGTGGCAGAAACTATGTCACACCGGACGACATCAAGCACATTGCAGCGGACTGCATGGCGCACCGCATGGCAGCACGTGGGGCAATGTGGGAAGAAAATCACGAGACCTGCCGCCGCATCGTGTTGGAACTGCTGGAGACTGTTCCCGTGCCAAAGGAATCACAATGGAACTGATCGCTGTTATTCTGTTGGTACTGCTCGTGCTGTTCGGCGAGATCGGACTCTACCGCCGGAACGGCTTGAAGGGACTGTCCTACCGCTGCCGCTTTTCGGAGACAGAATGCACCGAGGGCGACTCCCTGCAGTTTGTAGAGACAGTTTCCAACGAAAAAGGGATGCCTGTGCCGTGGCTCAAGGCAGAACTGACCACGTCCTGCTGGCTGGACTTCCCGGAGACAAATTCCTCGCAGACCGGAGAAAACCGCTTTGTCACCAGTTTCTTTTCCGTGCGTGGGCACGCCAAGGTCAGCCGTGTCTGGAACATCACCTGTGAAAAGCGCGGCGCATACGAGATGGAACACGTGGTGCTGGTCACATCGGATTCGCTGGGCGTGGTGCGGCTGTCGCTCCAGGCAGAGGATACCGGCGGAACGCTACTGGTTCTGCCGCAGCGTATGACGGAGGCTGGACTGATTCTGCCACGGCTGCTGCACCAACAGTTCGGAGACCAGTCTGTCCGGCACAGCCTGCTGACGGACCCCTGCCTTTCCGCAGGTGTCCGGGAATACGTGCCGGGCGATCCGCTCCACCGGATGCACTGGAAAGCCTCGGCGCACGCCGGAACGCTGCTCATGCGCCGGGAAGAGCATACCGCACAGCAAACGGTCACGGTGTTGCTGGCGCTGGAATCCCACAGCCCGGACAGCGGCATTATGACGCAGGACGAGGCACTGTTGGAGCATACCATCCGGGTCTGTGCGCAGTGCCTGTGGGAGTTCTTCCGGAACGGCTGGCAGGTGCGACTGTGCATCGGAGAGCGCCGAAAAGACGGTTTGCCGATCATGTCGCCCTATGGCGGCGGCAGCGGAATGTACCATCAACTCATGCAGCAGCTGGCACTGCTCCGCCTGCAGGAGATCGTGCCGCAGTCCCAGATGCTCTCCATGCACGGCAGATCTTCCATCCAGGAAACACTGCTGCTCATCACACCGTACACGGACAGAACAACGGCGCAGTGGAAACAGCGCTGCGGTGGTCTGGTGCTGGTGACGGGTCACGCCCATGACGGCGGCAGTTGTGCCGATGCGAGGATTCCCTTGCCGGAATACCTGCACAGCGAGGAGGTGGCATCATGAAAAATGCACGCTTTCTGCTGCACCTACTGCTGATTACGGCACTGTCTGCCGCCTTGTATCCCTTTCCGCTGCTGCTTGCGATATGGAGCGGCAGTGCCGGATGGACGGCTCCGGTGATGACTGCGGCGCTGGTGCTTTGTGTATGGCTCGGCACGCTGTACATCCTGCTGCTGCGTCGGCAGTATGCCCGGCATCCTCGCTGGGTCAATGGCGGCGTGTGGGCGCTGACACTGCTGCTGTGCGTGCTGGGCAGTCTCTTTGCCCCGTATCCCACACGCCTGGCGCAGGTTCTTCTGGGTATCACTGCCGGCGGCTGCTTTTTCGGCGGCGCACGGCTGGTCTTTCATCCGCTGGAACACCTGGTGCATCCCAACGTGTTTGTCGGGCTGTGCCTATGGGATTGCTTTTCCGGCTTTCTGATCTATCTGACCAGGGTAAAGCTGCCTTTCCTGCCTATGGTACTGCTCTTTGCCGCCAATGCGGCGCTCTTCGCCCTGGTGCATAACCGGGACGCCATGGAGCGGATGCTGTCCGGGAGAGACGGCGACACCTGGGAACTGCCCACGGAGATTCGCCGCAGCAACGGCAGGCTCATGGGGATTCTCTGTGGTGTCGGACTTGCGCTGGTTTTGTGCAGCCGTCCTCTGGCGAGGGGAATGCGCTGGCTGTGGCGCTGGATCTATACCGGATTCTTCTACGCGCTGCGCTGGCTGCTGTCGCTGGGCAGCAGTTCCGACACAGCGGAGGAGATACCGGAAAGCGCCAGGGATAAGCTGATGGAACTGCCGCAGAACAGCACATCCGGCTGGGTGAGGCTGGTGATCGAACTGGTGCTTTTGGCGGCAGTGCTGGCGCTGGTCATCTGGAAACGGCACGAGATCGGGGATGCCATTGCAACCGCCTGGCTCAGCCTGCGGCAGTGGCTCCGGTCGCATCTGCAAAAGAACCACGCCGCCCAGGAAAACCAGAACGGCGGTGCATACTGCGATTATGTGGAAGATCTGCTGTACCACGAAAAAACGGCAGTCGACACAGTCACACTGCAAAGCCGCCGCAATTGGAAAAAGGCGTACCGCCGCTATCACAGGCTGCCCCACGGAGCAGAGCGATTCCGGTTGGGTTATGCGCTGCTGCTGGCGAAACTGCCGGATGATGCGGCAAGACCGGCAGACAGCCCGGCGGAGATTCTGGAACATTTACAGATACTGCTCCCGGAGGAAAGTTCGCTTTCTCAGTGGGAGACCGTAACGCAGGCGTACAGCGCCCTGCGATACGGGGAGATTCAGCCGGAGGAAAACGCTTTTCTGGCGATGGATGCCTTACTAAAACAGCAAAAATAATTGATGTCACGATAATTGATATCACACAAAAAGCCAGTCTGTGGGAACAGTTCCCACAAACTGGCTTTTCCATTTCTAAAAGCTTTCTCAAGCCTTATTCGTCGTCTTCGCTGTGTGTGACCTGAATGCCCAGAACATCCAGACTCTCGGCATCCACCGGAGCCGGGCAGGCGCTCATGAGTTCGCTTGCGTTCTGTACCTTCGGGAATGCGACCACGTCACGCAGGCTGTCTGCCTGGAGCATAACCATTGCCAGACGATCCAGACCAATGCCCAGACCACCGTGCGGCGGTGCGCCGTAGTGGTATGCCTCTACCAGGAAACCAAACTTTGCCTCGATCTCCTCGTCCGTGAGGCCCAGTGCCTGGAACATCTTCTCCTGCAGCTCGTAGTCGGTGATACGGATAGAACCAGAGGAAAGTTCCGTGCCGTTCAGTACCAGGTCGAATGCCTTTGCGGTGACACGTGCCGGATCGCTGTCCAGATAGGGCAGGCACTCGTCCATCGGCATGGTGAACGGGTGGTGCATCGCATCCCAGTGCTGGGTGTCCTCGTTCCACTCAAAGAACGGGAACTGGGTGATCCACAGGAAGTTGAACTTGCCCTCCGGGATCAGATCCAGTTTCTTTGCCACTTCCAGACGCAGTGCGCCCAGTACCGGCAGTGCAACCTTGTTCTTGTCTGCCATAATGAGAACCACATCGCCCTTTTCGCAGCCCAGGTGCGACAGGATCTCATCCAGCTTGCCCTCCGGCAGGAACTTCGCAAAGGAACAGGTAGGCTTTTCGTCGTTCCAGCGAATGAATGCCAGTCCCTTTGCGCCGATGCCCTTTGCCTTTTCTGTCAGCTTGTCGATTTCCTTGCGGGTCAGCACAGATGCGGCATTCTTTGCCACAATGGCACGAACGCTGCCGCCGGCATTCAGCGCAGAGCGGAATACCATAAAGTCAACATCCTTGACTACATCGGACAGATCCTGGAGTTCCATGCCAAAGCGAGTGTCCGGCTTGTCCGAACCATAGCGTTCCATTGCCTCCTGGTAGGTCATGCGGGGCAGCGGTGTGGTGATATCCATGTTCAGCACTTTCTGGAACAGATACTTGACGAATCCCTCTGTGATCTGGAGAATATCCTCCACATCCACAAAGGACATTTCCAGGTCGATCTGGGTGAATTCCGGCTGACGGTCAGCACGGAGATCCTCGTCACGGAAGCAGCGTGCGATCTGGATATAGCGGTCCATGCCGGAAACCATCAGCAGCTGCTTGTAGATCTGCGGTGACTGGGGCAGGGCATAGAATTTGCCGTTATGCACACGGGACGGGATCAGATAGTCTCTCGCACCTTCCGGTGTGGACTTCATCATCATCGGCGTTTCGATCTCGATGAAGTTGTTGGCATAGAAGTACTCTCTGGCAGCCAGTGCAATCTTGTGGCGCATAATCAGATTGTGCTGCAGCGGCGCACGGCGCAGATCCAGATAGCGGTATTTCAGACGCAGTTCCTCGTTGGTCTTGGTCTCGTCGGTGATTGCGAAAGGCGGTGTCTGTGCCTTGGACAGTACACGCAGATCGTCAACCAAAACCTCAAAAGCGCCGGTTTTCATTTCCTTGTTGACGCTGGAACGCTCTGCGACTACGCCCTTTGCCATCAGCACATATTCGCTGTGGCAGGATGCAGCCTTTTCGAAAATGGCACGGTCTGTCTGGTCGTTGAATGCCAGCTGTACAATGCCGGTGCGGTCACGGAGATCAATGAAAATCAGATTGCCCAGGTTTCGTACCTTCTGTACAAAGCCGCCGACAACGACAGTTTCTCCTGCTTTTGTCACTTCACCGCAGTAACAGGTGCGGCGCAAATCCTGCATCAAATCCATGTTTACTGACACTCCTTTTCAAAATCCTCCACGATGTCGTGGAACATATACTGGACGGCGATATCGTCGAAATTTTCTTCAAAGGTCTCGTCCAGAGCGATCTCTGTCTGCTCGCCGGTCTCCATATTTTTCAGTTTTGCCTTCTTTTCTGCCAGCTCATTTCCGCCCAGCACCATTACGAAGGACGCACCGATCTTGTTGGCATACTTCATCTGTGCTTTCAGACCACGCTGCATCACATCGTATTCGACCTGATAGCCGGAGGTGCGGAGCTGCTGTCCCAGCTGCATTGTCAGCGGAACGGCGCTTTCGTCCATCGGGGCAATGTACAGGTCGCAGGACTTCGGCTCTTCGAAGTCGCAGCCCTGGCTCTCCATGGTGAGGATCAGTCGTTCCAGACCCATGGCAAATCCCATTGCCGGTGTGGGCTTTCCGCCCATCTGTTCGATCAGTCCGTCATACCGGCCGCCGCCGCAGACAGTACCCTGTGCGCCGATGTCGGTGGTGACAAACTCGAAAACGGTCTTGGTATAATAATCCAGACCACGAACGATCTTCGGGTTGATGGTGAAGTCGATATTCAGCGCCTTCAGATATTCCTGGAGCTTTTCGAAGTGAGTCCGGCAGTCGTCGCACAGGTAGTCCAGAATGATCGGGGCATCCTTGGCGATTCCGGCGCAGATCGGGCTTTTGCAGTCCATTATACGCATGGGGTTCTTTTCCAGACGGGTGAGACAGGTCTCGCACAGCTCGTCCTTTTTCGGTTCAAAATACGCCCGGAGCGCCTTGTGGTATTCCGCACGACAGGTGGGGCAGCCGATGGAGTTGATGTTCAGCACGATGTTCTTGAGTCCGGCACGGTCGAGAATGGTCTTTGCCAGCGCAATGATCTCAGCGTCAGAAGTCGGTCCCTGGCTGCCTGCCATTTCGATGCCGAACTGGTGGAACTCCCGGAGTCTGCCTGCCTGCGGACGCTCGTGGCGGAAACAGGACAGGATATAATATACCTTCTGGGGAAGTGCATCGTTGAGCAGACCGTTCTGGAGTATGGACCGGATCGTGCCGGCTGTTCCCTCCGGACGCAGGGTGAACTCGGTTTCCTTTGCCTTGACGGTATACATTTCTTTCTGTACCACATCTGTGGTTTCGCCCACAGAACGCAGGAACAGGTCGGTGCTTTCAAAGGTGGGGATGCGTGTTTCGTGAAAGCCGAAATTCTCCGCTGTTTCCCTTGCAATGCGTTCCACCGTATGCCACTTGTAGATCTGCTTGGGTGTCACATCTTCTGTTCCCTGGGGACGTGTGATTTTGATTGCCATGTATGAAAAACCTCCTCGCACTCCGGAGACCGGACTGCAAAAAATTTCCCCTTCCGAAAAGGGGAGATAGTTGTACAAAAACTTGACGGCAGCCCTGTGCTGCCAGAAATGCGGTGTGCTTAAATGGTCGGATTGCCGATTTCCCGCCAGTCCAAATCGCCACGCTCCAGCGCCATGATGAGCGCCTCAGCCGTTGCAATATTGGTTGCGACCGGAACATTATGTACGTCGCAGAGACGGAGCAGATTCATTTCGTTCGGTTCCGATGCCTTGCGGTTGATCGGGTCACGGAAGAACAGGAGTACATCGATCTCGTTGCAGGAGATGCGTGCTGCGATCTGCTGGTCGCCGCCCTGAGAACCGCTCAGATACCGCTGGATCCGCAGACCAGTCGCCTCTGCCACCTGCTTGCCGGTCGTTCCCGTTGCACATAGGGTGTGCCGGGAGAGGATGCCGCAGTAGGCGATACAGAATTGGATCATCAGTTCTTTTTTTGCGTCGTGTGCAATCAGTGCAATTGTCATGTCAGATAACCATTCCCTTCTACATTCTTTATCGTATCAAAAATGAAACTTAGATATTCGTTCTATGATTTCATTGTTTTCAGATAGTTAGACCACTACATCATTTATTATACACCATATCCCGGTATTTGTCAAAGAATTTCCGTGAGAAAAATATAAAATTGTGAATTGTATGGTGCTTCCCACGTTCACCCTTGTGCATTCTGACGAATTCTGCTTCTCAGTCTCTTGCGGTGGTGCTTGTTGTAGAAGTTGTGGTTTCCGTACCGGTCGTATCGGTGGATGCGGTCGTTGCGCCCACCATGTCTACATTGGTCTGTTCGCCCTTGACAGTTTTTTCGTATGCCTGGATGATCGAACGGATCATGTACTTGGAGTATTCGCCGCCTTCGATCACACCGGCGAAAGCGATTTCCGGATCATCTGCCGGGGCATAGCCGATGAAGAAAGAGTCCTGGACTCTGCCGCTGACCTGGGGCGTACCGGTCTTGACTGCCACATCAAATCCCAGGTTTGACAGGGAATACTGCGCCGGGAAATTGTTGGTGGATGCGGCGATCATACCGTTTTCCACATACTGGAATACGCTGTCGTTGAGCGGTGTGATCTGCTCTGCCACCGCAGGCTCTTTCTGTTCCAGTTTTGTGGTGTGGCTGTAGTCCCAGATGCTGTCCACCAGATGCGGCTCATAGCGTGTGCCGTTGTTGGCGATGGTGCAGGCAACATTCGCCATTTGCAGCGGCGTTACAGCCCATTCGCCCTGACCGATCGCACTTTGCAGTACCTGACCGACGGTCCAGTCTGCGCCCAGTTCCGCAAAGGTCTCCTGGTTGGACAGATGTCCGGCGGCATCGCCGGTTTCCAGCCCGGTGGACTGACCCAGTCCAAATTTGGAGGCATACTCTGTAATGCGGTCGATGGTCAGTTCCTCCGACAGCTTGTAGAAGAAGATGTTGCAGGATACCCGAAGTGCCTGTGTAACTGCAATGTCACCATGTGAACCGGTACAGTTGTAATCGTGGTCTTTGAAATGATAGGTGTGTCCGCAGAAATAGGTGCTGTTTCCGGTGATGATCCCCTCATTCAAACCGGCAGTTGCCGTGATGGTCTTAAAGGTGGAACCCGGGCGGTAGAGTCCGTCTGTCGCCCGGTTGACCAGCGGCGAATTTTCCGCATTCAGAATGGATTCATAATCAGTCTTATAATCTTCCAGGTTGTATGTCGGCGCTGTGACCATGCCCAGAACGCCGGCAGTTTTGGCATCCAGCACAACGATCGCACCGCAGGTGACCTTTTTCAGCCCCAGTTCTTCCGTCTTGGAATTCCGCAGGCTGTCAAAATTATTGATAAAGCCGTCCAGAATGTTTTGCAGTTCCCGCTGATAGTCGCTGTTGACAGTCAGCTGAACCGTCTTGCCAGCCTCCACCGGGGTTTCCATGTCCGAAGAAACGACAACGCCGTTTTCTACGGTGATTTTCTTGATGCCGTCAGTGCCACGCAGGGTGCTTTCCATGGCACGTTCAATGCCGCTTTTTCCCACGGAATCATCCAGAGCGTAACCCTCAGACTTCAGCTTTTCGTATTCCTCCGCATAGATGGGACCGACAGTACCGATCTCGTGGGGAATGACATCGCCCTGTGCTACAGAACGTATCGCCTCTTCCACAATGTCCATGCCGGGGAGCGTGACGCCACGTTCTTTCAGTTCCGTGACCACATTCAGCGGCACATCCTCTGCCAGAGTGAAACGGTTGCTGAGGGAAAAGCCACGAAGCTGCATCTCATAGCGGATTCCGGCGAGCAGTCGCTGTTCCTCCGGCGTATAGCTGTCGTCAATGTCATAGTCCTCTTTCAGCTTGTCCATGCAGTTGTCCGCTGTGGCATAGACATTCATGTTCAGGTTTTCCTTGAGCTTGCTGACCGCTTTGTCATCACCGGTAAAGGTGTATGGCTGTGTATCCGAGATCGGCAGGGAAGTGTCCCATTCTACGCCGTTTTCGTCCAGGATGTTTACCAGAGAGAGCAGCATCTGGTTGCCCTTGGCGTTGTCCTCCGGGAAAGTGTCCGGCTCAATGATAACATTATAGCCTACCTTGTTTTCGATGATGGCTTTGCCGGAGGAATCCACGATCTCGCCACGGGTGGCGCTGATGGTCTGGGTGTATTCCTGGGTGGAAACCCGCTTTGCGGTGTAGGTGTCGCTTTCCACAATCTGTATTTTCATCAGCCGCCAGGCACACGCACAGCTGGCAAGCAGTACCAGCATACTGGCGAGCGTAAGTTTGACATAGCTGGATGCCGTATGTTTCATGAAATGCTCCTTTCCGGAGAAAAACAGGGCGGCACAGCACGGGAAATGGTAAATTTCCGATGCTGTGCAGCCGCTGGTCACGCCGATTCTTCCATAGGCTTATGCTTTTTCTCAATGGTGCGCCGCCGCTTCGGCAGCAGAAAATGGTGAATCAAAGCAAAAATGGGGTAGATCACCACACTGCTGAGAACGGTGTATCCCAGACAGGGCAGCTGGTGGTGCAGATACAGCCGGGAGACATTGTCATATCCCCAGATGGCATACTGGAACACAAAATCCAGTCCTGTCACCACAAAGGAAACCGCCGCCGTCAGAAACATCATGTTCCAGAAACGCTGGAGCAGAAACCGATCATAGAGCCGGGAAGTGAACAGGCAGATCAAAAACAGCAGAATCCCATGATAGCCCGGCAGTGTGCCGCAGGAAATATCCAGCAGCAGACCGCACAGAATGCCGATGCCGCCGGAGACTACAGTTCCGGAGACGGATGCAATGCACAGCGCCACCGGGATCAGCAGCAGGGGCTTGATAAAATCGCCGCCGTTTGCCATCACAAAAGCGAGAAAAATAAACAGCACGTATAAGATCCAGCGAATGGTATTGCGCAGTCTGGGACGGCGGACAGACCGCCGGGAAAGCTGCTTTCGCTTAGTTTGCCGCATCCTGCTGCTCCTTTCCGGCGAAATCCTTAATGACGATCACATTTTTCAGATTTTCCAGATCCACAGACGGACGAATAATGGCACAATAGCTCAGACCATTGTCCATTGGCTCGATGGATTCCACAGAACCGATGAGATAGCCCTGGGGGAAAATGCCCACAGAATTGGAGGTGGTAATCAGATCGCCGCTTTTCAGCGTGGTGTCTTTCTCCAGGTAGATCATCCGGCAGCGGTATTCTGATGCCAGCGTCACGTCACCCTCCACAATGCCGGATTCCGGCTTGCTGGATGCTTTTGCGCCAATGGAAAGATTGGGGGAGCAGACAGTTTCTACTGTTGCGTAGGTGTCGGAAATTTCGGAAATAATACCGACAAGTCCTTCTGCCGTCACAACTGGATCGTAAACGGAGAGTCCGTCATCGCTGCCCCGGTCGATGTAAAAGCCGTGGAACGGGTCGTTTTCGACATAGCCGATGATGGTGCAGGGGTCGGAGAACTCGTTGTCCGGGTGATCCTCTTTGATGCCCATGAACTCGGACAGATCCGCCAGATCCTGTTTCGTCTTGTCATAGTCCACCATCTGGCTTTCCAGTTCCGCCACACGCTGACGCAGCTCCTCGTTTTCCGTCTGGTATTCCTTGGATTTGGTAAAAACATCCATGGTGTCCTGAACGCCGGAAGAAATGCTGTTGGAGACGGAACGAATCGGATTCAGCACCGTTCCCAGAAAGCCGGTAGTGGGCAGGGTATAGCCGTCCCTGGTTACGGCATAGAGCATCATGCCGATCAGAAGGGCAACGATGCACAGAATGATGCGAAACTTTTTGCTGCGGAAAAAACCGCCCATGTGGAATCAGCCTCCTACCTTATTCAAAGCCTTTGGACTCTTCTGAAACAGCATCCCGGTATTTGTCCAGATTTTCCAGGATCTTTCCCGTGCCTTCTGCCACGCAGTCCAGGGGATACTCGGCGATAAAGACGGGCATTCCGGTCTCCTTGTGGATCAGCTGATCCAGTCCCCGGAGCAGTGCGCCGCCGCCGGTCAGTGTAATGCCGTGGTCGATGATGTCAGCCGCCAGCTCCGGCGGTGTCTGTTCCAGGGTACACTTGACAGCGTCCACGATCCGGGACAGCGGCTCGGCGAGTGCCTCCCGGACTTCTCTGGAGGTGATGTTGATATTTTCGGGCAGTCCGCTCATCAGATTTCTGCCCTTGATCTGCATCGTTTCGTCACGGTCCACCGGATAGGCACTGCCGATCTGAATTTTAATACTCTCTGCGGTACGCTCGCCGATCAGCAGGTTGTACCGTTTCTTGATGTAATTGATAATGGCAGCATCAAACTCATCGCCGGCGCAGCGGACGCTCTGAGAGACCACAATGCCGCCCAGAGAGATCACAGCCACTTCGGATGTGCCGCCGCCGATGTCCAGCACCATACAGCCGGTAGGCTCTGTGGTGGGCAGTCCTGCACCGATCGCCGCTGCCATCGGCTCTTCAACGATCAGCACCGGCTTTGCACCAGCCTGGTCTGCGGCATCCCGGACTGCACGGCGTTCTACTGCGGTCACGCCGGAGGGAATGCAGATAATCACTCTGGCACGTGCGAACATTTTGCCGTGCATTGCCTTGCGGATGAACTCCTGCAGGAGAATCGTCGTGGTCTCAAAATCGGCAATGACGCCGTCTTTCAGCGGACGCACGGCAACGATCGAGCCGGGCGTTCTGCCGATTACTTCCTTTGCCTCTTTTCCCACGTATTTGGCACGGTCGGTGTGGGTATTGACTGCGACAACGGATGGCTCTCTGATGATGATGCCCTTTCCACGCAGATATACCAGCGTATTTGCAGTTCCGAGATCAATGCCGATATCTTTCGTAAACATAATGTATGCTCCTTTGGATGCAGTTCTACACGCTGCATCATTGTCCCCAGTAAGTCATTTCTTTCATGAGATTTGCGGAAAATTTCGGTGACTGGCTCCAAAAACTGAGCCGGAAAGCGCCGATTTCTGCACTTTTCACCATAGAAAAGAGAACACTGCTGCCGAAAGATCCGGTGCAGTGTGTCCGGTTGCATGAAATTTTCCGCTCTGATGCAGACTGCTGCGCTTTCCTGCGCTGCGGCAGCCTTTTGCATCAGACCTCTTCTATTATACCACGAAAAAAGCAGGGTGGCAATCTTTTTTTTAGGTTTTTTCTGCGAATTCAAAATTCTATCATATTGTGAAAAATCAACAAGTTTTAATGCAATAATTACAGCAAATATAACAAACGCTGTATGGAGCAATGCGAGACGCCAAGCGGCACTGTACCGGAATTGTCCGGTGCCGTCTTGAGCCTTATTACTTTTTGCCGATCAGCGGTTCGATCTTCGGCGCAACGAAGATGGCAACGATGGTCAGCAGGAGCTGCGCAATGTTAAACTTGGACTGGATGCCGAAGGTGAGATCGGCAACATAGAGGTTCCAGGTGTGGCTTTTGAGGTGCAGCGGCGGCGCATAGTCCAGCCAGCTGAGGGGAGCGATGCCGGCGCAGAGATTGCCGATGACGCCGCCCAGGATCACTGCGACCACGATGGAGCAGAGATAGACGAGAAACTTTTTCATAGACGGGGAGACTCCTTTCGTTTACGACAGACCGCTTGCGCCGAATCCGCCTGCGCCACGTTCTGTTGTGTCCAGGCGCTGGACTTCTTTCAGTTCCGGGGTGAGAATGGGCATGATGACCAGCTGTGCGATGCGCATACCCTCTTCTACGGTAAACGGCTCTGTGCCGTGGTTTACCAGCGGAATCAGCAGTTCGCCACGATAGTCGCTGTCCACCAGACCTACACTGTTAATGAGTGTAATGCCGTGCTTGGTGGAAAGTCCGGAACGTGGGAAGATGCACAGGGCAACATCCGGACGGGACGGAGCAACAGCGATTCCGGTCGGCACCTTGCAGATCTCGCCGGGCTGAATGGTCAGCGGCGATTCCGGCAGGGCATACAGATCGTACCCTGCGCTCTGCGCTGTGGCACGCTTGGGGAGCTGTGCGTGAGGGCGAAGTTTCTGAACAGATAAGTACATAAAATAACTCCTTTATTCAACACCACGGAAAAACAAGCCCCGGGTGATCGTTTCGTTTGCAGTTTTGCCGCTGCGGTAGGCGTGGAGAACAGACAGCACGTCCGGCTGCAGTGTGCAGTCCAGCACCAGGAAATCCATGTGGGAAAATGCCTCCGGCTTGTCCGCCATCCAGGTGGGGACAGCGTTGTACATGGTCGTGATTCCGGCAGGTCTCCGGCAGTATACCGGGAACTGCCGACCAGTTCGGTCAATGAGATGGTGGGTGCAGTGCTTGCAGCCAACCTCTGCCTGAATGGGACAATTCCGCATGGTTATGACCGGCTGGTATCCATAGGCATAAGCGCCGACGGGCAGCCCGGTGCAGGTCTTGGTCTGGGCGATGGTCAGCTCCGGGGACAAAATCACATCCTGCAGGGATTCTTCCTGCAAAAATGCCAGACAGTCCGGATTGGCTGCGTTCAGTCCCATGCCGCCGTGCAGTGTCAAGCCCAGCTGTCTGCCGATCTGCAAATGAGAGACGTTCTCGCAGACAATGTGGGAGAATCCCAGCTGTTTTGCCTGTTCCAGCCAGCCCTTCACTTTTGTTTCGTCCGCACAGAACCGGGGCAGAGTCAGATAGACTCGTTCCCGGACATTTGCTGGAATCTCTGCCGATGCCGTTTCGACAGGCAGGAGCAGTGCCGCAACATCCGGCTCATCCAGCAGCTGTGCGGAAAGCCCGTTCCAGTCCGGCTGAATGATGCGGAACTGGCGCTGTTTTGTGCCGCAGGTCTGTCCTTTGGACAGGGTGACAGGCTGTATGGTATAATGAGGTGTGTTGGCGGCAATTCGCTTTGCATCCATTGCGGCGATGCCGTCCCGGCGCAGTGCATTCCAGGCAGATGCCGGGAGCATTCCCATGCCGTCGCAGTCTGCGTGCAGTTCTGCCAGAGCGTAGATCGTACCGCCCAGCTTTCCCAGCTGACGTTCCAGCTGTGCGGCATCCGTTGCTTTGGTTCGTGCAGGCTGTACCGTTTCGCCGGAGACGGTGACGCAGTTCCCGTCCGCATCCCGGAGTGTCAGAGCTGCCGGCTCGCCGGTTTGTACACGGACATCCATAGTCAGCGCAATCTGCGGTGTTGGCTTTTGGTAAAGCTGTGCCAGATGTGGCAGGACTTCCTTTGCCTGTAACACGTCCTCTTTCTGCCGGGTGCCGAACATCTGCTGCCGCTTTCCGGTGTAGTATCCGTCTGTGAAACCGCTCCGGGAGAAAACCGCACGCAGGGTGTCCAGGTCGGGTTCTTCTCCGGCTCTTGCCTGTACCAGAGCAGTGACTGCGGCGGCAACGTATTCCGGCCGTTTGCAGCGTCCCTCGATCTTCAGCGATGCCACGCCGTCCTGTGCCAGTTCTGCCAGATACGGCACCAGGCACAGATCTTTCAGCGAAAGCGCACACACGTTTTTTGCTCCCTTTGCAGAAAAGGGGAGACGGCACGCCTGGGCGCATCTGCCACGGTTGGCACTTCTGGAGCCTATCACTGCCGACAGACCGCACTGTCCGGAAACGCTCATGCAGAGCGCCCCGTGGACAAAAGTCTCTACCTCCACACCGGTCTGACAGACTGCGGCGATCTCTTCTCGGGAAAGTTCCCGGGAGACTACTACACGGGAGATGCCGTGCTGTTTTGCCCAGTGTGCGCCCTCCGGCGTGTGAATCGTCATCTGGGTGGATGCGTGAACGGGGACATCCGGGGACATCCGGCGGATCAGCCGCAGAACGCCCAGATCTTGTACCAGGAACGCATTCACGCCCATTTCCATTGCCGCCTGTAAAAATTGTACCAGAGAGGAAAACTCAGACTCGAAGATCAGCGTGTTCACCGTCAGATAGAGCTTTGCGCCGTAGAGATGACATAGTTCCACAGCGTGCTGTAACTGCGGCAAGTCGAAATTGGCTGCATTCTGCCGGGCAGAGAACAGCTTTCCGCCCACATAGACGGCATCAGCGCCGCAGCGCAGTGCTGCCAGCAGAGATTCTTCCGAGCCGGCAGGGGCTAAGATCTCAGGCGTTCTCATTTGGCATTTTTCTCACGCAGTTCCCGTTCCAGTTCTGCCACACGGGATTTCAGCACCTCGACCTGCTGCATGGCTGCGTCACGTTCCAGACGGGTCTTTCCAGCCTCGTCCACATATTCCTTGGACTGGTCACGGATGCTGTCCAGCTTGGCGTTCGCCTTGTTCAGATCATCCAGTGTTGCCAGCCCCACCATGATCGCCGCTGTAAACGGAGAGGCGCTGCTGTTGGCATCGGTGATCTCAGCGATGCGGGATTCCAGTGTCCGGGCAAGCCCAAAGACATAGTTGGAGGATTCTGCGGTCTGCAAGGTGAAATCCTTGCCGCAGATCACGACTTTGACTTTATTTAACATAGCGTTGTGTTTCCTTTCATTCAAGTGCAGTGCTGCACTGCCTTTTCTATTATACAACATTTTTCGCAGCTTGAAAAGAGGGTATTTTGGAAATTTTTCGAAAGTTCCGCTTTATTCGGCATTCTGACGCCGTTCCAGTTCCTCCAGGATCAGCTTGTTGACCTTGTTGACATCGCCGCAGCCCAGTGTGATTACCAGGTCTCCCGGCTGTGCGTGGTTGCAGATATACTGTGTCACCTGGTCGAAGTTCTCATACTTGCGCTCGTCAGTGGTCTCCGGATTGCTTTCGTCCTGCGGGAACCAGACCGCACCGGGGATCTTTTCACCCAGCTGCCGTGTGAAGATGTTGTAGGTGTTCTTTTCCCGGGAACCCATAATGTCCGTCAGTACAGCGTGATCCGGGATGGAAAGCGCCTCTGCGAATTCGTCCAGCAGCATGGCAGTCCGGGAGAACGTGAACGGTTGGAACACAGCCCAGACCTTGCGGAACGGCATTTCCATTGCCGCTTTCAGCGTTGCGGTCAGTTCGGTGGGGTGGTGCGCATAGTCGTCCACCAGAGTGATGCCGTTTACTTCGCCCTTTTTCTCGAAACGTCTGCCTGCGCCACGGAATTCTGCCAGCCCCTTTGCCACATCTTCAAAGGAAACGCCTACATACATTGCCGCCGCCGCAGCCGCAGTTGCGTTCAGCACGTTATGTTCACCGGCAACGTGCAGCACGATCTCGCCAAGCGATGCGCCGTGGTGCATCAGCTGGAAGTGGGTCTCCAGACCGGAAACGTGGCGGATGTCAGCCGGGTAGTAGTCGCATTCCGGCGTTTTGCCGAAGGTGATGCGTTCCTTGCCCTCAATGCCCTCCATCGCTTTGCAGGTGTTGGCATCGCTGCCGTTGTAGATGACTGCTTTAGAGGTGAGCTGTGCAAACTTGTGGAACGACTTGATGATGTTTTCTACCGTGCCGAAGTAGTCCAGATGATCTGCGTCAATGTTCAGCAGCACAGCGATGTCCGGATACAGTTTCAGGAACGTATCCACAAACTCGCACGCCTCGCAGGTCATGATGTCGCTGGAACCGCTTCTGCCGCTGCCGTGAATACAGGGCAGCTTGCCGCCGATGAATGCGGACAGGTCCACGCCGGCAGTGAACAAGATCTGTGTCACCATAGAAGTCGTGGTCGTCTTGCCGTGTGTGCCGGCAACGCAGATGGCGTTGTCATACCAGCTGGTCACGATGCCCAGCAGTTCGCTGCGCTCCAGCACCGGTACACCGCTTGCCTTGGCAGCGATCAGTTCCGGGTTGTCTGCCATGATGGCTGCAGTGTGGACGATCAGATCAGCGCCCTCGATATTCTCCGCACGCTGTCCCAGATATACCGGGATGCCCATGTCCCGGACAGCCTGGAGCGTTTCTGTTTCGTTGTTGTCCGAACCGGTGAGGTAATAGCCCTTGGTGTGCAGAATCTGTGCCAGCGGATACATACCGCTGCCGCCGATGCCGATGAAGTGGATGTGCTTTTTTCCCTTTAAGATATCAATGTTCAAAAAAATCACCTTTTTCTTTCTTGCAATTTTCAAATTTATCGTGTATACTTATAGGTAACGTACTTCAAAGGAGAAGCGTTTGTGTTTGCACAGGCGTTTCTCCTTTTTTTGTTACGAAATTGAAAATTCGTTTTTCAATTTCTGCTGGTTGCCCTTCCGGAAACTGCATGAACTCTAAGTCAGCATGGGGCAGTTTCCAAAATGACAGAACGGGGCGCAGCAGATGACGGAGGAGGTCATCCTATGGAAATCACAGATATCAAGATCAGAAGAATTATCACAGAGGGACGGCTACGTGCAGTTGTTTCTGTGACGGTGGACAATATGCTCGCTGTGCATGACATCAAGGTCGTGCAGGGAGACGAGCGCTTGTTTGTTGCAATGCCCAGCCGCAAAGATGAGAACGGCGTGTTCCGTGATATTGTGCATCCCATTTCTGCCGCCGCCAGAAAAATGATGGAATCGCAGATATTGGAGGCATATCACGAGCATCTGGCTCTGATGGAGGCCGAAGCCCAGGCAGAGGCAGCTGCGGAAACACAGCCGGCAGCAGTCTGAATCGTCTGCGTCAATCTTAGATATGGTCCACAGGTCGTCGGAGTATTCGCTCCGGCGGCTTTTTTATGCCCGTTTTCGGATGTGCTGCGTTGTGACAGTGCCTTTTGCGATCACTCGCCTTTGTGCAGCAGCACCCAGGTTTTCAGCAAAGCGATCTGCGTCTTGGCATCGGGAATCTCGTTATTCATGACCATCTGCACTGCCTCTTCCAGGGGCAGCTCTGTCACATCCAGAAATTCGCCCTCGTCCAGCTCCTGTTCCTCCGGCGCAGACAGTTCCTGTGCCAGATACATATGGATGACTTCTGTATCATATGCCGGCGTCGGGAAGAGTTTTCCCAGAGACGTATATTTGCCGCAGGTGCGTCCTGCCTCTTCCCGGAGTTCCCGTTTGCCGCAGTCTGCCGGATCTTCGCCTTTTTCCAGCTTGCCGGCAGGGACTTCCAGAGTTACCTGCTGCATGGGATAGCGGAACTGTTTGACCATGAGAACGGTGCCTTTTTCGGTGAGCGGCACAACGCATACGCCGCCGGAGTGGTGTACCACATCACGCTGCACCGCCTTGCCGTCCTCCAGCCGGGCGGTGTCTTTGGTGACATAGAACACCTTGCCCAGATAGGTGGTTTCACTGCCGATTGTTTTTTCCTGTAAGTGCATTTTACGATACCTCCATATCATCATCCGCAGCAGCTGTTTTTTCGTCGGGTTCTGCTGCGGCAGGGGATTCTTCTGTTGTGTCTGTTTCATCTGTCAGTTCCGGCAAAGCTTCATCCTCGGCGGAGACCGGATAGTCTATACAGCATACGGTCTCTTTGTTCCGGCGGATGCCCAGTTTGCGGCAGATCAGCAGATAAACGATCAGCAGGATCACGCCGCCCAGTGTCAGCCATGCGCCCAGATGCAGTCCGGGTGTCTCATAGTGGAACTCGATGGTGTTGTCTCCGGCTTCTGCCGGAACAGCCATCAAGCCGTTGTCTACTTCCTCTACGTCAACCGTTTTTCCGTTGACGGTGGCAGTCCATCCCTCATCGTAGGGAACGCTGAAAAATACCAGGTTCGGGCTGTCCAGGGAGATGGTGGCAGTAAAGCCGCTGGAATCATATTGGAAGGAGTCACAGGCGGATGCGGCACGGTTGCTGCACTCCTGGAGATACTCCTCTTCCGTCATAGAAACATTGCTGTCCGAAACCGGCTGCATCCAGCTGCCGTATTTCTCGATCTGCTCGCTGGACAGCACCAGCGCACGCATCAGCAGATTGGAGCGGTAGCTGGTGGAAGTGCTGTTCCACTTGCCCTTGGCGATATAGTTGGAGAACGTGAATCCCATGGGAACATAGGCGGTGTTCCGGAACCGGTAAAAGCCATTTTCGGTGGTGTCATAGACAAAGCCCGGCATACTGCATTTCGGTTCGTCCGTGGTGATCTCGCCGATGGTCTGCCGTTCGTAGTAATATTCCACAGACAGCAGTCCACGCAGCGCATAGTAAGCGGTATCCGCACGGGATGCCACATCACGGGTGATGCCCAGTTCCTTATAAAAGTTCATGATAGAGCCTGGGACAACGCTGTGGAACGTCCGCATACAGGGCAGCCGCCAGAACATCGGATAGTTGTCGCAGTCCTCTGAAATATCGATGCGGAAGAAGTTGTCCTCTGAGACGGAGACCGAGATCTCCTGTTCCGGGTCGATCGCCTGGTCAACATAGGTTCTCGCACGGAACGGCTCAAATGCGCCGAAATACACCACTGCGGATGTGCAGGCAATGCAGCAGGCTGTGGTGAGGACAAGTGCCTGTTTCAGGAAAGGCTTGCGGGCTTTTCTGCGGCGCAGCAGATAGATGGTGAGTACCAGTCCGGCAGCGCTGATAAGCAGCACCAGGTAAAAATGGAACGGATATTCCGCAAACGAAAACCAGTGTATCTTGTCGTCCTCTTTGGTGGGCAGCAGGGAGATGAGTCCGAACGCTGCCAGAAATCCAAAGCAAATGCGGATGCCCTGTTTCCAGGAGATCTGACGGTTGTCCAGGCTGTATGCGGTCATCATCGCCAGAATGAGAATCGGCATATAGAACCAGCGTGCATAATACGAACCATTCAGCGCATAGAATGCACTGTTCAGAATCGGGACGCAGGCGCAGATGCCGCAGATCACTGTGATGCGTTTTGCCCAGTGGCCGTCACGCTGCTTGAGGAACGCCAGAACTCCTGCCATGGAGAACATGGGCAGATAGCCACCGATGGATGCCCATTTGGCATAATCGGAGGAGAACAGGTTCGGGCGAGCCGGTACATCCGGGATCATGAACAGGCTCAGCAGAATGCGCCAGATCCGGGTGCGGTCGTTGTAGGCGATCATGTCCATGCCGAACAGATGCTCCGAGACCCGGCTGTTTGCCAGGATCGCCAGGGCAGCCGGCAGCAGGATCACACAGGCGATCATGACACCGATTACCGCCTCCAGCAGCACCAGGAAGAACTTCCGCAGGGTTGCGTGAAAGTCCTTGGAGAAACAGCGCACAATGAAGTACAGTACCAGAAAGACCACTTGTCCGGTAAAGAAAAAATAGTTGATGATGGCGAGGAGTGCGACTGACAGTGCAAACACGCCCCGGCGGTTCTGGTTGACCAGTTCTTCCATGGCGATGAGCAGCAGCGGAAAGAACGCTGTGACATCCTGGAAGTGGTTGAAGAAAATGTTGAACAGCTGAAAGCCGGAAAATGCGTAGAGCATACCGCCGATCAGCGCCGCATTGGGATTCCGGACAAAACGCCGGATATAGGCGTAGGCAGTCAGCGAGGCGATGCCGTGCTTCATGCAGAGCAGAACTGGCATGGCGAATGTGACCCAGCTCCGGGGCAGGATGACAGAGAGCCAGAAAAACGGACTGCCCAGAAGATAAAAGGCATACGAGCCGATAAAGTTGACGCCCAGGTCGGTGTACCAGTTCCAGCCAAAGCTGCCGCTGCGGACAGCGTCATTCGCCAGATTGTAAAACGGGATCTGCTGGGAGTTATAGTCGCCGTAGTAGATATAATAGCCGCCGTCTGCAATGATAATGGGCAGAATGACCAGCAGGAGACTGCCGAATCCCAGCAGGAATGCCAGAAGATAGCGGCGCATTTCATCCCGGAGGACAGGGCGGCGGAGTGTGACAGATTTCATGGAAGGGACTCCTTTGTGTCAAAATGTGGATTGCTGCATAGAATGAAATGAGACGGTCAAAACCGTGTTTTTGTCTCCAGGAACACCACATTGGTCATGACACCGGCGCTGGAAACGTCCAGGATACCATAAGAAGGCGGATTTCCGTCTCTGGGGCAGGAGGCGCTGCCGGGATTCATGACATAGATGCCGTTTTCATAGGTGCATTGGGATACGTGGGTGTGTCCGTACAGTGCAATGTCACAGCCCTCTTCCAGGGCAGCCTGTTCCAGGTAGTCCAGTGTGGAGTTGACCCGATAGCGGTGACCATGGGTGGCAAAGACACGATGTCCCGGCATCAGATCAATGGTCTGTGTCAGCGGTGCTTCACTGCCGTAGTCGCAGTTGCCCTTGATATAGCGGAACTTGTCAGCGACCTCCGGCATATTCCGGCAGAGCAGCTGATATTCGCTTTCGCCGTCTCCCAGGTGGATGAACATATCCGCATCCGGGTGGCGCAGGACGATGGTTTCAAAATTCCGGTAATATTGGTGTGTATCAGAAAGAACGATAATTCGCATAGTGACCTCCTAGAAAAAATATCATCTTTTATTATAGCACAATTTCATGGAGATGGCAACTTTTTTTGAAAAGTTCTGAAAGGAGCATTGTTTATGGAACGCAAGAACATGAATCCACAGCAGGTCGATCAGCTGTTGCAGGCAGCCAGCAAAAAACTGGGTGTGCCGCCGGAGCAGCTGCGTTCGGAGTTGGAGTCCGGAAAGTATGACAAAGTGCTGAAAAATATGAGCCAGAAGGATTCGGCAATGCTGCAAAAGGTGATGCAGAATCCGAAGATGATGGAAAAACTCATCAGCTCGCCACAGGCGAAGGCGCTGTATCAGAAACTTTCCGGGAAATAAGAAGAATACACATTCTGCAAAAACGGCAGCCGCAGTTTCCGGCTGCCCGTACATGAAAAGGCGGTGAAAGCGTGTGGACGATATGCTGGGAAAAATAGGAGCTATCCTGTCTGATCCGGAGAGTGTACAGCAGTTACAGGAGCTGGCGCAGATGCTCCAGCAGGAGAGCGGCGAGACAGGGGAATCACCAAAGCAGGAACAGAGCGGAAACGCTGACGGTGAGAGCGGCGGTTTCGATATGGGTATGCTGCTGCGCATCCAGGAACTGATGGGAGCAATGCAGCAGAATGATGAGGATGCCCGGCTGCTGCTGGCGCTGCGTCCGCATCTGAAAACACAGCGTCAGAAAAAGCTGGACCAGGCGGTCAAACTGATGAAACTGTATGCCGTATTCAGTGCCGTGAAAGAAAACGGAATGCTCCAGGATCTGCTGTGATCGGGAACTGAACCGGAGGAGGTGAGAAGGATGGCACAATTTTCAGAGCAGGAACAGAACGCCATGCGCCGGGATGCGGCAAGGCGTGCGCAGGAGATGCAGCGGCGTGTGCATCCGACCGCCTCGCCCGGGAGACGGCTGCCGCCGCAGTTTGCAGATTATCCGCCGGAAACGTCTGCACCGGAGCCGGAACCGACACCAAAGCCGCAGCCGCCGAAACTGCCGCTTTTGGGGAATTTGCCGCAGTTCAATCCCGGCGGACTTTTGTCCAATCTGGATGGCGACACCATGCTGATCCTTGCCATGATGGTGATGCTCTATAAAGACGGCGGCTGGGATGGCTGCGACAAAAAGCTGCTCATGGCGCTGGCATATCTACTCACATAAAAGGAGAAATGAAAGATGCAAGAAGTGATTTTTTGGGGAATCTGGGCAGTATTGGGTTTGATAATGCTGCTGTATTACCTGCGGCGAAAGCGGCGTGTGCTGTCCCTGCTGGTCGGGGCAGGGAGTGGTTTGCTGGCACTGCTGGTGGTGCATTACGGCGGCAGTTTGGTTGGCATTTCACCTGTGCTGAATCCGCTGCATCTGGTACAGTCTGCTGTGCTTGGCGTACCTGGTGTGATACTGATGGTCGTGCTGCATTTTACACTGTAAACAACAAAAAACGGGGACACCTCATAAAGAGATGTCCCCGCATTTTATCGCGAATTGATTTTGTAAGAAAACTTACTTCAGTTCGATAGTAGCGCCTGCTTCTTCCAGCTTAGCCTTCAGAGCCTCAGCGTCAGCCTTCGGGCAAGCTTCCTTCAGAGTAGCCGGAGCGGACTCAACCAGAGTCTTAGCTTCCTTCAGACCCAGACCCAGAGCTTCCTTAGCAGCCTTGATAACAGCCATCTTAGCGTCACCGAAGGATGCCAGAACAACGTCGAACTCAGTCTTTTCAGCCTCAGCTGCGCCAGCAGCGCCGCCTGCAGCCGGAGCAGCTGCAACAGCAGCAGTTACACCGAATTCTTCCTGAATTGCGTCAACCAGCTCAGCCAGTTCCAGAACAGACAGTTCCTTGATATCTTCAACGAACTTCAAAACCTTTTCAGATGCCATGATAATAATCTCCTTTAACAATAAATTAAATGATTTGCAGAGCGAAAATCTCTGCGATACTTATGCAGCAGTATCTTCGGACTTGCTGTCCACAACTGCCTGCAGTGTAGCTGCCAGCTTCTGGATCGGACCCTGCAGAGAGCCAACCAGCTGTGCCAGCAGAGTTTCCTTCGACGGAATCTTGGACAGCTTTTCTACGCCGGCAGCGTCATAAGCAACGCCTTCCACGTAGCCAGCCTTCAGATTGAAGAAGTCTTCGTGATCTTCTGCGAACTTACCCAGTACACGAGCCGGAGCAGTCTGATCGTCCTTGGACAGTGCAACAGCGGTTGTACCGTGCAGAACTTCGTCAAATGCGTCGATGCCCATGTTCTTGAATGCAAAACGCAGCATGGAGTTCTTTTCAACTACATAGTGAACGCCGGCTTCACGCAGCTCCTTACGCAGCTTGGTGTCGTCTTCAACGCTGATGCCCTTGTAGTCAACCAGAACGAAGGATACGCTGTCCTGAAGCATTTCAGTCAGAGCAGCAACCTTAGCCTTCTTGCCTTCCAAAATCTTTTCACTTGCCATGAGATTTCACCTCCGATAGTTTATGTATCGTATCTGAAATCGCAATAAAAAAGCACGATTCGACAGGGAACCGTGCGCTGTATTTCACAGATCATTGCACATTCCTCGGTTGGACTTACGGCGAAACGCCACCAACTGTCTTTAGAATACGATATTGTGTTTGACAACTATTACAGTATAGCACACTTCAAAGCGCTTGTCAAGCCTTTTTTTCAAAAAAATCAAAATTTTTTCCGGATGCAAAAATCCCTGCCGCCGAAACCGGCAGCAGGGAAGTAACTTTGCAGATTTTTCTCAGCGGAAAAACTCAGACACCATACTTGTTGGTAGAAACTCTTACGCCAACGCCCATGGTAGAAGTAACGACGCAGGACTTCAGGTAAGTACCCTTAGCTGCTGCCGGCTTTGCCTTTACGATAGCTTCCATCAGAGTTTCGAAGTTCTGGGTCAGCTTGTCTGCGCCGAAGGATGCCTTACCGATCGGGCAGTGGATGATGTTGGTCTTGTCGAGACGATACTCGATCTTACCAGCCTTAGCCTCTGTAACAGCCTTTGCTACGTCCGGAGTTACAGTACCAGCCTTCGGGTTCGGCATCAGTCCACGGGGACCAAGCACCTTACCGAGACGACCAACCAGACCCATCATATCCGGGGATGCGATAACTACGTCGAAATCCATCCAGTTTTCCTTGGTGATCTTGTCAACCAGGTCCTGACCGCCGACATAGTCTGCGCCTGCAGCCTGAGCTGCCTCATACTTGTCTTCCTTGCAGAATACGCAGACACGTACCTTCTTACCAGTACCGTTCGGCAGAACAACTGCACCACGAACCTGCTGGTCAGCGTGACGGGAGTCAACGCCCAGACGGATGTGTGCTTCGATGGTCTCATCGAACTTTGCCTTTGCGTTTGTGCAAACCAGAGACAGTGCCTCGTCAGATGCGTACTGCTTTGCGCTGTCTACAGCCTTGCGGCTGTCGTTATATTTCTTTCCGTGTTTCATGATATTTTAATCCTCCTAGTGTAGTGGTAGTACCGGATTGCTCCAACGCAGATCCGGTTAGCGGAAATTTCCTCCCACCGACGTTCGGCTCCCGTTAGTCAACGACAACGATACCCATCGAACGGGCAGTACCAGCGATCATGCTCATAGCAGCTTCCAGAGAGCCAGCGTTCAGATCCGGCATCTTCTGTTCTGCGATCTTCTGTACCTGTTCCTTGGTGATGTTTGCGACCTTGTTCTTGTTCGGCTCACCGGAAGCAGTGTCGATTCCGCAAGCCTTCTTGATCAGAACAGCAGCCGGCGGAGTCTTGGTGATAAAGGTGAACGAGCGGTCTGCGTATACAGTGATGACAACCGGGATAATCATACCGATGTCATTCTTGGTGCGCTCGTTGAATTCCTTTGTGAACGCCATAATATTTACACCGTGCTGACCCAGCGCCGGGCCAACCGGAGGAGCAGGTGTTGCTTTACCTGCGGGAATCTGAAGCTTAATAAAACCTGTTACCTTCTGTGCCATACTGCACACCTCCATATTGTGGTTAATGGCGAGACGTTGTGACATCTCTCCCACCGGAACCGCCGAGACGGTTCCGAATTGTTTTTGCATTCATGCAATTAGTCGTCCTGACGGATCACTTGATTCAGCTGTAATGTTGCAGCCGTTTCACGGCCGAACATCGAGATCATGACATCCACAGTGCCGTCCTCCAGATTGATGGCCTGTACCACGCCGGAGAATCCGTCCATTGCGGTTCCGGAGATGGTGACGGTATCGCCCACGGCATAGTTGACTTCGATGCTGGATCCCAGATCCACGCCCATTTTCTCCACTTCGCTTTCGGAAAGGGGAGTCGGCTCAGAACCAGGACCGACAAAGCCGGTCACGCCACGGATGTTTTTTACCACGTGCCATGTGTCATCTGTGTAAACCATTTTCAGAAAGACATAGCCCGGAAACGTCTTGCGTTCCAGTTCCTTTGTCTTGCCGTCCGTGATTTCTGTCACCGTTTCGGTGGGGACCTGAACTTCCAGGATGAGGTCATGAAGCTTTCGGTTTTCAACCACCTTTTCGATATCCTGCTTGACTTTGTTCTCATAGCCGGAATAGGTGTGAATGATATACCATTTAGCGGCCTCTGACATAATTAATCCTCCCTGTTCTGGTCACAATAGTTAGTTGGAAAGTCCCATCAAGAACTGCATCAGCTTCAGCAGACCGGAGTCAATCAGACCGACCAGCACGGAGCCGACGATAACAACCACCAGTACGACCAGTGTGTTGTTAAAGACTTTCTTGCGGTCCGGCCAAACAACCTTTTTGAATTCTTTTCTCAGGTCTTTGAACCAGCCGGCGATTCTGGAAAAGAAGCCTTTCTTTTCCTTACCGTTTTTCTTGCCTTTGCCGGATTTGGTGGAGTCTGCGTTTGCTGCCTTTTTCGCCTTTTTTACAGCAGCTTCCTGCCCGGCGTTTTTTTCCTTATCAGCCATTGCGTCGGACCCCCATTACTTTGTCTCTCTGTGCAGCGTATGCTTCCGGCAGAACTTGCAGTGTTTGTTCATTTCAATCCGTTCCGGATTGTTCCGCTTGTTCTTCTTGGTGACATAGTTGCGGCGCTTGCATTCTGTACAAGCCAGTGTTACTTTCACTCTCATGATCGGCACCTCCTGCTCGTTTACTTCTTCCGATGTGCGGAAGTCGGTTCTGCTGTTCGTCCGGAACAGCTTTCCGAATCTTTTGCCTCCCTCAGAATCCGTATGGGCTTTATCGCCGCACCGAAACGGGTTTTCACCCGCAGATGGGCAAAAAAATAACCCCCATACAATGAGGTGATTCCAGTATACCATATCCGATGCGGATTGTCAAGCCTTTTCTGAAAAAAATTTGATTTTCGGAGAAAAATGCAAAAATGAGCCAGCTTTTTTTTCAGAAACCCCTTGCAGATTTTTGTGAATTATGATAAAATAGAAAATGAGATATCTGCGCCCCTGTGTGTTTTGTCGGATTTTTGTGAGAGATCCTGGCATTTTTCCTGTTTTCGACAGCATATCAGTTCTAAAAGCAGTCTGCCTGCGGATATGATGCACCAGGCATCGAATCGTCCGCAGTACTGCCCGGCGGCAGGTTACCAATTGATAAAGGAGTATAGACACATGGCAAAAATCAGAGTAGCCGTTCTGTTCGGCGGCGTATCCAGTGAGCATGATGTTTCGCTGATTTCCGCAGAGAACGTCATTCGCAGCATTCCGAAGGACAAATACGAGGTACTGTGCATCGGCATCACGAAGAAGGGCCGCTGGCTCTATTTCCCCGGCGACATCACGGAGATCTCCACCGGCGCATGGGAACAGAATCCGGACTGCAGCGCTGCGATCCTGTCACCGGATCCGCTGCACGGCGGCATCATCACCATCGAGAACGGCGAGACATACATTAAAAAGGTAGACGTTGTCTTTCCGGTGCTGCACGGCAGAAACGGTGAGGACGGCAGACTCCAGGGTATTATGGAAATGGCACGCATCCCGTACGTGGGCTGCGGCGTTCTGAGCAGTGCTGTGTGCATGGATAAGGGCATGACCCACACTGTATTAGATTATAATGGTATTCAGACTGCAAAGTGGGCGAGCGTTCACCAGCGTGATCTGAACAAGCTGGATGAAAAGTGTGTGGCAATTGCCGAGACGCTGGGCTTTCCGCTGTTTGTCAAGCCGGCAAACGCAGGTTCTTCTGTGGGTGTAAACAAGGCAAATGACCTGGAGTCTCTGAAGAACGCTGTCCAGATCGCATTTACTCACGATGAAAAGGTCATCATCGAGGAATTCATCGACGGCAGAGAACTGGAGGTCGCTGTATTCGGCTATGATGCACCGATCGCATCCTATGTGGGCGAGATCGAACCGGCTGCGGAATTCTATGATTACGACGATAAATATGTAAACGGTACTTCCAAGCTGTACATTCCGGCACGCATCACCGACCAGGAATCCGACCGCATTCGGGAAACTGCGCTGCGTGCATACCAGGCGCTGGGCTGTAAGGGACTGTCCCGTGTGGACTTCTTCCTGGCAAAGGACGGCAGCGTGATCCTCAACGAGATCAACACCCTGCCGGGATTCACCAGCATCAGTATGTATCCGAAGCTGATGGAACATCTGGGTATGTCGCAGGAGTACCTGGTAGATAAGCTGATCGAACAGGCAATGGAGAATGCAGCCAGAACCTAAGCACGGAAAATCATGTTCTGAGGAAAGGAGATGCTGTTCTGGACAAAGAACAGCAGAAGTGATACCATGAGAAATGATGCGATCGGTGTTTTTGATTCCGGCATGGGCGGATTGACGGCAGTGAAAGAGCTGAACGCCATCCTGCCCCACGAAAACATTATTTATTTTGGCGATACCGCCCGGATTCCTTACGGCAGCCGCAGCCCGGAGACAGTGCTGCGCTATGCCAAGGAGGACGTGGCGTTTCTGCGGCAATATGCGGTGAAAATGATTATCGCCGCCTGCGGTACAGTAAGTTCTATTGTAGGCGACCAGCCCTTTGTGACGGATATGCCGTTTACCGGCGTGGTTCTGCCGGCATCCGAGACTGCCTGCCGGGTGACACGAAACGGAAAAATCGGCGTCATCGGAACGCCTGCTACCATCCGCAGCGGCAGCTATGAAAAGGCGATCCACAAGATGCACCCGGAAATGACCGTGTTCGGGCAGGCGTGTCCACTGTTTGTCCACCTGGTGGAAAACGGTTATACCGACCTGCACAATCCGGTGACACGGCTTGTGGCGGAGGAATATCTGGAACCGGTGCGCAAAGCCGGGGTGGATACGCTGATTCTGGGATGTACCCACTATCCGGTCATCCGGGAGATCATCGCCGATTATATGGGACCGGAAGTGCAGCTGATCTCTTCCGGCGCAGAGGCGGCGAAATATGCCCGGCAGTGCCTGGAGACACAGAACCTGCTGGCAGACCGGCAGACACCCGGCGAGAATACCTATTACGTCAGCGACAGCACGGAAATGTTCATCGAAAACGCAGGACATTTCCTGCACCAGGATGTAATGGGAAAGGTGTTCCGCTGCAACTTATAAGTAAGAGAAAAGAAAGGAGCAGGTGACTTTGGAATCTGTTCTGATTACCATGAAAACCAAGCAGATCACGCCGGATGATGAGGAAGAAACAGAACTCATGACCGCCGGAACCTGTGAGAGAAAAGACGGTGTGCTGACCTTGTCCTATGAGGACACAGACGCCACCGGGTTTGCCGGCTCGACAACCACCGTACAGGTGGCGAATGAGTCGCTGGTGACGATCCTGCGCACCGGCACGGCAAATTCCAATCTGACCCTGGAACTGGGAAAAAAGCATTTCTGCCTGTATCAGACACCGTTCGGCGCAATGACCATCGGCGTACAGGCGAAACGGCTGCTCTGCGAACTGGAGGAAAATTCCGGTGTGGTAGAGATGGAATATACCGTAGATATGAACGCAAACTTCCTGTCCGAAAACACCATTACCATGCGGTGGGAACGGCAGAAAGAGACGAAAGGAACGAAGTGAAATATGGCAGATTGTATGAAAAATGCGTCTGAGGCACTGCACCAGCTGCTGGTGGAAGGTCTGGGACGGCTCGTGGCAGAGGGAAAAATTCCGGCAGAACCCATCCCGGCATTCCGGGTAGAAGTTCCGGCAGACAAGTCCCACGGCGACTTTGCGGCAAATGTGGCAATGGTAAGCGCCAAGACCTTCCGGATGGCACCTCGGAAAATCGCCGAACTGCTGCTGGATGCAGTTTCCCTGGACGGCACGATCTTTGACCGTGCAGAAATCGCAGGACCGGGATTCATGAACTTTTTCCTCCAGCAGAAGTGGTTTGCCGACGTGACGGAAACCGTTCTGACAGAGAAGGAAAACTACGGCAGGACCCAGACCGGCGCCGGCAAGCGTGCGCTGGTGGAATTCGTTTCCGCCAACCCGACCGGACCGATGCACGTGGGCAACGCCAGAGGCGGCGCATTGGGTGACAGCCTGGCAGAGATCCTGGACTGGACCGGCTGGGATGTGCAGCGTGAATTCTACGTGAACGATGCCGGAAACCAGATCGAAAAGTTTGCCACTTCTCTGGAAGTTCGCTATCTCCAGCATTTTGACCCGTCTGTGGAAATGCCGGAGGACGCATATCACGGCGCAGACATCACCGAACACGCCGAGAATTTTATCGCCGAGAACGGTGACAAATACGTCAGCACCGATGCCAAGACACGCCGGGATGCTCTGGTGGCATTTGCACTGCCCAAGAACATTGCCGGTCTGGAACGTGACCTGAAAAAGTACCGCATTGTCTATGACAACTGGTTCCGGGAAAGCACCCTGCACCAGAACGGTCAGGTAAAGTGGGTAGTAGAGGAACTGACCAAGCGTGGCTATACCTATGAGCAGGAGGGTGCTGTCTGGTTCAAGGCAACCGATTTCGGCGCAGACAAGGACTTCGTTCTGGTACGTGCCAACGGCATTCCTACCTATGTTGTGCCGGATATCGCATACCACTATAACAAGCTGATGGTGCGGAACTACGACAAGGCAATTGACATCCTGGGCGCAGACCACCACGGCTATGTGCCTCGTCTGAAAGCGGCACTGACAGCACTGGGCGCAGACGCAAGCCGTTTGGATGTGGTACTGATGCAGATGGTCATGCTCATGCGTGACGGCAAAGTTGTCAAGCTGTCCAAGCGCAGCGGCAAGGCGATCACTCTGGTGACGCTGCTGGATGAGATTCCGCTGGATGCGGCACGGTTCTTCTTCAACACCAGAGAGGCAAATTCCCACTTCGAATTTGACCTGGATCTGGCTGTGGAACAGTCCTCGCAGAATCCGGTTTATTATGTACAGTACGCACACGCCAGAATTTGCAGCCTGCTGCGTGCAATGGCAGAAGAGGGTCTGACGCTGGAACAGTGCGACCATGCAAACCTGGCACTTCTGACACAGCCCCAGGAACTGGAACTGATCCGTCACCTGGCTGCGTTCCCGTCTGAACTGGATGCCGCAGCAAAGGCGTATGATCCGTCTAAGGTCACCAAGTATGCCACAGAGCTGGCAACTTTGTTTCACAAGTTCTATGACGTTTGCAGCATCAAGTATGCAGAGACACCGGAACTGAAACAGGCTCGTCTGCTGCTGGCTGAGGCGGCTCGCCAGGGCATTGAAAATGCGCTGCGCATTCTGAAAATCACCTGTCCGGAGAAGATGTGATCGCCGGAAAATACCGGAATCATTACAAACAGGTTACAGCAAAAATCAGATCATTTCTGCTGAATTTGTGCAAAAACACGAGAAAAGCAACGTAATACTCGAAATACCCCATAAAGTTTAACGACGTATTCACAAATGCCGTCGAAGAATGTGTTACAATTTGTAATATATTGAGCAGGCGAGTTGCATTTGTGCTTGCGAAAAAAGCAGCACTGCTGAAAAGGAAAGGAAGTTCTATATGTCGAACAGATTATTTCAAGGACTGGTTCACCAGATGCGGGATACCATCGACGCAACGGTTGGTGTGGTAGATGATACCGCAACCATCATCGCCTGCAGCGATCTCACCAAGGTGGGAACGACCAACGAGTTCGTTTCTCTGGATCTCAGCGATGTACACGATATTTTCATCCGTGACGGCTATACCTATAAGCCGTTCGGCTCCCGTGCAAAGCCGGAGTATGCCGTGTTCGTTGAGGGCATGGATGACACTGCTGCAAAGTATGCCAACATCCTGGCGATCTCCCTGTTCAATATCAAACAGTACTATGATGAAAAGTACGATCGCAACAACTTCATCAAAAACGTGGTACTGGATAACGTACTGCCGGGCGATATTGTCATCAAGGCTCGTGAGCTGCACTTCAACGCAGAAGTCAGCCGTGTGGTTCTGCTGGTGCGCATCGTATCCGCAAACGATGTTTCTGCATACGATGTCATCCAGAATCTGTTCCCGGACAAGAATAAGGACTTTGTCTTTACCATTTCCGAGACAGATATCGTTCTGGTCAAGGAAATCAAGGGTGCAGTGGATTCCAAGGACCTGGAAAAGCTGGCACGCTCCATTGCAGATACACTGAGCAGCGAGTTTTACACTCGTGTCAATGTTGGTATCGGCACGATCGTTACCGGGGTAAAGGAACTGTCCCGTTCCTTCAAGGAAGCACAGATGGCACTGGAAGTCGGAAAGGTATTCGATACCGATAAGGCAATCGTCAGCTACGAGAACCTGGGTATCGCCCGTCTGATCTACCATCTGCCGACAACGCTGTGCGAGACATTCCTGCACGAAGTGTTCAAGCGTGGCAGCATCGAATCGCTGGATCACGAGACCCTCTTCACCATCCAGAAGTTCTTCGAGAACAATCTGAATGTATCTGAGACTTCCCGTAAGCTGTTCGTACACCGTAATACACTGGTGTACCGCCTGGAGAAGATTAAGAAGCTGACCGGTCTGGATCTGCGTGAATTCGACCACGCAATCATTTTCAAGATCGCACTGATGGTAAAGAAGTACCTCTCTGCGAATCCGGCGAAATTCTAATTGAATCCTAGAACAGCGTTCTGCTGTTCTTATCACAAAGACCGCCGGTGCAGCGTCTGGCGTTTTTGCATCGGCGGTTGCTTTGCGCTTATGGTATAGATTGGCGAAAATTGGATGTCTGCGATCAACTGAGAGCCTGCCGCCGGGTGCGGCGGACTCGAAAACGGAAATGACGGACAAGCTTGTCTGTCAGCACCAAAAGAAAGGATGTGTGTGAACTATGGTTGAACTGAAGGATGTCTCTGTGACATATTCCAGCGGCGTAGACGCACTGCACAATGTCAACCTGAAAATCAATGACGGAGACTTTGCCTTTGTGGTTGGCGCTTCCGGTGCCGGTAAAAGTACCATGATCAAGCTGATCCTGAAAGAGATCAATCCGACCAGCGGTTCGATCTATGTTAATGGGTATAATTTGAATAAACTGCGGCGGCGGCGTATCCCGGCGCTGCGGCGTACCATCGGGTTTGTGTTCCAGGACTTCCGGCTGATCCCGTCCATGACCGTATACGAAAACGTGGCATTCGTGCTGCGTGTAATTGATGCACCTACGAAGTATATCCGAAAGCGTGTACCGTATGTAATTGGTCTGGTGGGCTTGCAGGATAAGACGAACGCTTATCCAGACGAGCTTTCCGGCGGCGAAAAGCAGCGTGTGGCGATTGCCCGTGCGCTGGTAAACGATCCGCAGCTTATCATTGCGGACGAGCCGACCGGCAACATCGACCCGGAACTGTCCTACGAGATCGTAGAACTGCTCCAGGGCATCAACGATATCGGTACTACAATTCTGATGGTTACCCATGAACATAGTCTGGTGCGCCAGTTTGGCGGACGGATTATCAATATCGATCAGGGACAGATCGTCTTTGACGAAGTGATTGGAGGGAATCTGATCCATGAAAGTTAGTGGTTTCAAGTATCTGGTTGGACAAGGCGTGGAGAACATCTGGAAAAACCGGATGATGGCATTTGCTTCTTTCTGTGTCCTGCTGGTTTCTCTGTTGCTGGTGGGAATGTCGGTGCTGTTTTACATGAATCTGACATCCATGATCGGCGGCGTAGAGGACAAAAACGAAGTCATTATCTATATGGATGAAGGTACGACCGACCAGCAGCTTGCAGATTTTCAATCAGAACTTTCCCAGATTAAAAATATTTCCAGCATCACCTTTTATTCCAAAGAACAGGCGTTTGAAGATCTGAAAAACAGTATGTCTGATTATGAGGTGCTGTTCGATTCTCTGGGGGATGACAACCCGCTGATCGACGGCTACCGCATCCGCATCGACGATATTTCGCAGATCTCCACCACCATCGCCCAGATCGAGCAGCTGGATCACATCTACTCGATCCGTGCGCCTATGGACTTTGTCAATGTTCTGACAGAAGTCCGGAAGATCGTCACCGTGGTATTTGGTGTCATTATTGCGGCGCTGATCGTGATTTCCGTGGTCATCGTTTCCAACGCCACAAAGGCGAGCGTGTTCGCACGCCGGGAAGAAATTCAGATCATGAAGTATGTTGGTGCGACCAACGCCTTTATTCGTATCCCGTTCTTTGTAGAGGGTATGATTACCGGTTTGTTTGCCGGAGCAGTAGCGTTGGCGATCACCTGGTTCGGATATGATTCCCTGGTGGGACTGCTCACCGGACAGGTAGACTTCCTGTCGGTCATTGGCATGGGCAGCATCATTCCGTTCCGTGCGCTGGCATGGAAGGTTGCGTTGGCATACCTGGTGACGGGTACGCTGTTCGGCGCATTCGGCAGCATGATTTCGATGCGGAAACATCTGAACGTATAAATGGCACGTTCTGAGGAGGCTAAATATACAATGAGCAAAAAGAAACACATGGGTCTGCGCTTTACCAGTGCGGCGCTGTGTCTGAGTATTCTCGCCGCAGGCGTTGCGGCAAACTGGACACCGGTGAAAGATATCCCGGTATCCGCAAAAACACTGGCAGAATTGCAGGAAGAGCGAAAGAGCAATGAGGCGAAGATCGCCGAAAAGCAGAAACAGCTGGATTCCCTGCAGACCAATTTGAAGGAAAAAGAAGCATACCAAAAGACTTTGCAGGAGAAGATCACCTTGCAGCAGGAGAATCTGGACATCGTTTCAGAGGAACTGGACCGCATTGCCAAGTCGATCGATGAGACTACACAGCAGATTTCTCAGGCAGAGGATGATATCAAGGTAATGGAGGCAGATATCGCCATCGGACTGGACGAGTTCAAGATGCGTCTCCGTGCCATGTACGTTCAGGGTAACGACAGCCTGGCATCTGCGCTGGTTGGCGCAACGGACTTCTACGATCTGCTTTCCAAGTATGAGCTGATGTCCCGTGTGGCAAACCACGACAATGAACTGGTCAACGATCTGAAGGACAAGCTGGAGACCTGCAACGAAAAAAAGGCGGAACTGGAAACAGAAAAGTCCGACCTGGAACAGCAGCAGTCTGACCAGCAGCAGAAAAAGGATGAGTTCAAGACTGCCATCGAAGATCTCCAGCAGACTTATGCGGAGACCGACGAGGCAAAGGAACAGATGGAGCGTCAGAAAGAACAGCTGAACGGCGATGTTGCAACTCTGGAGAAGAACAACAAGGAACTGGATGCCGAGGAACAGGATATCAAGGCGGCAATCGCTGCGGCGGCTGAGGCAGAAAAGAAGAAAAAGGCTGCGGAGGCAGCAGCTGCCGAAGAGGCAAAGAAAAAGCTGGCTGCACAGCAGGAGGCGGAAAAGAAGAATCAGTCCACTTCCAATAGCAGTAATAACAGTTCCAGCAGTAATTCTTCCAAGAGCGACAGCAGCAGTTCCAACAGCAGCTCGAACAATAGTTCCAGCAACTCCTCTTCCAGCGACAACAGTTCATCCGGCAGCGATGACAGCGGCAGCACAGTTGCACCGTCCGGCGGCGGATTCACCTGGCCGTGTCCGGGATTCTATACCGTTTCCAGTACATTCGGCAACCGCTGGGGTACAACACATGGCGCTATTGATATTGCCGGCGGCAATGCCGGTGCGGCAATCGTGGCAGCGAAGAGCGGCACAGTCGTTCGTGTCGTAACCGGATGCTCTCATAACTATCCGAAGAGCGGCAGCTGCGGCTGCGGCGGCGGATACGGCAACTATGTCATTATCCAGCACGACGGTACATATTCTACATTGTACGGTCACATGGCATCTGTATCGGTTTCTGTGGGACAGTCTGTCAGTGCCGGTCAGACCATTGGCTATGTAGGAAGCACCGGCTTCTCCACCGGTTTCCACCTGCACTTTGAAGTGCGTGTCAATGGCACAAAGGTTGACCCGATGAAATATCTCTAATCAATCGTAAATACTAGGAAAAGGGCAGGGGTGTTCAGTTTGGACCCTCTGCCTTTTTTGGAAAGAAAGGCGATGTCATATGAAAGAGAAACAAAACGAAAGCTTTGAGACCAGTCAGAAAGACAACACTGTCCCGGTGCGGAAATCCACACTGATTCTGCTGTTCTGTCTGTGCGGTGTTCTTGCTGCCGGAACAGGTGTGGGGATCTATCGGAGCTACCGCAGCCAGGACACATACCGGGAACTGGATCAGCTGGCGAAAACTGTCAAGCAGAACTACTATACGGATGTGGACGAAAACGACGTGATGCAGGGCGCTATGAAAGGATATGTTGCCGGTCTGGACGATCCGTATTCCCAGTATATGACAGACGAGGAGTACAGCGCCTATCAGACGGACGAGGCAGGGCAGACCATCGGCATCGGCGTAACCGTGCAGCAGAATGAGGACGGCTACCTCCAGGTGGTATCTGTCAGCGACGATTCTCCGGCAAAGGATGCCGGGATACAGGCGGACGATGTGATTCTCAAGGTCGGGGAAGATGATGTGGCAGAACTGGGCTATGCCGGCGCAGTGGCGGAAGTGCGCGGCGAGGCTGGCACTACTGTTACGCTGACCATTCAGCGTGGCGATCAGACCAAGGAACTGGAAGTGGAGCGCCGTAGCATGGATGTGACTACGGCACAGGGCAAGATGCTGGATGGGAATATCGGTTATATCCGGATCAGCGCTTTCAAGGGCAATACTCCAGAGCAGTTCCAGGCGATTTTTGACCAGTTGGTGCAGGACGGCGCAAAGGCTCTGGTGTTTGACCTCCGGGATGACGGAGGCGGACTGGTGGATGCGCTGGAACAGATTCTGGATCCGCTGCTGCCGGAGGGCGATATTGCCATCGCAACCTATCGGGACGGCACGACCAAGACGCTGGTAAAATCCGATGCGGAGGAGTGCAATCTGCCTATGACGGTAATCGTCAACGGCAACACTGCCAGCGCCGCAGAGCTGTTCACGGCATCGCTGCACGACTTCGGCAAGGCATCCATCGTGGGAACGCAGACCTTCGGCAAGGGCATTATGCAGGTGACGCAGACCATGCCCGGCGGCGGTGCGCTGACGCTGACGGTTGCAACCTATCAGACCACAAAGGGGGAATGCTACCACAAAGTGGGCATTACCCCGGATGAAATCGTAGAACCGGGCGAGGATGCGATAGACTACGATAATCCCGACCCGGAGAAAGATCCGCAGCTGAAAAAGGCAATCGAAATGGTGACACAGTGACTGTAAATCTTTTTTGAACAGACATCCGCTTGTCCCAGCTCTGTGATATAATGAAAGCATCACCACAAGAAAAAGCAAAGGAGACGACAACAATGGAGTCAGAAAAAAACAGCCGGATGCTGGAACTCTTTTTTCGGGTGCTGCGTGGAGAGACGGTTTCCGTCAAGGCAGTTGCCGAAGAATATGGTGTGTCCACCAAAAGCGTGGGCAGAGATATTGCAAAGATACAGGAGTTCCTCACGGATCACCGAGATCTGATGCAGCAGGCGGAACTGATCTATTCCTATAAGGATAAGGCGTATCACCTCAGCTGTGACGAGTTCCTGAAAAACAAGGAGCTGTTCGCACTGGTAAAAGTGATGCTGGGCAGCCGCTGCTTTTCGAAAGAGGACGTGCTGCGCATGATTGCCAAGCTGAAACGGTTTACGACCATCCAGGATCGGGAAAAGTTCGAAAAGCTGGTACGCAAGGAAGTCTATCACTACCACGAGGTGAAATCGGACTGCAATGCTCTCATCGATAATCTGTGGGACCTGATCCAGATGATCGACGAAAAGCGCCTGGTGACCATCACGTATTACAAGATGAACCGGGAAAACATCAAGCGGAAGATCAAGCCGGTGTCGCTGATGTTCAGCGAGTATTACTTTTACCTCATCGCCTACGAGGCGGATGATGAGAAGTATCTGCCGAAGTTTTTCCGGGTGGATCGCATTGTGGCAATGACGGAGCATCGGGAGCGGTTCACACTGGAACGAAAGTATGACTTTGACGAGGGCGACCTCCGGGAGAAAAACCAGTTTCTGTTTCCGGGCAAGACGGAGAAGATACGCTTTTCCTTTTCCGGACTGTCTGTGCAGGCAATTCTCGACCGGCTGCCCACGGCAAAGGTGGTGGAGCAGAACGGCAATACCAGCATGATCGAGGCAGAGGTCAACCACGGCAGAGGCATTGTAATGTACCTGCTTTCCCAGGGCGCATGGGTCAAGGTACTGTCACCCCAGAGCCTGGTGGAGGAGATGCAGGAGGAGCTGCGGCAGATGTGCAGCGCCTATGACATCTGAGCAAATTGGATAACATGGATTCGAAAAGACTTGTGTGACATAACGCCGCACAGGTCTTTTTTTGGTATGCAGCACCTTTCGGAATGTTGTCATGAAGTTACTACTTTTGTCATGAAAAATGGTATTATTTCTGTGCAGAGTGTGCTAAAATAAAAACAATCAAACCGATGAAAAAACAGTCCGTTTTGGTGCAGTTCCTTCGGAACGCATGAAACGGCATAAGACCAAATAAGAAAGTGAGGAAAAAGAATGCGAATGAAAGTATTCCGGCGCTGTCTGGCAGTTTTCTGCGCAGCGGTGCTGAGTGTCGGCAGTCTGGCAGCAATGCCGGCGGCTGCCGAGACAAAAAACCTAATCACAAACTCCACATTTGACAGCGGTACAACGGGCTGGGGGACATACCAGGCGAGCGGCGGCAGCGCCACGCTTTCTGCCCAGAATGGCAAGCTAGCGCTCCAGATCAATTCTGTGGGGAAGCTGAATTATTCCGTGCAGTGCAATTATGATGTGATTCCGCTCTACAAAAACGGCGTGTATCATGTCAGCTATGAGATCTCTTCTACCACAGACCGCTATGTTGAGGCGATGATCCAGCAGAACGGCGGCACATACCAGGCGTATACCTGGAAAGGCATTGATCTTACCTCTGAGCCGCAGACCATCGATTATGAGTTTACCATGAAACAGGACACAGATATCATGTCCAAGCTGGTGTTCAACTGCGGACTGGAAAACGGGGAGGATCTCGACCCGCACACCATCTACCTGGACAATGTCAAGGTAGAACTGGTGGACGATTCCAAGGTGGAATATGACGATATCCTGCCCTATGCACCGTCGATCATCACCGACCAGGTGGGCTATCAGCCGGAGGAAACCAAAACGGCAGTATTCCGGGATGTGACAAATGAGACCAGTTTTTCCGTTGTCAATCAGGACAGCGGCAAGGTCGTATACACCGGCGAACTTTCCGCATCCAAGTTCAATTCCATGGCGAACGAAACCGACTGGACAGGAGATTTCTCCGCAATCACAGAGCCGGGAACTTATTACATCACCTGCGGCGGACTGGATCAGTCCTATGCCTTTACCATCGGCGAAGATGTGTATAATGGCTTGCTAGATGATACGGTGCGGATGCTCTACCTCCAGCGCTGCGGCACAGAAATAGAGGATGACACATTCGGTCACGCCGCCTGTCACAACACGCTGGCGACTGTTTATCACACCAGCGACAAGATAGACGTCAGCGGTGGCTGGCACGATGCCGGAGACTATGGCAGATACGTGGTGCCGGGTGCAAAATCCGTGGCAGACCTGCTCATTGCCTACGGGCAGAACCCGGGGATGTTCAGCGACAGCATCGGCATTCCGGAGAGCGGAAACGGCGTCCCGGATGTGCTGGACGAGGCACGCTATGAACTGGAATGGATGCTGAAAATGCAGGACAGCGAGACCGGCGGCGTGCATCACAAAGTCAGCTGTGAGAATTTCCCAGGATATGTGATGCCGGAAAACGAAACGGATGAACTGATCGTGACACCGGTTTCCACTACGGCTACTGCAGACTTCTGCGCCGCAATGGCGATGGCATACGAGTATTATCAGAATGTGGATCAGACCTTCGCAGAGACCTGTCTGGATGCGGCAAAGAAGGCGTGGGCTTTCCTGGAAAAGAATCCGAACTTTATTTTCTCCAATCCGTCCGATATCACAACCGGTGATTACGGCGATAGTTTTGACACAGATGAACGGTACTGGGCAGCAGCACAGATGTGGCGTGCCACCGGGGAGGAAACCTATCGTTCTGCTCTGGAAAAGATGAGCGTACAGACCGGCATGGACTGGATGGAAATGGGCGATTACGGCAACTTCGCCATCCTCACCATGAAAGGCGTGGATACCGATTCCACGATCTATACCCGTGCAAAGCGTTCGATTCTGCAGTCCGCAGACAAGGCAAAATCCCTGGCGCAGAATGACGCATACGGCGTATCAGTGGCGAAATATAACTGGGGCAGCAACATGGGCGTTGCCACATCCGGCATGATCCTGAACCTGGCATACCAGCTGACAGAAGATTCTTCTTATCTGGAGACATCCCGGAGCAACCTGCACTATCTGCTGGGCAGCAATGCCGTGGGCGAGTGCTTTGTTACCGGTTACGGCACAGTTTCTCCGGAGCATCCGCACCACAGACCGTCTATGGCGAAGAACCAGGCGATGAAGGGAATGCTGGTCGGCGGCGTGAACTCCGGTCTGGAGGACAGCGCTGCCAAGGCGTACTGCGCCAACTCTCCGGCGGCGAAGTGCTATGTGGACAACTGGGAAAGCTATTCCACCAACGAGATCACCATTTATTGGAACTCCCCGCTGACTTGTCTGCTGGCAATGAGCGGAAAGCACAGCGCCGATACACCGGAGGAGGATATCCTGCCGGGCGATGTGAACCTGGACAAGGCAGTGAATACGGCAGACATCGTACTGCTGCAAAAGTATCTGCTGGGTGCGGAGACGCTGACAAAGGCACAGGCGAAAAATGCCGATGTTCTGGCGGATGAGACTGTAAACGGTTTTGATCTGACTGTACTGCGGCAGATGCTGACCGAACAGAATGACGATTCGGACAAGGGCAACGAACCGAGTTCCGATGCAGATGTTTTGGCTGATTTCCGCAAGGGTGCGACTAGTCTGTTTGAGGCATCTGACGGTTGGACAAACGGCAATCCTTTTGACTGCGGTTGGACAAAGAACAACACTTCCTTTGACAACGGCGTGCTGAATCTGACCATCGACAAGGATACTTCCGGGAAGTACAACTACACCGGTGCAGAGTATCGCTCTACCGACCACTACGGTTACGGCTACTACGAAACGTCTATGAAGGCAATCAAAAACGACGGCGTGGTTTCCTCGTTCTTCACCTATACCGGACCATCGGAGAGCAATCCGTGGGACGAGATCGACGTGGAGGTCCTGGGCAAGGATACCACAAAGGTGCAGTTCAACTACTACACCAACGGTACCGGAAACCACGAGTATCTGTACGACCTGGGCTTTGATGCTTCTGAGGGGTATCACACCTATGGATTCGACTGGCAGAAGGATTCCATCACCTGGTATGTGGACGGCAAGGCGGTTTACACTGCCACCAGCAACATTCCGGTGACACCCGGCAAGATCATGATGAATGTATGGCCGGGCATCGGCGTCAACGACTGGCTGAAACCGTTTGATGGCACAACGCCGCTGACTGCCAGCTACGAATGGGTGACTTATCAGAAGGCATCCAAGGCAAACTAAGCCAAACTTCTATTCTTCATATTCATTCCCATTCTTCGGGTGCCGGCACCTGTTCCACGCTGGTATCCATCCGCAGTTTCGGCTTCTCTGAACTGCGATTCCAATGAAACAGCGCCGCATTTCCGAAAAAGGGAGATGCGGCGCTGTTTTGTGTTGTTGAATCAAATTACGAAAACCGTGTGCTGTTTTGAAACTGCCGGCGGTATTCCTTCGGCGTCATGCCTACGTATTTCTGAAACACCTTGATGAAATAGCTCTGGGAGCTGAAACTGAGCAGACTGCTGATCGCCGATGCCGGCTGCTGGGTGTATTGGAGCAGATTCTTTGCTGCCTCGATCTTTTTGATGGCGATGTATTCGCTGATACTGACGTGCATTTCTTTCTGGAACTGTCGGGAGAGATGGGGCGCACTGACTGCCGTTGCATCTGCCACATCCTGTAAGAAAATGCGGCTGTGCAGGTGAATGCTGATGTAATCCATAGCTTTCAGCACCAGCGGCGAATGCTGTGCGGTGTCCTGCAGGCGGCGCATCTTTCCTGTAAAGTCCTGTATCACCTGATAATGCAGCACGCGTATCTGCGGTTCACTTTTTGCTGCATCGGTGCGCTGAATATACAGGTCGCTGAGACTGAACGCCTCTTCCTGCGGCATACCGCCCTGGATGCAGTAGCGTGTCAGCATGGAAATGGTGATGATCAGGTGATATTTCAGATTGCGCAGCGGATCTTCACTCAGCTTGCCGTAACCCTTTCCACCCAGCGGCGAGTACAGCAGATGCACCGTGTCGCTGTTCCCGGAAACGACACTTTCAAAAAAGGCAAGTTCCGTTCCCAGCATAGCGTGTGGGATCTCCTGTTCCCGCTGTGCCGTCAGAAAATGGGTGAAATCCTGTTCAGCGGTCTGGTTCTGTACCGCTGTGTAAAGCTGTAAAAACTGCCGTAGCTGTTCCAGGCGTTCCTGGTTGAGTCGGAATTGCTTTCCGTCCCGGCACAGGAATCCGAAATCGGTCATGGCATCCAGCAGTGCATCTGTGGGGACATCTTCCGGCAGTGCCTTTTTCAGTGCCGTGCGTGTCTGCTTTCCGTGCTGAATGCTGTACAGCAAGAACTGCACCGCCTCAGCGTGGGACAATATTTCTTTCAGTTCCATGGCTTATGCTCCCACGATCATTTGCCGCAGCCGTGCCAGATCGAGTCCGCTGACACTGCCGTCCGGGAAAATATCTGCCGCCTTTGCCTGGTCGGCTTGCAGTACGCCGCTGCCCAGCAGGTAACGCTGTAAGAGCAGTAAATCGGCAAGATCGGTTTTGCCGTCTCCGTTGATGTCTCCGGCAACAGGCTGTTCTGCTGTGGAAAGCGTCAGCTTTTTGAATACGGTTTTCCAGTCGGATGTGGTGTAGAGACAGTAGATGGTATGGTCTGCCGCCGCCAGAACCGGCTGGTTCACCGTCTCCTGTGCGATGGGATTTCCTGCCTGTGTCCAGGTCTGTGCCGTCTTGTCCAGCTCACAGAGGAGAAACTCGCCCGGCGACTGGGCATTGACTGCCAGGTAAAATCCGCCGTCCGCTGCTGCCGGTACAAGCTGGAACGCTCTGTCTTTGGCGGTATCCGGCAGGGGGTACGAAATGACAGCGCCGTCTGTCCAGCGGTACAGGTCGGTCTTTCCGCCGGAGGGTGCGATCCAGATATCTTCGCCGTCTGCCAGAACGCTGACCATGCCGCAGTCCTGGTCGGACAGGGCTGTGCTGTTCCAGCTGCTGCCGTTCCACACAGCCGCTTTGGGGACGCCGTTGTCATCTAAGTCCCGGTAGCCGATGAGGATCGTTTCTCCGGAGACAGCGATCTCCATGTTGCAGGCATTTGCCGCAATGGTGCTGCCCAGGGCGGACAAGGTGTCAGTTGCCGTGTCGTAGCACGCCGCCTGTAAAGCGTAGGGGAATGTGCCGGTGGTATATGTGAGATACAGCTTGCCGCCGGATGCAGTCATGTCTGCATACTGTGCCAGTTCTGTCCCGGTATAGCAGGTTTCCCAGACAGTGCCGTTCCATCGGCACAGGCGCAGGAGATACTGGTCATCCTGGTAGAGCAGGTATGGGGTGTTGCCGGCGAAAGCAAGTTTGGGGTTGTAGACACTGCCGGAAATGGCAGTGCTGACAGGTGTGAGCGTGTCCCCGTCCAGACGGTACAGCACGGTGCCGCTGTCCGAGGCGGAAGCCAGATAAACGCTGCCGTCACTGCCGGTACACATATCATAGCTCTGGAGTTCCTGAGAGGTGGGAACATCGCAGACGGACTGCCAAAGTTGACGGTCGGAGACATCCGCAAAGGATGCGGAAAAGGTCAGCGTGCCGTCCGGCTGTATCTGGATATCGTCCAGGGCAATGCCGCTGTTTGTGCCGTCGCTGTAGACCAGCGCACCGTCCTGGAACGTTTTGGTCAGGTCGGTTGTGCCGATGGAATCCGGTGCATTTGTGCCGCCGTAGCAGGAACGGGTGAGGTCACCTTGTCCGGCATTCAGTGCCGTTTCGCCGGGACGGAATACGTAAATGCCGTCGGTGTCGCCACGGTAGTTCCCCTGGACAGCCGTGTTGATGCGGTAGACGACCATGCCCTCGCCGTAGATTTTGGTGTCCAGCTCATCGGAATACTGCTTGCCGGGCTTGCGGTATTCCACAGCGAAAAATTCCGTGTCGGAGAACGGCGTTTTCAGCAGGTACAGCCGGTTTCCGCTGTCTGAGGATGCCGGCTGTAAGGTGTACGTGCCGTCCTTGGTGATGGTTTCAGCATCCAGCCAGCCGGAAACCGCATAGCGCTGGTAGGCAAGGGGATATTGCAGGAAAATGGAGTTTGTCGCCATAATGTCCCACTGTCCCACGGGATTTCCGGTAGAAGTGTCCTTGCGGTATAAGTCGGGGTAGCCCATGCTGTGCATGAACTCGTGGCAGAGCGTTCCCACGCCGCTGAATATGGTGGAACTGAGCAGGGTATAGCTGCTGAGCAGGTTGATACTGCTCACCGGCGTACCGTTCAGTTCCAGACCGTTGACATGAAACGCCTTTGCCCAGAGCGGATCGCTCATATCCTCTGCCTGACCATCCACCACTAAAGTCACGTTGTCGATCACACCGTCTTGGTTTCCGTCCAGGGGCGTGTCCGCAGAAACGGTGATATTCTGTACCATTTCCAGGGCATACTGGTTGTAGTCGGTATAGCCGAACTTTTCCTGTTTCAGCACATAGGGCTGGATCACGCCGTCCTGCATCTGGGGAAAATAGGAGGTGACGTGAACCTTGCCGTAGGAAATGGTGTCCATGTATTTTGCCAGGGAACGATAGGTGTCGGTGCTGTTGCACATGGCGACCATGTCCTCGGTCTTGTCTGCCATAAAGTTGTCCGTATCAGCGGAGGCGAACTGTGCAAACAAAACGATATTGTTCACCTGCTGCACACTGTCGGCAGCCTGTGCGGAAATGCCGCCGAACGGGACTCCGGCAAGACACAGTACTGCACTCAGCATCACTGGAAATGGTTTCGGGAATCTATGTTTTTTCATCTGTTTTCTCCTGTCCGGACAGGTTTCGGGCTGTCCTGGTATAATACTTCTATTATACCATACGGCGGTGCATTTCCGCAATGGAAACACTGCACAAAACCGAGGGCGATTCTTTGGCAGAAAAGCTTTTTTTCGGAAATTTGCAAAAAACACTTGACAAGCTTTTCTTCGTCGTGTATAATAGCATATGTAACCTATCAAAAACATAGGATTTAGAAAACGAGAGGAGCGGACGAAATGGAAAAACACACGTTCGGAAAGGAATACGGCTTTCAGACCAGAGCCGTCCACACAGGCAATGACGTTGACGCAGAGACGGGTGCGATCAAGCGCCCAATCACCATGGCGAACAGCTATGCTCTGCCCTATGACCCCAGCGATTTGAACTGGAGCAGTGCCGGAAAGAATCTGTATACCCGGAACGGCGGCTCGAACCAGCAGTATTTGCAGGAAAAGCTGGCATCTCTGGAGGGCGGAGAGGACTGCATCGTGCTGGCGAGCGGCGTTGCGGCACTGTCGGGCTTGTTCTTTGCACTGCTGGAAAGCGGCGATCACGTGGTATTTTCCAGTGTGACCTATATTGCGGTGTACCGTCTGCTCCATGAGCTTTTGAAGAACAAGTTCCACGTGGACACCACCATTGTGGACACCTCCGATCTGGAGGCAGTGAAAAAGGCGATTCGCCCGAACACCAAGCTGGTGCATATCGAAACGCCGGGAAATCCCACGCTGACTATCTCGGACATCCGTGCCATTGCGGACATTGCCCATGAAAACGGCGCATTGCTGTCGGTGGACAACACCTTCGCATCGCCCTATAACCAGCGTCCCATTGAACTGGGCGCAGATTTCACCATTGAGAGTCTGACCAAGTATATCAACGGACACGGCGATGCTATGGGCGGTGCGATCATCGGCAAGAAGGAGTATCTGGATATCATCCGGGCGCAGTCGCAGGTCAATCTAGGTGCGACCATCAGCCCGTTTAACGCATGGCTCATCATGCGTGGTTCTGTAACTCTGCCGCTCCGGATGCGTCAGCACAACGAAAATGCACTCCGTGTGGCGAAGTATCTCCAGACTGTAAAGGGTGTCAGCTTTGTGGCATATCCCGGACTGGAAAGCCACAAGGGACATGACATCGCCGTAAAGCAGATGCAGGGCGGATTCGGCGGCGTGCTGTCGTTCGGACTGCACGCAGACCATGATACTTACAATCGCTTTGTCAGCCATCTGAAAGTTATCACCTCGGCAGTGTCTCTGGGACATGACGAGAGCCTGATCGTGTTCCTGGGCGAAAATGATGAGCGGCAGTATTTGTATCCGGAGGAGTTCCACGGCGGATTTTTCCGGTTCAGCGTGGGCATCGAGGATGCAGAGGACATTATCGCCGACCTGGAACAGGCGTTTGCAAAAGAGGGGCTGCTGTAAATGGCATTGAACGCATTTTCAAGAACAGAACTGCTGGTGGGAAAGCCGGCAATGGAACTGCTGGCGCAGGCGAGAGTGGCGGTATTCGGCATTGGCGGTGTCGGCGGCTATACGGTAGAGGCGCTGGCACGGAGCGGCGTGGGTGCGCTGGATCTCATCGACGATGACCGGGTATGCCTTACCAATATCAACCGCCAGATCTACGCCACCCGGAAGACCGTAGGGAAATATAAAGTGGAAGTAGCAAAAGAACGCATCCTCCAGATCAATCCGAACTGCCAGGTCGAGACACACTGTGCCTTTTATATGCCGGACACAGCGGCGCAGTTTGATTTTACACAGTATGACTATGTGGTAGACGCCATCGACACTGTGACTGGTAAGCTGGAGATGGTAGAGCAGGCATACCGTGCCGGCACGCCGCTTATCAGCTCCATGGGCGCCGGAAACAAGATGGATCCCACTGCATTTGAGGTGGCAGATATCTATGAAACATCGGTCTGCCCGCTGGCAAAGGTGATGCGCCATGAACTGCGAAAGCGTGGAATCCCCGGGCTGAAAGTGGTCTACTCCAAAGAAAAGCCCATTGCGCCAAAAGAGGACATGGCAAACAGCTGCAAGACCCACTGCATCTGTCCGCCGGGAACCGCCCGGAAGTGTACCCAGCGGCGGCAGGTACCCGGCAGTAACGCCTTTGTGCCGTCAGTGGTGGGACTTATCATCGCCGGAGAGGTGATAAAGGATCTGGTCGGCTGGAACAGCTGACAGCCTGCAAAATAAAGCATATAGAAAAGCCGTATCACACACCGGATTTTCCGGCAGGTGGTACGGCTTTTGTGTTATCGTAATTTTAGAACGAAACGACCAGCTGCATTTTGAACTGTTCTTCTCCGTAGACAGCATGGGGAATGTCCTTGGGCATAATCAGTGTTTCACCGGCGTGGAGCAGGAATACTTCTCCGCCGACGGTAAACTTTCCGGTACCCTCCAGCACAGTCACCATTGCGTCACCGCCGGCAGCGTGCGTGGAGATTTCTTCGCCCTTGTCAAAGGAAAAAATGGTCATGCTGACCTTGTCATTCTGTACCAGCGTTTTGCTGACAACCTGACCGGTCTGATATTCCACCAGATCTTTCAGCTGCAAAACAGCCTGCTTTTCAATGTTCTTGTACATGGCCTTTACCCTCTTTCATGCTTTTCCAGCCAGTGTGCCGCATAGGAACACGTCGCTGTCACCTGTTTTCCGTCTGCCCGGATCTGCGCCACGGCACGGGAGACCAGTTCTCCGGCAATGCCCATACCTCGGAGAGAATCGTCTACGAATGTATGGTCAATGCAGCATACGCCGGGCGTTGTTTCCGGAAAGGTGATCTCAGCCACACATTTTCCGGCAGCATCTGTGCAAAAGATGCGGTTCGGTTCGCTTTGATATTCCATAGAATGCCTTTCTCAGAGTGCCTTTTTGATGGCAGCCAGCAGATCGTCATAGGATTCGAACGCCGGCAGTTCCGGATAGTCTTTCTTGATCTGTTCGGTGCTGCGGAACAGGAATCCTGCCTTGCTTGCCTGGATCATTGCCAGATCGTTGTGGCTGTCGCCGCTGGCAATCGTTTCATAGCCAATGGACTGGAGTGCCTTAACGGTGGTCAGCTTTGAATTTTCACAGCGCATCTTGAAACCGGTGATCTCGCCGTCCGGCGCAACTTCCAGGGAGTTGCAGAAAATGGTGGGATAGCCCAACTTTTTCATGAGCGGACCTGCAAACTGGGTGAATGTGTCGCTGATGATGATGACCTGTGTTGTGGCACGCAGTTCGTCCAGGAACTCCTTTGCGCCCGGCAGAGGATCGATCTTTGCAATGGTTTCCTGGATCTCTTTCAGGCCCAGACCGTGTTCCTTCAGCACCCCCAGACGCCAGTGCATCAGCTTGTCATAATCCGGCTCGTCTCTCGTGGTACGTTTCAGTTCCGGGATGCCGCTCTCTTCTGCAAAAGCGATCCAGATCTCCGGTACCAGTACGCCTTCCAAATCCAAACAAACAATATTCATAGTATGTGATTCCTTTCCTTTGCCCGATACAACCATATTTTGTGCATTCGGACGTTGTTTACTCTTGCTATTATAACACACTCAGCCGGAAAATGCAACCGCTTTTTTCCGCCACTTTCCCGTCCGGTACTCCAAAAACGAGATAAGCCAGTTGGAAAACCAGCCGATGGGTACGGCGCACCACACCATCTGAATGCCGAACCGGGGCGCCATGGTAACTGCGAATATTACCCGGATGCTCAGATTCACCAGATTGGCGATGGTGAACATTTTCATGTCGCCTGCACCACGCAGCAGCCCGTCCACCGCCATTTTGAACCCGATCAGACAGAAGAACCAGCCCATGAATGTGAGATAGCCCTCGCCGGTGGCGTATGCCGCAGCCGTGCCGTCTGTCCCCAGGAACAATGTGACCAGCGGCTTTGCCAGCAGTTCTACGCAAATGCAGATCAAAACGGCACTCGCCAGCACCATCTTGTTGGCTGCGTGGTAGCCCTTTACCACACGCTCCTGTTGTTTTGCACCAAGATTCTGTGCCGTATAAGAGGACAGGGCATTGCCGAACGCTGTCATCGGCACAATGCAAATGGACTCTACACGCATCGCCGCCGAGAATCCGGCAAGTGCCTCTGAACCAAAGCTGTTTACCACAGACTGCACCAGCATCATTCCGATGGAAACCGTTGACTGCTGGAGAATAGAGGGCAGGGCGATTCGTGTCATTCCCATCAGTTCTGTCCGGCTGAATACACCGGGTTTCTCACAGGGAAAACGCCGCAGTTCCCACAGCAGCACGCCGAAAGAAAGTACTGCCGAAATTCCCTGTGCAATCAGCGTTGCCCACGCCGCACCAGCTACGCCCATATCAAAGCGAGTGACAAAGACCATATCCAGCGCCACGTTAAATACAGAGGAAAAAATCAGAAAATACAAAGGAATCCTGGATTTTCCCAGAGCGTTGAACATGGATGAGAATACGTTGTACAGAAACAAAAAAGGCAGCCCCAGGAAGTAGATGTTCAGATATTCCACAGACATTCCCAGAACATCTTCCGGTGTTTTCAAGACCTCCATGATCCAGCGGCTCAGTCCAAGCCCCAGTCCGCCCAGCAGGATGCTGACACCCAGAAACGCCAGACAGGCAGTATAAAGCGCCAGTTTCATCCGCCTGTATTCCTTTGCGCCGAAATAGCGGCTCACTGCCACCGATGCGCCGATGCCGCCGCCAATGGCAACGCAAATGAAAATGTTAGTCAGCGCATAGGAGGCGCCAACTGCCGCCAGTGCCTGTTCGCCTACATAGCGTCCCACAATGGCAGAGTCCGCCAGCGTGTACAGCTGTTGAAACAGATTTCCCAGAACCATGGGCAGGGAGAAAAGAAGCAGCGCCGGCAGGGGCTTTTTTCGTATCAAATAGTCGTTTTCCATGATGTCTTACATACTCCTTGTCAAAATTACTGTAATATAATCAGTATAGGACGAGCATCGTGGAAAAGTCAACCGTTTCTTATGAACAAATCAAGTTGCGGCACAGAGGGAGCAATCACACTGTAGTTAGCCTAGACTAACCAAGATTAGGATGATTGGTAAGAAATTTACAGAAAATGCTTGATTCCTGCCGGAAGATGGTGTATAATAGAGGACGTATGCAGATCGTATACAATGCCATATCATGAAAGGAGTTTGACCATGATTTATTCAAACGAAGTAAACGAAATGTGCTGCGTAAAACAGGGCGTTCAGCACGGTGCTGCACCGATTCCTGAGGAAGCAAAGTGGGTAAAGGCAAAGGAAATCTCTGACATTTCCGGTCTGACACACGGTGTGGGCTGGTGCGCACCGCAGCAGGGTGCCTGTAAGCTGACCCTGAACGTAAAGGAAGGCGTAATCCAGGAAGCTCTGGTGGAGACCATCGGATGTTCCGGTATGACCCATTCCGCTGCTATGGCAGCAGAAGTTCTGCCGGGCAGAACCATTCTGGAGGCACTGAATACAGACCTCGTTTGCGATGCGATCAATACTGCAATGCGTGAACTGTTCCTGCAGATCGTATACGGCCGTACACAGAGTGCATTCTCTGAAGAAGGTCTGCCGATCGGCGCTGGTCTGGAAGATCTGGGTAAGGGTCTGCGTTCTCAGGTTGGTACCATGTACAGCACTCTGAAGAAGGGTCCCCGCTATCTGGAAATGACCGATGGCTATGTTACCAAGATTGCTCTGGACGAAGATGATGAGATTATCGGCTACAAGTTTGTAAACTTCGGCAAGATGATGGACTTCATCAAGGCTGGTGACGATGCAAACACTGCTTTCGAAAAGGCACAGGGTCAGTACGGCCGTGTTGCTGATGCAGTGAAGTTTGTTGACCCGAGAAAAGAATAAGGAACAGGAGGAAACACCCCATGGCATTATTTGAATCATATGAGAGAAGAGAAAAGCAGATTCTGGCTGTTCTGAAAGAATATGGCATCGACTCTATTGAGGGCGCTGCTGAAGTAACCAAGGCAGCTGGCCTGGATGTATACAAGATGGTAGAGGGCATTCAGCCGATCTGTTTCGAAAACGCAAAGTGGGCTTATACCGTTGGCGCAGCTATCGCAATCAAGAAGGGCTGCCGCAGAGCTGCTGACGCTGCTGCTGCAATCGGTGAAGGTCTGCAGGCATTCTGCATCCCTGGCTCTGTTGCTGACCAGAGAAAAGTTGGTCTGGGTCACGGTAACCTGGGCAAGATGCTGCTGGAAGAAGACACCAAGTGTTTCGCATTCCTGGCTGGTCACGAATCTTTCGCTGCTGCTGAGGGTGCGATCGGTATTGCTGAAAAGGCAAACAAGGTTCGTAAGGAACCGCTGCGTGTTATCCTGAACGGTCTGGGCAAGGACGCTGCACAGATCATCGCTCGTGTAAACGGCTTTACCTATGTAGAGACCGAGATGGACTACTACACCGGCGAAGTCAAGGAAGTATTCCGCAAGTGCTATTCCAAGGATGCAAACAGCCCTCGTGCAAAGGTTAACTGCTACGGTGCAAATGACGTTACCGAAGGCGTTGCAATCATGTGGAAGGAAGGCGTAGACGTTTCCATCACTGGTAACTCCACCAACCCGACACGTTTCCAGCACCCGGTAGCTGGTACTTACAAGAAGGAATGTATCGAAAAGGGCAAGAAGTACTTCTCTGTTGCATCCGGCGGCGGTACAGGCCGTACCCTGCACCCGGACAATATGGCAGCAGGTCCGGCATCCTATGGTATGACCGATACAATGGGACGTATGCACTCTGACGCACAGTTCGCAGGTTCCTCTTCCGTTCCGGCTCACGTAGAAATGATGGGTCTGATCGGCATGGGCAACAACCCGATGGTTGGCGCTACTGTTGCTGTTGCAGTATCTGTTGAAGAAGCTGCTAAGGCTGGCAAATTCTAAGAAACTGCGTGGATTTTCCATGTAAATAGAAAAAGAGGGCATTTCGGCTAATTTGGCTGAGATGCTCTTTTTTTGAAGTTGTGCGGAGAATGTTGCATTTCTGACTTTGCTGTGCTATAATGTAAACTGGAAGTAATACAAGCACGGCATGGAGGAAAATATGACAACAGGCAACCCTTTTTCTTATGAAAAATTCCTGTGGATTTTAGAACGGGATCATATGTTCCTGGTGGATGAAACACGCTTTTATTTTAACGATGACGCTGACAAATCCGAACACTACCTGGGCTGTCTGAGAGCGTTTCAGAAACCATATTGGGTTGGTTACTGCGATGTTCCGGATGGCTGTGAATTTGATACGGCTTATGAATTACTGAATGCGCCGATCTATGACGGTCGGTCATTACGGGAACGATGGGAAAACGTTGTGTTCGAGGAGATCGGCGGTCTTTCTGTTGATGACTGGCTGAAACTCTACAGAAACAACTTCTAAAAACGGAGGGAAAACAATATGGTACATTATATTATTGTGAAATGGATACAGGGCGTAGACAAAAAGCACCTTGCCGAAAAGGTGCGGACGCTGTATGCGGATGCAGTAAAAATTCCGGGCATCCAGGCGGTGGATATCAAGGAAAATGTAACACCTCGTGAGAACCGATATGATCTGATGATCGCACTGCATATGGAAAATGATGCGCTTTCCGGATGGGACAACAGCGACCTGCATATCCAGTGGAAGTCGGAATTCGGTAGTGCAATTGAGAAAAAGTGCATCTTCGACAGCGAAATGTAATTCCTCTGGAGTATCGGTCAATACAGTTTGTTTCTTGATTTATCTATATCACAAATAGTTTTCTCGGCAGTTATTGACAATCGGAAAGGAATATGCTATAATCATATATGCTGGTGTGCAGAAAGCACTTTATCTGGGTGTGGCGCAGTTGGTAGCGTGCTACCTTGGGGTGGTAGAGGCCGCCCGTTCAAGTCGGGTCACTCAGACCAGAAAATAACACGCAGTTTCGGGAAGATTTCCGGGACTGCGTGTTTTGTTTTGTGTGGGAAATGCAGGTGCAGCAGTGTACGTTGAAACGCTGTTACTGCAAAAACACGGAAATCAATTTTCAAAAATATATTGATTAAAATTGTACAATATTATGAAATTTGGCAAGTGAGGCGCCCCTGAAAGGGGAGCTGGCAGTGCGTAGCACTGACTGAGGGGTTTCCGCTTATATGCCGAAAACGTCATAATAAAAAACCTCTCCACCGCCTAACGGCGGTCCCCCTCCCCTTTCAGGGGAGGCTATCATGGAAATTGATTTCCGAGCTGTAAAAATCCTGTACAATTCCGCAAAAATGTGTTATACTAGATAAGAACCCAAAGGCAACACCCTACGCTGCATAAGCTTTGTGCGGTGCTGCCCAAACTGAAACCAGTCAGCACCATTGGTTCTGGCGACAGGAGGAATATATGAAATTACTTGCCATTGACGGAAACAGTATTCTGAACCGTGCGTTCTACGGAATACGTCCGCTGAGCAATACACAGGGCATTTTTACCCATGCCATTTTTGGCTTTATGAATATCTTTCTGAAAAATCGGGACGAGGTACAGCCCGATGCAATTGCAGTGGCGTTCGACCTGCGCAAGCCCACGTTCCGGCACAAGGCGGTGGCGTCCTATAAGGCAAACCGAAAGGGAATGCCGGAGGAGCTTGCCATGCAGCTGCCCTATATGAAACAGCTGCTGACACTGCTGGGCATCCGGGTAGTGACCTGTGAGGGCTACGAGGCAGACGACATTCTGGGAACGCTGGCTGCCGCCTGTAAAGCGCAGGATGCAGACTGCGTGATTCTGACCGGAGACCGGGACAGCTTACAGCTGGTCAATGACCGGGTTACCGTGCGTCTGACCACCAATAAGGAGACGATCCCGTTTACGCCGGAGCGTTTCCGGGAGGAATACGGGTTTGCGCCGCTGTCACTGATTGATCTGAAAGCACTCATGGGGGACAGCTCGGACAACATTTCCGGCGTGGCAGGCGTGGGACAGAAAACGGCGTCCAAGTTGGTGCAGGAGTGGGAAACGATCGAGAATCTGTATGCCCACCTGGAAGAGGCAAAGCTGACCAAATCGGTACACACCAAGTTGACCGTGGGACAAGATGCGGCAAAGGAAAGCAAGTGGCTGGCAACCATCGTGACGGATATCCCCATTGACACAGATGTGCAGGACTATGTGCCGCAGCCGGTGCAGACAGAGGAAGTGCGAAAGCTGCTGCTGGAACTGGAAATGGCAAAACTGCTGGACAAGCTGAAAATTTCCGGAGAATCTGCCGGCGCATCGGACACAGCAAAAGCTGCACCGGCAGAGAAGGCAAAGGATCTGACAGAACAGCCGCTCACGGCGGAAATTTTGAAACGCTGGAAGGCTGCACCGGAGCAGCTGCCGTGCTGTCTGTTTGATGGAACACGTGTCTGCGTTTCTCACCAGGATGCCCCGGAAATCGTCTACACCACGACTGAAGAAAGCCTGTGGCAGGAGCTGTTCCAGATGCAGCGTCTCACTTTCAGCGCAAAGCCTCAGTATCGCTGGCTGCTGGCACACGGCGTAACGCCGGACAGCGAATCCCCGTCAGCACAGGACGGCGAAATTGCCGCATATCTGCTGAACTCCACCACATCTGCATACGAAATTGAAAGGCTCTGCGTGACTTATCACGTGCCGTATCACCGGAGCCAGGGCGAATTTGCAGATCTGGCGGCACTGCCGGGGCTCTGTACTGCCATGCAGAAACTGGTAGAGGAACAGGATATGACCCGTCTGCTGCACTTCGAACAGCAGCTGACCGTTGTGCTGGCGGCAATGGAACATGACGGCATCGCCATCGACCAGCAGGGTGTCCGGGATTTTGGCGTATACCTGTCCGAACAGCTGGAAGAAATGCAGCAGATGATCTATGACGAGGCAGGGCATACCTTTAATATTGGTTCACCCAAACAGCTGGGCGAGGTGCTGTTCGGTGAAATGCAGCTGCCCCACGGCAAAAAGACCAAGACCGGCTATTCCACCAATGCGGACATTCTGGAAAAGCTCCGGGGCGAATATGCCATCGTGGACTATGTGCTGAAATGGCGGCAGTACAGCAAGCTGCGTTCTACCTATGTAGACGGGCTGCTGAAAACGGTGGGCGAGGACGGCAGAATCCACACTGTATACAAACAGACGGAGACCCGGACGGGACGTATCTCCTCCACAGAGCCGAACCTGCAGAATATCCCGGTACGCACAGAGCTGGGACGAAATATGCGGAAATTCTTTGTGGCACGGGAGGGCTGTGTACTGCTGGATGCGGACTACAGCCAGATCGAACTGCGGCTGCTGGCAAACCTCAGCGGCGACAAGCAGATGCAGGAGGCGTTCCTCAGCGGCGCAGACATTCACGCAGCCACTGCGGCGCAGGTATTCGATATGCCCCGTGAAATGGTAACACCGGAAATGCGGAGCGCCGCCAAAGCGGTAAACTTCGGCATCCTCTATGGCATGGGTGCTTTTTCCCTGTCCCAGGATATCCATGTTACCGTGCGCCAGGCGAACCAGTATATCCAGAACTATATGGCACAGTTCCCCAGCGTCGGCGCATTTATGGACAAGACTGTGGACACGGCGAAGATCAACGGCTATGTTACTACCTATTTCAAGCGGCGGCGGCCTGTGCCGGAACTGCTGGCGTCCAATAAAATGGTGCAGGCGGCTGGAAAGCGCATCGCCATGAACACGCCCATTCAGGGAACAGCGGCAGATATCATCAAGCTTGCCATGATCTATGTGTACCAGCGGCTGAAACGGGATGTGCCGGATGCAAAGCTGATCTTGCAGGTACACGATGAACTGATCGTAGAAGTGCCGGAACAGCACGCTGTGCTTGCCGGAAAGGTGCTGGGGGAAGAAATGCAGAACGTGATTCGCAACACCCTTTCGCCGGAGGAGCAGGCAAAGTTCCCGGTGCCGCTGACGGCAGATGTAAGTATGGGGGAGAGTTGGTATGAAGCAAAAGGCTGAGATCGTTCCGGCATCGGAACAGGATCTGGCGGCGCTGGCGGAACTGGCAGAGCAGTGCTTTCCCGATCCGTGGTCGGAAAATGTTTTCCGGCAGACCATGTGCTGCTGCTACAACCGCATCTGGTGCGCCAAAGTGGATGGGAAACTCTGCGGCTATGCGGCAGTATCCCGTACCGGCGACGCCGTAAATCTGGACGATATTGCCGTTTCGCCGGCGTTCCGGCGGCAGGGCATCGGAAGACAGCTGCTGGACTGGGCGCACGGGCAGTTCCCGGAAAGCGAATTCTGGCTGGAAGTGCGGGAGTCCAACGCCGCCGCCATTGCCCTGTATGAATCCGCAGGCTATCGGCAGGTGGGCTTTCGGAAACGGTATTATCACGCTCCAGAGGAAGGTGCTGTGCTGATGACACGAGAGGTGAAAAAAACATGACGGAACTGCTAATGCAACTGAAAGCTTTTCTGCTTTGGGCATTGTTTCTTGTACCTCCGTTTGTGCTGACTGCACTGAATTTGTGGAATCTTTTTGCGGAGTGCAGCGGCAGGAGAAAGCTGGCTCCCAGAGTGTTTGCCGGACTTTCCATGGGAATTGGTGCGGCAGAGTATTTTCTTCTGTTGTGCGTGGAGTTTGAATATAGCGGAAAGGATTATGACCAGGCGACATATACCTTTCAGACCCACAATCTGATCGACTCGTCGCATGCGCTTTCTTTCTGGCTGCCGGTTTTGGTGGGAATCGTCGGGTTGGTGCTTTTGCTCTGGTGCAGACCGGAACAGTTGCCGCCGCTGGTTTCTGCCGGTGCAGTGGCAAGGGTGCTGGTGGGAAATATCATGCAGATACTTCTGGCAGTGCAGATTGCCGAACAGGCAGATCTTCACAGGTTTCTGGATTGGTATTTCTACCTTTATCACGGCAATCTGCTGCTGTTGTCTGCGATGGGAATCCGCCGGCATATCGCCGGACAGACAAGGCTTCTGCGGGAACGACAGATAGTATTCCGGCGGCGTTGGGTGCTTCGGCTGTATCAGTTTTTAGAAAAGACGTCACATTTTCGGCTGGCTGCCTTTTTGCTGGTGCTGCCCCTTGCGGCAGTGCTGGAAATAGTGCTGATTCTTTGCGGACAAGGTGCAGACGGCACAGTTCAAGCGTTTACCCAGACGGCGGACTGGACATTTTCACAGCAGCTTCCGCCGCCTCCTTTGGAATATAAGGGACATTATCTTTGTACAGTTGCCGCCGGCGGACACCGGAAACTGGTGCGTCCGCTTCGGCTGGGGTATCGCCGTGGTGCTGTGATCGTGGTAAACCGACAGCTTGCCGTGGCGAATGCCTTTGAAGAACTGCTTCAGGAACGTCTGCCGCGTCTGGTACGGCATTTCTACGATAATCACGGCTATCCGCTTTCGCAAAAAATCACTACGCCGTTTCGGGCGGATCTGGTGTATTTGCTGATGAAGCCATTGAAATGGCTGTTTGCGGCGGTTTTGTATTCGTTCGATCTTGCACCGGAATGCCGTATTGCAAGGCAGTATACCGTTCAGAAAAAATAAAATACCGGATAAGCACATGGTACGGCTTTGCGGTATTGTGATAAAGTTCACAGAAATGGAGATGCAGCTATGCTGATATTAGGAATTGAAAGCTCCTGCGACGAAACCGCAGCGAGCGTTGCACGAGACCACACGGAGATCCTCTCCAACGTGGTTTCCTCACAGGTAGAGGAACACAAACAATACGGCGGCGTTGTGCCGGAGATCGCCTCCCGCAGGCACTGCGAAAACGTGCTGCCCGTGGTACAGAAGGCACTGGACGATGCCGGTGTTATCTTGGCGGAACTGGACGGTATTGCCGTGACCGCATACCCCGGACTGATCGGGGCGCTGCTGGTGGGTGTGAACTTCGCCAAGGGGCTGGCGCTTGCCGCCGGAAAACCCCTTGTGCCGACGCACCATCTGGCAGGACATATTGCGGCGAACTACATTGCACATCCGGAACTGAAACCGCCTTATCTCTGCCTGGTGGTCAGCGGCGGTCACAGCCATCTGGTGGAGGTGCTGACCTATACGAAATTCCGCATCCTGGGACGGACACGGGACGATGCGGCAGGGGAATGCTTCGACAAGTGCGCCCGTGCCATGGGTTATCCCTATCCCGGCGGCATCCACCTGGACAAGGCGTCCAAGTCCGGCAACCCGAAGGCGTTCTCTCTGCCGAAACCGAAAATTGCGGAAAACGCCTATGATTTCAGTTTTTCCGGGCTGAAAACCGCCGTGGTGAATCTGCTCCACAATGCCCAGCAGAAAGGCGAGACCATCTGCCGGGAGGATCTGGCGGCATCGGTGCAGGCGACTATTTCCGAGGTGCTGACAGAACACACCATCCGTGCGGCAGTGGAACACGGATATTCCACCATCGCCATTGCCGGCGGCGTTTCCGCCAACAGCGGCGTCCGGGAATCCCTGCAAAAAGCCTGTGACAGGCGGAACTTCACCCTGTATATGCCGCCGCTTTCCCTCTGCGGAGACAACGGCGCTATGATCGCCTGTGCAGGTTCTTATGCCTTTGATGCCGGCATCCGTGCCGATTCCAGCCTCAACGCCAGCGCCACCATGGAACTGACCGACTGGGGCGATATGGGAAACGGGCAGTAAAACAGCATCAGCACTGCGCATCATTTGCGCCTAAATAAACCAAAACACGCCCCGTATGCGAAGGGATGAGCCGCATACGGGGCGTGTTGATCTATGAACCTGTCTTCACAAGCGTATACACGTGTCTTTTCGGCAAATTTTGCTGCATACTGCGGAAAAAATACTTGCCGGGCGACAGCCCGCCTGCGTATTTTTTTCTTGTCTGCAACAAAATTATGCTCGAAAATCCACATATATTTCTTGTGAAGACAGGTTCTATGAGGCAGAACGTTTCTGCGTGCGGAGAAAATCACACAGCGCTCGTTCTGTCAATTGGGAGAAAAATTGGAAGTTGTTGTAGAAGTTATCACTGGCTGTTGGATATGTTTACTGTAAGTCGCCCAGGGAAACTATCGTTTTCTGACCGTAGCCCAGGATATCAGCATACAGATCCTGCAATTCGTCCGCATCCATGAGGAATGCCACAGTTGCCTCAACGGTTTCGCCCGGTGCAACATTGGTGATGTTGTTCTTGCTGTGGTCTCTGTCAGTGGTAAACAGGAAGAACTCACCATACTTCAAGTCGTCCAATGTGCCATTGCAGTACATGGTTTCATCCGTTGGCTCGCAGGCAACTTCGCCGTAATCCAGTCTGTCACCGTTCTTCTGGAGCAGATTCGGGCAAACGCAGATCTCCTGCGTAATGCTGCTCTCGTTGGTGTAGCTCAGGTGCATCACAAGGACACGCTGGGGAACCGTCTCTTCCTTGACCTTTTCATCCAGGGTGTTCACGCCGTCGCCACGGGAGTACCATGTGCGCACATCATCCTTGACCGTACCGTCTGCATTGAGATACTGGCTGTAGTCCACCGGGTTGCCGATGTCATCCACTGCCGGAAGTCCGTCAAAGTTATCCTGGACGGAAACGCTGTCCAGCTTGACAGTGACGCGGGAATATTTATCATCATCATCATAGAAATCCGAACGAATGGTGTCACCGATCTGCTGAATGGTATAGTCATCGACCTTGTAGACCTCATCGGTTCCGCCAGTCGCTTCTTCCTGCGGCTCACCGCTCCACAGCTCAGCTGTCTCCTTGTCAGAAGGTGTCAGACTGAGATTTTCTGCGATCTTTTCGATCTCTTCCTTTGTCACGCCGGTTGTTGCATAGAACTGTACGGCATAGTTGGAATCCGGGAATGCGACCCAGACATCCTTGTCGAAAATATCCTCGCCGAACTGTCCTGTGGTGTCAGTCACCGCATAGAGAACAGTGTTATTGCCGCAGGTGAGCGTCTCCTGGGAAACGCTGTAGCTGACGGTGTGCGTCAGAGCATCGTCCTTGTTGTCCATTTTGTAGAACGACATGGTTATGCCACGACCGTTGGGATCGCTGTATTTTCCGCTGCTGGGATCGATCGCCATTCCGTCGGGCATCCAGCCGACCTGCAGCGCCATGATCTGGTCAGAAACGCTGTCGCTCTTCGGGATCACCATTTCCTGCTGATACTCGCCGCCGCCGTTCTGGAAATAGCCACGGATCTGGGTGGATGCGTATACGGCAGTCGGGATGACCACGATGGCTGCGGCAACTGCTACGGCTGCGGTCAGAGATTTCTTCATGCGGAATTTATGCTGTTTCATATGAGATTCCTCCATCTGGCGCCGGAATTCCTGCTTCCGGCTGGTGTAGCGTTCCGAAAAGACATGGGGCTGTGCATCCGGTGCAAAGGCATCGTCTACAATTTTATTCCATTCGGTTTCGTTATACGGAAAAGAGTCGTGTTTCATAGCAAATATCCCCTTTCTTTTTCTGAAGCGCCTTCTTGGCACGTTCAAAGCGTTTTCTTGCAGCAGCCTCCTGGATGGAGAGCCGCTCGGCAATTTCCCGGAAAGACAGCTCTTCTTCGCACCGCATGAGGATGATCTGCCGGTCCGTTTCATTCAGCGGTTCCAGAAGTTCTGCGATGGTCTCTTCTTCTGTGATGTTTGCGAGCAGCTGTTCCATGTCGTCTTTCTGGCTGGGTACCTGCAAAATGCGGTCGTCCCACACGGTATAGCGTTCCGAATCCCGCTGATTCTGCCGGTATTGGTTGATCGCCGTACTGCGAATGATACAAACGATATAGTGCTTTGTCTTTTCGCTTTGTACATTGCCGATCTTTTTCAGATTCTTCATGATTCGGAGAAACGCATCGGATACAGCATCTTCCGCCTGTTCTGTGTGATGCAGGATTGCGTAAGCGATGCGGTACATGGGCTGCTCGTAGAGCGCATAGAGCTGATCGAGCTTTTCCTGGTCTTTGTTCGCTGCCATAGTTTCACCTCTTTCTGAGACGGGCTGCCGTTCCTGTGCATCGGTCTTTCACCCGTCTGCATATCATAACCGTTTGACAATGCCCGATTGTGACAGGCTTTGCAAATTTTTTTCGGTGCGCTGTACTTTCACCCGTCTGCATATCATAACTGTCTGACAATGCTAAGTGTGACACACTCTAAAAAATCCTCCATATGCCGACTGCACACAGAGGATGTGTTTTTTGGAGATAGAGCAGGCGCTTATACCAGGAATCCTGTCACCAGCGCTGCTGCCGATGCTGCAAGTGCTACCACGATCAGCGGCAGGTTGAAGTAAGCCAGCACGACCGCAACGACGGTTCCCACCGCCGCAGTCACCATGCTGCCCGTGGAGTAAAAGATTGCCGGAATGGTCATGGCACTCAGCACCGCATAGGGAATGTAATAGAGAAAGCTTTGCAGGAAATGGTTCTGGATCTTCTTCCGGAACACGGTAAACGGCACTACCCGAATGAGATAGGTCACGCCAGCCATAATGGCAATATAAAGTATCAGACTCATGTTCGCTCCTCCTCCGGAATGGGGAAAAAGATCGCCCCGACTACCGACGCCAGCACCGCACACAGAATGATGGCGAATCCGCTGGAGACTGCCGTAAAGACATATTTGAAGAGGATGCTGCACAGCGCCGCCAGAATCACCACGGTGAGGACGCTTTTCTTTTTCCGGGCTACCGGTACGATGATTGCCAGGAACATACCGTACAGCACAATGCCCATGGCGTCAATGATAAACTTCGGCAGGATCTGTCCGGCAGCAGCACCCAGCAGTGTCCCCAGTACCCAGCCCAGGAATGCAATGGCAATCAGCCCGTACAGATATGCCGGGCAGATCATTCCCGGCTGGGAAGAGGCAACGGCGAAGATTTCGTCAGTGATGCCGAACGCCGTTGTCATGCGCTGGGGCAGGTGAAACTTTTCGTCCAGTTTCTGGGACAGGGAAAAGCCCATAAGGGCATAGCGGAAGTTGATGGTCAGCTGGGTAAGCGCCATTTCCAGATAAGAACCGCCGGCAGCGATAACACCTACGCCGGCAGCCTGTCCGGCGGAGGTAACATTGGTGACAGAAATTGCCACGGCGGCAGGGATAGAAAGCCCGGCACGCACCGCCAGGATGCCGAATCCAAAGGAGACGGAGAGATAGCCCAGGGCAATGGGAATGCCCTGGAGAACGCCTTTTCGAAATGCTTTGTTCAAGATGATGATGTCCTTTCCGGAGCCTGCGGACAGGCTCGTATCAAATGTCACAGCCATAACGGCACAGTAACTTTTATTATACCATAAACCGATGGGAAATGCAAATTTTTTCTGTCGGTTTTCTTTGTGGGGAAAATATGCAATATATGGAGAATCGTCTTGTGCTTTCTTGTGAAATGTGATATAATGGAAATATACGAAGAACGAGGACATTTTTTGAAAGTATGTTTTTGAGGTGATGAAAATGTGGATAACACTGCTTGCGGCGGTCATGATTATGGCGGCGTACTTTCTCATTTTGTATGGCGGTGTCGGCTTTGTCCAGGATAAGCGGTTCTTTTCCTCTGCGCCAAAGGAAAATCTGGCGGCAATTCCCGACACAAAGGAACGGTTTCGGGGCGCTCACATAATTGGCTGGCTGATTATCGCAGCTGCACTGCTCACGTTTCTGGGCGCAGCCGCTCTTGCGATAGGGGACGGAATCAAAAATGATTTTGGTTTTCTGCAATTCTTTGTGCGGTTTCTTGTGATGCTCTATCTGATGGAAGTGTACGACATCTTCTTTTTTGACTGGGTACTGCTCTGTCACTCGAATTTCTTTCCCCACTTTTATCCGGAGCTGAAAGGCATCGTCGGGCCGCATATGTTCGGATACAACAAGAAAAGCCATATCATCCACTTTATCGTGTACATTCCTGCCTGTGCCTTGGTTGCATGGATATGCACGCTTTTTTGAGAATCAGACGTTGCGAGGAGAGAAAACATGAAGAATACACTTAATGTAAAAGTACTGTATCACTTTTATCACAGCGCAGTAAAAGCAGAGCTGAAGAGACGAGGTTTTTCCAAGGATGTCTCCGGGAAGATCAATGAAGAACACAAGAAGATCATCGGGAGGGCAAAAGAAATCGGAAAATCCCGGCTTTTGAGTTCTTACATTATGGCAACCTATTTCATTGCAATGAACCGGAGTACCGGAAAGCCGGCTGAGGAAAATTATGAGATACTTCGTGACGGACTGTGCGCATCGAAGTTATTCCACAAGGCAATCGGGGATGTGGAGCATTATTTAGACCCGAAGAAAATGCCGGGCAGACTGCAATGGTCTGCGGACAGCCATAAGCGCCGCTATGAAAACGACTGGGTCGTTGATATTCTGCCGGGAAACGGGGAATATGACCTGGGATACGACTATCATGAATGCGGTGCATATAAACTGTGCCAGGATGAGGGCTGTCCGGAATTGACCGCCTATATGTGCCGGATGGACTATGTGCTTGCGGATATTATGAATATGAAGCTGGTGAGAACCGGGACAATTGCAGAAGGTGCGGCATACTGTGATTTTCGGTACAGCAGACGAAATGATACAGAGCATCAGTGAGGTGTTATCACAATGAAGATCAAACAGCAAAAACAGATCAGAGCATTTTTAGAAGAGGAATTCGAAAGCGGCAAAAGCAGCGCTTTGTTCGACACGCAGGAGAAAACGCTCCGGACGCTGATCGAAAACACGAAAGGCAAATCGAAAAACCAGATGAAAACGCTGACGCAAACCATTCTGCCACGCATTGCGCTGTACCAGGCACTGCAAAAGACCGGCTTTTCCCAGGAGGATGTGTTTCGGCATATGCGGAAGTATATGATGGACAAAGTTGCTGCGAAAAAGCATTCCTCCACAGCAAAGATGGAACTGGTGCCGGGATTCTATGCCATTTACAGCAAGGTCTTTCTCAAGATCATGCGTACCACCGATTTGCAGGAAAGCACGCAGAAAGCCGGCAAGAACTACTTTGACATCACCATCACAAAGTGTCTCTGGCATACCGCCTGTGTGGAAAACGGCTGTGCGGAGCTGTGCAGTTTGTTTTGCGACGTGGATGACGTGACCTACGGCGGCTTAAAGAAAATCAGCTTTTCACGAACCCAGACCTTAGGCTACGGCGGCAGCTGCTGCGATTTTCACCTTTTTAAGAAGTAAGCTGGTACGTTTATCGCAATTGCGGTATTCCCACCAATCGTCCTATTTATGCAAAACGCAGCAAAACCACACACATTCTATATGCAATCTGCCGAAAGCAAAAAGAAGATGCGGAAAACACTTGACTTTTTTCCGGAAGTGTGGTATAATTCATATCAAACAGATAGGTAATATAGAAGTTACCGGAAAGGGAGTCATATCATGAAAGTTTATCAGAAGATCACAGATCTGATTGGCGGTACACCGCTGCTGGAACTGGCAAATCTGGAGGCAAAAGAAGCACTGCCGGCAAAAATCTATGGCAAGATGGAATATTTCAATCCGGCAGGCAGCGTAAAGGACAGAATCGCAAAGGGCATGATCGACGATGCTGAGGCAAAAGGTCTGCTGAAACCGGGCAGCGTTATCATCGAACCGACCAGCGGTAATACCGGAATTGGTCTGGCTTCCATTGCGGCTGCCAGAGGTTATCGTCTGATTATCGCAATGCCGGAGACCATGAGCGTAGAGCGTCGCAATCTGATGAAGGCATACGGCGCAGAGCTGGTGCTGACAGAGGGCGCAAAGGGCATGAGTGGTGCGATCGCCAAGGCAAAGGAACTGGCAGAGGAGATCCCGAACAGCTTTATTCCGTCTCAGTTCACCAACCCGGCAAACCCGGAGGTTCACGAAAAGACCACCGGCGTGGAGATCTGGGATGACACAGACGGTACCGTCGATATCTTTGTTGCCGGCGTCGGCACAGGCGGTACGATCACCGGCGTGGGCAAGTATCTGAAGTCCAAGAACCCCAACGTGAAGGTAGTTGCAGTTGAGCCGAAGGGTTCTCCGGTGCTGTCCGAGGGCGTTTCCGGTCCGCACAAGATCCAGGGCATCGGGGCAGGCTTTGTGCCGGAAACACTGGATACCAAGGTTTACGACGAAGTCATTGCGGTTGAGAACGAAGATGCGTTTGAGATCGGCAGAGAAATCGCCAGAACAGAGGGCGTGCTGGTGGGCATTTCTTCCGGTGCGGCAGTCTGGGCAGCCATCCAGCTGGCAAAGCGTCCGGAAAACAAGGGTAAGACCATCGTTGCACTGCTGCCGGATACCGGTGAGCGTTATCTGTCTACCCCGATGTTCTCCTAAGAGAAAGCAAAGCAATAGAAATTTAAGCCATGAGGAACAAAGCAGTTCAGTTTCCTCATGGCTTTTTTGTTTGCATTTTCCGGCGGAGTATGGTATACTAAAATATAAATGATTCTGGTATGGAGGTGAGACTATGACGGCAGATATGGGGCTGGGGCGAAAGCTGGAACTGTTCCTGCTGGATCTGCTCTATCCCAACGCCTGTCCCTGCTGCGGAAAGTCGCTGCCCTGGCAGGCATACCTTTGTGAGACCTGTCAGACCGAACTGCTGGCATATCCGGCAGATGCCTTTTGTTCACAGTGCGGAAAGCCTGTCCATGACTGCATTTGCGGCGAAGGATTGGCGTATGACCGGGCGGTGGCACTGACGGTATACGAAGGTGCTGCCCGGAAAGGCGTCCTTTCCATGAAATCCGCAGTCAGTCTCCAGTTTGGCAGATTCTGCGGCGCAGAACTGGGGAAACGCATCCTGGCGAATGATGCCTTGTCCGGCTATGATATGGTTGCGCCGGTTCCTATGTCCAGACGCAAGCAATTGAAACGCTGCTGCAATCCGGCGGCAGTCCTGGCGAAAGAAGTTGCCGCCATAACACGTATCCCATACCGAAAAGACCTTTTGCATGACAACGGCACGGGACGGCAGCAGCACACCTTGTCTGCGGCACAGCGGCGGGAAAACACCGGGCAGTTTTCTGCTGGGACGGTTTCACTGAAAGGCTGCCGCATCCTGCTCTGCGATGACGTTCTCACCACCGGCAGCACCATGAACCGATGTGCGGCGCTGCTGAAAGCCCAGGGAGCGGCAGAAGTGGCTGCTGTTGCCGCAACAACGACACAACTGAAAAAGACAGAACCAGACGACTGATTTCCACCCAACATACCCAGAAAGGAACGAAACATGAATTTGATTCTACTGCTGCTTTCCCTTGTGATGATTGCCTGCATTCTCTGTAATAAGCTGACCAGCAAAATCGGAATCCCTATGCTGCTGGCATTCCTGGCAGTGGGAATGCTCTGCGGCGTGGACGGCATTTTACATATCCGGTTCGACAATTATGCCATGACGGAGACGCTTTGTACCGTGGCGCTGATCTTCATTATCTTTTACGGTGGTTTCGGCACAAAGTGGAGCGCTGCCAAACCGGTTGCCGGAAAATCCGTGCTGCTGTCCACGCTGGGCGTGTTTCTGACGGCGTTCGGTGTCGGTGTATTCTGCCGGTTTGCCCTGCACACCAGCTGGATGGAGGGCATTCTTATGGGTGCAGTCCTCGGCTCTACGGATGCGGCATCCGTGTTCTCCATTCTCCGTTCCAAAAAGCTGAACCTGAAATACGGGACGGCATCCCTGCTGGAAGTCGAAAGCGGCAGTAACGACCCGGTGGCATATCTGATGACGACCATTCTTCTGGCAATGATGACCTCGGAGATCACGCCGGGGAAGATGTTGTATATGATCTTCGCCCAGATCGTCTACGGCGTGGGCATCGGCGCAGTCCTTGCGGTATGCACTGTCTTTTTTCTCCGGCGCTTTCGCTTTGAGGTCTCCGGGTTTGATACCGTTTTTATGGCGGCGGTGGCAATCTTGTCCTATGTGCTGCCGGTGCTGGTGGGCGGAAACGGCTATCTCAGCGCCTATATCGCCGGCATCATTCTGGGAAACGCCAAGATTCCCAACAAGAAAAACCAGGTGTTGTTTTTCGACGGCGTGACCAGCTTTATGCAGCTGATGGTGTTCTTCCTGCTGGGACTGCTCTGTACACCGTCCCGGCTGGGCAGTGTGATCCTGCCGGCGCTTGCCATCGCTGTGGTGCTGACTTTCGTAGTGCGTCCGCTGGTGGTGGCGCTGCTGCTCACACCGTTCCGTTCAAAGCTTTCCCAGCAGCTGCTGGTCTCCTGGGCAGGACTGCGTGGCGCAACTTCGGCAATCTTTGCGCTGACCGCAGCCGCCAGCGGGGCAGTGCTGCAATACGACCTGTTTCACCTGGTATTCTGCGTGGTGCTGTTTTCCATTGCACTCCAGGGAACACTTCTGCCGCTGGTCTCCCGAAAGCTGCACATGATCGACGAGTCAGCGGACGTTCTGAAAACATTCAACGACTATACAGAAAAGAAAGAACTTCAACTGCTGCGTCTGCCGCTGGAGCCGGGAAACAGCTGGATCGGGCAGCCGGTCAGTGCGCTGCACCTGCCGCCGGATACCATGCTGGCGACCATCCTCCGGGACGGGGACAGCGTTGTGCCACGAGGGGACACGGTGCTTTGCGAAGGTGATGTGGCAGTACTGGCGGCAGGACACTGCGGCGGCAAGCTGCAAAATGTCCAGCTCAGTGAAATGGAGATCACAGCCGACCACAGCTGGAACGGCAAGACCCTGGCGGCGCTGCGGCTGCCCCAGGAGGAACTGGTGGTGCTGGTGCGCCGGGGCAGGGAATCGCTGATTCCCCAGGGCGACACGGAAATTCATGCCGGCGATGTGCTGGTAATGTACGGAAAGTAAGAGGAAATACATATTTTGAAACAAATCAATCTGAAACAAGTCAACTGGATGAAAGCGCTGAAAATCGCCGGCGGCGGCGTGGCTGCCATTCTGCTGGCGGAGGCGCTGGGACTGCAAAATGCGGCATCTGCCGGCATTATCACACTGCTGACCGTGCAGAACACACGCCGGGAAACGGTGATGAGCAGCGTCCGGCGGTTTGCCGGATTTGGCATCATGACCCTGCTCAGCCTGCCGATCTATCACTTCTGCGGCACTGCGCCCTGGTCGTTCGGCATTGTGCTTTTGCTGCTCCTGCTGCTCTGCTATGCCTTCCGGATGGACGATGCAACGCCCATCAACGCAGTTATGGCGACCCACTATATGTTTGCCGGCGGCGTGTCCATCGGTATGGTGGGAAACGAAATTCTGCTGCTGGTAATCGGCAGCGGCATCGGTGTCTGTCTCAACTGGTTTATGCCCAGGAATCTGAAAAAGATCCACGAGATGCAGCGCCAGCTGGACGAAGAAATCCGGGGCATCCTGGAACGGATGTCCGTGCGCCTGCTGGAGGCGGACCATACTGGCTATGATGACAGCTGCTTTGCACGGACAGAACGACTGTCTGAGGAACTGCGCCGGGAAATTGACCTGTTTTTGCAGAACCAGACCTGGCAGGACGATATTTACTTTATGCGCTACACTGCCATGCGCCGGGAACAGTGCCGGGTACTGCAAGTGATGTACCGCCAGCTGCTGCGGCTGAATCAGATTCCGGAGCAGGCGACACCTTTGTCTGCATTTCTGAAAGAGATCGCACAGCATTTTCATGAGGGAAATGACTGCACGGCACTTCTGGAACAGCTGGAAGAGCAGTTTGCGGCATACCGCCGGGATGCCCTGCCGGAAACCCGTGCGGCATTTGAAAACCGGGCGATTCTCTACAGCATCCTTACAGAACTGCGCTCGTTCCTGGAGATCAAGCAGCGGTTTTATCTGGCGCTGCCGGAACAGGAACGCAAGCAGATGTTTGAACGGCTGACCAGAGACATCACTCCGCCGGCACAATTGCAGTGATATTCCCGGACAGTTCCGGGTAAACAGAGACTGTCCCGGCGTTTCGTGCTTCGCCGGAGAGCATCCCTGTATCTACAATGAATTCCAGAACATTTGCACCGCTTTCGCAGCTGCGATAGCGGTGCGTTTTGTCTGTGTGCTGGTCTGCTTTGATATCGCCCACCCGAACGGTAAATTCGCTGCCGTTTTCCAGCGTAACGGCAAACCGCTCACCGCAGCCGCTTTCCAGCCAGCCTGTCCCCATGGCGACCAGATAATCGTCCGCCATGCGCCGCAGTCCCCGGTCATCTGTCCAGGCGTTCTGCTCCATGGCGTACTGGACGGAGTCGGTGTCCGTGATGGTGCGGTAATCCATATAGGCTTTGAACCAGGTCTCGTGTTCCTGGAAAAACGGGTCACTTTCCGGGATGGTGGAGGTTACTGCGACAGTTGTTTCCGACTCCGTGGCAGCTGTGGTTTCGGGCGGTATTGTAGTAGTGGCTGTGGCGGTCAGAACAGTGACTTCGGTTGCCACGGCGGCAGTTGTCTGCGTCTGCGGTGACTGTGTCTCCGTAGGCGGTATGGACATCGCCGGAGCAGTCTCCGCCGGCGTCGGCAGGGGTTCCAGCGGCATCACATCCACCGGGCGAATCGGGGAAGTTTCTGGGATGGCGTGGGTCTGGGGCAGCAGAACATTGCCCAGGGCAGGGATCTGGTGAATGGTCAGCGTACAGAGACACCCGGCACAAAGAGATGCCAGAACTTTAGAAAATTGCAGCATGGGTCATACCTCCTGTTCGGTGAAACGGCGTTGCGTATCGTCCAAGCATATGCGGCAGTGTGGAAAAGATATGCAGTATGACGACGAAATTTGTGCGTATCGTTAAATCTAAACTGTTCAAATTTGTCTGATATCACGAAATCTACGGATTTTTCCGGAAAGCACTTGACAAATGAAGCAAAAATGCGTATACTAAAAAAAGTTAAATTCCATGAGCAAAAGTAAGTAGCCGGCAAAACGGTAGCACAGAGAGTCGGGGACGGTGTGATCCCGATGTATACGCTGTCTGGTGAATGGGTTTGTGAGAAGCGAGGCGAACGGGCATCTGCCCCAGTAACTGATGCCGCAGCTCCTGCGTTATCGGGAGAAGGATATATCCGGTGTATCATACGGCGTATCTGAGAAGAGGGAAATGAACAAGGCATCATTTCTGAAATTGGGTGGCAACACGTAGACAACAAGTCTGACGTCCCATGTGAATGGGATATCAGGCTTTTTTTATTTGCATAAAGGAGTGAACGCATCATGTTAAGACCGTCATTGGAAGAGGTAAAAGCGCTGGCGAAACAGTACAACACCATTCCGGTATTCTATGAGTTCTCGGCAGACAACCAGACGCCGCTGAACATTTACCGGGCATTTTCCCAGGAGAGCCGCAATTCGTTTATCCTGGAAAGTGTCAGCAACGGCGTGCAGTGGGACCGCTACTCGTTCGTTGGCTTTTCGCCGAAGGAAGAAATCCGGATCACCGGAAACACCGCTGAAATCCGCAGCGGCGAGAAGAGCGAGACCTTTGAGGTAGCACATCCCATTGCATTTCTGAAAGAACGCATGGCGGCTTATCATTCTCCGGTGCTGGAGGGTGCGCCGAATTTCACCGGCGGTCTCATCGGATATTTCGGCTACGACACGGTGCGCTATATGGAGAAAAAGCTGACCAACGTGCCGGAAGATGACATCCATATGCCGGACTGCCACCTGTTCCTGTACGAGGAACTGCTGGCATACGACCACTTGAACAGCAACGGCATTGTGATTCTGAACCTGCACACAGACGGTGACCTGGGCGCACAGTACGCCGCAGCACAGTGGAGAGCCGAGGAACTGGCAGACATCGTCCGCCACTATAATCCGCAGCCGCAGGAAAGACGGCATCACGGCGAATCGGTGGTTCGCTCCAATCTGACAAAGGAACAGTACAGCCAGATGGTACGGGATGCCAAGGAATATATCAAGAACGGCGATATTTTCCAGATCGTGCTTTCTCAGCGGTTCGAGATCAGCAATCCGCCGGACAGCTTTTCCGTTTACCGAAAGCTCCGTGCGACAAATCCGTCTCCGTATCTCTACTATTTCCACACCCCGGATTACGATGTGGCTGGCGCATCCCCGGAGATGCTGGCAAAGGTGACCAACGGCGTGATCCACAATCGTCCCATTGCCGGAACAAAGCCAAGAGGACGGACACCGGAAGAGGACATCGCCAACGAAAAGGCACTTGCCGCAGACCCCAAGGAACGTGCAGAGCACACCATGCTGGTAGACCTGGGACGCAACGATGTGGGTAAGGTCTCCGAGTTCGGCAGCGTCGAGGTCACACGCTATATGGTGACGGAACGGGCATCCAAGGTAATGCACCTGGTTTCCGACGTGATCGGAAAGCTGCGCCAGGATCAGACTGCACTGGATGCACTGATGGCGATTCTGCCGGCAGGCACGCTGTCCGGCGCACCGAAAGTGCGTGCCATGGAGCTGATCGACCAGTTCGAAAACCGCAAGCGTGGGCTTTACGGCGGAACGGTCGGCTATCTGGGATTCGACGGCAACATCAACACCTGCATTGCGATCCGCACCGTGCTGTTCACCAACGATAAGGCTTATGTCCAGGCAGGCGCAGGCATCGTGGCAGATTCCGTACCCGAAAATGAATACTATGAAACCGTAAATAAGGCTCTGGCAGTCATCAACGCCATCAAGGAGGCAGAACAATGATTTTATTGATCGACAATTATGATTCATTCACTTACAATCTCTATCAGTATATCGGCGAACTGTATCATGACATCCAGGTGGTACGCAATGACGAAATAACAATAGAACAGATTGAGGAGATGCACCCGCAGGCGCTGATCCTTTCGCCGGGTCCCGGCTATCCGAAGGATGCCGGCATCACCATGGAGGCGATTCGTCACTTCAACGGCAAGATTCCTATGCTGGGTGTCTGCCTGGGACATCAGTCCATTTGCGAGGCATTCGGCGGCACAATCGTCCGGGCAGCGCATCTGATGCACGGCAAGGCAAGCCAGATGGTACTGGATACCACAAGCCCCATTTTCGCCGGACTGCCGAAAATGGTTTCCTGCGGCAGGTATCATTCGCTGATTGCCCAGGAATCGGATTTTCCGGAGTGCCTGAAAGTAACAGCACGGGATGAAAACGGTCAGATCATGGCGCTCCAGCACCGTGAGACACAGACCTACGGCGTGCAGTTCCATCCGGAGTCGCTGCTCACCGGTGACGGCAAGCGGATGCTGGCGAACTTCTTGAATCTGATTCCCGGTGTGTCTGTGGAACTGCCGCCCATTGTGGAAGATCGTCCGAAAACAGAACTGAAAAAGTATATTGCAAAAGTGGCAGACGGCTGTGACTTGACATTGGAAGAGGCACAGGATGCCATGGATATTATCATGAGCGGCAGTGCGACAAACGCACAGATCGCCGGACTGCTGGTGGCACTGCGCATGAAGGGCGAGACCATCGACGAAATTACCGGTTTCGCCAAGGGAATGCGGAACAAGGCAAAGCACGTCACCGGCTGTGAAGAGTCCATTGAGATCGTCGGCACAGGCGGCGACCTGGCAAACTCGTTTAACATCTCCACCACTTCCTCTTTCGTAATTTCCGCTGCCGGAATGCCGGTGGCAAAGCACGGCAACCGCAGCGTTTCCAGCAAGAGTGGTGCGGCAGACGTGCTGGAAAGCCTGGGTGTGAAGATTCAGACCACACCGGAGCAGGCAAAGGCATCCGTCCGGGAGATCGGCATTTCCTTCCTGTTCGCACAGAGCTATCACGGCGCTATGAAATATGTTGCGCCGGCTCGAAAGGAACTGGGCATCCGTACCGTGTTCAACGTCCTCGGACCGCTGACCAATCCGGCATCCACCAACTACATCCTGCTGGGTGTATATGAAAAGGCGATGCTGCCGGTAATGGCACGTGTTCTCCTGGGACTGGGTATCAAGAGTGCTATGATCGTCTACGGCAATGACCGCCTGGATGAGGTCTCCATTTCCGATAAAACATCCGTTGCAGAAGTACGTGACGGCAAGATCACGGAATACGAGATCGCACCGGAGGATTTCGGTTTCCCACGGGCATCCAAGGAAGAAATCGTCGGCGGTATAGCAGACGAAAATGCGAAGATCACCCGTGGCATTCTGGATGGTTCCATTCGTGGCGCAAAGCGGAACATTGTTCTGATGAACGCCGGCTGTGCGCTGTATGTTTCCGGAAAGGCTGCAACCATTGCAGATGGTATCCGGCTGGCAGAACAGCAGATCGACAGCGGCAAGGCACTGGAAAAGCTGCATGAACTGGTGGAATTCACCAACCGGAATGCGTGAGGTGCTGGAATGATCTTAGATGATATTATGAAATACCGGGCGCAGCAGCTGGAACGGGAAAAGGCTGCCTGCGGTCTGGATGCAATGAAAGTCCGGGCGGAAAAAGCTCTGGCTGACCGCAAACCGGTTTCGCTGAAAGCGGCTCTGAAAAAGGATACCATTTCCTGCATCTGCGAGGTAAAAAAAGCGTCTCCGTCCAAGGGACTGATTTGTGCGGATTTCCACCCGGTGGAAATTGCCAAGACCTATGAGGCAGCCGGCGCAAACGCCATCTCCTGTCTCACGGAAGAGCATTATTTCCAAGGCTCGTCGGAATACCTGGCGGCAATCCGGAAAGCAGTTTCCCTGCCGATTCTGCGGAAAGACTTTATTTTTGACGAGTACCAGGTATATGAGGCAGCTGCCATTGGCGCAGATGCCGCCCTGCTGATCGCCGCAGTCCTGCCGCCGGAGCGTCTGGCGGAACTGTACCGCCTGGCGTATTCGCTGGGGCTGGAAGTTCTGGTGGAGGTACACGACCGGGAGGAACTGGAAAGCGTGGCATTCCTCCAGCCGCAGATCCTGGGCGTCAACAACCGGAATCTGAAAACCTTTGAAGTGAATCTGGACACCGTAGCAAAGCTGAAGCCCTATGCGCCGGAAAATGCCGTGTTTGTTTCGGAAAGCGGCATCCGGAATCATGCAGATATGCAGATGGTGCGTCAGCTGGGCGCAGATGCTGTACTCATCGGCGAAACGCTGATGCGCAGCGGCAATGTGACTGAGACACTGCACCAGCTCCGGGAGGGTATATGAAAATCAAATTCTGCGGTATCCGGCGGCTGGAAGATGTGGCGTACTGCAATGATTTGCAGCCGGATTATCTGGGCATGATCTTGTCAGAGGGCTTTCGCCGCACCGTTCCGATCGAAACGGCGGCAAAGCTTGCGGCGGAAAGGCGTGGCAGGACGGCGCTGGTCGGTGTGTTTGTCGATGAAACGCCCGAGCATATCGCACAGGTGCTGAAACGGGTACCGCTGGATGTGATACAGCTCCACGGCAGCGAAACGGCAGAAATCGTTTCGGGAGTACGATGGCGTACCGGCTTACCGATTTGGAAAGCTGTACGGGTACAAAACCCGGAAGAGATCGCTGCGGCACAGCAGCTGGGTGCAGACCGTCTGATCTTAGAGGGACACGTTCCCGGACAGGCAGGCGGCACAGGCGTAACAGCCGACTGGAATCTGATCGCTGGCGCAAGACCCAGCCAGTCCTTTCTGCTGGCAGGCGGACTGACACCGGAGAATGTGGCTGAGGCTGTATCACTGGTGCAGCCGGACGGCGTGGACTTTTCCAGCGGCATTGAGACCGACGGCGTCAAAGACTATGAGAAAATGAAACAAATTGTTACAATTATACGAGGTGGATATCATGGGTAAAGTAGGTAGATTTGGGATTTTCGGCGGACAGTATGTGCCGGAAACCGTTATGAACGCAGTGCATGAGCTGGAGGCAGCTTATGCCAAATACGGCAATGATCCGGAATTTCTAGAAGAATACCGGACACTGCTCCGGGACTATGCCGGCAGACCGTCGATGCTGTACTACGCAGACCGGATGACAAAAGATCTGGGCGGCTGCAAGATCTATCTGAAGCGGGAAGATCTGAACCACACCGGCGCACACAAGATCAACAACGTGCTGGGACAGATTCTGCTGGCAAAGAAAATGGGCAAAAAGCGGATTATCGCCGAAACCGGCGCTGGTCAGCACGGCGTGGCAACTGCAACTGCCTGCGCACTGTTTGACATGGAGTGCGAGATCTATATGGGCAAGGAAGATGTGCGCCGCCAGCGTCTGAATGTATACCGGATGGAACTGCTGGGCGCTAAGGTGAACAGCGTGGACAACGGCACAGGTACGCTGAAGGATGCCATCAACGAGGCAATGCGTGACTGGGCAACCAACATCGACACCACATTCTATCTGATCGGTTCGGTAATGGGACCGCATCCGTATCCGACCATGGTGCGTGACTTCCAGAAGGTCATCGGCGAAGAGGCAAAGAAACAGCTGATGGAAAAAGAGGGCAGACTGCCGGATTGTGTCGTTGCCTGCGTCGGCGGCGGCTCCAATGCAATGGGTATGTTCTACGATTTCATTCCGGATGAGAGCGTGCGCCTGGTTGGTGCAGAGGCTGCCGGAAAGGGAATCGACACCAAACTCCATGCAGCAACCGTTGCCAAGGGCAGCCTGGGTATTTTCCATGGCATGAAGTCCTATTTCCTCCAGAACGAAGAGGGACAGATCGCTCCGGTTTACTCCATTTCTGCCGGACTGGATTATCCCGGCGTAGGACCGGAACACGCAAACCTCTATAAGACCGGCCGTGCAGAATACCTGCCCATCACAGACGAAGAGGCAGTGCAGGCACTGGAATATCTGTCCAGGACAGAGGGTATCATCCCGGCAATTGAATCGGCTCATGCTGTTGCCGCAGCAATGAAGATCGCACCGGAGATGAAACCGGATCAGATCATGATTATTAACGTTTCCGGCAGAGGAGACAAGGATATGCAGCAGATCGCAGAATACAGAGGAGTGAAGATCGATGACTAAGAACAGAATTGATACAAAACTGGCACAGTGCAAGGCTGAGGGCAAAAAGGCACTGATTACATTTATCACTGCCGGAGACGGCGGCTATGACTGCACAGAAAAGGCAGTGCTGGAAATGGTAGAAAACGGCGCAGATCTGATCGAACTGGGCGTGCCGTTCTCTGACCCGATTGCAGAAGGTCCGGTCATTCAGTGCGCCAGCGAGCGTTCTCTGAAAAATGGCACAACTCTGGTAGGCATCTTCGAGTTGGTGCGCCGTCTGCGGAAGCAGACAGATGTGCCGCTGCTGCTGATGATGTACCTGAACACCATTTTCTGCTACGGCACAGACCGTTTCTTTGCGGAGTGCCAGGAAAGCGGCATTGACGGTGTCATTGTTCCGGATATCCCGTATGAGGAAAAAGATGAGATTCAGGGCAGCGCTGACAAATATAACGTCCATAACATCAGCCTGGTAACACCGGCGAGCGAAGACCGCATTCAGATGATCGCATCTGAGGCAACCGGTTTCCTGTACTGCGTATCCTCCAACGGTGTGACCGGTGTGCGCAGCGAGTTCGACACCAACTTTGCACCGTTCTTCGAGAAGATCTATAAGTACGCAAAGGTACCCTGTGCGGTCGGTTTCGGCATTTCCGGTGCAGAGGCAGCAAAGCAGATGAGCAAGTACTGTGACGGCGTGATCGTGGGCAGTGCAATCGTGCGTCAGGTCGGCGAATACGGCGGCGAGGCTGCTCCGGAAAAGATCGGCGCATTTGTCAAGAGCCTGCGAGACGGGCTGGATGTGTAAGCGTCATCGGTTTTTTTCAAAAAAAGATTGACAACCCACCGGAAATCTGCTATACTGTAAGTATAGATTTATCAGCGATGAACGGAGTGACTGCTGCGGAGGCTGCACAGAGAGGGCGTGTTTGGTGGAAACGCCACGGCTGGGGCGCAGGTGCTGTCCGGGAGCTGTTCCGGGAAACCGGAACGTATTTCCTGCGTTAAAGGAGCATGAGGGAAGTGCCATGGCACTTCTGAACTTGGGTGGTAACACGAAGGCTTTCGTCCCATTTGGCGGCGAAAGCCTTTTTTGTATATCCGGGGTGTGTCTGTGGCGCATTCCGGAATAGTGAACAGGAGGGAACGCATATGCTGCCGATGGATTGTCACACCCACACGAGAATCTCGCCCGACGGATCGGGGACAGTTGCCGGACATATCGCACAGGCGGAAAAGCTGGAACTGCCGGTGCTGGCACTGACGGAACACGTGGAGATGAACCGCTATTTCCCACAGGCTCATTACGGGACAGAACCACGGAACGAGTGGGAGATCTTCGACCACGCCGCCGTGCTGGAACAGTCCCTGGAAGTGGTAACAGCTGCCAAAGAACAGGCTGCCGCCAATGGTCTGACCCTGCTTTGCGGCATGGAAATGGGGCAGCCCAACGCAGACTTTGGGCTTTCAGAATCTGTGAGCCGGGATATGCGGCTGGATTTCATTATTGCATCGCTCCACGAACTATTGGATAAGCCGGATTTTTTCTGCCTGGATTATACGCAGGAAGATATCCCGGCGCTGATGGAACAGTATTTCAGCCAGCTCTATGACATATGCCGCTGGGGTCACTTCGATGTGCTGGGTCACCTTACCTATCCGCTGCGCTATATCGAGGGCGAGGCAGGGATACCGATACCGCTGGAACCGTATGCGGAACAGATCCGCTGTTGTTTCCGGGCGCTGGCGGAGAACGGAAAGGGCATTGAGCTGAACACCTCCGGCTATCGCCAGAAGTACGGCAAGCCCTTTCCCACGCTGGAATACTTGAAACTCTATCGGGAGATGGGCGGCGAGGTGCTGACCTTTGGCTCGGATGCACACTGTGCGGAAGATCTGACCAAAGGGATCGCCGAGGGCGTGGCGCTGGCGAAAGCAGCCGGCTTTACACGAGCCTGTTATTTTGTCAAACGAAAGCCGGTTTTTATAACACTTTAACCGGGTTCAAATATTATTTTCAGAAAGGCTGGGTTTCTCATGAAAGAACAATTACTGGAATTATTGCAGCAGAACGCCCGACTCACCAATGCGGAGCTGGCGGTTATGCTGGACGTGACAGAGGCAGAAGTCGCCGACGCCATCCGAGCGCTGGAAAACGAGGGTGTCATCAAGGGTTACAGTGCGATCGTCAATGACGAGCTTGCCAACAAAGACCTGGTCACCGCAGTGATCGAGCTGCGTGTAACGCCCCAGCGTGACTGCGGCTATGAAGAAATTGCACATACCATCATGCAGTATGACGAAGTGGAGAGTATTGCGCTGATGGCAGGTGCATATGATCTGTCGGTTACTGTAAAAGGTACAAATGTGAAGGATGTCTCCATGTTTGTATCGCAGCGTCTGGCGACCCTTGCCGGCGTGCTTTCCACGGCAACCTATTTCGTGCTGAAGAAGTACAAGGAAAAGGGTATCATTATCGAAGGTGAAGAGAAAGACGAACGGGGCTATTATTTCCCGTAAGGTCGGAAACAGGAAAGGGGAGAGAACTCGTGTTGAACTATGACACGCTTCTTTCAGATCAGGTAAAGAAAATGAAACCGTCCGGCATCCGGAAATTTTTCGATTTGGCTGCCATGATGGATGGCGTAATCAGCCTTGGCGTGGGCGAACCGGACTTTCAGACACCGTGGATGGTGCGGAAAGCCGCAGTGGACAGCCTGGAACGCAAGCGCATGGTATATACAGCAAATTCCGGCATGGCAGATTTGCGGCAGGAGATCTGCAATTATCTGAAACGCAAATACGATTTGACATACCATCCGGAAAATGAAACACTGGTGACGGTCGGCGGTTCTGAGGCAATTGACCTCGCCATTCGTGCTATTGTGAATCCGGGAGACGAAGTGCTGATCGTGGAACCGTCATTCGTCTGCTATAAGCCCATTGTGGAACTGATGCACGGCGTTGCGATTCCGATTTCGACACAGCTGAAAAACAAGTTCAAGCTGACGGCGGAGGAACTGCGTTCCCACATCACAGAACGTACCAAGCTGCTCATTCTGCCGTATCCGAACAATCCCACCGGTGGCATTATGACACGGGAAGATCTGGAGGCAATTGCAGAGGTACTGCGGGACACAAATGTGCTGGTACTCTCGGATGAGATCTATTCCGAACTGACCTATGGCAGAAAGCACGTCTCCATTGCGTCGATCGACGGAATGTGGGAACGGACGATCTACGTCAGCGGTTTCTCGAAAGCGTTTGCCATGACCGGCTGGCGGCTGGGCTATGTCTGTGCGCCGGAACCGATTGCAAAGCAGATGCTGAAAATCCACCAGTATGCAATCATGAGTGCGCCGACACTGAGCCAGTATGCCGCAATCGTGGCACTCCGGGAGTGCGACAAAGAAGTACAGAAGATGGTGGACGAATACAACCGCCGCCGCCGGATGCTGGTAGACGGTTTCAACCGAATCGGACTGACCTGCTTTAATCCCGAAGGCGCATTCTATATGTTCCCATGTATTCGCAGCATCGGCATGAGCAGTGAGGAATTCTGTGAAACACTGCTCCAGGAAGAAAAGGTGGCTGTTGTACCGGGCAATGCTTTCGGGGAGAGCGGCGAAGGATTTGTGCGTGTATCATATGCGTACTCGCTGAAACATCTCCAGGAGGCACTGGTTCGCATCGAGCGCTTTGTGAACCGTCACAGAGGAGAATAGGCATGAGAAAAGTCACGAGAACTGCACCGGCGAAAATCAACCTGGGCTTAGATGTCACAGGAACTCGCCCGGACGGTTATCACCTTTTGGAAACGGTTTTCCAGGCAGTTTCCATTGCAGATACAGTCACAGTGGAACTGATAGATACGCCGGACATCGCATTGACCTGTGATGTGGCTGGCGTGCCATGCAGTCCGAAAAATATTGCCTGGAAAGCGGCGCAGCGCTATCTGGATGCTGCCGGGTTGACAGACGGCGTGCAGATACACATTGAAAAGCGGATTCCCATGGAGGCTGGCATGGGCGGCGGCAGCACAGACGGTGCGGCTGTTTTGCTGGCATTGCAGGAACTAACCGGGAATGCTTTGAGCATGGATAAATTGGCTGAAATTGCGGTATCTCTGGGAGCAGATGTTCCGTTTTTCCTGTACGGCGGAACGGCATATGCTGCCGGAATCGGCGAGAAATTGGAAAAACTGCCGGCGTTTTCTACGGACTGCATGGTGATTGCCAAGGGGACAGCAGGCGTTTCCACCGCACAGGCATATGGTGCGATTGACGCTTTGCAAAATCCACAGCATCCGCCTGTGCAGGAACTGCGGCAGGCGTTGCGAAATGGGGCAACTGCGGAAGAAATTGCACCGCTTTGCGGCAACCTGTTCGAACTGGCAGTTGACCTGGACGAAGTTGCTGCAATTCGGAAGAGTATGCTGGAACACGATGCGCTTTGCAGCGTGATGACCGGCAGTGGTGCGGCAGTGTTTGGGTTGTTCCCGACTCGTGCAGCGGCGGAACAGGCGTGTACAGCTTTGAAAAAGCTGGTGCCGTTTGCAGAAGTCTGCCACACTTTATAAGCAAAACAACGAAAAGCGGAGGATTCAGCAGAAACCCTCCGCTTTTCTGTTATCGGACAACAAAAATGCTCTGCCCATATACATGGACAGAGCATTTGCTTTATTTCAACAAGTGAAAATTAGTTCAGAATCATTGCGCTGAATGCAGTATCCAGTGCCTTTTCCTTTACAGAACCCTCTTCGTTGGTATCCGCAGTTACGGTGTAATAAGCCTTGATCTTCGGCTCAGTACCAGACGGACGGATAACAACCTTTGCGCCCTGTTCCAGTGTGAATGCCAGAACGTTGGACTTCGGCAGGGTGATCTCTGTCTTTTCGCCGGTGGTCAGATCCTTGGAGACGCTGGTCTGGTAGTCGTCAAACTTTACAACCTTCAAACCGTTGATCTCGGTCGGATGCTCGTTGCGCAGCTTTGTCATGATGTTCTGCATCTCGATCATGCCGCTTTCGCCCTCAAAGGTAAAGCTGTGCTGGCTGTGAACGTAAACGCCGTACTTCTCATACATTCGCTTGCGAGCCTCGATCATGGAGATGCCCTTGGTGCGGTAGTAAGCAGCCATTTCACAAATCAGCATGGATGCAACAACTGCGTCCTTATCCCGAACATAAGAGCCTGCCAGATAGCCGTAGCTTTCTTCAAATCCGAAGATATAGCGGTCTTCCTCGCCCTTTTCTTCCAGGAAACCGATCTGCTCGCCGATAAACTTAAATCCGGTCAGAACGTCGATAACTTCTACGCCGTATTCCTTGGCAATAGCATTGACGATGTCAGTGGTAACGATGGTCTTGACAGCAATCGGATTCTTCGGCATAGTACCCTTTTCAATTCTCTGCTGACAGATGTATTCCAGCAGCATTGCACCGACTTCGTTACCGGAGAACAGAGCGTAATCATCGCCGTCCGGTACTGCAATACCAACACGGTCAGCATCCGGGTCAGTTGCAAGCAGCAGATCCGGCTTGACTTTACGACACAGTTTCAGACCGCATTCCAGAGCCTCACGGATCTCCGGATTCGGATACGGGCAGGTAGTGAAGTTGCCGTCCGGATTTTCCTGTTCCGGAACAACAGTTACATCCTTGATGCCGATTGCAGACAGAATGTGGCGAACCGGCTTGTTGCCAGTGCCGTTCAGCGGTGTGTAAACAATTTTCAGACCGCTCTTTGCGCACAGATCCGGATTCAGGCTCTGTTTCAGCACATCCTGGTAATAAGCGTCAATCACAGACTGGGGTGTGTAGGAAATCATGCCGTCAGCCATGGCTGCGTCGAAATCGGTATGCTTGACATCCTGGAAAATATCCAGTGCGTTGATCTCAGCCAGAACTGCATTTGCGGCGTCAATGGTCATCTGACAGCCATCGCTGCCGTATACCTTATAACCGTTGTACTTTGCCGGGTTGTGGCTGGCGGTTACCATAATACCTGCGCTGCACTTCTGCGCACGAACTGCATAGGAAAGCATCGGAGTAGGCATCAGCTCTGTATAGATGTGTACCTTGATGCCGTTTGCAGCCAGCACTTCCGCAGCAGCCTTTGCAAATACATCGGACTTGATGCGGCTGTCATAGGAAATGGCAACGCTGGGGTTTGTGTAGGCAGAGTTTACATAGTTTGCCAGACCCTGTGTTGCACGGCGAACCGTATAGATGTTCATGCGGTAAGTGCCAGCACCAATGACACCACGGAGACCGCCGGTACCGAATTCCAGATCACGGTAAAAGCGGTCACTGATCGCTGCATCATCTCCGGCAATTGCCTTCAGTTCTGTTTGCAGATCAGCGTCATCTGTTGCACATTCAAGCCACTTCTGATATAATTCTTTTTCCGTCATGATGTTACCTCCATCAATAGAATTTCTGTAACGATAAAATAGTACAGACGCATAGGAATCAGTGAAACGGTGCTGTATCAGGATTGCTTTATCATGCGTCTGAAACAATTACATACAGCACCAAATGAAAACTAAAATTATTATACCACATTCTCTGCCAGGATGCAACGATTTTTTTGCATGGAATCGTGAATTTTTTCGGAAAATGAAAGCAAATCCGAAAATCAGCACAACCTAGCCTTGAGATTCAGCAGACGACTGCGTGCGCAGATCTGAGACAAAAAGCTCTATATGGTGAATCTGCGTCTCTGTTAAACCTGTGACATCGACATATTTGGAATTGCATAGTTCCTCGATGCCGAGGAGAGAATCTGTAGACACATGAAAGGTAAGGGCAATTCGGGTCAATGTTTCAATAGATGGTCGTATGATTCCTTTTTCCCAGTTGCTGACACATTGCTTGGAGACGCCCAAGTGACTGCCAAAGGCAGCTTGTGTCATAGAGAGTGATAAGCGGAGCTGCTTGATTTGTTCCTGGAACATAATTTTACCTCGTAATATAATGTATGTATATAGGGAAGGTGCTAGAGTCATTTTATCATGAAAAGGGTGAGAATACAAGAGAAAATGGATTCTTTAGGCATAATAACTAGTTACAGAAGAAAACTAACAGTGCAATTTTACTTGACAAAGTCAAAATAGCGTGGTATAATAATAAAGCTGTCGCACGGGAGCGGTAGTCAAGAGGACAAATGAATGAAAGAAAGTGGAAGAGCGGATCGGGAGATCGACAGCGGCCGGTGGAATTTGTTCAAGAAAAGTTCACTTGACAAAAGCGTGAAAGTGTGATAGAATGAATAGGCTGACTGTTTTGGACAGGCTGTCGAGGATGAAAAGAGAATGATGGGTTGAACATCAGTTCACAGATTGTTTACTTGACAAAAACGACAGAATGTGATAAAATAGAAAAGCTGGTCACGGCGAGAAGGAAAGAAAAGAAAACGATCTGAACTTCGGTTCACAAAATGTTTACTTGACAAAAGCTTCTGAATGTGATATAATATAAAAGTTGCAGCACGAAAGCTGCTTCGAAAGTATCTTGAAAATTGAACAATGCACTACAAGCGAAAAAGCCCTTGAAATTCCAAGAGATTGGAACTTTAAGAAGTCAGAAAAGACGAAAAAATCACAAAGGTAATTGCGAGCGAAATCGTGATTGCTAGGATCGATATAAAGATGCGAAAGCATCTGTATATACAACTTAAATAAAGAGTTTGATCCTGGCTCAGGACGAACGCTGGCGGCACGCTTAACACATGCAAGTCGAACGGAGAATATCGAAGCTTGCTTTGATATTCTTAGTGGCGGACGGGTGAGTAACACGTGAGTAACCTGCCTCTGAGAGTGGGATAGCTTCTGGAAACGGATGGTAATACCGCATGAAATCATAGTATCGCATGGTACCATGATCAAAGATTTATCGCTCAGAGATGGACTCGCGTCTGATTAGCTAGTTGGTAAGGTAACGGCTTACCAAGGCGACGATCAGTAGCCGGACTGAGAGGTTGATCGGCCACATTGGGACTGAGACACGGCCCAGACTCCTACGGGAGGCAGCAGTGGGGAATATTGCACAATGGGGGAAACCCTGATGCAGCGATGCCGCGTGGAGGAAGAAGGTTTTCGGATTGTAAACTCCTGTTGAAGAGGACGATAATGACGGTACTCTTTTAGAAAGCTCCGGCTAACTACGTGCCAGCAGCCGCGGTAATACGTAGGGAGCGAGCGTTGTCCGGAATTACTGGGTGTAAAGGGAGCGTAGGCGGGACGGCAAGTCAGATGTGAAAACTATGGGCTCAACCCATAGACTGCATTTGAAACTGTTGTTCTTGAGTGAGGTAGAGGTAAGCGGAATTCCTGGTGTAGCGGTGAAATGCGTAGAGATCAGGAGGAACATCGGTGGCGAAGGCGGCTTACTGGGCCTTTACTGACGCTGAGGCTCGAAAGCGTGGGGAGCAAACAGGATTAGATACCCTGGTAGTCCACGCCGTAAACGATGATTACTAGGTGTGGGGGGACTGACCCCTTCCGTGCCGCAGTTAACACAATAAGTAATCCACCTGGGGAGTACGGCCGCAAGGTTGAAACTCAAAGGAATTGACGGGGGCCCGCACAAGCAGTGGAGTATGTGGTTTAATTCGAAGCAACGCGAAGAACCTTACCAGGTCTTGACATCGAGTGACGTACCTAGAGATAGGTATTTTCTTCGGAACACAAAGACAGGTGGTGCATGGTTGTCGTCAGCTCGTGTCGTGAGATGTTGGGTTAAGTCCCGCAACGAGCGCAACCCTTACCATTAGTTGCTACGCAAGAGCACTCTAATGGGACTGCCGTTGACAAAACGGAGGAAGGTGGGGATGACGTCAAATCATCATGCCCCTTATGACCTGGGCTACACACGTACTACAATGGCAATATAACAGAGGGAAGCAATACAGCGATGTGGAGCAAATCCCCAAAAATTGTCCCAGTTCAGATTGCAGGCTGCAACTCGCCTGCATGAAGTCGGAATTGCTAGTAATCGCAGATCAGCATGCTGCGGTGAATACGTTCCCGGGCCTTGTACACACCGCCCGTCACACCATGGGAGTCGGTAACACCCAAAGCCGGTCGTCTAACCTTCGGGAGGACGCCGTCTAAGGTGGGATTGATGACTGGGGTGAAGTCGTAACAAGGTAGCCGTATCGGAAGGTGCGGCTGGATCACCTCCTTTCTAAGGAGCACGAACGAAAGTTCATAAGCTTCGGTCAGCAAGGGAGACCGCAAAGTAGAAAGAAAGCATTGTTCAATTTTGAGGGTACTGAAGAAGACGGTGCCGCAATGAGAAGCTTGAAAAACCGAGGGAAACCCGAAAATGGGGGTGTAGCTCAGCTGGGAGAGCACCTGCTTTGCAAGCAGGGGGTCAGGAGTTCGATCCTCCTCATCTCCACCATAAGGGCGCATAGCTCAGGTGGTTAGAGCGCACGCCTGATAAGCGTGAGGTCGATGGTTCGAGTCCATTTGTGCCCACCACTTACCAAAGGGTAACCTAAGGAAAAAGCAAATGTCTTGCTTGCAAGAGCAAATATCAGTAGATGAAAAAGATCATCTGTTGATATCTGTTCTTGGAAAAGGACAGAAAAAAGTGCAGCTTGAAAACAGAATAATGAAAGCAAATGCAAGTGAAAACTACGAGTAAGTAGAAACAACGACATGAAGGTGAATAACCAAAATGTTGGGTAAAAAATACTACAAATAGTTGGACGCGAAAATTCTGAGAAGAACCAAACGAACAAATGGTAAAGCAAAGAAGAGCGCAGAGTGAATGCCTTGGCATTGGGAGCCGATGAAGGACGTGGTTAACTGCGATAAGCTGCGGGGAGCTGTAAGCAAGCTTTGATCCGCAGATTTCCGAATGGAGCAATCCACATGAAGTAGTTCATGTATCCATACGTGAATTCATAGCGTATGGAGGGGAACCGCCTGAACTGAAACATCTAAGTAGGGCGAGGAAGAGAAATCAACCGAGATTCCGTAAGTAGTGGCGAGCGAACGCGGAAGAGGCCAAACCGAGAGAAGAAATTCTTTCGGGGTTCGGACTGCATTTAGTATTCTTGATCTTTAGTCGAACAGTCTGGGAAGGCTGACGAGAGAGTGTGATAGTCACGTAGACGAAAAGGAGAAAGAGCGAGCAGTATCCAGAGTACCGCGGGGCACGTGAAATCCCGTGGGAAGATGGGGGGACCACCCTCCAAGCCTAAATACTACCCAATGACCGATAGCGTAAAGTACTGTGAAGGAACGGTGAAAAGAACCCCGGGAGGGGAGTGAAAAGAACCTGAAACTCTGTGCTTACAAGCACATAGAGCACGTCAATGTGTGATATGGTACCTTTTGTAGAATGGTCCGGCGAGTTATGGTATGCAGCGTGGTTAAGGACTTCAGGTCTGAAGCCGAAGCGAGAGCGAGTCTGACAAGGGCGAAAAGTTGTATGCCATAGACCCGAAACCGGGTGACCTAGCCATGTCCAGGCTGAAGTGGAGGTAAAACTCCATGGAGGGCCGAACCGACCTCCGTTGAAAAGGCGGCGGATGAGATGTGGCTAGCGGAGAAATTCCAATCGAACCCGGATATAGCTGGTTCTCCCCGAAATAGCTTTAGGGCTAGCGTTGTATTAGATTACCGGAGGTAAAGCACTGAATGGGCTAGGGGCTGAGAAGTTACTGAACCCTATCAAACTAAGAATGCCGGATAATTGATGTACAGCAGTCAGACTATGTGAGATAAGTCTCATAGTCAAAAGGGAAACAGCCCAGACCCACAGCTAAGGTCCCAAAATGGATTTAAGTGGAAAAGGATGTGGAATTGCACAGACAACCAGGATGTTGGCTTAGAAGCAGCCACTCATTAAAAGAGTGCGTAATAGCTCACTGGTCGAGTGACTCTGCGCCGAAAATTCAACGGGGCTAAAATTCATACCGAAGCTTGGGCTTGACAGTAATGTCAGGGGTAGGGGAGCGTCGTATACGAGGTGAAGTCATAGCGGAAGCGGTGGTGGATTGTATACGAGTGAGAATGCCGGAATGAGTAGCGAGAATTATGTGAGAATCATAATGGCCGAAAGTCTAAGGTTTCCTGAGGAAGGTTCGTCCTCTCAGGGTTAGCCGGGAGCTAAGGTGAGGCGGAAACGCGTAGCCGATGCACATACGGTAGAAATTCCGTAGCCTCCGAAGATTTAAGCACAGGGACACTTTTGAAGGGCTGAGCCGGGCGTTGGTTGCCCCGGTCGAAAGGGACACGATTGAGTGGAAGTCAGTTTGGAAAGAGGCGAGAAAAGCTGTGTGTATATGAAAGGAGCCCGTACCGCAAACCGACACAGGTAGACAGGAAGAAGATTCTAAGGCCAGCGGGAGAAGGGTTGTTAAGGAACTCGGCAAGTTGACCCCGTAACTTCGGGAGAAGGGGTGCTTACGAAGGTAAGCCGCAGAGAATAGGCCCAAGCGACTGTTTAGCAAAAACACAGCTCTATGCTAAATCGAAAGATGACGTATATGGGGTGACACCTGCCCGGTGCTGGAAGGTTAAGAGGAGATGTGAGAGCATTGAATTGAAGCCCCAGTAAACGGCGGCCGTAACTATAACGGTCCTAAGGTAGCGAAATTCCTTGTCAGGTAAGTTCTGACCCGCACGAATGGTGTAACGATTTGGGCACTGTCTCAACAACCCACCCGGCGAAATTGTAGTACCGGTGAAGATGCCGGTTACCCGCGACTAGACGGAAAGACCCCATGGAGCTTCACTGCAGTTTAATATTGGATTTCGGTATTTCATGTACAGGATAGGTGGGAGACTGGGAAATACAGGCGTCAGCTTGTATGGAGTCATTGTTGGGATACCACTCTTGAGGTGCTGGAATTCTAACCTGTGGCCTTGAATCAGGTCAGGGGACATTGTTAGGCGGGCAGTTTGACTGGGGCGGTCGCCTCCTAAAAGGTAACGGAGGCGCTCAAAGGTTCGCTCAGCATGGACGGAAACCATGCCAAAGAGTGTAAACGCATAAGCGAGCCTAACTGCGAGACTGACGGGTCGAGCAGTAACGAAAGTTGGAGTTAGTGATCCGGCGGTATATGTGAGTGGAAATGCCGTCGCTCAACGGATAAAAGCTACCCTGGGGATAACAGGCTGATCTCCCCCAAGAGTCCACATCGACGGGGAGGTTTGGCACCTCGATGTCGGCTCATCGCATCCTGGGGCTGAATTCGGTCCCAAGGGTTTGGCTGTTCGCCAATTAAAGCGGTACGCGAGCTGGGTTCAGAACGTCGTGAGACAGTTCGGTCCCTATCTGTCGTGGGCGTTGGAGATTTGAAAGGAGCTGTCCCTAGTACGAGAGGACCGGGATGGACGCACCTCTGGTGCACCAGTTGTCACGCCAGTGGCACAGCTGGGCAGCTATGTGCGGAACGGATAAACGCTGAAAGCATCTAAGCGTGAAGCCGCCCTTAAGATAAGATCTCCTTTAAGACCCCTTGTAGACTACGAGGTTGATAGGTCTGATGTGTAAGCACGGTGACGTGTTTAGCTTGCAGATACTAATCGGTCGTTCGCTTTTCCTTTTGTTCATGCGTCCTTTGTTACGCACTTCATTTGTTCTTCATTTATCTCTGTTTTTTAGTTCGCCGGTGTTTATGGCAAAGAGGTTCCACCCGTTCCCATTCCGAACACGGCAGTTAAGCTCTTTTGCGCCTACGATACTTGGTCATCTCGATCTGGGAAAATTGGTCAATGCCGGCTTTTCTTTAGAGGTTCGTTCGTTTTGAACGAACCTCTTTTGCTATTTCTGATATACTAGGACAGGATGATTTACCATGAATATCATTTTTCTCATTAAACCAAAATGTGATACCGCTTTTCTGTATACCGACGACTCTGTCCGGCAGGGTCTGGAAAAAATGTTCTATCATAAGTATACCGCAATTCCGGTGATTGACCACGAAGGAATCTACCACGGAACGATTACCGAGGGTGACTTCCTCTGGAACATTCTCGGAAAAGTGCCGAAGAAATCATCTCTGACACAGGATATCCGCAATCTGGAGCATCACGCAGTTTCAGATCTGATTCGTGCGGATTTTAACCCGCCGGTTCGTGTAACAGCAACCATGGACGACTTACTCCAGCGTGTCATGGATCAAAACTTTGTTCCAGTGGTGGACGATCGGGGTGTATTTGTGGGAATTATCACCCGAAAAGACGTCATCGGATATTTTGCAAAGGCATAAATAAAAGACAAAACGAAAAGCAGTCTGTTTCAAAAGAGACAGGCTGCTTTTTGCTGCCCGAAAACAGATAACGCTTACTGAAATTTAACCAAATGCGCCGCATAAGGAAAATTATTCTCAAAAGCTTAACGCAGGAAATCGGTTTCGCAATTATCTTTTATGAGAGTTTCACTTGACATTGCTAGTGAACTTTACTTGAGAAAGGTATAATGAATTACGGAAATTGCGAAGAGGATTTGTATTTCTAAGATTATGAAAAGAGGAGTTTTTCACATGAACGTAAAAAAGACCTGGGCAGCAATTCTGGCTTTCACAATGATTTGCGGTGCAGCGACCGGCTGCACAAATTCCAACGGTTCTTCGACTTCGGACAGCGAAAGCGCAGCTGCAAACGCAGGCACAAGCACCACAGATACCATCACACTGGTTTGGTATCCCAACGAATCTGCGGAAGATTACCAGGCTGCAAGAGATGAGGTTGGCAAGCTTATCGAAAAGGCAACCGGCAAAAAAGTGGAACAGAAGCTGACAACCGACTACGCTATCGCAATCGAGTCCCTTTCCAACGGCACGGCACAGATTGGCTGCTGCATGGGTGCAGAAGGATACTGCCAGGCAAAAACCGCAAACGATGCCGTAAATCCGCTATTTGTACAGTCCGGTGAATCCGGCACACTGGATGATGCGCTCTATTATAGTTTCTTTGCCGTAAAATCCGAAAATGCCGACGAGTACAAAAGCGGCGATGGCTATTCCATCGACAATATCAAGGGCAAAAAAATGTCTTTCGTCTCCAATAGTTCCACCTCCGGTTTCAAAGTTCCGACCAATACGATCATTTCCCATTTTGCAGACGACAATCTGATTGTAGACGACTTGCTGGAAGGCGGCAGCGATGCCTTTTTCTCCGAAGTTCTGTTCGGCGGCTCGCACCAGGGTTCTGCATTCAATCTGCTCTCCGGAAAATCGGATGTCTCCGCTTTCTGTGATATTGAGCTTGCACCTTATGTGACCTGCACAGACGGTACAGGCAAAGATGCAGGCAGCGTTTATACTGTAAATGATGACGCAAGCGCACCTTTCGATACGGTTCACGGCGCACAGTACACCGTCATTCAGTCTACACCGGTTCTGAACGGACCGTTTGCCTATAACGGCGATACCCTCAGCCCGGAGGATGTCGAGGCAATCCAGAATCTGTTCACTTCTGATGAAGTCGCAAACGATTCACTGATTTTCTATTCCGCAGATTCCGGAGAACAGGGACTTTTGGAAAAGAAATCCGATCAGATGGGCTTTGTCACGGTGGAAGATTCCTGGTATGACCCGATCCGCAATATGCAGTCTTGACCAAGGGAGCGAATCAGCTATGTCAATTTTAGAGTTCCAGCACGTCAGTAAGGTGTATCATAACACGACCAGGGCGCTGGACGATTTGAGTTTTTTCGTGAATGAAGGTGAGTTCGTCTCCATCATCGGACCATCCGGTGCCGGAAAATCTACCATTCTGCGCTGTATCAACCGTCTGATCGACGCAACAGAGGGAAAAATCATCTATGACGGCGAAGATATTATGTCCCTGCGCAAGGGACAGCTGCGAAACGTGCGCACCAAAACCGGAATGATTTTTCAGCATTATAACCTGGTGGAACGTCTGAGTGTTATGGAAAATGTTCTGCACGGCAGACTGGGGCAGAAGTCCACTTTCAGCGGCATGATCGGACATTACACGGAATCGGAAAAAGAAAAGGCGTTCTCCATTCTCTCTGAACTGGGACTGGCGGATCAGGCGTATAAACGCTGCGATGCGCTTTCCGGCGGTCAGAAACAGCGTGTGGGAATTGCCCGTGCCATCATGCAGGAGCCGAAACTGATTCTCTGTGATGAACCCATCGCCTCGCTGGATCCCAAAGCATCCAAAACCATTATGGATCATCTGGCGCAGATCAACCAAACCAGAAAGATCACCTGTATTGTCAATCTCCACCAGGTGGACGTTGCCATGAAGTATTCCCAGCGAATTCTGGGTATTGCTGCCGGAAAGCTGGTCTTTGACGGCACGCCGTCGGAACTGACACAGGAAAAAATTCACGAGATCTATCAGTCCAATGCACAGGATCTGATGCTGGATATGCAGGGAGAGGCAGTATGAATCCACAAATACAAAACGTATTCCGCAAACGGAAAATTACGTATACCATCGTTTTCGTTGTCATTCTCGGCGTGTACTTCTTCGCCTCAGCAATTACACAATTCCACTTGCAGGAAGGGCTTGCCGCATTCCCGAAAGCATTTCTCTGGATCGGTCAGAATCTGATACCGGATGCACTGGTGATTCGGCGGTTTCCGAAAATCATGGACAAGCTGATCGAAACAGCGCTGCTTTCTGTGGCGGTAACGGTAATTGCCGCTGTGTTTGCATTTGCGCTGAGCCTGTTCGGTTCAGAGTCCACCGGCCGCAGCTGCATCATGAAACGCATCGTGCGAATCATTGCTGCCTTTTTCCGGAATGTTCCCGATGTGGTCTGGGCAATGCTTCTGATGTTTTCCTTTGGGCAGAACATCCTGACCGGATTTTTCGCCCTGTTCTTTACCACATTCGGAATGCTGACCCGTGCGTTTATCGAAACCATTGACGAGGCAAGTTCCTCCTGTATCGAGGCACTCCACGCATCCGGTGCGAACTTCATCCAGACCGTATTCCAGGGCGTGATTCCATCGGTTATTCCCGGCATTGTCACCTGGGTGCTGTACATGATCGAAACCAATATCCGCAGTTCTACGCTCATCGGCATTCTGACTGCCACCGGAATCGGTTATCTGTTTGATATGTATTATAAACGGTTGGATTTCAGCTCTGCCAGCCTGGTCGTTCTGCTGATTATTGCAATGGTCATCGCCATTGAACTGATTTCCAATCATGTGAGAAAGGTGATTCTATAATGGAAAATGCCGCAGTTTTATCGCCGCAAAGCGGATTGCAGCAGCACGCCGAACGCCGCCGAAACGGCAAGATCAAGATCAGCGCCAAAAGCAAAAGTACAACCGTTCTGAAACTACTGCTGCTGACACTGCTCCTGCTGACGGTCTATGCGTTCTGGTCATTCGACTACAAAGAAATTGCACTGGGAGAGGCAGTTGCATCTACACTACACAACATGAAAACGGTGTTTCTGGAACCAAGGCTTTCCACAGACACCATGCAGAACATCCTGTATCAGCTGCTGGTTACATTTTGTCTGGGTATCTTGTCTACCGTTTTCGGCGCTGTCCTGGCTTTTTTCTGCGCACTGCTTTGTGCCAAAAACATTGCCGCATCCGGACCTGCCAATCTGATAAAGAGTCTGGTCGCTGTGGTGCGTGCTGTGCCGACTGTTCTGTGGGTGCTGATTTTTGCCGTATCTGCCGGACTGGGCAGCGTGGCAGCCGTCATCGGTCTGACCTTTCACAGCTTTGCCTATCTGACAAAGGTCTACGCCGAGTCCATTGAAGAAGTGGACGAGGGAACCATCGAGGCGCTGCGTGCCAGCGGTGCAGGGTTCTGGCAGATCGTATTCCAGGCAGTTGTGCCGGCATCCATCAGCCGTATGGTGGCATGGACGTTCATGCGGTTCGAGATCAACTTCACCAATGCGGTGGCAATGGGTGCAGCTGCCGGTGCAGGCGGCATCGGATTCCAGCTTTTCATGGCAGGCAGCTTTTACTTCAACCTCCATGAAATGGGCTTTCTGACCTATGTGGTCGTGATCGCCGTCATTCTCCTGGAATTCTGCTCCACCAAAATCAAAGCAAAAGTAAAATAAAAAGAGAAAACGATTCAGAAACTTCTGGATCACGGAGGAAAAAGCATGGAAAAGAAACGACTGTTTCAGATTCTTTCCAGAGCGCAGCGCAACGATGTGATACGCCTGGGCGAGAGGATACAGCAGCAGTATCCGGTGACCATCGTCAAAAAACCGGAAAAGTCCCTTACAATGATACGGATGCGTGAGCCGGTGAAGAACAGCCTGTTCTACTTGGGCGAGGCGATCATCACCGAGGCAGTAGTCTCTCTGGGGGACACCGTAGGAACAGCAGTCACCATGGGTGACGACTTCGAAAAGACACTGCATATGGCGATCATTGATGCCGCAGAAAATAAAGGCGTATTTACGCAGGAAGATCTGCTGCTGGAATGGGAACAGGCACAGCAGCGAAAGATTGCACAGGAAAATGCCATGTTCCAGAAAACCAAGGTGGATTTCCATTCCATGGATTCGGAGGCGACACAATGAAAACACTCCATCAGTTTGACGAAGTTTTTGACACACAGGCTGTGTTCCGCCTGCTGCTGGACGCAATGTCCAACCCGACCCGGACGGTCTCCGTGGCGGCGCAGAAAGAAAAGCTGTTCGGCGATTACGGCGCATTTCTGGCGCTGGGCATGACCCTGCTGGACAACGAGGTCACTTTTTCTTCCTGTGAAAATGAATCTCTGAAAAAGGATCTCCAGCTGGTGACACTATCCCAGGAAGTCCCTGTCCCGGACGCCGACTATCTTTTTGTGACCGATGAACGGATGCTGTCTGCGGTTCTGGTGCAGGCGAAATGCGGCACGCTGACCGATCCGCACCAAAGCGCCTCACTGCTGATCCGTGACAGCGGCGAAAAGTCGGAGACAATGACCCTTTACGGTCCAGGCATCGACGGCGAAACGGAACTGCACTGCACGCCCACCGTTGTCCGTGCGCTGGAACTGCGGGATCAGCAGGCATATGAATATCCCACAGGCATTGACCTGATTTTTGTAACAGACAGCGGCGATGTGACCTGCATTCCCAGACTGGTGAGAAGGAGAGATGGCAAATGGCATATGTAGCAGTTTCCGGCGGTGAAGAGGCGATCGCCGCCAGCATTCAGCTGTTGGACTATTACCGCAGCGGCACGGAAAAAGACCTGGAACTGGAGGCAATCGCCGAGAAGTTCAGCCTTTTGGTGGACAAGGTGATGAGCGAGTCCGGACTCTATGCAAAGCAGTATGCGGCGCTGGCGCTCAAACAGTGTGAAGGCTCTGCGGAAGAGGCAGTTTTTCTGCTGCGTGCCTATCGTTCCACACTGAAACGCAGCCACTACACCAATACCGTCACCACCGACGAAATGCGTGTCGTGCGCCGGATTTCGGCAGCCTTCAAGGACATACCCGGCGGTCAAATGCTGGGCGCAACTTATGATTACACCCATCGTCTCATTCACTTTGAACGGGAGAATGAGGACGCCGGCGAACTGCACCGCCTGTTTCAGCACATCCTGGAAGAACAGATACCGGCAGCGCCAAAAGCATATCACCGTGTTTCAGATATGCTGCGTGTAGAGGGCTTGATGGACACCTATCCGGAGGACAACACACCGCCGTATGATGTCACAGAAAACCTGCTGGAATTTCCTGCGCCCCGGAGTGCCCGTCTCCAGACCATGACCCGTGCAGATACCGGATTTCTCTCCGGCTTGTCCTATTCTGTCCTGCGTGGTTTTGGTCAGGTGCATCCCACAGTAGGAGAACTCCGCAGCGGCTATGTTTCCCTGGAGGTTGCATATCCCGGCATGGAAAACGAATCCATTTATCTGGGGGAGATTTTGCTGACTGAGGTGGAGACATTCCACTCCGCCAGCGACAAGGATCAGCTAAAGCTTGCCAGCGGATACGGCGCTGTCTTTGGCAGAAACGAAAACAAAGCGATCGCTATGGCAGTGATTGACCGGGAACTGGAGCAGGGCGGTGACTATGCCGCACAGGATCAGGAATTTGTACTGATGCACGGCGACTGCCTGGAAATGAACGGATTTATTTCCCATTTGAAGCTGCCCCATTATGTCACATTCCAATCAAAGCTGGATGCAGTGAGAAAGACACGGAGGAGACAGGAACATGGAACGGACTGAACATTATAATTATGCGTTTCTGGATGAAGGCTCAAAGCGTGAGATCCGGCGCTGCATTCTGAAAGCGGTGGCCATACCGGGCTACCAGGTGCCTTTCGGCTCACGGGAGCTGCCCATCGGACGGGGCTGGGGAACCGGCGGTATCCAGCTGACCCTGTCCCTCATCGGCCCGTCAGATACCCTGAAGGTGATCGACCAGGGCAGCGATGACAGCGTGAATGCGGTCAACATCAAAAAATTCGTGGGACTCTGCACCGATGTACCCACAACGACAGATACCCACGCAGCGACTTTGATACAGTCACGTCACCGTATCCCGGAAGTGCCGCTGCGCAACGATCAGATCCTTGTCCTGCAAGTGCCGATTCCGGAACCGCTCCGTATCGTAGAGCCGAAAGAAGAGGTCACCAAGAAGATGCACGCCGAAAAGGACTATGCCCCGATCTGGCTGCAGCTGTACGAGAGCATTGTAAAATACGGCAAGGTGACCATCCCGACCGAGTATCCCTGTACGGTAGAGGACCGTTACATCATGAACCCCAGTCCTATCCCGAAATTCGACAACCCAAAACTGCATCAGTCCGACTGCCTGTATCTCTTCGGCGCAGGACGGGAGAAGAAGATTTACGCCGTGCCGCCGCACACTAGTGTGGTATCCCTGGCGTTTGACGATGTTCCCTTTGAACGGGAGAACTTCCACGGAAAAAAGTGCCGTCTCTGCGGCAGCACCAATACGTATCTGGATGAGATGTACGATGCAGAGACCGGCGAAAAGTTCTACCAGTGTTCTGACACTGCATATTGCAAGGAGGTACGTTCCCGTGAATTGTGAAGAAAAACCAGTATTGCAGGTGAAAAATCTGACCGTGCGCTACGGCAAGGGCTGTCCGCAGTGTCAGACCCATCTGGAAAAGAACCGCTGTACCGTCTGCGGCACGGTATGGGCTGCCAATGACGTTTCCGTAGAGGTCTATCCCGGAGAGGTGCTGGGCATCGTGGGAGAGAGCGGCTCCGGTAAGTCCACGTTAATGCAGAGCCTTTATTTCGACATTGCACCCACCTCCGGCGAGGCGTACCTGCAGGATTATAAAGACGGCAAAGAAAGCATCTGGCTTGCCAGTGCGGCAGAACAGCGCCACATCAAAAACTGCATTATGGGCATGGTCTATCAGAACCCGGTGCGTGGACTGCGGATGCAGTATTCTGCGGCATCGAACATTGCCGAAAAGCTGATCGCAGCCGGAAACCGCAGCGCCGGACACATGACCGAGCGTGCCAAGGAACTGCTGCAGGCGGTAGAGATTCTCACATCCCGTATGGGAGAGGCACCGAAAAATTTTTCCGGCGGTATGCAGCAGCGTGTGCAGATTTCCAAGGCGCTGGCAAATAATCCGTCACTGCTCCTGCTGGATGAGGTGACCACCGGTCTGGACTTGTCCGTCCAGGCAAAGGTGCTGGATCTTATCCGCCAGATCAAGGCGAGATACGGCATCTCGATCCTGCTGGTATCCCACGACCTGGCGGTCATCCGGATGCTGGCGGACCGAACCGTGGTTATGCTGGACGGCAAGATCATTGAAAGCGGTCTGACCGATCAGATTCTGGAAGATCCGCAGCACGCCTACACCCAGCAGCTGGTACATTCCCTGCTATAAGGAGACACAGAAACTATGATTGCAATAGAAAACGGAAAAATCGTCACCCCGAACGGCGTGATAACCGGGAAAACACTCTGGCTGGACAACGACCGCATCGCAGCCATTGGTGCGTGTGACAGCGTACCGGAAAAGACCATCAATGCCCACGGCAGGTACATTCTGCCGGGCATGATTGACGTGCATTCCGACAAAATCGAACAGTTTGTATTCCCACGTCCCACCGCCAGATTTTCCTTTGAGCTGGCACTGAAAGAATGCGAAAAAGAACTTTTGCAGCTGGGCATCACCACCATCTACCACTCTTTTTCCCTGTACAGCGATGAACTGCTGGGGAAAAGTCCGCTGCGCACCAAGGAAAGCGTTCTGGAAATGGCTGAACTGATTGCCGACATCCAGAACCGCAGCCACCTCATCCACCACCGGTTTCACCTCCGGCTGGAGATCGACAATGTGGACGCCTTCGAGATCGCCAAGGATATGATTCAGCGGCATCTCATCCAGGAGATCTCTTTTATGGATCACACACCGGGACAGGGGCAATACCGTGACCTGGAGATTTACCGGGAAACCGTAGACAAATACCACGGCATGGAGAATGAAGGGAAAACCTTTGAAGAGGTGCTGGAACACCACCGGAACAAAAAGATTCTTTCCATGGAACAGCTCCAGGAACTGGCTGACCTGGCGCATCAAAACCACATCACCGTGGCATCGCATGACGATGATACCGTGGAAAAGTTACAGCTGAACCGTCAGCTGGGCGTGGATATCAGTGAATTTCCCATTACTGAAGAGGTGGCAAAGGCGGCGCATGAAATGGGATTCTACACCATTGCCGGCGCACCGAACATTCTCCTGGGCGGTTCGCACTCCGGCAATATGTCCGCTGCGCAGGCGATACAGAACCAAAGCGTGGATATTCTCTGCTCCGACTATTTTCCCCAGGCACTGCTGCACAGCCTGTTTGTCATGTGCGACAAATATGGGCAGACGCTGCCGGACATGGTGAATAAGGTCTCGCTGAATCCGGCAAAGGCAATGGGCATCGACAAGGACTACGGTTCCATCGAAGTGGGGAAAAAGGCAGACCTGGTGATTGCCGACATCCTGGACGGCTACCCGGTGGTAACACACGTTCTGGTAGACGGTCAGACCACATCCAGAGTAGAGTACAGGGGGCATTCCATATGAACATACTGGAGATCAAAGGACTTCGAAAAGACTTTTACCTGCATCACGCACAGCGTGAGATCCACTCCTGTGAAAACATCAATTTTGCATTGGAGCAGGGACAGTTTATCGGTATCGTGGGACGCTCCGGCGCCGGAAAATCGACCATTCTGAAGTGTATCCACCGCACCTATCTTCCCACAGAAGGGGACATCATTTACCATAGCCTGGCATACGGCGAGATCAGCCTGGCGCACGCCTCTGAACGGGAAATTCTCTACCTGCGCAGCCATGAGATCGGCTACGTTTCCCAGTTCCTCAGCGTAATGCCACGCACTACCGCAAAGGAACACGTCATGCAGGCACTCCTGGAAACCGGATGGGACGGCAGCCGTGCCAAGGAAAAGGCAGAGGAGATGCTGGCATACTTCTGCCTGCCGGAAAGTCTGTGGGACATCTATCCCAATACCTTTTCCGGCGGTGAACGACTCCGTCTGAACCTGGCGCACACCATGGTAAAGCATCCCAGGCTCATGCTGCTGGACGAGCCGACCGCCTCGCTGGACAACCAGTCCAAAGTATTGGTTAAGGATATGCTGCTGAAACTCAAGCAGGACAACACCAGCATGATTGGCATTTTCCATGACCTGGAATTTATGGACGGTCTCTGTGACCGGGTATTCAACATTTCGGAGGGGACGTTTGCATGATACGGGCAGATCTTCATATGCACTCCACGGTATCTGACGGGAGCTTTACCATTCCAGAACTAATTGCCCGTGCCAGGCAAAACGGGCTGGACGTCATCGCCATTACCGACCATGACACGCTCTCCCAGCGTTTTCAGATTCCGGCAGACACCGGGCTGCAGGTACTGACGGGCATTGAAATCTCGGCATACGACTATGAAAACGATTTTCGGGTACATATGCTGGGATACGGCATTCAAAAGCCGGAGGTCACGGAACAGGCCGTGCATCCGACCCTGGAGGCACGCCACGCCAATTCCCTGAAACAGATCGAAATCCTCAACCAGCATGGCTACGAGATCGACCTGAGCCAGCTGCGCCGTGCAGACGGAAAGTATATCTATAAGCAGCATATCATGGATGACCTGGTGCGGCGTGGAAAAGCGCCGGATATGTTCGGGGAATTCTACCAGAAAACATTCAAGCATGGCGGCATCTGTGATTTTGACATCCGCTATCCTTCGCCGCTGGAGGCACTCCGTGCCATTAAGGATGCCGGCGGTCTGGCGGTTCTGGCGCACAGCGGTCAGCAGCAGAACTTCTGCATTATCCCGGAGCTGGCAAAACAGGGGCTGGACGGACTGGAACTCCACCACCACGCAAACAGCGAAAAAGACCGGGAAATCATCCGGGCATATGCTGCGCAGTACGACCTGTTTCTCACAGGCGGCAGCGACTTTCACGGCAAGTTCGAGGGCGTTTTGGTAGACATCGGGGACTATCTGGCAGAGCCAAGCGGCGTTCGTGCCGTTGTGGAAGGAGTCCGGCGATGATCCGCCGGGCAGTACAGGCAGACTTACCGGAGATCTACCAGCTGATCTGCGCTCTGGAAGAGACAGCGTTTCCGAAAGAGATCTTCACCTGGGGCTATGATGCCATACTGGCAAATTCCTCCCATCTGTTGCTGGTAGCGGAAGAACAGGGAAAGGTACAGGGTGTGCTGCACCTGCGCATGGAGTTTCAGCTGCATCACTGCGACCGTATTGCCGAGATCATGGAACTGATCGTCAGTCCGGCGGCACGCTCCAAGGGTGTCGGAAAAGCGCTGATAACTGCGGTGAAAGAGCAGGCGCTGCTGCACCACTGTGTGCAGATCGAAGTGACCAGCAACCAAAAACGAACCAACGCCCACCGTTTTTACCAGCGGGAAGGTCTGACGCTGACGCACGTGAAACTGACGCTGCCGATAACAGAATAACGAAAAAGGTTCTTACCATGTGCAATTTGCATGATAAGAACCTTTTTCATCTATAGGAGTTTTTTATTATGACTTTGTGGAAGAAACGGCATCCATCCGTTTCATAATAAAAGAATGCACCTGTTCCGGCTGGATGTCCAGAACAATGCCAAATTCCTGGTACATCCGGTTTTCCGCAGCGTGCATGGCAGCCTCATCTGCGGCGGCGAGCCGGTGACCGCTGCGCCGTTTCCGTTCCTGCTGCTGATAAAGGGTGTGCATCATCTGCATCATTTCCTTGTAATCGTCACTGTGCAGGATATTCTGAAAGATGCCACGCCGTTCCCGGCTGTTGCTGCACCATTCTGTTTCGCTGAAATCCACGTCTGCCATCTCGTCGATCAGCCCGTAGATCTGTTCCTTGGTGAGCAGGGGACGCAGACGGTCTGCGGCACGCTCTACCGGTACATAATAAGTAGAATTCCCGTTTCCGACCGGGCGCAGCTTATAGTAGGATTCTTCATGTTCTCCGTCAAAAGAACGCTGTTCCACGGACACGATCTGGCAAACGCCGGAAGTGCCGTAAGAGACATATTCGTTTGGTGTATATTCGGTTTTTGTGTTATTCTGACTGCTTTCCATAGTTTCCTCCACACAAGAGCCGACCCTGCCGGCTCACATTACAACAAGCTGCACTGCCGCAGCAAACCTGTATTTTCTCTTCCTGAACTCAAGTCACTATCGTTTTTTCATATACTATAATAATATTATAGCATATTTTACGACAAAAAGCCAGAGGAAAAATACACAAATGCGGCACTATAAAAACTGTGCAAGTTGATACATTTCCCCGAGAATCACATACGATCTTTTTCATTTTCTTGTCGGAAATTCTCTAGTTCTATCCATTCTGAAAAACTGAACAAGTATAATAGGGAATACAGAACAGCCAAAGTGAACTGTCTATTTCGAGGGGGAATCAAAATGCAGCAAACACAAACCAGATGTCAGACCGTGACCGATCATCCGGAGAGCAACGAAAGCCTATGTGTCCGGGTACAGCAGGGCGACGCACAGGCGAAACTCCAGCTGCTGAAACAAAACGAGGGCATGATACACACCATTGCCTGGCGGGAGCGCCGGCGGTATGCCTATCTTTCTCTGGAACTGGAAGATCTCTGGGCAGCCGGACAGATGGGGCTGCTCCGTGCGGCGAGACTGTACCGCCCGGAGACCGGAAACCGTTTCGCCACATACGCCTGGTCACATATCCGGCAGGCAGTGCAGCGTGAAATTATCTGCGGCGGCACGATCGTGCGGATTCCGGTGCATCTTCACGACCGAATGCACAAGCTTTCCGTCTATCGGGAACCCGGCACAGCGGTCAGCTATGATGCGCTGTCCAGACGGGTGGCTGCCGAAGAGAAAAACGGCAAGACCATCAATGAGACTGAGATCAAGGAGATCCTTTGCAAGGTCGAGCCTATGGTCTCGCTGCGCAGTCTGAATGAGACCATGAAGCTGGACGGAGAGACCGAGCGGCAGGAAATGGTGACAGATCCGGAGATACCAACACCAGATGAAGAAGTGGGCGACCGTCTCTTTCTGGCGTCCTGCCTGGAACAGCTGACACCCCGAGAACGGCAAGTGATCGCCATGCGCTACGGCTTGGAGAACTGTGAAAGGATGACGCTGATGGAGATCGGCGGAAAACTGCACATCACCAAAGAGCGTGTGCGCCAGCTGGAACAGCGTGCCATGGAAAAAATGCGTGCATTCAGCCGCAGCTGACCGCACATTGCGACAGATTCCGGCACTGCACCTGTGATATACTAGCCATAGAAACATCAGACAGCACCGACAAAGTTCGCCCAGCGGATTTGCACGGCATTGTCTGTAGGAAAGGCAGGGAGTTTCCCGATGGCAGTAGAAATTACATTGCAGGACAGGACGCTGGTTGCAGTTCTGGACGGCGAGATCGACCACCACTGCGCACAGCCCATGCGCACCGAAATTGACGAAAAGATCACCGCATATCAGCCGGAAGTGCTGGTGCTGGATTTTGCAGGCGTTACATTTATGGACAGCTCCGGCATCGGACTCATTATGGGACGGCACCGCTCCATGGAATCCATCGGCGGCGAAGTAATTGTGCGGAATCCGCCGCAGCATATCCGCCGGGTGATGCGGCTTTCCGGTATGGAACGCATTGCACGGATTCAGATGGATGCCCCGGCAGCACAGCCGGAAGAACCGGCAGAGAGGAGGGACGAACAGTGAAGATCATCAACGCAGTGAAGTTTATTTTCCCCGGCATCTCCGAGAATGAGCGAACCGCCCGAGCCGTGGTCTCCGCATTTCTGGTACAGCTGGATCCCACGGTAGAAGAACTGGCGGACATCCGCACGGCAGTTTCTGAGGCGGTGACCAATGCCATTGTCCACGGCTACCGCCAGTGCAGCGGCGATGTGGAATTACATATCAAGCTCCTGGAAGACAGGGAGATCTATCTGCGCATCAAAGACCACGGCTGCGGCATCACAGACGTGGCACAGGCGATGCAGCCGCTGTTTACCACTGCGCCGGAGGAAGAGCGTGCCGGGCTGGGCTTTGCCGTCATGGAAAGCTTTATGGACAAGCTGAAGGTGAAAAGCGTGCCGGGAAAAGGCACCACGATCACCATGCGGAAAAAGCTGGGAGCTTTGCCATGCCGGGTGAAGTGACCGCACCCCGTGCCGAAGAGCATCTGGGACTGGTGCATCTCTGCGCCAATCGTTTCCGCAACCGGGGAATCGAGTATGACGAATTGTACTCTGCCGGCTGTGTGGGACTGCTGAAAGCGATCAAGGCTTTTGACTGCGGCCGTGGGGTGCAGTTTTCCACTTATGCTGTCCCGGTGATCCTGGGTGAGATCAAGCGCCTGTTCCGGGACGGCGGCATTGTCCACGTGAGCCGCAGCCTCCGGGAACGTGCCATGAAACTGCAAAAGCTCCAGGAAGAGTTTGAACAGCGCTACGGCAGATCGCCCACCATGACCGAACTCAGCGAGCGCAGCGGTGAATCCATCGAGGCGTGCGGCGAGGCGCTGTGCGTCACACAGACGCCGCTTTCCCTCACCCGAAACGAGGACGACGAGGAGGACGGACAGTTCGACATCCCGGTAGAGGCACCGGACAGGCAGATCGGTGACCTGCTGTCACTGCGGCAGCTTATGGGCGCACTGCCGGAAAAAGACCGGATGCTCCTGGAGCTGCGCTATTTTCGGGAACTGACCCAGAGCAAGACCGCAGCCATCCTGGGCATGACGCAGGTGCAGGTCTCACGCCGGGAGAAAAAACTATTGACACAACTGCGGCAGGAACTGCTGTCGTAGACAAAACGGGAAAGGAGGACGCTGCGTCCTCTTTTTTTGTGTTTCTCACACTTGCATTTTTCGGCATAATCCGGTATAATAGGAGTACATCAAATCATAAGGACGAAAAAACATGAATGTATTATCGAAAATCGAACCGCTGTTGCTGCAGGCGCAGAAACCGGCGCAGTATATCGGCGGTGAAATGGGGAGCGTTGTCAAAAAGCGGGAGAATGTGGATGTCCGCTTTGCCTTTTGCTTTCCGGATACCTATGAGATCGGAATGTCTCATCTGGGCATGAAGATCCTATATAGTCTCATCAATGCGAGAGAAAATTTCTGGTGCGAACGGGTATTTGCGCCCTGCGCCGACTTTGAGGCATTGATGCGGCAAAACGAGATTCCCCTGTATGCCCTGGAAAGCCTGGATGCTGTCCGGGACTTTGATTTTGTGGGATTTACCCTGCAATACGAGCTTTCCTTTACCAATATTCTGAATATGCTGGATCTGGCTGGAATACCGCTGCACGCCCGTGACCGTGGAGAAACGCTTGCGCCGCTGGTGGTGGCAGGCGGCCCGTGCGTCTGTAATCCGGAACCGCTGGCAGATTTCTTTGACCTGTTTATTCTGGGCGAGGGCGAAGAAGTCAACCTGGAACTGATGGATCTCTATCTGGAACTGAAACAGCGTGGGGCATCCCGTTCGGAATTTCTCCGTGCGGCGGCGCAGATCAAGGGCATCTATGTGCCGTCGCTGTACGACGTGACCTACCACCCGGACGGTACTGTTTCGGCAGTCACGCCAAAAGACGGCGCTCCGGCGAAGGTGGAAAAGCGCATCATCGCCGACTTGGACAAGGCGTTTTATCCGGAGACGTTTGTAGTACCTTTCATGGAGACTGTACATGACCGTGCCGTAGAAGAAGTACTGCGTGGCTGTATCCGTGGCTGCCGCTTTTGCCAGGCAGGTTTCCTCTACCGTCCGTTCCGGGAAAAATCCCCGAAAACCATTGTGCGGCAGTGCCGCTCGCTCTGTGACACCACCGGCTACCAGGAACTCTCCCTGTCCTCGCTGAGTACCAGCGACCACAGCCGCCTGGAAGAAACGCTGAACGAACTGCTGCCGTATCTGGATGAAAACCGCATCAACATCACGCTGCCCTCGCTTCGGGTGGACAACTTCTCCCGGGAACTGATGGAACGCATCCAGGGTGTGCGGAAGAGCAGCCTTACCTTTGCACCCGAGGCAGGCACACAGCGGCTCCGGGATGTCATCAACAAAAATGTCAGCGAAGAGGAACTGATGCGCACCGCAGGCATTGCCTTTTCTGGCGGTTTTGCGACGGTAAAGCTCTACTTCATGATGGGACTGCCCACAGAGACGCTGGAGGATATCGAGGGCATTGTGCATCTGGCAGAAAAGCTGATCGACCTCTACTATAACACGCCGGAGCGCTCCAAAGGAAAGACCATTCAGATCTCCATTAGCTGTGCGACCTTTGTGCCAAAGCCGTTCACGCCGTTTGAATTCGAACCCCAGGTCTCCCGGGAAGAACTGCTGAAACGCCAGGAGCATCTGCTCAGCTGTATCCAGCCACGGCACCGGAAGAAGATCAAGGTCAGCTGGCACACCTATGAGATCAGCCTGCTGGAGGCAGTCCTCGCCAGAGGTGACCGGCGGCTCGCTCCGGTGATCGAACGTGCCTGGCAGCTGGGCAGCAAATTCGACAGCTGGAGCGAATGCTTCCACTATGAGATCTGGGAGCAGGCGATGCAGGAATGCGGCGCAGACCCGGCATTCTACGCCAACCGCACCAGAGCCTATGATGAGATCTTTCCGTGGGATCACCTGGATTATCTGGTGGACAAGGCGTTTTTCGTGCGTGAGAACCAGACGGCGCACGCATCTGAGACCACGCCGCACTGCCGGGCGAAGTGTTCCGGCTGCGGCGTCAACCGGAGAGTAGGGAGGGCTTGCTTTTGAAAGAAATCGTCAGAATGCGGTTTATGAAAACCGGACGGGCAAAATATATTTCTCATCTGGATCTGATCCGCTGTCTCCAGCGTGCAGTCTGCCGGGCGAAACTTCCGGCGGCGTACTCCGAGGGATTCCATCCGCATATGCAGACTTCCTTTGCCACCACCCTGCCGCTGGGATTCATCGGGACAGGGGAACTGATGGATCTGGAACTGTCCGAGCCGCTGCCCTGTGAGACAGTCATGGAACGTCTGAATGCGGTGCTGCCCGAAGGCATCCGGATCCTGGAGGCAGGCAAAGGGCAGCTTGCATTCAAAAAACTGGCGTATGCCCGGTATACCGTCCGCATTCCCTGTGAAGATGCGGCGGCGCTGCACCGTTCTTTTGATGCGTTCTGCGCTCAGCCGGAAATTATCACTGAAAAGCGTACCAAAAAAGGCGGCACAAAAGAAGTCGATCTGAAACCTATGCTGGAGGTGACGGCGGTGACAGAACAGCCGGATGCCTTGGAAGTGGAGCTTTGCCTGCCGGCAGGGAGCATCGCCAATCTGAACCCCATGCTCCTGCTGGATGCGTGGAAAAAACAGAGCGGCGCAGCGCTGTCAGCCCCGGAGATATCCCGGACAGAACTGCTCACAGAAGAAAAACAAAAATTTTTTTGAAAAAACACTTGCATTTTCTTTGGAAATGTGGTATGATATAAAAGCATTTGAAATTTGTGCCGAATCCGGCAGAAAATCCGGAGGTGCAAATGATCCGCACGGTTTCCGTGTGAGGTTAATGCCGGCTGAGCGCCCGATGGGAATTGGCGGCTCAGCAGAACGACATTAAATCGGACAGTCCGCTGGCGCTGCCGAACATACGGCAGAAGTTCCGGCTCTCATGCAGCTGAACAGAGAGCAGAGGAAACACGTGAATGAATGTTCGCAAATTTTAGGAGGATATTAAAATGGATGCATTGAAGACAATCAGCGACGCAAGCCTGAAGCAGGAAGTACCGGCATTTGCAGTAGGTGATACTGTAAAGGTACACGTAAGAATCAAGGAAGGCGACAAGAGCCGTATCCAGGTATTCGAAGGCACCGTAATCGCAAAGAAGCACGGCGGTATCAGCGAAACCTTTACTGTTCGCCGTGTTGCACATGGCTGCGGTATCGAGCGTGTATTCCCGCTGCACTCTCCGGTCGTTGACCGTGTAGAGGTTATCCGTAAGGGTAAGGTTCGCAGAGCAAAGCTGTACTACCTGCGTGACAGAGTTGGTAAGGCTGCAAAGGTCAAGGAACAGATTCGATAAAAAAGAATCACTGCACAATGCAAAGACGGGCAGAATGGGTGCGTATGTCGTCGTTTGCTTCATGCCACCTGCCGTCGGCAGTAAAAAAGGGACAGTATTGTCCTTTTTTTATTATCGGCTGGTCGCTTTTGCATTGCTGCGTACAATTCAGGAATGGAGAACGATAAAATGGAACAGCAGACAAAACAGGAAGAAATGCAGCAGGAACAGAAGAAAACTTCCTTTCTGAGCGATATGGCAGAAGTGCTGGAAACAGTTTTTGTTTCAATATTTGTCGTGATCCTGCTGTTCGCATATGTGATTCGTCCGGTAACCGTTGAGGGCGATTCCATGCGTGAGACGCTGCACAACAAGGATCGGCTGCTGATGTCCGACCTGTTGTATACGCCGAAATACGGCGATATCGTGATCGTAAACAACGAGCATTCGTATTCCTATGACGAAAACGGCGACCTGGTAGAGGGCAGCGGACTGCCCCAGGAAAAGCGCCTCATCAAACGTGTGATCGCTACCGGCGGACAGGAGATCAACATTGACTTCGAGACCGGCACGGTTACCGTAGACGGCGAAGTTCTGGACGAACCGTACATCCGTCAGTTGACGCTCACACGGGAAGACGGTTTCGAGTCCTATCCAGTCACTGTGCCGGAGGGTTACTACTTCGTCATGGGTGACAACCGGAACAACTCCACCGACAGCCGTTCGCAGTTCGTGGGATTTGTTCCCCGGGATGCGATTCTGGGCAAGGCAGTGTTCCGGATCTCGCTGGACGATTTCGGCAGCATTTATAAGAACATGAAATAAGAGCACAAAAGAAAGGCGGCAGAAATGGCAGAAGATCTGATGCGGAACATCCAATGGTTTCCGGGACATATGACAAAGACCCGGCGTATGATCGCAGCGAATCTGTCGCTGGTCGATGCCGTGGTAGAGATCCTGGATGCACGTATTCCGCAGAGCAGCCGCAATCCGGAAATGGACGGCATGGTTGGCGCAAAGCCACGTCTGCTCCTGTTGAACAAGGCAGATATGGCAGACCCGGCGGCAACATCCCGCTGGATCTCCGCTTACCGCAAACAGGGCTTTGTGGCGCTGGGCGTAGACTGCCGTAGCGGAAAGGGTATCTCTGGTTTTGCACCGGCGGTACGGGAACAGCTGCTGCCGGAACTTTTGGAACGGCGTGCGGCACACGGCATGACCGGCGCACCGATCCGGCTGATGGTGGTGGGTATCCCGAATGTGGGAAAGTCCTCTTTCATCAACCGGATGGCACAGTCCAAGCGTGCAAAGGTGGAAGACCGCCCCGGCGTGACCCGTACCAAACAGTGGGTGAAGATCGGCAACAACATGGAACTGCTGGATATGCCCGGCGTTCTCTGGCCGAAATTCGATGACCAGAGCGTGGCACAGAAACTGGCGTTTACCGGTGCTATCAATGATGATGTCATGGATCTGGAGGCGCTGGCAAGCCTGCTACTCCAGAAACTGGCGGCGTCCTATCCCAAGGCACTGGAAGAGCGCTACCGCATGACAGAACTGGACGAGATCTGTGAGGACGGCTTTGCTATGCTGGAACTGCTGGGACGGAAACGTGGTATGCTGATCTCCGGTGGCGAAGTCAACACGGAGCGTGCAGCAATTACATTGTTGGACGAGTTCCGCAGCGGTAAGCTGGGCAGGATCACGCTGGAACTGCCGGAACAGGAGGCGCAGAATGGCTAAAACTGCGCCGAAAAAGACGACAGAGGAACTGTACGCCTGGGATGCGGAAAAGCGGCAGGGCGGTTTGCTGCTCTGCGGTGTAGACGAGGCAGGAAGAGGACCTCTTGCCGGAGACGTTTACGCTGCGGCAGTCATTTTAGACCCGTCCAGACCGCTGGTCGCAGGCTTGAATGACAGCAAGAAGATGACGGAAAAGAAACGGGATGCGCTGTTCGAAGAAGTGAAAAGTGCCTGCCTGGCTTACTGCGTGGCATCGGCATCTGTCGAAGAAATCGAAACGCTGAATATCCTGGGAGCAACCATGCTCGCCATGCAGCGTGCAGTTGCCGGATTGTCTATGCAACCCGGACTGGTGCTGATCGACGGCAACCGTCTGCCGCAGCTTTCTGTTCCGGCGGAAACTGTGGTGAAAGGGGACGCAACCTCTGCGTCGATCGCCGCAGCGTCGATTCTGGCGAAGGTCTCCCGAGACCGGACGCTTTATGAACTGGACGAGATGTATCCTCAGTATGGTTTTGCAAAGCACAAGGGCTACGGGACAAAAGCACACTGTGAGGCGATTTTGCAGTACGGACCATGTCCGGCGCATCGCCCCAGTTTTTTGCGAAAGCTATATCAGAATCATGAAAATGAAAACAACTGAGATCGGTCGCCTGGGAGAGACGGAGGTTTGCCGCCGATTGGAACAGCTGGGCTATTCCATCGTAAAGCGCAACTTCTGCATCCGTGGCGGCGAGATCGATATTATTGCCCAGAATGCGGAATATCTGGCGTTCGTGGAAGTAAAAACACGAAAGCCGGGAAGTCTGACTTCCGGGTTTGATGATGTAACGGTGAAAAAACAGGCTCGTTTGATCCAGGCGGCGGCAATGTGGTGCGCAGAGCATCCCACGCAGCTCCAGCCCAGGTTCGATATCGCCTGCGTGGAAATGCAGGGGACACACGTGCTTTCGGTGGATTATCTGGAAAACGCATTTGATGCGACGGGCAGTGATTTTATATTTTAGGCAGAATACCTGCCGGGAAAAGGGTGGTAACAGTGTTTTACAAAAGCACCAGAGACAGCAGCATTCGTGTAGAAAGCGCTGCGGCAATTGCAAAGGGAATTTCGGAAGAAGGCGGCCTGTTTGTGCCGGAGTCCATTCCGTCGATCTCCATGGACGAACTGAAATCGCTGGCAGGTATGAACTATGCACAGCGTGCTGCGTTCGTATTCTCCAAGTATCTGACTGATTATACTGATGCTGAGCTGCGCTACTGCACAGAGAGCGCATACACAACAAAGGCATTTGACACCGAGAACATTGCAGAAATCGCACACCTGTTCGAGGGAACTTATATGCTGGAACTGTGGCATGGCCCGACCTGTGCATTCAAGGACATGGCACTCCAGATCCTGCCGTATTTCCTGACCACAGCTGTAAAAAAGCTGAACATGGACAAAAAGGTAGTGATCCTGGTTGCAACTTCCGGTGATACCGGTAAGGCTGCGCTGGAAGGATTCAAGGACGTTCCCGGCACGGAGATCATGGTATTCTATCCGGTCGAGGGCGTAAGCGATATGCAGAAACGCCAGATGGTGACACAGGAAGGCGAAAATGTAACGGTATGCGCTGTAAAGGGCAACTTCGATGACTGCCAGAGCGGCGTGAAGAAAATCTTCACCGACCACACCGTACTGGATGCCCTGGAAAAAGGCGGCATGACATTCTCCAGTGCAAACTCCATCAACTGGGGCAGACTGGTTCCGCAGATCGTGTACTATGTTTCCTCTTATGTTTCCCTGGCAGAGTCCGGCGAGATCGCTTATGGCGACCTGCTGAACGTAGTTGTTCCGACTGGTAACTTCGGCAACATCCTGGCAGCATATTACGCAAAGATGATGGGCGTGCCGCTCGGCAAGCTGATCTGCGCATCCAACATTAACAAGGTGCTGACTGACTTCATCCGCACCGGCGTTTATAACCGGAACCGTCAGTTCTATCCGACCACTTCTCCGTCTATGGACATTCTGATCTCCAGCAACCTGGAGCGTCTGCTGTATCTGCTGACCGGCGAAGATGATGCACAGATCCGGGAATGGTTCACGGCTCTGGCAGAAAAGGGAACTTATGAGGTAACGGATGCTGTCAAGGCAAAGCTGACCGAACAGTTCTACGGCGGTTTCTGCGACGATGCTGAGACAAAGGCAACCATCGCAGAACTGTACCAGAAGTACGGCTACACCTGCGATACCCACACGGCAGTTGCTGTAAAGGTATATGAGGACTACCGCAAGGAGACCGGCGATACCACAAAGACACTCATCGCATCTACCGCAAGCCCGTTCAAGTTCAGCGCAAGCGTGCTGGATGCACTGGGCAAAAAGCCGGCAGACGGCACCGATGAATATGATATGGTCGAGCTGCTGCACGAGGTTTCTTCGATGGAGATTCCGCAGTCTCTGGCGGCGTTAAAGACCAAGCCTCGTCGTTTTGACGGCAGCATTGATAAATCTGAAATGCAGCAGTTCGTATTGCAGGAACTGCACCTGTCCTGAACGGGGTGTGTATGCGTTTATTTACCATAGGCGACCTGCACCTTTCGTTTGGCGTACCGGATAAGCCCATGGATATTTTCGGTGGCTGGAAGGGCTATCAGAACCTGCTGGAACAAAACTGGCGGGAACGGATCGCCCCGGAGGATACCGTTGTACTGGCAGGGGATTTTTCCTGGGGCATGACCTTGGCGCAGTCTGAGGCAGACTTTGCCTTTGTGCAGAAACTCCCCGGACAAAAGGTCCTGCTGAAAGGAAACCATGATTACTGGTGGACCTCGAAAAAGAAGATGGAAGATTTTTTCGTGGCGCACGGATTTGACACCATGCACATTCTCCATAACAATCACTATGCTTTCGGGAATTACGGCATTTGCGGTACCCGTGGCTGGGTGAGTATGCAGGGAGAGGCGGCAGATGCCAAGATTCTGGCGAGAGAAGTTCAGCGGCTGCGTGTTTCCATTCAATCGGCAGTGGATGCCGGTCTGGAACCTATCGTGTTCCTGCACTATCCGCCGATCTACGGCACATCCATGAACTATGAGATTCTGGAAGTGCTGCACGAATACAAGATCCAGCGCTGCTATTACGGACACGTCCACGGAAAAGGGCATCACCACGCATTCCAGGGACGCTACGAAGAAACTGAAATGCGCATGATTTCTAGTGATTATCTACAATTTGTACCGGAACAGATTTTCTGAGTTGTACAAAATGGAGAACTCCGGAAATGCACTAGCCAAAACCGGAGAAATGTGCTATAATGAATAAGTGTGCATAATACTTTGCATGATATAAAATTCCTGTTTCCGGATAATCCTGCCGGACGCAGGGAATTGCAATAAATTTATTGGAGGAAACCAAAGATGAATTTGAAATCGTCAACAAAGACTGATGTAAACATGACCGAACTGGTCGTTGAAATTGATGCAGAAAGCTTTGAAAAAGCAGTTGAAGCTGCTTATCAGCGCCAGAAGAAGAACATCTCTATGCCGGGATTCCGTAAGGGCAAGGTACCTCGGAAAATGTGCGAGAGAACATACGGCGAAAATGTATTCTATGAGGATGCAATCAACGCTCTGCTGAACATGGAGCTGCCGGCTCTGATCGTAGACAACGAGCTGAACGTTGTAGATACCCCGAAGGTAGAAGTTACCGCAGTCAGCAAGGAAGACGGCGTAACCATGAAGGTTATCTGCGTTACCAAGCCGGAGATCTCTCTGGACGGCTACAAGGGCATTGAGGCTCCGAAGGTTGTCAAGGAAGTTACTGACGAGGACGTAGACCAGCAGATCGAGAATATGCGTCAGCGCAATGCACGTGTTGTTTCTGTTGACGACCGTGCAGCTGAGATCGGCGATGAAGTGAACCTGAACTTTGAAGGTTTCTTCGGCGACGAGGCTTTCGAAGGCGGCAAGGGCGAAAACTACCAGCTGAAACTGGGCAGCGGTCAGTTCATTCCGGGCTTTGAGGATCAGGTAGCTGGTCACAAGATCGGTGAGAACTTCGACGTAACTGTAAAGTTCCCGGAAGATTATCAGATGGAAGAATATGCTGGCAAGGAAGCTGTATTCCACTGCCTCATCAACAGCATTTCTCACGAAGAACTGCCGGAACTGGATGATGAGTTCGTAAAGGATACTTCTGATTTCGATACCGTTGACGAGCTGAAGGCTGACGTTCGCAAAAAGCTGGAAGAAAACGCTGAAAATGCAGCAGCAAACTCCTTCGAGAATGCTGTAACTCTCAAGCTGATCGAAAAGGTAACCGATCCGATTCCGCATTGTATGTTTGAGCATCGTGCAGACAGCCTGATGAACCAGTTTGCAAACCAGCTGAAGGCACAGGGCGTTTCCCTGGATCTGTATCTCCAGTACACTGGCATGGATCAGGATGCACTGAAGGAAACTTATCTGGAACGTGCAGAGAACGAAGTAAAGCTGCGTCTGGCTCTGGAAAAGATCACAGAACTGGAAAAGCTGGAAGTTTCTGACGAAGACCTGGAAGCAGAAGTTGCTCGTCTGGCAGAAGAGAACAACATGACTCCGGATGACGTGAAAAAGCGCATCTATGTGGAAGATCTGCGTGCAGATATGCTGGCAACCAAGGCTATGGATCTGGTTAAGGAATCCGCTGTTGCAACAGACGCTCCGGCAGAAGAAGAAACTGCTGCAGCAACAGAAGAATAAGAAAACGGCGAAAGCCATAAAAATGAATGAAAAACAGATGGGCGAACTCTTGGTTCGCCCTCTGTAGTATGTGCGCATTTTTCGAAATGTGTCGATTTGGAAAGGAAGATGAAACATGAGTAGTTTAGTACCTTACGTTGTAGAGCAGACCAGCCGTGGCGAGCGTTCTTATGATATCTTTTCCCGCCTGCTGAATGACCGTATCATCATGCTGTCGGATCAGGTAAATGATGCCACCGCCAGCCTAGTCGTTGCACAGCTACTGTACCTGGAGGGACAGGACAACGAAAAAGACATTTCTCTGTACATCAACAGCCCCGGCGGTTCGATCACCGCAGGTATGGCGATCTATGACACCATGCAGTACATCAAGTGCGATGTTTCCACCATCTGCATCGGCATGGCTGCATCCATGGGTGCGTTCCTGCTTTCTTCCGGCGCAAAGGGCAAGCGTATCGCTCTGCCCAACAGTGAGATCATGATTCACCAGCCGCTGATCTCCGGCGGTCTGTCCGGTCAGTGCACCGATATCAAGATCGCATCGGATCACCTGGTTCGGGTTCGTCAGAAGATGAACGAGATCCTGGCTGAAAACACCGGAAAGCCCCTGGAAGTCATCGAGAGAGACACCGAGCGTGACAACTATATGTATGCTGCCGAGGCAAAGGAATATGGTCTGATCGACAAGGTGATCGCACACAGATAAAGGGGAGCCGAAATGGACGAAAAAAGAGAAAAACGATGCAACTTCTGCGGAAAGCCGGAGCATATGGTAGAAGGTATGATCTCTGCTGCGGATGTAAACATTTGCAGCGAGTGCGTGACCTATTGCTACGAAATGCTCTATGGCCCGGTAGACCCGGCGGCATCTGCGAAGGAGAAAAAGAAGAAATCCAAAGAGCCGGCAGAGATCCATCTGCTGAAACCGGCAGAGATCAAGAAAACGCTGGACGAATATGTGGTAGGACAGGATCTGGCAAAGATCACCCTGTCCGTGTCCGTTTATAACCACTACAAGCGCATCCTCAACCAGTCCAAGGACGAGGCATCCCGTGACGTGGAACTGCAAAAGAGCAACGTACTGCTCCTCGGTCCTACTGGTGTGGGCAAGACCTATCTGGCACAGACCCTGGCGAAGATTCTGGATGTACCGTTTGCCATTGCCGATGCGACCACGATCACAGAGGCAGGCTATGTGGGCGACGATGTAGAAAACGTGTTGCAGCGTCTGCTCCAGGCGGCAGATTTCGATGTAGAGGCTGCGGAACGTGGTATCATCTATATCGATGAGATCGACAAGATCTCCCGGAAATCGGAAAACGTTTCACTGACCCGTGATGTCAGCGGCGAGGGCGTACAGCAGGCACTGCTGAAAATCATCGAAGGCACTGTCTCCAATGTACCGCCGCAGGGCGGCAGAAAGCACCCGAACCAGGAGTTCATCCACGTGGATACCCGGAACATCCTGTTCATCTGCGGCGGTGCGTTTGACGGATTGGAAAAACTGATCCAGAAACGTATGGCACCGGCGGCACTGGGCTTTGATGCACCGATCGCACAGCAGAAAAAAGATCTGGTCAACATTTTCCGCCAGGTCACACCGCAGGATCTGGTGAAGTTCGGGCTGGTTCCGGAACTGGTTGGCCGTCTGCCGGTCATCACAACCTTGGATGACCTGGATGAGGCTGCGCTGATCCGGATTCTCACCGAGCCGAAAAATGCTCTGGTGAAACAGTATCAGAAACTGTTCGATTTCGATAACATCCAGCTGGAACTGACCGACGATGCGCTCACCGCAGTTGCCACCGAGGCAATTGCCAGAAAGACCGGCGCACGTGGTCTGCGCTCCATTATGGAGGCAACGCTGATGGACAGTATGTACACCACGCCTTCCGTAGAAAACGTCAAGAAAATTGTAGTCGATGCAGACTGCGTCAAGGGTACGGCTCGTCCGAAGTTCTACGATGCGGACGGCAAGGAAATTGCAAACATTCCGCCGGAAGAACAGGCTGTACAGGTACAGTAAACTTTAACGATTTCATATAACAAAAAAAGGTTTGCCTTATCCAATAAGGCAAACCTTTTTTTCGTAAAACATCATTCTCCGATATTCTTTTTCAAGAACCGTTCCAGTGGTGCAGTAATGAACTTGCTGAAAAACTTCACCACAAATCCAGTGCAGAAAGCTGCAATAATGGTGCCTTCCCGTGTACCTACCAGCTTGTGAAAAAACAGGAATGAGAGAATAACCGCTACCGCAACACAGCTGATATCAAAAACAATTTTCACATTGCCGAATTCCTTGTGAATGGTATCTGACAACGCTTTGACAAATGCCTCGCCGGAATTCAGAATCACATTTGCAATGACTGCCAGCGTAATGCCGAATCCAAGCACGATTGTTCCTGCCAGCACCAGTAAAATCTGTACGATGTAATGTTTCGGCGTGAAAAAGGAAATCAGCCAGACGCCGAAGTCCGTAAACCAGCCGAACAAAAAGGACAGCGGAACCTGCAGTAGCTGAATCCATTGAAACTTTCGCCGCAGCAATAAGATCTGCCCCAGAATCAGCACACAGTTCCAGATGATGAGCCAGTATCCCAGCGACAGCTGCGGCAGACGAATGCTCATCACATTTGCCACCGAGGAGATCGGCGAAACGCCAAGCTCGCCCTTTTTGGTAATGGCAACGCCCAAAGCGCTGAAAAACAACCCGATAATAAATAAAAGATAGCGTTGTATGGTGTCAATTAACAGTGGATTTTTGATTGCTTTTTCTTTCAAATATAATTCCTCCAGTTTTGAAATTCTGCGGATACATCCGGACACTGCATCATCTGCGACATGACACAACAGCCGGATGCCCCAGCCTGCCGCACCTCTGCCTGCCGCTGAGGTGTGATGCCGCCGATGGCATACACCGGAACGGAAACGTGACTGCAAATTTCCCGCAGAAAATCCAGCCCTCTCGGCGGCAGATCCGGCTTGCAGGATGTGGGAAAAATATGCCCGGCGATCAGCCAGTCTGCGCACAGCTTTTCTGCCAGCTGCGCATCTGCCAGACTGTGAACCGATGCCCCGAACGCAGGCAGTTTTTCCTTATCCGCATCTGTCAACTCTTGCAGCACCGAAAGCGGCAGCTGTACAGGCAATTGCAGCGCCGCCGCTGTTCCCGTGAAGCTGTTCAGCCAGAGCGCTGTGCTATATTCCCGGCAAATGGCAAGGCACTTTTCCGCCAGTTCTGTGTAAGCCGCCGGAGAAAGATCCTTTTCCCGCAGCAAAATCACATCCGCACCGCCGGCGGCAAGCTGCCGAATGCGTTCCAGGAAGTCACCCCGGCAAAGCTTGCGGTTTGTCACACAGATCATCATAAGATATTCGTATTGATGTAGTCGGTATAAACCGGCTGCATACCCTGTGCCAGAATCGCCTCATGAATCTCCTGCAAACTTCTGGGGTCAGAGATTTCGAACTGCGCATCGCCCTTTTGCTTGTGTTCCTCATTGTGACCGCCGATGCCCACGCTGACGCCGGCAGAGATCTTGGTTGCCGCCAACGGCAGAACGTGATCCCGGAATCCGGCACGTTCCCGTGTGGAAATGGTAAAGCTTGCAAACGGCAGGAAGATGCGGCAGGCGAGCATCATCTGGAGCAGCTGGGTCTCGTGAACATCGTTGGGGTTGGTCTCCTCGTGGTTCTTATAAGGACGCAGCCGGGGGAACGACAGGGCAATTTCACCCTGGGGGTACTTCTTCTGCAATAACGCCGCATGGATACCGGCGGCGAACATATCCTTTCGGAAATCTGCCAGCCCCAGCAGCACGCCAAATCCAACGCCACGCATACCGCCCATCAGCGCCCGTTCCTGTGCGCAGACACGATAGGGGAAACACCGCTTTGCACCAGCAACGTGCATTTCGCCGTAGCGCTCCAGGTCGTAGGTTTCTTGAAAGACGGTGACGAAATCCGCACCGCATTCCCGGAGCATGGCGTACTCATCGGCGTTCATGGGGTAGACTTCCAGACCAATGGTGGAGAAATACTTTTTCGCAATGCGAACCGCCTCGGCAATATATTCCGGACCGGAAACCGAGCGGCTTTCGCCCGTCAGCAGCAGCACCTCACGCATTCCGGTTTTGGCGATGTTCTGCATTTCCGCCTCAATTTCCTCTGCGTTCAGCTTGCAGCGAGTGATGGCATTTTTGCAGTTGAAACCGCAGTAAACGCACTGGTTCTCGCAGTAGTTGGAAATATACAGCGGCGTAAATAACAGCACATTGTTGCCGAAGTGCTTTTCCCGTTCCGTCTTTGCACGACGAGCCATCTGTTCCAGAAACGGCTGTGCCGCCGGGGACAGCAGGGCAGCGAAGTCCTCAAAAGATAATTCTTCCTTCTGGAGCGCCGCCTTTACCTGCCGAGCCGTGTATTGTTCCGACTGGTATGCCTTTCTTGCGGCAATCACACGGTCAAAAATGTCCGAGTCGATCTGCTGCATTCCCGGCTGAAATTCCATAGGGTCATAGATCTTGCGCATGATACATCCTCCTTAATCCTGCAAAAAGCCGGTTAGGGGACTGGATGCCTCTGCGCCGGACTCCAGGACTCGTCCCAGCTTTGCCAGATACGCCGCACGGCCTGCCTCGATTGCCAGCTTGAAAGCGTGTGCCATCATGGGGCAGTTGTCCGCAGTTGCAACAGCAGTGTTCGCCATAACTGCGGCAGCGCCCATTTCCATTGCCTCGCACGCCTGTGACGGCGCACCGATTCCGGCATCCACAATTACCGGCAGATCGATCTCATCAATGAGGATCTGGATAAAGTCCTTGGTGCGCAGTCCCTTGTTGCTGCCGATAGGCGCACCCAGCGGCATGACCGCAGCCGCACCGGCATCCACCAGGTGTCGTGCAGCGATCAGATCCGGGTACATATAGGGCAGAACATGAAAGCCCTCTTTCGCCAGAATCTCTGTGGCACGGATGGTCTCCGCATTGTCCGGGAGCAGGTATTTCGCATCGGGGATAACTTCAACCTTTACAAAATCGCCGCATCCCAGCGCACGGGAAAGCCGTGCGATCCGGACAGCCTCATCCGCATTTCTTGCGCCGGAGGTATTGGGCAGCAGTGTCAGATGTTCCGGCAAAAAGTCCAGGATGTTTTCCGGGCTGTCTGCATTGGCACGGCGCAGGGCAATCGTTGCGATCTCACTGCCGCCGTATTCCATAACATCGTGAATCAGCTGTAAGGAAAACTTGCCGGAGCCAAGAATAAACCGGGAGCGAAATTCCTTTCCGCCCAGTACCAGTGTATCATTTTTGATTGTTTCCATGAAAACCATTCCTTTCTTCTCAGAGAGTGCCGCCGCCCATAAAGCTGACGACCTCGATCACATCGCCGTCGTCCAGCTGAATGTCAGCATAGCTTTCTTTTGCCTCAATTTTCTCATTGCGTTCCACTGCGATGCGGTGGATGTTGTAACCCTGTTCCTTCAGAAATCCCAGCAGCGTCTGCGGCTTTTCCAATGGAATCTGCACTCCGTTGACACACATGAGCCGTGTCTCCTTTCACATCTAAAATTCACATCTAAAATTTACCATAAAACAGCATAAAAAAAGGGCACACACCTTTTCGGTGGTGTGCCCCATTTTTACACGTATTCAACGATTTTATTATAGCACCTTTTGCCGGAAAAGTCAAGATTTCCGCTGTGCAATTTGAAATTTTACATTTTTGCAACGAGCAGAAAACAAACAGATTCTCATGCTTTCGGCATAAGCCCAGGCAAAAAGTCAACCACCGGCAAGCCAAAACGCTGCGCCAGATCCAGACAAGTCTGAATGTATTCCGGATTGGACAGCCGATCCGGCGTGTGCGCATCGCAGCCAATAATGGCAGAGTTCCCGATGCGCTGTGCAATTTTCAGAAAGCGCTCCGAGGTATAGTGCCTCTTTTCCACCACGCCCAGCAGATTGATCTCCACAGGAATATCCTTGCCCTTGAGATACCGGCAGAGCCGTTCCATGTGCTCTTCGTAGATCTCATCCGGACCAGTATAATGAATCAGATCCGGATGTGCCACATAGACATACTTTCCGGTTTCCATTCCGGCGATGCAGAGATCCACATACTTTTCCAGATCCTGTTCCGACTCGGTAGGGAACCCGGTATACGGTCCGGTCACTTCGCTGGCAGTAAAATGTTCTCCCAGAATCATATAATCCACCGGATAGCCGTCCAGCAGCTGATTCTGTTCCTCCATCAGTTCCGGAATATACTCCGATTCAAAGCCAATGTAAATGGTAATATCCCTGGCATACTCCTGCCGCAGTGCCTCCAGCGCATAAAAGTAGCCGTCCAGTTCCTGTGGTTCCATCCGGGTGTGAGAAACATAATCCTTCGGGAAAATCCAGGGGCAGTGATCGGAAAAGCCCAGCACCTTCATGCCCTCTTGAATGGCATTTTCCACATATTCCTTGTCCTCACCCCAGGCGTGCCGGCAGCGAGCCGTGTGGGTGTGATAATTCGCTAATAACATTCGTGTGACACTCCCTTAGTTTTCTTTCGGCGGTTCTGTGGCCTCTGTGGTAGTTTCTGTGTATGTCGTCTCAATCACAGCACCGGAATGCTTTGGCGCTACTCTGGCAATGATCTCGTTGATCAGACGCAGCACACCGCTGATAATCATAAGAATACCGATCACATTCCAGCCTGCCTGGTCGCTGATGAACAGAACGTAGATCAGAATAAATACACCCAGCAGGCAGTTGGTAACGGCAAACAACATGGATGCCAGAATGTTGGTATCCTCTCGGCGGAAAGCCAGGGTGTTGGTGATGCCGGAAATACCACTGCCCAATACGCTAAGTCCCAGAATAATGGGAATCAGATTGTTGATGGTAAAGGGCAGGATGATGAGCAGTGCGCCGATTACCATGAGAATGATTCCCGTGACCAGATACCGGGACTCCGGCTGAAACTTTTTCCGGGATGCGTAGATCACAACTTCCACCAGCCCCACCAGGGCAATCAGAATTCCCAGGGCAAGGAAGATGCCGTTGACTACCTTTGCGTTTGCCAGCAGAACAATGCCCAGAATAATCAGACAGAGCGGCAGCACAAAAGGCAGCAGGATGTAAAGCATTTGTTTTCCGAATTTGGTTTTTGGTGTTTTAGTACTCATAAGAAAACTCCTTTCAATCGTCAGCATAGATGCAGAATATATTTCATGCAGAACCGCCGAAACGGTTTGCAGGATGCACAAATGGCGTTAGCCAGTTCTTCTACGGATGCCGCAGCTTTTCGCTGGACATCCTTTTCCGGGAACTGTTTCCCGAAGTCCAGCGCAAGCGTCATGGGAATGATGATCTCCGGTGCATCCGCAGGCAAATCCTTCTGCCGGAGGTGCCGGACAGCTGTTTCGCAGAATTCCAAAAGCGGCTCATTTTCGAAACGAAGTCCCGTCCAACGCAGCAGCCGGAACAGATAGCGGTACATGGCAAAGACTGCCTGCCTCGGGTGCAGGGTATCCAGAAAGATGCGTCTGCGCCGCTGTATGTGCCACCGCCGCAAAAGGATCACCGCTGCGGTCAGAACTGCCGCAAGCAGCAGCCAGAGGAAGATGTGTATAAAGAGCCGAACCAGATTCGCTGCACTGCCGGTATTCCCGAAGAGACCGCCGCCATTCGGATCTGGCTCTGTGCCGCCGGGAATCGGCTCCGTTTCTGACGCAGTGCTTTCTCCCGACGAAACGGCAGAAGTCACAGATGCGCTTGTCATTTCCGTGGAGACGACATTAGATGCTGCTGCATCCATCGTGGTTTCCTGCGTTGTATTTGTGGGCGGTTCTGTCGAGTCAGCAACCTCCACATCACCGACCTTGGTGCTGTCATAATAGCCCGGCGTCATCTCAAAGGGAACCCAGCCGTAACCGTCCACATAAAACTCGCACCAGGCGTGCGCCTGCCGGTCTTTTAGTTCCACGGTGTAACCGTCAGAATCCACCGATGCGCTGTCCAGAATGTCCTCGCCCACAAGATAGCCCTCGCAGTACCGGGCAGGAATGCCCAGATGCCGGGCAAGTATCGTTCCGGCTGTGGCGTAATGCACACAGTATCCCTTCTGGTTTTCCAGCAGGAAGAAGTTGACGAAATCCCGTGTCCGGGGTGTCTTTCCCGGCGCAAGCGTGTATGTGGTACGCTCTGCCATCCAGGAGCGAATGGCGCATAAAGTCTCATACTGTTCTGCTGGTGTGCTGGGCTTGCTGTTTTGCAGCGATTCCGGCAGCGCCGCATAGACCTCATCCAAATCGTCACTGTCCGGCAAGTCGGTATAGGCATCCTTGGCAAAATCCCGGTACGCCAGCGATTCCATCAGCACCGCCGGAATCACCTTTCCCTGAATCATCTCCGGAGAATCTGCAACCTCACTGCTGCTGAATCTTGCGGATACATTGACATTTGTTCCGTCAATGTGCAGTGCATTCAAAAAAGAGGTTACCGCATTGCTGTCGTCTGTCCCGGCAGCCCGAATGGTTTCCGAATGCAGTTCATGTGCATCAATGCTTGACAGCGCCCAGGTCTGCGGCGCAGAAACAGTCCAGCTGTAGCCGCTGCGTTTCGCCGGTTTCACACTGGCATCATCCGGAAAGCTTACTTTTTCACCGAAAGAGACATAGGGCTGATAGTACCTGCCGTCCCGGCGCTGCGGCTGTACTGTGCAGGAAAACGTGTCCGAATCCGGCAGGATAGACTGCTGAAACAGAAACGGAAAGTTCTGCGGCGCACAGTCATAGCTTTGCAGAACCGAAAAGACCACATCTGCGTTTTGGTAGTCTGCATTCCGGGAAAGTGTCCTCCAGCTGTTGTCGCTGTAAATACTGCCGGTGTAGCCTTTCAGATACATGGTTTCATCCGGCAGTGTGTCAAAGGTAAGCTTCAGATCTGTTCTGTCCCGGTAACGCTGCTTGGCTTTTGTGCCGAGCGTCACCCGGTCAGAACTGGAAAGTCCCAGTGCTGTCCCCAGATTCCGGAGACTTTGTGGCAGGTTCTGGATATCGAAATCCGCCAGCGTGTCGCTGATATCCTGCCGCCGCTGCTTGTCCGTCTCCGGACGGGTATAGTCCTGCCATGTTCCGGTCAGCGAAACCGCCGTATACACCGCCAGAACAAACAGCGCCGTTACCGCACCGCTGAACGATGCGTTTTTCCGAAAGAGCCGGTTCTTTTCCTGGCTGCCCAGCATGGAAAACCGCATCGCCAGCATTCCGCACCAATACGCCAGCAGCAGCGCCATAGCGAATACGCTGACCGGCAAGCCGAAGTATAATCCCGGCTCAATGAGCAGGAATGTCACACTGGCAGTCAGTACAAAATGAGGCTTTCGCATGGTGAAGAATGCAAGGAAAACCGCAAGCAGACCTGCAATGCAAATGCACGTCAGCAGAGCAGAACCGGAGATATCGTTTTTGGTGTGGATGGTAAAATACACAACATCCGTATTGTGCGCCTTCTGATAAACCAGATTGACAATATACTGGATTCCCTCCACAATGCGCCGGGCTTTCCAGAAGGCAAACGCCAGAAGGAGTCCCAGATATCCCAGCGTCAGCTTGCCGCTGAATCTTGGCAAAAGCTGTATGCCGGCGGCAACCAGAAACAGAACGCCTGCTGCCGGCAGAAAATAGGTTTTCCGGCAATCCGGCGTGTAAAGCGTCATCATCGCCCACAAAATGCCGCCATAGCCCAGCAGTGTCAGAAACAGGTTCAGCAGGCTTACGCCGCTTTTGGGTCTGGCACAGGACGAACGAAATGTAATCGTTTCGGGAAAAGCTGCCGCAGGGGAGTCGGTATGTTTTTTCACAGCGCACCTCCTTCCGTGTCGGATAGCTTTTGATAAACCGTTTTTGCCGCTGTTCCGGCAGCAATCGTTGTTTGTCCGGGAACGCCGGCTGCCGCAGTAAATACTGTCTCAGCCGGGATATCCCGGACACCGCCGCCGCAGATACAGCAGGTGATCTTGTCCCCGGATTCCTCCAATATGGAAAGGCAGCCTGCCGCATCCGTATCCGGCGGCGATTCCAGAAGTGTTTCCAGCATCGGCAGCAGATCATTCGCAGCTGTCAGCGTTTCACTGCGCCGCTGATCCACCCTGCAAAGGATTACGGTAACACAGTCGCCGTTCTCGCAAAAATAGGAGACGGCAGCGAGCAGTGCCTCCAGCATAGCGTCCAGAGAACTGCCAGGGTCTTGCATCCCGTCCGGCAGTGCATACAGAAAGCCGACTGCCACCGGCGCTTTTTGCGGAATGCCGTATTCTCTGACCACTGGTTCGGGAAAGCGGCTGCTCAGTTTCCAATGGATGGCACGCATCCGGTCGCCGCTGCGGTAATCCCGAACGCCCAGGAATTCCTCCGGCTCTGTGGTCGGCTGCATGACCGCCGCATCACCATGCTGCATTCCTGCATCTGTGACGGGCGGTGCAGGCACACTTGGCAGAACGGTAAAAACTGCGCTGGTATTCAGCCGTTTGCGGTGGGAAAAGAGGTGGATGCCGTCATAAATGCGGCACTGATGCAGTGTGAACCGGACTTGTCCGCAGTGGCTGGGAACAAGAGGAATCTCCAGCTGCATGGTATCCCGTGGGGCAATGCTGGTCTGCATTTCCTGTTGATTTCCCAGATGCAGCGTGGTGTTTTCCACAGACAGGAAAAATGTAACCGTACCGATGGGCAGCCAGGTAGGATTTTTCAGCAAAACCGTGCAGCAGCAGGACTCCTGTAAATGCGTTTCCCGTTCTGACAGGGAAATCTCTGCCTGCAATTTCCTGCCGCGGAGGTGCGCAGCCAAGAAAAATCCCAGCGGCAAAAGTAAAATGCTGAGCAGCAGATACGCTGAAAACTGCGGCAGATACAGACAGAAAAACAAATAGGCGATCCCGGCAAGGAGCAGGTAGAAAAACTTTGTCACCCACATGGCGTTCACCGTCTGTCCGGCACCGGCGCAGGCACCTGATGCAGGATCTCATCCAGAATGCGTCCAACATTGACGCTGCCTTTGGTGAGAATGCGATGCGCCAATACATCCATGCACAGCTGGGTGATATCGTCCGGCAAAAGATAATTTCTGCCCCGGAGCATTGCCATTGCCTTGGCAGACTGCACCAGCGCCAGCGTTCCTCTCGGGCTGACACCCAGCGTGACCTGGGGATGCTCCCGTGTTGCCTTTGCAATGGATGCCGCATAATAATACAAACGGTCGTCCACATACACAGCGGCTGCCTGCTGCTGCAATTCCCGGAGATGCTCCGGTGTGCAGACCGGCCGAATATCTTCCAGCGGATTGTGTACCGCTTTGCCACGCAAAATAGCAACTTCCTCGTCAATTTCCGGATACCCCATATGCAGCCGCATCAAAAAGCGATCCAGCTGAGATTCCGGCAGGGACTGCGTTCCCACACAGCCCAGAGGGTTCTGCGTGGCGATAACCAGATGCGGCTGGGGCAGGGCATAGGTCTTTCCCTCGACCGTAACATTTCCTTCTTCCATCGCCTCCAGCAGCGCCGCCTGCGTCTTGCTGGAAGTCCGGTTGATCTCGTCCGCCAGTAAGAGGTGGCAGAACAATGCGCCCGGCTGAAACACAAATTTTTCCGTGCTTTTCTCATAGACGGAAAAACCGGTCAGATCAGAGGGCAGCACATCCGGCGTAAACTGCACCCGGCGGCAGCTCAGCCCCAGCGCCTTGGAAAACGCCATGGCGAGTGTCGTCTTGCCCACGCCCGGCATATCCTCCATCAGCACGTGACCGCCGGCAAGAAAGGCGATCAGCACTTTGGTCAGAACCAGATCTTTTCCGATTACCGCTTTCCGCACTTCCCGAAGAATCATCCCAGGGAGTGCGTGCGGTGTTGTAGCAGATGGCATAGTCATTCTCCTTTTCTGGAGCCCGTTTCAGAACGGCTTGCTCTCGCAAACCATGCTTGAAACAGGCTCTTACAGACAGCATTTCATGTGCTGCCGTTTGGATGGATACAGCGCAGCGGCACAATAGCCGGCATACGCTTGGGAAATACAGCATACAGCAGGGCGAAACGTACAGAAAAATTGGAGCGTTTGCCTGCTGCTTTACAGTTTTTTCACGATATACCATTTATTATATCATTTTTTTCGGTTCTTGGCAAGTGTGCTGACTGTCTTTTCCGCAAAATCCCCGCAGCTTTTTTTGTTTGCTTTCGGTGAAAACGGCGAAAAAAGCAGAAATAGGGAAAAAAGCAGCGGTATGATATTGACAAAACCGCAAAAAATGTTATACTAGAAAGGTAAGGCATCACTGCGCAAAGCCTGTGCAGCAGATGCGCCGTTGACGAAAACACAGGATTTCTGACAGAAAGGACGATTGCCCATGAATATCTGGCATGATATCAACCCGAAACGGATCACGGTAGATGAATTTGTCGCTGTTGTGGAAATTCCAAAAAACAGCAAGGTGAAATATGAGCTGAACAAGGAGACCGGTATTCTGGAAATGGATCGTATCTTGTATACTTCCACCCACTATCCTGCAAACTACGGTTTTATTCCCCGTACCTATGCAGATGACGGAGATCCGCTGGATGTACTGGTGCTGTGTTCCCAGACGCTGCACCCCATGACGCTGGTGCGCTGCTATCCCATTGGCGTGATCCACATGATCGACAACGGACAGCGGGATGACAAGATCGTTGCGATTCCCTGCAACGACCCGACCTTCAACAGCTATCATAACATTGATGATCTGCCACGTCACATTTTCGAGGAGATCGTGCATTTCTTCCAGGTTTACAAAGAACTGGAACACAAGACGACTGCCGTAGACGAAGTAGAGGACGTATACGCTGCCAAGGAGATCATCGCTGCGGACATCGACCATTATATCGAAAAGTTCTGCAAGGCATAAATCGTAAAAAGGACACGCTGTACGCAGGCGAGAACCGCCGGCGTGTGCGGCTTTTCTGCGGTTAGGCGTGCCTAAAATAGAAAGAGGTATTTGAGTATGGTATCAGCATCAGACATTTTGTTCAATCACGGAACCAGCGTTGCACCGCTGGGACTGATTGCAATGAAAGGCGCAGAGGAACTGGGAAAAAAGCTGAATGAGTACCTGGTAAACTGGGCGCACAAAGGCGGCTATGACGTGGACACATTCCTGATCGAATCAGAATGCCCTCGTTTCTCTTCCGGTGACGGCAAGGGACTGATCAAGTCTACAGTACGTGGTAAGGATCTGTTCATTATCATTGATGTGGGAAACTACAACGTAAAGTATCAGATGTACGATCAGCAGAACGCCATGTCTCCGGACGACCACTACCAGGATCTGAAGCGTATTATCCAGGCAGCCAGCGGTAAGGCACACCGCATCAATGTAATCATGCCGATCCTGTACGGCGGCCGCCAGCATCGCCGGAATTACCGGGAGTCTCTGGACTGTGCCTGCGCACTGCAGGAGCTGTACCAGATGGGTGTTTCCAACATTCTGACCGTTGATGCGCACGATCCCCGTGTACACAATGCGATCCCGCTCATGGGCTTTGACAACATGATGCCGTCTTACCAGGTACTGAAGGCAATGTTCCAGACCATTCCGCACCTCAAGACGACTCCGGACGAGTTTATGGTCATCAGCCCGGACGAAGGCGCTCTGAACCGGAATATGTACTACGCATCCATGCTGGGTGTACCGATGGGTATGTTCTACAAGCGCCGTGACTACTCCAAGATCATCAACGGACATAACCCCATCGTAGCACATGAATACCTGGGAAATTCGGTTGAGGGCAAGGATGTTTTCATTGCAGACGATATCATTTCTTCCGGCGAGTCCATGCTGGATATTGCATACGCACTGAAAGAGCGGAAAGCACGCCGTGTATTCTGTTATGCAACTTACGGTCTGTTCGTAAACGGTCTGGAGAAGTTCGACAAGGCAAATGAGGACGGCTACATTGATGCAGTATTCTCCACCAATCTGACCTACCGGACAGATGAACTGCTCAAGCGTGAGTGGTTCCACGAAGTAGACTGCTCCAAGTATATTTCCTACTTCATCGCATCTCTGAACCACGACGTTTCCATCGGCAATGTCATTGACCCGAACGCAAAGATCAAGGCACTGCTGGATCGGAGAAACAAGGAAAACGCATAAGCGCACTGTCAAGCGCTGTACTTATATGAGAAAAAGCTGCTGTACTGTTTGTCAGTGCGGCAGCTTTTTCTGATGCTGTCCGGATTTTCTCAAAAAAACAGTTGACAAACGACCCGATATTTGCTATACTAATAGAGATGTTGATATAAAATCGGCGATGATCGGAATAACTGCGGCGGCGGCTGAAACAGAGAGGGCAGGTCTGGTGAAACTGCTCCGGCGTGCCGGCAGGTGCTACCCGTGAGCCTTTTCGGAAAACCGAAACGTATTCCCTGCGTTAAAGGGAAAGAGGGAAATTTCATATTTCCGAACTTGGGTGGTAACACGAAGGCCTTCGTCCCATTTGGCGGCGATGGTCTTTTTTTATGAGAACGGATACCGGCAGATCTGCCTGGCATTTGTTCTGACAACACCGTATTTTTTCAAAAAGGAGTCTGAAAACCAATGAAGTGGCAAGGTGTAAATGAATTAAGAGAAAAATATCTTTCGTTTTTTGAGAGCAAGGGGCATACCCGTCTCCCCAGCTTTTCGCTGATTCCCCAGGGGGATAAGAGTCTGCTGCTCATCAACTCTGGTATGGCACCGCTGAAAAAATATTTCCTGGGTCAGGCAGTTCCGCCGAATACCCGTGTAACGACCTGTCAGAAGTGCATCCGTACCCCGGATATCGAGCGTGTCGGTCAGACCGCACGCCACGGTACTTATTTCGAGATGCTGGGCAACTTCTCTTTCGGCGATTACTTCAAGATCGAGGCGATCACCTGGGCATGGGAATTCTTCACCAAGGTGCTGGAGATGCCGGCAGATAAGCTGTATGTTTCCGTTTTCGAAAACGATGACGAAGCATTTGAAATGTGGACTAAGCAGATCGGCGTTGCCGAAGATCACATGGTTCGCCTGGGCAGAGAGGATAACTTCTGGGAACATGGTTCCGGTCCGTGCGGCCCGTGTTCTGAGATCTACTTTGACCGTGGACCGGAAAAGGGCTGCGGCAAGCCGGACTGCCACGTTGGCTGCGACTGCGACCGCTATGTAGAGGTTTGGAACCTGGTATTCAGCCAGTTTGACAGCGACGGCAACGGTCACTACACCGAAATGGAACACAAGAACATTGATACCGGTATGGGTCTGGAACGTCTGGCTTGTGTGATGCAGGGCGTAGACAACCTGTTCGAGGTTGATACCGTACAGAACATCATGAAGCACGTTTGCCGCATCGCAGGCGTAACTTACAACGAAGATGAAAAGGTTGACGTTGCGCTCCGTGTTATCACCGACCATATCCGCAGCACCACTTTCATGATCGGCGACGGCGTTATGCCGTCCAACGCAGGTCGTGGCTACGTGCTGCGCCGTCTGCTCCGCCGTGCCGCAAGATACGGCAGACTCATCGGCATCGAAAAGCCGTTCCTGTACGAAGTTGTGGAAACGGTTATTCATGAAAACGCCTCCGCTTATCCGGAACTGGAAGAGAAAAAGGCATACATCCGCAAGATCGTGGAAGAGGAAGAAAAGACCTTTGCAAAGACCATCGACAAGGGCTTTGATATGCTGTCCGGCATTCTGACGCAGCTGAAATCCGAGGGCAAGGACATGGTTTCCGGCGAAGATGCGTTTAAGCTGTCGGATACCTATGGTTTCCCGATTGACCTCACCGAAGAAATCGCAGCAGAGCAGGGCGTATCTGTAGACCGTGACCGCTTTGCGGCTCTGGTTGAGGAACAGCGGAACCGTGCAAGAGAAGACTATCACAATAAGGCAGGCTCTTCCTGGGCTGAAGGCGGTCTCCAGATCGACGCACCGGCAACCGTATTCACCGGCTATACCCATAACGCAGAAGAGGATGCCAAGGTCATCGCAATCTTCCGTGACGGCGAGGCTGTTGACACCGCTGCTGAGGGCGAACCGGCAGTTGTTGTTCTGGACAAGACTCCGTTCTACGCAGAGAGCGGCGGACAGATCGGCGATTCCGGTTCTGTTACCACACCGGACAGCACATTCACGGTAGAGACAACCAGCAAGACCGAAAACGGACACTACCTGCACCTGGGTGCCATGACCGAAGGCGCACTGCACGTAGGCGATACCGTATCTGCAAAGATCGACGCAGACAAGCGCAGCAGAACGATGCGCAACCATACCGCAGCGCATCTGCTCCAGGCTGCACTGCGTACTGTCCTGGGTGACCACGTTCACCAGGCGGGGCAGCTGGTAACCGACAGCCGCTGCCGTTTTGACTTCTCTCACTTTGCCGCAATGACACATGAGGAGATCAAAAAGGTCGAGGCTCTGGTCAATGAAAAGATTCTGGAGGCAATCCCGGTAGTTACACAGGAACTGCCTATCGCCGAGGCAAGAAAGCTGGGCGCAATGGCACTGTTCGGCGAAAAGTACGGCGACATCGTTCGTGTTGTAACCGTTGGCGATTACTCCGTAGAATTCTGCGGCGGTACACACGCAGACAACACTGCAAAACTGGGACTGTTCCGCATCCTGTCGGAAAGCTCAGTGGCATCTGGCGTGCGCCGTATCGAGGCAGTCACCGGCACAGGCGTTCTGGAACTGCTGGATTCCTACGAAGAGACCATGGCATCTGCTGCTAAGGCAATGAAACTGAGCAACACCACCGGCCTGGCAGAACACTGCGCATCTCTGGTGGCCGAAAACAAGGCAAAGGATCGCCAGATCGAATCTCTGAACCAGAAGATTTCCGATGCTCAGATGGCTGCAATTTTCGACAACGCCAAGGAGATCAACGGCGTCAAGGTCGTTTCTGCAATGCTCAGCGGCACGACACCGCAGGTACTGCGGAAGATGGGCGACACCATCAAGGACATGAAAGAACCGGTCATTGCTGTTCTCGCCAGCGTAAACGGCGAAAAGGGCAATCTGGTTTGCGCTTGCTCCGCTCCGGCAAGAGACAAGGGCGCACACGCCGGCAAGATCGTACAGCGTGTAGCTGCTGTCACCGGCGGCAAGGGCGGCGGTAAGCCGGACAGCGCTATGGCAGGCATCGGCAAGACCTATATGGTCGATGAGGCACTGATGGCTCTGGACGGCATTGCAGCAGAATTTCTCAAGGAGGACTAATCATGGAAGACTGCCTGTTTTGTAAGATCATCGCAGGGGAGATCCCCAGCGCAAAAGTATACGAAGATGAAACGGTTTATGTGTTCAAGGACATCAACCCGATTACACCGATTCACTATCTGCTGATCCCGAAGCAGCATATCTGCTGTGCGGCAAAGATCACGCCGGAAAATTCTGCGGTTGTCGGTCATATTTACGAAGTGGCTGCAAAAATCGCAGAGCAGGAGGGTATCACGGATGGCTATCGGATCGTGACCAACTGCGGCGAAAATGCCGGACAGACTGTTTTCCACCTGCATTTCCATATGCTTGCCGGTGTAAAGATGGGTTGGGGCGCAGACGCAGTACAGCCCATTGCGGACTAAGGAGGTACGGTCTGTGGCAGCATATTATACATTGCACATTGCCGGTCTGACACGGGAACTGAAAATCTGCCCCATCAGCGAAAAGCTGGACATTGCGGCATTTATTCTGTTCTCCGATGTGGAACTGACAGAGGCGTGCGCCAGAGAACTGGCAAAGCGTGTGCCGGAATGTGACTATATTCTGACGGCAGAGTCCAAGGGCATCCCGCTGGCATATGAGATGTCCCGTCAGCTGAAAGTGCCGTACATCGTCGCACGAAAGTCCATCAAGGGTTACATGACCGATGTGCTTTCCGTGCAGGTGAAATCCATCACCACCGCAGCCGTGCAGACACTGTATCTGGACGGCGAAAAGGCGGCGTGGATGAAGGGCAAACGTGTCCTGATTGTTGACGATGTTATCAGCACCGGAGATTCTCTCCGTGCGCTGCAGCAGCTGGTGAAATCTGCCGGCGGCGAGATCGTGGGCAATGCGGCGCCCCTTGCCGAGGGCGATGCAGCAGAGCGCAAAGATCTGATATATTTGGAACAACTGCCATTGTTCTTCAAGGATTGAGGACAGGGCAGAGATGAAACGGAAAATGGTATGGCTGGGGATTCCCTGGCTGATTGGGCTGTACTTCGCAGCAACCTGCCAGATCTCCGTGACGACGAGTCTGCTTCTGGCGGCATTTCTGCTGCTGGGAGCTTTCCGTCTATATCGGCGTATTACAACGGCACAGATGCTCACCGCCGGACTGTCTGCGGCAGCAGCTGTCGGTGCAGTTTTGCTGTACACAACAATGGTGTACCAGCCGCTGCTTGCGCACGCCGGAACGATAACAACCTTTTCCGGACGAGTCACAACGGTCACAACCTATGACAATGACCGGGCATCGTACCAGCTGAAAGGACAGTTCCGTGACGGCAAAAAGGCAAAGATCCTGGTCTATACCGATGACGTAGGCGCTCAGTATGGGGACACGCTGGATGTTGCAGGAACATTTTCCGTTCCGTCGGACAGCTACCTCTGGAATACAGGCAGCTACTATAAGGCAAAGGGCATCTTTCTACAGGCAGACACCAAGGACTACATTTCCTGCACACATACCGAAAACGGAAAGCTGGTCCGTGCCTTGCAGGCATACCGCAGCCGTATTTCCATGCGCATCTGCACCCTCGCCGGAACGGATGCCGGCGGTATGGTCAGCGCCATGCTGCTTGGCACAAAGGAAACGCTGCCGGAGGAAACTGACGCTCTTCTGACGCATCACGGCATTCGTCACGTGGTATCCGTTTCCGGTCTGCACTTGGTGCTGATCCTCAGCATCTGGGGATTTCTATGCCGGAAACTGCATTTTCACCGCTGGCTGACCTTCGGGACAACAGCAGTCTGGACAGCACTGTATGCGCTGATGGTTGGTGCGCCCATTTCAATTTTGCGTGCCGGGTTTATGTTTCTGATGATGCAGAGTGCGCCGCTGTTTTTCCGAAAGGCAGACACCTGCAACTCTCTCTGCATCGCCGGAATCCTTATGACGATCGGAAACCCTTATCTGATTCAAGACGCCTCTTTTCTGCTGTCATATACCGGCACATTTGCCGTTGGCGTGTTCGCTCCATGGATGACACGCAAGATGCGAAAAAAGGGATTCGAATGGAGTCTTTTCCGCCAGCTGACAACCGTGACCTGCGTTTCTGTCTGCATTTTTCCGGTGACGCTGCTCTATTTCCGGGAGGTGTCCGTGGCGTCTCCCATTGCCAATCTGCTGCTTGTCCCGATTTGTTCGCTGATGCTGATGCTGTCCCTGGCAATCTTTCTGACCGGCGGTGTCGGCATCATAGCAAAGCCCGTCTGCTTTTGTCTGAAACTGCTGTATGACGGCATGATGCTCCTGGGGTATGGTCTCCGTACGCTTATCCCGGTGATGTTTCCAACGGGCTGGAAACAGCTGCCGCTGCTGTCGAGCATTCTGATCCTGTTCGTTCTGACGGTGATCTGTTTCCGGCGAAACCGGCGTACGGCTGCGGCATCTATCGCCGTTTCCTTTGGCATACTTATCGCAGGGCAGGGCATTTACCGCTTGAGCGAACAGCGGTGCTTTACCGTTACCGTCCTGGGACAGAGGCAGGAAGAAGTGGTACTGGTGGCATACGCCGGAAAAACAGACGTCATAGATCTGACTGGAGACCACCGGAATCCTCGCTATGTCCAGGCGTACTGCGCAGAACAAGGTATTCGCCGTTTGGATACGCTGTGTCTGACAAAGCGAGCCGACCAGCTGCGTGTGGCTTATCCGCAGACGTTGTCGGAAATGACCGCCGCAGAAACGGCAGTTCCTGCCAACTGCTGGATTCCGCCGGATGCAGACTTTATGGGAACAAAACCGCTGCAAACGGACAAGTTTGTCGTGGAGGACACCCAGTACAGCATCCTGGAATCGGACGGCACACTGCTGGTGAAGTTCGGCAACCTCTGTTTTTGTGTCGGGACAGCCGTTTCCTATCTTCCGGAAGAAGAGGTAGACGCTCTGATCTGTACCCAGTGGAACGGAGACCCGGAGCAAATGCCGGAAGAAACCTATGAAAAAGACGATGCGGTTCAGATACGGGTGTATCCGGATGGCACGTGGGATATTGAACAGCTTTCGTGATCTGTTCGCCATCGAATATGAAAGGAGAACCCTTATGCCGATCTGTGACCCCAAACAGCTTTCTGCCCAGATTCGAAAGGGCGAACTGCAAAATTTATACTACATCTACGGCGCTGACCTGGTGCAGGTGAAACAGCTGACCGCCAGCCTGCTGAAAAAGGGGACCGGCGGCAACGCAGACATGGCGCTGACCCGGTTCGACGGGCAAAAGCTGGAACTGAAACCGCTGGAAGATGCAGCACGCCAGTTCTCCATGTTTTCTGCCCATAACTGCATCCAGGTGCATGATCTGGACGCCAACAGTCTGCGGGAAGATCAGCTGAAACAACTGCTGGAGTTTCTGCCCACAGTCGGCGGCGCAACGGTGCTGGTATTGGATGTGACCGGGTTCGACCCGAAAAACGGCAAAAAAACGCCTCAGGGGAAAAATAAAAAGCTGATCGACTGCATTGCCAAATGCGGAATCGTCTGTGAGGCAGTCCAGCGCACACCGCAGGTGCTGGCAAAGGAACTGTCCGAGCTGGCAGAACGCCGTGGATGCGTGATGCCCAGGGACAGCGCCGAAGAACTAGTGCGTCTCTGCATGGGCAACACTCTCATTCTGCGCAGCGAACTGGAAAAACTCTGCGCTTATGCGGACAAAGGCGGTACGATCACCACAGCAATGGTGCGGGAAATGACCTCACCGCAGCTGGAAACGACCACATTCAACCTGGCAAAAGCCGTAGTTTCCCAGCGCCCGAAAGCCGCTATGGAGGAGCTGGATAAGCTGTATGCCATGCGCACCAACCGGACGTTTATCGTTCACGCCATTGCGTCTGCATTCCTGGATCTGTACCGTGCAGCAGCAGCACTTCGGGCAGGGAAACAGGTTTCAGATATGAAAGCCGACTTCGGCTATACCTTTGACTTTATGGTGCAGAATGCGTTCCGTGACTGCCGCAGGCTGCCGCCGGAGCGTCTTCGGGCGTGTATCCGGGTGCTGCGTGAACTGGAACTGGATCTGAATTCCAGCTCCGGGGAAGAACGGGTCATGCTGGAAGCTGCCATCGTAAAAATGCTCGCTATCGCAGGAGGTTCCTATGATTCATATTGCACAGGCTATCATCGTTGAGGGAAAGTACGACAAGATCAAGCTTTCCTCCATTCTGGATGCGGTGATCCTTGTCACAAACGGTTTTCGCATCTTCCACGATGCAGAAAAGATGTCTCTGATCCGCTATTACGCCAAAACAACAGGGGTAATCATCTTGACCGATTCGGATACTGCCGGCTTTAAGATCCGCCATTATCTCAAGGGTGCGATCCACGAGGGAAAGCTGTACCATGTGTACATCCCCGACATTTACGGCAAAGAACGCCGCAAGGATAAGCCGTCCGCAGAGGGCAAGCTGGGCGTAGAGGGCATCGATAAGAAACGGCTCCTGGAGGCTTTCACAAAGGCAGGCATTCTGGCAGACGAGCGCCCGGCAAAGGCAGATTCCATCACAAAGCTGGATCTGTATGAGCTGGGACTCTCCGGCGGCGCAGACAGCAGGGCACGGCGGAAAGCACTGCAAAAAAAGCTGGGGCTGCCGGATCTGCTCTCGGCGGCGTCGCTGCTGGAAGTTCTGAACACCATGATGACCCGCACAGAACTGCAAGCGCTGCTGGAAACGCTGGCATAAGCATCCTGCACCACATCAGTTTCGACCCATTCACTGCACAGGAGAACATCTATGCAATTTGCATCTTTCACCTTTTTGTTTTTCTTTCTGCCCATTACCATGGGAATCTATTATCTGACACCACGCCGCTGGAAACGGGAAGTCATGCTGGGAATCAGCATCCTTTTCCTGTTCTGCGGCGGCTGGATGGCTGCGCTGACAGAACTTGTGCTGGCGGCACTGACCTATGGTGCAGGACTGCTCCTGGAAAAGCTGCGCTCTAAAAAGGCACTGTCCCGGCTGACGCTGGCAGGCACTCTTTTGGTGCAGTTCGGCGCATTGATCGTCCTGCGCAGTGACTGGCTGTACTCGCTGAAAGCCGGTGCGTTTCACGGCAGCGCACTGTTTCCGCTGGGGCTGGCATTTTTCGTTTTGCAGAATGCAGGCTACTGCATTGATGTGTTCCGTGGCAAGTGCTGTGGCGAGACAAACTGGCGCCGGCTGGGATTGTACCTATTGTTTTATCCCCGCCTCATCATGGGACCTGTTGTGCCATATCCGATGGTGCATAAGACCATTTGCGACCCGGCATTTGACATGAGCCGTATCGGCGGCGGACTGCTGCGGTTTCTGGTGGGCATGGCAAAAAAACTGTTTCTGGCGGACTGGGTCGGGATGCTTTTCCAAACGCTGTGTCAGACCTCAGATGCCCCGTATTCCATGCTGGTTGTCTGGCTGGGGGCATTCTCCCAGCTTGTCACGCTATATCTGGAACTGTCCGGCTATGCGGATATGGCAATCGGCATCGGGGCGTGCTACGGCGTGCGCCTGCCGGAAAGCTATGGAAAGTCTTTGTTCTATCCGTCCATTGCTGCTTTTGCAGACCAATGGAACCGCACCGTTGTACAGTGGTTCTCCCACTATGTGGGAACACACTTCCGTGGCAGCAACCGTTTCTTCCAGCTGCTGGCGCTGATGATTACCTGGGGCTGTATCGGCTTGTGGTACGGCGTGCGTCTGCCATCGCTGCTGTTCGGGCTGCTGATCGGATTCTGTCTGTGGCTTGCGCACTTGCTCTGGCGGGATAAGCGCACCTCCATGCTGCGCTATGCACTGACCTTGCTGCTGCTCTCCGTGGGTGCAGTCCTGCTGACACTGCCGGATTTGCCATCCGTCTGGAACTATCTGAAGATCATGCTGTGCGGCGGTCATATCGCACCCACCGAGGCAGACGCTGACCTGCTGCGTGCCTACGGTCTGGCACTGGCTGCTGCGGTCTACAGCGTTTCCGGAAACTGGCGCTGGCTGTTTCATCTGGTGGAAGAAAAACCGTGGTTCCGCATTCTGCGTGTACCGCTGACAGTTCTGTTCGGCATCGGCGCACTTTTGCTGGACGTGATACTTTTGGTGCATACCGGCGGCACAGTGCAGATGCAGCTGGTTCTGTAAAGGAGGTGCAGTCAGATGAAAGTCAAACAGCCCCGGCGCTGGAAAAAACATACCGTACAGGAACAGGGCGAGATCTCCAACCGGTTTTCCGGCAGGATTCTCTGGGCAATGCTCCTGCTGGGCGGCATCGGCACACTCATTGCCCTGGGCATTTCCGGCGGCAGCGGAACACCTCAGAACTCGTCCCGCACCATATCAGATTCCGCTTTTCAAAAGGCGGACGAAAAACTGACAGCTGCCTTTCCGGCGAGAAATCTCTTTCTGCGTACTTTGACAAATGGTATCGCTGCCACCGGCGGCAACCGGATCGGCGATGTGTACTTCACAGAAGAGCGTCTGCTGGAGTGTCCCAAGCAGCTGGATGCTGCGGCACTCTCAGATACTGCTGATGCCATCAGCCAGTTCTATGCAGCATATCAGATTCCCACAGCGGTGATCGCCGTACCGCCAGCAGGAGAGTTCTACGCAGATGATCTGCTGGACGAGATGTCCTATCCGTCTCAGCGGACAGCAATCGACAGCTTTTACCAGGAAATCAGCTCACCTGTCCGAAAAATTGATGTCTACCATGTTCTCTTTACCGCCACAAATGACTATATCTATTATCGAACTGATGCAAAGTGGAGCAGCTACGGGGCATACTGCGTTTACCGCAACGCCATTCAGCGTATGGGCTTTGCACCTATTTCCTATGACCAGTACACTGTGACCCATGTTGCATCCTTCCGGGGCAATCTCTACGATGCCTGCCTGTATTCCAAGGTGACCCCGGATATCTTAGACGTGTACCAAAACGAGAACGGCAGCCAGATCACCGAAATGACTGCATATCCGGCAGACGGAAAACCCCAGAAACGGCAGCTCTGCGATACGGCAAATGATGCGGCGGCAAATCCGGATGCTTTCTATCTGGGAGACCCCTGCGAAAAAATCGTAATCCAGACGAACCTGGACAATCAGAAAAAACTCCTGCTGCTGAAAGATTCCTATGCGGATTGTATGGTGCCGTTTCTGGCGCAGCATTACAGCGAGATCTGTATTCTGGATGTGACAGAGATGGAGCATTCGCTTTCGGAACTGGCAGATGTGTCGGATTACACCCAAGTGCTGATTCTCTGCGATGCAGATACTTTTGCGGAACAGGAAACAGCGGCTGTATTTACGGAGGGAAAGAAAAAATGATCGACCTGCATATCCATACGACCTGTTCAGACGGACAGTTTTCACCGGAAGAGACCATCCGCATGGCGCATCAAGCCGGCGTTACCGTTGCCGCAGTCACAGATCATGACACGGTTTCCGGCATTGTTGCGGCAAGTGCAGCGGCGGTGGCCTGTGGAATGACATTTTTCCCGGGCATTGAGATCAGTGTACAGGGCGGAAAGGAACTGCATATTCTGGGATATGGCGTTCATCCCGACAGCGATGTGCTGCACCAGTTCTGTGCCAAGCACGCCGCTGACCGGACAGAGCGCTGCGGCAAAATGCTTGCCTACCTCCAGAAAAAAGGCGCAGCCATTACGCTGGAAGATGTGCGCCGCTGCAACCAGGGGAAAACCTCCGGGCGACCGCATTTCGCCAGAACGCTGGTAGAGTTGGGATATGCGTCCTCGGTACAGGATGCCTTTGAAAAATATCTGACGACACCGGAATTCTACGCCCGTGTAGAACGTCCCAAACCCACACCGGAAGAGGGCATCCGGGTCATCCGCAGCGCCGGCGGTGTCGCAGTGCTGGCGCATCCGCATCAGCTGAAACTGGAAAATGATGCGCTGGATGCACTGGTTGCCAAATTGAAAGTCGTCGGTCTCCAGGGAATTGAGGCATATTACAGCCGCCATACGCCGGAACAGACGCAGTTTTATCTGCACCTCGCCGAGAAATATGACCTGCTGTATACCTGCGGCTCTGATTTCCACGGACCGGTCATCAAACCGGAGATCCATCTGGGAACCGGGATCGACAAAAACCTGTGCGTTACAGATGCGGCGATCACAGCACGTTTGCAGGCTGCAATCGCCGCTGCATCCCGGCGCAGCTGAGCGGTATGGAACCGGGAATTGGTTTTTTCTGTTTTTGTGCAGTATCACCTTGACATTTTACTCGATTCGTATTATAATAGACAAAGATTTTGACGAATGGAGGCAGTGCAATGGAATTTCATGGAAAACATTCCGTGTGCGTCTTATTGATGGGAATGCTGTTCTGTACAGCCGGCTGTGCTGCAACAGAACAAAATCCCTCTGCAAATCATACAAAAGCCACCGATCTTCCGCCGCTTGTGACGGATACTTCGGAAGAAACAACTGATGCGGAGCCAGAGGAGACGGTCTCGGTTACCGAGACAACGCCTGCCGAGGCATTGTATAAAGCAAAAGCTGCCGCATGGAAAATGCCGGAGGAGCTGGGAACACTCCAGACTGTTCGCATTTATGAGGACGATGTCTACCTGCTCGGGACGCGGCAGAACGACTTGCAGCAGACAGAAAGCGTGTTGTATCATGCAAAGGCGGATACGGAACCGGAATTTGCACCGCTGTACGCCAATGCCAATGCGTCTGCTTTTGTCGGGCTGACAGATTTCGATGTACTTTCTGACGGAACGATCTGCGGCTTGATCTGTGAAAATACAGATGCTGTGCCGTATGAAGACCCCACATTTAACCCGGACGAATTCGACTGGGAATCCTACTATGAAAATTATGCCACACAGTATCAGCTGGTGTGGTACGATAAAAACGGCGTGGTCTGCAAAAAACTGGGACTTTCCACACTGCTGGATCTGGATGAAACTTCACGCCAGACTATGGCATTCACCGGCGTGCGCTGTGATGCCTCTGACCATGTCTATCTGACGGCAACGATCGACGAATCCGAGTGCCTGATGGCACTGGATGACAACGGAAACCTCTGCCCGGTGCAGGGAAATGCAGACAACGTGCTGTCCCTGGAATCGGATTATCAGTGGGTGCGGTGCAGTGACGACGGGATGCTTTTGTGGGAATGTGACACCGACGATGTGCAGCATTTGTCTCACATCGTGGTAACGGATGGTGCACTGTGGAAAACACAGACCGCTGTGCCGGAGCGAATGACCGCAGATGCCATGCTGGCGGAATCCGAAGAGGACAGTCTCCTCTACGGTATCTGGAACGAACACGGACTATACTGCATGGCGGGAAAGAACACGCAGCCGGAGCTGCTGTACCAGTGGGATGACTGCCGTCTAACTGCCTCTGAGATCGCCGGCGTTATGATCCTGCCGCAGCAGCAGGCGATCGTGACCGTATATACGGCACAGGGCAATCTGACAGTGGAATTTCTGATGCCGGAGGCACAGGAAGAAGAAACATCCGGCACAGACACCACGCCGCCGGTAGCGACACCAGTAAACTTTTCGTGATTTTCCGGCCAGGGCTTGCAATTTTCGGAAAAATATAGTATACTATACCTTAGCACTGCTGCGCTGAACGGACAAGCACAGATTTTTCATTGCGAAAAACGGTTTGCGGCGACGCAGTTTTGAGAGCCTAATGCTGCGCTCTAATGTAATGAGAAAGAAGGACTTATTTAGAATGAATATGGAGTTTATCAGAAAGCTGCCCATTCCGAAGGAACTGAAAGCGCAGTTTTCCCTTTCAGAAAAGCTGATTTCGGTCAAGGAAAAGCGTGACGCAGAGATCAAGAAGGTATTCACCGGCGAATCAGACAAAAAGCTGCTGATTATCGGACCTTGCTCTGCCGACCGTGAGGACGCAGTTCTGGACTACGTGAACCGTCTGGCAAAGGTACAGGAAAAGGTAGCAGATAAGCTGATCCTGATCCCTCGTATCTACACCAACAAGCCCCGCACCACCGGCGAAGGCTATAAGGGCATGGTACACCAGCCGGATCCGGAAAAGAAAGAGGATATGCTCCAGGGTCTGATCGCCATTCGTGAGCTGCATACCCGTGCAATTGAGCAGACTGGTCTGACCTGCGCAGACGAGATGCTCTATCCGGAAAACCACCGTTATCTGTCTGACCTGCTGTCTTATGTTGCCATCGGCGCACGTTCCGTTGAGAACCAGCAGCATCGTCTGACTGCCAGCGGTCTGGATATCCCGGTAGGCATGAAGAACCCGACCGGCGGCGACCTCTCTGTTATGATGAATTCACTGACTGCGGCACAGGCATCCCATGTGTTCCTGTATCGTGGCTGGGAAGTTAAGTCTGCCGGAAATCCGCTGGCACACGCTATCCTGCGTGGCGCAGTAGATCCGCTGGGACGCACACTCCCGAACTATCACTATGAAGATCTGATTACACTGTATGATCTGTATCAGAAGAAGAACTATCAGAATCCGGCTGTGATCGTGGACGCAAACCACGCAAACTCCGGCAAAAAGTATATGGAACAGATCCGTATCTGCAACGAAGTCCTGCACAGCTGCCGCCACAGCAAGGAAATCGCATCGCTGGTCAAAGGCTTTATGATCGAAAGCTATATTGAGGACGGTGCACAGAAGATCGGCGAGGGCGTATACGGACGCTCCATCACAGACCCATGCCTGGGCTGGGAGAAGTCCGAGCGTCTGATCTACGATATTGCAGACCAGCTTTAAGAAAATTTGACAATAAAAAGCCTGTATAGCGAAAGCAGGTGAACCGTAATGGTGAAAGGAGCGGAGTCATATGGCATCGATGAGTCAGTTGACAATGGCAATGGTCACATTGTACAGCGGGGATCCCAAACGGATACAGCATTTCATGAAAGTATATGCCTTTGCGAAAATGATCGCCGAAGAAGAACAATTGGGTGCAAAGCAGCGTGAGATCGTTGAGGCAGCTGCTCTGGTGCATGATATCGGCATCCATGCCGCAGAAAAGAAATATCGTTCTGCCGCCGGAGAGTACCAGGAGATCGAAGGGCCACCGATCGCAAGAGCCATGCTGATGGCGCTGGAGTTTTCGCCGGCGCTCATCAACCGTGTCTGCGATATGGTGGCGCACCATCATTCTTATGATAAGATTGATGACGTGGATCTGCAAATTCTGATTGAGGCGGACTTTATGGTAAACGCCTACGAAGAGGGTCTGCCGAAGAGAAACATCAAATCGTTCCGGGATAAGATTTTCCGGACAGAGACCGGCATCCACTATCTGAACGAGTTGTTCGCACTGGAAAACTAAAAAAACCAGGCAATGTGAAAACGCATTGCCTGGTTTTTTGTTGGGGTATAAAATCGGTTACCGGGTAGGCAGCACCTTGTCCAGCACCACAAACCGTCGTTCTTTTGCAGTCAGACAGATCTCATCACCGGACTGCACCTCACTGCGCAGCATCTTGTCTGCGATGGTGTTTTCTACCATCTGCGCCAGATATTGTTTCATGGGACGTGCGCCGTACTGCTTGGTTTTGGGCGCATTCGCCAGCAGCTGGACTGCATCCTCCGTGAATTCCATGGCGATCTCCATGTGCGCCAGCCGCTGCTGCAATTCCCGGAGCATTCTCCGGGCAATCTGCGCCAGGCTGTCGCTCTCCAGTTTCTGGAACCACAGCACCTCATCCAGCCGTCCCAGAAACTCCGGGGAAAAGTGATTTCGCAGAGCATCAATGGCTGCTGCGTTGGTACTGTCGTTCTCTGCCGGCAAGAACCCCAGATGCTCACCGGTGCGGATGGACTCTCCGCCCAGGTTGGATGTCATAATCAGCAGGGCATGGCGGAAACTGGTCGTTCTGCCGCAGGAATCAGTCAGGATGCCGTCCTCCATGATTTGCAGCAAAATATTGCACACATCCGGATGCGCCTTTTCGATCTCGTCAAAAAGAATGACGCAGTAGGGTCTCCTGCGCACCCGTTCGCACAGCATTCCGCCGTCCTCAAACCCTACATAACCGGGAGGCGCTCCAATCAGCTTGGAGACAGTGTGCTTTTCCATGAACTCGGACATATCAATGCGTATCAGGCTGTCCTTGTCATCAAACAAGTGTGCCGCAAGGGCGCCGGCAAGGGCTGTCTTTCCGACACCAGTTGGCCCGGCGAATAAAAATGCGCCGATCGGTCTCGCCTTGTCCTGCAATCCGGTGCTTGCCCGGAACAGGGCGGCTGTCAGCGTGTCCACCGCATCATCATGCCCCACCACCTGTTTTTTCAAGGCATCGCCCAGCGTCAGAAGTTTTTGACGCTGGGCCTCGGTGATTTTCTCTGTGGGAATGCCTGTCCGGACAGAGACGATCACCGCAACATCTTCCTCGGATACTGCCGCCGGCGCAGTCGGCTGTGCCTCCGACTCCCAGCGAATCCTGGCACGGGAACACGCTTCATCTAAAAGATCGATTGCCTTATCCGGCAGAAAACGGTCGTGGAGATAGCGGTCGGCATAATGGATCGCCGTGTGCAGTACATCATCCGAAATCTCCACCCGGTGAAATTCCGCATAGGTCTCCCGCAGTCCCTGGAGCATGGCATAACACTGTTCCGGGGACGGCTCCCGAACAGTGACCGGCTGAAAGCGCCGTTCCAATGCGCTGTCCTTGCCGATGGTCGCCCGGAACTCTTCCGGCGTCGTTGCACCAATCAGGCGAATCTCTCCACGTGCCAGCTGCGGTTTCAGCATATTGGCGGCATCAATCGCCCCTTCCGCTGCGCCGGCGCCCACAATGGTGTGCAGTTCATCAATAAATAAGATGATGTTTCCCTGTTCCGTTGCCTCTGCCAGACAGTTTTTCAGCCGCTCCTCAAAATCGCCCCGGTATTTTGCTCCGGAAAGCAGTGCCGGCAAATCCAGAGAAAACAGCTGCATCTGCTGTAAGGACTCCGGCACATCACCCTGCAAAATTTTCTTGGCGATGCCCTCTACGATTGCCGTTTTCCCGACCCCTGCCTCGCCGATAAGACAGGGGTTGTTTTTGGTGCGCCGGGAGAGAATTCGGATCATCTGCTGAATCTCCTTTTCTCTTCCCACCAGTGGATCATAGCGGCAGGGGCTTGCAGGATCGGTCATCAGCTTTCCGTACTGAAACAGGGCAGGGCAGTTCTTCCGGGAAAGGGTATCCACCCGGTGCCGTTCCATCCGCACACCGTATGCTGTGTCACAGCTGCACAAGGTGCAGAGCTGGTTCAGACTGACGCCCAGCTTTTTCAGAATAGTGACTGCACTGCAGCATGGCGCATGAATAATGGCAAGGAGCAGATGCTCCGTTCCAGCAAGACTGCGTCCGCTGTCTCTGGCACGTTCCTTGGCATCCTCTAAAATGGAAACCAGGGACGGCGTAAGACAGTCCTCTTGTACCTGTGCCGGAATGCCACGCCCCACCAGATCGACCACACCCATTCGCAGCCGGTCTGCATCCACCTGCTGCGCCGCCAGAGCGCTTGCCGCTGCATTGCCGCCTTCCTCCATCAGTCCCAGCAGAAGATGCTCGCTGCCAATATAGGTATGCCCCAGTTCTTCTGCGGCATGGATTGCCTCTTTCATGGCAAGGATCGCCTTCCCGGTAAATCCTTCAGTATATCGCATAGTTGTCGTTCCTTTCTCTGTATGCAGCACAGCGGAAAGAATGCCTGCTGACCCCGTGCCGTGCTGCTGTCTCTCTTTTGAACAGGACAAGTATACCACATTTTTTTCGCAGGATTTGTCGAAGGAGTCACACTTTTTCGTCTGGGGCATATGATGTACTATGAAACAGACAAAAAACAGTTTGTTTCAAATAAAATTGACACAAAGGAGTCGTGTATTATGTGTTTCGAAAATAATGGTGGATGCTGCTGGATCATTATTCTGCTGGTTATTCTGTTCTGCTGCTGCGGTGGCGGCAACGGCTGTGGCTGCGGTGGCGGCTGCAACAATGGCTGCGGCGGATGCGGATGCTGAGAAGATCAGCTGACAACTGAATCGCTGTGAAACGGGTGCAGAGTCTTTTCGGGTCTCTGCACCCGTTTTTTGTTGGATTACCCATGATCTGCGTCATATTTTTGCCGCAAACTTTATGCAGCGCTGCCCTTGCATTTCAATTTGAAATGTGTTATAATAGAGTTTATGTAAAATAGCGGTACTGTGCAGTACTGCCGCAGACATTGCAGGGAATCCCTGGAATGCAAGTATCAACAGATCTGCTCCGTCAGTCATGCCCGGAAAGATCTGGTCAAAGAAAGGCAAATGCAATATGAAAAGACGTGGTTTGAAGTTTTTGGCACTGAGCATCAGTGCGGCACTTTTGGTAGGAACACTGGCTGCCTGCGGATCGAAAAAAGATTCTGCAAGCAAAAGCTCCGGAGATAATTCCTTTGTCATCACCCTGTATCCGGACGTTGCACCGATCACCTGTGAGAATTTTGAAAAGCTGGTCAAGGACGGCTTTTATGACGGTCTGAAATTCCACCGTGTGGTAGAGGACTTCATGGCGCAGGGCGGTGACCCGAAGGGTGACGGTACCGGCGGCAGCACGGACACCATTAAAGGTGAATTCTCTCAGAACGGCGTAGAGAACACCCTTTCCCACACACGTGGCGTGGTATCCATGGCAAGATCCAATGATCCGGACAGCGCCTCCAGCCAGTTCTTCATCTGCTACGGCGATGAAAGTTTTCTGGACGGACAGTATGCCGCTTTCGGTAAGGTCACTGAGGGCATGGATGTGGTAGATTCTTTCGTAAAGGTAGAACGTTCCATGGGCAGCGACGGCGCAGTTTCTTCACCAAACACGGATATTATCATGGAAAATGTAAAAATGATCGACGATGACTCCGACGGAAATCCCCGTGTAGAGATCACCATGAATGACTTTCTGAAATGATTGGAGAACGTGGAATCCACGTTCGTAAAAATCCGGCAGCAGGCACGTATCCCATTGATCGTGCCTGCTGTTCTGTCCACTTGCTGAGGAGGAACAACGATGCACAGCATTAAGCATTTTTTTGAAACCATGCAGCAGAGCCGTGTGGCATTTATCGGAACCGGTGTGACCAACGGAGATATCATCCGTCTGTTTCGCAAGAAAAACATTGATGTCACACTGCTGGACCGCAAGACCCCGGAAAAGCTGGGAAAAGTATATGAGGAATTTCAGGCACTGGGCGTAAAATTCTGCCTGGGTGACAGCTATCTGGATACACTGACCGATTATGATGTGGTATTCCGGTCGCCGGGTATGTACTATCACAACGAAAAATTGCAGGAGGCACGCAAAAAGGGCGTTGTTATCACTTCTGAAATGGAAGCCTTTTTCGCACTCTGCCCCTGCAAGATCTACGCTGTGACCGGTTCGGACGGAAAGACCACGACTACCACACTGATCTCCGAATTCCTGGCACACGCCGGTTTCCGGGTACATAAAGGCGGCAACATCGGACGGGCGCTGCTGCCCATCATTGAGGATATCCGGGAAGAGGACGTGGCTGTTGTAGAACTTTCCAGTTTCCAGCTGCTGTCCATGCGCCAGTCTCCGGATGTGGCAGTCATCACCAATATTGCACCGAACCACCTGGATGTACACGGCACGATGGAAGAATACATCTACGCCAAGACAAACATTCTGGCGCACCAGGACGCTTTCTCCAGAACCATTCTGAATCTGGACAACGAGCCGACCATGAATCTGGCATCTATGGTGCGTGGCACACTGACCACATTCTCACGCCGTCAGAAACCGGAATTCGGCACTTACCTCCGGGAAGACGGAATGCTGTGCTTTACCAAGGACGGCGTGGACACTCCTGTGGTACAGAAAGATGATATCCGCATTCCCGGTATGCACAACGTGGAAAACTACCTGGCTGCGATCAACGCCGTCTGGGGAACTGTCTCCGTGGAAGACATTCAGTATGTGGCAAAAAATTTCGGCGGCGTAGAGCATCGCATCGAATTTGTCCGGGAACTGAACGGTGTCAAGTGGTATAACGACAGCATCGCCACCAGCCCGACCCGTGTACTGGCAGGACTGCGTTCTTTCCAGCAGAAACTGATCGTTATTATGGGCGGCTATGACAAGAAGATTCCCTTTGAGCCGATGGCAGATACCGTTTGCCAGCAGGTAAAGCTGGTGCTTCTCATGGGCGTTACTGCGGATAAGATCGAGGCAGCCATTCGAGGCAGCCAGTACTATAAGGAAGGCGCACCGGAGCTGGTACACGTCAGCTCCATGGAAGAGGCAGTGCAGGAGGCGCAGAAACGTGCCAAAGCCGGCGATATCGTTACACTGTCTCCGGCTTGTGCAAGCTTTGACCTGTACCCGAACTTCGAGGCAAGAGGCATCCACTATAAGAATCTGGTAAAGGAGCTGCACTGAGTATGGATTGGATGAATTTGCTCGGTCAGCTGACTGCGGCATCCAGTGTGTCCGGCAGCGAAGAAAATATCGCTGATACGGTGCTGTCTCTGCTCTCTCCATATTGTGACAGCGCAGAACAGCGGCAGGGGAACGTCCTCGGCACACTGGGAGAGCGTCAGCCCGGAAAGCCCCACGTGCTGCTGGATGCGCACATGGATCAGGTTGGCTTTCTGGTAACTGCCATCACAGAAGAGGGATTTCTCCGGGTGGGAAATGCCGGCGGTCTGGACTTTCGGCTCATGCCGGCGCAGCGTGTGACTGTACACGGCAAGCAGGATATTCCCGGTGTGATCTGTTGCGTGCCGCCGCATTTACAGGGCGGAGAAGAACACGTTCTCTCTGTGACAGAACTTGCCATTGACACCGGATACACAAAGGCAGAACTGGAACAGATCGTCACACAGGGTGACACCGTTTCCTTTGCAATGCCGCTCCTGCCTATGGAAAATGACAGAGTGTGCGGACGCTCTCTGGACGATCGCTCCGGCATTGCAGCAATATTGTACGCACTTTCCCTGGTACAGGGTGAGGAACTGCCGTGCAGCTGCTCTGTACTGTTCTCCACCCAGGAGGAGACCGGCGAACGTGGCGCAACCATCGGTGCATTTACCATCGAACCGGATATTGCTCTGGCAGTGGACGTGACTTTTGCGCTGGGACACGGAGACGATCCGGTCAAGTGCGGAAAAATGGGCGGCGGTCCTATGATCGGCATTTCGCCGACCCTTTCCCGTGATGTGACAAATGCGCTGATCGCTGCGGCAGATGCGGAACAGATTCCCTGGCAGCCGGAAGTGATGTCGGGCATGACCGGAACCAATGCAGATCGTTTTTCTGTAACAAAAGGCGGCGTGCGTACCGGAACTGTATCCATTCCGCTCCGGTATATGCACACGCCGGCAGAGGTCATCCAGATCTCTGATGTCAAGCAGACCGGCGAACTGCTGGCGGCTTATCTGAGGAGGTGCAGTGTATGCTGAATCATTTTGAAACCTTGTGTAATCTTTGCGCTGTATCCGGCGATGAGCAGGCTGTACGCAGCTATCTGATCTCCGTGCTGGAAAAGCGGCACGATGTGACCTGGACAATCGACCCGCTGGGCAGTCTGCTGGTGGAAAAACGTGGACAGAATCGTGCGCCGCACAAGCTGATGGTCAGCGCCCACATGGATGAAGTTGGCATGATCGTGACGCACGTCAACAGTGACGGTACACTGTGCATCCAGCCGGTAGGCGGCGTAGACGCATCGGTTGCCATTGGCAGACAAGTGCTGGTCGGCGAAAAGCATCTCCCCGGTGTGGTGGGAGCCAAACCTATCCATCTACTGTCCCCGGAAGAACGGAAAGCGCTGCCCAAATGGAGCGGTCTGGTTCTGGACATCGGCGCAGACAATGCGGAACAAGCCAGAGCCGCCGCACCGGAAGGAACATATGCGTACTTTGCACCGGATTTTGTCCGCATGGGCAAAGACCGCATTTGCAGCAAAGCGATCGACGACCGTGCCGGCTGTGCAATGCTGCTGCATCTGCTGGAACAGGATGCCCCCTATGATTTTACGGCTGCATTCCTGGTGCAGGAAGAAGTGGGACTGCGTGGCGCAAAGGCTGCGGCATATACAGTTGACCCGGACTTTGCTCTGGTGCTGGAGGCAACCACTGCGGCAGACATTGCAGGGGCAGAAGAGGACGCAAAGGTCTGCTGTCTGGGCGGCGGTCCGGTTGTTTCGTTCATGGATCACAGCACCATTTATGACAAGGAACTGTACCGCATGGCATTTTCGCTTGCGGAGAAAAACGGCATTTCCTGCCAGACAAAATCCCGGATCGCCGGCGGAAACGACAGCGGTGCGATCCACGTCAGCCGTGGCGGCGTGCGCACCCTGGCAATTTCCTTGCCGTGCCGCTATCTGCATTCACCGTCCTGCTTGGCAGACTTGAACGACCTTGACGCCTGCACGGCATTGCTGCCGCTGCTGGTAAAATCCATAATGGAAGAAGTTTCGACGATATGATACAACAAATCACTGCATTTTCCCCGGAGGAAACAGCGATTCTGGAACAAAGCTGGCGTGGCAGGCAGATGCTTGCCTATCAGCAGGCTTACGGCGGCGGATATGATTTCTGCCGCTTTTTCCGGGTAACGGGCTGCGGCGGCACAGGCTGGCTGTTTTTGTTTAACGCCACGCTGCTGATCTGTGCAGAAGGCAGCGTTCCGGAAGAAGAAATCCGCACTTTTGCGGAAATGCACCTGCCGTTTCGCATCGAATGCCCGGCAGAACTGCTCCCGGTTCTGGGACAGATCCCGAATTATCAAAAGCTGCACCGTGCAACATTCCATCTGACACCCTCTGCACCATCGCCGGCGTTCTGCCCGGATGAAGTAAACGAATCGCCCAGATTACAGGATGTTTACGAAATCCTGCAGGAAGGCTTTCCCAATCTGCTGGAATATTCGCTCTGGTTGACAGATGTTTCCCATCGCTGCCGCCACGGCATGAGCAAGGTGCTGACCTATAAAAACAGCTCCACGCTGACTCTGGTATACGACTGGAAAGGCAATGTTCTGGTGGGACAGGTTGCGACCAAGCTTGCACAGCGTGGCAGCGGCTATGCACGGGACTTCCTGCGCTGGATCGCCGGAAAACTGGCGGCTGAGGGCAAGCAGGCGGCTCTGTTCGCCCTGGATGTCCGCATCAGCTTTTACCGGGAGATCGGTTTTCAGGAGATCGCCTCGGAATACGTGCTGGAGCGCCAGGACATCCCCAAGGAACAGCAAGAGAAAGGAGCGCTGTAATTCATGCAGATACAAGAATTTTTCCCGATCGACGATCGGATCATGGCAGCCGCAGAGGCAGCGGAGAAACGCTGCCGGGAGGACTTCGCCAAAATAGAGGAAAATGCCGCCTATAACGGGGCAAAAGTGCTTGCCGCATTTCAGAAAAGCCGTGTCAGTGAACCGTGTTTTTATGGTACAACCGGCTACGGCTACGGCGACCAGGGCAGAGAAGTGCTGGATAAAGTTGTGGCTGCAACATTCCACACAGAGGATGCGCTGGTGCGGCACAATTTCGTTTCCGGAACACACGCACTGAGTGTGGCACTGTTCGGGATTCTCCGCACGGGAGACACTATGGTCTCTCTGACCGGCAGACCGTACGATACCCTGGAAGGTGTTATCGGTCTGAACGACGATGACAAAAGCGGTTCGCTGAAAAACTTTGGCGTGACCTACAAAGAAGTGCCGCTGACTGCGGACGGCACACCCGATTATGATGCGATTCCGGATGCCGTTCGTGGGGCAAAGGTGGCATACATCCAGCGCTCCCGTGGCTACTCTCTGCGCCCTGCGCTGACTGTGGCACAGATTCAGCGTATGGCAGAACTGGTACGCAGCACCAACCCGGATGCTGTTATCATGGTAGACAACTGCTACGGCGAATTTGTGGAAACCAGCGAGCCGGTTGAAGTCGGCTGCGATCTGATGATCGGCTCTATGATAAAGAATGTAGGCGGCGGTATTGCACGCACCGGCGGCTATATTGCCGGCAAAGAAGAACTGGTACAGCAGTGCGCCGAACGTCTGACCTGCATCGGCATGGGCAAGGAAGTGGGCTGCACGCTGGATATGAACCGGGAACTTTACCTGGGATTTTTCCACGCACCGGACACTACGGCAAACGCACTGAAAACGGCAGATTTCGCCGCCTCTCTCTTTGGCGGATTCGGATTTTCCTGCCATCCGCCTGTGGGCACGACACGTGGCGACATTGTGGAGGCGATCTGCCTGGGCGACGAGGCACACCTGACCGCTTTTTGCCAGGGCATCCAGCAGGGTTCGCCGGTGGATTCCTTTGTAATCCCGGAGGCATGGGATATGCCGGGCTATACCAGCAAAGTTATCATGGCTGCCGGCGCATTCACCATGGGTGCCTCGATCGAACTGTCCGCAGATGCGCCGATTCGTGAACCTTTTGCAGTCTGGATGCAGGGCGGTATGACCTATACCACCGGTAAGATCGGCATTTTGCTGGCAGCACAGAAGATGCTGGAACAGGGCTTGCTCTCGCTTTGATGCCCAAGAAACAGTATCAAATTTGTTACAAATGGATACAATTTGGACAGAATCCAGTGAAATTTCAAGGAAAACAGTTGACATTGCGCTTGGTTGCTGGTAGAATATAATGTGCGGAATTCTTATCGGGAACAGATTGCCAAAGATAGGAAGCTTCGCCGGCAGGAATGCTGAACGAATCAACAGGAGGTATCGCTTTGGGAGAACGGAAATTATGCTATGGCTGCATGGAACGCACAGAATTTTCTGGCGGAGTCTGCCCCAATTGTGGATATTACGACAAGTCCCCGAGTGACCCGTCTTTCATTATTCCGGGTACTCAGTTAAATAACCGATATATCGTTGGCGTTGCGCTTTTCGTGAACGGAGAGGGCATCACATATCTTGCTTATGACCAGTCCATCGGATGCAAGGTCTATCTGCGGGAGTATATGCCGCCGAACCTGTGCAACCGTGTGGCAGGTTCTCCGGTCATCAGCGTGATTCCGGCTCGCCTGGCGCAGTACAAGGCGCTGATGGCGGAATTCACGGAACTGCACAAATCGCTGGCACGCCTGCGTGGACAGGTACACGTTAATACAGTGGTAGACCTGTTTGCGGAAAACAATACCACTTATGTGGTGGACGAGTATGTCAGCAGCGTTCGTTTTGTGGATTATCTGAAGGACAACGCCGGGGAACTCACCTGGGGGCAGCTGTCCCGGATGCTGCCGCCGCTTTTGACAACGCTAAGTCTGCTGCACAATTCCGGCGTCGTACATCGTGCCATTTCTCCGGATACGATTTATGTGACGGACAAGGGAGATCTGCTTTTGACTTCCTTCTCTATTGCGGCAGTCCGCACAGCAAACTCTGAACTGGAATGCGAGATCTACAACGGCTACGCTGCACCAGAACAGTACTCTGTCAGCGAACGGCAGGGAACCTGGACTGATGTCTATGGAGTTTGCGCTGTGATCTATCGTGTTCTGACTGGCTCTATGCCGCCGTCTGCCATTAGTCGTATGGAAAATGACAACCTGGTGGCACCGTCTGTGCTGAATCCCAATGTGCCACGTCACGTTTCCAACGTCATTATGCAGGGATTGAGTCTGAACAGCGGCGAGCGAATCCAGACTGTAACCGAACTGGTAACCCGTCTGTTCGATGAACATACCGAAGAAGAAAACAGATACGGCGGATATCAGAACGGCTTTGAACCGGCAGGATATCCGAACCAGCCGGGCTACGAGGAAAATCCTTACCAGGACTACGGCAATCAGCCGGACTATGACGATCAGAATTACCAGAACTATGACAATGGCTATTCCGATGACTATGCCTATGACGATTACCAGGAAGAGGACGACTACGCACAGTCACAGAAGGCAGGGGCAGTCGATCGTCTGAAAGTGCCGATCATTGTGGGAATCGTGCTGCTGCTGATTCTGCTGATCGTTGTGTTTGTCGTTGCTGGTGACCTGTTCAAGGGCGATTCGTCTGAATCCAGCAAGACTACCACTGCGGTTTCAGAAACAACAGAAATCACAGAGATGCAAGAGGCTACTACAACAGCGGTAGGTGACAGCGTAATGCCGCAGCTGTTGGGCAAAAACTTTGAAAACGCAAAAACGCAGTATGCCTCCTGGATCACCTTTGACGAAGAAGAAGTATACAGCGATGAGTACGCCGTAGGTCAGATCTGCTGGCAGGAATACGAAGTCGGTGCAACTTTCGATTCCTCGAAAAAGGTAAAGGTTCAGGTCAGCAAGGGTTCTGCAACGGTTGAGATTCCGTCTTATTCTGGAAAGGGACACAACTCCTATGCAGAAAAGCTGGACGAACTGGGCATCCCGTACACAGAGACTGCTGAGACAAACTCCGGCTACAGCAATGGCAGCGTTATCCGAATCGAAGTCACCAAGAATGGACAGGAAACTGACCTGGATTCCGGTGATACCATCAATCTGAATGACAAATATCAGATCATTGTATACTATGCGTATAATCCGGAACCGGAAACCACTGCACCGCCGGAAACCGAACCGGCAGAAGAAACAACAGATGCTGCAACAAGTGCACCTGCTGACCAGCAGGCGACAGAGCCGCAGCAAACGGATGCGCCGCCGGCACAGTAAAAATAATACCACGTAAATATACAAAAAGCAGTTCCGTTCTTTCCGGCGGAACTGCTTTTTTGCTTGTGTGCGATAGTCTTTGTAGTGATTATACGTGCTTATTCTATCCACGTATCCTTGTGTGTCATGCTTTTACTGCATTTGAATCTTATATTGTGCTATTCTTTTTTAGCACAAGAACAGAATAGACAACTATATATAATAATGTTTAGTTGACTGTTGCATAATATTATCATGTATAGACATAATAATCAAAAGCAAAAGCTTCTTTTTTCTTCCATTTGTTCAAACTGTGCAAAATCGTCAAGAAAACGAGGAAAAAACTATTGACATTGCTGTTGCGATGTGGTATGATATATACAACGAAAGGGAACAGCAATAAGGAGCTGGCGAGAAGGTCCAAGTTGATTGGTTCCCGAGCGATAAGTTTCCCAAGGTCTAAGGTTCATCCTTTTGCGGAAACGATTTTACATCAAAAGGGAGGGCGAGGTCCGATGGCAAGTGAAGAATCACAGCTGCATATGCTGTCAACGTCGGGTGCATCGCCGGTGATGCAGAGCTAAGAACGTAGCGAGGAGTCAACTTCGATTGGCTGAGAGCACGTAAGAAATGATGAATGAAACTGTAAACCGGAGACACTTGATGAATGACGTAAGCAACTGTTTGCGCCACAAATCTGTTATTTGAATTGGCAGCATATTTCTCCAATTCCAGTGCGATGACGGCACGGAATCTCCGGCGTAAAGACGCCTTTATATAGTATGCTGATCTTACAGGTAACAATCTCAGGTGATTCCCATGAAGTAAAATGTTTTGATTTTATGATATCACTTCAATGAAAAAGGTGAGTCCCATGGAAAGCATGACTTTTATCTGAAAATTTGATAGAAAAGGTGAGTCCCATGGCTTGATGGTATTGTACTGAAAAGATCATAAGGAAACGTGTTCTATCGGAAAGGACGTGTTTGTAATGTGGTTTTTGAGAAAGCGATTTGTACGGTACGAAACAACGTGAGGAGTGAGTCCAATCGAAACTGATGCGAAAGAATGAAAGTTCTTTCATCTTAATGAACTAAAACACAAGTCCGGAATGGAGGTCTCCTGTTCCGGATTTTTTGTTCCCGAGAAAAAAGGGCGAGGATGCACACTCGCCCTTTTTTATTTGCTGAAATATTTTCCCTGCCAGCTGTCTGTTCGTTTCAGATGCTGTGCAATGGCGTTGCGCACGGCAAGCTTGTCCAGACTCCAAAGCGGCGCTGCGAGACAATCCGCTGCACCGTCTCCCGTCAGCCGCTCGATAACCGTTTCCGACGGCAGGAGTGCAAGCTGGGCGGCAGTGATCTGCACATACTCCGCCATGGAAAGCGGCTGGACTTTTCCGCTTTTCCAGAGCTGTTCCAGTGGTGTGCCTTTGAGAATGTGCAGCAGGTGTATTTTTATGCCGTCCGGCTGCATTTTTCCAAGGACACGGGCAGTTTCCAGCATATCTGCATCCATTTCACCCGGAAGTCCGTTGATGATATGCACACAAATTCGTATGCCACGTTTCCGCAGGGCAGAAAACGCCTGCACAAAAACCGGAAAATCATATCCCCGATGGAAAAAGCAAGCGGTTTTGTCATGCACTGTTTGCAAGCCCAATTCCACGGTAAAAGAAGTTTTCTCGGCGATCTCTTCCAGCAGAGACAGAATCTCCGCCGGCAGGCAATCCGGTCTTGTTCCAATGGAAATCCCGACCACATCCGGCTGTTCCAGCGCCTCCAGATAGCAGAGGCGCAGATATGCCGGATCACCATAGGTGTTGGTGTGTGCCTGGAAATAGGCGATCAGCCCGGCATCCGGAACGCTTGCCCGAATCCGCTGCCGTTCCTGTTCCAACTGCCAAGTGACCGTTCCCGGATGCGTAAAATGTCCGCTGCCGCCGTCACAGAAAAGACAGCCGCCGGAAGAAATCGTCCCGTCTATGTTGGGACAGGTACAGCCAATGTCTAGCACCGCCTTTTGAACCGGTCTGCCGAATTTGGAAAGATAATAGGCAGATGCCGTGTAATACCGCTCAGACAAAATAAATACCCCCAGACAAACAGAACCGGCAGGAAAAGGAGAGGAGACCTGCCGGTTCTGTTTCGATTTATGGAAACGTACAAGAATAAGGAGAATGTGATTGGAAAGGAGTAAGGATTCCTGTACGGTATGGTTGGTCCGTTTCTTTCGAGAAACGGTAAGAAATCTGCAAAACTTCTGCTTTGCGTATATGTACATATGAAACATTTGCTCCAAATGACGATGGTATTAGTATACCAGTGATTTGTGATTGCTTTGTGAAAAGCCGCTGGAAATTATCTGAAAATCCTTTTCCTGCCCATAGGAATCTATTTTAAGCAGCAATGCCCTTGTTTTCCACAGAAAATTCGAAAAAAATTCTTGCAAAGAAAAGTGAATTATGCTATAATAAAGTGTAATGACCTTTTTTGGGGCAGCAGCGCTGTACCGGAAAGAAATGGAGATGGATTGCTATGGAACGTCAGAAAAATGAAACTGCGGCAGCAGTAACGGAGGCAATGCGCACCCGGCTGCAGCCGTATCTGTTTGCAGAACGGGACACGGTCTATGCGTGTGTGCATAGCTTTGGCTGTCAGCTGAATGTTTCTGACGGAGAGCGCATCCGTGGAATGCTGACAGAGTTGGGCTATACCATGACAGACTCCTATGAAAAGGCAGATCTGATCCTGTTCAACACCTGTGCCGTCCGTGAAAGCGCCGAGGACAGAGTCTATGGAATGCTGGGCAATATCAAGAAATACAAAAAGACCAACCCCAATCTGATCCTGGTGCTTTGCGGATGTATGGCGTCGGAGGAGCATACCGCTGAATTTGTGCGGTCGCACTATCCTTACGTGGATATTGTTTTCGGCACCGCCTCGCTAAGCCGTTTTCCCGGACTCCTGCTGGAACACTTCCAGGGGAAAAAGTTTGCCTGTGACACCGGCGAATACGACGCTATGTATGAGGGTATCGTCCCGTCCCGGGAACATCCGTTCAAGGCGTCCGTTCCTATTATGTTTGGCTGCAACAATTTCTGCACATACTGTATTGTGCCGTATGTCCGTGGCAGAGAACGAAGCCGTGACCCGGAACAGATCCTCCGGGAAGTACGCCAGCTGGTGGCAGACGGCTACAAAGAGATCATGCTGCTGGGACAGAATGTGAATTCCTACGGGAAAGACCTGGAACAGCCGCTGACATTTGCACAGCTCCTGCAAAAAATCAACGATATCCCAGGCGAATTCGTGATTCGGTTTATGTCGTCCCACCCGAAGGATGCAACGCCGGAACTGCTGGACACCATATTGCAGTGCAGCAAAGTCGGACACCATCTGCACCTGCCGGTACAGAGTGGCAGCAACGATGTACTGCGCCGCATGAACCGAAAATATACCGTAGAAAAGTATATGGAAAGCGTAAACTATCTTCGCCGGCGTGACCCGGATTTTTCTTTGACGACCGATCTGATCGTCGGATTCCCGGACGAAACAGAGGAAGATTTCCAGGGAACGCTGGATCTGGTACAGCGGGTGCAGTACGACAACATTTACACGTTTATCTATTCCAAGCGACGTGGCACAAAAGCGGCAGAAATGGAAGACCATACTACAGATGCAGAAAAGCGTGACCGTATGGAACGCCTGCTTTCCCTGCAGCGTGAAATCGCATCGGAACACAACAAGCGTTTTATCGGCAGAACCCTGCGGGTGCTGGTAGACGGCGAAAGCAAGCGCCCAGGACGGCTCGTGGGAAAAGATAACGCATTTATCATCGTAGAATTTCCCGGCGATCCGTCGCTGATCGGAACATTCCAGAACGTCCGCATCACAGAGGCAAGAAACTGGGCAGTTCTGGGCGAATTGGCAGAGGAGGAACAAAAATGACAGAAGTAGAGGCAGCAGTACGGCAGTTGGGAAAAGCCATCCAGGCTGACCCGAGATATACCGCATACTGGCGTGCAAAAGCGGATAACGATGCAGATACCGATCTGCAAAACGACATCCAGGCATTCAATCTGAAAAAGATGTCCTATCAGCACGAAACCGAAAAGCTGGAAGAAAAACGAAATCCGGAAAAGCTGGAAAAACTAGAGCAGGATATCCAGGCGCTGTATCTTCGCATCATGGAAAACCCGAATATGCGTGCCTTTGACAGTGCAAAGCAGGCGATGAACGCTATGATGCAGGAAGTGGACACCATCCTGTCCCTCTGCGCCAACGGCGAAGACCCGGACAAATGCCATCCGGATCTGTCCAATTGTTCCGGCAACTGCGCCTCCTGCGGCGGCTGTCACTAACTCGATTTTCATAATATTCGGAGGTGAATCCCGTGAATTTAGCAGATATTCCAAAAGAAAAGCTGTCGCCAATGATGCAGCAGTACGCAGCAACCAAAGAAAAATACAATGACTGTATCCTCTTTTTCCGGCTGGGAGACTTCTATGAGATGTTCTTTGAAGATGCCATTCTGGTGTCCAGAGAATTGGAACTGACACTGACCGGAAAGGAATGCGGTCTGGAAGAACGTGCGCCGATGTGCGGCGTGCCGTACCACAGCGTAGAACTCTATCTGAAACGCCTGGTGGACAAGGGCTATAAAATTGCAATCTGTGAGCAGATGACAGACCCGGCGCTGAGCAAAGGGCTGGTGGAGCGTGATGTGATCCGGATCGTCACACCGGGTACGCTGATCGAAAGCAGTATGCTGGACGACGATGCCAACAACTACATCTGCACGCTGTACTATGGAAATGACGGCTCTTGTGCGCTCTGCTTTGCCGATCTTTCCACCGGCGAAATGTCGCTGACCATTCCTCAGGAGGCATCCGATCTGTCTGTCCGCATCATGGATGTGCTGTCCCGGTATATGCCGGCTGAGCTGGTCATGAACAGCCAGGCGCTTTCTCTGAAATCCGTTATGGACTTCATTAAGGTTCGGCTGCAGTGCGCAGTTTCTCTTCGGGATGATATCTGCTTTGACCCGGTACAGAACCGGGAACTGGTCTGCCAGCAGTTCGGCGTTTCCTCTCTGGATCTGCTGGGCATGACAGAGGACGGCGCAGATGTGAGTGCTGTCTGCGGAATGCTGGACTACATCCGGGAGACCCAAAAGCGGAACATTGCCCGATTTGTCTCCATTGAAGTGGCAGACAGTGCATCCGCCATGGGACTGGACCTCAACGCACGCCGCAATCTGGAACTGACAGAGACCATCCGCAACAAAGAGCGGAAAGGTTCACTGCTCTGGCTGCTGGATGATGCAAGAACTGCTATGGGAAAACGTCTGCTGAAAACCTGGCTGGAACAGCCGCTGGTGCAGCCGGTAAAGATCATGGCTCGTCTGGATGCGGTAGATGCGTTTGTCAAGAAAAGCATTGTCCTCATGGAAGTGCGTGACCTGCTGGACAACGTCTATGACCTGGAACGTCTTATGACACGTGTGATCTACCAAAAGGCAACGCCCCGTGATCTGAAATCCCTTTCCATGACAGCACAGCAGCTGCCGGAACTGAAGGCACAGCTGCAAAAGCTGGCAGGGGATTCCCGGCTGCTGAACACACTGGAACAGCAGATCTCGCCGTTGGAACGTGTCTCTGCACTGGTGGAAAATGCCATCGTAGACGATCCGCCTATGACCTTGAAGGACGGCGGCGTCATCCGGGATGGATTCCACGAAGAACTGGATCGCCAGCGCCGCATTATGAACGGCGGCACACAGATCATTGACGAGATTCTCCAGAGAGAACGGGAACGGACAGGCATCAAAGGCTTGAAGATCGGCTATAACCGGGTATTCGGGTATTACCTGGAAGTCACCCGGTCCTATTATGATCTGATCCCGTCCGATTATATCCGGAAACAGACCCTGGCAAATAGTGAGCGCTTTATCACCGAAGAACTGAAAAACGTGGAAAACGAGATCCTCGGTGCAAAAGACCGTGTCCTGCGCCTGGAAGAGGGCATTTTCTCCGAAGTTCGGGACTGCCTGGCGTCCATGCTGAAAAAGGTACAGGAAACGGCTGCCGCTGTGGCACAGGTAGACGTACTGGCATCCTTTGCAAATGTGGCAATGGAAAACGATTATTCCAAGCCGGAAATTGCCGTAGACGGCAGCATCCAGATCACCGGCGGCAGACACCCGGTAGTAGAGCGGATGCTCACAGAAGAAGTTTTTGTTCCGAATGACACATACCTGGACACCAAGGCGCAGCGAATGCTGATGATTACCGGTCCGAATATGGCAGGTAAGTCCACCTATATGCGCCAGGTCGCACTGATTACACTGATGGCACAGATCGGTTCATTTGTTCCGGCAGAGTATGCGAAAATCTCTGTGGTAGACAAAATTTTCACCCGTATCGGCGCATCGGACGACCTGACCGCCGGACAGAGTACTTTCATGGTGGAAATGCGGGAAGTCTCCGACATCTTAAACTACGCCACAAAAAACAGCCTGGTCATTCTGGACGAGGTGGGCAGAGGCACGTCCACGCTGGACGGTGTCAGCATTGCCCGTGCTGTGGCAGAATACATCAGCAGCCGGAAGATCGGCTGTAAGACGCTATTTGCGACCCATTACCACGAACTGCTGGATCTGGAACAGGAGATTCCGGGCATCAAAAATTACAGCGTTGCCGTGAAAAAGCACGGGGATTCCATCCGGTTCCTGCGGAAGATCGTCCCCGGCGGTGTCGATGACAGTTACGGCATTGCTGTTGCAAAGCTTGCCGGACTGCCGGATCAAGTGGTAAAGCGTGCAAAGGAACTACTGGCGGAAATGGAAAAGCAAGCCGCAGCAGGAATGTCCAGACAGACTGCACAGAACGGACAGATCAGCTTTGCCGCCATGCAGCAGGAACGTGTCATTGCAGCCCTGCAAAAAACACATCTGGCAGAACTGAGCGATGCAGAGTGCCAGGAACTCCTGGCAGACCTCACCGCAATGTTATCATAATCCCACTGTGACAGCACCGCACAAAAACAATGCGCTGTGCTGTCCGAACCTGCGGCGAAATGCCGCTTAGAAAGAAGGTGTTTGTCATGCCGCATATTTCCGTTTTACGGAAAGAAATTTCCGAACTGATCGCCGCCGGCGAAGTGATTGAGCGCCCGTCCTCCGTCATCAAGGAGGTCGTGGAAAACGCCATCGACGCCGGTGCGAAACACATTACCGTAGAAATCCAGCATGGCGGAACAACCTATATGCGAATCGTGGACGATGGATGCGGCATGGCCGCCGAAGAAGTGCCGACTGCATTTTTACGCCACGCCACCAGCAAAATTTCGGATAAGGCTGACCTGGATCACATTTTTACCCTGGGCTTTCGTGGCGAGGCGCTGGCATCCATTGCAGCTGTTGCCAAAGTCACCGTGTTGACCAAACGGAAAGAGGACGACTACGGCACAAGCTACAGCATTTCCGGCGGCGTTGCGGAAAAATCGGAACAAACCGGCTGCCCGGACGGCACAACACTCTTGATTCGTGATTTGTTTTATAATGTGCCGGTGCGTCAGAAATTCATGAAACGTGACGTCACAGAGGCAAATGCAGTAAGCCAGATCGTACAGAAAATCGCACTGTCCCATCCGGAGATCGCTTTCCGGATGATTCGGGACAATCGCACCGAATTCCGCACAGACGGCAGCGGCGATTTGTACACGGCAGTCTATGCAATACTGGGCAAGGAATTTGCACACGACCTCATTCCGGTTTCTTACCAGGACGGCATGAACCAGGTCACCGGATTTGTGGGCAAGCCGCTATACTCTCGGTCGAACCGGACGTTTCAAAACTTTTTCATCAACGGCAGATACGTCCGTTCCCGGCAGTGCAGCGTGGCTCTGGAAAACGCCTATCAGAACCTTATCATGGTAGGAAAATTTCCCACCTGTGTGCTGATGCTCCAGGTTCCGCCGGAACAGGTAGACGTAAACATTCATCCGGCAAAAGCGGAAGTGCGGTTTTCCAACGAAAAAGCTGTCATGGACAGCCTGTTCTTTGCCGTGAAGAACGCACTGATGCAGAACGGTCTGATTTACGAATTCCAGATGGAACACGTGCCGCAGCATGACTGGACGGCACAGCCGGAACCGCAGCAGGAATTTGTACAGCCTGCACTTCCGACCATAGAAAAGACCACAGAGCCAGAACCGGAAGTCCTCTTGCCGCCGGCAGAGATCACACCGCCGGAACCGGTAAAAGAGACGGTTTCACCGCTGGTCAGCACAATGCCGGCTACCACCCTTACGATTCCCCAAAGGGAAGCAGAGCCAGACGTATCGGATATTGCCGATTCGCCTGTACAGGACGAACCGCTCACACCGATTCCAAAAGAACCAGTTTCCATTCCGGAACTGTCAGAGGGAAAATACGAGTTCCTCAGCGGCAGTGCTTTTGCAGAAAAGCCAAAGTCTTTGCCGGAAACAATGCCTGCAAGACCAGCGCCGAAGAAACATACCAGGATCCGTGTGCTGGGAGAGATTTTCGAAAACTACATTATCGCTGAGGGCGTAGGGGAAGACAAGCTGCTGATTTTCGACAAGCACGCCGCTCATGAGCGAGTCCTGTTTGAACAGCTGCGTTCTGGCGCATCCAAGCAGACCAGCCAGATGCTGCTCCGTCCCAGTGAGACACTGCTATCTATGGAGGAGTTTTCGGCAGTGCAGGAAAACCTGCCACGGCTGGCGGAGATGGGCTTTGCCTTTGACTGCAGCACACCGCCGCAGCTCCGGGCGACTGCTGTGCCGTCCTTTGTCCTGCCGCTGAACATCGATGAAGTGGTAACAGAAATCGCACACAATCTGGTACTGGGAAAGCGTGATCCCCAGGTGCATACGTTTAACGATACATTGCATACCATTGCCTGCAAATCCGCCATCTGTTCCGGCGACCATTCTACGATCCAGGAACTGCAAAAACTGGCGCAGCAGGTCTGGGATGACGAAAACATCCGGCATTGTCCGCACGGCAGACCGGTGATGTTCGTCATCCGCAAATATGACTTGGAAAAACAATTCCGACGGAGGGTATAAGCCATGACAGAATCGGAAAAGCTCCCGGTGCTGGCGGTTGTTGGTCCGACGGCATCCGGAAAAACAGCGCTTGGCGTCATGCTGGCAAAACAATACCACGGAGAGGTGATCTCTGCAGATTCCATGCAGATCTATCAAGGGCTGGATATTGCCACTGCGAAACCAACGCCGGAAGAACAGGACGGCGTACCGCATCATCTGATCGGCTGTATTCCGATAGATGCCGCATTCAGCGTTGCCGACTATCTGTCTCTGGCTAAACCGCTGATTCAGGAGATACACGACCGAAATCATCTGCCCATCGTGGTGGGCGGTACAGGGCTTTATGTTTCTTCGCTGCTTTCCAATGTCCAGCTTGCCCCTACCAAACAAGATCCGGCGCTGCGGCAGCAGTTTCTGCAATACGCTGCGGAGCATGGAAACGATGCCCTGCACGACAAGCTGAAAGCACTGGATCCGCAGGCTGCGGCAGAGATCCATCCGAACAATCTGGTTCGGGTGGTGAGGGCGCTGGAAGTCTGCACGCTAACTGGAAAAACATTTACTGCCTGCAAAGCGGAGAGCCATCAGATCCCCAGTCCTTACCGCTCTCTGGTGATCGGGCTGACGTACGAGCGCAGCGTCCTCTACGACAGAATCAACGAGCGTGTCGATCAGATGGTTGCACAGGGACTGGTAGATGAAGCGTATGCCGTGTATCAGAATGAGGCGCTGCGGACGGCGTATCATGCGATCGGATACAAAGAACTGATCCCATATTTTGACGGTGTCATGTCTCTGGAGACGTGCATCGACAAAATCAAACAGGAAACACGCCGATATGCCAAACGACAGTTGACATGGTTCCGCAAAAACAATCAAATACAGTGGATTATTCTAGACAGATTCGACAAGAAACAAAAAATTATGGAAAAGTGTCAAAAAATTATAGCCAAGTCCGGCGAAATGTGTTATAATATAGATTGAGCCATTATATACAAAGAGAAAATAAGGGCAGACTGTATCGGAAACACCGGAAAAGTCTGCTGCGCTCACGCAGCCGCTCTGGCTGCAGAAGAAAAAGGAGTATAGCAATGAACAAGAACATCAATCTTCAGGACGTGTTCCTGAACCAGGCAAGAAAAGAACGAATCGGCGTCACCATTTTTCTGACCAACGGATTCCAGTTCAAAGGCGTCGTCAAGGGATTTGACAGCTATGTCGTGATCCTGGAATGCGACGGCAAGCAGAATCTGGTCTACAAGCACGCCATTTCAACGATCATTCCGATTCACCCCATCTCGATTCTGGAAGTGGGAGAAGAGTAATCGAAATCTGACCGCAGCGGAGAAATCATTTTTTGAGAGGTAATCCAGGTATGAATTCCAGCAATAAAATGAATAATGTTCTGTTGGTACTGCTGTCTGCATCTGTGATTGCAACCATCGGCACGATCTTTTATCATTTTGTGGATACCAGCTATGAAACGGAAACGGCGATCCGTGCCACCGCAGACGAGTCCAAATATTTTGAGGGCGTGTATGTCCGGGATGAAAATGTTCTGTCCTACAGCGGAACAGGTGCTGTCAGCTACCAGGTGCCGGACGGCGGTAAAATTGCCGTAAACGATGTGATCGCAGAAGTGTATCCGGATGAAAGCGCAATCGAAAAGGAACAGCAGATCAAGGTTCTTCAAGATAAGCTGAACGTGCTGGAACGCATCTCAAATCCCGGCACGCTGGAACAGGCGCAGCCGGCAGACCTCTCCCGGCAGATCTCACAGTATTACGAAAAGATCGTGCAGAGCCGGAACAGCGGTGACTTGACGGAATTATCTTCCGCACAGCAGCAGTTTGTGGAATCCTACAGCACATATCAAATCGTAATCAGCAAGGGTGAAGTTTCCTTTGCCCAGGAGATCAGCGATCTGACAGCGCAGATCCAGGCGCTGCAAAGCGAACAGGAGACACCGGTAGACACGGTAAAATCTGATAGCTCTGCCTATTTTGTCAGCCACGTGGACGGGCTGGAATCCAAGCTCAGTATCGAAAATCTGGCGAACATCACGCCGGAACAGATACAGGAGATCACAAAAAACAGTAATGACAATACGACCCAGACAAGCCAGAACAGCAATGTTGTCGGAAAGACCATTGCACAGTATGGCTGGTATATGCTGGGCATCATTGATAATAAAGAACAGAAATATCAGGTAGGAGATTCTGTTAAAATTCGTCTTATGACTTCTTCTGCAACCGCAGATGCCACCATCAAAGAACTCCGCAGCACCAGCGAAGACGGCAAGTTCATGGTTGTGCTGTACAGCGACACTTTGACCTCCGATTTTGTGCAGAACCGCACGGAAAACGTGGAAATGGTTCTGGGCGAATATGAGGGCATCAAGGTTCCGAGAAATGCGATCCGGTTCAAGGATGTGGAAGAGACGGTCACAGACGAAGAGACGGGAGAAGAGAAAAAGCAAACCGTCAATTGCCGTGGTGTCTATGTACAGGACGGCGAAAAAATCGAATTCCGGCGTCTGGATGTGGTTTATGAGGGAAATGATTATGTTCTCTCAAAGCTCAACGCAGGCGATGGTTATTTAATGCTTTATGATTCCATAATTGTAGAAGGGATTGATGCAAATGGAAACTAACTTTGCTTATATCGACGAAAACTACAAGCGGATCGTCGATGCAATGGAGGAGGCAAAAGCGAAATACCGCAAGCCTTCTGATGACATTACACTGATGGCGGTGACGAAAACCGTTGCACCGGAGGCAGTCAACCACGCCATAAGCTGCGGCATTCATACCCTGGGAGAAAACCGGGTGCAGGAATACCTGTCCAAAAAGGATTTCTATTCCAAGGATGCAAAGGTACACTTTATCGGACACTTGCAGACCAATAAAGTGAAGTACATCATCGAGGATATGGACTTGATCCACTCTGTGGACAGCATCAAGCTTGCCACGGAAATTGACCGCCATGCTGCACGGGTAAACAAGGTGCAGGACATCCTGATCGAGGTCAATGTGGGCGGTGAGGCTTCAAAAAGCGGCATCGCACCGGATCAGCTGGAAGAACTGTTGCACGAGGCAGGACAGTTGTCTCACGTACACGTGCGTGGACTGATGACTATCCCGCCGGTAGAGGGTGATGAAAAATTTCTTTACAAAATGCAACAACTTTATCTTGACATTTCCTCCAAAAAAATGGATAATATAGATATGGAGATTTTGTCGATGGGAATGTCGGGAGATTTTGCAGCCGCCATCCGCTATGGATCGACACTTGTCCGGATCGGCACAGCCCTGTTCGGCGCAAGAAATTATCAAAAGTAAATAACATCCGCTCATCCTGATGTGTGTGATGAAAGAACATTGTCGTACCCGCACCACTGCACGATAATGTCAACAATATCAACTTGTGCGGAGAATGGAGAGTATCATGAACGTATTAGATAGTTTGAAAGACTTTTTCATGCCGGCTGATGACAATGAGCCGGAGGCCCCGAATATGACAGCACCGGAGGAAGAACCGGCGGCTGCATCCACTGCAACTGCATCATCCAGCTACAGCAATGCCGGATATACCAGAACTTCTTCCTACGATGACCGCAAGAACAACGAAAGATATGCCACGATCAAGGCAACTGCACAGTTCCAGGTCGTTCTGGTAAAAGCAACTGCGTATACCTCTGATTCCAAGAAGGTTGCAGATTATCTGATGCAGAACAAGACGGTTGTTCTGAACCTGGAAGGCATTGAAGAGCCGGACAAGCGCCGCATCATCGACTTTGTTGTTGGCGCAGCTTACGCAATGCACGGTCGCATCAAGCCCATCGCAAACCAGACATTTCTGATCATTCCGCAGAATGTCGGCTTTGACGGTGACAGCTTTGTCGGCGAACTGCAGGGCAGCGGTCTGGTTTAAGCTACTTCCGAAATGGCAAGCCGCAATATGAAGTCGTCGGACACAATGCAGCAGTTCCGGGCGCACTGGAGCGATCTGGCAAGCCGCTGTATCCGGGACAGCCATCCGTATTTTACGGATTTTGTACCGGTGGAAGATGTCCCGGCGGCAGAAAGCATTGCCCGTTCCGCCGGCGCTGTCTGCACGGCATGGGGCGGAACAGAAAACACCACACGTGTCATGCTCTGCTTTGCGCCGGAATTCATCCCGGTCGAACCGGAGCAGTTCCCGATACAGTGTCTGACGTTTTCTTATCGTGTTCCAAAACCGCCGGCACACCGGGATTTTCTCGGAGCTTGCATGGCGTGCAACCTGGAACGGGATACCATAGGTGACATCTTAATCAGCGATAAAATGGCACAGATGTTTGTTTGCAGCCAGGTAGCTCCTGTGCTGCTCCAGGAACTGTGCCAGGTCGGGCGCATCGGTGTCAGCGTGACGGGAGATGATCCGGTCTGCCTTTCGGCACAAGCGGATTTTCTGCCGATACAGGGTACGATCGCTTCTCTGCGGGCAGATGCCGTTACGGCATTTGTGACACATCTGAGCCGAGAAAAAGCGGTACAGTTGATTCGGCAGGGCCGGCTGACCTGCCGTCATGCAACGATTGAAACTCCTTCTGCATCCATGCAGATCGGCGATGTTTTCTCTGTCCGTGGCTACGGAAAATTCCGGATCGACACCATGGACGGAGTGAGCCGGAAAGGGAGATATCATATTACAATTCAAAAATATCAAGGCTAGAACTTACCGTGCGGTATAGTCGGAGGCCTTTTATGAGAGGAGATACTATCATGATTAGCGCAAGTGAAATCCACGAACTGCGGTTCGAAAAAGCAGCTTTCGGCTATAAGCAGGAAGATATTGATGAATTTCTGAATAAGCTGGAAGAAGAGGTTGCCATCGCACAGCGTGAGTTGGACGACAGCAACAACAAGATTCAGGTACTGGCGGACAAGGTACGTGAATATATGCGGGACGAAGATGCACTGAAAGATGCACTTCTGGGCGCACAGAAAGAAGGTCACCGGATCATCGCCGAGGCAAATACCAAGGCAGAAGAGATCATTGCACAGGCAAAGGAAAAGGCTGATGCAATGATGGATGAGGTGACGGTACAGCACGACGCTCTCATTGAAAAGAATGAGGCAGAGATCGAAGAAGAACACAAAAAGCTGGCTGCTGCAAAAAAGCAGGTCGCAGATTTCAAAAAGGCGCTCTTCGATATGTATAAGGAACATCTGAATATGCTCTCCGCTATGCCGGATGAGGATGATACATCTTTTGGCGTTTCAGAAGAAACTGAGCCGTCTGCACCGAAGAAATCGGAAGAGGCAGCACCGTCTGCAACAGATCCGTTCGCTTCGGCACAGTTCTCTGCAAAGACCATTCAGGGCGCATATGATTCCAGATTTGGCGACTTGCAGGACGATAAAGACTAATTTCACGGAAAGGAGCGGCTGTTTCTGACGGCAGAACGCTGACAGAGAGAAAAGCCGGATCAAGCTATGTCACAGGATTATAATAAGACCTTAAATTTGCCCAAGACAGATTTTCCCATGCGTGGAAATCTGCCGAAACGGGAACCGGATACCCTGCAGAAATGGGAAGACGAGGATCTGTATGAGCAGATGATCGCCAAGAATGAGGGAAAGCCGAAATACATTCTTCACGATGGACCTCCGTATGCGAACGGCGAGATTCACCTGGGAACTGCCCTGAACAAGACACTGAAAGACTTCATTGTAAAGTATAAAAACATGAGCGGTTTCTGCGCCCCATATGTACCGGGCTGGGATACTCACGGACTGCCAATCGAACTGAAGGCAATGAAGTCCATCGGCGTAGAAAACGGTGCAATTCCGCCGGTAGAACTGCGGAAACACTGCAAAGACTTTGCAATGATGCATGTCAAGAATCAGATGGCACAGTTTAAGCGTCTGGGCAGCCTGGGACATTACTGCGATCCGTATCTGACCTTAAAGCCGGAATACGAGGCACGCCAGGTAGAAGTCTTTGGCAAAATGGCAAAGCGTGGCTATATGTACAAGGGCTTGAAACCAGTTTACTGGTGCCCGGACTGCAACACCGCTTTGGCAGAGGCAGAGATTGAGTATGAGAATGATCCGTGCTATTCTATCTATGTAAAATTCCAGGTAACTGACGACAAGGGTCTGTTCACAAAGCTGGGCATCGAAAAGGAAAAGATCTACTTCGTGATCTGGACAACCACTACCTGGACAATCCCGGGTAACCTGGCGATCTGCGTTGGTCCTTCCTACGATTATACGCTGGTAAAGGTCGGCGACGAGTACTACTGCATGGCAGCAGAACTGGTCAGCGCAACCATGAAAGCAGCCGGCATCACAGAATATGAAATGGTCGGCAGTTTCACCGGTGCAGAACTGGAACACATCAAGACCAAGCATCCGCTGTATGACCGCCTTTCTCCTGTAATCGTAGGCGATCATGTTACACTGGAAAGCGGTACCGGATGCGTACACACTGCACCGGGCTATGGTGTCGAGGACTTTGAGGTCTGCAAGAATTACGATGACATCGGCATCCTGGTATGTGTTGACGATAAGGGTCGTCAGACCAAAGAGGCAGGCGAATTCGAGGGCATGGACACCGATGAGGCAAACCGTGCAATCGCTGCAAAGCTGACCGAAGTCGGCGCAATGCTGGCAACCGAGAAGATCGTCCACCAGTATCCGCACTGCTGGCGTTGCCATAAGCCAATCATTTACCGTGCAACTGAACAGTGGTTCTGCTCTGTAAACGGTTTTAAGGATGAGGCAATCAAAGCAATCGAAAATGTCAAGTGGATTCCGGCATGGGGCGAAGAGCGCATCAAGGGCATGGTTCGTGACCGCAGCGACTGGTGCATTTCCCGTCAGCGTACCTGGGGTGTGCCGATCCCGATCATCTACTGCAAGGACTGCAAAAAGCCCATCGTAAATGATACCACTATCCATGATATTGCCGCACTGTTCCGTAAGGAAGGTGCAGACGCATGGTGGACAAAGGATCTGTCCGAGTTCCTCTCTCCGGAAGTACAGTGCGAATGCGGCTGCAAGGAATTCACCAAGGAATATGACATCATGGATGTCTGGTTCGACAGCGGTGTATCTCACAGTGCCGTTATGGAACAGTACGACTGCCTCCAGTGGCCGGCTGATCTCTATCTGGAGGGTGCTGACCAGTATCGTGGCTGGTTCCAGTCCTCTCTGCTGACATCTGTTGTATACAAGGGCAGCGCTCCGTATAAGGCAGTTTGCACACACGGCTGGGTCGTTGACGGCGAGGGCAGAAAGATGTCCAAGTCTCTGGGCAACGGCATCATGCCGGAAGAAATCGTAAAGCAGTACGGCGCAGATATTCTTCGCCTGTGGGTCGCATCTTCGGATTATCACTCGGATATCCGCATTTCCAAGGCGATCCTGGGACAGCTTTCCGATGCGTATAAGAAGATTCGTAACACCGCTCGTTATATCCTGGGTAACCTAGGCAACGGCGATGGTTTCCATCCGGATCGTGACAGCGTTTCTGACGATCAGCTGATGGAACTGGATCGCTGGGCATTAATGCGTCTGGACAACGTAATCCAGAAAGCGCATGAGGGCTACGAGGCATTTGACTTCCACATTGTATTCCATGCAATTCACAACTACTGCACTACAGATCTGTCCAACTTCTATCTGGATATCATTAAGGATCGCCTGTACTGTGAAAAGGAAGATTCTGTTGAACGCCGTGCAGCACAGACAACGATCTATCGCATTCTGAGCGCACTGACAAGACTGATCGCACCGATCCTTTCCTTCACCGCAGAAGAGATTTGGTCTTATCTGCCGCACGCTGCAAGCGATGATGCAAAGAGCGTATTCCTGAACGAAATGCCCAAGGCAAGCGGTCTGACAGAAGATGCAGACTTCATGGCAAAGTGGGATCTGATCTATCAGATTCGTATGGACGCCAACAAGGTTCTGGAAGAAAAGAGAAATGAAAAGCTGATCGGTAAGTCTCTGGAGGCAAAGGTAACCATTTCTGTTGCTGACGATGCACAGTATGCAATCCTGTCGGATGCTGCGGATGTCCTGGCAAAGGTTCTCATCGTTTCTGAGGTTTCTGTTGTCAAGGCAGAATCCGGCGATACAACCTATACAGTAGAACGTGCCGCAGGTGAAAAGTGCGAGCGCTGCTGGATGTATCTGGACAGCGTAGGCAAGAACGCAGCACATCCGACGCTCTGCGCACGCTGCGCATCTGTTGTGGATCAGCTGTAATCGGGAAAGGAAACATTTCGTGTTGATTGCGGCGATCATCATCATTATCCTGCTGACAGCAGCAGATCAACTCATCAAATACTGGGCGATCCAGGAACTGAAACCAGTAGGAACCATGCCGTTTCTGCATATTGGTGACAAAAAGATTCTGGATCTGACCTATCTGGAAAATAACGGCGCTGTTTTCAGCAGTTTCGCCGGAATGCGCTGGCTTTTGGTAGGCACAACAGTTGTCCTCATGGCATTCTGTGCCTACTGGCTGGTGCGTCACGGAAAAAAATCAAAGCTGATGACGGCAAGTCTGACGCTGATTCTGGGCGGCGGTCTGGGAAATCTGATCGACAGACTGTTTCGTGGCGGATTGGTCGTAGACTATTTTGAAGTAAAGCTGTTTCGTTTTGCTGTGTTTAACTTTGCAGATTGCTGCGTTGTAGTCGGCGTAATTCTGTTTGCAGTCTACTTTCTGTTCATAGAGCCGAAACTCAGTAAAAAGGATGAAACGGCATCGAAAAAAGGAGACAAAAACCATGCCTGAAACCATGTCATTTCTCGTGCCGCCGGAGGCGGACGGGGAACGCCTGGACAAGTGGCTTTCCGGACAGGATTCCCTTGGTCTGACACGTTCTTCCCTGCAAAACCGGATGGAGCATGGGGATGTGACGGTCAACGGCAGAATCGTCTCCAAAAACTACCGACAAAAGGCAGGGGATACGGTTCTCGTGACACTGCCGGAGCCAGAATCGCTGGAACTTCAGCCGGAAAACATTCCGCTGGACATTGTGTATGAAGACGATGACCTTTTGGTTGTCAACAAGCCCAAAGGGATGGTTGTCCACCCGGCACCGGGACATTCGACCGGAACACTGGTACACGCTCTGCTTTATCACTGCGGCGACCGGCTTTCCAGCATTAACGGCGTGATACGTCCTGGAATCGTCCACCGCATCGACCGCTTTACCAGCGGGCTGCTGATGGTGGCGAAAAACGACACGGCGCATCAGTCTCTCTCAGCACAGATCGCAGCCCATTCCTTCACACGAGAGTACCAGGCAGTTGCCATGGGACGCTTTCGGGAATCGGAAGGCACGATCAATGCGCCGATCGGCAGACATCCGGTTGACCGCAAAAAGATGTGCGTTACAGAGAAGAATTCCAAACCGGCAGTCACACACTATTCCGTGATTACCGAATATGCCCGTGCGACGCATTTGCGCCTGCGGCTGGAAACCGGGCGGACCCATCAGATTCGGGTTCATTTGGCGTATCTGGGTCATCCGGTGCTGGGCGATGACGTATACGGCAAAGCATTCCCCGGCATAGAAGGGCAGTGTCTCCACGCAGCGAAAATCGGATTTATCCATCCGACTTCCGGCGCATACATGGAATTTGAGAGTCCGCTGCCGGAATATTTCGAAAAAGTTTTGCGAAAACTGAAATCCTGAAAGGGTGATTCTGATGCAGTCTTTGGAAAACATCATGCTCATCACAGATCTGGACGGTACACTTCTGCCGTCCAGCAAGGAAATTTCTGCGGCGGACGCTGCGGCAATTTCACAGTTTCGTGCAAAAGGCGGCAAGTTTGCCATTGCGACCGGACGAACATTACAGGCAGCACAGCGCTACTTAAATAAGCTGAAACCGAACATTCCTGTTATCCTGTTCAACGGTGCGGCAATTTATGACCCCGTCACAGAAAAGTGGCTCTATACGGAAAAGCTGCCGGCGGACGCTGTCGCTGTCACACGCCAGGTGCTGGATGCGTTCCCGGACGTCTCCGCCGAGATCCTGCGGACAGACGGCACTTATGTGGCAAGGATGACGCCTTATGAAAAAGAGCATCTGGAAATCTGCCAGGTCGAACCGATTCTGGCGGAACCGGAAGAGATCCCCGAGGGGTGGCTCAAGGTGCTGTTTGCGATTGCACCGGAGCGAATGCCGGATTTAATCGCATATTTTGCAGCGCAAAACTGGGACTGTGCAGACTTTGTACAGTCGGAGGCTCGCTTTTATGAAATGCTGCCCAAGGGTGCAACCAAAGGCAGCGCACTGCGGCGATACCGGACGCTGTGCGGCGCAGAGAACTGGAAAATCACAGCAGCGGGGGACTTTGACAATGACCTGGAAATGCTCCGTGCCGCTGACATCAGCGCCTGCCCGTCAAATGCACAGCCTTGTGTAAAGAAAATCGTTGATATTCAGTTGACGCAATCCTGCGAAACCAACGCAATTGCGGAACTGATCCATCATATTACGAAATCATTGGAGGTTCATAGTATGGATGAAATGACCAAGAAACAGCTACAGGCAACAGCTTGTCGCATTCGTATGGGTGTTGTAGAAGGCACCTATCATGCAAAGTCCGGTCATCCGGGCGGTTCGCTTTCGATCTGCGACACGCTGACTTACCTGTATTTTGCAAAAATGCACGTAGATCCGAAACAGCCGGAAATGGCAGACCGTGACCGTTTGGTTTTGTCCAAGGGTCACTGCGCACCTGCACTGTATTCCACACTGGCAGAGCGTGGCTTTTTCCCGAAGGAAGAGCTGAAGTCTCTGCGTCATATCGGCGCAATGCTGCAAGGTCATCCCTGCATCCATATTCCGGGTGTAGATATGTCCAGCGGTTCTCTGGGACAGGGTATTTCCGCTGCCTGTGGTATGGCACTGGCTGGCAAGCTGGACAGTGCATCCTATAAGGTATACACCATCCTGGGTGACGGCGAGATCGAAGAAGGACAGGTCTGGGAGGCAGCTATGTTTGCAAACCAGTATCACCTGGACAACCTGGTAGCCATCGTTGACAACAACGGTCTCCAGATCGACGGCAAGATCTCCGAAGTCTGCTCTCCCGAGCCGATTCCGGAGAAGTTCGAGGCATTCGGCTGGCACGTGATCCGGATGGATGCACATGATTTTGATTCCATTGATGCAGCAATGCAAGAGGCAGAATCTATTGTCGGCAAGCCGGTAGTAATCATTCAGAAGAGTGTCAAGGGCAAGGGCGTTTCCTTTATGGAAAACCAGGTCGGCTGGCACGGCAAGGCGCCGAATCAGGCAGAATACGAACAGGCAATGGCTGAACTGACAGCACAGCTGAAGGAACTGGAGGGTTAAACGATGGCAGAATTGCAGAAAAAAGCAACAAGAGAAAGCTATGGTGAGACACTTCGTGATCTCGCAGAAAAATACCCGGAACTGGTTGTTCTGGATGCTGACCTGGCTGCCGCAACCAAAACCGGCATCTTCAAGAAAGCATATCCGGAGCGTTTCTTCGACTGCGGCATTGCCGAGGCAAATATGATGGGCGTAGCTGCCGGTCTGTCCACCGCAGGCAAGATTCCGTTTGCCAGCACCTTCGCTATGTTTGCAGCAGGCAGAGCATTTGAAATCGTCCGCAACTCCATTGGTTACCCGCATCTGAATGTAAAGATCGGCGCAACACACGCTGGCATTTCTGTCGGCGAAGACGGTGCAACACACCAGTGCAACGAGGATATCGCACTGATGCGCACGATTCCGGGCATGACCATTTTAAATCCGGCAGATGACGTTGAGGCCAGGGCTGCTGTTGAGGCTGCGATCCAGTATGAGGGTCCGGTATACCTGCGATTCGGCAGACTGGCAACCCCGATCTTCAACGATCCGGCAACCTATCAGTTTACCATCGGAAAGGGTATCACCCTGCGCAAGGGAACAGATGTCACACTGGTTGCAACCGGTCTGATGGTCTGGGAGTCCATGAAGGCTGCTGAAATGCTGGAGGCAGAGGGCATCCACGCACGTGTACTGAACATTCACACAATCAAGCCGCTGGATACGGAACTGATCTGCAAGGCAGCATCGGAAACCGGTCTGCTGGTAACAGTTGAAGAACACAGCATCATCGGCGGTCTGGGCGGCGCAGTTGCAGAGGCTGTCACTTCCTGCTGTCCGGTTCCGGTAGTTCGCATCGGCGTAAATGACGAATTCGGTCATTCCGGTCCGGCTATTGATCTGCTGAAGGAATTTGGTCTGTGTGCAGAGAATATTGCAGCAGTTACAAAAAAAGCGCTGGCAGAAAAGAAGTAATTCATATCAAATTTTGAAAATAGAAAAAGCAGGCGTTTCCTTTTTTCGAGCGCCTGCTTTTTTACAAATTGGAGAAAGAAAACGGAGGAAAGTGAGATGAGTGAAAAACAATTAAGAGTGCAGACAGTAGAAAAACTGTTTCTCTATTTTTTGATGGCAGCAGTCATCGGGTGGTGCTATGAGGTCTTTCTGGAAGTCGTAGTCTATCGCTGGGGATTTGACAATCGTGGTGTGCTGTTTGGCCCCTATTGTCCGGTATACGGTGTCGGAATGCTGGCATTTCTGCTTTGTTTCGGAAAATTCGCACAAATGCCGATGAAATGGAGCATCCGCTGGGCAAGACCAATTCTGATATTTCTGGGGTGCGGCGCTGTGGCAACTGTTATCGAATTATGCGCCAGCTACCTGCTGGAATGGATTACCGGCAGCTGGCCGTGGCAGACATATGCAGACTATGACATCAACTTCCAGGCAAGAGTTGCGCTTTCGCCATCCGTCCGTTTTGGCATTGGAGGCGTGTTGTTTCTGTATCTGCTCCGTCCGCTGTTTGCAAAAATAACCGGCTGTATGTCGCCAAAGGTCTTGAAATACACCAGCATCATTTGCGCCGGCATTCTGGCAGTTGATTTGATCTGTACCGTTGTTTTCAAGCTGACCGCATGAAAGAAAACCGAAAAAGCTGCATATTCTTTTCCAGAGGTGATATCCAATGGTGTGTACGCTGGAAGAACTGCGCAGCAAAGATGTAATCAATGTTGTCAACGGTGAAAATCTCGGAAGAATCGACGATTTGCAGATGAATGCACAGACGGCATCTGTAACCGCACTGATCCTGTACGGCAGACCACGGCTGTGGGGGATTTTTGGCCCACGGGATAATTGTATCATAGATTTTCGCCAGATTCGTCTGGTCGGAAAAGACGTTATCCTGGTGGAACTGGGCAAGATATGTACAGACTGCACAAATATCAAGTTAAACTAACACAAAATTTCTGCATGGAGAAACTTGACCGGACAACACGTTTTTTGGTATAATAATAAGGCAGTTCACACGTCTTTCTTGGTGTATGCGGGTGCTTTGCAGGAATGCAGAGCCGGATACACCCATAAGAACGGCGGAGGAAGCAAAACCATTTTATTTAGGAGGACTACACAATGGGCGTAGTATCTATGAAGCAGCTCTTGGAAGCTGGCGTACACTTTGGTCACCAGACCAGAAGATGGAACCCGAAAATGGCTCCGTACATTTTCACCGAACGTAACGGCATCTACATCATCGACCTGCAGAAGACCGTAAAGAAACTGGATGAGGCTTATATGTTCATCCGTGACCTGTCTGCACAGGGCGAGTCTGTACTGTTCGTTGGTACAAAGAAGCAGGCTGGCGATTCCATCAAGGAAGAGGCTACCCGTGCTGGTGCGTACTATGTAAACGCACGTTGGCTGGGCGGTATGATGACAAACTTTGCAACCATCCAGAGAAGAATCAAGCGTCTGGAACAGCTGCACGAGATGGAAAGCGACGGCACATTTGACCTGCTGCCGAAGAAGGAAGTTGGTAAGCTACAGCTGGAGATTGAAAAGCTGGAGAAGTTCCTGGGCGGTATCAAGGATATGAAGAAGCTGCCGGGTGCACTGTTCATCGTTGACCCCCGCAAGGAGCGCATCGCTGTTGCAGAGGCAAAGAAGTTGAACATCCCGATCGTTGCAATCGTAGACACCAACTGCGATCCGGATGAGATCGACTACGTTATCCCGGGTAACGATGACGCAATCCGTGCTGTAAAGCTGATCGCTGGCGTTATGGCTGATGCAATCATCGAAGGCCGCCAGGGCGCTGACGCTGCTGCTGCAGAGGCTGCTGAAACCGCAGAGGCTGAGGCTGCTGAATAAGCAAAACTGAAATATCTGTGAAATCAGAAACCCGAATATGTCTGGCGAATCCGCCCCTATTCGGGTTTTTTGAGAGAAACATTTGAAAATAGGATTAGGAGGAAACATCTAATGGCTAATTTTACTGCAAAAGATGTCAATGAACTGCGTAAGTCCACTGGCGTTGGTATGATGGACTGCAAGAAGGCTCTGACTGAGGCTGACGGCGATGTAGAAAAGGCAATTGAACTGCTGCGTGAAAAGGGACTGGCTACTCAGGCAAAGAAGGCTGGTCGTGTTGCTGCAGAGGGTATGGTTGTTGCTAAGGTTAACGCTGACAACAGCGTAGGCTGCGTTGTTGAAGTAAACTCTGAGACTGACTTCGTTGCAAACACCGATGAATTCAAGGCATTTGTAAACCAGGTTGCTGATACCATTATCGAAAAGAATCCGGCAGACGTAGAGACTCTGAAGGCTACTACTGTATCCGGCGGCACAATGACTGTTGACGAAGCACTCCAGGAACTGTTCCTGAAGATTCGTGAGAACCTGCAAATCCGTCGTTTCGTTCGCATGGAAGGCATCCTCGTACCGTATATCCACGGCGGCGGCAAGATCGGCGTTATGGTTCGTGCAGAATCTCCGGCTGGCGCAACACCGGAAGTTCTGGCTGCTGCAAAGGACTGCGCACTGCAGGTTGCTGCAATGAACCCGCCGTATCTGAAGCGTGAAGACGTTCCGGCAGCTGTTCTGGACGAAGAAAAGAAAATCATCCTGGCTCAGATGGCAGAGGACCCGAAGATGGCGAACAAGCCGGAACAGGTTAAGGAAAAGATTGCCGCTGGTAAGGTTGGCAAGTACTATGGCGAAAACTGCCTGCTGGAACAGGCTTTCGTCAAGGAAAACAAAGAAACCGTTCAGAGCTATGTAGACGGCGTTGCAAAGGCAGCTGGCACTACAATCGCAATCACTGATTTTGTTCGCTTTGAGCGTGGCGAAGGTATCGAAAAGAAGGCTGACAATTTCGCAGAAGAAATTGCAAGCATGATTAAGTAAGATACCCCTAAAATTTATGAATTGTGCATTGCCATTTTGAGGGCAATCGTGCTGAAAGAGGGAGCATGGCGGTTGTCATGCTCTTTTTTTATTTTTTTCCGAAAATGACTTTACATTTCCGGAGAAATAGTGTAAAATAGACATATGGACTGTCTTTCCAAAAGGAAGGCATCATTTGTCAGACTGCGGTACGGGAGTCTGAATACCGAGTAACAGACGAAAGGAATCAAGAAGCATGAAACCGAAATATCATCGAGTTCTTCTGAAATTAAGCGGCGAGGCACTTGCCGGTCCGAAGAAAACCGGACTGGACGCAGAAACAATGCTGCCGATTTGCAAAAGCATTAAAAAGTGCGTCGATGCAGGCGTAGAAATGGGCATCGTTGTCGGCGGCGGCAACTTCTGGCGTGGACGTTCCAGCGAGAACATGGACCGCACCAGAGCAGACCACATCGGAATGCTGGCAACCACAATGAATGCACTGGCTGTTGCAGATATGCTGGAATCTCTTGGACTGGAAGTGCGGGTACAAACCGCAATCAGTATGCAGCAGATCGCAGAGCCGTATATCCGCAACCGTGCCATCACACATCTGAAAAAAGGCAGAGTCGTTATTTTCGGATGCGGCACAGGCAGCCCGTTCTTCTCGACCGATACCGCAGCAACTCTGCGTGCTGTAGAGATCGAGGCAGACATTCTGCTGAAGGCAACCATGGTAGACGGTGTTTACGACAAGGATCCGCACAAGTATGAAGATGCAGTTCGTTATTCCCGTCTGACATTCAGCGATGTTCTGGGCAGCGCATTGCAGGTTATGGACAGCACAGCCGCATCCATGTGCCGTGACAACAAGATGCCGATGCTCGTGTTCGATCTGAGCCGTCCGGAAAACATCTACGATGCAGTCATGGGTGAAGATGTGGGTACAGTTGTATCTGAGGTCGACCCCATTGCAGCAAAGGCATAAACCATCCTATTGCAGCGTACACTAAAAATCGAAAGGAGTCCCGTATATCGGGAAAATATTATGAAAGCGATTATTAAAGAAACAGAAGATAAAATGAAGAAGTCCACCGACCGCCTGGCACACGAGTTTACCACAATTCGTGCTGGCCGTGCAAATCCGGCTGTTCTGGATAAGGTACAGGTTGACTATTACGGCGTGCCGACCCCGATCCAGCAGATGGCTGCTGTATCCGTTTCTGAGGCTCGCATCCTGGTGATCCAGCCGTGGGATGTCACTTCTCTGAAAGCCATTGAGAAAGCGATCCTGTCCTCTGATGTAGGCATCACACCGACCAACGACGGCAAGGTGCTGCGTCTGGTATTCCCGCAGCTGACCGAAGATCGCCGTAAGGAACTCTGCAAGGAGATCAAGAAACTGGGCGAAGAGTGCAAGGTTGCAGTCCGCAATGTTCGCCGTGATTCCATTGAAAAGCTGAAAGCAAAGAAAAAGGCATCCGAGCTGACCGAGGATGAAGTAAAGGACGGCGAAAAGCAGATTCAGGACGTAACCGATAAGTACGTTGCTGAGATCGACAAGATGGTATCTGAAAAGGATAAGGAGATCATGAGCATCTGACGATGCACGGTCCCATCCAGTCCTGGAAACAGAATAGGAGATGAACTGTATGGCTCTGCCATTTTTCAACAAAAAAACTTCCCCCAAGGACGAACCAACCACCGGCGCTATTGCACTGCCGGAACAGCTGCCGCAGCACGTAGGCTTTATTATGGACGGCAACGGCAGATGGGCAACCAAGCGTGGTATGCCACGAAAATTCGGACACCGTGAAGGTGCGAAGAATTTCAAAGACCTGTCTCTGTACTGCCGGGACATTGGTCTGCGAAATGCCTCTTTTTATGTTTTCTCCACGGAGAACTGGAAACGACCGCAGGACGAAGTGGACGCCATCATGGATTTGTTCTGGGATTACCTCTGTGAGGCAGATCAGTACCTGGAACGCCGTGTGCGCATGGTGTTTGTCGGCGACCGGAGCAGACTCCAGGATCGCCTGCAAAAGCGCATGGAAGAACTGGAACACGATTCCAGGGACTTTGAAAAGATGAACCTGATTCTCGCCATCAACTACGGCGGCAGAGATGAGATCAAGCACGCAACGCAGGAAATTGCCAAGCAGGTACAGGCAGGAACACTTTCTCCGGACGATATCACCGAACAGACGATTGCAGACCATCTCTATACAGCCGGTCTGCCGGATGTTGACCTGCTGATCCGTCCCAGCGGCGAACTGCGGCTGTCCAACTATCTGATCTGGCAGTGCGCCTATGCAGAGTATTACTTCACCAATATTCTGTGGCCGGACTTCAACCGAAATGAGCTGAACCGGGCATTGGCAGATTTCGCACAGCGTGGCAGACGATTTGGAGGCATCTGAGTATGAAAGTACGTATCATCTCCGGCGTCGTCGGCGCAATTCTGGCAGTTGCAATTCTGCTGCTGCATAAAACATTTGTTTTTCCGCTGGCAATTGCAGCGCTGATCTGCATTGCTTTGTTTGAACTATTTCGTGCAGGGAAGTGCCTGCACTGCCGCATTTCCATCGGCGCAGGTTTCCTGTACGGTGCGGCACTGCCGTTTTTGCAGTACTACGGAAACTATACCGCAGTGATTGCACTGACATTCCTGTGCATCATTGCCATGTTTGCGGAAATGGTTCTGCTGCATAAGCGCGTGACATATCAGTCTACATTGTTTATTGCAGCAATCACCCTGCTGGTATCGCATTCCTTGAGTATGCTAAACACACTGCTGCACATCAGCAGCTATGGTCTGGCAAGTGTGATCCTGGCGCTCTGTTCTGCTTGGGTGGCAGACACCGGCGCATACTTCGCCGGAACATTCCTGGGCAAACACAAGCTCTGCCCGGAAATCAGCCCGAAAAAAACCGTGGAAGGTTTCTTCGGCGGCATTGCGGCAGACGTAATCTTCATGGTGATTTTCGCACTGATCTACAGCTTGATTGCACACGCTCATGTACATTACCTGTGGCTTATTTTCATTGGTATTGTGTGTGCAGTTATCAGCGTGCTGGGCGATCTGAGCGCATCTGTTCTGAAACGCCAGCAGGGAATCAAGGATTTCGGAAACATTATGCCCGGACACGGCGGCGTAATGGATCGCTTTGACAGCGTTCTGTTCACTGTCCCGGCGTTCTATGCGCTGGAAATGATGTACCCGGTATTCTTTGGATAATTGTATAGGCTCTCGGGCAATACTGCCCACACACCACACACGATGCAGGGCGCTTTGCTTTGTGTCGTGTGTGGTGTTTATGAGCCTGTTTCAAAAAGGAGACAGAAAAAATGGGGAAATGTATTTCAATACTAGGCTCGACCGGTTCGATTGGCACGCAGTCGCTGGAAGTTGCAAAGGCACATGATATGCAGGTCCATGCCCTGGCAGCAAATCGAAATATTACACTGCTGGAACAACAGACACGGGAATATCACCCGAAAAAGGTCTGCATTTTTGAAGAGAGCCAGTATCAGGAACTGAAGCAGCGTCTGGCAGATTTGCCGGTACAGGTGCTGTGCGGCATGGATGGACTCTGCGACATCGCAGCAGATAAAAACGCAGATATCCTAATCAATTCCGTTGTAGGCATGGTGGGACTTCTTCCCACACTGACCGCTATTTCTGCCGGCATGGACGTTGCCCTGGCAAACAAGGAAACACTGGTTGCCGGAGGTTCACTGGTCATGGAACAAGCTGCCCGGAAGGGTGTGCATATCTATCCCGTGGACAGCGAACACTCCGCCATCTTCCAGTGCCTGCAAGGAAATCGCCGGGAACAGCTGAACAAGATCATTCTGACTGCATCCGGCGGGCCGTTCTTCGGAAAGACTCGTGCGGAACTGGAAAATGTCACTGTTGCAGATGCACTGAATCACCCGAACTGGAGCATGGGCAACAAGATCACCATTGACTCTGCAACGCTGATGAATAAGGGATTGGAATTCATTGAGGCAAAGTGGCTCTTCGATCTGACCCCGGATCAGATCGAGATCGTGGTACATCGTCAGAGCGTTGTGCATTCGGCGGTAGAATACCAGGATTGTTCCGTCATCGCTCAGCTGGGCGTACCGGATATGAAAATTCCGATTCAGTATGCCCTGCTGTATCCGGAGAGAATGCCCTGCCCGACAAAGCATCTGTCTCTGACAGATTACGGCACACTGACCTTCGAAAAACCGGATATGGAGACCTTTACCTGTCTGAAAACCGCAATTGCGGCAATCACCGCCGGCGGTACAGCACCCTGCATCGTAAACGGGGCAAATGAGGTTGCTGTTGCAGCGTTCCTGGCGGGAAAGATCGGTTTCCTGGAAATCGGCGCACTGGCACAACAGGCGATGGCATCCATTCCGCCTACAGCAATCAAAACATATGAGGATGTTATGAAAGCAGATACACAGGCACGGGAGTTCGTTCGAAACGCCATTGCATAGAAAGGAAACAGCATATGCAGCACATTGTAACTATCCTCATCGCAATTCTGATTTTTTTTATCATTGTTGTCATCCATGAATTCGGGCATTTTATCGCTGCGAAACTGAACCGCATTCAGGTGAATCAATTTGCCGTCGGTATGGGCCCGAAACTTCTGCACTTCCAAAAAGGGGAGACAGAATACTCTCTCCGCCTTTTTCCTGTTGGCGGATTTTGTGCCATGGAGGGCGAAGATCAGTCCAGCGACAATCCGAACGCATTTGAAAAAAAGCCGGTGTGGCGGCGCATGACCGTTATACTTGCCGGTCCGTTCATGAATTTGGTGCTTGGATTCCTGCTGATAGTGATACTGCTTTGTACTGCACAAAAAGTCCCTTCTCTGACCATTGCCCGGTTTGCGGAGACCACCAATGCAGCCGGTGAAACCGTAACCGCTGCGGAAAGCGAACGCTCTGGTCTGCAAGTCGGGGATAAGATTGTTGCCATTGACGGCAGCCACATTTTTTCAACCAGCGACTTGATCTATAAGCTGCAAACCACAGACACCGAAACCTACGACATTACCGTAAAACGAGACGGCAAGCGTGTCACCATTGAAAACGTTACGTTCCACAATGACAACACAGACGGGCTGCTGGATTTCGCAGTGGAAGGAAAGCCGAAAAATCCAGTCACGATCGTTTCCTATGCGGCAAAAGATACGGTTGCAACCGCAAAGCTGATCTGGATGTCTCTGGTGGAACTGGTAAGCGGTAAGTATGGTCTGCAGGATCTTTCCGGTCCGGTCGGCACCGTCAGCGTAATTGAACAGGCAGCCTCCAGCGGAGATAATTTCCTGGAACGGTTTCAGTCTGTCATAAATCTGACGATCTTCATTACCGTAAATGTAGGCGTGTTCAATCTGCTCCCCATCCCCGGTCTGGACGGCAGCCGTTTTGTGTTCCTGCTGATCGAGGCAATTCGCCGCAAGCCCATTGCCAAAGAACGGGAGGCACTGGTGCATTTCATCGGCATGGCAGCTTTGTTCCTGCTGATGATCCTGGTAACCATACAAGATGTGGGACGCTTTTTTCAAAAATAGGGAGTGACATATATGAGAAATTTGAAACCTGTAAAGGTCGGAAACTGCACGCTGGACGGCAGTCATATCTATATCCAGTCCATGCTGAACACTCGTTCCGATGACATTGCCGGCAGCGTGGCACAGGCAGTGGCACTGGAACAGGCAGGATGTGAGATCGTCCGTGCTGCAATCCCGAACCACGAGGCAATCGCACTAATTCCGGCAATCAAAGAAAAGATCTCGATTCCGCTGGTTGCCGACATCCATTTTGACTACCGCCTGGCGCTGGAGGCAGCAGAGGCAGGGATTGATAAGATCCGGATCAACCCCGGCAACATCGGCGGCATGAGCCGGGTGCAGGCGGTCGTAAAAGCCTGCCAGGCAAGAAATATCCCCATCCGCATCGGCGTCAACTCCGGCTCGCTGGAAAAAGAAATCCTGGCAAAATACGGTGCGCCTACAGCTGAGGCATTGGTTGAAAGCGCCATGGGACACGTGCAGATGCTGGAGGCGTGCGGCTTTGATGATATCGTCATCTCTATGAAATCATCCGATGTCAACACCATGATCGACGCTTACCGCCTGTGTGCGCAGCAGTGTAGCTATCCGCTCCACCTGGGCGTTACAGAGGCAGGCACAGAGCGAATGGGTCTGATTAAATCGGCAATCGGCATCGGTTCACTGCTCCACGACGGCATCGGCGAAACCATTCGTGTTTCTCTGACAGAAGACCCGGTAAAGGAAATCAAGGCTGCCAGAGATATTCTCAAGTGTATCGGCAAGCGTGGGGGACCGCAGATCGTCTCCTGTCCCACCTGCGGCAGAACCCGGATCGACCTGGTGAAAACTGCCAAGGAAGTAGAGGCTGCCCTAGAAAACGTGGATAAGGACATCAAGGTTGCAGTCATGGGCTGCGTGGTAAACGGACCCGGCGAGGCAAGAGAGGCAGACATCGGAATCGCCGGCGGCGACGGATGTGCAATGCTGTTCCGGAAGGGGACTGTTCTTCGAAAGGTTGCGGAGGAGGACATCGTTCCGGAACTGATGGCAGAGATTGAAAAACTCTAAGGTACAATAATAGGAGTGGAACATATGGATTTGAATTTCGCAGAGTTTTTGGAAGAATACGTCCCCATAATGCCGGAGTCCGTACAGGACGGCGTGCTGAAACGGATGACATATTCGGAAAACCTGACGAAAATTTCGTTTTACATTGCATTTTCGCATCTCGTCCCGGCACAGGATCTGATTGCACTGGAACATGAACTGGAAATCCGCCTGGAAATCCACGCCGTCCGGCTGCATCCACGCTATACACCAGAATTGTTCACGATGACATATTTCCCGGATCTGGTCATGTTTCTGAAACGGGAAATGACTGTAGTCAACGGATTCATTGACGGCGCAGAAGTGACGCTGGACGGTGACAACCTGCATATCCAGCTGCACAACGGCGGCTATGATATCTTGCAAAAATATCATGTGGCTGACTTTTTCTCGGGCTTGCTGGAACAGCTTTTCTCAAAGCCGTTTCATGTGGAATTCCTGGGAGACGCCAGCGTCAGCGATGACCAGTTCCAGGCAATGATCGCACAGGCAGAAAAGGAACTGCCCAAGCACAGCGAACAGTTCCAGGCGCAGCCGTCTGCACCTGCACCGTCTGCCGGCGGCGAAAAAGCCCCGAAGCCTACCGCACAGAGCGTTGCCATGAACGAAGATATTCCCGGAGTTGTACCGGGCAGCGCTGTCTTGATCAAAGGCAGACCTATCCGGGATATTCCCATGCCGATACGGGAGGCTGTGGAGGTACAGAACCAGCGTGTGGTTGTCATGGGCGATGTATTCGCCATGGATTCCCGTGAAGTTCGTGGGGAACGAACCATTCTGACCTATCAGATCACAGACGGGACTTATTCCGTGCTGGTCAAGATTTTCGACACAACCGAAAAACTCTCAAAAATGCCGTTCGGTGAGATCAAAAAGGACAGTACACTGCTGATTATCGGACGTATCGGCTATGACGATTTTGCCCGGGAAGACGTTCTGAAACCAGAATCCATCGTCATGGTAAAGCGTCAGCGAAAAATGGACAATGCCCCCAAAAAACGTGTGGAACTGCACTGCCATACAAATATGTCTCAGATGGATGCAGTCACACCCTGTGAGCGGCTGGTACAGCGGGCGCATGAGTGGGGACATCCGGCAATCGCCATTACAGACCACGGAATTGCACAGGCTTTTCCGGACGCAATGAACGCCTGGCGTGGTTTCAAGGACAAAGATTTCAAGGTGATCTTCGGCTGCGAGGCATATGTTGTCAATGACTTGAACCGTCTGATGGTAATTGACAATCCCGGAGACCGCACCTTACAGGATGAGATCATTATATTTGACGTGGAAACGACAGGACTCAGCCCGACTCATGACCGGCTGACCGAAATCGGCGCTGTCCGGATGCGTGGAATGCAGGTGGTGGAAACCTTCAACACCATGGTAGACCCGGAGCGGCCGATCCCGGCAAAGATCGTCGAACTCACCGGCATTACAGATGCTATGGTGGAGGGTGCGCCAAAAGAGGCAGAGGCACTGCGAAAGTTCATGGAATTCTGCGGCGAAAATCCGGTTCTGGCTGCCCATAATGCAAAGTTTGACACCTCATTTGTCCGCAATGTCTGCAAGCGGCAGCATATCACCTTTGACTTTGCAACACTGGACACGTTGGTTCTCTGCAAATGTATGCTTCCGACCATGTCCCGTCACAGACTGGACGGCGTAGCAAAGGCGCTGAAACTGGGAAAGTTCGACCACCATCGTGCCTCCGATGACGCACAGATGCTGGCAAAGATCTATAAAGAACTGGTCAGCCGTCTGATACAGACAAAGGGCGCTGTTCTGCTCTCTGATCTGAACAACAAGACCCAGGAGATAGACGTTAAAAAGCTGAAATCATTCCACCAGATCATTCTGGTACGCAACCACATTGGTCTGAAAAATCTATACAAGCTGATCTCCTATGGACACATAGAGTGTTTCTATCGAAAGCCGCTGATTCCGAAATCAGTTCTGATGCAGCACCGTGAAGGCTTGATTTTCGGCAGCGCCTGCGAGGCTGGTGAACTCTTCCAGGCGTTTGTAGACGAGAGACCTCATGAAGAAATTGTCCAGCTGGCAAAGTTTTATGATTACCTGGAAATCCAGCCGGCAGGGAACAACGCCTTTATGATTCGAAACGGCACAGCTGCCAACATCGAAGAGTTGCAGGAATACAACCGAAAGATCGTAGCGCTGGGCGACGAACTGGGCATTCCGGTCTGCGCCACCTGCGACGTGCATTTCATGGACAAGGAAGATGCCATTTACCGTGAGATCTTGCAAGCCGGACAAGGCTATGAAGATGCTCGCTTTCAGCCGCCGCTTTATCTGCGGACCACAGAGGAGATGCTGGACGAGTTCTCCTACTTGGGCGAAGAAAAGGCATACGAAATTGTCGTGACGAATACCAACGCCGTGGCGGACCAGATCGAGCGCATCCAGCCGTTCCCGAACGGAACATTCACCCCGACCATTGACGGCGCAGAAGAGGACCTGGTGCGCATCACTAACACCAAGGCAAAGGAGATCTACGGCGATCCGCTGCCGGAACTGGTAGAAAAGCGGCTGAACCGGGAGCTTTCTTCAATTATCAAGCATGGTTTCTCTGTGCTGTACATCATCGCACAAAAGCTTGTCTGGGACAGTGTTGCACATGGCTACCAGGTAGGTTCCCGTGGTTCTGTCGGTTCTTCTTTCGTGGCATCCATGGCAGGAATCTCCGAGGTAAATCCGCTTGCGCCACACTACGTCTGCCCGAAATGCAAACACAGTGAGTTTATCACAGACGGCAGCATTGGTTCCGGATTTGACCTGCCGCCGAAAAACTGCCCGGAATGCGGTACAGAAATGAACCGTGACGGACACGACATTCCTTTTGAAACATTCCTGGGATTTGACGGCGACAAAGCGCCGGATATCGACCTGAACTTCTCCAGCGAATACCAGTCCTCTGCACACCGTTACACCGAGGAGCTCTTCGGACGGGACAACGTGTTTAAGGCAGGAACGATCTCGGCGCTGGCAGAAAAAACGGCTTATGGCTACGTCAAAAAATATCTGGAAGAAAAGGGACTGCACTACAGCCCTACAGAGATCAACCGGCTGTCCATCGGCTGTACCGGCATCAAGCGAACTACCGGTCAGCATCCGGGCGGCATGGTCGTTGTACCCAGTGACTATGACGTATACGACTTCACACCGGTACAGCACCCGGCAGACGATGCGGAGTCCGAAATTCTGACCACGCATTTTGACTTTCACTCCCTCCATGATACCATTCTGAAACTGGATGAGCTGGGTCACGTCGTGCCGACCATGTATAAGCACCTGGAAGATATGACAGGACTTTCTATTCACGAAGTCCCCACAACAGACCCGAAGGTCATCCAGATGTGTACAGATGCCTCTGTTCTCGGCGTAACTCCAGACGAGATCTACTGCCAGACAGGCAGTCTGGGCATCCCGGAAATGGGTACCGGATTCACCATTCAGATGCTGCTGGACTCCAAACCGAAAAAGTTCAGCGACTTCTTACAGGTCAGCGGACTTTCGCACGGTACAGACGTATGGCTGGGCAATGCGAAAGATCTGATCGACAACGGCACCTGCACCATTTCAGACGTAATCGGAACACGTGACAGTATCATGACCTACCTGCTGCATAAGGGCGTAGAGCCAAAGCAGGCATTCCAGATCATGGAGGACACCCGAAAGGGAAAAGCCCCGAAAACCTTTACGCCGGAACGTGTGCAGATGCTGAAAGACCACAATGTGCCGCAGTGGTATATTGACAGCTGTCTGAAAATCAAGTATATGTTCCCGAAAGCACACGCCGCCGCCTATGTTACCGCCGCCATCAAATTGGGATGGTTCAAGCTGTACCATCCGCTGGCATATTATGCGGTTTACTTCAGTACCCGTGGTGACGACTTTGACGCAGTTCTTGCGCTCCAGGGAAAAGAGGCAGTCCGTGCAAAAATCGAGGAACTGAAAGAAAAGGGCAACGAACGCTCCAAAAAGGAATCCGACCTGTTGGATACGCTGCTTATCGTCAATGAGATGCTCAGCCGTGGCTGTGAATTCCTGCCGATCGACCTGTTCCACTCCCATGCGACAAAATATCTGGTAGAGGACAACAAGATCCGCATTCCGTTCAGCGCCGTACCCGGCATCGGTATTTCTGCGGCACAGAACCTGTACGATACAGCGCAAAAGCGAAATTTCATTTCCATCGAAGAATTCCAATCCCAGAGTGGCGCATCAAAAACCATAATTGAAACGCTGGAACAGTTGAATGCTATGGGCGATTTGCCGAAATCCAGTCAGATGACACTCTTTTAATGAATTGTCCTTGACATTGGATGTTTGATGTGCTACTATAGTATTGTAGTAGCACGATAAAGCGTTAGGAGGAACGTATGAGAAAGTATGATTTGATTACCCCGGAGGGGACAAAGGACTTTTTGTTTGAAGAATGCCTGGTGCGCCGGGAAATCGAGCAGGATCTGCATGACCTGTTTCGGAGCAAGGGATATTCTGAACTGACTACACCGGGACTGGAATTTTTTGACGTATTTCAGTCAGAATCCGGACATTATCCGCAGGAACGCCTGTATAAGCTGACAGACAGCAAGGGACGTCTGCTGGTGCTGCGTCCGGAATCCACCATGCCCATTGCCAGAGTTGCGGCGACCCGTCTGCGGGATGCGTCCCTGCCGCTGCGTCTCTGCTATAACCAGACCGTGTATCGCTTTGAACCTGCACTCAAGGGCAGAAGTGACGAGATCACGCAGGCAGGCATTGAACTGCTCGGCTCTTCTTCTTACCTGGCGGATGTGGAAATGATTACAACAGCGATCGAATCCCTGGCGTCGTTCAGCAGCGATAATATCAGCTTTTCCCTGGAACTGGGAGATGCCGGCGTATTCAAGGAACTGATGCGGGAACTGAATGCCACACCGGAAGAACGTGAAAACATTCGCTATCTGATCGAAACAAAGAACTATCCGGCACTGAATGACGTTCTGGATACCATGGATGATGTAAAAGTTGCCGCTGCGCTGAAAAAGCTGCCGGCACTGTTTGGCGGTGAAGAAGTCTTTGACAAGGCATCCCAGCTGTATTCCAACGAGCGGATCGACGAGATTCTGATGGATCTGCGGAAACTGTATAAGGACATTTCCACCGTGATCGGCAAGGGCAGACTGACCGTTGATCTGGGCATGGTCAACAATGCGGACTATTATACCGGCGTCATCATCAAGGGCTATCTGGAAGGCTATGGCGAAGAAGTGCTTTCCGGCGGACGCTATAACAAGCTGTTGTCCGACTTTGGCTATGATATCCCGGCAACCGGCTTTGCAATCAATGTAGATGCCGTTGCAAATGTACGCATGAAAGACCAGCCGGCACAGCTGCAGCCGGCAGATGCTGTGATTTTTGCAGCGCCCGGCTATGAAATGAAAGCCGCTAAGGTATCCCAGGAACTGCGCAGCAAGGGACAGGTTGTGGAGTTTGCATTTTTCGACAGCCTGGATCTGGTGCGTGAGTATGCACGGGAAAGCAGAATCGGAAAAGTCGTTGTAGTAGATGAAGAGATTACGGAGGTACAGTAAATGGCAAAGCCGCTGAGAATTGCATTAACAAAGGGCAGACTGGAAAAAGACACAGTCGGGCTGTTGGAACGGCTGGGCTATGACTGCACTGCGGTGCGGGAAAAGGGCCGCCGGCTGATCTTGCCGATCCCGGACGGCAATATGGAAGTCGTCCTGGCAAAGGCAAACGATGTAATCACCTATGTAGAACACGGTGTCTGCGATATGGGTGTTGTCGGAAAAGATACGATCATTGAAATGCAGGGCAAGTTCTTCGAACTGGTTGACCTGGGATTCGGCAGATGCAAGTTCGCCCTGGCGTGCAAAAAGGGAACCGACTTCTACAGCGGTTTCGGTGTCAAGTGCATTGCAACAAAGTATCCGAATGTAGCACGGCGCTTTTTTGAAAGCAAGGGCATGGACGTAGACATCGTCAAGATCGAAGGCTCTGTGGAACTTGCGCCGCTGCTGGGACTGGCAGACGGCATCGTCGATATCGTAGAAACCGGCGTAACGCTCCGTGAAAACGGTCTGGAAGTCGTCGAGGACGTTGTCCCGATCTCTGCTCGTCTGATTGCCAATACCGTTAGTCTGAAACTGCGGCAAACTGAAATTGAAGCTTTGATTCAGAAAATTGAGGAGGCTTTATAATATGATTACCATGAAAACCATTAACGCCAGTGATCTGGCACAGCGAGACGCTTTTTTTGAAAGCCTGGACAAGCGTACCGGCGAAACCAACCAGCGAGTTACCGAAACGGTAAGCGAGATCATCCGCACCGTAAAAACCGGCGGCGATGAGGCGGTTAAAAACTATACGCTGAAATTTGACGGCAGCCTGCCTCAGTACTACGAAGTACCGAGAGATGTCATCAACGATGCGCTGACCAATGCAGATCCGGCATTTGTAGATGCTATGCTGAACGCCATCGAAAACGTCCGTGATTTCCACCAGCGCCAGGTGCAGGAGGGCTTTATCCACGCACTGCCAAACGGTGTAATTCTGGGACAGCGTGTTCGTGGTCTGGAGCGTGTTGGTCTGTATGTACCGGGCGGCACGGCAGCGTATCCGTCCAGCGTCATCATGAATGCTGTACCGGCAAAAATTGCCGGCGTGAAGGAAATCATCATGGTAACACCGCCCTGCAAGGACGGTACACCGAACCCGGATATCCTGGTTGCAGCCGGTCTCTGCGGCGTAGACCGTGTATTCCTCTCCGGCGGCGCACAGGCGATCGCAGCCCTGGCATACGGCACAGAGGAGATCCCGAAGGTAGACAAGATCGTCGGCCCCGGCAATATCTTTGTGGCTACCGCAAAGAAACTGCTGTACGGCGTTGTGGATATTGACATGATCGCAGGTCCCAGCGAAGTTCTGGTTATGGCAGATGAAACAGCAGACCCGAAATTTGTTGCCGCAGATCTGATGTCCCAGGCGGAACACGATGTCCTGGCATCTGCGATTCTGGTCACAACCTGCCCGGAACTGGCAGAAAAGGTACAGGCAGAGATCAACCGCCAGGCATCCTACCTTTCCAGAAAAGAGATCATCGAAAAGTCCATGAACGAATACGGCGCATTCCTGCTGTGTGACACCCGTGAAGAGGCTGTTGTCCTGGCGAATATGGTTGCACCGGAACACCTGGAAGTCCTCATGGAGAACCCCATGGAACTGCTGGGCGCACTGGACAATGCCGGTTCGGTATTCCTGGGCGCATATGCGTCAGAACCGCTGGGTGACTACTATGCCGGTCCGAACCACGTTCTGCCCACCAGTGGAACAGCCCGTTTCTTCTCTCCGCTGGGCGTGCAGAGCTTTACCAAGCGTTCCAGCTACACCTACTATACCAAGGACGCTCTGCGTGCAGCCAAGGACGATATTGTGCTGATTGCCAATAAAGAAGGGCTGACGGCACACGCTAATGCAATTACCGTTCGGTTTGAGGATGAAAAGCAGTAACGGGAATTCAGACAACGGAATCGACAGACAAAACAGCAGCTTATCCGTGCGGCAGGAATTTTTCAATTGAATTTATCTAACACAAGGAGGAATCCATATGCGGCAAGCACAACTTGCACGAAAGACCAAAGAGACAGACATACAGGTGACCGTAAAACTGGACAACATGGGAACCGCAAACATCAACACCGGCATCGGCTTTTTTGACCATATGCTGACCGCACTGTCTGTTCACAGCGGCATCAGCATGGACATTGCCGTAAAGGGTGACCTCTATGTGGACGGTCACCATACCGTCGAGGACACCGGCATCGTCCTGGGAAAGGCGCTGGGTGAGGCGCTGGGCGACAAGTCCGGCATCACACGCTACGGCAGTGCATTCATTCCCATGGACGAGGCGCTGGCATTTTGCAGCCTGGACATCAGCAACCGCCCGTTCCTGGTATTCCAGGGGACATTCACCAACGCTATGATCGGACAGTATGACGCCTGCCTGACGGAAGAATTTTTCCGTGCCTTTGCATTCAACGCAGGAATCACACTGCACGTCAATATGATGTACGGTTCCAACGATCACCATAAGTGTGAGGCGGCTTTCAAGGCAGTCGCACACGCACTGAAAACCGCCGTAACGCCGCTGGAAGACGGCAAGACTTTGTCCACGAAAGGAGTCCTCTGAGATGATCGCAATTATCGACTATGGCGCAGGCAACATTTTCAGCGTCAAGAATGCGCTGGACTATCTGGGACTTCCCGGAGAACTGACCGCTGATCCGGAAAAAATCCGCAAAGCAGATGCGCTGATCCTACCCGGCGTAGGGGCATTTCCCAGTGCCATGCAGATGCTGCACGACAGCGGACTGACCGACGTGATCCGGGAAGAATCCCATAAAAAGCCGTTCCTCGGCATCTGTCTGGGAATGCAGCTCATCTTTGAAAAGGGTTACGAGTTTGAAGAATGCGACGGTCTCGGACTTGTCCCCGGCAAGGTAGAAAAAATCGAAGCACCGGGCATGGTGATTCCGCACATGGGCTGGAACAAGCTGGAAATGCAGAACGACTGCCCGATTCTGCGCAACCTGCCGGAAGAGTCTTACGTGTATTTCGTGCATTCCTACCAGGCAGTTGTGCCGGACGAATACCTGGCAGCCTATGTAGAATACGGCACGGCAAAAATCCCGGCAATGGTATATGACGGCAAAACCGTCTACGGCGCACAGTTCCACCCGGAAAAGAGCGGCGAAGTCGGGCTGCAAATCCTGCGAAACTTTGGAGGGCTGATCGGATGATTATTTTACCTGCAATTGATATTAAAGACGGTAACTGCGTCCGCCTGTTCAAAGGCGATTTCTCTACCGTGGAAAAAGTCGCAGCAGATTACATGGAAACCGCCAAAGGTTTTGAAATTGCCGGCGCATCCTGGATTCACATGGTAGATCTGGACGGCGCTAAAGAGGGCAGACCAATGAATCAGCATATCTACGAAGATGTGGCAGCAAAAACCGGACTGAAAGTGGAAGTCGGCGGCGGCATCCGAAATCTGGAAACCATCGACACCTATCTGAAAAGCGGCGTGGAGCGTGTCATTCTGGGTTCTGCGGCGCTGAAAAATCCGCAGCTGGTGAAAGATGCCGTGCAGAAGTTCGGCAGTCAGCACATTGCAGTGGGCATTGATGCCAAGAACGGCATGGTTGCCACAGAGGGCTGGCTGGAAGAATCCGACACCGATTACATTACACTGGCAAAAGAAATGATCGCAGTGGGTGTGCAGTATTTTATCGTAACCGACATTGCAAAAGACGGCACGCTTTCCGGCGTTAATCTGGAACAGCTGAAAGACCTGCGAGATGCCACAGAGGGCAAATGCAATATCATCGCCAGCGGCGGTGTGCATACCATTGCAGATATCCGTGGCTGTAAGGAACTGGGGCTGTACGGCACGATCTGCGGCAAGTCGATCTATAAGGGTACATTGGATCTGCGGGAAGCCATTGCCCTTGCGGAAGGAGTGTAACATATGCTGGCAAAACGAATCATCCCTTGCCTGGATGTGCGAAATGGCAAGGTTGTCAAAGGTGTAAACTTCGAGGGAATCAAGGATGTAGGCGACCCGGTAGAATGTGCCTATGCCTATAACCAGCAGGGTGCAGACGAGATCGTGTTCTATGATATCACTGCATCCTATGAGGGCAGAGGTGTCATGCTGGATGTGGTTCGGGAGACCGCAAAAAAGGTATTCGTTCCGCTGACCGTTGGCGGCGGCATCAAAACAGTAGACGATATCCGTGACACGCTCCGTGCCGGTGCAGATAAGGTGTCTGTCAATTCCCAGGCAGTGCAGAATCCGCAGCTCATCAAAGATGGTGCAGACATTTTCGGCTGCCAGTGCATCTGCGTGGGCGTAGATGCCAAAAAAGTCGGCGAGAACAAGTGGACCGTATTTATCAACGGCGGCCGTGTGAATATGCAGCTGGACCTGGTCGATTGGGTCAAACAGTGCGAACAGCTGGGTGCAGGGGAGATCTGTCTGAACTCCATTGATACCGACGGCGTACGTGGTGGTTTTGACCTGCCTATGCTGAAAGCCGTCTGCGATGCGGTACAGATTCCGGTTATCGCCAGCGGCGGCGCAGGAAAGCTGTCTGACTTCGCAGATGCGTTCCTGGAAACCGGATGCTCTGCGGCACTGGCAGCCTCTCTGTTCCACTTCCGGGAACTGACAGTCCAGGATGTCAAGGCAGACTGCCGTGCAAAAGGCATTCCCATGCGGTAAAATAAATTCCAAGACGGATAGCAAAGGGGAAATGGTTTCATGGTATTTCTGATGATCTGCACATTTCTGATTCCGGTAATCCAAGTGATTGCGGGATGGGCGATGCGATATCACACGCCGAAACAAATCAACAGCTGGATCGGCTATCGCACCATGCGTTCGACAAAAGACGAAACTGCCTGGTTATTTGCCAATCGTTATTGCGGAAAGCTGTGGCTGACTGCTGGCGTTGGAATGCTGGTGCTTACAGAATGCAGCCTGTTTCTGTCCCGGAAAGCTGCCGATATTGTCTCGCTTGTGATGATCGGCGTGCAGACGCTTGAAATCCTGCTGACCATTCCTTTTGTAGAAAACGCTCTGAAACAAAACGAAAGAGGAGACACTCATGCTCAAAATTGACATCAACGATCTGGATAAATACTTTCAGAAAGGCGAACTGATTCCGGCGATTGCATTTGACGTAGATACAAAAACGGTTCTGATGCTGGCATACATGAACAAGGAAAGCCTGCGTAAGACATTGGAAACCGGTTACACCTGGTACTGGAGCCGTTCCCGTCAGGAGCTGTGGAACAAAGGCGCAACCAGCGGTCATCTGCAAAAGGTCATCTCCATTTACAGCGACTGCGATGATGACACACTGCTGCTCAATGTGAAACAGACTGGTGCAGCGTGTCATACCGGCTCGTACAGCTGCTTTTTCAATGAGATGTACACAGACGATTCTACGGCTGAATAAAATTTAGAAAAGCAGTCACATTTTTCAAAACCTCCGAATACACTGTAGAGAAGCATCTATCAGAAAGCTGATAGGCTTAAAGCAGCGCATCTTATGCACAGTTTTGTGCAGCGTTGCCTTAACGTGTTAAAGGAGGTTTTTTCTATGAGCCAATATCACCCTCTGCCGGAACACTGTGCAGATACGGTACCGATCAAGGTCAACCGTGTATTTGACAGCTGCAGTGACCGGGACTGTTTCTCCAACATTCAGATCCTCATGGACGGGGGAGAACTGCCGGCAAATGTCACTATGGTGAAAAGCCGCTGTGTCCGTGTTTCCGACATCTGCATGAACATCGAACCAGTTCCGTTTAACCGGGGTTTCTACTCGATCGACTTAACCTACACATTCCGGGTAGAACTTATGGCGTATGAACGTGCCTGCAGCAGTCCGGTGCTGCTGACCGGCACTGCCTACGCCAGCAAGAACGTGATCCTGTACGGCGGCGAAAGCAACACGCAGACATTCTTCAGCAGCGGTGAACAGCTGGGCGACACCAACGCCTGCTGTGAAACCATCAATCTTCCTACCGCAGCAGTACAGGTGGTTGCACCCATTGCACTGGAGGCACGCATCGGTTCTGTTTGTGCCGCAGACGGCACAACGCCGGTTCGTACTGTTATTATGACGCTGGGGCTTTTCTCTGTGGTAGAAATATTCCGTCCGGTGACCATCCTGGTTCCCACTTACGAATACACCATTCCCACCAAGGAATGCCATACCGATACGGAATCACCCTGCGCTGTCTTTGACAAGATCCGTTTTCCGGCGGAAGAATTCTCACCGGGAACGCTGGATGCTATCCCGAAGGAAAAGACCTGCGGCTGCGGAGAACCCACAGAATGCGGCGATACGCCTACATCGGAATAAAGTGTAACAACGGGCGGCTGATTGTCGTCCGTTTCTTGTTTCATTGAGGGTGGAAAATGCGAAAACAAGTATACCAAAAAAGGCGCGCCAGGCTGCGTTCGCTGCTGATCTTTTGTACTGCTGCGGCGATCCTGCTTGCACTGCTGCTGCGGACAGACCGCCTGATCCGTCCGGAACTCTGCGCAGTCTGCGAAAGCGAGACCAAACAATTCGCCGCCGGCTTAATGGCAGACAGCGTTTCCGAGGTTCTGCAGCAGGAACAGTTTCAGTACAGCGACTTTGCGGCGCTGACCTATGACAACTCCGGAAATGTAACTGCCGTGGAAACCAAAACAAACCAGATCAACCATTTGCAGACTGCGATCTATCAGAGCGTGCAGCACAACCTGGAGCAATGCCGGGATGCGTCACTCACCGTTTCTCTCGGAACTGCATCCGGCGTGTGGCTTTTTGCCGGTCACGGACCGCAGGTTTCAGTTCGCCTTTTGCCTGTTGGTCACGCCTCGGTAAAACTAATCAGCGCTCTGGAATCCGCAGGTGTCAACCAGACCTGCCACACGATCCGGGCAGAGATCACTGCCGAGATACGGGCAGCCATCCCATTTTCAGAGGTAACCGCTGTTGCCACATATGACTGCCTGCTTTCCGAAACCGTCATTGTGGGAAATGTGCCGGAATCCTATCTGGAATTCGGCAGCAGCGACACAGTTCCACAAAACCAGGATTTTAGAGAATAAAACATGAAATATTTGTAAAAGGTCTAGCATATGCCCTGTTTTTGTGGTATAATATAAATGTGTGCCAAGTGGAAGAATCCAAACGGCAGCACAAGGAGACGGAAACATGGACGAAACAACAGCAAAACAGCGCATTGCAGAGCTGAAACAGCTGCTGGAGCGCTATAACGAAGAATATTACGTGCAGGACGCACCGACCGTAACGGACTATGAGTATGATATGCTGATGCGGGAACTGGAGACCCTGGAAGGGGAATATCCGCAGTTTGCAGCAGCAGATTCTCCCACCCGGCACGTTGGCGGCACAGCATCCCGAACATTTGAAAAGGTATCTCATGCAGTACAGATGATGAGCCTGCAGGATGTTTTTTCCTATGCGGAAATGGATGCCTTTGTGCAGCGCTGCCAGGAAGAACTGGAGCATCCGGCATTCAGCGTTGAGCCGAAAATTGACGGCTTATCGGTATCTTTGGAATACACCAATGGCATTTTCACCCGTGGTTCGACACGTGGTGACGGCTTTGTGGGGGAAGATGTCACCGCCAATCTAATGACGATTCCCAACATTCCAAAACAGCTGAAAGACGCACCGGCATTCCTGGAAGTGCGTGGCGAAGTCTATATGCCACGGAAAAGCTTTGCCGCACTTGTAGAACAGCAGGAACTGGACGGAGAAACGCCGGCAAAGAATCCCCGGAATGCAGCTGCCGGTTCTCTGCGCCAGAAAAACGCAGCTGTTACAGCAAAGCGCAGCCTGGACATCTGGATCTTTAACATCCAGCAGATAGACGGCGCATCTCTGGAAACCCACATTGCATCCCTGGAATATCTCAAAAAGCTGGGATTCCCCACGGTGATTCCGCACAGCAAGCCACTGCAAACCGCAGAGGAAGTGCGTGCAGAAATTGCAGCGATCGGAGACGCAAAGCTGCATTATGCCTATGACACGGACGGCGTTGTTGTGAAGGTGGATTCTTTTGCACAGCGGGAAGAAATGGGCGCTACGTCAAAGGTTCCGAAGTGGGCAGCGGCGTTTAAGTTTCCGCCGGAGGAAAAAGAGACCACACTTCGTGAGATCCTGCTAAGCGTGGGCAGAACCGGTGTCATCACACCGGTAGCGATTTTCGATCCGGTACAGCTTGCCGGAACAGAAGTCTCCCGTGCCACACTGCACAACCAGGACTTTATCACGGAACGTGACATTCGGCTCGGTGATACCATCGTTGTCCGAAAGGCAGGGGAGATCATCCCGGAAGTACTGCGTGTCAAATCGCACCTGGACGACGCAGAGCCGTATCACTTGCCGGAGCAATGCCCTGTCTGTCATACACCAGCAGTGCGTGATCCGGATGAGGCAGCGCTGCGCTGTCCCAATCCAGACTGTCCGGCACAGCTTATGAAACGCATGATCCATTTTGTGTCCAAAGACGCCATGAACATTGACGGTCTCGGACCGCAGAACTTAGCGGCACTGCAGGCAAATGATTTGGTACATTCCGTGGCAGATCTGTATGCACTGACACCGGAAAAACTGACAAAACTGGATCGCTTTGCAGAGAAATCGGCAGAGAACCTGGTTCGTGCTATTGCGACATCAAAGGAAAACTCTCTGGATCGTCTGATCTACGCCCTGGGAATTCGTGGCATCGGCAGCCGGGCGGCAAAACTGCTCTGTGAGCATTTCCCCACCATGGATGCGCTGCTTAATGCAACAGCTGCGGAGATCCAGGAGATCGACGGCTTTGGAGAAACCATGGCAGAAAGCGTGGTCTCTGCATTGGCAGAGTCGCATATGCGCCAGCTGATCGAACATTTACAGGCAGCCGGCTGCAATATGACTTATCATGGAACAGCCGTAGAGGACACACGCTTTGCCGGCATGACATTCGTTCTGACAGGAACGCTTTCCACCATGAAGCGCAGCGAGGCAAAAGAACTGATCCTGCGGTACGGCGGAAAGGTCAGCGGCAGCGTCTCGAAAAAGACTTCGTTTGTCGTTGCCGGAGAGGCTGCCGGCAGTAAGCTGGACAAGGCAAATGAGCTGGGTATCCCTGTACTCAGCGAAGATGAATTTCGTCAAAAAATCAATGAGAATTGATCCGACAGCATGGCTTTGACGCTGTGCCGCCGCAATTCTCAAGGAAAGGATTTTTATATATGAAAATTGATATTGCACACATTGCAAAACTTTCCCGACTTCATATCGAGCCGGAGAAAATGGACAAGTTCGAAAAAGATATGGCTGCCATCGTCGACATGGTAGACCGTCTGCCGGACGTGGAAGATGAACTGACGCTGGACGCAGCGCATCCCATGAAACTGCGTGAGGACGTGGCTGTGGAACACAAGTTCCGCCGGGAAGAGATGCTGGCAAACGCACCGGAAGTACAGTCCGGCTGTCTTGTCGTTCCGAAAACGGTAGAATAAGGAGGAAATACACAAATGAAGCTGTTTGAAAAAAATGCGGCAGAACTGTCTGCAATGCTACAAAACAAAGAGTGCAGTGCGGTTGAACTGACAAAGGATGTCCTGGACAGAATCGACGCCAAGGAATCTGCGGTAGGCGCTTATGTGACACGCTGCGAGGATTGCCTGGAACAGGCAGAGGCTGTGGACAATGCCCGTGCAGCCGGCGAGGAACTGCATCCGCTGGCAGGCATCCCCATCGGCATCAAGGACAACATTTCCACAAAGGGCATCCGCACGACCTGTTCCTCCAAAATGCTGGAAAACTATGTTCCTCCCTTTGATGCAACGGTTATGCAGCCGGTTCGCAAAGCTGGCATGGTTATCACCGGTAAAATGAACATGGACGAGTTCGCCATGGGTTCTTCTACCGAGACTTCTTATTTCCACACTACGCACAATCCGCATAACCTGGACTGTGTTCCCGGCGGTTCTTCCGGCGGCAGCGCAGCAGCTGTTGCAGCAGGTGAGGCGATTCTCACCCTGGGTTCCGATACCGGCGGATCTATCCGTCAGCCGGCATCTCTGTGCGGCGTAGTTGGTCTGAAACCCACATACGGCAGCGTATCCCGTTACGGTCTGGTCGCATTTGCATCCTCTCTGGATCAAATCGGTCCGTTCGGTAAGTCTGTCAAGGATGTGGCACTGCTCCAGAGCCTGATCCAGGGACACGACAACATGGATGCCACTTCCGCTTACCGGAATTATGCCAACCTGTATGAGAATCTGAACGGCAGTGTCCAGGGTCTGCGCATCGGTGTCCCGAAGGAATACTTCGGCGAGGGCATTGACGCAGAAGTCAAGGATGCGGTATTTGCTGCCATCAAGCTGCTGGAACAGAACGGCGCAGTCATCAAGAATATCTCACTGCCCAGCACAGAATATGCGATCAACACCTACTACATCATCGCATCTGCTGAGGCATCCTCCAACCTGGCTCGTTTCGACGGCGTGAAGTACGGTTTCCGTGCTAAAAATTACGATGGTCTGACCGATATGTACGAGAAAACCAGAAGTGAAGGTTTCGGCGATGAGGTCAAGCGCCGCATCATGCTGGGTACATTTGTGCTGAGTTCCGGTTTCTATGATGCTTATTATAAAAAGGCAAAGCTGGTACAGCGCCGCATCGGACAGGAATTCGCTGCCGCATTCCAGGACTGCGATGTGATTCTGACCCCGACCGCACCGTCTGCTGCATTTAAGATCGGCGAAAATATTGGCGATCCGCTGAAAATGTACTACAGCGATGTCTGCACCGTTACCGTAAACATTGCCGGTCTGCCGGCTGTCAGCGTTCCATGCGGAAAGTCTGCGTCCGGTCTGCCGCTAGGTATGCAGCTGATCGGCAACAAGTTTGCAGAACAGACAATTCTGAACGCCGCATATGGTTATGAACAGCTGGTCGGCGGTTTTCACGCCATTGCAGAAACCCTTTAAGCAGGAGGACGAAACAGATGAAAGATTATGAAATGGTCGTTGGACTGGAAGTCCACGCTGAATTGAATACAAAATCCAAAATTTACTGTAACTGCCGCAATGCGTTCGGTCTGGAAGTCAACAGCCAGGTCTGCCCGGTCTGCATGGGTATGCCGGGAACACTTCCGACCCTGAATGAAAAGGTTGTGGAGTATGCGATCAAGATGGGACACGCAATGCACTGCCAGATCAACGGCGTGTGCAAACAGGACCGAAAAAACTACTTCTATCCGGACCTGCCGAAGGCATACCAGATCTCTCAGGCAGAAGTACCGCTTTGCGGCAAAGGCTATCTGGATGTCATGGTTGACGGCAAAATGAAACGCATCGGCGTGACCCGTATCCATATCGAAGAGGACGCAGGCAAACTGCTGCACGACGAGTCGTTCTCCGGCTCCCTGGTCGATCTGAACCGCTGCGGCGTTCCGCTGATCGAAATTGTCTCTGAGCCGGATATCCGCAGCAGCGCCGAGGCAAAGGCATACCTGGAGACCATCAAATCCATTCTCCAGTATCTGAACATCTCTGACTGTAAAATGCAGGAAGGTTCTATCCGCTGCGACGTTAACGTTTCCGTTCGTGAAAAGGGTGCAACCGAGTTCGGCACTCGCTGCGAAATGAAGAACGTCAACAGCTTTAGCGCAGCCGTTCGTGGCATTGAATATGAGGCAAAGCGCCAGATCGAAATTCTGGAGGCAGGCGGCACCATTGCACAGGAAACCCGCCGCTGGGACGATGCCAAGGGTATGAGCATTCTGATGCGTACCAAGGAAGATGCACAGGACTACCGCTATTTCCCGGAACCGGATCTTCTGACGATCGTTGTGCCGGAAGAAAAGATCCAGGCGCTGAAAGACAGCATTCCGGAACTGCCGAATGTCAAGCTGCAGCGTTATGTCTTTGACTTCGGACTGTCTCAGACAGATGCCTCTCTGATTGCAGAAGACATCTCCCGTTCCAAGCTGTTTGATGCGTGCGTTGCACTGGGCAACTGCAAGCCGAAGAGCATCAGCAACTGGATTCTGGCAGACATTGCGAAATACACCAACGAAACCGGAAAGACCATTGAAGAAACTGCTCTGACACCGGAACATCTGACCGCTCTGATCGAACAGGTGGAAAAGGGCGTCATCTCCAACGCATCTGCAAAGAAGGTCTTTGCTGTAATTGTAGAAGAGGACAAGGATCCCATTGCGATCATCGAAGAAAAGGGCATGAAACAGAATTCCGATACCGGTTTCCTGGAACAGCTGGCAAAGGATGTTCTGGCGCAGAACGAAAAGTCGGTTACCGACTATAAAAACGGTAAGACCAATGCGCTGGGCTATCTGGTTGGTCAGTGCATGAAAGCATCCAAGGGCAAGGCAAACCCGGGCATTGTTAAGGAAATCGTAACCAAGATGCTGAACGCATAAATTTTCAAAAGCAACTGCTAAAAAATCAAGGCAACTGCATCACCTGCAGCTGCCTTGATTTCAAAATCGAATGACGTTTCAGTGCAGTTTTACCTGCGGAAACTCTTTTGTGACGAATGCCGGCAGCGGTGTCTGGACCGTCAAGCCGTTTAGGTTTGCGAGACAGGAATCGCTGTCGGTTTCTAATTGCAGCTGATACGCCCACAACAGCTGGTGCTTGCAGTGCAGCGCACGGTTTTCCCGCATATTTCCGTATTTGGTGTCGCCCAGAATCGGCGCATGAATGTGAGCAAGGTGCGCACGAATCTGGTGCGTTCTGCCTGTAATCAGATCCACCGACAGCAGCGCATGGCGCTCATTGAATGCCAGTACTTCATATGCGGTGATGATCTCTTGAAATCCTTCTTCCGGCGTGTCACGAACAGTGACCGTATTGTGACTGGCGGATTTCTTGTGCCACCCATAAAGCGTAGCCTTTCGTTCTTTGGGAACGCCAACTGTAATACACAGGTACTTTTTATGTACCTTGTTTTCCCGAATCAACCGGTTCACTTCCCGGAGCGCCGCAGCTGTTTTGGCGGCAATGACAATACCACCGGTGTTTCGATCCAGACGGTTACAGAGCGCAGGCGTAAAACTTTGTTCCTGCTCCGGATGATAGGCTCCGGTTCGGTAAAGATAATGGAGAACACGGTTGACCAGCGTATCCGGGATCTGGCGGCTGTCACAGTGTACCACAAGCCCGACCGGCTTGTTTACCACCAAGATCTGCGCATCCTCATAAAGAATGTCCAGCTGATCCGGTGCCTGCATAAATTCCGGTATGCCGCTGCGTTCTTCCTCTGTCTTGATTGTAAAGTATGAGTCGCTGACAAACAGCGTCACTACATCACCAGTCACCAGACGCTGATCCGGTGTACAGCGTTTCCGGTTCACCTTGATATGCTTTGTGCGAATCCACTTGTAGCAGAGACTCTTCGGCAATTCCGGCAGGGTTTTCTGCAAAAAGCGATCCAGCCGCTGGTCGCTGTCATTTTCCTGAATGCAAAATTCTTTCATATTTTCAATTTGCTGCACCGTGCAGCATTCCTTTCGTAAATTATAACGTGCAGCCGAAAATCAGACTAACACTGATATTGCTATTATATCATATTTTCATCGAAAAGAAAAGCTTTTCTTTCGGCAGATCGGAGGTCATCTCATGGAACAGTCAAAAAAGGGACAGCATCACCCGAATGCAGCTGCGGACAAGCAGAGTACTTCAGAACTGTCCGCTGTTCCAAAGCCAAAGCATAAACACTACGGTCATCGGGAGAGAATGCGTACTCGATTCCAGAAGAGCGGACTGGAAGGCTTTCAGCCGCATGAAATACTGGAACTGCTGCTGTTCTACGCTCTGCCGAGAGTAGACACCAATCCGATCGCTCACGATCTGATAGACACATTCCACTCCCTGTCCGGTGTGCTGGACGCAGACATCCAGGATTTGAAACACGTCAAGGGAATCAGCGAAAATGCAGCGGTGTTTCTGAAACTGCTGCCCGAACTTTTTCAGCAGTACCAGCTGGATAAGCTCCGGGAACACGCTGCACTGAACACCACAGAAAAGCTGAGCGCCTACATAGCGGCAAAGCTGTCCGATGCAGTGGAAGAAAAAGCACTTTTGCTCTGTCTGGATGCGCATTTGCACCTGCTCCACTGTGAAACGATCTCTGCCGGGACAGCGCAGAGTACCATACTGGACACCCACCGCATTGTGGAATGCGCTATCCGGATGCGCTGCAGCCGTATTGTTCTGGCGCACAATCATCCCCAGGGAAAAGCCTGCTTTTCCGATGCGGACCTGTTCGCCACCCAGCAGCTGCGGCGTGTGCTGGACAGTATGCAGATCCAGCTGTTGGATCACATCGTGCTGGGAAAATCTGGCGAAACCATCTCCATGCGGCAGGTCATGGGGTGGAGTGAAATATAAGGAGGGATTCCATGGATCATTTTGAACTGCACGCACCGTTCGAACCAACCGGCGACCAGCCGGAGGCAATTGCAAAACTAGTGCAGGGGATAAAAGACGGCGATCACGAACAGACGCTTTTGGGCGTTACCGGTTCCGGAAAAACATACACCGTTGCCAATGTCATTGCACAGGTGAACAAGCCTACTCTGGTGCTGGCACATAACAAGATACTGGCAGCACAGCTCTGTTCGGAGTTTCGGGAATTCTTCCCGAACAACGCTGTCGAGTATTTCGTCTCATATTACGACTATTATCAGCCGGAGGCGTATATTCCCAGCACAGACAGCTACATTGAAAAAGACTCATCCATTAACGATGAAATCGACAAAATGCGTCACAGCGCAACAGCAGCGCTGGCAGAGCGAAAAGATGTTATCATTGTGGCAAGCGTTTCCTGTATCTACTCTCTGGGCAGCCCGGAAGAGTACCGCTCTATGATGGTCTCCATCCGTCCCGGCATGGAAAAGCCCAGAGATCAGCTAATCGACGAACTGGTAGCGATTCAGTATGAGAGAAACGACATCAACTTTGTCCGAAATAAGTTTCGGGTGCGTGGCGATGTGGTGGAGATCTTTCCGGCATCCTCCACAGATAAGGCAATCCGTATAGAATATTTCGGAGATGAAATCGACCGCATTTGTGAGATCAATGTCGTCTCCGGTGAAGTTACTGCCATCATGCAGTATGCGGCGATTTTGCCGGCATCTCACTATGTGGTAGGCAGCGAAAAAGTTACAAAAGCCGTCACGGAGATTCGCCGGGAGATGTTGGAACGAGTGGCATGGTTCACCGATCATCACAAGCTGATTGAGGCACAGCGTATTCAGCAGCGGACACAGTACGACATGGAGATGCTGGAAGAGATCGGCTTTTGCAGCGGCATTGAGAACTATTCCCGTATTCTCGCCGGCAGACCGCCGGGGAGTGTGCCGTACACTCTGCTGGATCACTTCCCGGAAGACTTTCTCTTGATCGTCGATGAAAGCCATGTCACACTGCCGCAAGTACGTGCCATGTATGCCGGAGACCGTGCCAGAAAACAGACCCTGGTGGACTACGGATTCCGGCTGCCCAGCGCATTCGACAACCGGCCGCTGAACTTCGAAGAGTTTTACAGTCATGTAAACCAGGCAATCTACGTCAGTGCTACACCAGGACCGTTTGAGAAAGAACACTCTGTACAAACGGTAGAGCAGGTGATTCGTCCGACGGGGCTGCTGGATCCTCTGATTACAGTGCGTCCGGTGGACGGTCAGATCGAAGATCTTTTCTCAGAAATCAACATCCGTGCAGAAAAAAACGAACGTGTTCTCGTCACCACACTGACAAAGAAAATGGCGGAAGATCTGACCGCCTATCTGGAACGCATGGGCGTCCGTGTCCGCTATCTGCACCATGATATTGATACGGTAGAACGTATGGAGATCATCCGGGATCTTCGCCTGGGCGAGTTTGATGTACTGGTAGGCATTAACCTGCTGCGTGAAGGACTGGACATTCCGGAAGTTTCTCTGGTGGCAATTCTGGACGCAGACAAAGAAGGGTTCCTGCGCAGTGAAACCTCTATGATCCAGACCATCGGCCGTGCAGCCCGGAATGCAAACGGACAGGTCATCATGTACGCAGATGAAGTGACAGGTTCCATGGAGCGTGCCATCACAGAAACAGAGCGTCGCCGTGCCAAGCAGATGGCATATAACCAGGAACACGGTATTATCCCGAAAACCATTCAGAAGGATGTGCGGGATGTCATCGAAATCACTTCCAAGGCAGAAGTGGAAAAGAAAACATCCGGCAAAAAACTGCGTGGCAAGGAAAAGCGTGCGCTTATTGAACAGCTGACCGCACAAATGAAAGAGGCTGCAAAGCTGCTGGAATTCGAACACGCTGCATACCTGCGTGACAAGATCAAAGAACTGGAGGAGGAAAAATAATCCATGCTGGATAAAATCATTGTACGTGGCGCAAGAGCCAATAATCTAAATAATGTTGATGTGGATATTCCACGAGATAAGCTGGTCGTTATGACCGGGCTTTCCGGCTCCGGAAAATCTTCTCTGGCATTTGACACTATCTTTGCAGACGGTCAGCGCCGCTATATGGAGAGCCTGTCGTCCTATGCACGTCAGTTTCTGGGACAGATGGAAAAACCGGACGTGGACAGCATTGAGGGCTTGTCCCCGGCGATTTCCATTGACCAGAAAACCACATCCAAAAACCCTCGTTCCACCGTGGGAACTGTCACAGAGATCTATGACTATCTGCGTTTGCTCTATGCCAGAATCGGCACACCCCATTGTCCTGTCTGCGGCAGAGAGATCAAGCAACAGTCCGTAGATGAAATTGTTGACCGCATTATGGCACTGGAAGAGGGAACTCGCATTCAGCTGCTTGCACCGATCGTCCGTGGTAAAAAAGGACAGCACTTAAAAGCACTGGAAAACGCAAAAAAATCCGGTTATGTCCGTGTTCGTGTGGACGGCAATCAATACGATCTGTCCGAGCAGATCACACTGGACAAAAACAAAAAGCATACCATTGAGATCATCGTAGACCGCCTGGTGGTAAAGCCTTCGATCCGCACCAGACTGACAGACAGCCTGGAAACCGTTCTGGGGCTGACCGGGGGACTGGTGGTTGTGGATGTCATCGGCGGGGAAGAGATGCTTTTCTCCCAGAGCTACGCCTGCCCGGAACACGGTATTTCCGTAGAGGAACTGACCCCCCGAATGTTTTCGTTCAATAATCCGTTCGGTGCCTGCCCGCACTGTACAGGTCTCGGCGTATTCCAGGAAATCGACCCGAAACTGGTCGTCCCGAATCGTGACCTTAGCATTCTCCAGGGTGCAATCAAAGCAGTCGGTTGGAACAGCCTGGATGATTCCTCTATTGCAATGATGTACTACCAGGCAATCTCAGAGAAACATCATATTCCGCTGGATGTTCCGGTAAAAGAACTGACGAAAGAGCAGCTGGATCTGTTCCTGTATGGCACAAAGGAAGAACCGCTGTTTCTGCACCGTATCACAGCCGGCGGCAGAAGTGAGGGATTCCGTGCGCCGTTCGAAGGCGTGATCCCGAATCTGAAACGGCGCTTTGCAGAAGGCGGCGAGTGGGCAAAAGACGAGATCAGCGCAGTAATGAGCGATGTAGCGTGTCCGGTCTGCCATGGAAAACGTCTGAAGCCAGAAGTCCTGGCAGTTACCGTAGGCGGAAAAAACATCATCGAGCTGACAGAACTGTCCGTCACAAAGGCTCTCGCATTCTTCGACGAACTGGAACTGTCTGAACGGGAACAGTTCATTGCCGCAAGAATCGTCAAGGAGATCAAGGAGCGTCTGGGATTTCTCAACAATGTTGGTCTGGAATATCTGACACTGTCACGAAATGCCGGCACGCTTTCCGGCGGTGAAAGCCAGCGTATTCGTCTGGCGACGCAGATCGGCTCCTATCTGATGGGCGTTCTCTATATCTTGGACGAACCGAGTATCGGTCTGCATCAGAGAGACAACGACAAGCTGATCGCCACCCTAAAGCGGCTGCGTGACCTGGGCAATACGCTCATTGTTGTGGAACATGATGATGATACGATCCTTGCAGCAGACTATGTTGTGGACATTGGTCCGGGAGCAGGCATTCACGGCGGAAACGTTGTCTATTCCGGAGATGTCAAAGGCTTGCTTGCCTGCAAGAAATCCATTACCGGGCAGTATCTCAGCGGTGAGCGGAAAATTCCGCTGCCGCTGGAACGCCGCACCGGAAACGGAAATTATCTGACCATTCACGGAGCAAGAGAACACAATCTGAAAAATATTGATGTCACCATTCCGCTGGGTGTTTTCACCTGTGTCACAGGCGTTTCCGGTTCCGGCAAGTCCTCGCTGGTCAATGAGATCCTGTACAAATACCTGGCAGCCAAGCTGAACCGTGCCAGAACACGCCACGGGGATTTTGACGGCATGGACGGGACGGAATTCCTGGATAAGGTGATCGACATCGACCAGTCTCCTATCGGCAGAACACCCCGTTCCAACCCGGCAACATATACCGGCGTTTTCACAGACATCCGTGACCTTTTCGCAAAGACAAACGATGCAAAGGCAAAGGGATACACTGCCGGACGGTTCTCCTTTAATGTGAAAGGCGGCAGATGTGAGGCGTGCCAGGGTGACGGCATCCTGCGCATTGAAATGCACTTCCTGCCGGACGTTTACGTTCCCTGTGAAGTCTGCAAGGGAAAACGCTATAACCGTGAAACGCTTGCAGTGGAATACAAGGGAAAATCCATCTATGACGTTCTGGAGATGACGGTAGACGAAGGCGTCGTTTTCTTTGAAAACCACCCGAAAATTGCCCGAAAGCTGAAAACCCTCCAGGAGGTTGGTCTGGGATATCTGAAAATCGGACAGCCAGCCACGACTCTTTCCGGCGGCGAGGCACAGCGTGTCAAGCTGGCGACAGAGCTTTCCAAGCGTCCTACCGGGAAAACCATCTATATCCTGGACGAACCGACCACAGGTCTGCACACCGCAGACGTCCACCGTCTCATAGAGGTTTTGCAGCGTCTGACCGACACCGGCAACACCGTAGTAGTCATCGAACACAATCTCAATGTTATTAAAGTGGCAGACTGGATCATCGACCTTGGTCCGGAGGGTGGAGACCGAGGCGGCACTGTCGTTGTCAGCGGCACACCGGAACAGGTGGCAGACTGTCCGCAGTCTTACACCGGGCAATATCTGAAACCATACCTGGAGAACCGGTAAAGCGACAAAACTGGCGGATTTCTAAAAAAAATATATTTTCCCACAGGCAATTTTGGACTTTTCGGAAAATCTTGCGGAAAAGCTTGCAAAATTTTGTGAAATGGTGTATAATAAAACTGTATGAAATGCACCAACCGGCATTTCAGAAAATCTGTTAATTTTAAGGTGGCATCGTAACCTTTTTTAGCGATGCAGCCTATCTCAGAAAGGATGTCAAACAAATGGCAGAGTTAAACAAAGTATCTGTAGACGATCTGAAAGTAACCGGCAAGCGTGTTCTGGTTCGTGTGGACTTCAACGTACCCATGAAGGACGGCGTTATCACAAACGACAACCGTATCCAGGCTGCACTGCCGACCATCAACAAGCTGACTTCTGAAGGCGCAAAGGTTATTCTTTGCTCTCACCTGGGCAAGCCGAAGAATGGTCCGGAAGAAAAGTTCTCTCTGAAGGCTGCTGCTGCTCGTCTGGGCGAACTGGTTTCCGCAAAGGTCACCTTCGTTCCGTCTGATGTTGTTGTAGATGATACCGTAAAGGCTGCTGTAGACAAGATGCAGAACGGCGAGATCATCGTTCTGGAGAACACTCGTTTCCGCAAGGAAGAGACCAAGAACATCGAATCCTTCAGCAAGGATCTGGCATCTATCGCAGACGCATTCGTAATGGATGCTTTCGGCAGCGCTCACAGAGCACACTGCTCTACTGTCGGCGTAACCGAATTCGTAAAGGAAACTGCTGTTGGCTATTTGATGCAGAAGGAGATCAAGTTCCTGGGCAATGCTGTTGAGAACCCGGTTCGTCCGTTTGTTGCAATCCTGGGCGGCGCAAAGGTTGCAGATAAGCTGAATGTTATCTCCAACCTGCTGGAAAAGTGCGATACACTGATTATCGGCGGCGGCATGGCTTACACCTTCCTGAAGGCACAGGGCTATGAAGTTGGTACTTCTCTGGTAGACGACACCAAGATCGACTACTGCAAGGAAATGCTGGAAAAGGCAAAGGCAAACGGTAAGACTCTGCTGCTGCCGGTTGATACTGTAACTGCTGCTGAGTTCCCGAACCCGATCGACGCTGAGATCGAAGTTGTCACCTATGATTCCAACAAGATCCCGGCAGACAGAATGGGTCTGGATATCGGCGAAAAGACACAGGCTCTGTTTGCAGATGCTGTTAAGACCGCAAAGACCGTTGTATGGAACGGACCGATGGGCGTATTCGAGAACCCGGTTCTGAGCAAGGGTACTGTTGCTGTAGCACAGGCTCTGGCAGATACCGATGCAACCACCATCATCGGCGGCGGCGACTCTGCAGCAGCTGTTATGCAGCTGGGCTTTGCTGATAAGATGAGCCACATCTCTACCGGCGGCGGCGCTTCTCTGGAATACCTGGAAGGCAAGGTTCTGCCGGGTGTTGCTGCAATTGCGGATAAGAACTGATTTCTGAACAGACAGGGGAATACTGTTTCGGCAGCCATCCTCCGTTTGTGTTGTCTTGAGAAAGGATGATTCTCATGAAAAAGTGTGAATTGCAGGATACTGTAAAAAGTGCATTTCTGAATCCGGCAGCCGCATTTGCACTGGGTGCATTCTGTGGTCTGGCAATCGGAATGCTCTGTATGCCTTTCTCCAAAGGCATCGTGATCGGCAGTCATAACGGAAGCAACAATAAAGAATCCCACGAAGAGGGAGATTATATTACGGATGCTGAGGCATCCGAATAAGAGAAAAGAGGAATTTGTCATGAACAAGGCACTGAGAAAGGCAATTATTGCCGGCAACTGGAAGATGAACAAGAACCGCAAAGAGGCTGCTGAGCTGATTAACGCTCTGAAGCCGATCGCAGCAGACAAGACCTGCGGCGTGATTATCTGCGTACCGTTCACAAACCTGGAAACTGCTCTGTCTCTGACCGAAGGCACTAACATTGAAGTTGGCGCAGAAAACGTTCACTTCGAAAAGAGCGGCGCATTTACCGGCGAGATTTCTGCTGATATGCTGACTGAGATGGGCGTAAAGTATGTTATCGTTGGTCACTCCGAGCGCAGACAGTACTTCGGCGAAACCGATGAAACTGTAAACAAGCGTACCACAGCTGCAATCGAGGCTGGTATGACTGTTATCCTGTGCGTTGGTGAAACACTGGCTGAACGGGAACTGGGCATCACAGAAGAAGTTGTTGCAAAGCAGGTTAAGGTTGCTCTGCACGGTCTGACTGCTGACCAGGTAAAGAACATCGTAATCGCTTACGAGCCGGTATGGGCTATCGGTACTGGCAAAACTGCTACCGCAGAACAGGCTGAAGAAGTTTGCGCATTTATCCGTGCAACTGTTGCATCTCTGTATGACAAGGCAATTGCAGACGGCATGACCATCCAGTACGGCGGTTCTATGAACGAAAAGAACTGCGCAGAACTGCTGGCAAAGGAAAACATCGACGGCGGTCTGATCGGCGGTGCATCTCTGGTTGCTGAAAAGTTCGGCGTACTGCTGACTGAGGCTTCTAAGTAAGCTTTTAAGTACACAATTTCATTTGCAATCGGGCAGCGCCGTACAAAGCCGTAAGGCGAATGCACGGCGCTGCTTTTTTGAGGAAAAGGAGAAATACAACATGAGCAAAAAACCTGTTGCATTGATTATCATGGATGGATTTGGCCACAATCCCAGCGATTACGGCAATGCAATCCATGCTGCAAAGAAACCGAACCTGGACAAATTCATGCAGGGACCGAATACACTGATCGGCGCAAGCGGTCTGGACGTAGGTCTGCCGGACGGTCAGATGGGCAACTCTGAAGTAGGACACACCAACATCGGCGCAGGCCGCATTGTTTATCAGATGCTGGTAAAGATCACAAAGGACATTGAAGACGGAAAGTTCTTTGAAAATCCAGCAATTTCTGCTGCTATAGATGCCTGCAAGGAAAAGGGAACTGCACTGCACCTGATGGGTCTGCTCTCTCCGGGCGGCGTTCACAGCCATATTTCTCATCTGTACGGACTGCTGGAAATGGCAAAACGCAAGGGTCTGTCTCAGGTGTATGTTCACGCATTCCTGGACGGCCGTGACGAACCGCCGGCATCTGCTGCTGGATTTATGAAGGATGCTGTCGCAAAGCTGAACGAGATCGGTGTAGGCAAGGTTGCAACCATTTCCGGACGTTACTATGCAATGGATCGTGACAACGCATGGGATCGTGTAGAAAAGGCATACGATGCAATCGTTCTGGGCGAGGGCGTACAGACAGACGCTGATCCGGTAAAGGCAATCGAGGACAGCTATGCAAACGACGTAACAGACGAATTCATGCTGCCGACTGTTCTGGATAAGAACGGCACCGTTAAGGAAGACGACAGCATCGTATTCTTCAACTTCCGTCCGGACCGTGCAAGACAGCTGACCCGCTGCTTTGTTGACCCGGATTTCAGCGGATTTGAGAGAAAGAACGGCTACTTCCCGGTACAGTTCGTCTGCATGGCACAGTATGATGCAGCAATGCCGAATGTATCCGTTGCATATCCGCCGGAAGATCTGCACATGACTCTGGGTGAATATCTGAGCAAGTGCGGAAAGACACAGCTCCGTATCGCCGAAACACAGAAGTACGCACACGTTACATTCTTCTTCAATGGCGGCAGAGAGCAGACTTTCGACGGCGAAGATCGTATCCTCGTAAAAAGCCCGGACGTTCCCACATTCGATCTGAAGCCGGAAATGAGCGCATACGAAGTCACTGATAAGGTTGTTGAGGCAATCGACAGCGACAAGTATGACGTTATCATTCTGAACTATGCAAACTGCGACATGGTTGGTCACACCGGCGTATTTGATGCCGCTGTTGCTGCCGTAGAGGCAGTTGATACCTGCGTAGGCCGCATGGTTGATGCTATCATGAAGAAGGGCGGTATTGCGTTTATCACGGCTGACCACGGCAATGCGGATAAGATGCTGGAAGAGGACGGCACACCGTTCACTGCACACACCACCAATCCGGTTCCGTTTATCGTAGTCGGCAAGGACTGCAAGCTCCGTGAAGGCGGTGTTCTGGCAGATATCGCTCCGACGATGCTGGAGGCAATGGAACTGCCGCAGCCGGAAGAAATGACAGGCAAGAGCCTGTTCGCATAAGCACAAGGTTTCACCTTCGCAATATACAAAAGCGCCTGTACTTTCGAGTACAGGCGCTTTTTACTATATCAAACAAAACGGCACACATTTTGTAAAAACAAGACGTGTGCCGTTTGATCTATGTACTTCTATTCTTCAAAATCAGAAGTCAATTTCTGTATCGTAATAGCAAGCTTTCAGTAGCTTTTCCATTTCCTCCTGAGAGGGCTGACGAGGATTCGACCCGGTGCAGGCATCTGCAATCGCATTCTTTGCCACTTCCGGCAGTTTCTCCAGGAATTCCTTTTCATCAATAACAGACACATCCGCCTTTACGCCGCTCTTGCCATAATTCTTGATGCCCTGGGGAATATCCAGCTGATCGTTCATGGAACGCAGTTCTGCAATCAGCGCATCCACTTTTCCCTCAGTTGTTGCGCCGGACAGTCCGATAAAGGATGCAATCTCTGCATACCGTTCTGCCGCCTCTGCATTCTTCGAATTGTACTTGATGACCTTCGGCAAATACATAGCATTGGCACAGCCGTGAATAATATGATCGCCGGTATAAGCCGCACCTGTTTTATGCGCCATAGAGTGTACAATACCCAACAGTGCATTTGAGAACGCCATACCAGCCAGGCACTGTGCATCGTGCATTGCTGCACGGGCATCCATATCACCATCGTAAGACTTTTTCAAGTTATTGTGAATCATCTTGATTGCATGGAGTGCCAGGGGGTCGGTATAGTTGCAGTGCAGCGTAGACACATATGCCTCAATTGCGTGTGTCATGGCATCCATACCAGTGTGTGCAACCAACTTCTTCGGCATTGTCTCAGCCAGTTCCGGATCCACGATTGCAACATCTGGTGTAATGTTAAAGTCCGCAAGCGGATACTTGATGCCCTTGTGATAATCTGTGATCACAGAGAAAGCGGTAACTTCTGTTGCAGTACCAGAGGTAGACGGAATCGCACAGAACTTTGCCTTTGTCCGCAGCGTGGGGAAACTAAACGGCGTAATGATCTCTTCGAAAGTCGTGTCCGGATACTCATAGAATACCCACATTGCTTTCGCAGCATCAATCGGAGAACCGCCGCCCATGGCAACGATCCAATCCGGCTCAAAGGCACGCATTGCCTCTGCACCCTTCATAACGGTTTCTACAGAAGGATCCGGCTCAACGCCTTCAAACAGCTGTACTTCCATGCCGGCTTCCTTTAAGTAAGCGACCGCCTTGTCCAGAAAACCAAACCGTTTCATGGAACCGCCGCCCACAACAACAATGGCTTTTTTACCGGTCAGTGTTTTCAGTGTCTCCAAAGAGCCTGCGCCGTGATACAAATCTCTTGGCAATGTAAATCTACCCATGATACAATACCTCCAGTTCGCTGTGCGTTTGCTTTACTTTCGCAAACGATGCTGCTTTTTTCTTGACAGGAAATCCTGTATTTGTGCATACATACACGATTTCCACTTTCATTATACCCCTTTTTCGTCAAATTGTAAAGAAGTCTAAATGTAAATAGTTTGTGAATCATTCAGGCGCCAGATGCTGAACGATATTGCAGCGGAGAAAAGCCCGTCTGACTGCGGAAAACCCGGTTAAAGTAGCTGACATTTTCATAGCCGCAGGCAAATGCGATCTCCAGGACCGTCTCATCCGTCTCCAAAAGCAAGGACTGCGCTTTTTCAATGCGAACGGTATTTAGATACGCCGTAAAATTCTGACCAGTTGCAATGCGAAAATATCTGGAAAAATACTTCTCAGACATATGAAATTGTTCCGCCATGACTGCGATTGTAAGCGGTGATGCGTAATGCTGCCGGATATACTGGAGCATTTCTTTTAACCGCTGGCTCTTTTCGCTGGGAGCGTGCTGTACAGGAATCATCATATGACGGCAAAACATCTGTGCGATCATCTGTAAAAGAAGCGCCTTTACCATCAGTTCATACCCGGAACTCTTTTGTTCTGCGGCATTCTGTATCTGATATAGCAGAGCATACAGGAAATCACAGTCTTTCTTTCTTGTTAACTGTACCGGAAAGCGCTGTGTCCCTTGTATCAGTTGTTCCAGATAGGTCTGTGACGCATCACTTTCCGAAAAGGTAAGCGCCTGAAGCGGAAAAATTACAGTCCGATAAACCAGCTGGTCATCCTCAGAGGCAACACGGTGCAGTTCTTCCTGGTTGATAAAGAAGATATCACCCTCTTCGCCGGAAAATGTTTCATTTCCGATTGTGACGCTTGTTGTTCCACGCAGCACCTGCATGATCTCAACGTTCCGATGCCAGTGAAGCGGAAATTGAAAATGCTGTATGCCTTCTGTCCGGGTAATAAAGCATTCCATCGGAAAACGCGGTGTACCGTGACGCCTTGTCTCATATAATTTTTGTTTTTCCATAAGCATTCCTTCTTGTCTGATCCATTTTATGTAAACGTTCTCATTATCGGCGCATAGTTGTAGAAAAAGTGCAAGAATCAGAGGATATAGTACTAGATTTTACGCATTATTACAGATATAATATAACACAGAACAGAAAATCTGTCAACCATCTTTCAGGAGGTTTTTATATGAAATTTCAGGACAATTTTATGTGGGGTACCGCATCCGCAGCATACCAGGTAGAGGGTGCTTATCTGGCAGACGGAAAGGGTCTGAACATCTGGGACGCTTACTGCCAGGAGGGCAATCACATTGCGCACGGAGAAAACGGCAACGTTGCCTGTGACCACTACCACCATTTCAAAGAAGACGTCAAGATGATGAAAGAAATGGGTATCCGGAATTACCGTTTCTCCATCAGCTGGTCCAGAGTTCTGCCGGACGGCACAGGCAAGGTCAACGAAAAGGGCTTGCAGTTCTATTCTGACCTGGTAGACGAGCTGCTGGCAAACGGCATTGAGCCGCTGGTAACGCTGTTCCATTGGGATTATCCGCTGGCACTTCATCAAAAAGGCGGCTGGCTGAATCGGGAATCTTCTGACTGGTTTGCTGAATATGCAAAGGTTGTCGTAGATGCACTGTCAGATCGTGTCAAGTACTGGATGACCATTAACGAACCGCAGGTATTTATCGGCTGCGGCTATGCCATCGGCAAGTTTGCCCCCTTTGAAGTACACCAGGCAAAAGATCTGACCCGTATGACACACAATGTTCTGCTGTCCCACGGCAAGGCAGTTCAAGTCATTCGCAAGTATGCAAAGCAGAAACCTACCGTCGGTTTTGCCTTTGCGACCCCTTGCTGCACACCGACCGACAATACACCGGAGGCAATTGCAGAGGCAAAGCAGAAAAGTTTCGCTTTTACAAAGGATCGTTTCCCGTTTGAACTGTCCTGGTGGGCAGACCCGATCTTCTTCGGAAAATACCCGGAGGATGCCTATAAGATCCTCGGTGACGATATGCCGGAAATCCAGGAAGGTGACATGGAAGTTATCTCTCAACCTGTTGATTTTTACGGTGTAAACATCTACGAGAGCAAGGCAACGGAAAATGCCTACGGCTATGCAGAAAACGCCTACATCGGCTGTGCACGTACACAGATGGGTTGGCCGGTGACACCGGAGGTGCTGTACTGGAGTCCGCTCTTCCTGTATGAACGGTATCAGAAACCAGTCCTGCTCAGCGAAAACGGCATGGCAAGCCACGACTGGGTACAGCTGGACGGAAAGGTACACGACCCGCAGCGCATTGACTTTATGAAACGCTATCTCCGTGAACTGCATCGTTCCATGGAGGACGGCGCACAGGTTATGGGATATATGTACTGGTCGATCATGGACAACTTCGAGTGGGCTGACGGCTATGACAAGCGTTTCGGTCTGGTACACGTTGACTATCAGACGCAGAAGAGAACGGTCAAGGATTCCGGTCATTTCTACGGTGATGTCATCCGCACAAACGGCGAAGCAATTTTCAGTGATACCTGGGATGAAAAGTAAAAAATATCTTTAGCATAAAAAGAAAAGCGAATTGTCTGGAAATTCTCTCAGACAATTCGCTTTTTGTTATAGTGTCAGGAACAGAGACGAGAACAGAATCAAGAGCATACAGATCGGGCAGATAAATTTAATCATAATCCGATACAAACCTTTGGAACGAAAACGCTCATTCTTTTCGATCTCATTTTCCACGTACGTCGTTTTGACCACAAAGCCAACCAGGATACAGGTCATCAAAGCCACAATCGGCATCATAATGTTGTTGCTGATATAGTCGAAGAAATCCAGCATCTGCATATGGAAGATGGTGAAATCAGACCAGATGCTGTAGCCAAAGACGGACAGCAGACCAATCAGAAATGAAACCCCGGTAACGATCAGACAGCTGGGGGTTCTCTTCCAGTGAAAGCGTTCCTCAACAATAGAGACAACGGTTTCCATCAGAGAAATAGAAGAAGTCATTGCAGCCAGCGCTACCAGCAGGAAGAATACGATACCGACAATCTGACCACCGACCATATCATGGAATACGTTGGGCAGTGTAATAAACATCAGACTGGGACCGGCATTCAGCGCACTCTTGTCACCGCCGGAAAACACGAACACTGCCGGAACAATAATCAAACCGGCCAAAAAGGCAACTGCCGTATCAAATACTTCGATCTGCCGGACAGAACTTTCGATGCTGTCCTCTTTTCGCATATACGAACCATAGGTAATCATGATGCCCATTGCCAGCGACATGGAGTAAAACAGCTGTCCAACTGCCGCAATGACAGTCTTGATGGAGAATTCGCTGAAATCCGGCTTGATATAATAGATCAAACCATCTATTGCACCCGGAAGTGTCAGCGTATAGATGCTGATGCCGACGATCAGAACCAGCAGCAGCGGCATCATAAACTTGCTGACTTTTTCGATTCCCTTCTGTACGCCCAGCATAACGACCACTGCAGTCAGCGCAATAAAAATGCCAAAGAAAAGCATCGGCGTACCTGCATGGCTGATAAAATTGGTGAAGTAGGAGCCATCGCCGGCAGCGCTTTTTCCGGCACCGGAAACGAATGTCGTTAAGTACCGCAGCACCCATCCGCCGATAACACAGTAATAGGGGAGAATGATGACCGGAATCGCTCCGGCAAGCCATCCCAACGGCTTAAAATGCCGGTTCATATCTGAATACGCCTGTATAACGCTTTTCCCGGTACGCCGCCCGATGGCAATTTCTGTGGTCATTAAGGCAAAGCCAAAAGTGACCGCAAAAATCAGATAGACCAGCAGAAACATTCCGCCGCCGTATTTTGCCGCCAGGTACGGAAAACGCCAGATGTTTCCTAAACCTACTGCCGATCCGGCAGCCGCCAGAATAAAGCCCAGCTTTGAGCCAAATCCGGCTTTCTCATTTTGAGTTTTCGTTTGCATATGAAGTTGTCCTCTCCTTTTTTGTATTATGTTTCAAAACCGAAACAATACTATCTATTATACAGGAATTCTACGAAAAAGTCAATCTTTTTGACTCAAATGATATAGAATCCATTTTTTCACAATTTACGTTTTAGATGTTATTAGAAAGGCACTTGTCAAACTGAATCGAAAAGAGTATAATAGAAAATAGAAATATAGAGACATTTTTTATATATACAGCTTTTACGCAAACCAGGAAAAGGGGAGAGTTCCTTATGATACAAGACATTTTTCCGCACAAATTATATAATTCATATAATGCCGCAGCAGAACCAACTCCGGACAGCTATGTTCTAAGCTTTCACCAGGCACAGGTACTGCTGAAACAAGACGACTCGCTGCCGCAGGTAAGCGATATGGGACAGAGCGATTATCGTTTCCTGTTTCGAATAGATGACCACAGTTATTTTCTTCCGAACGAACATTTTCCAGAAACGGAAAACTTTACTTATCACAGCGTCCGTGCAGTGCGTGGAAACGAAAGCATTCCGAAACACCAGCGCTATGCGATTCTGACGGGAAAGCATCTGTCCGATTGGTATCGGGATACACGCTTTTGCGGCTGCTGCGGCAGTCCGCTGCGTCATGCAGAAACACAGCGTGCCATGGTATGCGACAACTGTCAAAGACATTTCTACCCACGGATTATGCCAGCTGTGATCGTCGGTGTGATTCGTGACGAACAGCTGCTGCTCACTCGCTATCGAACCGGCTTTGCCTATAATGCGCTGATTGCCGGGTTCACAGAAATCGGCGAAACCCTGGAAGAAACTGCCGCACGGGAAGTTCTGGAGGAGACCGGACTGCAAATCAAAAATATCCGTTACTACAAATCCCAGCCATGGGGAATCGCAAACGATATCCTTGCCGGCTTTTTCTGTGAAGTTGACGGTGACAGTACGATCCGTATGGACACCGACGAACTGAAATATGCCGAATGGGTCAACCGAAAAGAAATTGCATTACAGCCAGATGATGCCAGCCTGACCAATGAAATGATGCAGCAATTCCGGGATGGAAAAATCACAAAACAAATGCTAAGAGAGGAGTTCGATGTATGAGCAACAGCACGACAGAAACCGAAACATCACACGCAAAGATTGATATGCTCCATGGTTCGATCTGGAACAAGCTGCCACGATACGCTCTGCCAGTGGCAGCCACAGCCATTCTGGAACAGTTGTTCAATGCCTCTGACATTGCCGTTGTGGGCAATTTTTCTGCCGGAGATAAAACGGTTGCGGTCGCAGCTGTCGGCGCAAACAGTCCCATTATCGGCTTGATCTTAAACCTGTTTATTGGCATAGCACTAGGCGCAAACGTTGTTATTGCCAACGCAATCGGACGCAAAGACATGGAAAGTGTACACAAAGCAGTACATACCTCTATTGTTATGGCTGTGCTTGGCGGCATCATTGTCACTTTGCTGGGCGAGTTGATTGCCGGAAAGCTCATGGGAATCCTGAATATTCCCGACGAAGTATACCCTTATGCACTGCAATACCTGCGCATTTACTTATTGGGAATGCCCGTTATTTTCCTCTATAACTTTGAGGCAGCCATTTTCCGAAGTATCGGGGACACCAAGGTGCCGCTGCAGGCGCTGTTGATTTCCGGTGTTCTGAATGTTATCATGAACTTCTTCTTTGTCATGGTACTGCATATGGCGGTAAACGGCGTAGCGATTGCCACCGTACTTTCCAATGTTGTAAGTTCTCTGCTTTTGCTGTATAAGCTGATACGCACCGATAAATGTGTCCGGGTCGAACTGCGGCAGTTGAAAATGCACCGTCACAGTCTCATCCGCATTATTCAGATCGGACTTCCTGCAGGAATCCAGAGCGCCGTTTTTGCCGTTGCCAACATCGTTATCCAGACCGCAATCAACAGCCTGGGAACCGTTGTAATTGCCGCATCCAGCGCCGCATTCAACATCGAAATTCTGGCATACGATGTGCTGAACTCCTTTAGCCAGGCCTGCACAACTTTTGTCGGACAGAACTATGGTGCAGGGAATATGAAACGCTGTCGCCGGACGCTGGTACTCTGCCTGGTGGAAGACGCCATCGCCTCTGCGGTAGCCATCGGTTTGATCTTATTCACCGGTAAATTCCTGTTGTCCATCTTCAACAGTGACCCACAGGTCATTGAAATCGGTTACACCCGTCTGGTCATCATCTTTTCCGCTTATACTTTCAGTATGCTGTATGAGGTCATGTCCGGCTATCTCCGTGGATTTGGCATTTCACTTGTCCCTGCACTTCTTACAACGGTAGGCGTTTGTGGCATCCGTATCTTCTGGATCTACACCATATTCCAGCACAGCCGAACGTTCGCCACCATTATGCTGGTGTATCCGGTCAGTCTTGCAACAACTGCCGTTCTCATCGGCATTGCACTGCTTTGCTATCGCCCATCCAAACGATATCAAGCCCGAATCACAAAAACAGAATAAACTAAAAAGTGCCGTTTGGATTTCCATAAACGGCACTTTTTCATTCTATATGATATTTTACCGACTTGCAGCAATGCGCTCTGCCAGATCATTCAAATAGAGCCAGCGCTCCATTTTCTCTTCCAGCTGCTGTTCTAAGGCGGTCTTTCGATCAGATAATTCCTGAAGTTTCACATAATCCGAAGTACTTTTTCCGATTTCAGTCTCTGTATCCTCGATCTGCTGTTCCAGCGCTGCAATATCATCGTCGATCGTATCATATTCCCGCTGTTCCTTATAGGAAAATTTCAGCTTTTTTTCGCCGACAAAAACACGTTCTTTTTTCTCCGCAGCCTTTTTCGGTTTCTCCGCCGCATCGGAAACAGAGACCACCTTTTCTGCGTAATCACTGTAGTTTCCGTTATAGCGCTGCACACAGCCATCTCCGCTGAGTTCCCAGATCTCAGACGCCATTTTGTCCAGGAAATATCGGTCGTGGGATATCGCAATTACAGCACCGCTAAAGCTTTGCAGATAATCTTCCAGAATCGTCAGCGTAGCAATATCCAGGTCATTGGTCGGTTCATCCAAAAGAAGTACATTCGGCGCAGTCATCAAAACTTTCAGCAGATACAGCCGCTTTCGCTCGCCGCCGGAAAGCTTTTCAATGCGGTTCCATTGCAATTCCGGCGTAAAGAGAAATCGTTCCAGCATAGTTGCCGCAGTAACTGTGCCATCCGGCGTCTGAATGCGTTCTGCGGTCTCCTTGATATAATCGATCACTCTCTGTGACGGATCCATCTTTTCGCACTCCTGGGAAAAATATCCGATACGAACGGTATCTCCCAACACAATATTGCCGCTATCCGGCAGAAGTTCACCGCAAATCAGCTTTATCAGCGTAGACTTTCCTGCGCCGTTGTGTCCAACAATACCAATTCTGGCATCCCGGGGCAGCTTATAGGAAAAGTCCCGGAGCAGCTGCTTTCCGTCAATCGACTTCGACAAATGCTCTAATTCAATGGTTTTCTTGCCCAGACGAGACGAAACCGATTGCAGCTGCATCTTTTCCATTTCCTGCGGTTTGTCCCGGTTTTCAAGCGCATGAAACCGCTCAATGCGATCTTTTGACTTTGTTCCTCTTGCACGAACACCACGGCGAATCCACTCCAGTTCCTGCCGATAGAGGGTGCGGTTCTTTCGTTCCTGTGCCTCTGCATCTGCCTCACGCTGGGCTTTCTGTTCCAGATAAGTGCTGTAGCTGCCGTTATATTCGTAGATCTTTCCACGATCCACTTCGACGATCTTCTGCGTAATACGATTCAAAAAATAGCGGTCGTGTGTTACCATCACAATTGCGCCACGATATTTCCGCAGCTGTTCTTCCAAAAGCTGTACGGTATCATTGTCAATATGGTTTGTCGGCTCATCCAGCAGCAGTACATCGCTTGGCTGAATCAGGGCAGCGGCAATTCCCACACGCCGTCTTTCACCGCCGGACAGCGTGCTGATATCCCGGTCATAGTCGGCAATGCCAAGCTTTCCCAGAATCGACTTTGCCTCAAATTCTTTTGCCGCTTTCAAGTCGAGCGGCAAGTGCGCCATGACTTGTTCCAAAACACTTCCATGTGCGTCAAACTCCGGGATTTGCGGCAGATAAGACACTCGCACACCCTTTGTCCGAATAACTGTGCCGCTGTCCGGCTCTTCTGCACCGGCTAAAATTCGCAGCAATGTGGATTTGCCAGTGCCGTTGATGCCGATAATGCCGACCTTGTCGCCTTCTCCCAGGAAAAACGAAACATCATCCAGTACCTTTCGTTCCATATATGTTTTTTCTAAATTCTGTGCAGACAATAATATCATACCATAACTCCTCCAGAACACATCCACTGCCTCGCCGACCTGTTCTTGATTTTCTCATTCTTATCCATTATACCACGAGATTTGAAAAATTGCAACCGAATGATTCTATCATTCTTTTTGCTTTTTGCATCTGATTTTTGCATATAAATTATTCAAAACATTCGCTTTTCAAATTTTTGTGAATGTGCTATACTAGAGCGTAGTCATATGAGAATCTGCGCTCATACACACACTTTTTATCAATATAGGTTCTGGAAAAGGAGCATAAACACACCATGGATACAAAAACAGCCCGTCACAGCCTGGATATGCTGCACGGTTCTCTCATCAAAAAAATACTGTTGTTCGCACTGCCCATTGCAGCCAGCAGCATTTTGCAGCAGCTTTTCAATTCTGCTGACACTGCCGTTGCCGGACAATTCGGAAATGCCGATGCACTCGCTGCCGTTGGTACAAACGGAGAAATTGTCGCACTGATCGTCGGTATTTGCGTCGGCATCGCTGTCGGTGCAAATGTCTTGATTGCCAAATTCATCGGCGCAGGGGAGCGCCACCGCATTTCCGGCGCAGTTCATACTGCAATGGCTTTCTCTGTCGTCTTCGGAATTCTGTTTACCATTCTCGGTCAGTTCACTGCCCGTCCGCTGCTGGCACTGATCCACACGCCAGAGGATATCATGACATCGGCAACCAACTACTTAAAAGTATACTTCCTGGGCGTACCCTTTCTCTCTGTTTATAATTTCGGCTCGGCGATACTGCGCTCCAAAGGGGACAGCAAAAGACCGCTTGCTGCCCTGATTTTATCCGGCATTATAAATGTATTACTAAACCTGTTCTTTGTGGTTGTGTGCAAACTTAGTGTGATCGGAGTAGCACTCGCTACAGATATCTCTACTGCCGTAAGTGCATTCTTTGTCGTATTCTGGCTGTGTCGGGAACCGGATGAATTTCGCCTGTCTCTGCGGAAATGCCGTATCGAGTGGAAATACCTGAGCAGCATTCTGCGCATCGGCATTCCGGCGGCAATACAAAGCGCTGTGTTCTGCGTTGCCAACATTTTTGTACAGTCTGCCATCAACACATTCGGCAGTTCTGCCGCTGCTGGTTCAGCAATCTCCATGAACTTCGAGTATATTGCCTACTATGTCAACACAGCATTTGGACAGGCAGCAACAACATTTACCAGTCAAAACTATGCCGCCAAAAAGACCCAGCGCTGCCGGAAAATCTTCTGGATCAGCCTCGGCATGGCACTTCTGTTTTCCAGCTTGATTATCTATCCAATTGTTATATTCCGCAGCCAGGCGTCCGGTATTTTCTCCTCTTCTCCAGAAGAAATCCGCTTTTCCTGCGAACGAATCCTAGTTGTATTAAGCTTACAGATCTTGTGTTCTGTTTATGAAATTCCGGCGTGTACCATGCGTGGCCTCGGATATTCCGCTTTGCCGGCTGTCGAAATGATTCTGGGCATCTGCGTCATTCGCATCATATGGCGGTTTACCATATTCTCTTACTTCAACACACTGAAAAGTATGTATCTGGTCTTTCCGACGACCTGGGTCATTACTTCAATCATCATGCTGATCTCGTTTGTGATTGTCCTGCGAAAAGCATTTCCCAAACCCAACCCAACAGCTGCATAACGCAAAAAGCGCACATCTTCTAAAAAGATGTGCGCTCTTCTATTTATTATGATAGAAACTGCATCCAGCTATTCAACAGCCGCTCCGTACCCTGCTGCAATTCCTCTGGGGAAAGGCAGGCGTACCCCAGCACGATCTGCGGAAACGCCGATGGATTCTGCGGTGTCTCATAGTATGCGGATAACCCGTAAACTGTCACGTGCGCTTGATTCGCTGCGGCCACCAGTTCCTGTTCTGTACAGGGAAGATGCACTTCCAACAACAAGTGCAGCCCTGCCTCTTCTCCTTGTATTGAAAGATACTGTCCCAATGGATGCGCCTGTAACATTGCGGTGAGCATCTTTTGCCGCTGCCGGTATGTTTTCTTCATGCGGTTTAGATGCCGCTCAAAATAGCCGTCCTGCAAAAAGTGAACTAGCGTATATTGTTCAAAGCTCGGCACACTGGAAGAGTAAAAGGAAAAGTCTCTCTGAAACTGTTCTGCCAGTGCCGGCGGTAGAACGACATATCCGATTCGCAGTGACGGAGCAAGCGTCCTGGCAAACGTGTTCATATATATGACCCGGTCGCCAGTATCCATGCTGTACAAAGACGGCAACGGTTTTCCTTGAAAGCGCAGTTCGCTGTCATAATCGTCCTCGATCAAAAACCGGGTATTCCCGGCGTTGACCCACTCCAGCAATTCCGCACGCCGCCGCACTGGCATAATGATTCCGGTAGGGAACTGATGCGACGGTGTCACATGCGCAACTGTTGCACCTGAACGCCGCAGCGCCGCAATATCCAATCCGTTTTTGTCCATCAGAATATCAATAACCGATGCGCCGTTGCTGCGCAGAATACGCTTTCCTTTGAAGTATCCCGGCTCTTCCACTGCATAGCGCCTGGATGCACCAAGCAGCTGCACCAGAATCCCCAAAAGATATTCCGTCCCGGCGCCAACCAAGATCTGTTCCGGCGCAGCGTGAATATCCCGAAACGCCCGCAAATGCGCAGCAATCGCCGCACGCAGTTCATATAAACCCATTGCCGGCGGTGATTGCAGCAGCGTTTCCTGCTTTGTAGAAAGTACCTGCCTGGACAATTTTGCCCAGGTGGAAAAGGGAAACTGCTCCAGGTCAACGCCGCTGGTAGAAAATACGATCTGATCCTCCGGCACTGCCTGTACCGGCTGTACCTCAGAAAGCACTCGTTCCTTTGGCATATGTGCCAAAAGCGGTGCGTCCGGGTCTACATAATATCCGGCACGGGAACGGGAATACAGATATCCCTCTGCCGCCAGCTGTTCATATGCAGTCTGCACAGTGACAATGCTGGTCTGCAAATGCGCCGAAAGCGTTCGCCTGGACGGCAGCTTTTCATTCGGCTGAAGAGCGCCGCTTGCGATTTCTTCCCGAATTGCTGCGCAGATCTGTTGATACAGCGGTTCAGATCTGTTCGGATTCAGCAGAATCGTCAGCATACTTTTTTGCTCCGTCCGGATTCAGAATACGCTCAATTTGATCCGCAGTCATTTCCATTTCCACATCCGCTTCCTTACGAGAACTTTCTGTTTCCGGTGCAGGATTGAAAATCGCATCAATTTCCGCCATAGACTGGCTGGTTTCCTCGTCAAAGACCGGCTGTTCAACTTCTTGCGCCGCACTCACCGTTTCCTCCGGTGCAGTGATTTCCTGCTCCTCTGAAACCGGTTCTGTTTGTTCTGATTCCATCTCTGTTGCTGTTACACTGTCATCCGTTGTTTCAACAAGAACATCATTATCCGTTGTATCACTTGTCGTCTCACTTGTATTTTCATCCGAATCAGAAACCGACACGTCTGTCGAAGTCTCCGCCACTTCCGAAGAAACAGCGTCCTCATCTGCTGCCGGAACATCCTGTTTCTTTGGCGGTTCAGTAAACGGATGTTCCAGATGCCACAGCATTGCATCTGCATCCATGAAAGCATCCTCACGCTGCCGCTCCCGAACTGCGCTCTGCTGTCGGATCTCAGCGGCAGCGGCAGAACGAACATTTGACGGAATCAGCAGGGTATCTGTCATGCGTGGATATGCCTCCGGGATTTCCAGAACATCCAGCTTAAATTGACCGCTGGTGACAAAGACACGCATACTGTGCTTGCCCTCTGGCAGCTGGTCAATCACCAGACACGCCTGTCTCGGCAGACAATCCGCAACAAAAAAGTTTTCATACATGGTATGACCATCGACCAACACTGTAAACTCTGCATTCTGTGCCGTACCGACAATAGCAATTCCTGTTCCGTCAAAGGTACAGGAGAACTCAGCGCCTGTTTTTGCCTCCATGGAAGTGCGGTTAAAGAATTGATAGCTTTCCATGGCATGGATATCCCAGTTTTCATTGTACAGAATACCATCGCCAAAACAGTCCACTCTGCGGACATACAGCGGCTGCACAGCGACCGGATCAATATGAATATTGCGGAACATATTCCATGCAAAATCGCTGCACAGGCTAACACGACCGCTGTTAATCATACACTGCGGTGTATACTTGGTCAGGAAATTGCCGTTGATAAAGAAAAATACTGCATTTCCCAGGACCATCAGTTTCAGCTTGTTCCACACTGTAGGATCAATGTGCTGGAGGATTCCCTCTGCCGCCACATTTTCCATGTCCATCAGTTTCCAACTGCCGTCTCCGTAAATTCTGCCGGTATAACCGCACATAGAAGTAAACTCACAGGTAACCGCCGAATTATAGCGAATGCCAATGCCGGCGAAATTGTGCTCTTCCATATTTGCAAGCTTTACTTCTGCCTCAGCACTGTAACTGCGCCATTTGTCGTCGCCAAAACAGGTGAGCGGCAGCGGCGTGCCACGGAACCGCCAGTTTGTTGGCATGATCTGCGGCGTGATCTTCTGACAGATCGCATATCCGTCCTCTGCCTCCACCAGCTCGAACGCACCGCCTTGATCGGTCATATACCGGGGAGCACACCCACGAACTGCAATTTCTTCCTTGCTGTAATCCAGGTCGTCATGATAGGGGAGCGATAGTCTGGACGCCATCGGCGGCTGTACTGCCGGGAATGTATTGACACCATCCACCCAGCTTGTGTCCAGTGTGGTAACCGTCATAATTGAACGAGGCGGCACTTTAATGATAAAGGTGTCCCGGTGATTCCGAACGGGTCGGATCTTTTTCCCATTCTTAAACCAGTTGGCATCGTAAGCCTGCCGTCCGGACGGGCCCTTCGTAATCACGCTGGAGAACATAGTCGGTTCGAATGTCATATCCTTGATCTGAACGTTATAGATACGAACTTCGTCGCTTTCATTGGTAAAGAACATGGACATCTCGCTGCGGTCCGGCGAAGTGAGCGTCATAAAGTTATGGGTCGTGTTGGCAATTGCATGATCTTCGTCACCGTCACCATAACAAGCACCGTTTACATACATCCAGCCCTTTTGCGCAAACCGGCTGAAGTGCATTGCCATCCAGAATCCAATGTCCATTGCATAGTGACCGGACCACGGATTCCACGCCCGAATCAGTTGTTTCGGTGCATAGCAGGAGCCATCATAATAAGATGCCACTGCCGGCTGGAACTCGTACATTACCATCTTTCCATTGTAATAGCTGTTGATGATACGATTTGCCACGTCGATAGGGCCATTTTTTCCCACCAGACCAGATTCATCCGCCTGGACTGTCAGTTCTGGTACATTGCACGGCGCAATTCCTTCACTGTACCAAATTTCCTTGCCATACGCCTCGTTCAGCAGGTTGGTGTAAGAGTCTCCAAACGTGGTATAATGCAGACCAATGACATCCACCGCATTGCGCAACTGACTGTTGTCCACCATCTGCTCTGCAATATTTCTCGTTCCAACCTCATCTGATGCAATGATCTTGATCTTGCTGTAATCATACGGCGCATTTTTTTCATTGTCCAACCGATACCGCAGATACAAAATCCACGCCTCATCCGGCGTATCTGTCTCATTCTGGTCAGCACTGATATAGTCAAATTTCAATCCGTATACAGCATATGCAGCATCCAGCGTTTCCTTATACCAGCGATACCGTGCATTCAGTCCGTGTTCCTGGCTGATCGCAAACGCATCTGTGACCCACTTCGGCTCACCCCAGCGCAGAAAATCCACCGTAATATCCGGGTTGATCGCTTTCGCATCCGCAGCGAACTGAAACCCTGCACCACGTGTGACATCGGCTGGTTCATTGAGCGAACGCTTGGTGCAGGGTTCTGTTCCGGAGGAGGAATTGATATCCGCACCAAGTTCCAGCTTAATATGCGTCAAACCTGCACCATAGTCTTTCTGAAACAACAGCCGCATGATCTCTTCATATGCGTGGGGATGCTCTACTTTATAGTCCAGCAAAAGCCGTGAGGAGTTATTACCGCTGACACAGCCCATTCCACGATAACAAGCGGCTGGGTTTTCGTTCGCCTGTGTGCCGTCAGCAATCACTTCCATCGGCGTAATTGTAGAACGTTCCTTCAAATTCGTAAAATAATGATTGACGATCTTGTTATTCTTCATGGAAAAGTCCATTGTCTCGTTTCCTTTCACTATATTTTTCGCTGTACTGCAATAATTCCTGTAAAGATTCTTCTGAAACCGCAGGATCCGGCTCTGCAATCAAAAACTTGATCTTTTTCCCCATTTCATCAAACATCTGCTCGTGTTCTGTTTCGAAATACCGCAGTTCCGGTTCGCTGTGCAGATCTCTGGTCATAGTCGTGATGCGAAAGCCTGCCTCCGGGAAATATTCCAGCGATTCTTCAAACAATTCGTCATCATCTGTCTTAAACCAGATATCACCATCCAGCAGCATCCGATACTGTACCAGCTGCCGGGGATGTGTCAGACGACGTTTTTTGTGTTTCCCACGAGGCCAGGGGTTACAGAAATTGATATAGATACGGTCGATTCGGTCCTCTTTTGCAAAACATTCCCGAAGATACATGATATTGTCGATCATAACACGCACATTATCCAGCGGCATCTGCTGCGCCGCATAGGCAGCCTCCAGCTTTCGTTTTGCCAGAACCAGCATTTCGTTTTTTATGTCAACTGCAATGTAGTTATAGTCCGGATTTGCGAGAGCCTCCTGTGAAATAAAGCCGCCCTTGCCGCAGCCCAGCTCCAGACGGAGCGGCTGCTGTTTCGGAAATTGTGCCTGCCACATTCCTTTGCAGGCTTTTGGATCAGAAATATAAAACGGACAAGCCTCCAGTTCCGGCTTTGCCCAAGGCTTACAGCGAATTCGCATAAAATGCCTCATCCTTTCGGAAATAATATTCAAGTTATATTCATTGGAATCCACCTGTATGAAACTTGTCGGCAGATTCTTACACGGTTTGCATAACTCACCTATTTTATTATAGCATATTTTGCAGAAAAACACAAAGGGAAATTGAAAAAAAGCTGTTTTTTTTGAAAATAGGCATATTTCACAAAACCAGGTGTTGAAACAACAGAAAAAGGCACACTCTCATTCTATCTGAGAGCGTACCTTTTCTATTGGATTCAATTGTGTACATCTTAAAACCGCAGCGTCATTTCCCGTTCTGTATGATGATACGGACGGCAGGTGACACCAGTAAGTAAAAACATACGCTGGGATGCTTTTGTAGCATCCGTGTCAGCATATTTGTTGTCGTAATAGATGATTTCCCGAATCCCGCTTTGAATAATTGCCTTTGCGCATTCGTTGCAGGGGAACAATGTCACATACAAGCTGCATCCCTGTAAGCTGCCTGCGCTGCGGTTCAGAATCGCATTGAGTTCCGCATGGCATACAAAGGGGTATTTGGTGTTGAGAAAATCGCCTTCCCGTTCCCAGGGCATATCATCATCATTGCAGCCCGTCGGCATCCCATTATACCCAACAGACACGATCTTATGCTCCTGGTTCACAATGCAGGCTCCAACCTGTGTGTTGCTGTCCTTGCTGCGCTGTGCTGATAACAAAGCAATGCCCATGAAATATTCATCCCAGGACAAATAGTCATCCCGTTTCATCTGACCACCGCCTTATTCCGGAAATCCGCTGATTGCCTTTGACAATACCTGGCGATACAGTGCCAGATCCATACCGTTCAATACACCATCGCCATTCACATCACCTGCCTTGAAGTCCTTGCCCTTGCTGTCCACAGTATTGCCGCACAGATACTGGAGCAGGATCACCAGATCGCTAGCATCTACCTTGCCATCCTTAGTGATGTCGCCGACTACGGTATCCGGTTTCGTTTCTGTGGTTGTTCCGGTTTCTGTTGTTCCAGTCTGTACCGGTTTTGTACCGCCGGGTGTATTGCCCTTTGTGCCGCCGTTAATATTGCTGCCTTCGCTGTCTGCATACTTACTGTAATACTCAGACAGGGAGATACCAGTTCCATTTACACCAAGAGGCGTCTGGTGATCCAGGCTGATATACTTTCCGGATTCCTGTGTCTGCCACAGAGACGGTTCAAACAGATTGTACTTGTCATCATCCCAAACTTTGAAGCTGCTGTCCAGCAGTCCGCCGGTATCGCCAGAGTTTGGATTCAAACACCAGAATGTATGGTTGATGTGATTGTCAATCATATAGTCACGCAACAGGGTCATCCACTTCTGGTTCTTGCCGCCGTCCATGTGACCGCCCCATTCGCCGATCAGCAGGGGAGCGATGTCTTGATCGTTGATGTATGCCCACGTGTCATACCAGTAATCATCCAGCAGTGTCTGGGTGGTAAAGTCCTTGTCAAACCACGTCTGGTTGTATACAGACGGACCGTAGTCATGCGGAGAATACACAATCTGGCTGTTGCGGTCTGCGGAACCGAAGTCGATCGGATAATCCTTTACACCACGTAGATTGCCACCCCACCATGCGCCGTACCAAGGTGACTGATCTGCCGGAGCCTGCCAGATATCTGCTGTATCATAGGTGTAACCCTTATCCGTTTTCGGATACTGCTCTACGCCTTCAATCAAAATCAAAGCATTGGGGTTCTTGTCCAGAATTGCATTGCCGCATTCTGTAGCGGCGTATGCCCAGTTGTTCTGATCGGTGGAATCGTCCCATTTTGCCATATCTGTCGGGCAGCTGGAACCACTGTATCCACGTTTGCCATGCGGTTCGTTTTTCAAATCGTAGGCAATTACTGTATCATCATTCTTGTACTTTTCTGCCAGCCATGCAGTGGACTCAATCCAATCATCGTAAGTAATTTTTTCTTTGCTGTAAAATCCAACAGCCATATTATCTGCATCAGCTGCGCCATCCTGATAAAACCACAAATTATAGTTGTGTCCGGAATTGTGGGATGCCGGGCTGTGAACGTCGATCAGTGCCTTGATGCCGTACTTCTTCATCTTCTTCAGAATCACATCGAAGATACCTTCGCTGTCCATTGTATTTCCGTTTGCATCGCAAAAATCTGGGTTAAAGGAGTAGTCCTTTCCGTTTGCGGCGTTCAGTCCTACCGGCGTCAGCGGATTGCCGTTTTTCCAGGAAAGCAACAGTTCTGTCGATACCGGAAAACGAATGATATTGATGCCGTGATCTGCAACAGAAGAGAGCAGTTCATCCACATCTGCACTCCAAAGACCATGCGGGAAATTCTCTGTACAGTTCATACCAAACCAGTTTGCACCGGTCAGCCACACTTGATTTCCCTGAGAATCATACAATTTGCTGCCCTCTGCGTGCAGCCAGTCATCGTTGTTATCATCCGCTGCGGCAGCTGTCAGACTCGTCTGAATCGCCGGAATGCTGGCAGAGAGACAAGTTGCCATCATCATGCCGGAAACAGCAAGTGCAGCAAGTTTTTTACGTATTGTCATGGATAAATTATCCCCTTTCCAAAATAATGTCTGAATGAATGCAGCTGCTGTTTCCTTTGCGCCGTGACAGCAGCTATAAATATGCTTTTCAAAAAAAGCATATTTATACTCTTATATTATAGTATGTTCTATCCAAAAAGTCAAGCAATTTCACGAATTTTTTTGTGATTATGAAGAAAAGATTCCTCCCGAAAAACAAACAGCATCATACATAAAAGCAAAACAGACGGAACGATTGAATTCCCGGATACCTGCGGAACGGCAGAAACAGAAACCACCGTCTCTGTTATTGGAATTGGCAGAAAGTACAGTCCAACCGCACAAATTCCGCCGGAAAGCAATCCGCACAGCAATCTGACCGTGATAAACAGCTTCATGGATAAACTTGTTCCAACCACAGCCCGAATCTGTAAAATGACACAAATACCGCCAAAGGAAAGCAGCGCCGCCAAAACTGGAACTCTCCAGCGCATTGGCATTGATAACGCAGCACAATTGGAAATTTCTAAAACACATCGCAGCAAATCAGAGCCAGAAAAGGGAAGTTCAATCTTCATTGTCCACTCACGACAAATACGGAATAATCCGGCTGCGTCCGCCATCCCAATCCATGCAGAAAAGCAGAGTATCACACCGCACAACTTCAAGAGCAGCTTTCCTGCACCCGAAGTGCAGTCCACCAGCATTTCTGCTGAAACCGGCGTTATAGCCTTTCTTTCTGATACATCATTTTTCAGAGGATGAAAACGAAACAGTAAGGTACAGAGGACTGTATTCGATAGAATATTTGCAGAAAATATCAGCCAAAAGATTGCGGAGCGGCAGGGGACATTTCCCAACAATCCCAACAAAAAAGCAGGTCCGCCGCCGTAGCATACACATAACAGCTTTTCGCCATCCTTTTTAGTTATGCAGTGCTGTTTTACTAGCGTGCAAAGCATTCCGGCGCCAACCGGATATCCGGCGAACTGACTGAGAAGAAAAACGGCAAAGTACGGCTCTGCAATCCCAAGGCATTTTTCTCCGAACCATCGAAACGGTTTCGCCAGAAGGCGCCATACGCCGCTTTCCAAAAGCATCTGCGAAAGAATCATCATGGCATACAGAGAGGGAATGATCGTTGTCAAACAACGTGTCAAAGCTGACCGCATTTCCATCTGAATTTGTTCTGCAAAACATACGCAAAAGCATATTGCACAGACAAGTACAGGTATCCAAAAATATTGTTTCTGAAAAACATGGGGCATAAACAGCACCTCCCGATTCCATGCTATGACGCTGACAGCACATAATATGCTTTTTCTCCGCATATGCTTTTGCGAGGTGATCGTCATGGGAAAACGGCTCATAGATGCAGGCCGGCGAGTGCTGCAGTTCGAAACATATTTGCAGCTGACCGGAAACCGAGAGATCTATCTGGAAAACTGCCGCCGCATCCTGGAATACAACGATATTCGAATTGTTGTACAAACCGCCGAACTGGTATTGGAAATCTGGGGAAGTGATTTGCAGGCTGACAGCCGTTCTCCGGAAAGCCTAGTGATTCATGGACAAATCCAATCTATCACACTTACACCAAAGGGGGTGCGCCATGGAACAGCATCTGCGGAGTGAATATCACGCTGCTGCTGCCGGCGGCAGACTGTACGCATTTGTAAACGCCATGCACGCTGCCGGCATATGCTGCAAAAAACAGCGCTGTGAGGAAAATATCTATCAATTTCGGTTCTATGCCAAGCATCGAAAAGCAGTAGAACAGTTGGCGCAAACATATCATGTTCAGCTGACATTAACGCCCCGAAAAACACTCCAGCAGTTTTTGCATCAATATCGTTTTCGTTTTGGCATCCCATTGGGTATTCTTTTTTCAGCCGCCTTGATCTTTTATTGTTCCAATATCGTCATGGAAATTGATGTAACCGGAGAAGAAACAGCATCCATTCCGGAAATCAAAGCCGTCCTGGAGGACTGCGGTGTGCAGCGGGGGAGTTGGATTCCTGGAATCGACTTTGCGCACTGTGAACATACCCTTCGTTCCACGATGGACGAACTTGCATGGGTCGGAATGCGCCACACCGGAAATCGTCTGGTTGTAGAAGTGATGGAACGCACGCCAGAACCAGAAATGCAGAACACACGAAAACCCTCGAACATCATCGCATCCCAGGATGGTCAAATTGTTTCTGTTTCGATTTATCGTGGACAGCTCATGAAAATCGTAGGCGATCCGGTACAAAAAGGGGACTTGCTGGTCAGCGGTCTTTACACAGATGAAACCGAACACACTGGAATCAAACACGCTATGGGCAGCATCATCGGGCAGTACAAACAAACAGAAAAATTCACCTGTACATATGAGCAGACACTGCGCAGACCTACCGGCGAAACAACGGCGCACCAGTACCTGGATTTGTTCACCTGGCACATCCCGTTGGGAAGTACAGAACCACCATTTGATGACTACATCCGCACTTCCGGTTATCATTGGTTTTCTCTGTTCGGGAAAGAACTTCCCATCGGCATATACCAGGAAACATTTCACGAATACCGCACCCGTACTTTTATTTTAACGCCAGCCGAGGCAGCACAAAATGCAGAAGAACAGATACAGCGATATGAAGACAACTTTTTGTCCCAGGTAGAAATCCTGGACAAAAAAACAACCGCCCTCGAAACTGAGAGCGGCGTTGAATATACAGTCACTTATACGCTGCAAGGCGAAATCGGCGTGCAGCAGGAATTATATTTACATTGATAGTTACACATTACTCACATATCCCATACGCCTTTCATTTCTCCAAGAAGTTCTTCAATCGAATTTGCTATTTTAATTGAAATCTTATCAAAATTCTGAACTGCAAAAACCTCGCCTGTATCATTATTGATATGCACCATATAACTGTCATTACCATCTATACAACAGAAATCGCCTATCAAAAAGTAATTCCCATCATTCCGATAATGATACTCTTTTTTGTTAAAATAACATTTTGTTATTTTCAAAAGTTCATATTGTGATTGAGGCAAAAGCTCATGTAACACAAGATGATCTATTTTATCTGTTTTACCTTCTAACGGCATGAACCAATAAGTGCTCAAAAAGTCTTTAATTTGTGGGTGAATTCTAAATTCCAGATCTTCTTCCAGCGAATTGAAGTCAATCCTTTTTTCCTGCAATTTGGGCAGCCATTCCAATTCGTCAAACTTATCATTTTCTGCAACGATAAGCGAACTTTGTCTGTATTTATCACATCTAGGAACCCTTGGGAGAGTTCCCCAAGTACGTCTCCACGACTTGTTGTTGTTTTCGAAAAAGATGTCAAAAGCTTCTCTCATGCTCATAACGAATTTCCTCCAAGAGAAAATCTGCACGTAGATCAGACAAGCGAGCTTTATTCAGCGTTCCCTTAGTCCAAAAAATCCTTGACCTTCTTGCTGCGGCTGGGGTGACGCAGTTTACGGAGTGCTTTTGCCTCGATCTGACGAATTCTCTCACGGGTAACATCAAATTCCTTGCCCACTTCTTCCAGCGTGCGGGAACGACCGTCCTCCAGACCAAAACGGAGACGCAGTACCTTTGCCTCACGGTCTGTCAGCGTGGAAAGCACTTCGTTCAACTGCTCCTTCAGCAGCATCAAAGAGGCTGCGTCTGCCGGAGCAGGTGCGTCATCGTCCGGGATAAAGTCACCCAGGTGGCTGTCCTCCTCTTCACCGATCGGTGTCTCCAAAGATACCGGATCCTGTGCAATGCGCATGATCTCTCGAACACGTTCTGCCGGCATTTCCAGCTTTTCTGCAATTTCTTCTGCGGAAGGATCATGTCCAGTCTCATGCAGCAGCTGACTGGAAACTTTCTTAACCTTGGTGATCGTCTCCACCATATGCACCGGAATACGAATGGTTCTTGCCTGGTCAGCAATTGCACGGGTGATTGCCTGACGAATCCACCATGTTGCATAAGTAGAGAACTTAAAGCCCTTGGTGTAGTCAAATTTCTCTACTGCTTTCAGCAGACCCAGATTACCCTCCTGGATCAGATCCAGGAACTGCATTCCTCTGCCCACATATTTCTTTGCAATGCTGACAACCAGTCGCAGGTTCGCCTCAGACAGACGCTTTTTCGCATAGCTGTCACCCTCTGCCATCCGCTTTGCCAATTCCGTTTCTTCATCCGGAGAAAGCAGCGGCACACGACCAATTTCTTTCAGATAGATCTTGACCGGGTCATCAATGGCGATGCCCTCTGTGGAAAGTGTCATTTCCAGATCATCTGTCATATTCAGATCGTTGTCATTCAGCGTTTCATCTGTTGCAGTATCATCTACGATCTCAATGTTCAGTTGTTCGCAGCTATTGATAATAGAGGCAAGCTGATCGGTGTCAAAATCCAGTTCATCCAATACATCGGTAATTTCTTTGGTTGTCAGTTTTCCGTTGGCTTTGCCCTGTTCCATCAGTGCATCAATTGTCATTTTTTTCTGTTCCATAGTATTGTTCCTCCTATTTTCACCCATTGGGGTGCTGCTTTTTCTGAATCAATTTCAGCAGATCATCATTTGTTTCGACTGTCTCCGGCACGCCCGGATGCAGCGCCCGGATACAATCCTGCACCTCTTCCTTTGTTACCGGCACTTCCTGGTTTCGTGCTGCAATGCCGCTAAGCTTTCCCATCTCGCCCTCGGACAAAACATCTCCCATGGATGACAGCGAAAAGCTTGTTTGCTGCCGAACACTTTCCTGAAACGCATTCAGTACCTGCTGAAAGAGTGCTGACGAAAACTGCTCCGGCTTTATTTCATCCACGATCCACGCAGATTCTTCCGGTTTGGAAAGAATGTAGAACAAAATGCGTTCCTCTGCTTTTCGTTCCCGTAAATGGTTTCCGGACTGAGGCTGCTGCGGTTCCGGACGAACCGTATGCTCTATAATATCTTTCCACTCTTTCGTCGCCTCCAACCGCCTTTTACTGCGAATGGTACGATCTACCTGCTGATGCAGAACTTCCGCCGAAATTTCCCACTTGTTTGCAGTCCTGGACAAGTACACTTCACGTTCCAGCGGATTCTGGATTTCTGCCAACACAGAAACCACTCGTTTGAGCAGCTGTACTTTTCCGGATTCCGTATTGGTATCCAAACCATTTTCGCATCGATCCAGACGAAAATTGATTGCATCGCCGGCTTGTTCCAGCAAAAGCCGAAACCGTTCAGAGCCATACTTTTTGATAAATTCATCCGGATCCTTTGCACCAGTCATATGCAGGATTCGTGACGGCATTCCCACTTCACTGAAACGATTGATTGCTTTCTGCGTTGCTTGCTGACCCGGACCATCGCTATCGTATGCAATAATCATTTCCTTTGCATACTGCGTCAGTTTTCTCGCCTGTTCCGGTGTGATCGCTGTACCCAGAGTCGCAACCACATTGGAAAATCCGGCTTGATTGATGGCAATTACATCCATGTAACCTTCCGCAAGAATCATATGCGTGGAAGAACTGTCCTTTGCAAAATTAAGTGAAAATAAATTTCGTCCCTTATCAAACACCGGCGTTTTTGCCGTATTCAGATACTTTGGCTGACTGTCATCCAAGACTCTGCCGCCGAATCCGATCACAGCACCACGGGTGTCCACGATCGGGAACATCACTCTGCCACGAAAGGCATCATACAAATTGCCTTTTCCGGAACGATGGGCAACATTTGCAGCCAGTAGCTCTTCCTCTGTAAATCCCTTTTTCAAAAGGTGATCGGTGAGTGTATTCCAACTGTCCGGCGCATATCCCAATCCATATTTTTTAATGGTCTCCGGTTTCAGCTGCCGGGAAACAAAATATTGCAGTCCACGCTTATCATTTCCGGCAATCAGATTGCGGAAATAAAAATTCGCCGTTTCCCGATTGATCGCAAAGATTCGTGTACGCAGCTGCGCACGCCGATCTGCCTCCCGGTCATTCGGCACTTGCAGTCCGCTTTTTTCAGCAAGCTGTTTTACCGCATCAGTGAATTCCAGATTTTCCATACGGCGAACCCAGGTAATCACATCGCCGCCTGCGCCGCAGCCAAAGCAGTAAAAACTTTGTGTATCCGGAAATATGGTACAAGACGGCGACTTTTCAGAATGGAACGGACAGTTGCACACATAATGCCGCCCACGGCGAATCAAATTGACATAATTTCCTGCAATCGTCTCCATGGGACAGGCTGCACGCAGCTGTTCCAGAAAATCGTCACTGTATGTCATATCTGTATCACCGCCTTATTTCCAGCCCTTCGGGATAAATAGCTCCTGGTACAAGTCCACTGCATAGCCGTCACTCATACCGGAAATGTAATCACACACAGCACGGTGTGCATCTTCTTTTTCTGCAATAGAGAGATATTCCGCCGGCAAAAGGGAAACATGGGAAATAAAATACGTATACAGCGTTTCCAACAGCAATTTCGCCTTGTTTTCCTCCTGCTTGGCAATCGGATTATAATACACCTTTTCAAACATAAAGGCGTGCAGTTTGTCGTGCGCCGCCTGTATTTCCGGTGCCATTCCAATCGTATCAGAACCATGTTCCACTACTGCACCAACCAGCTTTGTAATCCGCTTTGTTTTGGTATCTCCCAGAATCTCCACCACATCCTGCGGCAGTTCTTCTTTCTGCAAGATCCCAGCTCGAATCGCATCCTCGATATCATGATTGATATACGCAATGCGGTCAGCCACACGAACTACATTGCCCTCTTTTGTATCCGCCACACGATTGGTATGACAGAGAATGCCGTTCCGCACTTCATCTGTCAAGTTCAGCCCTTTTCCATGTTTTTCAATCAAGTCAACTACCCGAAGGCTCTGCTCATAATGACGATATCCATGGGGACAGATCCGGTTGAGAATCGACTCTCCGCTGTGTCCAAAAGGGGAGTGTCCCAGATCATGCCCCAGCGCAATTGCCTCTGTCAGATCTTCATTTAGACGCAGCGCACGGGAAATGGTACGTGCGACCTGTGCAACCTCCAGCGTATGCGTAAGACGTGTACGATAATGATCGCCGGCAGGGGATAGGAACACCTGTGTTTTTCTTTTCAGTCGGCGAAATGAGTTGCAGTGCAGAATCCGATCCCGATCCCGCTGAAACGCTGTGCGATACGGACAAGGTTCTTCCGGACGCATCCGGTGTGCGTGTCCGATGTTCGTGCAGGCATTCGGAGAAAGATACTGCAATTCCTGTTGTTCTAATTGTTCTCGTATACTCATAGATATCACCTCCGTAGGAAAGGCGGCTATATGATTCTGCGAAAAGCTGTTCAAAACAGCTTTCTATTTATATATACGCAGGAGTGTGCAAAACTCCTCTTTTTTCGTTTTCTTTCGAAAAGGCAGCTTACAGCCTTTTTGCTTTCGAAAAGTCTGCATACTGCAATCCGCCGGAAACAATCTCCACCTGTCCGCTGGTCAGATCAATCAATTCCTGTTTCAGCTTGTCCCACAGCGTGTCACGCACCAGCAGTTTCAGTTCTACCTGATCTTCAAATATCGTATCCAGCTGTAAAATATCTTCCTGGGGAAGGTGATATGCAATCTTTCCGTACAGTGCATAATCTGTCTGAATCGAAACCGGATAACACGGCATCATGATCTTGATCTGCGCCGCCTCGATCGCAAGTGCTGTGCTGTGAGAATACGCCCGAACCAGTCCGTTTGCGCCGAGCAGAACACCGCCAAAATATCTTGTCACAACACAACAGACATCCGTCAGCCCGTTTTTTTGCAGCACATCCAGGATCGGCATTCCGGCAGTTCCCTGCGGCTCACCGTCATCAGAATAGCGTGAGGCATTTCCGTCACGCAGCAGGTAAGCATAGACATTATGTCTTGCACGGCGATGCTGCTTGCGCACTTCTTCAATTGCTTCCACAGCCTCTTCCTGGGTGCGTGCCGGAAAAAGCTGTGCGATGAACTCCGATTTTTTCTCCACAAATGAGGCCGACACCGGTGCGGCAATGGTACGATATTCCATCATGTCATCTACCTCCACGTAGACAAAAAAGGACGGTAAACAAAATACCGTCCCTTTTCCATTGTCGTGTTCAAAAAATAAACCAGCCTGGAAATTAGTCCAGATTGAAACGCTTCTTGAAACGATCTACACGTCCGCCTGTATCAACCAGCTTCTGTTTACCAGTGAAGAACGGGTGGCACTTCGAGCAGATTTCGACCTTGATGTCCTTCTTGGTGGACATAGTTTCCATTACATTACCGCAGTGGCAAGTGATGGTGGTCTTTTCAAAATTCGGATGAATGCCTTCTCTCATGGGGTTTCACCTCCTGTATCTGTTGTTTGTATCAACAGCAGCCCATCGACCATTGCGCCGACAGTAGTCCTGTGAATCTCTGATTTTCTGCGGCATAGCCGCCACAGTTTCTTATTATAGCATAGAATGAAATGTCTGTCAAGTCCTTTTTTCAAAAAAATATTTCTTTTTCAAAAAAATCGACAAGCTTATCACTTCCAACAAACTCCTTGCCGGAAACAATGCGGAGTTTTCCGCTTGGAAAAGTCAATGTGTAGACAGCACCTTTTTGTTGAACCGAAATAAGTTCTGCCCAGCGGTAGACCTGCTTTTTCCCGAAAATGCCGTGCTTTTCCACAAATGTATCCGTATAAAAGATGCGGTAATTGCGTCTGAACAGTATGCAGAAAACACCGAAAAGGCTAATCAGCAGAAACAGAATACCGCAAGCGAAAGAATCCCAATCGGTCATTCCGTCAGCCCAGATAACGATGCTGAGAATGCCAAACGCCGCAAAACAGATAAACCAGATGCCGCCGACAATACCGAAAGCTTTAGAAACTCTCACGCATTTTCGATAAGAATTTTCTTCGTTTTCTCTGTCGATGTATTGATTTTCCCATTTTTCAAATTGGCGAGAGGAAAGTTTTGACAACAGGTGAGAAACAGCATGAAGAAACAGGGAAACCATTATGCACCTCCAACGGATTCAAAATATGCACAAAGCGCCGCTGGCGAAAAAGCTGCATTGGTTTCCAGCTGCCATTCCAGTTCTTCCAGATTGTCCCCGTCATATTCGATTTCCTTGACGAAAAGCTGCCAGATTCGCAGACGCTGTTCTTCATCCTGTATTTTTATGTGTGCTGTAAGAGTTAAAACAGTACAAACTGCAAATGCGGCAAGTTGCACCGGCAATAGGATTGCAAAAGGATCATCCGAATATGCCGTCCGAAGATAATACCGATACAGCATATCCATCCCAAACAAGCGTATTTCCTTATCCAATGCTGCATCGTAAAATAATGACACTTCCGGATTTTCCCTTGCCCGGGTCAAAATCATTTTCCAATCCTCTGTCAGAACTTCGCAGCCGTTCAAAAATGACAAAATATCATCTTCAGTGCAAATTGCATCTGAGGTACCTTCCGAGAAATCCGTCCATTGTGTCACCAACTCCAGGCAATGCGATATCTGTTTCAATGCCGGAACAGATGTATCCTGCAAACAGGCAAACAAGATGCGGCGCTGGTCTTTTCGCTGCTGCATGATTTTCCCGTCATACTCCGGAAAGCTGCCTGTCACTTCCGGACAATCATTTTCTGACAGCAGCCATTGTTCCGGCGTCAGTTCCATCAACAGCCGTGCCGCCTCCGGACAAGCAGGGGAGATGTCATATTCGATGAAGTCACCGTAGTCCTGAGTCACTCTGGGGAATTGTCTGCAAGTTTCACACAGCGCCGCTTCACCCAGTCCTCCGTGAATATCACAGAGCTGCTGCGCATTCCAAAAAGGGCAGCGTTTCTCACGTTCTTGAAAAATCACATCTCCGTCTGCATCTGTTATCATTGCCTGACGCAAACGATTTCCCAATTCACCGGAAACCATCTGGTATTTTTCCACTGACTCCGCATCCACAACGATTTCCCATTCCTTGCAGCAGCTGTCCGGACAGGCTCCGGCAATGCAGTGAAATGCCGCATAATGGGGTGGATAGATTTCTCTCATAATTCATTCCTCCCGTCAAAGGCATTATAGCATGGAGTCAGCGCCTTTGTCAACTACCGTAAGAAACAAAACAAAAAGGCACCATGCTCCTGCACAGTGCCTTTTTGTTGTCAATGTAAAGTGAAATTATTACGCATTTTCCAGACACATCTGACGCAGTCCGGTTAAATCAAAGCCGTTTACGGTTTCGTCCATGTCCACATCTGCACAGCTGTAAGCATCCTTTGTCAGAGTCGTTTCACCCAGCAGATACTTTTGCAGCAGAACAACATCCGCAACTGTAATTGCATCGTCCAGATTGACATCACCCAGCAGATGCAGATCCGGTTTGTCCGGTCCATCCGGGTCTGTTACCAGTTCTGCTGATGCAATCGAAGAAATCAGATAAATGGTCATATCTGAACTGGCACGGGCAAACAGGTGCGCCGCTGTACTCAGATCACCCCAGGCTTTCGCCATTGACTCGTGAGAATAGTACGCAATTCCGTTCTCTTCGTCAATGTCATACGCATTGATTTCTGTCCAATTCTTCCAGTTCTCATCGCACAACGCCAGAATCGGCGCAGAGTTTCCGGTGTAACGAATCGCAATTTCCCGATCTTCGCCCAACTGTTCCGGCGTCACGGTCAGACCAGGCGTACAGTTTCCACCGTTGCCGTCTGATGCGATCAAAGACAATCCATCCGCATTTTCGTAGATGATGTCCCCGCTGTTGATGTCAGCGTGTTTCCAGGTGGGCAGATGGCTCTCGCTGCCCCATACAACACTGTCATCATTCATTACCGCCATCATTGCATCTACAACCGGCTCAGATGCCTCATACCATGTATTATTGCTGCGATCCAAATATCCGTGTGCCTCAGATGCAGAGGAGTAGTTGGTGATTGCGTTGTTGTCCCACAGCACGCAGGGGATACCCAGTTTCTTTGTCCATGTCAAATAATAAGTCGCCCAGTCGCATCTTGCGGCAGTGTTGTTAAAGTTAGATGCACTGAATTCGCCCAGAACAACAGGGATGTCCTTATCCGTGAAATAGTACCGAATGTCAGAGAACAGCGTATCCAGATCACTCTGATAATTGCTGGAGAATGTAGTGTGGTCGCCGTCGCCCATAGCAAACGCATAAGGCGTGTACGCATGGAGCGAAACTGCCACATAGTCGTCATCCGGCACATCCAAAGAAGAATAGGAACTTGCATAGGCAGATGCCGCATACGACGGAATCATCAATAAACGGGTGTTCTGATACGGAGATTCCACAGAACGCACTGTCTCTACGAAATCGTTGTCCAGCTTGTTGACTACTTCATAACACTCTGCGTTGCCCTGCCATTCGTAGGATGCACCAGTCTGTCTCGGCTCGTTCATGCCCTCAAAAATCAGATGCTGGTCATAGTCCTTGAAATACGCTGCAATCTGTAACCACATCTGTTTCAGCCGTTCGGACATTTCATCATAAGCAGTGGGGAAGTCGGAACGATTGATCCACTCCTCGTGGTGCAGATTCAGAATGACATACATATCCTGCTCGTATGCGTAATCCACTACTTCCTGCACACGTTGCAGCCACAGCTCACTGATTGTATAAACAGGCTTGCCGTTTTCGTCCGTTGTTGTCGTAACATTCGGATACCAGGTAGTCGGAATTCGAATGGTGTTAAAGCCCTTCGCCTTCACAGCATCAATCAATTCCCGTGTTACTGTCGGATTACCCCAGCTGGTTTCCTGGGATGAATCGTATCCCGTAGCATCCAGGGAATTACCAATGTTCCAGCCAATGGTCATATTTTGCGTGATATCATCTGCCGTCATTACATTTTCTGCTGAAACCCCGAAAGCCGGGAAAACAGCTATACTGGAAAGCAGCATCACCGCTGTCGTTCCAACGGTAAAGATTTTATGGAATTTAGATTGCATTTTGTCCTCCTCATTTCACACTTCAAAAACACATCAAATTAAAATGTACCAGATTACAGTACATATTTTATTATATCACAGCAGGCGGCAAAAGTCAACAAAATATTTTCTGTTACAAAAAACTTTTTGTACAAGTTTTTGATCATAGAAAGCAAAAAGAGATACGGAACATTTCTCCGTATCTCTTTTTGCCGTATTAATTCAAACCGTTATATAATTTTAGTGTTATTAACATTAGCCTTGATTTTCTTTTTCAATCAAATAATCACCGCAATACATTTTACGAAGCTTTGGCTTTTCAATTTTTCCTGTTGCATTTCGTGGAACAGGAGCGAAGATGATCTTTCTGGGGCGCTTATAACGTGGCATACCCATACAGAATTCGTTGATCTCAGCCTCTGTACACGTTACGCCTTGTTTCAATTCTACAATCGCTGTAGCAATTTCTCCAAGCCGCTTATCCGGCAGACCGATTACAGCAACGTCCTTGATCTTGTCGAACTTGCTCATGAAGTTTTCGATCTCAACCGGATAAATATTTTCGCCGCCGCTGATAACCACGTCTTTTTTCCGGTCAACCAGGAAATAAAATCCGTCTTCATCCTGACGTGCCATATCACCAGTATAGAGCCATCCGTCGTGCAGTACCTCAGCAGTCGCCTCCGGATTGTTATAATAGCACTTCATCACACCAGGACCTTTTACTGCCAGTTCGCCGACTTCTCCCTGCGGCACAGGATTGCCTTGTTCGTCAATGATTTTTACTTCCCAGCCGTATCCTGGAACGCCAATTGCACCGACCTTGTGGATGTTTTCCAGACCCAGATGTACGCAGCCCGGTCCGATGGATTCACTCAAGCCATAGTTGGTATCATACATATGATTCGGGAAATATTCTTTCCAGCGCTTAATCAAGCTCTGCGGCACAGGCTGTGCGCCAATGTGCATCAAGCGCCATTGTGAAAGTTCATAGTTTTCCAAGTGAACTGAACCATTGTCAAGCGCCTCCAGAATATCCAGCGCCCACGGCACAAGCAACCATACAATTGTGCATTTTTCTCTGGATATCGTCTCCAGAATGGTTTCCGGGTTAACGCCCTTCAAAAGCACTGCTCTGCCGCCAGTCAGCAAGCTGCCAAACCAGTGCATTTTTGCACCTGTGTGATACAGTGGCGGAATGCAGAGAAATACATCGTCTTTTGTCTGATGGTGATGGTTCTGTTCTACTTTGCAGGCGTGCATCAAACTTTCGTGATTATGCAGAATCGCCTTCGGGAATCCGGTTGTGCCGGAAGAGAAATAGATAGCTGCATCATCTTCGTCTGTCAACGGGACTCCCGGTGAAATACTGGCGCAGTTCGAAGTGAGCTTGTCATAATCTTCTGCAAAAGAAGGGCAGTCTCCGCCAACATAAAACAGGATGCGTTTTTTGCTGATCGACTCTGCAATTGTTTCAATTCTTCCGATAAACTCCGGTCCGAACACAAGTACATCTGCCTCAGCCAGATCCAGACAGTATTCGATTTCTTCCGCACTATAACGGAAATTCATCGGTACTGCCAGTGCACCGGTTTTCAGCACGCCAAAGTAAATCGGCAGCCATTCCAGGCAATTCATCAGCAGAATTGCCACCTTGTCGCCTTTTTTCACGCCACGGCTCATGAGCAGCTGTGCAAAACGATTTGCCTTTTCATCAAAAACGTGCCAGGTGATCTCACGGCGATACCAAAATGATGAAGTCGGCTGAATCAGATCATAGTCTTTCCAAAGAACACGGCGTGTTTCCTGTACCTGTGGATTCACCTCGACCAGTGCAACATCACTGCCGAATTTTCGAGCATTTTCTTCTAATAGATCCGTAATTGGCATAACTGTTACTCCTGTCTCTCATCTGTGTTGTTTTTTCCGTATTCATATCCGGTCAAAAATGCCTTCTGGTTGATCTCAATTGTCTTTGGTGGCACAGTATCTGCAATCACCTGTAACCATTCTTCCTTAGAGAAATCCATATGCTGTGCTGCAACGCCGAGAATAATCGTGTTGAAAACTCTCGGGTTTCCCAGCTTTAACGCCTCTGCGGTAGCATCCACAGCCAGCACCTTATATTTCTTTTGCAGATTCTCCAGAATGTGTTCTGGATATTCTGCTGCACCAATCACGACAGACATAGGATCAATCCGTGTGTCATTCACAATGATTGCCCCGGTCGGTTTCAGGAAGTGTGCATACCGCAGCGCCTCCAGGCGTTCGAAAGCAATCAGAATATCTGCCTGTCCTTCTTCTACGATCGGTTCTGCAACAGAATCGCCATAACGCACATATGTAACAACACTTCCGCCCCGCTGTGCCATACCATGCACTTCGGACAGTTTTACATCATAGCCGCCGGTCAACGCAATTTTTCCCAGCACACGGCTAGTCAGAAGTGTACCTTGTCCGCCGACGCCAACGATCATAATATTGATAGTCTGCATTATGCCTTACCTCCTTTTTCCCGAGGAATGAGTTCAATTGCGTGGAATTTGCATCGTTTTGCGCAGAGTTCGCAGCCATTGCACATCGCCGCATCAATTTTCGGGATTCCGTTTTCCTGCTTTACCATAGCCGGGCATCCCGGAACCAGGCACTGTCCGCACTTCTTGCAGGCATCTTCATGCAGAATGCACTTTCCCTTCGGGACAAATTCCTTCAGAAGAGCGCAGGGGGACTTGGTAATGATAACAGACAAGGCATCTCGCTGGGTTTCCTGCTTCAGCAGTTTTTCCAGTCCCTCAATATCAAACGCATCAATCTCGTAGACATTTTCAATGCCCATTGCCTTACACAAATAATAGATATTGATTGCATAGGTAAGTTCGCCCTGCAGCGTTTTGCCTGTTGCAGCATGATCCTGGTGACCGGTCATACCCGTAGTAGAGTTGTCCAGGATAATCACTGTACCAGTCGCTTTGTTGTATACCATGTTCATCAGAGAATTGACACCGGTATGCAGGAAGGTAGAGTCACCAATCAGTGCAACCCAGTTCTTCACATAGTCTTTTCCCTTTGCCTTTTCAATGCCGTGCAGAGTAGAAATGCTTGCACCCATACATACGTTGAAATCCATAACACCCAGCGGCGGTACAGCACCCAGAGTATAGCATCCGATATCACCTGCACCGTGTAGTTTCAGTTTCTTCATCACAGAAAAGACACTGCGGTGCGGACATCCCGGACAGAGAATCGGCGGACGGTTCGGCGCCTGTGCCGGTACAACAGGAGCAACCTCTTCATGCAGAATTGCCTTTCTCAGCATATTTGCACTGTATTCTCCCTGTACCGTGAAAATTTCCTTGCCGATAACCGGGATTCCCCAGGAACGCACCTGCTCTTCGATTACCGGTTCTAGTTCTTCTACAATGTAAAGTGTCTCCACCTGTGCCGCAAATTCTTCGATCAGCTTTCTCGGCAGGGGATGTACCAGACCCAATTTCAGAACAGAGGCATTTGGAAGTGCCTCACGAACGTACTGATAGGGGATACCGCTGGTGATTACGCCGATTTTCTTATCACGATATTCCGTACGGTTGATTTCAAAATGGCAGGCATCCTCCGCCATTTGTTTCAGTCTCTGTTCTACGATCACGTGCCGTTTTTTTGCGTTTGCAGGCATCAGCACATTTTTTTCAATGTTCTTTTCATATGGCTTATCCGAAATCTCCATCCGTTCTTCCGGATGCACAACGCCCTGCGAGTGAGACAGACGGGTAGTTGTGCGCACGATGACCGGGGTATCATACTTTTCGCTGTATTCAAACGCCAGTTTTGTAAACACACGAGCCTCTTCGCTGTCAGAGGGTTCCAGCACCGGCACCATTGCGGCACGGGCAACCATCCGGGTGTCCTGCTCGTTCTGCGAACTATAGATTCCCGGATCGTCTGCTGCAACCAGAACCAAACCGCCGTTTACGCCGGCATAGGAGATAGAGTACAGCGGATCAGCGGCAACATTTACGCCTACCAACTTCATGGATGCCATTGCACGGACACCAGCAATGGATGCACCGATCGCAACTTCCATGGCAACCTTTTCATTTGGTGACCATTCCGCATAGACTTCCGGATATTTTACAATACATTCACTTATTTCAGTACTCGGTGTACCGGGATATGCCGCAGACACCTTTACGCCTGCCTCATACGCACCCTGTGCAATCGCAGCATTACCGAGCATTATTTTCGATTGACTCAATGAATTCCCTTCTTTCGAATGTTTTTTCAGCATTTCTGTTCTTGATCTGCAAACGCCGAAAGATTTTTGCAAGTCTGACTTTCAAAAATCTGTATCTGCATAAAACTGCATACTATCTTATTGTAATACATTTCAGAAAAAACTACAAGGTTTTTTTCTGTTTTTCGTGATTCTGTATATTTTCATTCTGTTTTCTTGTCAGTTTTCACAAAACAAGAGGAGATGCCAAACGCTGCTATGCGCTTTCCATCTCCTCTTTGCATGGTATATTTTTACGAAAATCAGATTACTCAAAAGAATCCAGATCAATACCTGCCAGCAGATTCTTCAGTTCTGCCAGTTCATCGGCTGTCAGAGTAACACCTTTTCCCATTCTGCTGTGATCCGGTGCCCAGTCACGAATATCGTATTTCGGTTCCTTTTCATTCCAGCTGATCAGATTCAGTTCCTTGCTCCATCCTCTTGCGTTTTCGCCCAGAGAGCCAAGATTCTCTACGATCTCATATTTCAGTTCTGCCATTGCAAACCACTCCCTAAATAATGTCATGGGGACTTAGGCCGTCCCGAGTACTTATTATACAAGATGCTTTTCAAAAATGCAATAACCTTCTTCCAGCTTTTTTGGAAATTGGAGTATTCACCAAAAACATTAAGATTATTTCAAGCAATGTACGCTATAATGACAACAACATCAAGCGAATCAGCCGTTCGCACAGAAAGGAGGCAGCTGCATCGGATGTCTGATGCAGCGTGTGAATATGGGAGCCATTCAAACATTTGCACGCAAGGAAATCAAGTTTCTGCTGACCGAACAGCAATATCAAGATTTTCTGCCGCTGCTGAATCACTACATGAACCCGGACAAATTTTGCGTTGGCGGGAAAGAGTACGGTATCTACAATATTTACTATGACACACCGGATGATTTTTTGATTCGGGAATCCCTGGAAAAGCCGGACTATAAAGAAAAAATCCGCCTGCGCAGTTACCTTTCTCCGGCACAGCCAGAGGACACCGTGTTCCTGGAAATCAAAAAGAAAATCTGCGGCATTGTCAATAAGCGGCGTGTTACCATGACACTGGCACAGGCAGAGGCGTACTTACAGGATCACATTCGTCCGGATCTGGGCGGCGTCTATTTGCAGGAACAGGTCATGGATGAGATCGAAGAGTTCCGCAGCCGGTACGCCATTGAGCCGAAACAATACATCAGCTATCAGCGTGCAGCATATTTCGGAAAAGATGATGCCGATTTCCGATTAACTTTTGACCGGGCATTGACCGGACGGCGCAGCGATATTTCCCTGCGGCAGCAAAGCTACGGCGATCTGTTAATTCCGCCTCAGATGCGGCTAATGGAAGTGAAGATCTCAGAATCCATGCCTATGTGGCTGGCGGAGGAACTTGCAAAACTGCAAGTGTACAAAACCAGTTTTTCCAAATACGGAAAAGCATACGAAATGTATGTGCAGAACCAAATGAAATGGGACCGTCCGCAGTTCACCATTGAAAAAAGGAGACGTTACGATTATGCTTAATACAATTACAAATGTTTTTACTTCAACCACTTCTGAAATTTCTTCCTTGCTGTCCGATATTACTGCGGCAACAGGAACCGTTTCTGTGAGCAGTATGCTGTTTGCACTGATTCTCGGTGTTGTGATGGGATTTCTGATTAGTCTGGTCTATGTTCTCACGCACAGAAAATCCGGATACACCCAAAGCTATGTGCTGACACTTTTAATGCTGCCTCCGATCGTTGCAATCGTTCTGGTAATGATAAATTCTATGGCAAGTGCGCTCAGCCTGGCAGGTGTATTCACGCTCTGCCGCTATCGAACCGTACCTGGTGATCCGAAAGATATCACCTACGTTTTCTTTGCAATGGCAACCGGTGTAATTTGCGGCATCAACGGCGGCGGTCATGTCTGGTTTGTATTTGTATTCTTTGCTATTATTGCAGCCGTGTTGATTCTGGTAGAAGTATTTCGCTACGGCATCTGCAAGACCAGCAGCATGACCTTAAAGGTGACCATTCCGGAAAACTTGAACTACATCGGTCTGTTTGATGATATCCTGGCTCAGGACACAACCAGCTGGCACTTAAAGCGTGTCAAGACCACAAACTTCGGATCGCTCTTCGAATTGATTTACAGCATCCAGCTGAAAAATGATGTAGACCAAAAGAAATTCATGGATGAAATTCGCAAGCGAAACGGCAATCTGACCGTTATTCTGTCCTTGTACCGTTATGAAGATCAAGTATATGATAAATAAAATGTAAATACAAATAAATTAGATACCGCTAAAAACTGAATGTTCATATTTCGAAACCGCAGATTTTACTGCGGTTTTCTTTATTTTATTAGAATTTGCAAATTGAACTATATAATTCGCTTGACAAATTATTTCTTTGTGATATAATAGAATCAGAAAGAAAAAGGAGGTGAGCAGATGAAACGAAGCACATACAGCTTGATTCTCATGGATGATGTGGTAGCTGCGATTGACCGCCTTGCAGCACAGCAGGGAACCAGTCGTTCAAATCTCATCAATCAGATTCTGGCGGAACACGTTTCCTGCGTAACGCCGGAGCAGCAGATGCGACAGATTTTTGCTTGTCTGACACAGCAGATGAATTCCGCATTTCGCATCCAGGAGCAAGGCTCCGATGCGATGCTTTCAATTCTTGGTTCTGTACAGTACAAGTATCGTCCGACCATCCGCTACAGCGTGGAACTGCATCGTGAAATGCACGGCGAAAAGGTTGGCATTCTGAAAATCTCCTGCCGCACACAAAGTCAAACTTTGCTGAATGCAATTCAACAATTCTTTTTGTTTTGGGTACAGTTGGAACAGGCATACGAAGGCATAGAGATACAGGAACTGTATCAAATCGAATCCAATCGCTTGACACGGCGGCTGCGTCGTCACGGCATTTCATCAAATGAGGCACTGGGGACAGCAGTCGGCAAGTATATTCAGCTGTTTCACACAGTATTGCAGTCCTATTTTCAGGGATTGCAGCAAGGCGTACCAGCCGCAATCCTGCGTCATGCGCTGGAAAAGCAGTATGTCGCTCTGCATGAAAAGCTGCTCCCAAAGCCATAGAAAAAACAAACAAAACGAATGGGAAACAACAATGAAAATAGGAGGGAGTTCTCATGAACACACAGAAATTGACACAAAAGTCTTTAGAGGCGATCCAGTCCGCAAATGGTCTGGCAATTGAGAACCAAAACCAGCAGATCGAACAGGTACACCTGCTTAGCGCACTTTTAGGGCAGGAGGGCGGTTTGATTCCGCAGCTGTTCGAGAAGATAGGTGTATCTGTCGATAACGTTCAGATACAGCTGAAAAATGCGATCGACAATCTCCCGGCAGTTACCGGAAGTGGACGCAAAGCAGATGAAGTATACGTTTCACAGGATGTTGACCGTGCATTGCGGGAGGCAGAAAAAGAGGCTGCCCACATGAAAGACGACTTTGTATCAGTGGAACATCTGATGCTTGGCTTGTTCGACGCAATGGGAAACGATTTGAAAAAGGTTTTACAGCCGTTTTCTGTCACAAAAGAGGCATTCCTGGAAGTCCTGATGAAAATTCGTGGCAATCAGCGTGTTACCGATCAGAATCCGGAAGAGACCTATGACGTTCTGAACAAATACGGACAAGATCTGGTAGAGCGGGCTCGTGCCGGCAAACTGGATCCGGTAATCGGACGAGACAATGAAATCCGAAATGTGATTCGTATTCTTTCCAGAAAGACAAAAAATAACCCTGTTTTAATCGGTGAACCTGGTGTAGGTAAAACCGCTATTGCAGAAGGGCTGGCACTGCGTATCGTTCGTGGTGATGTCCCGGATAATCTGAAAGACCGAAAAATCTTTTCTCTGGATCTGGGCGCATTGATCGCCGGCGCAAAATACCGTGGCGAATTCGAAGAGCGCTTGAAAGCTGTCTTGAACGAAGTCAAAAAGAGTGAAGGCGGCATCATCCTGTTCATTGATGAGCTGCACACCATTGTCGGCGCAGGTAAATCTGACGGTGCAATGGATGCCGGCAACCTTCTGAAACCGATGCTGGCACGTGGTGAACTGCACTGCATCGGTGCAACCACGCTGAACGAGTATCGGCAGTATATTGAAAAGGACGCTGCCCTGGAACGTCGATTCCAGCCCGTCCTGGTTGATGAGCCGACTGTAGAAGATACCATTTCGATACTTCGTGGCTTAAAAGAACGCTACGAGGTATTCCATGGCGTAAAGATCCAGGATCAGGCATTGATTGCAGCTGCGACCTTGTCGAATCGGTATATCACAGACCGTTTCCTGCCGGATAAGGCAATCGACCTGGTAGATGAGGCTTGTGCAATGATCCGTACAGAAATGGATTCTATGCCCACTGAGTTGGACGAGATCCGCAGAAAGATCATGCAGCATGAAATTGAAGAGGCAGCATTAAAGAAAGAGGATGATAAACTCTCCCAGGCGCATTTGAAAGATGTACAGCAGGAACTGTCCCAGATGCGTGACCAGTTCAACGAAATGAAAGCCAAATGGGAAAATGAAAAAGATGCGATTTCCAAAGTACAGAAACTGCGGGAAGAACTGGAACAGGTCAATGCACAGATCGAACGTGCAGAACGTGACTATGATCTGAACAAAGCTGCTGAATTAAAATACGGTCGTCTGCCGCAGCTGAAAAAGCAGCTGGAAGAAGAGGAGACCATTGCAGAAAAACAAAAGGAAAGCAAGAACTCTCTGCTCCGGGATAAAGTCACAGAAGAAGAGATTGCCCGTATCGTCGGCAGATGGACCGGTATTCCGGTTACAAAACTGATGGAAGGCGAACGTGAAAAGCTCCTGCACATGGACGAAGTTCTTCACAAACGTGTCATCGGTCAAGATGAGGCAGTCGAAAAAGTCAGTGAGGCAATCCTGCGGTCCCGTGCCGGAATCCAGGACCCGAACCGTCCGCTGGGTTCGTTCCTGTTCCTCGGTCCGACCGGTGTCGGCAAAACAGAACTGGCAAAAGCACTTGCAGAGGCGCTGTTCGACGATGAGAACAATATTGTTCGTATCGACATGAGCGAATACATGGAGAAATTCAGCGTGAGCCGTCTGATCGGAGCGCCTCCCGGATATGTTGGCTACGAAGAAGGCGGTCAGCTGACCGAGGCAGTTCGCCGGAAACCCTATTCCGTTGTCCTCTTGGACGAAGTGGAAAAAGCACATCCGGATGTCTTTAACATCCTGCTGCAAGTACTGGATGACGGCAGAATCACCGATTCGCAGGGCAGAACAGTTGACTTCAAAAACACCATTATTATCTTGACTTCAAACCTTGGCTCTCCGATTATTCTGGACGGCATGGATGCAAACGGAAATATTTCTGAAGATGCCAGAAAAGAAGTGGACGCACTGCTGAAACAGCAGTTCCGTCCAGAGTTCCTGAACCGTTTGGATGAAATCGTATTCTACAAGCCATTAAATCAGAAGGAGATCTTCAGTATTGTAGATCTGCTTTTGAAAAAGCTGCGGAAACGTCTGGAAGACAAGCAGCTGGAACTGCACGTAACACAAGCTGCAAAAGAATATATCGTTGCACAGGGTTATGACGTCAACTACGGCGCACGTCCGCTGAAACGGTTGATTCAGTCTAAAATTGAGACCTTGGTCGCAAAGAAAATCATCGCAGATGATCCTGCACCCGGCACTGTAATCGAAATTGATTATGACGGAAAACAGATGATCTGCAAATAAACCAAACGGGAGAATGCAATATATCTCCTTCCATAAAAAGGTCCGTCAGACCGGTACAATGTACTTGGTCTGACGGACCTTTTTCGTGTATCTATCTTTATGTAAACGCCCATGCTAAGACTGTGCTGGGATGCTCTGTACGTCCTCCGGCAGCAGCGTCAGCAGAGTTTCATCAGAAAGCGGCTCCGGCAGCTTTGCCAGCCGGTCGGCTTGATTGGTCAGTGCAAATTCAAAGAAGTTCCGCACATCTCTGGCGTTTGCGAACCCTTTTCCCACCTCCGCACACCTTTTTCGAAAGTACGCCTGAACATAATGGTAGGTTTCCGGCGGCATTTTCAAACAATAATCGTCACAAATATTGGAGAAAATCAACATCAGCTCTTCCGGTTTGTAATCTGCAAAAAAGATGATCTGTCGGAAACGGGAACGCAGTCCAGGATTGGTGTCCAGAAACCGTTCCATTTCTTCCGGATATCCAGCAACAATCACAATTAAATCATCCCGATGATCTTCCATTTCTTTCAGCAGCGTATTCACAGTCTCTGTGCCGAAGTCATTGCTCCCACCAGAACTGGTAAGCGTATACGCCTCATCAATGAACAGTACGCCTCCCATTGCCTTTTCAATTACCTTTTTCGTTTTAATTGCCGTCTGTCCCACATAGCCGCTGACCAAAGTTGCACGGTCTGCCTCTACCAAATGTCCTTTTTTCAGCACACCGAGACGGGCATAGATCTTTGCCAACAGCCGGGCAACTGTGGTTTTTCCTGTTCCAGGGTTTCCGGAAAAGACCATATGCAGTGAAGTCTGGGGCAGGGGAAGCCCTCGTTCCTGCCGGATAGAGCGGATTTTTAGCAGGTGAATCAGACTCTCCAATTCTTCCTTCACATTCTGCAGTCCCACCAATCGGTGCAGCTGTGCCAAAAGCTCCTCCAGCGTTTCTGTCGGCGCCTCTGTAACTTCTGCCCCAGAGACAACGCTTTCTTTCTGCTGCGGCACAGACGGCATATCCTGCCCGAAATTTCTGGGAACTTCCGCAGGGACATCCAGTTCTGCACGATGCGCACTGCAAATCGCTGCACTCCGATAGCGTGAAAGCTGCTGCATCATTGAATTTTGAACGATCTGCTGCTGCGGTTCGATTTTTCCTGCAGTGTCCAAAGAAAACTGTTTTCCCATCTGAGCCACCGTATTCATCCACAAGAGGGATACACTTCCATTCGTCCCGTTTCCTTGCAGATCAACACGCACCAACGCCGCTAACACAGCAAGCAAGGCATCTGCTGCACCGGAAAAGGAGATGGAAAACTGCTGCAAAAAGCGTTCCATAGCTGCTGTTGTTACAGACTGTCCCAGGCAGACATTGATAAACTCTGTTTCCGTATCCGTAATCACACGATCCTGATTTGCCAGGAAAAGCAGATATTTCATTGCAGCGAAATTCGCATACTGTGTAAAAGGCATTCTGCTGCCCGTAATTTGAACCCCTTGCGATTCGTATGTAGAAAAAAGCGTACGCAAATACGCAAGAGCATCCTGTAAGTCGTTATGCTGCATAAGCAATTTCCTTTCTATTTTTGCAACCGTTACGCATTAAATAACAAAACAGCCTATATATTTTCTTGATTTTCCGATGTGTTCTCATGAAGTTTATGCTTGCGTTCTGCACGCTTGTCCACTTTTCGCTTGATAAAGATCCCGGCAACCGCAAGAACAACAATAATTGCCGCAAGCACAATTGCAAGGGTGAAATTTCCTTCCCAGAGGCTTTTCCCCATAAAAACAGTCAGCACGGTAGCAGGTGTTCTGCCCAGCGTAGTCAAAATAAACAGATAGAGTGGTTTGATTCTGGGATTAAAAGAGACCAGATAGGTGAGGGCATCCTTTGGCAGCCCCGGAAGTAAAAACACAAGAAAAATCAAAAGTTCTGTCCGCTTACCCTCCAGAAGAAAATCGAATTTCTTGAAGTGACTTTCCGGTACAAAACGGTCTACCAGCGGTCTGCCGATCCATTGCACCAGATAATAAACCAAAACCGTACCCAAAAAGAAACCGGCAAGCGACAGGAACAACCCGCCCCACTGCCCGAAAAGGATTCCTCCGATAATAGGAACAGGGCCGCCGGGAATAACTGCCACCACAACCTGCAGCACCTGCAGCAGGACAAACAGCAGCGGCGCAAATATCCCAAAACTCTGCATTTTTTCAATAATGATCTCCTGTCCATGTTCACTGGACAATAAACGGATCAAAGGAATCATAGCAACACTGACAGCAGCAAAAACCAGTACCACTGCAACAAGTGAAATAATTGTTTTCCGAGAAAGCCTCTTCTCATTTGTATTCTTCTGCTTTTCGTTTTTCATGTGAAACAGCTCCTTTCACATCGCATCCCTACACACAGCAAAAATGTCAGCGCATATCTTGCCAATACATACAAGTATACCCCTATTTTTCAAAAAAATCAAGCCTTTTTGAAACGTCTTTATGACATTTTTACAAAAGGGCTTGACTTTTCACAGAAAAGCGTGTATAATAAGACGTATCGTATCAAGAACACGCAGTGTGTTTCTTTTGATGCGCCTAACCTCTGGTAGAAAGGAACTTGTTCTATGAAATCAACTCGAGCAAGATGGATTGCCTGTTTGTTGGCTTGTGCGATTGGGGTGTCGCTGACTGCGTGCGGCAAGTCACAGGATGGTAGTTCCAAAGAAAAAAACAATGACAGCAGTTTTGCAGCGGCTGGTGATAGTTCCAACGAAAAGGCTGAAGATTCTTTGAGTTCGGAAGATCTGGCAAAAATGCAGAAACAAGATATGACGTTTGAATACGCTTTGGATGGAGACGATAGTTCCGAAGGAAATTCAGATGTTCCAGTAAATAAGGGTGTTACATCTCAGAATAGCGGGTCTTCCGGGGAAGACTCTTATGTTGTCGTTACTGATGATTCCGGTCAGCCTGTAAAGGATGACAACGGAAATGTGGTAACAGAAGTTGTGAAGGGCGGAAACAGCAGCAAGAATGAAAGTTCTACTTCCGGCGGAAACACCTCAGGCGGCAGCAGCTATCAGTCTGATATAAAGACATTCCAGGCATACTGGCTGGATATGTCCAACGGAGAAGACGTTGTCTGCAACGGTGACTTCCTGGATGTTACTTTCAAGATCAAAGACAACGCTCCGGACGGCAACTATGCAATCACAAGCGGTGCAAATGATTTTGCAAACTGGGACGCTGAAAGTGTACCGGTCGCATTTGTGGACGGTGACATTGCTGTCGGTTCTGCATCGGAAAAGAGTGCAGGCTCTGCTGAATCCGGAACATTCACAATTGCAGCAGGTACTGCGAAAGGAAAGCAGGGAGACGAAGTAACGGTTCGTTTCGATATGTCAGATAACCCTGGCATCGTTGCAATGATTTTCCGTTTCAAGTATGATGCAGGCGCATTGGAAGTTGTTAACGCATCTGTCGGCAGCGACTGCAGCGATTACATTCAGATGGCTGTTTCGTAAGAGTACATTCGAATAAGGAACTATGAAAAGGGTAGAGACAGATTTGTCTCTACCCTTTTTCGTTTATCCCGTATAACACAAAAAAGCACTTGTAAAAATACAAGTGCTTTCAAAATATCTATCTTGAAATTTTACAGTGCGAATGAACCGGAATCCCCGTTGATTACATAATACACCATGTTTTCTTCCGGCTTTACGTACAACTTAATATCCTTTGCTGCCGTTTTCTTCTGACTATGCTCTGCTGCCCACGCAACAATTGCACGTTCCGTCAGCACGTCAGTTGTCCACTCCATTCCGCCATACTGCAAACTAACACTGACAGTCTTTCGAACTCGTGTTGCTTTCGGAGCAGCAGCGGTGACTTTTTTTGTTGTTGCTTCCGTTACCGTTGTTTTGGCGCTTTCAGTTTTCTTCGGTCTTGCCATTGCTCATTCCTCCCGGCATCTTATGCGTTTACAGATTCTTTCAGGTTTTTGCTTGCCTTGAATACCGGAGCCTTAGAAGCCGGAACCTGAACCGGTTCGCCAGTACGAGGATTCTTGCATTCCTTTGCACTGCGCTCACGCACTTCAAAAGTACCAAACTTGGAAATGGTAACCTTATCGCCAGCAACCATTGCTTCACGGATTGCATCAAATACAGCATTTACCAGAGCCTCTGCATCTTTTTTTGTGCAGTAATTTTCTTCGTACAGCTTTTCGATCAAATCAGTTTTTGTCATGTCAAATGTTCCTCCAAAATCATAATCTACTACGAATTATATACTATTTTTTTTCATTTGTCAAGAACATCGCAGAAAAATGACGTTTGCACGGAATTTCGACGATTTTCGGCACATTTTTTATGGAAAACCACATAAAAAACAAGCAAAAAATCAGAAACGAAATTGAAATCCCATTTTTCTGGCATCCAGAAAAAGCAAGCAAATGCGATTGTTTTCACTTTCTTTGAATCATATATAAAATTTCATATATTTTATATTTTTCACAGAGGAACGAACACATTTGTGCAAAATGACCACTTTCTCCGCCGTTTCATATTTTATATTTTATTCATGAAATGTATATTGTAAATAAACATTTATCATGTATACTAAAAACATAAGGAATCGTTCCGATAAAACGATTTAATTCGAATACGGACAATGGCGTCCCGTACAGCTCGATTGCTGTGCGAGGCGCTTTTTTGCGTCTCCGGCAATCGTTTCGAAGGTGGAACAATGGCGTTGCCGCCGGAATCGAGATCGGGTTTATTCCCTCGGTGATGAAACATCTTAGAATTGATTGGATATGGAGGACATTAGGATTATGGATTCTGGAAATATTGGCTTTGTGATGCTATGCGCTGCATTTGTATTTTTTATGACACCTGGTTTATCGTGTTTCTACGGCGGTCTGGTACGAAGAAAAAACGCCGTGAACACAATGTTTACTTCTGTAGTAACCATTGCAACCGGCATTGTGATGTGGATGCTGATTGGTTATTCCCTTTCGTTCGGACCGGATCACGGCGGTGTGATCGGTGATTTCAGCTGGTTCGGTCTGGAAGGCGTTTCGCTGACAGAACCATACGTAGAAGGGCAGGGGATTCCTAACATGGTTTTCTGCCTGTTTCAGATGATGTTTGCAGTAATTACCCCGGCGCTGATTACAGGTTCTGTAGCCGGAAGAATGAAATTCAAGTCTCTGTTCGTGTTCCTGGTATTGTGGAGTCTTGTGGTTTACTACCCCATGGCACACATGGTCTGGGCAGACGGCGGTTTCCTGGCAAAGATCGGTTCTGTAGACTTTGCCGGCGGCAATGTGGTACACATCAGTTCTGGTATCACGGCATTGACACTCTGCATTCTGCTTGGAAAACGATATGACTATAAGCGAGCAAACTATAAGATCCACAACACGCCTATGGTAGCGCTGGGTGCATTTATCCTGCTGTTTGGCTGGTTCGGATTCAACGCTGGTTCTGCATTGGCAGCAGACGGTTTGGCAGCTCACGCATTCGTCACAACTGCCGTTTCCTCCGCAGCTGCAATGCTGTCCTGGATGTTTTGTGACGTTGTAGTCAACAAAAAGCCCACATTCGTCGGCGCCTGCACTGGTATGGTAGCCGGCTTGGTCGGAATTACACCGGGTGCTGGTTTCGTACCGATCTGGGCAGCGCTTATCATTGGTCTCACAACTTCTCCGATCTGTTTCTTTATGATTTCCTGGGTAAAGGAAAAATTCGGCTATGATGATGCACTGGACGCATTCGGCTGCCACGGCGTCGGCGGTATCTGGGGCGGTATCTGCACCGGTTTATTCTGCAAAGTTTCCATCAATGACATCGGGCAGGGAAATGGTCTGTTCTTCGGCGACACAAAACTTTTCTTGATGCAGCTTGCCAGCATTGGCATCACAATCGTTGTTTCCGTCGCAGGAACACTGATTTGCTACGGCATCACTCGTTTGGTAACCGGAAAGATTCGAGTTACAGAACGGGAAGAACGTGTTGGCTTGGACCGCTCGCAGCACGGCGAATCCGCATATCCGTCGTTTAACGGCTTAGACTAAACAAAGGAGAGACAGCTATGATTATTAAAGTTGAGGCAATGATTCGAGAGGAAAAACTGGAAGATGTCCTGGACGCTTTGGCGGCGTTGGATGTGCATGGCATAACTTGTTATCAGGTTATGGGCTGCGGCACCCAGCGTGGTTTCAAGGAATACACCTACGTTCGTGGACACCAGCAGGTAGAGATTCAAATGCTCCCGAAAATCAAGATCGAAGTTCTGGTTTCTTCTGAAGAGTGGGAAAAGAAAACCATTGACGCAATTCAAAAAGCGGCATTTACCGGTCATATTGGCGACGGCAAAATCTTTAGCTACGATGTGCGGCAGGCGATGCGCATTCGTACCAAAGAAACGGGCTACGATGCAATTCAGCCGGAATAAAAACTGATAGTAAAAATATGTAATATTGCCTAAGCGTCTGCATGAACATCAGAAAGCAGACCCCATCAAAACGAAAACGGATGTGAAATTGATTTAAGATTTCACATCCGTTTTCGTTTTACTCCGTCCAAAACTCCGGCGTGTACAACGATGATGCCGAAGAACGTTCCTGCCCGTACCCGTCAAGCCCCAGCTGTACCGCATATTTTCGCACAGACTCATACTCAAATGTCGCAATACGGCGATTCAAATGCTTGTCTGACAACGGTTCATCGGGCGGTGTATATTGTCCCATTAAGCTCAGCAAAAAGTCCGCTTTCGGGAGTGCATCTGCCAGCCAATCTAAAATTTGCATAGACTCTTTTCGATGCCCCGGCAGAACCAGATGCCGCACCATCAGTCCACGTTCCAGCAAATCGCCGTTCCACGATAACGCTCCGACCTGACGAAACATCTCTAAAATTCCTTTCGAGGCAACAGAAAAATAATCTGGGCAGTTGGCATAAGCTTTCGCCGTTTCAGCTGTATAAAATTTCAGATCCGGAAGATAGATGTCAACCAAACCATCCAGCATATGCAAAATCTCAAGCGATTCATAACCGCCGCAATTCCACACAACCGGGATGTGTAGCTTTGGCTTTGCAAGCTCTAAAGCCTGTACAATCCAAGGCGTAAAGTGACTGCCAGTGACCAGATTGATGTTGTTCGCATTCTGTTCCTGTAATCTCAAAAAGGCATCTGCAAGCTGACCAACTGTAAACACTTTCCCCACTGCACGCCTGCTTATTTCTTTGTTTTGGCAGAAAACACAACCCAAAGCACATCCGGCAAAAAAGACCGCTCCCGAGCCATCTTTGCCGGAAATACACGGTTCTTCCCAGTAATGCAGCGCCGCTCTTGCAATGCGAATTTCCGTTCCGCAATGACAGGCACCCACACCGTTGGTTCTGTCTGCACTGCACTGTCTCGGACAAAGTGTGCAGTGTGCCGCATCAAAACTCATGATAAGCGTCCCTCAAAATCCGCATATCCAAAATGTTTCACCAATTCAATTTTTCCGTTCTGATAGAGCGCAATATCCGGCAGGGGGACGCCGTTGAACGTATTATTTTTTACCATAGAGTATATCGCCATATCACAGAACACCAGCTTGTCACCCGGCTGTAAGCGATGGTCAAATGAATAATCGCCGATCACATCCCCGGCAAGGCAAGTGTTTCCTGCCAGACGATAGGTATGCACCTTTTCTTCCGGCTTGCCGCTGTAAAGAATATGCGGACGATACGGCATTTCCAATACATCCGGCATATGGCAGGCAGCAGAGGCATCCAGAATTGCAATGTTCATACCATTATGCACAATATCAAGAACCGTTGCCACCAGATAGCCTGCATTCAGCGCCACAGCCTCTCCAGGCTCCAGGTATACCTGTACGCCATAGGCATCCCGTACACGCTCAATGCACCGCACCAGACGCTCTATATCGTAATCCGGACGAGTAATATGATGACCGCCGCCAAAGTTTACCCACTTGCAGCGTTTCAGCCACTTATCAAATTTCGGCAGCATCTGATCCAGTGTACGCTCCAGCACATCGGAATTCTGTTCGCACATCGTGTGAAAATGAATGCCGTCCAGCCCGTCAAAACCTTCCTCTTCCATTTGTTCCAGCGGTACACCCATGCGGGAACCGGAAATGCAGGGGTTGTATAGATCAGTTTCTACTTCTGCATAGCCGGGATTGATGCGAATGCCGCAGGAAATATTCCGGGTTGCATCTTGCACCTGCTGCCTGTATTTTTTCCACTGTCCAAACGAGTTGAATACAATATGGTCGCAGAGTTCCAGCAGCTGTGTGAAATCTTCCTGCGTGTAGGCAGGGGAGAACACATGTACTTCTTTCCCGAAGTGCTCTCGTCCCAGTTTTGCCTCGAATAATCCGCTGGCAGTCGTTCCGGCGAGATCGTCCCGAATCAGCGGGTAGGCGGAGAACATCGAGAACGCCTTTTGTGCCAGCAGGATTTTGCAGCCGGTTCGCTGCTGGATTTGTTTCAGCAATGCGGTGTTCTTTTGCAGCAGCCGTGCATCAGTGAGATAGCAAGGCGTATGCAGATCATCAATGGGAATGTCAAATAAAGATTCAAAGTCCATTTTCAAAATTCCTTTCTTGAAAAAGAAGCGTTCTGCTTGATGCGGAACGCTTCTCTTAATTTGAGGGATTCATATCAGAGCGTGTTCACATAAAAATGAAATGCACGTCTTAAATCAGGCTTTATGTGGTATTGCCTTTATTTTGGATCGGGGAAATACCGCAGGGGCAGCATTTCTTCCCGTGTACAGGAATCGCTAAGAAGTTCTACCAACTTCGTTTCGGAAAATTCCGAATGATTCTGAAAGATTCTGGAATACACTTCCTGTACATCATCCTCTATATTATCAGATTGAAAGCAATCCAGATAATCCACGATAGAGCAATGTACTGTGTCGCCATACATATTTTTGCGTTGGGGTTCGATCATCCGGCTGACGTAGTTCTCTGCCTTTTGATAAGCCGCATCAAAAGAGTCGGCATCAACCTGCAAAATGGATTCTTCGTAGAAAATCTGTTCCTTTACAGTGTATTTCAGAAGTAGTTTTACATGGTACATTGTTGCATCGCCTTAATCCACCAGTACCGGATCAAAATTCTCAGTCCACGGCAGCCCCCACTTGTTCAGTGCGTCCATGAACGGATCCGGATCGAATTCTTCTACATTATAAACGCCCGGTTTTTTCCACTTGCCGGTCATTACCAGCATTGCACCGATCATTGCCGGAACACCTGTGGTGTAGGAGACAGCTTGAGAGCCAACTTCCTTGTAGCATTCCTGATGATCGCAGACATTGTAGACGTAGTAGTTCACCGGCTTACCGTCCTTGACACCCTGACAAATGCAGCCGATGTTGGTCTTGCCCACAGTACGGGGACCGAGGGAAGCCGGATCCGGCAGAACTGCCTTGAGGAACTGCAGGGGAACGATTTCCTTACCCTCGAACATGATCGGCTCAATAGAAGTCATGCCTACATTTTCCAGACACTTGAGGTGTGTCAGATAGCTCTGTCCAAATGTCATAAAGAAGCGGATTCTCTTGATGCCCTTGATATTCAGTGCCAGAGATTCCAGTTCTTCGTGGTGCAGCAGGTACATATCCTTTTCGCCAACCTGATCGAAGTTGTATTCCCGTTTGATTTCCATAGGCTCGGTTTCCACCCATTCGCCGTTTTCGATGTAGCTGCCCTTTGCAGAAACTTCCCGAATATTGATTTCCGGATTGAAGTTGGTAGCGAAAGGATAGCCGTGGTCACCGCCGTTGCAGTCCAGAATGTCGATATAATTGATTTCGTCAAAGTAGTGCTTCTGGGCATAAGCACAAAATACGCCAGTTACGCCGGGGTCAAAGCCGCTGCCCAGCAGAGCTGTGATGCCAGCCTTTTCGAAGCGTTCCCGATAAGCCCACTGCCACTTGTACTCAAACTTTGCCGTATCTTCCGGTTCATAGTTTGCGGTGTCCACATAGTCCGTCTTGGTTGCAAGGCAAGCGTCCATAATGGTCAGATCCTGATAGGGAAGTGCCACATTGATGACAATGTCCGGCTTCTCCTGCTCGATCAGAGCGATCAGCTGGTCTACATCATTGGCATCCACCTGTGCCGTGGTGATCTTGGTAGCCGTCTTGTCCTGCAATTCTTCCTTGAACTTGTCACACTTGGACTTGGTACGGCTGGCAATGCAGATCTCTGTAAACACTTCACTGTTCTGGCAGCACTTGTGAATGACAACGCCTGCCACGCCGCCGGCTCCGATAATTAACGCTTTTCCCATGTTCATATACCTCCAAAAATTCAAAAATAACAATATTGATTAGCAGCAATCCCAGGTATAAAGCACATCACTGAAATCGCAGTTTTTTAACTTTTCCCAATTGATGAAGAAGTTGCCGATGCCGCAATCACCCCATAAAATTTTCCAGTCGGTTCCCATGTCACTGTCCAACTGAAACAGCAATACATCATGCGTGTCTTCACTGCTTCTGGGGTCCCATTGTGCAAAGCCGGGGTAACCGCCGATCTTATGACCGCTGCCCCCGTCGAAAAAGTCATCCATATTTTCTAGCAGGTTTTCAGCCTCCTCTGGATAATCCTGTTGTACCAGTTTTCGAATACAGCTTTCAAACCGATAATCACTGTAAGAAATTGTGTCCACATCTTCCGAGAATGCCAGTCCATAACAGCCTCTCACCGGAAAGAGATCCTCTTCGTCAGAAGATGCCGCCATTTTTTCGCAGACTTCTTTCTCTGTGACCGTCTGATCCGGCTCTTTGAAATATAGCACACGAAATGTGTCCTGCAAGGTGTTGTCATCGAAATTCAGTCCGCTGACATCGTCGTTCAGAATCCAGAATTGCAGCAGTCCCTGATGGGGGAAATCTTCCAGCGTGATCTCTGCACAGTCGATCTGTGCCAGCAGCCGCAGTTGTGTGCCCTCACTGTCCTCCGGAATTTTCGCATCGTGGGGAACATATCCAATACCGCCAACCTTACTGTCAAACAGACTTGGTTTGGTATCTGTCAGCTGCAATCTCATATAGGGGATTGCCGTCTTTTGCAGAATCTCCTCACGGATTTCTTTCACCATATTCGCACCAGAATCCGTTTTTTCACATGTGGTGGCTTTCTCCGGTACACTGTCTCTTCGCTTAAATATGTCCAATAGTCCCATCTTTGCTCCTTATTTTCTGTCACGCTCAGATTCCCGCAGAGCATCTCGAACGTTGTTCGGAATGGCAAAGCAGCCCTGATGCAGAATCGTATTGTAATATCTGGTTTTGATACCCAGCCCATTCCACCAGTCCGCCTGCAAATCCCGTACAGGGTCATACTTTTTCGAAGCAAATCCAAAGAGCCAATGTCCGGAGGGATAAGTGGGGATATGAGCCTGATATACCAGTGCGATAGGGAAGAAGCTTTTAATGCGGCTGTGTGCCCGTTTCATGGCGTTGGAATAGGACGTGTAGAATGTGCTTTCATGCTGGTTGACCAGTATGCCGTCCTCGGTCAACGCCTTATAGCAGTTGCCATAGAATTCCTTGGTAAACAGACCTTCACCCACGCCGAACGGATCGGTAGAATCCACAATAATCAGGTCGTATTCATTTTCCACCTTGCGGACAAACCGCAGGCCGTCCTGATAGTAAATATGTACCCGCTGGTCGTCCAGACTGCATGCTGTAAACGGCAGATACTCCTTTGCCAGATGCACCACCAGTTCGTCGATTTCCACCATATCGATCTGCTCGATAGAAGGGTAGCGGCAGAGTTCCCGCACCGTACCACCGTCGCCGGCACCGATCACCAGAACCTTTTTGATGCTCGGGTTGGTCGCCATGGGAATATGGGTAATCATTTCGTGGTAAATGTACTCGTCTTTTTCGGTTACCATCAGCAGACCGTCCAGCGTCATAATGCGTCCGAACTCCACGGAATCAAACACGTCAATTCGTTGGAATTCGCTCTGCACACTGGCAAGCTGCTTGTCAATGCGAATGGAGAGCCGGACGTTATCCGTGTGATTTTCGGTATACCAGATGTCCATATCAAAACTCCTTTCACTTTGCCTTTTGGATTAGGATTCTTTGACCAGTTTTCCTGTCATATGCTCCGATGTCAGTGCAAGGCACAGCACCTTCGGACGGGAATGCTGCAATTCATGTTCCAGATACGCCTTGTCGTCTGTAAACTTCTGGCATAGATGCGTACAGATCTCCAGTTCCTTTTCTGCATCTGTCACTGGCTGCATACGACCGAATACCACAACACTTTTAATGTGCAGCGGCCACTGTCCGTCCTCCCGATAGCCCTCGTCATGGACACAGTAGGAAACCTTGTCGCATTGGGAAATGGCATCGATCTTGTGACCTGTTTTCGCTCCGTGGAAATACAGCTTGCCGTCTGCCTCGCAGTACCAGTGGTTCATGGGAATGCCGTAAGGATACCCGTCATCGCCCAGTACAGATAAGATGCCTCTCGGCTCGTTTTTCAGAATTGCAATGCAGTCCTCGTCAGAAAGCTGCTGTTTCCATCTTCTCATCGGTCGAAACATTTTTATGCCTCCTTTGATTTGTAAACTTCCTTTATGCTTGTCCTGTCAATATGCTCCAGGAATTTGAGTGAACTCCACTTGCGTGACTTTTCAGTAAATCCGCTTAACTCCCAGTGTTTGTAATCCGATAAATAGTCATGTTGTTTTCTGTCAATGGCACGAATGTTTTTTACTGCTTTGCTTTCAGCATCAAATACTGCAATGAAACCGTAGTCAAACATATCCGCATCATCACGCATATACCCCAGCAAATAGCACGTATTGTCATCAAATTCAAGATGTTCCAGCATCATTCGTTTGTTTTCTGAAAATAACGTGCAGACTTTGGAGAATTCTCTTGTTTCATATACACTAAGTTGTGTTCTGACGAAGCAAGTCGGACTTTCGATATTGTAAAAGAACCTGCCGTCAGGCGAAAAGCCAAAGCCTTCATCTTGTCCGCCGATTTTCGTAACAGTAATCTTTTTGCGTAAAGAAAGCGTATCTAAGTCATAAAATCCTAAGATTCCTTCTGTAGATTTCACTGCGATAATATTTCTCCCCGGCATAAAAGCGGCTGTATACGCATAGGGAAAATCTTTGAATCTCGCAATTTCGTTTCCGGCTTTGTCATAAACATAGATTGTTCCACCAGTACAGCCTACACGATATGATTCGTTTTGATAATCGCCCCAAAAATGTTTCATATGTATATCTCTTTTCATGGATGTATCACGCTTGATTAACTGAAAGTTATCTGTGTAAAATATAGCGAAATGGTGTGCCGGAGTACTGTTCTGTTTCAATGACAGCAAAGTCATTGCATATTATAATAGCTGCCATCCCATTTCCTAATACGAGACCTAATGCATCCTCAAATGAAACGTGTTTTTTGTCTAGCTCTTTTTGGCAAGCAATAATATAGCATGATTCCGGCACTTTATACTGTTTTATGATTCTTAGAATTTCATCGAGAAACAAATTATTTCCGCTATAAGCGATTCTTTCCGTATCTATCAAATCTTCTGTGTTGTGACAAAAACGCTCTATTCCGTGCTGCCGTTTTTTTCCGCTCAACTCAAAAAGCAGTCTGTCCTGTTTTGTCTTTTTTATAAATCTTTTCACAAATGACTTCTCTATTTCTTCAATCATGCAGTTCACCACTAAACTCCGATTTACCAAACAAACAGATGCCCTACTTCTTCACCACATTCAATCTCGCAATCTCCATATCCTGCGGCCCGGTCAGAGAACAGCCCTTTTCCTTGGCGTACTGGATATAATTCACAATATCCGAAGTGATTCGTTCGCCGGGAGCAAGAATCGGGATTCCCGGCGGGTAGCACATTACAAACTCGCTGCAAATTTCGCCTACGCTCTGTTCCAGTGGCACAGCCTTTTTGTCCGCATAAAACGCCTGCTGTGGGGGAAGTGCCACGTCCGGCGCCAGGTATTCGCTTTGCAGCATACCAGTCGGGTCACCGCCGTACAGTCGCTTGATCTCCGACAATGCCGAGATCAGCCGTTCGATCTCCAACGCCCGATCTCCGGCAGTGACAATGGCAAGGATATTGCCGATGTCGCCGAATTCGATCTGAATGCCGTATTCATCCCGGAGCAGGTCATACACTTCGATGCCTGCCAGACCCGTGTTTCGGGTATGAATTGACAATTTTGTCCGGTCGAACGCATAAAACGAATCGCCGTTGCACAGTTCGTCCCCGTAGACATAATACCCGCCGATGCGGTTGATTTCTTCCCGTGCATAATCTACATACTGCACCGCTTTCCGGTACATTTCTCTGCCGTTCAGCGCCAGATTTCGCCTTGCAATATCCAGGGAAACCATGAGCAGGTAAGAGGCGCTCGTTGTTTGCGTCAGATTGATGACCTGCCGCACATAGTCTGCGTTGATGCCCTCCGCACAGAGCAGCATAGCACTCTGTGTTAGACTGCCGCCGGTTTTATGAATGCTGACAGATGCCATATCTGCCCCGGCAGCCATAGCAGAGCAGGGGAGATTTTCGCCAAAGTAAAAATGTGTGCCGTGTGCTTCGTCTGCCAGCAGCAGCATGCCGTGTTCATGGGCAAGTTTGGCAATACGGCGAATATCCGGACAGACACCATAGTAAGTCGGATTATTTACCAATACCGCCTTTGCATCCGGATTTGCCAGAATTGCACGTTCTACTGCCTCTACAGACATTCCCAGCGGAATACCCAGATCCTTATTTTCGCCCGGATCCACATAGACCGGAACCGCACCATTTACAACTAACGCATTGATGGCACTGCGGTGTACATTTCGGGGCATAATCAATTTTTCGCCAGCTTTGCAGACAGACATAATCATTGCCTGGGATGCACCGGTTGCGCCGTTGATAATGAAAAAAGCATTTGCAGCACCAAACGCCTCCGCTGCAAGCTGCTGTGCATCCCGAAGTACAGAAACCGGGTGGCACAAATTGTCCAGATTTTTCATGGAGTTCACATCAATCTGCACACATCTTTCGCCCAAAAAGTCAGCCAGCTCATGGTTGCCACGACCGCCTTTATGTCCCGGCACATCAAACCGAACCACACGATTCATGAGATGCTCTTTCAACGCATCCATTAAAGGCGCATCCTGCTGCGTCCAATTCATAATGGCACGCCTCCTCAATAGATATTTCTGCCGCTGAATATTTCAATCATTTCCCGGCGCAGACGATTTGTAATATCCAATCGCACCCGTGGATCGAGTTCATAAGCGTCGGTCTTGAAAAGATAGTTTTGCAGTTCCAGTTCCTTAATCAGCATACGAGTGTGGAAAAGGTTTGACTGATACACATTGACATCCTGCGCATCATAGCGAAGAAGAATTTCTTCACTGATAAAATCCTGGATCGACGTCATTTCCTGATCCATAAAACACTTTTTACCGGAAACATCTCTCGTAAATCCACGTACCCGATAGTCAATGGTAATAATATCTGAATCAAAGCTGCGGATCAGATAATCCAAGGTATTCAAAGGGGAGATCTCGCCGCAGGTTGAAACATCAATATCAACCCGAAAAGTGGTGACTTCATTATCTGGATGGCTTTCCGGAAAGGTGTGCACTGTAACATGGCTTTTATCCAGATGTGCATGGATATCCCGCCGAAGAAGAAAGCCGTCTCCCTGGTTACAGGAAGGATCCACACTTTCCGGCGCAACACCGCCCTCCGCAATCAAAACATTTACAGAGGCTCCCTGCGGCTCATAGTCCTGTCTGGAAATATTCAGCACCGTTGCGCCGATCATCTCTGTGACATCACACAGAATATTGGTCAGACGCTCCGAATTGTACTGTTCGTCGATGTATTTGATATAATCCTGTTTTTCACGTTCCGATTTTGCATAGCATACATCAAAAATATTAAAGCTCAACGTCTTAGTGAGATTGTTAAATCCATATAAGGTCAGCTTTTTCTCCAACCCTACCATCACAGCCTTTCTGAGGAACTGCATAAAAGGGCACAATTCCTGCTAAAAATAAAAAAGTTGAAGTCGTTTCTGCGGCATTGCCAGACTGCCACAGTTCACGTTCTTACAATCAAAAATTATTGTACCACAATTTGCAGGAAATTGCAATGGGATTTACAAAACTTTTTTCGAATTCCACGCAGAAAAACAACATTTCACAAGGTGCGATACAAGACATGAAACTGTACCGACTGGCAATTGTTGTTTATGTTTTTCCATTTTTTGAATTTTCAAGACTTACCACTTGCAAAATACAGCGAAGTATAGTATAATAGAACAAATCGAATGGAACTGCGGCGAATTGTCTGCAAGCCTTCTGGCAGAAAGACACAGCTGATATGTTTGGGAGAGCATAGGAGTTACTGCGATACGTTTCACGATTTGCCGGAACAGCATTAAAACACTGTCCGGCACGAAATGCTGATGCAGAAAGGAAGAACAAGAATCATGAACGATACGATGAATGATGCAAAAGATACAACAGAAATCGCTGAAGAAATGGATACACCAACCGTACTGACACTGCCGCTGCTTGCTATGCGTGGCATTGTGCTGTTTCCCGGCATGATTATGCACTTTGACCTTGCAAGAGAACCTTTTGTCAAGGCACTGAAAGCCGGCATGGAATCGGATCGCCGTGTAGTTCTGGTAACGCAAAAAGATCCATTGATAGAAGAGCCGAAACCGGATGACCTTTATACTGTTGGCGTCATCGCTGAAGTTCGCCAGATTCTTCGTGCGCCGGACGGTGTTACACGTGTTCTGGTAGAGGGAAAAGAACGGGTTGCAATTACTTCGGCAGTTCTTGAGTCAGATAAAAAAGACAAGTCATTTTATCCCCATGCCGAATTCAAATATGCTCCGGAAACGCCGCTGGACATTTCCGACCCCCACGAAGTAGCTGCTGTTTCCAGATGTATTAAGGACATTTTTCAGGAATATGCAGACTTGCTCCCTCGAATGCCGAAAGAACTGGCAGCAACCGTATTCTGTGAGCAAGATGACACGAAGATGTTTAACGAGATCGTGTTCAACCTGGCTTTTGACTATGTGGAAAAGCAGCGCCTGCTGGAAGAAAACGATTGGCTGGAACGGCTGAAAATGCTGTATCAGACGCTGGTAGACGAAATGGATATTCTCCGGATGGAGCGAAAGATCCAGGAGAAAACACAGGAAAACCTGGATCGCTCTCAGCGGGAATATTATCTCCGGGAACAGATGCACCAAATTGCCGAACAGCTAGGAGAATCTGAAGATCCGGCGGCGGAAATGGAAACATACACGGATGCCATTGCCGCACTGCCCCTGGATGATGCCAGCCGGAAAAAGCTGGAGAAAGAAGCGGAGCGTCTGTCACGACTGCCGGCTGCATCTCAGGAGGCTTTTGTGATTCGCAGCTATCTGGACACTGTCCTGGCTCTTCCCTGGAACAAATCCAGTCACACAAAGCCGAATCTGAAACGGGCACAGGCGGTTCTGGAACGGGATCACTATGGACTGCAAAAGGTCAAAGAACGAATTCTGGAAAGCATTGCAGTTCGTACACTGCTCCCGGAAGCAACCGGACAAATCCTATGTTTTGTAGGACCTCCCGGTGTCGGAAAAACTTCTATCGGACGTTCTATTGCAAAGGCACTGGGTCGTCACTATGAGCGTGTTTCTCTGGGCGGTGTCCGGGATGAATCCGATATCCGAGGACACCGCAAGACATATGTAGGCGCTATGCCAGGGCGGATCATGGATGCGATGACAAGAGCCGGCACAAACAATCCCATGATTCTTCTGGATGAAGTGGACAAGATGAGCAACGATTTCCGAGGCGATCCGTCTGCCGCATTGCTGGAAGTTCTGGACAGTGAACAGAACAAAGCATTTCGTGACCACTACATTGAGGTGCCGTTTGATCTCAGTAAGGTGTTTTTTGTTGCAACTGCAAACTCGCTGGATCCGATTCCTGCGCCTCTGCTGGATCGTATGGAAATCATCGAACTGGGCAGTTATACCCGTGAAGAAAAATTTCATATTGCCAAAGAACATCTTGTCAAAAAGCAACTGAAAAAGCATGGACTGAAAGGAACGCAATGCCGTATTCCAGACGAAGTTCTGTATGCGATTATTGACGGATACACAAGAGAAGCCGGTGTCCGTGAATTGGAGCGAACTATCGGTACGCTGTGCCGCAAGGCGGCGAAAAAAATTGTTGACGGTGACTGCAAAAAAGTTACTTTCACAGCAGAGACACTGAAAGACTATCTGGGCATTCAAAAGTTCCGTCCGGACGAACAAATTCACGAGGACACGGTCGGTGTTGTCAACGGACTTGCATGGACATCCGTCGGTGGCGTCTTGATGCCCATGGAAGTACTGGTAATGCCGGGAAAGGGCGCAGTGGAATACACCGGGTCTCTTGGCGATGTGATGCGGGAAAGTGCAAAAATTGCTGTCAGCTATACCAGAAGTGTGACAAAGAAATATGATATTCCGGAAGATTTCTATACCAAATGCGATCTGCACATCCATGCACCGGAAGGTGCGGTTCCGAAAGATGGTCCGTCTGCCGGTGTCACAATGACCACTGCGCTGATCTCAGCGCTTTCCGGCCGTCCTGTGCGGGGAGATGTTGCAATGACAGGCGAAATCACGCTGCATGGAAAAGTACTGCCGATCGGCGGATTGCGTGAAAAGTCAATGGCAGCTTATAAAGCCGGCATTCGAACAGTAATCATTCCGGAAGATAACATACCCGATCTGGAAGAAATAGATGAAACGGTACGCAGCAGCGTCCATTTCATTCCGGCAAAAACGCTGGATACAGTGCTGCAAAATGCGTTAGTCCCCACAGCGAAAAATGTACCCGAGACAGCGGCAACAGAAATGTGTCATGTGTAAACATAGAAGGAGAAAGTATGCAGTTTCAGAATGCTGAATTTATAGCGTCCTATGGAACATTTTCACAGATTCCTCCATGTGATTCTGTAGAAATTGCTTTTGCAGGCCGCTCCAACGTGGGAAAGTCCACGCTGATTAACAAGATTTTTCAACGAAAGTCGCTGGCAAGAGTCAGCGCAGTGCCGGGCAAGACCGCAACGATCAATTTCTACCGGCTGCGCCCGCTGACCATCGTGGACCTTCCGGGATACGGTTATGCAAAGGTTGCAAAGTCTGAAAAAGCAAAATGGTCTGGTTTGATTTCCGGATATCTCGGCGCAGATCGTGATTTAAGGCTCATTCTGCTGCTGATTGATATGCGTCATGCACCCTCGAAGGATGACATTCAGATGATTGATTTCCTCGTGGAATCAGAACTTCCTTTTTTGATCGTGCTGACAAAAGCCGACAAGCTGAATAAGACAGAACGTGCCAAACGGATGCAGGCATTTGAGACAGAAATTCCGTACTTTTCCCAGATTCACGTGATTCCGTTCTCTGCAGTCACCAGAGAAGGCGTCAGCGAAGTCCAGGCGGTGCTAGAGGAAATTGCATCCGAAACAGAAGAGACAGAATGACTTTATTTCTGTGCTTGAACTGAAAACGATTTTCAAGCAGGCAGCAGAAACTAAAATCATAATGCAATGCAGAAAGGAAGTATAAAAATGTTTGTATCTGACAATCTTGATGTCAACAAAGCAGGAAATCTGACAATTGGCGGTGTAGACACTGTTGCACTGGCAAAGAAGTACGGCACACCGCTGTATGTCATGGATGAAGATATGATTCGCCGTGACTGCAAGATTTTCCAGAAAAGTATTGACACATACTACGACGGACAGGGAATGGTCTGCTATGCCAGCAAAGCTTTTTCCTGCAAAGAAATCTATCGTGTCATGCAGTCGGAAAATATGGGAATCGACGTTGTTTCCGGAGGTGAACTGTACACCGCTGTACAGGCAGGATTTGATGTGAAAAAAGCTTGTTTTCACGGAAACAACAAAACCACAGAAGAACTGAACATGGCGCTGGATTATGGCGTTGGAAGAATCGTTGTGGACAATATCTACGAGATGGAACAGCTGAACCATCTGGCAGAACAGAAAAATCTGACAGCGCCCATCCTGCTCCGTATCAAGCCGGGTGTAGATGCGCATACACACAACTTTATTCGCACCGGACAGATCGACAGCAAGTTTGGTTTTGCATTAGAGACCGGAGAGGCTTATGATGCTATAAAAAAAGCAATTTCTTATCCGCATCTGAAACTGCGTGGTCTGCACTGCCATATTGGATCGCAGATCCTGGACACACAGGGATTCACCGCAGCTGCAGAAGTTATGATGGAATTCATTGAAAAGCTGAAAAAAGAATTGGGTTATGAGGCAGAAGATCTGAACCTTGGCGGCGGCTTCGGTATCCGCTATACAAAGGCAGATGATCCGCTGCCGTATGATGCTTACATGGAGGCAGTTGCAAAGGTAATCAACGGATTCTGTGCGTCCCATGATGTAAAGAGACCGTTTATCTTGATTGAACCGGGTCGTTCCATTGCAGCACCGGCAGGTATTACGCTGTACACCGTAGGCGGCATCAAGGAAATCCCGAATATCCGTACCTATGTTTCCATTGACGGTGGTATGTGCGACAACCCGCGTTATATTCTTTATCAATCTGAATATGATGCACTGGTTGCAAACAAAGCAGAGCAGCCTAAGACGGAAAAGGTCACCATCGCCGGCAAGTGCTGTGAAAGCGGCGACCTTATCGGTGAAAATATGGAGATCCAGAAGTGCGAAGTCGGTGATATTATCGCTGTATGCGCTACGGGTGCTTATAATTACTCTATGGCGTCCAACTACAATCGTCTGCAAAAGCCTGCTGTTGTCTTTGTCAAAGGCGGAGAAGACAGACTGGCAGTCAAGAGAGAATCTCTGGATGATCTGCTGAGAAACGATATCTGAGTATTCTGATTTACACAGTCATTTTTTTACAACAACCGTTCTTGTCTTGGCAAGGACGGTTGTTGTTGTTATAGAAAAATCAGCTTTTTCATTTACAGCTTGCAATCCAAAAAAATATATGCTATAATAGGTATATTGCAAGGCGGTTTTCCGCTGAAATACAAGGAGGAACAAAAATGCCACATATTACGATCAAAATGCTGAAAGGCAGAACAGACGAACAGAAAAAACAGGCAGCAGACAAAGTTGCAGCTGCACTGGTAGATGCAATCGGCTGCAATCCGGAACATATTTCCGTTGCTGTCGAGGATTTTACTCCGGTAGAATGGCAGGATGAATTCCGCAAGGAAGTCACCGAAAGCAGCCATATCTATAAGGAACCGCACTACGATCCGAAGGACGTACTGTAATGGGGTTGATTTTAGCTTCCGCATCGCCACGGCGGCAGGAACTCCTACGGCTGATTACGAATGACTTTACAGTTTTTCCGGCAGCTGTAGATGAGTCTCTGCCGCCTGCGTTGTCTGTCGATAATGCCGCACAATATCTCGCCAGAAAAAAAGCAGCAGCGGTTTCTTCTGCTTTTCCGGATGACATTGTCCTTGGCTCTGATACTACGGTTATCATAGATCATACCATTCTTGGAAAACCCGGGACGCCGGAACGGGCAGAAGAAATGATGCGGCGGTTATCCGGGAAAACGCACACAGTAATTACTGGAGTGGCGCTTGCCAAAGGAAAAGAAATGCTTTCGTTCCAAACCAGTACAGATGTGACATTTTATCCTTTGACAGAAAAGCAAATACAGGACTATATCGCTACAAATGAACCAATGGATAAAGCAGGCGGCTATGGCATACAAGGCTATGGCGCACTCCTGGTGCAAAAAATCTGCGGTGATTTCTACAGTGTTGTCGGACTTCCTATTGCAGAAACCGCTCGGGCATTGGAAAAATTCCAAAAACAATAAATCCAGCTGCGAACAGAAATAACAGAAAGCAGAAAAAATCGGAAAGGAACAACCATGAACAAAAAAGAACTCTCTGAGATACGAAAAAACTTTTCTGAAACCAGTGATCTTTTCGTATTGAATCAAGTGGCAACTGCATTTGTAGACAGCGAAAAAAACATTCGCTGTCAAACAAGCCGAGCCTATCACAATATCCCTTCTGAAGAAAGCGACTGCCTCATGGCCACACTGAAGCGTGTCCTCGCCGGAACGCTGGGAAAGGGGCTTTTGGAGTATGAATTTCCAAAAGAGGCATATGAGGAAGGCGGCAGTCAGTCCATTCTCTATGAGGCACTGAACACCAAACTGGAAGAAGAAAATGCAGTGACAAATTTGATGGAACAGATTGTTCACAACATGGACTATGTTTCTACCTATGCGATTCTGATCGGACACTGCACCTATACTGTTTTTCAGAAATCAAAAAGCGATGAGATCGACCCCTATCAAAGTCACGATTACCGCTTTTTAGTTGCTGCGATTTGTCCGGTGGAAGTTCGTGTAGACGGTCTGATCTATAACGAGGACGACAATGCCATCGAAAAGAAAAATGTCTACGACCGCATTGTTGCCGAGATCCCCACAGACGGATTTTTATACCCTACATTTACAGGCAGAGGATCAGATGTCAACCACGTCCTGTACTCTGCACACAAGCCAAAAGATGTCAACATCAGCATTATCGAAAATGTCCTGGGCTGTCCGTTTAACCGCACGGCACAGGAACAAAAAGAAACTTTTCAAAACATGATGCAGGAAATTGTTTCCGATGAGCTGAGCTATACAGTCATTACCGGCGTAAACGAAAAGCTGCGTGACATTGCTGCGGAATATGCAAATGAGCCAGATCTGCCCGTTGTGGATGATATTCACGTACGGGATATTCTGCTGGATTCCGGCGTCAGCCAGGAACGTGCAGAAGAGATGCAGATGGCATATCGTGAGGCAACGCAGAACAAGCCCATTATGGTCAATAACCTGATTGACAGCAAAACAACGATCAGTCTGGACGGCATCACAGTATCCATCGGAAAAGATGCCACAGATAAGGTACGGACACAATGTGTTAACGGCAGACGCTATCTGCTGATCGACCTGGATGATCCGGCGGTGGAAATTAACGGGTTAACCGCACGAATTGCAGAACAGTTAAATGCGCCGGAAACAGAAGAATCTACAGATGATGACGAGTAAACTCTGAGGATAATCCTATGACATTACAGCAATTAAAATACGCCGTGGTAACTGCTGAAAAAGGTACGGTAAGTGAAGCAGCTGCTGCGCTTTATATTGCGCAGCCAAGCTTGACGAAAGCAATCAAAGAACTGGAAAAGGAAATGGGAATCACTATTTTTCACCGTACAAACAAGGGTGTATCCGTTTCAAAAGAAGGCGAAGTTTTTCTCGGATACGCACGTCAGGTATTAGAACAGGCATCACTGATTACCGAAAAATATGTTCACCAATCCGGCGGGAAACAAGAATTTTGCGTATCCACACAGCACTATTCTTTTGCAGTAAATGCTTTTGTAGATCTCATCAAAGCCTACGGCAGCGAAAATTATGACTTCAGCCTCCGGGAAACACAAACCTATGAAATTATTGACGATGTTGCAAGGTTAAAAAGCGAAATCGGTGTCTTATATCTCAACGAGTTTAATCAGACTGTTCTGCACAAAATCCTAAAAGCAAACGATTTACAGTTTACTGAGCTTTTCGAGGCGGAACCGCATATTTTTATCAGCAACAAGAATCCTCTTGCAGAAAAAACTGCTGTGACAATGCAGGATCTTCAGCCATACCCGTATTTGTCATTTGAACAAGGGGAACACAATTCCTTTTACTATTCGGAAGAGATTTTCAGCACAGAAATACGTTCTAAGAACATTCGAGTTCGTGATCGTGCTACGCTGTTCAACTTACTAATCGGGTTAAATGGTTACACCATTTGCAGCGGTGTGATTGACGAAGAACTAAACGGGAAAAATATTGTTGCCGTTCCGCTCCGTGAAAAGGGGAGTATGCACATCGGTTACATTACCAGAAAGCAGTCTATCCCTAGCAGATTGGGAAGTATCTATCTTGACGCACTGAAACATTACGCTAAAAACACATAATTATTGCTGCTGATAAAGCGGTTAGATATAGTATAAAGCTATATCTAACCGCTATTTTTATATATTTTACATAGCAGAAATTATCGGCTATAATAGAACTACAATCAGAAACACAAATGAACAGAGAGTTCCTCTTCAAGAGGGGAACTTCATTCTGTTCCACTAGAATGGAGTTCAAATATGAAAACAACGATTATCGGATTTCCCAGAGTCGGCAGCTTACGGGAATTGAAATTTGCAAGTGAAAAATATTTTCGTAAGGAAATCACAGCACAGGAATTGCAGGACACCGCAAAAACACTTCGGAATACACACTGGAATCTGCAAAAGACAAGCGGCATCACATGGATCCCGACAAACGATTTTTCGTTTTATGACAATATGCTGGATACCGCAGTTTTGCTGAATGCAGTTCCGGAGCGTTACCGTGCGCTGGCGCTTTCTGAACTGGACACATACTTTGCAATGGCTCGTGGATACCAGGGCGCAGAAGGTGACGTAAAGGCACTGGCTATGAAAAAGTGGTTCAACACCAACTATCACTATATGGTTCCGGAAATTGATGATACCACAAAGATCTGCCTTTCGGGAGAAAAGCCGTTTACCGAATACCAGGAGGCAAAGGCAGCAGGCGTAAATGCAAAACCGGTTCTGATCGGTGCATTTACATTTCTGAAACTTGCACGTTTTACCGGAAAAAAATCTGCATCCGACTATGTTGAATCTACAGCACAGGCATATTGTAACTATCTGAAAAAGCTGTCTGAACTCGGTGCTGAGTGGGCAGAATTTGACGAACCGTACCTGGTAAAAGATCTTTCCGCAGAGGATATTGCACTCTTTACAGGACTCTATCAGAAGATTCTGAGCCAAAAGGGAAATGTCAAGGTTCTGCTCCAAACATACTTCGGAGATGTTCGTGATTGCTACCAGGAAATTGTAAGCTTAGATCTGGACGGCATTGGTCTGGACTTCGTAGAAGGAAAGCAGACACTCCAGCTTGTACAGCAAAATGGATTCCCAAAAGATAAGGTTTTGTTTGCCGGCGTTGTAAACGGCAAAAACATCTGGCGCAATCACTATGAAAAGACAACAAATCTTTTACAGGAACTGACAAAATACAGCAGTCAGATCGTGTTAAATACTTCTTGTTCCTTACTCCATGTGCCTTATACACTGCGTCACGAAACAAAGCTGAATGAAAATTATAAAAAGCATTTCTCTTTCGCTGAGGAAAAGCTGAACGAACTGGCTGAACTGGCGAATATTATTGACAGTGCATCTCCGAAGGAAACACCTGCGTATCAGAAAAACAAGGCACTTTTCACCGAAGAGAGATTCTGTGAAAATAAGGGCGTTCAAGAAAAGGTTGCAGCACTGACAGAAAAAGATTTTGTACGTCTGCCGGAATTCTCAGAACGTGAAAAGATTCAGCACAAGGTTCTGAACCTGCCGCTTTTGCCAACTACAACAATCGGTTCGTTCCCGCAAACAAAAGAGGTTCGTGCTAATCGTGCAGCTTTTCGAAAGGGCGAGATCACAGAGGAACAGTATGTTGCTTTCAACAAGAAAAAGATTGCAGACTGCGTTGCATTACAGGAAGAAATCGGTCTGGATGTATTGGTTCACGGCGAATACGAGAGAAACGACATGGTCGAATATTTTGGAGAGTGTCTGGACGGCTACCTGTTTACAGAAAAGGCATGGGTACAGTCTTATGGTACTCGCTGCGTAAAACCGCCGATCATCTGGGGTGACATTTGCCGTGCAAAGCCTATGACGTTAAAATGGTCCGTTTATGCGCAAAGTCTGACGAAAAAGCCTATGAAGGGTATGCTGACAGGTCCGGTTACAATCCTCAACTGGTCTTTCCCAAGAGAAGATATTTCTCTGCAGGAATGTGCTTATCAGATCGGTCTTGCCATTCGGGAAGAAGTTCTGGATCTGGAGAAAAACGGCATTCAGGTTATTCAGATAGACGAGGCTGCACTTCGTGAAAAACTGCCGCTGCGGAAATCTGACTGGAAATCTGATTATCTGGATTGGGCAATTCCGGCATTTCGTCTGGTACACAGCGGCGTAAAACCGGAAACACAGATTCACACTCATATGTGTTACAGCGAATTCGCAGATATCATCCAGGATATTGACAACATGGATGCAGATGTAATCACATTTGAGGCAAGCAGATCCGATCTTACAATTCTGGACACACTGAAAGAAAATAACTTCCGCACAGAAGTTGGTCCGGGTGTATATGATATTCACTCTCCGAGAATTCCGACTACAGAAGAAATCAAATCTGCAATTGAAAAAATGCTGTCTCGCATTTCAAAGGAAAAACTGTGGATCAATCCGGACTGTGGATTGAAAACAAGAGGCATCCAGGAAACCATTCCCAGCTTGGTACATTTGGTACAGGCTACAAAAGAACTTCGATAACACGCTCTAGCTAAAATCCATTCATAAAATAAAAACATCACAGGGAATTTCTTTTCTCTGCGATGTTTTTATTTATTCTGATACTTCTGACAACGCCAGCCGCAAACGTACCAAGTCAAATCCATTGACCACTTGATCCTGTGTCATATCAGCACGTAAAGCCTGTTCCTGTATCAATTCCAAATCGCCCAGCAAATACTTTTGCAGCATAACCAAATCTGCTGCACTGCATATTCCGTCTTGATTCAAGTCGCCAGGCACAACAGCAGATACAACATTTTTGATTTCACAAACGTCCACCGTTTTGCTTGTGCCGCCCTGAGAAAGAATCCTCACAGAATACACGCCACAATCTTCCTGGTCTTTCGCTGTAACGGTATATGTTTTCTCCACAGCACCTGGTATTTCTTCGCCATTATGCAGCCACTGATATGTCAAATCCGTTCCGGAGGTTTCCGGTTCTAAAGTAACCGCATCATTTTCCATAAGAGAAATCGTCTGTTTTGCTGAATACACATCAAAATTATCTTGAATGGTATAGCTTTGTACTTTGATAGAACCTGCATTCACCCAGGAATTCGACTGATCTTGAACTGTTACACTGATATCTGCGATCTCCACACCTGGCTCAAACCCAGTCAAATCGCCGAGCGGCAGACGGTATTCAATGATCCTGCCATTGTGTTTCTGAGTACAAGTGCTTGGAACGCCTTGATTAAAGTACACAAATCCATTGCCCTGATAGTAGATCCAGTAGCTCTTTCCGTTTGCCTTGTTCTTCAACGACAAATTGTATACCGGAGAAACCGCATCGTAAGTCAGATCTGCAAAAACATAAAGGTACTGGTCATTATTGGTGATATACAAGCGACTTCCATTTTCATCCGAGGCACACAGATTGTCCTCTGTGTATTCGCTGTCATTGCTGACAGAACCATCCACGACAGAAATATCTTGATACGTGTACATTTTTCCATCTGAATGCGAGACATCCTGCTCAGCATTTGTCTGATAAAAACTGTTGTCTGTTTGTATAGTGTCTGCTTTTGTCACAGAAAAGCTGCCCAGATAATTTGCGCCGATCGCAGAATTCCAGACAGCATGGTTTGCGAACTGCACAGAACGCACATTCATTTCTCCAAGGCTGTTTTCTCCGGAAGAAATCTTTAGGTAAACATTCCACTTTCCAGGTTCCAACTCACCGGGAAGTTTCAGATCAAATTCTTTTTCGTTTGTGGAACAGGAATACCACTGATTCGTATTTGCATCCACTTCTGTTTTGATGTAATTTCCGTCCTTCTCCAGAATGATCTCTGCATTTTGCCGCATGATCGGATTTGCAAATCCCGTGTTTTCAATTTTTGTGCAAACTCTCAGCACGTCGTTTTGTGAAACGGATTCACTCAAATCACAATCCCGAAGTACAAAACGATAGCCAAGATGATCTCGAATAAACTTAAAAACAGTTTCGCCGTAATATGCGCTGTTGTCCACACCGTCTACATCATAGGATTTGCCAAAAGTGTAATCTTTATAAAGCGCATATATGTTGGAATTGATATAACTCAAATGAGAATAGTACATCTCCGGTACTGCATTTTCCGGAAGATATGTGTCATATTTTTTTGCAAAGTCCAGGTTTCCGGAAAATTCGCCGCCGTAATAAGATGTCAAGGTTTGCTGGCGCAGCCATTTTAAGTCACGTTTACGGTCGTGGAATGTTCCCAAGTCCGAATCAGACCCCATGTATCCATCGTTGTACAAGCCTACACGAGACGCTTTGCTGCCGGGTTCCAACACATATTCGCCCAGTTCTGACTCTTCAATGCCAGCCCATTTTGCAAAGATATTGGGTGTTCTCACTGTAACCGGAATCGGATCCGGAACAACATCCAGCAGCAAGTCCAGGAGTTTTGCCTTATCTTCCAGAGAGCAGTATTTTCCACCCCATTGTTCGCCATAACAGCCAACAAATCCGCTTTCTACATAGGCAATAATGTCTTGATAGTCCTCTAAAAAGCCATCCTCACGAATCTGTTCAATGTGCCTGCACATCTGTTCAAATGTAGCAGGTTCCGGATTTCGAACGCCATTCGCATCGTATCGAAAGCGAATGCCAATGGTGCATCCGTTTTTTCGGCAGTTTTCCAGCGTCTTTCGAAAATTCGTGAAAAAGGTTTCGTCCAGGTCATAATCCGTTCCATCCACATATGTTCCATCTTCATTGGTCGTACCGTTTGCACCGCTGGAAAAGGCACCAATATCTACAAATAAAACAACCAGACTCGATGTGGGATTATAGACTTTCGTATCATTCGGTTTGCAGTTGACAGCTACAGTCGAACTATATCCAGCACCAGGATTGAGAAGTGTTTCCGTGCTTTCTGTATAATCTATTCCGGAATCGACCAGAGGATCTTCCGACGCATAACTCGACAACGCCGGCAGCCATGTGATACCGCAAACAAATACCGCTGCTGCCGCAATTGCTTTTGTTAGTTTCATATATTTTTTCTCCTTTTCAATTGATTGATTTGTATATATTTATTATAACACAGACGAACTTTTTGCGTCAAGCATAAATTTCAAAAGAGATAGGAAAGAATATCCAATTGCACTATTTTGAACTATCTATCCGCCGATCTTCCATCCTCTATTTTTCAATAGATTTCCTTTACAAATCAGATTACTCATGCTATAATAAAATACAGAAAACAACATAAATCACAAAAGGGGAGAAAGGCATAATGGAATACTTCGAAAACACGACACGCATCACCAAAGACGGCTATGCTGCAATTTTGCAAATGAAGAGAAAACAGCATCACATGGTATGCCGAGCGTTAGGAATTCTTCTGGCGATTCCTTTTTTAGAACGTTTGATATACAACTTTATTTTGCTATGCCTCAAAGACCGTTCTGACTTTCACTTTGGTTTTCTGGATATTCTTTTTATCATTCTGCTGTTTCTGGGCATATGGTTCTGGAACCTGCCAAAAAAGCAGATTCGGGATTATATTTCTCGCACCAAAGACAAAATTGACTTAGAGGCAGTCAACCAATACACATTCTTGCCGGAATATATTCGCATGATGACCACATCCTCCATGGAAAAATATCAGCTGGGATATGAAAACCTAACCTGGATCCGAAGTGACAAGCGATGGATCGTACTCTATTTCTCCAACCAGGACTTCACCATGCTGATAGACAAGCAGGGTTTTACACACGGAAACGCCAACGCCTGCCTCAGCTTTTTGAAGAACAAACAGGATGGAAAGTAAATCGAAAAGCATAAAGAGTGTATTTGTTCACAAAATATTGTAGAATATTTTTATGCAAAATGGTACACTTATCATAGGGAATAGACGAAATGCCATGTGCAGAAATTAAAATGAAATAGGAGGACTTGTTTATGAAACGCAGAATCGGAATCTTGACCAGCGGCGGAGACTGTCCCGGACTGAACGCCACCATTCGGGGCGTCGCCAAAGCCTGCTACGAAATGCTTGGAACAGAAAATGTGGAAATCGTAGGTATTTCAGACGGATATTACGGCTTGATCCATAATATCTGTAAGGAAATGTCTCCGGACGATTTTTCCGGTATTCTGACCCGTGGCGGAACGATCCTGGGAACAAAACGTCAGCCGTTCAAAATGATGAAAGTGATCGGCGACGACAATGTGGACAAGGTCAAGAACATGAAAAAGACCTACCAGGCACAAAAGCTGGATTGCCTTTTGACATTGGGCGGAAACGGCACACACAAGACCTCAAAACTGCTGGCAGACGAAGGCTTGAATGTCATAGGCTTGCCAAAGACGATCGACAATGATATTTATGGAACAGATGTCACATTCGGTTTCCATACAGCTGTTGACATTGCCACAGATGCACTGGATCGGCTGCACACAACTGCAAACAGCCACTCCCGGATTCTGCTCTGCGAAATCATGGGAAACAAAGCCGGTTGGCTCACGCTGAATGCAGGCATTGCCGGCGGTGCAGATATTATTCTGATTCCGGAAATTCCTTACGATATTGATGAAGTTTGCAAGTCTGTTCTGAAACGGAGTGAAAGCGGAAAGAATTTCTCCATTATTGCCGTAGCTGAAGGATGCTTCGATAAGGAAGAGGCTAAGTTAAAAAAGAAAGAGAGAACCAGACTGCGGCAGGAGGCAGGCATCACAACTGCCACCAATCGTATTGCAGCTCAGATTCAGAAAAACACAGGTCTGGAGGCACGTGTCTGCGTACCGGGGCATATGCTGCGTGGCGGCAGTCCCAGCGCATACGACCGCATTCTGGCAACACAGTTCGGCGTATACGCAGCAGAATTGATTCGGGAAGAGCATTACGGAATGTCTGTTGCAAAGGTAGGCGGCGCAATTACTGCAAACAAGCTGGATGACATCGCCGGAAAGACAAAATTTGTTTCGCCGGATGACCAGTTAGTACAGACCGCAAGAAATCTTGGAATTTCTTTCGGTGACTAAATTGTACTTGATCGTATATATGACAAAAAGCGGATGCACTTCTTTTCGTGCATCCGCTTTTTTACAGACCGCATCAAGCGGTTCTGTATATATAAATCCTTATTACTTTATCATGTTTCAGAAACCACAAATCTGCCATTCTGCTTGCGCAAAATACGCTGATTCATTGAGCCACGAAATGCCAGCTGCAAAGACTTTTCCTCTTCTATGAAAGGACCATCCACCAATACATCAATCTCTGAAAGAAGAGCATCCGTCACATCACAGCGGTAGGGACTTTCTGACAGCAGTTCCGATTCCAGAACGCATCCAGTATAACACCAGATGTCTTTCTGTGTTCCAAATGTGTGGCGAACCGCCTGTACCAATTTCAGCAAAACTGCTTGATTTTCCGGTTCCATCGGTTCGCCGCCTATCAGTGTCAAACCTTTCACATATACCGGTTTCAGCAGTTCTAAAATGTGTGCTGTGGTTTCCTCGGTATAGGGAGTCCCATACTCGAAACACCATGTCTCCGGATTAAAGCAATTCTTACAGGCGTGTCTGCATCCGGAAACAAACAAAGAGACTCGCACACCTTCTCCATTGGCAATATCGCAAGGCTTTATTGCTCCATAATACATTTTTGCATCCACCTCTTTTACAGGTGCATAACACGATCACGGATTTCCTGGGTACGGCCTTGATTCCAGAACTGCGTTCCGATGTAACCACAGGTTCTGCGTGCGACATTCAGTTTATCCTGGTCACGGTTGCCGCAGTTCGGGCATTCCCATACCAGTTTACCATCGTCCTCTACGATCTGGATTTCACCGTCATAACCGCAGACCTGGCAATAATCGCTCTTTGTGTTCAGTTCAGCATACATAATGTTTTCATAAATATGCTGCATTACAGCAATTACCGCCGGAATGTTATCCTGCATATTAGGAACTTCCACATAGCTGATCGCACCGCCAGGGGACAACTCCTGGAACTGTGCCTCAAAGGAAAGCTTATCAAATGCGTTGATCGGTTCAGTTACGTGAACATGATAGCTATTTGTAATATAGTTCTTATCTGTAACGCCCTCAATCACGCCAAACCGTTCCTGCAGGCAACGTGCAAACTTGTATGTAGTGGACTCCAAAGGCGTGCCATACAGACTGAAATCAATGTTGGTTTCCTTCGCCCACTTCTGGCAAGTTTCGTTCAGATGCTGCATAACACGCAGTGCAAACGGTGTCGCAGAAGGATCTGTGTGCGACTTACCGGTCATGTAGCGTGTGCATTCACACAAGCCAGCATATCCCAGTGAAAGGGTAGAATAACCGCCGTAGAGAAGCTTATCAATCGTTTCGCCTTTCTTTAAGCGAGCCAAAGCACCATACTGCCAGAGGATCGGTGCGACATCAGACGGCGTTCCTTTCAGACGATTATGACGACACATTAAAGCACGGTAGCACAACTGCAAACGCTCATCAAAGATTTCCCAAAAGCGTTTTTCATCTCTGCCGGAAGAGCAAGCAATATCCACCAGATTCAAAGTGACAACGCCCTGGTTGAATCTGCCGTAGAACTTGTACTTGTCATTCTCATCCTTATAAACGGTCAGGAAAGAACGACATCCCATGCAGGTATAGCAATTACCTTCCTTCAAAGACTTCATGATCTTTTCGGAAATATAATCCGGAACCATACGCTTTGCGGTGCATTCTGCTGCCAGCTTTGTCAAATAAAAATATTTTGAGCCTTCCCGTATGTTATCCTCTTCCAACACATAGATCAGTTTCGGGAATGCCGGTGTGATATAAACGCCCTTTTCATTTTTGACACCCTGGATTCTCTGTCGCAGCATTTCTTCAATAATCAGCGCCAGATCATCCCGTGTCTGACCTTCCGGTACTTCATTCAGATACATAAAGACAGTTACAAACGGAGCCTGTCCATTGGTTGTCATCAGTGTGATTACCTGATACTGGATCATCTGTACGCCTTGAATGATTTCATTGCGTACCCGCATTTCCGCAATCTGATTGATGGTTTCCTCATCTGTTTCCTTTCCAAGGCGTTCAAATTCCCGGCGAACATCCCGGCGAAACTTTTCACGACTGGTTTGCACAAAAGGTGCAAGATGAGAAAGGGTAATGCTCTGACCGCCGTATTGTGAACTTGCAATTTGTGCAATGATCTGGGTGGAGATATTGCAAGCAGTGGAGAAGCTATGCGGCTTTTCAATCATTGTTTCACTGATAACTGTACCATTCTGCAGCATATCTTCAAGGTTCACCAGACAGCAATTGTGCATATGTTGTGCAAAATAGTCCGCATCATGAAAATGAATGATACCTTCCCGGTGTGCATCTGTAATGTCATGGGGCAGGAGAAAACGAGTTGTAATATCTTTGCTGACTTCACCAGCCATATAATCACGCTGTACGCTATTTACAACCGGGTTTTTATTAGAATTTTCCTGTTTTACTTCTTCATTTTCAAAATTCAAAAGGCTTAAAATCTTCTGGTCTGTTGTGTTTGACTGACGCAGCAAACCTCGTTCATATCGGTAGGTGATATAATTTTTCGCAACTGTAAATGCGCCGTACTTCATGATTTCAATTTCTACCCAATCCTGAATTGTTTCGACATCCACAGCACGATTCATATCTGCACAGCGTGCCTCAATATCACCGGCGATCTTCTCGATCTGCTCATCTGAAAGCTGTTCTGCCTCAATAACGGTAATATTGGCCTTTCCCACAGCAGCTATGATCTTGGCACGATCAAAAACGTCCTCCTTGCCGCTTCGCTTGATAATTTTCAAAATTCTCTCCTCCGATTCTAATGTCACAAGGTTTTTCAGTAAATTTCAAAACAATCATTGTCAGAGACAATCTGCAATTTGCTTAAAGATTTACATAAAAAATCATCCTGTCTTATGTGCAGTTGCACAAACACAGGAAATACGAAAATCATACAGCATACATTTGACAGAAAAAGCACTTTCATAAGACAAACAGAAAGCTGCATTTTCAGCAGCTTTTATCATTTCAGTTATGAAAGCGTCAGTCGCAATGTACTGCGTTTTGCAGTATTTATTATACTGCTTTTCCGTTTTTCTGTCAAGCAAATTTTTTATGTATTTTCCGTCCAAAACACAACAAATAGTATCTGGAGTAAACTTCAACCACAATATATAGTATGTGCGACGAAATCCTGTCAATCCGTCATCATACATTTACCTGTGTTCTATTCACAAGCATCCATTGTTGTGAAAATAGCAGAGACTCTTTCCTATAGGTTAATTGGCGATAAAGCTTTCAAAGCGTTTCAGCAATCACATATGTAAAAAATAAGTGCAATAGATAACACATCACACTTTTCTGAAAATAAGAACTTTTTTCTAAAAGTTCTTTTTCCACGAGGGACAAATATTTCTAATCTAAAAACAAGTCCGTTTTTCAGAAAATACTTTTTTTGCGTATTTCTTTCAATTTTTCAAATCAGTGTTGACTTTTTGCAGAGAATGTGCTATAATTATTTTGTTATCATACGGCGGTCAATTGCACAAAATGTGCAAGCCGCTAAAATAAAGGAGTTATTATTATGAAGAATTTGAAGAAAGTCGCAGCCGTTCTGGCTGCTGCAATGGCAATGAACGCTGTTGCTGTTACCGGTGCATTTTCCGCATCTGCTGCCGACGATGCAGACATCATCGCAAACGTTTCTCTGAAGGGACAGATGGGCGGCTATCAGTACTGGGGCGAAGGTGATGAAAGAAACACAGACGACATCACCAGCACACCGGCTAAGATCACAAATGAAGATGGTCAGTACACTGCAACCTGGAACATCACAGGTGACGGTACCGGCACAATCGAATTCCTGATGCTGGAATTTGATTCTGTTGATGACAACTTCATCACTGCTGACACCTATCCGAAAATGAGCGTTAAGGTTGATTCTGTAAAAGTAGACGGCGAAACTGTTGATTACAAGGGTGCTGAAACATCGATCAATACAGCTTACTATGCAGACGATAAGGGAAGCACTCGTGTATATCTGACTGATACATGGGGCGTTTCTAAGGCTGGCAAGACCAACGATCTGCCGAAGGATACCGCTGTTATGCAGAGCATCGAAGTAACCTTTAGCGTTGCAAATCTGGAAACCGCTCTGCCGTACGGTGACGTTGACCAAGATGGCAATGTAAATACAAACGATCTGCTGGATCTCATGATCGAAGTTGCACAGAAGGGTGCAGGCATGGAAGCAACATATGATGACTACAAGTTTAAGCTGGCCGACCTGGATGGAAACGGAAAGCTGGATACTTCCGATATCTTCTATCTGATGCTGCACATTGCACAGGCTGGCGCAGGTGTAAGTGTTGACCCGTATCCGGTAGAAGCAGCATAAGCATAACTTAAAATTCTATTTTTTTCCAAAACAGAGGAACGGACAGACAAGTCTGTTCCTCTGTTTTTTCTTTTAATCAATCTAAAAAAGCAAACGCGCCGGAGAAAATACTGCTCCAGCGTGTTTGCTTTCTTTGAACGGGAAAGAAAAACCTTTACCCAAAACTTTTCAGATATTTCAAAATGTTCTTATTCCTGCACCAACTGTTTCATGTCATAGAGACCAGCCGGCTTTCCGCACAGATAAACTGCTGCGTTCACTGCGCCAACTGCAAATACAGTTTTGGATGCCGCACTGTGAGAGAGGGTGATTACCTCATCCTTGCCGGCAAAGATAACATCATGCTCGCCAACAATAGTGCCACCTCGAATTGAGTGCATTCCAATTTCCTTATCATCACGTTTCATTCTGCGTGCGTGACGATCGTATACATAATGATACTCGTTATTCAAAGTTTCATTGATTGCATTTGCAATCATGATTGCTGTACCGCTGGGTGCATCAATCTTCTGATTGTGATGTTTCTCAACGATTTCGATATCAAACTGACCGCCCAGAATCGTTGCTGCTTTCTTCGCAAGTTCAACCAGCAAATTGATTCCCAAAGACATATTAAACGTAAAGAAAACAGGAATCTGCTGTGCAGCACTCTGAATCTTCTGAATTTGTGCATCGTCATATCCGGTTGTCGCCAGAACAAGCGCCACATTATTCACCAGCGCATATTCCAAGAGTTCATCCAATGTAGACGGGTTGGAAAAGTCAATGATTACTTCCGGCACTTCCGGCAGTTCTGCCGGTGTCGCAACAATTGAAAAATCCGCATATTTTTCAGTATAAGAATCAACGCCGCCAACGACAGTGCAGTCGTCACGTCCTGCAATACAGGATGCAACTGTGTGACCCATTTTACCATTTGCGCCGCAAATTACAATTTTTGTCATAAGTCTGCCTCTTTTCTCGTCCTGATTCAGCATTAAGAAATCATGCCGTATGCACGGAGTGTTGCCTGCATTGCAGCCTTATGCTCATCGCTCATATCCAGCAACGGCATTCTGCACGGACCAGAGGGCATTCCCAGCTGATTCATTGCGTCCTTTACCGGAATCGGATTGACTTCCATAAACAGGTCGTTAATCAGGCGAAGATACTTCAACTGCATTTCCGCTGCTGCTGCAAAATTATTTTCCAGACAATACTGTGTCATCTGATGTGTTTCCTTCGGCAAAACATTCGACAGTACCGAAATTACGCCCTTACCGCCCAGAGACATGATCGGAACGATCATATCATCATTGCCGCTGTAAATGTCGATCTTATCTCCGCACTTTGCTGCAACCTTTGCAGTATAACCGATATTACCACTCGCTTCCTTGATTGCAGCAATGTTCTTATGCTCTGCAAGTGCTGCGACAGTGTTCACATCAAAGCCAACACCAGTACGGCTGGGAACATTGTAGAGAATAATCGGCAGATTTACGCTGTCTGCAATGGCGTTATAATGGGCTACAAGACCACGCTGTGTCGTCTTGTTGTAATACGGGGTAACAATCAAAAGACCGTCTGCGCCCAGTTCCTGCGCCTCCTGAGACAGTTCAATCGCATACTTCGTATCGTTGCTACCAGTTCCGGCAATCACCGGGATCCGGTTGTGGGTATGCTCTACTGCAAATCGGATACACTCCCGATGTTCCTTGTCATCCAGCGTGGAGGACTCACCGGTTGTGCCGCAAATGATAATGGCATCTGTGCCGTTTTCAATCTGAAAATCAATGTTCTTGCCCAGTCCTGCATAATCTACAGAACCGTCTTCCAGCATCGGCGTAATAATGGCTACGCCTGCACCTGTAAAAATGGTGTTTTTCATAGCAATTACCTCCTAATGGTAATTCAAATCAATTGTGTATCAAATAAACTTAGTCCATATAGCCCTTTGCTGCGAGCAGTTCTGCCAAGAGAACACCGCCGCCGGCTGCACCACGCAGGGTATTGTGGGACAGGCAGACAAACTTATAGTCAAACATAGTGTCTTCACGCAGACGGCCAACAGAAACAGCCATACCGCCTTCAATGTTGCGATCCAGCTTTGCCTGCGGACGATCGTCTTCCTGGAAATAATGGATGAACTGCTTCGGTGCAGACGGCAGATCCAATTCCTGCGGAACGCCCTTGAACTCTTCCCAGATCTTCAGGATTTCATCCTTCGACGGTTTCTGCTCAAAGGAAACAAATACAGCGGCAGTGTGACCGTCCGAAACCGGTACACGCAGGCACTGTGTTGTAATCAGAGGGCTGTCAGCGCTGACGATCTGACCATTTTCAATCTTGCCCCAAACCTTCAGCGGTTCCTTCTCAGACTTTTCTTCTTCGCCGCCGATATACGGTACAATATTGTCCAGGATTTCCGGCCAGCGCTCAAATGTCTTTCCGGCACCGGAAATTGCCTGATATGTGCAGGCAAGCACATTCTTGATGCCATACTTCCGCAGGGGAGACAGTGCCGGAACATAGCTCTGAATCGAGCAGTTCGACTTTACTGCAATGAAACCATGCTTAGTTCCCAGGCGCTTCCGCTGGCTTTCGATGATCTCAATGTGTTCCGGGTTAACTTCCGGCACAACCATCGGAACATCCGGTGTGAAACGATGTGCAGAGTTGTTGGAAACAACAGGGCATTCTGCCTTTGCATAACGCTCTTCCAGCGCACGGATCTCATCTTTCTTCATGTCAACGGCACAAAATACGAAGTCTACCATACCTGCGATCTTGTCAACATCTGCAGTTGCATCAAACAGAACCATCTGTTTCATAGACTCCGGCATCGGCTTCTGCATTGCCCAGCGGTTGCCGACTGCCTCTTCATAGGTTTTTCCGGCCGAACGGGGAGAAGCCGCCAGCGCAGCAACGTGAAACCACGGATGATTCTCCAAAAGTGTGGCAAATCGCTGTCCAACCATACCTGTTGCGCCGATAATTCCGACCTTGTACTGTTTCATTTTCGTCATTCCTCCAAAAAATTCTTAAAAATATGAAAAAACCGGTTGAAAACCGGCGGCTCATGCGATATAATAGAATAGAATGACGTACACCGAATGGTATATCGCCGATAGCACTCCATCATAACGATGACAGTCATACTCCTGTTCGGAAATATGCCCAGGAACTGTGTCACCGGTACAGTCCCTTCGGCACGAACGCCTTTCTGCCCCGATCGTTGCGGAATGGTAACCTGTCGGAACATACTCATCGCAAGTGCGCCTCTACCTATTCCTATCATATCATTTTCGTGGGAATTTGTCAATAACATTTTGCGAAAAAGAGGAGAACCCTATGAAAAAATCAGATTTTAACTATGATTTGCCCGAAGAATTGATTGCACAAACGCCAATCGAACCCAGAGATCACTCCAGACTGATGCAAATTGATAGAAACTCCGGAGAGATTCAACATAAGCATTTTTATGATCTGCTGGACATCTTACAGCCGGGGGATTTGCTCGTCATGAATGACTCCCGTGTTTTGCCTGCACGTCTGTACGGTGAAAAAGTGGACAACGGTACATTCATCGAATTTCTGCTGTTGGAGCAGAAGGGGGACAAGCTGTGGGAGATCATCTGCCGTCCCGGAAAAAAGGCAAAGGTCGGCGTGAAGTTCTCCTTTGGCGGCGGCAGATTGATTGGCGAAGTTGTTGAAGTAAAACCAGACGGCAACCGAATCGTACAGTTCACCTGTGAGGGAAATTTCTACACCGCTTTGGAAGAAGTAGGACAAATGCCGCTGCCGCCGTATATCCACGAGAAACTGAAAGACAAAGAGCGCTATCAGACCGTTTATTCCAAGGAACTCGGCTCTGCGGCAGCACCTACAGCCGGACTGCACTTCACAAAAGAAATGCTGGCAAAGCTAAAAGAAAAGGGGGTAAAAGAGGCGTATGTCACACTGCACGTTGGACTCGGTACGTTTCGCCCGGTAAAGGAAGATGACGTATTGCAGCACCAGATGCACAGCGAACATTATCATCTGCCGCAGGAAACTGTAGATATGATACGTGAAACCAAGGCAAACGGCGGTCGGGTCATTGCTGTCGGTACCACCTCTTGTCGAACGCTAGAGGCAGTTGCAACCGCTCACAATGGGGAACTGGTGGCTGACGATGGATATACTGACATTTTCATCTATCCCGGCTATTCATTCAAGGTACTGGATGGTCTGATTACAAACTTCCACCTGCCGGAAAGCACTTTAATTATGCTAATCTCTGCATTTCTGGGATACGAAAAGACCATGCACGCCTATGAAATTGCAGTCAAGGAACGTTATCGTTTCTTCAGCTTTGGTGATGCCATGTGTATCTTACCGGAAAAAAGCGAATGAAATCACATTCACCAGAAGAACTGCAGGAGATTTTCGCACGAATTGACGCAATTGACTGGTCACAATATCATACAGCATATGGGAACGCATCCGGGATTGAAACCAATCCGAAAAAATGGTGGGAAAGATTTCTTTCGATGTCCATGACAATGCACCGTCACAGATATTTTGACGAGGATTGCAGAGATCAGGCAGATATCGCAAAATGGCTGAAACTGCTTTTTGCAGGGCAGGAAATGGACGCAAGGGAAGCAGCATTAAAATTAGATAATGCACTTTGCCATCAACATATTATGGTTGCAGATGCTGCACTTCCTGCTTATGACATTTTGCTGTATTGTCTAAAGACAACTGACAGTGCGTTACTGACAGAAGATTTGCTGGATATTTTGCGTGGTTTTGCTGCTGGCACTTCCAAAATTCAATCTGGTGCAGCATGGGCGGTTTCTCTGCGAAAAAAGTTGATGCAAGATAAAAGTATATTTGCATCTTATTTTTCCATGGAAGAAGAGGAAGAAGCCTTTATAGCAGCGTTTGCTAAAGAGATCTGCACATTACTGCAAACTCCTCCGATTATGACACAAGGATAAAACAGAAAGGAATTTATACGAAAGATGTTTACACTATTAAAAACCGAAGGGCACGCCAGACGAGGCGTATTTGAAACCGTTCACGGTACGATTCAGACACCGTTTTTTATGAATGTAGGAACTGCTGCCGCTATCAAAGGAGGCATATCCTCCATTGACCTGGCAGATCAGCTGAAATGCCAGATCGAATTATGCAATACCTATCATCTGCACCTGCGGCCGGGTGATAAAATCGTACGGCAAATGGGCGGACTGCATCAGTTTATGAACTGGCACAAGCCGATTTTGACAGACAGCGGCGGTTTCCAGGTGTTTTCTCTGGCAAAACTGCGGCGCATCAAAGAAGAAGGGGTATATTTCCAGTCTCATATTGACGGCAAGGCCATCTTCATGGGACCGGAAGAAAGTATGCAGATCCAGTCCAATCTTGGCTCTACCATTGCCATGGCGTTTGATGAATGCGTGGAAAACCCGGCACCGCTGGATTATGTGAAAAATTCCTGTGCCAGAACCACTCGCTGGCTGGTTCGCTGTCAAAAAGAAATGCAGCGTCTGAACAGTCTGGATGGAACGATCAATCCGCATCAGATGCTGTTCGGCATCAACCAGGGCGGAACATACGATGCAATTCGTGTTTCTCATATGCAGGAAATCGCACAACTGGGACTGGACGGTTATGCAATCGGCGGGCTGGCAGTAGGAGAGCCTACAGAGGTCATGTATCACATTATTGATGAAGTCGAGCCGCATATGCCAGTCGATAAGCCGCGCTACCTGATGGGCGTTGGAACGCCTTCTAACATCATCGAAAGTGTTGCTCGGGGAGTGGATATGTTCGACTGTGTTATGCCAAGCCGAAATGCACGTCACGGCACCATATTCACATGGGACGGCATTCTTCATATCACAAACGCTGCGTATGAAACTGATTCTCAGCCGCTGGATCCGAAATGTGACTGCCCGGTATGCCGGAATCATTCCCGTGCATATGTGCGCCACTTGTTTAAGGCAAAAGAGCAGCTGGCTGGCCGTTTGGCAGTAATGCACAATCTGTATTTTTACAATACGCTGATGGAACGCATCCGTGACGCTCTGGATGCCGGAGAATTTGCACAGTTCCGGAAAGACTACAGCGAACGTCTGGCACAGAGAATCTGAGAATACAAAAAGCGGACACCGCCGCATCGCAGTATCCGCTTTCTATATTCCAGTATTTTTTCACGTTGTGTTTACTCGTAAATCGGCTCCAGAACAGCATATTTGCCGTCAGCACGTTTGTAAACAACATTTACTTCGCCGGTATTTGCATTGGTAAACATAAAGAAAGAATGTCCCAGCAGGTCCATCTGAAGAATAGCCTCATCCAGATCCATGGGGTGCATCACAAATTTCTTGTGACGGATTACTTCATGATCTGCCTCTGCAACAGGCTCTTCCATCATTCCCATGAAAGCAGCCTCTTTCAGTTTCTTTTCCACACGGGTCTTGTTCTTTCGGATCTGACGAATGATTTTATCAATGGAAGCATCCAGTGCATCTTCCTTATCTACAGCAGACTGCTCTGCACGATAAATCAAATTATTATAGGTAACAGTCAATTCAATAACAATTAAGTTCTTGTGTGTTGCCATTGTGATTTTTGCTTCTGCTTCGCTGCCGAAAAACTTGTCCAGCTTTGCGCTCAGACGCTTTTCAGCATACTCTGTAAAGTTCTGTGGGATCTGCATTTTCTTCGCTGTAATTGTAATTTTCATGATGAATTCCTCCTTCTACAGCCCGATACAGTCAGCTATGCTGATTGCTATGGAACTGTTTGTTTCTCATATTATAACATACTTCTAGTTTTAAGGCAAGTGCATTTTTGAATTTTGTTGAACATACACAAAATTTAATTTCGCTTTTAGGCATCTTGCTATGTTTCGATCATTGATATTGGCAATCATTTGTATCTTTCTACAAAAGCAAGCTATTTTACTTGCAACTTTTCAAAAAATCAATTATGATGTTTATGTAAAATCAAATGACAGGAGGTTTTATAATGCTTGATAAACTTCTGACTTCCCTGCAGGAGATACCGGCATATTCTATCTTTATCAGTGCAGTTGTTGTCATATTCATTGCTGTCAGCGTCCTGACAATGTTCGGAAAAGCACGGCAGGAAAAAGAAATTGAACAGCTGCGGTGGGACAAGGTCAGTGCGCACATGGCATTGTATGATAACGCCAGAAGAGTCGTCATTCCATTGGAGGCAGATGAGATCCTTGTCGGCCGCCACGGTGCAGCTGATATCCGCTTTACAGATATGAGCGTCTCACGGTATCACGCTGTGTTATACGTCTCAAACGGCGTGTGGAGTGTCATGGATCTTGGCTCAAAATCCGGAACTTATGTAAATGGAAGAAAAATCCGCTCACAAGTAAAATTAAAAGATATGGATGAGATCCGATTTGGAACAAAATCTGTCGTAATTCGACAAAGAAGAAGGGGAGTGCGCAATGTATAAAAATGGACTTCGTTACGGCAGCTGCACTGCCATTGTTTTGCTCACGCATACGATCATGCTGCTCGCTGTTTTGCTGCGTGGAAATTATGACACACCGCAGGATATTCTGCCGCTCACTGTAGCCGTGATTGGTCTGGACATTGTATACAGCATTGTACTGCATTTTATGTACCGACAAATGACCTACACACTGGATTTCGTGCTGCTCCTGCTTGTCAATATCAGCGTAATATTTCAATCCTGTTTCGGCGGCGTTGGATTTGCGGCAAAGCACTACATTACCTGTGTGATTGCTTTGGTAATGTGCCAGATCGGGTTTCTGCTTACCAGAAATCATGTTTGGATTCAATCTAAGAAACTTATTCTATATGGTATCCTGGGCGCTTTGATATTAAGCATTTTGGTTTTGACCGGCAGCAGAAGTATGTGGATCAACATTGGTCCGATCAGCATTCAGCCATCCGAATTTATGAAACCGGTATTTGTTTTGATTTGTGCGACTTCCATTCGGGAGCAGCACGAGAAAAAGAAAATCCTGTTTTTCTATATTTCAAAGGAAATGATGATCCTCACAGGTGCATTTGTTGTGATCGTCGGTCTGCAGTGGTGGTGTCGTGACTTGGGATCACTGCCGACATTTGCCGCCGCATATGGCTGTGCTTTGGTGTGCCGGCTTTGTTATCCCAAAGCTAAATTTTCGAAAAAAACGATTATTGTCATCAGCATCATTGGCGCCGTTCTTGTCGCAGCAGCACTGAAATTCGCTCCGGGCTATGTACAGGATCGTCTCTCTGTTGACATTTGGAATCAGATGGAAGGAAACGGATATCAGCAGTGCAAGGCTTTGATTGCAATAGCAGAAGGCGGTCTGTTTGGAAAAGGTCCTGGATGCGGTTCGCTACACAAAGTCTTTGCTTCAGATACAGACATTGTATTCTCTACCATTTGTGAAGAATGGGGATTTTTAGTGGCATTGCTCGCAATCTTGATTCTCATGGCAATGATGCTGCTACCCATGATAAACAAACCTCGCAGCTATTTCCACACTACAATGATTCTGGGATGCGTCGCTGTTATGATCGTACAGATGGGGCTGAATATCTTTGGTTCCTGCAATCTGATCCCGTTTACAGGTGTTACAATTCCATTCATTTCTCAAGGCGGCAGCTCGATGATTACCAGCGGTTTTCTTGCCGGTATGCTGAAAGCAGGTCAGTCCCCAGTATTCAAAAAGCCTGAACCGAAAAAGAAAAAATTGAAAACGAGAAAGGCGGTAACTGCGGCATGAAAAGTATTCAGAGTATCCGACGTGGAGAACGCCTGACAATTTTGATTCTCGTGATTTTTTTCATTGGAATGGGCATCCTTGTGTTTAAGGTTGTCCGGGAATCTTCTTTCTATATGTCTCATTCAGATGATGTAACTCTTGGAAAAGTTTACGACCGAAACGACCAGGTCTTATTTGATCCGGATGCGTCCACAGAAAACTATGATGCAAACTATTTTCTGGACGTAGGAAATGTCATCGGAGACAACAGCGGTCAAATGACAAACACGCTTGTTTCTGAAAACATCGAAAAGCTGCAAAATTACAGCTTGATTTTCGGCGCAACGCAACACGGAAAAACTGCAATTTATGCAACGCTGGATCATGAGGCAAACCAAAAGGTCTACAATGCTTTTGGGAACAAAAATGGGACTGCGATTGCATACAATTATCTGACTGGTGAAATACTGGTTTGTGTCAGCAAGCCAAGCGTCAACATTTTGGACAACTACAGCAACATCAGTGAACTGCCGGATGGAAGTCTGATCTGCAAAGCATTTTATGAAACCACGCCAGGCTCAACACAAAAAATCGCAACTACAGCAGCTGCGCTTGAAACCTTTGGTTACGATGGCTTGATGTCAAAATCGTATACCTGCAACGGCATTTATACCACGAAGTACAACCAACAGATCAAATGCCATGATCTGAGCGGTCACGGCACAGAGAATATCCTGCAGGGATTTGAAAACAGCTGCAATCCATTCTTTGCACAGCTGGTACAGGATATGCCATTGGATAACATCATTCAGACTTACACTCGCATGGGCATTGCTGTCAATGATGATAAAATGCAAAAAATCAAATTTGACGGACTTTCCTCTTTCAGTGCATCTACAAAACTAACAGATACCAGTGATTTTGACACCATGTGGAGCTGCATGGGACAGAGTGAGGCACTTGCCAGCCCGCTGCAAATGATGCTTTGGGAAAGTGCAATTGCCAATGCAACTGGAAAAACAACAATGCCGTATCTGATCGATCACACGACAAATGTAACCGGAAGTACAAACTATTCTGCGAAAACCTCTTACGGAGACACAATCTTTTCTGCGGAAGTTGCCGGCGAACTCAAGCAGATCATGCGGCAAAATGGACAAGACCGATACAGTGATATCGGTTATCCAGTCGGTGTAAAAAGTGGTACTGCACAGGTGCAGAACGGCGCATCTGAAAACTCTCTTCTTGTTGGTTTCAACGATGACAGCAGCTTGCCAATCGCATTTTGTGTTGTAATTGAAGATCGGGTTTCCGGAGAAGTTTCTACTTCAAATATTGTTTCCACGATGCTGAGTGCATTAGATCATAAATAAAAATACGATGGGTTTCCCATATAGAAAAAAGACGTTTCACAAGCTTAAATTTGTGAAACGTCTTTTTTAGATAGTTGCCGGTACATCAAAGCAAATTGATCTTTTTGAACATATCCTGCATTTTCTGATCGATATCCGCAATCGTCTCTGAGCAGTCTTTCAGTTCTCCGGTCAAAGATTCTGCAATTTTCGAATCACCAGTCGATTTATACCGTAGCTGATGTTCCAGACTTGCCCAAAAGTCCATTGCAATGGTACGGATCTGAATCTCAACCGGTGCAATTTCTTTTCCGTTTGACATATACACCGGAACATCCAGAATCATGTGAAAACTCCGGTATCCGTTTGGCTTTGGATGCTTGATATAATCCTTGATTTTCCGGAGCTGAAAAGCGCTGTGATCTGTCAGAAGGTCTGCAATTGCATAGATATCGTCAATATAGCAGCATATGACCCGAACACCTGCAATATCTGTCAAATTGTTTCTGGCACTTTCCGGTGTCACAGGCATCTCTTTTCGCTGTAATTTTCCCACAATACTCTGCGGCGTTTTAATTCTGCTTTCAATGTTGTGAATGGGATTCCGCTGAAAACGCATACTGAATTCATTATCAAAAATGTTCAGCTGTGCTTTTACCAGTTCAATGGCAGAATCATAAAGATGCTCCAACTCCAAAAAAGAATAGAATACATCTTGTATCTGTTCTTCTTTATGTTCCGGAACAACGTCACGAATTGCATCTAAGTAAAATTCCTTATCATCCATACAGATCTAACCCTCCTATACAGAAAACGCACACAAAGCGTTACTTGTGTGCGTTTTTGATAAAATTGCGGATCGTTTCTTCAAAAAGCTTACGGCAGGAGACGATTGATGTCTCTCGGGAACATACTTGCCTGACGAACATTCGACAGACCAAGCAGTTTCATAACCAGACGCTCCAAGCCAATGCCAAGGCCACCGTGCGGCGGCAGTCCATACTTGTGTGCCTCTAGATAGTACTTGAAGTCCTCAGGATCAAGTCCCTGTGCGTGCATCTTATCCAGCTGTTCCTGATAATCATGGATACGCTGTCCGCCGCTTGTGATTTCCAGTCCACGGAACAACAAGTCAAACTTGTATGCCAAACGGGAATCCTCACGGGAATTCATTGCATAGAACGGCGGTTTAGAAGACGGGAAGTGGGTAACAAAAATAAAGTCACTGTCAAATGTCTTTTTGGCATATTCGCAAATTGCCACTTCATCTTCCGGTTCCAGGTCAAGCTTGTTCTTAGAGCCTTTATTTCCAAGAATTTCCTTAGCCTCCAGCAAGGTGACACACGGAATTTCCTTAATCACCGGAACATCAGCTTCCAGAAGTTCCAGTTCATACGCATAATGCTTTTTCAGATATTCCATCACATAACGCAGGCAGGCAGTTTCCATTGCCATTACATCGTACATACTGTCGATATAACCCATTTCAAAGTCCAGACCGATGTACTCGTTGATATGACGGGAAGTTGCGTGCTTTTCTGCACGATATACCGGAGCAATCTCAAAAACACGGTCGAAGAATGCCACAGCAGTCTGCTTATAGAACTGCGGAGACTGGTTTAAGAACGCAGGCTTATCAAAATATTCCAGATGGAAAATGTTTGCGCCGCCTTCTGCGCCCTGTGCAACAATTTTCGGCGTATGAATTTCTGTAAAGCCCTGTCCAATCAAGAACTCCCGGAAACCGCCGACAACGCCTTCCTGGATCTTGAAAATCGCACGCTCATAGATGTTACGCAGTGCTACAGAACGGTTATCCAGATTGATATCCAGCGCACAGCCCAGTTTCTTGTTGGAAACCTTCAGCGGATATTCCTCATTGCAGTTTGCAATCATTTCCAGTTCGGACAACTGAAGTTCTACGCCGCCGACTGCCTTTTCATTCTTTGTCACCTTACCACGTACCCAGACAAAGTTGCCCTCACGCAGTCCTGTGATAGAATCCTTGCACTGTTCCGGAACATACAGCGACTGGATCAGATAGCGTCCAGTACGCAGAATGATAAACGCAAATCCACTCATCTGACGAATTTTATGCACACACGCACGGAGCGAAATTTCTTCTCCGACATGGTCTGCCGCATCAGAAAAATCAAACTCATGCAGAAGGTGATCTGTACTGATCTGTGTTACACCGTCTTTTCTTCCCGGAACATACTGATTCGGGTTAGAGAACGGTGTGCAGTCTACTTCACGAGTTTCTTCTGCTGCATCGGTTTTCGCATTTTTGGTTTCTTCGTCAGCAGACGGCTTTGCCTCAGCCAGTTTCGTCTCCAGCAATTCCTTAATTGCACCCGGTGTGCAGACACCACGCAGGGACTTAGTACACTGACCCATCAAGAATCCGAATACCTTTTTCTCGCCGCTCTGATACTGGGCAACTGCCTCTGTATTATCTGCCAGAATCTTTCCGATGACTTCTTTTGCTTTCTTGGTATCGTTTACAATAAGCATACCGGATTCTTCTGCAATTGTTTTTGCATCCTTTCCGGTTTCGATCATTTGACGGAGGATCTTCTTTGCATCGTTCTTCGATACCTGCTCTGTATCCGACATTTTCACCAGTTCTGCAAATTCCGCTGCCGAGATGGGGAGTGCTGTCATAGAAACCTCGCCCAGGTTTACACGGCGCAGCAATTCCACGATAATAAAGTTTGCAATGCTCTTCGGCGCATTATAAGCAGAAACAGCCGCATCATAGAAATCAGAAACGCTCTTCTGGTTAATCAGAATCTGTGCATCTGTTTTGGACAGACCGTAATCCTTCATATACCGCTCCATCCGTTTATACGGCAGTTCCGGCAGCATATTTTTAATGGAATCCAGCATTTCGTCTGTAAAGTTTACCTGCAGGATATCCGGCTCCGGGAAATAGCGGTAATCGTGAGCATTTTCCTTACTTCTCATAGAAGAAGTCTCACCCTTGTTTTCATTAAAACGGCGTGTTTCCTGAACAACCTTTTTCCCGGCATCCAGCAGTCTGGACTGACGCTTGATCTCATAGTTGATCGCACGGGTGATGGACTTCAGAGAGTTCATGTTTTTGATCTCAGCACGTGTTCCCAGTTCCTTATCGCCAGGACGCATGATAGACACATTGACATCACAGCGAAGTGAACCTTCCTCCATTTTACAGTCGCTGACACCTGCATACTGCAGCAGCAGCATAACTTTTTCAATAAATGCCTTTGCCTCTTCCGCAGAAGAGATGTCCGGCTCCGTTACAATTTCCACCAGGGGAATACCGCAGCGGTTATAGTCTGCCAGAGAAACTGCATTGAAATCATCGTGCACCAGCTTACCAGCATCTTCCTCCAGGTGAATATGGTTGATGCGAATGTATTTCTGTCCATCCGGTGTATCAATCGCAACCTTACCCTCTAAGCACAGCGGATAGTACAGCTGAGAGATCTGATATGCTTTCGGCAAGTCCGGATAGAAATAATTCTTTCGGTCAAATACAGAAAACTTGCTGATATCGCAGCCAAGCGCCATACCTGCTTTTACAGCGTATTCAACCGCTGTCTGATTGATAACCGGCAGGGTTCCGGGCATACCCGTGCATACCGGGCAGCAGCGGGAATTCTGGCTTCCACCAAATTCTGCGCTGCAAGTACAGAAAACCTTAGACTTTGTCAAAAGTTCTGCATGGATCTCAAGACCAATAACAGGAATATATGATGACATGATGTAACTTTGACCTCCTTATTTCAATACCGGGACAGCAGTCTGGAACTGCTGCTCGAACGCATCAGCGACCTGCAAAATCGTTGCCTCGTCAAACTGCTTTCCGACAATCGACATACCGATCGGCATACCGTCTGCATTGTAGCCGCACGGTGTAGAAATAGCCGGCAGGGAAGCGATGTTGACAGTAACGGTGCAGATATCTGCCTGATACATTTTGACAGGGTCGGAAACATTCTCATGTACACCATAAGCAACAGACGGTGTTGTCGGTGTCAGAATCACATCGCAGGTTTCAAAAATGTGTGCATATTCTGCGGAAATGCGCTGTTTCAGTGCCATTGCCTTTCCATAATAAGCATCGTAGTAACCGCTGGAAAGCGCATAGTTGCCCAGAAGAATACGGCGCTTTACTTCGCTGCCGAATCCCTCACTGCGGGAGTTGCAGATCAGTTCCTGGAAGGTGTCGCCGACCTTGCTACGGTGACCGTACTTGATGCCGTCATATCTTGACAGGTTCGAAGACGCCTCTGCGGATGCAATCAGATAATATGCAGCAACTGCATATTTCAAGCTGGGCATACTGCATTCTACCAGTTCAGCGCCCATCTTTTCATAGGTCTTTGCTGCCTGCATTACTGCGTTCCGCACATCTTCGTCGATACCCTCTGTATAGAATTCCTTCGGGATCGCAATTTTCAGTCCCTTGATATCTTTTCCCAGCTTTGCTGTATAGTCTTCTACCGGACGCTTGGATGAAGTTCCGTCATGCGGATCGAATCCTGCAACCGCATTCAAAATCCATGCACAATCCTGTGCATTCTTGGCAATCGGTCCGATCTGATCCAGGGAAGATGCAAATGCGACCAGACCATAACGGGAAACTCTGCCGTATGTCGGTTTCAGACCAGTCACACCGCAAAATGCAGCCGGCTGACGAATCGAACCGCCGGTATCAGAGCCAAGGGCAGCCGCAGCCAGAGATGCAGATACGCTCGCCGCAGAACCGCCGGAAGAACCGCCCGGTACACATTCTGTGTTAAACGGATTGCGTGTCTTTGCAAATGCAGAGGTCTGTGTAGAACCGCCCATTGCAAATTCATCCATGCTTGCCTTGCCGAGCATAACCACATTCTGTGCCATCAGCTTTTCCATAACCGTTGCATTATACGGCGGGATAAAGTTTTCCAGCATCTTCGAGGCACAGGTGGTTTTAATGCCGTCTGTACAAATGTTGTCTTTGATTGCCATAGGGATGCCGCAAAGTACGCCTGCATTTCCGGCATCAATCTTTTTCTGCGCAGCATCTGCATCTGCCATGGCACGTTCTGCTGTTACAGTAATATAACTCTGAATCGTTTTATCATAAGCTGCTATCCGATCCAGATAAGCCTTTGTCAGTTCCGGCGCAGAAACTTCTTTTCTGTCCAGCATCTGACGCAGTTTTCCGATAGTTTGTTGCGTAAGATCCATATGTTTTACTCATTCGCCCGCAGACGAATGCCTCCTTTTCTTTATAGTAATTATTCTACAACCTTCGGAACGACAAAGCAATTCTCGTCATTCACAGCATTTTGCAGAATCTTTTCTGTCGGGAAGCTATCCGCCTTGATGTCCTCTCGCAAATCGTTTAGATAAACATTTTTATTGTCGGCATACGCATCATACTGAATATCAATTTCCTTTACAGTGTCCATGATTTCAATGATGCTTGTCATTTCAGATGCCATCTGCTTCATTTCATCTTCTGTAAAATGAAGTTTTCCCAGTTCTGCCAAATAGGCAATCATCTGTAAATCCAATCTTGACCCTCATTTCTATTGCTGAAATTACAGGAACGCTGTGAAATACAACTTCACAGAACCTGCGTAAATTTACACATTTTTTATTATAGCACAATTTCTTTTGCTTTGCAAGGCTTTTCTGCCCGGAAAGCGTAAAAAAACCGAATTTGAAAATTTTTTCCGGATATGCTTGATTTTTTTCCGGTTTTTCGGTATAATAGAATGTGATATTTGTCTGAGGAGCATTTTCTTGTGAAAACAAGGCTGCTTTTTTGCGTAGGGAGGATTCATATGCTGACTTTTTCAAAGATGCACGGCATTGGCAACGACTACATTTACATCAACTGTTTTCAGGAAACCGTTACCGATCCCGAAAAGCTATCCATTTTTTTGAGTGATGTCCGATTCGGCGTCGGTTCGGATGGTCTGGTACTTATTTTGCCTTCTGAGGTTGCGGACTTCCGGATGCGTATTTTCAACGCTGACGGTTCTGAGGCAATGATGTGCGGCAATGCCACCAGATGTATCGGCAAGTACGTCTATGATATGGGCATGACCGATAAAACCGAGATATCGCTGGAAACCAATTCCGGCATCAAGTATCTGACACTGTATCCCGGTGCTGACAACAAGATCGAAAGCGTAAAAGTGGACATGGGAAAAGCAATTCTTGTCCCGAAAGATATCCCGGTAAATTCCGATCTGGATCGATTCATTGCACAGCCGGTCACTGTTGACGGAAAAGAATATGCTATGACGTGCGTTTCGATGGGGAACCCGCATGCAATTGTTTTCCTGCCGGATGTGGATTCTCTCGACCTGGAAAAAATCGGACCGTCTTTTGAACATCATCCGCTTTTCCCGGATCGTGTCAACACAGAATTTGTACGTGTAATCGACGATCACACGCTGCAGATGCGTGTATGGGAACGGGGCAGCGGTGAGACATTTGCCTGCGGAACCGGCACCTGCGCTACTGTTGTTGCAGCAGTTCTCAACGGTTATTGCAAGAAGGAAGAAGAAATCCTGGTACATCTGCGTGGCGGCGATCTGCGCATCATCTACCATGAAGACGAAACAGTCACCATGATCGGTCCTGCTACCTATGTATTTGAGGGGAAAATGGAGTACCCCAAGCTTTAATTTTGTATCTATTATTTATTTTTACCATATGAAAAGGAGTATGTCAAATGCCAACGATCAATGAAAATTTTCTGAAGCTGGAAAAGAACTATCTGTTCATCAACATTGCCAAGAAAGTCAATGCTTTCATGGCAGAGAATCCGGATGCACCGCTGATCCGTATGGGTATCGGTGACGTTACGCTGCCAATTGCACCGGTCTGCGTTGAGGCAATGAAAAAAGGCGCTGACGAAATGGGAGTTAAAGAGACATTCCGTGGTTATGAGGACAGCGGTTCCGGTTATGATTTCCTGAAAAAGGCAATTGCAGGATACTATGAAAAGTTCGGCGTTTCTCTGGAACTGGATGAGATCCGTGTCAATGACGGCGCTAAAAGCGACTGCGGCAACATTGTAGATATCTTCGGTGATGATAACATCGTTCTGATTACAGATCCGGCATATCCGGTTTATGTAGATTCAAACAAGATGAACGGCAGAACTGTGATTTATGCAGATTCTGACGAGTCCAACGGTTTTGCGGCAATGCCGAATCCGGAGGTTCACGCTGATCTGATCTACCTCTGCTCGCCGAACAACCCGACCGGTTCTGCATATACCAGAGACCAGCTGAAAGAATGGATCGCTTACGCAAAGGCAAACAAAGCAATCATTATCTTCGATGCTGCATATGAGGCATTCATTACTGATCCGGATGTTCCGCACAGCATTTATGAAGTAAAAGGCGCAAAGGAATGCGCTATTGAAATGTGCTCGCTGTCCAAAACTGCCGGTTTTACTGGTATGCGCTGCGGTTACACAATCATTCCGACTGCTCTGCACGTAATTGCATCTGACGGAACAGATGTCAGCATCGCACAGATCTGGGGCAGAAGACAGGGAAGCAAGTTCAACGGCGTTTCTTATCCGGTACAGTGCGCTGCTGCTGCTGTTTTCACAGAAGAAGGACAGAAACAGATTCGAAAGAACATTGCGTATTACCAGGAAAATGCTGCAATCATTGCAAAGACAATGGAAGAACTGGGAATCGAATACACCGGCGGCAAAAACTCCCCGTATATCTGGCTGAAATGCCCGAACGGCATGAAGAGCTGGGAATTCTTTGACTATCTGCTCCACGAGGCTGCTGTTGTCGGCACACCGGGCGAGGGCTTTGGCAAGAACGGAGAAGGCTGGTTCCGACTGACTGCATTCGGAGACAGAGACAAGACAAAGGAAGCAATGGACCGCATGAAAAAGCTGCTTGCAAAGTAAGCAAATACACAAACAAATCAATTGGAGGATTATTTTATTATGCGTGCTGTAATCACAGTAATCGGTAAGGACAATGTAGGCATTCTGCACAAGGTAAGCGGCGTATGCGCAAAATATGAGGCAAATGTTCTGGAAGTAACACAGAGCGTACTTCAGGATATGTTTGCTATGATTATGATGGTAGATATCACCGGAATGACAACTGACTTCACCCAGCTGAGCGACGAACTCAATGGACTGGGCGAGACACTGGGCTTGTCAATCCACACAATGCACGAAGATATTTTCAACGCAATGCACCGCATCTAACAACTGAAACGCAGGAGAAGAATTATGAATAGCACTATGTTTAACGCAGGAGATATCCTGGAAACAATTCGGATGATCCAGGATGAATGTCTGGACATTCGTACCACAACTATGGGTATTTCTCTGCTGGACTGTATTGACCCTGACATCAACAAGGCGTGTGACAAGGTCTACGACAAAATCACCCGAAAGGCAGAAAAGCTGGTAGAAACCGGTGAAAAAATTGAAAAAGAATACGGCATCCCGATCATCAACAAGCGAATTTCTGTTACCCCGATTGCAATGCTGGCTGCTGCCTGCCCGAAAGACAATCCGGTAAAATTCGCAAAGGCACTGCAAAGAGCAGCTGAAACCTGCGGCGTCAACTTTGTCGGCGGTTACTCTGCACTGGTACACAAGGGATTCAGCGCCGGTGATCTGGAACTGATCCGCTCCATCCCGGAGGCTCTGGATGTCACCACCAGACTTTGCTCTTCTGTCAATGTTGGTTCTACCAGAAGCGGTATCAACATGGACGCTGTCCGCATCATGGGCGACATTGTACTGGAATCCGCAAAGCTGACAGCAGACCGTCAGTGTGTCGGTCCGTCTAAGCTGGTTATTTTCTGCAATGCACCGGAAGACAATCCGTTTATGGCTGGTGCATTCCACGGTGTCGGCGAACCAGACTGCGTTATCAACGTAGGCGTTTCCGGCCCTGGTGTTGTACGTTCTACCGTATCCAAGTATCCGGATGCGTCTATCGATCAGATTGCAGACATCATCAAGAAAACCGCATTCAAGATCACTCGAATGGGTCAGCTGGTTGGCGCAAAAGCATCTCAGATGCTGGGCGTTCCTTTTGGTATCGTAGACCTTTCTCTGGCACCGACACCGGCTGTCGGCGACAGTGTTGCACATATCCTGGAGGCAATGGGTCTGGAAACCTGCGGCACACACGGCACAACAGCTGCTCTGGCTCTGCTGAATGATGCTGTCAAGAAAGGCGGCGTCATGGCATCCTCCAATGTCGGCGGACTCTCCGGAGCATTTATTCCGGTTTCAGAAGATGCTGGCATGATCGACGCAGCAGTCGACGGTACACTGACTCTGACGAAACTGGAGGCAATGACTTCTGTATGCTCCGTTGGTCTGGATATGATTGCTGTTCCAGGCGATATTGAGGCATCTACCATTTCTGCTATCATTGCAGATGAGATGGCAATCGGCATGGTCAATAATAAGACAACCGCAGTTCGTCTGATTCCTGCAATCGGTCTCAAGGAAGGCGATATGCTGGAATTTGGCGGGCTGTTCGGCAGCGCTCCGGTTATGCCCGTAAAGCGCAAATCGGCTGAAAAGTTTATTGCTCGTGGCGGCAGAATTCCTGCGCCGATGCACAGCATCAAAAACTAAGCGAAATATGCAGACACACACAACAGATCTTATGATAATCGGCGGCGGAGCCTCAGGCCTCGCCGCCGCTGTTGCAGCAAAGCAACTTTACCCGGAGATTTCCGTCACAATTCTGGAACGAAACGCACGGGTCGGAAAAAAGATTCTTACAACTGGAAATGGGCGCTGCAATCTTGGAAACACTAATCAAGACTTGAAACACTATCACGGATCGTTCGCAAAACAATGTAAAATGATATTCTCTGACACACAATCGGCAGAATCTTTTTTTCAGAATATGGGATTATTTTCCCGGCATGAAACCGATGGCAGGCTCTATCCGCTGTCCAATCAAGCTGCCAGTGTATTGGATGCCATTCGCTTTGCTGTGCAGCAGCTTAGCGTTTCTATCATCTGCGGCTGCGATGTTACTACGATCCGAAAATCAGAAAACACTTTGGAAGCAGAGACAACACAAGGCGTATATTCTGCATCTGCGGTTATTTTAGCAGCCGGTGGATTTGCTGCACCGAAAACAGGCTCTGACGGGTCGGCTTTCTCCTGGCTGAAACAACTTGGACATACAATTGTGCCAGTCAAGCCGGCTCTTGTTCCGTTTTATACAGAGCCAAAACTTGTTCATCCGCTAAAAGGAATTCGAATTTCTGCGGAAGTCAGTGCAGTTTCTGAAAGCGGAACAGTTCTGGCAAAAGACACAGGAGAAGTGCAGTTTACAGAACGCACGATCTCCGGGATTTGCGTCATGAATCTATCTGCCCGATGCTGCAAGGAAGAACCGGCAATGCTTTCCCTGCGCCTTCTTCCCAATATTGCGCCTCAAAAAATTGAGTCAATTTTATGGGAACTTTATGGCATTCGTGCAAACTGGAAACAGGAAGACTGGTTATCCGGACTTTTTCCGAAAAAGGTCGGCATACAGTTACTTCGAGCCGCAGGAATTACTGCATCTTTGGAAAATCCTGTTTATCAGATTACACAGTCACAGCTAGAACAAGTTGCAGAAAACATTCTGTCTTGGAAGTTTCCTGTGCTTTCTCGTGGCGGATGGTCCGAGTCGCAGGTTACCGCAGGCGGCATTTCTGCGAACGAAACAGATGATACACTACAGTCAAAAATGATGGAAGGGTTATTTTTTGCCGGTGAGATTTTAGATCTTCATGGAGACTGCGGCGGCTACAACTTGAATTGGGCATGGCAGTCGGGGCAGTTTGCCGGAAAAAATGCCGCTGAATATGTTATACAGAAACGAGGTGAAAACCATTGATTAAGCTAACCAATTTATCTATGCCGCTGAATTTTACGCAAGAGCAGTTGAGACAAAAGATTGCGGAGCGTCTAAAGGTATCAAAAAAGGATATTCAGTCTATCACATACCTAAAAAAGTCAATTGATGCCAGAAAAAAGCCTAAAATCACAGTGATTCTAACCGTTGCACTGCAAGTTGCAAACGAAGACAAGCTGCAAAAACAAATCAAAAAGGACAAAGATCTTCAAATCTATACGCCCTATCACTATACCATTCCAAAGTGCAGCTTATCCACGTTAGAACGACCCGTTGTTGTCGGATTTGGTCCGGCAGGAATGTTTGCCGCATTGGTTTTGGCAAGGGCAGGATTACGTCCGATCGTCCTGGAAAGGGGTTCTTGCGTGGAACAGCGTCAAAAAAACGTTGCCCTGTTTCGTCAAACCGGAAAACTCTCTACAGAGAGCAATATTCAATTCGGAGAAGGCGGCGCAGGCACATTTTCAGATGGGAAACTAACGACCGGCATCAAGGATTTTCGAATTCGTTATGTCCTGCAAAATTTTGTTGCATTTGGCGCTCCGGAAGAAATTTTATATCTGGCAAAACCACACATTGGGACAGATAAACTGGTGCATATTGTCCGTGAAATCCGAAAGGAAATCATAAAATACGGCGGCGAGATTCATTTTCAAGCCCGAATGCAAAAATTTGCCCAGAAAGATCATAAGCTCACTGCCATTTATTATGAAAAGGATGGAGAACTTTTTGAAATTTCTACATCCCACTGCATTCTCGCAGTAGGTCACAGTGCCAGAGATGTCTTTGAGATGCTGTACAACACAAGCATTTCACTGATACAGAAAAATTTTGCTGTCGGAATGCGTATTGAACATCCGCAAAACTGGCTGAATTACGCCATGTACGGCAGGGAAGTGCTTTCTGACGAACTCCCCCAGGCAGATTATAAGCTCGCAGTTCACCTTTCCAATAAACATAGTTTGTACACATTTTGTATGTGTCCAGGTGGTGAGGTGGTAGCCGCAGCCTCTGAGCAAAATCGACTGGTGGTAAACGGCATGAGTAACTATGCTAGAGACGGCAAAAATGCAAACAGCGCCTTGCTTGTTGGGATTTCATCCGCAGAACTGCAAGATTCACATCCATTGGCAGGTATGTATTTTCAGAGAAAGCTGGAAGAATCTGCATTTCAAGCCGGCGGCGGCAATTACTATGCACCAACTTGCTGCGTCGGTGACTTTTTGCAAAAACATTCCGCCACAGGATGTGGAAACGTCACGCCAACGTATCAACCTGGTGTAACATGGATCTCACCAGATGAATATTTACCAAAATTTATCACTGAAACACTGCGGCTTGGAATCCCAGCCATGGACTCGAAAATTCATGGCTTTGCAATGTCAGATGCAGTTTTAACCGGCATCGAAAGTCGTAGTTCATCGCCGGTGCGTATTGTCAGAAACGAAACCTGTGAGTCAGTATCGCTGACCGGACTATATCCTTGCGGAGAAGGTGCAGGATATGCCGGCGGTATCACGTCAGCTGCGGTGGATGGAATTCGATGCGCAGAGCAAGTGATACAATCTATGCAATCTTAACGATAGGAGACCTCATTATCCAATTGCACCAAATACAAATTTGGTGCAATTGGAAGTGCAAAATACGGGAGGTGACCATTTTTCTTGGAAATTGACCGCACACAATGCCCAGACTTTTTCCTGGACTATATTTTATATATTACCGTTACCAAAGCACTTTCCAACCGAACGGTGCAGGAATACTATTTGGATATTCGCTTGTTCCTCAAATATCTGAGGATGATGCGAGATCCGCAGTTTCAAAGCATTGATGATCTGCATGAAATCCCCATAAAAGATATGCAGGTTTCCGAGTTGGAATCTGTTACGCTGCAAACACTGTACGATTATTTGTATTATGTCACAGAAGAACGAGAAAATCATGATCGAGCTCGTGGCAGAAAGGTTTCTGCGTTAAGAAGTTTCTTTCGGTATCTCTGTTATCACCAGAAAGTAATTTCGCAGGATCCAACAGAACAGCTTGAATTGCCATCACCAAAAAAGGCGCTGCCAAAGTATCTCACGCTTGAGCAAAGCGAACATTTGCTGCAATCTATGGATTCTGCATTTCCAGAGCGAGATCTTTGCATTCTGACACTGTTTCTAAACTGCGGAATCCGTCTTAGTGAATTAGTCGGCTTGAATACAACAGATATCAATTATAAAGAGGCAAAAATGCGTGTTCTTGGCAAAGGCAACAAGGAACGCATGGTCTATCTGAATGAGGCTTGCATGAATGCTCTTCAGGCATATCTAAATGTACGAGAGCTTCCGGAAGGTTCTTCTGAAAAAGCTGTTTTTCTCAGTAAACGTCACACACGAATCAGCAAACGCCGAGTTCAGCAAATTGTAGAAACTTCGCTTGCACAAGCTGATTTGAGTGGTCAAGGCTTTTCCACACACAAACTGCGACACACGGCTGCAACACTGATGTATCAATACGGCAATGTGGATGCGCTTACCTTAAAAGAAGTTTTAGGTCACGCAAGCACATCCACCACAGAGATTTATACGCACTTGTCTAATCAAATTCTAAAACACGCTACAGACAGTTCTCCGTTGGCACACTTTGAAAAAGAAACATCATCCAATTCCAAGAAGTCAAATAGCGATTCTGATAACAGTGACAATCATAATGAAAACAACAATGATAATATATAACGCAGTTATATATTTAGAGTGTAAAAAAGGTCAGCAGTTGTAATAAACGCTGACCTTTTTGCTGTTATTATTCCCAAGTATACTTTGTCAAATTTCCCTCTATGGACAACTCCGGATATTCCCACTGCCGAAGTACTTCATATGCAGCAATCGCAACGGAATTAGACAAGTTCAAACTACGCAGCGTATTGCGCATGGGAATCCGAACGCAAGTATCTGGATGCTGAACCAAGAGGGATTCGTTTAATCCCTGATCTTCCCTTCCGAAAACCAAATAAACCGGCTTATCGGTGGGATATTTCACGTCACTGTGAATATGCCGTCCTTTGGTTGTAAAAAAGTAAAACTCCCCTGCTGTATTCTTCTCACAAAAATCATTCCAGTCAGAATAGTATGTTAAATCTAACTTATCCCAGTAATCCAGGCCAGCTCGTTTCAAATGCTTGTCTGTTACAGTAAATCCCAGCGGCTCGACAAGGTGCAGTCTTGCGCCTGTTACTGCACAGGTACGTGAAATATTCCCCGTATTTTGCGGAATTTGTGGTTCTACCAAAACGATATTCAATTGCGAAAGTTTCATAAAAGCCTCTCTTTTTTCCATATGTGGAATAGATATACACGGATAAAACAAACCTTGTCTTCCCATACTATATTTGCCGATGGCAATATTAGAATGTGAGAAAGGAGTCTATACCATGACCGTGAAATCAATTGTACGTGGAGTCACTGTTGGCGCTACAGTTGGAACTGTATGCTATATGATGTCGAAGGCAACTTCCAAGCAGAAACACGACATTCGCAAAAATGCCGGAAAAGCTGTAAAAGCTGCTGGATGCATTCTGGATGATATCACTTCTTTGATGTGGTGAACAATACAACGAAATCACGCAGTTTCAGAAAGAGACTGCGTGATTTTTCTTTTATAAAGGATGAAGAAATAAGATGGTTTCCTGGCAAATTACTTCAGCTGATTGCCGTCAGAAAAAGCATTTCCGACTTTTTCGCCAAGCTTATGATAAGCATGAGAAACACTATCAAATGCAATCGGTTCCAACTTTTCAACAGCAATTTTGCCGTCTTCACCCAAAACACTTTCATCCGCACTTACGTTAACGATTTCACCAACTACAATGCCATCTTCATTGAACTTCACCAATTTGCACTCCAGTGTCATCGGATATTCCTGGAACAGCGGTGCATCTACCAAAGTACTTTTTTCTGCGTGAAGTCCGGATTTTTCCATCTTGTCCGGTGTGTTGTTTGCCGAAACAATTCCAACATAGTCAGACGGAACAACTGTCTTTGCAGTTGCAAAACTTACTGTAAAAGCGCCTTTTTCCTTAATGTTTTTGGTCGTTCTATGGCTTGCGCTCAGACAAAGCATGATCTGATTTGTCTCATAAATACCGCCCCATGCAGCATTCATAGCGTCCGGCTTTCCATTTTCATCGTAGGTGCCGACAATGAGTACCGGCATCGGATACATCCAGGTTTGTGCGCCAAAATTCTTTCTCATTTGAATGACTCCCTTTTCTGATAAATTCCGTGAGAAACTTCTCACATTTTTATTATATCACAAATCACAGAAAAAGTCCAGACCTCCTGGAGAATTTTGCACAAAACAACACCACGCATGGAATATCATACTGCCCTATTTGGTACTTTTTATTCGTTCAACCAATTTATTTTGTTTCGCCAAAGCCGCCGTCCGAAAAATAATCAATCTGCATTGCGTGCCGCACACCTTCCAGTGTCTTTTCAGCAGTTGCTCTTGCAACAGCACTTCCCTGTTTCAAGATCTCATATACTTCCGGCATACGCTGTTCCCACTGCTTGCGGCGTTCACGAATCGGGCGCAGTTCTTCCTGCATTACATTGTTCAGGAACTTCTTTACCTTAACATCGCCAAGACCGCCACGCTGGTAATGTGCTTTCACTTCGTCCAGGCAGCTGTATTCCGGCCAGAATTCTGCAAAATACTCTGGCTTGCAGAAAGCGTCCAGATAAATAAAGACTGGATTTCCTTCCACTTTACCCGGATCTTCTACACGAAGATGATTCGGATCGGTAAACATGGACATGATCTTCTTCTTGATGTCCTCCGGTTCATCGGAAAGATAGATGCAGTTCCCCAGTGATTTGCTCATTTTTGCCTTGCCGTCAATACCAGGCAGGCGCAGGCAAGCCTGATTGCTGGGCAGAATAATCTCCGGTTCAGTCAATGTTTCGCCGTAAACCGAGTTGAACTTGTGAACAATTTCCTTACACTGCTCCAGCATGGGAAGCTGATCCTCACCTACCGGAACTGCAGTTGCATGAAATGCAGTGATGTCAGCAGCCTGACTGATCGGATAACAGAAAAATCCTACCGGAATACTTGCCTCAAAGTTACGCTGCTGTATTTCTGCTTTTACAGTAGGGTTCCGCTGTACACGGGAAACTGTAACCAGATTCATGTAATAGAATGTCAGTTCTGTCAGTTCCGGCACCATGGACTGAATGAAAATGGTAGACTTTTCCGGATCAAGCCCACACGCCAGATAATCCAGGGCAACCTGTGTAATATTCTGGCGTACTTTTTCTGGGTGTTCTGCGTTATCTGTTAATGCCTGCGCATCCGCAATCATAATGTAGATTTCATCAAATTTACCGGAATTTTGCAGTTTTACTCTTTCTTTCAGTGATCCGACATAGTGTCCTACGTGCAGCCGTCCTGTCGGGCGGTCACCTGTCAAAATAATTTGTTTCATGATTTAGCTCCTTATTCGTATGTTGTGATCTCTATTATTATACCACATTGCAGAGACAGTGTCAATTGTTTTGAAAGTAAATCTCGGCGTGTTTTCCAAGTAAAGCTCATTTTCATAAAAGAAAAAAGATACAAACCAATATGCTTGTACCTTCTTTTCTTTCTGGTGCCGCTGACCGAACTTGAACTGGTACAATATCGCTATCGGGAGATTTTTAGCTTGATTTCCCTCTTTGCGTTTGGAGTATTACTTTTCAGTGTCTACAGCTGTTGATGTTTCTCCATTTTCTCTACAAGCTTTTCTGTTAACTTTATCTATTTCTTCTGCCCAATCAGGCAACTCATCAACTAAATAAAAAGTTATTTTATCTCCAACGCTGATACTGTCAATAAATGATTTGGTTACTTCAACAGTACATTTATCCTTATCAAAATTACATTCTGCTCTCAATAAGATTTGATTCACGTCAACAAGAAAATTATTTTCCTTAAGCATATCATAATCACTAATGATAAGTCCAGAGCCATAATCAAATTCAAGACTAATATTATAAACTGTTTCAGTCGTTTCCAGAGCACCTAAACAAGTATTATAGTTTCCATCGTACATAACAGAAAAATATATATTTTGATCAGCCGTAATCCACTTTGTATCATCCTGATTTCTCGGCTTTACATCGTCACTCATATCACATGACGAAAGAATTGCAGATAATACAATTGCAAGAAAGACATAAGCAATTCTTTTCACCATTAAAACTCCTTAGTACAAATAGTAACCTGTAGGGTCTTCGTTGATATTATTCTTAAAAAATAAAAAAGGTACAAATACAAAATTCGTACCTTTTTTGGTGCCGCTAACCGGACTTGAACCGGTACGATATCGCTATCGAGGGATTTTAAGTTTTTAAATCGGTGAAGCGTTTTAATTTCTTTTGTGGTCTTTTGTTCCCTTTTGTGCCCGATTTTTCGAGCTTTTTGAGTATCAAAAATTGAAAAACACCGAATTACAGCAGCTTTCAAGAATCATAAAAAACCATGTTTTTTGGTAGACTTTCGGTAGATTTGTGGTAGACAAAAGCCGATAACTTGACTTGGTAGACCTACGGTAGACACACGAAATAAATTTAGTTCCCTGCGAAAAATGCCGATTTTTGTAGAAGAAATTGGCACAAAGGATAGGAAATGTCTCGTGTATTTGCCACACAAGAAAATGATAATCTATTGTTACAGATAAAGCGGATTTGTGCTTTTGACCTCTAAAATCAAATCAAAAAATCAATCATTTGGCGGACGATGTTCCATATAATTGGAGCGTTGTCCGCTATTTTTATGCCTGAAAACCGAATACAGAGATAACGCTCCTCAGCAATGGGGGGCATTTTTTATTGTCAAAACTTATGAATCCCAGAATCACCATAAATATCAGGCTTGATAATCATAGCTACGCATTATTTTGCTGATGTATCACTTTATTACATTATATCATGTCTGCTGTTTTAATTAAGCAAAATGAAAAATAGGAGGTTTTTTATGTCTGAACGCCAGATCATCACGATCAGCGATGATAAGCTGTCCTGCGAAGCAACAGCTATACTGCTGAGAATGCTCAATTTTCCCGATACGGACTATCATACCGCAGAGGAGCTTTGTCCTTTCTTTGAAAATGATTCTCTGAAAACTATCAGGAACGCTCTGAACGAACTTTACAATGCAGGCTACCTCCGACGCAGCGGTAAGACCTATATGGTCAATAAGGTCAGGATCACACAAATGAAGCTCGCTTGAGCTGAAAACAGGAGGAAAATGGATATGTCTGCTAAAAAAATAAAAAAGGTCAAAACAACGCCATCATCGGTGTGCCGTGTCAATAAAAATGCAAACTATACAGTAATGAGCAACTATCATCTGCGGTCAACTAACCTCAGTCTGAAAGCAATCGGGCTTCTGAGTAAGGTTCTTTCTTTGCCGGAGAATTGGGATTACTCTATCTCAGGTCTGACAGCTATCTGCAAAGAGAAAGAAACAGCGATCAAGGCAGCATTGGACGAACTGAAGCATTGGGGTTACCTCACTGTGACTAAGCTGATGCCGAATGAAACGAAGAGCGGTCGTATAGAGTATGTCTATGACTTCTATGAGTATTCAGAAAAGGATTCGCCTGATGCAGACCGGGACGATGATGATACATACGATGAGGACGAAGAAACATCCACTGCCGAAGTAAGCTCCATAAAAAAAGCTCCGCAAGGAGCAGAAAAACAAGGCATAGAAAATCTACCTCTTGAAATTCTACCCGTAGAAATTCAAGAGGTAGAAAATCAGGGACAAATAAATACTAAGAAGATAATAAAGAAAAATCAAATACTGAGTAATCAAGTATCTATCAATCAGTCCCACTCCGTCAGCGGAAAAGCTGTTGAAAATGATGAAAAACAGACAGACGGACGGATTGACGGATATATCTGCGAAAAAGAGATTTATACCGAAGTAGTGAAAAACAACATCGACTTTTCCTACTTTGCAGAATGGCTCGGTGATGAGGAAGAAGCTGAGGAGATCGTTCAGATGATCGTTCGGCGGATATGTTCCCGAAAGAAAACGGAGCGTATCTGCGGACAGGACTTCCCCAGGGAAGTTGTCAAGTCCGCTATGCTAAAAGTTGATATAAACGTTCTTGAAAATGCTATTGAGCAGATGAAGCGTACAGACAATGTGCGGAACTATGAGAGTTATCTTATCAGCACTCTGTTCAACGAAGCCAACGGCAAGCGTTTCAAGGAAAATGCTGAGGGTCGATGGGCTGAGTATGCTGTCAAGAGAGATTTTGGCGGTTATGATGACTGAACGTTCCTGAGAGGAGGTGGTGGCTATGGGAGCGGAGAAGAAACCAGACGTAGCTGCTTGAAAGACGGCAAATGAGCTTTTTTGAAAGGAAGGTGAAGATCATGGCTAAGTCTATTCTGACACCGGAGGGCGATCTCGTCAACTACGATAACCTGATTGCGGTCAGCGTCGAAGTGCGTCCGGTCGGTGTCGATGAGGAGCATTCGGAAGATGAATACTGTATCGTTGGCACAGATGTGACCAACAAGGAAAATCTGCTGTATCACTCGCCCGACTATGACAAGGTGATGAGTGTCCAGCGTGACATTACCCGTTGGCTCCAGAGTGAAGCATTTTCAACTTTTGAGATGCCGACCGCAGACGAAGGCGGTGATGCGTAATGCCGTCCGACTATGAGAACGGTGCGAAGAAAACCATTGACATTTCGATCAAGGCGGAGAAAATGACCGCTGATGTGCTGAAATCGGCATTGCAGGAGTTTATGTCGGGCAAGGCAGAGAAAAAAGGGCGAATGACCTATAAGCAGTTGCAGGCTAAGTCGCCGTCAAAGCTCGACAGCATTGAGGTTTCAGACCGAAATATCGGGGATTTCCTGAAAACCGCACGAAAATACGATGTGGATTTTGCTCTGAAAAGAGATAAAAGCACCTCGCCGCCTACCTATCATGTTTTCTTTTCCGCTGCTAAGACAGAGGATTTCAAGAGGGCATTTTCGGAGTATGTCGGCAAGGACCAGTGCAAGACACCGAAGCGTGGTGAGTTCACCCGTGAGAAGATGCAGCAGCAGGCTCAGAAACTCAGGAGCAAACCTCGAAAACAGAAACAGAGAGAAAAAACAAGGGAGAACAGACGATGATCTACGGCTATTTCATGCCTGTGCCCGTTCCACGGGCAAGGGACGATGATGTTTTTACGGCGGTTTTTGATGCCGATACCAACAGAAAGGAAAGGTCTGCGAATTGCAGATCGACACGAGAAAACTCAAAAAGCTGATCATCAAGGCTATCCCCTATGTAGCTTTCTCTTATGTGGGTAACCTGATTGGCTTTGCGTACCGAACCGCTGAGGGCGACGGCTTTCAGGAAAAGCTCCTGCCCTTCATGAGCAATCTCGGTGTGGCATTTGCAAGAATCATTCCCAGTTTACACCCGTTTGATATTCTTTTCGGCTTGGTTCTTGCGGGTGTAATGAGGCTCGTCCTCTATGTCAAGTCGAAAAACAGGAAGAAATTTCGCCAGGGTGAGGAGTACGGCTCTGCCGTATGGGGCGGTGAAAAGGATATTGAGCCGTATATGGACTTATCCTGCCCCGAAAACAATGTAATTCTCACAAAGACGGAATCTCTCACAATGGGCAAGCCCTCTGCACCGAAGTTTGCGAGAAATAAAAATATCCTCGTTATCGGTGGCTCAGGCTCAGGTAAGACACGATTTTTCGTAAAGCCGAACCTGATGCAGATGCACTCCTCCTATGTAGTCACCGATCCGAAAGGCACGGTGCTTGTGGAGTGCGGAAGAATGCTCCAAAGGGGCCGCCCGAAACGAGTTGACGGAAATGTTGTGTACCGCAGGGACGATAAGGGAAACTATCTGAAAGATAAAAAAGGCAGATATATCCCTGTCTATGAGCCTTACAAGATCAAGGTGTTCAATACCATTGATTTTGCGAAGTCGATGCACTACAATCCGTTTGCTTACATCAGCAAGAAAAACCGTGAGAAGGACATTCTCAAATTCGTGGAAGTCCTTATCAAGAATACTTCTTCTTCTCAGCAGCCGTCCGGCGATGATTTTTGGGTGAAAGCGGAGAAACTGCTCTATACTGCGTATATTGCCCTTATCTTTGCTATGTACCCCGAAGATGAATGGAACTTTGAAACGTTGATCGACATGATCAACAATTCGGAGTGCCGTGAGGACGATGAGGAGTTCAAAAACAGCATTGACCTTGAATTTGAGATCGTGGAGTGCTGGCTGAACGGCACAAAGCACGAAGATCCCGAAGTCATGGCTGATTACGGTGACATCTTTGAAACGAAACCCGATGCCGAACAACGGCGCTTGGGTGCATTTGCACTCAAACAATTCAAGGCGTATAAGCTCGCTGCTGGAAAAACGGCTAAGTCTATTTTAATTAGCTGTTCGACACGACTTGCACCTTTTGCAATAGATGAGGTCTTGGAGATCACCTCCTACGATGAGCTGCACCTTGACAAGCTCGGTGACGAGCTGAGTGCGCTTTTCATAATCATCTCCGATACAGATGCGACTTTTAACTTCCTGGTCGCTATCATGTATTCACAGCTTTTCAACCTACTCTGTACAAAAGCAGATAATTCCCCAGGGGGAAAGCTGGACTATCATGTACGCTGTTTGTTAGACGAGTTCGCCAATATTGGCGAAATTCCGCAGTTTGAGAAGCTCATAGCGACGATCCGAAGCCGTGAAATAAGTGCGTCGATCATCTTGCAAGCTAAGAGCCAGCTAAAGGCTATATATAAAGATAATGCAGACACGATCGAAGGCAACTGTGATACGATGCTGTTTTTGGGCGGTAAGGAGAAGTCCACGCTGAAAGAGATCTCCGAAAGTCTCGGCAAGGAAACTATCGACAGTTTCAACACCTCTACCAACCGTGGACAGTCGGAAAGTTACGGAATGAACTATCAGAAGCTTGGAAAAGAGCTGAAAAGTCAAGACGAATTAGCGGTCATGGACGGCGGTAAATGTATCTTACAGCTTAGAGGAGTTCGTCCGTTCTTCTCGGACAAGTTTGACATTACCCGTCATAAGCAATATCCAATGCTCTTGGACGATAATCCTGAGATGGGGTTCAACATCGAAAAATATGTGAGTGACAAGAAGGCGATGCGTTTGAGACTGTCTCGACAGGAAAAGTTCACGGGGTATGGTGTTGATATGACGGACGCCGGACAGGAAGTTACAGCAGTATCGGCAAAAGAAACAGATAACGCTGATACTGCAATATCTGAGGAAACCGAAGAAAAAGAGATATATGTCGGCTTTTAACTCAGACAGTGAAGAAACCGAATAAAAAGAGAATCGGTTGAAGCTGCGGACAATCTTTACTTTATTTTTTTGAGGGAGACTTTTTACCTATGAACGAACTGAATATTTCTGCGGTCGATGCAACCGCAATGGAGACAGCAGCCACTACCTCTGCACCGAAGCACAAGTGGCTCTCTAAGCTCACCCGTGGTGCAAAGAAGGCAACCATGTTCTGCACAATCGCAGGCGTTATGGCATCTGCCTGTGCAACTCAGGCATTTGCAGCAGGCACGGGTGCTGTTGATACTTCTTCTTTCATTTCTACTGCGTGTACCGTTCTCAAGAGCGTTATCTGCCTGATCGGTGCAGGCGTTGGTGTATGGGGCGTTGTAAACCTTCTTGAAGGTTACGGTAATGATAACCCCGGTGCTAAATCCCAGGGCATGAAGCAGCTCATGTCAGGTCTTGGTCTGATTCTCCTTGCAATCGTCCTTGTTCCTGTTCTTGAAACAATGATGACGGGCGCAATTTAAGTGACGTTCTGACCTGAATATAAGCAGATTAGCTACATAGCGGTGGGTTTTGCATTGCAATAATGGGTTTTGGGTAAGCAATCTGCACTCTCAGATATGAAAGGGAGTGAAAATATAAATGGCAATAAATATCGGATATTTAACTGCCAATAAAACAAGTGCAGGAGATGAAGTGTACACTCCATTCTATGCGGTAGAGCCGTTAATGGAATTTCTGCCGAAAGACAAGAAAATATGGTGCCCGTTCGATGAAGAATGGAGTGCGTTTTATCAGTATCTTACCGAACAGGGGTTTTATGTGGAACGAAGCAGCTTGAAAGATGACAAGGATTTTTTTCACTTTGAGCCTGACGAATGGGATATTCTCGTAAGCAATCCCCCATTTTCTAAGAAGAATGAAGTCCTGAAACGAGCTTTTGCTTTTCAGAAGCCTTTTGCTCTGCTCTTGCCCGTGAACAGTATTCAGGGTAAGGCACGATACAAGATATTCAACAATGAGATTCAGATGCTTTGCTTTGATAGTCGGGTTGACTATCACACACAGCAGAATATGCTCTTTACAACAAAGGGCAATCATTTCGGATCTGCGTATTTTTGCAGAAACCTTCTCCCCACAAAACTGGAATTACGTCAGCTTGTGAAATATGACAGACCATTGATGAATTCCTCGGAGAGGGGTGATGAATAAATGGGAGTAATCAGCGATGCGATTGATGCTTTGGAGGATTGGTGCTGTGACTTATTCAAGGACGGCATAAAATCTCAGTTTGACGGAATTTCCGATCTTCTGACTGATACATTTGCTCAGACAACAGGTTCGGGAGCAAAGGGAAACCTTGTATCAAACTTTCTTACAAAGCATCCTGCTCAGTTTACGGGAACTGCCGGAAGTGCGCCGACAGGCTACGGGATTTGGGCAACTATCGAAACGCTCTGTAACAATGTTGTAGTCCCTATTGGAGGTTTCATTCTTACAGTCATCCTCTTGAATGAGCTTTGTCAAATGGTCATTCGGGGAAATAATTTCAAAGACTTCGATGATTCGATCTTTATAAAATGGATCATCAAAGCCTTATGCGGTGTAATACTTGTAGCCAACACATATTACATCGCTTCCGCACTATTTTCGTTTGGCACAAATGTATGCTCTAACGGACTTGCCACGCTGTTCGGCAGCGGTGACTATCTATCTAAAAGTCTTGCGATAAAGAAATCAGCTCTCAATAGCTTAGGCTTGGGAGAACTGATGACGGTGTGGTTCATATCCCTTATTGTTCATCTGGGAGTGATGATACTTATTGTTGCAATCGTAATTACCCTTGCAAGCCGTATCATCGAGGTGTTTATGTATCTCAGCATTGCACCTATTCCTATGGCAACAATGATGGACAGCGGAGAATGGGCAAGCATCGGTAAAAACTGGGTAAAACAGCTCTTAGCTCTTTCTTTCCAGGGGTTCTTTATCGTAGTCGCACTCGGTATTTTCAAAACGCTGTTTAGCAATATGATCGCTACGCTCAATTCAAGCAAGGACGGTGTGATAATGCAAATGGCAATGCTAATGGGATACACGGCAGCACTTATCTTTACCATTCTGCGTACAGGAGCTATCAGCAAAAGTGTGTTTAACGCACATTGACCTTGAACAAGATTGGAGGATTTATGGCACATTATGTACAAATCCCTAAAGACCTGAACGACATCAAAGAGAAGTTCATTATGGGATTTACCAAAAGACAGGTAATATGCTTTGGTATCGGTCTTGTTCTCGGAGCGCCTGTTTTCTTTCTGACGAAAACAGCTATAGGAATGTCCGGAGCAATTTTCGCTATGGGTGCAGTCGCTGCTCCTGCGATACTCTGCGGACTTTATAAGAAAAATGGTGTTTTCTTGGAGAAACAGGCAAAATATATGCGTGAATACTTTACAAGACCTCGAAAGCGGTATTACCGCACAACAAACATATTCGAGTGCTTTGAAAGGCATATCGAATACACAAGAATCAAGAAAAAGCTGAGAGATGCCGAAAGAAAAGGCTGATACGGCTTCCTATTATAGTACACTTTCGGTGTCTCCGCTTTTGAATACAAACGGAGGTTACCAATGGGATTTAGAAAGAGAAATGCCAATAAAAGTGATAACCGCAGCAAGTCTAAGGTTGTCATGGGCAAGCCAGCCTCTCAGCTTACAAAAGAGGACAAAAAAATACTTTCCGCACGAATGGCGGAAATCAAGAGTGCTAATGGCGGTAAGACTACGGTGCAGAACACGATTCCATATATGTGTATGTATAAGGACGGTGTTTGCCAGGTATCGGAGAACTTCTTCTCTATGACGATACAGTTTTATGATGCCAATTACTCTATTTCGGAGTTTGAGGAACAAAACAATATCTTCTCAAAGTATTGTGATGTTATCAATATCTTTGACAACACAATCAAATTCCAGCTTACCTTTGAAAATCAGAACAGATCAAAGGAAAAGCTCGTAAAAACGGTACAGATACCCGAACAGGACGATGATTTCAATGAGATCCGCAAGGAGTACAGCGAAATGCTGACCGATAAGCTGATGAAAGGCTCTAACGGTCAGTCGGCAAGAAAGTTCCTGACATTTGGTATCGAATCCACATCATACAAGGCAGCAAGAGCGAAGCTCATGTCGATCAAGAATGATGTAATCAAGGGCTTTAAGGCTTTCGGTGTCGAATCAGAAATGCTTGACGGCAAACAGAGACTTGAAGCTCTGTATTATGCCCTGAACCCTTACCGAAATTCCCCATTTCTTTTCGATTGGGGTGAAATGCTGAGGGCAGGAATGGACACAAAGGATTTCATCTGTCCGTCCTCGTTCAAATTCAATAAGAGCGATTTTGAGATCGGTAATGCCTACGGTGCTGTATGGGGTATGAATATCCTCGCCGGAGAGCTGTCGGGCGAGATATTAAAGGACTTCCTTGAAATGCAGAACCTTTTCTGCGTGAATATCCACGTTGATCCGCTGGATCAGATAGATGCCCTGAAATTCGTCAAAAAGAAGCTCACCAATGTGGAGCAGATGAAAATCGACGAACAGAAAAAGGCATCGCAGTCCGGCTATGATCCCGACATTCTTCCGCCTGCGATCAAGATGTATATCGAGGACATTGAAAAGCTCCTCGCTGATCTGAACAGCAAGAATGAGCGTCTTTTTCATATCAGTATTTCACTGAGAGCTTATGCAAAAAGTAAAAAGGAGCTGAAACTTCTTTCTGAAATGCTGAAGCGTGTCTGCCAGAAGAATAACTGCACGATGTTTCCCTATGATTATCGACAGGAACAGACACTCGTTTCCACACTTCCGCTGTGCTATAACGAGATTCCTGTCCGCCGTGAGATGCACACAAGCGGTATCGCTATCTTCGTGCCGTTTACCACTAAAGAGCTGTTTCAGGACGGACAGGCTACCTATTACGGAATCAATACGCTGTCAGGAAATATGATACGTGCCAACAGGTCAAGACTCAAAAATCCTAATGGGCTTATCCTCGGTACGCCGGGTGCAGGCAAGAGTTTCAGCGTAAAGCGTGAAATTCTCGACTGCTTTCTTACAACAGTAGATGACATAATCATCTGCGACCCCGAAGGAGAGTATTTTCCGCTTGTTTCGGCTCTGCACGGACAGCTTATCAGAATTGCAAGCAATTCCGAACAGCATATCAACCCTATGGACATTACCATTGATGATTATCTGTTCAGCAATCCTATGGAAGTGATCGCAAATAAGTCCGATTTCCTGATTTCGCTTTGTGAGATCATTGTCGGAGGTCGCTACGGTCTTTCCGCTGAGGAACGCTCTGTTATCGACAAATGTGTTCAGAGCATCTACAAGCATTTTATCGAGAATGAGCCGACACCTGAAAAGATGCCGCTTCTCTCCGATTTGCAGCAGGAGCTTAATAATGAAGGCGAAGTCGCTCTGCGTGTAGCAAATTCTCTTGAAATGTTCGTAAACGGTAGCCAGAATCTCTTTAATCATCGTACCAACATTGATATGAGTAATCGTATCATCTGCTTTGATATTAAGGAGCTTGGCAATCAGCTCAAGAAGGTCGGTATGCTGATCGTGCAGGATACGGTATGGAACAGGGTTTCCGCAAACCGTGAAAAGAAAAAAATCACTCGCTACTACATTGATGAGTTCCACCTCCTTCTGAAAGAGGAACAGACAGCGAAGTATTCGGCTGAGATCTGGAAGCGTTTCCGTAAATGGGGCGGTGTGCCGACCGGTATCACGCAAAATGTCAAGGACTTGCTTTCTTCTCAGGAGGTTGAGAACATCTTTGATAACTCGGACTTCGTATATATGCTGAATCAGGCAGCCGGAGACAGAGACATTCTCGCTGAAAAGCTCCATATTTCTAAGGAGCAGATGAAGTTTGTAACAAACAGCGGTCCGGGCGAGGGACTTATCCGCTATGATAAAGTGCTTCTGCCGTTTACAGACCATTTTCCGATGGATACAGAGATGTATAAACTCATGACAACAAAACCTACTGAGGGTGCGTAAACTGCGCAGAATGGAGGATTTATGAGCTTACAGAGAAAAGAAAATAACCTCCGCAAAGCGCAGGCACATTTCGATAAAGTCAGCAGACGGTCGAAGCAGTTTCAGATAGACTTCCGCCGTGAAGCAAACAGCAGAGGTCGCTTTCATACCCGTGCATATATCGTCCGTGATGAGAAAACGCATCACGGCGGTCGGGGTATCGTCCATAAGTTTGCAAATGCGAAATACCGCATACAGGGCGATAAACCGTCAGTCACACGGACGATCAAATCATGGCAGCCAAAGACATTCAAGGGCAAGCTGTTCAAGGCAAATGCCCGTGCTATAAACTTTGCAGTTCACGATGTTACACAGACGGCGGTCGATACCGGTCTCGCAGCGGAAACTGGCGGTATCAAAACCGCCGGCACCGCCCAGCGTGAAGTCCGCAACAAGCTCAAACAGAAGTACACCCGTGAAGCGGTGGACGATTATCATCGTGGCGTATTTCTTGTGGGTCGCACGGCGGTCGATGCTGTCAAGGGTACGCACAATCACCTGAAAACAAAGAAGCAGTATAAGCTCGAAAAAGCGAAGTTACAGCTAAAGAAAGCTGATAACAAGATCTATAAGGCGAAAACTCAGAAGCCGAAAATGGCTGCGACAAAAGCCGATTTGAAGAAAGCAAAGGCGGAGTATAAAGCCCGAATTGTAAAAGATAAGGGCAATACGCTCTGCAAGGCGATGAACAAGCGCCGATTGCAGGCATATAAGCAGACAAAGCGTGAGCTGAAATTTGAGAGTAAACAGCTAAAAACAGAACAGCAGTTCCGTGTTAAGGAACTGCGTAATCAGAAAAAAATCACCAGAAACTCCCGTCCCGGCTTGCTTGCATTAAAGCCTGCCTCATATTCGGTAAAGCGAATGAAGGCTTCTGCGTGGCAGAAAGCTGTCAATGAAGATCAGGACAATGACGTACTTCATGCGATAGACTCGGCAAAACGCAGAATAGCTGAACCTGTCAAAGATAAGATAAGTAAGCCTCAGCGGTTACAGCGAGAAGAAAAAAAGCGTGATCGCCTGTCCGATGAAAAGTCGAAATCCAATAAAAAACTAAATCGGCAGGAAAACAAGCTGAATGAAAATCACGATAAATACAAGCAGAGAAAGAAGCGTAAACCCAAAAATAAGAAAACTAAAAAAACGGTGGCTGAGAGATTCAAGTCGGCTTTCAAATTCGTGAAAAATGTCTATGAAAAGGAAGTCAAAAAGTTCTTTGCAGCAATAGCTGTTCCGATACTTATTATCTTTCTTGTGTTTGCTTTTATCATTATGATTTTCAGCTCCATAGTTTCAGGCGGTGGTTTTACTCTCGGCACTTATGCGGCGCAGGACTATGACCTTTCCGAAGCTGAAAAGTATTACACGGAGCTTGTTTATAACTTCAATCAGAAAATACTTAAAGTCAGCGATACTTCTGATTGGAAAAAAGGTCTGACTGCTTTTGGTGCTAAGAAAAAAGACCTTAAAGATAAACCCGACAACTGGTACTGGGGCAAATCTTCGGTCTACGATTGGAAACCGCAATATGATTTCGATTGCTACAAACTGTGGGCTTTTCTGTGTGCGTATTACTATGATTTTGATGCCGATGATAACGGCGATATTAAGTATTGGAAATTCAAAAGCGATACAGAGGATTTGCTTGAGGACATTTTCAATGCGGAGTATGAGTTCGTATATTGGTATGACAATAAATCCCGTTGGGAGGAGCTTGACACCTATGTATATTTCGGCGGTGGAAGCAGTACCGACGGCAGTTACTATTATTGCGAGCAATCAGCAAGTAAAAGCAACGGAGCTTGGACTTACAAATTCAAGCCGACTTCTTATACCTCAGAGCTTGGTCAGTATCTTGACGGTGACGGCTATTGTTATATGAACAGCAATTATCGTGTACTGAACCCAAACGAAGATTATGCTCTCACGGGCTATTATGTTCTTGATAACCGCTATTATGCAGACACCGCACATACAAAGCAACCGTTCTATTGGATAGATGATAACGGCAAATTTTTCTTCCAAAATCATGACGGAGATAATCAGTACCGTTCGTTCTACGGTTGGGAGAACGATGATGCTTGGTTCATGATTACAGAATCCGATGCGAGATCGTGGACAGGCGACAGCAATTGTTCAGCTCTGTATGGTTATGTGCAGAAACAGTATTGGAAAACGGAGTGCAATCTCTACTACAACGTCAAGCAGAAAAAGACTTTTGATGAGGTCATAGAGGACAAGCTAAAATCAATGTCCCACAAGACAGAACGCTGGCAGTATTACAATCTGCTTGTCGGCAACGAGGACGGAAACACACTCTATGGCAATCATCAGACCTTGCATAATCTTCTGCCCGAGCCGTCTATCCGTGACTATTCCCTCAAAAGAGAGTTCGGATATGAAATGACAGGCTGGAATGAAGAAAGTGACGGTCTGTACCAGGGTATCAAGGTTTATGCTGACAGCGGTACAAAGCTCAAAATGCCTTTCAGCGGTAAGATAACCGACGTTGATACCGATGACAACAAGATCACTGTCCGCAAGGACGATGTACAGTATTGGTATGACGGCACGGGCGGTACTAAGCGTGATACGGAAGTCACCATTGCAAATGCGGTGCTTATAAATGACTACGAGGAGGGCGACAGTATCAAGGAAGGCAAGGAATTTGCCAAAACAACAGCCGGAAATGTTAATTTCCACATTTATATAGACACCGACGGCTACGGCTGGGACTATATTGATCCTCGGCTCGTGTTGTATTAACGGAGGTACATAATGGCTTTATATGATGCAAAAATAGAGAAATTCAGCAAAAAGGCAGAGCAGCTTGAAAGAAATATCAAGCGAGATACAGAGGAACGAAGACGGCTTCTCTCCGAAATCACAAGGCTGCGTTATCTCTCACTCTGCGAAAAGCTGAATTGTGATGGAGAGGAATTAGAAACCGTGCTTGCCAGAGAACATGAGCAGATTCAGAATATGAAGGCTCGTGGTCTGACCGATGATGAGATAGACGATCTCGGCAAAGGCGGCAAATATGAAGAACAAATGAGATTTTACTCTGAGGAGGACGATGATGAAAACAAGAATGATTAGTGCTGTGATGGCTGCTTTCATGCTTGCAGTAGCAAGTGTCGGCGGTATTACCGCTTCTGCCGAAGAAGGAACAGCAGAGACTACGGAAACAACCGCTTCTGAGCCTGCGGACGAAAGCTCCGATGATATGGAAAAGTTCCGTGAGGTCATGAGTGAGCTTGCCGAGGCAGAGACAACCGATGTTGTTCCCGACTATGACGGCGATCCCTATTACGATACCGACGGCAACGCCACCCTTATCAAGTCGGAGCAGATCATCTATAATACCGAGGAAATGCAGTTCATCGCTGTGACCACAAAGGACGGTCACGTTTTCTATGTGCTTATCAATTACACGGCAGGCAATGACGAGGACAATGTGTATTTCCTGAACAAAGTTGACGATTATGACCTGTATGCACTTCTTTACGCAGGAGATGAGGACGATGATGAAAAGGACAAGATCACTCCCGAACAGGCAGCTCAGGAAGCGGAAAAGGCTAACGGCAGAGTGCAGTCCTGCGACAGTAACGATGCTGACTATGCCGAAGATACCGCTGAGGACGGCGAGGAATCGTCTGAGTCAGCAGCTCAGGCAAAGTCTGTTCCTATGAACAAGAACAGTATGATTCTTATTTTGGGTGTGGTTGCTCTGATCGGTGTCGGTGCCGCAGGCTTCTTCCTGATGAAGAAAAAGAAAGGCGGCAATAAGACAGCGGTTCAGTTTGAGCCTGAGTATGACGATGATACAGAGATCACCGAAGAATCTGAGGACGATATGAGATTCTACGATAATCAGGACGATGAAGAATAAGAAAGAGAGGGCAAAAGAATGGAAAAGATGAAGAAGATCTGTTTATGTGCGGCAGCGGGGGCAGGGGTCGCCGGAATTGCAGGCATTTCTGCTAAGGCAGTTGAGGGTATGAGAAAGAAGTGGTTTCTCCGTGGCTTTGAAGCAGGACAGTTCATCGGCAACCTCACCGCTGCGGAGAACTTCGCTCAGGAAAAGACCGTGATTCAGCAGAAGTATGACAAGCTCTGCGAGGAGTGGACCATAGTCAATAAAGTAGACAGAAGAAGAGAAAAGAATCAAAAAAGATCTTCAAATTGAATGGGAGATAAAAGGTCATTAGCAGAGTGAGGTCGT
>LBCK01000029.1 GCA_000980705.1 Ruminococcus sp. UNK.MGS-30 | reverse complement strand
AATCGTCTGAAACAGATAGCCAAATGCCGTGATCAGCGGTTCTAAGGTGGTGTAAATGGCATTCCAAACGGTTGTAATCACGTTATGAATGGCCTGAAAAACCGTAGAAACCACATTGTAAATGGCATTGAAAATCGTGCTGAAAAAGTTGTAGATCGCTGTAAAAATGGTGGTGAAGAAGTCCCGAATTGCTGTAAATACAGTCGTTGCCACCGTCTGAATGGCAGTGACAATAGCGGTGAATGTATTGGAAATGGATGTCCAGGTGTTGACGAAAAAGTCCCGGATTCCGGTAACAATTCCCGTGAAGAAGGAAGCAATGCTGTTCCATGTATCTACGAAAAATGTTTTGATGGAAGTCCAGACTTCGTTCCAGCTTGTTCCGAACCATCCCAGCACCACATCTGCAATGCCTTTCAGAGTATTCATGATATTGCGGAACGTGTTGACAATGAAGTCCCAGATAGAAGTAAAAATACCCTTGATGCCGTCCCAGCACTGCTCCCAGTCGCCAGTAAACAGACCAATCAGCACGTCCAGCAACCCCAGAAGAACACCAGTAAACTCCGAAAAGATGTTGGAGATATTCTGAAAGACGCCTTCAAAAATAGGAGCCAGCAGATTGCACAGTCCATCCCACGCCGCTTTCAGCACATCGGTGAAACTCTCAAAGTCGAATCCCAGAGCGTTTAACCGGTCAGTGATGCCCTGTGTCAATCCGGTAAAGGTGCTTTTGATCTGCTCCCAGATGGCGATGATGTTGCTCTTGAATTCGTCATTGGTTTTCCAGAAATGCACAAAGGCAGCCACCAAAGCGGCAACAGCTGCGATAATGGCGAGCAGCGGACCCAGTGACACGCCCAACGCCCCGGTAATAGCTCCGATGCCACCTTGCACAGCAGAAAAAAGGGCAGGCAGTTTGGACACTGCGGAAAAGACTGTTCCCACGCTGGAAATGGTCTTTCCCAATACTATCAGCATCGGACCCAGAGCAGCAGCCACCAGTGCAATTTTCGCAATGGTTTCTTTTGTCCGTGGGTCTAATTGGTTCAGCTTGTCCACCAGTTCCTGAATACGGGAAACAATGGAGCGAATGGTAGGCATTAAAATATCACTAAAACTGATCGCCAATTCTTCCAGCTGGGACTTCAAGATGGTCACTTGTCCGGCAAGGTTATCCTGCATGACCGCTGCCATTTTTTCGGTCGTACCATTGTAGCCGTCTACTGTATCGGAACAGGTGTCAATGGCATTGGACAGTTTTTCAAAATCCGCCGGGGAACCGTTGATGATCGCCAGCATACCGGACATGGCCTCTTTGCCAAACAGTGAGGCAGCCGCCTGTGCCTGTTCTGCCTCAGAAAGTCCGCCCAATTTCTGTCGGAGTTGTTCCATGAGTTCTCGTAAAGAGTACATCTTGCCGGAACTATCTGTCAGAGAAATGCCGTATTGTTCCATGGCAGATGCCACCGTGTCTGTCGGCTTTGCCAGATTGGTGATGGCGGAACGCAGTGCTGTACCAGCCTGCGAGGATTTGATACCGGCATTCGCCATCAAGCCGATGGCAATGGCAGAGTCTTCGGCAGAATAGCCCAAAGAGCCAAGTACCGGAGCGGCATACTTGAAA
>LBCK01000028.1 GCA_000980705.1 Ruminococcus sp. UNK.MGS-30 | reverse complement strand
GCAGATCAGCGGGCAAATCTCCATTCTCTGTCCGGACATTTACTGGTACAGTCGGGATATTTTCTATGCCTATTACAGCGGCATCACCGGAGCATTTCACTTTCCCTTTCCGGAGAGCGATGCTCCGTTTCCTTTGGGCGTGTATTCCAACAGCAACCTGTTCTCTATCACCAATGATGGAGATGAGACTGGATTCACGCTGCGAATCGAGGCACTGCCCAGTGATATTCCGCAGGAAGTGGTTGCCGTGACACCGACCATCTACAACGAAAACGGAGAATATCTGCAAATCAAAGGCGATATTCTGACCGGCGATGTCATTACGGTTACCACGAAAACCGGAAACAAGACCGTTACGCTGACACGCAATGGCGTGGACAGCAACATCCTGAACCGGCTGGTTTCCGGTTCCACTTGGCTGACCTTGAAAGAAGGCACGAATATCTTTCGGGTCGAGGCAGTTCGTGGTGTGAAAAAACTGCGTGTAACTTTGATGCACCGCAATTCTTATCTGGGAGTGTGAGAAATGCAGTTGGAAATTTACAGCTTGATAGCTTTGAAAGATCAGATTTCTGTGTCACTGGAAGCTATCTGCGACAGTTATTCTTCGCTCTTATGGGATATTGAATTTTACCAGTGCGGCTGTTTTGAGGTGTATATCGCTGCCAGTCCGCAGAATGTATCCATCTTTCAGCGTGGCAGAATTGTGGCAAGGAGCGATGATACACAGCACTTCGGCATCATTGAATCTCTGCAATTGGAGACCGATGCCGAAAAGGGCGATTATCTGACAGTCACCGGACGGTTTCTTGCCTGTCTGCTGGAACGAAGAATCATCTATCCCACCATTACCTCAAACGGCAGTTATGAGGACATCGTCCGCAAGGTGCTGTCCCGCAATGCGATCTCCGCCGGAATCCGCAATCTGCCCGGTTTTTCCATGGGAATGGTTTCCGGCGACTGCTGGCAGAAAACCGCACGCATGCAGGTCAGCTATGACAACATCTTAGAATGGCTGTACGGTCTATGTGAAACCATCGGCGGTTCGGCAAATGTGCGGCTGGACGGAAAAGCACTGAAATGCGACTTGTTTTCCGGAACAGACCGCAGTTTGTTGCAGGATGACAATCCCCACATCGTGTTCTCCGATGCGTACAACAATCTGCTGTCGTTCTCCTATGCGGCAGATGATGCGGTGCAGAAAAACTTCGCCTATGTGCTGGGATGCGGCGAGGGCAATGCCAGAAAACGCACGACCTTCTGCTCCGGTACAGAGCCGACCTACCTTGACCGCTATGAGGTGTATGTAGACGAGCGAAACACGGCACAGGAAGAAGATGTGACCGATGCGGAATATTTAGAAATTTTGAAAAGCAGCGGTGCGGAGCATCTGGTGCAGCCAAAAACGGCATCAGAATCTGCCATCGCTGCTTTTTCCACCCAGTATCAGTACAACAAGGATTACTTTGTGGGCGACTATGTAACTGTGGAGCAGAGAAGATTTGGCTTGATTCAGCCTCGAATTCAGCTGATCGGCATGGTGGAGAGTTTCGACCAGAACGGCAGAAGTCTGACACCGACATTTAAAGAGATGGAGTGATATTCATATGTCTTTTTCCTATGGATTTTTTAACGCACAAAACCTTGACCGGGTGTATACCGCAGAGGATTTCACGGCATATCTGTCCAGCCTGATTTGCAATGGAATTCTGGATACT
>LBCK01000027.1 GCA_000980705.1 Ruminococcus sp. UNK.MGS-30 | reverse complement strand
ATTTCAGCTTGTTGACATCAACAAGTTAGTACCCTATGCCAATAACGCCAGAACGCACAACAAGGAACAGATCCTGAAACTTCGCTCTTCCCTTCGTGAATTTGGATTTGTCAATCCCGTCATTATCGACCGGGAATACAATGTGCTGGCTGGACATGGACGCATTATGGCGGCAAAGGAAGAAGGCATTGCAGAAGTGCCATGTGTGTATGCCGACCATCTAACCGAAGCACAGAAGAAAGCGTACATTCTTGCTGACAACCGGATGGCATTGGACGCAGGCTGGGACGAAGAACTGCTGTCCGTTGAAATGCAGGAACTACAGGAGCTCGGATTCGACCTTTCCATGACCGGATTTGATGAAAAGGAACTTGCGGACTTATTTGCATCAGATGAAGATGTAAAAGATGATGATTTTGATGTAGATAAGGCGGCAGAGTTTGAACCATTTGTTGAAAATGGTGACATCTGGCTTCTCGGCAGACACAGACTTCGCTGCGGAGATTCCACCAAACCTGATGAAGTTGCCTTGCTGATGGACGGTCAGAAAGCAAATGCCTGTATTACAGATCCTCCGTATAATTGTGCATATTCCGGCGGTACAGGTATGACAATTATGAATGACAAATGGTCTGACAGTGAGAAGTTCTATCAGTTCCTCTTGGACGCGTTCAAAAACGCATATACATCTCTCGCAGACGGCGGAGCATTTTACTGTTTCCATTCAGATGCAGAAAAATGTAATTTTTATAAAGCAACAGTTAATGCGGGATTCCACTATTCTACAACTTGTATCTGGGTAAAAGATACGCTTGTTATCGGCAGAATGGATTTCCAAATGCGGCACGAACCAGTAATTTATGCTTTCAAGGATACTGCAAAGCACAAATTCTACGGTGACCGCAAGCAGACTACTGTATGGGAATTTGACAGGCCGAAAAAGTCAAAGCTACATCCTACAATGAAAACTCTTCCATTGATTGCATATCCGATTCGTATGTCATCACAGGAAAACGGAATCATTCTTGATCTTTTCGGCGGCAGCGGTTCTACACTCATTGCATCAGAACAGACCAACAGAATCTGTTACACACAAGAACTTGATCCCAAATATGCATCAGCGATCATCAGAAGATACATTGCTGCTGTTGGTTCAGCTGATGGCGTGTATGTTCTGCGCAACGGAGTAAAGTACCCGTGTTCAGAAGTACATGAGTTTTCAGCAGACGAACTGAATATTCAAGACAGCAATGTGAATGACGCTCAGAGAGGACGTGAGTGATATCGGCAATGTGAATTACACATTTTCTGATGATGGTATAATTGGCTATGGTCATCTTTCCGATGGGACGATATTCATGTTTGATGCTGATTTATTCAGTAGAATAAAAGATATCAAATGGTATGTCTCTTATAAAAGCAGAAAAGGTAGGCAAATATATATCGTTGACTGCCATGGTCGACCGCTGCATCAAGTGCTTTTTAGTACAAGAAAAGGAATGGAGCTGGATCATATCAATCTTGATACATTGGATAATCGAAGATGCAATGTCCGTTTCTGTACACATCAGCAAAATCAAATAAATCAACCGCTTCAAAAAAATAACACATCGGGTGTAAGCGGAGTAAGTTATTATCCACCCAGAAAGAAATATCGTGCAAGAATCAAAATCAGTCAGCTGGATATTCATCTTGGATACTACGATACATTTCAAGAGGCAGTTCAGGCAAGAAATGTTGGTATGGAGTGTATGTTTGGCGAATATGGAAGATATAACAACGTTCCTGCCGCACCAATATGGATACGAAGTAAAGTTATAGAGAAATGTAAACGCTTTGCAGAATTATCAGTATGCAGGGCGTTTCTTTTATCATGCGATAAAGCAGGAAATAATCTGGAGGTGACTAATGAATAGATTGCTCACCCTTGGCAGCCTCTTTGACGGCAGCGGCGGTTTTCCGCTTGCCGGACTGTTAGCTGGCATTGTGCCTGTCTGGTCTTCTGAAATCGAACCGTTTGCCATTCGTGTGACAGAAAAACGGCTGCCGCAGGTGCAACACTTCGGCAATATCAGCGGACTGCATGGTGCAAAGCTGCCGCCTGTGGACATCATCACCTTT
>LBCK01000026.1 GCA_000980705.1 Ruminococcus sp. UNK.MGS-30 | reverse complement strand
TAAACCAAACAAAATTCCACACAAAAAAGCCGGAGCCGAAAGGCTCTGGCGGTCGTACCGGAAAAATTTCTATTGGTGTATCTTACACAAGAAAACGGCGAAATTTCTACGTTTTTTCTGTCTGTTTAGCCGCTTGCTATCCTTGCTTTTGTATGGTAATATGGTTACAATGGGAATAGAATCTCAATTATAAAACAGCCCACTGGGGCATAAAAATAAATGATGCAGACTTGCTTTTTGGCAGGTCTTTTTTGTTGAGGGAGGTGATGCAATGGCAAGATTTAAACCGACACGCTTTATGGCGGAGGATTCCAAGTATAACAAAAAGGCGGCAGACTATGCCGTCTCCTTTATTGAGTGCCTCAGCCATACGAAAGGCACATGGGCAGGAAAGAAATTTAAACTGCTGGACTGGCAGGAACAAATTATCCGTGACCTGTTCGGGATTCTGAAACCGAATGGCTATCGCCAGTTCAACACAGCATACATCGAGATTCCCAAGAAGAATGGCAAATCAGAACTTGCCGCTGCGGTTGCCCTGCTGCTTACCTGCGGCGACGGCGAAGAACGTGCGGAGGTGTATGGCTGTGCTGCTGACCGCCAACAGGCTGCCATTGTATTTGATGTGGCTGCCGATATGGTACGAATGTGTCCTGCCCTGAATAAGCGTGTCAAAATCCTGACATCGCAAAAGCGAATCGTCTACATTCCTACAAACAGCTTTTATCAGGTGCTTTCGGCAGAAGCCTACTCCAAGCATGGCTTCAACATCCATGGGGTCGTGTTCGATGAACTTCACACGCAGCCGAACCGAAAGCTGTTTGATGTTATGACCAAAGGCTCCGGTGATGCCAGAATGCAGCCTTTGTATTTCCTGATTACCACAGCCGGCACAGACACAAATTCAATCTGCTATGAAGTTCACCAAAAGGCAAAGGACATTCTGGAAGGCAGAAAACATGACCCGACTTTTTATCCTGTCATTTATGGTGCGGATGAATCGGAGGACTGGACTGACCCAAAGGTCTGGAAAAAAGCAAACCCAAGCCTTGATAAAACTATCGGTATGGATAAGGTGGTAGCTGCGTGTAATTCTGCAAAGGAAACGCCGGGCGAGGAAAATGCGTTTCGGCAACTGCGTTTGAATCAGTGGGTAAAACAGGCAGTGCGTTGGATGCCAATGGAAAAGTGGGACAAATGCAAGGTTTCTTTTGATGAAGAGATGCTTGACGGGCGTGTTTGCTATGGTGGACTTGACCTTTCCTCTACAACAGATATAACAGCTTTTGTACTTGTCTTTCCACCTACTGAAGATGATGAACATTATTATGTTTTGCCCTACTTCTGGCTGCCGGAGGAAACTTTGCCCCTTAGAGTAAGACGTGACCATGTTCCATATGATATATGGGAACGGCAAGGCTATCTGAAAACAACTGAGGGAAATGTGGTTCACTATGGTTTTATCGAAAACTTCATCGATGAGCTGGGACAGAAATTTCATATCAAAGAGATAGCATTTGACCGTTGGGGTGCGGTGCAGATGTCGCAGAACCTTGAGGGACTGGGTTTTACAATGGTACAATTTGGACAAGGATATAAAGACATGAGTCCACCGACCAAGGAACTGATGAAACTGACTCTGGAACAGACCCTTTCCCACAATGGTCACCCGGTTCTTCGGTGGATGATGGATAACATTTTCATCAGGCGTGACCCTGCCGGAAACATCAAGCCGGACAAAGAAAAATCCACAGAGAAAATTGACGGTGCGGTTGCCATGATCATGGCTCTTGACCGTGCAATTCGCTGTGGATGTGTGTCTGATGAGTCGGTTTATGATATGAGGGAGATGCTGGTGTTTTAATTATCTCGATTTAATCCATTTCAAAGCTTCAGTACCACATTCATAATCCTCAGCAACATCTTTAGCATACAAATACTCAGAATCAAAAGAACCTGTTTTTAAGTTGTATGTATATTTAAATACAACAGGTATCTCTCTATTGTATCTTTGGCAAATTTCATTCAATTCCGGCATTATTTCTTCTGTTATAATATTATAGATCTTATTATCGATTTCGTCGGATACACCCGCTTTTACATTGCCAACTACTTTTTCATCAACACGGTATGCACTTGCAATTAAAGACTGGGAATCATCATTATAAATGTATACGTATAGTAGTTCCGATTTAGCACTTGCTGCTTCTTTGTACAAAGAAATAATTTCCGACTGCTTATCCATGAATTCATCTTCAAAACACATTTATCTTACTCCTAAGCTATATGACTTAATCGAAAAATTTACTCGATTTCATATTTAAGTATACCACATCCACACCAAAAAAACAACCCTCTGAAAGGAATTGATTTTTATGGGAATTTTCAGCGGGCTCTTTAAGTCCAGAGATAAGCCGACCAACAGCTATGATAGTCCATCATACACATACTTTTTCGGTAGAAGCAATGCAGGAAAAAGAGTCACCGACAGAACAGCCTTACAGCATATTGCGGTGTAT
>LBCK01000025.1 GCA_000980705.1 Ruminococcus sp. UNK.MGS-30 | reverse complement strand
AAACGATGTCATTTCGGGATTCGGCTGGTCATGCAGCAAAAAATATAGCGGGTGCGTCGGCACTCGCTCTTTTCCGCTGTCAGTGTATTGGTAAACGTGTAATGGCAGCTGGGCAATCGCCTCCGACAGAACTCTCACGCAGGCATACACCACTGTGTGCTGCATGGCGGTGCGGTCATTAACTCGCTTACCACTGTTGGAACGTCCGAAGAAGTAACTGTAGCTGGGACTGTCGTAGCTGTTTTTCGGGTGATCTCGTCCCCGAAAAAATCCTCTCAAAATACGCATAATTCCTCACTCCTTACAAAATCAACATATCTCTTTCGTCATAAACACTTGTTCCATCCCCAGTACATCCACAGCGAATTGCCCGGTCAAGAGCCATGATCATGGCGACAGCACCGTCAATTTTCTCTGTGGATTTTTCTTTATCCGGCTTGATATTTCCGGCAGGGTCACGCCTGATGAAAATGTTATCCATCATCCACCGAAGAACGGGGTGTCCGCTGTGGGCAAGGGTCTGTTCCAGAGTCAGTTTCATCAATTCCTTGGTCGGTGGTGACATATCTTTGTAACCCTGACCGAACTGAACCATCGTGAATCCAAGTCCCTCCAGATTCTGTGACATCTGCACCGCACCCCAACGGTCAAAAGCAATTTCTTTGATATGGAATTTCTGCCCCAGTTCATCGATGAAGTTTTCGATAAAGCCATAGTGGACAACATTGCCCTCCGTTGTTTTCAGATAACCCTGCTGCTCCCACACATCATAGGGAACGTGGTCACGGCGAACTCTTAAAGGCAACGTTTCTTCCGGCAGCCAGAAGTAAGGCAGAACGTAATAATGCTCATCTTCATCTGTTGGAGGAAAAACAAGCACGAAAGCTGTAATATCTGTGGTACTGGAAAGGTCGAGTCCACCGTAGCAGATTCTTCCTTCGAGTTCGGATTCATCAAAAGCAACCTTGCATTTGTCCCACTTTTCCATCGGCATCCAACGCACCGCTTGTTTTACCCACTGATTCAAACGCAGTTGCCGAAAGGCGTTCTCTTCGCCGGGAGTTTCTTTTGCAGAGTTACACGCAGCCACCACCTTATCCATACCGATTGTCTTGTCGAGGGATGGATTTGCTTTTTTCCACACCTTTGGATCCGTCCAGTCTTCCGATTCATCTGCACCGTAAATGACAGGATAGAAAGTCGGATCGTGCTTTCTGCCTTCCAGAATGTCCTTCGCTTTCTGGTGGACTTCATAGCAGATTGAATTTGTATCAGTTCCGGCGGTGGTAATCAAAAAGTACAGTGGCTGCATTCTCGCATCGCCGGAGCCTTTGGTCATAACATCGAACAGCTTTCGGTTCGGCTGCGTATGTAGTTCATCAAACACAACCCCGTGAATGTTGAAACCGTGCTTGGAGTAGGCTTCTGCCGAAAGCACCTGATAGAAGCTGTTGGTCGGGATGTACACGATACGTTTCTGTGAGGTCAGAATTTTTACTCGTTTGGAAAGAGCAGGGCACATTCGCACCATGTCAGCAGCCACATCAAAAACAATGGCAGCCTGTTGTCGGTCAGCAGCACAGCCATACACCTCGGCACGTTCTTCGCCGTCACCGCAAGTTAGGAGCAACGCAACTGCTGCGGCAAGCTCGCTGTTATGAGTTGGAAGAAAAGAATGACCGATACAGTAAAGATGTGATTCACTATCCACCTGAATGCACTGCATTCCGGGATTATCAACCTTTTCAATCGAGTCAATATATCGAAAATGACTTCTTGTATTAGGATTTCGCTTTACTGTATTTTTCATTTTTCTTTTAAGACCCGCAACAGGAATATCGTCAAAGGCAGTGAATTTCACATAGTATATCGTTTCTCCTGTTGCCACTCTTCCACATTCGCTGCTCGGCTTGCTCCAATCTGCTCTCTGTGTGGATACCGCAGTCGTGATTGCATTTTTTATGCCTAAACTCCATAACAGTTCACTTACACTCTCAGCAAGTACTTTTTCTGTTGACGTGTAAATAGCCTGACCTTTTCTGTTGCTTATCGATCCGTCTGAATCCATAAGTCCCTGCAATAAGGAAAGCCTCTGAGGCACAGAGGCTCTTAGGAATTCTATAGGGATTTTCTTGTCATGAAAGGTTTTCACAAGCACCTTTTTTAAATCGGGAACAGGACAAATTTCTGAATCGCCCGTATTTTTCCATCTTCTTTTCAGTTTGTGCCAAGGCCATATTTGGTCAAGAACTTCAGGAATATCATAGGTTTGTATTGTAATTTCAGGCTTGACAGCATTACCGTTTCCAAGCCAATACCCCATTAAATATGGGTCTACCGGCAAATCAGCATTATCAGTGTCTATTGCATCTGAAATAGGAATCCTGAACCGATAACAGCCGGAGGAATCACAGATATGTTCATACATTTCTTCCGTAGAAATTGTCACTCTTTTTCTTTTTCCATAAGTGACATCACCAGTCCAGAGATGTCTTGCCCCTGCAATAACAGTTTCTCCATCCTTGAAGGTTATTTTATATCCCTGTTCCGAGTAATCGATAGGACTTTTGGCAACAACATGACAGATGTTTCCTTTTTCATCAAAAAGCTCATCTCCGATAGAGATTTCGCCCATAGTGGTAAAGCCTGTTGGTGTAGGAATAAGGGTATTTAAAGCAAGCTGTTTTCCATTTTTCTTCGGAATCTCAATGTAAGCCGTGTTAAACTGACGATAGCCATTCGGTTTCAGAATGCCGAACAAATCACGGATAATCTGTTCCTGCCAGTCCAGCAGTTCGAATTTCTTTCCTGCCCATGTGCCTTTGGTGTGGCTGAGGCACTCAATAAAAGAAACAGCATAGTCTGCCGTCTTTTTGTTGTACTTGGAATCCTCCGCCATAAAACGTGTTGGTTTAAATCTTGCCATTGTTCTCACCTCCATCAACAAAAAAGACCTGCCAAAAGCAAGTCTATATCATTTATTTTTATGCCCCGGTGGGCTTTTTTATAATTGAGATTCTATTCCCATTGTAACCATATTACCATACAAAAGCAAGGATAGCAAGCGGCTAAACAGACAGAAAAAACGTAGAAATTTTGCCGTTTTCTTGTGTAAGATACACCAATAGAAATTTTTCCGGTACGACCGCCAGAGCCTTTCGGCTCCGGCTTTTTTGTGTGGAATTTTGTTTGGTTTA
>LBCK01000024.1 GCA_000980705.1 Ruminococcus sp. UNK.MGS-30 | reverse complement strand
GGGACATGACTCCGGCAAGTGTTCTTGTCAGTTTTTTATTCATGCACTTCCTCCTTTTTTATTTTCAAAAACATTCTTTCCTTTTCCAAGCAGCAACATAACTGCAAGAGAGCACCATGCGATCTCCAATACCAAAACAAATTGTGTGAAATGTAAAGCAAACAACAGCATCGCCACAATCATTTCTATTGTTATCACAACAATTGCTCGAATATGATAAACATGATGTTCTTTTTCATCCAATCTCTTATTTCGATCTTCTACCGGCGACAGCAAAAAAACAACGATGCAGGCTATCAACGACAATGTTGTAATCACCCAAAAATACGTTTGGGGCGTGTATTTTACGATACACAGTGCAATCCATAACATTATCGCAGAAAACGCCCAGCATCGCTGCGGTGTAGAAGCATGATAGCCTCCGGCATATACTCGAACAGGAATGTATATCACTGTAAATAAAATGGCTTCTATCAGCATTTGCATTAAAAAACCGATTAGAAGCATTGTCCCAGCATTAAAAATTGTTGAGAATATCTGCCTCAGACCATAAGCACATACTTCCTTTGTAGATGATTGAATGATTTTTTTGTCTTCCAAAACCTCTGTAATTGCTACAGAAACCTTTTCAAACATCAAAACTTTCGAAGCTTTTTAGCTGTTTCCGGAAGTTTTTCCTGATGACTAAACCACACACAAGTTGTGTTTACAGTCAACGCTGTCGCCATAACAGCCAAAGCCGCCATACAACTTCCAAGCTTTACAGCATACTTGCAAATAAAGTTTTTCATTGTAAAATCCCCCTTTCCTCAATTTGTGTCACATTATAACATAAAATCATTTATTCTGCCGTGACATACCGAAAATCGTATAATTAAATGGCGAAATTTAAAGTTTTCTATATTTTGTACAGCATTTTCAACATCTATGTTGAAAATAAAAAAGAGGCAGGTAATTTTTTATTACCTGCCTCTTCTTAGTGGACCACTAAAATATATATCATCATCTTTCATACATCATCGCATAAACAGAAAAAACATTTTTTTCTTGCTCATACTCAAACTTACCATCATATTTTTTTACTGTTTCTACAACATTTTTAATTCCAAGTCCATGACATTCTTTTCTATCTTGTTTCAATGATAAAAGTTGATTTTTCTCATTGACCCTGAGTTGACCATCAAACATATTTCGCAAACAAATGTTAACAACACCCTTCTCATACACCATCCTAAAATATAGAATTTTCTTATCTACTTTCGATAAAGCTTCAAGTGCGTTGTCAAATAAATTTCCAAGAATGCAGTTCATGTCGAAACTATCTATATTTAACTTCGTTGGTATTTTTAAATCTAAATGGATTTCAGTTCCTTCTCGTTGTGCCTTGGTCAACTTTACATTCACAATGCCATCAACATCCGAGTTTCCAGTACGACAAATTGGGACAATAGATTCCGTTTCACTAATAATATGCTCCATATACTCCTCCAGTAGCGGTATTTCCCCTTGATGAACCATTGTTTTCATACGATAGAAATGATTTTTCATATCATGACGAAGCATTCGCATTTTTTCTTCTGATTCTCTTTGCAGTTGAATTTGATTTTCATATAATAAATTCTGCTGCTGTAGTTGCATTTTCACTATCTTTTGTTTCTCATTTTTCTTCAACGCATCATACATATAAAATACAATTCCATTGATAGCGAATAAAATTATTGATTCTGGAAGATAATCTTCAAAGGCATGATTCATTCCTCTTAATGCAATTATAATACTACCCAATGGAATAAAGATAATTAACAACAGTTCTTCTATATGAATTTCTGCCTTTTTCTCCAATTTTTCTCGTGGGAAAAAGTACTCATATAATCGCTCTATCAAAAAAATTAACAAAGAAGTTGCTACTCCAGAGGATACCACTACAGAATTTAAATGTAGCAAATGCTGAACAGAAAATAATGCAATATCAGCAAATATGCTGATTGAATACACAATAACTGTTATCAAAACTCGAACAGAAGTCTTTGAACGATAAAATAGAGTTACGCAGAAAAAAGGAATTAAATTTGAAAGGATATTAACCCCTATCATCGGAAAACATAGAAAACAAACACTATTTATTGAAAAATAAATTAAAAAACTAACAATGATCCATTTAACAGTTGTTTTTCTCTCAGAAAAGAAATTCTCTGTAAATCGGAATAGGGTATATATTCGAAATAGATTTGCTGAAAGATATGCTAACAACTCCATTCTAGTCACAGAAAAACTCCTTTCCGCTGTTATTCTTAGACAAATTTAACTGTCTCATATCGCTTCTATAATTTTGGCTAATCGTTAAAACATCATCATTCGTCATTACGACATTCGTATAATTATACTTCTTTACATACATTTTATTTATGATATACGATTTATGAATAACCTGAAATTGGCATGGAAGTTGTTCCACTATGCTGTTCAGTTTCCCATAAAAATATGCATTTTCAGCTATAGTAATAACATCAACTACTTTATCATTGCTCTTAAAATAGAGAATCTGATTAAAAGGAACCTTTCTCTTTTTTCTCTGGGAAGTAAACTCAAATAATTTTCCCGCAGAATCATATAATTCGATATATGTTTCTACAGTATTTATCACGTCTATATCTGTAAAAGGTTTTTTTAGAAAATCCATTGGTCGAACTTTGAATAATGCTTGCTCATAGCCATCAAATGCAGTAATATACACAATTTGAGTAATATTATTCTTCATTACATTTCGAATATGGCGACCAATTTCAACACCATTCGGCCCAGACATTTCTATATCTAAAAAAATCAGATCAAAATCGTGTTCGTTCTTTAAGTATTTAAAATAATCCAACCCGTTTTGAAAGACCTCAATATCAAGATCATATGTTGAAATGTGATCATACGACAACAAAATTCTTTCAATTCTAGAAGAAATGTACCAATCATCGTCTACTACTGCTATACGAATCACGTAATGTACCCCTTTCTTAGCTTTCTCTCTCTATTTCCATCATACCATAAAAAATCCCAAAAAGCAAGAAGAATAGATGGTTTACCGTTGGAGATACTAAAAGGAAAGAAGCATTTTTGTTTCGTAAAATCCGCCCATTTATTTGCAGAAATTTCAGACAAAACAGCATCGAATCTGCTATCATTATAGCAGATTTTCAGAAAAAGTAAAGTATATATTTCTGAAAATTCATGAATAAATCATCAGAATCGGAGAAAAAGCAGGAGTTTTCTTGCTTTGAACAGTCCGAAAACTTGTCAGGAGGGATTTCAAATGCCGAGAAGAGGCAGCAACATTTACAAGAGAAAAGACGGTCGGTTTGAGGGACGTGTCCCGATTGGTCATAAGGAAGATGGGTCGCTGAAATACAAATTTGTGTATGCCAGAACGCTTTCTGAGGTAAAGGAAAAAATGGCACAATTTCAAGCTGTTTTGCAGAACCAGCCAGTTTCTGCTTTGAAATTGACCGTGGCAGAGGCATCTCGTCAATGGCTTTCTGCAGCAAAATTGCGTGTGAAACCGTCCAGTTATGCTCACTATGAGAATGTCATTCGCAATCACATTCTTCCGGATCTCGGAACAAAATATCTCACGGATATGACAACACATCAGCTGAATGATTTTGTCTATGAGAAACTGCAAAGCGGCCGATTGTGCGGAACTGGCGGACTTTCCGCTCGGTTTGTACAAGACATTATGCGGGTTTACCACAGCATAGAACAGTATGC
>LBCK01000023.1 GCA_000980705.1 Ruminococcus sp. UNK.MGS-30 | reverse complement strand
CGGTGATGCCGCTGTAATAGGCATAGAAAATATCCCGACTGTACCAGTAAATGTCCGGACAGAGAATGGAGATTTGCCCGCTGATCTGCTGCTCGAAATTTGATACTTCACAGGTTTCTACATACCCTTCGGCATAGACATCGATGTTCGCCGTCTTGTACCAAATCTTGATGTATCGGGACGGCTTGACCACACGATACAGCTGATGCCGTCGTTTCTCGATGCCGATGCCACGCATGGCAAAGGAGATGACCACGTTTCGCTTTTCGATGAAGGCATTGTTGAGGTAGCTGCCGTTCATGCCAGCATAGCTTGAAGTGCTGACTGTTCCGGCAGGCGGATTTAGACCTTCGATTTTGGAGGTCATGTATTGGTTGGCGGTGGCGGACAGATTCACTTGTTCGCCGGTTTCGTTTTCGAGAATGAGGGTGAAATACATGGGATGCCTCCTTTTCTATCGGCAAAAAACATTTTCAACAAGTATATTTATTTGACTTTTTGCCGATAATATGATATACTGCTATTAGACGGAGGTGGCGTATATGAAATACGATTCTGTTGCAGAAATCGCAAAAAAATGGAATATTTCAGAAAGAACTGTGCGAAATTATTGTGCATCCGGAAGAATTGAAGGTGCAGTCTTAAAAGGAAAAACATGGTGTATTCCAGAAAATGCGGAGCGTCCAAAACGGAAAAACGGGAAAGAAACAAGCCCAGAGCGAACGCTTTTATCGGTACTGCGTGAAGAAAAGGCAAGAAAAATAAAGGGTGGCATCTATCATAAAATCCAGATCGAATTGACATACAATTCAAATCATATAGAAGGAAGTCGGCTGACACACGATCAGACTCGTTTTATCTACGAAACAAATACGATCGGAATGGAAAAGACATCTGTTTTGAATGTGGACGACATTGTAGAAACGGCAAATCATTTCAAATGCATTGATATGATTATTGATGCAGCAAATCAACCATTGAGCGAAGCTTTTCTCAAATCACTGCATCGCACTTTAAAAAGTGGAACTAGTGATTCCAGAAAAGAATGGTTTGCTGTCGGTGAATACAAAAAGATTCCAAATGAAGTTGGAGGCAGAGAGACAACTCCACCGGAACAGGTTGCCCACCAAATCAAAGCACTATTGTCCGCATATCATCAGAAAAAAGAAAAGACACTAGAAGAACTCATTGCTTTTCATGTTGCATTTGAAAGGATCCATCCTTTTCAAGATGGAAATGGCCGTGTTGGACGATTGATTTTATTCAAGGAATGCCTGCGAAATCAAATTGTGCCATTTATTATTGATGATAGCCTAAAAATGTTCTATTATCGGGGATTACACGAATGGCACGATGAACATGGTTATCTCATTGATACTTGTTTAACCGCACAAGATCGGTTTAAGAATGATCTGGATTACTTCCGAATTGTATATTCGGACTAAATTCTTACAAATGCAACGCATTCCGTGTCATCCGATAAATCTCCAACCGTGAAAGTGCCTTCGGCGATTGATTCGTCTGATTCACCGTGCGGCTGGTTTTGTTACAGGACAAAAATTTATTGTTTTTCACTGACTTGTGTATATGGGTGTGGTATAATATATGAAAATGATTGTGGGGCATCAGCCTTACAAATCGGAATATAATACAATCAAAGCATCAAACAAATTGAATTAAAGATGAATTCTAATTTGTTTGATATTTTTAACGTTATAAATTCAGGAGGAAAAAATGGCATTTGAATTTAAGCTTTCAACCGATGAGATAAGAAAGAAAATGTTTGATTTTATAAAGCCGGTTTATAAGAATACATGGGATTTCGAGGTCGGTTATATCAACTGGATTTATGGTGTCTATGACAGCGAAAGTGGGTTTTTTATTACATATGTAAACTCAAAAAGAGGTGATACCAAATACGTTTTAATTACCGAAAACGGTGATATTTTATATATTGTTGCCGATAGTTACAGACATACATTTTTCGAAATTCCTAAAGAGCTTACGCAGTATAGCGATATTATACAAGAAGGTATTAAGCTTTACAATAATGAAAAAGCAAAGAAAAGTTTTGAAAGTAGTTTTTCGTCTGAACAAGAAGAATATCTTAATGAGATCACTGAAAATATGAGAGATAAATGCAGACCGGCTATGGATATAAATAGCCTTGATGACGCTGAAAAACTCCTTGAACAGGAGAATTTCAATTATTATCATATTTGTCATATGTACAATAAAAATACTGTTACAAATTTTGATAAATATATGTCTGATAAGAAAATGCGTACTATAAAAGGGGAAAAATACAAGGCGATTATCTCTAAAATTTCCGCCTATAACGATATGCTCAGTGAGGAAGATTACAAGTATATTTCAAAGGACTTTCAGCAGGCAGGTTATTTGATTGATGGCGGTATAGATGATACATATGTGGATGTGACGTTTGAAGTAATAAAAAAGGCTTACTTCTGTGGCGTTATCAGCGTTGGCTATATAGATTTTATTAGCAAATATATTAAAAGCTGCATTAAGCTGCTCCCTGACAAAATACAAGATCTGCGTCCAATTCTTGATTTCATAAATGAAAATATGAGAAGCGAAAACTTTAAAAGCCTTGATTTTTACAGAAAAGAACTGGAAAAGCTGATTTACCAAAAGACCGAGGGTTTCCAGTTTGTGTGTACAACGGACGAATTAAGAGAGAAAATGTTTGATTTTCTGAAGCCTGAATACAAGTCAAAGTATGATCTGGACGTCACGAGCATAAACTGGACAACAGGTGTTTACGACAAGGAAAGCGGAATTTTCTTAACAATGATTTATTCCGTATCTGACGGTATAGCAAGATGCGGAGTAAATTATCGCAGTTATATCGTCATTACTGATGACGGAAATATTTTCAAAGTTGATAATAATGATGAATATGAAAAGAGAACATATGATTTTAGAATACCTAAGCAGTACGAAACACTTACGGACATCATAAAAAAAGGAATAGAATTTTATGGAAATGCTTATGAATACAGCAGATATTTAAGCGAAGATATAGGAAAAAAGCTGAAAGCGATACATGACGCAATGGACGACAGGTGCCATAGAAATTTTCCGATCAATTGCGAAGAGGATGCATATGCGCTTTTTGCACTTGTCAATTTTAACATTTATGCGATCCTTGAAACTTATAATAAGAAAACCATGAGCAATTTCAACAAATTCGCAGACGACAATAAAATAATGCTTTGGACGGGCGACGGATATTTACAGCTACTGAAAGAGGTTACGGATCACACTGTTGCAAAGCCAAAACGTTGTAGGATTTTTAATTACGCCTGTGACCTTTTCAGACGCGGTGTTAATGATACATATGACAAACAGTTTCTGAAAGCTGTCAGATATATGTATAAAAAACGAATTATGGACTTTCATGAGGAGAATATTCTTAAAGGATATATTGATAAATATGTTGAAACATATCCCGACAAACTCAAAAATATGATTCCATTGATTAAATTTGTTGAAGCTCATGCGGAGAACAAATATTTGAAGGAGTCCGCAGAAAAAGTGAAAAATCACTTGATAAAAATTAGATGAATTCCAGTTTGTAGAGTAAAAGAATCGACCAAAAATCGCTCCTTTTTATATCACCACTGCATTCCTTGTCTGCCGATTAATCTCCAGCCGTGACAGTGATTTCAGGCTATTGTTGGTTTGGTTCACTGCCCGGTTGTTGTTCGTGCAGAAAAGACTGCTTCCACATTGAAGATGGTTTTTTCCAGTGCGATCCTGCATGACTGCCGCCATTTTTTCGGTCGTACCATTGTAGCCATCTACTGTATCGGAACAAGTGTCAATGGCATTGGACAGTTTTTCAAAATCCGCCGGAGAACCGTTGATGATCGCCAGCATACCGGACATCGCCTCTTTGCCAAACAGCGAGGCAGCCGCCTGTGCCTGTTCTGCCTCAGAAAGTCCGCCTAATTTCTGACGAAGTTGCTCCATGAGTTCCCGTAAAGAATACATCTTGCCGGAACTATCTGTCAGAGAAATGCCGTATTGTTCCATAGCAGATGCTACCGTGCCTGTCGGCTTTGCCAGATTGGTAATGGCAGCACGCAGTGCTGTACCAGCCTGTGAGGATTTGATACCGGCATTCGCCATCAAGCCGATGGCAATGGCAGAGTCTTCGGCAGAATAGCCCAAAGAGCCAAGTACCGGAGCGGCATACTTGAAA
>LBCK01000022.1 GCA_000980705.1 Ruminococcus sp. UNK.MGS-30 | reverse complement strand
TTTACTGCGGCACAGATCAATTCATATGTAAGGTCATTTTCTTTCATCGCCATTCCTTTCATAATACTTGCGGATTGCTGTAAATGCTTTTTGTCTCCAATTGTAAATGGTGCGAGGCGTGACGTGAAAGTACGCTGCGATTTCCTGATCGCCATATCCATACCAGAACTCCAAAATCAACGTTTCTCTCTGTGTTTTTGGAAGTTCCAACATAGCATCATAAAGCCAGTCGCTAGCAATCAAACACGGATACTTCTCGTTATCCAAAATGAAATGCTCTGACGGATACACATCTTCTATTTCCAGAACATTCATCAGGTCTGGTTTCGCCTCACGGTTTTGGATTCTCTTTTTTTCTGCCGCTGCATCTCGATATTCATTTCGCATTACAGTTTTCACAAAGCAGTCAAAGATTTTTATTCTGCAGCTTTTATCGATAAAGGGAGTCAATATGTTGGTTCCTCCCTTCTTATGCAGTTTTGCAGGTAGTGTGTATATCACCCCCTTTTAAACTACTAAGACGAATCAGGCAGAACGAAATCGGAAAATTTATTTGTAAATATTCTGTGTACTTTTATTTCTTATGCACAGCAACAAAAAAAGCAGCATACAAAACCGGTCATTTCGCCGGATTGTATGCTGCTTGAGGAAAAATAGAAAGGGCAGTCCTGCCCAGCTGTTTGCCGGACAGAACTGCCCTTTTTTAGTGATATGATGTCGAAAAGTAAGTTGTGTTACCAATTGATGTTGTTTGAAAATATTTTAACACAAATTTATCATTTATAGAATAAAAAAATTATACCATATATATTTCTAATATTATTTTTCTAATTATTGCTGTATCACACAAAGATATTTGTGGTTGAGAATATACATCAAAACAATTCCCTACGAATTTCTTCCAATGTTGGCGTTTGTTTTCCCCACTTTTGAAAAGCAACTTCACATTTTTTCAGATCGATGATTTTGCAATCCATTCTCTCAATGATGTGAATGCTTTCGAAAAAATATTCTGGTATTTCTTCTACTTTGAATTGATACTGCAAATTTAATTTTTGAGCCATTTTTATGAGTGAAATGGATACAAAATCTACAACAGGCTGGTAATCAGATGGACGTTTTCTGTATTGATTGATTCGTTTAGCAAGTTGTTCATTCCATGCGTGTTCATCACCATTTAGCATTGCAAGATAAATTTTTTTTAAATATGGCAAATGAATAAAATAGGCTTCCTGACTTTCATTTGGTTCTTCTGTGTCCATCAACAACAATTCTTTTGCCTTTGCATAATTTTCATATAACATGGCTTGTATCACTGGGCATGAGGTGGAATTTTCCCTTGCAAGTTCCCATTCTCCAACTGAAATTGCTTGATAAAGAAATTTTTCATGTGTTTCGATGTCATTCATATAGTCCATCACAATTTCATCCACTTGGCAAGCCTGCTGCATTTCTTGATATGCCATTGCATAATAAATAGCACCCATTCGATAGTATTGAAAAGTAGTGTTGATATCATTATCAATATAGTATTTATATTTCGCTGCAAGGTTATAAATACTCTGAAAAGCATAATATAAACTTGTAGCATCTTGAATTGCTCCAGCAACTGGATAATTTTCTTTGTGAAAGAAACGATGCAATTCCTCATATATTTGCAGTTCAATGGGTTCATCAATACTTTTCGCGTATTTTTGATATGCGATTTTAGATCTTGCAATATCTTTTTTTCTTTTTGTCGATTCATACTTTATTTTCATTTGTATCTCCTTAAAATTAATCATATCAAATTAGTCTATGATTAAAATAATACAAAACAATTTATATGATTAAATTTAACGTCTTCGTTTCCAACCAAGATTATATTGTAAATTGGAACAAGAATCACATGATTTTCGTGAAACAACTTGTACTGCATTATCAGTAGGTATATTATTTTTCAACATATATTGTACTGCACGAGGTTCTGCATGATGAAGTCGACCAAAATCAATACCTTTTGTGCTAATGCCCTTGCTTTTTAGTAAATCCAAATCCAAATTGGCATTTTTTCCACCAGCAAACTCTACTTTTCCTTTTCCAAATATATTTTCAGCTTCTTGACGTGCTTTAGGACCAGGAACACCTCTATTTTTAGAAAGTACCAATCTGCCATCTTTTGAGGTTGTAAGTGCATAAGTATTAGAAAATCCCTTTTTGGGGTTAGGATGCTGAGCTTTTACAATTCTGTTAAGAGAATCTTGTAAATAATCTGCATTTCTAATATCCTTCGCTGCATCTGCAGCATCCAGAACTGCGTCGCCCTTCTTGGATACTGTAATAGCAACATCCGCTGCTTTGGACAAATCATGTACTGTATCAACAGCTTTGTATGCATCATAAGCAGTTTCTGCTGCATGCACACCCACTTTTAGTCCTGCACTTGGAACACCTGGTGTTACAAGTCCGACTACATCTGTCAAAATATCAACAGCACCCATCGGAGTGGGTTCGATGCAAAATGAAACAATGTCAAATGCTAAACTTGCCGCATCAAAAAATGTATCCAGAAAATGACCAGTACTATCTGTTCCAGAAACAGGATTGTTGTGGCAATAGGTATACAGATTCAGGCTTAGTGGATCATTATTGCTACCTGCAAAAGAATCTCTTGAGATAAATCGTCCAGTTGAAGGACTATAGTATCTCGCACGCAAATAAATGGTAGCAGTTTCCTTATCATAATATTCGCCACAATACCGAAATGCATTGGTGTCAGTGTCATCAATATTCTTTTCTACACCAAAAGCATCATACTGATATGTTTTAGTAACAGCACCATTGTTGTCTGTTAAATTGACAACATCACCATGAGCGTTTTGTGTGTAGTAAGTATAATCTGACTTAACTGCCTGTACAAACTCACACCCTGCCAGCAAATTCGTTCCACGAATATAGATTTGTGCTTTATATGGATTGCTTCCATCCGCATCAACTGCAATCTGTTTATCATCATTCCAGATTTGATCGATACTATGACCATCTACAGTTTTGCTAATACGCAGACCATCTACATCATATTTATAACTTGCTGTTGTTTTGCCATCAGTAAATTCAATCAGCTGATTCAGACTATCATAAGTATTTGTCTCTGTCTTATCTGCTGTGATCTTTGTGATCTGATTTCCATTGGCATCATAAGAATAAGCAGTTTCTTCTCTTTTGGCATTTGTTGTGGTGCCTGTAATCAGATCTGTTGGACTAATTGCTAATCCATTATTTGAGGTTACAGCACTAGAAGCTTCTTTAACTGTCTTGATTTCTTTCTGAAGCAAGGCAGTATACTTGCCATTGACAGTATAATCATAGACAGTTTCATATTCTTCTGAACCATTAGCAACCATCTTAGAACGATTGCCATAGTCATCATATTCGTATGCATATGTGTCAGCTATCTTACCATTAGAAATGGATTCCTTGGTCAACCGCTTCAAACCATCATAGTCATATGATGTTGTTTCTATTGTACCATTTTCATTGCGTACTTTGCAAGCATCTGAACCATCTAAATAGTATGAATATTCGTAACTGGATATGTCTGATTTTCCTGATTTGGTAACAATCTTTGTAACTTTGTTGCATCCATTGTAGGAATAAGTCGATACCACACCATTTGCAAGTGTTTCAGAAATCTTATTACCATTTTCATCATAGGCATAGGAAGCTGTCAGATTTCCACTTTCCTTAACCTGAACCACACGCATTTCATCATCATAGGTATAAGAAATATTTTCATATACAATTTGATGATTGCGTCCGATAAAATAAGAACTTACATTTTGAGAAATGCCCTCATAATAATAGCCTTTGAAACCTGTATTGCTTTCCTCTGTGATTTTTCTTCCAAGATCATCGTAAAGATACAGTGTTTGTTCATTATTGATGTTAACACACTGTACTCTTCCCATTTTGTCATATTCATATGACTTACTTACATTTTTAGATGAATCATTAGAATGTACTATATTAGCTATTAATATACGATTTAAAGCATCATAAGTATTTGTGGTAACATTTCCATTTGCGTCTGTTACTGTTAAAGCATTGCCATTTAGATCGTATGTTGTTATTCCAGAGTCATAACCTGTGCTGTCAGTTGTCTTTACCAAATGACCCCATGCATCATACTCATAGTTCGTTTTCAAGTAATCTGAATCCGAATCTGCATGTAGTCCAGTTAGCATTGTTGTTTGAATGCCAGCATTGTTATACAGATATTTTGTGATGTTCTTCTCACTATTGGACGTACCATCACTCAATGTTACCTGTGTCAGCAAGCCCTGTGCATTGTACTGATTTTCAGTTACACTATACTTTATTGTATCCGAATCCTGCTTTTGAACAGTTTGCTTTGCCAGCGTTACATTGCCATTCTTGTCATACTGATTTTCTGTAATAGAATAGTTGACCGATCCATCAGTTTTAGTGTTAAAAGGTGTATATGTTCTACTAACTTTACAAATTCCATTAGCAGATTCTAAAGTTGTATTCTCATATTTGGTAATATTGCCAAGTGCATCAATTTCACATGCAATCTCACCATTTGCATAATAAGCATTTGTTTTCTTTATCTTACCATTTGTCTTTTCATAGATGGTTTTTTGCTTGAAGCTTGTCAAAACTTCAGATACAACTTGCTTATCAGCAGTAATATAGGTAGTATTTGTTGTTTTCAACGCACTACTAGATTTAGAAGAACTATTATCTAATCCAGTATATACATCAACACTATAATTTTTAATGAATTCATATGATGTGGTCGATTGAATCTGTTTTGAAGATTCAGAATCAGCTTTAAAATATTTAGCTTTTTCTCGCTGCAATCCATCATATTCTGTTAGACTAATTGTGCCGTCTGGATCTGTTTGCTTTGTAATGTTACCATACGCATCATACACATAAGAGGTAACATTACCTTCTGCATCCGTTTCTGATTTTTTGTTTCCGTCCGGATAATAAGTTGTCAAGCTGCCGTGGCTCTTATCAGCAGAATAATTCGGTGCATACTCCGCAGTTTTGCGGCTCAGCAAATCATATTCTGCAATGGTAGTCGCCGGTGTGCTTCCCGTTCCGTAATCTCTAGTA
>LBCK01000021.1 GCA_000980705.1 Ruminococcus sp. UNK.MGS-30 | reverse complement strand
CGCCAGAATGTCCGCAAAGTGTCCGCTGTCCGAGGCAGACAAACCGAAAGCGGTCAGAGCATCCGTGACAATGTCCGAAGTAGATGCCAAGTCCTCACCAGAAGCAGCGGCAAGATTCATGATGCCTTCGATACCGCTGAGCATATCGTTGGTTTTCCAGCCTGCCATGGCCATATAGTTCATAGCGTCCGCAGCCTCACTTGCAGAGAACTTCGTTTTACTGCCCATTTCACGAGCCTTTTCTCGGAGAGCATCCATCTCTGAACCGGTTGCACCGGACACCGCTGCCACCTTTGACATAGCGGAATCGAAATCCGCACCGGTTTTTACGGCAATGGTTCCCAGAGCCGTGACACCAGCAGTGACTGGCAGCAGCTTTTGTCCAACACCGGAGATCTTGTCCCCGGCTAACTGCAGCGTTTCACCCAGAACGCCCATCTTTTCCAAGGCGGTGTGAGAATTGTTTGCTTCTGTGGTCAGACGTTTCAGTTCGTTTTCGGTTTCGATGATCTCACGCTGCAAAGCATCATACTGCTGCTGTGAAATCTCACCATTTGCAAGAGCCGTATTGGCTTGTTCTGCAGCAGTTTTCAGCACTTCCAGCTTTTCTTTGGTAGCTGTCACCGCATCGGCGAGGAGCTTATGCTTCTGCGAGAGCAGTTCCGTGTTGGAAGGATCGAGCTTCAGCAGCTTCTGTACATCTTTCAGCTGCGTCTGTGTACCCTTGATGTCCTTGTTGACACCTTCCAGTGCCTTGGACAGCTTGGTGGTATCACCGCCGATTTCTACAGTGATGCCCTTGATTCTGTTTGCCATGCGGATCACCTCCTCCGTGAGGGCATGAAAAAAGCACCTGCCGGAGCAAGTGCTTTAAAGTATTACTTACGCCTCTTTTCTACCCATGAAAACAAATTCCATAATATCGTTAAATTCGAGTATATCGTTTGTAGTGCCGTCTAATCCTCCGAATTTCAAATAATATGTTTTTGCTTCCTCAAACGTTTTATATCGTTCCGGATATTCAGATTTGATTTTTGATAAACAGCACTGATACATATTGGGGGAATTTAATGCAAGCATAACCTGTATTGGATCAGTTTTGTCTATATTTGCAACCGATGGAATTCCTTCTAACTGTGTCTTTCTTTCCTCAACCCATTTATATGCTTCTTCATCTCCTAATACCTTTTTTATGATAATTACAAGCTTATCAATCAAAAGAATATTTGATTTCGCATTTTCAACCGTATTATAAAGAAAGATAAGGGTTTTGTATCGAATAATTGGAGGCAACAGTGAAAACTCCGACATTATTCTTTGATTGCTTCCAAATTCATAATCAGCAAAAAACTTTATGAATAGACAAGCATACAATTCGCTTAAAGCATCAAGTATGTAATTATATTCTTCTTTAGAAACTTCATCAACACGTTCGGTATGTAAACAAGTATCTCCGCCGTGGCTATCATCTATGTCATTCTTTATTTTGTCAACACACTCTTGAATATGAGTGCCGTATGGTAGATCCGCAATCATGTTCTTAACTCTATCATATCCTAACATCATTTTGTCTGAAGACGGATAATCAGTCAACTTTCGAACAAGATATTCTGTGAGTACTCTGATAAAGCCGATTTTACCGCGATAGGATGTATTGCAATAAAAAATGTCGTTGATTACATCAGTAAGTCCTTTTTCATATTCTGCATTAATAAAATTAGACATACGAGTACACCTCCTTGCCAGTATTATAGCACAGCAAGGAGGAATAGTCAATTGTCAAAATGCATCAAAATCTGCCTGTCCAGCCACCTCATGCCAACCGTCATATTCGTCATTTTCCTTTTCGGTGAACATATCATTCACGACTCCGATCGTGAGCAGATCAAGCTCCGAGAGGGACAGCCCGATCTGCACACATCGGAGAAGGAAGAGGGGCGTTGTCATCGGGCGGTCAGTTTTGCGATGTTTTTTTTTAGACTCCGCCTGCGTCTCCACGTTGAGTCCCCACAGTTCAATGAGCTGCGGCAGCACCTCGTAAATAGAGAATGTGTTGAATACTTCGAGCCATTCGTCCGGATTGTCCGGGACGTTCTCCGGATCAGCGTGCTTCGCCATGATGTATGCGATGTTCTCGAACACCTCAAGGCTCTCGATGTCAAGGGTAGAACCTTCCTCATCGCCCTCCTGCACAGAGGTCTGAAGTGCAGCGAAGTCCTTGTAAATATCCTTGCGGAACTTGATACGATAAAGGCGAGGCACAGCGGCACTTGCCTTGAACGGAACCTCGATACCGTCAACGGTGATCTTCTTTTTAATAGCCATGCTGTACCTCCTTACTCAGTTGCGCTGCCGGACTTGGTCGATGTGGAACGAGTGCCGGTGCTGTTGTTGGTTGCAGCAGTCGGCATATAGACCGCATTGTACCAGTTGTCGTAGGTGGTCTGATCGGTGCTTTCGCAGGTCTTGGACTTCACCAGACCGTTCGGCAGCGCCGATGCTTTGAGGGACAGTTTTTCCGTCTTGACGGACTTGCTCTCCTCGGTAGTCTCACCCTCAGTCGCAGGACGGGAAGCCGAGCAGCAGTAAAGCACATGGCGGATGTGGTTCTTGTCGCCGTCGAACTCGAACATAAGTGCAAACTGCGATGTTTCTGCATCGTTACGCTCCACCAGAACGCCCTTTGCATCAAGCTGTTCACCGAGAATCGCTGTTGCAAAGTCGGTTGTGATGAGTGCGACCTCCAGATCACCGTCGTAGCCTGTGTTGTTGTTGATGACATAATACACGCTGTTATCGGCATAGAAATTCTCGTTTTCGCCGTTGGCGTCAATGCTCAGGGAAACCGCACCGGGCAGGCGCACTGGCGTTGCAAAGGTCGGAACGCCGTCGTCCGACCATGCCGTGATCTTCGCCCAGTGAACCTTATTCAGACCAAACTTTACCTTATTCTTCTGCAGTGCCATTGTTATACCTCCATTTCGTAAAGCACCTCGTAGAGCTTCTCACTCTCGATCCAGCTTTCAGTTTTCGTGTAATAGATATTGTGCTGCGTCAGCACTTCCTCCACGCGGCTTTCCGTGTCGGGCGACTTTTCATCCGTATACAGCTCCACATCAAGCTGCTTGAAGCTGTGATACATCAGGTTATCCGCGCCGAAGGTGTCCTCGCCGGGTGAGAGGAAAATAACAAAGGGCGGTTTCGGAGACTCACCCTCGGCAAAATGATGATAGGCGAACGGCATCCCGATCTCCTGCATCATTTCATTGATTTCTTCATAGGTCATGACAGCGCCTCCTCGATAAGCTGCGTGAGCATTTCCTCGCCGTTCGCTTCCGCAGGCGCAATATGCGGCTTGCCGGATACACGTCCGCCGTTCCGCTTTGCATGACCTTTTTCCAGCAGGTGCGCAAGCTGATAGCGGTCTTTCGAGTGAACGGTCATTTCGAGTGTATGGCTGTTCTCCCGCGTTTTCTTGGTCGCCCAGCTTTTTGCATAACGTCCGGTACGCTTCGGTGCATTGGCGGAGATTTCCTTCTTGACGGAGGTGGCTGTCTTTTTGACTGCCGCTTTCATGGCGGAATCGGCAAGGTCTGCATATTCTGTCAGACCGTGCATGATCTCCGCTGCCATATCGTCAATCGAAGTCATCCTGCTCACCAGCCTTTCGTGTACCTGCCGTGATCTTCATATAGTCGAGTGATTTATAATTCGGCAGTACACCGTTGATGTCGTACACCAGTCCACGGAAGCGCAGCTTGTGCGTGGTGGTATTGATGCGCTTGGTATCGGGCGTCTGCCTGACTGTGAATTCCAGCGAGGTGACCTCTTTGGTGACACCTGCCTCAGTCGTTTCCGTCGATGTCTTTACGGACACGGCAGTCCAGCAGGAGAAAACTTCCTCCCACCGGGCTTTGTGGTTGCCGATGCCGTCTATCTTCGTGCTGTGTTCGAGGAAGGCGATCCGTTGATTGAGCGTTCCGATCTCCATCAGATCACCCCTTCCCGCTGTGCAAATAACAGCGCACGGAGCGTGAGTGTCAGCTTGTGGTAGTCAGCGCCATTGCGGTTCTCATAGAGGTAAGAAACAGTATACAGCATAGCCTGCCGGGTGGTTTCCTCATTGACCGCAAGTGCCGCCTCGTCTATTCTGCCGACGTCCTGCACCAGTCGCTTGGCAGTGTCGATCAGTGAGAGGATGAGTTTGTCATCCTCTGTATGATCTACACGAAGATAGTTTTTCGTCTCAGCCAGAGTGATCATGCACCGCTGCCACTCTTGACCTTGAGTGTCTTGATTGCTTCGGGGAGAATGAGCTTGCCGTCAAGACGCTCCATTGCAAGGAAGCCGACCTGACCGGTCATTGCGAACAGCTCATTCAGGCGCTTGAAGGTACGACCGGAACGGTCAGCGATCCAGTAATAGCTGAAATCGCCGAATGCCATACACTTCTTGCCAGCGCCGATCTCCGGAACATAGCTGGAGGTCTTGTAAGGACGGTTGAGAATCGTATCGGGAACACCTGCCGCAACGGAAGGCTGCCAGATGTAATTGCCGTTGCCGTCCTTGAGCTTACGGAGTGCCTTGACCGTAGAATCGTTTAGCACCCAGACTGCCTTCTTGCGGTACGGGCTGCGGAGCGAATAGAAAAGCTCCATCACATCATCGAAGGTGATGCTTGCACCTGCGGTAGTCGCGCCGTCCTGTGCACCGCCGGTTGCATTGAAGATACCGGTAGGCTTACCGGTACCGTTACCGATGAAGAAGGCTTCCTCTTCCTTTGCGCCGATTCTGCGGGCAAACTCACGGGCGATGTAGGACGGAAGGTCGAACACGCTGTCGCCCAGAAGTTCCTCGGAGATCTTGATCGCCGTACCGAGCTTATATGCGGAGAGCGATGCCTGCCCAAATGTATCATCAGAAAGAGAATACTGCTGTTCTTCGTCCATCCAGACAGCCTCGCCCTTGGAAGTCACAATCGGAATCTTGCGGTCGCCGTTGGAAGTTTTGATGACCGTTGCCATCTGGCGGAAAATGCTCTCTTCCTCCAACGCTTCCACCAGTTTTCGTTCGTGAGGTAGCAGTGTGCCGCCTTATCATCTTTCGATGACAGGTTTGCACAAAGCCCCTCCCAAACCGTGCTTACACCTCTCGATGTACACGGCT
>LBCK01000020.1 GCA_000980705.1 Ruminococcus sp. UNK.MGS-30 | reverse complement strand
AGCATAGTCAAAAATGAAAGAGATCTGCTCTCTTCGAATCGTTTGGGACAGCAAATGATATCCTTCCGAGAAATTGTACCGTTTTGATTCGAAGCAAGCGATCATGTAAGCAAGAGATGCAATGAGCCAGAAGTGTTTGATTCCATTTGCGGATCGAATCTGATACTTATCAACAGCAAGCTTCATCTTGCAATCACGGAAATAGACTTCAATCTCCCAACGTACAACATACAAATCCAGAATTTCTTCATCCGAAAGAGCTGCATTTGTGCTGATGAATGCACGCAGAGCTTTCTCTTTACCGAACGACTTTGCCGGATAAGATAACAAAACAACTGCATTTTCAATTCCGTTCAAATTGCCTTCCTATCGGTAAACGTAGTACGTTCGCCCTTTCACGGTCACGAGGTGAAAGAGTTCCCTGCACTTTGCTTCTATCAGTTTTCCGGCAAATTCACAGACATTCATTTTTGTGCCGTATGGATATCGGATATGATTCGTCTTCAAAGCTCCGACAGTGTGAAAGCCTTTGCAAATGAACGCATTTACGACCTTTTCGCATACATACCAACTGTCACAAAGAAGATATGACGATGTCGGAGCCGTTGGAAGTTCTTCCGCAATTTGCTTTACAGTATCGATTTTGGAAACCGATTTATCATACATAATCATTGTGTAATTCAGCGTAATCCCATTACAGGAAAGCAGAACGCCTACCGCCTGATGACCATAATCCTGTTTTCTTTTCAAATGTGAAAAGTGAAAATTTGCTGCTTCCATTGGATGTATTGCCTTTGATGATGGTTTTGTCTTGGATGCAATCGTATCATCAACGATGCAAAGAATCGGTTTCCCACTGCGTTCGGCTTCCTCATAAATTGTGTGAATTACCAGCTCCTTCATTGCCTTTTCCAGCGATGATGCATTCCATTGATCGTTATGCAAAAAACGAGAGATACTGGTACGATGCTTGTCACTGCACTTCTCCATATCAACTGTTTTTCCATGGTATCCTGTACTAAATATCGCAAGCATGATCGTATTGATGTATTCCATCGCATAGGGCGAAATAATTTCCGTCAATTTTTTTGCTTCCAATCTCTTGCAAATTTCTTCAGAATAGTGTATACTTGTTTTCATAGGACAATACTCCTTTGAGTTATTGTAGGTCACAAGTACATTATAACTCTTTTTGGGACTGTTGTCCTATCTTTTTTTGCATTTTTTAGGGATGCTCATTTATAGTTGGAAAAATATATGTACAATTAAATTAGTACATTAGAGGTCTTTATTATGGCGTTTGTAAACAAAAAGTTATCAATTTCTGAGAAGAAAAAGATATCAGATATGAAGATAAAAAATCCCTACGGAAGCTATAGGGATATAATGGAAGGAATCACACCTTCATATATCACAATAGACAATAGCAGTAATATGTGGTTAGCTCATTGTTATACACACAAGGAAACTTTAGAATGTATTGAAGAATTTATATTTATGTATAATGGACAACCAATTCCTGTTCAAGCTAAAAAAAGAATTAATGGCAAGAATGTCATTTGGGAAATCAGTCGTATTGATATTTCAGTAAACATGATAGTAGAAGATCATAAATTGATTAATTCCCTAGTAGCAGCGTTTAAAGTGTATAATACGACAGGATGGCCAGAGGAAAATAACGAAGCGGTAAGTGTTATTTGTGATCTGGGAAAGGAAGATGAGGTATAATGCTTATAGCAATCCAATAAATTATTGCACATAATTACACGAATGAAACCACCCTATGCAGTCCTTAGGACAAATTGTTAAAAAACCTTTTGAAATAGCGTAACCGCCAACCAGACCAGCGGGCAAAAAAATGAGTCGAGATCAACCTTGGCTCAAATCCCGTATTCGATTCATCACAATGAATTGCAGTGAGTTACTGTGAATTACTGTGCGGTGAAATACTGCCAGTTACTATGAAATACTGTGGATGAGAAGCTGTCACTTAACCTCAGCCATGTTTTCAACGATCTGATGATATGTTCTGTGGCAGGTTTCAGGCAGAGTAGCACTCCACGGCATGATGCTGTCAAGCTGTTCTTCTGAAGGTGTTTTGCCCCATGAAGGGAGAACAAGCATCAGATAGGAGAGATAACCAAACACATTCAGTCCGTTTCGCTTGGCTGTTTCGATCACGCTCATGAAGAGAGCACTCGCATCTGCACCCTTATCCGTCGCAGAAAAGAGAAAATTCTTACGGTCGATCACAAAAGGCTTAACGGTGCGTTCTGCAAGATTATTTGTCATTTCCACTTCGGGATGATCTAAAAACAAAAGGCAACGTTAGGGTGTGGTTGGCGGTTACACCCTAAGTGTTCATCCAGCTCTGCCTCAAGCATTTCCTGTATCGTGCCGTCCATCAGATCCCTGAGAGCATCCTCAATATCTTTTGCTGTCCTGATATCATACTCCTCGATCAGCTCTGCGATGATATTCTTCTTCCCCTCGCTCATTGGTTCTCTTTTTCTTCTTGCCATAAAAAATCAGCCTCCTGTGTTATTTCTATTTTACCACAGTTGACTGACTTTTTACAGACTTTTTTTCAGAGGGTCACGCTGAAAAATACTTGACCAAGTTGTTCTCAAAACCGAATGGCACAATTCTTTTGCCATGGAAAAACTAATACGCTCTTAACCTCGCTGTGTTTTTCGGCGAGGTCTTTTTCTGCTGTAAATAAACGCGGGTTATTTTACGCTTACCAAACAACTCGATTTTTAAATGATACACATTTTTGTTATTTATTCGGAATTAAAACAACAAGGCAGCAAAACATATTGCTTTCTTCATAAAAATCGCAATGACCGTTATACTTTTTTGCAATATCACGAATAATTTTAATGCCATACCCATGAGAATCAAATTTCGTCTTAGTCGTATGTAGTTTCGGATTTTCTTTCAGAACAGACTCGTCAATGGAATTTTTGATAAGAAAAGTATATTTTTCTGACTCGGAGATGATTTTCAGATTTATCTGCTTAGCATTCAGTTTTATGTTTGCAGTTGCAGTAATAGCATTTTCAAGCATATTAGATAACAGTCTGCATAAGTCTATGTCATCAATACCGGTAAATTCATTTATGGATAAGCAAGTTGCATCTATTCCGAATGATTTGGCAATTGTCAGTTTAGAATTTATTATTGCATTGACTGTATTATTTTGAGTGTTTACAAATATAATATGGTCGTCGGCAATATCAATCATTTGTCTTATATATTTTCGTGCATTCTGAATATCGTTTAATTCAAGATAATTGTCAATAACATAATAGACGTCTTTTGTATCATGCCTGAGTTTTCTGATAAGCTGGTATTCGATATCTGCATTTTCAATGTATTGTTTATTGTAGGTTAAAAGCAACTTCAATTTTTCATTTTCAATTTCACTGTTATTTTTATTTTTTAAGTCTGCGGTAATATATAATGTAACTATATTTATGAGCATTACACATATGATTACTTCCTATTAGGAACACTGTAAATACAAGGCTTTTCGGAGCCTGCAAACCAGAAAAAATAATATTTGATCTATCACATTACGCAAAAAGCCGTCCGGCATGAGAAACGGGCGGCTTTTTTGCGTGGATAGACGGAAAGGAGGCACAAAAATAACTACAAAATTTTAGCGCTCTAATTTGTGCAACTTTAACGAAAAGGAGGATCGTAAATGGCCGATGAAAAACTGAATACTGGCCCTGCGGAGAATATTTCCCCGGAGGCCGCCGAGCCTATCGCCACACCCGAACAGGCCGCAGCATCTGAACCCCAGCAGGAACAGACCGGGCCTGCCATACCTGAGCCCGACGATGTGGTTGTGTCCTTTGACAAAATCAATGAACTTATGGCGGAAAAGAGGCAGAACGCCCGCGCCGAAGTCGAAAAGTCGGAAACCCCCGAAACGCCAGAGGCGGCAGCCCCCGGAGAAACACCGCAGCCCGCCAATACGGAGGAACCGAAAAAGCCGCGCCGTGGCCGTCCGCCGAAAGCGGAAAAGGCTGCGACTGAAAATCAGAAAGCGGAGAAATCGGCTGGGGCTCGCAAGGGCCGCCCACCCAAGGCGGATAAGGCGGCCCCTGACAAGCCCAAGCCGTCCAAACGAGACAAAGTGTCCCGAAGCGATGGAAAGGCCCCGGATGCCAAGGAGCCCATTAAGCCCGCACAGGATACGGCACTGAAGGAAACTGCTGCTGTGGAACAGACGGCTCCCGAGCCGACTACACCGCCCCGCCCGGTTGAGGAAGGCAAGCTGGTTTATCTGAAACTTTCCGAGGTTCATCCGTTTCACACATTCCGTCCGCACCCCTTTAAGGTACGGGACGATGCGAAGATGCAGGAAATCGTTGCTTCTATCCGCGTAAACGGTGTAATGGTTCCCGGTCTTGCCCGCCCGGAGAAAGATGGAAACGGCTATGAAATTGTAGCGGGCCATCGCCGTACCCACGGCAGTGAGCTGGCTGGACTGGAGGAAATGCCCTTTATCGTCCGTGAAATGACCGACCACGAAGCGGTACAGGCCATGAAGGACAGCAACAAGCAGCGTGACGGGATGCTCCCCAGCGAATTGGCCGCGCTGCTGGAACTCGAGGTTGAGGACATCAAGCATCAGGGCGGGCGGCTGAAAGATGTTGCGGAAGGCGATGTCGGGAAACGCTCGGTTGAGATTGTAGGCGAGGCGCATGAAATGAACTATAAAAAGGTCATGCGCTACTTGCGGCTCAACTCCCTTGTGCCGGAGCTTCTGGATAAGGTAGACGATAAAAAGATGGGCTTCATGCCTGCCGTGGAGCTTTCCTACATCAAACCGAAAAATCAGAGGCTTATTGCTGTTTCCATTGACGGGGAGCAGGCTTCGCCCTCGCTGGCCCAGGCCAAACGGCTCCGGGAGCTGGATAAGGAAGGCAAGCTCAACGGCGATGTCATTGACGGTATCTTATCAGAACAGAAAAAGGAGGATCGAGGCGTGATTATTTCTACTGCGGAACTGGAAAAGTATTTTGGCAAGGAGGTCACTCCCGCCAAAATGAAAGAACAGATTATGTCCCTGCTGGATGACTGGAAAGAAAAACAGCCGCCGGAGCTGGCAAAAGCCCCGAAAAAGCAGGAACTTGACAAGTAACAACTTCGAGACACTTTGTCCCGAGGGCCCCGCCCTCGCGCAGAGGCTCTGGTGGTATATATCCCCCGTCGCCGCCTGTTTTTTAGTACAGCCGGGAGTGGGCCGTCAAGGGTGCAGCGCACCGCCGTTTTCGGCGGCTCGCCCTTGACGGTCTGCCCCGGCTGTGCTATTTCCCCGGCAAGCGGCGGGGGTATATCCTCCAGAGCCGCCCCCTTTCCCAAGACTGGGAAAGGGCGTGGGGTTTGGGTTGAACTTTCTTATTAAAATATCGGAGGTATGAACGATGAAACGACCCCTTGCTTATATCACCGCTGCATGGCTCGGCGGCGATAGCGAAAACGCAGAACTGGCGGCGCAGTATTGCCGCACCGTGTATGAGGCAGGCTTTTCTCCTATTTGTCCGCCTTTGTACTTGCCCCTGTTTCTCAACGATGCTGTTCCCGAGGAGCATAAGATGTGTATAAGAGAGAGATATTTCAGTAAACATGATAGTAGAAGATCATAAATTGATTAATTCCCTAGTAGCAGCGT
>LBCK01000002.1 GCA_000980705.1 Ruminococcus sp. UNK.MGS-30 | reverse complement strand
TTACCTCGTCTGCATTCTCATACAGATTCAGCGTATCAGCGAACAGGTCACTGTCCGTTGTGACATCATTTCCGACACGGCACTTCGTTGCAGCATAGCTCTCCGGCATTTCGTTCAGACTCAGCTGATATCCTGCCAGATAGCGCTTGCCGCCGATCTCCACAAATGTGGGCAAATTGTCAAAACGATAATGACCATCACCGGATACTGTTGCAGTAGGTGTTCCGGTTGCCACTGGTGTACCTGTTGCTACCGGCGTTGCCGTTGCGACTGGTGTACCCGTTGCCACCGGTGTACCGTCTGCCACAAGCGCAAAACTATCGTCCGGTTTCCACTGCTTGTCAGCATCATCGTAATACTTCCGGGTCAGCTTGACTGTTGCCGTTGCCACACCCACTTCGTCCGCATCCTGGATGCCGTTGTAATTGGCATCATTCCAGATGTAGCTGTCAATGGATGCAGTTTCGATGGGCGTTAAGCCGCCGTCATAGTCCGTGTTGTCCTTTGCCTTTACAATGTCGTATGTCTTGTCGCCCACGGTTCTGTCATAATACGTGTTGCCGCTGGACGTCTGTGCCAGTATGATTACCTCGTCTGCATTCTCATACAGATTCAGCGTATCAGCGAACAGGTCACTGTCCGTTGTGACATCATTTCCGACACGGCACTTCGTTGCAGCATAGCTCTCCGGCATTTCGTTCAGACTCAGCTGATATCCTGCCAGATAGCGCTTGCCGCCGATCTCCACAAATGTGGGCAAATTGTCAAAACGATAATGACCATCACCGGATACTGTTGCAGTAGGTGTTCCGGTTGCCACTGGTGTACCTGTTGCTACCGGCGTTGCCGTTGCGACTGGTGTACCCGTTGCCACCGGTGTACCGTCTGCCACAAGCGCAAAACTATCGTCCGGTTTCCACTGCTTGTCAGCATCATCGTAATACTTCCGGGTCAGCTTGACTGTTGCCGTTGCCACACCCACTTCGTCCGCATCCTGGATGCCGTTGTAATTGGCATCATTCCAGATGTAGCTGTCAATGGATGCAGTTTCGATGGGCGTTAAGCCGCCGTCATAGTCCGTGTTGTCCTTTGCCTTTACAATGTCGTATGTCTTGTCGCCCACGGTTCTGTCATAATACGTGTTGCCGCTGGACGTCTGTGCCAGTATGATTACCTCGTCTGCATTCTCATACAGATTCAGCGTATCAGCGAACAGGTCACTGTCCGTTGTGACATCATTTCCGACACGGCACTTCGTTGCAGCATAGCCCTCCGGCATTTCATTCAGACTCAGCTGATAGCCTGCCAGATAGCGCTTACCGCCGATTTCCACAAATGTGGGTAGATTGTCGAAACGATAGTGTCCATCACTGGATACCGTTGCAGTCGGCGTTCCGGTTGCTACCGGTGTACCTGTTGCGACCGGCGTACCCGTTGCTACCGGCGTACCCGTTGCTACCGGCGTTGCCGTTGCAACTGGCGTTCCTGTTGCCACCGGCGTGCCGTCTGCCACAAGCGCAAAACTATCGTCCGGTTTCCACTGCTTGTCAGCATCGTCGTAATACTTCCGGGTCAGCTTAACTGTTGCCGTTGCCACGCCCACTTCGTCCGCATCCTGGATGCCGTTGTAGTTGGCATCGTTCCAGATGTAGCTGTCAATGGCTGCGGTCTCGATTGGCGTTAAGCCGCCGGCGTGATCTGTATTGCTCTTCGCCTTGACGATGTCATAGGCTGTGCCGCCAACGGTTCTGTCGTAATACGCATTGCCGCTGGATGCCTCCGCCAGAATGATTACCTCGTCTGCATCCTTGTACAGGTTCAGTGTGCTGATGCCTGTTGCAGTCTGCACATACAAATCGCTGTCCTTCGTGATGTCATTTCCCATTCGGAATTTCGTTGCAGCATAACCCTCCGGCATTTCATTCAGACTCAACTGATAACCTGCCAGATAGCGCTTGCCGCCGATCTCCACAAATGTGGGCAGATTGTCGAAACGATAGTGTCCGTCACCGGATACTGTTGCAGTCGGCGTTCCGGTTGCTACCGGTGTACCTGTTGCTACCGGCGTTGCCGTTGCGACTGGTGTACCCGTTGCCACCGGTGTACCGTCTGCCACAAGTGCAAAACTATCGTCCGGTTTCCACTGCTTGTCAGCGTCGTCGTAATACTTCCGGGTCAGCTTGACGGTTGCCGTTGCGATACCCACTTCGTCCGCATCCTGGATGCCGTTGTAATTGGCATCGTTCCAGATGTAGCCGTCAATGGATGCGTTTTCGATCTTCGTCAAACCGCCGTTATGCGATGCGATGGATTTCGACAGATCCGCCGGCGCATATGTTACATCGCCGATGGTGACAGTATGTTCCGTCACGCCTTCTGTTGCCTTAGCTGCCAGAATAATATGTGATTCGTCCTCTGCCATCAGACTGCCGTCCTCAGGATCCAGGAAACTGTTCAGCTGATCCCGATCCGGTTTTGCGTACTGCTTGGTCACCGCATAGGTATCCGGCACAGTTGCCAGATCCAGTTCGATATAGTAACCATAGATGCGGTCCTTGTTGTCCGCAGCGCTGCCGTCAGACAGATCTCCCGGCACATGAACATCCAGACCGTCAAACTGATACGAACCGTTGTCCACGATCTTGGAAACTTCGCCGAATGTATCATCCGGTACCCATTTTCCATTCTCATAGATGTCACGTTTCAGTATCACACGAACCGAAGTCGCCACCGGCACTTCGTCCAGATTGTACAAACCGTCATAGTTCTTGTCGTCCCAGATCGTGCCACGGATAACACCCTTGTCCTGCTGCTTGAGTCCGGCATCATAATGTCCGGTATTCTTGCTGCGGACCAGGTCTACCTGGTACATCGTACCGTTTGCATCCGGCACTTCCCGTACGGATGCACGGTTCTGGTTTCCGTCGGCATCGCTGTACGCATCTGCCGCCGGTACAATAAATTCATTTGTGCTTGTCAGATATGCGCTGTCCAGTCTGAGGTCGCTGTCCTTGGTGCGGTCAGTTCCCACACGATACTGTGTCGCCAGATAGTTGCCGTGGAGATCTTCCAGGCAAAGCTGATAGCCTGCGGCAAAATCCATATTGTTGATTCTCACCCAGGTGGGCAGATTCGCCAGTGTGTATTTGCCGTCTGCATCTGTGCTTGTGCTGGCTGTATACGCCGTGTCGTTCGGCTGCCACTGGCTGCCGTCGTAGTAATACTGGATTGCCCTGACGGTGACATTTGCAATTGCCGCCTTGTCCTCTGCGGTATTGGCATCATCATCCGACTTATCCTGGATGCCGTTGTAATCATGGTCGATCCAGATCCGTCCGGAGATGTCCCCTACTGCCAACTGTGTAAAGCCGGCATCATAACCGGAAACATCTTCCTTTCGGAGAATATCTCTGCCGTCCACTGTATAATCCGTGCTGTCCGTATCCGCAGCTGCACAAACAAAATAGGTGTCTTTCGTCAGATAACGGCTCTCCGCATCCAGATCGCTGTCCCTTGCGGGATCATCGCCCTGCCGGTACCAGGTAATGGTGTAATTGTCCGGCACTTTGCCTGTCATTTTCAGCTGATAATAGCAGAGATAGGTCTTGCCGTCCACATTGCAGAACGTATCCACATTGTCAAACCGGTACTCGCCGTTGGCATCATGATCCTTCTGGGGGGATTTGCCGGTAGGCTGATAGTTGCCGTTGGCATCGCAGTAGTACTGCTCCAACGTAATTTCTACGCCGGAAATGTTTCCTTCGCCGGTATCCTGCAAGCCGTTGTAATTCGCATCGTCCCAGACACGTCCAACGATCTGCGCCTTTTCGACCTGTTTCAAACCGCCGTTCCAGTTTGCCTGGTCTGCAGCATCCGCAATGTCATAGTCGCTGCCGTTGTAGGTCTTTCGGTATTCTGGATCTGTTTTTGGCTGTGCAGCTGCTGCCAGAATCAAGTATTCATCCGGTGCTGTCAGATAGAGGTTCTCGCTCTGATACGGGTTTTCAAGTCTTTGGAACTTGCTGTCACCACCTGCCTTGGTAATGCCATAGGTGATCTTGCCGTCAGCGTCCTTCGGCAGTGCGTCCAGTTTCAGCCGATAGCCAGCCAGATAGCGTTTGCCGTCGACCTCCACAAATGTGGGAACATCATCAAACTGGTATTCCCCGTTGCTGTCGGTTTTTACGGTTGCGGTGTAATTCGGCCGTGCGGTCGGTGTCCATGATGTGCCGTCCCAGTAATACTGTTCCAGCGTCATCGACAAGCCTTCCATGCCGGTTTCACCAGATGTCATATCGCCGTCATAATCCGCATCGTTCCAGATTCGTCCGCTGACGGATGCGTTCTGGAATGCCCGGATACCGCCATGGTACTCGTTCTTGCTGTCACGGTTTTCCGTGATGTCATAGATCGTATCTGTACCTGGAACTGCACGGTAAGTGCGGTCATAGTACTCGTTGTACTGCGGCGTACTTCCGGTATACTCTCCGGTAAACGACTTTGCCTCTGCTGCAACGATCAGATACTCCTGCTCGCCCATCAAAGTAAGTTCGCCGTTGTCCCAGTGCAGCTTGTTGTCGTTGGCGAATACGGTAACCGCATTGCCGTCCGGCAGTGCATCCAGATGCAGCTGATACCCAGCCAAATACCGCTTGCCGCCGACTTCCGCATAAGTTGGGATGCCGTCAAAGTGATACTGACCGTTGCTGTTTGTCGTCGCCTGTTTCTTAAATTGTGTCTTTTTCCATGTCGTTCCGTCCCAATAATATTGGTACAGTGTCAAGTTGAGATTGCTGCAGCCGCTTTCGGTCAAATCCATCGTGCCGTCATAATTGAGGTCATTCCAGATTCGTCCGTCCATTGCCGCAGTCTGAATCGCTTTCAGTCCGCCGTTGTATACGCCGTCGGAATCCACCGCAGTGACAATATCATAATCGACATTGTTGTACTTCCGTACATAGTAACTGTGGAGTCCCGATTCAATGCTGCCAACGCCATGCGCCGCCTGCTTTGCCAGCAGGATATACTCGTCCGGCTTGTTGAAGTCTACCGTCTTACCTGCATTCGTTTCCTGAGATGCTGCCAGCAGGTCACTGTTGATGCAGTTTCCTGTGGAATCCAGCACCTGGTACTTGGTCACCGCATAGCCATCCGGCACGGCATTCAACCGCAGACGGTAGCCTGCCAGATACATCTTTCCGTCAACCGTCACAAAGGTCGGCTGGTCAGAGAACTGATATTTACCTGTGGCTGCATCTGTCTGAACGGAACCTGTCTTGACAAACTCCCACTGTCTGGCATCGTCCAGATAATACTGGTCGAGATATACGGTCTGCTGTGTCGGCATTGCCGATTCACCGGTTTCCTGCAAGCCGCTGTAGTCCTTGTCGAACCAGACAGTGCCTTGAATCTTTCCGGTCTCGAACGCTTTCAGACCACCGTTGTAAACGTCGATCACGTCCGCATTCAAAATGGAATCGTATTCCTTGTTTGTGACAGCATCAGTCAGATCATAGGGAGCATTGCCCTGTGACGGCTGTGCCGTCAGGAAGTAGTCCCCGTTGCCCGGTGCAGTCAGATAGTTGGTCACTGCGATCCAGTCGCTGTCTGTTTCTGCGTCACTGGTTGCCTGGCGATACCGTGTCACCGCATAGCCCTCCGGCACATCCGCACGAATGCGGTAATATGCCAGCTGGTCTACGCCGCCGATCACAAAGTGCGTCGGCACCTTGGTAAATTGATATACGCCATCCTTGTCAGTTGTGACTGTTTCGTCTGCACCCATCTTGACAAACTGCTTTGCATCGACATCATAGCGATACTGTTCCAGAGTGACAGAAACGCCGCTCTTGCCCTTTTCGCCATTGTCCAGGATACCGTTGTAGTCCGTATCTTCCCAGATCGTACCCTTTACCGTTGCAACGCCACGCTCTTTCAGACCGGCATTCAGATCAGCATAATCTCTTGCCTTCACCAGATCGTAGTACTTCTGCTGTGCGGTGTTCGGGGTGTCGATGTTTTTGATGTTCGTGCCGCAGACATATGCCCAGTTGTAATCGATATACGGTTCTGTACTGTTGGACTGTGTGCCTGCCTTTGCCTCCTGTGCCAGAATTAGCATTTCGTGATTGCCCTTCAGCACAGTGATCGGCAGGTCACCTGTCCGCTGACTGTCCTCGGTGCCATCGTCGGCATCGGTCACATACAGCTTGCTGTAAACCTTTGACGGGTCTGCATTGCTCCAGTACTTCGTTGCCGCATAATCATCCGGCAATTTTTTCAAAATCACCTGATAACCTGCCAGATACCTTACGCCGTCCTTTTCCACATAGGTGGGGAGATTACTGAACGTGTACTTGCCGTCTGTCTTGGTTTCGTGTATCCGAAATGCTGCACTTTCCGGCACCCATTCGTCATTGCGATAGAAATACTGCTGCAAGTGTACGACTGCCGGATTTTCGCTGTCATAGTATGCTGCTTCATCGTCGTCCTGGACACCATTATAGTTGGTATCCTCCCAGACCACGCCGCTGACAGAGGCAGTTTCAAATGCTTTCAGACCGCCGTCATAGCCGTCATAATCCTTTGCCTTGATGTAATCGTAGGCATAATCATGATTTCCGTTGTTCGCTGCCGCATCATCATAGAGAATGTACGGTTCAAAATAGGTTTTTCCGTCAATGCCCGGCGCTGTCTCCGGCTGAGACTTCTTTGCGGTGATGAAATAGTCACCGTCCGCCGGAGAGGTCAGATAAGACGCAATGTCATAATCGGTGTAGCCTGCGCCGTGCTGCTCGTTCTGCGAGATCAAGTGGCTGTCCACCACCTGGGTTTCCGCATCGCCGTTCTGCCGATAGCGGGTAACGGCATAGTTTTCCATACCGCTGGGCAGCGACAGCAGTTTCAGACGATAGTGTGCCAGCACCTTTTCCCCATTGATTTCCGCATATGTGGAAACATCAGAGAATGTGTACTTGCCGTCTGCATCGGTTTTTACCTGGTAGGTGTGAACCAGCTGATAGCTGCCGTTTTGCAGCACATACTGTTCCAGCTGAACAGTCGCTCCGGCAATTCCCTTTTCGTAGAATTGGGTCGTGCCATCCTCTGCGGTCACCGTGTTGCGGATACCGTCATAGTCAAATGCCTCCTTGTATTCCCCGGCTGCATTTTTACCGTTGTCCTCCCACAGATAACCGGTTACTTCAGAAGTCTGAATTTCCGTAAAGCCGCCGCTGTAATCCAGCAGACGCTGTGCTTCGCCGGTATCGTAATGGGTTTCCTTATAGTCAATGACATTGGTGTTCTGGTTTGTCGTCTCGCCGGCAATGATAATGATATTATCTTCTGTGTCATAGTTGTGGTGCGTTGCTGTGACAGTGCCGTTTGCGTCATACTCGAACCAGTCATCGCCAATGAGATAGTACTGCATATCGCCGGTATATTGCAGGTCACTGTTTTCCGCAGAGCGGCTGCTCGGATACTGCTTATACTTGGTGATCGCATACTTTTTGTACAGATCAGCGTTCTTCTCCGGATCGACATACAGCCGATAGCCAGCCAGGTACGTCTTTCCGTCCTTCTTGTAATAAGTCGAAACATTCTGGAATACATAGGAACCGGATTCCGAGGTTTTGATATCCCGGTCTTCACCGGTAATCGCTACCCATTTTCCAGTAGCGCTGTCGTAATAGAACGGTTTCAAGGTCACGGTCACACCCTCGATACCCTTTTCAAAAGTATCCCGGATGCCGTTGTAGTTTTCATCGTCCCAGATCCACTGTCCGATAAATCCACGGGAGCCGTCCACGAATCCCAGAGAAATGCTCTTGTTGATCTGGAAGGTCTGTCCGTCATTTTCAAACAGCGGCTGCTGGTTTGCGTCATAAGGCACACCGGTCTGGAACGGCCGTGTGCGGAAGTTGTTCACTGCCTTGGTCAGATCGTTGTCATCCGCAGCCTCCAGCGGATCGTTGTGCAGCACAAACGGAGAAGGCTTATACGGGGTAGATTCACTGCCCTCATACTTTGCAATTGCCACATAGTTCTTGTTCGGATAGAGACGGAACTGATAATAGCCGTCATCCCCAGTGTGGAAAATTGCCGGATTGCCATCACCGTCTACCGCAGCTTTCGATGCGATATTGCCGTCTGCATCGACCTCGTGCATTTCCACCGTCACATCTTCCAGTTTCTTTTCGGTTTCCTGCATGATGCCGTCGCTTTCGATGGTGCCGTTGTTGTCTGTTTCATCGACCCATGCCCAGCCGCCGTAGGTATAACCTCTGGAGACACCCAGCATATAGGATGTCATGGCAGTGTCATAAGCCTGGTGCTTTGCCGGATCTTCTTCCACCGCATCAACGTGAATCAGTGCAGTCTGTACGACAAGCTGATTCACAGACGATTCGATATTTTCAACGCTGTTGGTATTGGAAATTACTGCATCATCTTCAGCATGACTCATACCATTATAGATGACCTTTCCGTCACGGTAAACCTTGAGCCTTGTCTTTGACTCGCCAAGTTCCCGTGTGGTAACCGAATACTGGTCGTATCCCTTCGGCAGCGTGTACCGCAGCCGGTAATCACCCGGTGTCAGATTCGACAGGATGAAGTAGCCCTGGTTGCCGTAATAGTCGCTTTCGGTGGTATAAACAACCGGACCTTCAAACGTATACTGATAGGAATTGGTGTTGTTTTCTACAATGGTCTTTGGCTGACCGGTCTCCTCGTCAATGACAATATAACGAACCTTTTCCGGATTCGGGTTGCTGTCGGGGTCCAGATCGGCAATCACTGCCTCACCGTTGACGTTGACAGAGTAGCCCTTCTTGGTCAGCAGCTCTACCTTTACGCCGTTGATACCCGGATCGTCCGGCTTTCCGTCGAAGTCAATATCCGTTGTCCACTTTCCGGTAGGCAGCAGCCGTCCGTTGGCAGACATCTCATATTCCGCCTCGTTGCACTGACCATCATAATTGAAGTCGCTCCAGACATAGCTGCCGATATAGCCCTTTCCGCTGGGTGCGGAAATATAAGCGCCAGCCTGTTTGTTTTCAAATACATGGTAACTCTTGTCGGCAGATGTCGGAGAGCTGTAACCGGAAGCAAAGGTGTTCCACTGAGTTACACCCTCCACTTTCTTTTTGATCGTTTCGGTGGACAACGCATTTTCGTTTTCATCATCTACTGTCGGCGTACCCACATATTTGGGCAGATTCAGCGGTGCGTGCATCTCATAGTAGAGTTCCATACGACTCTGCTTGCTCAGCATGGTATCCGCATTATTCATCTGCGCCCAGATTGCACGAATGCCACGCACCAGCTTGTCATACTCTGCATCAGAGATCTTGCCGTTTTCATGGTCGCTCATCAGATCCGACAGCTTGACAAAATACGACTCCTTTTTGTTTATGTTTTGATACAGGTTACGATAAAATTCATTTCTCTGCGTACTATCCAAACCGTCTGCTGGTTTCGGGAGTGCATCAACATCCTGTAGTTCATAGCTGCCGTTCTTCTTGGTAATCGGTCCGACCCAGACTGTATATTCTGACGGGTCAACCTTAGAGGATGACGTACCGCCGGACGAGGTCCTTTTCAGCTGGACAGACTCCGGAATCAGATAGCCGTTCCACTTGGATTTACGCTCGGTGTCATCGGTTGCTTTGGTGTCGTTTTCATAAGGCAGCACATCATAGAACAGCAGCGTTGTATATTCTGCATTGCTGGTCGAGGCATTCTGCATAGAGGCAGAGTACGAATAGTTGCCGCCTTCCTGTACACGAACCGGAACATCCGCTTTCACGGAATCCAGATCAGAAGTCGATGTTTTCATTTGTGTGACATTATCAATGGCAAGCAGAGCAATCGCCTGTGATGTGATCGTCAGTGTCATATCACCGCTGCTGCCGTTGTCGTTGACATCATGGCTGTCTACTTCGTAAGCAACCATTTTCTGTGTCTTGCCCTGGTCGTCCGGAATATACGGCCGGAATGAACCGTTCTTGAATCCGTATGCCTTTGCCTGCATCAGTTCCGTAGACACGATGTTGTTGTTGCTGATATCCAGCGGCACCATCAGTTCTACTACAATGCGCTGACCCGGCTCCAGTGTTCCGGAGAACTTGAAGTTGACGATCTTCCGGTTCAGTACGTTGGTGGAGATCGGTTTTGTCACAAAGTAGGGGTTGGGATTCTTTTCCTCATCCATGGCAACATCGGTTTGTTTTACGTCTGCATAGGTTTTTGTCTCTACATCTACATCAGCCAGTGAAACATCACCGGCTTCTTTCAGAGAAACAAATTCTCCCTTTTCATTTTCAATATGCCATGTCCACTGCGGCGTCACATCATCCAGATTCTTTGCTGGCGTTACCACTTGGTTGTCGCTGTTCTTTTCCGCAGTGCTGGTATAGTGATCGCCGACGAAATAGCCGTCAATGCTGCCATTGGAATCATCCTGATAGTTCACATACTGGAAATTATCCGCAGAGAGAGACTCCAGGTACGGCAGTGCCAGAGAAACCGTCGGTTCCGACAGCTTATCGGATTCCGCACCCTTTCGGTTATACGTAGTTGTTTCCAACAGCTCCTGGCTGAGATTCTTATACGTAATCGTATACTTCAGCATCTTGCCAGTACTGCTGCTGATACCGCTGGTATTGGAATCCCACTTGTATGCTGTCTTTGCAGCGCCGCTGAAATACTTGGCATCAATATCAATGCCCAGCCACGGCAGCTGCGGATCCAGATAAAAGCCCACTCTGGAGACTTCTCCGGAAACCGCATACTTAAAGTCATCGCTGCGCAGGATCACGCTTGCGAAATGGTTGTTGTGTACAGAGTTTGCAATTGATGTATCATTCGGCGCAGTGGTAAACGCAACATGAGGACTGTTTTCCTTGATACTCTCGCTCAGAGATACCAGACCATAGTGATCCTTGTCCACATCATTGCGGTCCTGTCTGCCCTCTTCTGCATCGTCTGCGTCTGCATTCATATACAGCCCCTTCGGCACCGGGAAATACCGGGGTGCCTCTGCGTCGGTCAGTTCGACCTGGGTTCCGGAAATTGTCTCCGTGAAGCCCTCTGTCCGGATGACCCAGCGCACCTGGCGAATGGATTTGTTCAGATTGATCTTGCCGGATGTGATTTCTTTTTTCAGCTGCTCATTGGTACTGTCAAAATGCAGTTTGCCGGTCTCCAGCGAAATGGTCTGGTTTGCATCCAGTGCGTAACCATTTTCATTACCGATGCGTACCCACCAGCTGGTTCCCTTGCCGTTGTTTGCATAAGCGTTGGAATAGATACCGTCATCCTGCTCCGTCTCCGGTGCAAGGAATTCTGCTTCATTGGCAGGGTCCGTACTGATAAGTACATACGGATACACTTTCAGATGATTTTCCAGAATGTCATGCACCTGGTCTGCATATTTAGCATATTCGGTTGCCAGCGCATCTGCCGACGGAATCGCCCAGTTACCGGTAGAGATCTCCGTCACATTCGGATAAACCAGCTCGGAAACGTGCGGCAGAACATCCGGCTTATTGACCGGCGCAACCTTGGTCGTACCACGCAGTGTCGCATAGTTCGCCAGGTTATAGTTCACCACAAATTCGTTTACCGATGCAGTGTCATTAGACACCTGGTCGATGTAGCTGACCGTCTTATAGACCTGCTTGATATGGGGATCTTCTGCGATGGTGATAGAGGAGTTCGGGTCATTGACACGCACACGCTCATAGTTCAGATCCGCACGCACCGTGGTATCCGGCTTTATAACAGCGATCTTTGCAGAGGATGCGATCAGATAGATCTCACCCGGCACAACGCCGTCAAAGGGTTCGATCTCCTTAATTGTGCTGTCCTTTGTGCCATTTTCATCCTTCACACGCACTGCATTTTGCAGCTGCATTCCCTCCATGGTCTGCCCGGTGAAGTTGAAGTCATAGGTATCATACACGATATCACTTGCCGGAACTTCCTGCCGCTGTTTCTTCTCATAGACGATATTGCCGTAGTCGTTATAGACATAGCCGTTTTCGTCCTGTTTCGGCATGAGACAGCCGCCACGAGTGTAGTACTTGCCGTCTGCGTCCCGTTCTGCAAACAGACCATCCTTTGTGATGGCAAACTTGCCGTCTGTCTGTTCGAAGGTTACATAGACCTTGGAGTAATAGTCCTCCCAGCTGCTGTCTGTGTCGTTTTGCAGTTCCAGGTTGTCGATCCGGGTCTTGATCTTAAAGTTCAGCGTGCCGTTGAAATAGCCTGCCGGGTGATAACCTGCAACATAGGTCTTGTCATCCTTACAGTTGAAACCTTTTTCTGCCGGCGTAGTAATCTCGAACACCAGCGTCTCGCCGCCACGCTTGGTGGCAGAGTACGCCCGTGTCAGTCCGTCTGTTGTATTTTCTGCCGGTGCAACATCTCCAGCAAAGTACCGTTGTGTCAGCTCAATGCCCCAGCCGTCATCCCTTGCCTGCGCCATGGTCAGTGTCTGCTTGGCGCCAGACTTATCTGTGTATTCCAGATAGTAGTCGTCCATTAGGTCGTCCTCATCCCAGTACCGTACATTTTCCGGCAGCTGGAATGTCACCACCATCTTGGCGTGGAAAATACTGCCACGATAGCGGTAATCCGCCTCGGACTGGCTGGAAACCTTGGCGCTGTACCAGAGGATATCGCTGTAGTCAAAGTCTTTTCCGTTGTTCTGATACTTCTGACGAGTTTTCACTTCGTCCAGATTCTCTGTATCTCCGGTAAAGCCCTTGAGACCTGTATCTGCCTTTTCCGCAGCCACCATGTTCTCCGCCTTCAAAGACGGTGTCTGAGTGCGGATCTTCAGCGTGTTCACAACGCCGGCATCCTGTATGATATTTGCAGAAGTGATATCCTGGAAAGTCATATCGCTGCCGTTGTCACGCAGTGTCACATCCCGGTTCAGTGCAGAACGGATGCGTTCATACAGCGGCTTGTCCTTCCGGTATTCGTCCATTTCCATGGAATCGCTCTCGGCATACCGGCTCATGCTGCCCAGCATATAGCTGCCGTCTTTTTCAAACTTATGTTTCAAAATAACATAGGAATCCGGAATGGTGGTCGAAAGTCCGTCGTTATCTGTGTCCGGACACATGGGCAGGGTATCTTCGGATTTGTAATAATAAACACCGCCATAATAATGACGAGTCACCTTTGCAGTTGCAGCAACTGCATCTTTTCGTTCGTCTTTTTTTCGGAACGCATAGGTGGAATAGTAATTGATAATTGGTGTAATCACTGCCGCCGAGCAAACCTTGTACGGATTTCCGGAAATGTCATTGTCCGTGATAAACCGGTAAGCATTCACTCTGCTGGAAACATAAGAATAGTTATTCAGATAGTTTTTCAGCAGGTCTTCCTCTTCCACGCCGTTTATCACATCGTCCGGCTCTGCATAGGTAAAGGTCTTGATGCAGAAATTGTACAGACTGCCGTTGCGAATTGCGGCATCCTTTTTCTGCTTTTCTGCCAGTTCAGCCGCTGTCATTGCCTTTTCTGTGTCGTTTTCTTCCTTGGCGAAAATCTGCACCACATACCGCTTGGTAGAATCATCATAGTAGACCTCAGTATCATAGAGTGCCATTTGATCTGTCAGCTTAGTGGTAGCATCCTTGTCGTACAGCTCCCAGTTCAGAGGCTTGTTGTTTTTGTCGTTGTCCGTGGTATAGCGAGAGCCATCCGCCGCAACCGGAACGATGCCGTAGGGCAGAATGTTGGTGATGACCGGCAGCGAGAGCGAACCCTTCTGACCGCCGTCTGTACCATAGCTGTGCAGCGATTTTTCGTTGTTGTACCCTTCAGTACCGGCACTGCCGCTGTAGCCGTACTCATCCCAGTAATAGTTGTTCTCCACATGGACGTTGATCCAGTTGACCTCACCCTGTGTCTCGGTGTAGTACTGCTCTACCTTCTTGCCGTACATCTCGGTTTCATCCTTGCCGATGGTTGCCCAGCTGCGTACCAAAGGCTTTCGCTGCACGGCTCTTGTACCAGTTTCGGCAAAGAACATGGTCGTGCCGCTGCTGTAACGATCGATGTTGTCATTGTTGGTAAAGTGATAGCCGTTTTCGTCTGCTACGACTTCCTTGTTCTGGATATTGTAGCCGTTTACTGACGGCATATTCGGAGAGGATGCCAGATATTTCAGACTATCAAGCTGTTCATTTGCCGTATCACAATGGAAATACAGCGGACTCCAGAGATAGTCCATACCGTACAGCTGGTTGTGCTTGGTCAGCGCCTTGGTGGAACCGTCCCAGTGGTCGATGTCATAGATCTGATAGTACAGATGATTCTGGCTGTTTTCTGCCACATAGGGCTGGGTGAGAACACGGTCGTACCATGTGCCGCTTGCCGTATCGGTGTATACTCTCGCCGGAAGTGTCACCCGTGTGATATAGCCGAAATCACTGCCTCTGCCGTACCACTTTTTCAGCGGCTGCTTTACAGTGATCTTCACCACATACGGAGTATACTCGTCTGCATTGTAATATCCGTCTGCGCCGTCTGTGATGTTTGCGTTCTGTGCCGCATCCCGCATTGCCTTTGGTGCAAGATACTGCGGATTTTTGTCTCCCGGTTTCTGAATGATCTCTGCGGTAACATATGTCCCGTCGATCTGGGAGAATGTATTTGCTTTCGAGTCGCCGGTGTTGGTGTACGCCAGTATCTCAGATGTATCCAGCGTCCCGTCTGCATTCATCACCGGTTTCATGCCATAGGCATAGGTATACAGGAATGTCACACCGTCCAGATCCCAGTCGCCGTAGTTGTACGCCTGAAGCTGTACCTTGACATCTTCATCATATTCCAGCGCAGCCGCACCAGAGCGGTCTGTCACCTCATGTACACTATTGTAATAGGAATTCACTCCATGACCGTCGGAATATGTTCCATAATACGGATAATTCGGGTCAGCCAAAACATTATTGGTGCGGTCGCCGTTTGTCTTTTCGTACTGGATATTGCTTGTCACAAATTCCGAGCTGGTGGCAAGCCATGCCTTTTGCAGGTGCAGACGTGTCTCGCTCCATACAACCGGTGTATTCTTTGCAGCATCCAGATTTGCCCAGTCTACATAGTCCTTGTTCCGCTTGCCCATTGCCAGCCGGAACCAATCTCGGTTTGCACCGCCTGCCATGTACTTCACCGTCTGCGGCAGCTGCGACAGCTGGTCGGCAGTATCAATTTTGGAGCTTGCATTATACTTCACCGTCTGCATATTCTTTGCAGTCTGGGAGTCCTCATCCAGCAGTGTGTCATTCTGACCGCCAATGGTAGCGTCTGTGGAACCAGAACCCGGAATGTGGGTAATGGTCTGATCCAGGAATTCCCAAATATCCACCTGGGTATTCTTGTCCGCACTGAAACCAATATCGTGCATCAGATAGTCCATATCCATCTGGATATTGCTGTTCTGTACCTGCTTGAAATTGTTCCGGGTATTTCCTTCACTAGTAAAGCCATTCGTCAGCATAGGATAGAGTTTGCCATATGTAGTATCCCAGGAATAATAGTGGTTAATACGCTGCTGATAATACTCACCAATGCGGGGGAAATATGCCGGATGCAGTCCGCTGCCGTCCACAGTGGATGCGGCAGTATCATTTGCATAGGTGGACGCAGTGTACACCATGGGCAGGTCTTTTTCCTGAATGGTCGCCGAGTAGCAGAACTCGATCTGCTCACCCGGCTGCAAAACGAAGTCCGCATCCGGAGCATCTTTATAACGCAGGCGCAGTTCATACACGGTAAAGGAAATCTGATATGTGGAATTCTCGTCCGGGTTCAGATCGTTAAATGCCTTTTGTGTTGCATTGGTTGACTTGAACCCGTCTGTATAGGTCATTTTTCCGCCGTAGTCATACCCATTTTGTGCGGTTTTGTTTGCCAGATACAGCTCAATATTGCTCAAATCTTTCTCGCTGCCGTTTGCATTCAGCAAACGCAAATGAAAATGAAAATTGGGTATGCTAGCGCCGACCCCATACGAATCGTACAAAGTCTTGGCAAAATATTCCGGCACCTTATCATAGATGACCGGGTTAATGAGTCTGCCCTCCTCGCCTGCCTGTTTGCCGCTACTCAGCGCCGCCAGGTTGTTTTTCAGTGTCACTTTCTGCCAGATGGTGTCTCCAGGACGATAGCTTGTCTTTTGCGTTTTCTTTTCGTCATACGCAGCCGATGCGTCGCTCTCGGAAGAAAATGTCTGGGTGTGGAACGATGCAATGGGGTTTTCCCGGTAAACGCTGGGGTTCAGAACTGTTTTGTCCGTCAGTTTCACCGTGTGTTCGGTAGGTGTTGCTGTAGATGCTACACTGCTGCCGCTTTCGGTCACTGTCACTGCGTTTTCGTTTTCGCTGTGGATGTGTTCATAGGTGTTGGTGGCTGTGAAATACTGCTTATAGGTATCCGCTTTCACGCCTGTGCCGTCTGTGACATCCTGGTATCTGCCGACACCGGTCAGCGTCACATTTTGCAAAGCGACCTTTGTCTTGGTGGTGCTGCTGTACGCAGTTGTGGTGTCAAAGCCCCTGAGGTCATAGTACACCCAGCGAACGCCAACCACATTCGGCAGGTCGTCGTTTGTCATTTTCGCTGTCGCTGCCTGGTCTGTAGTGATGGACGGGTCATATTCATAGGACTTCCAGGTCACCTTTACGCCGTTCTCATCCGTCTTGAATGCAATGTTTTCATCCTCTGCAAACCGTGGGTTTGTACTCGGCTCTGCAACGGCATAGAGCATTTCCACTCTGCCGAACTTGTCTGTAACTGTGTAGGGTTTCGTCAGTTCAAAGCCTCGGTAGAACACATCGCCGCTGTCCTTGGAACGCTTTTCCAGGAAGGAAACGTCTATGGTATAGGTGTCGCAGTAGTGTCCGGTCTCGTTGTACAGGTCGCTGACCGTCAGCACAGCACCCTTGCCGTCGTAATTCTGCTTGGCATCGTTTACCTGGTAGGTAAGCTTTACCGGCGCAACAGACTGATAGGTCAGTTCATTCTGCACGTGTGCATAATACTGGGTCTGTTTGTCTGCATCAGCCTCGGTATAACGATAGTAATACGAATATCCGGCATCGTCTTTTACTCTCTTGTTCCAACGATAATTCTGCCTGTCTGTATTCGGCGTATAATTCGTACCATTTGCCGTATCATAAATAGAATACTGCGGATAGCCGTGCTTGGGTGCGGCATGGATCTTGAGATCCGGCGTGCCGACAGTCACATTATCATAGCTGCCGCCGTTTTCTGTCAGCTGTGTGGTCACACGCAGGTAAACCGTTTCACCCGGCTTGATCTGGTCATCGGATTTTGCGCCCTTGCCCAGTTCAGCCACCAGCCGCTGGTATGCGGTTTCTTCCGGGTCTGCATCCGACTTGGCAAGCAGTGCGTACTTGACACCCTGTGCCGCCTCGATCGTTGTGCCGCCGTCTGACAGTGTGGCGTGGATGTCCGCAGCCGGAATGTTCTCTGCAGCGTTGCCGTCTGTCTTGATGTTTCCATTTGCATCTACCACATCCCAGCGAACGATCCGCTGTCCCTTGGGAACAGAGAAGTCCACTGTGGTATGCTCCAGCGGAATCAGTGCGTTGCTCGGCGCACCCACCTGGATGGTATACTCTACGTAGTCATACGGCGTCAGATGGAGATAGTCCACCTTATCGATGTTGCCGGTCTTGGAATCCTGGTCGTACATCCTGGTGCGAGTAACTACCGCATCCAGCGTGCCGGTCAGATTCTTGACGGTATAGGACGCCTCTTTCTTGCTGCCCTTTGCCGTACCGTCTGTGTTCTTATAAACATAGGTATTGGCATTCGGGTCAACCGATGTGAATGTCGCCGAAAGCTGGTTCTTGGGTGTCTGCTCCGGATAGCCGTTGGGGGATTTTCCAAAGGACGGCGTTGAGTTGGAATTCCAGTCATCCTTGGTGAAATCGTCCGGTGTACGGTCTACATAAACGCCGTCATACAGGAATGCGCTCTTGTCCTTGCTTTTGCTTGCGGACAGGTATTCCCCGTCGCCCAGCACAGTACTGCTGTCATTTCGGTCTGCCTTTTTCGCCTTGAGATCCAGCTGGAAACTGCTGACATATGCCTTGACATAAGTTTTCTGGTTGGTGGAATTGGTATAAGTTCCGAGAACGCTGGAATTTGCCTGATACAGCTGGCGCAGAATCTGTTCCACATCAATGGTATAAACTTCTTCGCCCTGTACGTTCTTTGTTGTATCAACGTGAACCACATAGATACCGTCCGCCATACCGTCTACGCCAATGCCTTTGACCACGTTCACCGGAACGTCCGTACTGCCCACACGGAGCGTCAGATTCTCCACGCCGAACCAATCCCCATCCAGGAGGAATGCCGGCAGGTAGATATGCTCCAACCGATAGCTGCCGTCCATGGTGTTGGTAGTAGCGGCGCTGTTAATGCGTGCCGCCGCATCCTGTCCGGTCGCATTCTGCTTGTCCTGGTTGAACAGTTTCACCTGGAACAGACCACGATTCGGTGTGTTGTTGTCTGTCTGGTCATAATCGTAGTACAGCTTTTCCGATGTGGTGCCGCTCTTTGTTTGCAGCGCATAGTCAGCCTTGAAGTCGATCAGATAGCCCATGATGGTGGCATTATCCGACTGGCTGTAGATTTTCTCATCCGGGTCATAATCCGTGGAAACGCTGGTCTTGGCAGTATTTTCGCCGTACATATCCTTATCTGTCTTGTTGATGGCATACGGCTTGCCCTGTACCAGAATATCCCAGGCATTCTGGTTGTGATAATCTGCCTTTTCCTTGTCGGTCAGTTCCGCAGAATAATCCCCTGTACCCGGAATGTCATACATAGTCATGCTGTAGTCCGTCACAAAGGTATCTTCGCCCAGAACTACCACATACTTGCCGTCGTCTGTTTTTAAGGTATAGGTCGGTTCGATCTGCGGCTCGTCTGCACCGGTGTCCGCATCATCCGCATCTTCTTCGGTACTGCCGTCTCCATCGTCTCCGCTATCTGTATTGTCCTGCTGTCTTGGCGTGTACTCGAAATAGATGTTCCAGTCCTCAGTTTCGCCGTACATCTTTCTCAGTTCAGACACCGGAACAGAAATGGTCTGTGCAGACCCGACAACGTCATTATTCGTGTTCTTTGCATTTATGGTGAAAATGATGTTGTCGTCATCCCGGAAATACTGATAGATCTCCTTCTTGATCTGAATGCCCGTAGTCAGAAAGCCCTTGTATTCATAGTCATCATCCGGACGAATCTGCGGCAGGCTGTCCGACAGCACAACCTTATCCGTAAAGGAAAGTTTGTTCACCCAGTCGTACTGGTCGGTACGAACATACGGGCTGCTCATTGTCCAATGATATTCGTTATTGTTCGGTGCAGAACGGCTAGATGTACTATATCCTGCATTCACTTTAGAGGTGGGAACACTTGTGGTTCTGCCCTGCCGATAAAACCGAATTGCAAAACTATTGTCCTGTCCAAATTCTGCATTGCGATTTTCTGCCGTTCCGGGTGTTTCGCCGACACCCTTCTGTACGTTGTCCTGGTCATTGACAATATGCACACGTGTGCTGGACTGCAAATGCTTTGCAGTATAGTCGAATATCTCATAAGTCCAGTAATGACCATGACTATAGCTATGATTCGGTGTCCAGGCATAATACTGATCTGTGAAAGACCATTCCGACTTTTCCTTGTCCACACCCGAATCTGTCCGCACCTTACTTCTGTCGTCAGTGGTGTTGCCCACGGTCACATCTGCGTGTGCTTTGGCAACTGCCTCGTCCATACGGTAGAAACGTCCGGTAACCTCGAACATTCCCTGTGTAGAAGAATCTGTCTGGTCATACCATGTGCCGTAGTCCGGCGACTTTGCCGTTTTGCCGTCATTATTGACAGTCTGGTAGCGGTTGATGTCGATGGTCACAACTACCTGTTTTACCGGATTTTCCGGTTCTTTTCCGTCATAGCTCTCCGGCTTTTTATAATAGTTGGAATCGTCCTCAGAGAACATATCCGCATCACTGCCCAGCAGATTCAGCCGTGCAAAGTTTCCGTTTGTATTGCTCTCGTTGGCTTCATAGAGAATTTCCTGTCCGGAACAGATGCGCTTGGTACCGTCTGCATAGATTGCCGTAACGGATTTGATATAGTCCTTGGCACGAGGATCAATTTTCAGATAGTACGCATCGAAAGTATTCGACGGCAGATCCAATGTAATATCCACAGTTGCCGCCGTATTCAGAGACGCATTGCGAACGTAGTCATACGACTGGTGTTCCTGTCCGGCAAGGGTCGGATTTGCCTTGGGCAGATTGTTCCCTGTGTTCAGATACTGGCGGAAGTCCACAGCGAAAGAACCGATGGATTTATAGCCGATCTCCAACTCGGAGTTATCCGCACTATCTCCCCACTTCTCTTTTTCAGAGAACAGATAACCGTCTGCGCCGTGTATATGCTTATCGCTTCTCCAGGAGCAAGTCGTCATATTTTCTGTGGGCTGGGCATACTTCTTCCGCAAATGCTCCACTGCGCTGGCTGCCGCCGTGTACTTCTTGTCTCCGGCATCGGCATCTTTATAAAATGCCATTACGGTGGTGTCGAAATACATCTTGGAAACATAGATCGCTGTGGTGTCTTTCTTCGTGACGATATACTTGTCCTTATCGTATGGTTCTGTGACATAGCCCTTGGATTCCCGGAAACCGTCCAGATAGTTGTGTGTCTCCACTTCCAGTGTATCGGTCTTTCCGAACAGGGAATCGTCATAACCGTCAAATTCGATATACCGCTTTTCCGATGCGGTCTTGTCCACCAGTTTTACCAATCTGCCGTTCAGTTCCACCTGTGTCAGATTCTTGATACCGAACGCCGGGAACAGCCGTGTGTCTGTGTCTCGGGTGAATGTCAGCGCACCGTCTGTATAAGTATAAACAGTATCCGGCGCATCCTTTGTATAGAAACCGGTGAGCTTTCCGTTCTCGTCGGTTTTCGGCAGCAGAGTTACGGTTTTCTCCAGGTTATCCGCATCCTTACCAGTCAGAATGATATTGTCAAATGCACCGAACTGGTCGATCAGATCCTGGTAAATACGCAGTTCTGTCGTATGGAAACCGGTTTCTTCTTCTCCCTGCTTTTCATATGGGATCTTCGCAATGATCTGGGTGTCATCCAGAACCGAAATGGTCTCATTGGCAAACTCTGCACGCAGCATGAAATCACGGTCATAGGGAACGCCGAAAATGGTTTCATTTCCATCCGTATTGCCCGATGCCGCACGTGTAGATTCTTTCTGATCGTTGTAATAAATGTGTGTGTTGACGCTGAGTCCCGGGCGGTCTACGTGGAATGTCACAGACGCAGACTTTGCCTGATTCTGCATCAGCTCATGCTGCGGTGTCACTGTCATTTTCGCCGTCAGATCATCGAACCAGTCGCTTGTACCGTAGATGCGCAGCTCCGGTGCATTGCCCTGCTCCGCAGAGAGGTCACGCTCCAGATCAGCATAAGCGATTTCGATATTCGCAAGGTATACGTCCCGTGCTTTCCAATCGGACAGGTCCATTTCCAGTTCCCCTGCCGCATTCTTGTTCTTTTCCAGTTCTTCCAGGGTAAAGGTTTTCACCTGTTTAGGACCAGCAATGCCATCCGGCAGGAATGCGGTCAGCTTGACGTTTTCGATCACGCCGCTCTTGGCATAGTTGGAAGAGATCGTCACCTTGTCCGACAGGTAGCCCTTTACGATCTTGGCGCTGTCCTTTTCTGTTTTCACGCCTACGCTCTGGAGGTCAACGGAAACCAGCGACTTCCCTGCCTTGGAGTAGCAGCCCGAAGTTGCCCCATTCTCCAGCAGGAAACCGTAGTACAGATCGTTTGCCTTATTCGGCACAGTCAGACTCTTATTATCGCTTTCCTGTGTCTCCGGACGATTGGCAGAGGGTGTGATTTGGAGGTTGGTTTTTGCCACCTGCATGGTTGCCTCAGAGGAAGTCTTGGATGCCTCGTTGATGCTGCCAATGACTTCGAAGTGCGCCGATGCTTTCAAATCCCCTGTCCAGTCCGTAGAACCATACAGTTTCAGATTCATCTCCTTGAGATTGTCCAGATCTGCATTTCCGTAGATGCGGGAGAAGATGATGCGCACACTCCGCAGGCGCTGAATGGTATCCGGAACGGTATATGTGACATTGCCGTCCGCATCTACCGTTAGGGCATCAGAATTGACCGTCAGACTAGGCACAATATTTGCCTCGTTGTCTGCGGTATATGTCGTATTATTCCAATCAAAAAGTTCAATTCTATCGATCTCTGCCGCCCGTCCTGTACCGATGCCGTCCAGAACGATCTTCCGGGTATCAAAGCCCTCCACATCCTGGAGACAGTCGATAGGCTCATTGCCGACGCTGTCCATATTGACTTGCAGCAGCGCATGAGAGCTGGTAGAACGGGAGTTGTTGGTCAGCAGGAACTGATACCAGGTCTGTTCCGTTTTGCTCCGGTTCGGCACAGCCAGTGTCGGATAAACGGGATGAGCGTTTCCGTTTTTGTCATAGCTGACAGACTGTTCCTTGTACGCTTCTGTGCCGTCCTTGCGAATCGCATGAACGCTCGCTTTCAGTTCCGGCAGCACCTTGGACACGTTCAGTGTGACGGTATCTTCCACCGTCTGATCCAGGGCAGTCTGGTCGTGTTCGCCAAAGCTATAATCGGTTTTCAGCACGCCGTGAGGTGTGATATCCTTTTCTGTGGTCGGCGTGCCGTGAATCTGCACATAGCAGTTCCCGTCATCGTTGGCATCCGTCAGCGGAATATTGTCGCTGATGCGCTGGAAGTACACGGTCATACCAGTGAGATAGGTCAGCTTACCGCTCCACGCAGACTTCGGAATTTCCAGGTCTCCGTTTGCATTTACGCCGTAGTTTTCCAGCTTGTTCAGTGTGACATCCTGATCTGTCAGCGTCCCCCGGTTGTTCACCTTGCCGTGCAGCACGATTTTCTCGATCGTCGCCTTTTCCAGCAAGCTCCTGCTGAGCTGGATGTTGGACGCAACCAGTCCGCCGGCAGCGCAATCCTCGTCCGGATACAGACCAGTGATATCCAGTGTTGCCGGGCTGATCTCAGAAATGCTGTCGTTGGAAATGACAAAGCGAGCCGCCGCCGTATCATCGTTCAGAGAAACTGTCTGCGGATTGCCTTTCTGTATCAGATCGCCGATGGAGTCATCATAAACGCCTACGCCGGTCAGCGCCGGTTTTGCCCGCTCCGTTTTGATAACTGCATTCTTTTCATCAATATCTTTCGACTCCGAAACCCACTTGCCTTCGCCGTCTTCCGACGCTGTCGGCGGCTGGTAATAGTGAATCTCATAAGAGGTGTCGATCTTGTTGTCATATGTCCACAAGTGCGGAAATGCACCACGCATGGTGATAAGACCGTTGAAGTTGGTATAGCGTGGGATCTCCTCCCGGAACACAAACTTGACCTCATTGCAGAATGTCAGACCAGCCTGTGTGGTCAGTGCGTCGCCAATGGCAAGCGTCCAGATCTTTTCGTCTGCTGCGCTAACATTGGCATCCTGTTTCAGACCCAAGCCCAATTCGCTGGCAGTTTTATAGATCACATCACCGTTTTCATCGGTAAAGCCAAACTGGATAAACTGATTGAGGTCTGTTCCATCCACCTTAAACCAGTCTTTCAGCTGAATGTCCGGATAATGCACCGTGTCGTTCTGCAAATTGATCTGGATTTCCTGCAGGTCAAAATCTTCCGGCACGTGGTCTGTCGCAACGGCATTGAACACCGGGATATTGCCGATGCTGTTGAACCCATCCAGGTAATATTCATCCACCGCACCGATGCCAACCGTCTTATCTGTTACTTCTTTGCCGTCTGCGTCCTTGACATATTTGTGATGCGCAAAGTTATCCCAGGTATGGGGCGTGAACTCTGTAGTGTCCGAACCTTGTTTCGACCAGTGAATGCTGCTGCCGCCGCCGAACGAAATTGTTGTTGTCAGTCCAGAAGTGTTTTTGAATCCGGTGTTGCTGTTAAAGTTGTTCGGATACGGAATCGCAACCATGTATTTCCGGGCAGCATAGTACTTTCCGTTGGGGTCACCCTGGTTCAGTTCCTCCGCTTTCTCCTTGGAATACAGCATATGGGATTTGTCGGTAGCTTCTCTTTGCAGAATGATCGTACCTGTACCGGAATAACCATACGGTATGGTTTCGCCGGGAATATTGGTGAAATTCTCCAGATCCCACTCCGTTTTCCAGTCCGGTGTATCGGTGACATCATAGATCAGAACACCGCCCTCATTGGGCTTACCGACAAAGTCATGATGCTGATAAAAATCAGCGGAAATATTTGTGTTTGGCGTGTTCGTATCATCCTCGCACCAGCGAAGAATATCCTCATCCAGGATACTCCGCATTTTGTCCGGGTTATACTGCGCCTGTAATGTAATCAAATAGTTGTCGATGGTGCTTTCTTTTTCTGTAGAGTCGTTCTGCACTGTGACTTCGTATACCATGTAGTTATACTTCTGCCACATGACCGCAGTACTTTTATCAGTACTTGCACTGTCCAGCTGCACTGTCGGAACGCTTTTGATGCTTGTACTCCACTCCAGGTTAGAATTGACAAAAGTAACTGTACGTGCCTGTTTTTCCTGCTCAGAATCCAGATCATCTGTAGACCAGCTGCCGCTTAATTCATTGCCGCTGTTGTCATAATACTTGTCATATGAAAACTTTACGTTCAGCGTTGCAGCTGTATTTTCCGGTATCGTTACTTTGTCACTTGCTGTATAAAACCGGATATCGAATTGCGGCGTGCAATCCTGGGAAAGTGATTCATAAACATTTTTCAGTTCTATTTTTCCACGAGCATATTGACTGCTGTCAATTCTATCACCAATCTCATTATAGATATCAGCTGAATTACCAAATACACTCATATTATTCAGCTTTGCCTCTATGCCGATATATTCTCCGTTTTCTTTTTGCGGACTGGGAATCTTGTCAAACGAATTCACTTGAACCAGTACATTTTTTTCATCCCAATACAAATACGGCAGTGTGATCTCCAGATCCTGCCCCTTGACGTAACCTGTTTGAAAATCAGGTCTGATATTGACAGTCATCAATGTCTGCTGCTGCTTGGTAATCATGTAGAAACTGCCGACACCGTCATTGGTCTGTGCCGTCAGTGTAGCACCGCCTGACAGCACTGTTCCAAACCCAACTTGAAAACCGCTGGGATTTCCCAACGCCTCTGCTGCGATGAAGATCGTCCCCCAGTCGCACGAAGTCAGCACCATCACTGTTGCTAATATACCATAAATGATTCTCTTCCATATGCTTATTTGTCGATACATTACAATTCCCCCTGCCATACGGCACATCTGTTTCGTGAATTAACAATTTCAATAAACATTTCCGTTTTTTTCAAGCATCTTGATGAAAAAGCGTTTTTCTTGGATTTCAGCAGTTTTATTCGCTGAAATCACTAGTTTTTTATTTAAGCTTATATTTTGCATTGTGCTTTTTGCACATTATTCTGCGATTTTACGCTTAATTTTATTATAACATTTTTATGTGGAATTGTCAATACACAATCCCACATTTTATGGCAAAAAACATCCAATTTCGAGGAAATAAAAACGAGATATGTCCGCAGGGAAAGTGCCTTTGTTTGCCGTACAGATACAAAAAAGCTGTAGAACTGATACGTCCTACAGCTTTGAAAAAATGCCTTATTTCATTATGCTTTTTTCGTCTCTCTGTCCGACAGGAACAGGCTCACCAGCAGTAGCACCGGAAAGACGATCGCCGCCAGGATGCCGATGTGCAGGTCATTCTGAAACGCACTGGACACCAGCCCGGCAAGTGTGGGACCGCCGGAGCAGCCCACATCCCCTGCCAGTGCCAGCATGGCAAACATCGCCGTGCCGCCGCCTTTGATGGCAGCGGATGCTTTGCTAAACGTTCCCGGCCAGAGGATTCCCACAGAAAAGCCGCAGACCGCACAGCCGAGCAGTCCCACGAACGGCACGGGAACAAAAACGATGCACAAATACGACGCCATGCACAGCACACAGCTGTACTTCATAAAACGGTCCAGGTTCAGCCGATCGCCGAACTTGCCGTAGATCAGTCTTGCCGTTCCCATCAGCAGGGCGAACGACATCGGACCGGCAAGGTCGCCCACGGTTTTGGTGACGCCCAGACCCTGCTCTGCAAACGTAGATGCCCACTGGCTCACTGCCTGCTCCGATGCGCCGGCACAGAGCATCATCAGCAGAAAGATCCAAAAAATCTTCCGCCGGAACAATGCCCCCAGAGACATCCCTTTTTCGCCCTCTTCGTGGAGCGAATACAACGGAACAGTTGCAAAGAAAATCGTATTGCAAACCGGGATCAGTACCCACAGCAAGGTGAGAATCTTCCAGTTTTCCACGCCAAACAGGGCGAAAAACGCCGTAGACAGCAGTACCACGCCCATATGTCCCCAGCAGTAAAACGAATGCAGCAGGCTCATCGCCTTTTCCTTGTTTTCTGTGGGACACGCCTCCAGAATCGGGCTGATGAGGACTTCGATCAGACCGCCGCCGATGGCATAGACTACGACCGACAGCACGATGCCGGCATAGGCGTTCGGCAGAAGATCCGGGAGAAATGTCAGCCCAAGCAAGCCGGCTGCCGCAAAAATATGCGCCATGATGACCGATGCCCGATAGCCGATCTTGTCCACGAACCCGGCAGAAAGCATATCCACCAGCAGCTGGACGCAGAAGTTTATGGTAATCAATAGTGTGACTTTGGAAAGTGAAATGCCATAGCTCTTTTGAAATGTCACAAACAAAAGCGGCACGAAATTATTAACAACTGCCTGGACGATGTAGCCGATAAAGCAGGCATACATGGTCTTTTGGTAGTTCTGTTTCATAAAAGTTATCGCTCCTTCTGAATCAGCGCCGCCGGCACTTCCTGCGCCATTCTGGCATAGGCGGCTGCACTGGGGTGCAGATGGTCGCCGCTGTCGAATCCATCGGCAAACGCCGTGGGATGCGCCGGGTCACAGACTGCACGGTCAAAATCCACACAGCCGTCGATCTCTGTTGTTGTCCGGATCCACTGGTTCACCTCACTGCGCAGCTTTTCCCGAAAATCCGCATAGGTGCGCCATCCCTCGATGGGCAAAAGCGTTCCCATGTACACCTGCAAGCCGGCAGCACGGGCGGTACGGACATAAAACCGTAGTCCCTCGATCATTTCCTCTGCGGTAGGCAGATCGCTCCAGGGACGGAACCGGTTGACGTCCGTTCCCACCGGGTGGATGATATCGTTGATGCCGTGCTGGATGAGGACAGCATATGCCCCGGAAACCTGTATCTCTCTTGGAAAACGTGTCTCCCCTTTCAAGCCGTAGGAATCATAAGTGATATTGTCATACTGCCGGAGGATTCGTGTGCCGCTTGCCGCTTTCCGGATCACTGCCGTCGTGCCATCCCCGTTTTCCAGGGTGCGCAGCATCAGTTCATCCGGCCACGCCTGCGCCGTGATGGAGTCGCCGTAGCAGATCAGCGTCCGGTTTCCCTCGTCTGTCAGCACATCAATGTCACTGAGGAAATAGACCGTGTGGGTCTTTTTAGAGGTATCCATTCCCAGGACAGCCTCTTCCGTCTGGTTGCCCACGGCAAAATATCCGCCGGACAGCGGTCCGGTAATCACAACGCCGGAACGCATTTCTGTAAATCCGGCAAAGTACAGGCTGACGGCAATTGTCTCGCCCCGTTTCACCGGAAAACGCACCGCATCGCTCTGCACCCATTCTCCAGCAGGGATCGTCACGCTTGTCTTTCCGGAAAAGGTCAGCGGAACGATGGTTTCCGTATCAATTCCGTCTGCTCCGTCAGAAACGGCAGCTGATACAGCGGTCACAGTGACCGGCTCACTGCCGCAGAAATTGTCCAGGGTGATACGCAGTGCGCTGCCGTCCAGCATCATTTTCGCCGGATACCGGAGCGTCAGATCTTTCGCATAATTTTCCGGGCGGCGTTCTGCCACAGAAATCGCATTGCCCCATGCCGTAACCCATTTTTCACTCATATTTCTCTCTCCTGCTTTCCTGAGAGCCTGTTTCATTCTGCAAACGCAAAACAGACTCTTGTCTATTCTCATGATTGTAATTGTGTCCTTTGGTATTATAGCACATGGGGACTTGGAATACAAGGCGTTTTTGAGAAATCCCTGCATATGTCAATTAAAATCCAAACAAAAAAGATTGACTATATAGACATAATATGATATAATTATGTTGCAAAATCTGTTGTTTCAAAGGAGGCACTTTTATGGAATCGGATGAAAGAAGAGAAATCATTAAAATATACTGGCAGCAGTATCTGCTTTTGGAAAAGCGAATGATCGAACTGTCAGATTATGTTGCCATTGACAGAAAAAATTATGCGACTTTTTCCAACCAATTTATCTCCATGTATTTGATTATCTGTAGTGAAATCGACTCTGTAGCAGATGAATACTGCAAACGGTTTCTGGAACAGGACAAGAAAAACACTTTCGGCATTACAAACAAGATCAATCTGATTCTCCATGAATATCCAAAATTACAGGACTGGAGATGTCAAACTAAATTCCCATACGGAGAGATCGACCTTGTTCCGTTTAAGAAATTCAAGGACAACGAATCCTCTGATTGGTGGAAATCGTACAATAGCGTTAAGCACAATCGAACAGAAAAAGATGAAAGCGGCATTTATCATTATCAAAAAGCCAATCTAAAAAATATTCTCCATGCACTTTCTGCACTGTATCTGCTAATTAACATGGTACAAAAAGATATGGGTGTGAATGACATCCTGGAATCCAACTTATTTGAAATTCACTTTAATCAATAACCATCCACCCAAAACCCACCCTGCATTACAAAAACGCAGGACGGGTTTCACAGGTTATGACCATTACAGCTTTGCTGCCAGTTCTCTCTGTACATTCTGATCGGGAATGTTGACAATGCCGTAATCCTTTTCTTTATAGTTCCAGTACGCTCTGCCGATGCCGTACTTGTCAAACACAGCACAGATATCCGACGCCCAGTTGATCTTCGACACGTTGTCTGCCAGGTCGATGACGCCGTATTCGCCGCAGTACAGCGGAATATCACGCTCTTCTGCGATTTTCAGCGCCGGCTGGAACAGTGCCTCAAAGAACGCCGGGCCGACCTCCGGCAGATCTCCCTCAAAGATCGCACCGGCAAGCTCCTGCGAAAGCATCTTGCTGGATTCCCGGTAATTCTCAATGGTGTTGGGATATGCGATCCGGAAATCCGACGGCATTCCATCCACCCAGTACGCACCCTGGTGGGTAAAGATCAGCGGCTCATAGCTGTGGAATGTGTATGCCACCTTCGGGTCATTCACCTCTGCCAGCATCGGCACACTCAGAACATTGTTGTACATCACGCCGCCAAAGATGATCCAGCTTTCCGGTGCAAATACCCGGATCTCTGCGATAGCGTGCAGTGCGATCTGATTCCACGCCTCAGCGACCTCCGGCTCAATGATCTCGTTGAGCAGTTCGAATGCCACCAGTTCCGGCGCACCGCCGTATCTTGCCGCAAGAATTTTCCAGAGCGTATAGAACCGTTCCTGCAGTGCAGCATCCCGGAAGAAAACGGTTTTATCTGTTTTGTCCAGCGGATCGAAGGAATATCCATAGGTCTTGTGCAGATCCAGGATCATCCGGATGCCGTGGGTTCTGCACCAGGTCACGCAGTTGTCCAGATAGCTGTACCCCTCTGTTTTGGGTGTTCCGTCCTCTTCCTCCAGCAGTGTGTAATCCACCGGCACACGAACATGATCCAATCCCAGAGATGCAATGTAGGCAATGTCCTCTTCTGTGATAAAATTGTCATAGTGTGCTTTTGAGGTGTCCGCTGTCTGAGACAGCCAGCCGCCTAAGTTTACGCCGTGCATATAGCCATTCAGTGTACGCATTTTCTTTTTTCCTTTCCCTGTCTGTATTCCAGAACCTGTTTCTCAGAATCTGCCTTTTCCAAACACAGATAAATGTTTGGAAAAGTGGATTCTCTTATCTGATAGCTTTATTATATCTGTTTTCGGCGCTTTATGATATATGATTTGTTGATTTTTTCGCAGATATGTTGTATAATTGCAATTGAGGTGATAAAAATGAGCATTGACCACGATCTGCATCAGATGCTGTTCCAGCAGCGTGAAGCACAGACACAGCATCTGGAATACAATCAGGAATTTCAATATTATAATGCCATTGCATCCGGCGATATCGAAAACGTTTCCCGTTATTTTATGAAAGAAGATGACCAGGCATACAGCGGCGACGAATACGGCAAGCTTTCCGGAGACAGTCTGCGCAACGCAAGGTATCACTTTGTGGTAGCTGTCGCACTCATCACACGCATCTGCGTGGAACACGGCATGGAACGGGAAACCGCCTATACCCTCAGCGACATCTTCATCCAAAAGATGGATCATCTGCAAACAGTCTCCCAGGTTGCCGCACTGCACAACACGATGGTAGTCGATTTTACCAAGCGAATGCAGAAACAGAAAAAGGAAAACGCCTACTCCATTTACGTTATGAGAGCCATTGAGTACATCTCTGCCCATCTCCATGACAAACTGCAAATTGCAGAAATCGCAAAGGCGGTCTCCATCCACCGGGGATATCTCTCCACCCTTTTCTATCGGGAAACCGGAATACAGCTGCATTCCTACATTATGTCCCAGAAGATACAGGCGGCGGCACAGCTTATCACTACATCTGATATGCCCTACTCTGAGATCGCAAGCTATTTCAGTTTTTCCTCGCAGAGCCATTTTATCCAATGTTTCCGCAATGAGACCGGATACACGCCAAGGCAATACCGTATCCTGTTTTATCATTCCAGCGAGGTATAAAATCACAATTGCCTTGCCAGCAGCAAAATTATGCCCGACAGATGCTAAAAAGCACCGTGCAAAGCCAATTTCCAAGCTTTACACGGTGTTGTTTTTTGGTATAATTTTATGTGCTATGCGCATTCTATCGTTCCACGGCGTTTCATCCAGAAAAATGCGCCGAGGCAGATCACCACAGACAGCAGCGACCCTGCCGGTGCAGCCAGACCCATGGGAAACAGCGTCTCCGGGAACATCCTGGACGCCAGATAAGACCCCGGCACACGGAGCAGCACGATCGCCGCCATATTGTGGAGAAATCCGATGTAGGACTTCCCGTATGCTGCAAAATAACCGCTGAAACTAAAGTGAATGCCAGCAAAAATGGTGTCAATGATATAGCCACGCATATACTGACATCCCAGCGCCACTACAGCGGCATCCGGCGTAAACAGCTGCATGACCGGCTGCACTGCCAGTTCCATGAGAATGGTTATCACGATTCCATAGGCGGTCGTCAGAATCGTGGCATACCGCAGTGTCTGCGAGGCACGCTTATGCTTTCCGGCACCGATATTCTGCGCCGACAGCGCCGAGACTGTCGCCAGCATAGAGGACGGCACAATAAACAAAGCGCTGATGATCTTTTCCACGATTCCCACCGCAGCCGCATCGTCCAGTCCACGGTGATTGGCGATCACGGTAATCAGCAGAAAGGCGATCTGAATGCAGCCATCCTGTACCGCAACCGGAAAGCCGATCTTCAGAATCTGCCCCATCATCATACGATCCGGGCGAAAATCGGAGTGTTTCAGAGACAGTCCCGTATTTTTCCGGAGAATCACGGCAAGAGAGATCACCACGCTAATAGTCTGGGACAGCGTAGTCCCCAGCGCCGCACCGGCAGCGCCCATTTTCCATGCGCCCAGGAACAGATAATCCAGCCCGATATTTGCCGCACAGGCGATTGCGATAAAGTACATGGGGCTTTTGGAATCTCCCATGCCACGGAAAATGGCGCTAATAATATTATAGGCTGTGATAAACGGGATTCCCAAAAATCAGATGACCAGATACTGCACCGTTTCTGCCACAGCCTCTTCCGGCGTGCCGATCAGAATGACAATAGGTCTCGCCAGGCATAACAGAACCGCCATCAACGCAGCCGCCAAAACCATAAACAACGTCACCGTATTTCCAACGGCTTTTCCTGCCTCATCCATCCGGTTTCCGCCGACAGCACGTCCAATGATAACGGTTGCACCCATGGCAAGCCCCACCAGGATCACGGTAATCATGTGCATGACCTGGCTACCGTTTGCCACGGCGGTGATACTGTCCACGCCGTAAAACTGTCCCGTGATAAACAGATCTGCCATGCCGTACAGCGTCTGCAAAAAATAGGACAGCAAATACGGCAGTGCAAATACCAGTACTGTTTTCAGAACACTCCCTGTTGTCAAATTTTGTTTCATGTTTATCCCTTTCTATGTAAAATATAAAACTTGTCTTTTACATTGCAATCCACTCTCTCCAAATGGAGAGAGACCAGCAACGGTCATGCTGCCGTCAACGTTAACGGTATTTCAATCCACTTCCTCCAAACAGAGAGACATTTATCTGTACAAACCAGGCATTCCCAAGTTTCCCAAAACGATTTATCCAAACAGCGACGGCGTTTCCTTGTCACACAAATAAAAAATATTGGCATGATCCAGATACCACAGCGCAGACGGATCTTTATAGGTATATATCACTTCTGCATAAATTGTATCATTCAGCAGCGTGATCGTCCCCTCACCGGAACTCATCCATCCGTCATTTTGAAAAGAAAACTGAATGACGTTTCCGTCTACTTCCCCGTATATTTTATCCGTTGTTGCAGCCCGATTTGCCGGAGCGCTCTGTACAGTTGACAGAGAAATCTCGGCAATCCTGTCATCGATCGAGAAAATCTGCACAGCTGAACCGCCGCTCTCATAAAATTCATCCGCACTGCTGATTTCTTTGCTGAACCACGTCCCCACATAGGCATCATAGTCAATGGCAGAATCCTCTTTTTTTGCGGACTGCTGTGCATCCGGTTTCTGATAAATTTTCGGCAGGATCCAGACGCAGGCAAAAACAGCAGCGATCAAAACAGCCCCAGCCAGAATAAGCCATCGAAAACGCAGTCCATGTACGCTTTTGGCTACTACATATTCCGCATTGATCTGCTTTCTCATGCAGTAGGGACAGAAGTTCGCATCTTCGTGGAGTTCCTTTCCACAATATTTGCACTTTTTCATCCGTGCAGACTCCTTTTCAATTTCTCTGCTGTTTGAAAGCGCTTGTCCGGTGAAACCTGAATGCACTTCACAATCACCTTTTGCAGCTTTCCGGGATAGAGCAGTTCCGAGGGTCTTTTCTTTGTCAGCAGTTCGTTCATCAATATTCCCATCGAATAGATATCGGCTCTGGTGTCTGTCTGAACCTCGCCATACTGTTCCGGCGCAGCATATCCTACTGTACCAAGATATTCCGTATCATTGGGATAACAAGGTTTTATAAGCCGGGCAGAATCGAAATCGATCAGTTTCAGCGTATGCGTATTGTTCTCGATCATAATATTTTGCGGCTTGATATCCCGATGCACGATATTCTGTGCATGGAGCATGGCGAGAACATCGCAAAGCTCTGACATAAGGCTTCTGACTGCCTTTTCCGTGTAATATCCCTCTTCCTGCATTAAATCCCAAAGTGTCACACCGTCAATATACTCTTCCAGAACAAGTGTTCGGTCACCAAATTCTGTAACCTCTAAAATTTCCGGCATTTTTTTGTGTTTCAGTGTAAGCAGTTTCCGGTATACGTCTGAACCGCCGGCAAAGATGCGTTTCACAATACGCACATGGCGTTCTTTCTGCTCCAGCAGAACGATTTCATTCCGCTCTGTTTTCCTCAGCCTGCAAACCGGTCGGTATTGCTCCTCTAACACAGACTCTAGCCATGGATACAAGGCCATCCCCCATTTCCTGTTTTTATGCTATGACTTCTGATAAACCAAAAATCAACTCTCAGATTTTATCTTTGTAACATGAAAGTCGCAGCAGTCATCCCCCTGTGCCAGCGTTTTGGTACGGTGCAGCTGTCCGCCTTCATTTCTGTAGTTTCTCTCATCCATATTGCACAGACAGGGAACAAATTCAAAGCAGTTCTCTCGGATGCCCAGCTTACAGATACCGCATTCTGTGTATGTATTATAGAACTCATCCACGCCTTTTTCATAGCGAAATTTCCAGTCAAGTGCATATTCCGACGTTTGGCTTGCGATGCTTTCCTTTACTTTCTTGTCCTGCACTTTATCCGTAAATAAGGTGCATTTTTTGTTTTTGTGCGCCTTTATCATAAACGGAGAATTAAACACGGCTGTTACCATTGCATCCACAACCGCAGGCGTGATCTTGTCCGGTTCTGCTTTGTGCAGAGAAAAGACAAATGCTGCGATATACAGATTCATCTCCAGGGAACTGCCTCCTATGTCCGGCGTTCGCAAAAGCATATTTTTGTATTCGTGTTTTACGTTTTTCTTGTAGCTTTTTATATCCATCTCAGGATATACAGCGGAAAGCTTTTCGAGTGCCGGCTGAAAGCACAAAAGCTCTACTGCTTTTGCATAAATCCCATACTTCAACATAGCTGCATCCATCCTTTCAAAAACAGAAATCACTTGAAATTGACAACGATTGTTTTTTTATCATTTTCAGTGGTAAATGTACGATAAGTTATTTCAGCATAATTCTGATGCCAAACAATATCGTACATTCCATTGTTCCTGCCGCCGTCATCTGTTGTAAAACAATCTAATAGAACCGCACTGTTATCGTCTTGAATCTGAAAGATATATCCGCCTCCATACAATAAAAACGACCTTTCCTCCAAAACAAGTGTATGCTGATTATCAGAAAACGCATAGTATTTTGGACGATAATCCATTTCATCCGATAAACCGGTCGCAACAATATTGCTGCATAACAGTGCGATCGTGCTGATTCCAAACACGAACCATAATAACATTTGTTTTCTTATTATCTTCTCATTGTTTTTAACTTTTGCGATGATAAAAACTATAGTTGAAATGACAACAACACATAATTCGAATAAGCCGATGATGTCATTTACCCTTTCATAGCTATCATGCCAGGAACGCTCTTCCACTTTTTTTATTTACATATACATAGGAAATGTTCTCAGGGATATTTTTAATAGAAAAGGCAACGATCAAAGATACAAATGAAAAGCCAAGCATTACAACAAGTGAAAACAGCATCATTTTTTTGCTCTTGTTTTTCATATCGTTCTCCATACAGTAACTCATTTACACAGCGGATACGCCATATTTTTGGTGTTATACTAAAAAAGTAGACAAGGGAAAAGAAAAGTAGTATAATAAAAGAAAACACGAAAGAAGAAAAACCAAGGAGGAAAAAATGACAAACAAACAGCTGCAATACGATGAAACTTTTAAAAAGAACATCGTGGCATTACACCAGAACGGAAAAACCCAAACTGAGCTTTCCAAGGAATACGGAATATCGGTAAGTGCGATCTCAAGATGGATAAAGCTTTATTCGGAAGTCAGGGTCGACGACAATACTGTTATGACAGCAAAGCAGATAAAGGAACTGCAAAAAAGAAACGCACAGCTTGAGGAGGAAAACATCATATTAAAAAAAGCGCTTGCCATAATGACTCCACGCTCAGGGAAAGAATGAGAGCTGTACATTTACTTCGGCACGAACATGCAATAATAACCCTATGTCGTGTTCTGAATGTAAACCGCAGCAGCTATTACAAGCATTTTAACTCTAAAGAACCTAAAAGAGCAATTGAAAACAGAAATATAAAGAACTGTATTTTACAGATTTATTCCGAAGCAAAATGCCGTTACGGAGCTCAGAAAATGCGCAAGGTTCTTGAAGTTAATTATGGCATACATATCAGTCAGGGAAGAGTGTACCGACTGATGAAGCAAATGCAGCTTCCTAAAATGTCAACTGTCAAGCCGAAATTCAAAGCCGCAAATAAATCCAGTGACAGAGATTGTCACAACATATTAAAGCAGAATTTTAATCCCAAAGAGCCAAATAAAGCATGGTGCAGCGACATTACATACATAAAAGCCGGAGGAAGATTTTATTATTTATGCGTTATCATTGATCTTTTTTCAAGACGTGTGATAGCTTATAAAATAAGTAGCAAAATCGATGCCAGGCTTGTCCTGGATACATTTGAATCTGCTTTAAAAAACAGGAATTATCCTGAAAATGTGATTTTCCACTCAGACAGAGGTTCTCAGTATACCAGCGATGAATTCCGAAAAAGGCTGGACAGAGCTTCTTTTATTCAGTCGTTTTCTAAAAAGGGGCATCCTTATGACAATGCCGTAGCAGAAGCTTTTTTCAAGTTTTTGAAACTTGAAGAAACTAACCGCCGTTCATATGCCTCTTTTGATGAATTGGAATTGTCTGTTTTTGAATATATTCACTTTTACAATTTCAAACGACCTCACTCTGCTAATGACCTTTTATCTCCCATTCAATTTGAAGATCTTTTTTGATTCTTTTCTCTTCTTCTGTCTACTTTATTGACTATGGTCCATTTTAACTTCTTTATTATACCACATTCCCCGATATAACACAAGCAGATTTCCCATTAAAGTGTTGAAATATCATCTGCTGCGTGTTATAATAAGTCTATAAAGTTTTTCACAAGGAATGATACAACATGAAACCCAAAGACACAGAAAAGCTGCTGGAATTGCTGAAAAAAACCGGCAGCATTGATGCCTACCTCCAGGAAAACAAGGATTTTCTGTTAGACTGCAATATCAAGGAATATCTGAGGGCGCTGATCCGGGAAAAAGGGATCACAATTGTACAGCTTGCATCCGATGCCCAGCTTTCCGAACGCTATTGCTTTCAGCTCCTGTCTCTCTCCAACCCACGCCGTCCATCCAGGGATGTTCTGTTAAGTATGTGCATCGGTATGCAGCTGAATCTTGATGAAACACAAACTGCATTAAGAATTGCAAAACTCGCCCTGCTCTATCCCAAGGACAAACGGGACAGCATTCTGATTTACGGCATCGAACATGGAAAATCGGTTATGGATATCAATGAGCTTTTGTATCATCATAATTTGAAATGTCTGTGTGATTCGTGAAGATGGAAGGCTTGCTGCACTGTTTTTCCTTTTATAAAACAGTAAAAAAGAAGTTCTCATGCTCATGAGAACTTCTTTTTTGTGTTGCAGCTGCAATCTATGAATACAGTAATTTGTTTACATCTGCTTATTCAATATGGTTTTCTTTTCCCCATCCAAATTTAGCATTCGATTTATAGTATTTGGGAATGTTATCTTTTGTAAATCTGTCACCGCCAACTTCTCCATCATAATCCGTTTCTCCATGATAGTGTATGTAACTCTCATATTTGCCACTGTCTACATCAAATTTAAGAAGAAGAACCCACCAAGTCTCAAATCCTTGTTTGCTCTCTGTTGTTGCAGATACAATGTAATTATATTTTCCATCCGTATCGAGAATTTCCACATCATAAACATCCTGGTCATGTTTCACGGACATTTGGTCACGTACAGTTTGAACTGCAATCGTTGTCACCATATCTTCTTCAGAGTATTCTCCAAATGGCGAAGAAGAACTTCCTCCGGTAACAGCACAAATAAGAACAATCACAACAACAATCACAGCAGCTGCAATCAGTACCACTTTTCGTTTTGGCTTTTTCTTCACAACACCTGTTCCGTTGGAATCAACCGCAACGGACTGCGGCGCATTTTGAATCGGCGAACCTGCCTGCACCGTCTCTTCCGTTTCCACTTTAGCGCCGCAAGACGGGCAAAACTTCTCATTCGGTTTCATTTCCTTACCGCATTTTCTGCAAAACATTTTTTCATCCTCCGTTTTATTCTTCGATTTTTTATTTCAAACTGCCTTTTACTCCGTGCTTTCGCTCACCTCCGGAATGCCTTCTTCAAACGATTCCGTTTCATCCGGTTCTCCTGCATAGTCGTATTTCATCATTTCCTGGATTTTCGCAATCAAATCCGGATTCTTCTCCAAAAAAATCGTTTTTGTGTGAAAAGTTCCACGAGCAAACTTCTTTGCCGACAGAGCAGCAGGCTTTTCAAAATATTTGATCCAGGTCACAGAAAAACCAGCCCGATCATCATATTCCGACGGTATCGTATCCGGCTTTTTTGTGTCTGTGACGATTCCGATTGCACGCACGTAATAATAAGCTTGTGCCGCTGTCGCATAAGCCTTGGCGATCATCACATCGCCTGGCTGAACTTTTTGCGCCGTTTCATAAAAGCTGGGCTTTTCTTCTCTTCGGAATCCCATAAACCAGCAGTCCTTTTCGAGATAGAGTGGCAGCATCTCCTGCGTACCGCCAAACTTCACACCCACACCGTAATAATTCATAATCCCATGACCTCCTATTGGCTTTGTTTTGTCTTATTATATCATTTTCTGTACAATTAGTCAAGTATATTTCGTCTATAAGATAATATAAAGTGTTCCAAAAGACAAATAATAAGTGTCAAATAGTCTGTTATCCCAAAAATGAAAATGCAGTATAATAGTAAAAAGGAGGGATGTCATGGAACAGGAACTTGACTATATTGCCATTGGTGACCGTATCCGAAAATACCGTGAACTGTCAAGAATGACACAGGAACAGCTCAGCGAATCATGCTCACTGTCCACCGGATATATCGGGCATTTAGAGCGAGGGACACGCTCACCGTCCTTGGAAACTCTTGTAAAGATTTCTCAGATTCTCCGGGTCAGTCTGGACGACCTGGTGTTCGGAAAAACCGAGATAAACAATAATATGATAAAGATCCTTGCCCTTACCCTAGAGGAAAAAGACCCCGAAAAGGTAAAAGTATTTCTAAAAACGGTCTGCGCCCTCGCAAATAAACTCGACGAGTTTTAAGAAAAACGCCCTATGATGATTATAACACATCATAGGGCGTTTTTACTGCAGCAGCCTGCTGTAATTGGAAATTTTTAAGTTTCAATTGCATGGACTGCCTTGTTTGGGAATTCTGTTAGAGAGAGACTGGAAAGGTGACGTTGGAAAAAACTACGACCGCTTTGTTTCAATCCAGTCTCTCCACACGGAAGGAGACCTGATTCACACTAATGTCACGGTCTGTTTTGACATTTCAATCCACTTTCTCCATACGGAGAGAGACCTTGCCCGTGCCGGATTCCACGCCCCAAAGGTGCACATTTCAATCCACTCTCTCCATACGGAGGGAGACGATCTCCCTGCCAGTCTGCCATTCTTGCATCGTCATTTCAATCCACTCCCTCCACACAGGAACTGACCGCACACAGCGGTGCCAGACCGGAACACGCAAGGTGGCAGGGGCAGCTGGTCACGCTGACCGGAGAAACCATTGACGGGCTGCACGTGTATACGCTGCATGAGATCAGCTACGGCTCCGGCGAGGGATTCAAGGGCTGGAACTGCCACCACGACTGGCACGCATACTACAAAGGCATCTCCAAGCCAAATTACACGCCGGAACAGATCAAAAAGCTGAACGAGAAAAACATCTCATACAACGGCAAAAAGTACACAAAATACGAGATCAGCCAGATGCAGCGGCAGGGCGAACGGAATGTACGGGCGCTGAAGCGGCGGACACTGGCATCGCAGGCGGCGGTGGAAAATGCCCCGGACGAAGAAACAAAGGCGGTGCTGCAGGCGGACTATGTGGCAAATGCGGTAAAACTGAAAGAATCCGAAAAGCAGCTGAAAACGTTCTGCAGCCAGACCGGACAGCGGAGAGATACGTTCCGGGAGCAGGTCAATGGGTTCGGACGGTCTACGGCTCAGAGGGCGGTGCAGGCGGCAAAAACAGACTTGACACACAGAGATTACAATGATATAATACACATGAAAGGGAAAATGTCCGACCGTGACGCTAGACTTTGGTATGTTGCACATGACAAGAATATTCCCGATCTTATTGATAGAACTAAGCCGATTGAAGATCAGGCTAGACAAGCCTGTGATTTAAGAAATCAGTATCGTTATCAGGCACGGGAACTTATGGCAGATCAGGAAAAGCGAAAAAAGCTAGATATTACTGATCCAATTAAAAGTTTTGATGAGTTGATGCAACACAAGATGGAAGATAAAGGACTCTCTTATGAAAAAGCTTTGGAGGACATTGTAAAAACAGCTACTAAGACAAGAAAATCTGTAAATGATGAACTTGGAGTGGAGGGATAGAATGTTTCATTATAGCATTTGCAATATTGCTGACGAATCTGTTTTTCAAAAACAATGTAAAGCCCTTGAAAAATTTGTTCCTCAAATTAGAAAAGAAGAACTGTTGCATGATGTAGATGGTTCTCTTACGCAGTTGTATTCAGCAGATGGAAAAGTGATTTCCGTTCATAACAGCAAATACATCGATTCTGTTTATGTTGATTCGGAAATCGAACTAAAGCAATATTTCAAAAAGTAAAGTGAATCCAAAAAAAGAGTTGGCTTGACCAACTCTTTTTTCATGCCCCGACCACGGGCATAAACTGGCGGAGGGCGGAAAACAAGAACAATTCAGCCAGCGGGTTGTAGCTTGCCACGCAAAACGCAAAAAACTGACACGCAAAACGAAAAAAACGCTCCTGAACACCACGTTCAAGAGCGTTTTTTGCTACCTATAAACGGCATTTAACCGCTGTTTTATCCGTTCAATTTCCCGTCAATACTGGCAACGTGCTGCAAGATCTGTTTGAGTGTGTCATTATCGTTAGTGCCTTTTTTCGTATCCTCATTCGGCTTGTCTGTGGTAGTTGTTGCATTTTTTGAAAATCCATTCAGCCCAGCAGCCTTGATCATCGCCGGATAATTCTGATACGCATAGTCCAGATCCACATCGCCGACAATGCCGGAAACGCTGCCTTTCCAGCTGTACTGCCACAGCCCATAATTCCCGGCATAGGATGATTTGCTCACATCCACATGAGACAGGAACACGTCATACCGGTTCTTTATATTGTTTCCGATACAGCTTTCCAGAGCCGACTTGAACGTATAAATTGCCACATAATACCCGGCAGATTCCAACGCACTGCAAAACGCCTGACACAGGGCATCTGCATTTTGCAAACTTGCCTTTTCTTCGATGTCAAATGCAATGGGATACTCGAACTGTTTTCCAGCCAGAGCAGACAGGCACACAGCAGCCTCCTGCTCCGCTTCTGCGGCAGTTTTGGCGTAGCTGTACCAGTACGCACCACAGGGGATTCCAAGCCGTTTGCACTCGCTGTAATTCCGTTCAAACTGCACATCGATCTGGCTGGATTCTTTCCCAAAACCAGCCCGTAAAATCGCAAAATCCACCTGCCCGGATGCTTTGACTTTTTCCCAGTTGATTACGCCTTGATGCTTGGAAACATCAATCCCTTTTGCCACAATTCCAGACGGCTGCTGTGTCTTTGCAATGCCGAAATAGCTGTAGAAATCGTTTGTTACCGTGTTTGTTCCTTTGGTTTCATCACCATAATATCGGCTGCCGGTACGCACATCCAGATGCACCGAAGTATAAGCACCGGTGATATTGGCAATGCCGCCGAAGCCCAGATCCTGAGCCTTGCAGCACACCGTCTTTGCTGAGATTACGCTACCGGATTTGTCGTAGCATACCACGTCCGCCGCTGTGCCTTTGGTGTGCTGTCCTGCTCCGTTTCCGCCCACTGCCTTGTCATGTGCCGTGCAGCGGTAACCACTGTTGACGATGATCTTGCCGCAGTCCAATGCTGCATACAGCTGTTCCAGCATCGAAATCAACTGTCCCGACACCTGAAATGTGTGCGGAGAACTGCACTTGCAGCGGAATTCTCTGGCACAAAAATGGGGCGAAAGCTGCGGATTATCTTCATACGCATATTTTGCCATTTCATCAGCTCCTGAACTGCTTGAAAATCTGATTTGCTCCCGTTGCTGCCAGTCCGGACACAATGCCGACTGCTGCCGCAGACAGCACATCCTGCACCGGAAAATCCGGCATCCAGAACAACGCCGCAATTCCCAGAATGCCGCCGGAAATACCGCAGATGACCGGAATCCATTTGTTGTCCAGAGAAGTAACCTTCACGATCTCCGCCGCCAGATAGCAGATGACCGTGATTGCTGCTACTGCTGTAATACCCAAAACTTCCATCATGTTTCCTCCGTTCCTGTTGCTGCTTCATAGTCGCCGGAAAGCAAAACCAGCATTTCCGGTGTGAGATTCCCAGAAGCAAAGATTTGATACTGTCCATTTTCCAGCTGTGCCGCCTGAATCGCCGCATCACCCCAGCTGCCTCGCCGGATCGCCTTGCCGCTTTTCAGCCGCTCAACTGCCTCGATCAGATTCATAAGTAACCTCCTTAAATCGCTGTAATCGACCGGATCAGCGGATGGCTGTTGTTGCTCCGCCCGACCCATGCCAGATAGTATGTGCCTGTAGTGATACCTTCGCAGGGTGTCAGCGTAGTGATATAATCCGTGCTGTACAGCCATTGCAAAGACAGATCAATATAGCTGCCTTCGGTCTGTGCTTTGGCAAGAATGTCCTCTGCCGTTCCGCTGTCTGACTGTACCAACCGCAAAACACCTGCCTCTGTGCTGCTTGCCAGAAACCGCATGGCAATCTGTGTTGCCGCAGAGAGCGTCAGCGGCACAGTCGAACAGGTGTAGCAGGAATAATCCCATCCAAAAATGGAAGTGGAATAGTTCAGGGCATACTCATTTTTGCTGCTGCAAAACTCCGGATATACCGCCGTAAATGCAGAAAGACTGTACAGAGTGTCATTGTGGGAAAGAAAGATCCCGTCCCGGTGGTCTGCATCAAAAATCACTGTTTTTTCTGTCGAGCCAGAGGGCAGCAGGGAAACCTTGTGTACCAGCAGATTTAATTTTTCGTTTGCCGTTGCAATGATGCCACGGGAAACCAGATGCCCTGCCAGCAGGTCACGCTGGTGGTTGATCTCTGCAATGTACTGTGCAATTGTCGCCATTTAATCGGTCACCTCCACAATGTCCGCCAGAGCAGTGGCAATGTCGCCCAGAGAATCCTCTAACGCTGTGATTCTCGCCGGAAACTTGCTACTCAGATTCTCATAGTCCGCCGGACTAATGCTGTTCAGCGTTTCTATGTTGTTATGGTAGTGCTTGGTAGAAACCAGCTGTGTCCACTCTGTTCCGCTGATCTTATTCAGTACGTCCAGATTGTCGTGGGTGTGGGCGGATTCTTCCAGGTGTGTGATGGACAGCGACAATTCCTGCACCTTTTCGTCCACATAAACCGTCTTTGCATACGGCGTGAGGTCTACCGCAGCCCCTTCTGTCAGCGTTACAGTCGTTGTACCGTTGACATCTGTAATCGTGATCGTCACCACGCTGCCGTCTTTCGCCACAGCAGCAATGGGGGAAAATCCGTCTTTCCCGTCTGCACCGGTGTCGCCCTTTTCACCGGGAATGCCCTGCTCTCCCGGATCCCCTTTTTCTCCACGTTCTCCCGGTTGTCCGGCATCTCCCTTTTCGCCTTTCAGAGATGTCAGCCACTCGGATTCAGAACCGCTGTAGCCATGCTCTACCGCAAGGAGATAAGCGGATTTTCCGTCCGCACCGTCACGTCCGTCTATGCCATCTTTTCCGGGTTCACCAGGTTCGCCTTTTTCGCCGGAATCGCCCTTTGCACCCGGCTCACCCTTTTCTCCGGTTTCTCCCTTTTCACCGGGAACGCCCTGCTCTCCCGGTTCACCTTTTTCGCCCTTTTCGCCTTTTTCACCACGAGCCGGCAGACCGCTGTCTATATATGCTCCGCTATCGGTATCATACAGCCACCATGTGCCGTTGCGGATCTGCGGCAGCTGTACCGCAATTGTCCTGGTTTCCGTCAGAATCCGTTCCATTTCTTTCAGTGCTTCCTCGATGGCGTCCACACCGCCGCTGTATTCCTCCAGCACAGAGGCTTTCACCTGCATAGGCGTGACCGTGTATTTCAAGATGCGGTCGCTGTTGTCATAACAGACGATTTCCAACGCCAGCATACCGGAAACCGCAGTAAACGCCGGAGACACGTTCCATGTCAGCCGGATCTCTGTTTCCATGACTTCCTGCGAAAGCGTTTCCAGTGCCAGATTTCCGGCACTGTTGACACCACGCATCACAAACAAACAGCCGGACAGATCGGTTTCCTGATAAAATCGCTCTACGGAAAAGACAAGCTTGTCCGCATACTTTTCTCCGGCAGTCAGCAGATGTGCCACATGGCTGGTGTCAATGAATTTCTTGTTTGCCTGCAATATCATGTCTTACCCTCCCAGTTTTTGAACTCGTTTTTCCAACGCTCTGCATCGGTTCCGTGCCTCTTTGCGGACTTTGTCGCCCTTGGAAGAACGGATGCAGTCCGCCATCACACGGCTGTCCTCGCCGCCGCAGGAAAGCTTTGTACCGCCCCGAAACGTCCATTCAATGGCAGTGATAATGCTGTCATAGCTTTTGGCAGTGGTCTCATGAAAATCCCGATAAGAGAGCTTGATTTTCTGTCCCAGCTGGAACCGTTTTGTACTGTGTACGGTGCAGGAAAACGGACGCACTGCATACTGATTCCCGGTGTCGGAAGAATATCTTGCGAGCCACATAGAATGGGGAATGGTATTCAGTCCATAGCCGCTGCTGAATACAAAATCCTTTGCAAAACCATCCAGAAACGGATTGGATTCGATCAGAAACCGCTGAAAAGAGCTGGTGCTGTAATCCGGTGAACTATGCCTTGTCCATGCCCATGCAGATTTATCGTCTTCCAACTCCACACGGGCATCTGTACGCAGCATATGGATCTCATAATCTGCTACCTCACAGGAATCATATTCCATTTCCGACATTCCAACATTGGCATTTCCGTGATAACCGTTCCCGAACTGTCCCAGTTCCAAAGCTCCGTCCTCCGGTCTGGCATAAATGAATCCAAATGCCAGCTCGGACAAATAGCGGTAAAAATCCCGTGGACAGTCAGAGTCGCTGTTGCTGTTTTCTGCACTCAGATAGAACCTTGCCGGATATATGGTCTGCGACCACTTTCCGTTGATCTCTGCATAGATCCTGTCGTTGCAGTACCTGCCATAGGTTTCCCGTCTTGCCTTGTCATACGCTTTCCAGTACAGCATCTCTTTTACGCCAGTCTGGGACTGGATAAAGGTATTGGTGCAGTCCGTCAGATATTGCAGCCAGCCGCCGTATTCGGTTCCATTTTCGTCCCACTGGTCGATTCCGATCCCGATGTTTTGCCACTTGTCTGCAAGCACCTTTCCGACAGCTTTGACGGCAGATTCCGATGTGCTGTTATAGCTGGACGTATCCAGCCACCCCACAGCATCCTGTGCGTTAATGGAAAAGATCTCGCCTACACGGGTGGCATCAGTGACCCAGAACGTGCCGATGCTACTCCATTGGGCTACATCATTGTACTTGGAAAACACTTTCAGTTTTGCTCCACGCACCTGAAATGTGGTCATTCCCGGAATCTTTGCCTGCATAGAAAACGTGGCAGCATACACGCCGCCGATCTCAAATGTGCCGTCTGCACAGCACTGCCGCTTGCTGCTGGCAGAAATGATGGTGGATTCTGTCAGCGTGGTAGCAAGAGCATAGTTTCCTGTTGTATAATTATACTTGTATACTTCTACCCGAATAAATTCTGCAATGATCATGCCTCGCCCTCCTGAAAATCCGGTGCATAAACACGAATGCGGTATATTCGTTCCAATGTACACCCACCGTATGTATAATGCAGATAGATACAAAATTCTGTTACAATGCCGGTCAAAGACATGCCGATTGTCCCAAATTCATTCGTCACATAATCGGTAATATCGTGTCGCTCTGACCAGCCATTCACCCCATCGGCTTCTACGGTAATTTTGGAATCTGTCGGGAAAGTATGTGCTGCCTGAAATCGGATATAGATTGATTTTTCTGCTGTTTCCTCTGCATTTGCAGTGTAAGGCGGTAACTGCACAGAACCGTCTTCCAGTTGTTTCCCAGAATCCGTAAGCTGTACGATTACAATACTGGTATCTTCCGGAGATTTTACAATCGTAAGACCGCACGCTCCGGAAGGATTGGCTACAATATAGCAATTCGGAAAGCTGGTTACAGCACCTGTTTGATCTAATATTACAGGAACTGTAATCTGATAAACCTGCATCTTTCGGGAAACAAGTTTTATAGAAGCATCACCGTCAATATAGATGCGAACTCCGCAATTTCCCAACGAACTTGTATATCCAGACACCATTAGGCTTTCCGCATATGCCGTACCATTTCGCAGAATCCGCATGAGGTTTTGCAATTCCTTTTCGCTGTTCACTTCAAATTGCAGTGTTGTTTTCTGTTCCGCTGATCCTGTACTGTAATAGATCTGCGTGCCATCGGCAGCACAGAATCGTTTTCCTAATGGGGTAATGCCCACAGAATCCTCTGCAAGCTGACACACATTTTTTGCCAATGTCCAACTGCCGCCCGGCGACTTCGCCCAAATATTCACAAGTCTCATATGGTTTCTCCTCCGCTTCGTGCATTGGCAATCTGTGCCGCCTTGACCACAACGGTTTCCAGCTGTGTGCCGCCGATGTTCACCGGAATGATAATATCCCCGTTCTGCTGCGGCTGCCGGTATTCCTCCGCCGCTGTCTTCTCCGGCGGATTGTACTGCACTGCCGTTCCGGCAGTTCCCATGCTGGAATATCCCTGCATCTGTACCGCAGAATCCAGCTGCATTTGCAGCCGATTCGTGTCCACCTTGTCCATCATGGCATCCAGCGAACGGTTCAGATCATCAGCGGTGTCGCCTGTGGTGTCTTCCATGCCTATGGCAACGCCGGGCAGTAAAAATTTACCCACAGTATCACGCATCAGCTTAGATGGAGAATGGATCCCGAAAAAGTCCTTGAATCCACTCCACAAGCTGTCGCAGACATCACCAACGGTATCCAGCAATCCGCCGATACCATCAATCAGACCATTTCCGATACCCTTCAAAATATCGATGCCCAGTTGCAGCCAGTCCACTTCGGTGAGTGCGTCCCAGATTGCTCCCCATATTTGAGGAATCGCTTTCAAAAGATCCGGGATTGCTTTGATCAACCCAGAAGACAGACCATACATCAGCTTGATTGCCGCTTCAATGATCATTGGCAAGTTGTCTATTAGCCCCTGAAACAGAGCTGTGACAATTTGAATGGCTGCATCGATTAGCTGTGGCAATTGTTCAATCAGTCCGTTAACAATCGCAAATATCATATCAATCGCCGCTTCGATCAATTGCGGCAGATTGTCCAGAATGCCATTGACTAATGCCATAATGATCTGAATGGCTGCATCGATCAGGAGAGGGAGATTCTGGATTATCATATCTGCAAGTGTCATGATAATCATAATAACAGCTGTTAGAATCGTGCTGACATTGTCCATGAGACCGCCCACCAGAGCATTCAGAATTTCAATGGCTGCTGTAATCAGCGTGGGCAGATTCTCCACGATCACATTGACAATGGCTAGAATGATCTGCGGCACATACTCCATCAGTGCCACCAGACCCTCTGACAATCCGTTGATCAGCGTGGTGATCAGCTGCACCGCAATGGGCAGCAGGTTTGGCAATGCCTGTTGAATCGCTGTAATAATGCCGTTTAAGAGTGTTTGTCCTGCTTCCAGTAATGCCGAAGCATTTTCCGAAATGCCCTGGACGATGCTGTTTAGGATCTCTGTTCCGGCACTGAGAATGCCAGGCAAATTTTCCTGGATACCAGAAAGAAATTCGCCCAGTATCTTCTTACCGGCTTCCACCATGCCGCTGGATCTGCTGCCGATGGAATCGATCACGCTGTTGATGCTTTCAAATAGTCCGTCAAAGATCCCTGCAGCATCTCCGCCATTCATCACATTGATGATACCGGAAATGGCATCTGCTGCTCCGGCAGACAGTGTGGACTTTATGTCCAGAGAGAAACCGCTGACAGTCCGTTTCAGTCCCTCAACCGCACTGCCAATGTCATCATACTTGACCTCGTTGATCTGCCCCAGTGCATCATACGCCACATCGGACGCATCTTCCATGTTTGCCAGCATGGGCAATAGGTTTGCCTGTAAGTCCTCGAACTGTGTCCCGAACAGGTCAATGGCGGCTTGGTTTTTCGCCACCGGATCGGCAATGCTGTCCAGAGCCTGCACCGTCTGGAAAAATGCTTCCTGTGCCGTATCGCCGCCGGCGGCAAACCGCTGTGCCATGTCATCTGCATTCATGCCGATCATGGCAAAGCCCTCTGCCGTGGAATCGCTGCCGTCCTTGCAGCGGATATTGAACTCCTTGACCGCATCGCCCACCTTGTCGATGGAGAATGCTCCGGATTCTGCACCGGAGATCAGACTCTGGGTGAACTGCTCTGCGGAAAGTCCCAACGCCGCATACTGCGTGGAGTACTCATTGAGGGTGTCCAGCAGATCGCCGTTCTGGTCTGCACCGTTTTGTGCACCGACAGCGATAAGGTTATATGCTTCTTCTGCGGAAACGCCGAAGTTGTTCATCAGTGCCGAAGCCGCCCGTGTGGACTCGTTTACCTCATAGCCGAAAGTATCACCCAGTGCAAAAGCCCCCTCTGTGGCTTTCTGGAGTTCCTCTCCCATGAGCCCAGTCTGTTTGGAGACCTCTGCCACGGCGTTGGCTGCATCCTCATAGGATTCGCCGAAGTTGTTGCCGTAGACATCCTTGACCACGTCCCGCAGTCCCTCCAGCTCTGCACCGGTTGCACCGGTAGAAGCCGCCATCTGGTTGATTGCCTGGTTGAACTGGTCACCGGACGAGATCATATCGCCGAATGCAGACAGGGCTTTCTTTCCCATGTCAGAGAGCAGATTGCCCATTGCCACAGATGCCGCAGAGATCGTCCCTTTCATGCCTTCGACCTTTTGGTCAAAACCGCTGGTATCCCCGTCAATAGGGACTCTGATGCTTTCCTCCGCCATATTATTTCACCACCTCCGAAAAAACGGCACTCCTACCCATGGTAAAAGTGCCGATATTTCATTTTAAGAAAGTCCCCCTTGAAAAAAGGGATGTCCCGAAGGGACAGGGAGATCATTGCACAACGCTAAAACGCCCTTTTCCTACCCAAAAAATGCACCGCATTGATAGCCGTCCAGCTCCGGCTGCGGAATGCGGATGCGGTCCTGAATCTTCCGGATTCGCCGCCGTTCGTTCTTGTCCTTGATCTCCGCCAGATTCACACTGCGGTATCCCATTCGCTGCTTAATGGGTGTTTCGTCCGGAAGGGCATCAAACAGCCCCAGAAACAGATGCCAGTGCATCTGCTCCACCTGCTGCAAGTCCATGTGATAGACCGACAGGAACGCCGCATACACATAGGCTGCATCATACTGCCATGACAGCACCCGGTCTGTGGTTTTGCGTCCGGAATCGCTCTGCTGCCGCTGCTGCGGCTGCTTCTCGGAGCGTGTCGCAAACCCGATGAGAGCCTCCAAAGCCTCCTCCAGACAGGAAGCCGGCGGCTTGTCCATGTACCATTCCAGCATCAGCAGCAGCTTGTCCCGTCTGGAAATGCTATCGTCCTCCTGCATATCGTAGAACCGCAGCCAGTCCCGATAGTCGGTATAGATCCGGTACGACCTGCCGCCCACCGTCACGGTATCCGGCAGGGTATCGTACAGCAGATTCATCGTCTGCCGCCTTTGGGCAGGTATTTCTTTTGCAGCTGTCTTTGTGCTTCCTGTGCCTGTGCCGCCTGTTTTGCCACAAAGGTCAGAAATTCGCCGTACACTGCGGTATACTGCCGTGCATTGTCCGAAATCCCGGCAAAGATCTGCTCCGCCGTACCATCGCCGAACAGGGTGTCATACAGCGTGCGAAACGCCTTGCAGTACGCACGGATATATGCCGCAGTACCGCCGGACTTGTCCGCCGGTATATTCTGCTCCAGCTGTGCCAGAGCAGCCTCATACTTTTCCACGGTATCCGCATCTTCAATATCCAGCGGCAATTCCAGCCCGTGGATATGCCAGATCGTCAGATCATCTTTCATCATTCATTCCCCCTCACGAAGCACTGCACTTGACTGCATAGGTATTAGATCCCAGTGCACCGTTTGTAACAGTAATGTAGATATAGTCGCCTTCCTTGACGGTAAACGACACACCACGATTGGTAATGGGCGAAGATTTTCCGTTGCAGGAAGCTGTAATACTAAACGTGTCGCTCTCCGCTGTTGCATACACACTCAGAGAACCGATCTTGCTGACCGTATACTCCGTCACATCCGCCTTGAAGGTCGGTTTCAGCAAATTCGTGCTGCCATCAGCAACGGACAGCGTTTTCAGTACCGGCTTGGTGCTGGAAGAAATCGTAATTGTCTGAAAATCATCGGTGCTGGACACCGTGACATCTTCCATTTCGCCCCGTGTCTTGAAGTTGCCGGAATAGGTCATGCAGTCTGTGGTGTCGCCGTCAGCGTCCGGAATGACGGCATAGTCACGCATCTTTCCACTTGCCGACCAGATGCCGTTGCCCCCTAGTTGTGCTGTGGTCATGTCCACATTGATGATCGAACGCACTGCGTCCTGTCCCAGCAGTTCGTTCTCGTGAATGTTGATAATGTCATCGGTCACCGGATGCTTTTTGTAGCGATCCAGTGCATAGGCAACGGCAGTGTTATAGCCGGTAATGTCTGTCCGTTTGAAATCCTCATCCACATACTGCCGCTCGTATTCCGTGGGATTCTTGGACGTAGAAAGGCTGGTGAAGCCCTCCATTCTCGTGTATGCCGAATTGCCCGGCACCAGATAAAATGCCACCTTGCCTGTACGCAGCACAAGGTCTGCGTTTTTCAAATTCTTACCCATGTGTAAAATACCTCCTGTCCTGATAATACATCAGTCGTAATTGTATCTGATAGCGAGCCGTATCATCGCCGGTGTCATAGGCATAGCCGCTGGAAACAATGTCCATGCGGTATGGTGTCCGATAGTCGCCCAGTTCCGGAAAGATACCCTGCCAGTTGTTCCGCTCGATCCAGTCCGCAAAGTCCTCGTAGAAACCGGAATTGGCGATGTTCTCCAGCACCTTTGTGCCGTATTTCTCCCGGCTGGCAAAGACGAACAGGAACTGCCGCCTGTCGCTGCCGTCCGTGTACTTCTGCACCACTGGTTCACATGGTGTCGTGTCCACAGTATAGCCGATGGTGTTCGCTTCCAGCTGGTCTACGCCTAAGATCGCTCCGTCATGGAGCAGCGGACAGCCGGCAATGTACTCCCGTATCGCCGAAATGATTGCCATTCTATCACCCCTTTGCAAGGATACGGGCATTTTTCAGAATGAGCTTGCCATGGTCTGCCCATGCCCGTAATGCCCACTTTTTTCCACGCAGCCCACGGGAAGCACCGGCATACCACTGTACGGCTGCATAGGGCGTTTTCCACATGAGATAGCCGTCCGCCGGCTTGCTGTGAGAGATGCCGGAATCTCGGAGCATACCGGTGTCAAACGGCACATAGGGATCGCACTTCCGCAGCAGTTCGTTGCCCACAAATTCCTGTGCCTGCTGTTTCAGTGCCGCCGATTTTGCGTGGAGCTGCTTGGTATTGAAATGAATACCCACTTTGATGATCATACTGCCGTCACCTCCAGATGCTGCACACCGGCAGAGCCATAGCGAAAGTCTTTCACTTCCATGACCGTCCGGCATTCCTCCGGTGGTTCTGCGGCGGTGCATCTGCCGCAGAAGATCCGGTCGCTCCGTTTCGGGATATAGCCGGATACCGATGCCGCCGGAATGATACACAGCACGCTGTCCTGCTGCTTCATAGACGTGCCGCTCTGGCTCTGTCCTTTCATATCCTCCCAGTAGACCGCAGGGAAGAAGTGCCGCACATACTGCTCCATGCGGTCTTTTCCCACCGTTCTCGCAAATACCGTGCAGCCGATTTTGTTCGTATACATCAAAAAATCCTTTCATTACAGGCTCCCCTGAAAGGGGAGCTGGCAGCCGTAGGCTGACTGAGGGGTCTCACACCCCTCTGTACAACAGCCCCGAACCACCCAGATACCGGATGCAGATGCTTTTGAGGTAGTCCTGCAAGCCGGATGTTTCTCCGTTCAGCAGAGCGGAGATGCTTTCTGTCGGGGTAGCGTAGCTGACGCTGTACGCTCCGATGGTCTCCGCCGTTTTCAGACCGCTGCCCTCTGCACCGCCTGTGCCGTATGCCTGATAGGTGACGATCGCCTCCGCCAGTGCACAGCAGCATTTCCGGATGCGGTCTTCCCACGGAGCAGGAACGCCGTCCAGCAGCCGCCCGAATGTCACCATGTCCAGATACTCGCTTGCCCGTTCTGCCGCCCGACCGAATGCGGTCGGATCCCGGATCATACTGCCAAGATAAAAATCCTGGTAGTACGGAAAATCAGCATATGCCATGCCTTACGCCTCCACTCTCTTGACATAGACGGTCTGCGGCTTGGAAATACCGATGCCGTAGACCTTTCTGCCCTGTACGGCAGAAGAACCGATATACTCGTTGGTCAGATTCTTGACGGCAACCGGAACAGACCACTCCTGCACACGGTGGCACCAGTTCGGGTGACCGCAGATGAATTCCGTGGTGGTTTTCTTGCCGGATACCAGCTGGCTGTCCTCAAACATGGTGTTGTTGGACTCGAAAACATTGTAGCCGGCGATTCTGCCCACCACGCCGGACTGTACCAGTTCCTGAGACAGATCACCCTGCTTGACGAAACGGTCATCGGTCAGCAGCACCTCCATAAACTCCGGAGATGCCAGCAGCCAGCGTTTGCCGTCATTGGGAACACCCATACGGGACTGCACACGCTTTGCCGCCAGTACCTGCTTGTATGCCGTGCTGTCGGTGCAGGCAGTCTTGGACGCTGCCACGGTGATGCCGGCGGTCTCCTCCAGAGCACGGACAGACTTGGTGTCCATGGACAGCCCCAGAGAATAGCCGGCACTGTCCAGACGCTCTGCGGTGATGCCGTCCGGCACGCTGGCAGCGTCATAGCCGTCGATCATCTCGTTGACCGCCTCGTCAATGTCGATGTTGATGTCAAAGTAGGTGGTAGAGCCGGTAGAGATCGCAGCACCATTCTGCTTGTCATACTGCTTGACCTCTACCTCGGTATCACGCACCGGCACCTTGACCTTTCCTGCCTTGGGATTTCCCTCATAACGAGTGTTAAAGATCAGGTTGTCCTTGGTGACCAGCGTGTTCCGCAGCTTCTCGTCCACCAGTGTCGAATATCTTTCCTGTGCAATATGTGCCATAACTTTTCCTCCATAATTCAGATGATTTTCTCAGAGAGGTATTACCCCTCAGTCAGCCTACGGCTGCCAGCTCCCCTGTTAGGGGAGCCTGTAATGCAGCCTCCCTTGAAAAGGGAGGTGGCACGAAGTGCCGGAGGGATTCTCCCTCACTTTTTCAGCCCCGGATTCATGCTGTAAAATGCCGCTTCCACGCCGTTCATGGCACCGGGCAGATTGCCGGACGTGGGGACAGCCGCACGCTCGCCGGGGTTCGGGGCGAATGCGTCTGCATGGGCGGTGCGGAACTGCTGCACCACATCGTCCGCCCCGATCAGCTTGTCACCGTCAAATTTCAGTTCCTTGGATGTCAGCAGATCGGTGACGTACTTTTCGTACACGTCATTTTTCAGCTGCAATCCCTTGACATACTGGGACAGCTTGGTGCGGTACTCGAATGCGGCACGGTCTGCCTCGGACTGCTCCAGCTTCTGCTTGTAGTCCGCCACGCTCGCCTTGATGCCGTCAATGTCCATGTCCTTGTAGGACTGAATGGTCTTGCTGGCTTCGTCCAGCTGCGTCTGCACGGCGGCGGCAGCGTCCTGCTCCGCCTTGATGTCTGCGGCATAGGCTTCCGTGATCTTCTGCACGGTGTCCTTGTCGGTGATGCCGATGCCTTCCAGAAATTTCTCATCGATCATAGGGATAACTCCTTTTCAAAAAAATAAATGTATGAAAAAAGCACCTCAGTCGAGATGCTTCTCATAAGCTTTCAGAAACAGTTTCAAAATAAGGTCAAACGCTCCGAATCCAATGCCGATCCACGAAAGCACAAAGCACACCGTGGGAACGGCAAAGCTTCCGTTCAGGGCATAGAGGAGGACTAACAAAACAATCATTGTAAGCATAACTGCTCCTTTCGGGCATAGAAAAAAGCACCTCGGGTGAGATGCTTTTTCTGTGTAAGATTGCGGAAATACTATCGATTCTCCTCAAAGAAGAAAAAAGGCTTTCCAGCGTAACGAACTGCTTTTTTATTGAGTTCTTTGGCTTTTTTCACAATTTCCAGCGGTGTGTTTTTGGAAAAGGTTCGTGTTTTTCCTTTTATCATATATTTACGCCATTCCATTGGATAATCAATCAGCATTTTCATTTCCTCCTTTGTGCAGCAAAGCTGCCACAACATCACGGGACATTTTTCTCGGCTTTTTGCTGCAATATTCTGCCACGCATTCTGAAATAAATTCGTCTAGCGATTCATCATCTATAAGTCCGTAAATGGACAGTGCTTCTTTTTTCAATTTCATTATAGCATCTTCGTCTAACCCTGTCAAGCTTTCAAAAAAAGCATCTCGAATGTCACGGACTTTTTTCAGTCTTTCCTCATAATCCGGAACAGTATCTTTCAAATGCTTTTGCAATGCATGACCAAGCTCATGGCGAAAAGCGTGATACGGGGAGGAACTTGACCATTTTCCCGTTTTTTTCATTTCAGCAGCAACTTTTGAAATTGTATTTTTTCCTTCTTTGCCGCCTGCACCGAAAATTGAGATTATGCCGTCATTGTCATTGTAAGTACCCCAATAGCCATCATTTTTATACGGTCTTATCAAAACACTTCTTACACTGGGTGTTTCTCCGAACTTCTGTCCAAAGCGGTCATATTCATCAGAAAATTCCTTTGCAAGCTGTGGCGTGATTTCTTTTGTCCCACTGACCTTATCAAATGTGACACTGTAATTTCCTTTTAAGTGCTTGATCTTCTCCGGCGAATACGTCTTTCCCGTACCACCGTTGTCCTTTGGCTCAGGCGGTGCAACTTCCACAGCGTGTCCACTGGGGACATTTCCGGCAGTCTGGCTTGCTGCCTGCTGCCGCTTCGCCGCCTGCACCGCCCTCTGAGCCGTAGACCGTCCGAACCCATTGACCTGCTCCCGGAACGGATCTCTCCGCTGTCCGGTCTGCCGGCAGAAGTCTTTCAGCGTTTTTTCCGCATCTTTCAAACGCACAGAAACCGCCGAAAAATCATCGTTCAAACCCTGTTTTAACGCCGGATCATCTGTGTTCTTCGCCGCTTCCTCCAACGCTGCCGCTCGCCGCTTTAGTGTTCTGACCTTCCGCTCGCCCTTTCTCTGCATCTGGCTGATCTCATACGCCGTGTACTTTTCGCCGTTGTAAGAGATGCTTTTCTCGTCCAGCTTGGCGATCTGCTCCGGCGTGTAATTCGGCGTGGACAGTCCCGGATAATACGGGTGCCAGTTGTGCCGGCAGTTCCAGCCCTTAAAGCCTCTGCCGTCCCCATAGCCGATCTCTTTCAGGGTAAAGACTTTCAGCCCGTCAATGACCTTCTTGGTGCGTTTGCCCTGTATCTGGACAAGCTGCCCCTGCCATCTGGCGTGCTCCGGTCTTGCTCCGCCGTGTGCTGTCAGCTCCATGTACTTGCATCCGGAATCCTCTGCACGTTTCTTTGCCACTGCCGCCGCAGTCTGTCCCACGCCCGTCAGCACACACCGCCGCACTGCAACATCAATGCGGTCACGGTGTCCGGTGGGATAGGTCACATATGCTCCGCCGTCCGCCAGATTTCGCACCGCCATGCGTATGGCATCCTGATAACTGAACGCTCCGGAGGACAGCTGCATATACGCCCGGTCACAGGCTTGCAGGAAAGCAGTCTGCGTGGTGTTCGCCGTGGTGCTGACCAGATTCCGCATGGTTCCCAGTGTTTTCCGGTATCCGGCATCCAGCACCTGCTTCATGCCGCCGTCCTGCCGGATATCCGCCGGAGCTTCGCCGGCTGCTTCGTGGGTGTCGTTGTCGATCTCCACCGTCTGCACACCGGCATCCTCAAACATCACCCGAACCTGTGCCACACTGGCATCTGTCCGGTCTGCGATCATCTGCAAAATGTCATCATACAGGATACCGGCAGTTTGCAGCACCTCTGCCTGATAGGCGGTGGTTTCTGACACAAACCCCATACGCAGCATCCGCCGCACCATGTCTGCCACAATATCATCTTCCAGCTGCTGATACAGCCCCAGCAGCTGAGTCACATCCGGCTCATAATTCTGCATCAGATCTCACCACCGGAAAATAAACCGCCGTCATCCTGTCGCTCCGGCATCATCTGTGCTGCCTTTTCCTCGGAGCAGTCGAAATACCACGCCAGAAACAGCTCCGGACGCAATAGCTTGTCCCGTACCATCTGCACACGCCGCTGATACTCCACGTCCGGATCTTCCAGCACACCGTCCCCGAAGTTAAAGGTTGCCTTGACCGGTGGACTGTTCTGACTGCAGTAGTAATCCTGATAGAACTGAATCCCATAGAGCATCTGCTCCAGTGCGTTCCGCAGATTTTCTTGAATGTCTTTTACACGGGAAAAGCTCCGCTGCTTGGAACTTCGCACTTCCTCTGCGGTTTTCTCCACATCGGATACTTCGGAAAGTGTGCCGTAGGAAAGCCCCACCGCATTTTCGATCCGCCGCAAAATCTGATTGAACGCATGGAAATAGGCAGTGTCCCGGACTTCCGGAGAAAAGGTATTGATAAAGGACTGCCCGTCCGTTTTCTCATAGCTGCGGAACATCCGCTCTCTGCCCTTGGGCAGTACCGGCTTGCCGTCCTTGTACCGGAACAGATCCTCGGTGGCATCAATGGCACGTTCGGACGATTCCAGTTCCCACAGGATTCGTTCCCAGTGCTCATCCGCATCCCGGATAAAGTCCACGGCATCGGCAAAGACCGAAACGCCCAGCGGTGAAGTGGGGTCGATGTTGTTGGAATCCGGTGTCTGAAAAATGGCAAACAGCGGACGCTGTACGTTTTCATACACCTTTTCCGGCAATACATCCGCCCACTGCGGCACTGCATCCAGACTGCACTCTGTGCCCAGTGATCCCGGACTGGCAGACCGGAAGCAGCGGTTCTGAATGGTGTGTGTCTGCCGCAACCGGGAATAGACGTGCAGCTCTAGACGGGTGAAATAGTCCCTGCCGATGGAAATTTCCTCCGGACACACCACCGCATCACAGGAATCGTCCGTGTAGTTCACCGGAAGATAGGCGTTCTGCGGCACAATGTCCACCGAAACGCCCTGTGCCGTGAAATAGGGTTTCAGCAGCAAGCCGCCAATGGCAAGCCCGAAGTCCATTTTCCGCCGCAGCTTCGGCAGCACACGGCTGACCGCCTGTTCCAGTTCTGCCGCATCGTGTACCGTGGCGGAAAATTCCGTCAGTGTCAGCCGTTTCAGCTCCTGTGCGATATTCGCCGGAATGTGACAGGAACGGATGCGGTTCCGGATCCAGCCGGCACGGTTCAGATATAATTCCTCCCACAGCTGCATCTGCTGTATCATGTCGCCGCTGAGCAGGCAGGGCACCTGCATGGCTGCGGCGATCTGGGTTGCATCGATCATGGCATCACCTCCTCGTTGTCATCTGCCGGCGGCATCCGGTATTCCCGCAGCGTCCGCTGCATCGCCGTCCGGACGAAATACCGCATATCGTCCATGGCGTGGTCGTTGGTCTTGACCACAGCATCTTTCCCTTTGGCTTGATTGTCCCAGCAGTACAGCCCGAATTCCCGGATAATATCCGTACAGCCTTCACAGATGTGAATGCGTCCGGCTTGCAGCAGCGTGGACGTGTCACAGATGCCGTCCAGAACGCTGTTGTTGGCTTTCCGCACCCGAAATACCCCGTGCCGCCGGATACATTCAATAAAGCTGGCGGCAGACGGGTCTACGATCACATACCGCACATAGGGGGCAATATCTCCGGCAAGCTGTTCCAGTGCAGCGTAGTGTTCCTCGTCCGTTCGGGAATGTCCCTCTTTTCGGGCATCATAATAGTACTCCCGGATTCGGGTGGCATAGCCATCTCCGGACAGGTGCCATAAGCCGACAGAGGTCGGGTTCAGGGTGCCGTAGTCACAGCTGAGATAGAACTCGCCGGAATGCACATCCGGCACCGTGTCCGGAATGACGTGCCGCAGCTTCTGGAACTGCGGATACACCAGACCGTCCGCCATGACCCACTTGCCCAGTACATACCGGTCATAGAACACACCGGAATACATCCGCTCGTACCGTTTCCGGACAGATACAGAGAGAGCACGGTTGTCCTCCATGGTGAAATGCAGGTGCAGCCGGTTCTTTTCGCCGGCTTTCCCGTGTACGCTGTCGATCCATTCCTTGTACAGCCAGTGTTCCTCGCTGCCGTCCGGGTTGCAGTTCATCCAGATCTTAGAACCGGTGACAGAGCATCTCGCCGTTGCCTGATCCACAAAAGAACGGGGCATCAGTGCCACCTCGTCCAGCAGGACACCGGCAAGGGTGATACCCTGAATGAGAGCATAGCTGCTTTCGTCTTTGCCGCCGAAAAAATAATAGCGGTTGTGATGTCCCTGCCATTCCACGTCCATATAGTTCTTGGACAGGTTGATCTTCGGCTGCATCACACCAGCCATCCACTTCTGGATCGGCGTGACCACATTGCGTTTCAGGCTGTCGATGGTCTTGCCGCAAAAGGCAAATGTCTCATGGTCAAAGCTCCGCATACTCCACAGCAGATAGCCGATGCTCATTGCCATGGTCTTGCCGGAACGGACAGAGCCGTCACAGATGATAGCATCATACTGCCGGAATTTCGGCATTGCCCACCAGAGCATGGCTTGTATCTGCTTGGGGGAAAAAGGTTGATAGATCATGCCAGTCCCTCCTGCAATTTCTCAAACAGATTGGTGATCTGTCCGTTGTCGTCTTCTTCGGCTGCTCCGGATGCCGCCGCCTGTAGGGTGGCGGTGATCTTGGTTTCTGCCCGGATCAACTCCGGATTGCTTTGCAGGAACTCGTATAACTCCATGTGCCGCTTCCGGAATTCCTCCGCCAGCTTTTTCCGTTTCTTCGGCTCCGGGGTATTCAGGTAGGCAGAGAGGAACGTCTGCAAATCGGTAAAGTCGGCTTGCGGAATGGATTTCCGCTTGTCCTCAAATTGCAGGATACCGTCTGCCAGCTGGTGGATGCTCTTTTTCTTTCGGCTGTTCATTTGCAGTCACTCCTTTCAGAAAAATGGTCAACTCAGAAAAAATGGTCAAAAAAATACGGACGCTGTACGCCCGTATATTGTGTGTATTCTTTTTGGGTGTTATTTTTCGCAGAAAAATCTTCAAACGATTCTAAACGCCCTCTGAACGTTCTTAAACAGGGTATGCTTCGCCATTCGGAATCTTTTTGGAAAAGTTCCGTTCGGGGTTCAGGCAATACCGCACAAAGAGCTGCAAGAAGTATTGCCTTTATACCATATACCGAACCCTGTGGGACGAATCAACCACAGCAGCGACAGGCATACTGATTTGTTTCACACACGCTCTTAAATGCCGATTACCGGCAGTGTGACCGTGTAGTCATGTCCGCAGATGGAGAGCCGCACACGGGCACGCCGCTGCCGGAGATCCAGCCGCACCACATTGTTCCAATACTCCCGGAGCACGCCGGACAAGACCATCTTGTCCCCCTGCAATGTGGTATAGATGCGGGACGGGGCAATGGGTTTGCCGCCGTTCCAGAGCCACCGGATATATGCTTCCTCGTGGGGCTGCAGCTTGCCCAGCGTACAGCCGGACACTTTCAGAAATCCGATCACGCCGTCTGACTGTACCACGCTGTCATACTTCTGCCGGTCGATTTCTTCCTCCAGAAACAGATAGCCGGGAAAGACAGGTTCTGTGATACTGTTCCATTTCCCGTTCTTCCGGATGTCCATGGTTCGCTGCGGACAGCGTACCAGATGCCCGTTTTTCCGCAGCAGCACAGCCACTTGCAGATCTGTGCCGGGCTTTACCTGCACCACATACATACTCATGCCTTTCCCTCCTTGGTTTTCGATTTTACGAATTTTTTGACTTCCTTGTAGAGATCCGGTCGTTCTGCTGCCATGGCTTCATAGATCAGATCCTTGAACTGCTCTGCACCGTTTTCCAGCAGATCCCGTGTCTTGGTGTCCACGTTCTTCTTGTACGCCACTGCACGGGTGAGTGCCACGGCATTTTTGGATAGGGTGTCAAAGTCGATCTCCGACAGCCGTTCCTCCGGCAGCTTGTTGATGGCATCCAGCATCTGATTGCAGAGCAGGCGGAGAATGCCGTCTGTCATGTCCAGATCCGGATAGCGGTCGGTTTCTTCCATAATCGCCCGGAAGTTTTCCTGACTGAGCCGCAGTGCGTCCAGCGTACTCATGAGATTTTTCGCATATTTTCCCACCGCTGCCAGAGAGATGCTCACGCCGTGGGACTGGATATAGTCCACGATCTCCCGGTAATAGGCACCGGTCTTGATCATCTCGTCTACGGTCTCTTTGACTGCCGGTTCCAGATTGTCGATCTTAGAATGCTTTCTGCGTCCCATGCAGCACCTCACACGTCAATACATTCGTCCTTGCGGACACAGGCAATGATCTTGATACCGTCCGCCGATACCTTGGCTTCCAGCTGCTCCATTGCCGTGTCTGCCAGTGTCGTACACGCCTTGGAATCCATGTGCCGCAGCCGGATATATCCGGATTCCGTCAGATAGTTGATGCTGTCCCGGAATTCCGCCTCAGTCATGCTGGGTTCCAGTGCATAGCGGATGTCCGTCAATGCAACAAACTTGTCACGCAGCAGATTCACGGCTTTCAGCACCATGCCGTTATTCTTGAAAAATGCCTTCTGCCGGATTCGCTCTATCATTTCTGCCTGCTCCAATGCCGTTCCTCCTTACTTGCTGCAATAGCTGTCGATCTTGCTTTCCAGCCTTGCCATGGTGCGGATAAAATCCTCGTTCTTGGTGGTGTGTTCCTTGATGTAGTCGATGTTCTCCGACAATTTTTCCATAGATGCCTTGATCTCCCGGATCTCTGCCTTGGTGGCGTACTTGTCCGACAGCGTCAGCAGATTGTCACGCAGCTCCTGCACTGCCATTTCGTTCTTGTCATTGCGATCCATGGTGCGTTTCAGAAAATAGCCGATGATCCCAAGGATCACGGTGATCACCGTGGTGATGATAAACAGGATCAGTTCCTGTGTCACTGTATCTCCCTCCCCAAAAGAAAAGTGCTATCATTACTTCTACTGTAATGATAGCACAGAAAAGAACGGTTCTGCAAATAAGGCAGATTTTTCAGGAATTTCAATGAGTTTTCGGGTTCAGAAGAACGTCATCTGGTGTGCTTCCCGGTCGGTGCTCTGGCGGTAGATGATGTCCCGGATGGTGTTCTCCGCCAGATTGAATGCGTGTGCCAGTTCCAGATAATTGGAACCGTCAAACCGGCGGAAGATCTCCGCATCTCTCAGACCATTCATCACAGAATCCGCCTTGCTGATATAGATGCTGCTGCCGCCGTAGCTGGCGACCAGCTTCCGGTATGCCTCGATGCCGATGACCTCCGCAATTTCCAGCTGACTGCCGTGCAGCTGTTCCATGGTCAGTTTATCCAGAGTCATGTGCTTTCGCCGCCTTTCGCTTTGCGTTTCGCAGATACCGTTTCAGTGCCTCGATCAGTTTCGCTCCGTCCTCCCGTTTGACCCAGTTCAGCGGATGACCGGGGCAGGGGTCTTCCTGCAATACCTTTCGGACGATGCCTGCCATGCGTTCGCCCACCGGCACCGCAGAGGGCGAGAGCTTTGCCAGATCGTACAGCAGCCGCCAGGCATATGCCTTTTGTCCGGCTGTCATTTTTCCCGGATACTCCGGTGATGCCGCTTTCTTTTTGGGACGCTGCTCCCGGAGCTGCCGCCGCAGCTCTGCTTCCACCGCCGCTGCCTCCGGTGGGGTGAGTTCCCGGACAGAGGTCTTGCCGCTGATACGGTAGACGATCATGTGAAACGGGTCTTCCTTGTTTCCTGATTCTACCAGCCCCAGCACAGCAGCAAGGCTGTACAGTGTCTGGGTTTGTCCTTTCGCCATATGCTTCACTTCCTCAGCCGATAATCTTTCTGGTTGTCCGGTCGGATCTCAAACGCATATCCTCTGGACATCTGTATGATCCTGCCGCCGATTGCTCCGTCAATTTGCCGCAGCTGGGGCAAAAGCCATTCTGTAGAGAGAATGGTCGGCATCTGGTTTCTGGCACGATAGTCCAGTATCTCAAATGCCAGACGGACATCTGCACCGGATACCTCTGCGGTGCTGCTGGTCTTGAACAGATCATCTATGTACAGCACATCGGCTTCCTTGTACGCTGCGATCTGTGCGGCATAGCTGCCGTCCGTCAGAGCAGCTTTCAACTGATTGGACGCTTCACGCCACACCATGTACCGTACCGAAAACCCATTCCGGATCATACCGCCCACAATGGCGGTGCAGATGTGTGTCTTGCCGCATCCGGTCTGACCGCCGATATAGAACCACTTGTGCCGTTCCTGCAAGTATGCCTTGGCACACTGGAGAATATGCTGCTGAAACGGCTGTTCTGCGGTGTAGTTCTGAAAGGTACAGATGCGGAGCAGGGATTCCAGACCGGATTCATGGATCCGCCGCAGGGTGTCTCTGGTTTTCATACAGCTGCACAAGCACATGACCTCATAGCCGTCCCGGATCTCTGCGGTCATGCCCTTGTTGCGGCACGTTTTGCAGTCGTAGCCGGTCAGCGTGCCGGACTGTGCATTGTACGCATCCACACGCATCTGCATCAGATCAGTATAGGAAAGCCCCGTAGTCGTCATCTTCGGGAATGTCATCTTCTGCGGCAATGGTCTCATCCTCCCATCTTCTCTGATTCAGCCATGTGGCAGGATGCGGAATGAACTTCCAGTTTTCCTTGCCCCAGTGATAGGCGTTCCGCTGCCGTTCCAGTTCCTCCAGCATCTGCTGCAAGTCCGCTTCACCGGGGTGCAGCTTTTCAAAAGCACGTCTGGCTTTCTCCTTGCCCACCTTTCGGGGATACGCCGCCCAGAACCGGTCGAAACAGTCGTTTCCCGTGTTGCTTGGTTTTCTCATATGTTCCCCCTCACGAGATCGTGAACCGCTTGCTTTCCGAAGCCACACAGTACTGGTCATAGAGGGACTGGTGTGTCTCCTGAAATGCACGGCTGTCGAACCGGCTGCTGACAACAGTGGTGTACCGTACGGTAAAGGTGCCCACCTCCATTTCCTCCAGCTGCTTCTTGTCCATCATCGCCTTGACCTTGCTCCGCAGCTCGTCCGCCTCTTTTTTCAGCTTCTTTCCGGCTGCTTCCAGTTCCTTGATCTGATTGACGGCGGAAAGCATATCCGCTTCCTGTTTCAGTGTCAGTTTTGCCTTTGCCATAAGAAATACCTCCTGTATGAAAATAAAAGAATGAATGGTAACGGAAATCTTTTTCACGCATTGCCTCCCTTGAAAAGGGAGGTGGATGCTCCATATGGAGCATCCGGAGGAATCACCCTGCCTGTCATAAAAATAGACTTCCGTAATAGATTGCCGACTCTGCATTCCTAGAGCGTGTTTTGCATCTGACGTATGCAAGCAAAATGCGTGCGAGAAGATGCAAAACAGGCTTTTACGGGCTTGTCACCGTCCTTGGCTGCATTAGGCGAGAGGAGCGTTTCTCCTCTCAGGGGGGATTATGTGATTTCTGTATCCCGATGCTTCGGGATATGTCTGGTGCGTTCTGTGTACCGGTGGAGAATGACCAGCTCCGTGCTGGTATTCTTGGAGATCAGCCAGTCCTCCGGATGGAATCCGTAGAATGCCAGGATCTTTTTCTGTGCCTTGGTGGGGCGTTTGCCGTTTTTCATCTCAGACCTCCATATCCATGTACTTTGCCATTGCCACCAGCCCCTCATAACTGTAGTCCTCGTTGTCATAGGCATTGGAGAACAGGTTGACCACGCCACGGAGTGCCTGCGGTGTCTGTGCGATGTGATACAGAAGATCCAGTTCCTCTTCCCGTCCGTTCAGCATGGGGAACAGCTTGGCAATGTCCTCACGCTGGATCTTGGAACGGGTGTACAGCTTCTTTTGCTTGGTGCGGTTGGCGATCTGTGCGAACTCTGCCTTCTTGCTGCCGATGCGTGTCACCGTTTCCAAGTTCCCGATAAAGCAAATGCCCATCGTCTGCCCGTGGTCTGCGAAATCATCGGAAAAGCTTCGCAGCACCTCAATGGTTTTCAGCGGCAGGTGCTGGGATTCATCGAAGATCAGCACCGTGCCGTCACTCAGCTTCTGCCGGATCGCATACCACAGGGCATCTCTGGAACGCTCCATGGGAGCACCGATGCGGTCGGCGATCAGCCGCAGCAGGGACTTGATGCTGGTCAGGCAGGGATTTAGCGTGATCAGTACGCTGTTGTTCGGATGTTCTGCCACAAAGTGCTGTGCCGCCTTGGTCTTTCCGATGCCGGCATCTCCGGCGGCAATGGCAAGACCGCCCTTGATTTGGCAGACACCGATGATGTCATAGATCTCTGTAGAAATACTGGTATCTGCATAGCCGGATTCCTGATAGGTCTGCTTTGCCTGTTCCTTCACGCCGAAATAGCTTTCCAGCTTGGCAAACATCTTCTGCGGATTCGCCTGATAGCTGCCGCTGAATAACTGAGAGATCGCTCCCTTGGAGATGCCCAGACGTGCAGACAATGCACTCAGGCTCAGACCCTCGTCCTTTTGCATCTGCTCCAGCTTCCGGAGCAGGTTCTGTTGATGCTCTGTGTATTCCATCGCTTATTCTTCCTTTCGCTTTTTCGCATTTTTCTGCATTTTCTTCAGATCAATGGACACGGGGAGAAATTCGCTGCCGGAAACCATGTGGTTTTCCTCCAGCGGTTCTCCGGCTCGCACCGGTTCGATCGTCTTGGGCATTCTGATCTGGAAATGTTTCTTCCTTGCCTCTCCGGCTCTCCGGATCGTAGCGTCCAGATAGTCGATCCGCTGTGCATTGGTCAGATCAGCCGTGATACCCTTGGCTTGATTCCGTACAAACGTTCTGGTGTGGCGGATCGTCTGCTCTGCATTGGCGATTTCCACCTTATCAGAGGTCAGATAATCCAGCATCAGTGCGTCTGCCAGTTCCCAGGTAAACAAATACTGGTCTTTCGTGTTGTACAGCCGGACGGTTTTCAGATCTGCCGGATCATACCGCACATAGACTTCTTCGCCCAGACGCAGAATAGTTTCTTCCGGTTTCATGTACCAGATCTTTTCGCCGGCAAAGGTGATATACACACCGTTCCGCTTGATCTTCTGGGTTCTGGTGGAACGCATCAGCATCAGATTCAGCTCCGCCTCCGCCGCTTTGCGAACCGAACGGATCGCTCCGTTCCAGACATCCAGACGGCTCATACCCCGGTACTTTGCCTCAGAACCGCCGTACTCCTCCAGATTGTACTCGCCGTCGATCCAGTCATTCAGATAACTGCGGACTTCATAGTCCTGGGGGAGCTTTTTGTTCTTGATCCGCCGTTTCAGACTTTCCGGACGCTCTAAGATCGTGCCGCCGCAAAATCCGCTGAACGATTTGGAAAACTGGCTCTTGACCGTGTAGAACGTTCTCTCGATGGGCTTTGCTTTTGCATTCCGCACAATGGCGTTGTGCATTTCAATGCCCAGCCGCTGCAAAATGGTAGGCGGCTCCGGTCGGTTCTGGTCAGATTTTCGGGTGCGGTGTCCTTTTCCGCCCACATCGTGGGTGAGAAATTCCCGACCGTTGTCGAAGTACACCGCTTTCGGAATGCCGAACCGCAGAATGCCGTGCCGAAGTGCCAGAATGGTGGACTGGGAATCCGGCGATTCCGTCACGTTCCAGCCGGTAATGACACCGGACTTCGCATCCAGAAATGCGGTCAGATACAGGCGGTGAATGGTGCCGTTTTCGTCCAGTGACTGAATATCCAGTGTGTGGTTGTCGGCGATCCAGACATCGTTCGGCTCCAGCTGGTCGTACATTCGCATGATGTACGGCATACAGCGGTCAGAAAACGCCTTTTCGCCCTCACGCATCAGAATTTTGGTTGCCTCTGCCACATCTCGGTCGATCCGCCGCCGAAAGCTTCGCTCTGATGGGATACAAGCCACCAGCTCCGGATGAAAGTCCTCTGTCCATGTGATGGTGTTGCGATAGCTGGCACAGACAGTGGGCTGGTTCTCGCTCAGCCAGAACCACAGAAACGCCTCCCACACCAGCTGTGGGATCTCGCTGCTGCCTTTGTTGCTGCCCCCTCGGATCCCCAGCATTCCGGCGAGATCATGTTCCAGATATGCCTTCCATTTTCGGTACAGGATCCCCGTGGAGATCTGTAGGTCAGGGTGTTCCAGCTGACACTTGCCCACATACAGCTTGTCATAGTCGGTCTTTTTGGCGTACCCCTTTCGTCCGGCTTGCCACTCTCGCAGGATCTCTGTCCATACCTGTAGCTCCTGCCGCTGTGCTTCGGTGCAGTCCTCAATGGTCATTTGCCGCACGGCTTTTGCCTTCTTCTTCGGCTTCTGTGGTTTCGTTTCCGCCGGAATGGGCGTGGGCATCACGCCCATTTCCTGCCGCTTTTGCTGATAGTATCTCGCCTGCAACGGCTCCGGAAATGCGGAGACCGGGATCTGATAACAGGGTTTATGGTTCTGCGGATGTTCTTGGATAACCGCCGGTAAAACACCGTTTTTACATTGTTTTCGGATATACCTTGCAGAACAGTTTTTCAAGACTGCTGCTTCTTCTACTGATAAGTAGTCCATAGCTCCTCCTTTCCGGTCTGCCATCATCAGTGCCGGTAGACCAGTTCCGGCAGACAGCGGCTCTCTGCCGCTGTTTCGGCTTTTATGTTTCATCTGTATTTGCAAGCTTGAATCCGGCATAGTCCAGCACTTCTTCTGTGATCGCATCTAAGAAGTAGACTACCGTTTCCGTTGGTGTTTCATAGTCGCAGTCGATACTCAGGTCAATTACGATTGCAAACTTAAATCCGTTTCCGCTGTAGTGCGTGTGCAGCCAGTCGTAGATCAGCCTGAGATTCGTGCTTTTGAAAATGATGCAGTAGTTGCCGTACTTGTCTTGCACATCTTCGATTACCTTCACAGCACATTTACCTCCATATGCAGCTCTTTCAGGAGCCTGTCCTGTTCTGTTTTGGAACAGTCGCTGGTGCGGATCTCGTGGAGGATCGCCCAGTCTGTACAGCCGCAGTTCTTCATTCGCCGCACGGTTTTTCGCAGTCTTTGTGACTTTCTGGGCGGCGTTCCGCCCCATTGATGCAGTTTTCTCATCCTGTGTCCTTTCTGTCTGCTTACGGAAGATCGGGGAATTCCGCAAAGGTTTCATCGATCTCGTCATCCTCCTCACTGGCTGCAAACAGAACATTGTCTGAAAGCCATGGGAAACACCGTGTGACATACGCCCGTTCTGCATCCATCTGATCGGGGAAATAAGAACCGCCCCACACGCCCTTGCCGTCCTCATCAATGTGCCAGACCACGAATTCGCCGTCCGGCAGGATCGGTCTGGCAATGCAGTGCTCCGTGCCGTAAATGGCATAGATCAGGTGATTCTCGATCACCGTTCCGATTTTGATTTTCATGATGCACACCTCCGCTTTTTCGATTCCGGTTCTGTGGGGAGCAGACGCTCCACCGGCACACGCAGTGCCTTTGCCAGCCGCAGCACCACCGTGATGCTCGGCACAAACTTGTCCTGTTCCAGCTGACAAACATAGCTCTGGGATACCTCTGCCGCCTCTGCAACCTCCGTCTGGCTCAGTCCCAGCGTAGTGCGGATCTCCAGCAGCTGTTTGCCGAATGTCTTCGGGGTCATTTTTCATCATCCTTCCTGTGTACGCCGTTGGTTTTCAGAATACGTTGTTTCAGTGCTTCCTTGGTTTCCAGCATCTCCGGGATAGCGTCATACCAGTCATACAGATACCCGATGCTTGCCGCATCTGTTCCGTGAAACCTTGCACTGGCAGCGATCTGCAAAGCCGTGGGATTTTCAGTCACGTCCACGCTGTATCGCCTCCCATGGCTTTGGCGAACTGCTCTGCGATCAGCCGCTGGGTGAAATAGTCCCGATAGATGTTCTGCTTCCCGTCCAGACAATAGCTGCTGTTGGGCTTGTCGCCGGTCTGCACCGTTGTCAGACGGACAGTTTTTCCAGTAGGCGAATAGGTCGTGGTAACACAGTAATAGGTGTGTAAAATTCTCGGTAACATGAAAACCGCTCCTTTCAAAATGTGATAATATCCTGTCGATTCTTGTCGAATCCGTTGTATTTCCTGCCGGATTGTGTTATAATGGAGCAGGAAAGGAGGGAAATAAAATGCACGATTGGAATGTTGCTGAAAAAGCAGCAGACATAGCCAAAGAAATTGTTGTTTCAAAAATGTCGAACTCCTCATATTCTGCTACCGAAGAAAATGGTAAACAAGTTGCCGCTTTCTACAACGCAATTTACAAGTCGATTTTTGAAACACTAAAACAGGATCTCTCCAGAGATTAATTTCTAAATTTGGCTAAGAATGTAAGCGATTGCCGGCAGAACCGCAATTTCTGTTTCGGTGGTCGCTTCATTTTTTGTGGCTACTCTAAGCACAAAATCAACAAGAGCGTCTATAACTTTTTTATATTGTTCTTCACTCATATTTTTTCCTCCTTTTCATTTACTTTTGCCTTACTTTGTGGTACAATTATCATAAGGCTTTTTATACCCTGTTGTATTGGTATGCTAATATTATAGTCCGAAAATATCGTACTGTCAATATCAGAGTACGAAAAAATCTTATTTTCAGCGTTACGAACAAAAAAGGAGTTATAATTTTGAGCATTTTAGATAGAATTGTTGAGTTACTTGGAGAGCAAGACCAGAAGAAATTGACAGATTATCTTCACTTGAAAAAGAGTGCATTTACAGATTGGAAATCCGGTAAGAGCAATTCGTACCGCAAATATCTTATTGAAATCTCTGAATTTTTTGGCGTTTCTATTGACTATTTGGTTTATGGAAATGATGCCCCGGTTCAAAATATCACTAATTCAGCAATCGGTGCGATGGGAGAGCACTCAACAGGTACAGTAAATATCCAAAATTCAAGCGAAAGCGAGGATGAACTCGCCAAAGAACTGGCTAAAATCCTAAAAAGCCTTCCACTAAAAGAACGCAGCAAACTTCTGAATATGATATATGACTTCGAGGAAAGTTATAAAAAAGGAAAAATGGAGGATTGATTATCGATGTTTGGAAAAAAGAAATTGACTGCTTTTGATGCCGATTACATAAACAACTTGCTTAAACAGGTGCATGAAAGTGAGACCATTGTCAATCGAACAACTAATCCAACTGTATTCTTTGGAAGATTGAATTTCTTATTTGATTGCTTACTAAATTTGAAAGATTATGAGAAATATGATATTTTTCATCCGGAAAAGCCCTCAGATGTTTTGAAAAACATTACAAAGAACCTTGAAAGTCACGTGAATGGATTTATTGATCGTGCATACACCGAAAAGAAAAAGAAAATAGCAAGCCTAAAAACTCAGACAGCAAAAACAAACAATTGGGAAAAATTTTTTGATTCAATGTTTGCTGCATTTGAACTTGCGAATACTTTCTGGACTGGAAACGGCAAAAAAGAAAAGCATTATAATGGGGTTCTCTATACAAAGGGAAACCTTAAACACTTAAAAGAATTGGAAGAAAAAACACTGATAAATGAGTAAGGGATAGGAACTTGTTCCAAACCTATTTGGTTCCAGTTCCTATGTTCCTATCCTTAAAAATATTTTTTGATTAAAGATGCTTGTTTTTTCTAAAACGAACTGTTCAAAACCACAAAAGCAAAAAAGCAGCGTATTTCCGCCGTTTTGAACACTTTCAAACACTTTTCAAACGCCGGTAAAACGCTGCCCTCAAAAATTAAACACCAAAACGAAATCGCCCGGAAAACAGAGGACATCCTCATTTTCCGAGCGATTTTTTTGACACTTCAATTTTCGTTCACTTTTCTGTTTCTATCTCATTCCACCCAAAACATCACGCATTTTCGCCGCTTTTTACCCCTTCCAATTCAATTCCACCCTTTTCCACCCTTTTCAACCTTTTTACGTTTCCCTTGTCAACTCACACGGGTACGGCGTTCTTATATTGAAAAATCAGCATCTGAGCAATCAGGTGCTATTTTTATACCCATTTTCAGAAAGGAATGAAAGAACATGGAAGACGAAACCAAAAACGAGCCGACACAGCAGCAGGAGCAGGCGCCGGAGCCGCAGGCAAAGACCTACAGCGAAGAGGACTACAACGCACTGCAGGCAAAGTTGGATGCTGTCACAGGGCAGCTGAACGATGCGAACAGCAAAATCCAGTCGTACACCGAAATGGATATTGACGGCATCAAGCAGTCCGCTGCCGACTGGCAGAAGAAGTACGAGGCTGCACAGAATCAGATGCAGCAGATGGAGTACAGTGCCAAGCTGGACAAGTTTGTGGCGCAGCAGGGTTGCCGGAATCCGATCTATGCGGACTATTTGAAATTTCAATTTATTCCCTCCATACGGAGGGAGACTCGACGTGTGTCACGCTGCCGTCCGGGTTAACAGTATTTCAATCCACTCCCTCCGCATAGAGGGAGACTCGAGATGCAGGAACAGGCACTGCGTGACGGAGCATTTCAATCCACTCCCTCCGCATGGAGGGAGACTCACGCCGGCACCGGTCTGAACGCCGTTTGTCTCCTATTTCAATCCACTCCCTCCGCATGGAGGGAGACTGCATAATCGAGTTCAGTAAGCATAACTTCGATATTTCAATCCACTCCCTCCACACGGAGGGAGACCGTCCGTCACGTCCTTGTTTGTGCTGCCGGGTGTGATTTCAATCCACTCCCTCCGCATGGAGGGAGACGTCCCCCGGCGCCCCTGTGGGGGGCAACAGAAAAATTTCAATCCACTCCCTCCGCATGGAGGGAGACGAAACCAACACGGATACCAAGACACCGAAAACGGATTTCAATCCACTCCCTCCGTATGGAGGGAGACTTGTATAATCTCTACCGCAAATCCACACCTGGCGAATTTCAATCCACTCCCTCCGTATGGAGGGAGACGGTATACGGCATTTCTGGAAACGTCGATCTGAACATTTCAATCCACTCCCTCCGTATGGAGGGAGACGACATCACCTTTTTGCATTTCGACGTTCAGTCCATTTCAATCCACTCCCTCCGTATGGAGGGAGACGTTGCGGAAAGCGTTCATTTTGACCGGCGAAAAACATTTCAATCCACTCCCTCCGTATGGAGGGAGACCGACCGCCAAGCCGCAGCATTTTTTCCGATCCGGTATTTCAATCCACTCCCTCCGTATGGAGGGAGACAATCGCATCAAACATAAACCACACCTTGGAATTATCATTTCAATCCACTCCCTCCGCATGGAGGGAGACGGATAGCCTGCGGTGTCTGGGCAATGCGGAATAGAATTTCAATCCACTCCCTCCGCATGGAGGGAGACGCTGCGGTAGAAGCACAGAAAAATGCCGCAAAGTATTTCAATCCACTCCCTCCGCATGGAGGGAGACGAGCCGCAGACAGTGCCTATACCCGTGCTGTGGCGAATTTCAATCCACTCCCTCCGCATGGAGGGAGACGCGGTGTGCCGGAGGAGTTTTCGGTAAAAGTACAATTTCAATCCACTCCCTCCGCATGGAGGGAGACTATGACAATACACGGAGAACTGGTGATACACACCATTTCAATCCACTCCCTCCGCATGGAGGGAGACCGCTTGTGTATCTAAGATAGGCACACAAGCACACATTTCAATCCACTCCCTCCGCATGGAGGGAGACATCAGATTTGACGAAATCTTAAATCCAAAATGGGCATTTCAATCCACTCCCTCCGCATGGAGGGAGACTTTCCGGCTTCGTACCAGTCTGGATCATCAGCACATTTCAATCCACTCCCTCCGCATGGAGGGAGACTGCAGGAAGTCTTGTCAAAATAAGTACATTGCATATTTCAATCCACTCCCTCCGCATGGAGGGAGACTTGTATTCTCTCTTCCGGGGGCTGATCTAGGGAGTATTTCAATCCACTCCCTCCGCATGGAGGGAGACTCGTCGCCGGACACCGCAGAACCCATGTTGCACGACATTTCAATCCACTCCCTCCGCATGGAGGGAGACAACGTGTGTGATTGTCCCGTCTGCATTCACTGTATTTCAATCCACTCCCTCCGCATGGAGGGAGACGGATAGCCTGCGGTGTCTGGGCAATGCGGAATAGAATTTCAATCCACTCCCTCCGCATGGAGGGAGACCACTTCATTGGCTGTGCCGTCTGCATTGACTGTATTTCAATCCACTCCCTCCGCATGGAGGGAGACGGTCGGGGTTCTCCCGGTATACCAGTGCCGCATTGGATTTCAATCCACTCCCTCCGCATGGAGGGAGACCCCGACGGTCTGCATCTTCCCAGATCCATTCGGAATTTCAATCCACTCCCTCCGCATGGAGGGAGACGTTGAAAGTAGGTGTATTTTTTTGTGACTGACCATATTTCAATCCACTCCCTCCGCATGGAGGGAGACTTTGAAAGTGCTACGTATAAGAAGGCAGACGAGTTATTTCAATCCACTCCCTCCGCATGGAGGGAGACTTTCATGATTTTTCCCTCCGTAGAATGTAGATAATTTCAATCCACTCCCTCCGCATGGAGGGAGACCTAATTAGCCCTTTTTGAATTTCTTGACAAGAGATTTCAATCCACTCCCTCCGCATGGAGGGAGACTAGTGACAATTTCAGCTTGTCCAATCGCAGAACATTTCAATCCACTCCCTCCGCATGGAGGGAGACTCTGATCTATTTGGGGATGATTTGGAGGAAGAAGAATTTCAATCCACTCCCTCCGCATGGAGGGAGACCCAATATTGCATTTTATCGCCCCACTCAGTTATCAATTTCAATCCACTCCCTCCGCATGGAGGGAGACTTGCCACACCTTCTGCAATAAGGTATTGCTCTAAATTTCAATCCACTCCCTCCGCATGGAGGGAGACGTATTCGTCCGGTGGTATTTGGGGGTGTCTGCATATTTCAATCCACTCCCTCCGCATGGAGGGAGACAGCTTTAACACTTCATGTGCAGCGAGGTGTAGCAATTTCAATCCACTCCCTCCGCATGGAGGGAGACGACTCGTTTCCGACGGCGTGTATCAGACGGTTGGATTTCAATCCACTCCCTCCGCATGGAGGGAGACCCAGCTTGCAATCCGCTCCGGACAGTACAAGAAACATTTCAATCCACTCCCTCCGCATGGAGGGAGACGGATGTACCATTTCCGAGAATCAGATAAGGGCCTATTTCAATCCACTCCCTCCGCATGGAGGGAGACTTCATAGTCTCGCAACGGTCCGATGTCCGGACGGGATTTCAATCCACTCCCTCCGCATGGAGGGAGACCACTACCAATGCTGCAATGAGCGGCATTGTAGTTGATATTTCAATCCACTCCCTCCGCATGGAGGGAGACATATGAGATTGGGAGATAGTTTCATAGGCTCTGCATTTCAATCCACTCCCTCCGCATGGAGGGAGACATTTCAATAGCGCCCCATGTGCGCCGCCCCATGCATTTCAATCCACTCCCTCCGCATGGAGGGAGACCGCAGTGGGAAATTATCTAATTCACAAATTCATATTTCAATCCACTCCCTCCGCATGGAGGGAGACATATACCGGATGCTGAGGATACAAAACAAAATCATTTCAATCCACTCCCTCCGCATGGAGGGAGACATATACCGGATGCTGAGGATACAAAACAAAATCATTTCAATCCACTCCCTCCGCATGGAGGGAGACCCCGACACAACCACGGAGGTACAGACGACAGAATATTTCAATCCACTCCCTCCGCATGGAGGGAGACAGACCAACCACTATAGCGAGACACTCACCAGCCCATTTCAATCCACTCCCTCCGCATGGAGGGAGACATCCTCTGACTGGATGTCCAGACGGAGACCGGACATTTCAATCCACTCCCTCCGCATGGAGGGAGACGTCGTATCAGTCGCAGTAAGCGGAAAACCGCTGTATTTCAATCCACTCCCTCCGCATGGAGGGAGACAGAAGACCAGCCGACACCCTGCAAGAGAGAGTCATTTCAATCCACTCCCTCCGCATGGAGGGAGACGCCAAGTATTAGCCGCTGTCTGCTTGTTCCAAGACATTTCAATCCACTCCCTCCGCATGGAGGGAGACATTGTCATGCGTGTGGGCTTTGGCTACAGCGCTTTTATTTCAATCCACTCCCTCCGCATGGAGGGAGACTGATATACTATAATAGAGAGGAGCTGATATTTTGGATTTCAATCCACTCCCTCCGCATGGAGGGAGACAAGAATGACGCTTGAGAAGAACTGTCAACGGCGTTATTTCAATCCACTCCCTCCGCATGGAGGGAGACCTGCGGCGGCATCGTACCTACCGCCGCATGAGGGGATTTCAATCCACTCCCTCCGCATGGAGGGAGACCGCTATGCAGTATGCGGAAACGTTGCGGCAGCGAATTTCAATCCACTCCCTCCGCATGGAGGGAGACTATCACCGGATGTGCTATATCCGGAGACTCTGGGATTTCAATCCACTCCCTCCGCATGGAGGGAGACCTGCCGTCACCGTTCGCTGCATAGGAACCAGTCCCATTTCAATCCACTCCCTCCGCATGGAGGGAGACCGATTTCGTCGGAACCGACTGCAGCGACAATATCATTTCAATCCACTCCCTCCGCATGGAGGGAGACAGAAACGGTTGTGCCACCATTCCCCTCAACCAAATTTCAATCCACTCCCTCCGCATGGAGGGAGACTCCGGCATCTTTTCTCGCTTGTGCTAGCTTTTGAGCATTTCAATCCACTCCCTCCGCATGGAGGGAGACGCCGCAGAGGTATGTAAGGAGTTATCAATGTGGAATTTCAATCCACTCCCTCCGCATGGAGGGAGACTGTGCAGCAGTTAGCAGAACAACATATATCTGATATTTCAATCCACTCCCTCCGCATGGAGGGAGACATCTTCTAGTTGCTTTAATCCGTCTGCATTGTTATATTTCAATCCACTCCCTCCGCATGGAGGGAGACAACGACCTTTTTGAAAATCGCCGGATTTGAAATATTTCAATCCACTCCCTCCGCATGGAGGGAGACTACGGCGACTTTGTCAGCCGAACGCAATGTTCCATATTTCAATCCACTCCCTCCGCATGGAGGGAGACAGACAAACTGCGGCGAAAGCCGAAAACAAAAACATTTCAATCCACTCCCTCCGCATGGAGGGAGACTGACACACTGCCATATATTATCGACATCAAGAACATTTCAATCCACTCCCTCCGCATGGAGGGAGACGAACATACTTGACAACCTCCTCCCCTTCTAGTCTATTTCAATCCACTCCCTCCGCATGGAGGGAGACAACGGGAGAGGCTTTCGTATAACATTGATATGCAATTTCAATCCACTCCCTCCGCATGGAGGGAGACCGATCTAAGTTATTATAAGACTGAGTTATCAGAATGATTTCAATCCACTCCCTCCGCATGGAGGGAGACGCGCCCAGTTGCAGTGTTGTCAAACGGAAAAATATATTTCAATCCACTCCCTCCGCATGGAGGGAGACATCCGGAACGTTGCACACCGCCATATTGGCAAGGTATTTCAATCCACTCCCTCCGCATGGAGGGAGACGAAAACATTCCAGAGTGTGTACAAGGCGACAACGGATTTCAATCCACTCCCTCCGCATGGAGGGAGACCACTCTGTCCGCCGCAGATATGGCGGACTGGACATTTCAATCCACTCCCTCCGCATGGAGGGAGACTTTAGAGGGACATTGCTCCGAACAATCGATCTCCCATTTCAATCCACTCCCTCCGCATGGAGGGAGACATGATGTTCCGGAGGAAAAAAAGGAGGAAAAAGTATTTCAATCCACTCCCTCCGCATGGAGGGAGACCACGGCGGCAAGGTTAGAATCTGTCAACGTGGGATTTCAATCCACTCCCTCCGCATGGAGGGAGACCATACCAAGTACAAGCTTGTATATATGCAGACACTAATTTCAATCCACTCCCTCCGCATGGAGGGAGACGTTACAAGCCAGACGCAAGCGCAGATATTCAGAAATTTCAATCCACTCCCTCCGCATGGAGGGAGACCCACGGCGTAAGCCGCCATCTGCGTGTCATTCGCATTTCAATCCACTCCCTCCGCATGGAGGGAGACACATTTGCTTGGATGCGTGAGAACGGGTATCTAATCATTTCAATCCACTCCCTCCGCATGGAGGGAGACCACAGGAGCAGGTGAAACTCCGAATGCAGCAACTATTTCAATCCACTCCCTCCGCATGGAGGGAGACCCGGCAGCTGTGTGCGTACATAATCGCCGCACACAATTTCAATCCACTCCCTCCGCATGGAGGGAGACCCACTGGCAGACGGGGCAAAGCATCACCCGACAGATTTCAATCCACTCCCTCCGCATGGAGGGAGACCAGCACAACCGATACAGAATAATAAGCGGCAAGCATTTCAATCCACTCCCTCCGCATGGAGGGAGACGCCGAGCGTAAAAGAATCCACGAAAAGACCATGAATTTCAATCCACTCCCTCCGCATGGAGGGAGACGACCGGAAAAGTCCCGAAATTGCGTTGATTTCATATTTCAATCCACTCCCTCCGCATGGAGGGAGACTTGGGCAGCAGGATAGGTATAGACAGGACCGATATTTCAATCCACTCCCTCCGCATGGAGGGAGACATCTGTCCAGATCCGTCGCAGTTACAGCACGATCATTTCAATCCACTCCCTCCGCATGGAGGGAGACTCCGGGGGCTGATTTAGGACGTAAAAACAGCCGGTATTTCAATCCACTCCCTCCGCATGGAGGGAGACACAGTAGCCGTAACGCCAGCAGCCTTGCTGCCATCATTTCAATCCACTCCCTCCGCATGGAGGGAGACCTTAGACAGCATTCCCATCTTATACACCTCCTTTCCATTTCAATCCACTCCCTCCGCATGGAGGGAGACTCCGGGGGCTGATTTAGGACGTAAAAACAGCCGGTATTTCAATCCACTCCCTCCGCATGGAGGGAGACACAGTAGCCGTAACGCCAGCAGCCTTGCTGCCATCATTTCAATCCACTCCCTCCGCATGGAGGGAGACTTGATAGATAGTACCAGTCAGACCAAGATCAGAAGATTTCAATCCACTCCCTCCGCATGGAGGGAGACCACCCCCGTGAATCAATTTATACGATACCAGACATTTCAATCCACTCCCTCCGCATGGAGGGAGACAACATCAGAATCATCTGAATCTGAATCACCAAACATTTCAATCCACTCCCTCCGCATGGAGGGAGACTTGTTTGGATCACTCAGATCCACCGCAGCACCGGTATTTCAATCCACTCCCTCCGCATGGAGGGAGACGGTGTACAACACACAGGCTTCTCTGGAAGATGCATTTCAATCCACTCCCTCCGCATGGAGGGAGACTCGGGGTTCTCCCGGTATACCAGTGCCGCATTGGAATTTCAATCCACTCCCTCCGCATGGAGGGAGACTCAATTCGATACGCGGTCAGCTTATTTCCACCATATTTCAATCCACTCCCTCCGCATGGAGGGAGACGCTGCTCGCCGTCCGCATTTTCCAGCACCAGTGTATTTCAATCCACTCCCTCCGCATGGAGGGAGACTTCACGCTCAGAATCAGACAGATCGGATTTTACATTTCAATCCACTCCCTCCGCATGGAGGGAGACGCCAGATTTTCGGGACGTTTTTCCATAATTCCAATTTCAATCCACTCCCTCCGCATGGAGGGAGACATGCACGTTTTCTTCGATGCCCTCTTCCAGTGCATTTCAATCCACTCCCTCCGCATGGAGGGAGACCGCTCATGGCGTAAGAATACCAGTAAGCACCAACTGATTTCAATCCACTCCCTCCGCATGGAGGGAGACATTTCGGATTGTTCGAAATCATCCACGTCAATTATTTCAATCCACTCCCTCCGCATGGAGGGAGACTGATGTACGGATCGTAGCCGGGATCGTCTTTCGTATTTCAATCCACTCCCTCCGCATGGAGGGAGACATATTTCAGCAGCGCCCCATGTGCGCCGCCCCAAGCATTTCAATCCACTCCCTCCGCATGGAGGGAGACAGAAATATCAAGAAATGTTTGCGCAGGCATATCATTTCAATCCACTCCCTCCGCATGGAGGGAGACGGAAATGGGAACGCACTTGTATAATCTCTATTGCATTTCAATCCACTCCCTCCGCATGGAGGGAGACCCATGATAATCTCAAATGCCCGCACTGCGGAAAAAATTTCAATCCACTCCCTCCGCATGGAGGGAGACTTTACCAGTGAAACCGTCCACGATACCGTCAACATTTCAATCCACTCCCTCCGCATGGAGGGAGACTTCACGCTCAGAATCAGACAGATCGGATTTTACATTTCAATCCACTCCCTCCGCATGGAGGGAGACGCCAGATTTTCGGGACGTTTTTCCATAATTCCAATTTCAATCCACTCCCTCCGCATGGAGGGAGACAGTAAGTATCTGTGCGCATGGCACGCACGTTCAATTTCAATCCACTCCCTCCGCATGGAGGGAGACCAGTAATAATAACAATCATAATATAGAAGAAAATCATTTCAATCCACTCCCTCCGCATGGAGGGAGACGTACGTCATTCCCTCAAGCTGGATCGGGAAGAGGCATTTCAATCCACTCCCTCCGCATGGAGGGAGACGATTCCGGCATAGTCGTCGCCTTCGTAGGTTTCTGCATTTCAATCCACTCCCTCCGCATGGAGGGAGACTGAAAGAACTGGAATCTAGCGCCGCCGCTGCGAAAGATTTCAATCCACTCCCTCCGCATGGAGGGAGACTGGAAATTCCTGCGGATTGGAATTGCCACGAAATCATTTCAATCCACTCCCTCCGCATGGAGGGAGACCTGCTTTTTGCTGGATCGGAGCAATCTTTCCTTATTTCAATCCACTCCCTCCGCATGGAGGGAGACTCGCCCTGCCAGTCTGCCATTTTTGCATCGTCAATTTCAATCCACTCCCTCCGCATGGAGGGAGACGCTACAGCGGCAGAAACCAAGAGAGAGCCGGAAAAATTTCAATCCACTCCCTCCGCATGGAGGGAGACGGCATATGTCACGCACATCGTCTTTTTGCCGCAGTATTTCAATCCACTCCCTCCGTATGGAGGGAGACCCAGCTGGGCGATCAGATGTCCGCATATATCGCATTTCAATCCACTCCCTCCGTATGGAGGGAGACGCTCCTTGCCGTTAGCATAGAACTGATTAGCGACATTTCAATCCACTCCCTCCGTATGGAGGGAGACCCGGTTGACTTGTAGAGATCCTGGGCAGCAGGATATTTCAATCCACTCCCTCCGTATGGAGGGAGACTCTTTTAATCCGCTGTTCCGGGCAAGGCTTAGCCATTTCAATCCACTCCCTCCGTATGGAGGGAGACTCCTACCGCATCAGCCAGATCGCCCAAATTGTCATTTCAATCCACTCCCTCCGTATGGAGGGAGACTGGTCAGTCGTGCCATTGTCACCTACTGTCGGATATTTCAATCCACTCCCTCCGTATGGAGGGAGACTCGCAACAGCCCGGAATACCGCACAGCATGGCTATTTCAATCCACTCCCTCCGTATGGAGGGAGACATATTAGCAATGCCACCACACAACAAGACAAGCTATTTCAATCCACTCCCTCCGTATGGAGGGAGACGTTCCTGCCACGGTTCAGTGCATTTGTAGCTGTCATTTCAATCCACTCCCTCCGTATGGAGGGAGACGTCCGGTACGACCATCGGCAATCAGCTGTACGAGATTTCAATCCACTCCCTCCGTATGGAGGGAGACATATGGGAGAATTGATAAAGCAGGTTGCACCGAATATTTCAATCCACTCCCTCCGTATGGAGGGAGACTTGAGCAGCAGGGTAAGTATAGACCGGACCCAAAATTTCAATCCACTCCCTCCGTATGGAGGGAGACAAATAACCCACGAATTAACGGATATACCACCAGCATTTCAATCCACTCCCTCCGTATGGAGGGAGACACAAGGTAAGAGGTTTTGTGCATAAGCATAAGGCATTTCAATCCACTCCCTCCGTATGGAGGGAGACTGTTGTAGCTGCTGCACATCTTGTTCGAGATATGTATTTCAATCCACTCCCTCCGTATGGAGGGAGACTTGCCAGTGATCGCAACGACGTTAGAAGTAGACATTTCAATCCACTCCCTCCGTATGGAGGGAGACCGTGGATAGAGATGCCCACTTGTACACACCTAAGCAAATTTCAATCCACTCCCTCCGTATGGAGGGAGACTGTTGGGAATGGGAGGGCATTGCGTACACTAGACATTTCAATCCACTCCCTCCGTATGGAGGGAGACCAATATCCGCAGTTAATTTTCCCGGTGAGGGCGTATTTCAATCCACTCCCTCCGTATGGAGGGAGACTTCACGGTTCCTTTCACAACTTTCGTTTCCGGCACATTTCAATCCACTCCCTCCGTATGGAGGGAGACTGTTTTTGATCGTCATTTTCTTTTTCCTCCTTGTCATTTCAATCCACTCCCTCCGTATGGAGGGAGACTTTATATTTTCCATCTGTGTACACCACATGAGATTTCATTTCAATCCACTCCCTCCGTATGGAGGGAGACTTGTATCATAGATCCGTATTTTTTGCGGAAAGATTTCAATCCACTCCCTCCGTATGGAGGGAGACTTCCAAGCTGTTGACGTGGCGGCTGATACAGGGATTTCAATCCACTCCCTCCGTATGGAGGGAGACACAATTGATACACAAAGCCGGAAAATCGTATTGAAATTTCAATCCACTCCCTCCGTATGGAGGGAGACAGCAAAACTGCACAGGAAAGCGTTTTTCATTTCGCCTATCCTTGTACAATCCTGCAAAAAAGGATGCAAAAGACTACATTCTGCACCCGAAAAAATGATTTTTTTCGAAAAAAGGGAGAAAAATTCGGTGCGAAACCTCCAGCATCTTTCTGTGCGCCTATGATTCGCACCGACATTTTCCCTCAGACTTCTCTCACAGAATCAGCGGCTCTTCCATGTCTATGGTTTCCTTTGCACCGATATGTTCCACCTTCGACTGATAACGATTTCCCAGGTAATAAAACCGCAGGCTGTCCCTTTCTGTATCAATCGCCTGTTCCAGCCGATGCTTGAGTACCTTGCATTCCGCCGCATCAACATGACACTCAAAGACAGAATTCTGCACCCGAATGCCCACGTTGGTACAGATCTTCGCCACGTGGCGCAGGCGCTTTCTTCCCTCTTTGGTCTCTGTATTTACATCATACGCTACAACTACCAGCATACGCTCTCACTTCCACAAAAACGGCGGATACGCATCCAGATCGCCCCGGAGATAGCGTGCAAGCAAAAGTGCCTGCACATAGGGCAGCAAGCCCCATTCCACTTTTTCTTCCAGAAACGGATGCTGAATCATATCATCCTTGCGCTTTTGCCATGCCCGCAGGAATGTACGCCGTCCGTCCTCCGTCAGCGAAACAGCGCCGTCCTCCTGGACATCGAAGTCCTCTGCATAGATCATGCCACGGTTAATGAGCGTCAGAACAAAACGGTCACAGCAGAGCGCACGAAATTCCTCGACCAGATCCAAAGAAAGAGACGGTCGACCCGGACGGTCTGTGTGCAGTACGCCCACATAGGGATCCAACCCCACGGACTCCAGCGCCGCAGAACACATTCCCGTCATCAGCGAATAGGCAAAATTCAGCATTGCATTGACCCGATCCAGCGAAGGCCGCTTGTTTCTGCCGTGAAATGCAAACGCTGCCTTTTCCTTTAGAATCATGTCGTCGAAAACCGAAAAGTATACCAACGCCGCCTCGCCCTCTATGCCACGGAGCGTGTCCGCTGAATCTGCCTCTGCCGCCTTGGAAATAGACCGCTGCAAAAACTGAGACTTCTGCCGAAATGTTTCTGTGTCGATCCTCGGTGCATGGTCCCGTATCATGCGTTCCAGCACCCAGCGGCTGTTGAACAGCTTTCCGACGATCATATTCCGGGCAATCGAAAGACTGGCATCTGCATCATCTGCCACCCGATACTGATGCCGCCGCAGTAAAACATTGCCGTTGACAGCGCCCTCGACCCGTGCCAGAAATTTTCCGGAGCTTGTCATAAAGACCAGTTCTCTTCCGTCCTTTGCGCATCTGCCCATCAGCGCCGGACTTGCACCGGTATAGCCAAAGGTCATGATGCGCTCGACATTGTGCAGCGGCATCCGTACTTTCTTTTCCTCCCGCATGACAACCAGATTATCCCCATCCAGTGAGAGATAACTGTCCGGATTTGTCACATAAATGGTGTTTAGCAACTTCTTCATGGCATTTTTACTCCATTGTTCCCAGCATTTTCTGCAAATAACCGCCTGCGGTTTTCTTTCCGCAAAGCACCGGCAAACAGATATCCTTCAAAGAACAGGCATTGCAGGCTCTCGTCCGCTTTCCCTTGGGCGTATGCCTTTTCCGGCAAAGCTGGTGCATCTCTTCGGCAGTATCTGCCACTCGTTTCCGCAGTTCCGGCGTAAACTCCACCCTGGTACGATGCCGTGTTTCCCCATAATACAGAAATCCGACCGGTATGTCGCAGCACAACATCTCTTCCAGGCACATTGCCTGTGCTGTGAGCTGTGCAATATCGCATTCGTCTTCCTTGGGTTTGCCACGTTTGTACTCCACAGGTGTTACTGTATAAGTACCCTCTTGTCCGAAAATGGGAACGCCTTTCGGAGAGCGCCGGAATTCTACCGCATCGCACTCTCCGCTCAGCCCCAGACGGGCAGATGATACTTTCATTCCTCTGACGATCAGCAGATCGCCACGCTTTTCCCGAAACGAGCTGTCATGTACATTACGGTGCATGATCCTGCCGTCTGCGGTACGCTCATTTTCCACCCATTGCTGTTCCAGATACGCCAGCGCCCACTGCCGCCGGCAAAACACAAAATGCTGGATGCCGGAAAGCTGTAGATACTCCTCTTCCCGATATTCCATTGCAGCTTATACCAAATCGATCACTTCCGGTGTCAAGCCGTCCAGTGTTTCCAGTGTGATGTCATAATCATCCAAAGACTTGGGATTTTCCACGCCTTCTTTTGCTTTGATTTTCAGCGAACGGTGTACCTTGGCAGAAGTGTACTTCGGCGTTTTGCAGTCATGTTCCCACCAGTACAGCCGGCAGACTTCCATGCTGCCGTCCGGACGTGCCGCAGAGCTGTCATTCTCGAACAGCGTTTTCAGCGCCTCTTTGATTTTCTCCGCATCCTCTTCGGTAAAGCCGGTTTTCTCTGCCAGCTGACAGTTGATGCTGCCCTTGATTACATAAAGTCCGAACTCCACCATATGCTTCATGCCCATGGTATCCGAGGACTTGGCATTTTTGCCGCTTTCGCCGTTGACACACTTGGTGATCTGCAGGCTTACAATATTCACCGGAGAAACGCTGACTGCCTGGTGAATCGAAACCGGTCCACGCACGCCAACAGAGATACCGCCTTTGATTGCAAAAACCTGTCCAAAGCTGCGCACATCGATCCACTCCTCGCAGGCAGCTTTTGCAAAGGCATCCTGGTCGGTATCCTTACCCTTGACAAGCTGGCTAAGATGTCCATTTTTCGTGGCACGGTCGCTCAGATTGGTAAAGTCATCGGTACGGGCATGGTCTTTCGACTGCACATACACATTCTCGCCCATGTCCTGCAGTCTGTTCCGGATCTTCCGCTTGATGCACACATCCGAAATTTCGCCGCAGCTGTCATAATTTTCTCTGGGACGGTTTCCGTTCAGCGGATCGCCGTTGGGGTTTGCGTTTGCGGCAGTGACCAGCACTGCGAAGTCAATCTTATGTTCCAGTACACTCATGAGTTATTCCTCCTCGTTTCCGTTTTTAGCGGTTTCATTGTTTGAAAGTTTTTCCTTCTTGGTAAACAGATACTTCATCTCGTGATCGTATCCCAGCAGATACAGGGAAGACAGGCGTGCCGTGCTGGAGAACACTTCGGGAGACATCATGCTGCTGATCTCCTGCATCTCGATCTGATAGCGGTCTGCCTTTTTTCCCAGCTTGTTGATATAGGGCATCAGCCGTCCCCGAAGGATTCCCCAGGTATAGTAGGGACGAACGGAGAACATATTCCAAAGCCGCTTGGCATTGGTCACCCGATCTTCTCCCGCATCAAATGTATCCCGTTCCAGCTTGTCCGCAACTGCCAGCAGCCGTCCGAACAGATAGCTTCTGTCTGTATACGTTTTGTCGAGGTCTAACAACTTATCCACGTCATTCGCTCCTTCCAATCGTTCCGGATGTTCTTCCAGTTTCTGTTTCCGTATCAATGCACAGGCTGTTTTCAGCACCCGATTGTGATTATAGAATTTGGGATCAAAGGCAAGCGGTGCCGATGCACGCTGTGCCAGATTCTGCACCAGTTCTGACGGAATGTGCTTACCGTAAATGATACACGGCAGCAGCCGCAGCATCTCGCTGCCGAACAGTTTCGATTTACAGGTGAGCTTTCCGTTCTGCTCCACCCCGTGTGCGCACAGAATGACATCATACAGCGAGACCGAGTTCACCAGATAACCCTTCGCCTTGGAATAATAGCTTTTCCACCCTGTGGAAAGATGCCAGTATTCCAGATTTTCCAGGAACTGTGAACCTTTCAGTTCTGCATACATCGGTATCGAAACACGACCCTCCGTCGATGCCTCCAAACCCAGCACCATGACCTTATCCGGAATCTCCATTTTGTCCCGATATCCGTAGATCATCTGGTGAACCATATCGGCATATGCCGTACCGATGGTGGGCGGATCTTCTTCGTCCTCGTCCTCATCTTCGTCCTGCTTGTCTGCCAGCTGCAAGGCGCTCTTGTAAATGGACGGCAGCTCCTGCATGGTGCTGGACCAGATCACCAGAGAAAGGTCGCAAAAAGGATTTTTGGGCTGCAAAGCAATCAGCCATTTCAGTGCATTGTGGACCTTCTGCGAATACTCATAGCCGATGGCGAATGCCTCTTCCTTATTGCTGAACCGTCCACGGTAGGTAAAGCCGCTGTCATCGTTGGCAGAGATCAGCCGGGCATTTGCCGAGGAAAGCACGATTTTTGAGGGATGCTTATAGGTAATGATCGCATCTTCGCCGGTGGCATAGCACAGCCGTTTCGGCATATCCTGCATCTGTTCCCGGCGCAGCCGGATAAAGGCATCCTGCAATTCTGTGTCGTTCCAGGTCTCACTGTTGCGCAGCATATCCGTATAATGGATGCGAAACCGCACAAAGGCTTTCCCCTGGTCCACGCCGTTGATGCTGTCCTTTCCCAGTTCTCCGGAGGACTCATCCCATTTCAGCACACTTTTCCCATCGCTGCCCACAGCGTGGATCAGATCCTGCATGACGCTGCCTTTCTGCAAGTACAGCAAAAGGGCGTGAACTGCCGGGTGGGTGCAGTCGCTCTCATCCCAGTCTTTCAGCTGTTCCATATACGCCTTGTGGCACTCTTCCGCACGCTTTGCATCCACATATTTGGCATAATCCGCAGCCAGATAGATTAGCTTTTCCGTAAAGGGCATGGGCGCAATGCCGCTGCTTCTCGCACCGGAATCCTCCGTAACCGGGAGAACCGTCAGCTCTTCCTCTTTTGTCAGCCGTCTGGCAGAAGAAAACTCGCCGTCCTCACGAATGGAGATCTCGATCTGCACCTTGGTGGACGAATGGTAGATCGGCACCATGGAAACCGGAAATTCCGTCTGGTCGTGAAAGTTCTCATACACCTGGTACAGTTCATTCGTCCAGCTCATCTGTTTCACCTCCCGTGAATTCTTCCAGTCCGCTAAAGTTGCCCTGTTCCTTTCCGAACTTCTTCACAGACATTTTCTTGATATGCCGCTTGATGGTACATTCTGCCGGCGGCAGGAACTGGATCACCCCGTCCTGGATCACCGGTTTCCAAAAGCGAACCGTCATTTTTCCCTTGTCCTCCGGCAGCTCTGCCTCGTCTGCATACGTAATGCCGTGGTACATCAGACTGTACGGCATTTCGCCGCTGTTGTCATAGTATCCTTCTCCCTCGCCGAACACGCAGGGTTTCACATAGCCCTGGCATTCTCTTGTGCCGAGAAAAATATCCCGTCTGCCGCCACGGGCAACCATGCGCTTTGCAATGTTGTGATGCTTGTTCTCGTTGCGGTCGCACGCCAGTTCCGGATGGTTTTCGTTCCACTCAAAGTGCGCACGCACCTGGTAACAGACATTGCGCAGATATGTGTAATACGCCAGGTCGTTTTCACCGTTCATCTTTAAGGGACGCATTCCTTTCCGCTCCGTCCGGATGGGATTCATAATGCGAACCGCATCCACCTTCCACAAAATGGTCGGCTTAAAGTAAATGCTGTGTACGATCCCTTTGATTGCCTCATAGGTCGGGATGTCATAGGTACACTTTTCGCCGGACGGTCTCGTCAGCACATCGGAAAACAGTGCGTAGTCTCCGCACACTTCAAACTCAATGGTATTTCTATGAATCGTCTGACTCATACTGCAGCCTCCTTTCCGCAATTTGTTCCGGAAAAGCACACCAGGGTATTTTTTCCGGAATTACAATTCAATTATATCACATCTTTACACAATCGTCAACAATTTTAGATGGATTTATAGTCGATTCGACAATATTCGACAAAAATTCCAATATTTTCTGTACATCATAAATCCAAAAACGGACGTTCCTGTCCCTCTGTCAGCAGTCCCAGCGCTGTCTTGTCATAGAAGTTCTCTTCCAGTGCCAGCGCTCCGCAATGCAGCGGACAGAGTGCGCCTGCCTCTGCCAGTTTCCGTTTGTCCCCGGCGTAAACTGAAACCGTATACTTTTGCACCGACCGCAGCAGTTTCTGCATCTGTCCGAATTCCAGGTCGCCGTTCAGATCCCGGATCATCTGCCCGGCATCTTCATCATACGGCACAATCACGCTTTCTCCGGCATCCTCAATTACATGAAACGCTTTTCCAGCTGTGGCAAACGCCTGTAGGGAAAACTTGTCATATTTGGAGCGGTTTCCTTTTCCCAGTTCTGCCCGTTTGCTGTCGGTGGAAAGCAGTTTCAGCAGATCCTGGTCGTTTTCGGACTGCGGAAAGGACAGTTCCTTTTGATTCTCCTGGTAGAGTTTCTGGAAATACTGGGACAGGGTCTCCACGGACAGCAGATCAGTCTCCTTCTCTTTCTGCTGCATACAGAGAGAATCCCAGACAGCGCTGGTCACATTCTGCGCAGAGACGATTTCCTTCAGCCGGTCAATGTTTTCCTCTGTCAGTTTCATCAGATACACCGGACAGATCTTTCTCATTTCCCCGTGCCGGTTGCACCGTCCTGCCGCCTGCGCCGCATTGGATAATCCAGCCTTAGAACGCACCACGCAGCCAAAGGAAATGTCCACCCCTGCCTCAATCAGCTGGGTAGTCACACAGATGACGTTTTCCCCGTCCTGCAAATACTTCCGCATTTCCCGGATGGCGTTCTCCCGGTGTGCCGGACACATATTGGTACTGAGATGAATCAGATGGACATTTTCTTCTCCGTCCTCCACTCGTTCTTTGAGACGGCGGTACAGGTCAGCTGCGGTTTTCCGGGTATTGACAACCATGAGAACACTGCGATGCACCTTGAACTGTTCCCAGCAGAAATCCGCCGCCTGTGCATTGTCATAGCTGTCCGTGAGATATTCCAGTTTCGTCCGCTGAAATACAGAAAAGTCCTCATGATAGTCTCCGGTCATGCTCTCCTGTGCATCCAGCAAAATGGGATATTTCTGCTTTTCCAGCAGTGGTTGTGTCGCCGAACAAAGCACCACTGCACAGCCGCAGATACGGGACAGAAAGTTCATCGCCAGGTTGAACAGATAGGTACATTTCAGCGGAACGGACTGCACCTCGTCGATGAGCAGCACCGCACGGCAAAGCCGGTGCATCCGGCGCACCGAAGTGTTCTTGCCGTCAAACAGTGCCTGCAAAAACTGCACCTGCGTCGTGGCAAGAACCGGCACATCCCATTTTTCCGTGCGCAGCTCATACTTGCGCAGTTCCTCTTCCACTTCCTCGCTGTCATCAAAGACCACGTTGGAGTGATGCTCCAGAAAATTCTCCGCCCCGGAAATTTCCCGGAAATCCTGGCTGTTCTGTTCGAGAATGGACATAAACGGCGCTGTGTACACGATTTTCTCGATGCCGTTTTCCGGACGCATTGCATAGCGAATGGCAAATCGCAGAGATGACAGGGTTTTTCCGCCGCCGGTGGGAACGATCAGACGGCAGATTCCCACCGGATGCGCCGCAAATTCTGCACAGCGCCGGGAAATATCCTGCCGCTGTCGGGAAATCGCATCCGTCCTGCCGGAAAATCCGTCCAGCTTTCGCTGCATCGCCAGCTCCATCCGTTCCCAGACCTGCGCCGCATCATAATGCTTTTCCGTCTGACAATCATTCATGAAGTCAGCGGTGTCCACACAGTCGGCATCCATCAGAATCGACTGCAAAAGGCGTTCCAGCATTCCCAGATAAAATGTGAATTCTGTCCTGCGGTTCTGCTTTTCCGCTTTGTTTCCTGCATCAAATGCCTTGCGGTTTTCACTGCGCAGTTCCTTGATCCTGCGGTACACTGCCGCAAACTCTTCACTGGCATCCTCCAGCAGTGCTTTCAGTGATGCTTCCGAATATCCCATTTCCGCAAGCATCGCATCCAGATTCGGCTCGATCTCCTCATAGCGTTCCACCTTGGCGTTGCGGATTCGGAAGTAGTCGTCTCCGCTCTCCGTCAGCCAGTCGTGGAGTCCGTGGTGTGACAGAATCGTCCGAGCGATCAGACGGGAGGTGCGGTACGGCATCTCCTGATCCGGAAAGTGCCGGTCTGAAAAGGCGCAGAGATACTTTGCCCCGGCATAGCAGTGGTCGATCTCACCACGATGAAAGCGGCTGTCTCCGTGGATGTACGCATAGAAATCCCGGTTCAGCTTTCCGGCATCGTGAAAGATTCCCTGTAGTCTTGCCAGCTTTCCCAGCCCCACGGATTCCCCGTATGATTCCGCCAGCGCCGCCACATTTCGGCAGTGTTCGGTGACGGACTGTTCCATGCCATCCGATTCCCGGATATGTGCAGTAAAATCCATTTCAGATTCCCTCCTCTGGTATCTGTTTTTTCGATTTCTTCGATTTCATAGTTTTATTATACCACGGCAGTTTTTCAAATACAATAAAACTGCTTGTCGAATTTTCGACAATTGAACGATTGCTTCGCAATGGTGAAACGATTTCACATTCTCCGGCAAACGCACCATATTTATGAAACGTTCCCTTACTTTTTTAAGGAAAAACGCTATTGACAGATGTTGTAAAATACCCTATAATGAACTTAGAGTTTGGTTCGTATTTTTTATGTGCGGATTTTCGAGCATGATTTTGTCGGTGACAAGGAAAAAATCCGCAGGCATACTATCGTATGGCAAGGATTTTTGACGCAGTCAGCGGCAAAATCTGCCGAAAAGACGTTCCAAAAAAGATACGAAACAGACTCTTAAGCAAACAAATATGATTCTGCACAGGTTCTGATGCAGGTCGGCGATAGAAAGGAACGCTTATGAAACAACAAGTTTACAACCCGTATCTTCCCCTGTATGAATGTATTCCGGACGGTGAGCCGCACGTATTCGGCGACCGTGTATACATCTATGGCTCACACGACAAAGAAGGCGGCGAGACCTTCTGTATGCTGGACTACACCACATATTCTGCACCGGTGACCGACCTTTCCGACTGGCGCTGTGAGGGTACGATCTATCGTGCCGACCAGGATCCGGCATACCCCACAGACCGCAAATTCATGTATGCCCCGGATGTGGTACAGGGCAACGACGGCAGATTCTACCTTTATTATTGTATGTCCGGCAGAGCCGGCTTCGGCGGCTACAACGGTCCGATCAGCGTGGCTGTCAGTGACTCTCCGGCTGGTCCGTTCCGCTATCTGGGTTTCGTCCGCTATCCGGACGGCAGCCCTATGCTGAAGTATGTCTGCTTTGACCCGGGCGTTATCAACGACAACGGCACCATCCGCATCTACTACGGCACATGGTCGGACGAACAGCTGGACAAGGATTTCCGGAACAAGGAAGATCTGATCCAGACCGTTATGCAGCGCTATCACAAGAGCCGCAACGAAGTTCTGGACACCGAGGGCAGTGTGATGGGACCCTGCACAGTTACCGTAGGCGACGACATGATGACTGTCACCAGCGAGCCGAGACACATTATCCCGGCAGATGTCACCGGCACCAGCTTTGCGGCGCATCCGTTCTTTGAGGCAAGCTCTATCCGCAAGATAGGCGAAAAGTATTACTTCATCTATTCCTCCTGGCAGAACCACGAGCTGTGCTATGCCACCAGCGACTATCCCGACCGTGACTTTGTCTTTGGCGGCACGATCGTTTCCAACGGCGATGTGGGATACCAGGGCAGAGCGGAAAAAGACCGCCTGAACATGACCGGAACGACCCACGGCAGCATCGAAAACATCAATGGTCAGTGGTACGTTTTCTATCACCGTCTGACTCACAAATCCGACTACAGCCGCCAGGCGTGTGCAGAACCCATCACCATTCTGCCGGACGGCAGCATCCCCCAGGTAGAGATAACCTCCTGCGGTCTCAACGGCAAGCCGCTGGAGGGAAAGGGAACTTATCCGGCAGTGATCGCCTGCAACATCACCAACGGTCATATGCCCCACGGTTCCAACAAGATCTACACCGATAGTTTCCCAAACGTGACAAACTGCGGCGAGGATCGCTTTGTGGGCGAGATCCAAGACGGCACCATGCTGGGCTACAAGTATTTCCAGTTTTCCGGCGCAAAGGAGATCGGCATTCAGTACCGTGGCACGTGCAGCGGTAAGTTCGTGGTATCGGATGACATCGGCTGCAAAAATATCGTAGCTGAAATTCCGGTAACGCCGGCGGAGACATGGAGCGAGGTCAGAACCGCCCTGCAAATCGCTGACGGCAAGCATCCGCTGTATCTGTTCTTCCAGGGCAGCGGCGAAGCGGCTGTCAAGGAACTGTATCTTGCATAACAGGAGGGAACACTGATGATCGAACAAAGCATTCAGGAACTGATCCAGTACGGCATTGCAAAAGAGCTGGTGACGGAAGAGGACAGCATTTTCCTGCGCAATCAGCTGATGGATCTGCTCCGGCTCTCTTCCTGGGAAACACCGGCGCTGCCGGAGGTCCTGCCCTCGATCGACGAGATTCTGGACAAACTGGTCTCCTATGCCACAGAAAACGGCATCATTGCGGATTCCAACGCAGCACGGGATCTGTTCGACACCCGCATCATGGGACTGCTGACCGATATGCCGCACACCGTAAACCGTGCATTTTTCACCGCATACCACAAGAGTCCGGAGGAGGCGACCGACTGGTACTATCAGTACAGCAAGGACACCAACTATGTCCGTGCCGGACGGATTGCCAAGGATATGCGCTGGACGTATGACTGCGATTACGGCACGCTGGATATCACCATCAACCGTTCCAAGCCGGAAAAAGATCCCAGAGACATTGCCGCCGCCAAGAACCAGCCCCAGACCAAGTATCCGGCGTGTCAGCTCTGCATCGAAAACACCGGCTTTGCCGGAACGCTGACGCACCCGGCACGGCAGAATCTCCGTCCCATTCCGATTCAGGTACACGGCGAACCCTGGGCATTTCAGTATTCCCCTTACGGCTACTACAACGAACACTGCATCGTGTTCAACCAAAAGCACATCCCCATGGTGATCGACGCCGCCGTTTTTGAAAAGCTGTTCGATATCCTGGATATGTTCCCCCATTATTTCATTGGCTCCAACGCTGACCTGCCCATTGTAGGCGGTTCGATTCTGAGCCACGAGCATTTCCAGGGCGGTCATTACACCTTCGCCATGGCAAAAGCGCCCATTGAGACACCGTTCCTGCTGCAGAACCAGCCGGAAGTCCAGGCAGGCATTGTAAAGTGGCCCATGTCTGTGATTCGCCTGCAAAGTGAAAATCGCTCTGCACTTGCTGCCGCCTGCGACCATGTGCTGACACTGTGGCGAAATTACACCGATGCCGAGGCGGATATCTTTGCAGAGACTGACGGCACACCGCACAACACCATTACCCCCATCGCCCGGATGCGTGGCAGGCTGTATGAATGCGACCTGGTACTGCGCAACAACCGCACCACACCGGAACGTCCCCTGGGACTGTTCCACCCCAACGCATCCCTGCACCACATCAAAAAGGAAAACATCGGTCTGATCGAAGTTATGGGTCTGGCAGTTCTGCCGGCTCGCCTTGCGAACGAACTGCCGCTGTTAGAAAAGGCGTTGTACAGCGACACCGACCTTACTCAGACGCCGTCTCTCGCCAGCCACGCAGACTGGCTGGAAGAGGTCAAGTCTCGCCATCCGGAGGCAGACGCTGAAACTGCACCGGACATCATCCGCCGAGAGATCGGCGCAGTATTCGAACAGGTTCTGCTGGATGCCGGCGTATTCAAGCGAACAGAAACCGGAAAGGCACAGTTTATGCGCTTTGTCGATCTGGTTCATCAATCTTAAAGTGTAAAATAAAAGACAAAACGTCTCCGTATCGTTCCAAAACAGATACGGAGACGTTTTTTGTTTTGCAGTGCTGCCTTTATTCCTCTGTAAAGTCCCGGTCAAATGTAATGCTGACAGAACAGGTCTGATCCATCCGGTGCAGCTCTCCGGAAATCATCTCCAACAGTTCCTCATCTGTATAATCACACTCGAACGGCACCAGCAGATCAAAAATCAGCCGGTTGGAGTTCTCCCCCGACACCAGCCGGAAATCGTGCAGACTCAGTTTCTGATGCAGTCCTTCCACGACCTGCTGCGTCATACCCCGATAGTGGTTGACCGTTTCGTTATCCAGTTCAATGGGATCCATATGTATGGTCATCATGATTTTCAGTTTCTCTTCGATCTCACGCTCAATGGTATCCACCACCTCGTGTACCTCCACAAAATTGGAGTCGCTGCGCACCTCTACATGGCAGCTGCCGATGGTGCGTCCAGGGCCGTAATTGTGCAGGATCAGATCATGGATACCCTCGATCTTATCATGTGACAGCACCAGCGTTTTCAGCTGCTGCACCGTCTCGGCATCTGCCGGTCGCCCCAGCAGATCTCCCACCGTATCACGTATGATATCGAATGCCGTTTTCAAAATAAACAGCGAGACCGCCGTACCCATGATGCCGTCCACCGGGAGCGTTGTCACCAGAGAGAGCAGCAGTGCCAGAATGGTTGCCGCCGTGGCTGCCACGTCGCTGCGGCTGTCCTTCGCCGTGGCGATCATCACCGAAGAGCGTATCTTTTTCCCCAGCCGGGTGTTGAACCATGCCATCCACAACTTCACCCCAATGGAAAGCACCAATGCGCCCAGGGTCAGCCAGCGAAACTGCACCGCATCCGGATGGATGATCTTTTCCACGGAATTCCGCAGCAGTTCAAAGCCCATCAGGGCGATCATGACGGCGATCACCAGCGAGGTCAGATATTCCATGCGCCCATGTCCGAACGGATGTCCCTTGTCCGCCGGCTTTGCCGCCAGCTTATACCCGAACATGGTAATCAGACAACTGGCACAGTCCGACAGGTTGTTGAACGCATCCGATACAATGGCGATGGAGTGGGAAAGCGAACCCATCACATATTTCAGCAGGAACAACACCACATTGCAGCAGATCCCCACCACGCTGCTGAATGTCCCATAAGCTTTCCGCACCGCCGGGTCCTCGACACTTTCATAATTCGGCACAAACCGCCGCAAAAAACGTTCCAACACGACCGCTCCCCCATTTCCACGGAATCAGATTTCTTTCTGCAAACATTCTGCCTATTATAGCACATTCGAATGCAAATGTCAAATCGGCTAACCGCCCTGCATAACTGTCATCTTTTTTCGATTTTTCTGCGTTGACACATCGTTTTTGCGCTGGAATATTTTGCGAATTTTGTCGAATCCTGTCGAATCGAGCCTTCTGCAATGGAAAAAACATGAATTTCTATTGCAATTTTCAATACGTCATGGTATAATAATAGTAAACTTCATGTAGTTCAAACATTTCTTGTAGAAAATAATTTTATGAAATATCTATAACTTTAGTAGGAATATTTTCCAACTAATATGAAGTTCCAGCGGCAACCCAGCTTTGCCGAAACGGGTTTGTTTCAGAGCCGGATGTCCTTCCGGCAGAGAGCAGACGCCAAAAAAGAAACGGAGGTTCAACGTCACATGATTCCCCTAAAGACGGCGATTGCAGATGATGACCGGTATATTTGCCAGCAGATCCAGGAATGCCTGATGCAGTACAGCACCCAAAAGGACATCGACATAGATGACCCGGACATTTATACGGACTGCGCCACGCTTTACAATACCGACTTCACCCAAAAACGCTATGACCTTGTTTTTATGGATATCGACTTTTCCGGCGGAACAGAACCGGTAAAGCATTTCAGCTTATTTGACACAACACGGGAGCGATGCGATAACAGCATCGCACTGGGCGCACATCTGCGCAATCGGCTGGGACATAATTATTTTGACATTATCTACGTGACCTCTTTTGAAAATTATGCCATCCACACCATTCCGAACCGACCGGCAGCATTGGTGCAAAAGCCGGTGACTTATGAGAAGATCTCAAACGCACTGGACGATGCACTATATTATCGGGACATCTCATGGCGTGTATTCGAATTTACCTGCAACAACTCGCCGGTACACGTCCAGGTCTCAAAGATCCGGTATCTGAACAGCTGCGGCAGAAAGATCTATCTGCAAACCAATGAGACCACCATCAGCTTTTACGGAAAGCTCAGCGAGGTACAAAAAAAGCCATGTTTTGCGCACTTTGTCCCTATTCACAAATCCTACGTCGTCAACCCGGACTATATCGACCACATTTCCGCAAACACGGTATACTTGCAGGGAAAGGCAGGCGAACAGCTCCCCATCAGCCGGACTTATCAGCCGCTGGTTGAAAAGTGGCTGATGCAGCACTAAGCCTATGGCACATTACATCACCATTATTGCGAACATATTTCATATCTATGCTGTCTATCAGTTTTCACAGCTGCTCTTTCAGAAAAAGCCCAACCGAAAGCTGCTGGAGTTTATCCTGTATTTTCTCTATTTCCAGATCAACAGCTTTTGCTTTGTCTATTTCCACAGCATCATATGGAATGTTCTGAGCAATCTGATTCCTTTTTTCTGCATCACCTTGTTTTATCCCACTACCTGGTCACACCGCATCCTCAGCGTTTTTTCCATCTATATCGTCAGCATGGCGATCGACATTCTCTGCGCCACAGTCTCCATCTGGTTTGACTATACCCTGTTCTTTACCAGCGGATTTGCGGCAGCGCTTCTGCTGCTGATCGTGGCACGCATTGCCGCACATTTCAAGCTGTACCGGAAAGAAGTTGTCCCCAGGCTGGGTATATTTTACGTTATCAACATTCTCTTTATTCCCCTGGGCAGTATCTTTCTGGCGCACTACATTGCTCGGACGCTCTCCTGGCGCTCGCTCATCGCAGCCATCATCCTGCTGCTTTTGAATATCAGCGTTTTCTCTCTGTACGACCATCTGATCGGTCTGATGAAAAAACAGCACACCGTTCATCTGATCGAACAGCAGAACAAAACATACCAGGAACAGATCAAAGCGGTACAGCAGTCTCAGATGCGGCTGCGGTTTCTGCGGCACGACATCAAGAACCACCTGTTTCAGATGCAGCACTATCTGGACACCAACGACATCGACGGACTGCGCAGCTACATCAGCGACACGGAATATCACTTAGACCTGGCACGCAGTACCACGTACACACAGCACGAGCAGATCAACAGCATTCTGAACTACAAACTCATGCCGCTGCAGCTGGATGATACCAACCTGGACATTGACATTCGTCTCCCGGAAGAACTGCCCTATGCGCCGTTTGATTTGACTGTGCTGCTGGGAAATCTGCTGGACAACGCCGCAGAGGCGACTGAAAAGGTCTTTCCGAAGGAACAGCGGCATATCATTCTGAAAATGCGGGTAAAGTTCGGCGCATTGCAGCTGAACATACGCAACCGCTATGACAACATCCTGCCGGATGAAAGCGGTACCAGAAAGCCCGACAAAAAGCGGCACGGTCTGGGCATGAAAAGTGTCCAGGACATTGTAGACCGCTATCATGGAAAAATCTGGACTGTGACGGAAAAAGACTGGTACGAGGTCAACGTGATCCTGTACCAGCCGGAACACAGCATTTCCTCAGAATCATAAAAACGACAAAAACGGTTTCCCTTTTCCAAAGAGAAACCGTTTTTTACTGCACAATGCGCAGCTTTTCGTCAAAGGCATCGTTCCGCAGCAGCATCTGGTATTTTTTCGGTGTCAGCCCGGTATATGTCTTGAAATCGTGTACAAAATGGGACTGGTCAAAATACCCCAGGTCGGCGGCGATCTCGGTCAGAGAGCGTCCCGTGTGCTGGTTCTGGTTCAGCGCAGACACTGCCGTTTGAAACCGGACGATCTTCGCCAGCTGTTTGGGGCTGAGTCCGGTCTCATTCCGAAAACACTTGTCAATGTATCTGGGCGTATAACCGGTATCCTCCGCCAGCTGTTCCACGGAAATCCCGCCGCCGGAGCGGATCATCAAATTGGAAGAGTGGAGCACCAGCAGATTCTGATGTTCCTGGGGACAGACTCGGCGATAGATGTTCATGTAGGAACGCATAAACACACGGATCTGTTGCCGGAAATCTGATGCGCCCCAAATACCCTCCAGCATCCGCCTGTCCTGGATCAGATCATCCAGCGGAATGCGGTGGTTGACCAGATGCGCCATAATATCCGCACTGCCCAGAACCGGATTATACCCCGGCAGGAAACGCACGCCGAAATAGGTGGTGTTGCACTCGGAAAGCACCACCTGGGGCGAAAGAACTGTGCCGCAGATTTCCGCATAAGGATGGTTCGGGTCACAGCAGAACACCATGTCCACGCATCCATCCGGAATCGCATATCGGGGTTCTGTACCGGTAAAGCAGTGGTAAAAGTGAACAATGCCAAACCGGTTCAAAATAAGCTTTTCATAAGAACGGGAAGAGGTCACGAAAAACGGCTGTTTCGGTGTCATGTAGATCTGTTTTTCTATGCAGTACTTCCCTCCTTCCGGTGATTTCTCTCATATTATAGTACAGATGCCGGCATTTTTCAAGTGCAGCTGATGAAAAAAAGGCAGTCTTACAGAAAAACCTTTTTTCCGTAAGACTGCCTTTTCGACAGAATATTCACAGGGAGTGTGTGCTTTTTTATGGAAAGTTGTCCTAAGGCAACAGGCGCTTATTCCGGACGAGTACCGGTGTTGACATCCGCCGGCATACTCTCGATCTCCGGAACTGCATCCAGGTGCAGTTTCTTCGCCACCTCCGGATTATGATTGATCTGGTACAGGTCGGATTCCATCGCCATGACTTCCTTGATCTGATACGCCTTGAACATGAGGCGTTTCATGACACACTTGATCCAAATCACAGCATAGACCGACAGGATCGCTACCGTTATCACAAAGATCAGATAGATCCGTTTCTTGACCTCCCAGCTGGAGTCAATATTGTAGATCATAAAGGCGTTGCCCAGAATGCCGATCATGGGGATCACCGGACCAAAGGGCAGCTTAAAGGTACGGGGTGCCTTCGGCAGACGTTTCCGCAGGATCAGCACATCGCAGTGCAGGATGATATACGAGAAGATCCAGAAGGTACATCCGGTCAGAATCAGGAACGTCAGCTGGTCGCTGGTGGAAAGTCCGGTAACGTTAATCAGAATCATAGCTGCCGCTACCAACAGCAGTCCCACATAGGGTGTGCCACGCTGATTCTTCCGCATGAACACAGAGGGCAGCAGTTTCAGCTTTGCCATACCGGAACAGATCTGCGCAATGGAGAACATAGCAGTGTTCAGGGTGCTGACAACTGCCAGCAGAGAAATGACTGTCATCCAGATGGTGCCGACCTTGCCGTACAGCAGAGTGCCGTACAGGATGTGAGGTACGGTGCTGACGCTCAGCTCCTCCCACGGTGTATAGTGGCTGAAACCAATTACCACAAAGACCTGCATGACCAGAATTGCAAGCAGACTGATGACCATGCCCAGCGGCACTTTTTTCCGGGGATTCTTGACCTGGGTGGAAATGGGAACAATGAACTCTACGCCGATGAACAGGAAGAACGCCAGTCCCAGCAGAGAGAACACATCGCCGGGTTTTGAGGAAAGCACCTCCGGCTGTTCCACCACTTGTCCTGTGCCGAACTTGAGCGCACCCATGATGCCCAGGAACAGCAGCGAACCGATCAGTCCGTATGCCACAATATTCTGCACCTTTGCGAACATATCCACGCCGAACAGGTTCAGCCCCAGCAGAATCAGAATCAGCACAATGGAATACACCGCTCCCGGAATGGGAACGCCGGTAAAGACGCTGTTCAGTGTGTTGCCGAACATTGCCGCCTCAGAACTTCCCATGATGGTCTGACAGGTCAGATAGCCGCCGACGGTAATGACAATGGAAACAAACGGTCCAAAGCACGCCAGCGTATACTGCGCCATACCGCCGGTCAAATTCGGCATCAGTGCGTTCAGCTCACAGATGGAAAACGCCGTCAGAATGTTGAATGCACAGGCAATCGCCATGGTGATGATAAACGGCAGTCCGATGGCAGATGCGCCCTGCCCGATGGAGAGCAGACAGCTGGTGGCAATAATCAACCCTACGCCAGTTGCCACAATACTGGGTAAGCCTAGTTTTTTCTCCTGCATAATCTCTCAACTCTTTTCTGGGACAAATCCTTATTTTTCACCGTACAGCAGTGCGTCAATGCCCTCTTCGCCGGTGCGGACACGGATGACATTGGTCACATCCGAGACGAAGATCTTGCCGTCACCGATATGCCCGGTGTACAGTTCTTTCTTGACGAATTCCAGCAGCCCGTCCAGTTCTTCTGTGGGCAGAACGATCATGACGACCTCTTTGGGCAGCAGACTGATCTCCTTGTTCTTCTCCTCCACCTCAAATTCCTGGGTACCGTGCTGTACGCCGCATCCCAGCACCTGGTATACCGTCATACCGGTGATATGGAACTTTCCCAGCGCCTTTTTCAGCGGTTCGATTTTGGAAATGCCGGTGATGATCTCAACTCTGGATAATTTCATAACGAATTCCTCCAACAACTTCAAAAAATTTTCCCAAAAAAGAAAAGATGCCGAATTTCCAGGAAATTCGACATCTTTGTCTTTCTGCACTCTTATTATAACAGATGCGCTCTCTAAAAAATTGTAAAAAACAGAACCTCTTACTGAAAACGGTCATACCGCAGTGCGGACAGATCCACTGCCGTTTCCTGCTCCATTGCCAGCTGCGCCAGAACCAGACCGACAGCCGGCGAGATGCCGAAACCGTGTCCCGTAAAGCCGCACGCCAGAATCAGTCCCGGCACTTCGTCCACGGTGCTGATAACCGGCACATGATCTGCACAGGCATCCATCCAGCCTGCCCAGCTGCGGACGACTTTGATGTTTGCCAGATCAGGGAAATAGTGCATGATGCCACGGCAGGCAGCCGATGCTGCGATGCTGGAGGACAGGGGCTTGCCCGGTTTTGCATACGGTTCCAGACCGGAGTTCAGGCCAAAGACGAACGAGCCATGCTCTGTCTGGTGACCGTAGAAATCGGCTGCAGCAGTACCCAGCATCTGCCAGAACATCGGAGCGACTGCCTCGGTGACCAGCGTTTCCAGCAGCACCGGCTGCATGGGAACATCAATGCCCACAGTCGATGCAATGAAACGGCTCTCATAGCCTGCCGCCAGGATGATCTTGTCACCCTCATACACATTGCCGGATTCGGTCACCACCTGTCGTGCAGCGCCCTTGATCTTCCGCAGCTCCACAACTTTCTCACCGGAGATGAAGTGCGCACCCAGACGGCGTGCCATCTTATAGTAGCCCATGGTTGCCATCAGCGGATTGGCATGACCGTCCGTGGGACACCAGCTTGCACAGGTCACAGCGTCGGACAGATACGGGTTGATGCGTCTCGCCTCATCGCCGGAGATCATGCGCACATCCACGCCGCAGGCTGCGGCACGGTCTGCCAGACCTTCCAGGATCTTCTGATGCTGCGGCGTACTGCCCAGACGAAGGTTGCCTTCCTGGTAGTACTCCACGTTGGTGTCCAGCATATCGGACAGCTGCGGCCAGATGTGCTGGATGGAGTACATCACCAGCGGCAGTTCTCTGGGGTCACGGCCGGACTGGCGAACGCCGCCGCCGTTTCTGGTAGAGCCGCCGTTTCCGATATTTTCGCTGCCCTCCAGCACCAGGACGGAGACACCATTTTTTGCAAGGTTATATGCCGCAGCGCATCCGATGATGCCGCCGCCAACGATAATGACTTCTGCATTCATTTTGTCTCCTCCTTATCTCTTGCCAGCACTTTCATTTCGATGGGACGCATGGGCGCTCTGCCGGTAGCAGGTCCGAGTTCGTTTGGACGCACACCCAGTTCCCGTGCGACGATGCCTTTTACCAGTTTTGTACAGGTCTGCCCCTGGCAGAGTCCCATACCCGTCCGCAGATAGCGGCGTATCTCGGTGAGGGTAAACATACCGTCATGCACAGCACGCCGGATCTCCCCTTTCGTGATCTCCTCACAGCGGCAGACGATCATATCGTCATCCGGCTGAGGAACAAACGGTTTCAGTTCACGGTTTCTGTCGTTCATGCTGTCTCCTCCTCCCGAAAAAATCTTGCTTTCATGGCATATTCTTTCGGCACTTTCATGGTAAGCAGATTGGTATGGTCGAACGCCTTTGCGCTCCGCACATTGACTACCTCTGCGTCACAGACCTTATCGCCCTTTCGGTTCAATGCCACGCCCTTGTCACCTTTTTTCGGCAGGGGCAGGAACTCATACGGCAGTGTCACTTCTGCAGTGCCGTCGCCGCAGTCCTCGTTGACCAGGAAAATTGCCTGACCGGAACAGGATGCCACGCACATTCCGCAGCCAGTGCATTTTTTCTCCGGGTCGATTGCCGGCAGCGCTGTGATGTTGCTGCCAATGCGGATACAGTGCTTGGGGCAGGCATCCTGACATGGATTGCACGGAATGTTCTGGGTGCATTCAATGACCGGATGCACGCCGCTGCTGTGGGTCACACCAGGGAAACGCTCGATCTCTTCCTCTGCCACAAAGCCATGTTTCAACAGGTTTTGCGAGATTTCCACACCCTCTTCGGTCTCGGTGATCTGCTTGCCACGCATTCCCGGTGCAAACATTCCCTGCCGCAGACCAGCCAGCGCAGCCTCCTGCTTGGCAGTCTCTTCTTTGCAGGTCTCCTCTGAGATGAATCCCAGTCTTGCCGCTGCGGCAATGCCGGCGATCCTTCCCTCGATCATGGCGCTGGATGCCTCCTCAATGCCGGAAACATCGCCGGCGGCATAGATGCCGGGAACAGAGGTCTCACCGTATTCATCCACTGTGGGAACAAATCCTGCCTTTGCCGGATTGTCCTCCATGGCACATCCTGCCATATCGCAAAGCTTGGACATGGGAGACAGTCCTACCGCCAGGCAGATGGTATCCACATCAAAGTGCTTTTCCGTCCCCGGAATGATCTGCCAGTTCTTGTCCACTTCTCCGATGGTCACGCCTGTTACGCAATCCTCGCCGTCAGCGGAAATGATGGTGTGCGACAGATAGAACGGCACGCCGCATCTTGCGACCTTTGCGGCATGGACGCCGTAGCCGCCGACACGGGGCGCTGCATCTGCCACGGCAACCACTTCGCAGCCTGCCTGCATCAACTGAAAGCTGACCACCAGACCCACGTTGCCGGACCCCAGCATCAGCACACGCTTGCCCGGCAGTGTGCCGTGGAGGTTCATCATGGTCTGCGCTGCGCCTGCGCCGATGACGCCCGGCAGTGTCCAGCCCGGGAATGTGACCATGTTTTCGCTTGCGCCGGTGGCGATCAGAATGGTATCACCCTTGACGTGGATCACATGATCCTCCACCTTTACAGTAACTTCCTTTTCCGGGAAAATGCCGATCACGATAGCATTCAGAACAACTTCAACACCAAGAGACGCTGCCTCTGCCAGAAGTTCTTCGCCGATATGGAATCCACGGATCTTCGCCTTGTGTTCCTTAGAGCCAAAGAACTTGTGGATCTGTTTGAACAGTTGTCCGCCGGGCTTTGCGTTTTCATCGTATACTACAACGTGCATACCTTTTTTTGCCGCCTCAATGGCTGCGGACAAACCTGCCGGTCCTGCGCCGACCACGATCATATCATAACGTTTCATCATTTTGCTGCACCTCCCGGCTGTTCTGCTGTCACACCGTACTGTGTCCGGATCTCCATGCCCTCTTCCAGCGGCGTGATGCACGTCCGCACATTCGGCTGTCCGTTGACGACCATAACACAGTCGGTACAGCGCCCGATGGCGCAGAAGATTCCTCTCGGCTTATGTTCTTTTCTGGTATAGCGGTGAACCATTACGCCGGCATTTTTCAGTGCCATGGCAATGGGTTCTCCGGCATAGCCTTCCAGTGTTTTTCCATCAAAAGTAAAGGAAACCAGCTGTCCCTTTTCATATGTTCCCAGAATCGGATGTTCCTGTATTCTCATGTCTGCTCCTCCTGTCTTATTTATACCATCTGCGGGACATCCCAAAGCTTCAGCTTTGTGCCGATGCCCTTTTTCAGTGCATTGCGGTAAACCATCGTACCCCAAGCCACATCTTCTACCGGCATACCGCCGATGGAGTACACGATGATCTCGTCATCCTTCCGGTGCAGCGGAATGTTGCCCATCAGGATATCGCCCAGGTCATCCACCTGCTCCGGTTTCATCCTGCCCTCTGCAATCAGATCCATCACGTGAACTGCCGGAATCGGAACTGTATTGTAGGCGTTGGGCTTCATTTCCTCTTCCCACGCCTCATACAGCTTAATGTTGTCTGTCACGGTTCTTGCACGATGGATGATAAAGTCATCATCAAACCGGAGCGCTGCGGTAGAACTGATGAGTGCGCCGGGCTTGATCCACTCCTCCTTGATGTACGGATACTGGCTGGGGTCTCCGGTAGGCGTTGAGGTGCTTGCCGAAACAATATCCGCATCCCGGACTGCCTCTTCCATGGTATCCACAGCATACACATTCACCTGGGGATATTCTTTCTTCACATGGGCAATGAACTTTTCCAGGGATGCCTTTCCTCTGCCCTTGACCTTAATGGTCTCGATGCCGGGACGGACTGCCATGATCGCTGCAAGCGCCGTCTTGCTCATAACACCCGGTCCGATAATGGCAGCTACCTTGGAATCCGGTTTCGACAGGTGCTTGTATCCCACGCCCGGAACTGCGCCGGTGCGGTATGCGGAAAGGATATTGGCGGACATATATGCCACCGGTGCGCCGGTGTCTTTGTCATTCAGCGTCAGCATCAGAATGGAACGGGGCAGTCCCTTTTCCTTGTTGGCACAATTGGAACCGTACCACTTCATGCCTGCCATATCGAACACACCGCCCAGATACGCCGGCATCGCCATAAAGCGTCTGTCCGGTCCGTCTACCGGCATTTCCGGGAAAGGAGAGGACGGCGGAAACATGACCATACATCCGTGGGAATTGCCGTTTGCGCCGCCCATGCGATAGTCGCCCACCTTCATCAGCTTGAACATTTCTTCCATCGCATCAATACAGCCTGCCATATCCTTGACACCGGCTGCAACCATATCCTCTTCGTTCAGATACAAAAAATCAACTTCTGGATAGCTCATCTGAAATACCTCCTCCGGAACGCCGGCGCACGCCTGTGTGTACCGGAACGATTCCATGCAAACAAAATAAAAAAGGAGTTCAGATGTCTGATTCATCTGAACTCCTTTGTTCGAGTATTATCTTACCACAACAGGGCAAGAAAAAATTGTAAAAACCGGAACTAACTCTCAATTTTCTGGGTAAAGCCGACGCATTCACAGAAATTTGCACCTTCCGGCTCATCTGTTGCCTCTGTAAACGTCACCGTATACATGGCGTAGATCTTATTGCCGATCTGCTGATACCGTGGTTCTACTGTATAGTCCACAATATCCCAGGTCTGCTTTGCCTCTTCGATATACGCATCCAGCTTTTGCTGGAAATAGTCATAGTCGATAGGCGCAGACAGCGTGTTATAGCTGACACTGAGCTGACGCACTTCTCCTTTGCTGTCCACATCCACAATGGCAGAGAACGGCGCCTCGTTTTCCGGTGTAACAGCATCGTTGGTCACCAGATATTCGCTGCCGAAAGAGGAGACTTCCAGTTGGGTATCTTCCGCCAGCAGGCTCTCTGCCACATCGAGACTGCGATGTTGGCGCTGCGCCATCGTGTATGCTGCCGTCATCGAACCGCTTTCTGCTTTTTCAGCTGTATCAGCATCGCCTTTCTCATACTTGCAAAGCCGTCCGTCAGCATCAAAACAGAACGTCTCGCCGTCCGCCGAAAGATAGCGGTCATAGGTCAGAACAGGGTCATTGTCTGCCGGATCTTCAAAGGAATATCCAATGGCGATATTCTGCGTTTCTGTGCCGTCATAAGTCAGATCAGAAATATCAAAATAAGGATTTGCCGTCAGATTCGTCTGAATGGTTTCCGGGACATCTGCACTGTTTTCCGCAGTTTCTTTCGCTTGTCCGCAGCTGCACAGCAGCAGCGTTCCTGTCAAAAGCAATATGCCGACTTTCTTCATGGTATCTCCTTTCCAGTCAAACGATCAGACCATCAGCATACGGAACATCTCAATGACCTGTTCCAGAGTTGCCTCTCTGGGATTACCCGGATAGCAGGCATCTGCCAGAGCATCCTTTGCCAGCTGTTCCAGGTCCTCTTCCTTAATGCGTTCGTTTTTCTCCGGAATTCCCACATCCTTGGAGAGCTTGCGAACTGCGGCAATGGCTGCGTCACGATATTCCTCCTGGGACATGGTCTCGGTTCCCTCTACGCCCATTGCCTTGGCGATGGCACGATAGCGTTCGCCGGTATAATCCCGGTTGAACTCCATGGAAATGGGCAGCAGCATTGCGCAGGCTACGCCGTGCGGTGTATCATAGTGTGCGCTCAGCGTATGTGCCATGGAGTGGTCGATGCCCAGACCTACGTTGGAGAATCCCATGCCGGCGATGTACTGTGCCAGTGCCATGCCCTCTCTGCCGCTGGGCTTGTTTTCCACTGCATCCCGGAGATTCTCCGAGATCAGACGGATCGCCTCGATATGGAACATATCCGGAATTTCCCAGGCTGCCTTTGTGGTATAGCCCTCGATGGCGTGAGTCAGCGCATCCATACCAGTTGCGGCGGTCAGTCCCTTTGGCATGGAGGACATCATATCCGGGTCAACAATGGCAACTGCCGGGATATCGTTGGTATCCACGCAGACGAACTTACGCTGTTTTTCCACATCGGTAATGACATAGTTGATGGTAACTTCTGCGGCAGTGCCGGCTGTTGTGGGAACTGCAATGGTGGGAACAGCGTGATTCTTCGTCGGCGCAACGCCCTCCAGAGAACGCACATCCGCAAATTCCGGATTGGTAATGATAATGCCGATCGCCTTTGCGGTATCCATAGAAGAGCCGCCGCCGATGGCAACAATGGCATCCGCTCCGCACGCCTGAAAAGCCGCTACACCCTCCTGCACATTCTGGATGGTGGGATTGGGCTTGATCTTCGAGTAAACCGTGTATGCAATGCCGGCGTTGTCCAGAATATCTGTCACCTTTGCCGTCACACCGAATTTCAGCAGATCCGGGTCTGTTGCAACAAACAAGTGCTGATAGCCGTTAGTTTTTACTTCGTTGACGATTTCCTGAATCGCACCTTTTCCATGATAAGAAATGTTGTTCAATACAATACGATTTGCCATAATTCATGCACCTCACGATAAAAGTTTCATTGGTACTGCCATTTCTGGTGTACAAACATATTATACATTATATTTCAAGAAATGTCAATACATAATGTGCAATATCGACAATCACTTTTCCAATCATGCCTGGGGCAATTTCAGATACAACAGCGGATAGGGATTGCCCTCTTCGTCGTGGTCAGTTCTTCGGTACGTGACAAAGCCCAGGTGCTGATAGAACCCCACTGCCTGGGAATTTTGTTCGTTGACGGTCACTTCCCCGACGCCGTAATTCCGGATGCCGTATTCCAGCAGCTGTCTGCCCAGCCCCTTTCCCCTTTCCTCCGGCAAAAGAAACAGCATTTCCAGACGGTCTCCCGTGATGCCCATAAAGGCAACCGGCTCGCCCGATGCCGTTTCCGCAGTCAGCAGGTGCTGCACGCTGTGAAATGCCGTGGGAACATAGGTCTTGATGTGTTCGATCTCTTCCTCAGAGAGAAATGTATGCGTTGCCCGGACAGACTTCTCCCAGACTGCCAAAAGCGCCGTCATAAGCGGTGCGGTTCTGTCCTGTACTTCACGAATTTTCATAGCGGATTCCTTTCCCAAAAACAAAAGCCACCTCGCCGGGGAGATGACCTTTGCAATACTGTACTTTATTTTTTCGCATTTTTCGCATCCTGCCGGAGCAGTTCCATCCGGAGTGCCAGACAGGTTACTGCCAGGATGCCGATGCCGCCGCCAATGACCCATCCGACAACGATGTTCCGGACACGGTAAACCTCTGCATACGGTACTGTCGCCATAATGATGTAGTCGCCGCTGGACTGATAGTGTACCATATTGGTCTTGCCGTCTGCATCTTTCACGTCAAACTTGCCCTTGTTGCGTTTCATGCTGCTCTTGTCAAAATCGGCTGTCTGTCCGATCAGATCCGTATCGGTGCAGCTGATATACTTCATGGTGTCCGCCTCCAGAATGGCGGTAGTGCCGGAAGAGTACAGCGGCATACTGGACGCAATGTTTGCCAGGTCTGCATCCTGCAAAAGCGAGACCACGGAATCCGCTGAAAATGTGATCTGCACCATGCCGTGTCCGCCGTCCAGCGACGATGCCGCCACGATGGTAGGCGTATCGGAATCCAGCAGGAACAGCGCATCGGTGTATACATCTTCTTCCAGATGTGACCGGAACTCCTCACGGATGGAAGTGCCTGCGCCGGACGGGTCGGTACTTGCCACCACATTGCCGTCTGCATCTGCAACGCTTATCATATCGGCATTGACTGTGACACGCAGTTCTTCCAGCGTCCGGTCATCGGTGATGAACGAACTGTCCTGCGCCAGCAGCATGGCAATGGTTCTGGTTTTGGCGGAGTAATCCTCTTTGAATTCGTCTGTCAGCAGCTGGGTTGCGTTGTGGTTTTTCTCCAGATACGTCTCGATCGAGCCAATGTTGACATCGATCTGTGCGATCACATTATTCTGGCTGACAACGCCCACGGTATAGCCGGCTGCAATTGCCAGAACCGCAATGCAGACTGCCATGCTCAGCATGACCCAGCGATATAATTTCACAAATCGTTTTACCACTTTTGTAAAAACACACCTGCCCTTTTCTGAAAGGCAGCACTGCGCAAATCCTGCGGATGCTGCCGAAAATATACTTTTGTTATTATAGCATATTCCGGCGCAGTTGTCCAGCATTTCCACTGAATTTTCACAAAAAAACAGGACAGGAGTTTTTGCTCCCGTCCTGTGATCTGTTTCAGATTCGTATACGATTCCGCAGTTACCGCAGCTGATGCTGCTTTTCTGCGAAGTATTGTTTGGTATCCATTGCCACAACGCCAGACAATGCAATCAATGCAATGACGTTCGGGAATGCCATCAGACCGTTAAAGACATCGGCAGTATCCCATACCGCCTCAACCGTCAGATACGGTCCAATGAAAACTGCCACGATGTACAGCCAGCGGAATGCCAGTGTCAGCGTATGGCTTGCCTTGCCACGCAGGTAGGTCAGACAGCGCTCAGAATAATAGCTCCAGCCCAGGATGGTGGTAAATGCAAAGAAGATCAGGCAGAGCATCAGAATGCAGGAAGAAACCTGTGCCGGGAACGGCAGACCGTGCTGGAACGCTGCGTCTGTGATCTGTACGCCCTGGAGATCCGGGTTCTGCCATGCGCCGGAAATGACGATGGAAAGACCGGTCATGGTGCAGATCACAATGGTATCAATAAAAGTACCGGTCATGGTTACCAGACCCTGGCGAACCGGTTCTTTGGTACGGGCTGCGGCAGCTGCGATCGGGGCAGAACCCAGACCAGCCTCATTGGAGAAGATACCTCTTGCAACACCCTTCTGCATTGCCACGATCATAGCACCCAGTGCGCCTCCGGCAACCGCATCCATACCGAATGCGCTCTTTACAATTTCCACAACAGCGTGGGGAATGGCAGTCACATTGCAAATCATCATAATCAGACAGCAGAGCACATATGCCACTGCCATAAACGGTACAACTACCTGGGAGATCTGAGAGATACGCTTCAGACCGCCGATAACAACCAGCGCAACACAGATCGTGATAATCAGCCCCATGATGACTGTCGTCCAGGTATAGTCTGTGTCAAACAGTGTGAATGCGATATGCTCGCTCTTGGCATCAAAGAAGTTGTTTGCCGCAGAGGTAATGCCGTTGATCTGGGTAATCGTACCGATGCCCAGCAGTCCGGCAAGCACGCCAAACAGGGCGAACAGCTTTGCCAGCCACTTCCAGCGAGAACCCATACCATTTTCAATATAGTAGAACGGACCGCCCAGATAATGTCCCTCTTTGTCAACAGTACGATACTTGATGGCGAGGAAACCCTCGGCATACTTGGTCGCCATACCGAACAGGGCAGCAATTTCCATCCAGAACAGTGCGCCCGGACCGCCGGCAGCGATCGCAGTTGCAACACCGACAATGTTGCCGGTACCGATGGTGGCAGACAATGCGGTACAGAGTGCGCCGAAGCTGGTGACCTCGCCTTCGCCCTCTTCTTCATTCTTTACCATGAACTTCAAGGCGAGACCAATGCGGCGCACCTGTAATCCACGGACACGAATGGTAAGCCAGATGCCGCACAGCAGGATCAGCAGGATCAGCGGAATGCCCCACACCCATGCGTCAATTTGTTTGATGACGTTTGTCAACGTTTCCATTTGTGTTCACTTCCTTTATTATTTTTCCGCAGATATGTGTGCAGAACGCCGGATGATAAAGGCGGCGAAATGCACCTTCTTTCTGCATATTCCGACAGTGTCAGAAAAAAACATTTTTATTATACCATACTTCCGTATGGATTGCAAGAAAAATTGTGCAAAATTCCAAAAAAACTTTTTATCGCAATAGCATAATACAAAAAAGCGTCCGGTACGACAGGACAGAAAAATCCTGTAACGCCGAACGCCATTGTTCGTGGTTGTTATTTTTTCCAAAGCGGAATTATCGGTTATCCACCTTTTCCGGAAACAGGTCATGATGGGTCAGTCTGTCCCATGCCACCTGTTCCCACTTGGTTCCCGGTCTGCCGTAGTTGCAGTACGGGTCAATGGAAATGCCGCCACGGGGCAGGAACTTGCCCCAGACCTCGATATATGCCGGCTCCATCAGCTGAATCAGATCGTTCATGATGATGTTGACACAGTCCTCGTGGAAATCGCCGTGATTCCGGAAACTGAACAGATACAGTTTCAGCGACTTGCTCTCCACCATGATCTCTCGTGGAACATAGGAGATATACAGCGTCGCAAAATCCGGCTGCCCGGTGATGGGGCAGAGACTGGTGAACTCCGGACAATTGAACTTGACGAAATAATCCCGTCCCGGATGCTTATTCGGGAATGTCTCCAGCACCTCCGGGGCATAATCGCTGGAATACTTGGTGTTCTGATTGCCCAGCAGTGTGATATCGCCGGTTTCTTCTTTACTTCTTCCTGCCATTTCATTCACCTCCCAGTGCCGGATCCTGGATACCGTTTGCTGCGAAAGCCGCCGCACGGTCACGGCAGGTGCCGCAGACGCCGCAGGGCTTGTCTCCGCCTTCGTAGCAGCTCCAGGTCAGTTCATACGGTACGCCCAGTTCCAGACCCTTTTTCACAACGTCTGCCTTTGTCCAGGTGACAAAAGGCGCCTCAATGTGCAGCTGGTTGCCGCTGCCCAGATAGATTGCCTGGCTGATGGCATCGTTGAATGCAGTGCTGCAGTCCGGGTATGCGTTTCCGGCGGCGTCATCGCTGTGCGCACCGTAATAAATCACTTCGCAGCCGTTGGACAAGGCAATGCTTGCCGCACTGGACAGAAACAGACCATTCCGGAACGGCACATAGGTGGAAACCGGGCTGCCGTTTGTCTCCTGGAGCTGTTCTGCGTAAGTCTCCTTGGGAATCTCCTGGGTAGAACCGCTGAGCAGAGAGCAGTTGGAGTCCGCAAAAATCACGGACAGGTCCAGCTGCTGCCACTTTACGCCGTAGTGCGCCGCAATTTTTCCGGCAGCCTCTACCTCTTTCTGATGCTTTTGTCCGTAAGATACCGACAGCGCCAGCACCTGGTCTGCGCCGTACTTATCCACAGCAAGCCCCAGACAGGTTGTACTGTCTACGCCGCCGCTGAAAAGAACCAATGCTTTCATATGATCTATCCTCCTAGAGTAATTCCTGCAAAGCGTGATCCGTCTGGAATGCGCCGCAGAAGGTTTTCGTTGTGGTTCGAGATGAGACGTTGCGGATGCCACGAGCCGTCATGCAGCTGTGCGAGCCGGTGATGACTACGCCAACGTCCGGTGTTCCCACCGCCTCCATCAAAATCTCTGCGATATCCTGTCCCAGGCGCTCCTGCAATTGCAGACGCTTGGACGCCATGTCGCAGATCCGGGCAATTTTGCTCAGACCGATCACCCTGCCCCGTGGCACATATGCCACGTTGACTTTCATATCGTACATCAACGCCATGTGATGCTCACAATAACTGAACACGCTGATATCTTTCATGACCACTGCAGTTTGGGACTGGCTGGGAGAAGGGGCATCAAAGGTTTTTCCGAACATCTCAGCAATCTCATGATTGGAATACTGCACACCGGCAAAAATCTCCTCGTACATTCTCGCCACACGCTGCGGCGTCTCCCGCAAACCTTCCCGATCCGGGTCTTCGCCGATCGCTTCTAAAATGCCCCGGATATGTGTTTCAATTGCTTTTGTATCCATGCTTTTTACTCCTCATACTCCACGCTGCAAGGGATCCCAGATAAACTTATGCAGCTGCAGCTGCAGCCGTACTCCATTCAGCGTATGTTCTTTTAGGAATTCCACGATCTCCGCCGGTTCGATCGAGCCGAATACCGGGCTGAAAAACACGGTACAGCGGTCGATCAAACCGTATTTCCGGATGATTTCCAGCGCCCGTTCCAGATCTGCCCGGCTGCCTGCCACAAATTTCACGGCATCCCGGCTGCGCAGCAGGGAAAAATTCTCCGGCAGCATGGTCTGTTCCATGCCGCTCCCCGGCAGCTTATAATCCATGGTAAAGCACGGACGGAACGACAGGGACGCAAAAGGCTGGAGCGAAACGCTGCCGTTCGTCTCGATCTCCACCCGATAGCCCAGCGCACCCAGCGCCGTAATCAACTCATCAATGCCCGGCTGGAGCAGCGGCTCGCCGCCGGTCAGCGTCACATTCCGCACGCCAGTTTCCCGGACATATGCCACCAGTTCATCGGTCGTCATCCGCACTGCCGGAGCTGCGGCAGTATTTGCCCACTTGGTATCGCAAAAGCCGCACGCCAGGTTACAGCCACGAAACCGCAGGAACACTGCCAATTCCCCGGCGTGCTTTCCCTCGCCGTTGATGCTGACAAATTTCTCAGCTACTGCATACGAATTCATGGCTCACACCTCGTATACAGCACAGTTTTCCGGTGTTTCATACACTGCCACCCGGCGGACAGGCAGACCGTCGGAGGACAGTTTTTCATAAAAGCATTTGGAAAACTGTTCCGCAGTGGGACGAAACGGCACGGCGATCAGACGGAATCCCTCCGCCAGAAGTGCCTCTACCGTTGCCCGCTGGAGCGTACCCTCTTCATAGATCAGCGCATGGTCATAGCTGTCTGCCAGGTCACGGACAGCCTTTTTCACATCGCCGAAGTCGATCACCATGTCCCGGTAATTGCCCTCTTCCTGTAAGGTCTCTTTTCCTACGGTCACTTCGATCTTCCAGCGGTGTCCATGGAGATTGGCGCATTTTCCCTGATAGCCGGACAGAAAATGTGCACTGTCAAAGCTGGCAGATGTCTTGAGTTCAAACATCAGATTTCCTCCTAACAAAAAAATGCAGCCGCATCAACATACGGCTGCATCCAAAATTCATTTCAAACAGGCATCGCCTGCACACAGGAACAATCCCGTCCCCGGTAGTTTACTGTTTCGGATGCCCTGGTTTTATTTAACGACAGGATGGCGCAAACGAACTGTCGATATCAATCGACAAACAGTATACCACACTTTTTTTGAAATGTCAAGTAATTTTTGATTTTTTCATTGATCTGCTCACTTTTCCTCCGGCGGAACATAAGTCGGTGCATTTTTCGGGCTGTTTCCCTTGATGACCGTATGGTAATACAGATAGGTCATGGGAATGCCGTCGGCACGGTTCAGCTCACAGTCTGTTACCTCGCCCAGAAAAATGGTGTGTGTTCCGGCGGTCATGATCTTTACCACCCGGCAGGTGATCCAAGCCATTGCCGCATCCGGCACCGGCATACCGTCATGTTCTGCGCTGGGAACGCCGGCAAATTTGTCTGCATCCCGGCTGGAACGATACCCGAATCCGCCGATCAGCGCCGGGTCAGTGTCTGTTGCCAGAATCGACAAGGCAAACTTTCCGCTCTGTGCGATCTGGTCGTGGGTGGCATTGTCATGGTTGATGCTCACGGCGATCTGTGCCGGAGAAGAGGTGATCTGCATGGCGCTGTTCGCCACACAGCCATAGGATTTTCCGTTCTGCGCTGTCGTCACCAGGTACACCCCGTAAGACAGCTTTTGCAGGGCTTTTCGATTCATGAGACACAAACCTCCTGTTCCGTCAGGTGCGTTATTCTGCGCTGGGCAGGGTCTTGATGAGAGATACCAGGAACTTCAGCAGGACAACTGCGTCCTTGCCGTCCACTTCGCCGTTGGCATCGCAGTCTGCGTTTGCCTGTTTTTCCGGGGTATCCAGGGTCACTGCGCCGGCAGCGACCTTGTTCAGCAGTACGGCATCGGTGATGTCTACTCTGCCGTCCAGATTGATGTCACCGTAGAGTGTGCCAGCCGGAGCGCCGGTAGCTGTGGTGTTTGTGGTCTCTGTCGTGGTTTCAGAAGAAGTTGCTGTGGTATCACTTTCAGAAACTGTGGTTTCGGTTTCATTCGAAACGGTAGTGGTTTCGGTTGTTTCTGTGGTGGTCTCTACCGTTGTTGCAGTTGTTTCTGCCGGATATACGGTAATTTCCTTGAGCAGCGTTTCAAAGCCGTTGGATGCAGTCAGCGCAATAACACCCGGCTGTTTTGCCGTCAGCGTTGCCTTGTTGCCGTTTCCTTCTACGCTCAGAATATCCGGGTCAGAGGATGCCCAATCGAAGTCGTTGCTGATGATGGAATAGGTAACAGATGCCTCAGCGGTCTCGCCGACGATCATAGAATCCGGTACCTTTTCCCACGCTGCCATCGGATCCGGTGTCTCGGTAGTGTCCTCTGTTGTGGTAGTTTCTGCTGTCGTTGTTGTCTCTTCTGTTGTGGTCGTGGTCTGCTCCGTGGTCTCGGTTGTGCCGGGCTGAGGAGTCTCGCCGCCGCCATAGCTGAATACAAAGTCGCTGTTGATTTCAGAAGCAGATGCAATTGCACTCTGTGCAGCTGTTGTCGAACCGCCGTAAACGGCATACAGTCCGGCAATTGCCAGTGCAAAGCAGCCATTGTAATCCAGCGCCGGTTCTGTGCAGGAATAAGAGTCCGTGTTATCGTCATAAGAACCGTTGGCATCTGTCGGACCGCCGACCAGTGTACCATACAGAGTGTATTTCGCAGTACCCTTATCCGGATTTGCTGCTCTGTGGTGGATATGCTGCGGATAAGAATCGCCAAAGCCGATTAGATAGCTGCGGTTTGCCGGATTGTTTCCCAGCAGGTAGTCCATCTGACCCTGCGCATATTCATTGTATTTGTCCTGTCCGCTGGTATACTTTGCATAAGTCAAAGCATACATCTGCCATGCGCAGTTGTAACGGGATGCACCCCAGCCGCCGCCGACCGGATAATATGCCTGGTTCTTGTTGCCTACCAGCTGATCCATGTCAAACACCAGCTCGCTGCCGTGCGCACTGTACTTCTGAGGATCCATGGAGTACAGCAGAGCAGAATAACCGCCCCATACCTTATCCCAGGAATAAACCCAGTAATCGTAGATACTGCCGTTGTATACGCCGTTGGACGGTGTATACTGTGCCTGGTAGGAATCCGGCAGTTTTCCGTTGTTGTTGGCGATCGCACACCACAGGTCACTCCATGCTACCTTATCTTCGATATTGCCGCAGGAATAGTAGCTACCGATTCCCTCATAGGTTGCTTTCGGATATTTTTCTGTAAACTTTTCCAGTGCGTTTGCATACTTCAGGCAGGCATCTGCATAATCTGCATTCTTATCCCGGAATGCCAGAGAAGTTGCTGCCAGAGCTGCTGCCATATGACCGGACGCATCTACTGACGGGTTGGACGCATCTGCCCAGTATGTCGGTCTGTTCTGTGTCTGCACTTCCGGTGCAGTCCAGATGTTGTGATCCTGGTCGTCACCTACCATATAGCAGAACGCAATGACATTGCCGCTGTCATCCAGATAGGTCACTTTCATAAAGTAATCGCACATTTTTTTCAGAATGTACAGCAGGTGGTCTTCACTTCCGGTCTCCTTATAGGAATTCGGGTTTTCAAAATAAGACCATGCCAGATTGGTGCAGGAATATCCCATTGTGTTCGAGAACTTCAAATGGTCTCCTGCATCGTGATAGCCGCCGGACACATCTACCGTATCCGAACCGCCGTTTGCCGCTTTGATCGCTGCCATGGAGCTGGAGGACAGTCCCTTGGCACTGCTCAGCGATGCTTCTGCATCATAGGTATGACACTTTCCACGCCAGGTCAGCACGTTGTCATCTGCGCCGCACTGGTTTGCGTCAAAAAAGTACAGAGACAGTTTCAGTGCGTCTCCGTATGTACCGGCTGACGGCTGTGCCGAGACTGTCATCCCGGAAACTGCCGATGCAGTTCCCGTAACAGCCAGTACGCCGGCAGAAAATACTGCTGCCAGCTTTGTTTTCAAATTCCCTTTCCGATTCATTTCGTCTTCACTCCAATTCTTCATTTCCGGCACAACACAGAATGCCGGTTACGTTTACGTACATTTTTATCATACCATATCGGCGGAACTTTGTCAAGAATAATCAAGCGTTTTATCAAAATTTTTGTGCAACTTCACAACCAGAACAGACGCACAGCTGCAAAAAAAGACCGGCGCTCTCTTCCAAAACGCCGGTCTCTTGTATGCAAAAGCTTTTTCGCAGCAGCATCTCACGCTCACCGCAGACGAAAAGCACTTATGCCTCTACCATGCCACGCTGTCCCAGCAGCGCACGCAGTGCAGAAATACTGCTGCTCTGCACTCTGGCAATGGGAATGGAATTTTTCTTCGCTGCCTTCACAGCGCCCTGTACCATCTTATGGGATACAGTACGGGTAAACAGGATCATCAGATCCGGAGAACCGATCTTCTTTTCGATGGGTCCGGTCTCTTTCGGGAACACCTTTGCCGTACAGCCGTGCGCCATACACACATCGGCATACTGGCGGCTCATACACTCGTTTCCTCCGATAATCACAACGCTCATTGGATAATTTCACCTCACAAAGTTCCTGGGCTTTTGCGGCACACGCCGCAGCCCGTCGATATTTCTGGCAGCCAAGCAGACCCTCGTCATCAAGAACTGTGCGTTTCACGACTCGTCAGCCATGTTCCGCACAGCTGGGGATCTTTGCTTCTTCAAGAGTTAGCATTGACTAACTATAGGATAGCATACATTTGACGGCTTGTCAAGCCTTTTTCGGAATTTTCTGCAAAAAATCCAGTGAACAATATGTAAATTCTCAAGCCGTTTCATCATTTTACAGCATTTCGCCCGAAAAGCAGAAAAAAGGTTGACAAAAACCGACATTTCCATTATAATGGGAGAAGCGCATTTTCGGATTTTTGAAAGATGCCGCAAATTTATGTTTTGGCAGCGTTCCTGCTGCCACAAAGGAGAGGAATATGACAACCGCAATTACCATTGGCATGATCATCATTTATGTGGCGATCATGATGGGCATTGGCGTCTACACCGCACGGCAGACTCGCTCCGTCAGTGATTTTGTCCTTGGCGGTCACAGCGTCGGCTCATGGCTCACCGCATTCGCCTACGGCACATCTTATTTTTCCGCTGTAGTCTTCATCGGCTATGCCGGACAGTTCGGCTGGACATACGGCGTTTCTGCCGCATGGGTCGGCATCGGCAACGCCCTGCTGGGCAGTCTGCTGGCATGGATCGTCCTGGGACGGCGCACCCGCATCATGACGCAGTCGCTGGGCGCAAAAACCATGCCGGAATACTTCGAAAAGCGCTGGAACTCCAAAGGACTAAAAGTTGCAGCTGCTGTGATCGTCTTTATCTTTCTGATTCCCTATACCGCATCGGTGTACAACGGTCTGTCCCGTCTGTTTAACATGGCGTTCCAGATCGAGTCCGAGGGCGCATACAAGATCATCATTATTGTTATGGCGCTGCTGACGGCGATCTACGTGATCCTGGGCGGCTATGCGGCAACTGCGATCAACGACTTTATCCAGGGCATTGTCATGCTGGTGGGCATCGCTGCCGTAGTGATCTGTGCGATCCACAACCGTGGCGGCATGACTGCTGCACTGGCTGCACTGGGCGATATTGAAGTCAACGGCAAGACCAACACGCTGAACTCCGTATTCGGACCGGATCCGCTGAATCTGCTGGGCGTTGTGGTTCTGACATCACTCGGCACCTGGGGTCTGCCCCAGATGGTACACAAGTTCTATGCCATCAAGAGCGAAAACGATATTAAAAAGGGCGCTGTGATCTCCACCGTCTTTGCACTGATCGTTGCCGGCGGTTCTTATCTGCTGGGCGGTTTCGACCGGCTGTTCTGCACGCTGAGCGCAGACGGCAGCGACAAGACAGTGATCTCCACCCTGTCCAACGGCAAGCCGGATTTTGACGCCATGATCCCGTCTCTGCTGCACACGGCACTGCCGGATATCCTCATTGGTCTGGTCGTTGTTCTGGTGCTGTCGGCATCCATGTCTACCCTGTCGTCGCTGGTGCTGACCTCCAGCTCCACGCTGACCATTGACCTCATCAAGCCCAACATGAAGAAATGCTCCGACAAAAAGGAAATGCTTATCATGCGTGTGCTGATCGCCGTATTCCTGGTGATCTCCGTTCTGCTGGCGTTCAACAAGAACGCCTCGATCTCCACGCTGATGTCCTATTCCTGGGGCGCACTGGCAGGCGCATTCCTGGGACCGTTCATGTATGGTCTGTTCAGCAAGAAGGTCACAAAGCCGGCAGTATGGTGCAGCTTTATCTTGGGCATCGGTCTGACGCTGGTACATATGTTCCTGTTCGGCTTTGGCTGGAACCCGGAACTGTCCAAGGCTGTCGCAAGCCTGCCGCTGAATCTGGCATCCCCGATCAATGCCGGCGCAATTGCAATGCTGCTTTCTCTGATCGTGGTTCCGCTGGTCAGCGCCTGCACCAAGGTAAAGGACACCGACCACGTGGAAAATGTTTTCACCTGCTATGCACCGGCTGCGGAAAAGAAGGACTAAGCGCCTGTTCTGCATCTGGGACAAACTGGATTTGTCATTGAATTGTAACTCATTTGTTATGACATCGTTCTTGAAAAAACGACAGATTTTTCTTATGATATAATGTGAGACACCTCGCTTGTCGGGGTGTTGTTATTTGTGTTTGCCTGCATAGAATAGATAAAAAGCAGCACCGCAAAACAGAAAAAAATATCGAAGGGGAATTGAGGAATCATATATGGTTTTCAGCACAATTGAATTCTTGTTTCAATTTCTGCCGATTTTCCTGCTGGCATACTATGCTACACCGCAGAAATACCGAAACATCACACTCATCATCGGCAGCCTTGTTTTCTACGCCATCGGCAGCGGCTGGTATACCCTGCTCCTGCTGTTGTCCCTGGTCATCAACTACGGGCTTTCCCGGCTTATCAGCGGTTCGCACGCAAGGCATCCGCAGCAGGCAAAGCACTATCTGATCGGCGGTCTGATCTACAACTTCGGGCTTTTGGTGGTGTTCAAATACACCAACTTCCTGATCGGCAATCTGAATTCCCTGCTGTCGGTCTTTCACGTTGCTATTCCAAAGGCATCTATCATCATGCCCCTGGGCATCAGCTTTTTCACGTTCCAGATCACATCCTATCTCATTGACGTGTACCAAAACAAGACACGCCCGGCGAGAAGTCTGCTGGATCTGGGCGTTTATCTGTGTATGTTCCCCCAGTTGATCTCCGGTCCGATCTGTATGTACAGCGAGATTCAACCCCAGATGCACAACCGCCGTGTGGACATCCGGCTGCTGGAAGAGGGCATGGAGACCTTCGTCCTGGGTCTGAGCGCCAAAACGCTTTTGGCGAATCCCATGGGCGGTCTCTGGAATAATCTGTCCGTGATCGGGTATGATAGTATCTCCACCCCTTATGCCTGGCTGGGTGCATTCGCCTACAGCTTTCAGATCTACTTCGACTTTTCCGGCTATTCCATGATGGCAATCGGCGTGGGAAAAATGCTGGGATTTGAACTGCCGCAGAACTTTAATCTGCCGTATATGTCCGGCTCAGCCGGCGAGTTCTGGCGCAGATGGCACATCACCCTGGGACGCTGGTTCAAGAATTACATTTACTTTCCGCTGGGCGGCAGCCGGGTAGGAAAATGGAAAACCATGCGGAATATGCTGGCGGTCTGGGCATTCACCGGACTGTGGCACGGCGCAAGCTGGAACTTTGTCCTGTGGGGTCTCATTTTCTTCGTGCTGCTGACACTGGAAAAGAACGTCTACGGCAAGTTCCTAGAGCGCACACACATTCTGAAACACGCCTATATCATCTTTATCATCCCCCTCACCTGGATGGTCTTTGCCATCACGGATATGCACCAGCTCGGCACATACTTTACCCGTCTGTTCCCGTTCCTCACTTCGGATGAGGTACAGTCCAACACCAGGGATGCAGTGCAGGCATTCCACAACTATTGGAAGATCCTGGTTCCCTGTGTTCTGTTCAGCACGCCGCTGCCTCTGATGTATTACAAAAAGTTCCGCAAGAGCGGCTTCTGTATGCTGCTTTTGCTGATTCTGTTCGTGCTGGCAATTCGTGCGATGATGACACAGACGAACAATCCGTTCCTGTACTTCCAGTTCTGACCCATGCCATGAAAGGAGCATTTTCATGAATTTTCTGAAATTTCTCAAACGGTATCCTTTGATTATGGCATTTGTGGTCTCCATTGCAGTTGCAAACATCTGGGACTTAGTACAGAATGCCAAAAAAATCGAGGATCCTGCCACAACGATGGCGCAAACCACAACACAGCCGGCAGAAACGACCCTTGCAACCGGTCAGCCCCTGGTCACGGAAACCACAGCGCCTGCCGCTGTATTCCAGACGGTGGACGATTCCTATTTTAGCGATGCCCTCTTTATCGGCGACTCCCGGACAGAAGGTCTGGCGCTGTACGGCAGCCTGACCAATGCGGACTTTTTCTCCAGCGTGGGACTGTCCATTTTCAAGGTCACAGAAAAGGCAGCCGGCAACCCGAACACCGGCGAAAGCGTCACACTGTCGCAAAAGCTGGCGCAAAAACAGTACGGCAAAGTCTATATCATGCTGGGACTGAACGAGCTGGGAACCGGCACCACTGAAAGCTGGGCGCAGACCTACGCCGGCGTCATTTCACAGATACGCCAGGCACAGCCCAATGCGATTATCTATCTGCAAAGCATTCTGGTGGTTGCGGCATCCCAGGACAATCCGGGCGGTGCGATCAACAACGCAACTGTCAACGCCCGAAACCAGGCGCTGGAGGCGCTGGCGAATCCGCAGGATAACATCTACTACCTCAACGTCAACGAGGCTGTCATGGACGCCAACGGCTGTCTGGATGCGTCTCTCACTTCGGACGGCATCCACCTGCTGGGCAACTCCCTTTCTCTGTGGGAGGATTATCTGAAACAGCACGCCATTGTCCCCGGCGGCACAGGCACGGCTGCAACAACACTGACGACCTACACCACCGCAGTTACGAACACTCCGGCTGCGCAGTGATGTGATTCCCAAAAGAGAAATCCCCGTGTATCCAACTAGCAGGATACACGGGGATTTTTTACGCAAAATATGTACTTATCCAATAAATCCGGTAATACCGCCGATCAGCACCAGAACGCCGAGAACGATACGATACCAGCCGAATACGGTGAAGTCATGTTTCTTGATATAGCTCATCAGGAAACGGATGACGACGATAGATACCAGGAATGCGGAGATCATGCCGATCAGCAGAAGTGCAGTCTCCATGCCGGTAGCCGGGAGTCCGCACTTCACCAGTTTCAGCAGGCTTGCGCCGAACATCGCCGGAATCGCCAGGAAAAAGGTGAACTCTGCCGCAGCTGTTCTGGAAACGCCCAGCAGCAGTGCGCCGACGATGGTTGCACCGGAACGGGAGGTTCCCGGAAATATTGCTGCAATCAGCTGAAATACGCCGATCAGCAGCACGGTGCTGTACTTTAAGGAGGCGATGCTGTTCATCTTCGGTGTGCGGTTTTTGTGCCACTTTTCAATCCAGATAAAGGCGATACCGAACAGGATCAGCATGATGGCAACCGTCCAGGCGTTGTACAGATGCGCCTGGCTCCAGTCGTCCAGCAGCAGACCGATCACAGCCGCCGGCACTGTTGCCACAATGACCTTGCACCACATCTGGAGAATGTCCTTTTTCAGACAAGCGCCGAATCCGGTCTGTGCCATGGGATGCGGATTGTTCTGTTTGCCAAAGGGCCACAGCTTGTTCCAGTAGATGACCACGACCGCCAGAATTGCGCCCAGCTGAATTACAACATCAAACATTTCCTTGAAATTATCGGATGCGTCCAGCTTTAAGAATTCGTCCAGCAGGATCAAGTGTCCGGTACTGCTGATCGGCAGCCATTCGGTGATGCCCTCCACAATACCGAAAATCAGTGATTTGATGAGTTCCCAAACCATATGTAAATTGTCCTTTCCATGATCCGCCGTCCGGGATCACTTTGTTTTCTGAGATGCACTCCATAGAGATCAGAGTACACTCTGCATAAGTCACCTTATGCCGCTGTTTCTTATTGTAACACAATTACCGGAATACGTCAACGATTTCTCATAAACTTTTCTGAAAATCTGCATCACATTTTTATAACCTGCTCTGTTCTCATTTCCTGTGCCGCCGCATATGCTGTAGCAAAACCACAATTGGAGTGAGGTATCATGAAAGAGCAGTCCGAAACACGTGCCGTGATTCTCGGCGAGTATATCGTCCGGCAGAAAGCCACGGTTCGTGCGGCAGCAGAATGGTTCGGTGTCTCGAAAAGCACCGTACATAAGGATGTCAGCGAGCGGCTGGAACAGATCCAGCCGGATCTGTATACACAGGTAAAAGAGATTCTGGAACAGAACAAACAGGAACGTCATATTCGTGGCGGTCTCGCCACCAAACGAAAATATGCCCTGCGCCGCCAGCAGGAAGAGGAATTTCTGCATCAGCAAAACACATGACAAAAATACCCTGTCTCCTTTTTGGGGAAACAGGGTATTTTTCATAATTCAGCAGTTGAATATACTGTGATTATTCTGCGCTGGGCAAGGTCTTGATGAGAGATACCAGGAACTTCAGCAGAACAACTGCGTCCTTGCTGTCCACTTCGCCGTTGGCATCGCAGTCTGCATTTACCTGCTTTTCTGCGGTATCCAGGGTCACTGCGCCGGCAGCTACCTTGTTCAGCAGTACGGCATCGGTGATATCCACTCTGCCGTCCAGGTTTACATCGCCGTACAGTACATTTTTCGGATCTACACTGCCGGATGTTTCACTGGTCTTGCTTTCTGTGGTAGAAGTTGCAACTGTTGTTTCCGTTTCGGTTGCAGTAGTAGCCGATGCTGTTGTTGCGGAAGATTCCGTTGTCTCTGTGGTTTCGGTCGTCTGCTCCTCAGAGGAAGTCGTTACACTTTCCTTGGTGGTTTCCGTTGTTTCCGAAACAGTTTCACTGCTCTTCTCGGTTTCGCTGGTCTCTGTTGCAGAAGTCTCTGTGACAGTTGTGGTCTCTGACACTGTCTCGCTGGTTTCCTTTGTGGTAAGCGTTGTGCCAGGTTCTACACTCGCACCGCCATACAGATCCTCCGGCAGTTCATCCAGTGTGATGCAGTAGTCGCTGGTGTACATTTTTTTCAGCTGTGCCGGGTCATTGTACTGGCTGGACATCAGATGATCGCCGTACCACGGGCAGAAATACAGCCAGCCGGCATTCTCAATCACCATGTTCTCTTCGGACGGGATAGAGTCATTCTCAGCCATGGCAACCATCTTCTTGCCGTTGGTCAGTTCATACAGATAGTTGAAGATCGGGGAGATCGCACTCAGGTTCGGCGTGCCGGAGCTGAGACCATCATCCCGGTTGTAGTCGCAGTTGTACTTGTCATATGCCACGATATCTACATAGTCATCGCCCGGATACCAGGTGTCGGAGTTTGCATAGTTATAGCTGTTGTATTCCCAGATGATATTGTGGAGGTTATACTTTTCGGTCAGTGTGGTGTACAGCAGTTTCCACAGTTCCTTGTATACTTCTGCGCCACGGTCACCCCACCAGAACCAGGAAGTACCGTCGCCGTAGTTGCCTTCATTACCCTGCGCCTCATGCAGCGGACGGAGAATGATCGGCACATTGGCATCCTGGAGTTTCTGGAGCTGTTCTGCCAGATCCTTCATTGCCTCCTGGAAGTATTCATACTCCTTGGTGCCTTCCTTCACTGCGTTTGCAGTATTAAAGGTGCTGTTCGATGCCTGGTAGTTCTTATAGGTGCATTCCTTCCAGTCTACGATGTCGCCCAGTGTATAGTTGTCGAAGTCAATGGGGACATTGATATGCCACGATGCAGTGACAATACCGTTGCGGTCCTTTGCCCACTCGATAGCACGCTCCGATGTACCGTCATCCCAGCCGTACAGCGGGTTGTAGTTCATAAAGTCAAAGCCACGGATCGCCGGCAACTTTCCGGTGTTGTCCTTGATATAGTTGAATTCCTTTTCAGAATCGCCGTCATTGCCGCCGCCGTAGATCTCCTGCTGTCCGGAAATGATGTGAGAACCGTAAACGCTCTTGAGGTAGGACATCAGCGCCTTGGTCTCCTTGGTTGCCTTCGGGTCTACCGGCGTATCGGTTGCCTTTTCATATTCCGGCTTGGGAGTCTGTGTCAGCGTCATGTTATCATACAGGCAGTAGCCCCAGCCGCCGCCGAAGGTGATGGTATTTTCGCCCTTGGTCAGTTTCAGGTCGCCCCAGTTGAAGTCGTTCCAGTCGTCTGTGTGTGCGATCTTGACGGTCTTGGTAGCTGTACTGTCATCCGAACGTGTGACAGTTACCTGTGCCTCACGAATATCGTTCGAAGTGTCGCCCAGATACATGATGCAGCGTGTCATCAGACGATACATACCGGTCTCCGGTGCGTCTATGGTAAAGCTCATAGTTCCGGCATTGGTGACCCAGACAAAGCCGTCACCGGTATAACCCGGATATGCCTTGCCGTATACATCTGTCGCCACCTTTGCGTCGTTTTCCAGAGTAAGATCCTCACACTCCGAAGAGAACAGCGGATCTGCCGCAGATACCACAGCAGCCGGTACAGCCTGCGCCATGCCCAGGCAAAGGGCTGCGGCTACGCCTGTACTGCCCAGACGTTTCCAAAAATTCTTCATAATTCCATCTTCCTTTCCAATCTTAGAGCTTATCTGTTCCGCTCTCACGTACAGCGGATGTATTGCACAAAACAGCCGCTGAATTTCATAGAACTATTATACACCCTTTCAGAAAATTTGTCAATAGTCACAAAAAGGTTTCTGGAAAAGTTTTTTTCACTAGGCATTTTTTTGTCGCCGAATTGACAAGGTGCATCTGAGGTGTTATAATATTAACAGGTAAAGCAACAGAATATCCGGCAGTTTTTCTCTGCCAAAACCACAAAGGACGGCGATCATATTGTATAATCCGCATTCTCTTCGGGCGGAAGAATTCATCAACCATGCAGAGATCATGGACACATTGGAATATGCCAGAGCGCACAAGGACGACAAAACACTGTTATCTGAGATCCTGGCAAAGGCGGCGCTGCGCAAGGGGCTGAACCACCGGGAGGCTGCGGTGCTGCTGCTCTGCGAGGATGAGACAGTTACAGAGCAGATGAACCGGCTGGCACGGCAGATCAAGCTGGACTTCTACGGCAGCCGCATCGTCATCTTTGCGCCGCTGTATCTGTCCAACTACTGCGTCAACGGATGTACCTATTGTCCGTATCATGCCAAGAACAAGCATATTTCCCGGAAAAAGCTGACCCAGGAGGACATTGTCCGGGAAGTCACCGCTTTGCAGGACATGGGACACAAACGGCTCGCCATTGAGGCAGGCGAAGATCCGCTGCACAATCCTATCTCCTACATTCTGGAGTGCATCGACACCATCTATCACATCCACCACAAAAACGGAGCGATCCGCCGGGTCAATGTGAACATCGCCGCCACCACAGAAGAAGAATACCATATGCTGAAAGAGGCAGGAATCGGCACCTATATCCTGTTCCAGGAGACCTATCACAAAGAGAGCTATGAAAAGCTGCATCCCACCGGACCGAAACACAACTACGACTATCACACCGAGGCAATGGATCGTGCCATGGCAGGCGGCATTGACGATGTGGGGCTGGGCGTGCTGTTCGGGCTGGAAAACTATCCCTATGAGCTGGTGGGACTGCTCATGCACGCAGAGCATCTGGAGGCAGTTCACGGCGTAGGACCGCACACCATCAGCATCCCCCGCATCAAAAAGGCAGAGGATATCAACCCGGACGATTTCGACAACGGCATCAGCGACGATATTTTCGCCAAGATCTGCGCCCTCATCCGCATTTCTGTGCCGTATACCGGCATGATTATTTCCACACGGGAAAGCCAGGCAGTCCGGGAACGTCTCCTGCCGCTGGGCATTTCCCAGATCAGCGGCGGCTCCCGGACAAGCGTGGGCGGCTATGACCATCCGGAAAGCCCGGACGACAATTCCGCACAGTTTGACGTCAGCGACCAGCGCTCTCTGGACGAGGTCGTCCGCTGGCTCATGGAGATGGACTACATTCCCAGTTTCTGCACCGCCTGTTATCGTGCCGGACGCACCGGCGACCGGTTCATGTCCCTATGTAAGAGCGGTCAGATCCAGAACTGCTGCCACCCCAATGCCCTCATCACCCTGCAGGAATTTCTGGAGGATTACGCCTCTCCGGAGACCAGAGCGCTGGGCAAAGAGGTATTACAGCGCCAGCTGCTCGCCATCCCCAACGAAAAAGTACGCACCAAAACGGAGCAGTACCTACAGGAAATCCTGCACGGCGCAAGAGATTTCCGGTTTTAAGGAGAACAGGATATGGAACAGACCCCTCGTGCCAATCGGGTACACATCGGCTTTTTCGGGCGGCGCAATGCCGGAAAATCCAGTCTTATCAATGCCATCGCCGGACAAACGGTATCAGTCGTCTCCCCGGTCTGCGGCACGACCACGGATACCGTGGAAAAAGCCATGGAGCTGCTGCCCATCGGCGCAGTGGTTCTCATAGACACACCGGGACTGGACGATGCGGGGACACTGGGTGCGCTGCGTGTCCGGCAGGCAAAACGGGCGCTGACCCATACGGACATTGCCGTCATGGTGATCGATGCCGTAGCAGGCGTGACACCGGAGGACAGGAAAATCCTACAGCAGCTGGAACAGCGGCACATTCCCACCATACAGGTCTGGAACAAATGCGACCAGGCGACTCCCCCGGCAGAAAACGCCATTGCGGTCAGCGCCGCCACCGGCGAGGGAATCCGGGAACTCAAGGAGGAACTGGGCAGGTTTTATCAAAAGCTGCCCATCGCACGGCAATCTGTCCGCCTGTTCGGCAGCCTGCTGCATCCGGAAGATGTAGTACTTCTGGTGACACCCATTGACGAATCTGCGCCGAAAGGTCGGATGATCCTGCCCCAGGTGCAGGCGATCCGGGAGATATTAGACCAGACCGCTATCTGCGTGGTGACCCAGCCGGAACAGCTCCGCCGTACCCTTTCCCTGTTGAAAGAGCCTCCACGCCTTGTGGTCACCGACAGCCAGGTATTCGGAACGGTTCGCTCCATTGTGCCGGAAGAAATTCTGCTAACTTCGTTTTCCATCCTGTTCGCAAGGCTCAAGGGCGTTCTCGCTCCGGCAATGCAGGCGGCACAGACGCTGCAAACGCTCCCGGATGGCAGCCGCATCCTCATCTCTGAGGGTTGCACCCACCACCGCCAGTGCAACGACATCGGCACGGTAAAGCTGCCGAAATGGATACAGGCTTACACCGGAAAAAGCTTTCAGTTTGACTTTTCCTCCGGCAACAGCTTTCCGGAAGATCTGTCCCCGTATCAACTGGTTGTACACTGCGGCGGCTGTATGCTGAACCAACAGGAAATGAAAAGCCGTGCTGCACGGGCTGCTGCACAGGGTGTTCCCTACACCAATTACGGCGTTTTGATTGCTTTTCTCAACGGGATTCTGGAACGGAGTCTGACGTTTCTGAAAGCAATCGACGAACCCAGTCTATAACACAAAATCCCTGCACTGCGAAATATACAGTGCAGGGATTTTTTCTGCAAAAACAGCTTTTCTTATTTCTTTCTTACAGCAGCGGCAATGGCTTTCACGATCTGAATCAGAACCATAGAGCCAAAGCTAAAGCCATAGATTGCACCCAGCAGTACGCCGGACATACCGTTTTCGATCTGGAACAGCTCATGCAGCCCCGGAATCCACAGCACAGCGTTAATCAGTACCATGCCTGCCAAAAATGCCAGAATGGCAAACGGGTTATTCCACAGACGCTTGGAGAAGATCACCGGTTTCTCCGCCTTACAGCTGAATCCGTGGAACAGGCGGGACATACACAGTGTGGTAAACGCCATGGTCATGGCTGCGCCGGCATTGTGTGCGCCCTGGTAGAAGTAGCCCAGCAGGAATGCACCGATGGTGGCGATACTGATAATGACGCCGGAATAGCCGACCTTAACGAGGAAGTCCTTGGTCAGAATGGATTCGTTTGCCGGACGGGGTTTCCGTTTCATCACGTCATCGGAATGGGGTTCCAGTCCCAGTGCAATTGCCGGGAGCGAGTCGGTAAGCAGGTTGATAAACAACAGGTGGATTGGCGCAAACGGCACAGGCAGCCCTGCCAGCGAGCAAAACAACACGGCAATGATACCTGCCAGATTGCCGGACAGCAGGAACAGGATTGCTTTCTTGATGTTCTCGTAGATGTTTCTGCCGTTCTTGACTGCCTTGACGATGGTCGCAAAGTTATCGTCCGTCAGTACCATCGCTGCCGCATCCTTGGCAACCTCTGTACCGGTGATACCCATGGCAACGCCCACGTCTGCCTGTTTCAGCGCCGGGGCATCGTTGACGCCGTCACCGGTCATCGCAACGATATTGCCACGTTTCTGCCATGCCCGAACAATGCGGATCTTATGCTCCGGCGTTACACGGGCATAGACGGATTTATCTGCCACAAAGTCCACCAGCTGTTCGTCGGTGTAAGCGTCCAGTGCCGCACCTTCTACCGCCTCTTCCGGTTTTTCCAGAATGCCGATTTCCTTGGCAATCGCAGACGCTGTGACAATGTGGTCGCCGGTAATCATTACCGGCTTGATGCCAGCAGACTTACACTCGGCAACCGCCTGTTTGGACTCTTCACGAGGCGGGTCCATTTCAGCGATCAGTCCCAGATAGTTCAGACCGTTTTCATCTGCCACATCCAGCACGTCGCCGGAAAACGTCTTGGACGCAAAGCACAGCACACGGAGTCCCTGTTCTGAAAGTTCCTCCACCTGCTTGACGATCTCCTGCTTTTCTGCATCGGAGACCAGCATCCGGTCCAGCAGCACATCGGTTGCACCCTTGGTATACATCTTCCGCACGTCACCGCACTGGTTGAGGGTAGACATCAGCTTACGGTCGGAATCAAACGGGATTTCGCTGATACGAGCATGGCTGCTGCGCATCTCTTCATCCGAGAGACCGCAATCCTGGGCAAAGCGCACCAGAGCAGTCTCTGTGGGGTCGCCGATCTCTGTGCCGTTCTGACAGGTGGCATCGCTGCACAAAACGGATGCCAGAATCAGTTCCTGTTCCTCCGGATTCTCCGGGCTGACATCATTCGCAGCAATCATGTGATCCTGTACCACGATTTTCCGGACGGTCATTTTGTTCTGAGTCAGTGTACCGGTCTTATCCGAGCAAATGACCGAAACAGAGCCGAGTCCCTCTACCGCCTGGAGCTTTCGCATAATGGCGTGTTCCTGGGACATTTTCTGGGTGCCGAAGGAAAGCACGATGGTGACGATAGAACTGAGCGCCTCCGGGATCGCTGCCACAGCCAGGGCAATGGCGAACATCAGAGAATCCATGACTGCATCGAAATTGATGACATCCACACGAATCATGCTCAGCACAAACACCAGCGCACAGACGATCATGATGCCGATGGAAAGCCGCTTGCCGAACTGATCCAGCGTCATTTGCAGCGGTGTTTTCCGAGCCTCTGCATTCTGGATCAGCGATGCGATCTTTCCCACTTCGGTCTGCATTCCCACTTCGGTCACAAGACAGACACCTCTGCCGTAGGTGACAAAGCCGCCGGAATAAACCATGTTCTTCCGCTCTGCCAGCGGCACTTCTCCGGTGATGCAGTCCGCCGTTTTCTCCACGTTGGTGCTTTCGCCGGTGAGTGCGCTCTCGTTTGTCTGGAGCGATGCGCAGTCCACCAGTCTGCCGTCTGCCGGGATCTGGTCGCCAGCCTCCAGGAGAACCAGGTCGCCTACAGTGACCTCCTCTGCCGGCAGAACCACGGTCTGACCGTCACGAAGTACCTTTGCCGTGGGCGAGGACAGCTTTTTCAGATTGGACAGCGACTTTTCCGCCTTCACGGTCTGCACCGTTCCCAGAATTGCATTCATGGTGATAACGGCAATGATAACGATAAAGCTTTCCAGGTCTCCGGTAAACGCTGAGATCAGCGCCGCAATAATCAAGATGATAACCAGAAAATCCTTGAACTGTTCCAGAAAAATCAGCCATGTTGGCGTCTTTTTTGCCTCAGCGATGGCATTTTTCCCGTATTGTTCCAGATGCTTTGCCGCAGTCTCGGCGGACAAGCCCTCTGGACAGGCATCCAACTTCTGATAGAGTTCTTCCGGTGTTTGCTGATAATGTTCGTTCATACACAACATCCCTTTCCTTTTTGCAGCTGGCGAACGGCGTATTTCGGGCAGCCCTGAACAGAGCGCTGTCCAAAAGCACAAAAACAGAAAACGGCGAGACCTTACGGAACCGACAGCTATCCTGTCCACGTGCTCCGTAAAAGTCTCGCCGTTTAGATATGAAGCGGGTCGTTTCACAACAACCGTACTGACGCCGCATAAACAGGGACAAGCCCCGCCAGCTACTCTCTTTTACTCTATTATTATAGCCAATTCCGGCTATCTTGTCAAGAGATGCACAAAAAATTCACAAATGAAAAAGCGGCAGCATCTAAAACGCCGCCGCTTTTTTATGACTGCATCAGAAACAATTCTGTGCAAATTTGATTAGTCGTTTACCTTGCGGGTATAATCCGGCAGGAGCTTCGGAGAAACTTCGTCCGGCTGGATGCCAGCGTCTGCCAGTTCCTTTTCGAACTTTGCAACGTGATCCAGAGTCAGATTGCCGACTTCAACAGTCTTTGCCTTTGCAGCAGCGTACTTACCAGCGTTACGGCCGAATACGATAACGTCCAGCAGAGAGTTACCCATCAGTCTGTTTTCGCCGTGTACACCGCCGGCAGCCTCACCCGCAACGAACAGGTTTTCTACGCAGGTCTGGCTGTCTGTGCCGACCTTAACGCCGCCGTTCTGATAGTGCAGTGTCGGATAGATCAGCATCGGCTGCTTCCGGATATCAATGCCGTACTTCAGGAACATTCTCAGCATAGCCGGGATGCGCTTTTCGATGGTGCCTTCGCCGTGGATCAGATCGATCATCGGAGAATCCAGCCATACGCCCTGACCGCCGGTCGGTGTGTTGACCTGCTTGCCACGACGGCACTCACGGATAACGGTAGATGCGGTAACGTCACGAGTCTCCAGCGGATTCATGAATACTTCGCCGTCTACGTTAACCAGCTTTGCGCCCAGAGAACGAACCTTTTCGGTAACCAGTGCGCCGAAGATCTGTTCCGGGAATGCAGCACCGGTCGGGTGATACTGCAGGGTGTACTGCTCACGCAGCGGAGCACCAACACGATAAGCCAGAACCAGACCATCTGCGGTTGCACCGTAGTGGTTGGAAGTCGGGAAGCCCTGGTAGTGCATTCTGCCTGCACCGCCGGTAGCAATGATAACAACCTTTGCCTTTGCGATCAGGATCTCGCCGGTTTCCATGTTCATCAGAACAGCACCTGCGCAGTGACCCTTGTCGTCCATAATCAGTTCGATTGCAGAAGTAAAGTCAACAACCGGGATCTTGCGGTTCAGCACTTCGTCACGCAGGGTACGCATGATCTCTGCACCAGAATAGTCCTTTGCAGCGTGCATTCTCTTGCGGGATGTACCGCCGCCGTGTGTTGTGATCATGTTGCCTTCTGCGTCCTTGTCGAACTCAACGCCCAGATCCTGGAGCCACTGAATGCCGTCCGGAGCCTCGGTAACCAGCTTGTAAACCAGTTCCTTATCCGCAGCAAAGTGACCGCCGCCAAAGCAGTCCAGGAAGTGCTGTGCCGGAGAGTCGTTCGGCTTGTCCGCAGCTTGGATGCCGCCTTCTGCCATCATGGTGTTTGCATCACCGATACGCAGCTTGGTTACGATCATAACCTTTTCGCCTGCGTTGTCTGCCTCGATGGCAGCAGATGCACCGGCACCGCCGCCGCCGATAATCAGAACATCGGTCTCATAGTCCGGGCAGGACAGATCCGGCAGATTGTCCTTCAGACGGCTGTCGGACTGGAGCATTTTTACCAGTTCCTTCGGAGCCTTTTCGCCCTTGTTCGGACCAACAGACAGCACGTCAAACTGATCTTCACGATAGTCCGGGTGATTTTCCTTCAGGACCTGATCCTTTTCCTCTGCGGTCATTCTTCTCGGTTCCATTGCTGCATTTTCTGCACGCTTTGCTTCAACCTTCTTTATGGATTCCAGCATTTCTTCCGTATACATGATACCGCACCTCCCTTACTTCTCAATCTCACGATTGTTATACTTTTCACGAATCTCAGCATCGCTCAGTGCCATATTTGCACGGATTGCCTCTTCGCACTTGCCCTCTTCGATCTCCTTGACACGATCTGCCAGATGCTGACATTTCGGTTCAATGTACTTACCGTTCAGACGGCGAGCCAGCATAGCAACCTGCGGATGAGAGATGCCAGCCGGACAGCGGGAAGAACATACGCCGCACATTACGCAGTCGAAAGACTCTTCTGCGCACTTTGCGTACTCTGCACGCTGTGCATATGCGATATACTGCATAACATTCAGACCCTGTGTACAAGCGTTTGTACAAGCGTTGCAGCCGATGCAGGAATAGATCTCCGGATAGTTCTTCATCATAACGGTCTCGTCCGGACGAACCTCGTTGATGTCGTAGATTTCCTTAATCAGCGGGAAGAACGGCAGCTGTGTGATGTACATACCCTCAACGACCTGTGTGGAGCAAGCCAGACAGGTATGGAGTTCTCTGTCACCCTTCACCCGATAGATCGTTGCACAAGCACCGCAGAAACCATTACGGCAGCCGCAGCCACGAACCAGCTTATAGCCAGCGTATTCCAAAGCCTTCATGATGGTCAGACTGGCAGGAACCTCGTACTTCTTGCCCATCACGAACACATTAACCATCTGTTCCATGTGAATTCTCCTTTACCATTAATATTCATTCGGCAGTTCGGACAGCTCATCAAAGCGGAATACCGGACCGTCCTTGCAGACATACTTATCACCGATATTGCAGCGGCCGCACTTACCGATACCGCACTTCATGCGCAGTTCCATTGTGGTATAAACCTGTTCTTCCTGGAAGCCCAGTTCTTTCAGACCGTCCAGAGTGAACTTAATCATGATCGGAGGTCCGCAGATCAGAACAGTACGGTTCAGATCCGGCTTCAGTTCCTTGACATAGTTCGGAATAAAGCCGACATGACCGTCCCAGCCTTCCTGTTCCCGGTCGATGGTCAGATCCACCTTGCAGTCCTGGCTCCATTCATCCAGGATCTCCTGATAGTCAACCAGATCGTCCTTGGAACGAGAACCGTAAATGATATGCAGAGAACCATAAGCGTCCGGATTCTCACGCTTTTTGTCACGGCAGTAGTTAATGACAGAACGCAGCGGCGCCAGACCGATACCGCCGGCGATAAACAGCAGATCCTTGCCTTTCAGACCATAGTTGCCGTTTTCCGGTGTCGGAACGGTTTCTACCGGGAAGTTCTTTCCCAGCGGACCTCTGACTGTCACTTCCTGACCAACCTCCATCATATGGAGCCAGCTGGTCAGACAGCCGCACTTTTTAATGGAAAATTCCATGAATTCCTTGTTTGTCGGAGAAGATGTGATAGAGAACATACCTTCGCCGATGCCCGGAATGGAGACCATCGCACACTGACCGGGCATATGCTCGAACAGCTTGTTTCCATCCAGACCAACCACACGGAATGTCTTTACATCAGGGGTATCCTGACGGATGTCAGTTACGACGCCGACTTTTGGAATCAATGCTTCTTGTCTCATGCGTTACCCTCCCCTAAAGTCTTCATGACCTTGACAATGTTCATGGAAATCGGGCAGCTCTTCATGCAGCGGCCGCAGCCAACACAGCCGAATACGCCTTCATTGTTTGCCGGATAGTAAACCAGCTTGTGCATGAACCGCTGACGGAAACGCTCGACCTGTGTCGGACGAGGCTGACCGCCGGCTGTCTTGGTAAAGTCGGAGTACATACAGCTGTCCCAGCAGCGGAACCGCTGAACGCCGTGACCTGTGTCATAGTCACGGATATCATAGCACTGGCAGGTCGGGCAAACGAAGGTACAGGTACCGCAGCCCAGGCAAGCCTCAGAAAGTCCTGCCCACTTATCGGAGTTGAACAGTTCCATCAGCTTGTCTCCGCCGAAGGAATCTGTGGACAGATTTTTCAGCGGCAGCTTTTCCAGAATTGCCTTTGTCTTTGCCTTGGATTCTTCCGCAGCATCGTCTGCGGCATCTTCCAGCATAGGCAGGGATGCCAGCAGCGCCTCACCCTTTTCGGTGTTCGCCTGCATCAGAACAGCATCGTCTGTCATCCAGCAGCTGACATCGCCGGCAGGCTCTGCCGCATCAATGCCGAATACAGAACAGAAACAGGTTTCGCTGGGCTTGGTGCAGGACATTGTCATAACTACGCCATGCTCCCGGCGGTTCTGATAGAAGGTATCTACCGGCTCAGACAGATATACGCTGTCCAGGATCTTAAAGCTTGCCGCATCGCAGGCACGAACGCCGAAAATCACGAAATCTTCGCACTCGGTCCGGATGTCATCCACTTCGATCTTCTTGCCGTTTACCTTAAAGTTGACCATATTTTCTACCTGCGGGAAGAAAAAGTCCTTTGCGCTGCGAACTGTATTGACAGCCTCAGACGCATACTTTGTCTTCGGTGTCCATACGGTGTACTTTGCACTGCGCTTTTCATCGGTGCTGTCAGCAACCGGCAGATAGAGTTTCTTTGCTTCTGCGATGGCAGCGAACAAAGCGTCCAGATTTTCTCGAGATACTTTTTTCATTATTTGCTGCCTCCTTTATAAACCACATTCGGCTCGCAGTCTTCCTTGGTGAAGTTCACCAGCGGCGCACGGCTGCCTGCCTCTGCACCTGCCTGATATTCACCGTAATAGGTGTCGATATCCTTGATGAACTTCCGGTTCAGCAGATGGAGCGGAATGTGCTGCGGACATACTCTGGAGCATTCTCCGCAGTCCGTACAGCGGCCTGCAACGTGGAATGCACGGATGATGTGGAACATATTCTCTTCGAAGGAGTCTGCTGCTGCCTTCTGAGAAACGCCGGATGCCGGGTTATCAAAAACGCACTGCTCACAGCTGCACGCCGGGCAGATATTGCGGCAGGCATTACAGCGGATGCAGCGGGACAGTTCTCCACGCCAGAACGCATAGCGCTCGTCCGGAGTCATCGCCTCCAGCTTTTCTACCATATCGAAACGACCGGACTCCGGATTTTCTTCTCCGTTTTCGCCCAGCATTTCGTCATAAACAACAACCTTATGGCTCTTGCAGACTTCGCAGCGTTCCAGCAGGCAGTCCTTCTTGGCTACGCTGACTTCGCCGTACATGGTGTCAACCTTTACGGTGTCGCCGTCGGTAGTGATGCCCAGGATGCCTTCTGCGCCGGCGTCACGTACCTTTTCTGCATCCAGCTTGCCGTCACACGGGATACCGATGATGTAAACGTTTTCACGCTTGATGCGGTGTTCCGTCAGCAGCTGGTTAAAGCTGTAGGAATCACAGGGTTTCAGGAAAACCAGTGTCTTGCCGTCCAGCTTAGACAGCTTGATCAGATACTTGGACAGGTTGCTGCCACAGAAATCGTGATATACAAAATCTTTTTCCAAAGCTTCCGCAGAATCGAACACAGCCGGTGTGGGATCATAGACAAACTCACCGTTTTTCCAGCCCAGCACACGAACAACTGTACCGTCTGCCAACAGCTCGGAGGCTCTTTTCATCATTTCGCTTTGCATCTCAGATCCTCCAGTCTCTTGTTCTCGCCCAGTGCAGTTACTGTCTCTACGAACTCATTCATAGTTGCAGCGAACTTTGCACCTTCTGCGGCGGATACCCATTCTACACGGGTACGCTCTTTCTCGATGCCCAGATAATCCAGCATGGAGAACAGCAGTGTCATTCTGCGGCGGGCATAGTAGTTACCAGTGGTATAGTGGCAGTCACCCGGGTGACATCCGCAGAGGATTACGCCGTCTGCACCACGCTGGAACGCACGCAGAATAAAGAGTGGATTGACACGGCAGGAGCAAGGTACACGGATGATCTTGACATCTGCCGGATAATTCGAGCGGTTTGTACCCGCAAGGTCTGCACCTGCATAAGAACACCAGTTACAGCAGAATGCGACGATTTTCGGTTTGAATTCCTGATTTACTTGCATATTGCATCTACCTCCGCCATAATCTGACCGGTTGCGAATCCCTTCAGATCCATTGCGCCGGACGGGCAGGCAACGGTACAAGCACCGCAGCCCTGGCATACTGCCTCATTGACAATTGCCACACGACGGATCATCGAGCCATCCTGCCGACGGCTGAAGTCCTTCTCCTCATACGTAATTGCGCCGTACGGGCAGACATTTGCACAAGACGAGCAGCCATTGCACTTCATGGGATCCGAGTGAGATACGCACGGGTTGCAGGACAGCTTGTCCTTTGCCAGCAGACCGATGACCTTCGACGCAGCAGCGCCTGCCTGTGCAACGGTTTCCGGAATATCCTTCGGGCCCTGGCAGACACCGGAGAGGAATACACCGGCAGTCGGAGACTCAACCGGACGCAGCTTTGCGTGTGCCTCAGTAAAGAAGTCGTTGGTATCCATGCTGGCTGTCAGCATAGTTGCCAGCGGACGAGCGCTCTTGTCTGCTTCGATTGCAGCAGCCAGAACGACCATGTCAGCCTTGATGTGCAGCTGTTCGTTGGAAATCAGATCAGATGCCTGAACATCCAGTGTGCCGTCAGCCTGCGGTGCAACCTTGCCGACCATACCCTTAATATAGTGTACGCCATACTGCTCTACTGCACGGCGATAGAACTCATCATAGTTCTTGCCCGGGGTACGAACGTCGATGTAGAATACATAAACGTCAGTATCCGGATATTTTTCACGGCACAGCATAGCGTGCTTTGCGGTATACATACAGCAGATCTTGGAGCAGTATTCCTTACCGCAGCCATGCTGAGAACCGGATTCACGGCTGCCGACGCACTGTACGAATACCAGTGTCTTCGGCTGCTTGCCGTCGGACAGACGCTGCAGGTGACCATCGGTCGGACCGTCTGCCTTGAGGATTCTCTCGAATTCCAGAGAAGTCACAACATCCTTGCTCTGGGAATATGCAAATTCATCATAGCCGTCGATGTTGATCGGATTATAACCAGTAGCCGCAACGATTGCGCCGTACTTTTCTTCCACGAAGGTTTCCTTCTGCTCATAGTCGATCGCACCGGCAGAACATACCTTGGAACACAGACCGCACTTGCCCTTGGTGAGCTTGATGCAGCGTGTGGAGTCCAGAACAGCTACGTTCGGGATCGCCTGTGCAAACGGGATGTAAGCAGCGTGACGGTTGCTCAGTCCCAGGTTATAAGCATCCGGAACATTCTTTACCGGACACTTTTCGGTACAAGCGCCGCATCCGGTACATTTATCTTCATCGACAAAACGAGCCTTGCGGCGGATCTTAACGCTGAAGTTGCCCACGAATCCGGTCACAGCCTCTACTTCACTGTAGGAATAGATAGTGATCTTGTCATTCTGTGCGCATTCTACCATCTTCGGAGTCAGAATACAGGAAGAGCAGTCCAGTGTCGGGAATGTCTTATCGATCTGTGTCATCTTACCGCCGATGGTGGGTTCTTTTTCTACGATATCGACCGGATAGCCAGCCTCTGCGATATCCAGAGCGGTCTGGATACCTGCGATACCGCCGCCGATAACCAAAGCACGCTTGGTTACCGGGCTTTCGCCGGCGATCAGCGGTGTATTCAGCAAAACCTTTGCAATGGCTGCACGTCCGAGGACGATTGCCTTTGCTGTAGCCTCCTGGATGTCCTTATGGATCCATGAACACTGCTCACGGATGTTTGCGACTTCCAGCATATAGGGGTTCAAGCCGGCTGCTGAAACTGTCTTACGGAATGTCGCCTCGTGCATACGAGGAGAACATGAACATACGACAACGCCCTCCAGCTGATACTCCTTGATCGCATCTTTAATTATGTTTTGACCTGCCTCTGAGCACATATAGGGATAGTCGGTCGCAAAAACGACTGCCGGCTCTTTTCCAAGAGTCTCAGCAACGGTTTTTACATCGACGGTCGCCGCAATGTTCGTACCGCAGTGGCATACAAAAACACCTATTCTCCGCATTTTTATGCCTCCTTATTTGCTGTATTTCCGGAATGCGCTGACGATTGCCTGCTGCGGCAAATCATCATCCAGCATTTCGGGAATCTGCTCCGATTTCAGGTGATTCTGTCCCTGCTGACGGATAACCGCCAGTCTGACTGCTTCCACCAGTTTTGCCGGTTCTACGTCACGAGGACAGCGTTCTACGCAGGCAAAGCAGGAGAGACACGTATAAATGGACTTGGATGCCATCAGCTTTTCGATGTCGCCCTTTTCCACCATGTATACGAACTGGTGCGGATGATATTCCATTGCATCATAGGACGGACAAGTACCGCTGCACTTTCCGCAGCGCATACATTTCAGCGGATTGACACCGCTGGTCGTCAGAACGAGTTCTTTCAAATCTGCCATTTCCGTTCCTCCTTATTTCAGACCGAGCGCTTCTGCGAGCAACTCAGTAAAGTATACGACCGGCACATCAGAAACGCCGGAGTTCTTCTGGAGGTTATACAGACAAAGCGGACAGGCGGTGATGACCATTTCCGCACCGTTTTCCTTGGCGCTGGTCATAACCTTGTTGCTTCTGGACTGTGCCACGGACTTTTCATCCAGTGTCAGATATCCGCCGCAGCACTCATTGCGCATCGGATACAGCACCGGAGTCGCACCGATCGCACGGATAAAGTCTTCCAGGATCTTCGGATTTTCCGGATTATCCATCTGCATGGTCTTTCCCGGACGCAGCAGAAGGCATCCGTAATAAGCGGCGATCTTCTTGCCCTTCAGCGGGTTGACCACTTTCTTTTTCAGTTCATCGAAACCGACCTTGTCCCGCAGCACTTCCAGATAATGCAGCACTTCGGTCTCGCCCTGATACGGCTCAGCCAGCTTCAGATAATTGTTTGCTTTCAGAACGATGTTGTCATCAGTCTGCATATCATGATTGACCTGCTTGATGACGTTATGACAGGCAGAGCAGAGGGTGACCAGCGGCTGGCCCAGTTCCTTTGCTTTTGCCAGCGCACGAATGGATGAGAGCTTGGTTGCGATCTCATTCTTCGCCATTGGATACACACCGCCGCAGCACTGCCAATCCGGAAGTTCTTCCAGTGTAAAGCCCAGTGCTTCAGCAGAGATCCGGGCATAGTGATCGAGGTCTTTCGCCTTGGTCTTTAAGGTACAGCCCGGAAAATAACTGTATGTCATAGCAAAACTACCTTTCCTTCCTGTTTTTTTGCGCCGAGGCGCAGGTGGTTCAGACCATCTGTTCCGGATGGAACACTTCGTCGAACCGTTCAGCTGTCAGGAATCCCAGCTCAACGCAGGCTTCCTTCAGCGAAATGTTGTCACGGAATGCCTTCTTCGCAGTCTTTGCGGCATTCTCATAACCGATATAGGGGTTCAGCGCTGTTACCAGCATCAGAGAATTGTGCAGGTTGTGGTGCATCTTTTCACGGTTAGCGCAGATGCCGACTGCACAGTTCTTGTTAAAGGAGATGATGGACTCAGCCAGGAGACGAGCAGACTGCAGGAAATTGTAAGCGCAGACCGGCATAAATACGTTCAGCTCAAAGTTGCCCTGAGAAGCTGCCATACCAACTGCCACGTCGTTGCCCATTACCTGAACAGCCACCATGGTTGCCTGTTCGCACTGTGTCGGATTGACCTTGCCCGGCATGATGGACGAACCCGGTTCGTTCTCCGGAATGGTGATCTCACCCAGACCGTCTCTCGGACCGCTTGCCAGCCAGCGCACGTCATTTGCGATCTTCATCATATCTGCTGCCAGTGCCTTCAGAGCACCGTGTGCAAATACGATCTCGTCCTTGCTGGTCAGAGCGTGGAACTTGTTGGATGCGGTGACGAATTCCTTGCCGGTCAGTTCAGAAACTGCCTTTGCAACTTCTACGTCAAATCCCTCCGGTGCATTCAGACCGGTACCAACAGCAGTACCGCCCAGCGCCAGTGTCTTCAGGTACGGCAGCGCAGAAACGAGCATCTCGCGATCACGCTCGAGGGATGTGCGCCATCCGCTGATTTCCTGAGAGAACTTGATCGGGGTCGCATCCTGCAGATGGGTTCTGCCGCTCTTTACGATGCCCTCATGCTCTTCTTCCAGACGGCGGAAGGTTGCCACCAATTCGTCAATTGCCGGCAGTACCTTATCCTCTACAGCCAGAACAGCAGAGATGTGCATTGCAGTGGGGAATGTGTCGTTGGAAGACTGGCTCATGTTAACATCATCATTCGGATGCAGGATCTTCTTGCCAGCGACTTCGTTGCCACGATTCGCAATAACTTCATTGGCATTCATGTTGGACTGCGTGCCGCTTCCTGTCTGCCATACGACCAGCGGGAAGTGTTCATTCAGACTGCCGGAGATCACCTCGTCACAGGCAGTGGAAATTGCAGAAAGCTTTTCCTCTGTCATGCGCTCCGGACGGAGCTTGTGGTTCGCCATTGCAGCAGCCTTTTTCAGGATACCGAAAGCGTGTGTGATCTCACGGGGCATGGTTTCGATGCCTACACCGATCAGAAAGTTCTCGTGGCTGCGCTCTGTCTGAGCTGCCCAATACTTGTCGGCAGGTACCTTTACCTCGCCCATCGAATCGTGTTCAATGCGATACTCCATGTTCATCTCTCCTATTTTGAAAATTCGGACTACGCCGTGCAGACGGCACAGCATCGTCTCTGGTTTTGATATCGCCTGTGACAACGCACAGGCATTCCTTCGGGTCTGTATCACGCAGACCCCGTTGTGTCCGGCAAAAAGGCTGCACTGCCATTGGCTGCAGTCTGCCAGTCCGGGCTGCTTGTCCGCAGTCTCACCTGCGAAACCACAGCACAGCACAATACACCTGTACCATGCAGCACAGGTGTGAAGCGCAGACAGCACAGCTTTTTCGCCGTCAAACCGTCCTGTCCGAACGCAATCATGATCGGGACAATCCCCAAAAACAAACGCTTTTTCCAGGGATATCCCGGTGGAACAGCCTGCGGCTGTCCACGACAGAAAAATCAGTGTTTTCCGTGAAAATACCGTCGTATCCGCACGAAAAAACAGCATGAAATGCTATCTACTATATTATAGCATATTCCGCCCGATTTTTCAAGAGACAATCGCAAATTTTGTATGAACAAGCGGCACTTGCACGAAGAGTGTCGATTCCCGGTCAAGCCAAAATCTGCCGCCGCTCAGCTATTACACACCATTTTGCATTATACCATTTTCCTGTGAAAAAATCAACAACTTGGAATACGACTCATGATTAACAAAGTTTTTGCTCAGATCACGGCGTATTTCGCTGCAATTCCTTTCGGATTCTCATGTTTCGGCAAATGCAAACCGATATTTTTTCAGTTAGTATTGACTAATCTTTGAATTGAAAAAAACATCGTATTTTTGAGGCGATACCACACAAGGCTTACAGCCGGACTTTGTGCAGGATTGCCCTAGGCGTTTTTTTCGCAGCCGACCCTTGCCTTTTGAGAAAAAGCGTGGTATAATGCAGTTGTTCCGAAAAACAGAACACGGAGGTAAACCCCAATGGAATCTTTTCATCACCGGCTGCATCAGGCAATGCAGCAGAAACATATCACGCAGTCTGATCTCTGCGCCAAAACCGGCATTTCACGTTCGACCATGAGCCAGTACTGCTCCGGGGCATTTCGTCCCAAGGACAGCAAGCTGCACGCCATTGCAAAGGCACTGGGCGTCAAGGAGGCATGGCTCCTTGGCTATGAGAGCGAAGAAGAACCATCGTTTTCCCTGGAGGACTATCCGAATCTCCGACCCATCCGACTGAAACGGTTTCCGCTTCTGGGCGAGATTGCCTGCGGCGAACCGATCTTCGCCCAGGAGGATCGGGAGACTTTTCTCATCGCCGACGCAGAGATCGCCGCAGATTTCTGTCTGCTCGCCCGTGGAGACAGCATGATCGGCGCACGGATCTACGACGGAGATGCCGTCTTTATCCGCAGCCAGCCCATGGTGGAAAACGGCGAGATCGCCGCTGTCATCATTGACGATGAGGCAACGCTGAAACGGGTCTACTATGACAAGACCAATGCCATCCTGCAGCTGGTGCCGGAAAACCCGGCGTATTCTCCGCTGGTCTACGTGGGAGCGCAGCTGGACAGCATCCGCATCCTGGGAAAAGCCGTCGGGTTTATGAGCCTTTTTTGAGTATCTGTTCCCCGTTCTTATGGGAAATCGAAAAGCCGTTCGTACAGATGTACGGACGGCTTTCTTCTTGTGTGTTGGCATATCTCAGAGCAGCGGGCTGATGGTGCGCAGAATCGCCTGCCAGAGCAAGCTGTGGCGGCGGCGCTTGCAGTCCTGCAAGGTCACACGGCGGCTCTTCTCGATGGTCACCATGCAGTCGATCTTCAGCTTTTGCAGAGCGCTGCACCCGGTCAGCAGCACCGCATCTTCCATGTGCAGATACAGACTGCGGTAGTCCATGTTGATCGTTCCCACAACGCCGATCTCATCGTCCACCAGGTAACTCTTTGCGTGAATGAATCCCGGCGTATACTCATAGATGCGGACACCGGCACGGATCAGCGGCTCATAATACGAACGTGTCAGCGAATAGACCATGCGCTTGTCCGGGATTCCCGGCGTCACCAGCCGCACGTCTATGCCACGCTGTGCCGCCATGCAGAGTGCGTGCTGCATCTCGTCATCAATTGCCAGATACGGCGTGAAAATATACACGTAATTTTTCGCCTGGTTCAGCAGTTCCAGGTACACATCCTGCGCCAGGGTCTCGCTCTCAAACGGCGAATTGCAGTACGGCAGCACATAGCCGTCTGTGGGGAACGGCTCCGGATGGTAGCGGTGCGGCAGGTATTTTTTGCAGTTGTCATTGGTGTTGTTGAACGCATTCCACAGTTCCAGACACATCAGCGTAAAGCTGTACGCCGCCTCGCCGTAGATCCGCAGACCGGTATCCTTCCAGTGTCCGAACCGTTTCTTTTGGTTGATATATTCGTCCGCCAGGTTGAATCCACCCGTATAGGCAATATAGCCGTCGATCACCGTGATCTTCCGGTGATTCCGGTTGTTCATCACCGCAGAAAGCGCTGGTCGGAACGGATTAAACGCCATGACGTGGATGCCGGCATCCGAAAGCTCCTTGCGGAACTGTTTCGGCAGGCATCCCACGCTGCCCAGGTCGTCATAGACAAAGCGCACTTCCACTCCTGCGGCTGCCTTTTCTTTCAGCACCGCCTTGATGGAATCCCACATCACCCCGTCTGCCACAATGAAATATTCCATGAAAATGTAATGTTTTGCCCTTTTCAGATCTTCCAGCAGATGCGGATACGCCTCATCTGCAAGCGCATAGTAGTCCACCTTGGAATTCTGGTAGATGGGGAATCCACAGCTTTCCAGGTAAAAGCTGGTCTCAGCCATTCGCTGCGGCAGTGCAGCCGCCGTGCATCCCACCTCCGGACGCAGACCAATGACCCGTCTGCCGTGGTGCAGCTGACGGCGCATTTTCCGGGACGGTCGCTTGTCGCCGAACAGCAGATACATCAGACCGCCCAGCACCGGAAACGTGCCGATAAACAGCAGCCACAGGATCTTATACGAAGGATTCCCCGACTTGTTGATGATATAAAGCTCGATCAGCAGGCTCAGCGCCACAAATCCGGCATTGATCCAGGTGGCATACTGCGTCAGCCGCAGAAACAGGATCAAAAACCACGCCAGCTGAATCAGAATCAACAGTCCGATAATCACAAGCCGGCTGGTTAGAATACTGAGCAGTTTTTTCAGTTTTCGGCGCATCACATCACACATCCTCTCTTTTTCTGTCCGATTCTTATTGCGTACATTTAGGATTTCCCCAAATCCCCATTCGAATTTATGGGAATATCTTTTAGTATAGCAGATTTTTGCGAAAAAAGCAAGTTTTCAAAGAAAGGCAGCACGGAAATCAATTTTCATGATAGCCTCCCCTGAAAGGGGAGGGGGACCGCCGTTAGGCGGTGGAGAGGTTCTTTCGTAAAATCTTTTTATGACGTTTTCGGTATAAGTGGAAACCCCTCAGTCAGTGCTACGCACTGCCAGCTCCCCTTTCAGGGGAGCCTCTCTTGTCAAACCTCACAATTTTGTACGATTTTAATCATTTTTTTGAAAATCAATTTCTGTAGAAAGCGGATTTCTATTTTCCGAGGGACGCAAAAAAGCTGTGCGCATCTGTCACGCACAGCTTTTTCCACATAAATTCACAGCAGCCGGTTCAAAGCATCACGCCGCCCAGCGGACGGACAGACAGCTTGTGACAGCTGCCTTTTCCGAAGAGGTCATCCATGTATCGGCAGTATGCCTCCGCCTCTTCCGTCGGAACAAACGCCTGTATTGTTCCGGCAAAGCCGCCGCCGTGTACCCGGACAGCACCCTTGTCCCCCAGAAACTGCTGGCTGTACCAGATTCCCAGAGGGATCGCCTGCTCTTCCGGTTTCTGGCAGGAATACAGGTTTTGCAGCAGCTCCCAGGAAGAAGTCCCGGACGCTTTCACCAGGGCAAAGAAAGCGGAGAGGTCACCGTTTTCCAGTGCCTTTGCCTCTGCCGTGGCACGCTCGTTTTCCGCAAAGAAATGGGCTGCCCGGAGAATCGCCCGGTCAGAACAGCTTTTCCGCAGTTTCGGAATCGCCTGCCGGAAGTCGGCGGCGTCCACGTCACGCAGCACTTCCCTGCCGAAGTAAGCCGCAACCTGTTTCATCTCCGTCGGAACTGCCACATAGTCCGGCGTCAGGTCGGCATGGCTGCCCTTGGTGTCAGTAATGCAAAGGCAATAGCCTGCTTTCGCAAAATCAAAGGTGTGTTTCCGGATCACCGGTTTCCGGGTGTCGGCAAAGTCGATCCAGACAAAGCCGCCTACGGAGCTGACCATCTGATCCATGAGTCCGCTCTGCTTGCCGAAGTAGACATTCTCGGCAAACTGTCCGATCTTGGCAATCTCCACTGCCCCGGCTTTTCCGCCGTTGTCGTGCTGGTCGATGATCGTGCCGATCAGCACCTCAAACGCCGCCGAAGAGGAAAGACCGCTGCCGCTCAGCACATCTGAGGTGGAATAGGCATCCCAGCCACTAAGTTTTGCGCCCATTTCCGCAAATTTTGCGGCCATGCCACGAATCAGCGCCGTTGAAGTCCCAACCTCGGCATCCTTTTTCGACAGGTCAGACAGACGCACCCGAATCTCCGCATAACCGGTGGATTTCAGCCGGATGATCTTTTCGCTGTGGAATCCCACTACGGCGATCACATCCAGATTGACTGCCGCCGCAAGGACACAGCCGTGCTGGTGATCTGTGTGGTTGCCGCCCACCTCGGTGCGTCCCGGCGCCGAGAAAATGCTGACCTGTTTCCGTTCGGGATACAGCTTTGCAAATTCCTCCAGTGCCTCTGTATAGCGTTTTTTCTGGTGCGCCATCACTGCGGCATCGCTGCCGTACAGCTGTTTCAGTTTTTCATCCAGTTTTCCGGCATTCAACGCCCGTTTCCATTCTGCAACTGTCATCATTTTTACATCCCCTTATTTTTTCAAACTTCCGAAAAGTGCATGGTCACCGGTGTGTAATCGCCCCACGCCTTCGGCAGCAGCACACCGCCTGCCATCAGCGCTGCGCCGGTATAGACCTGCTCTGTTCCGTCCAGACGATAGCGCTTTTCAGCATCCAGTCCACGCAGCTGAACGGTGCGGCGCAGAACATTTGCCTCTGCATGGAACAGCATTCCCTGCACCAGCACTTCGCTGCCGTCCTGTGCTGCAAATTCCCACAGTGCCGCATCCTCTGCCATCGGATTTGTCAGCCGATAGTACTTTCCGTTGTGGATCAGCGGACCGTAGGTCTTGAACTGCCGGATCTGCTCTGCCACTTCCTGTTTTTCTCCGTCGGAAAGCAAATTCAGATCCAGCTCATAGCCAAAGCTGCCTGCCATTGCCACAGTGCCACGAGTCTCAAACGGCGTGATTCTGCCGGTCTGGTGATTCGGCACAGTAGACACATGAGATCCCACCGCAGAAACCGGATAGAAAAAGGATGTGCCGTACTGGATCTTGGTGCGCTCATAGGCATCCGTATCGTCACTGCACCAGATCTGCGGACAATAGTACAGCATTCCGGCATCGAACCGTCCGCCGCCGCCGCTGCATCCCTCAAAGAGAACATCCGGGAAAGCGGCAGTCAGCCGTTCCAGCAGTGCGTACAGCCCCAGCACATAGCGATGCGGCATTTCACCCTGGCGGTCTGCCGGGAGCGTCCGGGTGTACCAGTCGCTGATGCTGCGGTTCATATCCCACTTGACATAGGAAATATCAGCGCTGTGCAGCACGTCGCTCATCACCCGGAACAGATATTCCTGCACCTCCGGATTCGCCATATCCAGCACCAGCTGATACCGGCTGCGCATGGGCGCTCTGTCCGGGATGCGGATTGCCCAGTCCGGATGCTTGCGATAGAGGTCGCTGTCCTCCGAGATCATCTCCGGCTCGAACCAGATGCCAAACCGCATTCCCATCCCCTTGATCTTTTCCACCAGATCATGCAGACCGCCGGAAAGCTTGGTCTCATTGACAAACCAGTCTCCCAGTCCGGAACAGTCGTCGTCCCGCTTGCCGAACCAGCCGTCATCCAGCACCAGCATATCTACGCCAAGACGTGCCGCCTCTTCTGCAATGTGCAGGATCTTTTCGGTGTCAAAGCCAAAATAGGTCGCCTCCCAGTTGTTTATCAGCACCGGACGCTCTGCCAGCTGATACTTTCCACGGCAGATATGTTCCCGGATTGCCTGGTGGAAGTGGTGGGACAGGGTCTCCAGTCCGGTGTCACTGTAGGACAGCATGACTTCCGGCGTGGAGAATGTCTCTCCGGCTTTCAGTTCCCAGCGGAACAGATCGGGGTGAATGCCCATTACCATACGCACCTGTCCCAGCTGGTCGCACTCCAGCCTGGTCTGGTGGCTGCCGCTGTAAACCAGTGCAGCGCCGATGCACGCTCCGGCTGTTTCCGTGCAGTCCGGCGTGCAGAGCAACACCGTGGGATTCTGGTGGTGGCTGGATGTGCCACGGGTGCTGCCGATCTCCTGGATGCCGTGGAACAGCAGGCGGCGCTCCATCTGGCGTTCCATGGCGTGTCTGCCGTGAAAATGCACCCACTCCCAGCTGCCCCGGCTGATGTCCAGGCAAAGGCTTGCCGCCTTTGTCAGCGTCACCGGTGTCTCACCCAGGTTGCGGATCCTGGCGCAGCGTGTCACCAGATCCAGCGCCGGCAGGACTGCATACAGCAGGGTCACTTCAACTGCCGATGCGGTGTCCCGGAGAACCACTTCCAGCGTCTCTGCCTCGTCCTCTGCGGCATACACTGCCGGCAGCCCTTCGATGCCATACTTTCCCGGCTTTACCGTGTGGCTGTAATAGCGCAGATCCAGGGCGCTGCTGCCGTCTGCATGGACCGCAGCCACCGCCGGCACACGGAAATCGCCTACGCCTGCTCCGGCATATTCCAGCGGCAGCGTATCCAGCGAATAGGTGCGGTCGTTTCCTGCCGCATAGATGTTTCCGGAAAATCCCACATCGGGGTAATCCTGCAAATAGGACATATCGCAGCCGGTCTTTGCGCCGTACCAGAGATGCCGCAGCACGCCGTAGGCATCTGCCTGCATCTGGTACATGGTGTGGTCTGTCTCCAGGGTAAAGATCTTCTTTTCTGCATCAATTTGAATTGCCATAGTCAACACTCCTAAAATACAGAAAACCGCATGACATTTCAGCAGCATTCTTCGAATCGTTTCATATCATACGGTCTTTCTGTCTATTCTCATATTTTTGAAAGGGAAAGGTTTTTATCTGTAGGCAACACCGCACAGAGTTTGTGCGTAAGATGCGCAGTCGGATTTTTCGGCAGATTGCACAGAAATTTCGCAGGCATACTGTCGGTCGCAATCAATCCTAGTGCGACACTCCTTTGTTCTCGGGCAGAATCCTGCCTCGAACGCAGTCGTATGTCAAGAAATTTCTGTGCGGTATGACGGAAAATCAGCAAGCAGATTGCGTGCAAAGCCGTCAGGCGGGCTTTGTGCGGTGTTGCCTGTAATATCGGTACCGGCTTAGCCTTTGACTGCGCCGTTTGCAATGCCGCCGATGATCTGCTTCTGACAGAAGATATAGAAGATCAGAATCGGGATCAGTGCCAGCAGATAGGAGGCAAATGCCAGGTTGTAGTTGGTGCCGAACTGTGTCTGGAAGTTCAGCTGTGCCAGCGGCAGGGTGGTATCTTCGCTGCTGGACATGATAACCAGCGGTGTCATAACGTCGTTCCAGGTACCCAGAGCCGTCAGAACTGCCACGGTTGCGTGCATGGGCTTCATCATGGGGAAAATGATGGTCCAGTAGGTCTTCCAGGTAGAGGCACCGTCGATGTTTGCTGCCTCTTCCATTGCCAGCGGCACGTTTTTCAGATAGCCGCTGTACAGCATGACGTTCATGGGCATATAGAATACCAGATACAGGATGATGACGCCGAGACGGTTGTCCAGACCCATCATCGCAGTCTGCTTTACCAGCGGCATCATCAGAATTGCAAAGGGAACGAACATACCGCTGACGATGTAGAAATACACCAGCTTATAGCCCTTTTTCCGGTTCATGTTTCTGCCGATGGCATAGCCTGCCATGGAGTGCAGCAGCACAGCCAGAACGATAGTCACAGCGGTAATTAGAAAGCTGTTGCCCAGGGAGTGCCAGAAGTTTGTGACACGCATTGCCTCAGAGAAGTTGCTGAGACTCCAGGAACTGGGGAACGAAAGCGCTCCGGCAACATCGTTCGTCATTTCGGACGGATTCTTAAAGGCGATCATCACCGTCATATACAAGGGGAACAAAACGGTGATACAGCCCAGAAACAGCAGCACTGTCAGAAAGATATTCGTACCGCCGATTTTATGTGTCTTTCTCATAGCTGTTCCTCCTTTTTGCCGGTGATCTTCATCTGAATGATGGAGAATGCTACAATTACAATAAAGAATATGACTGCGTTCGCACTCTGGAATCCGAACTGACCGCCGTCCATACCGTTCTTATAGATCAGATACGAGATGGATTCGGTACTCTGTGCCGGACCGCCTTTGGTCAAAGACATGATCTGGTCGAATACCATCATCATGTTTTTGGTGCTGAGGATCAGATTGATGGAAACGAAGGGCAGCAGCATGGGGAATGTCAGCTTCCAGAACTTCTGCCACGGGTTTGCGCCGTCGATCATGCCAGCCTCGTAGATGTCTGCCGGAACGGTCTGCAAGCCGGAAATGTAAATGATGGTGTTCATTGCCACTGCCTGCCATACGCCGACGATCAGCACGCCGATCCAGGCATATTTTTCACTGGCGAGAATGCTGTTTTCCAGGAATCCGATGTGCATTGCCTTGCCCACAGCCGGGATAATATAAGTAAAGATAAAGCTGAAGATATAGCCGACGATCAGTCCGCCCAGAATGTTCGGGACGAAGTATACGCCACGCAGCAGGCTCTTGCAGCGGATCCTGCTGTTCAGTCCCATTGCCAGAAGAAGACTCAGCACGTTAATCAGAATCGTGCCGGCGATGGCATACTTAAAGGTGAACAGATAGGAATGCAGCACACGTTCGTCGGAAAACAGGTCGATATAGTTCCGCAGACCCACAAAGTCAAACGAACCATAGCCACGGTAGTTGGTAAAGCTGTACACTGCACCGGTAATCAGCGGCAGCGTATTAAACAGGAAAAACAGAATCACAATCGGAATGGTCATTGCCAGAAACGTCCGGTTGTTGCTGCTCAATGCTTTTTTCTGTCTCATGATGCCTTCTCCTCCTCATATTTTTGTACTTTTGCGATGAGGTCACGGTTATAGCGTTTCCATTCCTTATCAAAGCGCTTGAGGAATTTCACGGTGGAATCGCTGCTGTCGTCCATCAGATAGGTCTGTACCATGGCGTCCACGCTCATCTCGCTGGGATAGTGGTGATCATGGAAGTCGGACATTCTGCCCTCATCAATATAGGAACGCATTCCGTCCAGCATAGAAGGCAGCGTAAAGTCGCCCTCCTTGCACGGTACGGCGTTCTGGTCGTCCAGATAGATCTGGATGGTCTCATCGTCATACAGGAACTGCAGAACTTCATAAACGGCATCCTTGTGCTTGGTCTCCTTCATCACGCAGAACTGCAGGTCTACGCCGGAATTCAGCACGTTGTCTGCCTCGTCCTCGTTTGCCGGGAACACGAAAGAGTCAATGTTCATGTCCGGATTGACCGACTGGATCTGCGGCACTGCATAGCTGCCGATGGGATACATTGCAGATTCTCCACGGGCAAATGCGGTGCAGGCGTCGTTATAGCTGTACGCATACGGATTCGGTTCTGCATATTCCAGCAGAGCCTTGTCTTTTTCTGCGACCTCCTGGTACGCATCGCTGAAGGTGGTCTTTCCGGCGTTGACATCGCTGCACGTAGACGGCGAGGACAATCCGACTGCCAGCGCATTCCAGGGTGCCATACAGGTCCAGGTGTCCTTATATCCCAGGTACAGCGGATACACGTCCGATTCGCTCTGGATCTGCTCGCACAGCGCCGTGAATTCGCTCCAGGTCGTGGGAATCTCCCAGCCGTTTTCCTCGAACATATCCTTGTTGTACAGGATGCCGGCACAGTTTGCCACATACGGCAGACCGTAAACGCCGTCCTTCGGGATAAACTCCAGTTCGTCCACAATATCCATGTACGCCGGCTTGATGTCCTGCACGCCCTCAAAGTCCGAAACGTCCAGGAACATATCTGCATCCAGGAAGTTGGAATAGTTGATGTCGCCGCCGATGCCGATGATGTCCGGATAATCCTCACGGATAAAGCGTGTTTTCAGCACGGTCATTGCCTCGTTGGGCGATTCAATGGTGAGATGGATGTCGTCGTGCGTTGCGTTGAACCGTTCCTCCATCTCCTCGAAAGCGGCAACCGCCTCCGGCTTGTACTGTACCATTGTGACTTCCGTTTTACCGTCATTGTTCGATTTTCCTGCACAGCCCGGCAGCAAAAGAGTAGACAATATTGCTCCCGCCAGAACCAGACTGCCTGCTGCATTCTTTTTTCTCATGTCGATCTTCCTCCTTTGTGGTAAAACGCTGCGTTTTCGATAAATTTATTATAACATACCCAGATGCGTCCTGTAAATATCACAAATCAACTTGTTTTTTGCCATTTTGCCGCTTTTTCATTCATTTCGGAAAAAGATGTTGCATTTTGGTATATTTCGTGATATAATGAGTATCATATGAACAGCCACAAACAGAACTTGAACATCAGCAGACTTTTTGAGAGGATTAAGGTAAATTTATGCAAAACTGGATTTTCTCTATTTTCCCCAATGACAACTTTGTTGACCTCGGATTATTCCAGTTCGGGTGGGAAAAGTGCGCCCCGGCGCATTCCTTCGGACCGGCAGCCAGAAACCACTATCTGTTTCACTATGTGCTGTCCGGCACAGGGACACTGATGGCAGACGACAGCAAGGGCGTAACGCAGACCTATTCCATCAAAAGTATGCAGGGGTTTATGATCTTCCCCAACCAGATCACCACCTATGTGGCAGACCACGACCTGCCGTGGGAATACGTCTGGATCGAATTTGACGGACTGCGGGTCAAGTCTATCCTGGACACCATCGGGCTGTCACTGGACAAGCCCGTCTATCACGCACGGAACAAAAACCTCCGGAAAGATATGGCAAACGAAATGCTGTACATCGCACGCAACAAGGACGCCTCGCCGTTCCACCTCATCGGGCATCTGTATCTGTTCCTGGACTATCTGATGCGCTCCGCAGCAGATGAGCAGATGGAGAGCGGCGGAAAGCTCCGGGACTTCTATATCCACGAGGCACTGACGTATATCGAACACAACTTCCAGAACGATATCACCATTGAGGATATTGCCAGCGTCTGCGGACTGAACCGCACCTACTTCGGGAAGATCTTCAAGGAGGCACTGGGAAAAACGCCCCAGGAGTTCCTGGTGAATTACCGGATGCTCAAGGCGGCAGAGCTGCTGAAGCTGACCCACCTATCCATCGGAGACATTGGCATCACAGTGGGCTATGCCAATCAGATGCACTTTTCCAGGGCGTTCAAAAATTGCTACGGTGTTTCTCCCAGGGAGTGGCGCAATCAGAACCGCCTGCCGGGGATTTTAGAGGACGAACGGGGATGACTTTGAAGGACAAAACCGCCCGATTTCCAGAAAACAACTGGAAACCGGGCGGTTTTTCCTATTCCTCCTATGCGGCAAAAGAGGTTTTATTTGCAGGCTGGGTCTTTTTTCGGAATGTCCGCAAAAGAACCGGAACAGAGATCACTGCTGTGATGCACTCTGCCAGCGGAAATGCCCACCAGACCTGTTCCGCACCGTGACTACCTGCCAAAAACAGCAGGCAAAACGGAATCGGCAGCACCAGCAGCCGCAGCAGTGCCAGAACCAGCGGCGAAAATACACAGCGAAATCCCTGTAAGATTCCCTGGATCAGTACAGTGACACCCATAAATACATAGCCGAGCGTACAGATCCGCATGGAACGCATACAGAGTTGATGGATCTCCGGGCTGTCTCCGCTCTGGAACAGTCCGGCAATGGGTGACGCAAAGATCTGAAACAGCAGCGTAACCAGCAGCATCAGTCCGGCGGCATACAACAAGCCGTAGCGAACGCACTGCCGCAGTCTTGCCCTTTCTCGTCTGCCGTAATGAAACGCCACCACAGTAATCAGGGTATTGCTCAGTCCGAACGCTGCAAACAGGGCGAACTGCTGTATCTTATAGTAGATGCCATAAGCTGCCTGCAGCGGTTCTGCCATATCCCCCTGCGTTCCAAATACAAGATTGACGAAAAGGACCATGACAGAAAGCAGCCCTTGCATGATCGCAGCCGGAATACCGATGGCATAAATTCCACGAATCAGTCCCCACTGCGGACGAATGTGTTTCCAGTCCCGACGAATCTCCTTATCCCAGCGGTAATGGAACAGCATTGCCATGCCCAAAGATGCCAGCTGCCCGACGACTGTTGCAGCTGCTGCGCCTGTCACGCCCATATCCAGCCCGAAAATAAAGATGGGGTCCAGGATGATGTTCAGCAATGCACCAGTGATCTGCGCAATGGTGGAAAGATTGGTTCTGCCGGTCCCCTGCAAAAAGCGCTCATAAACCGTATAGCCAATGCTGCCGAAAGAGCCGATACAGCAGATTCGCAGATACTGCTCCCCCATTTCCTGGCGGAGTGCATTCCCGTTCGCCTGCATTCCGATGAACGCTCTGGTTCCGAAAATGCCGAACAAAAGAAAAACCGCATAAATACAGACGGCAAGAAAAATACCGTTTCCGGCAATGCAGGATGCCTTTTCAAAATTGCGTTCTCCCAGCGTCTTGGACAGCAGGGCGTTGATTCCGATACCAGTTCCCACGCCTACTGCAACAATGAGCAGCTGGATGGAATAGGAATCCGTCAGCGCCAGAACCGCTGTTGCGCCGTTTTCCATGTGGCTGACAAAAATGGTATCCACAATATTGTATACCGCCTGTAATACCATAGAAAGCACCATCGGCATCCCCATGCTGAGGATCAGTGTCCGTATCGGCCAATCTGCCAGCTTATTCGGTTTTCCGGCTTGTACCGCCGTGTTGTTTTTCTGCATATGTTTCATACCTCCAAAAGTAAATCTGCGCAAAAAAAAGGCGTAAACCCAGTCAAATACTAACTGGATTTACGCCGTTTCGCTACACGTTATAAGATTATTATATCACAGTGCGCAAAAAAGTGCAAGTGATATTTTATGAAATTGTTTGGCTCTTACGCCTCATCGTCCAGAACCGGAATACGGGACAGGATCTCTACGCCTTCCTGTGCCAGCTCCTGCTTGAATGCCTCTGCGGTCTTCTGGTCGCAGCCGCTGATCATGCAGCCGTTTTCTCTGGTGTTCAGCAGTTCTACGCCGACTTCATTGGCAATCTTGGCAAATACGCCGCTGCCGCAGGGAGAAGTCCGATAGCAGCGTGCTGCAAAGAAGTCGTCGATCGGTGCAACAAAGTCTGCGCCCTCTTCTGCCGGCTCCCAGCTCTGAGATTCCACAGTATCATTCTGCTTTACCTCGTCGATCAGATCGCCCAGGACTGCGCTTGCGGTCGGCAGCTTTCCGGCACCACGACCATAGAACATGGTCTTGTCCACGCCGTCGCCCCATACCATAACTGCATTGAATACGCCGTTTACATGGGAAATCAGGCTCTCGTTCATCACTACCATAGGCATAACCGTAGGCAGGATCTTTCCGTTTTCCAGACGCTTGACTGCGCCGATCAGCTTGACTGCGCCGCCGAAATTCTGTGCCAGCTGTACATCTTCCAGGGTGATGTTGCGGATACCCTTGGTGTATACCTGATCCGGATAAACGTGCTTGCCGAATACCAGCGAGGACAGAATGCAGATCTTCCGGCAGGCATCGCCGCCGTCGATATCCGCAGAAGGATCACGCTCTGCATAACCCAGCTGCTGTGCCAATGCCAGCGCATCGTCAAAGCGCATTTTGTCGCAGATCATCTTTTCCAGAATGAAGTTGGTCGTACCGTTCAGAATGCCGGCTACTGCGGAAATGTCATTGGCAGCCAGGCAGGTGTGCAGCGGACGGATGATCGGGATAGCGCCGCCGACGCTTGCCTCAAAGAAGAAGTTCACGTGATGCGCCTTTGCCACCTGGAGCAGGATGTCGCCTTTTTCTGCAACCAGCTGCTTGTTGGAAGTGGCAACGCTCTTGCCTGCCTCCAGACAGCGGCGTACAAAGTCGAATGCCGGGTTGACACCACCCATGCACTCTGCCACATAGCCGACCTCCGGGTCGTCCAGAATCACCTGGATATCGTGAACTACACGGTCACCGTAGGGATCGTCCGGGAACTCCCGCAGATCCAGAATATAGCCTACTTCCAGCTCTGTGCCGGTGTTCTTTTCGATCTTCTTCTGGTTGCGGTAGAACAGTTCTACCACACCAGAACCAACTACGCCATAACCCAATACTGCAATCTTTTTCATTATAATACTTTCCTCCATATTCAGCAGCACCACACGCAGGATGCCGCATCATTCTCATTGCCTTTGGAAACACCGAATCAAGCCAGCTGTTGTCCTGGGTGTTTCTTAGAACCTGTCTTCACAAGAAATATATGTGGATTTTCGAGCATAATTTTGTTGCAGACAAGAAAAAAATACGCAGGCGGGCTGTCGCCCGGCAAGTGTTTTTTACGCAGTATGCAGCAAAATTTGCCGAAAAGACACGTGTATACGCTTGTGAAGACAGGTTCTTATTTTCCGGACAGCAGCCGCACTTCCACCACGCCGTGCAGATCAGAGATCACACGTGTGATCTCGATGGGATTTGCCATGCCCTCTCCCATCTTGAGAGAAAGGGACACCAGCGCCACACCGTCTACCGGGATATTCTGATTCACCGTAAGGATGTTGGCGTGCATACTATATAATGTAGTCAGCACATTGGAAAGCACGCCTGCCTGGTCACGGAGCGTGACGGAAAAGTTGACGATCTGCTGTGTCATCTTGTCATCATAGGCAAAGACACAGTCCCGATACTTATAGAAAGCGCTGCGTGAGATCCCCATGCGCTTGCACGCCGAGGAAAAGCTGCGCTCTGTTTTATCTGCCACAAGCTTTTTTACTTCCAGCACTTTTCCGAAAATTTCCGGCAGTACCGCAGTATCTACTACAATGTATCGTGTCCGTTTGTCCATATCCTGTCTGCACAGCAGCGTCTGTCAAAACCTACTGCGTTTTTCCTCCTCTTCAGAATATCCGGGCTTGTCTGCCGCTTTGCAGCAAATAGTCCGTGTACAAAAAACAATTGTACTTATATCAACTATATAACTATACCATGATTTTTTCTGTTTGTCAAGGGCATTCTACTGTTTTTTCTACGAAAACAACAAGAAGTTGTTTTCACAGGTCAGCCCGTGTCTCTTTTCCGGTGGAAACCGTCTCCGGGTTTGTTTCCTTTTGGTATGCAGCGCACCGATGACGCATCCGGACGAAAACCGGAATAAGTTTTTTTCAAAAAAAGCCGTTTTTTTCTTTTTTTCCATAGAAAAAAACTTTGTTTCGTTTGAAAAGCAAGACAATTGCAGATTCGGGGGAAAATCACTTGACAAATTTCAAAAATTCGAGTATGATAATAATGTCAATTGGAAAAAGCACAGCAGTTCCGCTGAATTTCCTGTGCTGTGACGAATTGTGACAAGGAGAGCAGACTTGAAGAACAGACAGCAGCAGATGAAACCAAATACACACCGATTCAAACGGGTGTGCTGCCGCTGGATGCCGACAGGCATTTCTTCTGACCGCTCGGAAATGATAGGTGAAACAAAGGCGTTTCCATGATGAAACCGGTGCAGCTTGCAATAAGCTGTACGCAAACGGTGAACCATGAAAATGCTTTTTATTTTTAGGAGGTAATTATCATGTCCAAAAATGTTGCTGAGTACTTTGCATGCGACGTCTTCAATGATGAAGTCATGAAGGCAAGACTCCCGAAGCCGGTCTATAAGGCAATGACCAAAACCCGTAAGATGGGTACTCCCCTGGATCCCACTTATGCCGATGTTGTGGCAAATGCCATTAAGGATTGGGCGATCGAACACGGTGCGACCCACTATACCCACTGGTTCCAGCCGATGACAGGTTCTACCGCAGAAAAGCACGACTCTTTCATCAGCCCGACTGACAACGGCATGGTAATTATGAACTTTTCCGGCAAAGAGCTGGTCAAGGGCGAACCAGATGCCTCTTCTTTCCCGTCCGGCGGTCTGCGTGAGACCTGCTCTGCAAGAGGCTATACCGCATGGGATCCGACTTCCTACTGCTTTGTGAAAGAAGGCTCCCTGTACATTCCGACTGTTTTCGTTTCCTATACCGGTGAGGCACTGGATAAGAAAACACCGCTGCTGCGTTCCATGGACGCACTGAGCCAGCAGGCTGTCCGCATCCTGCGCCTGTTCGGCAACACCACCGCAACCAAGGTCACTTCTACCGTTGGTCCGGAGCAGGAATACTTCCTCATCGACAAGAAGATGTACGACAAGCGTGAAGACCTGATCATGACCGGCCGTACCCTGTTCGGTGCAATGCCGCCGAAGGGTCAGGAGCTGGATGACCAGTACTTCGCAAATCTGAAGCCCCGTGTTGCAGCTTATATGGCTGACCTGGACGAGGCGCTGTGGAAGGTCGGCGTATTCGCTACCACCAAGCACAACGAAGTTGCACCGGCACAACACGAAATGGCACCGGTATTCTCCACCACCAACATTTCCACCGACCAGAACGAGCTGGCAATGGAAGTGATGGAAAAGGTCGCTCTGAAACACGGTCTGGTTTGCCTGCTGCACGAAAAGCCGTTCGACGGCGTGAACGGTTCCGGTAAGCACAACAACTGGTCCATGGCTACCAACGATGGTCAGAACCTGCTGGATCCGGGCAGCACACCGATGGAAAATATGCAGTTCCTCACATTCCTGTGCGCAATCATCAAGGGTATTGATGAATATGCAGACCTGCTCCGCATCAGCGCATCTTCTGCCGGAAATGACCACCGTCTGGGTGCAAACGAGGCACCGCCGGCAATCATCTCCATCTTTATGGGCGAAGAACTCCAGGGCGTTCTGGACGCACTGGAGGCAGGCACTTCCTACAAGAGCGAATCCAAGGTATTCGAGATCGGCGTAGATGCTCTGCCGGACTTCCCGAAGGATTCCACCGACCGGAACCGTACTTCTCCGTTTGCATTCACCGGCAACCGTTTCGAGTTCCGTATGGTCGGCTCTTCCGACAACATCGGCTGCCCGAACTCTCTGCTGAATGCGATCGTAGCCGGCGAGCTGTCTGACATCGCCGACAAGATGGAAGGCGTTCCGGCTGACAAGTTTGATGACGAGCTGAAGTCCCTGCTGGTTTCCATCATCAAGGATCACAAGCGTATCATCTTCAACGGCAACGGCTACTCCGACGAGTGGGTCGCTGAGGCTGAAAAGCGTGGTCTGCCGAACTTCAGATCCACCGTTGACTGTGTTCCGCACTATGCAGACCCGAAGAACATTGCTCTGCTGGAAAAATTCGGCGTACTGTCTGAAAAGGAAATCAAGGCTCGTATGGAAGTCCTGCTGGAAAACTATGCAAAGACCATCAACATCGAGGCTCTGACCATGATCGACATGGCAAAGAAAAAGTATATCCCAACCTGCATCGCATACACCAAGGAACTGTGCGACGCTGTGGCTGTGAAGAAGTCCCTGGAGATCTGCCCGTGCGTCGAAAAGGAACTGGCAGAAAAGGTAAGCGGACTCACCAAGGATGCTTATACCGCAACCAACAAGCTGGAAGAGGCTGTTGCCGCAGCTGCTGCCAAGGATTCCTGTGTTCTGGATATGGCAAAGTCCTATCGGGAAGAAGTTATTCCGGTGATGGATGCACTCCGTGCCGCAGTAGACGGTCTGGAAGTAATTCTCCCGTCCTGCAAGTGGCCGGTACCGGCATACAGCGACATTATCTTCAATGTCTGAGATCTGCCGTAAAATAGCGCAAGAATGAGAAGAATGGATTACCTCCCATTCTTTTGAAAGACCGTCTGTGTTTTCGCAGGAAAGCACAGGCGGTCTTTTTGTGCATCATTAAAACAAATTGTTTTGATTTTTCCCTTGACAACTGCACTGCCCTATGCTATACTATAATCATAAACCGTTGCATGATGTATACAACAGTTAAAACAGTTATTTCATGGGAGCTGATCTACAATGCTAACAAAACATAACAACATAAAACGTATTCTCGCAGTGATCCTGGCAGTTCTGGCGCTGGTCGGCGGTCTCTACGGCATATGCCGGGCAGTGAGAACCGCCAGAGCCTACGACGTGGCACCGCTGACAGATGCACAGCTGACAGACCTAGACTTAACGGGCATCACCCATCTGATGATCGTAGCGCACCCGGACGATGAAACACTCTGGGGCGGAGCGCATATTGCAGACGGCGGCTATCTGGTGGTCTGCATCACCAACGGCAACAATCCCACACGTTCTGCGGAGTTTCAGTCTGTGATGCAGGCATCCGGAAATGTGGGGCTGATCCTGTCCTATCCGGACAAGGTTGCCGGAAAGCGGGACAACTGGAATCATGTCCGCACCCAGATCCGGACAGACCTGGAAAAGGTCATGACCTATCAGCCCTGGGAGGACATTGTGACACACAACGCCAAGGGCGAATACGGACACATCCACCACAAAATGACACACCAGATCGTCACCGCACTGTACGATGCCGACCAGCTGCAAATGCCGCTCTATGTCTTTGGCAAGTACTACCGTGCCGCAGCGCTCCCGGATGTCAAGGACACGCTGACGCCGGTTTCCGACGAGGGACTGGAGAAAAAGGAGAAACTGTTACAGCTGTACACTTCCCAGGCACATACGATCCAGGGACTTTCTCATATGAACCCCTATGAGATGTGGACGCAGACCCGTGGAGGTGCGGCAGATGATACAGCGGCGTAATACTGCGACGAAACGGCAGACGCTGCTGCACTGTGGCGCACTGGCGGCGATTCTGGGAGTTGTGGTCGGGCTGATCTTTCTGGTGCATCCCGGCTGTGTCTACGGGGCGCAGACTGACTGGAGCAACCAGCACTTCGCCATTCCGGAATATTTCCGCACCCGGTTTTATGCCACCGGAAATCTATTTCCCAACTTTGCCATGCAGCTGGGCAGCGGACAGAACATTTTCAATTTCGCCTATTACGGCTTATACAGCCCGGTGATCCTGCTTTCGTTCGCCTTCCCCTGGATGACCATGGCGACCTATTTGCAGATCTCCAACATTCTGCTGACGCTGATCGGTACACTTCTGTGCTACTTCTGGCTGCGGAAATGGTTTGTTCCAAATCTGGCATTCTTCCTGGCGCTCCTCTATCTGACAGCGGCACCGGTGATTTTTCACGGTCATCATCACATTATGTTTGTGAACTATCTGCCCTTTTTATTCTGGGCGCTGCTCTCGGTACATCACGCTCTGGAAAAACGGTTCTCTCTACATCTGATCGCCGCATCGGTCTGCATTCTTCTCACCAGTTTCTTTTTCAGCGTCGGCGCATTTTTTGCCATTGTCATTTACGCCGTCTTTCTGACGCTGCACCGGCATCACGTACACCAGGTGCGTCAGATGCTCCGCACGCTTTGCATTATCGGACTGCATCTGCTGCTCAGTGCTGTGATTGCAGCCTTTCTGCTGCTGCCGGTTGCCTGGACACTGCTCCACGGCAGAGACGCCTCCGGCAGTTCACAGTCTCTCTGGAGCATCCTGCTCCCGGGTGTCCACCTGCGCTATCTGACCTACAGTCCCTTTTCCATCGGCATGACTTCGTGCAGCGTCCTTGCAGTCTGCGCCATGCTCTGCTTTCCCAGAAGATCGACCCGGTTTCTCGCTGGCGTATTCGGCGTGATTCTAGTCTGCCCTCTGCTGCTGTATCTGATGAACGGCACCATGTATCTCGACCCGAAAGCGTACATTCCCCTGCTGCCCCTGCTGCTGCTCCTGTGCGGTTTTTTCTGGCGGCAGCTCCGTTCCCGTCAGATACTGCTGAAACCCACGCTGCTGCTGTTTGCATCGGCACTGGGGTTGGGTATCCTGACCAACAGCGGCACGGCTGTGGAGCAGATCGCAGCCATTCTGGACGGCATCTGTATGCTGCTCGCCTTTGTGCTGTATCTGCACCGGCAAAGCACCCGGAAACCCGGCAAGTCGCTCAAGCTCCTGCTGATGCCTACGCTGGCGTTCAGCATTGCCACCTGTCTGGCGGTCAATCTGGGCGACACCTACATGACCAGGAAAGACGTGGACATTGTTTACTCGAATGAGATCCAGACGCTGACCGACCAGGTTGCCGCAGACGATGACTCGTTCTATCGCATCTCCAACGAATACCACGTCGGAGACACGGTAAACCGCATCTGGGGAAAGGACTACTACCGCAGTTCCGTCTATTCCTCCATTCACAACGCATCGTTCTCCGATTTCTACTTCCACCAGGCATACAACGAAAACGGCATCCGGAATGCGGCAATGATTGTCCAGTCCAAGAATCCCATCTTCGGCATTCTGATGGGCGAAAAGTACCTCATCAGCCAGAAACCCATTCACCGGTACGGTGTACAGCAGATCGGACAGGAAGGCGATTACCTGCTCTATGAAAACACCCTGGCGTATCCCATCGGTTTCGCCACATCCAACGTCATTACCACCCAGCAGCTGAAACAATTCCACTACCCCAGCCGGCTGGAGGCACTGCTGGAAAATGCGGTGGTGGATGAGGACGACCTGCCGGACAATGCCTCTTACCAGGCACATCTGCCGGACAGCATCCAGAAAATTTCACCGAAATATACGGCGACCTCATGCAGCAATAACCAGATCACCCAGCTGGAGGACGGCAAGTTTTACGTCCACAGCAAGAAGGACTTTTCTGTTACGGTCACGCTGCAGGAACCGATCGACGCACTCCTCCTGCTGAAATTCCACGTGGACAATCATCTGGGAAACGGCACGACTACCGGGGACGTTGCAATCACCATCAACGGCATCCGCAACAAGCTGACCGATCCGCAGTGGAAATATCAGAATCAGAACAACAACTTCCAGTACACCATCTCTTCGGACGAGCCGATCCAGAAGTTGAAACTGAAATTTTCCGCCGGAGACTATGTGATCTCGCAAAGCGCCATGTACACCATGCAGTATGACACACTGCACCATGCGGCTGAACAGCTCAGCCCCTGGGAGCTGCGCCATGATAATCTGGGCGACGACACCATGGAGGGCGACATCCAGGTGAAAGAGGACGGTTGGTTTGTGCTGGCTGTCCCCTATGACACCGGATTCCACGTCACCATCGACGGCAAGGACACTGCATACTACCGCACGGACAAGGACTTCCTGGGCTGTCCCATCTCCGCCGGCAGCCACAGCATCCGCATCACCTATGCGGCACCGCTGGCAAAGCAGGGACGCTGGTGTTCTGCCGCAGGGGTCGGCATTACAGTACTGCTGTTCCTGGGCAACAGCCTGCTCCGGCATCACAGACGAAAGAAACGCAGCAGCTTATAAAGCAAATCATTTATCACGCAAACCGCATTTTCAGAGGTTCTGGAAATGCGGTTTTTTTATCGGTTGATCTCACGCTTGTCCGTCCGGTTGAGAAGATAGTCCACCGAGACGTCATAAAAGTCTGCCAGGCGCACCAGGACTTCGGTGGGAATATCGTGGCCGCCGGATTCATAATAGCTATAGGTGCGCTGGCTGATAAACAAGTTCTTCGCCATGTCAGTTTGCGTCATGTCCATGTCCTCCCGTAAATTGCGGATTCGAATATACTGCATAAAATATCACCCTTTCAAGATTATGGTTTTATTTTATGCTAGAACAAAACGTTCTATTGACTTTTAGAACAAAACGTGCTATAATATAGCTGTCACATTTCAGAAATCTGTGACGAAAACAAATCTAAGGAGGACGTTATGCGTAAAAAATGGATTGCAGGGTTGCTGGCAATTTCGATGATTGCGGCAATGGGTGGCTGTTCCGGTGCCGGAACCAGCAGTTCTTCAAAAAATGTAGAAACCTCAGCAGCGGAAAGCAACATTGAGGAAAGCAGCGAAGAAGAATCCAGCCAAAGTGAAACTTCTACCGCAGAGAGCAGCATTGAAGAGTTGGAAGAAAACAGCGCTCCGGAAACAAACGATGGTATTCGACCGGATATCAAAGAAGCAATTGATAGCTATGAATCTTTTATGAATCAATACTGTGATTTCATGAACAGTTATGATGCAACTGATTTGTCCATGCTTTCCGAATACTCCGAGTTAATGTCAGAATATGTAACAACAACTGCAAAATTCGAGAAGATACAAGATGAAGATCTGAATGATGCAGAACTGGCATATTACTTGGAAGTTAGCAATCGTGTTTCTCAAAATCTCCTGGCAGTTTCTTCTGCACAGTAACCAATTCAAAAAGAAAAGAGGATGTTTCGAATGAACGAAAATAACCAGGTGGCAACACCAACCACACAGCCGCAAGCCAATGCACCGAAAACCAAGTTCTGTAAACACTGCGGCGGAAAAATTCCGGAAGATGCAGTCATCTGCACATTATGCGGCAGACAAGTGGAAGATATCAACAAAGGTGCCAACGCTGCACAGCCGCAGATTATCATTAACAACGACAATATCAATACCAACACAAATACAAACAATGTTAATGCAGGCGGCAGAGGAAAAGAAAAGAATAAGTGGGTCGCACTTCTTCTCTGCTTTTTCCTGGGCTTTGTCGGCGGACACAAGTTTTACGAAGGAAAAGTCGGCATGGGCATACTGTACCTCTTTACCGCAGGACTTTGCGGCATCGGTGTACTGATTGACTTTATCACTTTGTTGTTTAAGCCGAATCCGTACTACGTGTAAGCTTATATACAGCTTAAAAATACAAAGCAAAAAGCGCTGTGCAGCGGAAATGCTGCACAGCGCTTTTTCAATCTATGAAATATTTCTTTCTTACTGTTCTGCCTGCTGTTTCCGGCGAGCCTCCAGCTCTTCCAGCGCATCCTTGCGGGACAGGCTGATCTTGCCGTCCTTGATGTCCATGACCTTGACGATCACAGCATCGCCCACAGAGACCACGTCCTCGACACGTTCTACACGATCCTTGTCCAGCTTGGAAATATGCACCAGACCGTCACGTCCCGGAGCGATCTCCACGAACGCACCAAACGGCTTGATGGAAACTACCTTGCCCTTATAGATCGAACCAACCTCCGGGTCAATGGCGATGGTCTCGATCATCTGGTATGCCTTGCGGCAGCCATCCATGGAAATGCCGCTGATGAATACGTTTCCGTCCTCGTTTACGTCGATCTTTACGCCGCATTCCGCAGACATCTTCTGAATGACCTTACCGCCCTGTCCGATGACATCCCGAATCTTGTCGGTCGGGATCTTGATCTGGAGCATTTTCGGCGCATATTCGCCTACGGTCTCTCTCGGTGCCGGGATTGCCTTCAGCATGATCTCATCCAGAATGTACAGACGAGCCTTGCGTGTCTTTTCGAATGCCTCTGCGATGATCGCCGGTGTCAGACCGTCTACCTTGATGTCCACCTGGATGGCAGTGATACCCTTCTTGGTACCGCCAACCTTAAAGTCCATATCGCCGTAGAAATCCTCCAGACCCTGGATGTCTACCATAGTCTTGAACTCGTCGCTGTTGGGCAGTGTAATCAGTCCGCAGGAAATACCGGCAACCGGTGCATGAATCGGCACACCGGCATCCATCAGCGCCAATGTCGAGCCGCAGATCGATGCCTGAGAGGTAGAGCCGTTGGAGGACAGTACCTCAGAGACCAGGCGCATTGCATACGGGAATTCTTCCACCGTGGGCAACACCGGAATCAGCGCACGCTCTGCCAGTGCGCCGTGACCGATCTCACGGCGTCCCGGTCCACGGCTGGGCTTTGTCTCGCCTACAGAGTAGGACGGGAAATTATACTGGTGCATATACCGCTTGGAGGTCTCTTCGTCCAGACCGTCCAGTTTCTGGCTGTCGCTGACCGGTCCCAGTGTTGCCACAGTCAGCACCTGTGTCTGACCACGGGTAAACAGACCAGTGCCGTGTACACGGGGCAGAACGCCAACCTCAGCCGCCAGCGGACGAATCTCATCAATGCCTCTGCCGTCCACACGCTTGCCCTCATAGAGCCATGCACGGACGATCTTCTTCTGGATGAGGTACAGGATCTCGTCGATCATGCCGGTCTCTTCGCCGCAAACGGCATCGAAAGTCTCGTGTGCCGCATCAATGATCGGGCGCAGGCGTGCATCCCGTTCGTTCTTGTCGTTGGTGTCCAGAGCGTGTGCCACCTGGTCATGCACCATTGCATCAACATTCTCGAACAGTTCCTGGTCTACCTCGTGCGCCTCAAAGACAAACTTCTCCTTGCCGATCTTTGCCTGGATGTCGGAAATAAAGGCAACCATCTTTTTGATCTCTTCGTGACCGGTGAGAATTGCCTGGAGCATGGTATCCTCCGGCACTTCATTGGCGCCAGCCTCGATCATGACGATCTTGTCCTTAGTGCCGGCAACGGTCAGATGCAGGTCATTGTGCTGGCGCTGTTCCAGCGTCGGGTTCAGCACGATCTCGCCGTCAACCAGTCCTACGCTGATGCCGGCAATCGGTCCGTTCCAGGGAATATCGGAAATGGACAGCGCAATAGAAGTGGCGATCATGCCCACAATATCCGGTGCGCAGTCCTGGTCCACTGCCAGAACCGTCATGACAACGGAAACGTCATTCCGCATGGACTTCGGGAACAGCGGACGAATCGGACGGTCTACCATACGGGAGGTCAGAATCGCCTTTTCCGAAGGCTTTCCTTCCCGCTTGGTGAAAGAGCCGGGAATCTTTCCCACCGAATACATCCGTTCCTCATAGTCCACAGACAGCGGGAAAAAGTCGATGCCCTCTCTCGGCTTTGCGCTTGCAGTGACATTCGCCATCACCACGGTATCGCCGTAGCGTACCCAGCAGGAACCGTTCGACAAAGCGCAGGTCTTTCCGGTCTCGACCGAAAGGGGTCTGCCGGCAAAGGTTGTTTCAAATCGTTGTGCGTTCTCAAACATATCTTGTCTTTCCTTTCCTGATTCCAGCCACCCGAATTCGCAAAAAGCCCTATACTTCGACAATTGCAGCGCCCGATGAAGTACACGGCTTAATGCGAATGCCTGTTTTTGGAATCGTTATCATACACAGAAAGGCAGACAAAGCACTCGGCTCTGTACTGCCTTTCCCTTTTTTCGTCGTTGTATCTTACTTACGGATACCCAGCTTCTCGATTGTTGCACGATAGCGGTTTACATCCTTCTTCTTCAGATAGTTCAGAAGGTTTCTTCTGTGACCAACCATCTTCAGCAGACCACGTCTGGAGTGATGGTCGTTCTTGTGAGACTTCAGATGTGCAGTCAGATCGTTAATTCTCTTTGTCAGAATGGCGATCTGTACTTCCGGAGAACCAGTATCGTTCTCGTGGGTACGGTTTTTCTCGATGATCTCAGTTTTTTCTTCTTTCAGCAGCATTTTCTTTCACCTCATTTAGTATTATCATGCACATAGAAAAAGGCAGGTGATATTCCGTTACGAAAGCGGAAATCCGCTTTTCTCCGGCTTACTCCAGATTCCAAGTACATGACCTTTGTTATTATACCACATTTTCCGGCACTTGTAAAGTATTTATTTTGTAAATTAAGAAATAATTTTTCCTTTTCCCTTGTGAGTACGTCCTCCGCCGGACTGCTTTCCGCCAGCTTTTTTCGGCGGTTCAATGGGCTTTTCCTTGCCGCCCATGTCCTCGAACACGGTCTCCTCTTCCGACGCAGAGACCTGCGCCAGTTCCGGATTGACCTCGCCACGCTGTTCATAGTACGGGTTGATGATGTACTTCTGAATGATGGGATAAGACTGGAACGTAATCACCAGTCCCAACCAGGATGCCGGCATAAACGGCAGCAGGAACAGCAGGATCATGGAGTACTTGATGTTCACAAACATGAATACCAGCACATAAACTGCGATCACAGCCGCCAGGATCAGCGTGGTGATGATATTGGTTTTCAAGGCGACTACAGACAGCGCCAGGGAATTTTTCAGCACATTTTTCAGAGACAGGTTCGTGGAAACCAGCATGGGGAAAATGTAGAAATTCATGATCAGTGCGATGACGCCGATGCTCAGCGTAATGGCGAAAAAGATGTAGTACACCTTGCTCCCCGACTGCTCAATAAGTTTCGGATACACATAAAACGCCGCCGAGATGCAGCACGCCAGCAGGCAGTCCAGCACGCCGACGATGCAGGAATACTTGAATTCCGAACGAAACGCCTTGAAAAAGTCATGCACCAAAAACGTGGGCTTTTCCATGACAAAATTTTTCAGGATCTTCGTATGCGCCGCCGTTGCCGGTCCGATGATTGCAGCAAACAGCACCAGACAGGCTGCCGCCAGAATTATCCCCAGCTGGGAACTGATGGCAAGCGCCAGGACAACTGCGCCGATCACCGGCAAAAAGCTGAGAAAATACAGCAGATTCAGCTCAAACAGTTTCCAGAACTTTCTGCCGAATATCTCAAAAAAGCGGAAAAAGCCCTTTTTCTTCGGTGCATTTTTTGCGATACCGGAACCGGCACGCTCGTAATTCGATCCAAACAGACCCATAGACAAACTTCCTTTCCGAAGAGCGTGCCGGAAAGAAAGCACGCCCTTATTTTACCGCCGCATAGAACGCCGTCCCATAGGCGAACCCGAACAGCAGCAGAAACACTGCAAGCACAACGAATCTGGCGCAGTACATCCGGAGCTGGTGATACATCTGCTCTTCCGGCTCATTCCGGAAACCGTAGGCAGTGAAATAGCCGGAGAACCGCAGGGATTCCCTCGCCGCCAGCACCAGCAGCGCCGACATCGGCACAAAATAGCACAGCAGCGTCGTACTGCGCACAAAAGCGCCGCCGGCACTGCACTGTGTCTGCAAGGTGCCGCCCATGCACACGCCGTAGGTCAGCAGCAGCAGCCACGCAAAAGGCTGTCCCACAGCCGAAAAGCCCAGCAGAAAAAACGCCAGCAGGAACAGCAGGATGTCCCCTGCGCTCTCCGTCCAGAGTGCCGGAAGAGTAGGCTTGGTCTGAAAAAACATTCCCAGAAAGCCTGCCCAGCCCGTAGGCACGCCGTCATACTGCCACCGCAGCATGACCATGCCCCAGGCTGTCCCCAGTAAAATGCAGCCAAACAGCAGGCAGAACAGCCGCTGTCTGCGTTCCGTTGTTGTCAGTGTTGTTCGCTTTCGGATCATCACAGATCGCTCCTTTGCTTTGCAAATTGGCTTGTACCTGCTCTCATCCTATGCGGTATATTTCTTGATTATGATTTCTCAAGACCTGTCTTCACAAGTGTATATATGTGTCTTGTGAAAACAGGTTCTTACTTTGCTAGTTCATACGCACGCTTGGTGCAGCTCTCGCAGGCATTCTGGACAGCATCGGACAGCTTGCCCTCGTACAGCTGATCCAGACCGGCAAGCGTCGTTCCGCCCGGCGAAGAGACCTGGCGGATCAGTTCATCGATGGAATAGCCGGAGTCCGTAATCATCTTTGCAGAACCGATCAGCGACTGCGCAAACAGTTCCTTTGCCGATGTCTCCGGGAGACCCACTTTTGCGGCATAATCCAGAAAGCTTTTCGCAAACAGATAGATGAAAGCCGGGCTGCTGCCGTTAATGGCGATGACCTCTTTCATCTGCTCTGGCGCAATGACAGCGGTCATGCCGCAGCTGCCGAAGATGCGCTGTACCACAGCAAATTCCGCATCGCTGACGGCATCATCTTTCGCCAGTGCAGTTGCGCCCTCGCCCAGCAGCAGCGGTGTGTTCGGCATCGCCAGAACCACTTTTGCATAGGGCTTTGTCATTTTCCGGATAAAGTCCGCACCGATGCCGGCAGCGATAGAGACCAGAACCGTCTCTTCTGTCACTGCATCTGCGATCTGCGGCAGTACCTCTTCAAACTTCTGCGGCTTGATCGCCAGGAACACGTACCGGCTCTTTTCCACCACTTCGGCTGCGCTCCCGCACTTCTGCACGCCGCAGTTTGCCAGAGCATCAACTTTTGCCTCGGTCGGGTTGTATGCGAACAGTGAAGTTTCCTGTTTCAGGCTGCTGCCGGCGATCCCTTTCAGAATCGCACTGCCCATATTGCCAACACCAATAAATCCAATGGTATCCATGTACATTCTCCTTCTTTCTTTTTCTGCCGGAAATATCCCTACCGGGAAATTCTTCCGGACAACATATCATTTCTATTATACTGTAAATTGCACAAAATTGCAAGGGAAACACAAAATAAAGCCTGCGCACAAAATTTGCAGCTGTTTTTTCAGCAGATTGCCTAAAAAATCCACAGGCATCCGATTGGATATGCCGGGGAATCCGCAATCTGACTGCGCATGGGATTCTATGTTTTCCAGATATGCCAAACAAAAAAGTGGACGCACTTTCGCACGTCCACCCCTTTTCAGCATTCTTTTACAGTTTCATTAGAATGCAACATCTTCTGCGATCTGATGCAGCTTTTCATCATACGGCTTTGTCATAGACAGAGCTTCCTGGATGTCGAAGTCAACGACCTTACCGCCCTGCATACCAACAACACGGTTGCCGATGCCCTGCTCCAGCAGTTCAACTGCATAGTAGCCCATTTCAGTTGCAGCAACACGGTCACGAACGGTCGGAGAACCGCCACGCTGTACGTGACCCAGAATGGTTGCACGGGATTCAATGCCGGTCTTTTCCTGGATCAGCTTGCAGATCTCTTCCGAATGACCGATATTCTCTGCAACAACGATAATGAAGTTCTGCTTGCCTCTTGCCTTGAATTCCATCATCTTTTTAGCGATCTTATCCAGATCATACGGCTTTTCCTTTGTGATGATCTCCAGTGCGCCGGATGCAACACCGGTATTCAGCGCAATGTAACCTGCACCACGACCCATAACCTCAACAACGCTGCAGCGATAGTGAGACTGGCTGGTGTCGGACAGCTTGTCCATCAGTTCCATTGCGGTATTCATTGCAGTATCATAACCAATGGTGTAGTCAGTGCAGGCGATATCGTTGTCGATGGTACCCGGCAGACCTACACACAGGATGCCGTGTGCAGACAGATCTGCTGCGCCACGGAACGAACCGTCACCGCCGATGACAACCAGACCTTCCAGACCATACTTTTCACAGGTAGCCTTTGCCTTCAGCACACCCTCTTCGGTGCGGAACTCCGCACTTCTTGCAGTGTACAGCATGGTGCCGCCACGGTTGATAATACCGGCAACACTCATCTCATCCATCGGCTCAATGTCATCGTCCAGCAGGCCGCAGTAGCCACGCTTTACGCCATATACTGTCATGCCCTTTTTCAGAGCCGCACGAACAACAGCACGTACTGCTGCATTCATACCCGGCGCATCGCCGCCGCTTGTCAATACACCAATCGTTTTAATCATAAACGTATTCTCCATTCCGCCGCATGGCAAAATTTTGAAACGGCAGCGCAGCTTGAAAGCCGCATACGCATTCACCATTCCATTCCTATTCTATTATACTGATATTTCCCGGGTTGTCAAGTGGTATTCGAAAAAGTTAACAAGTTCCATGCAAAATTTGAGCAACTCTGCACAAAAAATGAAAATGTCTATTTTGCCGGCAGGAACCCGATCTGTTCCGGCGGAACCAGTCTGCAGAGTGCGGCATACGATTCCGGCTGCACCGCCATCGCCTGTCCGCCACGCAGAGAGAGCATCTTTTTCCGGTCGGTCAGATAAAAGCAGACCGGCACATCTCCCGGATACTGCTGCACCAGCACCGCAAGTGCGTGGAGCTTTTCCGTCTGCCGGGAGTCCGTCTTGATGCAGAGCCTGCCCTGGGACATGGTGCGCCGGAATCCTTCCTCCGTCAGAACGCTGTCGCACAAAACGCTGACGGTCTCTTCCTTCTGCGTCAGCTTTCCACGGATGCACAGGACAGCCTCCTTTTCCAGATACTGCCGCACCGCCGGATACAGGGACGGGAACACCACGCAGTCCGCCGTGCCGCTCCTGTCCTCACAGGTGAGAAAGCACATGGTCTCTCCCTGTTTTGTGGTGTGCTGTTTGATGTGCTGGAGCGTCACGATCAGCAGTACCGATGCACCATCTTTCTGTTCCCGGAGCGATGCCGCATCCACGGCGTGACAAAGCCGGCGCAGCCACTCCACCTGTTCCAGCGGATGCCCGGAAAGATAAAGCCCCAGGCTGTCGTGTTCCAGCTGGAGCAGAAATGCACGGTCATACTCTGCCAGCGGCGGAATCTGCGTCTCCTGGACTGCCCTTTCGTCTGCACCGCCGAACAGGTTCATCTGCCCGGTCACAATGCTGTTCCGCTCGTCCCGGCAGTCTGCCAGCACCTGTTCCTGGAACTCGATCATCTGCCGCCGGTTCAGTCCCAGCCCGTCCAGCGCACCGCAGCGAATCAGGCTGTCCAGTGCCTGCTTATTCAGACCGCAGGGCAGCATTCTCCGGCAGAAGTCTGCCAGACTAGTGAAGTTTCCCTCTTTCTGCCGCTGTTCCGTCATTGCCTGGATAAAGCCACGCCCCAGGTTCTTTACTGCCAGCAAGCCGAACCGGATGTGGTCGCCACACTTTGCAAATACTGCCGTGCTTTCGTTGACATGAGGCGGCAGGACTTTTACCCCGGCATTCTGACAGGCGGTGAGGTATTCCATAGTCTTGGTGGTATCGCCCATGACGCTGGTCAGCAGTGCCGCCATATCGTCCGCAAAATAATGCACCTTGAGATATGCCGTCTGATACGCCAGGTACGCATAGGAAACCGCATGGGATTTGTTAAAAGCATAGTCTGCAAACACGGCGATCTCATCAAAAATGGCGTTTGCCGTTTCCGCAGAGACACCGTTTGCCACTGCGCCGCAGCAGGGCGAACTGCCGTCTGAGCCGTCACTGCCGTAGACGAACGCCTGGCGCTCCCGTTCCATGACATCCTGCTTTTTCTTTGCCATGGCACGGCGCACAATGTCTGCTCTGCCGTAGGAATAGCCCGACAGTACCCGGCAGATCTCCATGACCTGCTCCTGGTACACCATGCAGCCGTAGGTCGGTTTTAGAATCGGTTCCAAAATCGGATGGGCATAGGCGATCTTTTCCGGGTGGCTGCGGTTTTCCAGATAGAGGTCGATAGACGAGCGTGGACCAGGACGATACAGCGAAAGCACCGCCGTCAGATCTTCCAGGCAGCGTGGTTTCAGACGCATCAGCACGTGGCGCATCCCGGCGCTTTCAAACTGGAACACGCCGGCAGTATCCCCACGGGACAGCATCTCGTACACTGCCGGGTCATCCAGAGATATAGCATCCATGGAGAAATCCGGTTCGTACTGCTGCACTGCCCGGACACAGTCCCGGATAATGGTCAGATTCCGCAGTCCCAGAAAGTCGAATTTCAGCAGTCCCATATGCTCCAGCACGCCCATGGGATACTGTGTCACAATGGTCTCATCGTTGCGCTGGAGCGGCACAAGGTCTGTAATGGGAACTGCCGAGATGAGGACACCGGCGGCATGGGTGGAGGCATGGCGTGGCATTCCCTCCAGCTGCATCGCCATATCCAGCAGCTTTTTCGCAGTGGCATCCGTCTCATACAGTTTCCGCAGATCTGCCCCGTCCTTGCTCTCCATGGTCTGGGCAATGGTATTTCTGGAGTCGATGGACTTGGCAATTTTATCGCAGAGTCCGTAGGAAATCCCCATCGCCCGTCCGGCATCCCGCACTGCGCCACGGGCTTTCATCAAGTCGAATGTGATGATCTCCGACACACGGTCTGCGCCGTACCGGGAGATCACATACTCCTTGACACGCTGTCTGCCCTCGATGCAGAAGTCGATATCGAAGTCGGGCATACTGACACGTTCCGGATTGAGAAAGCGCTCGAACAGCAGCTGATACCGGATGGGGTCGATCTGGGTAATGCCCATGCAGTAAGCACAGAGACTGCCTGCACCGGAGCCACGCCCCGGTCCCACCGGGATATCATTGCGGCGTGCGAAGTTGATATAATCCCACACGATGAGGAAATAGTCCACATAACCCATTTCGGTAATGACGGAAATTTCCATGCGCAGCCGGTCAAGCACCTCCTTGGACGGATGCGCACCGTAGTGCTGATACAAGCCGTCCCGGCACAGCTGCAAAAACAGCTTTCGGCAGTCCGACACGCCGTCCATGGTGAACTTGGGCAGCCAGATCTTTCCGGTCTGGAACTCCACATGACAGCGCTCGGCAATCTTCGCAGTGTTGGTAACTGCCTCCGGAACATCTGCAAACAGCGCAGCCATTTCCGCCGTGGATTTCAGATAGAACTCGTTGGTCTCGAAGTGCATATGCTCCGGGTCATCCAGGCTTTTTCCCGTCTGGATGCAGAGCAGTACCTCCTGCATGGCAGCATCTTCCCGGCGGATATAGTGGGCATCGTTGGTGGCAGCCAGCGGAATCCCCGTCTCACGGGAAAGCCGTATCAGCTGGGGCAGATTGCGCAGTTCGTCCCGGATCTGATGATTCTGAATCTCCAGGAAATAGTTTTCTGCGCCGAACAAGGTACGATACCGCAGCGCCGTTTCCTTGGCGCCGGCATAGTCATCCCCTGTCAGTTTCTGCGCCACCTCTCCGGCGAGACAGCCGGACAGACAAATTAAGCCCTCATGGTACTGGGACAGCAATTCCCAGTCCACACGGGGCTTTTGATAAAAGCCATCCAGACTGGCGAGCGAAACCAGCTTCACCAGATTCTGATAGCCTTTTTGATTTTCACAGAGCAGGATCAGATGATAGCTTTTCCGATCCAGCAGATGCTCCCGGTCGTGCCGGGTGCGTTTTGCCACATAGACTTCACAGCCGAGGATCGGACGGATTCCGGCGTTCCGGGCTGCCTCATAAAACGGATATGCGCCGTACATCACGCCGTGATCCGTCAGCGCCACCGCCGTCTGTCCCATGGCTTTCACCTGCTCGATCAGCTTTGGAATGCGGCAGGCACCGTCCAGCAGGCTGTACTCGCTGTGGACATGGAGATGCACAAAGGCATTCTCAGGAATTTGCGGCACGTTTTCTCAACTCCTCTGCCATAGCGGCGATTTTCTGAAAGCGGTGGTTGACACCGGAGCGTCCGATGGGATTGGAAAGCAGTTCGCCCAGTTCTTTTAGGCTCAGTTCCGGATTTTCCAGGCGCAGTTCTGCCAGTTCCTGTAGTTCCGGCGACATCGCTTCCAGCTGACCGCATCGGATAATCAGCTGGATATCCTGCATCTGACGCATGGCGGCACTGACCACCTTGTTGATGTTCGCCTCGTCGCAGTTCCGCACCCGATTCGCCTTATTGCGCATATCCTTGCGAATCTTAATGTTCATCAGCTCGATGGTACACTGCTGGGCGCCCATGCAGGTGAGCGTGTCCTCGATATGCTCGCTGTCTTTCAGATACAGCACATACATATTCTTCCGCACCAGCGATCTGCCTGCCACGCCGATGCTGCCAAGCACCTTTTGCAGGTCTCCGCAGAGCAGCGCAGAGGGCGTGTTGAATTCCAGATGGTATTCCTTGTTCGGGTCAATGACGCTGCCGCAGCCGAAGAAAACCCCGGCGAGAAATGCGCTGAGGCTGTTGTTCACCAGGTTGGACAGACGAATCTCCCGCTTTTCGGGATGGATGTGGTACACCTCACAGATCCGCCCGATCTGCGCCGCATCCGTAATGGTATAGCTGACCATAAACTGGTCTCCGCCACGGGAAACTGTCCGCACGTCCGGACGCAGCTCCGCCTGGAACACTGCACGGAACAAAACCGGCATCAGCCGGGCAAACACCGGGCTTTCGCTTTGCAGCACTACCTGCTGCGGGGTAAAGATACGGGAATACAGCAGGATGCCATAGAGACAGGCGAACTGCCGGTCTCTGTCCGTGATGCTTCTGGCGATCTCTTCCCGTACATCATTGGAAAATGACACCGTTCTCCTCCTTGCTGTTACGACCGGTCTTTCCCGATATCACGATGCTGCTTAACAACGTGCATTCCTTTGGAAATGAGATAGTCCCCGATCAGCTCTGTGAACGTGATAGAACGGTGCTTTCCGCCGGTGCAGCCGAAAGCGATCACCAGACGGCTCTTTCCCTCCTGAATATACAGGGGGATAAGAAAATCCAGGAGATCTTTCAGCTTTTTCATCAGCGTCTGGGACTGTTCAAAGGACATCACATAGTCCTGCACGCATTTTTCACAACCGGTGTGGTGGCGCAGTTCCGGGATATAGTAGGGGTTCGGCAGACAGCGCACGTCAAACACCAGGTCAGACTCTGTGGAAACGCCGTACTTGAACCCGAACGATGTCACCTTAATGGACATGGAGTCTGAGGAATTGTCCAGGAAAATTTCCCGGATCTGTTCTTTCAGCTGAGATGCACTGAAATAGGAGGTCTCCACATAGTAATCCGCAATGCCCTTTACCCGGAGCAGCTGCTCCCGTTCGTAGGCGATCGCATTGTGCAGGCAGCCGCCGAAACGCTCATCCAGCGGATGCTTGCGGCGTGTCTCCTTATAGCGCTTGATGATGACCTCGTCTTCCGCCTCGATGTAGAGAATTTTGACATCCAGATCCGGCTGGCGCTCCATATCCAGCAGTGTCCGGTACGCATCTGTAAACATATCCCCGGAGCGCAGATCCGCAGCAATTGCCAGCTTTTGCAGATGATTTTCCGACTCCCGGCAGATGTCCACGAATTTTCCCATCAGCTGCGGCGGCAGGTTATCGATACAGTAATAGCCGATATCCTCCAATACATCCATGACCACCGATTTTCCGGAGCCGGACATTCCGGTCACTACAACAACGTGCATTCTGACATCTTCTGTTTCCTGCATACGCTCCACATCCTTTCTCGTTACGGCATTTTCAGCTGCCGGGCTGCTCTGCCGGCTTGCCGGGGTCTCCGATGACCACCGGTTCCAGTTCCAGCTGATAGCCGGTCTTTTCCAATACCGTCTGCTTTACATAATCACACAATTCCAGCACATCGTGACAAGTTGCCTTTCCGGTATTCACCACGAACCCGGCGTGTTTCTTGCTCACCTGCGCATCTCCCACGCTGGCGCCCTTCAGACCGCACTGGTCAATGAGAAACGACGCATAGTTCCCCACCGGACGCTGAAACGTACTGCCGGCGCTAGGCAGTTCCAGCGGCTGTTTGGCACGGCGCTTTCCCAGCAGGGAATCCATTTCTGCCTTGATCTCTCCATAGCTGCCCTTTTGCAGCCGCAGCGTCACGCCCAGAATGATCCTGCCGTCCTGCCGGAAAACGCTCTTCCGGTAGCCCAGTCCCATTTCCGCTTTCGGCACTTCCGTTATCATGCCGTCCGGCGACATACAGCGTGCCGAGACCACAATATCTGCCATTTCGCCGCCGTATGCCCCGGCGTTCATATAGAGGGCGCCGCCTACTGTTCCGGGGATGCCGGCAAGGCACTCCATACCGGTCAGGGACTGCTCCAGAGCATATCTGCTGATGCGTCCCAGCGTTGCCCCTGCCTCACAGTACAGCGTGTCGCCGTCCTGCTGAATCCGGGAAAAATCCTTTCCCAAATGCAGGATAACACCGGCATAGCCGCTGTCTGCCGCCAGGATGTTGCTGCCGTTTCCCAACACCAGGTAGGGATAGTTCCGGTCACGGCAAAGACCGAGTATCCGGCGCAGCGTCTCTTCTGTATTTATGTTTACAAAAGCGCCGCACGCACCGCCGATCCGGAACGTGGTATGATTCCGGAGAGGTTCTGCATACTGTACGCTGCAATTGCACGTCCTGCAAACCGCAGCGAGTTCCTGCCAATCATTCATAGTTTTGTCTCCCAAGCAAAAGCGTGTGGTAACGAAACGGCGGTATCCGACTGTCCGCCGGTATCCGCTGTCAGCTCACAGGTCCTTAAAACGCATCGTAATCCTTTACGACTTCCTTTGCCTCCATGTCCAGTCCCAGCTGATCCAGCAGTTCTGCGGCTGCATTGTAGCCCATCTTTTTCTGACGGTTGTTCATCGCTGCAACTTCCAGGATGACTGCCAGGTTTCTGCCGGGCTTTACCGGAATGGTCAGCATGGGGATCTTTACGCCCAGGATAGTGGCGAACTGTGTGTCCACGCCCATGCGGTCGTAGATCTTTTCCGGATTCCACTGTTCCATCTCCACGATCAATTCGATCTTCTCCGTATTCTTGACCGCACCGATACCGAACAGGCGGCGTGCATTGATGATACCGATGCCACGCAGTTCCAGGAAGTGGCGGATGTTGTCCGGAGAGCTGCCCACCAGGCTGATGTTGGAGACCTTGCGGATCTCGACCGCATCGTCAGCCACCAGGCGGTGACCACGCTTTACCAGCTCGATCGCTGTTTCGCTCTTGCCGACACCGCTCTCACCGGTAATGAAAACACCTTCGCCGTAGATCTCGATGAGTACGCCGTGGCGTGTGATACGGGGTGCAAGGTTCAGGTTCAGGAATGCGATCAGACCGGAAATGAAGTTTGAGGTGCTTTCCTTACTGCGCAGCAGCGGCACTTCGTATTTCTTCGCAAGGTCCAGCATTTCCGAGAAATAGGGCAGTTCTCTTGCGATGATGAGCGCCGGGATATGCCGGGACATCAGCGCATCCAGCCGCTGAGTACGTGTTTCTTCGTCGATGGTGGAAAGATAGGCAAACTCCATCTTGCCGATGATCTGCATTCTTTCCGGGTTAAAGTATTCATAAAAGCCCATCAGCTGCAAGCCGGGACGGGTCACATCGTTTTCGTCAATGAGAATTTCTGCCGGGTCTTTCGGCATATAGATGGTTTCCAGATGAAATTCGTCAATAATTTTTCCCAATGATACAGTAAATTTTCCAGCCACTATGACCAACTCCTTTGTCTGTGTCAGAACAGCGCCGCACAAGTTTTATGCAGTGCCGCCTTATCTGTCATTTTCCCATGTTTCTGTTTCAAAACACGATATTCCTTTTTCTATGTATATGCACGCCTGCACCGCAGCAGTCGTTCTTTTCAAATCCTTTTTTGAGATGCAGCGCCGGCGCTTATGTTGCCGACAGGAACACACCGTTTCCGTCCTGCGATGCCGCTTTCAGTTCCTGCAAGTCTGCTCCGGCATCTGCCGTGAGACAAAGCGGCAGATCTCCTGCCTTTGTTTTTATCTGCGGCAGCAGCGTCTTTGCCTGCGCTGCATTTTCCGCAAGATCCAGCACAACGCCGGAAACGTGCAGTGTATCCGGCTGGAACACTTCTGCCGTTCCCTCTGCCGCATCTGCTGCATCCACTTCTACCCAGAGCGGTACATTGCCGGCAGTCTGTGCCAGCTGATTTACCAGCTGTACCAGCGCCGCATTCCGCTCCGGATTCTGAACGCTTTCTCCGATGTAATTCAGATCGGATTCCCGGAAATCCGGGAACACAGCATCCTTGCACCAGATCTGAGAGAATCCGGCACGGCTCACCTCGCCGGTGATCTCCGTCAGATACTGCACCGTCACTGTGCTGAACGGACTCGCCCACGCTTTGCCGCCGTTTTCCTTGGTATTGTCCAGCCAGCGGCTGCCGTCTGTGACACGATACCCTGCCGCAGCATCCGCATCCGGCAAGAGATTATCCCACAGCAGGCTCAGCTGCGCCGCCGGTGTCCAGCCCTGCTGGGTCACGGTATCCACGATCTCCGACAGGGTCATACTGCCCTTTGCTGCGCCGCAGGACTTCGCCAGCGATGCGCTGGTCTGATACCAGATCTCGCCGCCGGAGACTTTCAGCGGAATCACCAGGAGTTTGCCGTCCGGCATTTTCTCCCGTGCCGATGCCGCCGCAGCCTGGAGCGCCTGTTTGCTTTCCAGTGCTGAGACCGGCAGCACATAGCCGTCCTCTGCCTGCGTCTGCACCGGTGCCGCTGTGGTCTCTGTCACCGCAGCAGATGCCGACTCTTCCGGCGCCGCCGTTTCTGCCGCCGCAGAAGAAAGCGTCTCCTCCGGCTGGGTCTGAGAATGCTCTGCGCCGGAATACTGCAGGATCGGCTTTGCAACGCTGTAGCCCACAACACCGATCACACCAGCCACCAGAAAGGTAAAGCCGATGGAAAGGATCGCTCTTCCGGGACGCACCTTCCGTCTCCGTTTTTTCGAATACGTATGCACTTTCGGCTGACGTTTCGACTGCACGTTTCTGCCTCCTCTTTCCTGCATTCTGCGGCTTTATGCCATTTTTGCTGCCTCGTCCCGGATCGCATCCATGGCTGCCTTCGGGTCAGCCTGGCGGAACAGATAACTGCCGATGACCAGAATCTCGGCGCCTGCCTCGATCACATGGGGTGCGGTCTCTGCATTGATGCCGCCGTCCACTTCGATCTGATAGGACAGCTGGTTGGCATCTGCATAGGCACGCAGCGCCTTGACCTTTTCCACCATATCCCAGAGAAACGACTGACCGCCGAATCCGGGTTCCACTGTCATCACAAGCACAACTTCCACCTGTGCCAGATAGGGTATCGCCTCTTCCCAGGGCGTTCCCGGTTTCAGCACGATGCCTGCTTTTGCGCCGGCATCGTGTATCGCAGCGATGGTCGCCGCCGGGTCACTGTTGCTTTCAATGTGAAAGGTCACCAGGTCTGCACCGGCATCCACAAACTGCTTCACATAGCGAATGGGGTCGGCGATCATCAAATGCACATCCAGAAACAGGTTTGTGCAGTGGTCTACTGCCGCCAGAACCGGCATACCAAATGTAATATTCGGAACAAACTGCCCATCCATTACATCAAAGTGCAGCATATCCAGACCATCCCGTTCCAATCCCTCTGTCACAGCGGTCAGATTTGCCATGTCTGCACTCAGGATCGAGGCAGAAATTTCTATTTTTTTCAAAAGCGTAACGCTCCTCTCCCAGCATCTGCGGCACTGTTCCCGGTTTCCGGGCATACCGCAATATCTTACTTTTTATTATATAATAAATCGGGAGGTTCGTCAATAGCGTTTTCCGGAAACGGCACATTTTTTTACAGAGCGGACGTCTCTGTTTCGCCCCGATTCTTCCAAAAACTTGACAAAATCCCGGGAATCCGGTATAATTAGTGTCATATCAAAACGTGAGCAGAGAGGAGTTCAACAGTTCTATGATCGGAGTTGCACTGGAAGGCGGCGCTGAACGCAGTTCTTTTACCGCCGGCGTAATGGATGCGCTGATGGCACATGATTTCTATGCCGGTGCAGCATCCGGAACATCCGCCGGAGCAGGCTGTGTGTTAAACTACCGTTCCGGGCAGCAGGGCGTCGCTCTGGAAATGATGATTATGGAACGCCACAGCCGTTATTTCGGCATCCGCCACATGGCGCATACTGGACGGTTTCTCAACCTGGATCACATGGCACACGAGTACGCCAGCCGCATCAGCTGGGACGCATACCGGCATCCGTCGATGCAGACCGATTTTGTCGCCACCTGCTGCGAGGACGGCAAGCCGGCGTACCTCACCGATGCAGGCAGCAAGCAGCGCCTGTTTACAGCAATCAAGGCATCCTGCGCCCTGCCCATTATCTGTGAACCGGTAGAGCTGGACGGCAGACACTATGTAGACGGCAGCATCGTTGACCCGATCCCGTTCCTGCATCTGCTGGAACAGGGCTGCGACAAGGTGCTGGTCGTTCTCACCGGCAACGAGAATGCCCATCCCACAGACTACACCCGGCTGCGTCTCCTGCTCCGGCGGCTGTACTACAAGAAATATCCCATGCTGTATCATGCGATCCTCACACGCATCGCCTGTTATGAGCGCCAGGTTCAGGCAATGGAACAGGCACAGAAAGAGAAAAAGGTTCTGGTTCTGCGGCCGCAGATCAAGCCGATCCCGCTGTTCACCCAGAACGAGGAAAAAATTCGGGCGTATTACCGCCACGGCTATGCGCTCACGGAACAGCGCTGGGAAGAGATCGCCGCTTTTCTGGGAGAAGAGGCACACACAGCAACATGATCGCCTGTTTTGCGGCAGGCACGGAAATAGGAAACCAAAAGCGGTATGCGTTTGTAAGCGCATACCGCTTTTCCGTTTTTGGGGCTAGTATTCGATTCCTTTTCGTGCGGAGATGCCCTTTTCATAGGGATGTTTCCGGAGCGTCATTTCCGTGACATAGTCCGCACGTTCCAGCAGCGCCGCACTGGGGTCACGCCCGGTAATCACAACCTCCAGCGCCTCCGGACGGTTTTCCAGAAAATCCAGCACCAGCTGTTCCGGCAGGAATCCGCAGGTAATGCAGGAGAGCAGTTCGTCCAGCACCAGCATTGCATACGCCCCGTGCTGCACCGTCTCTGCAATTTTCCGGAACTGCGCCGTGTACCATTCTGCCGCCGCCTGCTTTTCCGCATCCGTCATGCGGAACGAAAACTTTGCGCTGGGATAGGTCTGCCACAATGTGACCTGGGGCAGCTGTTCCAGAATGCGCCTTTCGCCGGAATTGTCCTGTTTCATCAGCTGTGCCACCAGAACCCGTTTCTGCCACCCGGCACAGCGCACCGCCAGCCCCATTGCCGCCGTGGTCTTTCCCTTGCCGTCACCGCAGTAAATATGTACCAGTCCGCTCATTTCGTTTTAGGCTCCTCATCCGGCAGGAGTACTTCCCGGTTTGTGCCGTAGAAGATATCGCCTCTGCCTGCCAGCATCTCACAGAAACGTTCCAGCCTGTCCCAGTTCTGCTGTCCTTCGAACTCATAGCTGTGTCCCCAGATGTAGAAGATCTGCGGCGTTTCCGGCTCGGATTCCAGGAACTGTTTCGCCAGGTCGAACAGCTGCGGATCATCATGGTGACAGGTCGGCTGAAACCGCATCAGATCTGCCTGCTCTGCAAAGGAATGGGAGCTTTCCACTCCACGGGCATAGCGAATGCCCAGACGGTTCAGTTCGGCGATTACAGTATCGTTGTACACGCCGTAGGGATATGCCATGCCCACCGGCGCTGTGCCGTAGAGTTTCGTGATCGTCTCCGCATTTTCCTGTAACTCGGCGGTCAGTTCCGCCGGAGACAGCTCCGTCAGATTATAGTGATATACGCCGTGTACTGCCATCTCATGACCGGCATAGAGTTCCGGGCATTCCGCCAGGTTCAGCCGATGCACTTCCAGCACATCCCGGTACACCCAGGTGCCGTGGTCAAAGTCCAGCCCGGTGTTCACGTTGAACGTGCATTTCATACCATAGCGGTTCAAGATGTCCAGCAGTTTTTTGTCCTGTACATTGCCGTCGTCATAGCTGAATGTCAAGGCTTTTTGATATTGCTTTTTCCAGTTCATTTGCGTTCTCCTTTTCGGCAGCATAAGTTGTTGTTGCCATTATAGCACCTGCCGCAGGATTTGTCAATGCGCAGAAAAAATCGAAACCCTTCGAGTTTCCACGAACATATTGCCCGGTCTCTCCGAATATGCTATGATGAAAGTCTGTGAATCTATCCTGAAAGGAGTGCTGCCTTCTTGCAGCCCACGTGGAAACTAAAACTTGCCGCTGCCGCACTGACCTGCGCCGCCTTGCAGCAGCCCCAGCCGGTTGTCCAGCCGCTGCCGCTGAAATTCTCCCGGTATTTTCCCAAAGCAAAAGAAAACCGTCCTAAGGGTGCATCCCCAGGACGGTTTTCTGCGCAACTGAAAATCTATGGAATCCGCACCAAAGATGCGGCATCCAGCTAATATAAGTTATCGGTAAAGCGGACCATAGTCAGCGCAGGCACGATAGTCTGCTGCCTCCAGATCCTTTGTGCCGTAGGCACTCCAGGTGTGCGGACGATAGATGCGTTCTTCCGGCACATTGTGCATGGAAACCGGAATCCGCAGCATACTTGCCAGCGTGATAAGGTCTGCGCCGATGTGTCCGTATGCCAGGCAGCCGTGGTTTGCACCCCAGTTTGCCATAACATGGTACACATCTGCAAATGCGCCCTCACCGGTCAGATTCGGCACAAACCAGGTGGTCGGCCAGGTCTTGTCGGTGCGCTCGTCCAGCGGTTTATGGATCTCATCCGGCAGGTCAACCGTATAGCCCTCTGCGATCTGCAAGAGCGGCTGTGTGCCGTTGAGGATATTCAGACGGATCATGGTCACCGGCATCTCTGCACGGGTGCGGTAGTGAGAAGAAAAGCCGCCGCCACGGAAATAGCCCAGGTTTGCCGGCGCCCAGTCTGTGGCATCCAGCATGGCACGGATATCCGGATTCGTCACATCCCACCAGGGTTTCATGACGCCGTTTCCGTCTGCGTCCTTGCAGGCACCTGTGCCGTCCAGTGCAGCCGCACCGCTGTTGATGAGATGGATAAAGCCGTTCGCCGCTCTTCCGGACGGTGTAACGCCAGTCACACGCTTGACTGCCTCCGGGCTCCAATAGGTGCGGACATCGGCAAAGATGGTCGCTGTGCCGGTCAGCAGCTTGCCGAACAGCATTGCCGTACCGTTCAGACCGTCATTCTCTGTAGCGAGAATAGTAGGCTCTTTCTTCCCGTTCCAGTCAAAGCTGGAGTTGAGGATCGCCTCGGTAAAGTCTCCGTTCGGCAGCCAGTCTGTCCACATCCGCTGTCCCTGGAATCCGCCCAGGATCGCATTTCTGCCGTGGCTCTCTTCTTCCCAGCCCATTTCCAGCAGCTTGGGATTGCCGAAGAAAATATCCTGCACGATCAGCGTAAACTTGACGATGAATTCCCATTCCTTCGCCTTTTCCTCCGGTGTCCGGGGCTTTTTGATGCCGAACGGGTCGATCTCCCGATCTTCCGGAACGTCCTTGTTTACGTCATAGCCCTCCGGACAGTTTTCCTTGACCCATGCCAGAGCCTTTTCGTACTCGTCATGGTCGTAGATGCCCAGATGGATGCGGCGCAGGATCTCTGTCAGATCCACCCACTCTGCACGAATGCCCAGGTATTTCTGGAAAAAGTCAGAGTTACAGTAAGAACCGGCAATGCCCATGGAGACACCGCCCAGTCCCACATATGCCTTATTCCGCATTACACCTACGGCAACAGCGCACTTGGCAAAGCGCAGGATCTTTTCCTGTACGTCTGCCGGAACGGTCTGGTCGTCCTTGTCCTGGACATCGTGACCGTAGATAGAAAACGCCGGCAGTCCACGCTGTGCGTGCGCCGCCATGCAGGCAGCCAGATAAACTGCGCCCGGGCGCTCTGTGCCGTTAAAGCCCCACACTGCCTTGATGGTCAGCGGGTTCAGATCCATGGTCTCGCTGCCGTAGCACCAGCAGGGTGTTACAGAAAGGGTTGCGCAGACATTCTGGGTCTGGAAAAAGGTTTCACATTCATATGCCTCTGCGCCGCCGCCGATGGTGGTAGGAGCGATGACACACTCTACCTTGGTGCCGTCGGGATAGCGCAGGTTCGATTCGATCAGATTCTTGGCAGCGTATGCCATGTTCATGGTCTGTTCTTCCAGATCTTCCCGCACACCAAACTGCCGTCCGTCAATGACAGGACGGATACCGATTCTAGGATACATGATATTCCCTCATTTCTTTGAAGTTTTTTTGGAATATATAGACGCCGGGTATGTTCCCGGGTGATAATTTCTCATGGTTTCAGATGCGGCAATACAACGCCGTGCCGCATCCGGTGTTTCAATTGCATTCAGGTTCAGCAGCTGGATGGCTGCGTTTCCGTAGACTGTCGCCTCAACAGGGCCGGCAGTCACCTGCCGCTGGCAGAAATCCGCAGTGAGCTGGCAGAGAAAGCCGTCTTTCACGCCGCCACCCAGCATATGGATCACCGGATAATGCGCCCCGGTGCAAGCCTCCAGATCTTCCAGCGCCCGGCTGTATTTCAGCGCCAGGCTCTCATAAATGCAGCGGAAAACGGCACCCGGCGTTTCAGGGATATGCTGTCCGGTTTTGCGGCAGTACGCCTGCACACGCTGCGGAATATTTCCGGACGGTGTGAAAACCGGGTCGTCCGGGTCGATATAACAGGACGGCTCGTGGCACTGTCTCGCCATGGTCTCGATCTCGGCAAAGCTGTAGTTCTCACCCTGCCGGGCATATTCCCGGCGGGACTCCTGGAGTAGCCACAGCCCGATGATATTTTTCAGCAGCGTCACCTTTCTGCCGTAGCCCACTTCGTTGGAAAGCGCCAGCGCAGCCGCCTGCTCCGTCAGAACCGGCTGTTCCAGCTCTGTGCCGAACAGCGACCATGTGCCGCAGCTCAGAAAGATATGCCGCTCTGTCTTAGCCGGTGCCGCAAATGCCGCACACTGGGTGTCGTGTCCGCAGACTGCCGCAACACGAATCGCCGGAAGTCCCAGCCGCTGCTGCACCGCCGGGGAAAGTGTGCCTTTGTCTGTACCGCTTTCCACAATTTCCGGCAGAATCCGGTGGGGAATGTGGAAAAGCGACAGGAGTTCCTCGTCCCATGTGCCGGTCTTCGCCGAGACCATCTGCGTGGTGCTGGCGATGGAGCGTTCTGTCGAAACCGTTCCGGTCAGCAGATAGGCAAACAAATCCGGCATCGGCAGCATCACTTCGCAGTCATCCAACCTGCCGCTCTCCTGGTCGCAGATCAGCTGGAACAGGGTGTTGATCTCCATGACCTGGGTTCCCGTCCGGGCATACAGGTCTGCCGCTGTGATGGATTCTTCTGCCTTTTTCAGAATGCCGCTGGTGCGGCTGTCCCGATAGTGCCGGGGCAGTTCCAGGAGCGTTCCGTCGGCTTTCAGCAGTCCGTAGTCTACGCCCCAGGTATCAATGGCAATGCTTTCATAGGGCGCAATTTCATACGCCGCCTGCATTCCCTGCTCGATCTCACGCATCAGCTGAGGGACGTTCCAGTACAGTCTGCCGTCTTTGGCAACAGGGTCGTTGGAAAAGCGGTGTACTTCCCGGAGACGGATCTTTTCCCCGTCATAGGCTGCCAGCATGGCTCTGCCGGAAGAGGCGCCCAGATCCAGCGCCAGTACATAGCGGTTCATGCCATATCCTCCGGCAGAACAACGCCCTTTTTCAGCAGGATGTTGGCATAGATCGCCGTTTCGCCGGTGGCAATGACGGCATATGCCTTCTTGGCACGTTCATAGAACGCAAAGCGTTCCATATATTCGATCTCCGGACGTTTCGGCTCGTGCTTGTCCAGGATGCACCGGTAGTCCTCCCAGATCGTGGGTTTCACCGGGTCACCCGGCACAACTGCCATCAGCCCAACCGGTTTTTCGGTATAGCTGTCCAGAGGCAGAAAGCGCATCACGGCATCCAGAATCTCTGGCACGCCGTGGCCGTCCAGACGGATCAGACGCTGTGCAATGGCAGCACCGGGAAAATTGCCGTCTGCGATCACGATTTCGTCGCCGTGTCCCATTTCCATCAACACTTTCAGCAGTTCCGGGGTCAGAATCGGCGGAATATGTTTCAGCATAAGACCCTCCGCTTAGTTCTGTCCGTTGGGATACTTCTTATATCCCGGATGCTTTCCGGTCACGCCGTACTGCGCACGCATACTGCAAAGCCGGTCGATGTTCTCTCGGGAGATCTCCTGTGCGCCGCCCAGCAGATGGGCATTGAGGGAGATCTTCGCAAAGAGTTCCAGCGTTTCCATGCGGTAGTATGCTGTGATAAGGTCTGCGCCCACTGTCAGTGCGCCGTGATTCTGGAGCAGCATTACGTCATGCTCCTGCAAATAGGGCTTGATCGCCTCCGGCACTTCATCGGTAGACGGCGTGCCGTAAGGCGTTACCGGTACAGAACCGATGGCAATGACCGATTCGATCATGGTGTACTCATCCAGCGCCTTGTTTGCCACGGCATAGCCCGTCGCCACCGGCGGATGTGCGTGCAGCACAGCGCCTACGTCCGGGCGTTCCCGGTAGCAGCAAAGGTGCATCTTGATCTCCGAGGACGGGCGAAGTCCCGGAGCGCCCTTCAGCACCTCGCCTTTGTCGTTGATCCGCACCAGCTTGTCCGGCGTGATGAAGCTCTTGCTCATGCCAGTCGGGGTGGCGAAGAACGTGCCGTCCTCCAGCTTGACGGAAACATTTCCGTCATTCGCTGCCACCCAGCCCAGCTGCCACATCTTATGACAGATGTCGCAAAGCTGTTCTTTGATTTCCTGTTCGTTCATATGATCCTCCTGTGTCAGATCTGCTCCACCTCGTGTGAAGTCTGTCTGTACTGCGAGCCTGCGGAAACATTCTGCGAATCCCACAGTCTCTGCTGCAAAACGGCATCGGCAGGGCCTCCAAATACGCCCTGCACAAACTGCCCTAGTTCATTATACATTTTTCAGATGGAATTGTCCAGCTTTTTCAGCAGAAATTTACATTTATTTTGATGAATAATATGTTTCTTTCTCATATTTACAAACAATATTGTGAATTGCAAAGGGAAAAAATCTTTCCGTTTCGGGGCTTTTTTCGTTTTCCGGTGTTTTTTCGGAACAGCCGCAGATACTTTTCATAAAAAACAGCACACCGAAATGTTTCGATGTGCTGTACTTCTCTTAGAACTTGTTAATACATCCAGGTGTGCAAACCACGCTGCTTTTTGAGAAATAAAGGGAAAATGTTTGAAAGTATACAAGCATTTGGGATAATCCCCCTGTCAGCTTACGCTGACATCCCCCTTTTCAAGGGGGACATTCCAAAAAGTACGCCGACAGACTTTTATAACTGTTTCCGCATGGTCACATGGGGACAAAACTCGTCCATGTGAAAATCATCCGTCTGGGTATAGCCCAGCTTTTCATAAAAGCCTGCCACACGGCACTGTGCGGAAAGTGCAATGCTCGCTGCGCCGCAAGCCTTCGCCTGCTCTTCCAGAGCAGTCACCACACGTTCGCCCAGATGCTTTCCCCGATACGACGGCATAACGGCGATCCGTCCGATGATGTATGTTTTTCCATCTTCGGTATACAGCCGTCCCACTGCCGCCGGCGTTTCGCCGTCCAGGATCAGTGCGTGATAGGCTCGGTCGTCGATCTCGTCAAACTCCTGCTGAAAGCCCTGCTCTTCCATGAACACGGCTTTCCGGATGTACGCACATTTCGGCAGCAGCCTGTCCGAGATTTTCACGGTGTATGCCATCTTACAGTACCTTGGAAAGGAATTCCCGGAGACGGGGATTTTTCGGATTGCTGAAAAATTCCTGCGGTTCGTTTTCTTCCACGATTTTGCCGCCGTCCATGAACATCACACGGGATGCCACTTCTTTGGCGAATCCCATTTCGTGGGTCACGACAACCATAGTCATGCCGTCGTCTGCCAGTTCACGCATCAGACTCAGAACCTCTCCTACCATTTCCGGGTCAAGGGCAGAGGTCGGCTCATCGAACAGCATCACATCCGGGTTCATGGCAAGCGCACGTGCAATGGCGATACGCTGTTTCTGTCCGCCGGAAAGCTGGTTCGGGTACTGGTTCGCCTTGTCGGAAAGTCCCACCTTTTCCAGCAGCTCAGCGGCTTTCTGATCTGCCTCCGCCTGTGTCATACGCTTGAGCTTTACCGGTGCAAGGGTAATGTTTTTCTGGATGGTCAGATGGGGAAACAGGTGGAAGTGCTGGAACACCATGCCCATTTTCTGCCGCACGGCGTAAAGCTGACGGTCAGGCATATGTGTCAAGTCCTCGCCCTCGAACAGGATCTGTCCGCCGCTGGGCTGTTCCAGGCGGTTCAGACACCGGAGAAAGGTACTCTTACCGGAACCGGACGGTCCGATAATGACCACTTTTTCGCCCTTTTCAATGTTGGTGGAAATGTCTTTCAGAATGTGGAGATCGCCGAAAGACTTGTCCAGATGTTTAACCTCGATCACTGCGTGCCAGCCTCCTTTCCAGACGTGTTACCAGAGAACTCAGAATCATGACCATAATCAGATAGATCAGCGCAACGGCGATCAGTGGCAAGAATGCCTCATAGGTCTGACTGCGGATGATATCGCCGCCTTTGGTTAAGTCGATGACCGCAATATAGCCGGCAACAGAGGTCTCTTTCAGCAGTACGATGCACTCGTTTGCCAGTGCCGGCAGCACGTTCTTGAACGCCTGGGGCAGGATGACAGAGAGCAGTGTCTTGGGATAGTTCAGTCCCAGACTGGAGCTTGCCTCAAACTGTCCGTTGTCAATGGACATGATGCCGGAACGCACGATCTCTGCCACATACGCCGCAGAGTTCAAGCCGAATGCAAGCACCGCCACAAAGGTTTTTCCCACATTCACCGAGGCAAAAATAACAAAGTAGATAATCAGCAGCTGTACAACGACAGGCGTTCCACGGATCACAGTCAGATAGATCCGTGCCAGGACATTCAGAAATCCCAGCTTTCCGGTCTTATCATGGGTCGAGCGGATGATCGCAATGAGAAAGCCCAGCACCATGCCCAGGATCACCGCAAAAAATGTAATCAGCAGCGTGGTCTTTAAGCCGTCCAGCAGGTACATCCAGCGATCCTTCTCGATAAACGTAGAGTGGAACTTAGTTATAAAGTTATCAATAAAATTCACGGCCGCTGTCTCCTGTTAGTCTTTCCGGACAATGATGACCTGTGTTGTGGTCGCATAGCCCTGTGTGAAAGATACGTTTTCTTCACGATCCGGAGTTACGGTCATGCCGGCTACGCCAACATCTGCCTTGCCGGACTGTACGGCAGCGATGATGGAGTCGAATTCCATGTTTTCCACTTTCAGTTCCATGCCGATCTCATCGCAGACAGCCTGCATCATATCCACATCGACACCAACGATGGTATCTCCGTCTACGCTCTCATACGGCGGGAATTCAGCGTTTGTTGCCATAACCAGTGTTCCGGTGCGCTCTACGCTGTCATCCCGTGTGTAGGACTGCTGGTCTGCATCGTCACCGATCCAGTGGCTGACGATCTCATCCAGTGTGCCGTCCTCTTTCAGCTTGGTCAGTGCGTCGTCCAGCTTCTGTCCCAGCTCATCATTGCCCTTCTTATAAGCGATAGCATATTCCTCTTCTGCAAACGGATCGTCCAGAATTTTCAGCGTATCGTTCTTTGCTACGAATGCCTTTGCCGGCTCGCTGTCGATGATAACGGCATCCAGCTTGCCCTGCTTCAGTGCCTGCACTGCGTCTGCACCCTTGTTGTACGGCTCAACCTTGGCATCCTCGACATCACCTGCATAAATATAACCGGTCGTACCCAGCTGTGCGCCGATGGTCTTTCCCTTCAGATCGTCTGCGCTGAACACGGTGTTTGCCGGTGTGCCGCAGGCGGTCATGGATACGGCGAGCATTGCGCTTGCTGCCAGGAGTGCGATCGTTTTCGTTGCTTTTTTCATACAAAAAACTTCCTTTCTGTCAGTCCTTTTGCTGACACGGCTAATATTGCTTTAGGCAACACCGCACAAAGCTTGTGCGTAAGATGCGAAGCCGGATTTTTCGGCAGATTGCACAGAAATTCCGCAGGCATACTGCCGTATGTCAAGGGATTTCTGTGCAGTATGACGGAAAATCAGCAAGCAGATTGCGTGCAAAGCCGCTAGGCGGGCTTTGTGCGGTGTTGCCTTTAATGCAATTCTTTTCTATTATAATCGAAAACGGGAAAGAATGCAAGTCATTTTCGCCCTTTTTTGATTTTTTTGCGTTTTTGCAGTCTTATGTTGATAAATTCTTTCATTTTCCACGTCAAACCCGGTTGACAGAACCGGAAAACCATGTTATAATAAAAACTGTTTTTGTAATAATGTAGTAGCGCCGTAAAGCGCTGAGAAACTGCTCTCACACGATGAGAACAACTGCATGACAGAAAGGCATCCCGTCTTCCGGCAGGATGTATTCTGTACCACCACACGGATCAGAAAAAAGGAGCGTTTTTGGTATGAAAAAGAACTGGACAACACGTCTGATGGCAGGCATTGCAGCAGGCACAATGGTATTTTCTCTGGCAGGCTGCGGCAGCAGCAGCGACGGCAAGAAGAGCGCCGACAAGGAAAAGTTTATCGTTGGCTTTGACGCTGCATTTCCGCCTTACGGCTATCAGGATGAAAACGGCGAATACGTGGGATTCGACCTGGATCTGGCGGCAGAGGTCTGCAAGCGGAACGACTGGGAACTGGTCAAGCAGCCCATCGACTGGAATGCAAAGGACATGGAGCTGAACTCCGGCACCATCAGCTGCATCTGGAACGGTTTCACCATGAACGGCCGTGAGGATGAATATGCCTGGACAGACCCGTACGTTGACAACTCCCAGGTATTTGTGGTCAAGGCTGACAGCGGCATTGCCACATTTGCTGACCTCGCCGGAAAGAGCGTTGCCGTACAGACAGACTCTTCCGCAGAGGCTGCACTGAAAGAGGACGACAACAAGGAACTGAAGGACTCCTTCAAGGAACTGGTCGTTGTCTCCGATTACAACACCGCATTCATGAACCTGGATTCCAATGCAGTCGAGGCAATCGCTATGGATATCGGCGTTGCAAAGTATCAGATGGAATCCCGTGACGGCGAATACAAGATCCTGGACGACGTTCTGTCCGCAGAGCAGTATGCCGTTGGTTTTGCAAAGAACAACACTGAGCTGCGTGACAAGGTGCAGAAAACACTGGACGAAATGCGCAAGGACGGCAAATTTGCTGAGATCGCTGAAAAGTGGGATCTGACGGATTCTGTCATTGACTAAATCTCCGAAAGGAATCTTGTTATGTCTTTTTTTGATATTGTTGCACAGCTGAGCGACAGTATGCTGCGTTCTACGTGGATCTTTCTGCTGACTCTGGTATTTTCCATGCCGCTGGGTCTGCTGATCTGCGTGGCACGGATGTATGCCTGGAAGCCTGTGCAATGGCTGATGAAGTTTTACATTTCTGTGGTACGTGGCACACCGCTGATGCTCCAGCTGCTGGTCATCTATTTCGGCAAGTATTTCCTGTTTGGTCTGCCTTTGACCACGAACTACCGCTTTTGGGCAGTCATCATTGCGTTCTCGCTGAACTATGCTGCCTACTTTGCAGAAATTTTCCGCAGCGGCATTCAGTCGATCCCGGTGGGACAGCACGAGGCCGCAAAGATCCTGGGCTACAGCCGGATGCAGAAATTCCTGCGCATTATTACGCCGCAGATGATAAAGCGTGTTCTTCCGGCAGTGACCAACGAGTCTATCACACTGGTCAAGGACACTTCCCTGGCATTTGCAATTTCTTACATCGAATTGTTCACAGAAACACAAATGATCGCTGCCGCAGAAACATCTATGCTGCCCTATCTGGCTGCTGCAATTTTCTACTATGCCTTTAACCTGATCGTTGCCGGTCTGATGTCTCTGCTGGAAAAGAAATTGAACTACTACAAAATTTAAGAGGTGCCGCATTGAATTACTTAGAAGTTGAACACCTGCAAAAGCATTTCGGAGACGTGCAGGTTTTGAAAGATATCTCCTTTTTCGTAAAGCCGGGAGAAGTTGTTTCGATCATCGGTCCGTCCGGTTCGGGAAAATCCACACTGCTCCGCTGCTGCACTTTCCTGGAGACCCTCTCCAGCGGCAAGATCTCGTACATGGATCAGCTTGCAGTCAGCGCTGAGGACGGCAAGCGTCCGGTCTATGCGCCGAAGACAGAGTTCCGCAAAATCCAGCACTACTTCGGGTTGGTATTCCAGAACTTTAACCTTTTTCCGCACTATTCCGTCCTGCGAAACATTACCGAGGCACCACGGCTAATTCTGAAAAAAAGCCGTGCAGAGGCAGAGCAGACGGCAATGGAACTGCTGAAAAAGGTGGGGCTGGCAGACAAGGCGAAAGCATATCCCTGTGAACTGTCCGGCGGACAGCAGCAGCGTGTGGCGATCGTCCGTGCGCTGGCGATGTCTCCCTCGATTTTATTCTTTGACGAGCCGACTTCTGCCCTCGACCCGGAACTGACCGGAGAAATTCTGGAAGTCATCCGGCTGCTGGCAGACGATCACATGACAATGGTAATTGTTACCCATGAAATGAGCTTTGCCAGAGCCATTTCCAATCGTGTGATCTTTATGGCAGACGGTTACATTGTAGAGGAAGGCGCTCCGGAGCAGATCTTTGAACGTCCGACGCAGGAGCGCACCAAGCAGTTTCTGGCACACTATCAGTAATCACACAGAATAGCACAAAAGCCGCAGGCAAACCGTTTTATGGGTTTGCCTGCGGCTTTTCGTTTATATAGAAACATATTCCGGATCGGTGTTATACTTTTGCAGATAGGCGTCGATTTTCTCCCGGTGCAGATTGTCACCTATGGCAATCAGAACTGCCTGGCCGTCTTTGACTGGTGAGATCTCCGTTTTCTCTGCGGTTGCGTTTACTTTCAGCCAGTCGCCGTTTTCTGCCGGCAATGCGCCCTTTATACGGTAGATCTTACCGCAGGCGGCATCCGCCAGAATTTGCTGTATCAACGGTTCGATTTGGTTTTCGGGCAAATTGATGTGCATGAAGTAATGGACTTCGCTTTGGATGCTCTCCGTGTTGAACTGTTTCACATAGCTGCAATTGCGATAGCCGGCAGACTGCATGGCAGAAAAATCCTCCGCACGGAGAGCGCTCCAGTCCGCCGTCAGAACGTCTTTCGGCTGGAACTGTCGTTTACACTGGATGCCTGTCAAAGAGCGGTTCAGATGGGTCAGAATGTGGGAAACAAGGTCTTCTTCGGATTCCCCTTTTATATTCTGCCACTTGCTCAAAATCAGCTTGCCACAGCAGGCTGCCTCAGATGCCAGAAGATACTCCATCTGCGCTGAAAGGACATCATCCATTTCAGCATCCACAATGGTTAGGATGCTACCGATCTCGAACCACTGATCCAGCGGCGACTCGTACAGCGTATCAAAGAACTCGTCCATGTCGAAGATGCCGGAGGGTTCTATGATAACTCGATCAAAATGCTGCATTCCCAGGGAGATCAACTGCGTCTTAAAGCGTCGTTTATGACAGCAGGGGTCTCCGCCGCCGGCAATCATTTCCAGCTGGCAGTTCTCACATTTCAAGTCTTGCAGCATCACCATATCTACGTTAACAGCGCCAAAATCATTCTCCAGGATTGCGATACGCTGTCCCTGCTGAATCAGATGCGACGCATACTCGTGGATGAATGTGGTTTTTCCGGAGCCAAGAATACCTGTAATCAGATCTATTTTTGTCATATTGTCCACCCTTTCCATTGCGGCTATCCTTGTTTTATTGTACCACAAAGACAATGCAAAGTCAAACAAAAAAGCACGCCAGTTCCGATGTGGAATTGACGTGCTTTTTATGTCTTGTGACTATAAAATAGATGACATTGATTTTTACCGATTTTACACATTATTCAAATAAAAATTTCTTTTATTTATTTGTTTTTTCCATCTTACAGGTATAGCTTTTATCATCTTTATTGTAGTTTATTCCGACAAGTAAGATTTCTCCTGAGTAATCCTTTAGACATCGGTATACTTTTTTCTTAATTTGATTTGCACAAACATTGCAGAGTTGCGGTTATTTTTCCTTAGGCGGAAAACCAAATCTACAAATCCTTTTCCATCAGGAAATTCTCTTTCAATTGTGTATTTATGTGTGGAATAGTATGCCAGAGAAATTACGCATGACAGCAAGTTTTCATCGTTGTATTTTAAATAGAGGCATTATCACTTTACGCTTTATATATAAGTTGTGTTACTTTTTCTTCGTCACTCATTTTAACCTTGACAGCGTCTTTTTGATATTTGTCAATTAAGCAGTTTTAACTGCGAATTGTGTCTTAACGTAGGACATATTTTTAAAATCAGAATCTCAATTGATAACAAATAAATTTTATGTTCCTCCTTAGTGCGTGTATTAGAAGTGAAAATATTGTATATTTCATTCAAAAGCTGTTCTGAAGATTCATGTGGCTTTGGGGTAAAGATTTCTCAATCCACGAGATATGAGGTATATTATCTCCTCAAGAAAAGGTGTCGTAAATAAGCGTTTGTTTTCTTCTTCGGAAAGCCCATTATTGAGCGACTCCATACTTACGCTTTCAATTCTTGAATAATCTATAAAAATAGAATGATCAGTATATTTCTTAATAAGTTTTGAATACTCATCACAATTATTAATTTGCCATTTTTGTGTAAGTTCCTCCGGCAGTTTCCCCGTTAAAATATATCTACATATTCTTTCGGTAATTCCGCCAAAACCGCCGAGAAGATAAACGGGCTTTCTTTTTTCAACAGCTATGAGCACTTCTTCCAAAATACCTGGCATGCATCCTTTATAATTAATTATCTTTCCGCCTGCACAGATTCTAATATCGCATTCATCAATCATTTTCTCGCGCATATCTGTGAGACAGCGGCCCCATATGTATTCATCTAACGCAGATTTTGTTATACTATTTACATATTGTGGAGCCGTACACCTTATAAATTTGCATATTCCAATATGTTCGGCACTCCATTTTTTTATTTCTTCGTTTTCCAATTGTTGAGCAGGCCATGATATAAAGTTCTCAACAAGAATTTTCTCATCATCAGTTCGATTGAATTTTGCTATCCTAGCTTCTTCAAATAAAAATTGTGTAAATCCGTTAGGACGTAAATCTCCACCATATACCACTATGGATTCACTTCGGATTATTTTTTGCGCTAAAATTTTAGATAAGCATTTTAGATTATTACTATCTTGACCAAGTCGTCCCATATCTTCTTCAGGAGCACCTGATATTGAAATACCAATTTTTTTATTATGTATGTCTGATTTCCTAAATGATAATGGTGTAGTAATAATTTTTTTTGAAGTAAGTATTTTGTATTCATCGGGATACAACTCTGGTTCGGGATAAACAATTACCTCTTCTTCAGTATCATTTATCATAAAACTATCTGGAACGCTATTAAAAGTTTTAACACCAATTAAATAACCGTTTTCTCTATACATGCGCATAAGTCTATCGCAATAATAAAAACGAATCGTTTCCATTAAAGCCAGTTCAATTACTTCTAATATATTATCGTTAAATCTAATAGTCGGATAATTACACATAAAAGGAAAACTTCTATCCTCAAAACCATCAATACAATTGACTTCAATAATAGGGCGGCCATTTTGTTTTGCACATAATATTTCTTTTTGACACCAAAATCTTGATGAATAAGTATTGGAATGAACAACAACTAAAGTGGATTTTTTTATATTTTCACAAATAGTATCATTAAAATCATCCCCAGCTTGTATATCATTTACATCAAAAAAATTTTTCATCCTCGTGTCGGAATCAATAAACTCCTTTATTTCTTTTGCTAAATTAACACCATTAATGTCGTTTTTAGTATGACTAATAAATAAATTCAACTGATTATGTTCGTCACTCTCTAACAACCACCTATATACTTCATGTGATATATCAACAAACATTCTTCGATGCAGCATTTCATCCTCAAATTTTGCAGTATGCTCTTCATAACGGATACAATTTGTCTGTTCTATTTCCTTTAGATTGAAAGCATACTTGTTTAGAGCAATGTAAACTTTTTTTACGTTCTCATTTTCACAATCCTCAAATATATATTTTTTCCATTCTTCAGATATTACAATACTGGTTCCAACGAACACAAAAACTAATGTCTTTTCTGACATTATATTTATTGGCGAAGGTACGCTTTCTGTTTTTGATGTGAAGCAGAATATGGGAAAATCTAACGAACGTAAAAAAGGATTATCCTGATTACGTGAGAGGTTTTTCTTGCAATAATTTACTATGGGCACTACAGCTTGGCTGTCATCAGGATGCCAAACAAACTGTATCGATAAAGGTGAAAAGTGATTCATAACTCCTCCAAAATAAACTTATTTTCTTCCATCATACCATTGATAGTCACTTGAAAACTTACAGGGTTTCCCAATATATCCACTATAGTTTAATTCGTTCAACCACTTATCAACTTCAGAAACAAAAGCGGCATTTTCAAAAACTCGATGTCCTCGCTTTACTGCTGCTAATTTTAATAGCTGGGACGGGATTTTTATTGCCTCTCTACCCCAATACCAATAATTATTGGAAATAAGCACGTTTTCACCGGGGACATCTCTGTTATAATTTAAAAGATTCGTTCCCCCGTCAGGATAACTATGGTGGCTATATTCTTGAACAATTTCGCCAGTTGCAAATGACGTATGATAAATATTATCTCCATACATCTGTTTTTTGCTCCCACTCATAATTGGTTTTTTCTTCTGAAATCTTATATCGTTCCAATACTGATCATAAGTTAACACTTCAGAGATTTTCATAGCAAAAATCATTCTATTCTTATATACACTATTTTTCCCGCCGGAACCTATGCCTACTATTATATCTCCAATTTCTGCATGTTTTCTTATGACGGGTTTACAAGTAGCTAATGTACAATAACCGTAGAATGGATTTGGAGCAAAACCGTAATCTCTTTTTACTATATAAGAATATATTTTCATGATTCCTATTAGCAACTGACGTGTGACGAAGCATTTGGTGCTATAGGGTTGCCATTCTGGTCTTCCCAAATAACGCGATCGTTCCTTATGACTTCATCTATCTTTTCTGCATTCCAACCAACGCATGATTCAGCGTAGTCTTTCAATGCTTCAGGAAGTTCAGAATCTTTTTCACCCTGTATATAAACGCCTATTATCTTCTTTTGACACTGCTGAGCATATTCAATTTCCCAGTTTACCCAATCGCTTTTGTGTGTATTATTACCTATTAAAACTACAACCGTCCCTGCCCAGTCAATTGCTGGCTTTAAATACTGTTTTTTTATGTATTCCTTATTATTTGCCTTATTGGGTTCACTTTCCCTTATAGAGCTATCTCTAAAATCGTATCCTTTTCTCTCCATAAGTTTTTTGAAGGCATCAATTTTGCTTTCATCTTCTCCCTTATGTGATACAAATAAATTTATAGTCTTTGACATAATTTTACCTCCTAGTTTTACTTTGCAGCCAATTTGTCCACATGAGAACATAAACTTTATTGGTGCAGCATTTTATTATTTCATTCTGCACATCCGTAAAATGATTACTATATGCAGAATACGCACAAATTATCTTTAAAATATTATTGTAGGCTTCATAGCCCAAGTCAAGCTCTGAAAATTTAAGTAATTCATATTGTTGAATATTGGCATGAGAAAGTGTTTCCATCACATTATATATGGACTGTATTACCTGATTAAAATCTTCTTTCTTTATTCTTAATGAGTCCGTATTATAGCATTCCATCGTTTGAATTCCTACAAAAGACTCTTTCTCTGTATAGATATGTAAACTATCACTTATGTGATTATACGAACCAACATCCACATTCAGCCACGATGCAAGTATCTCCTGCATTGATGTAAATTGAACCAAATTATATGGCAATCCTAAAACAAGGTCATTACTTCTCATTACCTGTGTCCATTCTAGTTTGCCTTTTCTTATCTTAATCATAGAGCAAATGTTGCAGGGAATATCCTCGTTATTAGGAATGCCGTTCAGCTGTGGCAGATCCGTTTGTGGATCCCATATCAGCATAACTGCCTGTCTGCTTTCAGGATGATTCATCAATGTTTCATACACTCGTTTAAGTTGATTAAAACCATACCTATACATTATTCTTTGACCATATGCACCTGGATATGACTTATAATTTCCAGCGAATTTAGGAAGAACAGGATTCCAATAATTTATTGTCTGAGAATCATCACATCCTTGCAAAATCCAAATCAACTCGGCAAGTGCATACCCAATACTAATTGGAGGTGATTTGCAAGTTACCCACTTTTGGCGTGGATTATTAATCGATAATGTTGTATGTAACAATTCTCTCGTATTACCACACCTGCTTTCTATGATATCTGAAAGTTTAACTGCCTGAAACGCTTGCTTCCAAATATCATTTGCAGTTTCTCCATGAAAACTATTAAACATAAACTCACCTCAGGTGATACCCCATTTGGGAGGATAGAAATAATCGATTGGTTGTGCTAGGTTAGGTATAAAGTGCTGTTTAATTCGCGAACGATTATTTCCTTTATAATTAGGAAAAGCAACTCTTGTATATTTGTCAACTTCACAAAATATATTTTGGCAATCGATTAGCTGTAGTTTTCTTTTTTCCAAATACTCAAATTTTAGTCCGAGTCGTTTGAATTCTTCTTCTTGGTTTTCTGCCATAAGTCGAATAATATATTCATCAGAGTAACCATTGGTATCCAAAAAAATTTTTGATATGCCACTATGGGCACCTGGGCCAGCCACAACGTAATCCATTTCGCTAAAATCACATAGTTCACTATAATTTATATCTATTGCATACTGAAAAGCAAGAAATTTTCCCACTGAGGGGAACTCTAGTAATAACTGATATATTTCCATCAAATTTCTTGCTTTTGAAATTTTTGCAACTAAATGTTCTGACATCATTAGTTCAAGCAATCTTAGGTTATTGCCATGCTTACGATTATTTCCAAATGAAGCGCCAGATGGCATTATATATGCCGCAGAATAAATTCGTTTTCCATCATCAAGTAGATTATTCAGAAGATAATAATATTTTTCATATGAATATGATTTGAAATCAATAGTTCCCAATTCTGATTCGAGGTATTTCCATGTATCTATTTTATTAAATAACTTAAATAGTAAAATTCTAAAAAAGGTGTCTTCTGGAGAATATCTATTTCCAAATCCACCGCAATATATAACTTCCTTTATTAAATATTGACTTACCCGATCAGAAGCTCTATATACATTTGTGAATTTGTATTTTAAAAGTATATCATCATCAGTCCAAGGAAAAGGAACTCCTGATTTTCTTTTCATAAATATATGTTGTCTTTCAGCAGCATACCTCCAATATGTATTGAATATGGGAGAAGGTTTTATTCCTCTTGATTTCAGAAAAGGAACACAAAGATTTGATCTTTTTTCATAATCAAAATTGTTTTCAAAAAGTATTTGTTGGCTATCATGCTCATTAATCATACTTTTGTTCACAGTACAGTTCTTCCTTTCTATTTTTATTGACATATAGCATAAATACCATATAGTCAAAAGTATATGTAAACGCAGGATAACTTCAAATTATCATAATTAAAACACAGCTGTATGCTGTTGGGAGGAGCAAAAATGTTTGATGTTTTCATCTCTCATTCTAGTATTGATAAAAAAGGTTTTGTTGAACCCTTAGTCGACGAGCTAAACAAATTGGGTTTACAGGTATGGTATGATAAGAACAGCATACATAAAGGAGATAAAATCAAAGACTCAATTATAAACGGAATAGCTGAGTCTGTTGTTTTCCTCGCGGTAATTAGCAAAAATTATTATAAAAGCAATTGGTCGAGCATGGAACTGGGAATATTAAGTGCTGGTAGTTTCGATAATTTCTTACCTTTATTATTTTCAGATATTAAAAAGCAAACTGGACAAAAATATCCTTTTATTCTGGAACATAATTACATTGAGGTCGGCCCAGAAAAAGAAATAAAGGAAATCGCTTTGGGATTAAAAGAAGTCATTGACGAAAGAAAGCAGGAAAGCGGTTTTTGGCACATAGAAAAAACCAACTTGGTGAGCTTGGTGAGGGAATTGCACTCATATAACTCTATCGCTCTTGAGCAATTGGCGATCCATTTAAATCTTTTTTGGAGAAAAATATATTCTAATCGGCTTGCTGCAATTAACGAAGTTAAGCTTATGATAAAAGATCTGCTGAGAGATGTCGCAAATTCGGAAAACATTTACATTTCACAAGATGCACAAATTTTAGAAACCTTTTTGGATATAGAGTTCCTTAATCTAAATTTGAAAGAGCATTTAAAATATCTGAATCGTTTCATTAATAAATTTTTAGACGTAGAACATGCCATTAATACTTTAGACCGGGAGGAAATGTATCTGCTTCAATTTTCAATTTATTCGGTTGTTGAGTGGTACATGACGACATACTTTAAAAAGCCCATTCTTCAATCTAAAAAAATCATCCCTGTAAGACCCGAGGAATTTACCGAAAATGACATTTTAGAATCATATGAGATTGAGAAGCTAGTTCTCCCAGCGGAGTTAATAGCAAGTCCTAGCACGGATAAGGAATGGTTTGATTATAATCCTTTAACAAATTTAGGCGCACGTGATACAGACAATGGCAAGCTTATTGGTTTTTTCACTTCACTGCCGATCGGAGATGAACTATACAAAAAAATTAAAAGCGGTAAGTTCGATGATACCACAATACCTGTCAGCGATATTCGTCAGTACGATATGCCCGGATTTTACAAATTATATTTGTGCTCATTTTGCATACACCCCGCATATAATACAACTAACGCTTTTAGAATAATATATTCAAACTTTATTGATTTTCTATTGAAACTTGCGTCCGAGCATGAAATTTTTATATCGGATATCATAGCGGATGGTGTCACTCAAAAAGGGTCTAACTTATGTGAGAGCATCGGTATGACCAAAGTAGCAAAAAGCATTCACAATTCTGATGTTTATGAAGCGTGCCTTATCCCACCATCGCTCACAACAATAAAACTTAACAATAGGATCGGGCAGCAATTGCTTGCGTATTATAAGCAAATGTACAACAATTATAAGGAGATATTTTAATTTATGGTGTGTATTCAGTGAAGTGATAAATAGGATCATCCAACGAAATAACAACGTTATATTTTTTGCAGAATTCTTGAATATCTTTTAAATTTTTCTCTACTAAATCGAAAAGGATTTGATTCAGTTCACAATATTCTCGGATATGTTCTGAAGAAAATTCCTTGTGCATTCTGCCGCAGCGCCCCATGCATATTTTCAAATATGAGCAATCTTTACACACAACATCTTTAGGTCCAAATGCGTTGAATTGGATATCATCTGTTATATTTCCTACTAAATTTTTATTGGTAGTCATATCTTCTGCACATGTATAACAGGAACCGTTTGTTTGTACATAAACCATGCTGTTGTTATAACCACAGCAAAACACATCGGAGTTATGCTCATTAACAAAAAAATATGTTGCGGCAAGAAAAGGTATCAAACGTAACATTATGCCCCTTTTTAAATAATTAAGCCAAATATTAAAGCAAAGGGTAAGTTCATATTTATATGAATCTCGAAAAGCTTTAAAATCCTTAAATTGATAATTATTTTCTATTTGCCAATAAACTGCATCAAAGAAAGGATTAAATAAAGCTATTTCGGAATAAAGACTTGTTTCTTCGGTTATTGTCAGTCTTGCTACAATCGGGATCGGTTTGCGTTGCTTTACAATACGAACTGAATTAATAATAGTCTTGAAATATCCCTCGTTTAATTTGAGTCGTGGGATTTTGTCATAATTTATCGACAACATTATAGAATCCAAATGTTTTAAAATGTTATCTGGGATCTCACCGAGCAACAATCCATTAGTATGCAACATATAGTGGTATTCATAAGGTTTCTCAAACTTTGAATCCTGCGAAGAAATAATTTTTTCGATAAATGGATAATTAAGTGTCGGTTCGCCACCGAAAAAAACAATATCAGCTGATTTATCATTGTATTTTCTCTGCGTTTTGTCTATGAAATTATTTAATTCCGCAACAGAAAAAGCAGGTTCCTGCGGAATGTTGCATTTTCCTTTCTTTAGAAGAATAGAGCAATAGTTGCAGTTAAGATTACAATCATTGCTTATAAAAATATAATATTCCATATAAATACCTCCGATCACCATCATTAACATGAGATAATTTGAAGTTATCCTGCGTTGAGTTTTGATAATACTATTATACACCCATTTTTCTTCAAAATCAACATGATCTCGCAGATTTTTCCAAGAAATTCATCGACACTATTCGACAAAAAGCGTATTACAATATATAATAGAATTATTCCCAAACGAAGGAGTAGCTATCATGATAAACTTAAACCTGCAAATAGAACGATTTCTTAACTACTGCATGTCCAGAAAAGCTCTGAATGAAAAAACCATTAAGGCTTACAGAATCGATCTTAGGCAATTCTCTGAATATACAGACAACACATTTTCCAAAGAGATGATTTGCCGATACATCGACATACTTCACGAACGATTCAAGCCCAAGACGGTAAAGCGAAAAATCGCTTCCATCAAAGCGTTTACTCATTATCTTTTAATTGAAGACGTAATTGAAATCAATCCATTCAACAAAATTGATGTTTCCTTTCAAGAACCTACAATTCTTCCCAAAACGATCCCCCTCAATATAATCAACAGTCTGCTAACGTGTGCTTACAATTCATTTTCACAGGCTGAAACAGATTATCAAAAACGCTGCACGACTCGTGACATTGCAATTCTTGAAATTCTCTTTGCAACCGGAGCCAGGGTATCTGAAATTTGCAATCTGACACCCACATCTGTAGATTTGACGAATCACACCATCAAGATTTTCGGAAAAGGTTCTAAAGAACGGATGATACAGATTGAAAATACCGATGTTTTAAGGGCGCTTCAATCTTATTATGACCTATTTCAAGAGGACATAAAGACGTGTGGATTCTTCTTTGTCAACAAACTGCATCATCGTCTCACTGAGCAATCAGTTCGTGAAATCATTCGAAAATACACAGCTATGACAGGGTATGATATACATATCACGCCGCACATGTTTCGTCATTCATTTGCCACTTTGCTTCTTGACGAGGATGTTGACATTCGTTACATACAGAAGCTATTGGGGCACAGTTCCATCACAACCACACAAATTTATACCCATGTTGCTATGGCAAAACAAAAAGAAATTCTTTCTGTCAAGCATCCAAGAAATAAGATAAGGGTTAACGCAAAATAATATACAATTATCTTCAGTTGTAAAAACATGTGCCATCAAACGCTTTCAAAAGCATCCTCATAAACATATAGTCCTAAAATTCTAAAAAAGATCATAGCTACAAACAAATTCTGAAGCAGTGCATAGAATTATTTAATATTTATGCTGATAAAATCAAATAATCACATATGCTCAACTAATCAACTATTTACTCTGAAATAATCCTCTGCCTGTACAATCGTATTCCAAATCTGCTCATCCTTACAGGGATTGATATAATCATCATCAGAAAGCACGCCATACACAGCTTCAAGCTTTTCTTTTACTATCTTTGCATATGAATACATATTACTTTCATAACGTTCCTGCTTCACTCCTCGGTTACGCATTCGCTGCTGAGAATGATTCATTCGTTCCAAATGATGCATTTGCACAGAACGTCTTGATACAGTTATCTGTGCTAAAAGCTTTTGCATTTCATCAGATAACTTTACCGCCTCTTCATACTTCTCTACAGCATCCTTCGCAGTATCTATCTTCAATTGATCTTCATAAGAAACTCGATTATTTCTGTTTTCCGATATATCACGAAGCTGATTTACTGTTTCTTTCAACTCGTTTAGAGAAGCAGACCTTTCTGCAATATTGATATTGGATTCTATCACTCCGATATTTTCAAGAAGCCGATTATCCATTTCATCGAAATCAGGCAAAGATTCTCCAAATTCCTGCATATAAGCATCCTGAACAAAATGCATCATTTCTGTATTTCGCTCCAATACATGAGCCGCTTCAGATATATCAAACTTCTGATCATGATACTGAACACAATTCCTGTAGCGCTCTTTTAGATAAACATTAGATACAACGCCGTTTTCCAGATCCTTTACATCTGGTTCTATTTTCTCCATCATGTTGTCAGAAATGACCTCTCTTCCCTTCGCCGAATCCTGCATCAACGTTTTCTGTACTGACCATTCATGACTGTATTCCTTTCCAAGCGCAACAAAGTCAATACTTAACTGCATATACAATTCACTTGGATTCGCTGATAATCTTGCTGCTAATCTGCGAATGAAGAACAAGGATGCAACCGATGTGATGACACCCTTTACAAGCTGAAGTACCCCTTCACCGAGCATTCCGGCAAACTGCACTGCTGCCTGAGCCACTGAAAGTGCTGCTTCTGCAACATAAATAGATGCATAAAGCACTCCTTTTGCAATTTCATATCCTGCTATTTCACATCCGATAATCGGCGCATAAAATATTTTTTTGAACCATCCCATATTGCGGAGTCTATTCCTGCATGCATCTATCTGATGATCCAGGTATGAGATTTCATCGTACAATTTCCGTACCTTTGTTTTTGCATCTTCCAGTGATTGCGTTGCGTCATTAATTTTCTTTCTGCAAACTTCGATCGCATGATTCAATCGATCTTTTACCTTTGTCAGTGTTTCTTCTAATTTGTATGTATCAAAAGAAAACTGAAAATCAAAGTTCAACGATTGAAAACTCTGATAGTTCACATTCAAAGAAAGATGCGTTGTCATGCCCCAGAATGTACTTTCCAGATTGATAATGATCAAGCCTTTTTGATAATACAATTGTGCCTGTTTTTCCGTCAATCCAGCTATTGATATTTTACCGTCAAAATAAAATGACACATCATTTTGAGATGCTTGCAGATAAAATGCAACGCCTTTCGCTGTCGTATCCAGAAATTGTGACAGAACGCTGTTTTCCGGAATTGGGATAGGATTTTCCTGTTGAAAATCAGAGGATGTAATTTTGATTATTCCCAAATCAATATCCGACAGCATGCCAAACGCCAGTGCACCTTCCTGCTGACGGAATGAAAACAAAACTTTCAAAGACAATTGAAACACACAAATTTTTGCACAAAAGAATATTCCCGCACTGACAACCATGCCGTTACCAATTGTGAAGGGTTCTGCCACATCTGAATAATAAAATTGTGGACGCAGATACAAAACACCGTCTGCATCCACATAATAATGACGCATTCTATATTTATCCACAAGCGCATATCCATCATCCTGCGGTATTCGTCCTATAGAAATTGTATTTACATCAATCGAAAGCTGAGATGCCGTAATATTATCATTAAAAAATGCTGCAATCTGCGATAAATCAGTCTTTTCAAACCATTCCATCTGAAATTTATTTCTACATTCAAAATCAAAGTAGTCGATAGAAATAATATCAAGTGCTTTGATACCTGGAATCAAAAGACCCGTGATGTTTTCAATCAAATCCGATATGGAAAGTCGACTGGTAGCAAAACATAATAATTGCGGTTTTAAGATTCCATCGTATGAAAACTGCATCGCCGCAAATAGATACAACTTTCTTAAATAAATTTCACCGACAATGCCAAATGTCAACCCCTTGTTATATCCAATTGTAAGAGAAGTGTTTCCGAGGTAAAATGCACCGAAAAGATTGATTGGTTCTTTCGGAATGGCAGATGCCGACAGCATCAGTGAACTGGAAGATAATTTACAGTCAACGCAAAAAGACATTTCGGAAATTGCCATTAACTGAAACATCCCGGAGGCCTGAAAGATCGTGTCAGCTTTACCAGTATCCAGTTCCAGAAATAATTCTTGTATGCTGATAATGTCATTAGAGATCTGTGGGACGGAAAGTACAAAATATGCGCCTTGCTGTCCTTTTCCCGCGAAAAAGGACAGATTTTCTATACCAAGCAGCTCATGAAAAAACAGGTCCAGCAGCCCATTGCATTCCTGTGAAAAGTAATATTCGGAATACAAACAAAAACTGTTTTTTTCGTAGAATCTGGAAGGAGGCAGCAATGTTTCCGTATTATGAAAAGTTTCTAACAGTCTGCCAATATTAACCGGCTGCAATCCTTTGGAAATATACAGATAAAAATTATCAATGCCAATCAGACGCTTGGCATTTGCGATAAGTTCTGCAACGAACCCTGAACTCTCTTGTTCTGAAATTTCACATAAGAATCCGCTGCCAGAGTAACTTCCATCTGAATTTTTTAATCGAATCGCTGTAACACGGAACGACTGCATATCCACAAAAAACATCTCATGATCATAAGCATAACTGAAACGCAATTCAGCAGATCTATGTGTCAGAAAATCCGGAAGAAGTGTGTGTAATTCATCAGACAGCTTAGAATCAATCAATGCAACGATTGCAGTCATATCAGCATTGTTGATATTCAAATTCCCTTGAAAACAGCTTTCGCCATGCAGTACACTGTATGATGCCGCTGCTTCATAGCCCAGTATCGTTCCACGAACACCAACGCTCATGGAAAATGTTTTTTCTTCCATTGAATTCACCATATCGGATTTTTTCATCAATTAAAATGAATCAGGTGTTATCAATGCCATTTTTTCCAGCACAGTCTGACGCTGCGTATTCCAGATATTGAAGCTTAAACTGTCGATCTGGAATATCTTGATTTCCTTTGGAATCAAACCTTCTGCATTGATTTGCAGTGAAAGTGCGTATTCGACTGTCTTTTCTTCCGTTTCGCCGTTTTTCTTTGATTCAATATTCAAGAAGAGCATTTTCAAGCAGAACTTGACAGAATCAAAATCAATTGCATTCACAACCTGAGGATCTTCCTCTTCTGCAATCTTGCTCTTAACATCATCTTCAGAAAGAGCGCCTTCGCCTGCCATGCCGTTAAACTGACCAATCATTTCCTTCAGTGTAAGCTGTACGTCATTGGAAACATTCGCAGGTGCCAGGAAAATCTGATAGCCGTCTGCTGTCTTTTTGTAATAGGAACTCAGATCTACTCCCATAAATGTAAATTTCAATCCCACGGATAACTGTACCTTTTCTGTTACTTGTAAATTTTTCATATGAATTACCTCCATTCATTTTCCAATCCAACTCATTCTAGCCGCTTTTACCGCACACCTCAATTGTATATTTTTTCCTGGTCCGCTGCTGTTACAACCTCTGCATAATGGAACTATATAAAATTCCTCATCGGGCTGCAAAGCCTGTGTAGGCTGTGATAAGACAACATGCGCTCCAACGAGATCATCTGGATGGCTTGATGTGCAATGCTGATTGCAGCATTGTCCGCCAATTTGTATTGTACTGGAGCCAGTTAACACTTCCCATGCATTAATCATCGTTGAATCGTACTCAATTCCTTCGTATATCACTTTATCTCCTGAACTACCTATTGCATTATACAAAGGCAGTCCATATCCTAACACCTCAACTTCCACATATTCCGATTTAAGTTCCATATTGTTTTCTTTGTTCATAATGCTTTCCTTTCATAATGTCAATTTAAAAACGTGCAGTAGATTATATTATCCTGCCATATACCTTTTTGATCATATCTGCAAAAGTGAATTTCCCTGATACTATATCATTTAGAGAATTGTAATCATTGCTATCAATTTTGCCATCATAGTTAACATCAGCGTTCACAAGATTAATACTTGAATTTCCACCATTCAGATAATTGTTTAATATGGAAAGATCTGAACTGTTTGTAACACCATCCATATTCACATCGCCCCTGTTATAATTGGACTTATAACACTGCGCTAAATAAGCCTCACTCTCTTGACTAACAACTCTTGTACCATCTGCATCACAATAGTAACTATATGTACCAGGAATAATATAACCATCATACTGCCCTTCAGGAGTCCCATTATACCATTCATTTTGATATGTCATAGCAAATGATTCTGGGTTTGAATTTGTGCATTCCACAAAGTACCATTGATTATATAACTTTATACCTACTAATGCATGCCCAGGAGCGCTGATAAGCTGAACGTCATCCTTTGTAAAACCTGATTTTAGTAAAAGCAAAATATAAGATCTTGACATACCGGCACAAGCACCTTTTCCAGAAACAAGTGCATATGCTGTTTGAGGCATAGAATAAGAAGCATCATACCGAATGAGATTGGACGCCAACTGGCTGTGAATATATTTTGCAACTTCATATTTCGCATTTTCTTTTGCATTGCCAGATAGTCCACTAATATTCCAATTCACATTTGCAGATTTACTTTTCAAATTATTGTATACTTGGGTTACTTTGGCATCCACATCTGGTTTAATTAATTTCGCACCGCCTATACAGTATTGAAAATGAGAAATGAATTCTCTATCTGCCATATCAGCAGGAACCGTAATATCAGTAAGATTATTACATCCAGTAAATAAATATCCTCCGCTCTGCGCACATGAAACGTTTTTAGAGACTGTTAATTTCTTCAAATTGGCACAACCATTAAACGACCAACTTTCCAGGGTTGTAATATTATTGGACATGATTACCTGATATACATTAGAACTGCTAAATGCTCCTGTTGCAATTTTGGTAACATTTCTTCCTAAAATTGTATCTGGGATTGTAACTGTTACATTATCACTGGCATTAGCGTTTGCATTATATTTTGTTATTGTTGCATTGCGATCTTTTATAGGAATCTCATAATCCAATCTGTATTGTGAATTGTTTACAGAGCCTTTAATTACAGTATCAAGATGGTAATTAAAGTGGTCGATGAACGTCTGATCTATCATATTTTCAGGAACATATACAGTTTCGATACTAGTGCTATTATAAAATAAATAACCACCAGATTTTTCTGAACTCAAATTTCTGGATAATGTTACCGTTTTTAAGTTCGAACAAGTAGAAAATGAATAATCACCCAATGAAATTACAGTATCCGGCATTACAATAGACGATATTCCATCGCAACAGTAAAAAGCAAATTTTCCAATTGATGTTACATTATACCCATTAATAGTACTTGGAATTATAACTCCTACAGCTGATGCACTCGTAGTTTTTGTAAAACTAGTAATTTCAATCTGATGATCTGAGATTTTATAGTCCAGCTTATACGCTGAAGTAACTGATGAACCTTGTACCACAGTATTAGTATAATAATTAAAGTGATCAATTAAAGTGATCAACGAACGAAGGATCTGCCATGTTTTCGGGAACATTTACAATTTCAATATTTTTACTTTTATAAAACAGGTAACCGCCTGATTTTTCTGAACTCAAATTTTTAGATAACGTCACCGTTTTTAATTTTGAGCAATTATAGAAAGAATAATTTCCTAAAGAAACAACCGTATCAGGTATTATAACAGAGGATATATCTTTTCCACTGAATGCGTATGCACCAATTGATGTTACACTACATCCATTGATTTTACTTGGAATTACAACACTTACAGATGATGCACTGGATGTCTTTGTAAAATTGGTTATCTCAATGTTATTATCCACCGTTTTATAATTTAATTGATATCCAGAACCTATATAGGTTGCCTCTACATCAGCTGCCGATACCTCAATAGAATTCATTCTTATTATGGGATTTTCAGCGAAAGTCATACTGCATGTCCCTAGGACTGTAACCGCAAGGATTGCTGCTAATTTTTGTGATTTCATTTTAAATTCTCCTTAATTTAATTGTATATTAACAGACATTTATCTGTTATAAGCAATATTTCGAATTAAAACTCGTCCGGTTACCTAAAGCTCTATAAAGTTTGTAGCAATAAACAAAATCGGAATCAAATATTTGTCTATTTTGCTAAATATAGCCATTCTAGTATAATTTTAGCATAAAATACTTTTTTCACACACTTAATGTATCATAAAAACAAAAAAATCAATACTTTTGCACTAAATGGTCGTTTTTCAGCATTGTTTGGTCAATTTTCACCATATTTTACCATAATAATTCTATTTAAGATCTATTTCAAGAAGACGTAAAAACGTGTGGGTTCTTCTTTGTCAATATGTCAATGGCTCTCTATAACATATAATATATAATCCTAAAAACAGTCAAGAAAGTTACGGTTTTTAAAAAATTCTATCAATTATGTATTAATGCACAAAATCGAAATCAAGTATTTGGTTGTTTTGAAAACAATTAGCTGTAAATAAAATTATAGCATAAAATGTCAAAATTGGTATGAATCAGACTTTTTATATACTCAATGTACCATAAAAAATCAGAAAAATCAACCATTTTGCACTAAATGGTCATTTTTTTACGTTAAATGGTCAATTTCAACTATTTTCTAATATATATTCATCGATTAACCTCAAATATTCCTTTTCCTCCGACTCAATGACATCCATCGCAAACTGTTCTGCATCGCAAACAGAATTTTTCAGTATCTCAAATCCTACCGCAGCAGTAAACACATCCACGGTCACTTCTTCCGATTGGTTGGAGAAAATTTCAATCTGAAATCCGTTGCAATCACTGATACTCCCGTCTTTTCTCTCCCTCTGAATATTTTTCAAGGGCGTAATTTTTACATAAAATCCATGATACAGCATCAAAATATCTCCATTCCGAATTTAGATTCAAACTCCATATTTTCCGCTAGAACCGCTTCTTCAAACGCAGTTTCCAGATATCTTGTGTCCAGTCCGTTTTCCTTGTAGCCTTGCTTTATTATGCCGTAGTACTGCTCTGTGGGAGCTTCAAGCGGCGTATCTCCGTTCATGATGTAAACCATCGCTTCAACAGTTTCTCCGTTAAGTTCAAGAGAAATATTCTCCTTGCGATAATACTTCGGCTCGCCTTCGTAACGATCTAAAAATTTTTCATCCTGCGAATCAAGCTCCCATAAAAGCACAGGAACTTCACTTTCCTCATTCGGTTCAATCGTGGCATGATGCCTGAACTGCAACTCATAGCCCTTTAGCATGGCTGTTCCTGCAACTGTTGAATGCGGGCACCTATATGCCATTTGTTCCAAATTGATGTTGCTGCCGTAAGCTGCATATAATTTTTTCGCCATAAAAAGCTCCTTTACATTGATATGGAAAAGTCCATACTTTCCTCAAATTCTTCTTGCTCGTAATCTTCCTCAAAATCGTCCACAGCGGCTTGCTCCACTTCATCGGGTAAACTCTCACATTGCTCCAGAACTTCGCTTACAGGATGCTCATGAGCTGCGATACGCTCTTCTTTCAGCCGTTCTCGCTGAGCAATTGCATCTTCGGGATGCCGCCATGAAATACATCCGTCCAGATGCGAAATCAGGTGCTTGCGGCAATTGCGGAATTCCTCACCGTTCAGTCCAAGATTAATCAGCCAAACCCTTGCACTGTACCTCAGATTATCGCTCTCTGAAATGTGCGGCGAACAGAATTTTTTCGTCAGCGCAGCATTGGAAATGGCAAGCGCAAGAGTCACATAAGATCTAATAACTCCGGCGTGCAATGAACTATTGCAGGCTCTCATCTCCCAATGCCCATTAGCAAAAAAACTATGTAAATTACAAGCTTTATAGCGAGTGGAACTGTAATGATGATGCACCTCATCCATATCGCCTCTATACCACAATTTCTGGATTGCTTCGATAGTTTTAGGTTTCTCTTTGTTCAGCATTTCCAGAAAATCTCTGTCCACCTTCTGGCAGTAAGTTTCTCTCATAGGCGATACCTGAAGCATATCAAACAAGAAGTTTTCCTTGCTGGCAAAAATGTTCACCAAGTTTCGCAAACTCTGCGCCGTATAAGGTGCACCGTCTACATGAATGTGAATACCGCAATTGTACTGTGCTCCGGTCACACCGTCAGCGCTTCTGACCGCCCGGACAATTTCCTGCAACAGTGGAATATCGCTATATTCCAGCACCGGTGTGACGATTTCCACGGCATACTCTCTTGACGCATTACCGCCGTTTTTGTCCACACGCCGAATGCTGGAATCATAAACAACTGCCCATTTTCTGTCCTTGCTATCACAAATATGATACTTATCGTAACTGCCGCCAAAGTGCTCCGGCACGCTGTCAAATACTCTGCCGATTGCCCTTGCGGCTGCGTTTCTCGTCAATCCGGTACACTCAATTTCCACGCCAAATTTTTGCGTTTTAATCCCGTCAAAATTTCCTGACAAATTCTCATCTCCCATGAAAAAACGACCTGCAATGCAAGCCGTTTTTCTTGATATTTCGTTATTTTTCCATCTGTGCTTTTACTTCCACGCCGCCCTTGAAAACGATCAGTAATTTCTCTTTCGACAGCACTTTCACGCAATCAATCAGCTTGCGGACAATCACATTGTCAAACACTTCAACCTGAAAGTTTTCATGTGCCAGCATTTCCATGGCAGAATCGATTTTATTCTGCGTATCCGTTGAAATCTCTGCATTCTTTCGGAGTTCCGAAAGCTTTTCATTTATCTCTTGTTCCTCTGCATGAATTTTTTCAAACTCGCAGTCCAGCTTATTCTCATCACATCCGCCGCCAGTAATCAGCGATATCAAGTCGTTTCGGGCTTTATCTAAATCCTTCAGCCGCTGTTCCAGATTCAAAATTTCCTGTTGGTTTTTGCACTCTAGAACCGAGCCGATATTTGCTTTCAAAATTTTAGCAATCTCATCTCCACAGCCGAGATATTCGTTCACTGCTTTCAGAATCGCTCTATGCAACTTGTCCTCATGAATGGTCGGCGATTCGGAACAATACTTTTTCCCATGATCCAGACGGCTGATACATCGCCAGACAATCTGCTTTTTACCGCCAGCCGTCCATGTACACCGACGATATGGCGTGCCGCAATTGCCACATATCAAAAGTTCGGAAAGCGCGTATTTACTGGAATATTTTCCTTGCTCGGTAGTCGTTTTATCGCTGATTTTACGCTTACTGGAACGCCTTGCAAGTTCTTGTTGAACACGGTTGAACGTGTCCCTATCAATGATTGGCGCATGATGTTTTGTCACCAGATACATGGGACGTTCACCGTTATTTTTCACAACCTTTTTGGTAATGCAGTCAGCAGTAAATGTTTTTTGCAGAAGCACATCGCCCACATATTTTTCATTTTTCAGAATGCTTTTGATGTTGGATTCGCTCCAGATCTGATTGCCCATGGCAGTCAGTTTCCCTCTAGATTCAAGAGCATTCTTTATCCTTGTGAAGCTCAATCCGTCCAGAAATAATTCGTATATCAAATGGACTGTTTCCGCTTCATCAGGAACAATTTCCGGCTTGCCATCTGCACCTTTCTGATATCCCAGAAGCTTGGAATATTGAAACGCCACCTTGCCTTCTGCATAAGCTTTTTGCTTGCCCCAGCTGACATTCTTACTGATGGACTCACTCTCCGCCTGAGCAAATGAGCCGTACAGAGCAATCATAAATTCACTTGTCATGGTCATTGTGTTGATGTTTTCCTTCTCGAAGATGACGCCGATTCCAAGGTCTTTTAATTGCCGCACATACTCCAAGCAATCCACAGTGTTTCGGGCGAATCTTGATATTGACTTGGTAATCACAATGTCAATTTTCTGCTTTTTACACAGCCGTATCATTTTCAAAAATTCCGGTCTTTTCTTTGCTTGAGTGCCGGAAATTCCTTCGTCGGCAAATATGCCAGCCAGTGTCCATTCCTTTTTGCGATTGATCAAATCCGTATAATATGCGATCTGAACCTGGTAGCTGTTTTGCTGCTCCTCCTGTTCCGTCGATACACGACAGTATGCCGCCACTCTAAGCTGATGGTATTTATCCCTGTTTTCCGTAGTTTGCGGCTTTGCAGGAATTACCCTGACATTGGGCGCTGTGGTCATTTTGCATCTTCCTTTCTATGATATTTTTGATGACAACGCCATTGATAAATTCGATTTCAACGGTGCAAAAATGGCTTACCAGAATCCGTGAAATACAGGATTGCGGTAAGCCAATGTCAAGCGTATTCAGTTGTTCATGACTTGCAAGAACTTCTCGCAACTGCGTTGTTTTCTGCGGTTTATTGCTGTAGGTACAGCAGTCATATTTCAGTTCTGCAAGCTTGCATATTTCTTCTTTCGCACTTTCAAAATCAACATCAGGAGTTTCCATCAAGCGGCTGATTTCATTCTGCTGACGGGTTATCTCAATACTCGGCGTATATCTGCTGATTTCTGCATCAGCATCAAGCAAATTGGGATTTGCAATCACTGTATTCAGAACAGCGACGATTATTCCAATCAGCATCTGATCTGTAATTCTGTGGCTGAATCGTGAGCATTCCGGATTGCGGCAGTCCCATTTTTCAGAGTGCGTATTGCCGCCGATTCTTGAAATCCGATGACCGCATTCCGCACAATATGTAAGACTGCGGATTGCCTGAAGCTCCTCAGAAATCTCGACGACTGTAGTCGATTTAATTTTCTTCCGCATATTTGCTCTGCAAAACATATTTTCATCAATGATTGCAGGATAGCCGTTTCTGCCCAGATACTTTTCATTTTCCAGAATCCGCTTTATCATGTTTTTGTTCCACACAAAATCGATGCCATTGTAAGGAATGCCTTGACTACTCATCCAATTTGCAATGGCAAGCAGGGAACTGCCGTTTAAGTAAGCCTGAAATATGTTCTGCACGGCTTTACTTTCCGTTGGCTTTGGCTGAATTTCTCCGTTCCGCATCATGTAGCCAAATGGGATTGTTCTGTTTTTCATGTATTTTACACCAGCCTTTCAGTAAATTTCAGACCGCCGTACAGATGGAATTCCAGTTCATTCTGGTTAATCACAATGATTTTCTCAACCAGACTTTCGAACATGATCTCATTGAATTCTGTCATCAGCTCCATGCCGTTTTCAATGATTGAAGCGATATCCTTGATTTGATCTATCATATCGTCCTCACCATCGGAGCGCACGATTTTATGCTGTTCACGGCTGAGTTTGTTAATCTTGGAATTGAGTTCAGCAATTTGCTCAAGGTACTTTGCTTCGTCCAGAAATCCTTTTGTTTTCAGCCGGGCAAGTACGTGATTCTGCTCCTTAAGTTTGGCGATTTCCTTTGCAATCTCCATGTACTGCTGATTGCCGCTGAATTTGCGGTTTTTCAGCTCCTGAAGCTGTGAAATTATAGGAGGAAAAATCACGCTGTATTGCGATTTCAGCTTATTGTAAACCCGCATAAACGTTTCATAAATTTTTGATTCTGGCAACCGCTGTCCGCCGCACTTTTCCGCATTCTCATTGTGCGTTCTACACACCCAGTAATATTTTTCACGACAGCGTTTCCTTTTAAAAGTTGCACCGCAAAAACCGCAGATAAGCTTTCTGGACAGCGGATGTTCACAGCATGTAGATTGTGCTTTTTGTCCCCGAATCGCCAGCAATTCCTGCACTTTTTCAAAATCTAACTTATCCACAATGGCGTCATTGATTCCAGAAACATAATATTTTTCATACTCTCCATGATTTATTTTCTTCATATATGGCAAAGTTGTCGTTTTATACGTCTTCTGAAAAACCGCATCGCCAATGTATCTCTCGTTCGTCAAAATATATTTCACGCTAAAAAATGACCACGCCGATTTACTGATACTGCTTGGAATTTTCAAATCATTCAGTATATTTGCGATTTTCGTAATTCCATAGCCGCTTAAGTACCATGTGAAAATATTTCTGACAATTTTTGCTTCTGTTTCATTGATTTCCAATCGTCCATTGCAGATGGAAAAACCATAGGGCGGACAGGAGATTTTATAACTTCCATCTGCCATGCGTTTTCGATTTGCCCACCGCATATTCTGGGAAATCGATACCGACTCTTCCTGCGCAAGACCACCCATCAGCGTGATCATCATTTCATCTGAAATATTCGCCGTATCGATATTTTCCTTCTCAAAAAGTACCGTAATTCCAAGTGATTTTAGTTCCCGCAGAACGGTCAGGCATTCCTTGGTATTCCGTGCGAAACGACTTATTGATTTTGCTATGATACGATCAATTTTACCTCTGCGGCAGTCTTTGAGCATCCGCTGAAACTCCTCACGTTTATCCATTCGGGTGCCCGTTATGCCTTCATCAGCGTATACCGAAATCAATGTTTCCGTTTTACTATCAGCAAGGAAATTTTCATAGTACCGCATCTGCGTCATGAACGAATTCAGTTGATCTGTGGAATCGGAACTGACTCTACAATATGCTGCAGCCCGGATTTTCTGCTCCTGTTCCAATGTAATTGTCGGCTGAATTACCGTTACGTTTGGATTCACTTTGCTCCCTCCAATCTGATTTTTACACTACATACACAATACCACTTTTTCCTGAAAAATGGTATCACCAAATCCAACGAAATCACGCCGCCAAAGCTGTGCAGAACTGACGAAAGCAGCCCTCTTTGTTTAGCGCATTCAGCTGTTTCAGTTGTTCTTCTGTCAGAATTCCCTCGGCAAGCAGTTTCTCTGAAATTTGCCGGAGAATCCCATAGGCATATTCAGCTTGTCCGTACTTATGCATCATTTTCTCTCCTTTACGCATTGATATCTGGAACACAAGATTTTTCCCGATCTTGTATCTGCCCAGACGCATTTACGGCAATTTTCACCGTAATGAATTTTCTTTTTTCTATGCAAAATCAGATTTCTGATTTCATCCCAACTTAATTTTTCTTTCAATTTACCACGCTCCATTTTTGATATATAACGCAAATGCAGGAAAAAATGCTCCTGCACTTGCGTTATATCCGCACTGCTGGATTTGATTTGTCTTAGCAAAAAGGCAGTGCGGTATAACTTTAACGTTTTGCCTTCGTCTGATTCCTCAGACGATTTTCCGTGATATTTGTTCTTAACACCCGTCACGGCGGAACATCGGAAACGACTGACAGCGTATCAGTCTCATGGAAATCTCATCCCTCCGAGGATCTCCCGGAGCCGCCCTCATTGCCTGATTCCCCGACCAAGGGGTGCTATGACTGGACGGAAGTAGCATTATCCTCCTGCGTTTCATCGCCGTTCCGAAAAGCTATTCCGGATTTGGAAGCTGCATATTTCTCGCTCGCTCTTTTGAGGTCGTGGCGTATGGCTTCTGCGGCTGACGGGGTTTATTCCGCCCGCAGGATTCATGTATTCCCGATGCTGTGTATTCAATTTTCAAGATACATGAAATTCGATTTTTATCTCCTTTCGCTTGTATAGGGGAAGAAGTCGGGAATTTGATACCCTTTATTTTATACTTTCTAAAAGTTTGTGCAGATCGCACAGAATCCTCCTTTTCTTTTTGTTGATATTTTTCTGGCTGATGCCATAGTATGCTGCGCATTCTCGTTCTGTTTTCCCCTCAAAAAACAGCATCTCTATCAGTTGACGATCTGATGCTGATAATAAATTGAGACATTCATAAAGCTTTTCCGTGAAAAGCTTACTTATCACCTCTTTTTCAACGCTGTTTTCAATTCTAAATTCTCTGAAATTCTCAAACGTACCATCATTGCCGCCAATTAACGCTGAAAACTGAATTTCATGCTTATAGAACGAATCATCATTGTCATCCATATTCCATTGTGACCTATTGTAATATGTATAGACTTCCTCACTGACTTCAATGTCAACATATTCTTTTGAAATTGTATCATAAATACGAACTGTGCTTTTCTTCATTTTCTCACCTCCGTTTGATATATAAGGTTTTAAATCAAACGAAGGCTATGGATACTTGGCAATGCTGCACTGCCATACTTGAAAAAAGGGCATAAAAAACTCCATCCCGCTTTTAAAGCAGAACGGAGTTTCTCCGAAAACAAAAAAGAGTAGGAATCGACAATAGCTTCAAAAGCTGCTTGTCAAACTCCTACTCTATATTTTATATACGTGGTGTCTGTACTAAGTCAGAATATATGATTTTGATTTCTTGACGGCACTTCCAGCATTTGATTACAACCATGCAGGACACATAGTGCTGTGCCAAATTTTCATCTGTCACAATATCAAATAACCTGCCATTACAAAACGGACAACGTACCTGATGTTGTGATTTCTGTTGTCTTTCATTCACATTTGTTCGTTCACCTCGATTTTAACTGCTCAGCTAAAACTACCGCAATAATTTTGCGGATTGCTCCGCAAAATTATTGTTCATTTGTTCAGCTGTTCTATGAATTGTTTCCAATCTTCCTCTGTTGCATTGGCATCACGGGCAGTCCGCAGTGCTTGCTGCACCGTTTCACTGGAGGAAATATATACGGCAATATCAGGACTGATCTGCCTGCTTACCTTTGCATACAGATCGTACAACGTTTCCGTTTCAATTTTGTTCAGACACAAAACCATTGCGATTTTGTCCAGAAGCTCTGTGCTGGGATTCGTCCGGACACCTCGTTCCAATTGAGAAAGATAGGCACCCGAAATTCCAAGCGCTTTTGCAAGCTCCTGACTTTCCATAGAATGCTTTTGTCTTTGTTCGGAAATGAACTGACCGAAGGTTAGATCGTTGGTCATGTTTTTCCTTTTGAGTTGATTCAATCGGTAGAATTCGCTTGAAGAAGCTGATCTTTCACCTCAGATTTGCGACTAACTTGCGCTTATTGAACAAGTCACCGCACACATATTGTGAATCAACATGCCCCTTTTGACGTTTTCAGCAATTGTCCAGATCACCTCAGAATTGGAAGGCCGACCGAAGGAATGTGGAAAGAAGTGATTCAATTTGTTTTTGTCATAGGTGATTTCAATGGCATAACGTATGGTGTGTTCTATGCTGGCGGCACTTTTGTTGTGTTTTTTCTGATATGGTTTGATACATCTGTATTACATGCTTGGATTTCGAAGTGCTAATAGTGGTATCATCGTCAGAATCGCTCCACATCAACTAAGGTAAATATCATACATGAAATGATCAGTATTTGTAACAATTAATAAAATTTATGATTGCTCATCGAATTCTATCGGATATGGATATTTCCCAGAAATATAAATGTTATAATATTCTTCGCATGTCTTTATAATAAAAATATAAAAATAATAATCCACTTCATTAATACCATCATTTATATCATATCTGCAAGTTCCATATTGTGTGTTTATGTATTGAATTTCATCTTCTTCAATTTCGTATGTTTCTTTTAAGTGTTTTATATTTTGACAAATCTCATAATTAGATGTTTTCTCGTCTGTAATAGAGTCGAATTTTAATGAATAATAACTGCGTTCATCAATCAGATTTGATGATATTGTATACATTATTTTAACTTGAGTAAATGAAGCATATTCGTCACTTGATGCGTTTTCGATTTTTGTACTAACATTTAAAATGTTAGTGGCATCTTTTGAATAATTAATCCCAATTATTGATTCTATATCTTGATAAGTGACAAATCGAATTGAGTAACCATTTGATGATTCATCTATAGAATTTGTGTGCTTATTATTCATTTCATATTTCTTGCAAACAACAGACACTGTACAAACAATTGTTATGACGAAAGCAAATATCACAATAAAAGTAATGCACAATTTACACACTTTGAATCTATTCATCCTTTCTGCTTCTCCTTGTGGCAGCAATAAGTGCACTCACTCCTTTAAAACTATTGCCTATTGACTTTACTTCTACACTACCAGAAGAATTTTTTGAATATGTGACAAAACCTTTAGATGGAGTAGGAGGACCAATAAACTCATCCGGTAATTTCCGACGAACAGATAAATTTACATACTCATCTGGAATTCCTAGTTGTTTTCTAATTAATGCAAAAATACCTGTAGTTTTTCGTTGTTGTATTCCTCTAAAATGAGTGCCGTCACAAGCCACCATGCAAGAAAAACTATTTGCATTATAAAATCGTTCAGCAAAATTATTGGATGTGTACTGATCTCCAGCACTACATGATAATAAATATACATAATCTGCGTTTTTACTGTTTATATCATCAAGATTTATATTGGAAACGCTATTTGGACTACCATGCATATTAATAATAATTGAATCTTCCTCTGTAGTATTCATTTCGTTCCAATTATTGGTGAAACCAGATTCGCTTGTTATTAAATAAGGATGAACTGTTTGTCCAAATGCCTCGAGTTCCTCAATATTTATTGCAGCAGCTTTTGCTTGATCTTCGCCATAATAATAGTAGTAATCTAGACCCTGAGGATCAGTAAATATAACAGGATTATTAGCGCAGTAAGTATACTTATTCAGACTCAGCGGATCTTCTTTTCTTCCTACGAAAGTATCTCTCGAAATAAATCTACCAGTAGTCGGACTATAGTATCTTGCCCGCAGATAAATCGTACCCGTTTCCGCATCATAGTATTCCCCACAATACCGGAACGCATTCGTATCTGCATCATCAATATTCTGCTCCACACCAAATGCATCGTAGGTATACGACTTTGTGACAGCACCATCTGCATCCGTCAGATTCACCACATCGCCATGGGCATTCTGTGTATAATACTGATAATCCGTCTTGACATTGCCACTCTGCTTGCTGAATTTCGCCAGCAGATTTGTGCCACGAACATAAACCTCAGCGCTGTACCAGTCACTGTCATCCATGTCCACAACAATCTGCTTGTTGCCATCCCAGATATGATTGATTGTCTTGCCGTCGACTGTCTTACTCGTCCGCAGTCCATCTGCGTTATATTTATAACTCGCTGTTGTCTCTCCATCGGTAAATCCAATCAGCTGATTCAAACCGTCGTAAGTATTTGTCTCTGTCTTACTCTCTGCGGTTTTTGTGATCTGATTTCCGTTGGCATCATAGGAATAGGCGGTTTCTTCTGTCTTTGCATCTGCAGCAGTACTTGTGATCAAGTCTGTCGGACTAATTGCTAATCCATCTGAGATTGTGGCATTGGAAGTTTCTTCAACTGTCTTGGTTTCCTTCTGAAGCAGTGCAGTATACTTACCATTGACAGTATAATCGTAAACTGTTTCATATTCTTCCGAACCATTAGCAACCATCTTAGAACGATTGCCATAATCATCATATTCGTATGAATATGTGTCAGCTGTCTTACCGTTAGAAATGGATTCCCTGGTCAATCTCTTCAAACCGTCATAATCATATGAGGTTGTTTCTATTGTACCATTTTCATTGCGTACTTTGCAAGCATCTGAACCATCTAAATAGTACGAATATTCATAACTGGATATGTCGGAGTTTCCAGACTTGGTAACAAGTTTTGTCACCTTGTTGCATCCATTATAAGAATAGGTCGATACCACACCATTTGCAAGTGTTTCAGAAACCTTATTGCCATTTGCATCATAGGTATAAGTTGCAGTCAAATTACCGCTTTCCTTTACCTGAGCAATACGCATTTCAGCATCGTATTCATATTGTGTGGAGGAATACATTGTTTGATGATTAATACCAACCAACTGTTCCTTCGCATACTGAGATATGCCCTCGTAGAAATAGCCCTTAAAAGATTTTGGGCTAAGTTCCTGATAAACACGTCCAAAGATATCGTACTGATAACTTGTCTGTACACCATTGGCAGTTTTGCTTCGCACCCTGCCCATATTGTCGTAAACATAAGATTTCGATACATTTTTGGAAGTATCACTGCAAACAGTATTTGCTGTCAACACACGATTCAGAGCGTCATAGGTGTTGGTCGTCACATTGCCGTTGGCATCAGTTGATGTCAGCACATTGCCATTCAGATCATAGGTTGTTGCACCAGAGTTATAGCCTGTGCTGTCAGTCGTTCTTACCAAATGTCCCCACGCATCATATTCATAATTCGTGGTCATGTAGTCAGAATCATTTGTGCTGTTCAAACCCGTGTACATTTTGGTTTGGATACTAGCATTGTTGTAGAAATATTTGGTGATATTCTTCTCACCATTAGACGTGCCGTCACTCAATGTTACCTGTGTCAGCAACCCCTGTGCATTGTACTGATTTTCAGTTACACTATACTTTACTGTATCCGAATCCTGCTTTTGAACAGTTTGCTTTGCAAGCGTTACATTACCATTCTTGTCATACTGATTTTCCGTCACGGAGTAGTTGACAGAACCATCTGATTTGGTGTTGAACGGTGTGTAGGTCTTAGTAACCTTGTTCAGATAACCGTATTCATATTTCGTGATGTTGCCCAATGCATCTGTCTGACGAGCAAGCTGCCCGTTGGCATAGTATGCACTAGTCCGCTTAGTTTCACCATTTGTTTTTTCGTAAATTGTGTGTTCCTTGATATCGGTCAGCATTTCGGAAATAACCTGCTTGTTTTCAGTAATGTAGGTTGTTTTAGTTGTTTTTAAACCCTTGCAAGAGTGAGAAGCTGAAGCATCAAGTGCAGAATAAATGTCAAAATTGTATCCTGCAAATTCATAGGATGTCTTCGTTAAAATTTGCTTTGTGCCATTTTCACTGCCCAAGAAATATGTTGCCTTTTCTCTTTGAAGACCATCATACGCCGTCAGATTCATTGTGCCGTCTGGATTGGTTTTCTTGATTACCTGTCCGTAAGCGTCATACACATAAGAGGTAATATTACCTTCTGCATCCGTTTCTGATTTTTTGTTTCCGTCCGGATAATAAATTGTCAAGCTGCCATGGCTCTTATCCGCAGAATAATTCGGTGCATACTCCGCAGTTTTGCGGCTCAGCAAATCATATTCTGCAATGGTAGTCGCCGGTGTGCTTCCCGTTCCGTAATCTCTAGTAACTGTAACATTGTTAAACTTATCGTACTCATATTCCTTTACAGAATAAAGATTCTGAGACAGGTCATAGCTTGTAGTTTCTTTGGACACCTGAAGCTGTGCGTTGTATTCATAGGTAACCGTGCTGACAATTGTATTTCCATCTTTCAATGTCTTGGATTTTACCAGACCCTTGCCATAACCGTCCTTGTAATAGTCATACTCCGTCACATTGCCTTCCGGGTCTGTTGTAGCACGAATCAACCCTGCAATTCCACTTACATAACTATCAGCATAATATTCATGACTCGTGATTGCATAACTTGCCTCATTCGCTGCAAGATACTTCACTGGATCAAAATTATCTGCTGTAACTGTATTGATATCAGTTTGAGACAATGGATGCAGACTGGTTGCTTCTTTCAAAAGCCGAGTTCCATTCGAATCATATGCTTTGATAGTTGCATTCCCAGATTCGTCAACTTCTGCAATAACACTGTTTTTATCATTGTAATTGGCAAGTGTGTATGTGCCATCTGCATTGGTGGTCTTGATGACATTGCCATTCGCATCACGGTCGTACTTTGTCGTATTACCCATGATGTCAACGCTTTCAGACATTTCGTCATACTTGTTTTCGTCATCAATCATGTTATAGGTGATTTTATCTACGTCGTATGTTTGACCATCAGTTTCAACAGTATTTGTCTTGACGGCATATTTTTCATCATAATCATATGTAAAAGTCTTGATAAGCGTATCGCCATCATACTCTTTCAGTCCTGTTTGTTTCTGTACTTTATCATAGGTATACACCTGTTTCAGACCAGATGCATTGGTCAGCCAGTTCACAGAACCATTCTCGTTGTACACGATCTGGTCTGTCATTTCATCGTAGCAGTTGGTGATTTTGCAAAGTCTGCCGTTCCCATCATACTCATATGTTTCAGTACCGCCAGAAACGCTGGTTGCTGATACCAACTGGAAATCATTGTTGTATTCGTAAGTGACAGTACGTTCTGCTGTGGTATCTTCTATTTTTGTAATGCGAGAATGTTCTTTATTGCCATTGTAAGTAATCGTGTAAGTTCTGCCTGTGGAATCCGTTACAATTCTCTGGTTGTTGGACATGGAAGAGATGGTCAGAATATTGCCCTCTGCATCCTTGACCCAATCCAGTTCGCCGTCTGCATTGAAGTGATACTGAGACTGAGCGGCATTTGTGATGGTGTATTCATTGCCGGACTTTGTCATGGTGCTGTGTGCATTCAGGCACTCAAATCCGCCGTTTCCATCATCCTTGAATGTGGTGTTAGATCCATCTGGAAGAACTACCTGATAGTAACCCTGTGCCGGAATTACGATCTTACTCACATCGATATTGAAATCCCAGCCAATACCAAAGCTGCCTTCCTCATCACTCATGGAATTGTAAGTGCGGACAAAATCGGAAGTGACACCAGGAGAAGTTACGCTCAAATCTGTAAAGGATTTGGTATAGTTACCGGTTGCAATATGTACGCCGTCACCAATTTCCCAGCCCTTACGGTAGAGGGTGTAATCCGGAATATCATACGGGCGGAACCATGGTCTGAACCAGTAGTTTTCTTCTGTGAAATCATTCAGGAAATAAATACCCTGGCAATAACCTTCTTCATCCACATAGCCAAAATTAAACGTGCGCTCTGTATTCAGCGAACCATCTTCATTGTTAATGTAGGTTTCACAGTTGTCCCAAAGAACAGTCTGTTTGCCGCCTGCATAACCAAAATAAATTGTCTGTGTACCAGAAGAATAGATAGACTTATCGCCGGAAGCTTCGTTTACTTCCCATGTTGGTCCGAGGAACCAGATATTTCCGGCTGTCCATTTGCCTTCCATGTCAGTCAATGTGATGTATGTCCAGTTTCCACCGACCATCAAGGTATCATCGCTATTGGTCATCTCAATTGTATCATAGCAGTTTGCCTGACCGAAATCAAAGCAGTTGCCAATTATGATAGTACCATTGTTCAGATCCATTAGCTGCCCCGTTGTTCCACTCCATCCATCAGGAGATGCTGTACGGAATACCAGATTATTTTCAATCATCAGCAGACCGCCGTTGATGTCCAATGTTGCTCCATGATCAGACCAGAACTGCGGCATATCTGTATTGAATGACATACAGTCTGCAACATAAAGAGCGCAGCCGTTCATGTCGAAATTTGTGTCATGAAGATTGAAACTGTAGGGGAACATACCGTCTGACAGCATTGTCAGATTTCTCTTAAATGCATGATCCCAGTCCAAACTTCCGGTTTCTGGTTGAGCATCTGAAAACCAATTAATATCGAAATCGTCAATGATGCCACTGTTGTCCTTATCCATGTATTCATAGTAATTGCTGGAGCGATCTCTCAATTTAATTTGTTCATTTATTTTGTCAATGCCTTCATTGTAGTCCTCTGCATCTACCTTTCCATCATTTGTATAGTAATGGTTATAGACAAATGCAGGGGACTCGTAATCCCGTGCTGATTTAACAATGCTGGCAAAATCAGCCAGTTCCGCCTCTGTTGCACCTGTATCTTTCTGTTTTAACTGTAAGTCATAGTAGTTAATAACTCCGTTATTATCCAAGTCATATTGATATATATCCAACTGGTTCATATCATAGAACTCATTTTCATCGAGTTCTTCATACAATCTATAAAAATAATCCCAATCGGCATCGCCTACAATCCCATCTCCATCATGATCCATACTTGGATTAAATCCAGGATCACCACGATAAGCGCCGTAGCAGCTTTGCACATATGCCAAATCGCTGCTATTGATTACATCGTCGCTCCATTGGTTTGCATTGTCCTCATTCCATATCGTATCACCGGGCACAAGTGTTACCGTATCCAGCGAATCACCAGAGCCAATCTGGAACGAACCTGTTCCGAAGTCCTTCAGGTAAAACGGCAGATAACCATCGCACTCAAACTTCACATGATGCACGCCGGAGCCAGTTACAGTTGCAGTGTATTCTTCGCCTTCGGAAACCTCCCAGCTTTCAATTTCATTCCAATCTCCGTCAAAAATACGCACATAAATCGGTGTATTGTCGGAAGCAGCATGACCGTTTACTGTACCTTTCTGTACTTTACCGGTAATAGTTAAGGCAGATGTATCCTGAACGCCTGTTGCTTCTTTCAAATACTGAATATATGATTTTGCAGTGAAATCCCATGTAAAATCAGATGCAGACTCAGTTTCAGCTTCAACCTGTGCTTCTGTTCGGTTGCTATACGTCATGATATTCTGCTCAACCGATTCCGGCAGCTCAAAGTAATCTACCTCGCCAAGTCCCTTTGTCGCTTCTTCAAATTCTTCCGCCAACTGATCAGCATTTTTCATGCCTTCAATTGCTTCTGCTGCAGAAGCGATAGTATCCGCGTGCAGAATGCCTTGAGATGCACCGTCACCAAAAACCATGATTTGTCCGACAAACATGAGAGACATGACTCCGGCTAATGTGCGTGTTAACTTTTTAGCCATCAATATCCTCCTTTTTAATTTTCATGTTATATACTTTTTTCGACAACCCATGTTTCAAAAAATGCAAGATTTTATACCCAAAGTATAGATATAAAGCCTTGCATTTTACGTTCATATAGTTGTTGTTTTTCTTTTATGATTCATCGCAACACCGATGATAAGCATCCATGCTTCTGTAGACAATCCCAGTACAATTGTTGCGGCAATCTGTTCTTTCAAAAAGATTAAAGAGAATATGCTAGCCGCCGCTTCAATTCCCAGAACAATTCTTGTTCGCTTACGATACACGTATTGTTCTGTATCATCTAATGGATTATTTTCCGTTTCCACCGGAGCCAGAATCCAGATGACAATACTTGCAACCACAAGTAAAATAACGGATGCAATCGGATTAATTGGAATCCACTTAATTACCGCAAGCAAAATCGCAATCATGATGGTAGAATTGATATAGCATCGAAAGGGACTGTCTGCATGATGACCACCAGCGCTGATCCGAATTGGTATGTATGCTGCATTTAACAACATGCAGAGAAGAAGCTGTTGAAACAATATGCCCAACAATAACGTCGTTATCACGTTCAGAAGCAGCATCATGCCCTGAAAAAATCCGTACACGTACACGTCTGCATCTGCTTCGGAAATAATTCCAGCACAGATTAATTTCCCTGCAAACCTTTTAGACAAATGTTCCAGCATCAGAATTTACGTAGCTTCTTTACAGACTTCGGCATTTTCGGTTCATAGTCCCACCACATACAAGCCTGTCCGGCACTGATCTGCGAAGTTTTCTTTGCAGCCATAGCAACACCTGTCAGCAAACTTTTTTTCAAGCTTTTCTTCTCTCGCATTTTCATGACCTCCTGTTCATAATTTCAAGATATCTTGCACATGCAGTATACCATGCCTGATTTGGAAATACAAGAGATTTACGTCAAATGGTCGTTTTTTTACGTCAAATGGTCAAACGGACAAAAAAATACCGGCTTTCCTGCCGGCATTTCAAGATTTGATCGGAATCGTCACGGAAACCTGAAACAATTCTTCTTTCGTCCTGACGGATACCACACCATGGTATTTTTCCACAGTTTTCCGCACATTGGATAAGCCAATTCCCATATGATCCTTTTTGGTGGAATGCCATTGCCGCGGAGAAAGATCCGCTGCTGCCTGACAAGTATTTGTCATTCGTAGGGCAAGAAGTCCCATCTTCTGACACAAAACCACCTCAATTCGTTTTACCGAACGATCCAGTTCCATACACGCATCTATGGCATTATCCAGCAGATTAGAAAAAATTGTCGTGGTATCCATATCGGACAAAAAATCCATGGGAAAATCCTCAATTTCCAGACTGAGCTGAATCGCCTCTTGTTCACAGCGCCGAGCGGCTGTATTCAGGATTATCTCTAAAATTGCATTCTGATTCCGAATTCTCGGCTGTAGTTGCTTCGCCGCCGCGGACAGATCGGAAAGATATTGTTCCCCATCCCGTGTGGATTTTCCCGCGATCCATGCCTGTAAGGCTGTAATGTGACGGTTGATATCGTGCGCCGTTTCACATGTCTGCTGATAGAGCTTCTGTAATTCCCGGTACATTTGCAGCTGGAGCTGCTGATGCTGCTGCATCAGGTCAGTCTGACGTTCTTTCTCCCGCATTTGAGAAATTTTATGGAATATATAAATAATATACAAATCCAGTCCTAAGAATCCCGCTAAAAACAACAGCATAGCCCAACCGGAAGATTTTTCCTGTGCTGTAGCAGAAAAATATGCAAAAATCCCAACTTCAAACAGCACCACCAGCACATAGAACATGACCTCGTGCCACCGGATCTTAAATTGTTCTTTGGAACGAATCAAAATCTTTGCAATTCTCGTAAGGACGATCTGGAGAATCCAGTTCCAGATATGATGTTGCCAGACAAGCGCTGTAGTTCCTAATGTTATTGAAATTGTATTTTGGTGAAATGCTGATACAACAATAACACCCAGTGCATCTGCACTTAATGTGAGCATTGCAAATAACGCTGTGTACATAAATAAAGCAGCTTTATTGCAAGAAAACAACAGCCAAATTATCAGCAAAATAATGCAGCATCCTGAGATAAAATTCAGTGGTGAAATCTGTAAATACACAATTAAAGCTTTTGAAATCACTGCTGCTGTGATCAACAAGATTCGTTTTACCATGTGGGTGGAACGAACAGGATATTTCCCATATAATAAATAAAAGCAAAGAACGACATTCAAAAGTAAAGTCACACAATCTAAAATATACTGCATAGTTAAAAATCTCCATTTGTCATATAACGATTTAACGCATCAAATACTTCTCCATATCTTCTGCGAGAAATCAGAATCACATCGTCATTTTCCATGACGAGCTTTTTATTTTTTCCGTCAATCTCCCGAATATGCTGGATGTTTACCAAAAAACTCGGATTCGGCATCAGAAAGTAATCGTGGTTTATAATACCATATACATTTGTGATACTGTCTTTGATGATATAATATTCTTTTCGCATTTGCACCCGAACCGTGCGATCCTGCACATAGCAAAAATAATAAATATCAGACATTTCTACATATTTACAGGAGTTCTCTGTTGACAGCTGAAAATATTCCTTGGGCATCGCATTTGTAATGCTGCGCTGGAAACTGAGATACTCATCCAGCACTTGAAAAATTGCAACTTTCTCCGTCGGTTTTGTCAGATATGCAAAAGGGTGAATTGTCATTGCCTTCTGGATATAGCTGTCGTAGGATGTGATATAGATCAGCGCAACCCACTTATTCCAGGCACGCAGTCGTTGCGCGGTTTCAATCCCATTAATGCCATTCATCTGAATATCCAGAAATGCGACATCGATCGGGATATTACATGACAATAGATCTTCACCACAAAAAAATGGAAAAATCCGGTATTCCAGATTTCTTTCCTGAAAAAAAACTGACACACAGGTTGAGAGCATTACAACCTGTTCTTTTTCATCATCCACAATAGCAATCCGAATCATTTTGTATCTGCCCCTCTTTCTTTTTACAAATCATACCACAAAATCAACCAAAAATCAAGCTGTATAAACAAATTCCAGCATGGTATAATATTTAAAAAGAAAAGGACAAGCTTTCGTCAATTCCGCCCATTTACGTCACGTTTTTCGGGACAAGATCATGCGGTTTTTGCTATTATTATACCACATTCTGAGGAAATGTAAAGAGGTTTTCCAAATTTTTTTGTGAACAGGGCAACGAAAAGCTGTTTTTCACGTTAGAATCGGACGGTTTCGCCGTCTGAAAAATTGTCAGGAGGTTTTGCTTTATGGCTCGAAAAGGAAGTAATATTTACAAACGCAAAGATGGACGCTACGAAGGTCGTGTACCAATTGGTTATAAAGAAGACGGAAAACTGAAGTACAAATCTGTCTATGACCGCACACTATCTGGTGTGAAAGAAAAAATGACACAGTTCTACACTGTTCGTCAAGAGCGGACAGTTTCCAACTTAAAACTTACGGTTCGGGATGCGGCAGAACAATGGCTTGCAGCGGCAAAGCTGCGTGTGAAGCCGGCAAGCTATGCGAATTACGCAAATATCGTTGCAAAGCACATTCTGCCGACACTGGGCGGCGAATATTTTTCCAGCCTGACCACGCAAAAATTAAACAGCTTTATTCAAAGCAAGATGCAATTCGGTCGGCTGAATGGACAAGGGGGATTGTCAGCAAAGACAGTACGGGATATGATGCGTGTGTATCGCAGTATCGAGCAGTATGCAGTGCAGGAATACAACGTAAAATCTACAAATTTCACTATGCCCAAGGCGGAGAAGAAACAATTGGATGTGCTGAATGCGGCAGAGCGAAGACAGCTGGAACAATATCTTTTGCACAACCTTACCAGAACAAACTTAGGGATTCTGCTGTGTCTGTTCACAGGTTTGCGTGTGGGAGAACTATGCGGCCTGACTTGGGGCGATATTGATTTTGAAAACGGAACGCTTTCCGTGAAAAGAACTGTTCAGCGAATCAACAAGCGTGGCAGTTCCGAGGTGATTATCGGTTCTCCAAAGAGCATAACATCAATTAGAACTGTACCGATTCCGGCATTTTTGCTGGATTTATTATCACAGCAGAAAAAAGATAGCAAGCTGTTTTTGCTTTCTGGCACGGCAAAGCCTGAAGAACCGAGAACGATGCAATATCGCTTTAAGGCGGTTTTGAAAGCTTGTCAGCTGCGGAATGTACCGTTTCATTTGCTTCGACATACCTATGCCACGGTTTGTATTGCAAACGGTTTCGATCCAAAGACACTCAGTGAACTGCTGGGGCACGCGGACGCCAGCATTACTTTGAACCGTTATGTGCATTCTTCCATGCAGATGAAGCGGAGTTATGTAAGCAGACTTTGTTTGTCAGCATAAATTTATTTGCCGTCAGATTCTTGTCAGTATTTGTTTTGAAAGCAACGTGGTTTCTATGTATTTTCTTGTTTTATCCATGTATGGGCGGAATTGACGAAAAAATAAGGCGTACTGAAATCAAAAACAGTACGCCTCATATATTTTCCTCTTTGCTATAAAACTATCTTCTATTTTCTACTTCACATTCCCATGGCATCATGACACGGGGCATATGGCACTTAATAAGACTGCTCCTGTGTTTGCGTGCGTTCTTCCTTCATGCCAAGTGCCTGTTTTTTCTCCTGCATCATTCGGCGAAGCTTTTTATCCACGGATATTCTGCCGGATTGAAATTTCTGATTGTAGTCCTCAGAAAGACACCTACTGAGATTTACAAACAAGCTGAAAATCGTATTTGTCAACATTTCGGACTGATACTGTTCCATATTATCAAGTATATTTTGCGCATATCCGTTGCCCCGTTCAGCAGAAAATGTGAGAAATTGCAACGCTTTTTCCCGATTCTGCGGAACTTCTTCACAGCCAAATAAATAGATTTTTCCCAACCAGTAACTTGCCCACGTATTCATATTCGAACACTTTTCAAAATACGAAACGGCACACTGCACATCACGCTTTTCCTCTGTCAGATATAACTTGCCTAGCGCGTAAAAAGCATACTCGTTCTCATCCGCCGCAATCAGATATTTTTCCGCTTTATCCAGATTCTGTGTAGTTATTTTGCCGTCCAGATAGAGTTTTCCAAGCTTGTAACAAGACAGCGTATCACCGCTGTCCGCACATTCCGTCAGCACGAAAATACCCTTGTCAACGTCCTGTTCCAAAAACTCGCCGCTGATATATTCCAGTGCAATAATTCGTTTCGCATAAACATTTCCGTGTGCTGCAGACTGCTGAAAATATGTAATTGCTTTCGGCATGTCCACGTCTGTTCCCAAACCTTTCATATACATCCTACCAATCTGATACTGCAAAAGTGGCTTGATCTTTTTCGATTTCGGTTCAATCAATAAAAATCCCTGCAACGCTTCCTGATAAAGTGCAACCGATTTTTCCACATCCTTTTTGCCCAGCTTTTCAGATGTATACAGCTTTCCCAATTCAAACATCACAAGCACATTTCCGGACTTAGTCTCTGACAGCAAAAGCTGTTCCGCTTTTTGAAAATCCTCAGTCTTTGACTGTTTGTCATAAATGATTTTGCAAGCCGTTTTATAGTTGTCGCTCCACTTTAGATAATATTGATTTTCTGAATCAATAGGTTCCTCATCAATTTGCGGCAGAATCTCCATTTCCACAAAATGCTCTGGTAGTTCTGGTTCTACAACTGACATTTCTTCAGCAGGGAATTGCATCTGCAAAACTTGCTGAATAATCATGTTCCGCACAGGCTGAAAGACCTTGTTCTCCCATAGCAAAGGGAATTCCTTTTCCTTCTGCGTATAGGTTTTGTACTTCTGCCGTTCAAGTTCACACCACTTCTCGTACAGTTCAGATATATTTTTCTCCTGCGACAGAATTCTGAAAATCTCATCCACCGTTTTCTTGACTTCCGGCTTGAGATAACCGTAAACTTTTTTGCCTTTTGTGTTATCAAGTTGATTTTTCAAAGTAAGGATAAGATTTTCAAGGTTTGCATTATGAAAATGATTCTCCGCAATCTGCTTCACCAACTGTTCGACATACTTTTTAGACTCCATTTTCAATTCATCACGCCGAAGCGTCTGCTCCTGATAGATCGACTGCAATTCATCATGAAAAATATCATTTGCAAATACAGAACGTATTTTATCAATGCCTTGCTTCGTCAAAAATCCCTGCTTCGAATTTGTGGAATAAACAATCAGATGTATATGCGGATGATGCGTGGTATCGTGAAATGCGCCGTACCATTTCAGATTGCACAGCGGAATTATCGTCTGCTCCGCAATGTCAGCAATGTGCCGCATGACAAGCTCACGCCAACGGTCAGAGTTGTCATAACCCAGCCGAATCGCATCTTCACGGCGTAATGAGACAACGTGCGACCACACATTTCCGGGATGATTCGCAACTTCCTCTGCAACCTGATCAAGCACAATCGGCTCATTGCTTTCATTAAAAAGTCCATGTTCGCCACGCTTTTCCACGCCGGGTCGCATCGCCATGTAGCCGACAAAATTCTGACGGTTGCCAATCACATCCGCATTGCGCTCAATAATTATGCTAATCAGTTCAGACGCATTTTCAGCTGTAGGATTATTTTTGTAATCCTCAAATTCCAAATATTTTTTTGATTCTGGAAAATCATTGAGCAGTTCATTCAGTAGCTTTTTCTGATTCTCCGTAGAATATTTTTTACTCTGCTCACGAACTTCAACCGACTCACGAGTCGCAATATATTTCGTATAATTCTTCCGTTGAGATTTTGTTTTTGCAGTACCACTTTTCAGATATCGGCTTGTAACAATTAATAACGACATTAGTCACCGCTCCTTTGATAGCGAACCGCTTTTTCAAAATTGATAATGCCATTGATGCGTTTCACTTCATCCACACACATGATACGAAGCTTTTTCAAAGTTTCGTCATCAATTTCATTGATTGCCGCAAGCATATGTGTTAGTGCACCAACTTCCACTGCCAACTTAAAAAGAGCACGGGAAAGTTTTTGCTCGCTGCCCTTCACAATACCCTCTGTAATCACAGCAAGCTGCGGAGCAATAAACTCTGTAGCAGTACTTTCTTTGTTCAGAAGATAACCACAGTAAAACCGAATTGCCTTTTCCATAAACTCCGTTTTGGAACGACAGTTGTCGGTCTCATACAGCATATTCACCTTTTCCATCGTGTCTGAAAAAATGTACAAAGGAAACTTAAGCTTTTCTGATGCGACATTATCAAAAAGTGCTGAATCTTCGGCACTTTTTCTCTTTTTTTGCAAATCTGACTCCATGATCTTTGAAACCCTCCGTTTCTGACTCCATTCCTACAAGATTTTGTAACTCTCGCAGAATCGGCGAGCTTTGCTCGTCCGATGTGATTGTTTTGGCGGCTTGACGCCAAAACTTTAACCTGCAATAAAATAAATGACCCACAAACCCACCCGAAATCATCTGATTTCTACCATTCTCAAACTCTGCGATAAATGCCCCAAATTCGCTCCGACTACATTTAGGGTAAACTTATCCCACCGACCGCCGAACCTCGCCACACGGTGGCACACGGTGCGAACTGCAGCGAATTACTGCTCCGATTGATTTTCACTTTCCACAGGAGCAGTCGGTTTTGTCCTGCGGGACGGCTTTTTTGATGCGGTCAACTCGATAAACTCACGCACATTGGAGGGGACATATTTCTGATAAAGCTGCTCTGCAAACTTTTCAAGTTCCTCCGACAGCTTCATATTTTTCTGCCCCAGATACATCTCCAGCGCAGACAATTTTTCAGAATCAACGCTTACTGTGACTGATTTTTTCATAAGCTCAGACCTCCAATTTTCATTTCAAAATCTTCTTCCAAGTCCTCCTCAAGCTGCTGCTCCGGCTGCATTGTCAGCGCAGAATACAGGCTCTGACCCCTGCCGGAAATCACACCGTAAGATGTCACGGCACTGCCTGTTTGCTTCATAATCTGACTGCCAAAATCATAAAAATCTCCACTTTTCAGAAGAGAAATATCAAAATTGGTAGGCAGATTTTTCGCCAGATACGCCCGACCAAACTCACTGCAATCCCGAACAGACCGATCCCATTCATACTCAGGCAAATGCTCCATACACGCCAGCGCATCTGGAATCTCACGAATCCGTTTGCTGTCCATAACCGCTTTCAGCTTCACAAAATCATTGTGAGAAAGTTCCGACATCCGTTCTGCCAAGGCATTCAGTATGCCGATCTGATGCATATTTTTCAGACTGTCTGACGTAATCCACGGCAGTGATGACTGCAATTCACAGCAAGTCTGATCATAAACTTCAAGCAATATTTCCATATCACAGGGCAAGGAAATCCACCCTGCCTGCGCCGTATTCTGTGTATCCGGTGCAATCAGCAGACGAAAAAAACATTGCTCTGGTTCTCCAAATTCAAAATGAATGTCGGGCGGTTCGTAACCCGATGTCACACAATAATATCCATCCACAAACACACCGCCCTCACGTTCCTGCATGAGCTGACCGACTTTTTCACGGTCAAGCAATTCCAGAATCTCATCGGAACAGTTCTCCAGTTCTGGCAGCAATTCGTTTTCAATGACCGTTTCGCCCAGTTCACGACAGTCCTCACAGGGATAAACCATTACAGAATCCAACCCGTAGGTCATCAAAAGCATGTCCTCAAAATCGCTTTCCGGATAAGTTTGCAGCAGACTTTTCATCGCTGCCATCTCTGTATCATCCAGATTTTCCAATCGCTCAACGAACAGATTCAGCCTAAAAATATCCGCCGTAAACTCCTTTTCACACAGCTCCGACGACAGATTCATGTTCCGAAAATCATAAATCTGAAACGTGACAGCTCTGGTTTCCGGTGGAATTTGTAGCTTGTCCAGTGCATCCTGCATTTCAAAAACGGTCATCGGGAACTCTGCCGATAACGCATACCCATCATTTTTCAAGTGTACTCTCATTTTCCTTTTCCTCCACATAACTGATGTACGGAATCTGTAACCAGTGCGTCCAAGACCGTCCGGCAAGCTTCGTTCTGGTCACGCCCCGCGTCGTATTCATCGCTTCGACGACTTCGCCGTTTCCGATATAGATTCCAATATGTCCCTGATGCCATACCGCAAGTCCAGGGACTTCCGGTATGGTATCAATGGTTCCCTTCACAGTTGCGGCATCAAACATACCATTTGCAGTCACGTCCATCATACCGTTGGAACCTACTACAATTTCACCACTGACAGAGTCATACCAACCATAACCTTTAATCAAACCCACACAATCCGAAGTGCGTTTCCCCATCCAATTGGAACGAATAAAATCCATATAACTGGTAACCTGACCGCCGAACACAGACGCTCTGTCCTGCAGCAATGATTCCGTCAGCACGTTTCCGTAAGTGCCGTAGACATAACCCCATCCGTTTTCATGTGCCTGAATTGCCCACTGCACCAAGTCCAAATTGTTTTTCACAGCAGGGTCATATTCCTCAAACTGAATGTCATTGCTAAAACTCTTTTCCTCGCCGTACTGAATCCAAGGAATTTCAAACCAAGCCGTCCAGTTCCCTTCCGAAACAGATTCCTTCACCACACCTTCCGCAATGGATTTGGCGTACACAACATAGCTATCACCGACAAAAATGCCGATGATATTGTCGCAGATTACCACCGTTCCGACCGTTTTGGGAAGCGTGTCCATACTGCCTTTTACAGATGCAGATTGATACAGTTCCTGCACCGTTTCACTGTACCCCTCTACTGTAATCTCTCGGCTTTCTGCGTCATACCACAGATACGACCGCAGCAGATTGTAATTGTCAACAGCCCTGCGGCTCCGCCACTTGTCACATTCTTCTGTAATCTCATCGGGATATTGCTCCTGCAAAGATTGATATAAATCTGCATACAGCACATTCCCATCGCTGTGAGGAACATATCCCCACTGGGTTTCATAGGCATTTTCTGCCCAGCGTGCCAGATCAATGTTGTTCTTCACATCCAAATTTAAGAACCAATTTTCATCAATGCTGACATTAGAAATTACAGCATAGGAACGCATAAATTCCGTATAATCAATGCCCAGTCCGTACTTCTGATTTAAGCTGTCAATCAGCTTTTTATCATCGCTTTCCTTGAAACAATCGGCGTATTCTGCAAAAAAATTCTCACCCTTTTGAACACTGTCAAAATAGGTGAGATAGAGCATCTGTGCTTTCACGATTTGATTTTTTAGGTTCAGTTTCGTCAGCGCATCCGCAATAGCTGTTCCGTCCGATTCCATCTGAGAAAGCTGCGACTGCTGCTGGGCAGAGAGATTCTGCACGTAGTCAGAATAATCGATGCTCTGGGTTTCCGCAGATGACAACTGATTTTCCATTGCCAGCAGAAGCATGACAGGCAGTAACACAATGGCGATTGCAATACCGATAATCGTGCCAACCACTTTCCATGTCCGCTTATCCGTGGCAAGGTAGACAGCAATTTTTTTGGCAGCAGCAGCGACTGTGACGCTCATCTTCCCCCTGCCTTTCCAAACAGCTTTTCCTTGTAAACCGGCGCATGTACCTGAAGCAAATACCGCTCATTTCCACATCGATACAAACAAGAACCACGTTCCGGATATTTGATCAATGAAAACTCCGACATCTCCAATTGCAAAGTATCCGTATACGCCTTTGGCTCGATGTTTCCAGCATTGAACAGAAATTGATGAGTTGGGATTGCAAACAGCGGTTTGGTCAACTCCCGTACCTCCGGAATCAAAAAGTCATCCACATTCTGACTTGCGATCACCATCGCCGACTCCTTTTTGCGCACACGCTTCATGGCATTACGGATGTACTCGATGGCTGTTAAATTTGTGAGGAACAAATACAATTCGTCAATTGCTGCAACGGTATTTCCAACCCCCAAAAGCTGATTGCTCATATAGCTGAGAATGTTAAACAACAGCGTATCTTTCAGCCGTTTGTTGGTATCCATCAAACCTTTCACGCCGAAGCACAGAACCTGCGAATCCTTAATGTTCGTATGCCCATTAAAGTATTTCGACTCCGCACCTTTACACATAGAGTGCAGTCCCAGGCAAATATTCTGCAAAGTTTCCTCTGTGTATAAGTGCTTTTTCTCATGATCAAAGATCATAAACTCTTTTTCAATGAGATCATATAAATCCTGCATCACCGGATAATCCGTTGGTTTCAGCTTGTTAAAATCCGTCAGATCGTCAATGTCAAACCGCGCATACAGCTTCATCAGCATAATTTCAATGGTGTCGATCTCACTGTCGGAAAAACCCTTGTAAGCTCGGAAAAAGTCCTTGAGATAAGAGATATGCTGACTAAGCCTTGTCACTTTCCGGAACGGCTCCGGTGAAGTTTCATCACGCTCTGCTTCGCCAAAACTTTTTGGTTCCAGTGGGTTGATCATATATTCTCCCGACATGAAATCCAGATAAGTGCCGCCAAGATTGTTCGTCAGATCAGCATATTCCTGTTCTGCATCCAGAATAATCACACTTTTCCCGGATTCACGCAGATTTGTCAACAACAGTTTCATAAGATAAGATTTCCCCTGACCGCTGTTGCCCAGAATCAACACATTGGCATTGGTTTTATCATCACTGCGCTTGTCAAAATCTACCAGAATGTTCGTGCCAAACTTATCCCGACCGATATAAAAACCTTTTTCATCCGTTTTGCCGGAATAATTCAGCGGATAGAGATTTGCCACAGAACTCGCCGGAAGCACACGTTCATACAGACTTCTAAACGCATTGTATCCAAAGGGCAAAGCCGAAATCATGCCCTCTTTTTGACGCAGAATCAACCTGTCTACTGTAATTTTGGAACGTGTCAATTCCATTAAAATATCCGATTGCAGTTCTTTCAGCTTGTCCTCAGAATTCGCCTTTAATTCGATAAAGACAGCACAGTGCAGCAGCGGTTCTTTGTTTCGTCTCAGGTCAGCAATCAGCTGCACTACATCCTGCAAATTACTTTCCGCTGTCAGGGATTCCGTCACGTCGTTGGTGGTGGACATCAGTTTGTTCCGCCGGGTAGCGTGCTGAACAATTTGCCGCTGCTCCGCACTGTCCACAAGTCTGTTGTAAATGCGGAGCGTCACAGAATTTCTGTCTGCAAGGTGCGCCAAAATCGCTTGTTCTTCGGTTGTGGTTGGCCATTCCCGCACTGCCCACACACATTTACAGCTGTTTCCACAAATAAAATGATCGGTGAAAAATCTGACCGTACTGGGGACGATACGGTCAAAAAATTCCTGAATCCGAATTTCTTCCGCCTGTTCTGGCGTGAGCATTTTCTTCTTTTTCTGAAACATTTTCAATTTCAATACCTCCGTTTTTACGCTGTCTCTAAGTAATTTTCTCCCTCAATATCGGAAATTTCCTCTCCGTGCATGGACGCTTCCAAATAAATCGCCAGCATCCGCTTGACGTCAGATTTTCCCATGCGCCGCACGTCAAATCCATGCTCCGAAATTACTTTGGCTGTGCGGTTGATCTGCTGAAATATCTGTTCCTCCTTCTTGTCCCTAAAACGAATGCAAAACAGAAACTGCCTTGCCGTAGACATCTCAACCTGAATATCGTCCAAAAATGCCGCATCCTGTTTCAACAGCTTTCTCACATTTGGATTTCCCTCAGATTTCAAGCGGTTCTTGATATGCACCTTGTTCCCGTCAAAACATTCACAACTGTCAAGACAAATGATTTCCAGTTCCGGGATCATGCTGAGCAGCATCATCAGATGATAGATTTTCACATCAATATTCTCAGCCGACAGCACAGAAATATTGGTGGGCTGCACACTGAAAAAAGCAAGTTCAGCCTTGTCCGTCTGCAAACTGTATTTACCGAATGTCCGCAGTCCAAACAGGTTCTGCGTTGATTTTTTATTCTTCATAATCATCCTCACTTCCAATAAAATAACTGCTGTGCGGTCACGAAAAACCGAAACGCACAGACCATGTAATCGATTACCGTCGTTTCCTCCAATCGAATGCTTAGAAATGCAAACACTGCCGTAATGGCAAAGGGCAGAAACGTCCATAGCTGCGTTAAAATTACTACTGACAGAATCAGTCCGAGACAAATTATCAGAAAGTCCCGAATACTCCAGAGCCACAGTCTGGAGGTCGCTTTCAAGTTTTGTGGATAAATATATGTTTTCATAATGCACCCCCTATGCCAATTTTCTTGCCACAAATTTTCCTGCATGAATCGCAGAATTTACCGTATGGGTTACGCTCATCATGTTGACTCTCACAGAAGTATCCAACCCAAACTGCTGCGCAATTCTTGGCACTTCATTTGCTGCCAGCATGATGCCAAGTCCCAGCAGCATATTGGTCTGCCATGTCAGCAGCCCTAAGAACATCAGGCTTGTCTGCAAAAATGCCGTCAGACATAGGGCAAAGATCTGCTTACACCAGCCGTTGAAACCGTCGGAAAATCCTCTTGGAAGGGAGAACATATACAGACTTCCCACCGCAATCTGGCACAGCAAAATACCGCCCCGCTTGATGTTGGCAAAGAATAGCTTTACCACACAGTAGGCCAGCGCAATCATGGTCAGCAGTCCTAATAACCCTGAATATCCGCCCATATTTTTTAGCACCACTTCTGCCGTTGTGCCTAAATCTCCGCGAGTTGCACCGATAAATGAACCGATTAGATCTCCTGAAAATGTAGTTTGCAGCGTGATGCAAAACTTGTACATCTCCACTGGAACTTTCGTGAACAAGCTGACCGCCATAAAGCCTTTCAACACGTTCAGACAGGTACTCTGAATGTTTGCACGTCCGGTCTGATATTCGATTGCTGTATCAAATACTGCAACTACCAGCCCTGCGGCAAACAGCGTCCAACCAAACAGGGAAAACAGCTGCAAAAAAGCGCTCACCCAGGACTGGCTGAAAATATCCGCACCCATGCCATTCATCATACCAAAAAACTCAGCAACTGCGCCGTATATGGTGTTGAACAGCCACTCCAGCATCACGTCCCAGACGGCTTCAGAAATGGCAGTCCCTACATCGGAAAACTTATCGCCCACCCACGACAGTGCATCGCCGATCCAATCAAACATCGCCCACACTCCATTCTCTTAGTTTTTCTTCCGCCGATAACAGCCGCTTCATGTTCGCATACTGCCGGTTGGAACGGCAATAAAAACAGCGGCATTTCCGTTTGGTTTTCAGAAAATACCGCTTTGTAATACGATAACAGCTGCACATTTTTTCTGTATGCATTTCAACACTCCTTTAATTGATATAACGTAGAACTGCGTCCGCCGCTTGTTCTCCAGCGCTTTTCACGAGTAATGAGTCCCGCAGTTTCCAGATCATTTAATGCACGAAACACCGTGGATTTCGACAAATGCAGATCTTCTGCAATCGTCCTGACGGACGGGTAGCACTCCCTGTTTTTGTTTGCACGATTGGACAGATACATGTACACCGCAACTGCCCTGTGAGGCAGTCCATACTCATAAATTTCTCTTGCAAAGTTCAGGTTTTACACACCTCCTGTCCTCGGAATTTTTCTTCGTTTTGGCGTTTCTTCTTCCAATTCTTCATCTTCTTCCGAAACTGTTTTTTTCATCTGCGGATACTGGATCTCCACTTCACGCATCAGTGCTTCCTTGCTCATGTAGGTGACAGTTCTTGCACCCCTGTCCTCCAAAATATACGGTTCTTCAAAGTAGATGCCCCACTTAAAGTACAGCTTCAGCGGCGAAATCATGGGATGCGTTCCCGTTTTCATGACAATAAACTGTCCCTTTGGCATAGATTTCAGCTCATCCACTGTGAGAAGCGGTCTGCCGATCATCTGGAGCGATTGGGATTTTTCCTTACCATGAGATACACTGCCTGACAAAATGGTCTGTTCACCCAGTGCCTTTGACAACACTTCTGCCGATTGGGAATTGGGCGCAAATCCACCGAAAATGGTTAGCTGTGTGTTATCCGTGATGATTTCCTGCCCCTCTTTGCCGTAGTTTTTGTTCAGCTGCGCAAATGATTGAATGATCGCTACAATGCTGATTCTTCTAGAACGGCTTGCGGAAAACATGGCTTCTGCGCCCTCGATTTTTGGAAAAGTGCCGAATTCATCACAATAAAACATCACTCTGTTTGGCAGGCGACCGCCGTTCTCATCGGCAATCACAAGAATTTCTCTGTATAGCTGCTGAATAATCAGCGATACCATGAAATATTTGCTGACATCTTCCTCTGGAAGCACGATAAAGATTGCCGACTTTTCCCTGCAGAATTTTTCCGCATCCAATGCAGTACCAAAACACAGAATCTGCTCCATTTCCGAGTCGATAAAGCTGTTCAGACGGGACAGGGCTGTACTCATGACCGACAACATCGCTTGATCTGCAGAGTGCAATGCGGAACCTGCAAGCCACTTCGCCTTATGCTCATCCGGCAGCCGTTCCATCAAAGCCTTGAAGCCGCTTTTGGGTGCAGTTTTTTTGACGGATTGCTTTTCCCACACAGGTTCCAGCAAGTCCTGAATCATCTTGAAAACCGACACAATGTGGCGTTCGTTTTTCTCACCGAACTCGGCAAGAAGCAGAATTAATGAAGCAAGCAGGCCCTCCGCTGCGTCGTAGAAAAAGGCGTTTGCACCGTAAGCTGCTGCGTCCCCTCCGCCGATACTGATAATGGTTTTCGCCGTGATTTTGGCGTACTTTTCGGCTTTTGCCTTTGCGGAAAGGTTGTGCTTATCGGACAGATAGATGTCCATATATTTGTTCACCAGATGCAGGATATTGTTTTCATCGGAGCGTGTGGGATTGCGTAAATCCAACACAGAAACATTGTAGTCGTAATACTTTTTCGCTATGCTGCCGTAATTTCGGAATACATCGCCCTTCGTGTCAGTTTGCAAAAAAGACATACCACTGGCGCAAGCAAATTCAATATTGGGATACAAGAAAAAAGCAGTCTTTCCCACGCCGGCAGCGCCAATCATAAGGGTATGCACATCGCCCTCGTCAACAAGAGCAATCGTCTGTTTTCCATGAGATTTACAGCCGACTACCGTTCCCTGAACTGTTGGCAGATATCTGCCTTTTCGCCAGTTTTCCACATCAAATGGGACTTGGGTATAGGTCTTTTTTACCTCTGCTTTTGTGGCAAAACGAGCAGTACCATGCTGACCATCGCCGATTTTCTTGGATTTGATTCCGTTCAGCGAATAGTTATTGGAACAGTATGCCAGTATTAGCAATAAAACAAAAATGACCGACATTGCAATAATGCCGATTAGTTGGCCTTGTGTCATTTGGAACACCTCCATGTTATCCATATTCCATGTGCAACACCTCCGATGGTTCTTCGGTCTGCGTTTCTTCCTGCATGAGCTGCGGTGCAGATAATTCCTGTTCTACCTCACATTTCACAGTGCAGTCCGCAAGCTGATACAACAGCTTTGCAGTCTGAATCACCTGTTCCTTTGTACGTGATTGCGTATACCGCAAATCACGCATGACCGACTGATAAGCGGATTTTAAGTTGTCCTGTTTGGCACACAGTTTTCCCTTATCCGCATACGCTCTGTACTCGTCCGACAGCTTAACTTTCAGCTTTTCAAACATCGCATTTTCGTTTTTTCTGCCGATAAAAAATGCAGAAGCGGCTAAGGCATACTCGGCAAGATATTGGTATTGCCCATTTTGAAATGTCTTGGAAATCCGGTTGAGCATTCTGTCAGGATTGCATTTGAAATATCGCAAATCTAACGCAATTTCCTGGTATTTTTCTTTACGGAAATGAGGAACAGCAGATAGGAACTCCACGCCGTGAAGTTGCTTCAAATCCTCATTAAAATCCTTATTCTTCGGAATAATTCTCGATACGCTTTCATATCCGTTCTCGTGAAGAATATCTGTTAAGCGTTCAGCAGCATCAATTCCTCCTGCATCGTTATCTGTGCAAAGTACAATTTCACTGAGATTGCAATGGTTTTTCAACGCTGTGAAAACCGCATTTTCGTACACACCGTTCATGGCAATGTAGCTATGCTTCTGCCAGTTTTCCGAATGCAATGTCAGGTAACTAAGCATATCTATAGGCGCCTCAAACACAAACAGTTTGCCTGACTCACCAAAGTGGGCAAAGCTGTATCTGGTGTCGGAACCCTCACAAGTAATTCGAAAAGCTTTCCCAAAGGAATTGGTAGAGCGCAGATGCGCCTGCCGGGGAGCACCGTTTTCATCCATGCCCACAAACACTGCGTTATGATGTTCTGCATCCTCGTACAGCGTGTGCTGTTTTGCAAAATGTGTGATAATTTCCGGCGAAATAAAGCGCTGCTTTATGAGGTAAGCATACACACGATGCATATTTTCATTGGCTTTCGGCAAGTGGAATTTCTTTATCTTTTTCTCCTGCACAGCCGCTTTCGGCGGACTGTGGGCAATGGGAGCAACACTTCTTCCCAGCAACTCGTTCATGGCAGTCTGAAAATCCATGCCATAGAAATATCGCATGAATTGGATGGCACCGCCGCCGACCTGATTCTTGTGATCGAACCAAGCTGCACCGTGAATCATAATGCTGTCGTGTTTCCCACTGCCGTCATAATAAATCAGCTTGTATTCTCGCCCAACTTTCTCTAATTTCTCGCCCCTCATGCGGAGAAATTCTGTCAAGTCCACGCTGTTCGCAAGCTGCTTTTCCTCCTCTGTGTATGGAATATACGGCATATTTGCATCCTTTCCTTAGAGTCCCACAATACTCCATAAATACAGCGGTGCAGTCAAAGAAAAGATCAGGCAACCAAATAAAATCGCCGGAGCCGTCCATTCAAATTGTCCATGTTTGCGATAATCCATGTACGAAGTTGCGATCTTCACAAACAGCAAAATCGCCAGAATGACATCAACCACCGGGAACACCACATTGTTGACAATGGTCTTGATCTGTCCCTTGGCAGCATTCCAAGTGCTTTCCACTGCTCCGGCAACCTCACCATCTGCAAACGCCGTCAGGCTGCAAAGAAAAGCCAGCACAATAACAGAAACCGCCGCAATCATGATCTTTTTCGTTCTTTTACTCAATTTCATATATTCTCATCCTCCATGATTTTTCCAACCAAAACTGTCCGGGAAGAACTGTTTGCGCCGGTGCAAGTGGACAGCATCACAAGACGATCCGTATCGGCAATTTCAATGTCATCGTAAATTACCGCACGATTTACCGCCTCACTCATGACAGTCCGCCAGCTGGAATCCGTATTGTAAATTTCGCCTGTGTTTTCCGTTACATCCACTGCGAAAAAACACACGCAATATACATCATTTTCCGTGGTCAGCCAACCATAGCGATGGCTATCAAAATATGTTCTGTCAGTGAAATTCGTCACGTCCGCAAACATGGAACGATTGCTCATATTGTGACCGTATAAAATATTGGAAACGCCCGAAAAATCGGCGTTACAGCGGTAATCCAAAAAGATGGAACCAGCATACAAATAACCGCCGTCTGCCCCATGATGCAAATAAAAGTCGTTATCCTCCGACTGCATGATGGGGTAATTGATGTGCGTATCCGGCACATAAATCCAGCCGATGGCGTTAGCATAATTTGCATTCATTTGCTGAACTTGCGCTGTCAGCATTTGCGTGGTTGCTGTAGCAACAACAGGTATGTTCCCGGTTTCAGCCACAGCTTCGTCCAACGTCTCGCATACCTCAGAATCCGGCGCATAATCCTTGACCTGATTCCACTCCATTTTCTGCGCAGCATCGTTTCCAAATAGCAGATACATTCCACCCCAGAAGAGAGCAGCTGCGGTCACAGCCAGCCCCATGCGGATTGCTTTTTTCTTATTCGTTTTCATGTTCCACCTCAACAAAATCCGGGCAGAAAGCGGCGTTTTTATCAGCCTTTTCACTTCTGCGCTTCTTTTTTCTGCTGATGGCAAGTGCTGCGAAAATGATGACGCTTCCGGCAAGCATCAGATATGCCAGCGAATTCCGACCGCTGTCGCCGGTATTGGGCGTCGATTTTGTCACCGGAACCGCATCATCGTACATGACAACTTCCGTCACTGTGCCATCCGCATTCACCGTGAATTCCACATCATTTGCAATAGCGTAGCCGTCCGGTGCAATGACTTCATGCAATGCGTAGGTTTCACCAGCTTTGAGAACCGCCTCCAAATAATGCGGTTCTTTGGTTGAAGTCCATTCCTCAATGACGTCTCCATTCTTGTCGATAACCTGAAGCTTTGCGCCTGGAAGCTCCTCACCAGTGGTGATATCCTGCTTGGAAATCCGCACTTTTGTGGTGTCGTCAACCATAACAATCAGGGGATTACCATCTTCCGAAACAGCGATTGCGTCTACGTTTTCTACAGTAACATTGCCGTAAACGTCGACTGTAAAACTGATATCAGTTGCAATCACATAACCGTCCGGTGCAGCGATTTCTTTCAGCGTATAATCTCCGGCAGGAAGCTCCGTAGCAACATGGTTTTTGCCGTCGGAAGTCCATTTTTCAACCGTTTCTTCATCGCTGTTGATAAGCTCCATTTCTGCGCCGGAAAGTTCTTCTCCATACACATCCTGTTTGGAGATTTCAATGGTAATCGGCTTGTTTTCAGCTGTGATTCCCACAATTTCACCGTCCTCAGAAATTGTCATGAGATAGCCTTCCTCACTGAGAATGTAGCCTGTGGGAGCCTCAATTTCTTTGACAATATACTCGCCGTAGGGAACTTCATCAAATGCAAAATATCCGGTTTCGTCGGAGATTGCCGTCATAATTGCATTGCTTTCCACAAATTCTGTACAGTCTGTTTGGAACAATCCAAACAGTGCATTTTCCAGCGGTTCATCGGATTCATTTACTTTGATTCCTTCGATTTTTCCACGCTTCAGCTCATTTTCAAACTGACCGCAATCAATATTGACTGTTGTGACTTCCTGTCCCATATATTCAAAGTCCACAAGATACTTTTCGCCGTTCAAAACGTAATGCTCGTCTGTGGCAATTTCCTGCACATAATACTTGCCAAACGGGATTTTCTCTGCAATGACAGCCGTCATATTTTCATTCAGTGAAACCTCTGCAATCAGACCGTCCGCAGGAATGACAGAGCCGTCAGCAGCAGCAATTTCTTCCGCTGCAAACAGCCCGAAGCGGACATTCACTGCGCTGTTTTCTGCCGAAATGCCGAAGGTTTCATCACTTTCCATAACCTTAGAAAGTGAGATCTCAACACCCTGATAATCATTGACAAATGACGTATTTACGGTATCCAGAACAGCGATTTCCTGCCCTGCGTATACAAGCTCCACAACCTGCGATTCACTGTTCAAAACATATCCGTAAGGCACAGTAATCTCCTTGACCTCATACTTTCCGAGGTAGAGCAAATCTGTTTCCGCATAGCCGTTTTCATCGGTTTTAAGTTCGGCAACAACGTCGCCTGCATTTGCACGAATTGTACCGTCAAGAGTAACAATATCCTCAGAGGCGATCACCTGAAATACTGCACCGGAAAGATTTCCGTTCGCAAACACGGGAGTGTAGGTGGTCGGATTTACTATCATCTCGCCGTTTTCATCTGTGTAAGCGGAGGACGCCGCTGCAACAGACACGAAGCTGTCGCCGGTTTTCTGAACGCTGATTCTGCCTTTCTGAGCGATGTTTTCCTTGTTGACTTTCACGATTGTCAAAGCGTTTTCTTCCTCTGCATTTTCAGCGGAGATTGTGAAGGACACAGGAGTGCTGTCCAGCACATACCCGTAGGGAGCCTGAACCTCCACAAGCGTGTATTCTCCGTAAGAAAGAACTTCCGGTGTGATCAGATAGCCTTCGGAATTAGTATAGAATACGTCTATTGTGGTTGGCGTTGGATATCTGTAGGACATGGAAATCTTTTCGCCGTTAGAATCGTAAATCTCAAATCCTGCGCCCTCGTAGGGAATGGTATTTCCAGTTTCGGAATCCACTTTCACGATTTTTACATAGCTTTCAAATTCTCTGTTGTTCATAAGGAAGGCATAGGTTTTGCCGTTTTCACTGACGTACACATCGAAATCCGCAATCAACTCCGTACCTTCCCAACTGGCTGTCTGATGCACCGTGTACACGCCGTATGGCATATCTTTTGTCTGTGCAAATCCATTTTCATCACAAGTCAGATAGTCGCGCTCTGTTTCAGCAGCATTGTCATAACTGCCGGAACTCTTGAGGTAAACCTCAAATTCAGCGCCGACTTCCGGTGTTTCGATCTGCGTGCTGCCATCATCAGAATGCTTCAAAATGGAGATGTTTCCCTTTACCACATCCTCGGTCACGGCAACGGGAATCAGATTGCTTTCCACCGTATAATTCTTGGCTTCTGCGCCAACGGAATGCACCGTCTCATCCAGCAGATATCCTTCGGACGGCGAGATTTCCTGAAGCGTATAATTGCCGCAAACATATTCCTTTGTCTTGAAATATCCTTCCGAATCAGTGGTATAGGTGTCCACAAGATCGCCATCCAGATACAATCCGTAAACTGCTCCTGCAAGTGTGGCGTCACCCTGTGCGGAACCGGTTTCTGCATCCTTTTTGACAACCTCGGCAGTAAATTTTTTCAGCACATTTTGGAACGTTTTCGTTGTGGTAGCGTCAGCCGTCAGCGTAGCCGTCTGATCAGCAGGAACAACGTATTTTATCGGCACATTCTTCTCAGAAATGGTGTAGACAATCTTTTCGTTATTACTGTCATAGACGGGAATGTCAGAAAGTATGGCAATGCCGTCAGAGCCTGTTTTTATGGTATAAGTTTTGCCGCCGCCTGCGATCGTAAATTCACGGTCGCCGTTTTCGCCGTCCTCCGATTGCTTGTTAATTTTGAGATTGCCCTTCACCAGGTCATTGATAAAAGTCAGGTTAACTGTTAAATCCACATTGCCGTTTGCCAGCGTCACGTTCTGTGCCTTTGGCGTTTCATAACGACTGGCAACATTGATTTCGGAAACGGTGTAGGTGATCGCCTTGCCTGTACTGGAATTGTACACTTTCAGTCCAGAAAATTCCGCAACGCCGCTGGAATTGGTCTTTTCCGTATACGAACTTCCGTCCGAACCGGTCACCTTGAATTCGATATCTTTCACAACATTATCCTCAGAGGTCTTGTTGATTTTGATAGAGCCAGTTTCATAGTCCTCGTACACGGTCACGGTCTGATTGGCTTTCAGTTCGTAAACTTTTGTTGACAGCGCATAGCCCTTCGGAGCAGAAATTTCCTTGACGTAATAACTCCCCATAGGCAGCTTTATCAAACCTGTGCCGTCAGTGCCAATTGTGATTTCTCCGACCTTGGTTTTGCACGCAGAATCGGCGTAAACGCCATACTTCGCCGTGCTGCCGTCCACTGTGGATTTGCCGACAATCTGAGACGTTCCGTCCAGACACTTTTTGATACGGAAAGTCGCATCATTCTGCGTGATACGAAAAGCCGAAGTATTCAGCGCGGTTGCACTTTTTCCGTCCGTATTGTTGTTGATGACAACGCCCTGGGAACCATTGGATTCGATGCGCCAGTGGGTACCGCCATTGCCATTTCCACTGCCAACTGTTGATGAAGTGATCAGACTTTCCGGAACGCCGATGCTTTTCAGATAGGATACCACATCGTTTCGGGAATTGAATTCGCCCATGTAAATCCAAGCATGGTTGATGTTTTTTGTCTCCGCCACAACCACCGAACCAGCCGTGATGGTGGAGCCGTCGGCGCATTCCCAGTAGGGGTGCTCCTCCGTTTTGACGTTCTGTTTTTCAATGTCAATGTTGGAAGTCTTTCCGCCGTAGGTAATCGTACAGCTGTCACTGACCGTCAGCCAATGTGCTGTGTCCACAGGAACGGGATTGTTCCACGAAAATCCCGATGTACTGTACCCCAGCTGGGTCAGCGTGTAGTACACAAGTCCGGAACAGTCGATACCAAGACTGTTAATCGTGCTGACGGACAGCGGCGCATATGCGCCCTGGGTGTAGATACCAGAATAACCTTTGTTCCCGAAGGTGTAAGGCGTTCCCAGCAGGGTTGCCGCTTTTGCGATAACCGTATCGGCGGACGGAAATGCAACATTTTCAGTGGAACTGCTTGCCGCACTCGCACCAAACGAACTGTTGAAATTTGTTCCCAGCATAGAAAAAGCGCAGAGTCCTGCCATCAGACCTGCGCCCAGTTTTTTCAATATTTTGTTTTTGAACATATACAAACTTCCTTTCAAAAAAGCACGAAAATACGTGCTGTAATGCGTTTTTTTGTTGCTGAACCTTACCGAAAAAGTCGGCGAACGAATTTTTGTACAGAACCAATCAAGGATCATATTTCATCACACTCCGCATCGCATTGTTCCCACAGCGGACAATCCTGGCAGTGTTCATAATCCATGCAGATTTTCTGCTGTTCGTCCTCCGATAATTCTCTGCGCAGAACGGCAAGGACGACGCCGTCCGCATTTTTCTCCAGTTCCACACGCACCGGCAGGCCATTTTCGTCAAACAGCCCGCTGAAATTTGTCACACCGTTTCCGGCTAAAATCTGCGAAAAAATCACTTTTTTCATACATCAATTCCTCCATCATCGTCAAAAAAGAGAGAGTTGCCTTGTCATTTTTGCTCTCTCGCTGGTATCGTAATTGGAAATCAACAGTTCATTGTACATGCAGCCGCCCTCATATCGCTGCACCAGATTGTTCAGTCTGCTGATTTCCTCTATGGCAATGCCCGGTCTGTTCCAGAGTTCCCTGATTTCCGGGCAGTCGTTGTAGGAAACTAAAAATTTTCCTGAAATCTGTAGTAATGTATCCCTCAGCCGAATATGATCTGCCTTTGTAAATCCCACATCCTTGTAATAATTCTCCGTCGCAAAATACGGCGGATCGCAATAGAAAAAGCTCACCGGGCGGTCATACTGCCGGATGAGCTTTTCAAAATCACGATTTTCAATGACAACCTTTTGCAGCCGCCTTGCCGCCATATCAATTTGCGGAAAATCACTCCACATGGAATGTGGTTGACAAGCAAAACTGTCCAGACTGGCGGCGTAGCTGTACCGAATCAGCTGGTAAAACTTCGCTGCACGGTCAATATCACAAAATTTCGGAAATAATCCTCGCTTGTGTAAGCTTACAATCCAGTTAAAATCCTCACGGGAATTCAGCACGTATTGCAGCTTGTATTTCAGCTTGTTCGGCTTGTCCCTGACACAACGATATAAGTTGATCAGATTGCTGTTGAAATCGTTGAATATTTCAAAATCATTGTCGGACGGCTTGTGAAACAACACCCAGCCTGCACCGCCGAAAACCTCGATATACCGTTCATAATATGGCGGAAATCTTGCAAGTACGGCATCCCTGAGTGCCTTTTTGCCGCCTACCCATGACATAAAGCTATTCATGTAACGCCTTTCTGCCGTTTGCCAATGACAGAAAGAAAGTCGCTTTGCAAATCACAGAATAGCTTCCGTCACTGGCAAAACGACCTTACCTTACTTTATTTTCGTTTCCATTTCCTCATCTGCACTTTTGGCGGCATTGCACAGCGCCATTACTGCAGTGCCCAATGTTCCTCCCAAAAGCAGTCCTGTGATAAATCCAAGCATAATTTCACCCCCCTGAACAGTTAAATTTCATTGCAGAATTCTTTTTTCAGTCTGCCAATGATGTATTGCTGCCCCTTGCCAGTAACAAACGTCTGCTGATAAGTTCTGCACATGGAATCCGTTTCAAAAACGGACTCCTTCACCGCAAAATACCCTCGGTCGATGTACTTCTGATACGGCAAATTTCCTGACATCAATATCTCGTTTTCCCGCAGCCAACGGAACAGCCGATTCCTGCCGATGGGGATATCTTCTTCCACCGCAAGCTTTGCCATGGCGTTCATGTCGATGAGATTATCCGTATTGGACACCTGATTGGCAAACTCCACCAGCGGCTCGTCATGGCGGATTCGCTCGTTTAGCTTGTTAATCGCCATCATCTGCAAACGGAACAGATTTTGATACGGCTCGTCCAAAAAAGGGAGATAGTTTTCGATGAACATATCCTCGTTGGCAACGTAGCCGCCGGTTCTCCTGATTGTTGGAAGTATCTTAGTTGTGACCCATTTACAAAAATACTTCGCCTGTGGTTTGTCACTTCTAAGAATTACATCATAAAGTCCGCTTTCGCTAACTACCGTCATTTCTCGGCGCTGTCCACCTGATGTCAGTTTGACTGACATCAGCTCATCGCTGTCCAGACGACTGGCAACCATTCTGGAATTGCTGATTTCAAGTGCTTTGCATACATCTGCAAGTACAAACCACGGTTCGCCTTTTATTATCACTGTCCTGACCCTGCCAAACTCTTCATTCGCAAAAATTTTAATGATATTTTCCACTGCTTACCTCCTCGTCAAATTTCAATAAATTTCTTGCAATTGCTTCAACAACCGCAACCGTAATCGAATTTCCGGCTTGTTTGTAAAGCTGAGCGTCGGACATTCCCGTTGCCGCAACCTTTTCAAATTGATCCTTGCGAAACCCCTGTAATTTCCAGCATTCCACAGGCATAAGCCGACGAATCCGTCCTCTGTGAACAATTCCATGCCTGTCTGTCACCGTAAGTGTAAACATCGGCTCGTTGGGCTCTTTGATTCTTCTGCCGTTCTGACGGGTATGCTCCTTAAACGGATTGAGAATGGCTCTCGGCGCATCATCCACAAAAACAGCGGAATGTTCACCTCTGTGATGACTTATTCCGCTGTTCTGCCTTGCAGTAATACATCTTGCTGCGTCCGTCATTTGAGGACTTGGATTACAGTCTATAAAATAAAGTCCTGTTTTACCTCCCATGCCGCCTGAACCGCTGCACTGTGTAACCGCTGTGCCGTTTGTGGAATACACCCTCGAACCCTGACTGCCGCCGATCAGCTGTTCAGTTTTTCCTTTGCCGCAATTTTCCGCATCATTTCCTCCGAAAGCCAGTATTTCGGCGGGACATCTGTCTCCAAGATATCCGACAAGGAACAGCCTTCGTCTTGACTGTGGTATTCCGAAACCGGAGCTGTTAAGCACACGCCAGCACATACGATACCCCAGTTCTGAAATCTTTTCAAGGATAATTCTGTAGCATTCCCCCTGCGATATTCCCAACAGATTGGGTACATTTTCAGCAATAAAATAGCGAGGTCGCTTGGCTTCAAGGATTTGGATATAGTTGAAAAAGAGGTTTCCTCTGTCGTCCGCAAAAGCGAGTCTGCGCCCTGCGACACTAAATGATTGGCAGCATGGTCCGCCAACGAGCAGATCAAAATCCGGCATACCTCCGTAATCGATTTTTGTGATGTCCTCATAAAACTTTTCTCCTCCTGTGTCGTACAAGGCTCGATAAGCCTTTTGCGCATATCGGTCGATTTCGCACCAGCCTACACATTCAAATCCGCCCATTTTTTCAAATGCCGATCGGAATGCGCCGATGCCTGCGAAGCTTTCAAAATATCGAATCATTTTCACCTTTTCCTTTCATTTGGGCAAAAAGACAGTTCAGTTTTTTCAAATCAAACCGCCTACATAGACATATGCATTTCAAGTTCTTCTGAGGGATTCTCAGTTTCTTGCATTTCCTCCGACAAATTTTCTTCCGGCTGAATCACATGGAATCTGTCCTCGCCGGGGATTAGCGAAAGGGAACACCCGTTGTCCCACTTCATGAATAATTGACCGGCGTCATCTACTGTAATTACCGTCCCCTTTGTGCCTGACGGAATCGGTCGGGGATCATTTTCCATGCTGTCAAGGCAAATCCTCGTGCCTTCCGGATACCTCTGTCGGAGTTGTTCCACTTTATCTCTGCTATAAAACATAGCTGCTCCTTTCACATCGTCATGCCCATGCTGGGTTCTTCCGTGTGTTTCTCAGCCTGAGACAATCCCATTTCTTCTTCTGTCTGCAGCGACCAGTCGTTGCTGTCATTCCAAAAACTTACATAAATCTCGCCAAAATCAGCGGTTTTAACGCCGTGTTGTTCAAGACCTTCGCCCCAACCATCGCTTGCCTGACCAGTGAGATAGCTGCGTAAATCTTCCAGTTCACTTACTGTCAGTTCGCCGGAAATTTCACATTCAAATACGCCTACGAGTTCGCCGTTAACATCTCTGACGGATGGAATCGCCGAGAAAACTTTTTCTCGAATGGCAGGATCATCGTAATAGTAAGCCATCAATCCACGGTGTTCTTCATCCGGTTCTTCGCAATTCCGAATAAAATCGTTGATCTCATCCACACAGCCTTCGGCATATGCAGACGGAATTTCCTCAAAATCTTCCTCTGTAACTTCCTCGTCCCATTCGTAATCAGGTTCTTCCGATTCTCTGACAATTTTTAGCGGACAGTAAAATGTCAATTCCTGTGTCGGTTTCGCTTCTACCGTGATATCCGGCTGAAAGGGAACTTCGATGGACTGACTTTCTGCCATCTGAATGTCCTCACGTTCTCGGAGCATTGCTGTTACCGCATCACGCAGAACGGATTTTACATCCAGATCGGATTCTGCCAGCAGTTCGTCAAATGCGAGGCTTATTTCACCACAATGGGCAAGCTCCGCAACTTTGTCGGCAATTTTTTTCAAATCGTTATGCAGCCTTGTTTCAGCTGCGGTCATTTCATTGCTCTCCAGCAGTGCTCTTGCGTTGGGGATAAACTGTGATTTTCTGGCGTAATTGCTGCCTTCGGACTCCACCAGTACTCCATCGCCGCTGTCATAGTCCACAAACAACAGACAATGTGCCGTATCACCCTCCGTGTACATAAGGTCACGATATGCAACGATGTACGGATCATCATGCATTAGATGATTTTTCAATTCCTCAAAGCTTCTGCCATAGAGCGTGACGACCCTTTCCACGCAGATTTCACAAGGCTTGTAATCCGATGCTTTGTGATTCAGTGTGCTGTTAAAATGTAACTTCTTCATATTCTTCCTCCGCAATGTATTTTGAAGCAGTCTTTTTCATCTCTGCCGGAAACAAAAAAAGACCGCTTTGTGCAGTATCACGTGTTTCGTGATACCAGACAAAACGGTCTTCAAAAATTTGTATACTATTTTCTATTTGAAAAATAAAGATTGATATTTTATCTTTTCCAATCTGCCCTGATTTTTTTCTTTGCATCGGTCGGCTGCCATGTTTACAGCAGTTGTGCCGAGTCCATTTCTGCTGGGACTCGGTTCGAATCCCTCTACACCGAAAAAAATGCCCAAAAATATCTACGGTTTTTCACCTGCTTTTTTCGTCGTTTGGGCATGAAAAAAGCCCGATATTTCGGGCTTTTTCGACCATATATCTTTTTTATGGTCACAATATGGTGGGCCATCGGGGACTCGAACCCAGGACCGACCGGTTATGAGCCGGTAGCTCTAACCAACTGAGCTAATGGCCCGGAAGTGGGATTAACGAAGAATATTATACCATAGAGAGGATAGATTTGTCAAGAGGGTTAGAAAAAAGGATGAAAGAAAAGGGTGAATTCAGCGAATGAGGAAGTGATAAAAAAGGATAAGGATATATATAAAGTAAAAGAAGCGGCAACGAAAAAGGGAGCCTTTCGAAATGAAAGACTCCCTAAAAGAAAAGCCGGCATTGACCAATTTTCCCAGATCGAGATGACCAAGTATCGTAGGCGCAAAAGAGCTTAACTGCCGTGTTCGGAATGGGAACGGGTGGAACCTCTTTGCCATAAACACCGGCGAACTAAAAAACAGAGATAAATGAAGAACAAATGAAGTGCGTAACAAAGGACGCATGAACAAAAGGAAAAGCGAACGACCGATTAGTATCTGCAAGCTAAACACGTCACCGTGCTTACACATCAGACCTATCAACCTCGTAGTCTACAAGGGGTCTTAAAGGAGATCTTATCTTAAGGGCGGCTTCACGCTTAGATGCTTTCAGCGTTTATCCGTTCCGCACATAGCTGCCCAGCTGTGCCACTGGCGTGACAACTGGTGCACCAGAGGTGCGTCCATCCCGGTCCTCTCGTACTAGGGACAGCTCCTTTCAAATCTCCAACGCCCACGACAGATAGGGACCGAACTGTCTCACGACGTTCTGAACCCAGCTCGCGTACCGCTTTAATTGGCGAACAGCCAAACCCTTGGGACCGAATTCAGCCCCAGGATGCGATGAGCCGACATCGAGGTGCCAAACCTCCCCGTCGATGTGGACTCTTGGGGGAGATCAGCCTGTTATCCCCAGGGTAGCTTTTATCCGTTGAGCGACGGCATTTCCACTCACATATACCGCCGGATCACTAACTCCAACTTTCGTTACTGCTCGACCCGTCAGTCTCGCAGTTAGGCTCGCTTATGCGTTTACACTCTTTGGCATGGTTTCCGTCCATGCTGAGCGAACCTTTGAGCGCCTCCGTTACCTTTTAGGAGGCGACCGCCCCAGTCAAACTGCCCGCCTAACAATGTCCCCTGACCTGATTCAAGGCCACAGGTTAGAATTCCAGCACCTCAAGAGTGGTATCCCAACAATGACTCCATACAAGCTGACGCCTGTATTTCCCAGTCTCCCACCTATCCTGTACATGAAATACCGAAATCCAATATTAAACTGCAGTGAAGCTCCATGGGGTCTTTCCGTCTAGTCGCGGGTAACCGGCATCTTCACCGGTACTACAATTTCGCCGGGTGGGTTGTTGAGACAGTGCCCAAATCGTTACACCATTCGTGCGGGTCAGAACTTACCTGACAAGGAATTTCGCTACCTTAGGACCGTTATAGTTACGGCCGCCGTTTACTGGGGCTTCAATTCAATGCTCTCACATCTCCTCTTAACCTTCCAGCACCGGGCAGGTGTCACCCCATATACGTCATCTTTCGATTTAGCATAGAGCTGTGTTTTTGCTAAACAGTCGCTTGGGCCTATTCTCTGCGGCTTACCTTCGTAAGCACCCCTTCTCCCGAAGTTACGGGGTCAACTTGCCGAGTTCCTTAACAACCCTTCTCCCGCTGGCCTTAGAATCTTCTTCCTGTCTACCTGTGTCGGTTTGCGGTACGGGCTCCTTTCATATACACACAGCTTTTCTCGCCTCTTTCCAAACTGACTTCCACTCAATCGTGTCCCTTTCGACCGGGGCAACCAACGCCCGGCTCAGCCCTTCAAAAGTGTCCCTGTGCTTAAATCTTCGGAGGCTACGGAATTTCTACCGTATGTGCATCGGCTACGCGTTTCCGCCTCACCTTAGCTCCCGGCTAACCCTGAGAGGACGAACCTTCCTCAGGAAACCTTAGACTTTCGGCCATTATGATTCTCACATAATTCTCGCTACTCATTCCGGCATTCTCACTCGTATACAATCCACCACCGCTTCCGCTATGACTTCACCTCGTATACGACGCTCCCCTACCCCTGACATTACTGTCAAGCCCAAGCTTCGGTATGAATTTTAGCCCCGTTGAATTTTCGGCGCAGAGTCACTCGACCAGTGAGCTATTACGCACTCTTTTAATGAGTGGCTGCTTCTAAGCCAACATCCTGGTTGTCTGTGCAATTCCACATCCTTTTCCACTTAAATCCATTTTGGGACCTTAGCTGTGGGTCTGGGCTGTTTCCCTTTTGACTATGAGACTTATCTCACATAGTCTGACTGCTGTACATCAATTATCCGGCATTCTTAGTTTGATAGGGTTCAGTAACTTCTCAGCCCCTAGCCCATTCAGTGCTTTACCTCCGGTAATCTAATACAACGCTAGCCCTAAAGCTATTTCGGGGAGAACCAGCTATATCCGGGTTCGATTGGAATTTCTCCGCTAGCCACATCTCATCCGCCGCCTTTTCAACGGAGGTCGGTTCGGCCCTCCATGGAGTTTTACCTCCACTTCAGCCTGGACATGGCTAGGTCACCCGGTTTCGGGTCTATGGCATACAACTTTTCGCCCTTGTCAGACTCGCTCTCGCTTCGGCTTCAGACCTGAAGTCCTTAACCACGCTGCATACCATAACTCGCCGGACCATTCTACAAAAGGTACCATATCACACATTGACGTGCTCTATGTGCTTGTAAGCACAGAGTTTCAGGTTCTTTTCACTCCCCTCCCGGGGTTCTTTTCACCGTTCCTTCACAGTACTTTACGCTATCGGTCATTGGGTAGTATTTAGGCTTGGAGGGTGGTCCCCCCATCTTCCCACGGGATTTCACGTGCCCCGCGGTACTCTGGATACTGCTCGCTCTTTCTCCTTTTCGTCTACGTGACTATCACACTCTCTCGTCAGCCTTCCCAGACTGTTCGACTAAAGATCAAGAATACTAAATGCAGTCCGAACCCCGAAAGAATTTCTTCTCTCGGTTTGGCCTCTTCCGCGTTCGCTCGCCACTACTTACGGAATCTCGGTTGATTTCTCTTCCTCGCCCTACTTAGATGTTTCAGTTCAGGCGGTTCCCCTCCATACGCTATGAATTCACGTATGGATACATGAACTACTTCATGTGGATTGCTCCATTCGGAAATCTGCGGATCAAAGCTTGCTTACAGCTCCCCGCAGCTTATCGCAGTTAACCACGTCCTTCATCGGCTCCCAATGCCAAGGCATTCACTCTGCGCTCTTCTTTGCTTTACCATTTGTTCGTTTGGTTCTTCTCAGAATTTTCGCGTCCAACTATTTGTAGTATTTTTTACCCAACATTTTGGTTATTCACCTTCATGTCGTTGTTTCTACTTACTCGTAGTTTTCACTTGCATTTGCTTTCATTATTCTGTTTTCAAGCTGCACTTTTTTCTGTCCTTTTCCAAGAACAGATATCAACAGATGATCTTTTTCATCTACTGATATTTGCTCTTGCAAGCAAGACATTTGCTTTTTCCTTAGGTTACCCTTTGGTAAGTGGTGGGCACAAATGGACTCGAACCATCGACCTCACGCTTATCAGGCGTGCGCTCTAACCACCTGAGCTATGCGCCCTTATGGTGGAGATGAGGAGGATCGAACTCCTGACCCCCTGCTTGCAAAGCAGGTGCTCTCCCAGCTGAGCTACACCCCCATTTTCGGGTTTCCCTCGGTTTTTCAAGCTTCTCATTGCGGCACCGTCTTCTTCAGTACCCTCAAAATTGAACAATGCTTTCTTTCTACTTTGCGGTCTCCCTTGCTGACCGAAGCTTATGAACTTTCGTTCGTGCTCCTTAGAAAGGAGGTGATCCAGCCGCACCTTCCGATACGGCTACCTTGTTACGACTTCACCCCAGTCATCAATCCCACCTTAGACGGCGTCCTCCCGAAGGTTAGACGACCGGCTTTGGGTGTTACCGACTCCCATGGTGTGACGGGCGGTGTGTACAAGGCCCGGGAACGTATTCACCGCAGCATGCTGATCTGCGATTACTAGCAATTCCGACTTCATGCAGGCGAGTTGCAGCCTGCAATCTGAACTGGGACAATTTTTGGGGATTTGCTCCACATCGCTGTATTGCTTCCCTCTGTTATATTGCCATTGTAGTACGTGTGTAGCCCAGGTCATAAGGGGCATGATGATTTGACGTCATCCCCACCTTCCTCCGTTTTGTCAACGGCAGTCCCATTAGAGTGCTCTTGCGTAGCAACTAATGGTAAGGGTTGCGCTCGTTGCGGGACTTAACCCAACATCTCACGACACGAGCTGACGACAACCATGCACCACCTGTCTTTGTGTTCCGAAGAAAATACCTATCTCTAGGTACGTCACTCGATGTCAAGACCTGGTAAGGTTCTTCGCGTTGCTTCGAATTAAACCACATACTCCACTGCTTGTGCGGGCCCCCGTCAATTCCTTTGAGTTTCAACCTTGCGGCCGTACTCCCCAGGTGGATTACTTATTGTGTTAACTGCGGCACGGAAGGGGTCAGTCCCCCCACACCTAGTAATCATCGTTTACGGCGTGGACTACCAGGGTATCTAATCCTGTTTGCTCCCCACGCTTTCGAGCCTCAGCGTCAGTAAAGGCCCAGTAAGCCGCCTTCGCCACCGATGTTCCTCCTGATCTCTACGCATTTCACCGCTACACCAGGAATTCCGCTTACCTCTACCTCACTCAAGAACAACAGTTTCAAATGCAGTCTATGGGTTGAGCCCATAGTTTTCACATCTGACTTGCCGTCCCGCCTACGCTCCCTTTACACCCAGTAATTCCGGACAACGCTCGCTCCCTACGTATTACCGCGGCTGCTGGCACGTAGTTAGCCGGAGCTTTCTAAAAGAGTACCGTCATTATCGTCCTCTTCAACAGGAGTTTACAATCCGAAAACCTTCTTCCTCCACGCGGCATCGCTGCATCAGGGTTTCCCCCATTGTGCAATATTCCCCACTGCTGCCTCCCGTAGGAGTCTGGGCCGTGTCTCAGTCCCAATGTGGCCGATCAACCTCTCAGTCCGGCTACTGATCGTCGCCTTGGTAAGCCGTTACCTTACCAACTAGCTAATCAGACGCGAGTCCATCTCTGAGCGATAAATCTTTGATCATGGTACCATGCGATACTATGATTTCATGCGGTATTACCATCCGTTTCCAGAAGCTATCCCACTCTCAGAGGCAGGTTACTCACGTGTTACTCACCCGTCCGCCACTAAGAATATCAAAGCAAGCTTCGATATTCTCCGTTCGACTTGCATGTGTTAAGCGTGCCGCCAGCGTTCGTCCTGAGCCAGGATCAAACTCTTTATTTAAGTTGTATATACAGATGCTTTCGCATCTTTATATCGATCCTAGCAATCACGATTTCGCTCGCAATTACCTTTGTGATTTTTTCGTCTTTTCTGACTTCTTAAAGTTCCAATCTCTTGGAATTTCAAGGGCTTTTTCGCTTGTAGTGCATTGTTCAATTTTCAAGATACTTTCGAAGCAGCTTTCGTGCTGCAACTTTTATATTATATCACATTCAGAAGCTTTTGTCAAGTAAACATTTTGTGAACCGAAGTTCAGATCGTTTTCTTTTCTTTCCTTCTCGCCGTGACCAGCTTTTCTATTTTATCACATTCTGTCGTTTTTGTCAAGTAAACAATCTGTGAACTGATGTTCAACCCATCATTCTCTTTTCATCCTCGACAGCCTGTCCAAAACAGTCAGCCTATTCATTCTATCACACTTTCACGCTTTTGTCAAGTGAACTTTTCTTGAACAAATTCCACCGGCCGCTGTCGATCTCCCGATCCGCTCTTCCACTTTCTTTCATTCATTTGTCCTCTTGACTCCCGCTCCCGTGCGACAGTTTTATTATTATACCACGCTCGCTCGACTTTGTCAAGCATAAGTTTATGAACATTAAAATCTATTTATTGTACATTTTATACATAGCACTACTTTAATTACCCCAAACAACGCAAAAAGCCCGACTGTTTCCAATCGGGCTTTCGCATAATTCTATCTAATCTTCTGTTATGCACTCTGACTGCTGCTGTCCATATCGATCTTGAACGCATCATAACGCTTGATTGCGCTGTCGTTCTTCTCGACCTTCTGGTCAGCTGTCCAGCCGTCCAGCATATCCTCAAACGCATCGCTGTATTCCTGCGAAATGACAGTATTCTGCTGTGACTCTGTCCACAGATCGTCTTCCGTCATACGGTCCTTGATATCACGGCTCATTACGATATAGTACGCGTCATCATCTTCAATGATCGTTGCATCGCCATAGTTCTTCTGTCCATCGCCGAAAGCATAGTCGTATACATTCTTGCATGGTGTATAGGTGATATCCTCTTCCTTGGTATCTTCCTTTGTGGTCACCTTTGCAATGATCTGCTCGTTGGCATAGGGTGCAGTTGTTGTGGTAGTTACCTCAGAACCATTCTCGTCAGTCTCCACAGCTGCCTCTGTGGTTGTCTCTTCCGCAGCAGTCTCTTCGGTTGCTGTGGTCTCCTCAGAATCGCTGTCGCCGGCAGTTTCCGTCGCTGCTGCGCTGTCCTCTGCGGCAGCGGTAGTTGTAGTTGTGGTTTCTTCTGTGGTCGTAGTTGTCTCTTCTGTTGTTGCAGGAATCTCGTTGCCGTCTGCATCGGTTGCCGATGTTGCAGTTGCAGCAGCAGCCTCTTCGGAAATCGAAGTCACGTAAGCATTGTAGTCGCTCTGAACAGTGTCCATCTCGTCTTCCATGGCATCTTCATCGCCCTTGAGTGCGTTGATCTCGCCCAGATAGTCCTCGACCTTTGCCTTCATATCCTTCTTGCCGGCATCATCCAGCGCCTCGCCGTTGCCGTCTGTCAGATTGAACTTGATGTACCGTACACGGGCATTGTTTTCCTCATAGTACTGTTTCAGATCATCCTCGGTGGTTCCCTCTTCGCCGTCCAGACCGTAGTAATACAGGAACACATCATTTGTCATATAGGTGTTTTCCAGAACGCTCTGTACTGAGCTTTTCGCAATACCGTTCTTTTCGTACAGTTCTCCGTTTGTATCCCAAAACGAATCAATGGTGCTGGAGATCTCCTTGTTCTCTTCTTCTGTCAGTGACAGATCCAGCTCCTCGAACTTCTTTTCGATTGCCACATAGCGCTGGCAGTATTCCAGTGCCTTGTTCTTGATCCACTCTTCCGAGCTGACGCCGTCCATCTTCTGTTCCTTGACAACATCCTTGTCCGATACATCCAGTTCCGAATTCTCAGACTGGAGCGTCTGTGTCAGTTCCATATAGGATGCGTAAGAATAGTAAATGTAAATGCCGGCATTCACCTGTACGCCGTCAATTGTCATGGCATAAGCCGTACCGCTTCCGGCAGTGCATCCCACGCCTGCGGCAGTCATTGCAGCAGCAGCCAGAACAGCCGCAGCTTTTTTCCATCTGAACATAGTTATTTGATACCTCCGAATAAAATAAACGGTCTTGCAGAGAAACCGGACCGCCCGAATGCTCCCGGGACAAGCCGCTCCGCAATCCAATACTTTTTTATTATACTATATTTTTTTGCATAAGTCCATACTTTCACGAAATTTTTTTCAGATTCTCAGAAAACTTTGATTTTCGATTGATTTCGGCGTGCATTTGTGGTATAGTAAAATCAGAAACTGAGAGAAAGGAACTTTGATATGAAAGCATTGATTACCGGTGCGACTTCCGGTATCGGAAAAGCCATTGCACAGGAACTGAGCCGCCGTGGCGTCTCGCTGATCCTTACGGGGCGCAATGAAAACGCCCTGCTCCAGATGCAGGAGACCCTGCCCGTTCACACAGAGATCATCGCCCTGGATCTGGCAGAGAACCAGGCGCCGTTCACCCTGTACGAATTCTGCAAAAACAAGCACGTGGACATCCTGGTCAACAATGCCGGGTTCGGCGTTTTCGGCGAATTCACCGAGACTGCGCTCCAGGAGGAACTGGAACTGCTGCAGGTCAACGTCCGTGCGCTCCACATTCTCACCAAGCTGTTTCTGCGTGACTTCAAAAAGCGCAACTTCGGACGCATTCTGAACGTGGCGTCCAGCGCCGGATTCCTCACCGGACCGCTGTTCTCCTCCTATTACGCTTCGAAAAACTATGTAGTCCGGCTCTCACTGGCGATTGCGGAAGAACTCCGCCGGGAAAAGAGCCGTGTCACCATCAGCATCCTCTGCCCCGGACCAGTGGACACCGGGTTCAACGACCGTGCCGGCGTACAGTTCCGGGTAAAGGCGCTGACACCGGAGGCAGTTGCCAAAGAGGCAGTGTTCGGACTGCTGACGGGAAAACTGCTCATCATTCCGGGCATGATGATGCGTGTGGGCGTTGCCGCATCCAAGCTGGTGCCGGAAAAGCTGCTCTCCCGTATCCTGTATCACGTCCAGGCAGCCAAACAAACAGGGAAAAAATAAGAATTCGGTTTCTTGAAAAGCACAGCGGACGGTTGAAAGCGCAGTCTGCTGTGCTTTTTCTTTTGCATAAAAATGTTGACAAAAAAGCAATGCAATGTTATAATATATTTGTTCGCATTCACAATGCAAATTTGGAAAGAAGGAATGAAATCAGATGAAACTCAAAAAACTCCTGGCGGCAGTCACCACCGGTGTGCTTGCTGTCACCAGTCTGTCCCTTTCGGGACTGGTCAGCTCCGCAGAGGTGCAGGAACTGATGAACGACACGTTCGAAAGCGGCTACGGCGCATGGAAAGGCGTAGGCTCTTCCCTGTCCCTGTCCACAGAGCAGTCCCACAGCGGCGGCACATCCCTGTACTGCTATGACCGTACCGCCAGCTGGGGCGCACCCCGCTGCTCGCTGACCGGAATCGTGGCTGCCGGACAGAGCTACGAGATCTCTGCCAGCGCCATGTACGAGGGCAGCGGTCAGCAGAACATGGCGATCAAGATGATCTACACCGACGCCAACGGCACAGACCACTACGACCAGGTTGCCGCTGCACAGGCAACTGCCGGACAGTGGGTGGAGATGAAGGGCAACTACACCGTTCCCAACGGTGCTACCGGTATGATCCTCTATGTGGAGATGTCCAATGCAGGCACCGACCAGACCTATTATATTGATGATGTGGTCATCAAGGGCGAAAAGACAGAGATTCAGCTGGACGACAAGTTCGAATCCGACTTCGACAACAACTCCACCCAGAAGTGGAACGGCCGTGGCAGCGCCAAGGTAGAACTTTCCACCAAGTACGCCCACAGCGGCACGACCAGCCTGTATGTCTCCGGCAGAACCCAGCTGTGGAACGGCGCAACACGCAGTGCGTCCGACATCATGGAGGCAGGCGGCTACTACAAAGTCGGCACATACGTTCTCTATGACGGCGACCAGTACACCGACACCCAGAAATTCTCCATCAACTTACAGTACGACCTCAACGGCAAGGAAAACTACTACACCATTGCCACCGAGACTGCAAACAAGGGCGAATGGAAATACGTGGGCAGCGAATTCACCGTACCGGAGGGTGCGACCAACTTCTATGTCTATGTGCAGACCGGCTACACCAGCGCTCCCAAGGAACAGGATCTCATGAACTTCTACATGGACGATGCAGTGGGCGAACACCTGCCCGACCCGGCAATCCAGGACGATATCGCATCTCTGAAGGAGGCCTATTCCGACTACTTCAAGATCGGCTGTGCCTGCGCCGGCTCAGAGTTCGCACAGGGCGCAACCAAGGACCTCATCAAAAAACACTACAACAGTCTGACCCTGGGCAATGAGCTGAAACCGGACAGCGTGCTGGATCTGGCGCTGTCTCAGAAGTACGTGGCAGAGACCGGCGACGACACCATGCCCCAGATTTCCCTCAACGAGGCAGACGAGATGCTGAAATTTGCCGGCGAAAACAAGATTCCGGTACGTGGCCATGTGCTGGTATGGCACAGCCAGACACCAGACTGGTTCTTCAAGGAAAACTTCGACCCCAACGGTGCATGGGTCTCCAAGGACAAGATGACCAAGCGTCTGGAAAACTACATCAAGACCGTCATGGAAACGCTGGCAAAGGATTATCCGGATGTGGAATTCTACGCATGGGACGTGGTGAACGAGGCTGCCTCCGATGCCGGAACCATTCGTGATGCCGGCTCCAACAACGAGGTCAACGGACAGTCTGCATGGGTCAAGGTCTACGGCGACCAGTCCTATATCCCGCTGGCGTTCGAATTTGCCAAGAAGTACGCACCGGCAGGCTGCAAGCTGTTCTACAACGACTACAACGAATACTCCCCCAACAAGCAGGCGTACATCATCAGTGACATTCTGAAACCGCTGGTGGAAAAGAATCTGATCGACGGCGTGGGTATGCAGTCTCACATCTCCATGAGTTATCCCACCATTGATCTGTACAAGTCCGCAATGCAGCAGTATGCAGACCTGGGACTGGAAGTACAGGTCACCGAGCTGGACATCTCCGAGAAGTCCAACGAATACGCCGACCAGCTGGCACTGGCACAGCGGTACCAGGGCGTATTCAAGATGTACAAGGAAATGAAGGATTCCGGCGTGAACCTGTCCGCTGTTGTTATCTGGGGCATCACCGACTCCACCAGCTGGATCGGCGGCTATCCCCTGCTCTTTGACAAAGATTACCAGGCAAAGCCGTCCTATTACGCCGTGATCGACACCGACTCCGAGGTAGAAAAGCTCCAGACCATGACGGCATACCGCTATGACGGCACAGATGCCGATCTGGAACGGGCATTGGAAATCGGTACGGCACAGTACCTCAGCACCAAAACCGGCAGTACCAGCACTTATTTCAAGGCAGCCTGGTCTGACGAAAACATGGTCGTTCGTGTTTACAATCCGGCTGTTTCAGCAGATGCCAAAAACTCCTATGTTGAAATTTTCGGAAACCAACTGGATTCTATGGGAGGTTTCCCGATTGACGACCAAACTATTACTTCCGCTATGGAATACGTAGACCTGAAATGGGAATCCAACAGTAATGATTGGAACCCGAAAAGCGGCAGCACTGTTCACTTAGATGTATTCAACAATAATGCTGCATGGAATTGCATTGATGTAGCAGATTACGTTTTTAACAATAGTGACGTACCATCTGGTGCATTGCCCACCTGCGGTATTGTCACCCTGGCAGAACAGCCCAAGTATGCCGAGGCAACCAAGACCGAAACACCCATTACCATTGACGGGGACATCGATACCGCATGGGCAGATGCCAACACCATTGATGTCAACACCTACTCCATGGGCAACGGTGCGACCGCTGTTTCCAAAATGCTCTGGGATGAGAACTACCTCTATGTGCTGACCGAAGTCACCGACCCCGTACTGAGCGTGGCAAGTGCCAACGCCTACGAGCAGGACACCGTGGAAGTATTCTTCGACGAGAACAACCACAAGACTTCCTCTTATGAGAGCGACGACATTCAGTGCCGCATCAACTACGAGAACGACAAGACCGTTACCGACGGACGCTCCACTGACGCATTCCTCTCCGGCACGAAAAAGACCGACAAGGGCTACATCGTCGAAGTGGCGATTCCGTACACCATTGGTTCGTTCCACGCCAACCAGATCGTAGGCTTTGATGTACAGGTCAACGACGACGGCACCGGCGACGGCAAGCGTACCAGCATTGCCAACTGGAACGACCTCACCGGACAGGGCTACATCAACACCAGCGGTTTCGGCGTGCTGAAACTGGTGGGTGACGGCACAGTTACCACAGACACCACTGTGACAACAACTACCACCGGAACAACCTCCACTACAACGGAAACCGTCACCTCTGCCACCACCTCCGGCAGCAGCACAGGCACTTCAGAAAGCGGCGAGAGCGGACTGACCCTCTACGGCGATGTGAACCTGGACAGCCGTGTAGACATCACCGATGCCGTTCTGCTGAACAAGGCAGTAGCCGGTGCAGTGGAACTGGAATCCCAGCAACAGAAGAACGCAGACTGTGACGCCAGCGGCGACCTCAGCAGCAACGATTCTGTGATACTGATGAAGTTCCTGGTATCTCTTGTGAAAACACTGCCCAGCGCTGAATAAGCGTACACTGACAATCTAATATGATGTAACGACTAAAAGCCTCCCTTGAAAAGGGAGGGGAACCAGCGAAGCTGGTGGAGGGATTCTGATGAAATTTTTTCTTGAATTGCAGATTTCACAGCAAAATCCCTCAGTCAGCCTGCGGCTGCCAGCTCCCTTTTCAAGGGAGCCTAACCTAATCTATAAAATTATAAAAATTACAATATACTAGAGAAAATTAGAAAAGCGGAGATTCCATACACCGGAATCTCCGCTTTTTGTAATATGTGATATATGAGCTTATTTATCCGATTCCTTATTATAGAAAAACATGACCACTGCCATGGCAATGATGATGCAATACCCCAGAATACTCAGCCAGTCCGGAATCTGCGCAAACAGCAGGAATCCCAGTCCGGCGGCAAAAATGATCTGGGTGTAGTCGTAAACAGAGATTTCCTTTGCCGGAGCATAGCAGTACGCCGAGGTCACGCCGAACTGTCCGCCGGCTGCGGAAACGCCTGCCATAACCAGACACAGCAGCTGTTTCCACGTCATAGGCTCAAAGGCAAACAGCAGATACGGCAGCGTCACCACGCAGGAAAACGCCGAGAAGAAAAAGACGATGAACGCCTTATTCTCCCCGATCTGTCCCAGACGGCGCACCATGGTGTATGCCAGTCCGGCACCGAATCCGCCCAGCAGCCCCACAAGAGACGGGAACAAATGCGCATTGGCAAAGCTGGGCTTGATGATGCAGAGCGCCCCGACAAATGCGCCCAGGACGATCAGACCCTGTTTCCAGTTCAGCTTTTCCCGGAGGAAGAGCCATGAGCAGAGGATGGCAAAAAAGGGCGACATCTTATTGAGAATGGACGCATCCGAAAGCGCCAGATGGTCGATGGCGTAAAAGTTGCACAGGATGCCCAGCGTCCCGGCAGATGCACGGATCAGCAGATACGGCACAGCGCCCTTTTTTGGACAAAAGCTGCCGTGTTCCCGCAGCAGCATCACCAACGCCAGCAAGAGCGCCACAAAGTTCCGGAAAAAGCTTTTCTCAATAAACGGCAGGTCACCCGACAGCCGCACAAAGGCATTCATCCACGCAAAGCAAAACGCAGACAAAATAATACTGATCATGCCCTTCTGCCGATCGGATAGGGAAATTTTTGACATGAGATATCACGACTTCTTTCATTGACGAGTTTTATGGTTCACATAGCCGCCGGTAAATTTGGACGCCAGGAACGTCTGCTCTCCGTATAAGCCATAATAGCCGGACAGCAGATAGCTGACGGCGATCGCCAGCAGATAATACGGTGCGCCTGCCATACCGAACAGCTCCGCTGCGATCATCATAGAGGCAAGCGGACAGTTTGTCACGCCGCAGAACAGCGCCGCCATACCTACCGCCGCACAGAGTGACGGCGAAATGCCCAGCAGATGCCCGAAGAGACAGCCGAAGGTTGCGCCGATAAAGAACGACGGCACGATCTCGCCGCCTTTGAAACCGCCGCCCAGGGTCACTGCGGTGAAGATCATCTTCGCCAGGAACGCATACCAGACCACCTCTCCGGCAACTGCCCGGCGCATCACTTCACCGCCGATGCCCAGATAGTCCTGGTTCCGCACCAAAAGCGCCAGCACCCAGATCACACCGCTTGCAATCAGAATCCGCACATAGGGATTTTTGCAGCGCTTTTTCAGCAGGTGTTCTGTCTGATGGAGCAGGATGCAGAATAAAATGCTCACCGCCGCACAGCATACGCCCAGCAGCAAAATTTTCAGCGCCGGAACGACCCGGAATGCCGGAAGATCACCCAGGGCATATTTTGCCAGCGGAATGCCGCAGCGGTCTGCCAGCCAGGACGCCGTCAGCGAGGCAATGGTACACGGCACCAGCGCCGCATAGCGCATGGCACCAACGCAAACCACTTCCATGGCGAACACCGGCGCAGCAATGGGCGTGCGGAAAATGGCAGAAAATGCCGCCGACATACCGCAGAGCATCAGCACCTGTTTATCCCGTTCTGCCAGCCGGAACAGTCTGCCAATCACGCTGCCCACGCTGCCGCCCAGCTGCAATGCAGCGCCCTCTCTGCCGGCGCTGCCGCCGCAAAAGTGCGTCACCACGGTGGAAACGAAAATCAGCGGTGCCATCTGTACAGGCAATTCCGTCTCCGCACGCAGAGACGCCAGCACCATGTTGGTTCCCTTGTCATTCTGGTCATGGCTGATGCGATAGAGCCAGACGATCAGCAGACCGCCCAGCGGCAGCAAACCGATCACCCACCAATGCCCCAGGCGGAACCCCGTTGCCCACTGGATGGCATACACAAAAGCGATCCCGATAAAGCCCACCAGAATCCCCATCAGCATCGAATAAAACACCCAGCGCACCAACAGCCGCAGATGCGACAAAATGTGAATACCGCTATGTATCAGCCGTCCCTTCCAGCGGGAGAAAAAATAATCCCCGGAACGCATACCCGAACATTCCTCCTTTGTGCAAAACACAATCCCCTGAAAAGCAGTGCCTTCCAGAGGATCATTTTGTTTCGTTTCCTGTCAATCAATAATTTTCCGCTTTTACCTGGAAATAGGACTGCGGATGCTGGCATACCGGACAGACCTCCGGCGCTTTCTTGCCGATCACGATATGACCGCAGTTTGCACATTCCCAGATCACGTCGCCGTCCTTGGAAAAAACACACTCGTCCTCAATGTTGGCAAGCAGCTTGCGGTAGCGTGCCTCGTGTTCCTTTTCGATCGCACCCACTGCCTCAAACAGTGCGGCGATCTGTGTAAAGCCCTCAGCCTTTGCCTGCTCGGCGAACTCCGCATACATATCGGTCCACTCATAGTTCTCACCGGCAGCGGCATCTTTCAGATTCTCCGTTGTCTCCGGCATCTGACCACCGTGCAGCAGCTTGAACCAGATCTTTGCGTGTTCCTTTTCGTTGTTTGCCGTTTCCTCAAACAGCTTGCCGATCTGTACATAGCCATCTTTCTTCGCCTTCGAAGCATAGTAGTTGTACTTGGTGAACGCCTGCGACTCGCCGGCAAAAGCAGCCAGCAGGTTCTTTTCCGTCTGTGTTCCCTTTAATTCTGCCATATCTGTTTCCTCCTTTTATTGGCTGGTGAACTGCGAACGCTGTTCCTCTGCCTTTCGGCAGGCAGGACACAGCCCCGTAAAAACAATGTGATGGGACTCCACCAGAAACGCCTCGCCGCCCACGATCTTACTGCACAAGTCCGTCTGATACGGCATATTCACATCGAATACTCTGCCGCAGCCACGGCATTCCAGGTGGTAATGGGGCGTAGTGTTGAAATCGAAACAGTCCGCTCCGTCCGGAATCGGGATATGCAAAATCTCGCCCTGCTCCGACAGGATCTTCAAGTTCCGATACACCGTTGCCTTGCTGATGAGGGAATTCTCTGCCGAGATCTCCCGAAAAATCTCATCCGCAGTGGGGTGATTGTGCATCCGGCGAACCGTCTCCAGCACCAGCCGCCGCTGTAATGTGTTGCGATTTTTCATAAAAAATCATCCTTTGAAGTCATAACCAGCGCTGCATCTGCGTCGCTCCGCCATACAGCTAATGATATTAGTTCTTAATTAACATTATATACTATCTGATTTGACTTGTCAAGTATTTTTCAGAAAAGATTCCGCAGGACACTGCTGTTATTTTCTCCGCATCTGCCAGAAATATACCCGGACAGAGTTTCTCTCTTAACCGCAAAGGCAGCACCTGCCTTTCTTGGAAAAACCGGTGCTGCCTTTTCTGCTATGTATGCTTTTTCTGGACTGCCTTTATTTTTCGTCCGGAGCGAGGGAAACCGACTCGCCGTTCAGAATCTTATTGGAAGTACGCATTGCGCACATTTTGCCGCACATGGAGCAGGTGTGGCGATCCTGCGGCGGACGGCTCTCGAAATAATTCCGTGCCTTTTCCGGGTCGATCGCCTGGGCAAACATTCCCTCCCAGTCGATTGCGCAGCGAGCCTTGCTCATGGCATTGTCCCAGTCTCTTGCGCCGGGGATGCCACGTGCCAGGTCTGCGGCATGAGCGGCGATCTTGGATGCCACAATACCATCCCGGACATCCTGGAGATCCGGCAGGCGCAGATGTTCCGCCGGAGTAACATAGCACAGGAAGTCCGCACCGCTCATTGCGGCGATCGCACCGCCGATGGCAGCTGTGATGTGGTCATAGCCCGGTGCCACGTCTGTGACCAGCGGTCCCAGAACATAGAACGGTGCGCCGTAGCACAGCCGCTTTTGCAGTTTCATGTTGGCTGCGATCTCATCCATGGTCATATGCCCCGGACCTTCTACCATGACCTGTACATCCCGTTCCCAGGCACGCTTGGTCAGTGCGCCCAGTTCTACCAGCTCACTGATCTGTCCGGCATCGGTACTGTCCGCATTACAGCCCGGACGCAGTGCGTCACCCAGGCTGATGGTCACGTCATACTTTCTGAGAATGTCCAGCACATCATCGTAGTACTCGTAGAACGGGTTTTCGTTCCCGGTCATTTCCATCCAGGCAAACAACAGCGAGCCGCCACGGGAAACAATATTGGTGGTACGTTTCTGACGTTTCAGCGCCTCTACTGCACGGCGGTTGATGCCGGCATGGATGGTCTGGAAGTCAACGCCCTCTTTGGCGTGTGCCTCCAGCACTTTCAGAAAATCTGTTGCCTTGATGTCTGCCAGATCTTTTTCCAGATAGCCGATGGCATCATACATGGGAACCGTGCCGATCATTGCCGGAGACATCTCGATCAGCTGTTTCCGGAAGGTGTGGGTCTTGCCGTAGTTGGACAGATCCATGATTGCCTCGCACTGGAACTGAATCGCCAGCTTTACCTTTTCAAACTCAGCGGTATAGTCGTGGCAGTCCCCGGAAATGCCCAGGTTTACGTTCATCTTCGTGCGGAGTCCCTCGCCGATGCCGTAGGGATGCAGGCTCTTGTGGTTGATGTTCGCCGGAATACAGATCGTACCCTTTGCCACACGCTCCCGGATCAGTTCCGGTGCCAGGTGTTCTTCCTTGGCGACCGTCTCCATTTCCGGTGTCAGAATTCCCTGCTTTGCAGCATCCATCTGTGTTGCATACTTTGCCATATATTTTTAATTCCTTTCTGTCGGTAAAATACGATAATTGTGTGCGATCGGTCCGTTTCCGTGTCCCAGAGACAGCCCGGCGGCGATCGCCTGCGTGATATACGTCTTTGCGGAACGGACGCTCTTCTCCAGCGGCATTCCCTGCGCCAAAAGCGAGGCAATCGCCGAGGAAAGCGTACAGCCCGTGCCGTGGGTGTTGTTGGTAACGATGCGTTCGCCGCTGATCCAGATCATTTCGCCGTCTGCGCAGAGTAGGTCATTGCAGCTGCCCACGCTGTGGCCGCCTTTCAGCAGCACGGCGGTGCGGTATCTTTCTGCAAGCGTTCCTGCCGCCTGCTCCATTTCTGCCGGTGAGGTGATTTCCATGCCCGTCAGCTGCCGAGCCTCCGGAAGATTCGGCGTAATCACCTCTGCCAGCGGAAACAGTTCCTGCGTCAAGGCGGTCTGCGCCTGGGATCTCAGCAGGGCATCGCCGCTGGTGGCGACCATGACCGGGTCTACCACCACATGAGGCAGCCTGTACTTCCGCACAGCGGCTGCAATGGCGTGTATCTGGGGAATGTCGTACACCATGCCGATCTTTACGGCAAGCGGCGGAATATCCTCACAGACTGCGGCGATCTGCTGTTCCAGAAACGCCGCCGGAACGGGACAGATCTCCCGAACCCCTGTGGTGTTCTGCGCCGTCAGCGCTGTAATGGCGCTCATGCCAAAACAGCCCAGCATGGTCATGGTTTTCAAGTCTGCCTGGATGCCGGCGCCGCCGCTGCTGTCACTCCCGGCAATGGTCAGAACCGGAGCAATGGTCATAGGCGCTGCTCCTTTTTCTGAAACGGATTTGTCAGTTCATGCAGTTCCCGGGCTGCCCGTGTCACATCCGGCTGTCCGAACACAGCGGAGACCACAGCCACGCCGTCAATGCCGGAGCTGTACAGCTGCGGAATGTTGTGCGCTGTAATGCCGCCGATGGCAACCACCGGAATGCAGACTGCCTTCCGGATGTCGCACAGCACGGCATAGGGCAGCAGGGTGGCGTCATGCTTGGTGCTGGTGTGAAAAACGGCGCCGCAGCCCAGATACGTTGCGCCGGCTTTTTCCGCCGCCACTGCCTCTGCCACGTTGTGTGCGCTGGTGCCGATGATCGCCTTGTCGCCCAGGATCTCCCGTGCCTGCTGCACCTTCATGTCACGCTGTCCCACATGGACACCGTCTGCACCCAGCACCCTTGCCGCCTCTACATCGTCATCAATGATGCAGGGAATCCCGGCATTGCGGCACAGATTCAAAATCGGATACGCCAGCTCGATCAGCCGCTTTGTGGTACAGTTCTTTTCCCGGATCTGCAGCATGGTGATGCCGCCGTCGATCGCCTGCTGCACCTGGGTCGTCAGATTTGCAGCAGGGGCTGTGATGGCATACAGCGAATAATTGATAGAAGTATTCTGCATTTTCTGCTCCTTTCATAGCATAGGGCATTGCCGCATCATGACGCAAGTCCGTTTTGCGGTACTGCCGTAAGTAAAAAAGAACGCACCCATAGGGTACGTTCTCTCACAAGATACACTGTGTTTTCGTTCCCTCCGTTGGCATTATCCAAATCAGGTCTGGTCGAGATGTCTGCATCTCCTCTCAGCCTGCGCACAGCAAGCTCCCACTCAGGACTTTCTTATGGCAATCCTGCATTGCCTTATGTCCTTATTTTCAAACAGTCTGTTTTCTGCGGATATGAGACAGCATCCTCTGCGCACCCAGACCGAAAAATTCCACGATCGCCGCATATTTGTCCACAAAGGTAATGGCATAGCTTTCCTTATACTGGGGCATCCGGTGCGTCACCGGCCACATATGCTTTTCAATCATGTCCCGTTCCAGCGGATTCAGCGCAAACCGATCCACCGCATTCTGCACGGCGACCTCCGGATGGTGGGCGCTGTGAGATTTCTGACCGGGAGATTCTGTGCGGTCATACGCATCTGTCTCATAAAAATACAGGTCGTGCAGCAGTCCTGCTCTTGCAGCAGAAACTGCATCCCAATGGAAAAAGCGGCACAGCAGATAATTGTAATAGGATACATTCAGGCTGTGCTGGAATCGTGTCGTATACCGATGGTGTCGGAACTGTTTCAGCGCCTGCACATCAGCGTGTTCCAGGATGTCGGAAACCAGCGCATAATACGCCAGACGTGTCAGTTCTTTCTTCGAGCCAGTTGCATGAAGCACACTCGGCACCGTCCTTTCTCTATTGCAGCACACAGGTTTTCAATTTGCGATATGTTTAGTGTAACAGATTTTCGGGGATTTGTCAAGGCGGCGGCGAACAAAGCCGGCAAACAAATTTTACAGGAATCAGCGCAATCGCCTTTCCTTTCAAAAAATTCGACAAAATCCGTATTTGTATCTTGCACAACCTTTCCGGTCATGCTATAATAGAAAAATGGGCAGTGCTGCATCGAAACGCATAGAAATACAGCCGCTGTCATATACTCCATTCCAAGAAACAATATAAGATAAGCGAAAGGAACCTGCTATGTCATTTTGGAAAAAATCACGCTATTTCGCCGTATTTCTCACCGCCGCCTGTGCCATGCAGTTCTGTGCCGGCTGTTCCGTGCCGTTCCTGGAAAAACAGGAAAGCGACGGCTCCGGTTATCTGTTCACCGCCAGTCTCCCGGCAAATCCCAAGAGCCTGGATCCGCAGTCTGCCACAGACGCCGCCTCCAAGACGATCATCGAAAACCTGTACGAGGGACTGGTCGAGCTGGACGAAAACGGCAGTCCGCAGCTTGCCGCAGCGGAAAGCTACACAACATCTGCGGACGGACTGGTCTATACCTTTCTCTTGAAAAACGACCGCTATTGGTTCTACGACGCCAACCAGGACGATGTAGTGGACGACGACGAGACCTGGAAAGTCACAGCATCGGACTACGCCTATGCGTTCCAGCGCATCTTTGATCCGCAGACCCAGTCGCCCTATACCACCATGTTTTCCTGTCTGCAAAATGCAGATGCCGTCCAGAGCGGTCAGCTCGACCCGTCAGAGATCGGCGTCCGGGCAGTGAGCGATACGGAATTGCAGTTCACCCTGTCACGCCCTGATGCAGAATTTCTCAGCAATCTGGCATCCACCGCAGCAATGCCCTGCAACGAAAACTTTTTCCAGCAGACCAAGGGGCGCTATGGACTGGACAAGGAATCAGTGGCATCCTGCGGCGCATTCTACCTGCGGCTCTGGTTTTACGACCAGTACGGCAACCAGAACCAGATCTTCATGCGGCGCAATGCAGTCAATGCAAAAGCCCGGAGCGTCTATCCCACCAATCTGACCTTCCAGATCCGCAAAAGCAGCGACGAGGCAGCTGCGGATTTCACGGACGGCACATCCGATCTGATGACCAGCTCTGTCTACCAGCCGCAGTATATGGAAAGCGACAACTATTCTGTTACAGCGACCCGTTCCGTCACCCTTGGGCTGATCTTCAACCCGGATGACACGGCATTTGCAAACGCCAAGATCCGAAAGGCGCTGTCCATGGGCATAGACCGTGCCAACATCGGCGGCAATTCCAGCGATGACCTGCTGCCGGCATACGGACTGATTCCGCCGGCGATCCACTGGAACGGCGCAAGCTATCGGGACACATATCCGGATGCGCAGACTGCCTACGACCCGGACGCAGCACTGACGCTGTTCCAGCAGGGAATGCAGGAGCTGGGCAGAGAATCCCTGGATTCCGCAAAGATCCTGGTCTGCGCCTCGCTGATGGACTGCGACAATCTCCACGATGTGATCCAGACCTGGCAGGAGGTATTCGGTTTCTACATCGGCATCGAAGAGGTGTCCGAATCTGACTACTGGGATCGCCTGCAAAGCAAAAATTACACTGTCGCTGTCTGCGGTATTACCGCCTCTTACGACAGCCCTGCCGGCGTACTGGAACAGTTTTCATCCCGTACCAACCCGTTCTATTACGCCAATGGTACCACCGACGCCGCCATCCAGGCACTGCACCAGTGCGGTTCGAAAGAGGAACTCCAGCAAAAATGCGCCCAGCTGGAACAATCCCTTCTGGACGAATGTGTATTTCTGCCCATTTTCTATAAGAATCAGTACTGCATCACCAAGAGCAACAACAAGGACATCGGCTATGACCCGTTTTCCGGTGCGCTGAATTTCCGGAACGCAAAGCACTTTGAATGATTCCAGAAGTTTCCTTGTTCCCTTTTCGGCGCTGCTGCATACAATAAGAATACCAGCAGGGCCTGCTTTGAGATAGATGTTCCGAGAATCGGTTTCTCCATAGAAACGTTTCCGGAACCAGAGGGTTTCCGACAGAAAAGGCTGCTGCCGAAGATGAGAGTTTTCTCACTCCGGCAGCAGCCTTTTTGTCAATCGTCTCCACGGTCTTTTTCCCGCAGGCGGTTTTCGATCCGTTCCCGGTCACGGTCGGAAAGATTGCCGCTTTTCTTTATTTTCCGCAGTTCTGCCTCCGTTTTCCGGTGCAGTTCCTTCGGGTCAAATTTGTCCGGTTTTCGCATAGTGCTTTTCCCTTTCTCAGTGCCGCAGTCAGAACTTTTTCCGATTCTGCAAGTCGTTTTCGAACCGGTTCACCTGATCGTGCCGTCCCACGACTGCCAGAATGTCCGGCGCATGGAGCTGCATCTGCGGACGGATATCCACCGTGACTTCTTCCCCACGCTTTACGGCAATGATGTTCAGACCATACCGCTGGCGCAGGTTCATTTCCTGCACCGTCATTTCCGGCACGGTATCCGGAATCAAAATTTCTGTGATGCTGATATCATCGTTCAGCGCAATGTATTCCATGACACGAGGTGCAAGCAGACGGTTCGCCAGGCGCACGCCCATTTCCCGTTCCGGATAGACCACCTCAGCGCCCAGCTTATCCAGCACGCAGCCCTGCTCCTCTGTCAGCGCCTTGGCGATCACGTGCGGCACGCCCAGCTGCAAAACGATCATGGTCGTCAGCACGCTGACGGCAAAGTCGCTGCCGATGCCCACGATTACAGTATCACAGTTCTGGATGCCCACATTCCGCAGATTCTCCTTGGAAAGGTCTGTCATCATATAAGCGTTGTCCGTGAATGTCACGGCATCGTTGATGACCGTTTCCTTCCGGTCAATGACGATCAGATCTTTTCCTGCCTCAGCCAGGCGTTTCGCCAGGGAAAATCCAAAGCGTCCCAGACCGATCACCGCATACAGCTTTTCTTTTTTCGCATTGTTTCTCATTGTTCGCTCCTTATCCCACGGAAATGGTTTCTTCCGGTCTCAAAATCTCACTGTTCTTTCTGCCCTGCACCATCCAGAGGGTAGCAACCGTCAGCGGTCCGAGCCGCCCGATATACATGGTCAGAACCAGAACCAGCTTGCTCGCAGCCGACAGCCCTGCTGTCAGTCCGCAGGAAAGCCCCACGGTAGCAAACGCCGATGTGGTCTCCATCAACACCTGGATAAACGACGCATCCGGCTCCAGCATACACAGCAGGAATGTGGAAACCAGCACCACCGACAAGCCCATCAAAAAGATCATCAGCGCCTTGTCCCGGACTTCCTGGGAAAACCGCCGGCGGAACACCGTGGGATGCTGATTCCGGGTATAGGCGATGGCAGACCAGATGCACACAAACAGCGTCGTCACCTTAATACCGCCGCCAGTCGAACCCGGCGCTGCACCCACAAACATCAGCAGAGCCATACAGAGCAGTGATGCGTTGGAAAAGTCCCCCAGATTATAGATGCTGAAACCGGAGGTTCGGGTGACTGCACTGTAAAAGAACGACTGCATCCAGGTCAGACTGTCCTGTGTCACGTGCAGCAGCAGCGTTCCGGCAAGCAGCAGAAACACGGTCATGGTCAGAACCACCTTTGTGTGCAGGGAAAAGCGCCGGAACCGCCGTTTCTGCGCAATATTCAACATCACCACAAATCCCAGACCGCCGCAGATGGTCAGCCCGGAAGTCAGCAGCAGCATGGGGACATTGTTCCGGTAATCCGAAAGGCTGCTGCCGCCGAGCAGATCGAACCCGGCATTGTTGAACGCTGAAATGGAATGGAACACGCTGAGCCAGACCGACTTTCCCACCGGATAATCCTGCAGAAAAATGGGAAAGGACAGCACTGCGCCGATGCCTTCAATGCTGAATGTCACCATCAGCATCACTTTCAACAACCGCAGGATTCCCTGAAAGCTGGGCTGGTTGAGGGACTCCTTAATCAGTGTCCGCTCCCGGATGCCGATCTTCTTGCCGGTCACCAGGATAATGCCCACGCCCAGCGTCGTGATACCCATGCCGCCCACCTGGATCAGCAGCAGCAGCACCGCCTGTCCGAAACCGGAAAGCACGGCGTTGCACTGGATCGAGGAAAGCCCGGTGATGCAGACGCCGCTGGTCGCCGTGAACAGGGCGTCCATAAAGGAAAGGGATTGCCCCGGCTGGTGAGAGATCGGCAGCAGGAGCAGGCCTGTCCCTGCCAGGATCAAAAACGCAAATCCGGCGGCGATCACACGCCCCGGTGTCAAGAAACGATTCCATCTCATGATATGTACTCCTTAACGCCGGCTGACATATGCAGGTATGCCGGCTTTTCATCAAAAAAGCTGGCACACACTGTCCGTGTACACCAGCTTTTCTTAAAACACATTCCGCACGGAAAGGCATCCGCCTCCCGGAATGCAACCGCACCAAATTACTGTGCATCTTCTCCGTCACACGCTGTCGCATCTGCCGGAAAAACATTTTCTTCTGCCTCATCGGAAACCGGTTCCGCTGTGGTCTCATAGGCAACAGACGCAGACTGCGCCGCCTTGCGGGCTTCCCGTTCTGCCTGCTCTGCTTCCTTCGCCGCACGGCGAGCAGCCTCTGCTGCCTCTGCCTCAGCTTTCCACTTTCCATAGGATGCGTTCTTATGACCGCACTCCGGACAGAACTTCTGTCCGTCGTTCACCTTAGAACCGCATTCCGGGCAAATGCTGGCATTATCCAGCCCTGCCAGTTCCGATTTCAGCACATCGATCTGTGCGATCAGATCCGATGCCTGCTGGAACAGTCCCTCGTACTGTTCTTCCGGCTGGCACTGGTTCTCCACATAATAGCGGGAACCGATCTCCTGATAAATCGTCTGGAGCGAATCGTTGCAGCTGTTGATCATGCGGCGTACTCTTGCACGGGCAGTCGCCTTTTTGGAAGTGTCGGCAACTTCTCTTGCCATCTTCCCTACATCGTCGCTCATTTTCCGAAACTGATCACGAAAATCCATTTGTTCTTTCTCCTCCATAAAAACACATTGCCGTTCTCCGGTACTGCTATTGTATGACAGTCCCCTGTCAAATGATTCCCGAATCAAGCAGTTTTCGCAGTACAGTCAGAGAGACAAAAGCGTCTGTGCTTTCTGGCAATTTTCTGATTTTATCCGCAGACGTATGCAAATCTGGGGCTGCGCAGTCCCAGAACATTGCTGAATGCGTTACCGTTTACTGTTTTCTGACCGTCGATCGTCACCGAACGGACAAAGCCGCTGTCACCCACTTCCAGCTGAATCCAGTTGGACGGATTCGAGGAAAGTGCGATGCCATAGGCGTTCTGGATCCGGGAGCGTACTTCATCCACAGACATATAGGTGACCACACCATAATAAGGATCGTATTCCGCATCGTATTCGCTGGGGACGCTGACCAGATAGTCATACTGTCTGCCCCAGATATCACCGGAGCTGGCAGTTGCGCCGCCGCTGGATGCGCCGTAGGCTGTCAGAGCGTAGTCTCCGTCATAATACAGCGCCTGTCCGGCTACTGCGGAAACCGCATCAATGACATTCTGCGGCGGATTCGGTTTTAAGATCACATTGTTCACGCTGCCGCCGTTAAACATAATGTAAGAATAAGCGGCAATTGCCTGGGCCTTCATTGCCTCCGGGTGCATGGTGGAACTCATCTCGTTGTATACGATCTGTGAAATGATATCCACATAGCTGCCGGTCACACCGTTTGCAGTGATCGTGTTGGACGCACTCTCCTGCACCAGTGTGGTACCGGGAAAATAATGAAACAAAATTGACTGGTAGTCATAGCCGCCGTAGGTCGCATAGTAGTTAGCGCCGTTCTGGCTCATGCCCACACAGTGTCCATATCCATAAGTGGTAAATGCAAACTGACCGGCTTCTACAGAGGCAGCCATAGAGGCTGCTGCGCCGATGTTTGCGCTGCCTGCCGCGCCGGAAGACGCCACAGCTGTGGATTCTCTGCGTGTTGTCGCATCCTGAATCGCAGCTGCCTGTTCTTCCGAGGGCTTAACTTCTTCATACTGTACCAATGATAAGCTGGAATCGTAATCTGAAATTTCAGCTTTCCACAAAGTATCGTCGCTTTCATTTGCTGCTGTCGTATCAGATGCCGCAGTACTAGTACCCGCTGCATCTGTTTCCGGCACTGCATAAGCACTGACTGCGCAGGTCCCTGCCAGAAGTGCTGCAACTGCAAGTGCAATACCCATTTGTGGGTAACGTATTTTCATATCAAAACTCCATTTTGACCGGCAAAAGCCGGGTAGTGATAGGAGACCGTCTGCATCGCTGCAAACCGTCCCCTGCCGCACAGAAGTACCGGACGAGGTCTCCCTCCCGGTCGTGTCACTCCTGTGCAGCGTCAGTTCCGCCGTTATTCTGGATCGTGCTGAGCATGGATGCAGTATCCTCACCGTCACGCAGACGGCGTGCCACGATCAGGAAACGGGAGTTATCCTCATCGGAATAACAGGTGGAAAGTGTCAGAAGGCTGTCGCCGTACTGCACGTCAATGGGGTTGTCGATCATATTCTTGGAATTGACCGATCCCATATAGCTGTCGAAGGCAGCCTTGTCGTCCAGATCTTCCATCTGCCAGTACTTAAAGTCCGAATCTGCATCGCCGCCTGTGATGAGCAATCCGACCATCACATAGGTGTAGTCTGCATAATTGGAACTGAAAGTGATGAAAGGCGCTTCTTTATAGTAGGACGGATTCTGCCGGTACTGCCGCAGCGAACCGAACATGGTGTTGTCTGCCATGTTGTGTCCGTAGAGGACAATATTTTCTGACCATGTCTCCGGATCAGCGCCGAAGTCATCGGTGCAGTCCATGAACACGGTGCCGGCACGGAATTCCTGTCCGTCAAAGCCGTGGTCGAGATAATACTCGTTGTTCGAGGTCTGTACCACAGGATTGTCCACCTGTGAACCCTCGATGGTGATATAGCCTACCGTATCCGGATTCTGTGCCAGAAGTTTTTTTGCACGTTCTGTCAGTTCCGGCGCCGCAGTTGTCGCCTCTGTCGCCGCCTCTGTGGCAGGTGCAGAAGTCGCTATGCCGGCATTCTGGTCGATCTGCTCGCCGCATCCGACTGTAAACATGGAAAATACCAGTGCCGCAGCAACTGCGCTGCTTTGCCATTTCTTCATTTATGATTCCTCATTTCCATCAGTCCCCTGCCCGTAAGGTGCAAAGGGCGCATTGGGGTCGTATGTCTTTTCATGCCGCAGATAATACACATTGGGCCACTTGATGTTCGGGTTCGGAATGCTTCCGGCGATCCGCTCATTGGGATCTTCCCCGTCCCGCACACGCCGTGCCACGATCACCAGGCGTGCCGTATCAAAGGCATTATTGCAGGTAGAAAGGGTCAGCAGCTGGTCGCCGTAGGTCACATCCACATTGGTGATGCGCAGCGTCCGGCGCTTTACCTCATTGACATAGTCATAGAATTCCTTCTCACCCGAAAAGTCAATGGCGTTCCAATATTCGAACCGGGTATCTGTGGTATCCTCGGCGTCTGCAATAAAGTAGCCGAAGATCTTGTACTGATAGGTCTCATAATTGGAATTCAGCTGGATGATAGGGTGTTCATCGTAATAATTTTCATCGGTACGGTAATATTTCAGCGTACCGAACATAGACAGGTCACGCATATTGTGACCGTAAATAATCAGGTTGTCCGAGCTGGGACTCTTCAGCGTGCCGTCCTCGCCCACATCGTCAAAGGTACAGCGGTAATCCAGGAAGATCGAACCCGGCTTGGAATCCTCTTTCTGCACATTCCGGTAGAGATAATACTCATTGCCCGGCTCATCGTCCAGATGGTGCAGCACCGGATAATCCACTTTGGTATCCGGAATCGAGATCCAGCCGTTGATCTCTGAATTCATTGCCAGCAGATCCGCCGCACCCGGCAGGAGCGTATAGATCTTTTCGGTAGGCTCTTCTGCCGCAGGCTGTGTCTCCTGCACTGCGGTGGTCGTCTGTACCGACTGGTTGGCGTGGTAATTGGAGCCGATGTCCTCATACAGCTTGTCTGCACGGAAAATGTCCACAAAGTACAGGACGATCAGCACCATGCAGACCAGAAACACCGTCGCTGAAAAAAGAAAGATACTTTTCCGCACCACTTCGCCTCCGGAATCGCCACGCTGTGGAAACAGCCCCAGCATTTTCTGACCAAACGTCTGTTTTCTCGGTTTCGGCGGCATGGGCGGCGGCGGATACTTTTCCGGGTGTTCCTTCTGATCCTTGACCTGTTGGATCTGCTGCGCCACACGCTGTGTGACCGCCTCCTCTTCCTCTTCCTGTGCAATGTGGAACAGGCTGGTGCGGATCGCCCGGATCTTGTCCTCCGGCTCAGCAGGAACCTCCTCCGGCGCTGTCTCTGAGATCTCTGCGGTATCTTCTGCCGCTGTTTCCGCCGCATCCGCAGTCTCAGATCCTTCTGCCGGTTCTTCCGCAATGCTGCGCTCCGGCTGTTCCGGCGTTTCCGCCGCCTCAGTCGGTGTTACAGCATTTTTTTCTTCTTCCTGCATTCTGCTTCCTCCATCAGGATTCGTTCTGCGATGCCGAATGCACACACAGCCGTACCCAGACGGATTTCTTCCCGTGTGCGCAGTCCGTACCGCCAAAGCTGCAAGTGCATGACTGCCTCTTGCTCCCCATACAGAATCCCAGCATAGACCGTCCCCACAGGCTGTTCGGGCGTACCGCCGCCCGGCCCTGCCAGTCCAGTCACAGAGAGACAGAGATCAGCGTCCGACTGACGGCGCAGTCCCTGCACCATCGCCGCAGCCACCTCTGCGCTCACCACACCATGCGCTGCGATCAGCTCTGCCGGAACGCCCAGCAGTTTGGTCTTCATCCGCTCCGCATAAGTACACAGTCCCAGTTCAAATACATGGGATGCACCCGGCACGGAGGTAATCATCTGCGACAGCATACCGCCCGTACAGCTCTCTGCCGTGGCGATGGTCTGATGTTCTCCATCTAATAATTGTACAATATGTGCAAGGGTTTTGTCAAGTGCTTTTTCTGTGTCTTGATAAATACGACACACTTTTTTTTCATCTATTAAGGTATATGCCATATTTCACAGCACCTTCCTGTCTGCTCAGTTCAGTTCGAAAACCTTCATGGTTGTGCCGGCGACTGCCTTGTCCACCATTTCCGTGAAGTCGAACTTTGCCTGCGCCTTTTCCACTTCTTCTAGAGACGGGCGCACCTTCGGGTGTTTCGGCGTAAACACTGTGCAGCAGTCCTCATACGGCAGTGTGGAAGTTTCAAAGGTGCCGATGGCACGGGCAGTTTCCACGATCTCCGTCTTATCCGAACCGATCAGCGGACGGAATACCGGGATCTTGCTGACGGCATCGGTGCAGGCGATCGCCTGCATGGTCTGGCTTGCCACCTGTCCCACGCTCTCGCCGGTAATCAGCGCCAGGCAGTTGTCCTTTACAGCGATCTTCTGTGCAATTTCCATCATCAGCCGCCGCATAATAACGGTGAAATACTCTTCCGGACAATACTTCTTGATTGCCTCCTGGATCTCTGTAAACGGTACGCAGAAAAATGCAATGTTGCCGCAGTACGGCGTCAGTTCCTGGCAGAGCTGTTCCACCTTTTCCTGCGCACGGTCGGAGGTATAAGGCGGGCTGACATAGTGAATGGCGGAAATATGTACGCCACGGCGTGCCATGCGATAGCCTGCCACCGGGCTGTCAATGCCGCCGGACAGGAGCAGAAGTGCCTTGCCGCTGCTGCCGACCGGCAGACCGCCTGCACCCTTGAGGTTTGCCCCGTGAACAAATGCGTGGGTATCACGGATTTCTACCATTACAGTCACGTCCGGATGGTGTACATCAACGGAAAGGTGCGGATATGCGTCCAGCAGGATACCGCCCAACTCTGCGCAGATCTCCGGCGACTTCAGCGGAAACGCCTTGTCCGCACGCTTTGCCTCTACCTTAAAGGTATTTGCACCCTGCAAAACCTCTTCCAGATAAGAGACCGCCTTGGCAGAAATGTCCTCCATGGTCTTTTCGCAGACGCAAGCACGGCACAGCGCCGCAATGCCAAAGACGCACTGGAGCTGTTCCAGAACTTCGTCCAGGTCGATGGTATCTGACAGCGGTTCCATATAAATGGTGGACTGCGCACGATTCAGTTTGAATGCGCCGAACTTTTTCAGACGGCGGCGCAGGTTCTTCATCAGAATATCTTCGAATGTGCCACGGTTCAACCCTTTCAGTGCCATCTCGCCATATTTTGCCAAAATCAATTCTTTTGCCATGTATTTTCTCCTTCTATTCCCGGCAGTTCTGCCGTATCAGTGCATCAGATCTTTCTGTGCATCCTTCAATCCCTGTACCAGCGCCGCAATATCCTCTTCTGTATTGTCGGAACAAAAGCTGATGCGCAGGGCGCTGTCCACTTCTGCCGGCTTTGCGCCGAACAGTTCCAGAACACCGCTGCTGGCGCCCTTGGAACAGGCAGAGCCGCTGGAAATATAGACCTCACGCTGTTCCAGATAGTGCAGCACGATCTCCGAACGATATCCCAGCAGGGAAATATTCAGCACATACGGAGACGCCGACGGCAGGTCACGAATGATAACGCCGTCCATCTCCTTCAGCTGTTCGATCAGGCTGCTGCGCAGTCCGGAAACGGCATCGTACCGCTCATCCATGGTCAGCACCAGCTTTTCCGCTGCTGCGCCAAATGCTGCAATCACCGGAACGCCCTCCGTACCCGGACGCAGTCCCTTTTCCTGCCGGCTGCCGTACAGCACCGGTTTCAGCCGCACGCCCTGGCGAATATACAGCGCTCCGGCACCTTTCAATGCGTGTACCTTATGACCGCTAAGGGATACCAGGTCTGCGCAGAGGGTTCTCGGCTTAAATGATACCTTTAAGAAACCCTGTACTGCATCGCAGTGGGTGATGATGTCCGAGTCACGCCGTTTCACGGTGCGGAACACTTCTTCCACCGGCATCCGGTAACCGTTTTCATTGTTCACCAGCATGATGCTCACCATGCAGGTGTCCTTGTCCACTTCTTTCAGAAAGTCCTCTGCATGGTACAGTCCATCCTCTGCCGGCGGCACGGAAACTACCGTGAAGCCCAGCGTTTCCAGATGCGCCATAGTCTCCCTGACCGATGCGTGTTCCACGGCGCTGGTGATGATCTTCTTCCGCTTTCTGCCGTATGCGGCAGCTGCGCCGCAGAGCGCCAGGTTGGTACTCTCCGTTGCGCCGGATGTAAACACGATCTCCTGCGCCTTACATCCCAGCGCTCCGGCAACCTGGTTGCGTGCATATTCTACTTCATGCTGTGCCTCCAGCCCCTTGCGGTGCAGAGAGGACGGGTTGCCGTAGTGTGATGAGATACAGCTCATCACAGCAGCAGCCGCCTCTGCGCAGGGTTTGGTCGTCGCAGCATTGTCCAGATAATGTTCCATATTTTTCCCCCTATCAGCAAAGTGTGCCGCACATTCTGCCTGCTCCGAAAGCACACTTTTTATCATGATTCGAGATTATTTTGATGCGTCTACTATTATAGCACAGTTTCACGCATTGTGCAAGTAAAGAAAAAGCGCCGAAATTGCGGCATTTTTCAACTCCTGCGAAAAAATCAGAAAAAAACCAAAAAAAATTGAAAAAAAGGCTTGACAAATCAAAAAAGTTGTGCTATAATAATTCTTGTCGCTGAAAACACGGCATACAAAAATGCGGATATGGCGGAATTGGCAGACGCGCTAGCTTCAGGTGCTAGTCCTCGCAAGGGGGTGGAGGTTCAAGTCCTCTTATCCGCACCATGTTTTCATTCGATGCAACAAGTTCATATTTGTCTGAGAAAGCGTATCTATGCGGATATGGCGGAATTGGCAGACGCGCTAGCTTCAGGTGCTAGTCCTCGCAAGGGGGTGGAGGTTCAAGTCCTCTTATCCGCACCAACAGCTTTCTCTGAAATTTTGAATTGCATCCCCGACTCTTTCCCTTTCGGGTGTTTCCATCGGGTACAAATTGGAAACAACTGCTGCGGATATGGCGGAATTGGCAGACGCGCTAGCTTCAGGTGCTAGTCCTCGCAAGGGGGTGGAGGTTCAAGTCCTCTTATCCGCACCAAGGATTCTGGAAAGCTGACTATGTGAAAGCATGGTCAGCTTTTTTGTTTTTCTCATGCTGCCGGAGGTGTCTTTATGCAGGAGATCCGCAAAACCATTGACCGCACCGTATTCGGACTGATCTTATACACGCTGCTGCGGTACGCCGTCTTTGCCGCAGAACCGCTGGCACGAAAGTGCTGGGTCTGGCTGACGATACCGGACAGCAGCCGGCGGCAGGAAGTGCTGACACAGCTGAACAGCAGCGCATCCGGCAGCGGTGTTTCCAGCATTGCCGCTGTATGTGTGGGTGTGCTGTTTCTCGGCTGGTACTTCCGAAAAAGCACACCGCCCGGAAAGCTCTTTTCCCAAAGACAGCCCCTGCCGCTGAAAGGATTTCTGCTGCTGAGCTGCATTTTCATGGGAGCGCAGCTGATCTATTCCCTGTTCGGGAACAGCCTGGAACTGCTGCTCCGGCTGTGCGGATATACCGCCATGGGACAGTTGGATGCTGCATCGGCGCAAAGCACTACCCTTTCCATGTTCCTGTACACCGCCGTTTTTGCGCCGGTCGGCGAAGAACTCATCTACCGTGGACTGGTGATGCCGCAGTTTCAGCGATACGGAAAGGTGTTTGCCATTGTGACCTCTGCCCTGCTGTTCGGCGTCATGCACGCCAATCTGTTTCAGATGCCGTTTGCCTTTCTCACCGGACTGGTGCTTGGCTACACGGCGGCGGAATTTTCGCTCCGCTGGTCCATTCTGCTGCACCTGCTCAACAACCTGGTATTCGGTGAACTGCTGGGCAGGGTGATGGGCTATCTTTCCCCTGCGGCACAGGATTATCTCTATCGTGGCATCAACATTTTCTTTTTCGCTTTCGCCGCATTCTGGCTGCTCCGCCACCGGGAACAGCTGAAACAATATCTCCGGGAAAACGGATGCGCCGGAAAGACTTACGCCGCCGCTTTTACGGCAGCGGCAATGCTGGTGTTTCTCATAGGGAATGTGGGGCTGGCGGTTTCCGGGGTTCAGAAGTTGGGATAAAAAAATATCGCACCATACAGAACAGCCTGCATGGTGCGATACTTTTTATTGCTGTACAGGAGAAGCGGTGTTCCTGCACGCATTATTTTTCAATGCCGTCTTTCAAGGTATGGTCAGACCAGTTATCCAGCGTCGTTTTCACCGGATATGCGCCGCAGTATGTCCCATCCACGCTGAGGATCACAGTGCATTTCTGCTGTCCGGATGACGCTGTGTACACTTCGAAATCAACAGTCTGGTAAAGATCAAACCGTGACACATCCATATAATCTGCCAGGTCTCCACAATCCCGGAGTGTATATGTCCCGTCCTGCATCGGCGTTCCTGCATCTTCCATCTTCGTCAATGCCTTCTCAATTGCCGTGCCGCACTTTTCTGCCTCAATGTTATTTGCCGTGATCTTTCCGGCATCATCCAGTGCAAGGTACAACACGCTAACACCGGAATTCAACATCGCATCAGTACAATACGTGGGATATGTGGAATAGGTCAGCGTTCCGTCTGTTTCTTTTCCATAGCATACAACAGACAGCGCCGTTCCATCCGCAGTGTAAATTGCAATATCCTCATAATTTTTCAGAAAATCGCATTTATCGTCCAGTTCCTTGTCAATTTTTGTGTCATTCCCATAGTGATACATTCCGGTGTCAGAAAGCCCCATGGACTTAAAAACGGCATTCGCCGCCTCATACACTGCTTTGGCATCATCCTGTTCCAACGCCTTTTTCTCGGCATCTGTTTCGGAAGATTCTTCTCCCGAAGTTGTCACAGCATTTTCTGTGATCCGCTTTCCGCTGCGCTCAGAAACATCGGTTTTGGATTGTCCACGGAAAACAGCCAGCAGAATTACACAGACCGATGCCGCCAGAACGATGCAGGTCAAAAGAATCCACATCGTCTTTTTCGGTTTCTTTTGCATTGTTCCCGAAAAAGGCATCTGCGCAGACTCTTCCGCACATCTCGCCCCACACTCTTTGCAAAACTTCGAGTCATCCGGAATCTTCGCACCGCAACTCTTACAAAACATACAAGCAACCTCCTCCGTTCGGATAAAACCCCGGTGTGACACGCCGCTTTACGGCGTGAAATCCCTTTTATTGTACATGATATTGATGTGCAATCATTTTATAAATTATAGATAAATATTAAATTATACAGTTTTATCCATTTCAGATTCCTTTTTATTCCTGTGTAAGATAGTCCACAGATTCCAGATCGGGCAGCTTAAAAAGCAGTCTCAGTACTGGAACACACTATCCCCTGCAAACTCCCGTACCAGCGAATCTGCCGGTACGTGTTCCAGCGTCAGCGGTGCCACATCATCCCACATCTGCCGCAGTTCCAGCAGCATGGGGTGCTGCATTTCCGCCTCCAGTTCCCCGTCCAGCAGCGTCTTGTAAATGCCAAGCTCATAGGGCAGGAACGTGTCTATGGAAAAATCAGCACGCTTTTTATAGGGTGCAATATATTTGTGTTCCCCTGCCTGCACGTGTTCAAACATGGAGAGCGTCTCTGCCACACTGCGCTGGCGGAAGTTCTTATCCCGGAGCATCCGGCGCATGAGCCGCAGTCTGGACGGATGCAGCACAGTTTCTCCGTTTGTCACACGAGTGCGGACGCTGACATAGAGCCGCACGGTCATCTCCTCGGGGATGGTGATGACATCCGGATTCAGTGCATGGATGCCCTCCAGCAAAAGCAGTTCGCCGGGTTTCCGGGTCAGTTGCCAGTCCTGGTCGATACGGGTCGTGGTGGGAAAATGATACCGGGGCATCCAGGTCGGCTTGCAAGCAATGATGCTTTGCAGCTGCTGGTTCAGATAGGGAATGTCTACCCGTGCCGGAGACTCCAGATCCAGCTTTCCCGTTGCCGCCATTTCCCGCTGCTGCGGTGTCATGGTGGAAAAGAAATTGTCCATGGAAATGGTGTGGGTCTCTGCGCCCCAGCCATCCAGAAAGCGCTCCAGCAGAAAAGCCGTGGTGGTCTTTCCCGAACCGGACGGCCCTGCAAGCAGAATCACCGGACGCTCCACCGCCGTTTTGCGGATGGCATCTGCCACCTTTTCCAGTTCGTCCAGAAACGCCAGATCTGCCTGCCGCATGGCATCCTCGAAGGCAGTCATAGCTTGGTTGATGTCTGTCAGTTTTCTGTATTTCATGGTCGTTTCACCTTTCTGCAATACCAAATCACACTGCACGCATACAAATGCAGATGCGCTATTGGTATTATAGCATATTTCCACAGTTTTTGTCAATTGAAATAGTATGATGTTGTACACTTTTCCGAATTCTGTAGTGCAGGATTCCGGAGAATTCCTCACACCGCATTTCGAAAAGAAAGCAAATCCCCGGAAACGAAAAAGAAAATCAGTGGACAACACAGCGGTTTTGTGGTATAATGGTAGCATCACAATGAAAAAGGAGCGATCACAAATGCGTAGCGATCTGATCTATATTCCGGACAGCGAACTGGATGCCCTCATTCAGCAGGACACCCCTTACCTGGATCTGACGACTCTGGGGCTGGACATCGGCGATGAGCCGGGTTCGCTGTCGTTCTATACCCGTGAGGCGTGTGTCCTCTGCTGCACCGAAGAGGTATCCCGTATTCTGACGAAGCTGGGACTTTCCACCGCATATTCTCTCCCCACCGGCACACAGATCGGCGCCGGCGAGCTGTTCTTCACCGCAGAGGGCAGCGTCTGCGACCTGCACCGGGCGTGGAAGATCTGCCAGTCCCTGCTGTCCCACTGTTCCGGTGTTGCCACAAAGGCAAGAAATATGCTGAGCCAGGTGCAGGCGATCTCGCCTGCCATCTCTCTGACAGCGGCACGGGCGCATTTTCCGGGAACAAAAGCACTGGTCACAAAGGCAGTCGTTGCCGGCGGCGTCATTCCGCACCGCATGGGACTCTCGGAAACTGTTCTCATCTATGAGACCCACATCGCCTGCATGGGCGGTCTGGAAGTGTTCCTGGAACGCTATCCCCAGCAGAAAAGCCACTTCTGCGAAAAGAAAGTCTTTGTGGAAACACAGTCCGCAGAGACGGCGCTCCGCTGTCTCTCCGTGGGCGTGGATGCCATCCAGTTTTTCCAGATGCAGCCGGATGCGCTGGCAAAGGCTGTGGAACAGGTCAAGGCGGCATATCCCCACTGCACCATCATCGCTGCCGGAAATCTCACGGAAGAAAACGTGGCAGAATATGCGGCGACCGGCGTAGACGGTCTGGTCAGCTCGGCATTCTACCGGGCAGAACCCATTCAGATGCAGGCACAATTTCACACCAACTAAAGGAGTATTTTTGACATGAAAACCATCGGAATCATCGGCGCAATGCCGTCAGAACTCGTAGACATCCGCCTGGGTCTCCCCGATTCGGAGATCCAGAAAAAGGCTGGTTTCGACTACTATATCAACCAGGTGGGTGACACCCGTATCGTCCACGTCTGCAGCGGCATCGCAAAGGTCAACGCAGCAGTCTGCACCCAGGCGCTCATCGACAATTTCGCACCGGACGCTGTCATCAATGCCGGCATTGCAGGCGGCATGAACAACGACATTCACGTTTGTGATGTTGTAGTTTCCAGCGAAGTGCTGCCCCACGACCTGGATCTGCACTTTCTGAAGGACTATCCGCCTTACTGCGGCATCTACACCGCAGACCAGGCACTCATTGACCTGGCAGTCAAGACCTGCGGTTCTTTCGAAGTGAGATCCTTTGTGGGACGCATCGTCTCCGGCGAGGCGTTCGTCACAGACAGCGCCGTCAAGGCGGAGATCCAGCAGCGGCTCACGCCCTATGCCATTGACATGGAAAGCGCCGCTGTGGGACAGTGCGCCTACCGGAACAGCGTTCCCTTTGTCAGCATCCGCTGCATCTCCGACAATGCGGATGACGAAGGCGCTATGTCCTTCGATCAGTTCGAAAAGATCGCCGCAAAACGTGTGGCAGACATCGTGCTGCGCATGATCGAATCGCTCTGAGGGAAAACGCTATGACATTACAGCAGCTGCAATATGTGATCGCCATTGTGGAACACGGCTCGATCAGCGAAACGGCAAAACAGCTCTATGTGGCGCAGCCCACGCTTTCCAGTGCTGTCCGCACCCTGGAAGAAGAATTTGGCATTATCATTTTCCACCGCTCCGCCAGAGGAATTGCCCTCACCGAGGACGGACGGGAGTTCCTGTCCTACGCCAGACAGGTGGTGGAACAGGCAGACCTGCTCCACCAGCACTACGGCGCAGCCAAGCAGACACGCCAGCGGTGTTCCATTTCCACCCAGCACTATGCCTTTGCGGTGGACGCTTTTGTCCGGCTCATCCAGCGGCTGTCCCCGGAGTCCTACGAGTTCACCCTCCGGGAGACACGCACCCACGAGATCATGGAGGATGTGCGCAACTTCGACAGCGAGATCGGCATTCTGTACCTCAGCAGCTTTAACGAAAAGGTGATCCGTGCCATGCTGGAGGAATACCACCTGGAATTCCACTCCCTGGTGAACGCAGAACCGCACGTCTTTCTCCGGGCAGAGCATCCTCTCGCCGGACGGGCATCTGTCACGACCGCCGACCTGGAACCATACCCGTTTCTCTGCTTTGAACAGGGTGTCCACAACTCGTTCTACTTTGCGGAGGAACTGCTCAGCACCATGCCCCACAAAAAGTGCATCCGTGTCAGCGACCGTGCCACCTTGTTCAATCTGCTCCGAGGCGTCAACGGCTACACCATTTGCAGCGGCATGGTAAGCGCCGATCTGAACGGCGGCGACATTGTCTCTGTTCCCCTGGATACGCCGGAGCGGATGGAGATTGGCTGGATCTCCAATCCGAGAATCCAGGAGAGCCACGGCGCTCAGCTGTATATCCAGGAATTGCAGCAGGTGCTGATGGAGTATCAGCAGCCGGTGAGGAAATAGGACACGACAACCGATATTTCAGAGCCTGTCTTGACAGGACACGTGTGACAGGTTCTTGGATTCCGGTTTTTGGCAGCATCGTACAAGCTTTGTACGGTGCTGCCTTTTTGTTTTTCCCACCAAACTGACCGGAAACGCATCTTCTCCCGATTGCCCGTCCTGCCGCCGCAGATTCATGCACATTGTTCTAAAATGATGCAAGAGATTCTGACAGATATTTTTCTCTCCAAACGGTATAATGAATACACCAATGATATTTCAGGCATCTCGCCTCAGAGCCTGCCGGCGTATCCGAATGTACGCAGACTGCAACCACGGATTTTCTCGAACTATCCCGAAAAATCCGCAGACAGAACACGTGCAGAAAGGTACGCCGGCAGACGCTCCGCAAAGAAAGGACGTTTCCATCATGCACAACCCCAGCCAACCTCAGCTCCTCCATCGCATCCCCGTTCCACGCATTCTCCGGGAGACCGGCGGCGGTTTTCTCTCCGGACTGCTCCTTGCCGGTACATACATGGGAACCATGACCTCGCCGCTGCCCATCGCCATCGCCGCCAACCTCAGCGCACCCGGTGCCATTGCCGTTCTCATCGGCAGTCTGATCTCCTATACGCTCTCCAATACCATGCTGGACAACCTGCCCCTGCTGTTTGCCCTGGTAGTCGTGGTGTGCCTGCGCCTGTTGAAACGGCCTGCAAAAACAGCCGCCGGCATGGCGTGCAGCACCGGCATCTGTGTGTTTCTCTCCGGCATTGCCGTCTCCCTGGTATTCCACGCCAGCGGCGCAGAAGTGATCGGCTACACCATGACTGCGGCACTCACCGGCTGTGCCTCCTATTTTATGCACGCCGTCTTTTCCAGCGTCCGCAGCACAGGCAAGATTCCCCTGCGCTCCACCGACGGATGCGCCGCCGCAGTCGTTCTCATTCTGGCGGTGGCAGCATTCAGCTGTTACGGCATCCCGTCCATGAACGCCGGCTGCGTCATCAGCACCGCAGTCACACTAATCGGGGCAAAGAAGTTCCGGTGTGCCGGCGGCGTAATCTGCGGCGCACTGACAGCCTGCGGCGCAATCCTGGGCGCACCGGATGCCGGACTTCCCATGCTGATCCTGCCGGTGGGCGGTCTGCTGGTGGGCTATCTCTCCGGAAAAAACCGGTTTCTCATTGCCGGTGTATTTTTCCTGTTCTCTCTGATGGCGCTCATCACCTTCGGGACAAGTCTGCTCCAGGTCTCCGCTGTCATCAACCTGTTTCTGGGCAGCGCAGCCTTTCTGTTCCTGGACAGCAGCTGGCTGGACAAGTGGCTTATCACAGACCTGCCCGACCGCTCTGATAACACGCTGCCCCTTTCTTCCCGGCTGCAGTATATGGCAGACGCCATCCGCAGCGTCCGGGAGGATACGGATGCCATCTCGGCGATCCTGCCCCAGGAAGAATCCACAGGCGACGCCACACGGGAAGTCTGCGAGACGGTCTGCGGCAGCTGCCGGAACAAGCTGCGCTGCTGGGAGACCAACTACGAGGACACCCTCGCCGGCTTTCGGAAAATGGAGACCCATCTGAGTGCCGCACCGCCTGCAATTCCGCAGGAGCTGGAACACTGCATTCGGACAGAACGCCTGCGCACCCTCTTTTCCCGTCACGCCGCCGACCGGCGCAAGGCACGCTTTCTGGCGGCACGCACTGCCGAGAGCCGCACGGTTCTCCTGGAACAGCTGGCAGCCGCAGAGGACCTGCTCACCGCCACCAGCGATCAGCTGCACATCCGCTACAGCAGCGAACTCAGTGAGACCGTGCGCCGCAAGCTGCTCCACTACGGTTATCCCTGCGACTCCGCCGCAGTGTACCACACCCTTTCCGACCGGCTTATGATCGAGATGTGCTGTCAGAGCCGGGAACTGGACGGCTGTCTGCCCACCATCCGGCACATCCTGTCCGAATCTCTGAATCTGACGCTGGAAGAACTGGACCCCATCTACTCCGGCGAGACTGTGCGCTATCGGCTCTGCCAGCGTCCCAGATACCGGCTGGAACACTTCACCTCCGCCCGGCACGCCAGCCAGGAGACCATCTCCGGTGACACTGCCATCCTCTTCACTGACAGCGCCGGCAACCCCTATCTGGTGCTGTCCGACGGCATGGGAACCGGAAAAAATGCTGCCATCGAGTCCCGGATGACCACAGAGCTGTTCCGCAAGTTTATCAGCGGCGGCATCTCCGGCACAGCGGCTGTCCGCATGATGAACGGGCTGCTGCTGACCAAATCGCCCCAGGAGACCTTTGCCACACTGGATGTTGCCCGGTTCGATCTGGACGCCGGGTGTCTCACCATGATGAAATCCGGGGCAGCCGCCACACTGATCCGCCACGGCGGAAAGGTCTCACGCATCAGCGCCATGACGTTTCCCCTCGGACTGGAACCGGAGGGCGAAACAGCGATACGGCAGGTAAAGCTCTGCCCCGATGACATCATTCTGATGCTGTCGGACGGTGTCAGCGAGGACGCCTATCCGCTGATCCGGCAGCTGCTGGAAACCACCAGCGACCTGGAACAGATCGTGATGGAGATCTGCGAAAAGGCAGAGATCTTCGCCGGCGGAAAATGCCGGGATGATGTAACCGTCTGCGCCGCACGTCTGCTCCCCGCATTCTGAGACAGCATCGCACAGTTTTACGGCATCTAATTTTTACCAGATCAAAGCTGCTTTTTGCTGAATTCATTTAGATTCCGGATTTTTCTTCCAAAAATACAATTGCAGGTGATGTGCCGTGTACTTTGTGCGATATCGCCACAAAAAGAATACAAAGCCGTTATGATACGTCTTTGTTTTTATGCAACATGACTAAATATGCGGTTCAAATATGGGCGGTTCTATGAAATTTACTGGATACCAAAAAAATAACTTGCAATACTATCCTTTATATGTTAAAATATGAATAGAAAACAAAAGGAGGGTATGCTATGCAATCATCACAGAAATCCACCGCAAATGATTTTCCATTGTATTTGTTCCACCAAGGCAAAAACTTTGAGGCACATAAATTCTTCGGTGCGCACCCGTTCCGGCGTGGAAGAGGACAGTTCTACCGCTTTCGTGTCTGGGCGCCCCACGCAAAGAGCGTCTCCGTGATCGGAGAGTTCAACGGCTGGAACCGCACCGCCAATCCCATGCACAAGATCTCAGACACAGTCTGGGAAGCAGAACTGCCCCGCTTGAAACAATTTGACAGCTATAAATACAGCATCGAGACACAGGACGGCCGCATTCTGGATAAGGCAGACCCTTATGCCGCACACTATGAGCGCCGGCCCGGCACCGCCTCCAAGCTGTTTGAAAGTGAATATGTATGGGGAGACCGGGAATGGATGCTGGAAAAGAAAAAGCACGTCCCCTACAAAAGCCCCATGAACATCTATGAGGTGAACATCTCCTCCTGGAAGCACAACCCGGCGGAGAAGTTCCCCAGTTATATCGGCTTTGCAGAAGAGATCATCCCCTATCTGAAAAAGATGTCCTATACCCACGTGGAATTCATGCCGCTGACGGAGTATCCCTTTGACGGCTCATGGGGATACCAGGTCACCGGTTACTTTGCGCCCACCTCACGGCACGGCACGCCGGACGACTTCCGGAAAATGATCGACCTGTTCCACCAGGCAGGCATCGGCGTCATCCTGGACTGGGTTCCGGCACACTTCCCGAAAGACCCCATGGGGCTGTGCGAATTCGATGGCACATACTGCTATGAATATGCCGATCCGCTGAAAATGGAACACAAGGGCTGGGGAACCAGAGTATTTGACTACAGCAAAGGCGAGGTATGCTCGTTCCTGATCTCCAGCGCCTGCTGCTGGCTGGAGGACTTCCATCTGGACGGACTCCGGGTGGACGCAGTGGCATCCATGCTCTATCTGGACTACGACCGGCAGGACGGCGAATGGCGTCCCAACGTTTACGGCGGTCACGAGAACCTGGAGGCGGTAGACTTCCTGCGACATCTGAATGAGGCGGCATTCTCCCGGAATCCGGACATCCTCATGATCGCAGAGGAATCCACAGCATGGCCCATGGTCACCAAACCCACCGACATCGGCGGTCTGGGATTCAACTTCAAGTGGAACATGGGCTGGATGAACGATATGCTCAGCTACATCTCCCTCGACCCCATCTACCGGGCGTTCAACCACGACAAGCTGACGTTCTCGTTCTTCTACTGTTTCTCGGAGAACTACATTCTCCCCATTTCGCATGACGAGATCGTCTACGGAAAATGCTCCATGCTGGAGAAGATGAGCGGTCAGACCGAAGAAGAAAAGTTCGCCTCTTACCGGGCATTCCTTGGCTATATGATGGCGCATCCCGGAAAGAAACTGCTCTTTATGGGACAGGAATTCGCACAGAAAAAAGAGTGGAACTATGAGACGCAGCTGGACTGGGAACTCCTGGAACAGCCGGCACACAAGCAGATGGAACAGTTCTCACAGGATCTGAACAAATTCTATCTGGACAACGCCGCACTCTGGCAGGATGACGATTCCTGGCAGGGATTCAGCTGGATCTCCCACGACGACTATCAGCAGAGCGTCATCGCCTTCCGGCGTATTGACGACGACGGAAACGAGATCATCGCCATCTGCAACTTCTGCCCGGTGCAGCGCAACGATTATAAGATCGGTGTGCCGAAGGAAGGCAGATACCAGGTGGTATTCAATACAGATGCAGCAGTCTATGGCGGCAGCGGCGTCACGGAAAAGAAATTCCAGACGCTCCCCATTGCCATGCACGGTTTTGAACAGTGCATCTCCCTCACCCTTGCACCGCTTTCTGTACTCTATCTGAAGTACAGTCCGGTGAAAAAGCGTGCGCCGAGAAAGTCCGCAGCGGCAAAGGCATCCCCTGCAAAGAGCGCAGCCGTCAAGCCGAAAAAGACGACCGTCAAAAAAACGGCAGGCACTGCGAGAAAGCGCAAAGCGGCTCCCGGCAGCAACAGGTGAGCCGGACAGCTTTTCCATTATGTCACCCATTCAAAAGAAATTTTTGAATTTATATTAGGAGGAATATCATGAAGATCAAGAAAAAGTGCGTCGCCATGCTGTTGGCTGGCGGACAGGGCAGCCGACTGTATGCCCTGACACAAAAAGTGGCAAAACCAGCGATCCCCTATGGCGGTAAGAATCGTTTCATCGACTTTCCGCTCTCCAACTGCATCAACTCCGGTATTGATACCGTGGGCGTTCTGACCCAGTATCAGCCGATGGTGCTGAACGAATACATCGGCAACGGTCAGCCGTGGGATCTGGATAAGATGCACGGCGGTGTACACGTTCTGCCGCCGTATCAGACCGCAGCAGGCGCATCCTGGTATGAGGGTACTGCCAATGCGATCTATCAGAACATGGCGTTCATCGAGCGCTATGACCCGGAATATGTCATCGTCCTGGGCGGTGACCACATCTACAAGATGGACTATTCCAAGATGCTGGATTATCACATTGCCAACCAGGCTGACAGCACCATCGCCGTAATTGATGTTCCCCGTTCGGAGGCATCCCGTTTCGGTATCATGACCTGTGACGAAAGCGGCAGAATCGTAGACTTCACCGAAAAGCCGAAGGAGCCGAAATCCACACTGGCATCCATGGGCATCTACGTATTCACATGGGAAAAGCTGCGCAAATATCTGATCGAAAATGAAAACGCCAATACCGGTTCGAAGGACTTCGGCAAGGACATCATCCCGGCAATGCTGGAAAATGATGAGCGCCTGTTCGCCTATGAATTCGAGGGCTACTGGAAGGATGTCGGCACACTGGACAGCCTGTGGGAGGCAAACATGGACCTGCTCAGCCCGAATGTGCCGCTGAACCTGTACGATCCGGACTGGAAGGTATATTCCCGTCACAACAATATGCCGCCGCAGTACATCGGCGCAAATGCACACGTAGAAAACTCCATGATTACAGAGGGCAGCGTGGTAGACGGTACGGTGGACTTCTCCATCATCTCCTCCGGTGTCACCATCGAAGAGGGCGCATCGGTCAAGTACAGCATCGTAATGCCCGGCACGACCATCAAGAAGAATGCAGTGGTGGAATATGCGATCATCGGTGAAAACTGCGTGGTAGAATCCGATGCCATGATCGGTATGAATCCGGAATCTGTTCCCAACCGTGAGGATTGGGGCATCGCCGTTCTCGGTCATAATATCACAATCTCTTCCGGCAAGCGAGTTCTTCCGAAAGAAATTATTTCCGAAAATCTGTAAAGGCGGTGGCGTACAATGAGTATCAATCAAAATGTTTTAGGTTTAATTTTTGCAAGCATCAACGACTCCGCAGTTATTGATCTGACCAAGCTGCGGACTATGGGTTCGATCCCTTACGGCGGACGTTACCGCATGGTAGACTTTCCGCTTTCCAACATGGTAAACTCCGGCATCTCTGAGGTCGGCGTCATCACCAAGTCCAACTACGGCTCTCTGCTGGATCACCTGGGTTCCGGCCGTGAATGGGATCTGGCACGGAAAAAAGGTGGTCTGCACCTGCTGCCGCCGTTCAGCCAGGTCGGCGGCGGTACATACCAGGGACGTCTGGAGGCACTGAGCAACATCTGGAGCTTTGTAGAACACACCAAGGCAGAATATGTAGTTCTGGCAAACAGCGATCTGGTTACGACCATCGACTTTACCGACGCTCTGACACAGCATCAGAACAGCGGCGCTGATATCACCGTGATTTATGCCAAGGGACTGTACAACCGGGATAAAAGCACAAACGGCTGCATTCTGCAGATCGACGAGGAGAACACCATCAAGGAAGTTCTGACCAATCCCATGCTTGCCGGCGAGTGCAACATCTCTCTGGATATGTTCATCATGACCACCGACTTCCTGAAACAGGTCGTTCTGGAGGCAATCAGCAAGAACCAGAAGAGCCTCATCCGTGACCTGCTCCAGGCACGCAAGGACGAGTTTGTCTTTAAGGCATACGAGCATAAGGGCTGTTTCTTCAAGATCGACAGTCTGGAGGCTTATTACAAGGCAAACCTGGCGCTGCTGGACACCAAGACACGCAACAACGTATTCAACAGCGAGGCTCCGATCTATACCAAGGTCGGCGACAATGCACCGGTAAAATACGGTCTGGAATCCAGCGTGAAGAATTCCCTGGTAGCCGACGGCTGCATGATCGAAGGCACCGTAGAAAACTGTGTTCTGTTCCGTGGCGTGAAGATTGCCAAGGGTGCTGTTGTCCGCAACTGCGTACTGATGCAGGGTACTGAGATCGGCGAGGGCTGCAACATTGACGCCATCGTTGCCGACAAGAATGTTACCATTTCTGCAAACCGTGTTCTGACCGGTTCTCCGGAATATCCGCTGTATCTGGGCAAGAAGGCAACCATCTAAGCGCTGTTTTCTGCGTTTGGGATCTCATTTGAAATAGAAATTTCTGCCGTATGCGACCGGCATACACGGGCAAGCGCCTGTGAAACGGTTCATACGGCAGTTTTTGCAATGCCGCAAAATTGTGTGTGCGGCGTTGCCGTCATAAAAGGAGTGTTGGAAATGAAAATATTATTTGCTGCCAGCGAGGCACTGCCCTTTGCCGCATCCGGCGGTCTGGCAGATGTGGCTGGCTCCCTGCCGGCTGCGCTGAGCAAGAACAGCGAGATCGACTGCCGTGTTGTTATGCCCCTGTACCGGAGCGTCACCCCGGCTGTCCGCAACAAGATGACCTATCTCAAGGATATCACCGTAGAAGTGGGCTGGCGGAAGCAGTACTGCGGCATCTACACCATCCAGGTGGGCAAAGTGACCTATTACCTGCTGGACAACCCGTATTATTTCATGCGGGACGGAATGTACGGCTTTTACGACGACTGCGAACGCTTTGTCTTTTTCAGCCGTGCCGTGCTGGAAATTCTGCCGGCGCTGGACTGGAAACCGGACATCATCCACTGCAACGACTGGCAGACGGCTATGGTGCCGGTGTTCTACCGTGTTCTCTATCAATACCACCAGGAATTCGAGAACATCCGCATTATCTACACCATCCACAACATCCAGTACCAGGGCGTTTACGGCAAGGAAGTTGTCACAGAGCTGATGGGCATTCCCACCTATCACACCAGCCTGCTGGAATTTGACGGCATGGTGAATCTGATGAAAGGCGCTATTGAAACAGCAGACCGTGTCACCACTGTCAGCCCCACCTATGCGAAAGAGATCCTCGACCCGTGGTATTCCTACGGCATGGATCGTGCTTTGGTGCGGCGGCAGGACGGCATTGTGGGTATCCTCAACGGCATTGACGTCGTGGGCTATGACCCGGAGACGGACTCCAACTTGAAAAAGCATTATTCCGTGACCAAGATCGCCGGCAAAAAAGAGTGCCGGGCTGCCCTGCTGCATGAATGCGGTCTGACCGATTCCGATGCGCCGGTAGTGGGCATTGTGACCCGTTTCGTGGCACACAAGGGCATCCAGCTGGTACAGCAGACCTTCCAGGAAATGCTGCAGCTGGGCTGCCGGTTCGTGGTACTGGGCAGCGGCGAGCGGCTGTACGAGGACTTCTTCCGGGAAATGCAGGCAGAGTATCCGGATCAGGTGCATGTGACCGTGGGATTTGTGCCGGCAATGGCACGGCGCATCTACGGCGGCGCAGATATTTTCCTCATGCCGTCCCAGAACGAACCCTGCGGTCTGGCGCAGATGGTTGCCATGCGGTATGGCACCATTCCGGTGGTACGGGAAACCGGCGGTCTGAAGGACTCTGTTTTCGATGCCGGCGGCAAGAACGGCAATGGCTTTACGTTCAAGACCTATGACGCATACGATATGCTGGATGCTGTGAAGCGTGCCTGCGAGCTGTTCGCCGACAAGCGGAAGTGGAACGCTCTGGTACGCCACGCCATGAAGTGCGACTACAGCTGGAACGTTTCGGCAGAGAAGTATGTGGAGTTGTATCGGTCGTTGTTGGGGTGAGAAAGTGCTGGGAAAACGAGTGAAAGATGTGAACCGAAAATTTGGAGAGATTCAGTTATGGAAAATTGGAAAATACGCAATTTTTATGCAGGAAAGGAAAATGTTCCATGCCCTTTGACGGACGATTTAATTTCACATGGATACAGACAAAAATCAGGTGGATATATTAAATATGCTAAGGAATGCAAGGTAGATAATCCTACGCAATACTGGCATTTAATAGAGTCATGGTCGAAACGGCGGAAAGATGATGCTCAATTTAATAAGAGAATTCAGTGTGGAGAACTTATTTTTTGGATGGCAGAAGTTTCAAACGCAGTGGATTATGATGAATTAAATCGTTTGAAAAACTGGATATTCGATAATTGTCTTAATGAAGGAAAAATGAAGAATAGAAGAGAGGGTAATAAGAAAATAAAAGAAGAATGCTTTGATAAAATTATAAATGTTATTCAGCAATTTAATGAGAATAATTAAAACAGTATACAAGGGACTAGTTTCTATTCCCCAAAATATCCCCGGAGGTGTTATTATGAAAAGAAAAGCATTTACACTGACACTTGCAGCATTCCTGCTGGCCTCACTGGCAGCGTGCAGCAACGGAACAAATTCGTCCAAAACCGCAAACGAAACCACCAGTGCCGTGGAAACATCTTTTTCTGAAAATGCGCATTCCGACATCATCCGCATCTGCCAGGATTTTTTGCAGAACAACGAGACTGACGAGACCCTGGCGAGCATCCTCGACATGGACACACCGGATGTGCAGGATATGAAAAATCCGCCGTCAGAAAACATCTACGCCGCATTGGCGGAAGAGACTGGAACCGGTCCCTATTATGCGGTCACCTTTTCCACAACGGAAGATAGTATGCTCGGTCCGATCATTCTCTATGTAAACCAGGAAAAGGAAGTTTTCGGTGCCGGGTATCGGGAATGAGTGTCCGATAGATCGGGTGGTGCAGAAAGGAGCTGGTTCTATGTCAAACGAAGTTTTCACCATAGACAGAATCAAAGAAATCGTAAAACCAATCGCTTTGAAATATCATGCAGAAGAAATCTATTTGTTTGGCTCTTATGCCCGAAATGAAGCGACCACAGAAAGTGACCTTGATTTTCTTGTCTTTGGCGGCAAAGACTTCAAATTGACGATGATTTTCTCTCTGGCAGAGGAACTTCGTGAGGCTTTTCAAAAAGAAGTAGACGTTTTTGAAATCCATGAGGTGAACCGGGAAAGCACATTTTTTGACACCATTATGCGGGAAAGGTTGCTTGTTGCATGAAGTATTCTGACGAACAGCGCATACAAAAAATTCTCATGTATTCTAAAAAGCTCAATGACTACATCGAGGAAAATGGCATCACAAAAGAAAAGCTTATGCGTGAATACGCATTGCAATGGCTGGTCACAACACCACTTTACAATATCGGAGAACACGCATACTATATTTCAAAAGAATACAAAGCGGAACACAGCGATATTCCATGGGGAATGATCTCCGGATTACGTCACCGTCTTGTGCATGATTATGATGGTACAAACTGGAGCATCATTTCAGATGTTGTTTTCGAGGAACTTCCTCAACTTATTTTGCAGATTCAAAAACTTATCCGCTAAATCAAATCATTTCCGCTCACAAGGAGGCATTCCCCATGGACGAAATCTGGGCAAAGCTCTACGCCGCTGCCAAGGCGGTACAGCAGGAACGGCAAATCTCCGACTATGTGCTTGCCGGCGGCGTGGCTGCTGCGGTGTTATCCAAATCCGGCAGGATCTACACCGGCGTTTGCATTGACACCTGCTCCACGCTGGGCATCTGTGCAGAGCGAAACGCCATTTTTAACATGATTACCAACGGCGAACAGGAGATCGACAAGGTGCTTTGCATTCTGCCGGACGGTTCCGGCGGCGCACCCTGCGGGGCGTGTCGGGAACTTATGGTGCAGCTGATGCCAAACGGCAGGTACAAGGACATCGAGATCATGATGGACTACGCCGCCGGACGCATCGTCAAGCTGGGCGAGATCACGCCGGAGTGGTGGATCAAATAACCTATGCCAACACAAAACGGGACAGGGTTTCCATTTTCAGAAACCCTGCCCCGTTTTTCTTTTCCGGCAGGAAAGCTTACTGCTCCTCTGCCACCTTTTTCAGTGCCTTTGCCAGCTGATCCGGACATGAGGTCGGACGGCTGCCGCACTTGATGCCCTCCAGACGCTTTACCACTTCATCCAGCGGCATTCCCTCTACCAGGGCTGCGATGCCCTGGGTGTTGCCGCTGCATCCGCCGATGAACTGCACTTTATTGACGATGCCGTCCTCTGCGTCAATGAGGATCGCACGGGAACAGACGCCATGGGGTGTATAAGAATACTGCATATGTTTCACGCTCCGTTTTTTGAAATGCACACGCCCGGATGCCATCGCCCCGGACGGTGAGTCTATTATAGCATACTGTGCCGAAAAATGCAAGATGCAGCTGCCGGAAAATCTGTGTATGCACCAGCACACGTTCCGCCGTCTCCCATTCCAGCCGCATTGCAAAAAGTGTTCCAAAACAAAATGAAAGTCATTCCGGAATATCAAAATCGTACAAATCTGAACTTTTCAAAATATACGATACCCATAGAAGAATGCTTGACAAAAACCTTGTTTTTTGTTAAAATAAAACCAGCAAAACTCGTGTAAACAGCGTGAAATAGAAAGGAATCAGTATTATGGCTTATGTAATTGGCGTAGACTGCGGCACAAGCGGCACAAAAACAGTTTTATTCCGGGAAGACGGCACCGTTATGGCGAGTGCCACCATCGAATATCCCATGTATCAGCCGAAAAACGGCTATGCAGAACAGGATCCGGCGGACTGGAAGGATGCCATGATCCGCACCATCCAGACCGTTGTGACCAAGAGCGGCGTGTCCAAGGAAGAGATCAAGGGCATCGGTATTTCCGGACAGATGCACGGTCTGGTCATGCTGGACAAGGACAACAACGTCCTGCGGAAGTCCATCATCTGGTGCGACCAGCGCACCGCTGCGGAAGTGGACGAAATGAACCGTGTTGTGGGCAGAGAAAAGCTGATGGAGATCACCGCTAACCCGGCGCTCACCGGCTGGACTGCCGCAAAGATCCTGTGGGTACGGAACAACGAGCCGGACGTGTACGAAAAGTGCCGTCACATCCTGCTGCCCAAGGACTATCTGCGTCTGATCCTCACCGGCGAGTATGCCACCGAGGTTTCGGATGCGTCCGGAATGCAGCTGCTGGATGTGGCAAACCGCTGCTGGTCAGACGAACTGCTGCGCCTGCTCCAGATCGACAAGGCACTGCTGGGCAAGGTCTATGAATCCTGCGAAGTGACCGGCAGGCTGACCCGTGAAATGGCAGACACCCTGGGACTGTGCGAGGGAACTGTGGTTGTCGGCGGCGCCGGCGACAATGCAGCCGCTGCGGTAGGCACCGGCGTAGTCAAGGACGGCAAGGCGTTCACCACCATCGGCACTTCCGGCGTGGTATTCGCCCACACCTCTTCCATGGCAATGGACGACAAAGGCAGAGTACACACCTGCTGTGCGGCTGTTCCCAACAGCTGGCACGTGATGGGCGTGACCCAGGGCGCCGGTCTGTCGCTGAAATGGTTCCGTGACAACTTCTGCGCCGCAGAAAAGCAGACCGCATCCCTCATGGGCGTAGACGAATACTACCTTATGGACAAGGAGGCAGAACAGGTTCCGGTTGGCGCAAACCGTCTGCTGTATCTGCCGTATCTCATGGGTGAGCGCACACCGCACCTGGATCCCAACGCACGTGGCGTATTCTTCGGACTTTCTGCAATGCACACCAAGCGGGATATGCTCCGTGCCGTTCTGGAGGGCGTGACCTATTCCCTGCGTGACTGCGTGGAGGTATTCCGGGAAATGGGCATCTCTGTAGATGACATGATGGCGTGCGGCGGCGGCGGCACATCTCCCCTGTGGCGGAGTATGCTGGCAGACCTGTACAACTGCCCGGTCAAGACAGTGGCATCCAAGGAAGGTCCGTCTCTGGGCGTAGCGATCCTGGCATCGGTTGGCGCAGGCATTTACAGCAGTGTGCCGGAGGCTTGTGACGCTATCGTCAAGACCGACAAAACTCAGACACCGCAGGCAGAAAATGTTCCGGTATATGAGTCCTATTACCAGCTGTACCGGGAGATCTACCCGGCTCTAAAAGCACAGTTCACCACACTGGCTGGCTTGCAGTAAGCGAGATAAAAGCAAAAAACAGGGCAATGCCGTTCTTCGGAATGGCGTTGCCTTTTTTGAAATCGGAGGAATTCTCATGGAAAAACTCATTTCCGTTGCCGTCATGCGTACCAGCGATGCCGCAGAGATCGCCGGCGGCACAGACAGCAAGACCCTGATGTACCGTGCCGGGCTAGGCTTGTTTCAGAGCTGGGACTGGCACGGCAAAATTGACATCGTCACCGGCAGCGGCAACAACGCCGGTGACGGCTATGTGCTGGCGCTCCTGCTCCGCCAGCACGGCATCCCCTGCCGGATCGTCCGCACCAGCGAAAAAGTTTCCCCGGACGGCGGTTATTTCTTCGCCAAGTGTGAAGAACGGGGCATTCCCGTCACGGACAGCGTGGACTTTTCCCAGACGGACATCCTTGTAGACTGCCTGCTGGGGACAGGATTTCGTGGAGAACTGCGCCCTTCTATGCGGCATATCGTGGAGCAGATCAACCAGTCCGGTGCGGCTGTCCTCAGCGTGGATATCAACAGCGGCATGAACGGCGATTCCGGCGACGGGTTCTGCGTCCGGTCAGACCGCACCGTCTCCATCGGCTGTCTGAAATACGGACATCTGCTGGGAATGGCACAGGGAAAGATTGGCAGCCTGTACAACTACGACATCGGCATCCCCTGCAAGGGCAGCTATCTGCCTTTGTTCACCGGAGACGACCGGACTCCGGAATCGTGGGACTTCGTTCCGGCAAAGTCCTTTCCACAAATTCTGGACAATTTCCACATTCCTGCCGGTGAACCGGCACAACGCCTACAAATGCTGGCGGATGCGCTCCGGGAGAAGATGCAGTTTTTCACTGTAAGCGATGCGGATGCCCTGCCGTATGCGGAATTATAATGCCGCTGCTGTTTCAGAGAAATCCAATCCATTTGTGCATTCAGCATACATTGCTGTCCAGTCACCTTGAAAAGGGACAAGGGAATCTATTGTTTTCCATAGTGACTTGCAAGAAACCGCAAAATGTGGTATAATAAAGTTGTTCCGCCAAGGCGGACAATCATCAAAAAGGAGCGTAAAAAATCATGGCAGATTGCAATCATGAATGCAGTTCCTGCGCCACCAGCGGCGGATGTCAGGAAAAAGAACAGAACGAACGTGCCATCAACAATACAAAGGGTGTCAAAAAAGTGATCGGTGTTGTCGGCGGAAAAGGCGGCGTGGGAAAATCCCTGGTGACCAGCCTGCTCGCCATCCAGACACGCCGGCTCGGCTATGAGACCGCTGTCCTGGATGCCGATATTACCGGACCGTCTATCCCGAAGATCTTCGGCATCCACGACCATGCCCAGACCGACGAGCAGAACCTGCTGCCCTATATTGCCGCAGACGGCACAAAGGTCATGTCGCTGAACCTGCTGTTGGAAAACGAGACTGACCCGGTATTCTGGCGTGGTCCGGTGATTTCCGGCGTGGTAAAGCAGTTCTGGGAAGAGGTCTCCTGGGGCGATGTGGACTTCATGTTCGTGGATATGCCTCCCGGGACGGGCGATGTGCCGCTGACCGTATTCCAGAGCCTGCCGCTGGACGGCATCATTATCGTTTCCACACCCCAGTCTCTGGTCTCCATGATCGTACAGAAAGCGGTCTCCATGGCACAGCGCATGGATATCCCGGTGCTGGGTATGGTGGAAAATATGCGCTTTATCAAGTGTCCGGACTGCGGCAAGGAAATTCCGCTGTTCGGCTCGGATGACGCAGTCAACAGCACCAATGTGCCTGTTCTGGAGCGTATTCCTCTGGATCCGGCAGTTGCCGCAGCCTGCGACACCGGCGCTCTGGCACAGGCAGATGTCCCGTATCTGACAAAAACCGCTCAGATCCTGGCAGATTCCTTCGGGGAAAAGAAAAACGGATAAATTTTTCCGTTTTGCAAAGTGAAACTTCGATTTTTTCTTGATTTGCAAGAATCCGTGCAAAAGCCTTGACAACCGGGAAAAAATCGTCTATACTGAAAGCACAAACAGCAAAGGCGCTGTGCAGAAATGCGTAGAGCCTTTGCTGTTTTCTTTTTTGCGAGGAAAAAAAGGAGAATCGCAGAAGAGACCGAGAGCAGAACGGTACCGCTGCTCTCCCCTATATCACATCATGGAGAGGTGCATTCTTATGGATCAAAATTCAATTTTAGGTCTGATAAACGACAACGTTTACGGCATATGGTTCCTGGTCGGTGCGGCACTGGTATTCTTTATGCAGTGCGGTTTTGCAATGGTTGAGGCTGGTTTCACCAGAGCGAAGAACGCCGGCAACATTATTATGAAAAACCTCATGGACTTTTGTCTCGGCACAGTGGTATTCATTCTGATCGGTTTCGGTCTGCTGTGCGGCGAAGATCTGGTCGGCATCATCGGCAAGCCTGGTTTCGACATTTTCTCGGACTATGCAAACTTTGACTGGTCCAGTTTCGTATTCAACCTGGTATTCTGCGCAACAGCGGCAACGATTGTTTCCGGTGCCATGGCAGAACGTACAAAGTTCATTTCCTATTGTATCTATTCCGCAGTGATCTCGGCAGTCATCTATCCGGTCGAGACACACTGGGTATGGGGCGGCGGCTGGCTGTCTCAGCTTTCCACACCGTTCCACGATTTCGCCGGTTCCGGTGTCATCCACATGGTCGGCGGTATCTCCGCACTGATCGGTGCTGCGATCCTCGGACCCCGTATCGGTAAATTCACCAAGACCAAGGACGGCAAGGTAAAAGTCAACGCAATCCCGGGTCACTCGCTGACCATCGGCGCCCTGGGCGTATTCATCCTGTGGTTCGGCTGGTATGGATTCAACGGCGCTGCTGCAACATCGGTTCCGCAGCTGGGCACCATCTTCCTCACCACGACCATTGCTCCGGCACTGGCAACTGTTTCCTGCATGATCTTCACCTGGATCAAGTACGGCAAGCCAGATGTCTCCATGTGCCTGAACGCATCCCTGGCTGGTCTGGTTGCAATCACCGCCGGCTGTGACGTAGTCGATGCTTTCGGTTCTGCAATCATCGGTATTGTTGCCGGTCTGCTGGTATGCTTCGGCGTATGGCTCCTGGATCACGTTCTCCACGTAGATGACCCGGTAGGTGCTGTTGCAGTACACTGCCTGAACGGTCTGTGGGGTTCGCTGGCAGTTGGTCTGTTTGCAACAACTTCCGTTCCGGACAACGACACATACAACGGTCTGTTCTACGGCGGCGGTTTCACTGTCCTGGGTGTCCAGGCACTGGGTGTTGTCTGCATCCTGGCATGGACTTCCGTCATGATCGCCCTCACCTTCTTCATCATCAAAAAGACCATCGGTCTGCGTGTTTCCGCAGAAGAAGAAGTTCTGGGTCTGGACGCAACCGAACACAACCTGCCTTCCGCTTATGCAGACTTCATGCCGTCTACCGTTTCTATGGCATCAGATGCCGCTGACGCAGCAGCAACCGGCGTGACCATTCCGGAATCGGAAATGATTATGAAACCGGCAAACGGCGCAAAGGCAAAGATGACCAAGCTGGTCGTTATGTGCAACCCGGACAGACTGGACGCACTCCAGGCAACCCTGTCCTCGATGGGTGTCAACGGCGTTACCGTGACACACGTAATGGGCTACGGCTCACAGAAGGGCAACGAGTCCTACTACCGTGGCGTCAAGACCGAGGGAACGAAACTCCTCAAGAAGGTCAAGGTCGAGGCTGTTGTGGCAAAGATCCCGCCGCAAAAGATCATCGACGCAGTCAAGAAGGTCCTGTACACCGGCAGAATCGGCGACGGCAAGATCTTCGTTTACGATGTAGAAGATGTTGTAAAGATCCGTACCGGCGAGACCGGATATGACGCTTTGCAGGATGTCTGAGCGCCTGTTTCTTCAAAACAACTCCTGATTGGATCATAAAAATGCAGTCAAACCGCATCTGTGAATGGGAATCTCACAGGTGCGGTTTGATTTTTTTGCATATTCTGTGCGAATGTTCCGAAACCGGAAAAGCATCGGTATTCCGGTATGTTTTTCCAAATTGGCTGCCCGTTTCCATCATATCTGCCGAAAAAGGCAACAGATCCTGCAAAGCAGAGCCGGTCCCATTTCCGATTCGTCAAAAACACAGCCGGTTTTCTGGTGGTTTTGCCGAAATCCAAACAAATTTCCTGTGCAGTATTTACATTATCCAACTGATATGGTACAATATCATTGGAGTGTGTTCACAGAAAATATGAGGAAGGAAGAGAGAAGATACATGAAGAAAGAACGACAGAATACAGACCAGGAGGCGCTGTTTGAGGCGATTTTGACGCTGCGTTCTCCGGAAGAATGTTACGCCTTTTTCAAGGATCTCTGCACCTACCAGGAGCTGAACGCCATGGCGCAGCGGTTACAGGTGGCAAAAATGCTGCACGAGGGTCACGTATTTCATGAGATTGTCGAAGAGACCGGCGCAAGCACCGCCACCATCAGCCGGGTCAACCGTGCCATCAAGGACGGCTGTGACGGCTATCAGATCATCTTCGACCGAACCGAAAAAACAGAAGAAAAATAATGGATACGTCCGTGTCCGGCATGGCACGGTTATCAGATAGGAAATCAAAAAACCTCCCGGTATGCTGTCACAGGAAAGCAACTGCGGCAGGACGGGAACAAATTCGCAGAAAGGAATGTGTAAAAAAATGATTCGAAAACTTCTCCGGCGTGTTTCCGCCGGACTCCTGAGCGGCGTAATGATCGCATCAGCTGCGGTCTCGCCGGTCAGTGCGGCTGTTGTGGACAAGGAAAATCCCAACAACTACGACAACTTCGCCGAGGCACTCCAGCTGGCGCTGTGTTTCTACGATGCCAATAAGTGCGGCGACGAGGTGGCAGATGACGGCTATTACACCTGGCGCGGCAACTGTCACGTCAAGGACGGCATGATCCCTCTGGTTCCCATGCAGAGCCTGGGCGGCGGCAAAGCCAACGAGGACAGCGGCAAGGGTGACGGCGGCGCATCTGCGGCAGAGGGTCTCTATGTCGGCACCAACATGAGCCAGGAATTCATTGACGCCAACAAGAAATATCTGGATCCGGACGGCGACGGCTGCGTCGATCTGACCGGAGGCTGGCACGATGCCGGTGACCACGTCAAGTTCGGTCTGCCGGGCAGCTACTCTGCCTCTACCGTGGGCTGGGGCTATTATGAGTTCCGGGAATCTTACGTTGAAACCGGCTTGCAGAAACACGTGGAGGATGAGCTGCGCTGGATCAACGACTACTTCTTAAAAGCCACTTTCCTAGATGACGACGGAAATGTAGTGGCATACTGCTACCAGGTGGGCGAAGGCAACAACGACCACAACTACTGGTGCGCACCGGAATTGCAGGTAGACGACACCTATGTTGCCACCTCTTCCTGCGCCGTCAAGCGTCCGGCATACTTCGCAACCACCGAAACGCCGGCATCCGACCAGACCGCCGGTGCAGCCGCATCTCTGGCAGTGAACTATCTGAACTTCAAGGACACTGACCCGGAATATGCGCAGAAGTGCCTGGACTACGCCCTGGCGCTGTACGATTTCTCCGTAAAGACGCACCACGAAGTGGGCGACGACACCCAGACCGTAGACAGCCTGGGCTATGACGGCGGTTTCTACACCTCCAGCTATGACTATGACGAACTGGCGTGGGCAGCGGTATGGCTGTACTACTGCACCGAAAACTATGACTACATTGACGATATCATCAGCGTTGACGAAAGCGTTACCGGCGAAATGGGTGCGCACCCGTACACCGGCTATATGAAGCGTATCATCAAAGACACCGGCAACTGCTGGCAGAACATCTGGGTACACTGCTGGGATACCGTTTGGGGCGGTGTATTCGCAAAGCTTGCTCCGGTGACGAATATCTCCCGTGACTGGTACATTTTCCGCTGGAACCTGGAATTCTGGTCCGGTCTGAGCGAGGCAGATGCCGCCAATGCGGACTTCGACGTTCCGATCACCAAGCACAAGTACTTCGGCATGGACGACCAGCTGTGGAACACCAAGATCACTGCCTCGGAGATCAAGGATCTGCCGGAGACGGACGGCGCATGGATTGCCAAGTCCCCTGCCGGTTTTGCTGTTGTTTCCGACTACGGCAGCGCCCGTTACAACACGGCTGCCGGTCTGTGCGCTATGGTCTACGCCAAGGAGACAAACGATCTGACTTTCGCTGAGTGGGCAAAGGATCAGATGGAATACATCCTGGGCGACAACCCCATGGGCTATTCCTTTGAAGTGGGATACGAGAACAGCTATGCCACACATCCCCACCACCGTTCCTCCTCCTGCTCCTCCACCCAGAGCATGGACGAACCCGATCCGCAGACGCACACCCTGTGGGGCGCACTGGTCGGCGGTCCGGATCTGAAGGACTATCACAACGATGTGACCAGCGACTACATTTATAATGAAGTCACGGACGACTACAACGCCGGATTCTGCGGCGACCTCGCCGGACTGTACCACTTCTACGGCACAGAGGGCAAGGAACTGGCAGACAAGAATGCGGTCATTCCGGATTTCAATATGTCCGAAAATGCCAAGGCAGGCTATGAAGTGGACGAAAACACCCCGACCGGATTCTACGTCACCGCCGGCAAGGCACAGGAAAACAAAGCCGGTCTGCAGGTCAAGATCGTCATTCACAACCGCACCATCAATCCGCCGCAGTTCTGTGACGATCTGAAAGTACGGTACTTCTTCAACATCGACGAACTGACTGCCATCGGCGAAGATATCTCCATGGTAGAGACCCGTGTGGACTATGACGCAGAAAGCGCCATGACAAACAACAAGACCAGCGCCACCATTTCTGAGCCGATCAAATACGACGACAAGGGCAACTATTATATCGAAATCGCATGGGAAAACTGCAATTTCTACGGCAGCCGGGTATACCAGTTCGGACTGCTGAACAAGATGAATCCGGAGACCTATGACACCACATGGGATTCCTCCAACGACTACAGCTACGGCGACCTCATCAGCTTTGAGGACGACAACGACGCCGCAGCCATCACCAAAAAGATCCCGGCTTATGCCAACGGCGAGCTGGTCTGGGGCGAAGAGCCGGACGGCACAACACCCTCTGACACCACAGAGACCAAGCCGTCTGAGACAACCACCACGATGCAGAGTACCACCACAACGACTGTCACTTCCGCCTCGGTTTCCGGCAGCGGTTCTGACACCGGCACAGCTGACGTTCTGTATGGTGACACCAACCTGGACGGCAGAGTGGACATTACAGATGCGGTACTGCTGAACCGTGCCGTAAGCGGCTCCGTTTCGCTGAATGCACAGGCAACCAAGAATGCAGACTGTGATGCAAACAGCGACCTTTCCGGCAATGATGCCGTGGTATTGATGCGGTTCCTGGTGCATCTGGAAAACCAGCTGCCTGTGGAAAGCGCATAAGCATCTGCACTCTATAACAAACGAAAAAGCCCGGCTGCGTCCCGATGATGCAGCCGGGCTTTTGTGATATTGTCCTTATTTTTCCGGTTCTGTGGTTTTCTTTTTCCGTGCCAGTTCTCTGCGGAGGTATCCCTCCCGAACGCCGTATTTGCTGATATAGATGGTCTCACACTGGGACAGCTGCACCAGCTCGTCCAGGATGAGCATTCCCGGATAGATGGTGTGCAGCCGGTCGGGACAGGTTTTCAGCAGCAATTCCCGTGCCTTGCCGTCCTTTTTCCATAGCGCCTTTTCCAGCTTTTTCAGCTGGCTCACCGTCAAAAGCCGCTGGGTGTCCGGCAGCTCCTGCTGTTCCTGTGCCAACATCAGCAAGGCTCTCGCCGTGCCGCCTACGCCGCACAGCGCTGTATGTGCCGGGAGACGGTGCAGCTTGCGCTTTTTCAGTTCTTTCCGGATGCGTGCCTGGATCTTCTCGCACTCGCTCTGTTTCGGGAAAACCTTGTCCACATACTCCTTTGCCAGCGTCAGCGAACCGATGGGCAGACTCTCGATCACGCCCGGACCATCGTGCGCAATGGTCACCAGTTCTGTACTGCCGCCGCCGATGTCGAAGAGCAGACCGTTTTCCAGCGGTGCGTCCACCATCACGCCGTAGTAATCCAGATACGCCTCCGCCTGACCGGAGATCACGTCGATGGAAAACCCTGTCACCAGAAATACCTGGTCTACTGCCTCACGGGTGTTCTGAATGTTCCGCAGGGATGCGGTGGCAAATGCAAAATAGCGTTCCACATCAAACTGTTCCAGCATTGTCCGGCATTCCAGCAGAACACCGCACAGCTTATGGATGCCCTCCTGGGACATGACGCCGTCCTGGATATACCCAGCCAGTCCCAGCGTGTACTTCTTGGAAAACAGCCCGTGAAATGCGGTGTCCTCTGCCGTATAGATCACCATGCGAACCGTATTGGAACCAATATCGATCACTGCATATTTTTTCATACTTTCACTCCTAGTTCAGACAGCACGGCTGTCCTGAAAAAATAATTGGTTAGTATTATTATACAACATTGTTTTCCAATGATACAAGTGAATTTCTTCAAACGCTCCGTTAAATTCTGGTTAATTTCACAGGTGTGACGTTTAACAAAAAGATAACATATATTTTACATATTTAAGATGTCAAAATATCGACGAATCTTTTATAATATAATTAGAATGGTATGGAATCATCCCGAACCGGAACAGAACATCCGGACACGCTCCGGCGGTCTGTTCCGGTCACAGCAATAGATCCTTTCGGAAGATTTCCGGAAAAACAAACCACAAATCGGAGGAATCAGCAATGAAATCAAACTGTTATGATAACCGGGAATTATCCTGGCTGAAGTTCAATCAGCGAGTGCTGGAAGAGGCAAAGGACGAGACCAATCCGCTCTGCGAGCGTCTTTCTTTCCTCTCCATTTTCCAAAGCAATCTGGACGAATTCTTTATGGTGCGCTGCGGCTCGCTGTATGACCAGATGTGCGAAGATCCCCACTTCCGGGAAAACAAGACCAATATGACCTGCAAGGAACAGCTGACCGCCATCTACGCCAGAGTGCGGGAACTGCTCCGGGACAAGGACGACGCTTACGCTGACCTGCGTGCAGAACTGAGTATGCAGGGCGTGGACATCGTAGACTTCCACACCATCACCACCGAGGAGGCAGCATGGCTGGAGGCATACTTCAAGGCTGAGATCGAGCCGCTGCTCTCTCCGCAGATCATCGGCAAAAAGCAGCCATTCCCCTTCCTGCAAAACAAAAACATTTACGCTGTTGTCGTGCTGGAGAAAAAAGGCACGGAAAAGCTGGGCATTGTGCCGTGCAGCAGCGGCGTTTTCCCGAAGATCGTCTCCCTGCCCACCGGAAAGAACCGGTTCATCCTGGCAGAGGAGCTGATCCTGCACTTTGCACCGGAGATCTTCTCCCGGCACACCATCAAGAGCAAGTCGCTAATCCGAATCATCCGCAATGCGGACATCGAACCAGACGAGCGCATGGAGGAAGAATGCGACTATCGTGAGGCAATGGAGCAGCTGATCCGGGAACGGAAAAAGCTCTGCCCCATCAAGCTGGAATTCTCCCGTCTGATGGATACCGCCGTCATCCATTCTCTGTGCGGCTATCTGAATCTGACAGAGGAACAGGTATTCTACTCTGAGGCGCCGCTGAATCTCTCCGTTCTCTCGGTGGTACGGGATATGCTCCGCCACAACAAGTGCCTGTTCTATCAGCGCCGTGTGCCGCAGAAACCGGCATGGCGTGACTCGTCCAAGCGCATGATCGAACAGGTCGAGGAAAAGGATCGCTTCCTGGCGTTCCCCTATGAGAGCATCCGTCCGTTCCTGACGCTGCTGAACGAGGCTGGAAGAGATCCCCAGGTGGTCTCCATCAAGATGACCCTGTATCGTGTCGCATCCAACAGCAAAATTGTGGAGGCGCTGATCGAGGCTGCCGAAAACGGTAAGGATGTTGTGGTACTGGTGGAACTCCGTGCCAGATTCGACGAGGAGAACAACATCGAATGGTCCCGCCGCCTGGAAGATGCCGGCTGCCGCATCATCTACGGTCTGGACAATCTGAAAGTACACAGCAAGCTCTGTCTCATCACCAAAAAGGTCGGCACAGAGATCTCCTATATCACCCAGGTCGGCACAGGCAACTACAACGAAAAGACCTCTGCCATCTACACCGACTATTCGCTGATGACGGCAAACCATGACATCGGTCTGGAGGCAAACCGGGTCTTTCATGCGCTCTGCCTGGGACAGACCGTGGAACACACGGAGCATCTGCTGGTTGCGCCAAAGTGCCTGCAGAACAAGCTGGCGGACATGATCGACGAACAGACCGCCCTGGCAAAGGCAGGCGAACACGCCTATATCGGCATCAAAATCAACTCGCTCACAGACAAGTATCTGATTGAAAAACTGATCGAGGCATCCAAAGCCGGCGTAAAGATCGAAATGATCGTCCGTGGCATCAGCTGCCTGGTTGCCGGCGTTCCGGAGCTGACGGAGAATATCTCTATCCGCAGCATTGTGGGACGTTTTCTGGAGCATACACGCATCTACATCTTCGGTGCGCACGACAACTGCAAGGTATACATTGCCTCTGCGGACTGGATGACCCGAAACACCAGACGGCGTGTGGAAGTCGCTGCGCCCATCTATGACGACAGCATCAAGCACCGCATCCTGGATATGTTCGATGTGATGATGACGGACAATGTCAAAGCACGTGTACAGCAGCCGGACAGCACATACACCAGAGAGCCGGCAAAGGAACCGCTTGTCAACTCCCAGGAATACTTCTACGAACAGGCGTACCAGGCGCTGGCACAGGCTGAGGCTGAAACAGCAGAGACTGCGAAAAATTGACAAATCCCGATTTCTATGTTATGATAACAAATGCCGGTATGATCGCATACTGGCATTTTTGCAAAAAGGAAGTGTATTGCATGAATCATGCAGAAAAGGCACGGGATCTCTTCCGTGCAGGATACAATTGTGCGCAGTCTGTGGTGGGCGCATTTCACGAGGAAATGGGGCTTTCTCTGGAGGATGCCGTGCGGCTGGCATCGTCTTTCGGCGGCGGCATGGGCGGTATGCGGGAGACCTGCGGCGCTGTGACCGGAATGTTTCTGGTGGCAGGAATGTTAAAGGGATACGATGATCCGGCTGACTACGACGGCAAGAAAGCCCACTATGCCCGCATCCGGGAACTGGCGGAACAGTTCCGGCAGAAACACGATACCCTGGTCTGTCGGGAGCTGCTGCAGGCGCTGCCCGGCAAGCTGAAACAGGATCCGCAGCCACGCACGGAGGAATACTATAAAGTGCGGCCGTGCGTGCGGTTTGTGGAGACAGCGGCGGAGTTGTTGGAGGAGATGCTGGAAGAGGCATAAACTTTACTGAAAGAGATAGAAAAACCGCCCGTGACACAACATCACAGGCGGTTTTCCTTGTCTTTCAACATTCAATAAATTCAAGACATTTTTTCAATCCACATATCTTTGTTTCACGAAGATATGACATTTTATTATACACCATCTCTTCCTCTCTTATCAAGTAATTCAATGTGTTGAAATGATTAAATTCGTAGTCTATTGACTTTCGGAAAAAATTGTGGTAACATAGGAGAGAGTCTGTGAAAAAAGAGGTGAAATCATCATGGTGGAAAATACTGAACGCTTTCTTAGTTCTTTAGAACCCGGAGCAAAAACAATGGCAGTACAAATCCCAAAGCTGTATGGCTCCGTGCGGTAATGCCGTAGAAAACCGCCTGTGACGTTAAGTTACAGGCGATTTTTCTATATCCTATATTCGATTCAATTTTCTCACCCTCTGTCAAATCCGCCGCCGCAGGCAAAGAAACTTCCCTAAAAATTTCGAACTGTTTCCTCTGATTTTGTACCACATTTCACCTAATCGACACTTTTCCTGTGGAAATTCATACAAAACGTATATTTTTCAAAATATCAATCAGCAATATTGACAAAAAAGATGAAATCAGTTATAATAATAAGGTATGCTGTACGCTGGATGTTTCCGTCCGGTGTACAAATGTTTTTTCTGGAAGTCCGACCGGAGAGCCGCCGGCAACTTCCACGAAACATCACAAGGAGAGGTATATTCATGAATCTAAAACTGTTCGAGGTGGCAGGCACCCACATTTTCAGTATGTCTGCTATCGTCATGGTGCTGTTCTTTGTCTTTGCGATCATCGTTGTAGGCTATCTGCTGGGCAAGATCAACATTAAGGGCGTTTCTCTGGGAACCGCTGCGATTTTCCTGGTTGCGCTGGTTGTGGGACATTTCAAGGGCGTGGCGTTCGGCGAGAACGGCATCGCTGCCTGGATTGCTGATGTTGAGGCGCAGGACGCTGTCAACTTCTACTTCAAGCTTATCCAGAGTTTCGGTCTGATCCTGTTCGTGACCTCCGTTGGTCTGATTGCAGGTCCTACCTTCTTTAAGAATCTGAAAAAGAACGCTAAGTCCTATGTTCTGCTGGGTGCAGTGATTATCGCTGCCGGCGCAGGCGTCTGTGCGCTGATTACCCTGCTGGTTCCGGGCATGAACTCCGCAATGAGCGTTGGTCTGCTGTCCGGTGCGCTGACCAGTACCCCGGCATTTGCCGCTGCACAGGAGGCGATCGGCGAAAGCAGCCCGGTATTCAAGGAAATCGCAGTCGGTCATGCGGTAGCATATCCGTTCGGCGTTATCGGCGTTGTTCTGTTTGTACAGATCATCCCGAAGGTGCTGAAAGCCAACATGGCGGAAGAACGTGCAAAGCTGGCATCCGTAGACACCGGCGAGGAAAGTCCGCTGAAACAGAAAAAGCTGTTTGAGATGGATAAGTTCGGTCTGGGTGCATTTGCGCTGACCGTGCTGACAGGTGCCATCCTGGGCTGCATCAACATTCCGCTGGGTGCAGGCTCTTTCAACCTGGGAACGACTGGTGGCCCGCTGATTATGGGTCTGGTCTTTGGTCACTTCGGCAGAATCGGCAAACTGAGCATGAAGGTCAACAAGCACCTGCTGGAGGTTTTCCAGGAATGGGGACTGGTTCTGTTCCTCATCGGTGCCGGCGTTGACGGCGGTGCCGGATTCGTACAGACACTGGAAAAGTATGGTCCGCTGCTGTTCCTGTGGGGCGCACTGATGACCATTGTTCCGCTGTTCATTGGTTTCTTCCTGGCGAAGAAGGTGCTGAAGCTGAGCCTGTTCAACAACCTGGGTTCCATCACCGGCGGCATGACCAGCACACCGGCGCTGGGTGCGCTCATCAACACCAGCGGCACACCGAACGTTGCAAGCGCTTATGCGGCAACTTATCCGATCGCACTGGTTCTGGTGGTTCTGGCATCCCAGTTCCTCACATACCTCTAAAAAAGAAATCCCACTTCTGCAATGCGTGTACAGAAATGAGATAACATAACGAACCCCGTCCGCACCAAAGGCTCTCCGGTGCGGACGGGGTTTTTCTGTTTCTGTGGATATGCTTGTGCATCAACAAGCGCTCCTCTATGCGATCATCAGAGACCTGCCTGCCAGTCCCAGTTGTACAGTTCCAGGGAAGTCAGATCATACGGTGTCTGCTGGTATACACAGTAGTTCAGCCAGTTGGAGAACAGCAGGTTAGCGCTGCATCCCCAGCTGTAGTGCGGCTCCTTGGTGGGGTCGTCGTCCGGGAAATAGTCATAGGGCAGAGCGATGTCTGCGCCCTTTTCCTTGTCCCGGAAATATTCGCCCTTTAAGGTATCCCGGTCATATTCCGAATGTCCCGTGATGAAATACTGTCTGCCGTTCTTGTTTGCCACAATATGCACGCCGGACAGCGGCGATTCCGTCAGGATCTTCAGCTGTTCCACCTTTTCGATGTCCTCCCGATGCACCTCTGCATGACGGGAATGGGGCGCATGGAACACATCGTTAAAGCCACGGAGCAGCTGGCAGTGGGGTTCCAGCACGTGCTGCGGAAAGACGCCGAACATCTTCTGCGCCAGGTCATACTTGGGAATGTCGAAGTGATAATACAGTCCGGCAAGCGCCGCCCAGCAGATGTGCAGGGTGGAAAAAACGTGGGACTTTGTCCACTCCATAATGTCGCAGATCTCGTTCCAATAGTCCACATCCTCGAATTTCAGATGCTCCACCGGCGCACCGGTGATGATGCAGCCGTCATAATACTGATCCCGGATCTCCGAAAAAGTTCGGTAGAATGTGGCGAGATGGTTCTGGGATGTGTTCTTGCTGATATGGCTGGAGACGTGCAGAAATTCCACACTCACCTGTAACGGTGTGTTGCTGAGCAGCCGCAGGAACTGACATTCCGTTTCAATTTTTTTCGGCATCAGATTCAGCACCAGCACCCGCAGCGGACGGATGTCCTGGTGCGCAGCACGGTCGCTGTCCATGACGAAGATGTTCTCCTCGGACAGAATGTGAAATGCCGGAAGATCCGGTGAAATACAAATTGGCATTGCCTGTTCCTCCTCTCAGAATTTTTTCAAGGGTAGCCTTGCAAAAAGCTTGCGTATCTTATCGGCGCTTGCCCTTTGCGGTCGATGCCTGCTCGCCGGCACCTATGGCGTTGCGGATCGCACGCAGTTCCTCTGCGGTCAGATCCCGATAAGTACCCGGTTTCAGCATCCCCAGTTTCAGCGGACCGATGCTGGTGCGGCGCAGACGTGCCACTTCCAGCCCGACGGATTCACACATCCGGCGGATCTGGCGGTTCTTGCCCTCGTGAATGGTCATAAGCAGTACCACACGTCCCGGCTCTTTGGTCTTTACCACAACCGTTGCCGGCTGGGTCATTTTGCCGTCCAGCTCCATGCTGCTGGACAGGGTGATAAGCTGTTCTTCGGTCACATCCGGACGGACGGTGACACGATAGGTCTTGCTGATATGGCGGCTGGGGTGCATGATGCCATTGGCGAAGTTGCCGTCGTTGGTCAGCAACAGCAGTCCCTCAGAGTCCTTGTCCAGCCGTCCCACCGGGTAGACACGCTCTTCCACGTCCTCCAGCAGATCCATCACACACCGCCGGTTCAGTTCGTCAGAAGTTGTGGTCACATAGCCCCGTGGTTTGTACAGCATCAGATAGCGATACTGTTTCTTTCTGGGCAGATACACCCGTTCACCGCTGACGGTAATCAGGTCTGCCAGCGTTCCCTTGTCCCCCAGCTTGACCGGGTGACCGTTCAGCTTTACTTTTCCGGCAGAGATCAGCTGTTCTGCCTGCCGCCGGGAACAATAGCCGGCATCTGCCAGCAGCTTTTGAATTCGAATTTTTTCCACTTCCGGTTCTTCTCCTTTTTTATCTTTTGCAGCATCCGTTTCCACCAGCTCTGCTGCTGCGGTGCTGCGGATTTTTTCTGATATACAGCGCTTTCTCCGGCGCAAAGCCTGCCCTGCGCCGCAACTCTGCCGCCGCAGAGCGCTTTCCATGTTCCGGCATCCTGTCCGGCAGTCACCGGCGCATAGAGAAACGGCGCAGTCTCCAGCTGAAACTCCAGCGCCGGGGCTTTTCCGTCCCTTGTCCCTGCCACGATGGTGCCTTCGGGAATCAGTGTTACCTGCTGAGCAGTTCCGCCAGCCACAGCAATGCTCCAGTCCGTCGGAAAGGAAACCTCTGTGGGTGTCAGCTGCCCGAACCCATAGTCGTACAGGCGCTCGTGATCCTGCCAGTCATCCCGGTCGTTCAGCGTCACGCAGATCAGCATAATGCCGTTTCGCACACAGGCAGACACCAGACAGCGCCCTGCCTCGTCGGTGAATCCGGTTTTCACGCCGACCACCGTTTCATCCATGGTGAGCAGCTTGTTGGAATTGGTCAGCCACCGCTCATACGGCGAATTCCCGAAACAGACCTTTGCAGAGGGCTGGCGGCAGATCTCCCGGAACGTCTCATTCTGCATGGCTGCCGCCGTCAGCAGCGCCATGTCATACGCCGTGGAATAGTGCTGGTCGTCGTGGAGACCGGACGGGGTGACAAAATGGGTCTGGGTCATCCCCAGCTCCGCCGCCTTCTGGTTCATCTGCTCCGCAAAGGCGGCATAGTTCCCTGCCAGTTTCACTGCCGCAGCGCCGGCGGCATCGTTTCCGGACGGCAGGAGCATCCCGTAGCACAGCGCACGCTTAGTCACGATGTCGCCCTCGACCAGCCCCATAGAAGAGCCTTCCACGTGAATGGCATCCGTATCCACGGGAAATTCCGTGTCCAGATCGCCGCTTTCCAGACAGAGCAGCGTGGTCATGATCTTGGTCGTACTCGCCATGGGACGCTGTTCCTGCGCCTGTTTCTCATAGAGGATCTCTCCGGTCACAGCCTCCATTAAAATGCAGGACTGCGCCGAAACTGCCGGCTCTGCCCCGGAAACGCACAGCGCCGGCATTCCGGTCAGCGTCAGACACACCGCCAGAAAGCCGCCGATCCACCGCCGAAAAAATGTACTGCCCATACACAATACCTCCCGTTTTTAGTACAGTGTATGTGGGACAGGACGGTTTCATGCGAAATGCCGCCGGTTATGCCTCAGCATCTTCCGGCGCATCGCCGTCTTTTTTGTCCTTTTTGAAGATGCTGCCCAGGCGGTCTACTACCTCCGGCACAGAGCGGATGGCGCTGGAAAGGGCATCGCTGCCCTCATCCATTTGCAGCAGACGCACGCCGTCCTCCTGCACCACCAGGAAAGCCACCGGCTGGATGGACACGCCGGCACCTGCACCGCCGCCGAACAAGTCCTTGGGATTGGACTTCACCGGCAGATCCGATCCGCCGGAGGCAAAGCCATAGGACACCTTAGACACCGGAACGATGGTCACCTTTTCCGACACTACAATGGGGTCGCCGATGATCGTCTGCACGTCCACCATTTCCCGCATCTTTTCCATTGTGATTCCCATGAGATCCTGGATCGGTTTCTTTTCCTGCATTTTTTTACCTCCTGTTTATCGGGCGGCAGCGTGTTCTTTTTCCGCCGCCGGTTCTTTCTCGGCATCTTCCTGCCGGTTTTTCTGCATCACATAGCCCATGGCAAAGCTGCCCAGCGCCAGAAGTGCGGACAGCGGACAAAAGTGCAGCCTGCCACGGATCACCCAGCGGCTGCGTTCCTGCCCGAAGGCACACTGCACCGTCAGCTGTTCCAGGTGGACACGCATGGCACTGCTCAGCAGTCCCACCGCAGCGTATACGGCCGCATTCGCCGCACCATACGCCAGAGCGCATTCCTTGGCATCAAATCTGCCCACCTGGACACCCACAATCAGATGCCGGAGCGACAGCCCTTTCCACAAACGCCGCAGCGGTTTCGGCAGCACAGAAAGGCTGTTCTGTGCGATTTTCCAGTACCGCTTTAGCTTGCCCTTTTTGTCGGTGTGTTCCGGCTTTTCTTCTGTCTCCGGTTCTTTGCGGCGTTCCTTTTTCTCCGGCTTTCCCGTCTTTTTCCGGAATACGCCTTTGCCCTCGCTGGAGAGCAGCGGAATGCCCAGCCAGGACAGTTTCCAGAAAAAGCGGTCTTTCGGGTCGTCATAGTCTAAGGCAAACACCAGCGGTGACAGCAGCAGTCCCAGCAGCAGCGCCAGGATGCCCAATACGATCAGCCATCCGATCATGTGCCGCTCGCCTCCTCTGCGCTACGCCGTGGGTGTGTCCGTTTCTTCGGTCTCTTCTGCGGTTTCCTGCGGCGCAGCCGACACCGGCAGCGGCGGCAGTTCCTCCAGGGACTGCAAGCCAAAGCAGCGCAGGAAATGGGGTGTGGTGGCATAGGCGATGGGCTTTCCCGGCACATCCAGCCGTCCTGCCTCCATCAGCAGTTCCTTTTCCACTAAGGTATTTACCACGGAGCTGCTGTCCACGCCACGGACGTGTTCCACAAAGCCCTTGCTTACCGGCTGGTTGTACGCCACAATGGTCAGTACCTCCATTGCCGCCGCCGAAAGCGGTGCCGCCTTTTTGGTCTCCATGGCACGCTCGATCACTGCCGCATATGCCGTGTGGGTACACATCTGCCAGCTGTCGCCCAGCTGCTGCACACAGAGCGCACTCTTTTGCTTTTCATACCAGGCAGACAGCTGTTTCAGCGCCGTCAGCACCGTGGATTCCGGTGCCTCGCACGCCTGTACCAGCCGAGAGAGCGTCACCGGCTCGCCGCTGGCGAACAGAACCGCCTCCAACATAAGGCATAGCGGTGATCTGGTGTTTCTTTCCATTATCATTCCCCGATTCTGTGGATTCATACCATGACGGCAGATTCTGCATCTGCCCTGGTTTCTGCGCCGTGTTTTCTGCGGTAGTCTGTCCGGCGGTAGAGATACGTGCCGTCCTCACTAATGCCGATCCTGCCGTGCTTGGTGAGTTCCAGCACCGCCAGGAACAGCGCCACCCGTGCGGAACGTTCCCGGATATCGGCGTAAAGCGCACCCAGGTACACGTGTTCGTCATGATAGACCTTCCGCATGACGTAGACCACCTTGGACATGACAGAGACCACCGGGCGTGTTACCACACGCTGCAGGCGGTCCCGTGCCTGGTCCTCCGGGGCAAAGCGCTTTTTGCCCATGGCGTTCCAGGTCTCCAGCAGCACATAGGGCAGGTGCGTCCGGGCGTATGCCGCCGAAACTGCAATTTCCATAGGCGGACGGGTGTAGATCTTTCCGCCCACATAGCGCTGCGCCAAAACCTGCGCCGCCTGTTTGCAGAGCGCATATTCGATCAGTGCGCCCTGGAGCGCCTGCTTCTCCTTTTGCGCCTCTTCCGGCCGTGGCAAAAGGGATGCCGTCTTAATATAGATCAGCCTTGCCGCCATTTCCAGGAACTCTCCGGCAAGTTCCAGATCCTGTTCCCGGCATTGGTCGAGATACGCCAGATACTGCTCCAGCAGACTGGAGATCTCGATGTCGTAAATATTCAGCTTGTGCTTGGAAATCAGACTGAGGAGCAAGTCCATAGGTCCTTCAAAGACTTCCAGCTTAAACGAGATCTTCTGCATGGAGTTACATCACCATCTGTACCAGCGTACCAATCCACTGGGTCGCCCAGGTGAAGAATTTCATGATCCAGTAAGAAAGGTAGCCCAGCGGTACGTTCAGCACGCCGACCAGAATCAGAATCCACAGCACCAGTGAGAGCTGCTGCTGGTGGCGCTCCATCCACATTCCCTTTTCATAGGGCAAGAGCATCATCAGAACCTTTGAGCCGTCCAGCGGCGGCACCGGGATCAGATTGAACACTGCCAGGGAAATATTGATGTTGGCGAACCAATAGAGCAGCAGATACACGCCGGTCAGCACGGCGTTCGAGCTGGTATAATAAAACGGAAATACGATCTGCATGAGGATCACGCCCACCAGCGCCGCCAGCAGATTGGACAGCGGTCCGGCGAGGGATGTCCAGATAATGCCCTTTCGGGGATGGTTCATCCGAGCCGGGTTGATCGGTACCGGCTTTGCCCAGCCGAAACCGGTCAGCAGCAGCAGCACCGCACCAAACGGATCCACGTGCGCCAGCGGATTCAGCGTCAGCCGTCCGGCAGCCTCGGCGGTGTCATCACCGCACTTCCGTGCCACCCAGCCGTGTGCAAACTCGTGCAGCGGCAGCACCAGCAGCACGATCACGATACGTGCCAGGATCTCATAGCGGTTCAGATTTGTAAAGCTGCTTAGAATTCCCATGTTTTCAATCCTTTCTGCAATCCGGAACAATGCCACACTGCGCCGTTTCTCCGGGCAGTGCCGTCCACAATGTGTTCCTTTTATTATACATGATTTTGCGTCAAATTTCAAGTGTATTTTGCCCTGCGGCATAAAATTTACAAGATCCCGGTGTGATTTTTTGGATGCTGTAACGCAGGTTATTTCTAATCCATTCCGTTTATAAATCAAATACATCAAATTATTTTTCTATCTTGCATCTTGTCCTATGCTTTTTTAAGATTTTACGCACAAGAATATTTTTTTCAAAGAATCCGAAAAAAAGCTTGCATTTTGCCGCAGAATTTGATAAAATAGATATGTTAGTTTGTGGACTGCTATACCCCGGTACGGCAGTTGGCAGCAATGCTAGGATGAGGAGGTGCAGTAGAATGGCAAAGTGTGAAGTTTGCGGAAAGGGTGTTACTTTTGGTATCAAGGTATCTCACTCCCACAGACGGTCTAACAGAACATGGAAGCCGAACGTAAAGCGTGTAAAAGCGATTGTGAAGGGTACTCCTTGTCATGTATACGTTTGCTCCAGATGCCTGCGTTCCGGCAAGATCGAGCGTGCGTAAGCATTCTTTAGACAGTTGAATATGAAAGTCAGCCGAGATCTGCGATAGAAATTGTCGCCGGATTTCGGTTTTTCATTTTTTATCCAAACCAAACAGAAAAGCCGCCGTCCGGTCAGTTTCAGCACCGGGCGGCGGCTTTTTGTCAGCAGTTACTTGGCCTCATTCACCAGTTTCCGCAGTTCCTGATAGGACGGTTTCAGCTTGTGATAGAGTTCCTTCACCTGCTTGCCGTCATGACAATGCCGGTACAGCAGGTTGTTCAAAGTCAGCAGATCCGGAGAGACAGCCAGAATCGCACAAATGCGGTTCACAGTTCGCTTGTCGTCCAGATCCAGCAGCTCCCGAACCTCGGACTGCATTTCCTTGGGGAACATCGCCACAGAGTTGTTTCTCTTCTTCCGAGGTGTTTCCGGTACGTTTTCTTCTTCCGCAGAAGTCGTATCCGCCGTCTCCTCCTCCGTCTCTGTCAGCATCTGTTCTGCATTCGTTTCGGGAACGCCTTCCAGGGCATTCTCGATGGTGGTACAGATCGCCAGGGACGCTTTTCCCGTTTGCAGGTACTGGTCAAAGAACGTCAGATCCAGGTCGAAGTCTGTGTCCTTGCTGATGATATACAGCGGTTCCTTGGGACGGCTGCCCACCAGGTAACCGATATACATGGAAAGCTGGAGATCCAGTGCGTTTTTCACCGTGTTCTTCCGGGTGGAAAGCGCAGTCACCTCCATCAGCCGCAGCTTTGCCTTGCAGGAGATCAGACGCTGGTGCAGTTCAAAGGTCAGTCCGCAGCGGTTCTGGGTGTAGAAGATCACCACCTCATCCCGCTGCGAAAGACGTTCCAGACCAGTCAGACCCTCGATATAGACGTTTTCGTAGTCGATCAGATAAGTTGCCATAAGATTCCCTCCTTTCCGATAAAAATGCAATGGTGCGATAAGAGCCTGCCTCGCATTCATCCAAAGGAACACGGGACAGGCTCTGGGCAACGGACTGCATTCCCAGGCTTGTCTCCATGAGATATAAAAAAAGAGAACGCCTTTGCGTTCTCATTCTCATGGAGGCGCCATCCAGATTTGAACTGGAGAATCAGGGTGTTGCAGACCCTTGCCTTACCACTTGGCTATAGCGCCATTTGGAGCGGATTACGAGGCTCGAACTCGCTACCTCCACCTTGGCAAGGTGGCGCTCTACCAGATGAGCTAAATCCGCACTGGCGATCTGGATGGGAGTCGAACCCACGACCTCTGCCGTGACAGGGCAGCGTTCTAACCAACTGAACTACCAGACCACTGGTGGAAACTATAGGGCTCGAACCTATGACCCTCTGCTTGTAAGGCAGATGCTCTCCCAGCTGAGCTAAGCTTCCATCATTTTTCTCAGTGTCGCATCTCTCAGCGACGTATATTATTATACACCATTCCGGGCGATTTGTCAAGGGTTTTTCGAAAATTTTTTCGAGCTTTTTGAAGCAGAAAAAGCACCGAAACTGCGTCACTTTTCCCGTTCCGCTCAATCGTTTACAAAAAGTTAATATCTAAATCGGAGAAAAATTTCTCCCCGGACAGCCATGTTTCCCTGCCAGAGTGCTGTATCCAGAGCATCTGGGAAAGCAAAAAGCCGCCTGCACCGCAAACCGGCACAGACAGCTTTTTCATCTCTGGTGGAAACTATAGGGCTCGAACCTATGACCCTCTGCTTGTAAGGCAGATGCTCTCCCAGCTGAGCTAAGCTTCCATTTCAGCGACGTGTTCTATTATAGCACATCTTTTCCCACGCCGCAAGGCATATCCGCAATATTTTTCAAAATGTTCACATATGGCATAAACAAAAACTGCCCGTACCAAAACGGTACAGGCAGTCGGTCTGCAAATTCGATGCAGTTTTGCTGCTTACATACCAGTTACGTTGAAAGTAACTTCGATGGTTGTCCAGTCGCCGATAGCAGACGGATCCAGGATAGTTGCAGAATAATCGGACTTGTTTGCCAGATCTGCAATGTTGCCCTCTGCACTTCTTGCATCGCCCGGCAGGCTGTCGTCCGGTACCCACTCATTAAAGATGTTGGAACGAACGTTGGAGTGCTTGGTGCCGTCGATCTCGGTGTCCTCGGTGTTGGTGAAGCTCTTCTTGGTCAGCGGGATCTCTGTGCCGTCAACCTTAACGGAAGTAACGTCGATCACTGCGTTCGGTGTTGCGGTTGCGCCGTCCATGATCTGTACTGCCATGAAGGAAGTGCCGTTTGCGATCAGTTCGCCGTTGATGTCGCCGGTCGCATCGTAGCGGACAGCGTTGGTGTCAACGGTTACGCTGACAGTGTATTCGCCGTTGCCGGTGATCGGAGCAACGCCTGCGTCATAGCACAGATAGTCCGCATCGCTGCCGGTGTACTGAAGCCACCACTGACCGTCAGCCATGCTCAGATAAGCTTCGCCAGCCTGCGGTACGACTGCCTCTTCGAAATCGCCGGTCTGTACCTGCTGCGGTGCAGAGCTTTCGTCTTCATCTGCGGCGGATTCCTCAACGGAATCTTCGCTGGACTCCTCACTGGATTCTTCGCTGGATTCTGCCTTGCTGCTGGATTCCTTGGAATCTTCCGAGCTGCCGCAGGCAGTGAATGCTGCGGTCATCATTGCGGATGCCAGCAGGAATGCCAGGATCTTCTTTGTCTTTAACATAAGTGTTTTCCTCATTTCTTTCCATGGAAAACAGATTCTGCTTTCCGGAAGTCTTTCGTTCAGGCGACCTGTATCTGGCACAGGTCTGCACATTATCTATGATACTCGATTTTTTCCCCGGATGCAAGATGCTTTTTACACAAATTTCACCTTTGCTGCAATGCCACAATTTGTGCAAATTCCACCACAGGCAGGAAATTTCCCGGCGCACCGCCGCATTTCCTGCACCCTGCGGCATGGGAAATGGATTTTCTCTATTATAATAGTATAGCATCCGGGTATGAAAAACGGCACGTACCTGCATACGTGCCGTCTGGAGCGAGCGACGAGAATCGAACTCGCAACCTCAGCTTGGGAAGCTGATGTTTTGCCACTAAACTACGCTCGCATCATCAGAACGCCGTCCAATGATACAAAAATGGAGCTGGAAACGTGACTTGAACACGCGACCTGCGCATTACGAATGCGCTGCTCTACCAACTGAGCTATTCCAGCACCGGTATGAATTTATGACAACTGGTACAGCGCAGAGAATACCCCACGTTCTGTACCATTTTATTATACCACAAATTCTCCGTTTGTCAAGAGGTTTCAAAAAAATTCTCAGAAAAATCAAAAAAACGATTGAAATTGCCGGGAAGATGTGCTATAATGATAGGGTACTGTAAAAATGCCGTCAGTCGGACAGGCATTCCCCCTGCAGATCCTGCACTTTTCTGCAAAAAAGTTGAAAAAACAATTGAAATCGCAGAAAAGATGTGTTATAATAGGGTGAAAAGCATCATTTTGACTTCATAAAAAGGTAGGTAGCATTATGAAAAAGAAATCCAAATCCATCCTTGCTGTCGTTCTGGCAATCCTGCTGATCCTGGTGGTCGCAGTGTCCCTGACCACGAACATTCTGTTTTCCCGGAAAGATACGCCGAAGATCTTCGGCCACTACATCTATCTGATGGAATATGACACCATGGAGGCAGGTGCCGCCGCAGTTGCCACCGGCACAACGGATCTGAATGCTGCCGGCACGGTAGACAGTGAAAGCGCAGCAGCGTCCATTCACAAGCACACTGCCGTCATTGCCACCGCTTATCAGGAATCCGACCCCATCGCCAAGAACAATGCGGTTCTGTGCGTCCTGGCGCCGGATGACACCTCCACTGACATCGACTCCGACCGTGTGGCTGTCCGCCGCATCTACAACATCGAACAGGACGAGACTGGCGTACTGAAATACTATCCCACTACCATGAAAACCAACGACGTAGGAACAGAACCGCCCATCACCGTGGACAGCATCCTGGGCAAGTGCGCTTATGAAAGCGGCGAGCTGTACAGCTACGTGACATTTGCTACCGGCGTTCCGGGTATCCTGACCCTGCTGGTACTCCCCAGCGTGATCCTGGTCATCATGCTGATCGTTGCCATTGCACGTGCCAACGGCAAGCACGACGACGAGTATACCTTTGAAGAAAACTACGATGAAGTTTACAGCGAAGATTCCTACGATGACGACGATTCCGCTTATGATGATGAGGAACTGGGCGGACGTTCTCCTCTGTTCCGTCCGTCTGAGAACACTGCGCAGAGCCGTTCATTTGAGCAGAAGCGTTCTTCTATCGCTGAAAACTTTGAGCGCAAGCAGGTCAACCCCAACTCTCCGTATCAGAAGGCACGCACCATGCAGTTCAAGGCACAGCATGACGTACCGATCTACACCAATCCGGCAGATCAGATCCCGCTGGGCGGCGCAGGACAGAACAGCCAGCCCACCGGAAACACCGGCACCTATGAGGGCGCACACGCAGGCAGCGTTTCCAACACATCTACATTTGGCACACGCAGCAATCTGAACAGCACCGATACCTTCCGGACACCGCCGATCGAGAACAACATCCCGGATGAGACCGCAGCTCCGGTTCCCACTTACCGTGGCAGCCACGAGGCAAGCTCTCCGGAAGAGGCACGGAACCTGGGTGACACACCATTCCGCAGCAGCCGTGCAGCAGCACCGGAACAGAAACCGGCAGCTCCGGCAGTACCGAAAACCCGTGAGGACAAGATCGCAAGCGCATCTGTGGATGAACTGCTGGCAATGATCGAGGACGAAAAGAAAAAGCTGTAAGCAGCTTTTCGAAAATACAAGCGGAAAATAGAAAACCGGAGAGGGCGAAATGCTCTCTCCGGTTTTTGTTATGTCATATCTTCTTCTGTTATCCCAATTCCTCTTCCAGCAGGATCATCTGCTCCATAGTCTCATCCATCTGCACACGCAGTTCCTCCATGCGCTGGCACTTCTCCTGCATCAGCTGGTAGTCACTGCACACCGCCTCGTCCGTCAGCTCTGCGGTAAGGGTGTCCAGCTCTTCCTGCATCTTGTCCAGCTGCTGTTCCAGGCTACGCAGGTCGGCACGCATTTTCGCCTGCTGCGCACGCTGTTTCTTGGAACGGTACGCCGGCTTTTCCGCAGGCTTTCCGCCGGATGCGGCTGTCTTTGCCGCCGGCGTCTCCTCCGGTTCGGGCTGTTTCTGCTGCGCCTCCAGCCACTTCTGGAATCCGCCCTGGTAGGTGACAGCGCCGTCCACTTTCAGTTCCAGGATGTGGTCTGCCACCTTATCCAACAGATACCGGTCATGGGAGACAAACAGCAGCGTCCCCGTAAAGGACTGCATTGCCTCTTCGATGACCTCTTTCATGGCAATATCCAGGTGGTTGGTGGGTTCGTCCAGAATCAGCACGTTGCCGTGTTCCAGCATCATCACCGCAAAGCAGACCTTTGCACGCTCGCCGCCGGAAAGAACGCCCACCGGTTTGAACACGTTTTCCCCGGTCAGACGCACCTGCCCCAAAAGCTTGCGCACTTCCAGGTCTGTCCAGGACGGTACACGGTCGTGAATCTCCTGCATTACCGACTTTGCCGGATGCAGGTTGGTGCTTTCCTGCTCGAAATAGGAGATCTTGATGTTGCTGGTCCAGCGGACTTTTCCCTGGTGGGGCAGCTTGTTTTGCAAAATCTTCAGCAGGGTGGATTTCCCGATGCCGTTATCCCCGATAATGCCCCATTTTTCGCCACGACGCACCTCAAAGGACAACTCCGGCAGCAGGGTCTTTCGCTCTGCACCCTCGCCCACGGAAATGTCGATATTCTGCACTTTCAGCACTTCCTGCGGCGGCTCGATCTCATAGGTGAACTGCACCCGTGCCTGTTTCTGGGCAGAGACCGGCTTTTCGATGCGCTCCATCTTTTCCAGCTGTTTCACCCGGCTCTGTGCGCTCTTCGCCGTAGATGCCCGGGTGAGGTTACGTGCCACGTAGTCCTCCAGCTTGGCGATCTCCTTTTGCTGCATCTCGTATTCTTTCCACTGGCGTGCCACAGCCGCCTCTTTCAGCTGGGTAAAGGTGGTGTAGTTGCCCTTGTACCGTGTCAGCGTGCCACGCTCGATCTCGCAGATGCTGGTGCAGAGACGATCCAGGAAGTAGCGGTCATGGGACACCAGCAGCAGTGCGCCCTTGTAGTCCTTGAGGTAATCTTCCAGCCACATCACGGTTTTGAAGTCCAGGTGGTTGGTCGGCTCGTCCAAAATCAGCAGGTTCGGCGCTTCCAGCAGCAGCCGTGCAATGGCAAGCCGTGTCTTTTCGCCGCCGCTGAATCCGGAGATCACACGGTCATAGGTCTCCTGTCCGAATCCCATACCGTTGAGGACGGTGCGTATTTTCACGTCGATCTGATAGCCGTCGTTGTCCTCGAACCAGGTTTGCAGGCGGTGGTACTCCTCTGCCGCAGACATATCCCCGGACTGCATCTGCTCTTCCAGCTGGTGCAGGCGTTCCTGGGTGTCCAGCAGCGGACGGAACACGCTGCGCATCTCCGCCCAGACCGTGCTTTCCCGATCCAGACCGCCCATCTGTTCCAGGTAGCCGATACTGGTCTTGGCGGACTTGGCAATTTCGCCGTCGCCCTCCAGCAGATGGTCGGGCAGTTCCTGTCCCGTCAGAATGCGCAGCAGGGTAGATTTTCCGCAGCCGTTCACACCCACAAGCCCGATCCGGTCGTGGTCTTCTACCGTCAGAGAGACGTGGGAGAGAACCTGTCTGCCATTATAAAATTTATGGATATCTGTCATGCGTAACAGCATATTGTCTTTTCTCCTTGTTGTGATTGAGATTGCTTTTGGGCAACACTATTTTTATTGTAGCATATTTTCCGGAAAATTACAACCTGTTTTTTTGAATGGCTGCGCAGGTCAATTTTTCCCTGCCGAAAAGTCTCCTCTGTCGGTGGATATGTCCGACATCAATCGGGTAAGATATCATTTTAGAACATATCCCCCTGTTCAAGGTGAACTCTTTTCGAATATCTCCCACAACAGAAAAGAAAAAGCACCCCGTGAGTCTCTCACAGAGTGCTTTGTGTGGTTAAAAGAAAAACCACCCAGCCGTCTTGCAGCGAATAAAACCAAGCTATAATAGCAAGGTGGGTATCTTCCCTTCCGCTTCACGCTCCCTTCGTCCGTTACGGTCATTGCCGTAAACAGGAGGTCTGCAATCCACAGACGGAGTCAGATTCCCTTTCAAGGAGTGTTGGATTATAAAAACCGCAATGTCTCGAACTGGGCAGTAGTTTTCACTTTTTCAGAACTGATGTTTCAGTTTCTATGTTTATTATAACACGATCTTTCACAAAAATCAATAGGAATTTTGTGAAAATTTTTCTGGTCGGTTTGTGGAAAACGGCAGTTACTGTGCGTCCTGCTCTTCTTCCTCATCCTCATACAGATCGCTCAGATACTGGATGAACAGATTGCCGACTGCATCGTATTCGTCATCGTCCTCGATGGTGCAGAGCATTTCCTCACCGTCTACCATCTCACGTTTCAGTACAACGAATTCGCCGTCATCTTTCAGCAGATCTTCTTCGTTCTCATAGTACGGGATCAGTGCGCAGTAGTTTGCGTCCTCGTATTCCATCTCGCCCAGGACCTCAAACTCCTGTTCGTTTCCCTCTTCGTCTTCCAGGGTATACAGCATTCCCTGCATACTCTCATCCAGCATATTTTCCTCTGCCATGGGTAAAACTCCAATCTGCCATAGCGGCGTTTGTTCCGGGATCTTGGAAAACACTGAATAAAGCCCGCCTGACGGCTTTGCACGCAATCTGCGTGCAGTGTTTCCCTTGTTCCCGCTCTCATTATACATGATTTTCCGGGATGTGTCAATAGACGTTTTTTGTCTCCGCTCAGTCTACCATGCCACGGAGGATCCAGTCGTACATTCCCTGGTACTGCAAAGCGGAGCTGCTCCAGGAGAAATCCTGCTCCATGCCACGGCGGACGATATCATCCCAGTCCTCACGGTGGTCGAAGTAGATCTTCTTCGCATAGTTGATGGTGTACAGCAGATCGTCTGCGTTGTAGTGGGCAAAGGTAAAGCCTGTGCCGGTCTTTTCATATTCGTTGTAAGGTACGACAGTGTCCTTCAGACCGCCGGTCTCCCGAACGATCGGCACCGTGCCGTAGCGCAGGGAAATCAGCTGGGTCAGACCGCACGGCTCAAACCGGGACGGTACCAGCATAGCATCTGCCGCAGCATACAGCTTGTGCGCCAGCGGATCAGAATAGAAAATATTTGCCGAAACACGATCCGGATATTTGTTCTGATAATAGCGGAACATATTCTCATAGCGAGCCTCGCCTGTACCAATGATGACGAACTGGGTGAATTCGTCTGTAATGCGGTCGGCGATCCAGTCCACCAGATCCAGACCCTTCTGGTCGGTCAGACGGGAGATAATGGCGATCATGAACTTGTTCTCGTCCTCCGGCAGTCCCAGTTCTTTCTGGAGCGCCAGCTTCGCCTGCTTTTTCTTCTCCACAGCGTCCTTGACGGAATAGTGTACGTCGATCTTCTTATCGGTCTGCGGATTGTATACCTCATAGTCGATGCCGTTCAGAATGCCACGGAGCGAACGGGAACGTGCGCAGAGCAGACCGTCCAGCTGTTCGCCGTAATACGGTGTCTTGATCTCTTCGGCATAGGTCTCGCTGACGGTGGTGATATAGTCTGCATAGACCAGACCGCCTTTCAGCATATTGGCATCGCTCTTGAATTCCAGCTTATCCGGCGTGAACATATAATCCGGCAGGTTGGTGTTATAGACAAAGTGACGGATGTCCCACACGCCCTGGAATTTCAGATTGTGGATGGTCATGATGCTCTTGGTTCCCCAATAAAAGCTGTGGGTCGCAAAGGTGCTTTTGAGGAATACGGGGATCATGCCGGTCTGCCAGTCGTGGCAGTGAATGATGTCCGGATGGAATCCGATCACCGGCATTGCCGCCAGGACAGCCTTGGAGAAGAAGATAAAGCGTTCGATGTCCCACTGGGTGGAGTCACTGTAGGGACGGTCACACTTAAAGTAATATTCGTTGTCGATAAAGTAGAAATGCACGCCCTCATAGACGTATTCCATAATGCCTACGTGTACGTTCTCCACGTGTCTGCCGTAGTCCATGTAGAAGTGGCTGACATAGCGGAACTGACTCCGGTATTCCCACGGGATGCAGGTATAATTCGGAATGATAACACGGACATCGTACTCGCTGCGGTCCAGACTCTTGGGCAGTGCGCCGACTACGTCTGCCAGACCGCCGGTCTTAATGAAAGGGACGCATTCAGAGGCAGCAAACAAAATATTTTTCATGATCCAATCTACTGTGCCGAAAAGCGGCACATACTCCTTTCCTATGTATCGCAGAAAGCATACCTTTTTGCGGCGCTTTCTATTTGCAGTGTCTGTGCGGCGGCAGTTCCGCCCATGCACAGTTTTTTCCTACTCCTCTATTATACTCTTTTTCGGGCAGTTCGTCAAGGGATTTCGCAAAAAATGAGAAAACATTTCCACAAAAAACTGTCGTAATTTGTAGGTGTTACACAAGATGCAGGAAAGTGTCGAGTTGAAATTGTATAAAATTCCGCAGAAAACAAAGGATATCTGTGACAGGCGGCACGTTCGGAAGCGCCGCACAGAGAAAGGAGCGAGATCATGCAGCAGCTGAAAAATCGTCTGGCATTCCTGCGTCTGCTGTTGGTGCTGCTGTTCTGCACAGCGGCAGTATATCTGGCATGGCTGGTGCAGAAGCCGGAGCTGATACAGACCGCCGCCAGACAGGGCACGTATACCTGCACCGCCGGGACTGCCCGGGGGACGATCTACGACCGGAACGGCGTGCCGCTGGTGAATACCAAAACCGCCTGCATCGCAGTCGTCAGCCCTACGCCTGCGGCAGCCGAGGCACTGCTGTCCCACGTCACCGACACCGCAGCGTTTTATGAAAAGCTGGCACAGGGAATGCCGTTCACCTGCACGGTAGACACGGCGGACATCGACTGCCCGGATGTGACCATACTGCAGATCCCCCAGCGCAGCACGTCGCCACAGCTTGCCCAGCACGTGATCGGCTATACCCGGGAGGGCAGCGGCGTAGCAGGACTGGAAAGCGCCTATGATGCCATCCTGCACAGTGTGGATTCCCAGTGGAGCGTGACCTTTTCGGTAGACGGCACAGGCACGCCCCTTGCCGGAGAGCCGAAACAGATCCGCTACGGCGCAAATCCCACCGCAGGCATTATGACCACCCTGGACAGCCGCATCCAGCGCATCTGCGAATCCGCCGGCAGCGGACTGGAAAAGGGCTGTATCGTGGTCATGGACGTGGAAAGCGGCGACATTCTGGGGCTTGCCAGCTTTCCCGGTTATTCTGCCGACTCCCTGGGCGATGCCGTCAGCGACCCCGACAGCCCTATGATACAGCGTGCCTTGTATGCGTATCCGGTTGGGTCGATCTTCAAGCTGGTGACGGCGGCGTGTGCCTTTGACCAGGGCGTGGGCTACAATTTCACCTGGGACTGTGACGGGGCGATCTCTGTGGGAACGCAGCGCTTTCGCTGTCACGAATTGCAGGGACACGGCGTGCAGCATATGGCAGATGCCATGCGCAGTTCCTGCAACCCCTATTTCATTGCCTTGGGACAGGCGCTTTCCGGGTCAGACCTGCTGCAAACGGCAAAGTCCCTGGGATTCGGCACGGAGATCATGCTGACCTCAAACATGATCGCATCCGGCGGCACGCTGCCTACGTTACAGCAGCTGAAACTTCCGGCGGAACAGGCGAACTTTTCCTTCGGGCAGGGCGTTCTGACGGCATCGCCCCTGCAGATCGCCAGAATGACCTGTGCCATCGCCAGAGACGGCACGCTCCCGGCAGTGCGGCTGGTGCGTGGTGTCACGGATGACGGCAGGACGGTGCTGCGGGAAGAGCGTGGCATCCCGGAATCGGGAATTGCACCGGAAACAGCGGCATTTCTCCGCCGGCTGATGTGTTACACTGCCGCCGACGAGGACTTCCAGGGCAGACCGGCGCACGTCTCTATGGGTGCGAAAACCTCCACCGCCCAGACCGGGCGCTGTGACGTTGACGGGACCGAGTACTGTCACGGCTGGGTAACGGCATTTTTCCCGGCGGAACAACCGAAATATGCGGTGACTGTTCTGGCAGAGGACGGCGGCTATGGAAATCAAGCCGCATCGCCCATTCTCCGGCAGATCACAGGAGCGATCATGCAGGTGGAATAAGAACAGCACTGCACACAAAAACACCGCACCGTTCTTCGGATGTTTCCGAAAAGCGATGCGGTGTTTTGATTTGACAAATTTTGATGCGTCTGGTATAATGGTTAATCGAGGGCATACCTGAAACGGTAGGCGGTCGATTCCAGCTCCCGGAAGGGAGTGAGTGCAAATGAACATAGACATTCTCGTCAAGTGCATTAGCATGGTTTGTGAAGTATTCAAAGCATATCTTGCTTACTTAAACTTCAAGAAACGGAAATAACCGCCCCACAGCTTCCAACTAAAGGCGGTTATTTCAAATAATCACGAATGGGAGCAAACCGTCTACTGGTAGGCTCTTTCTATTTCTATTATACGCTATCATGCCCCGTTTGTCAAGGGCTTTTTTTGATTTGACAAATTTCGATGCGTCTGGTATAATGGTTAATTGAGGGCATACCTGAAACGGTAGGCGGTTTGAATTTTCTTTTGTTTCCACTCCCACTGCTGAATTTACAACAGTTGGGAGGTGGTTGCTATGATGGATCAGTACGTCACTTTTGACGACTTGCTGAAAATTTGCAGTATTCTGTTAAATCTCGCAAGTCTGATCTTTTACATTTACTATAATCATAAAAATAGTAATGCAGATCACCGCAATGACGAGAATAAAAAGAAATAACCGCCCATAGTCTCCAAACCTGTGGCGGTTAAATCTTTTTTAATCTAAAGCAGTGGGAGCAGACCGTCTACTGGTATGCTCTTTCTATTTCTATTATACGCTATCACGCCCCATTTGTCAAGGGGATTTTTCAGAAAATGCAATGTGTACAGCAGCCATTTTCACCAACTGCGAAAGCTCCGGTCTGCAATTTTTCCGCAGACCGGAGCTTTCTGTTTATCATAGAACAAGTTGAACAAATTGAAAGTAAAATGACACTGCGTCACTCATAGCGCAGAGCGTCAATGGGATTCAGGTTGGATGCCTTGATGGACGGGATCAGTCCAAAGACAATGCCCACCACCATGGAGAATACCACGGAAACCACAATGGACAGGGAACTGATTGCCACCGGCACGGATGCGATCTTGGAGATCAGCTGTGCCAGCCCGATACCGATGCCCACACCGATGATGCCGCCGATGCTGGTCAGCACAGATGCCTCTGTCAGGAACTGCGCCAGGATCTTTCCCTTTTTCGCACCGATCGCCTTTTTCAGACCGATCTCACGGGTACGCTCTGTTACAGATACCAGCATGATGTTCATAACGCCGATGCCGCCGACCAGCAGGGAAATGCTGGCGATCCAGATCAGCATGGTATTGGTGGAAGAGCTGAGCTTTTGCAGGGACTTCGCCTGTTTCAGCAGATCCTGGCTGTCATATTTCACCTGGCTGCTGTCATTTTCGCCGCCGGCGCTGGTGGTGCGGATGGTGGCGTTCATCAGTTCTGCCACCTTTTTTCCCACAGCCGGCATACTGTCAGTGTCCACTGCCTTTGCCAGGCAGTTTTCCGGTTCGTCATACTGGTACGCAATGGGCCAGGACTGGTTCGGAATGAACATCTTGCCGCCGCTGTTTCCCATATAAGTCCAGTAGTCCTCTTCGGAGTTGATGACCGGTTCGAAGCTGTTCACCTCAGTGACAACCCCCACCACCGTAAACGGCTCGCCGTTGATGTCGATGACCGTTCCCACCGGATCTTCGGAGGAATACAGGCTCTTGACGGCGGTGCTGTCCAGGATCACTGCCTTGGCGTTGTCGGTGTATTCCCTGCTGAGGAATCCTCTTCCCTGCTGCACCTCATAGCCGGCTGTGTCAAAGTATCTGGCATCTATGCCGAACATGGCGCCGCTGAACTGGGTGTTCTGATAGTATACGTTGTTGCAGTAGGAACGTGTGCGGTAAAAGGATGCCGATTCCACATTGTCCAGTGCGGCGATGTTGTCCCGCACTGCCTGGGAGATGACCGGCACGCCGTCCGGCGCCGACTGATAGGTGAAGTCATAGGGGCTGTCGCCCTGGTACAGCTGGACGCTGACCGTGTTGTTTCCCGCACCGATCAGATTGTTCTTGATCTGCTCGTTTGTGCCTTTGATGGTGGAAACAATGGCGATGATCGCCGCAATGCCGATGATGATGCCCAGCATGGTGAGAATGGAACGCACCTTATGGGACAAAATGCCCTGTAAGGATAAACGGATGTTTTCCAGCATATTCTGTCCCTCCTTTAATATTCCGATGTGCCGTTGGTCTCATGGACCAGCGCACCCTCTGACGCATATTTTCCATAGGGAAAACAGATGTAGTCCTCCTGGCTGATGCCGGACAGGATCTCAATGGCGCTGCCGCCGTCGATGATCTTTCCCGTCTGGATGTTCTGCCGCTCCAGCTTTTTGTCCTTGGATTCCCGCATCACATAGTACTGTCCGTTTTCCTGCCGCACATAGCTCATGGGCAGATAGAACGTGCTGCTGTCCACCTCGCTGGTAAAGCTGAGGCTCACATAGCTGCCCACGGAAAGGCTGGTGGAATCGGTCACTGCCGCCTGGAACGGATAGGTGCTGTTGTTGGGGTTCTCGCTGCCGTTCTGGTTGGTGTAGGCAGTCGGCGTTGTGCCGATCTCTGTCACCTCTGCGGTGAGCATTTCTCCGGTATCCCAGGCGTTCACTGTGATCTGGGAACCGACCGTCAGCTTGTCCAGGTTCATCTCGCTGACATTGCCCTGTACCATGATGCCGCCGCTGCCCTGTACTACCAGGTACGGCTCGTTGGTCTCCAGGGATTCCACAGACTCTGCCACCTTTGTGACAACGCCGTCGATCTTCGCCAGTTCCTGTCCCTTTTCCTGCTTTTCCACTGCGCCGTCATAGTCGATCTGCGCCTTTTTCTCGTCGATCTCTGCGGACTGAATGGCGATCTGCTGTTCTGCCGCCTTCTGTTTCAGCTGCGCACGGGTGTAGACATAGTTGTCGCTGTCCGATGCAGCGGATGCCATGGGCTGTATTGCCGCCATAGGCGTTATCACAAATCCGCCCTGCATCTGTGCAGTGGGTGCAGCTGTGGTGTCCGGTGATGTGGTCTGCGTTCCCGGCGCAGACGCTGCATCATCCGAAGTCCCCGGTGTGGTGTCTGCCGGCTGTGTTGTATCGCCGGACGAATCATCGCCGCCTGCCGGGTCATAGTCGAATGTACCGCCCACCTGGAGCGTACCGTACCAGACGCCGTTTCCGGAGATCTGCACGCCGCCGTCCTCGGTCACGGTAACATTCTGTCCCAGTGTCCAGTCTCCCGTAGCGGTCAGCTGGCTGCCACGCACCAGCCAGCCGTACAGCACTTCGCCCTGGTCGCTGTACACCACAAAGACAGCGCACTGTCCCGATGCTTTCAGCTGGTCCAGGACTGCCTGCTTGACCACCGTCGTTCCGGTGCAGGCGAACTGGAACGGGTCACTCTCCAAGCCGCTGCCGGCTGCCGCCTGTGTCAGCGCCGTCACCGCCGCCAGGGTATCCTTGGGCGTTCCGGGTGTGTCCGGCGTATCCGGTTCGTCTGGCTCGTCCGGATAGTCGGGATAATCCGGGATCACCGGCGCCTCTTCTGACGGTTTCAGTTTCTGGATGCGTTCCAGTTCCTTCTTCGCCTGGCGCACGTTGTCCTGTGCCACGGCGAGCGCCGTCTGTTTCTGTGCCACTTCCAGTCCCACCGCCGTCATGTCATATTGCAGCAGCGGCGTTCCCTTTGTCACATGGTCGCCCTCTTTGACCAGCACCTTTTCCACCAGCTGGTCGTTGGACGGTGTCACGTTCTGCACATCGCCGGAGACGACCTGACCATCCATCGACAGATCATCGCCCCAATAGTACTGCACCATGTTGGCAACGGGCATCACATCTACCTCATGCTTTTTCGCCTGTCTGGAGCGATACAGAAGCGTACCGCCTGTGCCGCCGCCGGCAGCTACTGCCAGGCAAACCGCTATGGTCACGATCTTTTTCACCTTTGTCATGAAGCATCGCCCTCCTGTTCTGTCCGGCGCTCTCCGAAACCGCCCTGTTCCAGTCTGCCGTCACGGATGGTTACGATCCGCTGGGCGTGCTGGGCAATTTCCAGTTCGTGGGTAATCATTACGATGGTCACACCTTCTGCGTTCAGCTGGGCAAACAGTTCCATGATCTGCTCGCCGGAACGGGTGTCCAGCGCACCGGTGGGTTCGTCCGCCAGCAGCAGCCGGGGATGGCTCACCATGGCACGTGCGATCGCCACACGCTGTTTCTGACCGCCGGAAAGCTGGGTGGGCTTGAAGTTCACACGATCTTCCAGTCCCACACGGGTCAGCATCTCTTTTGCCCGCACCAGCCGGTCTTTTTTCCGCACGCCGGCATAGAGCAGAGGCAGCGCCACATTTTCCAATACCGACTGACGGGGCAGCAGGTTGAAGTTCTGGAACACAAAGCCGATCTTCTGGTTGCGTATCCCGGAAAGCTGGTTGTCGCTGCACTGCGCCATGTCCTGCCCGTCAAAGAAATAGCTGCCGCTGGTCTGTTTGTCCAGCAGACCGATAATGTTCATCAGCGTGGATTTTCCCGAACCGGACGGTCCCATGATCGCCAGATATTCGCCCTCGTCCACCTGGAGCGTGATGTCATGCAGCACAGGGACAGGCTCTTTGCCCTGCAAATAGGACTTGCAGATGTCATGCAAATCAAGTACCATCTGCCGCACCGCCTTCCGCTGTATCTGCTCCGGCTTCATCTGCCGGCATCTCGTCAACACTGTCGCCGGCATCTTCTCCTGCTCCGGAGATCACGCTGTCTGCGGTGTCGCCGTCTGCACCGTCGCCTGCCATGCCGGCTTCATCATCTGCTCCGCCGATCACGCCTTCTTCCACAGAGCTTCCGCTTTTGTCGTAGGAAATATCCTCATTGCTGCTGTCGTCCACGGTATCATCTGTGCCGTCATCTTCCGGTGTGGCTTCGTCAGGGTTGGTCGTGGTTTTCATGCCCTCCTGGTAGGAGTCGGACGGGAAAGCGATCATATCGTCCTCGGACAGACCGCTCTTGATCTCGCAGTCCCCTGCGGTATCGTCGGTCTGTCCCACTTCCACTTCCCGTTTTTCCAGGCGGTCTTTCTTGTCTGCCGCCCAGACGTAGCTCTTGCCGTCCTCATCGGTGAGAACATAGTCCGAATACAGCCAGATGCCCGACTTGTCGATGCTGTCGTCCGACATATCGTCCATGGAGACCAGCAGGTGCTGTCCCAGCATGAGACCGTCGCTGGAGTCCAGTGTCACATAAAAAGGATACTTGGACGCTGTGGTCATATCATCGCTGCTGCCGTACATCATGCTGTTGTTCTGGCTGTTGTCCGCCTCGGTGGAGATCTCCGAAATGGTGCCTTTCCAGCTGGAATCGTCCACACGGGAGCGCAGCACCATAGGTTCATCCTGGTAGATGGACTGGATGTTCTGCTCGCTGATGGTGCATTTCACCCGGAACTCGCCGTCCGACATAATTTTCATCAGCACATCCGTGCCGTCCGACTGGAGCTGCTCCACGGTTTTCAGGGACTGCACCGTCCCGGTGATCTCCGCCTTGACTGTGGCGTTGTTGATGGTATTCTGCAGCTTTTCCAGCTCGATCTTCTTGGTCTTGATGTCATATTCCGACTTGGCGATATCCGTCTGCAGCGACTGGATCTGGGTGGTATAGGTCAGCTTGTCATCCGCACTGGCATTCTTTTTTTCCGACTCCAGCTGTGCGATCTGCTGCTTGTTGGATGCGATCTCGTTTTCCATCCGCTCGATGTCCACATTGCCCTGCTGGAGTTCCAGCTGCATGGATTCCACATCATAGGTGAAAAGCGGATCGCCGGCGTTCACATGGTCGCCCTCCTGCACCGCAATCTCCGAAACGGTCTTTGAGGTGTCCAGCTTGATCTCCTTGGTCTCCTGGGGTTCGACCACGCCGGAGAACTGTAAGTCGGAGACTGTATTCGCCGCCGAGTTCACATCCCGGATGGGCATGACATATGCCACGCCGTCTACGCTGCTGCTCTTGCTGTGGTGATGCCACACCAGAACGCCGCTGACGCATACCGCCGCAGCCGTAACACCGGCAACTGTGCCGATGATGATTTTCTTGGATTTTCCCATATTCCTTCCTCCCTTTGCCGTCACGCAGATTCATTTTGCATCTCTTGAAAAAGGAATGCTGCATCAGTTCACATAGGCTTTCCTAACAAGGCACCCGTAGGGCGTGCCTTGTGCTGAGATGTCAGCGTAAGCTTACAAGGAGACTGACCCCTCAGTCAAGCCTACGGCTTGCCAGCTCCCCTGTTAGGGGAGCCTGTTAGAGGACTTGCTAAAATTGAACTGCGTACTTTGCCGTGCCTTTGGTCAAGTCAAAACTGCACGATTCTGGTAACTGTTTCAACTGTTGTATTCGTCATACAACGGATTGGCTTTAGTATAGCACACCCGCTCCCCGTTGTCAAGGCATTTTTTGCATTTTTCAGCGGTTTTCCGGAAAAAATGCCGGATTCAGCGGAATGCCTAAAAAAAGCGGCATTCCGGAAGAAAAGACTGGCACTGTTTTGTCCCCGCTCCGGAAGTATTGCAGGGCGTTTTTTGTGAGATCAGACAAAATGAAATGTCGCTTTTTGTGGAAGTTCACGTCGGAAAAGGATTGACATTTTTGAAAATTTAAAAATATGATGTATAATAAAAATGAAAACATCAATACACTGTTCCCTGTAACAGTTGTATATGATAATTAAAGGAGGGCTTTATATGAAAATGAGAAAGGTAATTTCAACCGTACTGGCAGGTGTTCTGGCATTGTCCGCACTTCCCATCTCTGCCATGAGTGCCGGCGCTGAGGGAGCATATGCGCCGGGCGATGTGGATATGGATGGCTTTGTGACCGCACATGATGCGGCTGTTGTCAGCCGTGCACTCTATGTGGACAACAATCTGCTGACCAGCGAGCAGAAAAAGCTTGCCGATGTCAACGGAGATGGAAAAATCACACAGGAAGATGCCGACTGGATTCATGAAAACCAGGTGTACAACCTGGGACAGCTGGACGAATCGTCAGATCACCTGGATTCTACCGGAATCTTCTACCAGTTCTACTATGTGGCAAGAAAGGGCGCCGGCGTTCCTTTTGAAGTAGTAGATAAATCAGAAAAACTTCCGGAAAACCTTCTGGGTTCTTCGTTGGGGAAGGATTTGGACAACAGCAAAATGCCGCAGCTTTTCTTCAACCTGCTGGATGTGGATGGTGATGGAAGTATCACAGTAAATGATATTTACGCATCGGTATTCTCCTGCGCACTGTGCGGTGCAGGCTTGACAAAAGAAAACAATTTTGTACAGGGTCGGTATGACTTGAATGCAGATTTGATCAATGTGATCTGCGAAGAAGATGAATCCGGCAGTCTGGCATATTCCCGAGATCATACTGTTATGCCGGATGATATAAAAGCAATGTTAAACGTGGATTAAGTTTTATCTTGTCCCCGTTTTAAGTGTGAAAAGAGCCGCAGGCAGAAACGCCTGCGGCTTTTTCATTTGCGTAAAACCGTGACCGCCGCAGACAGACACAAACAAAACGACTCCTCACCAACTTTCCGGTCAGGACAGCCGCTAAATCTGGTATGCAAAAAAAACGCAAAACTGGTAATTGTAATAGTGCCAATTCTGTGATATCCTAAAGGAAGTAGCTTTGGAAATTCCAGAGCAAACCGAAATTGATGGAGGAATCACCATGGGAAATCGTTATGAACTGAACAAAAACCTGGCGCAGATGCTCAAGGGCGGCGTCATTATGGACGTAACTACACCGGAACAGGCAAAGATCGCAGAGGCAGCCGGCGCTTGTGCTGTTATGGCACTGGAGCGCATCCCGGCAGACATCCGTGCAGCCGGCGGCGTATCCCGTATGAGCGACCCGAAAATGATCCGTGGCATCCAGGAGGCTGTCAGCATCCCGGTCATGGCAAAGTGCCGTATCGGTCACTTCGCAGAGGCACAGATCCTGCAGGCGATCGAGATCGATTACATCGACGAGAGCGAAGTGCTGTCTCCGGCGGATGACAAGTATCACATCGACAAGACCAAGTTCGACGTGCCGTTTGTCTGCGGCGCAAAGGATCTGGGCGAGGCACTGCGCCGCATCAACGAGGGCGCATCCATGATCCGCACCAAGGGCGAACCGGGCACCGGTGACGTGGTACAGGCTGTACGCCATATGCGCATGATGCAGGCAGAGATCCGCCGTCTCCAGTCTATGGCAGAGGACGAGCTGTTCGACGCTGCCAAGGAACTGCGTGTACCGTATGATCTGGTACAGTATGTTCACGACAACGGCAAGTTGCCGGTAGTCAACTTTGCAGCAGGCGGCGTAGCAACTCCGGCAGACGCAGCACTGATGATGCAGCTGGGCGCTGAGGGCGTGTTCGTAGGCTCCGGTATCTTCAAGTCCGGCGATCCGGCAAAGCGTGCCGCAGCGATCGTAAAGGCTGTCACCAACTTCCAGGATGCCAAGATGCTGGCAGAGCTTTCCACCGACCTGGGCGAAGCAATGGTCGGCATCAACGAACAGGAGATCTCCCTGCTCATGGCGGAGCGTGGTAAGTAATGCGCATCGGTATTCTGGCACTGCAGGGTGCATTCGCAGAACACAGCGCCATTTTGCAAAAGCTGGGTGCAGACAGTTTTGAAATCCGGCAAAAGCGTGATCTGGCGCAGCCTATGGACGGGCTTATCATTCCCGGCGGCGAAAGCACCGTCATGGGAAAACTGCTGAAAGAGCTGGACTGTTATGACGAAGTGCGCAGCCGCATCGAAAACGGACTGCCGGTATTCGGCACCTGCGCCGGTTTGATCCTGCTGGCGAAAGAGGCAGAGGGCGGAAAGGTACAGCTGGGAACCATGGACATCGTGGCCCGGCGCAACGCCTACGGCAGACAGCTGGGCAGCTTTTCCACCACCGCAGAGATGAAGGGCGTGGGCGAAGTCCCCATGGTATTCATCCGTGCGCCCTATATCACTTCCGTTTCCGGCAGCACAGAAGTTCTGGCAGAAGTGGACGGCAAGATCGTGGCAGCCAGAGAGGGCAGCCAGCTGGTTACGGCGTTCCATCCGGAACTGACGGAGGATACCCGTGTGCATGGCTATTTCCTGCACATGGTGGAAGAGGCAAAGGCGTGACCTGCTCCAAACGATAACATAAAATGAGAAAACCGCATCGCTTTTCGGAAACATCCGATGAACGATGCGGCTTTTTTGTTTTGGTATCAACCAGTTTTCTCTGCCGCTTTCAGTTGCCGCAGATAGCGGTTCAGAAAGGCGTAAAAGCTGCACACTGCCTCCTGCACTCTGGCGTGGCGGTGGAGCTGCAGGATGATGGCACGCTGACAGGTCGGCTCGGCAATGGGCATCAGCCGAATCTGTTCCATGCTGTCTGTACTCCAGGTATAGTGCGGCCAGAATCCCACGCCAAGACCGCTGGCGATCAGGTTCTTTACCGTGTCGGGGCTGTCGCTCTCGTAGATGATGTGCGGCACAAAGCCTGCCTGCATACAATAGCGGTCACAGATGGTGCGGATGCTCCGGGAACCGGACAGGCTGATAAAGTCCTGGTGGGCGAAGTCTTTCAGCCGGACGCTCTCTTCGCTGGCATAGGGCGAATCTGCCGGCACTGCCAGAAAGATGCGTTCCTTGAACAGCTCATAGCGGTCTTTGTTGCCGGCAGGAATCTGGAAATTCTCCCGTGTGAAAACCGTGATGTCCGCATCCTCGCACTGGGAGTTCTGGAAAAGCTGAAAGTTCAGCCCGTCGTGATCTTTCTTATAGGAGATCAGCGCCTGGGTCACCAGCGTCGATGCCGCCAGCACGTTCAGACGGATGGTGGTCTCCCGTTCCTGCGCCAGCTGCTGGAGCTGGTTCGGAATCTGGTGCAGCGTCTTTAACACAGGAGTCAGCGCCTCCTGGAGTGCGACGCCGTATTCCGTGAGCGCAATGTTTCTGCCGCTGTGATAGAACAAGGGTACGCCCAGTTCCTTTTCCAGCCGGCGGATGCTCTGGGTCAGAGACGGCTGTGCGATGTGCAGCTGCTCTGCGGTACGTGTCATATGCTGGTTCTGTGCCACCGCATAGAAATATTCCAGCTGCAAAAGTTCCATGCTTATTTCCGCACGGTGTCGCAGCTTGTGCCTGCGCCGGCAAGCTTTTGCAGCTTTACAGCGCACCAGCCGGATGCCTCACGGCGCTCCAGGACGGCGAAGTCATAGGCAGTCACGGTATCCAGCACCTCGTCTGCACGCTCTGTGATGATGCCGGACAGAATGAGGATGCCGTTGTCTTTCAGAAAACCGGGGAAAAGAGGCGCCATGCCCTTGATGACATCTGCCACGATATTGGCAGTTATCACGTCATAGCCGCTGCCGATCTCCTGCCGCAGTGTCTCGTCCGAAATGATGTTGCCGCAGGAAATGGTATAGCGCTCCGGATCCAGGTGGTTTTCGGCGGCATTTTCCCTGGCGATGCGTGTAGCGTTTTCCTCAATGTCCACGGCGTATGCCTCTTTCGCACCCAGGAGCATTCCCCCGATGAACAGGATGCCGCTGCCGCAGCCCAGATCCAGCAGGCGGGTGGAATCGGGAACGATCTCGTTTTCCATCAGCTCCAGGCACAGCCGGGTGGTGTGGTGCTGTCCGGTGCCGAAGCTGCTCGCCGGGTCGATCTCCAGGATCGTTCTGCCCTCTGCCGCAGCGGTGGGTTCTTCCCAGCTGGGCTTGATGTACAGCTTTTTCCCCACCGGGAAAGGCTTGAAGTACTGTTTCCAGTTGTTCGCCCAGTCCTCTTCCCGGATGCCGGAGCAGACTGCCTCCAGTCTGCCGTACTGTCCTTCGGTGTCCTCGGCTTTCATCTGCGCCAGCATCGCACGGAGTGCCGCCAGCGTCTCTGCGCCCTGGGCATCCTCCGGCAGATAGACGGTGACGCAGGTCTCACAGCTGGCAAGCTCCATGAGACCGTCCTCCAGATAGTCCCACTTGCCGTCCTTTTGTTCCAGGAATTCCTGGAAGTCCTCAGCGTCCTGTACCATGCAGCCACGGATGCCCAGATCCTGGAGCCGCACGCTCAGCAGGTCAATGGCAGGGGTGGCGGTGTAAATATCTACTTGTGTCCAATTCATGCGAGTTCTCCTTTTTGTTCCTGCCGCTTGCGGACATTTTCTTCCTGGATCTGTCTGCCCTCGGCGATAAGATATTGCAGCCGTTCTTCGTCACGCTGTTTCAGCGCATCCCGATAGTCGGTCAGGTTTTCGATGAGCAGATCCAGGTGGTACAGCAGGTTGTCCCGGTTGTCCAGGAACAGCAGCGCCCACATGGACTCATCCATGGTGGCAACACGGGTCATATCCTGAAAGCTGCCGCCGGAAAAGGAAAGGGCATCGTCCATGCAGAAATCCTTGACATAGGAGCTGGAAACCACGTGCGCCAGCTGAGAGGTGTAGGCGATCATGTTGTCGTGCCACATCGGGGTCGCCGTCACGATCTTGCCGAATCCCATCTGCTTTGCCAGTTCCTTGACGGTATCCAGCGCCGCCTCGTCTGTGCCGTCCACAGGCGTTACGATCAGATTGGCATTCTGAAACAGGTTGGGGATGCTGGCATAATAGCCGTTTTTCTCCCTGCCTGCCATGGGGTGTGTTCCCACATAGCGCACGCCGGCTTTCTGGCAGCGGTACGTGAGATCACGCACCATGCGCCCTTTCAAGCCGCAGGTGTCCACCAGGATCGTCCCTACCGGGATCTTAGGCAGCGCCTCCTGTACCATCTGCACAGCGATGCGGTGATGCAGGCAGAGAATGATCATATCGTATGTGCCGTCTGTCATGGTGCCTGCGCCGTCGATTGCGCCGTCTGCCGCAGCATCCTCCAGGACTTTGGGCTGTATGTCACAGCCATAAACGGCATGGGATGTGGCGGCTTTGATGGATTTGCAGATCGAACCGCCGATGAGTCCCATGCCGACTACTAAGATTCGCATGATACGTTCCTCCATAATCTGTTTGGTATAATAGTATTGTAGCACGAATCGGGGAAAACGTCAAGGCGGCGGCTTGAATGCGGCGCAAATTCCCCCGTTCCCTTTCGGCACAGGGCGCAAAAAAGCCGCAGACGTTGTGCCTGCGGCTCTTGAAGTTGCATTCAGTTCAAAAAGCACTTACTTAACCAAATCGCTAAGGTCATCCTTGACAAGAACAGCATCTTTCGGTGTTCCGTAAATTTTTGCAAATTCTGTGATATCATAATCATATCGACCGATTGCAAAGTAACGGCTCAAATCAAAACCCGCACCTTTATGTCCGATATAAGCGCCTAAACCATTGATATCATCCAGATCAATTTTTCCGTCACCTGTTACATCCAGCAGATTAAAGTTTTTCTGGGAGATTTTAAGGTCAAAAATCTGCTCAGTGGATATATCCTCATCTACAATCGTAAAGTGATTTCCAGCACCAGTATTTGCAATGTAAACCAATTGATAGAAAAGAGATGTTGGATTAGGCACACTTATATCGCAGGCACCCAGTTCAACTTCTTCATTCTCATGAATCCAGTCAGCGTCAGCCTGGTCAACAACGCCATCGCCGTTGACATCTGCCAGTGCCAGCTGGTCTGCGTTCAGCAGAGTGTTGTCCACGTGGAGATATCTGGAAACCACTGCTGCATCATGCCCGGTGATAACACCATCCATATCCACATCGCCCGGCGCATATGCTCCCTCAGCGCCGACACTCATGGCAGAAATGGGAAGTGCGGACAATGCCAGCACACCTGCCAGTACGGTTGAAATTACCTTTCTCATTTTCATAAAAATACTCCTTTCGGTGAGAGCGTTCACACGCTCCGTTTTTCCCTTTCTTAGATAAATTTTCCCGGTTTCACGGGGATTTTTATCTATTTTTATTGTAGCACTTTTGATTTGGTTTGTCAATGGTTTTTTGGGAAAAATGACAAACCACAGGCATTTCTGCATCTCTGCTTTGATTGGGAAAGACGCAGATGCCGCCACTGTATCGGGCGCATCAGGACACGCAACGATCACAACAGCAGGCACAAAAAAAGAAACGCTCAGAAACAACGCAGCTGCGTCATTTCTGAGCGTTTTGTTCTGGTGCGGATGACAGGACTTGAACCTGCACGCCGGAGCAATAGAACCTAAATCTATCGTGTCTGCCAATTTCACCACATCCGCAAAATATCCGTGGGAAGGAACGTACAACTAAGTATACCACGCTTTCCTGGTTTTGTCAAGTGAAAATGCGGATGCAAAAAACGACTCCCCTGCTGCGGCTCTCCCGCCGGAGTGCCTGAAAGGCACGCCCTGCGCTGCGCCGGGAAACCGCTTTTCCGGATACGACAAAATTTGACTTGAAAATCTTCGGGGAATATGGTATAATGAAAGCACTGCCGTATCTGCTCCGGAATGGATTCCGGATTTGGACAGACCGCCGGCTTATTGTGCGCAGAAAATGCACAGCAGGCGCTGATGCGGCAATTCTGCAAAGAAAGGAACATCTGTCATGAGCGAACCGAAAAAACCGATCAGTCATGCAAAAGAACCATCCCCGAAACCGGATGTGGATAAAAAAGCAGCCAGAAAAGGAGGCAGCCACGCCAGAAAACGCAAGCTCCGGCTGGACCGCATCGCTGCGGTGGGCGTACCGTTTCTGCTGATCGTCCTGCTGATCGGCGCACTGTGTTTCCACAGCTGCCAGCGCCGGAAGTCCCCGGAGGAGTCCGGCAGCACACCGGTGGCAACAGCGACTACTTCTGCCGAAAAGGTTGAAAACAGCGAAAAGGATACCCAGACCGACGCACCGGATGTGGCTACGGACACCACAAAGACAACGCAGGCAGAGGAAAGCAGTCTGACCGACGGCAAGCAGATCACACTGGCTGCCAAGGGCGTGAACAAGGGCGATCTGATCCTTATCAACAAAGATCACTCCTACGATTTCCCCACTGGCGACCCGAAACTCAAAAGTGTCTATGAGAACCGGAACAGTTCCTACAGCGTCAGCGATATGGAAGTCCAGCTGGACGCTGAGACGATCCAGCATCTGAACGAGATGATGGCGGCATTTGAAAAGGAGACCGGACTGAGCGGAATGCAGGTATTCAGCGGCTATCGGGACAAGGCAGACCAGGATGCACGGTATGCAGACGGCAGCACCGACTTCAAAGGCGGCACATCCGACTATCACAGCGGCAGAAGCTTTAATCTGAAGATCAACTTCGGAGACGGCACTTCGGACTATTATAATGCGGAGAAATATCCGCAGTACAGCTGGATCGCTGAACACGCCGCAGAGTACGGCTTTGTGGTGCGCTATCCGGACGGCAAGGAAGAAAAGACCGGCGAGGACAGCCGCAGCTATACCTTCCGCTATGTGGGTGTTCCCCACGCTGTTTACATGACAGAACACAAGCTGTGCCTGGAAGAGTATGTGGACAAGATCCACAGCTACACCCCGGCAAATCCGCTGGAGATCACAGCGGACGGAAAGCAGTATAAGGTATTCTATGTGGGCATCGGCGGCACAAACGATGTGGATGTGACCATCCCCGGCAAGACCTATACCGCATCCGGCGACAACATCAGCGGATATATTGTCACCTGCGAATGAATCGGATAAACCAGGAAACGCCATCGGGCATCACCGCCCGGCGGCGTTTTTTTGCGGCATAAGAAGAAAATACCGGATTTGTTTTTGATATAGTATAGTTCTGACTTTATGCTGTTTTGCAATGATTTGAGAAAGAAAGCAAAGTTTCAAGCCGTATGATTTTTCTTTTTTCGGAAGTCAAAAAAAGCGTTGACAAGTCCCAATATCTGTGCTATAATAATATACGTTGAGTCGCCCAAAACGACAAAAACAAACAAAATCAAATGCTGTTATAGCTCAGTTGGTAGAGCACTTCCTTGGTAAGGAAGAGGTCACCAGTTCGAATCTGGTTAACAGCTCCAAGAATTTGCACGCAGTTTCGGGAAGTTCCCGGGGTTGCGTGCTTTTTGGTTTTGGGGTGAGGAGTGCGTTTAGGATGCTGCATCTTTGAAAAGTCCCTGCAATAAAAACACATTGCAAGCAAACCCGTAGGGGCGAACATCGTTCGCCCGTGGGTTTCCAATCACATTGCACAGGGAAAGATTTACACGATCGAAACGCCGGACACCACACAATTTGTCAAACAACAAAAAAGCCCTTGACAAACGGGGCATTCCGGCGTATAATAAAAATAGAAAGAGCATACCAGTAGACGGTCTGCTCCCTTATAGCGTTTTTGAATAACCGCCCAGGTTTAGCAGTCGGGGCGGTTATTTCCGTTTGTTGTCGTTGTTATGGAAAATATCGTGCATCAATGCTATAATAGCAACGATCAGGATACTGTACTGAATCAAATCTGATCAAGTTACGTATTCCATACTACTCACTCCCTTCCGGGAGCTGGAATAGACCGCCTACCGTTATTGGTATGCCCTCAAAAACCAGTATACCACACTCTGCAAAAATTGTCAAATTTACCACAGAGACGGGCAGCGTTCGCCCACATGATGCAAAACCTTTTCACAAAAGCCCTTGACAAACAGAGCATTCCGGCGTATACCGGCGTATAATAGAAATCGATAGAAAGAGCATACCAGTAGACGGTCTGCTCCCAAGGTAAGATTATTTTAGAAATAACTGTCCGAGTTTTGCAGTTCTGGGGCGGTTATTTCTTTTTTGATTATAGTGTGAAAAATCCACGCCATGAAAACACAGGATACCCCGCAGTTTGTCCCATCAGAAAATGCTTGCCTTTTCCGAAAAGCCGTGGTATAATAGAGGACAGGGGTAACTGCACCGGGATACGCTTTGGCTGGTGCAGCGGAGATCCACGGGTGCAGGGGGACGCTGTGCAGCGCTCTGAGGGGAATGCACCGGGATCGTGACAGAAACACGCCCTTTTGTGAAAGGAGTTTTCATGCAAAAGAAAATGATGGCTGCCTTTGCTGCACTCTGCACCATGGCGGCTTTGATGACAGGCTGTACAGACGTTTCCGACGGCAGCCAGACCCAGGTGGACATGAATGCGGCAACTACCGCCGCCGAGACCACTGCTCCGGCAGAGACCGCCGAGACCGAGCCTGCGGCAGAAACTGCCGCAGTCGATACCGACCTCTCCGCATCGGAAGAGGAAAGCACCGCCGAGACCACAGATGCTCCGGCGGCACAGAGCCAGGAGACCATCGGTGACACCGGCATGACTGCCGACCAGTGGGTGGCGCAGGCACAGCAGATCTACGACACCGCCTGCCAGACCTATTACACCTATCGCTGCACCAGCGACTGTTTCACCTATGACAACAGCGACACCACCGAAGACGGCTATGTGCGCATCACCAGCTGCGACTCCATCGAGGCGGCAGAGGCGGAATACTATTCTGTCTTTGCGCAGTCCGGACATGAATCCGACTTCGACGGAATGTTCCAGATGGTAGACGACAAGCTCTACGGCAGACTGGGCGACCGTGGCGCCGATATCTCCTATGTCTCCGCAAAGGTGACGGCGCTCACCGCAAGCACAGACAGCACGCTGACCTTCTCCGTCACTGCCTCCTATGAAGAGCCGGACAGCGGCGACACCTCAGAGCAGACCGACACCTTCACCCTGGTCATGGAACGTGGCGCATGGCGTGTGGGTCAGTTCACCATGCCGTATTAAGGAGGCTGTACCATGTTTCAGAAATTGTTGGCAGGCATCACTGCCGCAGCGCTCTGCTGCACCATGCCGGAGCTGTACTGGGCTGCGTCCGCTGAAGAGCAGCAGCCAACGGTAAAGACCATCCAGCTGGACAAAAGCGACCTGCTCTCCGGCACAGGCGGCAAGCCCACCCCGGAAAGCCAGATCACAGGCAGGATCAGCGTTTCGGTGCAGGACAATCCGGTGCATCTCAAAGTGAGCAAGTATTCCTCCGAAAGGCCGTCCGTCTACTACGATCTGGACTTAGCGCCGGCGGAAGATGCGGATATCACAGAATACGTGCTGCTGCTGGACTACAACGAAGTGCCGCTGGATCCGTCGCTGTTCAGGAATACGTACACGACACAGGCGCTCACCTGCACGTATGCGTCTGTCTATAATGTCACCATCAGCGAGCCGGCAACGGACGGCGCTGTGTTCGAGGACAAGAACGTCATCATCGCTGACCCCAAGTCGGAGGCATCGGTGGTGGGAAACAGCACCTACTATTATAATGTCACATTCCCGGACGGGATGGACACACCGGTCTCTGCCACCTCTGCCCGGTCGGAGATCACAGATGACGGGGACTGGAACGTCAGCCGTGAAATTTCCCTGCTGTATCATCCCTATGCCCTGGGCGACGTGGACAACAGCGGCAAGATCGATGCCACGGACACCTTTTATCTGATGTATTACATTGCCCTGCGTGCCGTGGGACAGGAGCCGCCGGCAGAGGTCGTTCCGGAGGCGTGCGACATCGACAAGAACGGCACAGTGGACTCCACCGACCTGTTCTATCTTATGGTGTATATCGCATACGGCGGCGCAGGAATGCCGCTGACGTTCGACCAGATCGTTTCCGGAAACTTCTGAGTTCCGGATGCTCTGCAAAATGCACAAAACGAATGGTCATATTTTGTTGAAGTTCGCATCATAAAATGATTGACATTTTCGGGAAAATAGCGTATACTAGAAATAGAACCTGGTTTTGTCGAATTTTGTCGAACCATGTCGAAATGTGTTGGAAAAAAGTTCACGATATTTTGTCGAATTCTTCTTTTTCTATTGACTTTTCGTAAATCATAGTGTATACTAAAGATAGAGAAAGGCGCTTTTCTAAAAACAGGATTAGAAAGGGATTCATTGATATGAAAAAGAAGATTTTATCGAAAGCCGCTGCTGTTCTGGCAGTTGGCGCAATCGTAACCGGTCTGTCCGGAGCGATGGCTGTTCCGGCGAGTGCAATTGATATTTCGTCTGTTCCGGGATCGAAGTTTCAGTACACAGTGACTACGAAGAAAATTTCAAACTCTAAGTTTCAACTGTCTTTTCGAGTTATAAATAATCCCGGAGTATCAACATTTAATTTTGCTATTAAGAACGACAGTGGAGTTATGTTTGACGGAAATTACACAACTCAAATGCCAGCAGGTTCCACATTTGTCGACCCAGCATTAAATGCTGACAAAACAAGATTGAATCTTATTTATGTCACACCTGTTACTTCAAAGAAAGAAGATAATCTTACTTATGACAATCTGGTATTTACCTTTGAATACCGGATATTGGATCAATCAACTTCAAATCATACATTCCACATTGGAATTACACAGTATAATAGTCCGAACGAACCAGACGCATACTTCAGTAATACTGACGGCGTTACAGTTCCTAATGATGCAACAATTGAGGTATCTCCGTCTCAAAGTGTAAAACTAGGTGATGTTGATGGCAATAATAAAATTGACACGACAGATCTCTATTATATCATGGAAATGACGGAACGCACATCAAGCAAAAAAGTAAGTACGACTTATTTAGACCAGCAATTAAAAATCAAAACGAGTGAATGGTATAAGAACTATCCATTTTTGAAGTGTGCGGCTGTTGCTGATATTGACCACGATACAGTGATTCAAAAAGCGGACTCAGATGCACTGATGCAGTATATCGCAGAGGCAGGCGCAAAAGTCGAAATCACAAATAAAGAAATCAATACACTGTTACCCGTAACAGTTGTATATGATAATTAAGGGAGGGTTTTATATGAAAATGAAAAAGGCAATTTCAGCCGTATTGGCAGGTGTTCTGGCGTTGTCCGCACTTCCCATTTCTGCCATGAGTGCCAGCGCTGAGGGAGCATATGCGCCGGGCGATGTGGATATGGATGGCTTTGTGACTGGACATGATGCGGCTGTTGTCAGCCGTGCGCTCTATGTAGACAACAACCTGCTGACCAGCGAGCAGAAAAAGCTTGCCGATGTCAACGGAGACGGAAAAATCACACAGGAAGACGCAGACTGGATTCATGAAAACCAGGTGTACAACCTAGGACAGCTGGACAAAACAGTTACAATGCTGACCTCCAGCAGTTTTTTTTATCAGATGTACTATTTAGCGAAAAAAGGTGCAGGTGTTCCATTTGAGATAACTGAATCAAAAGAACTTCTTACTAATTATCATACAGATTCAAGCTTAGATGACGGAAAGATGTCACAGATTTATTTTAATTTGCTGGATGTAGACGGTGACGGGGACATCACGATTGACGATGCGTTTGCATCTCTGTTCTCCTGTGCAATGTACGGTGCTGGTTTGCAGAAAGACATCTATCTGGTAGATGGTCGTTATGATTTGAACGAAGAATTGGTTACCATTGTATGCAATGCTAACGAGTCTGGAAATTTAAGCAAAGCATGGGCTAATATCAAGGAAATCACTGTAGACTAATTCTTAAAACACATATCTTATAAAAGCTCTTTTTTGTCATTTTTCCAAAAAATATATTGACAAACACACTAAAAGTGCTACAATAAAAGTAGATAAAATTCCCGTGAAACCGGGAGATTTTATGTGTAAAAAGGAAAACCGGAGCGTGCGAACGCTCTCACCGAAAGGAGTATTTTTATGAAAATGAGAAAGGCAATTTCAGCCGTACTGGCAGGTATTCTGGCATTATCTGCACTTCCCATCTCTGCCATGAGCGCCAGCGCTGAGGGAGCATATGCACTGGGCGATGTGGATATGGATGGTGTTATCACCGGGCATGATGCGGCTATGGTTTCCAGATATCTCCACGTAGACAATACTCTGCTGAACGCAGACCAGCTGGCACTGGCAGATGTCAACGGCGATGGTGTCGTTGACCAGGCTGATGCTGACTGGATTCATGAGAATGAAGCAGTTGAACTGGGTGCCTGCGATATAAGTGTGCCTAATCCAACATCTCTTTTCTATCAATTGGTTTATATCGCAAATACTGGTGCTGGAAATCACTTTACAATTGCAGATGAAGATGTATCCACTGAGCAGATTTTTGACCTTAAAATTTCTCAGAAAAACTTTAACCTGCTGGATGTAACAGGTGACGGAAAAATTGATCTGGATGATATCAATGGTTTAGGTGCTTATATCGGACATAAAGGTGCGGGTTTTGATTTGAGCCGTTACTTTGAAACCGGTCGATATGATTATGATATCATGGAATTCGCAAAAATTTACGGAACATCGAAAGATTCTGCCTATGTCAGTGATGATCTTAGCGATTTGGTTAAGTAAGTTTTTTTGAACTGAATGTAACTCCAAGAGCCGCAGGCACAGCACCTGCGGCTCTTTTGCATTTTTATGAATTCAGCAAGGTCATTCTTCTGTCGGCACGTAGGAGAACCGGCGGAACTTCGCCGGCGCCGTCATGTCCGTTCCGTTTCCGGAGGCATACAGCGCAATGTAATTGCCGGTAAAGCAGCCGCCTGCCTCGGTGGTGAGATACTGGGTCTCGCCTGCGCCGATCTCCTGCATCTCCCCGTCCTCTGCCGCAAAGGCAAACCGATACCAATAGCGGTCGCAGCTCAGCCGGAGCGTTACCGTTCCGCCGTGGCACGGCACAGCCTTTTCCACCGCACAGAGCGCACCGATGCGCCGCCGCAGGATGATGCAGTCCACGCCGTCACGCATGGTCCGGGCGATCTCATAGTGATGCCCCGGATTCATGTACACGGTGAGACCTGCCTCTTCGCCCTCCTGCCCCGGCACAAACGCAAGCTCCGTCTCGGCGGTACAGCAGAAGTGTTCCTGCCGCCGTCCCAGCCACGCCTTCGGCGCATCCTCCCAGAGAGAAACGCCGTTGCCGTGCAGTTCCAGTCCGTTTCCGGTACACTGCACCATTCCCGGCACCGGGTTGTAGATCAGATTCCACATGGGGTGCAGCGTCTCGCCCTGGAACTCGTCTGTGACAGCGCTGCCCGGTACATAGCCGGATGCTGCCCAGGCTTTCGGCGCATGGGCAACGGTGAATTCCGGCAGAACTGCGCCGTTTTCCCCGGCATACAGCCAGCCGTTTTCCCACTTCGCCGGAACGAGCATGGTCTCCCGTCCCAGATTGTGCCGGAACGGATACGCCAGCGGACGGATGCCCAGGCACACCGCCCACCAGTTGCCCTCCGCATCCTCCACCAGGTCGGCGTGACCTGCCGCCTTGATGGGCAGGCTCTGCCCGATGTTCGTCAGAATGGGGTTGTGCGGACAGGGTTCATACGGACCGAGAATGGACTCGCTCCGTGCCAGCACTGCCATATGGCAAAGCTCTGTACCGCCCTGTGCCAGCAGCAGATAGTACATCCCGTTGATTTTATAAAGGTGCGGTCCCTCCGGATTGTTGGCAGTCCCCTGCCAGAGCCAGTGAGTCTCGCCGATGGCTGCCCCGGTGGTGATATCCATTTCGCTGAGATAGATGCCGCCGTCTGTCCCCAGGTAATAGACCTTGCCGTCCTCGTCGAAGAACAGGGACGGGTCGATTCCCGGAAACGGCAGAGCGATGGGGTCAGACCATTCCCCTGCCGGGTCTTTGGCAGTGATGATAAAGTTGCCGTGGTTGTCCCCGGTCACATTGGTGACGATCACATAGAACAGCCCGTCATGATACCGGATGGTGGGTGCATAGATGTTCAGACAGTTGGGTGCGCCGGTCACCAGATGCACCTGAGAATCCCGTGTCAGACAGTGTCCGATCTGCTCCCAATGCACCAGGTCACGGCTGTGATAGATGGGGAGTCCGGGGAAATACTCAAACGAGCTGGTCACCAGATAGAAGTCGTCTCCTACCCGGCAGATGCTGGGGTCCGGGTGAAATCCCGGCAAAATGGGGTTCTGATACTGCATAATTTACTCCGTTCTGCCCGAAGGCGTTTCTTTTATCCGGTATACACCGTGTGGTTCGCCCAGTCAAAGGATTCGAATGGGGTGGGGTTCATGCCGACCGCACGCATCGCACAGTACAGCATGGCGGCGTAGACATCGTCCGCCTCGATCCTGCCGTCCCCGTTGATATCCATGCGCCGCTGCGTTTCTTCGCTCAGCGTGCCGTCGTGCAGGATATCCTTTCCTGCACCGATCCGGGCGGCGGCGTACATGATCTCGAAAATATCGGTGGAATCAATGCTGCCGTCATCGTTCACATCGCCCAGCGTGTGCCGTGCAGGCGATGCTGATGTGGAAACCGTGGTCGTCGCAGACGTTGCGGTAGTTTCTGACGCTGTGCTTTCCGTCTGCTCCGTGGACGATGATGACGATGCAGATTCCTCTGCCTTTGACGTGGTCGCCGTGCCTGTTTCAGAAGAGGCTGTCGTCTCTCCCGTAACAGTCTGCGTCGTGGTCGCCGGTGCAGTCTCCGTCACGGTAATATACGGCGGCATGGTCATGGTCTCCGAACCTTTTGTGGCGGATGCCGTGGTCTGCGCCGTGGTGTCCGTTGTCACCATCGTGGTGGCTGGCGGCGTTGTGGTCATGACTGTGGTCGTGGTTGTCGTTGGAGGCGTAAGTGCGGTGTACTCCAGATGGAATGCGTCCGCATACTTCTGCACAGAAGTTTCTTCGTCTCCCAAACCCGCTCTGTTTTCCACCAGGATCGCTTTTGTCGGAAAATAGAATTCGTCCAGATTCAGCGTACAGTGATTATCGTAGAAAAATACCACCAGTGATACCCGACAACTTTCAAAAGCATAGTTTCCCAGACTGGTCAGACTCGCCGGCAGCGCAATATGGCGAATACTTTTGCAGTCTACAAATGCCTTTTCGCCGATGTACTGCAAATTCGTATTGGACAGATCAACTGTCCCTCCATCTCCCAGTGATATACAGCCATAGAATGTGTGATCCTCGATCTCAGTCAAACTATGGGGAATGGAGATCTCCACCAGGTCAAAACAATCCTGGAATGCGTGGCTGCCCAGTCTGGTCAGCGTCTCCGGCAGTTCCACCGTAGTCAGCGCCTTACAGCCGTTAAAGGCACTGTCTCCGATCTCCTCCACGTTTGTCATGCCCTGGAGCGTTTTCAGCATGGTGCAGTCCAGGAACGCCTCTGCCTCGATGCGGCGGACACTGCTGCTGAAATTGACCTGCGTCAGAGACTCACAGCCTGCAAACGCTCCGGGAGAAACAGATTCCAGCCCATAGGACAGGGTCACATTTTTCACCTTGCTGTAATTGGAAAGAAATCCGCTGGCGATCAGACGAATGTCGCCCGGAATGATAATGGAAGTCTCCTTGCCGTCATACGCCAGCAGCACGCCGTCGCAGATCTTCCAGTCGTCAGTCTGTGCCTCCATCCAGCCGGTGTGGAAAAAGGCATCCTTTCCGATGCGTTCCAGCGTCTCCGGCAGCTCAAAGCTGTTCAGATTGGTACACATGGAAAAGGCATATTCTCCGATGGTTTTCAGCCCCGACGGCATTTTCAGACTCCGCAGGCTGGTGCAGTTGCTGAACGCATTGCTGTCGATTCTTGTGACAGAATCGGAGATCCCCACATATTCCAGCATGGTACAGCCGCTGAACGCATTGCCGGGGATCTGGGTCAGACTGCCCTGGATGGCTGCCATACTCAGCGAAGTACAGTTCCGGAACACGCCTTCATACATCTGATTCAGTGATGCCGGCAGGGTGATGGAACGCAGAGCGGTGCAATCCTCAAATGCGCCGGAAAGCAGTATCTGCAAATGGGAATCTGACCCAAACTGCGCAACGTTCAGGGCAGTACACCCCTGAAACGCATAGAATCCGATCATCCAGATACTGGCAGGGAACTGGATCGCCTTGAGCTTTGTGCATCCGTAAAACGCATAGCTGTCGATCACCATCAGATTTTCGTTGAGAGAAATGCTTTCCAGATTCTCGCATTTTATAAAGCACTTCTCCCCGATCCGTTCCAGGCTTTCGGGCAGTGCAACGCTTTCCAGACTGCTCCGCTCCATAAAGACGCCGTCTGCCAGCCGGGTCACGCCGTCCGGGATGGTCACCTGCGCCGTATCCGGTGCAGCCACAACCACCTTTCCGCCCAGCACAGCCACTTCGTCCTGCCGACTTTTCAGCCATGCCGTGTTTTCCATTACATCAAAGCCAATGTTGTCCAGCGACTCGCCGCCTTCTACCTCCGACAGGTTGGTACAATTTCGAAAAGCATGATTCCCCAGCGCTACCACACTGGACGGGATCACCACCTTCCGGATGGACGTTTCTCCGTCAAAAGCACAGTTTTCAATGCTGATCACAGAGCGGCCGTCCACCTTTGCCGGGATCACCACTTCTTTGAGGGTGTCCTCCAGACCGAGAACGGATGCTGTGGTATTGCTGATGCGGTACATCAGTCCGTCATAGGTCTGCAAGCTGTCTGCACTTACTTTCCAGGCTCCCTCCGGAACATACAGCAGCATAGAGAAAGCCATACAGAACGCCAGAAAACACGCTGCAAGTCTCCCTCGTTTCTTTTTCTGCATCGCAGAAAACACCTCTTTCCTTTCCTAAAAATGGATTAGTCGTCTTCATCATTTTCTGGATCTTCCACCAGAACGCCTGCGCCACGCATGGCGAGGTAATACATCAATTCAAAAATATCTGTTGTGTCGATCACGCCGTCCTGATTATAGTCGGCACAATATGTCTGAGCGGCTGTGATGTCAACTGGTATCCCTGCGCCTCGTCTGGCACAGAGATACATCAAATCGAACTGATCCGATGTATCGACTACATCGTCTCCGTTCATGTCGCCCCGTTTTCGATCCAGGGCATGAAATGAGCGCTGGTATTTCTGCGCATAGATTTGCGCCGTAGAAGCCGCATATCCGTTGATACGAACGCTGGGTTCTACCGTTTTTTCCGCATCATAAATGCGGCACGCCGGGTTCAGAATCACCAGGCGTTTCAAAGCCGTGCAGCCGGAAAAAGCGTTGGAGCCGATCTCCTCCACCGATTCCGGCAGCGTGATCTTCCGCAGCTGCGAACAGCCGTCAAAAGCATAGTTATAGATCACCTGGACGCCGTCCGGGATCTGAAGCTCTTCCAGACTGGTGCAGCCCTGGAACAGGGTGTTGCTGATCTGTGTCAGCCCTGCCGGAAGAGATATGCTTTTCAGTGACCGGCAATAGCTGAACCCGTGGTTGCCCACCGTCGTCACCGTATCCGGAATCTGTACCTCTTCCAGCGCCGTACACCAATGGAACGCATATTCCCCGATGGTTTTCAGATGCGCCGGGAACTGCACCTGGTGCAGCCTGCTGCAATTCAGAAACGCAAAGGCATCAATGGTCTGCACCGAGTCCGGCATCACCACGTTTTCCAGGGTGGTGCAGCCCTCAAAGGCATAGCCGCCGATGGTGCTTACCGTATCCGGGATAGTGACCGTAGCGTCTGCTCCGGTATACGCCAGCAGAAATCCCTTTCCGGCGATCACGAACTCCTCTGTCTGGTTGTCCAGCCAGGGCGTTCCCTGGACGATGCCCCAGCCGATGTCTGAGACCGTATCCGGGATGGAAATGCGCTCCAGCCGGGTGCAGTCCTTAAAGGCGAACTCCCCGATCCTGCGGATGGTGTCCGGCAGGGTCACCTGTTTCAGCCGGGTGCAGTCCTTAAAGGCATAGCGTTCGATCTCCGTCACCGGACAGCCGTCCAGCTCTGCCGGGATGTTCGCCTCCGTCAGTATCGCACGTGCGCCTGTGATCGTCACCTCGTGCATAGGCGTGATGGTGTAGTAGATCATGTCCTGGTACACCTTCTGCCCCGTGTCATCGGCAAAAGCCGCAAACGGACACGCCGCAAAACAGAAAACCAGCGCCAGAGCCAACGCCGTCAAAAGCGACAGCCAGCGCCGCCATATCCTGTACAATTGTACATCCCTCCTTTCTATGTGATTTTAGAAGTTGTTCTTTTAGGGCTTGTTTGAAAAATCCGTACATTTGTCAAACAAGCCCTAGAAAGAAGCATCTTTTCAGCAAATTTCGAGAACAACCTTCTGCATTTTTATTATAGCATAGGATGGGGAATGCCGTCAATATTTTTTCGCATTTTTTCCACAATCGTCTGCCGCTGTCCCATCCTGCACGCAGATATGCAAAAAAGCGGCATGACGAAACCGCCATACCGCTTTCATTTTGCAAATTCATAGACAGAACAAATCCTGTCTGCGAGAATCCGACGCTAACTTATGCCAGTTCAGCGAAGAACTTGATGGTGCGAACCATCTGGCTGGTGTAGCTGTTCTCGTTGTCATACCAAGAAACAACCTGTACTTCATACAGATCATCAGCGATCTTGGAAACCATGGTCTGAGTTGCATCGAACAGAGAACCGTACTTCATGCCGATAACGTCAGAAGATACGATCGGCTCTTCGTTGTAGCCATAAGACTCAGTAGCAGCAGCCTTCATAGCAGCGTTGATGCCGTCAACAGTTACGTCTGCGCCCTTAACAACAGCAGTCAGGATCGTGGTGGAACCAGTCGGAACCGGTACACGCTGTGCAGAACCGATCAGCTTGCCGTTCAGTTCCGGAATAACCAGACCGATTGCCTTAGCAGCACCGGTGGAGTTCGGAACGATGTTAGCTGCGCCGGCTCTTGCTCTTCTCAGGTCGCCCTTTCTGTGCGGACCATCCAGGATCATCTGGTCGCCGGTGTAAGCGTGAATGGTGCTCATGATACCGCTCTGGATCGGAGCATAGTCATTCAGAGCCTTAGCCATCGGAGCCAGGCAGTTGGTGGTGCAGGATGCTGCGGAGATGATCTTGTCATCAGCAGTCAGAGTGTTGTGGTTTACGTTGTAAACGATTGTCGGCAGATCGTTGCCAGCCGGAGCAGAGATAACGACCTTCTTTGCACCTGCATCGATGTGAGCCTGTGCCTTAGCCTTAGAGGTGTAGAAACCAGTGCATTCCAGAACAACGTCAACACCAATCTCGCCCCACGGCAGCTCTGCAGCGTTAGCCTTTGCATAGATCTTCAGAGTCTTACCGTCAACAGTGATAGTACCAGCTTCGTCATCAGCAGAAACAGTGTGCTTGTTCTCACCGATCTTGCCTGCATAACCGCCCTGTGCGGTATCATACTTCAGCAGGTGAGCCAGCATAGACGGCTTAGTCAAATCGTTGATTGCAACGACCTCATAACCATCTGCGCCGAACATCTGGCGGAATGCGAGACGACCGATACGGCCAAAACCATTAATAGCAACTTTAACTGACATTGGAAATTACCTCCTAATATTTTAGAAAGCACTGATACACATCCCCGGACATCTGCCCGATTTTGCCCCAGTGATTCCTTGATAATTCTATTCTACACCATTCCGGAGAAAAATTCAAGCACTTTCGCAAAAAAAGCAGGGGGTAAAAAGGCAAGTTCTCTTATTTTCCACGTTTTCCGCAAAAAACGGGAAACCATTTTATGCAAAATGCACAAAAATTGAAAACAAGACAAAATTATCACTTTTTTTATTTCCCTGTTCTGAAATATGTAGTATAATAATAGCATAGAATAAAGACAAATGCGGATGCAGTGAGGAGAGATGACAGCGATGCAGCAAAGTGAATTTCAGCAGATCCGGGAATGGTATCAGCAGTTTGAGGATGCCGTCCTTTTCTACCGCATGGACGGCACGCCGCTCTGGCAGAACCACGCCGCCACCTTGCGGCAGGATCAGGACGGCGCATCCCTGCCACGGTATGCCCCGGACGGCACGCCGGAGACCGGCACGTTTTCCGTCCGGCAGGGCAGTGTGCTGTATCTGCTCCGGCAGAAACAATGCCGCATCGGCGGCACGCCGGTGATCCTGGTGCAGATCTGCGCACAGCCGGAAGAGGAACTCTTCTGGTCCGACCCCGACCGATGTCACGAGGAAGAAAACCGGATCGCCGCCATACGCCAGAAGGTATTTGGCATCTCCAACGCCGTCAGTGCGCTGTATCAGGATCTGGATGAATCCAGCGACCAGATCCCCAGGATGATCCTGGAAGAACAGCTGGAACAACTGAACATTATTCAAGGCAACTGCTGCCGTCTCATGCGGTCTTCGGTGCTGCGTCTGGAACAGCTCAAATATTACCAAAATTGCGAAGTCTCCGGTGAGGCGCTTTTTCTGGACCGTGAATTGTCGAATTTTGTCGAATCGTGTCGAATGGTGCTTGGCAGGGCCATCCGGATGACACTGAAAACGGCGCCCCACCTGTGCATTTTCGTCCACCGCCGGCGGCTGCGTGTGAGCCTGCTCTGTCTGATTTTACAGCTGCGGCAGACTATGCCGTCTGCGTCCCATTTCACCTGGCAGGCAGAGCAGCAGGAAAACGAGGCAGTGCTGCGCTGTACGGCAGTCTCCGACGGCACAGAGCCGCAGTCTCACCGCCACAGCATCCCGGAGCAGCTGTATCAGACGGGGCTGCGCACGCCGGAGGAACAGGTCGTACAGCACTTCTGCCGGAAGTATCACGCCGTCCTGCTCACCTCCCAGACCGACACCCAGGCACAGTGTACCCTGCGCTTTCCCCTGCACCGGGACATCCGGAATCTGTCCCTGGAAAGCAGCCGCCGGGAGATCGACGACGGCATCTTTTCGCTGTATCAGATCTTCCTTTCCGACATTTCGGACTACCGGTTTTATTAAACAGCACATTGCAACACATTCTGTAAAGCCATTCAGGAGTTGCCGCCTATGCGGGAATTCCTGAATTTTTTGTTAAAAGAAGAAGATACCGTTTCACATTTTACAAAGAGTATGCTATAATAGGTAGAGGATATTCCTCCGGACAGCCAAAAACGGCGTGACCGGAGTACAGCAGACTTTCAGAAAGGAACCGATCCCACCATGGCAGAACGATTGATTGCAATGCAGGACAACAACCAATTTCAGACTTTATGCGGCAGTTTTGACGAAAACCTCAAGCTGTTGGAACAGCGGTATCATGTGCAGATGATCTGCCGTGGGGACGAGCTGCGCATCCAGGGCGACGGCGCAGCGGTAGAGCTGGCTGCCGGAGCGGTCACTGCACTGCTGAAAATGATTGCCGCCGGACAGGCTGTGACGCCGCAGTCCATCCACTACGTTTCGGATATGGTGGACGAGGGCGCAAGCGGACAGCTGGCGGAGCTGGCAGATGACGACACCGTCTGTCTCACCGCCGCCGGAAAGCCGGTGCATACCCGTACTGTGGGACAGCGCAGCTATGTCCGTGCCATTGCCGAAAACACCATCGTGTTCGGGCTGGGTCCTGCCGGAACAGGAAAGACCTATCTGGCGGTTGCCATGGCGGTGCGTGCGTTCCGGCGGCACGAGATCAGCCGCATTATCCTCACCCGTCCGGCTGTGGAGGCAGGCGAAAAGCTGGGCTTTCTGCCCGGCGACCTCCAGGACAAGGTGGACCCCTATCTCCGTCCGCTGTACGACGGCTTGTTTGAAATGCTGGGCGCAGAGGCGTTCCAGCGCCATCTGGAGCGTGGCTCTATCGAAGTCGCTCCCCTGGCGTATATGCGTGGACGCACCCTGGACAACGCCTTTATCATCCTGGACGAGGCGCAGAACACCACCGGTGAACAGATGAAGATGTTCCTCACCCGTCTGGGCGAGGGCAGCCGGATGGTCATTACCGGAGACACCACCCAGATCGACCTGCCGGACAAGCAGAAGAGCGGTCTGGTCATCGCCTCCCGTATCCTGCGGAAGGTGGACGACATCGCCGTCTGCGAATTCACCAACCGGGATGTGGTGCGCCACAAGCTGGTGCAGGACATCATCCGTGCCTACGAGGCGGCAGAGCGCCGGCAGAATAGTGACAAAACAGAGCGTTCTGACCGAAAAGGTACTAGAAAGCACTAAATTTGAAAACCTCATAACTAGGCTCCCTTGAAAAGGGAGCTGGCAGCCGCAGGCTGACTGAGGGATTTTTTGTAAAATCTAAAACAAAACACAAAGAAAAGGCATCAGTAGAATCCCTCCACCAGCTTCGCTGGTTCCCCTCCCTTTTCAAGGGAGGCTTATTCCTGTTGCTGTTATTGTGTTAGACATTCCATAATACAATTACATCCCCTATAGAAAGGGTTTGATCGACATTGCCAAAAAATAAAAAAATTAAGATATATGTGAAATCTCATGAAAGGAGATCGTTCATCATGCCAAAAGTAAAAGTCATGGTAAAAAACAATCAAACAGAAGTACGGGTCCCGGTAGGAATCCGAATGCTCATCCGCCGCTGCTGCCAGGCAGTCCTGGTGGCGGAGCATTTCGGGCAGGATGCCGAAGTCAGCGTCTCCTTTGTCAGCAACGATGAGATCCACAGACTGAACAAGATCTATCGCCAGAAAGACCGTGCCACCGATGTGCTTTCCTTTCCCCTGGGACAGGACGGCCACTATGACACCAACAAGGAGACCGGCTGCGCACTGCTGGGCGATGTGGTCATCTCTCTGGAAATGGCTGTCAAGCAGGCAGATATGTACGGTCACTCCCTGGAGCGTGAGATCGGCTTTCTGACCGTTCACTCCATGCTGCATCTGCTGGGCTATGACCACGAGACCAGCCCGCTGGAAGAGCGCAAGATGCGGGAAAAGGAAGAGGAAGTCCTGGGCGAACTGGGCATTTCCAGAGAAGCCACCTTCACCAACCAGCCGGAGGATACTGACGCATGACAAAATCGGTTTTCGTGACCCTCGCCGGACACACCAACGCCGGGAAGTCCTCCCTGCTCAACGCCATCATCGGCGAAATGATCGCATCCGTCAGCCCCAAGCCCCAGACCACACGCACACGCATCACCGGCATCAAGACGGTCGGTGAAACGCAGATGGTCTTTATGGACACGCCGGGTCTGCACAAGCCCACCACCAAGCTGAGCGGTCATATGCTGAAAGCGGTGAAGGACGCTGTGGCAGACATCGACGCCGTGCTGTTCGTCCAGGACTGCACCAAGCCCCTTTCGGAACAGGAAGAGGAGCTGCTGCACTCTCTGGAAAAGGCGAAAACGCCCACCATCCTGGTGCTGAACAAGATCGACCTTTGCAGCGACAAGACCAGGCTGATGGGGACGATCGCCCGGCTGAATGCGGTGCATTCCTTTGCCGCAACCATTCCGGTGAGCGTCACCGAATCGGACGGCATCGACCTGGTGGAACAGGAAGTCATGGCGCTGGCACAGCCGGCACCCCACTATTTCCCGGACGAAAAGTTCACCGACCAGCCGGAGCGTGTGCTGGCGGCAGAGATGATCCGGGAAAAGATCCTGAACCTGCTCCGGGACGAAGTCCCCCACGGCATCGCCGTTTCCATCGAGCGCATGAAAGAGCGGGACGACAAGGATCTGCTGGACATCGACGCCACCATCTACTGCGAACGGGAATCCCACAAAGGCATCCTCATCGGCAAAAACGGCACCATGCTCCGGAAGATCGCTACCCTCGCCCGGAAAGACCTGGAACGCTTTTTCTACATCCAGGTCAATTTGCAGTGCTGGGTCAAGGTCAAGGAGGACTGGCGCAACAAGGAAGGTCTTATCCACAACTTCGGGCTGGACAACCCGGAATAATCTGCCACACATAAAAAAGCAATACCCCACGCAACATAATGGTATCTCAGTAAGGCGGCAATTTTCTCTGAAAAATTGCCCTGCCCTTTCCAACAGGAGGTACACAATATGGACGCATGGGATATTTTCTGTATGACCGGACGGATCGACGATTATCTGCACTACCGCCGTGGACTGGACGGCAGCGTGCAGCAGACGGCACAGGCAGTGCAAAAGGAGGTTCCCACACATGGAGATCTATCGGGGACTGGTTCTGGCGGAACGGAGCGCCGGAGAACGGGGGAAGTTTATTGACGTTCTCACAGAGCATAACACGGTCCGGGAGATCTATGTCCGGGGCGCAAAGAAAAACACCTCCGCCGGACTCTCTGCCACCCAGCTGTTTTCCTATGCCAATTTCAGCATCCGGAAACAGCAGAAGGGGCTGTATCTGGACAGCGCCGAACCCATCCGCATTTTCTACCGTCTCCGGGAGTCTCTCTCCCGGCTGAGCCTTGCCATGTATTTCAGCGAGCTGGTGCGGCTCAGCGTCCGGGAACATCAGACCCCGGAGGAAAACTGCTTTGTGATGCGGCTGATGCTGAACACCCTCCACTATCTGGAGAACGGCGAGCGCTCTGAGGCACTTCTGAAATCGATCTTCGAGCTGCGGCTCATGACGGAACTGGGCATGATGCCCGACCTGCTCATGTGCCGCAGCTGTGGTGTATTTTTACCAAAACGGCTCTATTTCTCCGTGGAAGAGGGCTGTTTTTTCTGTGCGGACTGCGGTGCGCCGGAGAATCTGCGTTCTCCGATCCTGCTCCGTGCGCCGGTACTGCAGGCGATGCGGCACATTCTCTTTGCGGACTATAACCGGCTGTATCAGTTTCAACTGGGACAGGAAAATCTCCGGGCGCTGGGCGAATGCACCGAGCGCTTTGTCCAGTACCACCTGTCGCTGAAACCCAGGGCGCTGACATTCTACCAGTCCGTTGCACACCCGTCCGCACCGCCCAATGTTACATGATATCTTTAACAGGAGAAACTCCCATGAATAAAAATCTGGAAATTCTGGAATTTCATAAAATCTTAGAAATGCTGGCGAATCTCTCCGCCAACGAGATCACCCGTGAGAAAGTACGCACCATCGTCCCCTGCTCCGACCTGGCAGAGGCACGGACAGAGCTGGAAAAGACCAACGATGCGTTCCAGCTGTCCGTCCAGTTCGGCGCACCGCCGTTCCACGCCTTTCAGGATATGCGGATGGGACTGCGCCGGGCAAAGTCCGGGGCGAGACTGTCGCTGAAAGACCTGCTGGAGATCGCCACGGTACTGCGTCAGATTCAGTCCCTCAGCGACTGGTACGACCGCTGCTCCGGGGTGGAATCCTCCCTGGACGACCTGTTCAGCCAGCTGGCGCCTGTGCCGTATCTGCTGGAAAAGCTGGATCGCTCCATCCTCTCGGAAGAGGAGATCGCCGATGCCGCAAGCCCGGCGCTGGCAGACATCCGCCGCAAGATCGGACGCTCCCGGCAAAAGCTCCGGGACACCCTGGACAGCATGATGCGCAAACAGGATGTGCAGGACTGTCTCCAGGACAGCCGTGTCACGCTCCGTGACGGACGCTTTGTCCTGCCTGTCCGTGCGGAATACCGCAGCAAGATCCCCGGTCTGGTGCATGACACCTCTGCCACCGGGCAGACCATCTTTATCGAACCCATCGCCGTGGTGGATGCCAACAACGACATCCGTCTGCTGGAACTCCAGGAGGCGGAGGAGATCGAGCGCATCATCGAGGAGCTATGCACCGAGTGCGGCACATGGGCAGACGCCATCATCCGTGACCACGAGGTCTGCGCCGAGCTGAACCTGTATTTCGCCAAGGCACGCCTGGCAGAACAGATGCACGCCTTTCCGCCGGTGCTGACTGACGACGGCGTGATCGTGCTGAAAAAGGCACGCCATCCGCTGATTCCCTATAAAAAGGCAGTTCCCATCAGCTTTACCCTGGGCGGCGAAAACAAGGCGCTTATCATCACCGGTCCGAACACCGGCGGTAAGACCGTAGCCCTCAAGACCTGCGGTCTGCTGACGCTGATGGCAATGAGCGGTATGCTCATCCCGGCGGCAGAGGGCAGCCAGATCTCCGTGTTTGACCACGTGCTGGCAGACATCGGCGACACCCAGAGCATTGAGCAGAACCTTTCCACATTCTCTGCCCATATGCGCAGTGTCATCGACATTCTGGAACAGGCAAACGACCGCTCTCTGGTACTGCTGGACGAGCTAGGCTCCGGCACAGACCCCATCGAGGGTGCGGCGCTGGCAGAGGCAGTGATCCAGCGGCTGAAGGACAACGGCGCAAAGCTTATGGTCACCACCCACTACCAGGAACTGAAACTCTACGCCACCGAACAGCCCGATGTGCTGAACGCCTCCTGTGAGTTCGACATCGAAACGCTCCGTCCCACCTACCGGCTGATCCTGGGATCTCCCGGAAAGTCCAACGCCTTCGCCATCTGCAAGGGGCTGGGACTGTCGGACGATATCATCTCCCAGGCGGAGACCCTGGTAAGCCAGGAAAACCTGCGCTTTGAAGAGGCAGTCTCCAAGCTGGAAGAGACACGCAAGGCACTGGAACACGACCGCAGCGCCATGCAGCAGGCACTGCATCAGGCGGAAGAGGATGCGGCAAAACTCCGGGAAGAGGTACAGCGGACACGCACCGACCGGGAAAACGTGATGGAACAGGCTCGGCTGGAGGCAATGCGCATCGTAGAGACCACCAAGGCACAGTCCAACGAAATGATTACCGAGCTGGATCAGCTGCGCCGGGCAAAGGAAAAGGCATCCTTCGGGGACGATGTGATCCGGGCAAAGGGCAACGTCAAGCGTGGTTTCCGGAAGATGTACGAGACCGCCAATCCGCTGACCGAAGTCCCGGACGAAGAATACGTGCTGCCACGGGAATTGCAGGTAGGCGACACGGTCATGATGGCGGATACCAAGCAGAAAGCGGTCGTCGCCGGAAAGCCGGGCAAAAACGGCACGGTCTTTTTGCAGATCGGCGCTATGCGCACGAAAGTTCCCCAGGAAAAGCTGCGTCTGGTGGCAGGCGTGGAGGAAAAGAAAAAGAGCCAGCAGAAACAGCGCCAGACCGCCGGCAGAGTCTCCGCACAGGCGGCACGGCGTGGCACCATGGAGCTGGACATCCGTGGCTGCACCTGCGATGAGGGCGTATACCAGATGGATGCGTTCCTGGACAGAGCCGTCATGTCCCATATCGCCACCGTCACCATCATCCACGGCAAAGGCACGGGGCTGCTGCGCAAGGCGATCCACCAGCGGCTGAAACAGCTGAAATACGTGAAGAACTTCCGTCTCGGCACATTCGGCGAGGGCGAGGACGGCGTGACCATCGTGTCCCTGGAGTAAGCCATGGAGACGAAACCATCACAGCGTGAACGGCTGCTGCGCTATGCGGCGGAAAACTACGGCACAACGCCGGAATATCCCTGGGACGGCACGCCGGATGCGGCAGTGCTGCGCCACCCGGGGAATCAGAAATGGTACGGTCTCCTCATGCGCATCCCGTCGGAAAAGCTGGGGCTTGCGCCGGACGGAACGGCAGACATCCTCAATGTGAAGTGCAGTCCCCTGGAGACCGGCTCGCTCCGGCAAAAGCCCGGCATTTTTCCGGCATACCACATGAACAAAACCCACTGGATCACCATACTGCTGGACGGCACACTGCCGGAACCGGAACTGTTCTGGCTGCTGGACGAAAGCTATACGCTGACCATGCCAAAACCACGGAAACGAAAAGAGGTACATCCATGAAGATCTGGAACGCAACCATACATACCATGACCGATGCCGGCATTCTGGAAAACGGCTATGTCTGCATCGAGAACGGCAAGATCACCGAAGTCGGCACAGGCACACCGTCAGTGCTTGCGCCGGAGGATATTGACGCAGGGGGTTCGGTTCTGCTGCCGGGCTTTATTGATGCGCACACCCACCTGGGCATTATCGAAAACGGCATCGCCTTTGAGGGCGACGACTGCAACGAGGCGACCGACCCGTTTACGCCACATCTGCGTGTGATCGACGGGGTGAATCCGCTGGATCACTGCTTTGCAGAGGCAAGGGCAGCCGGTGTGACAACGGTCATGACCTCACCCGGCAGCGCCAACGCCTGCGGCGGCACCATGGCAATTCTGAAAACCGCCGGACGGATGGCAGACCGGATGCAGATCGGCACGGGCGTGAAGTTTGCCCTGGGCGAAAATCCCAAGAGCGTCTACAACGACCGGGACGAAACGCCCATCACCCGTATGGCGACAGCTGCCATGATCCGGGAAGGGCTGGCGAAAGCGCAGCGCTATCAGCAGGAACTGGACTTTGCAGAGAGCGACCCGGACGAGCATATGCCGGACTATGACGCAAAGTCTGAGGCACTGCTGCCCCTGCTGGAACGGGATGTGAAAGCCCATTTCCACTGTCACCGGGCAGACGATATCTGCACCGCCATCCGCATTGCCAGAGAGTTCAACCTGGACTATGTCATTATCCACGGCACAGAGGGACATCTGATTGCCGACATCCTGGCGGAGGAAAATGCCAAGGTCATTGCCGGTCCGATCCTGTGCGACCGCTGCAAGCCGGAGATGCAGAACCTCACCATCTCCGGGCCGTCTGTGATGCAGAAAGCCGGGGTCAAGCTGGCGCTCTGCACCGACCACCCGGTCATCCCCATCCAGTACCTGCCCACCACAGCGGCTCTGGCAGTGAAAGGCGGCATGAAACGGGAAGATGCCCTCTATGCCATCACTGCCGGCGCAGCGGAGATCCTGGGCGTGGAAAACCGTGTGGGCAGCATTGCGCCGGGCATGGACGCAGATATACAGCTGTACCACGGCGACCCGTTGGACCTGCTGTGCGACCCGTGGATGGTGCTGATCGACGGGAAGAATGTATTGTAATTTGTAATGTCCATATCATCATCAGGCGAACCCTGTTCCCCACGATAAAACGAATCAACATCAAAAAAAGCCGTCCTTATCGGGCGGCTTTTTCTGTGGGTGAAAAAAATTTTTCCGAAAGTGAGATATTTTGCCCCTGCCGATCGTTATAGGGGTGAAGCGCTTCAAAAAGAACCTGTGAAAAAGGAGGTGTTCCGCATGGACGAGGCAGCATTCCGCATCAAGCTAAAGCAATACAAGGATACCGTTTACCGCATCGCCTATACCTATTTGCAAAACACCGCAGACGCAGAGGACATTTCGCAGGAGACCTTTCTCAAGTTCTACCTCCGGGAGACACCCTTTCCGGACGAGGGCAGCGAAAAGGCGTGGCTGATCCGGGTGACCATCAACGCCTGCCACGATCTGCGGCGGTCGGTGTGGAGCAGAAACCGGACGGAACTCCCGGAGAATCTGGCAGATTCCTTTGAAACGCCGCAGGACAATGCACTGTATGCGGCAGTGTTCTCTCTGCCGGAAAAATACCGGGTGGTCGTCCTGCTCTACTACTACGAGGACTATTCCATCCAGGAAATTTCGGAGATGATTCAGCGCAATCCCTCCACCATACAGACACAGTTGGAACGAGCAAGAAAAAAGCTGAAAATGCAGCTGGAACAGAAAGGTGGGTTTCACTATGGACAAACGGCAATACAAGCGTGTCATGGAACAAATTCAGATGTCTGACGCCTGCGAGCAGCGTATCCTGGACGCAGTGCACCGGCAGGAAATGCCGAAACGGAAAAAGACAATTACCCTGCGGAAAAAAGCCGGCATCGCCGTTGCAGCAGCAGCCTGTGTGGCAGCGGTCAGCGTCTTTTCTGTGGCAGCCGCACAGAACACCAGTCTGCTGGAGATGCTGTTCCCGTGGGCAGAGTCGGTAGATACCCCGGAAACCGCAGTGTTCACCAACGGGCAGATCGAATCCTTCACCGTAGACGGCATGGACGGTCTGGACATTACGCCCATCGGCGTGGTCAACGATGCGAAATACGTTTATCTGATGATGCGTATTGTTCCCAGTGATCCTGATTTCAACCCTGCAGAAAGATATATCAGCACTTACATGGACTTTACTTCCAATCTCGTATATCCGCAGATTGAGGGAATCGACAACATTTATGCGTTAAAAGATGATGATCCCTATCGAGTGGAGGAAAGCGGCTTTTCCGTACAAACAGAAGTACCGGAATCAGACGGCTCGTATACTGCATTCTATCAGCTGAAATTTGCAAACGGCATTACTTTCGACCATCTCAATTGTATCATTGGACTGACCGATATGACAGAACTATCAGAAGCGCAAAACGGATATGCAGAAGCCGATCAGACCGAACTTATGGGAACCATTTCCACTTCTTTTACGCTGGACGATTCTTTGCAGGATCAGCAATGCGACTTTGAAGAACCCATCGCCGTTCCAAATGACAACGGGACCGGCTATCTGAAGCATCTGGATATCCAGGCATTTTCTCTGCACCTTTCCGGCACCGGAGAGATGGCGCTGTTCGGTTCCTACAATGAACCTTATGCGGCAACCATCACATATGCAGACGGCAGTACGTTCACACCGGATTGCAAAAACAGCGGCTTGACACAAACCTATCTGGAGAATACCCTTTGGGAATACAACATTGATTTCGATAAGCCCATTAATCCCGAAGGCATCGTCTCCATCGAATTTGGCGACACAGTCATTCCTATCCACTGACAACTCCATATACTCTTCCCGACACCCTGCTTTTTCTCCGGCAGGGTGTTTTTCTGTCTGGGCAAAAAAATCCCCGGACAAACATCCAGGCGATGTCTGTCCGGGGATTGGTTTATTTTATCCTTGGTGAGCGATATCAGCCCTTTCTCCGCTTGCGGTTATAGCCGCCGCTGCGTGCGTGCTGGTTATAGCCGTGACGGGACTGGCGGTGCTGTCCGCCGTTTCTGCCGCCACGTCCGCTGTGAGAGCCGCCACGGTGGTCGTTATCACGCTCTTCATAGCGCCGCACGGAAACTGCCTTGCCGTTGATTTTCTCGTCCTGCATGGCATCAATGACAAAGTCGGTCTCTGTCTCCGGCACTTCCACGGTGGTGTACTGGTCGTGAATGTCGATCTTGCCGAATTCGTTGCCAGCCATGCCCGTCGCCTCTACCAACGCACCCAGGATAAAGTTGGGCGCCATCCGGTCCTTGCGTCCGGCGTTGATGTGTACCCGAACGGTTTTCGCTCCGGCACGCTTGCCCTTGCGGATCGGCTTTGGCACATCGAATGTGGGCAGGTTCTTGGTGGCTGCGTCCAGCTGTTTCTGCACCAGCGCCGCCAGCAGCTGTTCCGGAGACGATGCCTGTGCCAGCAGTTCCTGCGCCAGCGCCAGTGCCTCTTCCGATGACGGCTGTGCCGCCAGTTCCAGCAGCTGGGTGCGTGTCTCTTCCGTTGCCGATGCCCGGAGTTCCTTGGAGGTCGGCACAGGAATCTCGGTGATGTCCGCCTTGGTATACCGGGAGATGTCACGCATCTCCATTTCCTGCTTTCTGCCGCTGAGGATATTGTACGCCGTACCGGTCTTTCCGGCACGTCCGGTTCTGCCGATGCGGTGGATATAGTACTCATGATCCTGGGGCAGGTCGTAGTTAAACACGGCATCCACGCCCTTGACATCAATGCCACGGGCAGCCACATCGGTGGCGATGAGAATGGTATTTCTGCCGCTCTTGAACCCGTTCATGACCTGGGTGCGCTGGAGCTGTTTCATATCGCCGTGGAGACCTGCGGCAGAAAAGCCACGGAGACACAGCGCCTCAGTCAGCTCGTCTACCATCTTCTTGGTGTTGCAGAAGATCATGGCAGACTTGGGCTGTTTCGACAGCAGGAGCAGCTGGAGCGCATCGGTCTTGCGTCCCATGGGAACGCTGACGGAAAACTGAGCGATGGCATCCACCGTCCGGTGTGCGCTCTGGATCTGCACCAGCACCGGGTCGTTCTGATACTGCTTGGTGATCGCCAGGATTGCCGGCGGCATGGTAGCGGAGAACAGCACGGTCTGACGTTCTTCCGGAATCTGCGCCAGGACAGACTCGATGTCCTCCCGGAATCCCATGTTCAGCATTTCGTCCGCCTCGTCCAGGACGATGGTTTTCAGATTGTCCAGTTTCAGCGTCCGGCGGCGGAGATGGTCGAGGACACGTCCCGGCGTGCCGACTACCAGATTGGCGCCGTTTTTCAGCTGGTAGATCTGGCGCTCCATGCTGGCGCCGCCGTAGACAGCCACGGGCTTTATCTGTCTCTGGAACCGGGAAAACTTCCGGATCTCGTCACAAGCCTGCATCGCCAGTTCCCGTGTGGGGCAAAGGATCAGAGCGCACACATTGCGGCGCTCCTCCTGGGGCATCTGTCCCATCTGTTCCAGGATCGGGATGCTGAATGCAGCAGTTTTTCCCGTGCCGGTATTGGACTTTCCGATCACGTCTTTGCCCTCCAGCAGCAGCGGAATCGCCTTTTCCTGGATCTCTGTCATCTCGGTGAAGTCCAGCTGTGCAATCGCCTCCAGCAGCGGTGCGGATAGATTCAGTTCTTCAAATCGCATTCTTTTTCCTTTCTGTGCTGTTCCTGCTAGTACTGTCGGGCATGGGATACCCAGTCCTCTCTGCGATCTCACAATAGCCGTCTTTTCACCGCCGGGCGAACCACGTTTCGCCCCGCCGTCAAAGCTGCATTTCCACACGATGTCTGTCATACCATGAACAGCAGTTTCTCTTCTCTTTTTCTCTTTTCACAAAAAAACGCATCCGGCGCCGCCGAGGCGAAACCGGATACGCCAATTTTCTGTTTGAGCCTGCCGGCTCTTCGACTACGCCTGTACCTGCGCCGTGCTTATTCCTCTTCCGGCATATTCCAGTTGTGGAATACGTTCTGCACGTCGTCATCCTCTTCCAGATTCTCCAGCAGCAGGTTCATCTTCTTGACTGCTTCTTCGTCGTCCAGCGTGGTATAGGTGGACGGGATCTGCATGACCTCTGCGGACAGCACGTGATAGCCCTTTTCGGTCAGCCCCTCACGCAGACCACGCAGGGCTGCCGGAGCGCAGGAGACCTCGATGACCTCTTCGTCATCCATGGAGAAATCGTCTGCATCGAACTCAAAGCAGTCCTCCATGACCTGGTCCTCGTCCAGACCGTCATTTTCCAGCACCAGCACGCCTTTTTCACTGAACATAAAGGATACACAGCCGGATGTTCCCAGATTGCCGCCGAACTTGTCGAAATAGTGGCGTACATTTCCTGCAGTACGGTTCTTGTTGTCGGTCAGACACTCTACGATAACCGCCACGCCGTTGGGACCATAGCCCTCGTATACGATGGATTCGTAGTTGTTCTTGTCACCCTCGCCAGCAGCCTTCTTGATGACACGGTCGATGTTGTCGTTCGGCACGTTGTTGGACTTTGCCTTTGCGATCAGATCACGCAGCTTGGCGTTGCTGTTGGGGTCGGGACCGCCTTCCTTGACGCAAACGGTGATCTCTCTGCCGATCTTGGTGAAGATCTTGCCCTTGATGGCATCGGTTGCTTCCTTTTTCCGCTTGATATTATTCCACTTCGAATGTCCTGACATTGGTAAACACTCCTTATTCTTCCGCAGACGCACCGTCTGCATTCATCACAATTTGAAATAATTCTTCCAGCCGCTCCTGCGCACCCATCAGATGAAGATAGCCGAACAGGCTTTCCAGCCCGGTCGCCTTATGATAATCCTGTGCGGAGGTATGGCGTGGAACGGTATTGTTGGCGTTTCTGCCACGTTTATAGACGCCGGTCTCGTTCTCGGTCAGAACGGGCAGCAGACGGTCTGCCGCCGCCGCTTGAAAGCCTGCACAGACCAGTTGTACCTTTTGGTCATGCAGCTTTGCCGCCGGCTGATTTGCCGCACGAAGGAGATATTCCCGCACCATCACTTCATAGACGCTGTCGCCCAGAAATGCCAGTGCCATGGGACTATACTGTCTCGCCTCTGCTTGTGTCAACGGTTTCATACCCTCACCTCATTACGGCACGAAGTCAAATTCAAAGCCCAGGATATCGACGGTGTCGCCCTCCTGGATGCCCTTTTCTTCCAGTGCATCAATGATGCCGCTGCTGCGCAGAACACGCTGGAAGTACTGCAGCGAGGAATAGTCCTCCATATTGACTGTGCGGAGAATCGGCTCCAGCCACATGGCGTTGACATAATACACGCCGTCCTCTACTTCGATCTCGAAACCGCCGTGGGCATTTTCTGCCAGTTCCTCCGGCGAAGGCGCCTCTGCCTCATACTGGAGAATCGGCGGCAGGGTCTGTAACATGGCTGCGGTCGCCTGTACCAGTTCCGCCGTTCCCTGGGTGGTAGCTGCGGAGATCTCATAGAACGGCAGTCCCTTTTCTTCGATATACTGCCGGAACCGTGCGATCTGTTCCGGGTCAGCCATATCACACTTATTGGCGACCACGATCTGCGGCCGCTCTGCCAGATCTTCCCGGAAACGCTCCAGCTCGCCCTGGATGGTATCATAATCCTCGATGGGGTCTCTGCCCTCACTGCCGGAAACGTCCACCACGTGGAGAATCAGACGGCAGCGCTCCACATGACGCAGGAAGTCGTGACCCAGTCCCACGCCGTCACTTGCGCCCTCGATCAGTCCGGGGATATCTGCCATGACAAAGGACTGTTCCTCTGCCACACGCACCATGCCCAGCACCGGGGTCAAGGTGGTGAAGTGATAGTTGGCGATCTTGGGCTTTGCGGCGCTGACCACGGAGATCAGCGTGGATTTTCCCACGTTGGGGAATCCTACCAGTCCCACGTCTGCCAGCAGTTTCAGCTCCAGTGTGACATCGAACGCCTCACCGGGAAAGCCCGGCTTTGCGAAACGAGGAATCTGCCGGGTAGAGGTGGCGAAGTGGATATTGCCCTTGCCGCCTCTGCCGCCCTTTGCCAGGATCTGCGGCTCGTCCGTGGAGAGGTCTGCCATGATCCGGCCGGTCTTTGTCTCCCGGACGACCGTACCACGTGGCACACGGATCACCAGATCCGGTGCGCTCTTTCCGGTGCAGTTTCTCGCACCGCCGTTTTCGCCCCGCTGGGCGGTGTACTTTCGCTTATAGCGGAAGTCGATCAATGTGGAAAAGTTATCATCCACCTGAAAGACCACATCGCCGCCTTTTCCGCCGTCGCCGCCGTCCGGGCCGCCTGCCGCCACATACTTTTCCCGATGGAATGAAACCGCTCCATCGCCGCCGTCGCCGGCTTTGATCGAAATTCGTGCCTGATCGACAAACATCTCTCACATCTCCTCTCATTTCACGGTGTATCTTTCACACGTCACAGCTATACTTCACACGATTGCAAAAGACACATTTCTGCCCTGCATCTTTTGCAATCACGTGAAGTATAATAAGAAAATCCCAAGCACACAAACGCTGCTCGGGATTTCCTGTCGTTCTTCACGCAATCCGACAAATTATGTCGTTTTCGTTACTGTGCAGCGTATACGCTGACCTTCTTGCGGTCACGGCCAACACGCTCAAACTTTACAGTACCATCAACGGTAGCAAACAGGGTATCATCAGAACCGATGCCTACGCCTGCGCCCGGATGAATGTGAGTACCTCTCTGGCGAACCAGGATGTTGCCAGCCTTAACGAACTGACCGTCTGCACGCTTTACGCCCAGACGCTTGGACTCAGAATCACGGCCGTTCTTGGTAGAACCAGAACCCTTCTTATGTGCAAAAAACTGTACATTAATCTTCAGCATGACTTACACCTCCATGTGTGTGACTTGAATATTCGCAGGAAACGCTTTCGACAGCTCTCCCAGCTGTAACGCCAGCCCCGCAAATAAACGGTGGGCGTTGCCGGAATCATCTTTTTCCGAAAGCCGGAGCGATACCCTCGCCGGTTCTTCGGTCTCCTCCGCCGAAACGGGAAGCCGGAAGATCTCCGTCATGAGATTTGCCACGGTCTGCACCGCAGCCGACACATAGGCACAGATCACATCTGTCCCCTCTTCCGAATAATCGGCGTGTCCGGTGATCTCACAGCCGGTATACTGCTCTCCTGCAAGAAAAAAACGTGCGGAAATCATTTATGCCTCAATGGCTTCGATCTGCACCTGGGTATACGGCTGTCTGTGACCCTGCTTCTTCTTTTCGCCCTTCTTCGGCTTATAGGTCATAACCGTAATCTTCTTTGCCTTGCCATTCTTGATGACCTTGGCACGTACAGAAGCACCGTCAACATACGGAGTGCCGATCTTCAGACCGTCCTCGCCGCCAACTGCTACAACCTTGTCAAAAACAATGCTGTCCTCTGCTTCAACGTTCAGCTTTTCGATAAAGAGTGTGTCGTTAGCCTTTACCTGATACTGCTTTCCGCCGGTTTCAATTACTGCGTACATAATTCTTGGCACCTGCCTTTTACAAAAACTCGCTGCCGAAGGCACACCGGAGTGTTTTGAGACCTCCACGCAAGCGGCTTTTTTATTATAGCATACTTTTCACGGCTTGTCAACCGTTTTTTGAAAAAAATCTGCCGGCAGAACCCGTCCGCCGGCAGCGTTTTTCTGGCGTTCCAGAGGTGATTCGAACACCCGGCCTACCGCTTAGGAGGCGGTCGCTCTATCCAGCTGAGCTACTGGAACATCACAGAGACGGGGTCATGAAACCGCCCGTCTCCTTTTGTATGCCTTTGTTGGTCTGGCTTATGCCTTTACGCCGTACTGTTCCCGATAAGCCAGCATTGCGTCCAGGTGTTCCTTGCCCGGGATGACCTCATCCCGGATGCCCTGGATGATATCTTCCATGTTGACGATGGAATATACCGGAACGCCGTACTTTTCATAGACAGACTGCACAGCGGACTTTTCGCCCTCCAGCGCACGCTCCATCCGGTCTACGGTGATGACCATGCCGGTGATGTCTACATCTGCTGCGCCTTTCAGCTTGGGATATACCTCAGCCATTGCCTTGCCGGAAGTCATAACGTCCTCGATGATGACCACCTTTTCGCCGTCTGTCAGCTTTTTGCCGACGAACATACCGCCTTCGCCGTGGTCCTTGACTTCCTTGCGGTCAAAGCAGAAGTTTACGTCCTTCTGGTACTTGTCCGCCAGAGCCACAGCTGCTGCGGCTGCCAGCGGAATACCCTTGTACGCCGGACCGAAAACGGTCTCTACCGGGATGTTATGCTCTGCGATGCAAGCAGCGTAATAGCGTCCCAGCTCCATCAGCTGTGCGCCGCTGTGATAGTTGCCGGCGTTGATGAAATACGGTGCTTTTCTGCCGCTTTTCAGCGTAAACTCGCCGAATGTCAGCACGCCGCAGTCTACCATAAAGCGCAGGAATGATTCTTTGTATGTCATAGGTCTGTTCTTCCTTTCTGTTTTTCCGTCGGTACAGCACTGCTGCTGTCTGTACTATTATTATAGCGAAAACCGGAATCCTTGTCAAGAAAATTTGGTGTGAATCAGCCTCCCCTGAAAGGGGAGGTGGGCGGCAAAGCCGCTCGGAGGGGTTCAAATCACGACTCCTCTGCCCTGTCGGGCATCTCCTCTAAAAGAGGAGACATTTTAAGAGGAAACTCTTTCGAGGTATCCCTCTGCACAAGCAAACCTTACTTCTGCAATGTACCGCTGGACAGGGCTTTCAGATAGGCGTTGATAAAGCCGTCCAGGTCGCCGTCCATAACTGCCTGGATGTTGCCGTTTTCAAAACCGGTACGGTGATCCTTGACCAGGGTATACGGCATGAATACATAGGAACGGATCTGTGCGCCCCAGGCGATCTCTTTCTGCACGCCCTTGATGTCTGCGATCTTGTCCAGGTGTTCCCGTTCCTTGATCTCCACCAGCTTTGCACGGAGCATCTTCATCGCATAGTCCTTGTTCTGGTACTGGCTGCGCTGGGTCTGGCAGGATACCACGATGCCGGTGGGCAGGTGGGTCAGACGAACGGCGGAGCTGGTCTTGTTGATGTGCTGTCCGCCGGCGCCGCTGGCACGGAAGACATCCATCTTGATATCTTCCGGACGGATGTCCACTTCCATGGAGTCGTCGATTTCCGGCATAACTTCCAGCGCCGCAAAAGAGGTGTGACGGCGTCCGGAGGAGTCAAACGGAGACACACGTACCAGACGATGCACGCCGGACTCGGACTTCAAAAAGCCGTAGGCGTTGTCGCCGGAGATCATGATGGACGCACTCTTCAAGCCAGCCTCGTCGCCGTCCAGATAGTCCAGCAGTTCTGCCTTGAAGTTGTGGCGCTCTGCCCAGCGGTTGTACATCCGGTAGAGCATTTCTGCCCAGTCCTGCGCCTCTGTGCCGCCTGCGCCGGCGTGGAATGTCAGAATGGCATTGGAGCTGTCATATTCGCCGGTCAGCAGGGATGCCAGTTTCAGCGATTCCAGTTCCTTGACGAAACTGTCTGCCTCTTCGTTCAGCTCGGCGTTGGACTCTTCTTCGCCCTCTTCCATGGTCAGTTCAATGAGGGTGAGGATGTCATCCAGCGTCTCTTCCATCTTCTTATACTTGTTGATGCGGTTTTCCAGGGACTTTACTTCCTGGAGTACCTTCTGGGAATTCTCCAGATCGCTGTAAAAATCCGGGTCTGCCACCTGCTTTTGCAGTTCGTCATAACGTGCCTGTGCCTTTTCAATGCCCAGCACCTCGTACAGTTCTTTCAGGTCTTTGCGGTAGTCACTCATTGTGACACGCAGTTCATCTAATAATACCATAATTGTTTCTCCTTGTTCGAAAGACAAAATCACTATCTCTTTTATTATACTACAAAATCGGAGAAGATGCAAATATTTTCTTTGGATATTGAAAAAAATTTTCTCCTGTGTTATAATATAGGGAGCAAAAAAGGCGATGCTCCGCATTCTGCCTTAGAAAAGAGGGATACCCTATGGGAATACACACGGGAGAAAAGTGCTTTGTCTGCGGACAGGTATTCACCGACAACGATGACGTCGTCGTCTGCCCGGACTGCGGTACGCCGTATCACCGTGCCTGCTGGCAGAAAAACGGCGCCTGCGTCAACCTGCCGCTGCACGAATCCGGAAAGAGCTGGCAACCGGAGAAAAAAGCAGAGGAAGAGGCGCAGATGATACGCATTTGCCCGGACTGCGGCACCAGCTGTCCAAAGGATGCCACCCACTGTCCGCACTGCGGCAAGCCGTTTTTACGGCCGGAAGAGGAATCCGACACGCCGCCGGCAACCTTTCGGGAACAGCTCCGGGAAACCGCACAGCGCATGGGCGCACAGGATGCGACCTGCGGACTGGACCCGGCGGAAGACCTGGACGGCGAACGGCTGGAAGATGTGGCGAACTTCGTAGCGCAGAACAACCTGTACTATCTGCCAAAGTTCCTGCGGTTCAGTAAGGGACACCGCATTTCGCTGAACTTTCCCTGCCTGCTCTTCCCCCAGTATTACCTGGCGTACCGGAAGATGTGGGGCATTTCGCTGGTGCTGATCGGCGTGCTGTCTCTGCTCCATGTTCCCCAGTCCATCGTCCAGCTGGAACTGATGTTTCAGCAGTATCTGCCCATGCTGCGTGAGGCGAATGCCCAGCCGGAAGTGATCCAGTTCCTCCAGAACATGATCGGAAAGCTGGACGCTCACGAGACCCTGCTGAACAACATCGCCATGATAAGCAGCTACTTTGAGATCGTGCTGAGTATTCTCCTGGGACTCTTCGGAAACCGCATCTATTACCGTTTCGTGCTGCGCCGGGTACACAAGCTGGTGCAGGAGGACGTCTCCCCGGAAATGCGGCGCATCCGGCTGCGGCAGGAAGGCGGCACAAACGGCTGGTTCATCCTGGGCGCTTTCGGCATCCAGATGGGCTTTGCCATGATCCTGTCGCTCATCATCCTGCTGTGCCTGTTTGCCCTGTGAGCCGCATCGCCATGATTGCCGCATACGACCGGCGCCGTGCCATCGGGAAAAACGGAAGGATTCCCTGGCGCATTCCCGGAGAGCAGCAGCGTTTCCGGTCGCTGACCCTGGGACAGACGGTGATCTTCGGGCGGCGCACCTATGAAGAAATCGGCGTACCTCTTCCCGGACGGGAAAACTTTATCGTCTCCCGCACAAGGCAGTTCACCGGAGCGCACCTGCGGACGTTTCCCACCCTGGCGGACGCTGTCGCTGCCGCAGAAACGGAACAGGTCTTTCTGGGCGGCGGCGCAGGCATTTATGCGGAGGGCATGGCGCTGGCGGAGACGCTGTACCTCACGGAGATCGCCGGGGACTTTCACGGAGACACGTTTTTTCCGCCGCTGCCGGCAGGACAGTTTGCACGAACCGCAGAGGAGCGCCACGGCGGTGGGATTCCGTATGTGTATGTGACGTACCGGCGAAAATGGTGAGGTTTGACAAGTAAGGCTCCCCTGAAAGGGGAGCTGGCAGTGCGTAGCACTGACTGAAGGGTCTCCACTTATACTGAAAAAAATTTTTATGAAAGAACCTCTCCACCGCCTAACGGCGGTCCCCCTCGTACTGAGCGGTCCCCTCTGCCCTATGGGCATCTCCCCACCCCGTGGGGAGTCACCCCTTTCAGGGGAGGCTATCATGAAAATTGTTCCGCATGGGCGCAAAAATTAACTATGGACAAATACTGAAAAATATGCTATACTAGAAGTAACAAATCATCACATGAAAAAGGAGTCGGGTGAAACCCATGCAGCATGAAAAGTCCTGCGGTGCTATCGTCTACCGCAAATCCCACGGGAACACGGAGATCCTGCTGATAAAGCACATCAACAGCGGTCACTGGTCGTTTCCCAAGGGACACATGGAAAACGGCGAAACAGAGATCGAGACTGCCATCCGGGAGATCCGGGAAGAGACCTCGGTGGAGGTCATGATCGACCCCACATTCCGGGAGACGGTGTCTTATTTCCCGAAACGTGACACGCAGAAAACGGTGGTGTATTTCATCGCTCGTGCCAAAAACTATGACTTCGTGCCACAGGAGGAAGAGATCGCCGAGATCCGCTGGGTGGACATCGGCTATGCGTCCACCATCCTCACCTATGAAAACGACAAGAACATCGTGAACAAGGCGAAAGCCGCCATCAAGGAGTTCTGAGCCGAACATACAAAAGCGCATCTGACTTTCGCCGGATGCGCTTTTTTGCGGTATTTGATTTTTGCCGGTTACGAAATCACGTAATCCCAGCTGACCTTCTGCCCTGCGCCGTGCAGTGCCACATAGTAGAGCATATAGTAGATGTCGGTGGAGTCTACCTTTCCGTCTCCGTCGATGTCTGCGGCGGCGATCTGTTCGGGCGTTGTGCCGCTGTCCAGACCTGCGCCCTTATATGCCACGTAGACCATTGCGGCGAAGATGTCGCTGGTGTCGATCTTGCCGTCGTTGTCCAGGTCACCCTTGGGGTATGACGGAGTCTCCGGTTCGGTGGTCGTCGTGGTGGTCGTAGTCACTGTGACGGTGGTGACCGTGGTTTCTGTAGAGGTTTCGGTGGTTGTCTCGGTGGCGGTAGTTTCTGTTGTGGTTTCGGCTGTGGTGGTTTCAGTCGTGGTGGTTGTTTCAGTGGTAGTTGTTGTCGTCTCGGCAGTAGTGGTCGTCGTGGTTGCCGGGTCTTCGTATACGCTGTTATAGTGCATTGCCGCATCCTCTACAGCGTCGTTATAGGACTCGATATCCACGCTGTTCCACGCCTCTTCCGAACCGCCGAAGTAAACGTCCGTGATGCCAACACAGTTGTTGAAAGCGGCATCCCGAATGGCAGTCAGTCCCTTGGGCAGTCCCACGTTTTCCAGCGCCATACAGTTCTGGAATGCGTACATATCCACCTGGGTGAGATTTTCCGGAAGAGCGATGGCTTTCAGACTGGTGCAGCCCTCGAAAAATCCCTTTGTGTTTGCCTGGCTATTGCTGTCAATGTAAGAATAATAGGGCAGTGCCGCCAGGTTGTCCGAAAGCTTGATGCTGACCAGACCGGCGCAGTCATAGAACACGCCGCCGCCCACTTCTGCAACCGACTCGGGCATGGTGAAATTCGTCAGAATCCGGCATCCGGCAAACGCCGCATCGTCAATTTGCGTGACGGTCTCCGGGATGGCGATGTTGGCAAGCGAAGAGCAGTTTTCAAAGGCTCTTTTGCCGATGCGGGTGGTGGTGTCGGACAGGATGATTTTGTCTAAGCTGGTGCAGCCGGAGAATGTATCATCCGGTATTTCCGAAAATTCCATGCTGCGGAATTTCACAGTTTTCAATCCGGAACAGTTCTGAAATACACCATTCCCCATAGAAACAATGCTTTTCGGCAGAGTGACTTCTTTCAGCGATTCACAATCATAAAACGCCTCTGCACCAATGTATTTCAAGGAACTTACCATTGTGATACTGCTTACACTCACTGAATAACTGCCATTATTAAATGCTCTATCTGCGATGCCAACAGTACCTTCTTTTAACTTATTTTCTCCATAAGTACCTAGTACCAGCCAGTTTCCCACATACTTCATATCTGTGCTTTGATTTGACAGCAATGCTGTATCAAGGAACGCATATTTTCCAATGCTTGTAATAGAATCGGGGATTTTTGCATCTAATAATGAATTGCATTTATAAAAGGCATAATCCGGTATTGATGTTATGCCATCTGGAATAATGATAGATGCTAATTTAGATTTTTGAAAAGCGCCTTCTCCAATGCTAATTAATGAATTAGGCAGTGTAATACTAGTTATAGAACAGTCACTAAAAGTATATGCCCCAATATACTTAATCCCTTCTGGAATTGTTACTGAATTTACATACCACCTTGTACTATTTCCTGCATAATCTGCAATGCCAATTGTACCATCTGCAAATGTAAAATTTTCACCTCTTACAGAATCTTTGAAACCAACAAGCCATTTTCCAACGTAAACTTCTGCTGTACTGCAATTCTGCCACAATTCTGACCCATAAAATGCACTATAACCTATACTTGTAATAGAATCTGGAATTGTAATGGTTTCAACCGTGCTATCATAAAATGCTTGATTACCAATACGTGTTACTTCCATACCTTCGACTGTATCGGGAACTTTAACAGCTTTGCTTGTGCCAAGGTACTCTAAAATCTCAATCGTCCCATCCTCCTGGACACGATACGAAAAGTCTCCCTCGACCTTTGTTTCCCCATCATCCTGCACCATAATGGTACTTTCTGCAGCATCCGACACCGCCGGGAACTCCTGCGCCGTTACATATGCGCCTGCCGTCATTGCGGCACACATTACCCCAGCCGTCAAAACTGCCAAAAGTTTCTTCATCTTCTTCATTCCAATAGACTCCCTTCACAAAATTGTCATTGCACAAAAGTACAATTTTCCATGATAGATTGTAACAGTATCTATTATAACGCAAAAAAAAAAAAAAAAATAAACAACTTTTTCGGAATTTTCTGTGAATGTGGCAGATTCTTTGAAACAGTTACGCAAAAATCGCCCGCACCGGATGTGGTTTCCGATGCGGGCGGTTGATTGTTCTAATCCCCCTGTCCCTTCGGGACATCCCCCTTTTCAAGGGGGACAAAATGAACAACAATAAGCCTACCTTGAAAAGATTTTCGTGATTACGAAATCACATCTTCCCAGCTTACCTTCTGCCCTGCGCCGTGCAGTGCCACGTAGTAAAGCATATAGTAGATGTCGGTGGAGTCTACCTTTCCGTCTCCGTCGATGTCTGCGGCGGCGATCTGTTCGGGCGTTGTGCCGCTGTCCAGACCTGCGCCTTTATACGCCACGTAGACCATTGCGGCGAAGATGTCGCTGGTGTCGATCTTGCCGTCATTGTCCAGGTCGCCCTTGGGATATGCCGTTTTTTCTACCGGGAGACTTTCCCCGTAGTGCAGGACTGCGCCGGTCAGAGCGTCGTTGCAGAATCCCACAGAGACCATGTCCCACGCCTCCTGGGTGCCGCCGAAATATACGTCCGTCAGCGCATCGCACTGGTCAAAGGCGTATTCGCCCACGCTGGTGATGCCCTCCGGGAGCTGTACCTTTTCCAGGCTGGTACAGCCCCAGAACAGGTACTCGCCGATCTCCGTGATGCCTGCCGGAACAACCGCTTTCGTCAGCGCTGAACAGCCGGAAAAGACGCTGCCGCCCAGGCTGGTCACACTGTCCGGAACGGATACGCTGGTCAGTTTCGGGCAGCTGGAAAAGGCGGAGTCGCCGATAATGGTGACGCTGTCCGGGATGGTGACGCCGGTCAGCTCCGTGCAGCCGAAAAAGGCAGAGCCGCTGACGATCTTCACCGTGTTCGGGATCGTCACATTGCCGGAACAGCCCTCGCCGTTCAGCAGGATGGCATTCACAATGACCATGGGATTTTCTGCCTTCTTCGCCTCCATCCAGGCGGTATTTTGAAAGGCATTTTCCCGGATGGCGGTGACGCTCTTCGGAATGGAAATGGTTTTCAGATTGGAGCAGTTATAGAACGCCTGGATGCCAATGTCTGCCACGCCGTCCGGAATGGTGACTTCCGTCAGCTTGGCGCAGCCGATAAACGTCCAGTTTTCCAGCTTTTTCAGCTGTTTCGGCAGGCTGACCGATTTCAGACCAGTGCAGTTGGCGAAAGCGCTGTTGCCGATGGCGGTAACGCTCTCCGGAATGGTGACGCTGACCAGATTGTCACAGCCGGAAAAGGCAGAATTGCCGATACTGGTCACGCCGTCCGGGATGGTGATACCGGTCAGCCCGGTGCAGTCCGCAAAGGCGGAGCTTTCAATGCTGGTCACGCCGTTGGGAATGATGATGTTTCCGGAACAGTTGGCGCCGTCCACCAGCTTGTTGTTGATGATGACCAGTGTGCTGCCCTCCTGTTTCAGCGTCAGCCAGGGCGTGTCCTGGAACGCCTTTTCACCGATGGTCTCCACGCTCTCCGGAATGGAAATCTTCTTCAAGCTGGTGCAGCCGTTAAAGGCACGGTCGCCGATCTCGGTCACGCCGTCCGAAATCACAATGGCAGTGAGTGCATCACAGTACGCAAAGGCAGAACTGCCGATGCTGGTGACGCCTGCCGGGATGGTGATGCTTTGCAGGTTGGTGCAGTTGTTGAAAACGCCGCTTTCCAGCCGGGTGATGCCGTTCATACCGGTCACTTCGGTCAGAGAAGTGCAGACGGAAAATGCCCAGGTGCCGATCTCGGTGACGCTGTCCGGGATGTGAAGCGTTTTCAGCGCAGTGCAGTTGCTGAACGCAGAACCGCCGATATGAGTGACGTTCTCCGGAATGGTGACTGCCGCCAGGCTGGTGCAGTTGGAAAAAGCGGAATTGCCAATGCTGGTGACGCTCTCCGGAATGGTGACGCTTTGCAAGTTCTCGCAGTTGTAGAACGCATAGGCTGCAATATTGGTGACACCCTCCGGAATAACCATTTCCGTCAGACTGGTGCAGCTGTTGAAAGCCTCATTCCCAATGGAAGTGACCTGGCTGGGCATGGTGCAGCTTTGCAGGCTGGTGCAGTGGGCAAAGGCAAAAGCGCCGATCTGGGTGACGCTGTCCGGGATGTCCACCGTTTCCAGGGCGTAGCAGTTATAGAACGCTGCGCCGTCAATGACTTCCAGAGTGGACGGCAACTTGACCTCTTTCAGCGAGGTACAGCCCAGGAAAAAGCCGGAATAGGAATCATCGTCCGGATAATACTGCGCCGCCAGCGACGTGATGCCCTCCGGGATCGCAATGGTTTCCAGAGCGGTACAGCTGTTGAAAACCGCCTTGCCCATAGAAGTCATCTGCGCCGGAAACGTAACTGTCGTCAGCTGGGTACAGGAGAGAAATGCGCAGTTGCCCACCCGGGTGACGCTGTCCGGCAGCTGTAGACTGGTCAGTCCCTCACAGCAGCCGAACGCATAGTCCTTGATCTCCGTGACACCCTCCGGGATCTGGAGAGACTCCAGAGCGGTACAGCTGTAGAACGCCGCCTCGTCAATGGTTTTCAAGGTAGATGGCAGCTGCACTTCTTTCAGTGAGGTGCAGAACGCAAGGAAACCGTACCAGCTGTCTGCCATTTCGGTATCCGCCATCACCGGCAGAGATGTGATGCCCTCTGGAATGGTGATCTTCTCCAGCGAGGTACAGGTGTTGAACACTTCCCTGCCGAACGATGTCATCGTCTGGGGCAGGTCAATATGCGTGAGAGCGGTACAGCCGGCAAAGGCAGAATCGCCGATACTGGTGACGCTGTCCGGCACGGAAACGCCTGTAATGGCGGTGTTGCCCTGGAATGCGCTGTCCCCGATCCGGGTGACGGATTTTCCGCCGATCTCCGCCGGAAGTTCCAGCTCACCGGAGACATCCGCAGAACAGCCGGTAATGGTGACTGTGCCGTCCTCCTCTGTCGTATAGGTCAGATTTTCGTATGTACTCTCCACAGCACTCACCGAAAGCACCGCCTCCGGCAGACTCGCCGCAGACAGCGGCACTGCACCCATACACAGTACCCCTGCTGTCAGAGCCGCCAGGATTTTTTTCATTTTACCCAATTTCATTCGCTCCCTTCATAGCTTTTTGTTACCATTTTACAGTATAATATGACATAGTATCATACCACATTATTTATTATAACACAGAAAAGTCGAAAGCGATACGGAGATTCTCAGAATTTTCCATTAACAAAAGCGATGCCGCCTGCAAAAAAGGCACGGTGTCTGCGCACCATGCCTTTCCCTTGTCTATAGGATATTCCACCAAAACGGCATCTCACTTTCGCTCAGCCGCTGGATCCACATTCGAGCCTCTGAGAGTTCGGAGTCCAGCTCGTCACAGTCTGCGCCCAGCATTGGGGTCAGATGGGCAACGGTCACGTCGATCTGCACCACCTTGTCCCGCCACACCACCAGATTGAGGCGGCGTTCGGACTTTTCCCACTGGTCGTGGAACTGCTGGAATGCCTGCTCTGCCTGTTCGGGAGATTGCAGGGCAGTCTCCCGGAGCTGGTCCAGGTCGTTCAGCAGGCGGCTGGTCTCCGAGCGCACCAGCCACGCCGACGCACTGCTGAGCAGTACCAGCACCAGCAGCACTGCTATGCCAAGTCTGACACGATTCATGCGACATCCCCCTGTTTCTTCGGTATCACGGTACATTTTCCGTCGGCATCACTGAGCATGAGGAACACCTCGCTTTCTCTGAGCCGATGCTCCGCCAGCTTTTGTTCCAGCCACGCCTGGTTTTTCCCCAGCATCGCCAGGGATTTGTTCATGACACAGCCGTCCTGTATCACAGCCACCGGAGGATCCTGGGCTGCTTTTTTCAGTGCAACGTCCTCCGGCGTCAGCGGCTGACACGCCGCCTTGAGGTAGACGGAGACTGTTCCCGTGGTTTCCATCACGGCGAACTGCACCTGGCTGATGTCGAACACCTGCTGCTGGCGAAGCGCCGTCATCAGATCGTCCACCGACAGCCGCAGGTCACGCATGGTCGCCTGTTCGATCTGACCGTTTCGGACGATGATCTTCGGCCGCCCGGAGATGATGCGCCGCATCCGCAGGGATTTCAGCGTCACCCAGGAGATCACCACCTCAAAGCACACCAGGGTGAGGATGGGCAGGATGCCCAGAACCAGCGGGATGCTGGTATCCTCCAGGGGCAGGGTGGCGATGTTGGAGATCAGAATGGTGATGACCAGCTCTGAGGGCTGCAGTTCCCCCAGCTGGCGCTTGCCCATCAGGCGCACGCCGAAGATCACCACAATGTAGAGGATCAGCGAACGGATCAGAACCACACTCATGAAAAAAGCGCCTCCTTTGCATGACAGCATCACACAGAGCCTGTGCAGTGCTGCCAATCATATCTGTCACAAGGACAGTATGCGCAGAGACGCCGGGGATTATACAAAAAAGACATCGTTATTCCGTCTTTTCCTTTTTCTTGAAAATGACCAGTTTGCTGAAAATGTAGTTCAGCACCAGGATCACCACCTGTGCCACGACCTTTACCACCAGAGAGCGCCATGTGACGATCTCGCCGTTGACGGTGGCGAAGAAGTGGTTGCCGCCTTCCATAATGGCAAGCTCCAGGAAATAGGTCACCGCACGGGCGCCGTAGAACATATACAGTTCCCGCCAGAACGCCGCACGGGTATCGGTCACGCTCTGGAACACATACTTCTTGTTGGTGAAAAAGGCAAAGGTCACGGCGAAGATCCACGAAATGGTGGTGGAAAGCCCGGTGTTCAGCCAGTTTGCCATGTGCATCCGGGTAAACAGCGCCGTGGGCAGCATCTGAAAGATCAGAGAAACAATGGTGGTCAGTCCGCCCACCAGAATGTACATCCACACGGATTCGTGGGAATACCACAATTTTTGAATGGGTTTCGGCATATGGTCAATGATCCAGTGAATTGCTTTTAACATAAAAATAACCTCTTTTTTGATTCATTTCGACAGTTCCTCTTGATTCTTTCTGTATTTTATGGTATGATGGATAAGATAGTACTGCACCGCAGTAGAAAGGAACCGCTGCATAAAGCCTGACTGACGGCTTTGTGCGGTGTCGCCCTAAAATTTCGATTCCATTGGGAGGAACTATTATTTTGGTTTACGTCATACCGATACTGATTCTCGTCGCCTTTTCTGCATTGTTTTCCAGCACGGAAACAGCTTTCGCCTGTGTCAATAAGATACGGCTAAAGCACATGGCGGATTCCGGGGACAAACGTGCCGAAAAGGCACTGGATATCGCCAACCGCTATGAACAGGCGCTGACCGCCATTCTGATGGGCAACAACGTGGTAAACATCGGCGCATCCTCGCTGGCAACGATCTTCTTCACCGCCCACTTCGGCTCTGCCGGCGCAGCCATTTCCACCATCATCATGACCGTTCTGGTGCTGACCTTTGGTGAAGTGCTGCCGAAGTCCTACGCCAAGTCCCATGCGGACAAGCTGGCGCTGGCGCTGGGCGGCATCCTATCCAAGTTTACTCTGCTGATGACGCCTTTCGTACTGCTGTTCGGCGTACTTTCCCGGGCATTCACTGCCAAGGAGGATGCGCCCAGCGTCACGGAGGACGAGCTGAAATACATCATTGACGAGATCGAGGAAGAGGGCGTTCTGGAAGAACAGGAAAGCGATCTGGTGATCTCCGCCCTGCAATTTGATGAGACCTCCGTCAGCGAGATACTGATTCCACGTGTCCGGATGGTCGCCCTGTCGTCGGATGCCACCATCGAAGAGACAAAGCAGATGTTTCTGAACAATCACTTTTCCCGGTTTCCGGTATACGAAAAGGACATGGACAACATCATTGGCATGATTACCAACAAGGACTTTTTCCGGCTCCTGTGCGGCGAGTTTCAGACGCTGGCAGAGATCACCCAGAATGTGATCTACGTGCCGGACACCAAGCGCATCAGCGACATTCTCCGGGATATGCAGCACGCCAAGACACACCTTGCCATTGTGGTAGACCAGTACGGCGGCACAAAGGGCATGGTCACCCTGGAAGACATCATCGAACAGCTGGTGGGCGAGATCTACGACGAGAGCGACGAGGTAGTGCATGAATTCCAGAAAACAGCACCCCACACCTACACGGTGGTCGGTTCGTTCAGCGTCAGCGACCTGTGTTCCGCACTGGACAAGGAAGATGCCCCGGCGAAAGTGCCGGAGACGGAATGCACTACCATCGGCGGCTGGGTCATGGAACTCCTGGGACACATCCCTGCCGCAGGCGAGACCGTCTCGGACGGCACGTTCCATTTCACCGTACTGGAAGTGGACAACCAGACCATCTGCTCCATCCGGCTGGAAGTCACACCGCCGGAGACTGAACATCCGGAAGAAAAGTAATCCATTCTCTCAAGCAAAGCAGGCAGCCAGAATCCGTTTCCGGCTGCCTGTCTTTAGGCAACACCGCACAAAGCTTTATGCGGTGTTGCCTTTATTTTTTCTTATATTTCAGCAAGATAAACGCCACCAGTGCGGTCAGTACCAGCGACAGCACAGAGGGAAACCATGTATGTTCTGCAAAGGGCAGATCCAGGGTGTTCATGCCGTAAAAGCTGTACACCATCGTCGGAATCGCCAGGATAATGGTCACAATGGTCAGACGCCACATAACAATATTCAGATTGTTGGAAATGACCGAACCGAACGCCTCCACAACGCCGGACAAAATGCCCGAATAGATGCTCGCCATCTCCTGCGCCTGTTTCAGCTCGATCAGCACATCTTCCAGCAGATCCTGGTCCTCTTCGTAGAGTTTCACCACTCTGCCACGCAGAATCTTGTTCATGGTCACATCGTTGGATTTCAGAGATGTGGAGAAGTAGATCAGAGACTTTTCCAACTCCAGCATCTGAATCAGTTCGTGGTTTTTCATTGCACCGTGCAGTTTCCGCTGCATGGCGCTGGAAGTCTTGTCGATCTGTTTCAGATAGACCAGGAACGATGCGGTAATGTTCATCATCAGCCGCAGCACAAACTGTGTCCGGAACTGGGTCTGGATATTCCGCACCCGTCCGCTGACCACATCGTCAATGACCTTGTTTTCTCGCAGGGAAATGGTAAAGACGTAGTGGTCGGTAATAATAATACCCAGCGGCATGGTGTAGAAGATCAAGGTATCGTCTTTCTGCACCTCAGACACCGCCGTATCTACAATGATAAGGGTCTGGTTTTCCTCCTGTTCCACACGGGACGACTCTTCTTCATCGAGTGAGGATTTCAGAAAGTCGCTGTCCAGCCCGTAATCATCGATCAGCATTTTTCGTTCCTGTGCCGTGGGGTCAACCACGGAGATCCAGCAGCCCGGCATCAGAGAATCCACCTCAATGAGCCGGTTTGCCACTGTTTTGTAATAAGAGACCAAATCGGATACCACCTTTCCGCAAGGCAGCCCGACCGGGTTAACGGCATCCGCTGTCCTTGCCTGTATTCCATGTGTTCATCCGTTTGCCATAAGCTTTTTCCGGGCATGGCAAGGGATAAGGGTCAGCGTTCATGCCGCACCTCCTAGTTTTATGATATTCCGGCATTTTTCAATTTGCCGCACTTTTTATTATAACAGAAAAAACCGCCCTTGGCAAGGCGGTTTTTGTAAAATTTAAGCGATTTTTGTGAAACAATGGTCAGTGCTTTTGGATGTCCTCCCGGATGCGTTCCTTGATGCCCTCGAAGATGACCTGTTTTGCATGGATTGCCTGTTCCTTTGTCGCCGCCGGAACGCCTTTCAGCGGATAGTCGATCCCCAGGTTTTCATACTTGACCTCACCCATGGTGTGATAAGGCAGCACGTCCAGTGCCTTCAGATTATCCAGACCGCCGATAAAGTGACCCAGCTGCCGCAGATAGTCGTCGTTCAGTGTGATGCCCGGCACGACCACGTGGCGGATCCAGACCGGAACGCCCTTTTCCTTGAGGTACTCGGCGAATTCCAGGATGTGCCTGTTGCTCTGCTTGGTGAGTTTCTGGTGTTCTGCATCGTCAATGTGCTTGATGTCCAGCATGACCAGATCCGTCACTGCCATGAGCCGGTCGAATTCCGGGCGGCGTTCCTGACGGAACAGAATGCCGGAGGTGTCCAGACAGGTATTGATACCCTTTTTCTTTGCCGCCTCAAACAGTTCCGTTAAGAACTCCATCTGCACCAGAGGTTCGCCGCCGGTTGCGGTAATGCCGCCGTCGTGGAGAAATTCCTTAATGCCGTCGTACTCTTTCAGCAGAGATTCCACCGTCCGGAGATTCTCCTGGTTCTGATTGTCGATCGTCCAGGTGTCCGGATTGTGACAGTAGAGACAGCGCATGGGACAGCCCTGGAAAAAGATGACGAACCGGATTCCGGGGCCATCGACTGTGCCGAAACTTTCTGTGGAATGAATGTGTCCTTCCATGTTGTTCTCCTTTCTTGAACGCAGTGCAAACGAAAGCGTTCGGATACAACAATGGGCGCACAGAAACTGCACGCCCACTGCTAACATTATGCTATGTTTATTTTACGATTCCAGCACGTTTCTGCTTACAGAGCAGCGTGGAAAGTTCTGGTGATAACGTCATCCTGCTGTTCCTTGGTCAGCTTGATGAAGTTAACTGCATAGCCGCTGACACGGATGGTCAGCTGCGGATACTTTTCCGGATGAGCCTGTGCGTCCAGCAGAGTCTCACGGTTCAGAACGTTAACGTTCAGATGATGTCCGCCTTTTTCTGCATAGCCGTCCAGCAGACCTACCAGATTTTCAATTTGTTTTTCGTTTGCCATGATAAATTCCTCCTTGAGAATTTACGAATTGGGATAAATACCGGGGACGGATGAGACTCATTCGTCCTCTATAAACTCAGTCGGCTGACAGCAAGCCATGTTCCCTTTCGAGCAATCCATGCTGCGATAGGTCTTTACATTCAAGCCCTCGCCCATGAGGTCGTCCTCAGAGATGGTGAGATGGCCGCTGCCGTCTTCCATGAGCTTTTCGATCATGTCCACCAGTTCATCCGACTTGTCCTGTTCTTTGACTTCATGTTCCGCCATGACCCTGCGCCTCCTTTCAAATAGTCCTTTTCAGACTTACTGCTTTTCCATTTCCTCACGGATGGAAGCAACGTCGATGTCGCCTGCGAATACAGCAGAATCCTTACCCAGAGCATCCGGGATGATGGTGAAGGTATTGGAGATACCATCCTGTGCATTCTTCCACGGCAGCTTAGCAACAGATGCCATAGATGCTGCTGCACCGTGGGTGTCACGGCCGTGCATCGGGTTTGCACCAGGAGCCAGCGGCTGACCCTTCTTACGGCCATCCGGAGTGTTACCGGTCTTCTTACCGTATACAACGTTGGAAGTGATGGTCAGGATAGAAGTGGTCGGAACGCCGCCTCTGTAGCAGTAGTTGCTGCGGATCATATCCATGAACTTGTCCAGGATCTCAACTGCAATGCTGTCTACACGGTCGTCGTTGTTGCCGTACTTCGGGAAGTCGCCTTCTACTTCGAAGTCAGTTACTACGCCGAATTCGTCACGGATGCACTTAACCTTTGCATACTTGATTGCAGACAGGGAGTCAGCTACAACGGACATACCAGCGATACCAGTTGCGAAATAACGCTTTACGTCTCTGTCGTGCAGAGCCATCTGGATTGCCTCATAGCAGTACTTGTCGTGCATATAGTGGATGCAGTTCAGGGTATCTACGTACAGCTTAGCCAGCCATGCCATCATGTCTGTGTACTTTGCCATAACGTCATCATAATCCAGATAATCGCCTTCTACCGGACGATACTTCGGACCAACCTGGTTGTGCTTACCGGTCTTAGCGTCCAGTCTTTCATCCACACCGCCGTTGATTGCGTACAGCAGGCACTTTGCCAGGTTTGCACGAGCGCCGAAGAACTGCATTTCCTTACCAACACGCATGGAGGATACGCAGCAAGCGATGGCATAGTCATCACCGTGTGTCACACGCATCAGATCGTCGTTCTCATACTGGAAGGAAGAGGTGTTGATGGACAGCTTTGCACAGTAGTGCTTGAATGCCTTCGGCAGTCTCTTGGACCACAGAACAGTCAGGTTCGGCTCCGGAGCAGTACCCAGGTTTTCCAGGGTGTGCAGGTAACGGAAGCTGTTCTTGGTAACCAGAGTTCTGCCGTCGATGCCCATACCGCCGATAGACTCAGTAACCCACTGCGGGTCGCCGGAGAACAGTGCGTTGTATTCCGGAGTTCTTGCGAACTTGACCATACGCAGCTTCATGATGAAGTGGTCGATGTATTCCTGTGCCTGTTCCTCGGTCAGAGTACCGTTGTCCAGGTCACGCTGAATGTAGATGTCCAGGAATGTGGAAGTACGGCCCAGGCTCATTGCTGCGCCGTTCTGGTCCTTAACAGAACCCAGGTATGCGAAGTAAGTCCACTGGATTGCTTCCTTAGCGGTGGTAGCCGGAACAGAGATGTCATAGCCATACTTCTTTGCCATGTTCTTCAGAGCCTTCAGAGCCTTGATCTGTTCTGCCAGTTCTTCACGCAGACGGATCTTCTCTTCGGTCATGGTGCCGGAAGTGATAGCCTTCTGATAGTTCTTGTCCTCGATCAGACGGTCTACACCGTACAGAGCAACACGGCGGTAGTCACCGATGATACGGCCACGGCCGTAAGCATCCGGCAGACCGGTGATGATTGCATTGTGACGAGCAGCACGCATTTCCGGTGTGTAAACATCGAATACGCCTTCGTTATGTGTCTTTCTGTAGTGTGTGAAGATATAGCTGATCTCCGGGTCTACTTCATAGCCGTAAGCCTTGCAAGCCTCTTCAGCCATACGGATACCGCCGAACGGCTGCAGGGAGCGCTTCAGCGGCTTGTCAGTCTGCAGACCAACGATGGTCTCCAGATCCTTATCGATGTAACCTGCATCGTGAGAATCTACTGTAGAAACCAGCTTGGTGTCCATGTCCAGAACGCCGCCGTTTTCACGTTCCTTCTGGAACAGGTCCATTACTTCGCTCCACAGTTTCTTGGTGGAATCAGTCGGGCCGGCCAGAAAGCTTTCGTCACCCTCATACGGAGTGTAGTTCTTCTGGATGAAGTCACGGACGTCGATGGTCTTTTCCCATGCGCCGCCGACGAAACCTTCCCATGCCTTTGCCATTGTCTCTGCCATTTTAAGATCTCCCCTTTGCCGGGTAAACCGGCGAAATTTGATTTGGATTTTTCCAAAGCACAATCTTTTGGGCAGGCAATTTCCACGCTGTTTGCACACCGCTTTTTTTGCCGTCAGAGGACTGTGTTTTGATCTGTCTTAATAATATCACATCTCAACTATGATGTCAATAGGTTTCTTGCAATTTCCCAAGATTTTTTTTTGCAAAACCTTATTTTTTGCCGATTTGCTCCCATGCGCCGAACGGTTTTCAGAATAAAGAAAAGAAAAATCACATCTCCTGTTTTTTTTGTTAATTTGTAGGTACAAATTCGGCTTTGACGGTGACAGAATGACGTGCTATACTAAAGGCGGCGCCGCACACACACCGATCGGCAAGAACGGAGGTCTTTTTTATGTTACAGTTTTCACCAAACAGCACCATCGCACTGGTTGGCAGTTCCGACGGGCTGCCCCGGGGCAGTGACGCCGTTCCACGGCTCTGCGCTTTTCTGGAATCGCTGGGACTGCGCACGGTGGTTTTCCCGTCCTTGTACCAGACTGCCGCCGGCACACCCCAGCCGGCAGAGCGACGTGCCGCAGACATCCAGGTGGCGTTTGCGTCGCCGGAGGTGGATGCAGTCTTTGATCTGACCGGCGGCGACGGGGCAAATGTAGTTCTGCCCCATCTGGATCTCCGGAAGATCGCCCACACTCCCAAGCCCTTTTTCGGATACAGCGACGTTTCGGCTCTGCTCAATCCCCTGCAGGATTTCGGTCACGTGCCGGTGTTCTACTGCCAGCCACGCTTTCTGGCAAGCTGCCCTGCCGCCGCAGAACGGTTCACACGCTGGATACAGCGGCAGGACGATGACCTGTTTTGCTTTCGCTGTACCTTTTTACAGGGCAGCCAGCTCTCCGGAAAAGTCTGCGGCGGCAACATCCGCTGCACGCTGAAACTTGCCGGAACGCCGTGGCAGCCGGACCCGACGGGACGGGTGCTGTTCCTGGAGAGCTGTTCCGGCAGTCTTGCCCGGATGGAGACCATGCTGCACCAGTACCGGCAAATGGGAATGTTCTCCCGGTGCAGCGGCGTACTGCTGGGAAATTTTTCGGAGCTGGCGAAAAAGCAGCAGCTGCCGGAACTGTACCGGATAGTGCAGGACATCATCGCCGACCCCGCACTGCCCCTTGCCGTGACCACGGAGCTGGGGCATCAGCCGGATGCCCGGTGTCTGGCGTATGCGGAAATCTGCCTAGAAAAAACGCAGCTGTAGCCAGCCCACTGCCAGCAAAACCGCCAGCAGTCCGAAGTTCACGGCAGAGAAAATGCCCAGGTATTTTCCCAGACGGGAATGCGCCGCCTTGCTGTAAAACTGATAGGAGATCAGACTCGCCAGAGAGGCGATAGGCGTTCCCAGACCGCCCAGGTTCACGCCCAGCAGCAGCGCCTTTGCATTTTCCGTAAAGCCGGACAGCATCACAGCCGCCGGCACATTGCTGATGCACTGTGAAAGCGCCGCCGAGACCCACAACTCCCTGCCCTGCATCACGCCGGCAAAGAACGCCCGGACGGCATCGACCCGTGCGATATTGCCCACAAACACGAAAAAGCAGACGAACGTCCCCAACAGGCAGTAGTCCGCCTGGGCGAAAAGCCTTTTGTCACAGAAAAACACCAGCACGGCAGTCAGCACAAGGCAGAGCCAGTCCGGGATCACCCGGAACACGGTAAGCAGACACACCAGGAACAGCAGCAGATACACCGCCGCCGGCTTTTTCGGGATGACAGGCAAGGTTGTTTCCCCAGGTTTTCCGGCACAGGGTGTTTTCGGCAGCAGGAACGACAATCCCAGAAGCACCAGCCAGCTCAGCACGCCGGCAGGGAGCATGGTACGGAAAAAGTCGCCGGTGTGCAGCTGGTACGCCGCATAGAGGTACAGGTTCTGGGGATTGCCCACCGGCGTCATCATACTGCCCAGATTCGCAGCAGCCGTCTCCAGGACAATGACCCGGATGCGGCTTTTCTCGTCCCCGATGTCCCGGAACAGCAGCAGCGTCAGCGGCACAAAGGTGAGCAGTGCCACATCATTGGTCACCAGCATGGCGCTGAAAAAGCACAGCTGGACGAGAAACAGTCCCACACGCCGCACTGTCCCGGCACGTTTCAACAAGTTTTGCGTCACCTGTTCAAACACGCCGATGCTGCGCAGTCCTGCCACTGTGAGCATGAGACAAAACAGCTGGATCAGCACAGCACGGTTGCAGTAGGACAAATAGCCGGCATCCGGCGGCACAAAGCACATGGACACCAGCGCCGCCAGAAGTGAGATCCCCAGCACAGGCTGTCCTTTCCACCATTGCAAAAAGCGTTTCATTGATACATTCTCCTTTGTTCCCGTGATTTTCCGCATTGTTTCCAGTATAGCACTTTTCCGGAAAATGTCAAATGCTGCCGCCGGATGATTTTCCACATTTCCTTGACTTTTCCACGATTCTCGTTTATACTGATATATAATAAGAACTTGTCTTCACAAGAAATATATGCGGATTTTCGAGCATAATTTTGTTGCAGACAAGAAAAAAATACGCAGGCGGGCTGCCGCCCGGCAAGTATTTTTTCCGCAGTATGCAGCAAAATTTGCCGAAAAGACACGTGTATATGCTTATGAAGACAAGTTCTAACTCCAGGAAAAAGGTGATTGTATGAAAAAGGCTCTGATTGCCATGAGCGGCGGCGTAGACAGTTCCGTTGCGGCGCTTCTGATGCAGCAAAAAGGCTATGAATGCGTCGGTGCGACCATGAAACTGTTCGAGAACGAACAGGCAGGGGTCAAGCGGGAAAAGACCTGCTGCTCCCTGGACGATGTGGAGGACGCACGGAGCGTGGCGTATCGTCTGCATATGCCCTACTATGTTTTCAACTTTACGGCAAACTTCGAAAAAGAGGTCATGGACCGGTTTGTCCACGCCTATGAAAACGGCTGGACGCCCAACCCCTGCATCGACTGCAACCGCTATCTGAAATTTGAAAAGCTCTATCTCCGGATGCAGGAAATGCAGATGGACACCATTGTCACCGGACACTATGCCCGGGTGGCATACGACGAAACTTCCGGGCGCTATCTGCTGAAAAAGGGGCTGGACGGCAGCAAGGATCAGAGCTATGTGCTGTACAATCTGACCCAGGAACAGCTGGCGCACACCCAGTTCCCGGTGGGCGAACTTTCCAAGCACCGGGTGCGTGAGATCGCCGAGGAACACGGCTTTCTCAATGCGGACAAGCCGGACAGCCAGGACATCTGCTTTGTGCCGGACGGGGACTATGCCGGATTCATTGAGCGGTACACGGGAAAAGTTCCGGAGACCGGCGACTTTCTCGACCCGGAGGGCAAACGGATCGGCACACACCGTGGCGTGATTCACTACACCATCGGGCAGCGAAAGGGTCTGGGCATCTCTGCGCCCCATCCGCTGTACGTCTGTGACATCTGTCCGGCAGACAACACCGTCACCCTGGGCTACAGCGAGAACCTGTTTTCCCGAAAGCTTACCGCATCGGATGTCAACCTCATCTCCTGCGACAGCCTGGAAGAGCCGGTTCGTGTCCAGGCGAAGATCCGCTACCGCCACCCGGCACAGCCTGCCACCGCATGGATGACACCGGACGGCACGCTCCACGTGGAATTCGACGAACCCCAGCGTGCCATCACCTGCGGGCAGGCAGTCGTTCTCTATGACGGCGATGTGGTAGTCGGCGGCGGCAGAATCACCGGCGCTGAAAAGGAATAAGGGCTGTTTTGGTGCGGTGCTGCCGTGCAAATCAATTTTTAAGAATGTATTTTGGATTCAATATTGTCATTTGAGTTATAATCCCCCTGTCCCTTCGGGACATCCCAGCACAAGGCACACCCTACGGGCGCCTTTTCAAGGGGGACATGGTAAAAAAATAAGCCTCCCTTGAAAAGGAAGGTGGCACGAAGTGCCGGAGGGATCATTCTCATGCCACTAATATCCCAGTTATAGGTGCCTTTTAGAAAAATCTTCTTAAAGACTGATTTGCATAACGCCGTAACAATTTCCACTTGAAAACCTATAAAACCTATGGTATAATAGGATAATCAGCATACGCAAAACAGGAAATTTCCTGTCCGGAAAGGAGCTTATATGAAAATCTCGACCAAAGGGCGTTATGCGCTCCGAATGCTGCTGGATCTGGCGCAGAACCAGGGTGACGGCTATGTTTCCCTCAAGGACATCGCCCAGCGGCAGGAGGTCTCCAAAAAATATCTGGAGCAGATCGTCCCGTTACTGAACAAATCCAACCTGCTCCGCACCAACCGGGGCTATCAGGGCGGTTACCGGCTGGCGAAAGACCCCGGCGATTATACCGTAGGCGAAATTCTCCGCATCACCGAGGGCGACCTTGCGCCGGTGGCGTGCTTACAGTCCGGCGAGGTGGACTGTCCACGGGCAGAGCAGTGTCTCACCATCTCCGTCTGGGAAGGGCTGTATCACGTGATAAACCGCTATCTGGACAGCATCACCTTACAGGATATCTTGGACAGCGGTCCGGGCAGCGGCGACGATTACTGCATCTGACCAAAAAGGCAATACAACAGGAACGACCCTTTCAAAACGAATACGAAAAAATGCCCACACCGGATGTATTTTCCGATGTGGGCGTTTGACTATTCTAATCCCCCTGTCCCTCCGGGACATCCCAGCACAAGGCACACCCTACGGGCGCCTTTTCAAGGGGGACAAAACGAACGACAGGTGGCACACAGTGCCGAAGGGATTCTCATGCTGATACATCAGCATAAGACATAGCGGTATGGCTTTTTCATAAAAATCAGTTCTGTTCCGGCTTGATGACAACACGGTTTTTGTTTTTCTTGTCCTGGTACAATTTCTGATCGGCGAACTTCACGTAGTTCTGGATCTGTTCCCCAACCTTGCAGGGCATGGTATAAACGCCCACGCTCAGCGTGATGTTATAGGGAATATCGCTGGTCTCGTTGTACACCTTGGCAGCCTTTTTGATGCTGTCGTAGATCTGCTGCCCTGCCTGTTCGGCATCCTCTACCACGGCGAATCCGGCAAACTCATCGCCGCCCACTCTGCCGATGGCATCTAGCAACGGCACAGCGGAAGTCAGATACTGCACACAGGTTTTCAGTGCGTGGTCGCCGCCGTCATGTCCGAAGGTGTCGTTGATGATCTTCAGATTATCCAGGTCAGCCAGGATCAGCACACAGGATTTTCCGGCAGATTCCGGACTCTCCAGCAGCATATTGGACATCCGGTAGAATCCACGGCGGTTGTATACGCCGGTCAGTTCGTCGGAGTCGGAGATCAGTTTCAGCCGGCGGTTGTCGAACCGTGCCTCTTCCAGATTGCCCTCCAGCTCCTTGACCAGACGGGTCATTTTGATGGCGGAGCAGATCTGGGGCGCTACGGAATAGATCTGGGAGAAGTGGTTATAATCCAGCTCGCAGATAAACAGACCGTACTGCTCCTCATTGGAGAAAAGCGGCACCATCACAAAGGTATACCGTCTGTCTCTGGGCATATAGCGGTTGGCGATGCAGTGGTATACGGAGATCTGCTGTTCCGGCGGCTCGACACGCTTGAGCTTCTGTCCGATGTGATAGGACTTCAGATAGAGATTCTCCGGCATGATCCACTCTTCATACTGATAGTGTACCACCGGCTGGTTGAACACGTAGATATAACTGCTCTTAAAGTTGACCCGATACAGATTCTTGACGATGGAGAAAAAGCTTTTTTCCTCGTCGTTGCTGTTTATCATCATATCCTTGTTGATATTGCTGATAAGGAAATTGCTGTAGGTCAGATTGGTGCGGAGCAGATACTGCTGCTGCATACTGTAGTCCAGCAGATGATCCAGGAACATTTCGTGGAGCTGTTCCACCGCAAGCCGGTTTTCTTTGTCATGCTGACAGATCTGTGTCGCCAGGTCTCTGGCATAGGTCACGATCTTTTTCAGCAGCGGCACCTGCACCGGGATCACATCTGTGCGGTCGAACAGCTGTGCCAGCTGCTGACGGAACCACGGTATATCCAAGATCTGCCGGCTGCATATCGTCTGGAACTCTTCCCGTACCAGCGTCCAGACATCTTCAATAAACTTGGTCTTTGCAACGGTTTCCAGGTCACCGATGTACTTGTTGAAGATCATGTTGACGATCTCTTCTGCGGCGCAGTTTTCCGCCATCTCCTGAATCTGTTCCGTGGTCAGATCGCAGGACTCCCGGACGATCAGACGGGCATCCAGGGTCTTGCTTTCCGCATGACCGGTCTGGAGCAGCCGCACCATTTCCCGCACGGACTGATAGCCCATACTGCTGATGTTGGTGCGGACGGTGGTCAGCATGGGTTTCAGACTGGTCGCCACCTCAGAATCGTCAAATCCGGTGACCAGGATATCCTTGCCCACACGCATTCCACGCTCCTGGAACACGTTATAGCCGCCGATGCACATTTTATCGTTGGCAAAGCAGATTGCCTCCAGGTCGGGGTGCATATCCAGCAGTTCCCGAACCACCTCTTCCGAGGATTCGGAGAAGTTGCCGTAGACCACCTTGGTGCAGTCGTAGGGAATGTGGTTCGCCTCCAGCGCCGTGCGGTAGCAGTGCAGCCGGTCCATGGCGTCCTGGTTTCCCATCGGGCCGGAAACATAGCCGATCTTCCGGCAGCCGTGGCGCTGGATCAGATGCTCTACCGCCAGCTTCATCCCGTCCGTGTTGAACCGGATGCAGGGATAGCCGGGAAATTCCACTTCCATGGTCAACAGCGGCAGCGGATCGTAGGAATGCAGGAACTTGCGCATTTCGTCCCGGCTGATATACGAGCCGACCGTTCCCACAGAGACCAGCAGTCCGTCCAAGTTGGCGGTGGAAACATAGTTGTAGATCACATTGTACTGATAATCATAGATCGAATACTTCTCATCATCTTCTACGGCATTGATTCCCCTGCCGGGCAGCAGGATCAGATTGATGTCCAGTTCTTCCGCAGCAGCGATCGCACCTTTCAGTATCTCGCTTGCATATTCATTTTCCAGATGGTGTATCATCAGACCGATCTGGAGCCGTTTTTGTTTCGTCATGATTCTTCTCCTCTGCGAACATTGCCGCCGTCCCTGTCTGCCCACAGACCGGACGGCATCCATGGAAACACTGCAGGCATATCCTGTGCAAAGCCTTTATGCGGTGTCTCCTTAGTAAAAAAACGCTGCGCCGACCTTCCGCCTGCATACGCCGGAATGCCGGACACGTTTGATAGCATATATAAGATACGATTTGTGTACTTTTGTAGTATAGCACATTCGACTTGAAAAAGCAAGAGTTTTTTCATATTTCATTTCGAAGAAAAGAACTACTTTGTTTTCTTCTGTACGCAATTCAAATGAATGTAAAAAGTTGGACGTGTGCATTCCCATTTTTGCGGAATGCGATGCTGTCTTATGCCTCGTTTTCCAGGGTGTAGCGGCACGCCGGATAATTGCTGCACCCGTAGAAATCGCCGTATGTGCCGTGGCGCAGCACCAGCTTTCCGCCGCAGCGTGGACACAAGCCGTTCCGCAGGGCAAAGTTCCGGTAGGCGATCTCGTTGTCGATCTGTTCCAGGTGCGTCTGTCTCGCCTGGGGCGTGTCCAGATTGGCGCAGAGAATCGTCCCGGCATAATAGCGCACATCGTCCCATGCCAGCAGCATCTGCCGCTGACGGCGAATGGTGCGCCGGACTTCCCGGAAATGCACCAGCTGTTCCACGCTGTCCTCCTCCTGCTCCACCGCCAGCACCGCATCATCTGCAAACGCCGCAATGGAGAAAAAGCAGTCCTCGTCCAGACCCAGCAGCTGCATCAGCGCCCGGATGTGGGCATAGTTCTGCCGGAACGGGCTGCGGAAATTATACCGCTTTCCGTGCCGCTCCTGCGTCCAGAACTCCTTGCGTTCCGTCCCGGTGATGGTGCCGTGATAGTTTTTGGTCTCGATGACGAATATGCCATAGACCGACACCACCACGTGGTCGATCTGGGTGAGCCGCCTGCCCTGCAATAGCATCAGATCGGACAGCACGATGTACTGCTTTTTGCTGAGCCAGCGCAGATGCCGGGCAACCTGCTTTTCGCCCTGTGCGCCCTTTTGTCCGGAAGTCAGCGGTTTTCTCATGGCGGTTCTCCTCTTCTGAAAACGAAACGGCGGCAGGGATAGCTGCCGCACGGTTTCTGGTTGACTGCAATTGTGGTACGCTGTTTTAGTTTGCGGAATTCGCAGCATCTGCCGCAGCCGCTGTGTCATCGCCGGACGACACACCCACCAGGATGGAAGAGTCCGAAGATACCACGTTGGGGTATTCCCCGTTCCACTTTTCGATCTGCTGGTATTTCAGCACGTTCTCATTCAGCGATGCGTTGATCTTCTCGTTGGCGTCTGCCTCTGCCTCGGCTTTCTGCCGGATGGCGTCCGCCTCTGCCTTGGCGGCGATGACCTTTTGCTCCGCATCCGCCTGTGCCTCAATGATCTTCTGTTCCTTTTCGGTCTCGGCACGGAGCTTGTTCTGCTCTGCCACCTGTTTCTGCTCGATGGCGTCGTTGAACTCCGCAGAGAAGTCAAAATTGATGATGTTGAACTTATCAATCAAAATGCCGTATTCCTGCACCTTTTCCGCCAGTGTTGCGCCGATCTCCTCGCCCACGGCAGAGCGCTTGGTAATCAGTTCCTCGGCGGTATACTGCGCCGTGATGGCTTTCATGGATTCCTGGATCGCCGGCTGCAAAACAGTGTCTGCGTAGCCCTCGCCGATGGTGCGGTAGATCACAGCGGAATCGTCCTTATTGATGTGATAGTTGATGGCAACGCCGCTGGAGACGGTTTGCAGATCCTTGGACACGCCGTTGGAGTCGATCTCCGTTTTCTGGATCTTGTTGTTCATCATGACCACCTGCTGTACAAAGGGCATCTTGAAGTGCATTCCCTCATCCAGCACACGGTCGGAGACCTTTCCCATAGTGACGACCACGCCGGTGTGTCCTGCCGGGACAACGGTGACTGCACCGGCGCCCACGATCAGCACCAGGAGAACGATCACGCCCAAAATGATACCGGTTCGCATTTTTGCATTTTTCATAACAGTTTCCTTTCTGTGTCTGCCGTCAGAACCCGTTTCTGCGGCAATATAAAAAACAAGCAGCAAAGCGGAATCCGCTCCGCTGTGCTGCCTGTATTATAGCATGAAAGGGTAATTTTTGTCAAGAAATGCGGTGCTGCTGCCATGCAGGTCGATTTTTAGGGAAGTTTGCTTTGAATCGTGGGCATCATCATAAGCTGACAGAAAATAATCCCTCCGTCTGCTCCTTACGGAGCATCCACCTCCCTTTTCAAGGGAGGCTTATTATGTCCCCCTTGAAAAGGGGGATGTCAGCGTAAGCTGACAGGGGGATCATATCTAAAACGATACGCCCAACTTCTATCCTTTATTGATTTGCTTTACTTCGCCAGAATCTCATCCCAGCCCTGGTGGATGCCGGCGCCGTTCAGAGCGATGTAGTACATCATGTAATAGATATCCGTGCTGTCGATCACGCCGCTCTCGTCCACGTCTGCGGCGGCAAATGCGTATTTCTCCGCCGCAGAGGATGCGTCTCCGGTAAAGCGGACATCGGTATAGCCCACTGCCTTTCTTGCCACGTAGTACATGGATTCAAAGATGTCGCTGGTGTCTACGCTGCCGTCGCTGTTCACATCGCCCAGTACATACGGCACATACTGGAGATTCACGCTGGATTCACCATACCAGACACCGTCCTCCCGGAGCGCTGCGTCTGTCACATCGGCGCTCGCCTGTCCGGTCTCGCCCTCTTCCAGGGTGACGTTCCACAGATACGCACTGGATGACGCATCGGTGGTAAAGCCCGGGTCTACAACCACCATATTTTTCTGGGTATAGCACGCCAGGCTATCCGACTTGTCCTGTACCGTGACTGTAAAGGAAGAATCATACTCGCCGGTGCTGATATTGTATTCGCAGCTGTCCAGCAGGAACTCATACGTTCCGTCATCGTACAGCGTGGTGTCGTAGTACAGAATGATACCGTCCGGCGTATCCTTTTCAATTTTCACCTGCACCTCACGCTCGCCGGAAACTGTCATGGTGAGCGTGCCGGTACGATCCTGCAAATAGCCGCTGGGCGAAATGAGATAGCTGTCGTCTGCGAATGCGCTCCCTGCCGGAAGTGCCAGTGCAGCCATAACGGCTGCGGTCAGTGCTGCCATGCAGCGTTTTCCTGTTCTCTTCATCTGTGAAACCTCCGCTTAATACTGAACATATTCCGTTGCGTCACTGTATGGATCCAGGAAGTGCATCCAACTGCCGTTTTTGCCCTCGTTTCCGGTCTCCATCACGTATGTTTTGCCGTTGATATGCACCTCGCACCAGAAGTGCTGATTGCCGACGCCGCCGACCCAGCCCTGTACAAGGTTGACATCATAGCCCAGGTATGCCATCATGGATGCGATCGCCGCATTATACTGGATGCACTGTCCCTTGCGGTAGGTGAAGATGGCGTCCACATAGGACTTGTTGGTGATCTGCGCCCAGGCGCCGTTCTGCACGTAGGCATATTCCACATTGGTGTGGATCCAGTTCAGCGTTGTCCAGAGCTGCTGTTCCCGTGTCATGCCCTTCTTGAAGTTCTTGTTGATAAAGTTTTGCAGGATCTGCTTGTCCTTATTGGAAATGTACGTTGTCCACTGGCTGTGGTTCTTGGTTTGGCGGTTATAGACCACAAAGCTGTAGTGAGGTTTCAGCGTCGCCTGGTTCAGCCGATAGCATACCACCGAGATACCCGAACCGTCCGACTGGAGATAATAGTTGCCCCAGTGTTCGCTGTCGTAGTAGCAGAACACTTCCTTATTCTTCTGCATTGCCCCGTCATAGCCGAAGTAATACAACTTGCCGCCGATCATCTGCCACTCGGTCTGCATCACGCCGCTGGCGTTGAAATAATAGTTCTGCCCGTTCAGTTTCTGCCAGCTTTTCACCATCTTTCCCTGGTCGTTCAGGTAGTAGGTATCGCCGTTCAGATTGAGAAAGCCGTAGTGCATCGCACCGTCTGCGTCAAAGTAGTACCGTGCGCCGGAAATGTCCTGGAATCCGGTTCGCATCACGCCGTCCGATGCAAAATAATACTTTTCGCCGCCGATATTCTGCCAGCCGGTCTGCATGGCGTAATTGCTGTCGAAATAATAGACCTTTCCGCTGTCCGCCGTCACCCAACCAGAAAGCACTTCGCCGTCCTCGTCATAATAAGAGGTTGTCTTGTCCGCAAAGGTGCAGAGTCCCAGCTGCTGCTGACCGTAGGTGTCGTCCAGCAGATAGCGCTTGCCGTCCTTCTGGAACTCTCCGGTCTGCTTGCCGGTCTCTTCGTCGGCATAGTAACGGTTGTCGCAGTAGGTCAGCCAGCCGCTGACCATCTCCCCGGTCTCCGGGTCATAATAGCGGCGCACCCCGTTGACGGTACGCCAGCCGGTTTTCTGCACGCCGGTGTAATCGAACAGATAGTACACGCCGTCGATCTCCTGCTCCCCGGTCACAGCGTTTCCGGATTCGTCGAAATACCGGCGCACGCCGTATTCGTTCTGCCAGCCGGGTTCGCCGGTCATGGAAGTCACCGCCGTTGCCACCGGGACATCCGGCGTTTCCAGCTCTGCCGCAGATGCAGATACGGTACTGCCCAGCAGAATGCCGCCGCCCAGCACTGCCCCGAGGGCTGCCAGGATGCAGATTGTTTTTCGTCTCATAGATCATTTCCCCTTTCCCGTTTTCGGCACTGCAAACAGCGCCGGGAATTTACCATGCAGTGTGCCATTTTTGCCCACGCTCCTATTAGTTTACCAAATTTTCACGAATTTGTCAAGAGTGAGGTGCAGTGTGAAAGAAAATCAATCTTTCAAAAAGTCTGCCTTGAAAAGCTGTCTGTAGGGGCGAACAATGTTCGCCCGGGTCGACTCCTCCGTCCTTCGGACACTTCCTCTATGAGAGGAGGCATATATTAGGTTTCCCTTTCGGACAATGCACTCCTTTCCATTTGACAAAACACCCGTCATGTACTATAATAGGAACAAATCTATCAGCCGGGAGAACTGCGGCGTTTGCTGTCATTTTCCGGGAAAAGTCAGGAGTGACCCTTTTATGTATCAACTTGCCATTTTCGACCTGGACGGCACACTGGTCAATTCCATCGCCGACCTGGGCGGCACAGCCAACCGCCTGCTGGAACAGCGTGGACTGCCCACCCATCCCCTGGATGCGTACTATCGCTTTGTGGGGAACGGCGTCCACAAGCTCTGCGAGCGCTGCCTGCCGGCAGACACACCGGCGGACGAGGTGGAACGGTTCTTCGCCGCATTCAACGAGGACTACAGCCGCCACTGCCTGGACAAGACTGCACCCTATGCCGGCATCCCCGAAGTGCTGGAACAGCTGCGCAGCGCCGGGGTACACATCGCAGTAGCATCCAACAAGACCCAGCCCTTTGTGGAAAAGATCGTGAAGCATTATTTCGGTGAAAACGGGTTCGATCAGATCCTGGGCAGCAGCGACAGCCGTCCCAAAAAGCCTTCGCCGGAGATCATCTCTGTGATTTTGGAAAACGCAGGCATGACACCGGAACAGGCGGTCATGATCGGCGATTCCAACGTGGACATCCGCACCGCCAAAAATGCCAGCGTACATTCCATCGGCTGCACCTGGGGCTTTCGTGGCAGGGACGAACTGGCAGAGGCAGGCGCAGACGATCTGGCGGAAAAGCCGGAAGATCTGCTGAAATTCACGCTAATGTGACAGGATCTTCCTTTATTTTTTCTGGTATTTCGGGAAAAATTGAAATTTGCTTGACAATCCCGTCCTTTTTGGATATAATGGGTTCTGTGACAAATGCAGGACGGTTCGGCAGGAACGGTGCAGGGATGTTCCGGCATAGGTCACCTCTGGGCAGGGACAGCATCCGGTTTTGTGCGTTTTTGCAAAAGAGCGCCTACAGAAATATTTTGATTTTTTTGTTCTACAAACGGAACGCTTTCTGCTGCACAGGATAAAATTTTCTTTTTCAGCTCTGTCTCCCGTGAGACAGAGCCTTTTTCTTGCCGCTTTTTAATCTGTGTTTCAAACGGATTCAGAATTTGCAATCGAAATTTGAAATTCGGATATCTTTCTTTTTTTCGGTTTCTGCGATTTCGATATCAAGAAAATGCAAAAGTTCGTCAATTTTGCATTGAAAAACATAGCCGAATGGTGTATAATAGATGTTGTTCGAAGTGCGTGTACAGGTGTTTGAAGCGAATGCACATACATCACATACATTTTGAGTTTGGACAGCGTGCGGATACGGGTTTTCTGACAGAACGTCCCGTATCCTTGACAGAATGTTTTGCTACATTTTAATCCAACATTTTTATCCAACAGGAGGAGATTCCCATGGCATTTACATTTAAGAACGCTTATCTTCAGGGCGTATACGACAGCGTCGTAAAGCGCAACGGCAACGAGCCGGAATTCCTGCAGGCAGTCGGCGAAGTTCTGATGTCTCTGGAGCCGGTCGTAGCAAAGGATCCGTCTTATGAGACAAACGGCGTAATCGACCGCATCGTAGAACCGGAGCGCATGATCCAGTTCCGTGTTTCCTGGGTAGACGACAACGGCAAGGTTCAGGTAAACCGTGGTTTCCGCTGCCAGTTCAACTCTGCAATCGGACCGTACAAGGGCGGTCTGCGTCTGCACCCGTCTGTATGCGCATCTGTTATTAAGTTCCTGGGCTTTGAGCAGATCTTCAAGAACAGCCTGACCACACTGCCGATGGGCGGCGGCAAGGGCGGTTCTGACTTCGACCCGAAGGGCAAGTCTGACAACGAGATCATGCGTTTCTGCCAGAGCTTTATGACTGAGCTGTCCAAGCACATCGGCGCTGACACTGACGTTCCGGCTGGCGACATCGGTACCGGCGCACGTGAGATCGGCTATATGTTCGGTCAGTACAAGAGACTGCGCAACGAGTTCACCGGCGTTCTGACCGGTAAGGGTCTGTCCTACGGCGGTTCTCTGGCAAGAACAGAGGCTACCGGTTACGGTCTGCTGTACTTCACTGAAGAGATGATGAGCTGCATGAAGAAGGACACCATCAAGGGCAAGACTGTTGTTATTTCCGGTTCCGGCAACGTTGCAATCTATGCAACGGAAAAGGCACAGGAAATGGGCGCAAAGGTTGTTGCACTGTCTGACTCCAACGGCTACATCTACGATCCGAACGGCATCAAGCTGGATGTTGTAAAGCAGATCAAGGAAGTAGAACGTGGACGCATCAAGGAATATGTAAACCGTGTAGACGGCGCTACCTATACCGAAGGCTGCAAGGGCATCTGGACCATCAAGTGCGATGTTGCTCTGCCGTGTGCAACCCAGAACGAGATCGACGGCGAGTCTGCTGACATCCTGCTGAAGAATGGCGTTCAGGTCGTAGCAGAAGGTGCAAATATGCCTTCTACTCCGGAAGCAATCGACAAGTTCCTGGCTGCAGGCATCCTGTTTGGACCGGCAAAGGCAGCAAACGCAGGCGGCGTAGCTACCTCTGGTCTGGAAATGTCTCAGAACAGCGAGCGTCTGTCCTGGACATTCGAAGAAGTTGATGCTAAGCTGAAGCAGATCATGATCAACATCTTCCACAACGCATACGATCGTTCCAAGGAGTACGACGTAGAAGGCAATCTGGTTGTCGGCGCAAACATCGCAGGCTTCCTGAAGGTTGCTGACGCTATGAAGTGGCAGGGCGTTGCATATTGATCGAAGGCTTTCGGTTGATATAATTTGGTAATTCTCTCAATCTTATAAAAAGCAGCCTGTCTCCGGGGTTTGTCCTGGAGGCAGGCTGTTTTTGTTTTCGATGACTCCTCCACCGCCTCTTTCAGAGGAGGCTAATTCGCAGACACAACACAATCTGTATACACAAAAAGGCGTGGAACTTTTCACAGTCCCACGCCTTTTCTATTTGCAAAACGCTGTTCAATCCTCTTCCAGCTCAAACGGCTCTTCCCGGTTGGAAAACGCCGCATCCAAAATCTTGCCGTAAAATCCTGCCGGGTTCAGCATGATCTGTTCGCCCAGATACTTCGCCTGGGAATAATCCGGGGCGTAGAGTTTCATATCCAGCAGGTCGTCCCCGATGTCCAGACAGCGGACATGGACGTAATAGCCCTTTTTCAGCGGAATGTAATTGATCTTGACTTCGCTCTCCCGTTTGATGCGTGCAAAATAGTGGAACGCCGCCGAGACCAGCTTGTCCCGGTACGCCTTTCCCACATAGTTGCGCAGTTCCTTTGCCGTGCGGATGCCGTTTTCCGTCAGCACATAGTACTCCGTCTCGTCATCCTTGCGGCGTAGCTCTACCGAGTCGTGTTCCGTCAGATAAGCGATGGAATCCTGGTAGGCAAAATAATTGATAATGTCACTCCCGACTGCAATGTCATACAAATGATTCACACGCACCGGCTTGTCGATCTTATACAGCAGATAACAAATCAAAATGTTCGCCGTGTGGGGATCCATAATGGGCGGTGTCGCCATTTTGGACATTTTCAGCATATTTTCTTCCTGCACAACCTGTCACCTCAAATCACAGAAAAAAGCTTTTTCTCAAAAATTCGGATAATCCATCATATGGGACAGCAGCGCAATGTTCACTGCCGCCTCAACGCACGGCACAGCACGTGGCACGATGCACGGGTCATGTCTGCCGTGAATCTGGAGCGTCTCGTTCTTCTTTGCCCGGAAGTCCACGGTCTCCTGGGGCTTTGCGATGGAGGCGGTGGGCTTGATGGCTACATTCAGCGTGATGGGCATTCCCGAAGAGATGCCGCCCAGAATGCCGCCGTGGTTGTTGGTCTTGGTCTTGACGTGACCGTTTTCATCAATATAGAACGGGTCATTGTTCTGGCTGCCGACCATCTCTGCCACCTGGAAACCTGCGCCGAATTCCAGTCCCTTGACTGCCGGGATGCCGAAGATCAGCTGGGCGATGGTGTTTTCCAGCCCCTCAAAAATGGGAGACCCCACGCCTGCCGGCATATTGATGGTGACGCACTCGATGATGCCGCCCAGAGACTCACCGCCCTGGCTGGCGTTCCGGATGTCCTCTTTCATCTTTTCGCCCTGTGCATCGTTGCGCACCGGGAAATCCTTTCCACGCACTTCCAGGATATCCTCCTTAGTCACCTTGGTGCGGCTGAAAGCGTCATCGCTGATGCCGTGGACGCTGGCGATGTGCGCACCGGTATAAATACCCCGGCGCTCCAGAATCTGACCGCAGACTGCGCCGGCAAAGCACAGCGGAGCGGTGAGTCTGCCGGAAAAATGGCCGCCGCCACGGACATCGTTGAATCCACGATAGCGCATTGCGCCGGTATAGTCGGCGTGTCCCGGACGGGGCAGGCGTGCCAGATTGCTGTAATCCTTCGAGCGGGTATCCGTGTTCTGGATAAACGCACAGAGGGGAACGCCGGTGGTGCGGTCGTTCAGCAGTCCGGACATGATCTGGGGCAGGTCTTTTTCACCACGTGGCGTGGTCGTGCCGTCCTTTTTCGGCGCACGGCGTGCCATGAACTGCCGCAGTTTTTCCACATCAATGTATTCTCCCGGCGGCAGATTGTCGATGACGACGCCGATCGCCGGACCATGTGACTCTCCGAAAATGGAAAGGGAAATATTACGACTCCAGAACGATGACATTGGCGATTCCTCCTAATTGACGATAATCCTCATAGAACCGAGGATATGATTTTTCAACGCACTCTCCGTGCAGAATGGTCACTTCTCCGGTGCAGCGTGTGGCTGCCACAGCGGCGCACATGGCGATGCGGTGATCGCCGCAGCTGTCCACCGTGCCGCCGTGGAGCTGTTCCACCGGCTCGATCTCCAGACCGTCTGCGGTGGCGGTCACCTTGCCGCCCAGCCGGTTCAGCAGGTCGGCAGTGGATGCCAGACGGTCGCTCTCTTTGATGGTGAGACGATGCGCCCCGGTGATCCGGGACGGCGCTGTGCCGAATGTGGCAAGCACCGCCAAAATCGGTACCAGATCGGGGATATCTGCCGCATCCACATCAAAGCAGGCAGGCAGTCCCTTTTCTCTATTATAACACATCTGCTGTGTGATTTCCACAATTTTTTTATCGCCCTGCACACTTTCCGGATTCAGATTGGTGAGGGTGATGTCGCTGCCCAGGGCGTTCGCCACATAGAAGAACGCCGCCTGGGAATAATCGCCCTCCACTTCCATGTCACAGGCATGGTACTGCTGACCGCCGGGAACGGTGTAGCCCTGTTCCGTCTCGTGGACAGTCACGCCGAAGTGACGCAGGCAGGCGATGGTAAGATCAACGTACGGCTTGGACTCCAGCCGGGACAGCATCCGTATCTCCGAATCGCCCTCCAGCAGCGGCAGCGCAAACAGCAGTCCGGTCACATACTGGGAGGACACATCGCCCTCCAGCTCATAGACACCGGATTGCAGTGCGCCGTCAATGGAAAACGGCATGGTGTTGTGATACTCAAACGCAATGCCCTTTTTGGTCAGTTCCCGGAGATAGGCGGTGATGGGACGCTGGGGCAGTCTGCCCTGTCCGAAAAAGGTGGTGTGGACACCCAGTGCCGCCGCCACCGGAATGAGAAACCGCAGGGTCGAGCCGCTTTCACAGCAGTCCGCCACAGCCGCCTGGGGTCTGGTCTTCCCTACGCCGGTGACTGTGATGGTGCTGCCGTCCTGCCGGAACGATGCGCCGAATGCGGAAAGCACGTCCATGGTGGCGGTGATGTCCCGTGACATATCCACCCCGGAAACCACGGAAGTTCCCTCTGCCAGAGCTGCACAGATCAGGAGACGGTGCGCCATGCTTTTGGATGCCGGGATGCGCACAGTGCCGTGGAGCTTCTCCGGTGAGATCAGTATGTTCATGCGTCTCCTCCCATCCAAACGGCAAACTCGTCAAAGGGCATACTGCGGATCTCTGCCTTGCCGATGGTCTCGCAGACGATGAACCGCAGGGCTGCGCTGGCACGCTTTTTGTCGTTGCCGCAGAGCGGAACCAATTCCGAAAGCGGTGCCGGCACTTCGGTAGGCAGGTCGTATGCCTTCACGCAGTCACACAGCCGCACGTACAGTTCCGGAGTGCAGGTCTTTTCGGTCATCATGCACATTCCGGCTGCCACTGCGCTGCCGTGGGTATAGGTCTCGTAGTGATAATAGCTTTCCACGGCGTGTCCCAGGGTATGCCCGAAGTTCAGAATCATCCGCTCGCCGGTGTCGAACTCGTCCTGCTCCACCACGTCACGCTTGATGTCGATGCAGGTGGGAACGATCTCGTCCATGGCGCTGCTGACATTTTCCAGGTTGTGCTGTTCCAGCAGTTCAAACAGCTTTTCGTCCCGGATCATGCCGTACTTGATGACCTCGCCCATGCCGTCTGCCAGGAACATTTTCGGCAGAGTGTCCAGGGTATCCAGGTCACACAGCACCGCCACCGGCTGCTTGAATGCGCCCACCAGGTTCTTGCCGCCGGGCAGGTCGATGGCTGTCTTTCCGCCCACAGAAGAATCCACCTGCGCCAGCAGGCTGGTGGGTATCTGGAGATAGTCCAGTCCACGGAGATAGGTCGCCGCCGCAAAACCGGTGATGTCTCCCACCACGCCGCCGCCCAGGGCTACCAGGCAGTCCGTCCGGGTGATGTTGTTCTCGCAGAGAAAGTCATAGATCTGGTTCAGCGTCCTGCTGCACTTGGATGCCTCGCCGTGGGGAAAGACAAACTTCAGCGTGCGGAATCCGCTCGCCTCCAGGGAACTCGTCACGATGTCGCCGTAATATTTGTCCACATGGTCGTCGGTGATGACCGCCGCCGTCTGTGCCTTGGTCTGCTGTTTCAGATAGCTGCCGCACTGTCCCAGCAGTCCCCTGCCGATCCAGATGGGATAGGTCTGGCTGGCGTGTACTGTAATTGTTTTCATCTTGCTTTTCCTCCTGTTGGAGATGATATCTTTCTGCACCCTTTTTCCGGTGCAGGAATCCTTCGATAGGTTTTCATATTTTATTATACTAAAAAAACGTTTTCTTTTCAACAACAAATTGTAAACCATCGCAAAAAGCGCCCGGAAATTCTCTGCGGAAAATATTTCTGAGAATTTCGTGAAAACCGTAGCAATCCGCAGCGAAATGTGGTATAATAAATTTGTATGCCTGCAAAAGCAGGGATACGCCAGAATCCATATTGACACGCAGATGTGTACTATGTATGGAAAACAACTTTTCAGACGCTGTTACAGCGCCGCAATCCTTTGGAAAGGACGATGTTATGACAACCAGTTATCAGCGGATCCCGCTCTCGGACAACATTGCGTTTTCTGAGATCCTGGACTCCAAACTAAAGACCAATCACCTGCGCATCCAGTTTTTGCAGCCTCTGTCGGAAAAGACTGCTGCTGCCTGCGCCCTCGCCGGGAGCCTTGTGGTTTCCAGCAGCAAAGCCTATCCCTCCAATGCGGCAATGAACCGCAAGCTGCATCTGCTCTACGGGGCTGATCTGAGCTGCACCATTGCCAAACAGGGCGATGTCCAGTCCATCACCCTGCGCTCTTCCGCCATCGCTGACCGCTATGCGCTGGACGGCGAATCTGTTTTCGCAGAGCTGCTGGAGATCGTGCTGGGCTGCATTTTCCAGCCCAATGTGACGGACGGCGCTTTCGACGACACCGAGTTCCGCATCCAGCAGATGAACCTGCTGGACAGCATTGACGCAGAGATCAACGAAAAGCGGCAGTATGCCATTTCTCAGACCTATAAGACTGCCTTCGCCGGCGAACCGGCAGCGTTCTCCTGCTACGGCAGCCGCAGCGCCGCAGAGGCTCTGACACCGGCAGCCGCTTATGCGGCATTCCAGGAACTGCTCCGCACTGCACAGATCGAAATCTACTTTGTGGGTCCGGCAGCTGTGCCGCAGCTGGCTGACACCCTGAAACAGGCTTTCGCCGCCATCGAAAACCGCAGCGTGACACCGGTGCAGTTCCTCAACCCCAGCCCCTGCAAGGCAGAACCGGCTGTGGTACGGGAGGCACTTCCGGTGAACCAGTGCAAAATGGTCATGGGCTGGAAAACCACCTATCCCGACCGCTATGCGCTGAAGATGATGGCAATGCTCCTGGGCGGCACACCCAGCTCCAAGCTGTTCGCCAACGTCCGGGAAAAGATGAGTCTGTGCTATTACTGCGCCGCAAACTACAACGAGGCAAAGCACTTCATGCAGGTGGACAGCGGCATTGAGACCGAGAACCTGGACACCGCACAGGATGCCATCGCCGCACAGCTGGATGCCATCTGCAAGGGCGACATCACGGATGCAGAGATGGACAGCACCATGATGACCATTCACAACACCCTCTGCGGCATCGGTGACACGGCGACCAGCTATATCTCCTGGTACTTCGGACAGTTCTGCCGTGGCACAAAGCTGACGCCGGCGGAAGAGGAAGAGAACTACCGCAAGGTCACCAAGGAAGATCTGATGGCGGCGGCAAAGTCCATGCAGCTGGATACCATTTATATTATGGAATGCAAAGAACAGGAGGCGGAGTAACATGGCAGAGACCACAATGACCACCATCAGTTCCCCGAACACCGGTGACAAATACACCCACATCCATCACAAGAGCGGTCTGGAGATCCTGGTCTGCGAGATGGAAGGGTTCAGCACCACAGAGGCAATGTTCGGCACGAAGTACGGCTCAATCAACACCCAGTTCAAGACCGCTGCCGACAAAGACTACTGCACCGTTCCGGAGGGCATCGCCCACTTCCTGGAACACAAGCTGTTCGAGAACGAGGACTGCGATGTCTTTGACCTGTACGCCAAGACCGGCGCAAACGCCAATGCGTTCACCTCCTTCGACAAGACCTGCTATTTCTTCAGCTGCTCCGACAACTTCAAGGCATCCCTGGAGATCCTGCTTTCCTTTGTCCAGTCCCCGTACTTCACACCGGAAAGCGTCGCCAAGGAACAGGGCATCATCGGGCAGGAGATCCGGATGTGCGACGACGATCCGGGCTGGCGTGTGTTCTTCAATATGCTGTGCGGTCTGTACCAGAAACACCCGGTACGCATCGACATCGCCGGCACCATCGAGAGCATTGCCCAGATCACAGACGATCTGCTGTACCGCTGCTACCGCACCTTCTACAATCTCCACAACATGGTGCTGGCGGTTGCCGGAAACTGCACTGTGGATGAGGTACTGGAAGTGGCAGACCGTCTGCTGAAACCCTGCGACGACCAGAAACTGGAGACCGTTTTCCCGGAAGAGACCCTGGACATCGTTCGTCCGGAGACGGTGGAGACTGCCGCAGTGGGACAGCCGCTGTTCAATCTGGGCATCAAGTGCCAGCCCCGGAGCGGCATGGACAATCTGCGTGCAGAGATGCAGGCGCACATCGCTATGCTGACCCTGTCCGGCAGCTCGTCTCTCCTGTACCAGGAAATGCTCCAGAGCGGACTGGTGAACGAAAGCTTTTCCAGCGAAGTGTTCAACGGCGACGGTTTCTTCACCATGATCTTCGGCGGCGAATCCCGTGACCCCAAGGCAGTCCGGGAAAAGATCACCGCTGCCATTCTGGATGCACAGAAAAACGGGCTGGATGAGACCATGTTCACCGAGTGCAAAAAGACCACCTACGGCAATCTGGTGCGGGAGCAGAACAACGTCTCCGCAGTGACCAATGCGCTGGTGGCATCCCACATGGCTGGCTGCGGTCTCTACGACACCATGCAGGTGCTGTCTGAGATGACCCTGGAGGACTGCAACTGTTTCCTCCGGGAGGAAGTGGATGTGGAGCGCATGACGCTCTCCATCATTGCGCCGGCAAAATAACCCAAAGGAGGCAGGGATCTCCTTTGAGATCCCGGGAAACATATGACGACAGAAACAATCGGAAGACTGGATCATAACGAAATTACCTTTCCGAAACTGGGGATCGACCTGCACCTGGACAGCACCGCCTTTTCCATCGGCGGTCTAGACATCCAGTGGTACGGCATCCTCATCACCCTGGGGCTGGTGCTGGCGATGGTCTACGCTTTCACCCAGGTGAAAAAGTACGGGCTGAACCCCGACCGTGTCATGGACTGCATCATCGGCGGCATCATCGGCGGCGTGGTGGGCGCACGTGCCTATTACGTTCTGCTGAACTGGAACAACTACGCCGGCGACTGGAAAAGCATCCTCAATATCCGGGAAGGCGGACTCGCCATTTACGGCGGCATCATCGGCAGCTTTCTGGCAGGACTTTTGGTGGCAAAGATACGCAAGGTGAAGTTCCTGCCCCTGCTGGATATTGTCGGCATCGGATTCCTGCTGGGACAGGGCATCGGACGCTGGGGCAACTTCTTCAACCAGGAGGCGTTCGGCTGCAACACCAACAGCATCTTCGGAATGTCCGGCGGCAGAATCCAGGAGTGGATCACCGACCAGTATCCCTCCACCACCTATTTCGCCAACTTCGGCACGGCGCTGGATGCGTCTCAGCCGGTTCACCCCTGTTTCCTGTACGAATCCGTCTGGTGCCTGCTGGGCTTTGTACTGCTGGCGCTTTTCGCCAAGAAAATTCGCCGCTATGACGGACAGATCTTCCTCATCTATATCTGCTGGTACGGCGCAGAACGTGCCGTGGTGGAAGGTCTCCGCACAGACAGCCTGGTGATCGGCAACGTGCGTGTGTCCCAGATTCTGGCAATCTGCTGCGTAGTGGTTTCCGTTATCCTGCAAATTGCCATCGGTACAAAGGTCAAGCGCATGGGCGTGGACTATCATATGTACAAGGACACGGCGGAATCCAAGCGGATGCTGGCGGAATATGAGGCTGGCAAGACCGGCGCAGACACCGCAGAGGACAGCGAATCCAACGAGACGGAAAGCACAGACGATACTACAGATACTACCACAGAGGCTGACGCATCGGACGCATCTGCGGACAATGATGATACTGCAACAGAAAATTGTGAGAATGAGAACGAAAAGGAGTAACGCAATATGGCAAAGTTGATTTCGGGCAAGGAAGTTTCCGCCCAGATTCGCCAAAAAATCAAGGAAGAGGCGCAGGCGCTGCGGGAAAACAGCGGCATCCAGCCGGGACTGGCGGTCATTCTGGTGGGAAACGACCCGGCATCCCAGATCTACGTGCGCAACAAGCAGAGAGCCTGCGAGGAAGTGGGCTTTCACGCATTTGAATACCGGCTCAATGAAAATTCCACCGAGGAACAGCTCCTCGATCTGATCGGCGTTCTGAACAAGGACAACAAGGTACACGGCATTCTGGTGCAGCTGCCGCTGCCGGAACACATTGACGAGCAGAAGGTCATCTACAGCATTTCGCCGCTGAAGGATGTGGACGCATTCCACCCCATCAACGTGGGCAAAATTATGATCGGCGACTACGACTTTCTCCCCTGCACTCCGGCAGGTGTGATGGAACTCATCGACAGCACCGGCACTGACCTGGACGGCAAGAACTGCGTGGTCGTGGGCAGAAGCAATATCGTGGGAAAGCCCATGGCGATGCTGCTCCTCCACCGGAACGCAACCGTCGCCATCTGCCACTCCCACACCAAGAACCTCAAGGAAGTCTGCGCAGCTGCGGACGTTCTGGTGAGCGCCGTTGGCAGAGCGCACTTCATCACCGCCGACATGGTGAAAGAGGGCGCAGTTGTCATTGACGTGGGCATGAACCACGACGAAAACGGCAAGCTCTGCGGCGACGTGGAATTCGCCGAGGTCGAGCCGAAGGCAAGCTTTATCACACCGGTTCCCGGCGGCGTTGGTCCTATGACCATCACCATGCTGATGAAAAACACCCTCCGTGCTGCGGAACTGAAACAGAAATAAGCACACACTGAAATGAAAACACCAAACAGCCCTCTGGTGCAGCGACCGGAGGGCTGTTCTTTTGCCCGGAAACATCCACGGGAAATAGAAAAAGAGCCACTGCCCGAAGGCAATGACTCTTTTGAAAAGAACAAACATTCTGTTGAAATGCGATTATTCCTTTACGCCGCCCAGAGCTACACCAGCAACGATGAATCTGGACAGAATCAGGTAGATCACGATGATCGGGATAACAGACAGTGCAACTGCAGCGTACTGTGCGCCCAGATCCGGATGCTTATCCTGACCCAGAACACTCTGGATCATGATCGGCATCGTGAAACGCTTTTCGTTGGAAATAATGATCATATTCTGTGTATAGAAGTTGTTCCAGTTCTGTACGAATGCGAAGATCGCCTGTACTGCGATTGCCGGTTTGCACATCGGGATCGCAATGGTGAGGAAGGTGCGGAACTCGCCGCTTCCGTCGATACGGGCAGCCTCAACAATGTCCAGCGGGAAGGAAGACTTCATATATTGTCTCATGTAGAAAACAACAGCAGGAGCTGCAATCGCCGGGATAATCAGCGGGATGTAGCTGTTTGCCAGACCCAGAGTACCAACCATGAACTTTACGAAACCGGTGGATGTAACCTGGATCGGGATCATCATAACTGCCAGGATGAATGTATATGCGCCGTCACGAACCTTGAAATCGTAAACAGTCAGACCATAAGAAGTCAAAGCAGAGAAGAATACTGTCAGGATGGTAGAACCGCCTGCAATGATCAGAGAATTCCGGTAGCCCAGCCAAACGTTGAAGTTCGGGGACTGCGGAAATTCACCGCCGGCAATATTCTTGATGTTCTTCACCAAGTCACTGCCCGGCAGGAACTGCAGCGGCTGCGCACGCAGAGCAGCGTCGCCGTGCGTTGCGTTCATGATCATGATGTACAGCGGAACCAGACAGATCAATGCCAGCAGGACGCAGACAATGAAGCATCCGGCAGATTTCAGTCTCTGAATCAACATATAATTGTCTTTAACACCAACGTTTTCCATTATGCGCCGAGACCTCCATTCTTCGCCAGTTTCTGCTGTCTCTTATATTCCTTGACAAGAGCCTTGCGCTCCTGCTTTTTGCGATGCTCATCCTCATCACGGTTCATACGGAATACGAGAATACCCAGAGCCGCAGTGATGATAAACAGAATTACGGAAGCAGCACCAGCAATGCCGTAGTCAGGCTGGTGAACCTTTGCACCGGCACGGAACTGTTCATAAACGAATACCGCAACGGTACGCAGATTTGCGTTGATCTTACCAGCACCTGTGTGATACAGATACGGGATATCGAACATCTGGAGACCACCGATCATGGAAGTGATCAGTGTGTAAACAACCATCGGACGCAGCAGCGGCAGAGTTACCTTGCGCAGCACCTGTCCGCTGGATGCGCCGTCGATTGCGGCAGCCTCAAACAGAGACGGGTTGATACCCATGATACCAGACATCATCATGATCATGGTATTACCAAACCACAGCCATGTCTGGATGAACATTACGATACCACGGCTCCATGCAGCAGATGCTTCGAAGCTAACCGGATCGCCGCCATTCAGCATCAGCAGTGTGTTGACTGCGGACAGCTGGCTGTTGGAGATAAAGCGCATGAACAGAGCTGCAACGGAAACGGCAGTAATGATGTTCGGCAGGTACATAACAACTTTGAAGAAGCCCACGCCCGGAATGTGCAGTTTCGAATCGGTGAACCAAACTGCCAGCAGCAGGGACAACAGGATCTGCGGAATGAAGTTACCAAACCACAGGATGATGGTGTTCTTGAACGATGTCAGGAACAGATCCTGCATTGCAGCAGCACGGCGGCCCATGCCTTCGCCAGAACCGAACAGGATGATGCCATAGTTGTCGAATCCGACAAAGTTACCGGCATCAGCGCCGTTACCCTGGAAACTCAGGATAAAGGTCTGGATCAGCGGCCATACCTGGAAGAAACAATACACGAGAAAGAACGGGGCAATGAACATATAGCCATACTTCGCATAGCTAATCGACTTGATTCGACGTTGTGCAGCGGAAGCCATTTGCACACACCCTTTCAAAAATTCAGTAGAATAGTAAGAGAAAAGATAAACATACGCCTATAGGACGCAATTATCCTATAGGCAGTACGTTCAATCATTCAAAAAAGTGTTGAGAGCCGAAGCTTATTCAACAGTGATGTCAGTTACGTCAGCAGCAACTGCATCCAGGAATGCGTTCAGGCAGTCATCCTCAGAAGAGGTTACGCCGTTGCAGTAATCCTGAACTGCGTTCTGCAGGTCTGTGTTGATCTTTGCATCATACTCAGAAGCAATGCTCATGTCGATCTTGTCAGCAGAGTTGAACAGGATCTGGAACTGATCCTGACCACCGAACAGCGGGTTGCTGTTTGTGCCAGCTTCAGTTGTAGCAGACATTACGCCCTTGTTGTTTACGAAGTCACCACGAGCGTCTACATACTTCTGCATTGCATCAGCATCAGCAGTCATAGTGTAGATGAACTGACCAGCTTCCTTAGCGTTATCAGTCTTCGGATATACGCAGATCCATGTGCCGCCCCAGAACCAGGATGTCGGGCCTTCGCACAGTGCATACTTGCCGTATGTAGAGCCGCCTTCGCCGCCTTCAGCCTGTTCCAGAGAACCGCCCTTAGCGATTGCCCAAGTCGGGAAGAAGAAGCCGAAGGTCTTGTTAGCCTGAGCACCGTCAGACTGACCCTGCGGGAGCCAGTCATCAGTCCACTGAGTTGCACCAGAGATGTAACCCTTGTCGAAGTTCTCCTTAGCCATAGAGATGAAGTCACCTACGGAAGAAGAATCCAGCTTGCCGTCGTTTACCCAAGACTTGGTTCTGTTACCGTTGGAGTAAGCTCTCCATACGCCGCCCAGAGAGTCAGCCATAGCAGTGGTTTTGCCAGACTTCTCATAAACGGTAGCTGCGGTTGCCCAGAAGTCATCCCAGCTGCCGACCTGTGCCTGCATATCTTCCGGAGAAGTTACGCCCAGATATTCTTCAGCCAGATCTGCACGGTAAGCGTAGCCGCCTGCTGCAGCCTGCCAAGAAGCACCCTTCAGGACGCCGTTCTTGTCCTTGCCCATGTTTACAGTGTAGCCATAAGCATTTGCATACATGTCTTCAGAGATACCTACTGCAGACAGCGGAGCAGAGTACTCATCGTTGTTCTGATAAGCCATGTTCCAGTCAGCGTCGCAGAAGTACAGGTCAACGTCGTCGCCAGACAGGAATACCTGTGCGTACTGTTCGTTAGCATCAGTACCGCTAGAACCAACGTTCTTGTAGTTGATCATGCTCTTGTCCATGCCGGTTGCATCAGCAACGATGTCGTACATGTACTTCAGGTCATCATCGTTCCAGCACAGGATAGTCAGCTTGTCGCCGCCGTCCTTCAGGGAGCCGTCCGGTTCGCCCAGAGCCGGAACATCAACGTTGGTGTAGCCAGCTGCGGACTCAACAGAAGATTCTTCTTCAGCGGTAGAATCTTCAGCGGAATCTGCATCTGCTTCGCTGCTTTCTTCAGCAGAGCTTTCTGCCTTAGACTCAGAAGAGCTGGAGCTTTCGTTGCCGCCGCATCCTACGAATGCAGTAGCAGTCATTGCCAATGCAGCCATCAGAGCCAGTGTTCTTTTCAACTTGTTCATTGGAATTTTTCCTCCTTAAATATATATATCACACTTTGTGCCGGTTTTGGCATAGCAGTGCAATAAACTTTTTTCGTGCAGCAAACTTGCATTTCACTGCACACCGATGCTGTCCTCTGTGAAAATGCACAAAACTGTGCCAGAGAACAATTCTTGTGATAAGCCTAATATACAACAATTCGCAACGAATGTCAATGGCTTAAACCATTCTTTTATTTTTTTCAGTGGTACTATACAAATTTTGCTCCGATTTTTTGTGCAATATGTCAGAAATTTCGAATCATTCCGAAAAAGGTTACAAAATGGTTAAAGTATGGAGTTTGCTCAAAAAAGCGTTATTCCGGGGCAATGTCCCCGTAAATTTGCACAGAATCCCGAATTTCCGTGAAATAGGCCTCCGTCATGCCGTCCACATAAAGCAGTTCATACACCGAAGAGAATGCGGTGATCCGTTCCCGGAATGCCACAATTTCTGCTGCCAGCGCCGGCTGCATATCCGGCAGCTGCATCAGATCCTCTTCCCCCGCCCGGTTGAGATCCAGGGGCAGCGGCATCAGCGGCGTGGTCTCTGCCGAAGTCTCCGGCAACGCCGATTCTTCCGCCGGCTGCGGCGGTGGGGTCTCCTCCGGCAAGGGCTGTTCCGGCTCTGCCGAAAGCGCCGTCTCGTTTTCCACGAAAATCCAGCCGTTCAGTCCTTCCAGCGTTGCCGCACCGATGCCCTCCACCTCCAGCAGCTGTTCCCGGTTGGAAAAGCCGCCGATCTGTGTACGGTATGCCACGATGCGCTGCGCAAGAACTGCGCCGATCCCCGGCAGCTGTTCCAGTTCCGCCGCTCCGGCAGCGTTCAGTTCCAGAGGAAACGTCACTGCGGTTTGCGGCGAGCTGTCAGATGTCACAGACGTTTCAGTCTGCCGGGTCACAGCCGCCGTCTGCGGACAGGGCTGGGATTCCTCTGCCGGGAGCGTGCCGATGTCGGTAACTGTTTCGGAGACAGCTGCCAGACGAGCCGGTGTGTTCCCGGACGCTGCGGTAAGATGCCGGCTGCCCTGCCACGCCAGTACGCCCAGCGCACCGGCAAGCAGAACCAGGGCTGCGACGCCCGACCACTTGGGTAATTTTCGTTTCATAGACAATCTTTCCTGCTTTGCGAGACGAGATGCGTCATCGCTGTATGGGACTTCGAAATCAGATTCAAAGTCCATTGTCTATTTTAGCACATTTCACACAAATCTGCAAGTGGTTTTTGTGTTTTTTTCTATCTGAAACAAATTCCCAAATTTCCAATTGTCAAACGGGAAATTCACTTAATATTCTTTTGTACAGTCAGTTTGATTTGACATTATCCACAAAAAAGGACAGGAGACCATAATATCCCCTGTCCCAAGATTTTCTTTTTGTGCTGTCAGATGTTACACTCTGGCTACGCCGGTGTCCTTGGCAGCCTGTGCAACTGCCTTTGCAACAGCGGCGCTGACACCCTCTTCCAGCGGGCTGGGAATGATATATTCCGCAGACAGCTTTTCGGGCGTTACGAAGTCAGCGATTGCCTTTGCAGCAGCGATCTTCATAGCGTCGTTGATGTCGCTTGCACGAACGTCCAGTGCGCCACGGAAGATGCCCGGGAATGCCAGAACGTTGTTGATCTGGTTCGGGAAGTCGCTGCGTCCGGTACCCATAACGGCTGCACCAGCCGCCAGCGCCTCGTCCGGCATGATCTCCGGCGTGGGGTTTGCCATGGCAAAGATGATCGGGTCCTTCGCCATAGACTTCACCATTTCCGGTGTCACGCAGTGCGGTGCGGATACGCCGATGAATACATCGGCATCCACCAGCATCTCTGCCAGCGTACCAGCCTTGTGACCGCTGTTGGTGATCTTCGCCATTTCTTCCTTCTGGGGGTTCAGATCGTCTCTGCCCTCATAGATCGCACCGTGGCGGTCGCAGAGGATCACATGGTGCGGATCCAGACCCATAGCGATCAGCAGGCGGATGATTGCCAGACCGGCAGCGCCTGCGCCGCTGGTAACCACACGGATATCGTGGATATCCTTGCCCACCAGTTTCAATGCGTTGAGCATCGCTGCCAGCGTAACGACTGCCGTGCCGTGCTGGTCATCGTGGAAAATCGGAATGTCGCAGCATTCCTTCAGGCGGCGTTCGATTTCAAAGCAGCGTGGTGCGGAGATGTCCTCCAGGTTCACGCCGCCGAAACTGCCGGCGATGAGGCGAACTGTCTCCACGATCTCGTCCACATTCTTGGAGCGGACGCAGAGCGGAATCGCATCCACGTTGCCGAAACGCTTGAACAGTGCGCACTTGCCTTCCATGACCGGCATACCAGCCTCCGGGCCGATATCGCCCAGACCCAGAACAGCCGTGCCGTCTGTGATAACAGCGACCAGGTTGCCCCGGCGGGTCAGGTCATAGCTCTTGGAAACATCTTTCTGAATTTCCAGGCAGGGCTGTGCAACGCCGGGCGTATACGCCAGAGAAAGATCATCGGCGGTTTCCAGCGGCGCACGAAGTGTGACCTCGATCTTGCCTTGCCAGTCATAGTGCAGTTTCAGAGATTCAGCTGCATAATCCATAATTTTTTCGTCCCTTTCCAACCAATCGTTCGGTTTTCCGACAGTGCTGCCGGAAGCATTTGTCAGAGCCTTTCCGGCTCTTTCCGCAGGCTCACCGGGAACCTGCGGAAAATACGGCAGTCGTTTGCCCGGCGGCAGTGCGCCGGCTTGCTACGATATAATAATAGTGCAGAGATACGGGATGGCTTGCGCTTAGAGTGCCATCTGGTCGATGACGGAGCGCAGTGCCTCGCCGCTCTTCTGGAAACGAGCGATCTCATCGTCGGTCATCGGCGGTGTGATCTCACGTTCTACGCCATTTGCGCCCAGTACGCACGGCAGGCTCAGGCAAACGTCCTTTACGCCGTAGTGTGTGCCGTCCTGGAGAGTGGAAACTGTCAGAACCGCCTTGGTGTCACGCAGGATTGCCTCAGTGATCTGGCTGACAGACAGTGCGATTGCATAATATGTTGCACCCTTGCACTTGATGACCTCAGCGCCGCCGTCACGAACTTCCTGCTCGATGGCATCCTTGTCGCCCAGATCTTCTACGCTTGTGCAGTATTCATCAAACTTCATGCCGGCAATGCTGGACAGAGACCACGGGATCATGGAAGAATCGCCGTGTTCGCCGAATACATATGCGTGGATGTTCTTGATGTTCAGACCAGCGTGATCTGCCAGGCAGGTGCGCAGACGAGAGGAGTCCAGAACAGTACCGGAACCGATGACCTGCTTCGGGTCCAGACCGGATACACGGATCGCCTCATAGGTCAGTACGTCAACCGGGTTGCTGACTACCAGGTAGCAGGCGTGCGGTGCATACTTTACGATCTCCGGCATAACAGATGCCATGATCTTTGCGTTGGTCTTGCACAGATCGATACGGGTCTGACCCGGCTTTCTGGCAATACCAACGGTGATGATGACCATATCGGAATCGACTGCGTCCGGATAATCGCCGTCGTGGATGTCACAGGACGGACAGAATGCGTTGCCCTGCATGATATCCATAGCTTCACCCTTTGCCTTGGGCTTGTTGATGTCGATGAGCAGCAGCTCAGAGCAGAGGCCCTTGATTGCCAGAGCAAATGCAATGGATGCGCCCACATTACCAGCGCCCAGGACGGTAACTTTCTTTCCCTTTTTCAGCTTCTTTTCCACTTCAGAATTCCTCCTAAACCTTAAAACCTTATATTTGATGCGCACACAGAAAGAAAGCGATCCGTTCTGCCGGCGGAAAACGCCCTGCCGGAGCGGAACTGCCCTTGTATGCCGCAATGCCATAGACTGCGAATGCGCCATTCCATTTTCCGGAATATCACTACCGCATATGCCTATACAATTTCATTATAGCATGAACCGGAATTTTTTGCAAGACAGAATCCGTTTTTCCGTAATTTTTGTCACTTCGTACAGAAATCCCCCGTTTGAAACAAGCATTCTCTACAAAAGGAAGCATCCGGACAACGGACATTTTTGCCGCTCTGCAACAGAATCCCCGGAAATGACGGCTATGCACCGAAATTTGAAAAAACCGGTTTGTTTCACTGTGAATTTTTGTGATAACTTCATGAAAACCGCTTGACATCGGCGTGAAAACGTGCCATAATAAAAGGGAAAACGGCTTTTTTCGGCTGGGGGTATTTCCGGCGGAAAAGGACCGGAATCTGCGGGGACACAGCACGACTCTGCTGCGCCCTGCAAGAAAGGAAGATGATGCAAATGCGGAAACACTTGCGGCTGACGGCGGCGCTCACTGCCGGATGTCTCGTTCTGGGTGCGCTGCCCTGCTCTGCGCTCACTGTGTCTGCGGCGGATTTTTCCGCCAACTATGCAGAGGCGATGCAGAAGTCCCTCTACTTCTATGAGTGCCAGCAGGCAGGTCCGCTTCCGGACTGGAACGAGGTGGAATGGCGTGCCAACTCCACCATGACGGACGAAGTCACCGGCGGCTGGTATGATGCCGGCGACCACGTGAAGTTCAACCTGCCCATGGCATACTCCGCCTCCATGCTGGCGTGGGGACTGTATCAGTACCCGGACGGTCTGGAAAAGACCGGCGAAATGGAGACCTATGTGAACAACCTCTCCTTTGTGCTGGACTACCTCGCCGCCTGTGACGAGGGCGACACCGCCGTATACCAGGTGGGCAACGGGCAGATGGATCACACCTGGTGGGGTCCGGTGGAGTTGCTGGAATACGGCATGAAGGACAACGGCGCTGACTACACCAAGGCGAGGGCTGCTCTCCGTGGCACAAGCTCAGCGGTCTGCGGCGAGATGGCGGCGGCGCTGGCTGCCGGGGCGTGCGCCCTCAAGGGCAGGAGCGACAAGACCGGCGACTATCTGAAACACGCCGAGAATCTCTTCCGGCTGGCGGACGAGACCCGGAGCGACGACGACTACAACAACAGCGATGCCAGCGGATTCTACCGTTCGTCCCACTTCTATGACGAGCTGTTCTATGCGGCAAACTGGCTGTACATTGCCACCGGCGAGCAGTCCTATCTGGACAAGGCGACCTCTTATATCCCCAATCTGGGAAAAGAGCTGGGTTCGGATGAGCTGAAATACTCCTGGGGAATGTGCTGGGACGATGTGATGCAGGGCGGTCTGCTGCTCTACGCCATCAACACCAACGACAGTTTCTACATCGGACGGATACAGAAACACCTGGACTACTGGACAGATTCCGTCAAGGCCCTGGACGGCGGCGCAAAGTGGCTCACCACCTGGGGCTGTCTGCGCTATGCCACCACTGCCGGATTCCTGGCGAGCGTGGCGTGCGACACGGTGCTGAAAGGGACGAATACCACAAAGTATCAGAACTTCTATGAGGATCAGATCAACTACTGTCTGGGCGACAATCCCGACGGGCAGAGCTTTGTGGTGGGATACGGCGACAAGTCTCCGCAGAATCCCCACCACCGGACGGCACACGCCTCCTGGAAAAACGCCCTGGACACCCCGGAGACCAACCGGCACATCCTATACGGCGCACTGGTGGGCGGTCCCAACGAGGACGGCTCCTATGAGGACGACCGGCAGAACTACATCAACAACGAGGTTGCCTGCGACTACAACGCCGGATTCACGGCGCTGCTCTGCAAGATGACCGACGCCTACGGCGGCACGCCCGACCCGGACTTTCCCGAACCGGAGACCCGGGACAGAGAATTCTATGTGGAGACCAAGCTGACGGAGACCTCCGGCGGCGTCACCCTGAGCTTTAAGCTCACCAACCACTCCGCATGGCCGGCACGGATCGAGGACAATCTGTCCTATCGGTACTACATGGATCTGTCCGAAGTCATTGACGGCGGATTCCAGCCCGGCGATGTGGTCATGCGCATCGACCGTGACCAGGCGAAGATGTACGACGACTACACCCCGGCGCAGGTATCGGAACTGAAACATTATAAGGACAACATCTATTATGTGGAAGTGACCTATCCGGACGGCAGAGTGGCAATGCCCATCTCTGAGGGACAGCACCAGTGTGAGCTGATGCTGGCGCTGATCTACCCCAACTATCAGACGGGCTGGGATGCCTTCAATGACTATTCTAACACGGATCTGCTGAAAAATGCAGGAGAATATGTGATCTCGGACTGCATTCCCGTCTATCAGAACGGTGTGCTGATCTCCGGCAGAGAACCGGACGGCAAAACGCCGGATGTGACCACAGAGCCGCAAAAGCCGGAGACACTTCCGGGAGACGTCAACGCCGACAGCAAAGTGAATTCCGCAGACCTGGTGCTGCTGATCCAGTACCTGCTGGGAAACAAGAGCCTGTCCAAGACCGGCGCCGCCAACGCAGACCTCTGCGCCGACAAGACGGTAAACGGACTGGATGCGGCGGTGCTGCGGCAGAATCTGACGGGAAATTGACTTTGCCGTCAGTTCGAATTTGACAAAGCGTTTTCTTGACAAAAAGCAAATTATAAAGGGAGATATCAACCATTATGGGTTTGAAAGATTTTTTGTTCAACAATGATTATTCTTTTTTACTGCAAATCGCAATTATCCTGCTGTCCACGAAACTGCTGGGACTGCTGACCAAGCGGATCAGCCTGCCACAGGTCGTGGGCGCACTGGCTGCCGGTATCGTTCTCGGCCCGATGGTGCTGAACGTGGTACAGCGAAATGACCTGATCGTCAGCCTGGCGGAACTGGGCGTTATCGTCCTCATGTTCAGCGCCGGTCTGGAGACCGACATCCAGGAACTGAAAAAGGCAGGCCTTGCCTCCTTCGTTATCGCTCTGCTGGGCGTTATCGTTCCGCTGGTAGGCGGCTTTTTCCTGGCAGACTTCTACAACACGGAACAGGATCCGGAGATGGCAAAGCTGTTCTGGCAGAACATCTTCATCGGCGTTGTGCTGACTGCAACCTCTGTCAGCATCACCGTTGAGACACTGAAAGAGCTGGGCGCACTGAATTCCCGTGCCGGAAACGCCATCCTGGGTGCAGCCGTCATTGACGATATCCTGGGCATCATCGCCCTCACCGTCGTTATCAGCCTGGGCGGAAAGAAGTCCGGCGACGGCGAGGCAGAAAAGACCTTCGGCTCTCTGCTGGCAGGCGACGGCGTCCTTGCCGTAGTCATCAACATCCTGGCATTCTTCATCGTTGCCATCGGCGCTGCTGTGCTGTATCACTTCTTCTTCAAAAAATGGCGTGAATCCAGCAACGAAAACCTGCGCCGCCACAACATCGTGACCTTTGTTTTCTGCCTGCTGCTGTCCTTCGTGGCTGAGATTTGCTTTGGCGTAGCAGACATCACCGGCGCATTCGTTGCCGGTCTGGCAGTATCCGGACTGAAAAAGAATGAGTACGTGGTAAATCGTTTCAACACCCTGTCTTATATGCTCCTCTCCCCCATCTTCTTCGCCAACATCGGTCTCGCCATGACGCTGAAGGGTCTGACCAAAAAGCTGGTAGTATTCATGCTTCTGCTGATGCTGCTGGCGGTTGTCACCAAGGTGATCGGCTGCGGTCTGGGCGCAAAGATCATGCGTTACACCAACAAGGAGAGCCTGCAGATCGGTATTGGTATGATCTCCCGTGGTGAGGTCGCACTGATCGTTGCCAACAAGGGTGCATCTGTGGGACTGATGAGCGAAAAGTTCATGACACCGCTGGTTATCATGGTCGTATTCACCACCATCGTTACCCCGATCCTGCTGAAACTGGTCTTTCCGAAAAAGAAAGGCGGCGACAAGGAGACCGTCTCCGACGATCTGACCGCACTGGAAAAGAGCGGCATCAACACCGGACTGGAAGAGTCCTGATGCAGATGCAGATATGATTGCACAACAAAATAGAAACACATAAAAAAGCAGCACCGGCAGGGAGATTTCCCACAGCCGGTGCTGCTTTTGTTTGATAATTTTTGCAAAGTGTGGTATACTGGAGGTCTGAGGGCATACCTGAAACGGTAGGCGGTTTGTTTCTGCTCCCACTGCTCATTTGAACAGATGGGAGGTGATCGGTATGATGGATCAGTATATCACCCTGGGTGACCTGCTAAAGATCGGCAGTTTTCTGTTGGATTTGGCAACTTTGATCTTGTACATTTACTACAATGAAAAGAATAGTAAAAAGCATCACCATAAAAAGAAATAACCGCCCCAAGCAACCAAACTGTGACGGTTAAATCTTTTTAACTTGATGCAGCGGGAGCAAACCGTCTGCTGGTATGCTCTCTTTCTATCTCTATTATACGTCATCACGCCCCGTTTGTCAAGGGGATTTTTTCATTTTTTCCGCAGGGCAGTCGGTGTCATTCGCCTTTCCGGAACCACTTTTGCAGTTGCTGCGCCGTCACACTCTGCGCCGGGGCAAAGCGGTCGGATGCCGCATAGTCCAGCAGGCTCTTCGCCAGCCAGCGCACTTCCGGACGAGTGGCGATCTCAGACAGGCGGCTGGTGCAGACCAACAGGCTGCCGCTGCCCACTTTCGCCTCCCAGACGATTCCCAGCTTATGGTTGCGCTCAAAGTTGTCGATCATCTGCACAATGGGCGTGAACTCGCTGGGCGTGTCGTCCAGGATGGTGCAGTCCGCCGCCGTCACAATGTCGTACCACTGGGGCGTGCTGTATTCCTGGGTGGGGAACTCTGCCAGCGCCGGATGGTCGTCCTGAATGCAAAGCCCCATGGTTCCCACTGCCACCGGCTTTTTCATCCAGTTGCAGATGTCCCGGAACATGGGATAGCACCAGAAGTCCGTGCAGTAGAATCCCGGAATGCTCTCGGCAGTTTCTCTCGGCAGAAAGACCGTTTTCTTTCCGTCTGCCAGTGCCGCCAGCGCCGTGTCCAGATTTTCCGTGATGCACAGCTCCGCCCGGCTCTCCAGCTCCGGCATGGCAATGGCTGGGTAGAGCATCAGGTCATAGGCGTTGCAGACATCTGTGTCCGTCAGCGACAGGATGAGATGCACCCGTTCGGGGCGCTGCAATTCCTCCGGCATCCGGCAGAAGATGCTGCCGATCTCCGTCAGACCGGATTCCGCCTGTACCGGGAATGTCCCCTTGCCCAGGGTGTCGCCGTTTTCCCGAACCAGCATCCATTCTGCCGTGCCGGACTGGGGCAGAACCGTTCGCATGGAGACTTTTGCCACGAACATTTCGCCGGTAATCAGCACATAGGACGGGAACTGTGCCAGCAGCACACAGTCCGAGCAGAACATTCGCCATTCCTCCGGCGAGATCAGCCCCTTGCTGTCCATGAATGCGTCCAGCATTCCCACCAGCGCCGTTCCCTGACCGGAGAAATCCTGGAGATCCAGCAGCTGGAATCCGGCGATATACTGCGAGCGCATTGCCGCCTCGATCTCTTCCTTATAGCAGGCAGCCGCCAGTGCGCCGCTGCACCGGAAGAACTTGTCCGCCTGGCGCAGCATTCCCTTTGCACCGAGCCGGAACCGGAAAATCTCGAAGTTCCGGGCTTTCAGCGGTCCGGTGTACTTGTCGATCTCCCGGAAGTCGGGATAGACCTCGTACTGTCCGATCTCGTGGGTGACCACCGGCTTGGTGGGAATGAGTCCGCCGGCAGTCTTGCTCACCTGCACCTTTTTCACGCCGGTGCCGTACTGGATCTCGATCTCTTCCGTGTCGGATGCGCCCTCGCCCTCCGTCTGCTTGGGAAAGATCACGTCGTCATACTGGTGCATGGTGCTGGGGCGCTCTGTCTGGACGTGACCCAGCGGTGCATCGCACATCCCGAACGAACCACGGAGCAGCCGTTCCTTGCTGAGCCGCACGCCCACATAGTAATCGTCCTCCGGCACCATCAGCGGAAAATGCTGGAAATTGTTGCAGCCCTGGGTGTACAGATGGCGGCTGTCCCTTTCCTTGTAGTGCCGCAGGATCTCTCCCAGCCGTTCCGGGCTGCCCCAAAGCTCGTTGCCCAGAGAGAACATGACAAAGGACGGATGGTTGCCGAATGTGTCCAGCATCTTGTCTCCCAGTTCGATGAGGTAGTTCTGCTCCGCCTCGTTGTAGCCCTCTTCGCCGGGAGCGGCGATCGTTCCCCAGAACGGCAGTTCCGGTTCCATGTAGATGCCCAGCACATCTGCCGCAGTGAACGCTGCATCCGGCGGACAGCAGGTGTGGAAACGGTAGTGGTTGATGCCGTAGCTTTTGGCAATGCTCAGCACACGCAGCCACTCGTTTACATCCGTGGGTGCATAGCCGGTTCTGGGAAAGATCAGTCCGTCGTGCTTGCCACGGAGCATGGTGGGCTGTCCGTTGATGGTGAAACGGCTGCCCTCGGCGCAGAACCGCCGCATTCCAAAGCTGACGCTGCCGCAGTCTGCCTCGTCGATGGTGTAGAACAGATAGTACAGCGCCGGGTGGTATTCGCTCCATTCATAATACGCCTCGTCCAGGGGAATGGTCACGGATGCCATACCGTTTTCGTCTGCCGTCAGCTGCGCCTGGAACAGCGGAATGGTGTCCTCTTCGTTGTCCTCCACAACGCTGCCAGTGGCGGAAAAGCTTGCGGTGGATGCCCCGTGGAGCTGCATGGTAAGGGTGACGTTTTTGTGTTCCGGGTCGGGGTATGCCTGGACATGATCTACATAGACCTCCGGGAACACTTCCAGGGTCATCTGCCCGGTGATGCCGTTCCAGTTGGACTGGGTGTCCGGCGAGGTGAGGTGTCCGCCTTTGGTGGGATAGCCGGTGTTCTCCACCAGCACCAGAATCTCCACCAGCGGCTTGGTCACAAAATCGGTGATGTCATAGACGTGGGGCGTGCATAAACTGTTGCAGCTGCCCACAAGCCTGCCGTTGATCCAGAGGGTGGTCATCCGGGTGCGTTCCAGGGTCAGCTTGATGGGGAGCATTCCCATATCGGTGTCGAACAGTTCCGGGTCAATGCAGATCTCTTTGCGAAACCACGCCTGTCCCTCAAAGGCGTAGGCATCCGTGAGAAAGCCTGCCTCCCGGTTGGGATTGGGTGCGCCTTTTTTGGCGAGAGATGTTGTGCCGGGGAGTGCGATCGTATCATCAAAAGCGGTGGGAAATGTGCCTTTTGCCATTTGTGCCATGGAAAAGTCCCAGATGCCGCTGAGGTCATAGGTTCGAAACATGGTGGTATCGTTTCCTTTCGGTCTGTATTTCAGAGCGTGTTCCCATAGGAATATGAATACGCTCTGGTACTGCTTTTAGTCTATCATATTGCAGAATGTCTGTCAAGGAATAATTTGAAAACACGTGCTGTTTCCCGGCATTATCTGACAAAAAAGCGCACAGACCGAAGTCCGTGCGCAGGAAGGTCATAGTACATTAGCGGAGCAGTCCGAAGAAGAGCTGGCAGGCATCCTGGTAATCACCGGAGCCATAGTAGCCGGGGGTGGTGTAGTCTCCTGTTTCCACGGAAACTGCCACGGCAATGATTACGATGAGAAGGACGATCACAGAAAGAACAATACCTATGATCGAGCAGATGAGACCGCTGGTGGCAGTGCTGTTTTTCTTGTTTTGCAGCGGGTTACTGCTGTCCTCTTTCCGTGCCATGCAGGAGAAAATGGTACCCAGGATACCGAAGAGGAGACCGGAACCGTAGACGCATCCCATCACGATGGAGAGAATGCCCAGCACCAGTCCGGCAATTGCCTTGCCGTTGGAGCTGTTGTTCGGATAGTTCTGGGGATAATTCGGGTAACCGCCCGGATAGCCCTGCTGCTGCGGCGGAATATAGCCGCCGTTTCCCGGCTGCCCGTAATTCTGCTGGGGCTGCTGTCCATAGTAGGGCTGTTGGGGATGGGGCTGCGGCTGGCTCTGGGGCTGGTTCGGCTGTGCGCCATAGCCGGAATTGCCGCCGGGCGGATAAGTTCCGGGATAACTCTGTTCCGGAATGCTGCCGGATGCCGGGGCAGAACCGCCGGAGGGCATAGCATAGGGATTGGATTCCGGCGCAGCCTGGGGCTGCTGGAACTGGCTGTCGGTGTCCGGTACAGCTGTATCCGGTGCCGGAGCGTTGGGTGCGTCGGGCTGAACAGCGCTGTCTGTATGTTCCACAGGCATACCGCAGTTCGGGCAGAACGAAGTGCCTTCCGGCAGAACTTTGCCGCAGGTCTCACAAGTCAACATAAGAAAATACCTCCATGAATTGGTTTGGTTTATGGAAACAGGTCACAGGACCTGTTTCGTATCGGGATGTGTACAGGATGCTTAAAATCTTGCCAGAGCCATGCCAAGGATCACAACAAAGATCAGACCCAGTACAAAAAACACCACATCCAGCGCAAGCGAGATAATGGAACAGACGATGCCGGCTGTGGCGAGGGCAGTGCTGCCGCCGGGCGTTGTACGCCGGATCTCTTTCTTTGCTACAGCGCCCATGACAATGCTGATGATCCCCAGGGGGATGCTGAGAAAGCTGAACGCATCGAAATCATTTGTCAGAAACAGCAGCCACACCAACAGGGAGCAGATTCCCATGACCAGGGATGCAACGGCTTTTCCATTGGTGCCGGGCTGTTCGCAGGGTGTGGGATAGCCCGGATAAGGCGGCATTTGCGGCTGCGGATAAACAGGCTGTTGAACGGGCTGCTGGGGCTGCTGAAAATACGGTGCAGGAAGAGCTGCGCCGCAGTTAGGGCAAAACGCCGAACCGTCTGCTGCGATCTGACCGCAATGGCTACAGGTAATCATAGGAAATCGCTCCTTTTTCGAGTGGGATGATACAAATAGTATATCATATGTTGCATAATTTGTCAAATTTTATGGGAATGCTGTGGGGATTTTTTCGTGGGCGGCTGCGGAAAAATCAAAAAATCCCCTTGACAAAAGGGGCGTGATAGCATATAATAAAGATAGAAAGAGAGCGCACCAGTAGACGGTCTGCTCCCATTTGTCGTTTAATTACATGAATTAACCGCCTTTAGTTGGAAGCTTTGGGGCGGTTATTTCTTTTTCTTCTTGTGATTACTGCTTTTGCAATTTTTGCACAACGCCATGATGAATGTTGCTAATGAAATCAAAAAAGTTCCGATTCCCAGCAAGTCATGAAATGTAACAAAGCTATCCACTGCAATCACCTCCCATGTGCTGAATTTACACAAATGGGAGGGAATACTCCGAACAAACCGCCTACCGTTTCAGGTATGCCCTCAGAATCCCAGTATACCACACTTTGCAAAAAATGTCAAACAAAAGCAGCTACAATTTTTCGGCAAAAAATCCCCTTGACAAACGGGGCATGATAGCGTATAATAGAAATAGAAAGAGAGCATACCAGTAGACGGTCTGCTCCTACTGCTTTAGTTAAGATAAAGATTTAACCGCCACAGATTTGCGAAGTCGTGGGCGGTTATTTCTTTTTATTCTCGTCATTGCGGTGATCTGCATTACTATTTTTATGATTATAGTAAATGTAAAAGATCAGACTTGCGAGATTTAACAGGATACTGCAAATTTTCAGCAAGTCGTCAAAAGTGACGTACTGATCCATCATAGCAATTACCTCCCAACTGTTGTAAATTCAGCAGTGGGAGCAGAAGCAAAAGAATTTTCAAACCGCCTACCGTTTCAGGTATGCCCTCAGATATTTATTATACCAGACACCTCGAAATTTGTCAAACAAAAAAGAACACAACAACACAGACATATACATTATATAATAGCAAGCAGTCAAACTGTCCTTACATACGCCGGGCGTTCCCGGTGCGCCGCCTCCTTTTCCGGTGCATTCTCCCACGAAAAGTGTTCTCCCAAATGAAATGCTCGTCTTTTGCACAAAATGAGACGGGCTTTTTTGTGATTTCAGACAAAAAATCCGGGTTCCAGTTGACTTTTTCTGCGCCTCATGCTACAATAAAATAGAATATTTTTGTGACAGGGAGGAACACAAATTATGAAAAAGGAAATCAGAAAGCGTGTCGCTGCCGGCGTGCTGAGCGCTGTCATGCTGTGCGCCGCAGTTCCGGTAACCACGGCATTCACCGCCGGAACTGCTGCATCTGTTGTCAGCGCCGCCGAAGATGACGGCACGACCCAGATCTACGGCACCGGATTCGAGGACGGCGATGTTTCGGCATTCACCGGCAGAGGCGGCGTGGAAACCATCACCGCCACCACCGAACAGGCATACAGCGGCTCTTATTCCATGTGCGTCAAAGACAGAGCCAAGAACTGGAACGGTCCGCAGTTCCTGCTGGACGACAAGTGCGAGGCTGGGGTGCAGTACACCGTCAGCGCTGTGGCAAAGACCGAGTGGTATAACTCCATCAAGCTGAGCATGGAATACACCGATGCCAGCGGCGAGCGTCACTACAGCAACCTGCAGGCGCAGACCAGCAACGGCGACTGGGCAACCTTCTCCGGCATCAAGTTCAGCTTTTCCGAGGATGTGTCCAAGGTCTATCTGTACTTTGAGTGCAACGACACCGCAACCATGTATATCGACGATTTCGAGGTGCGCACAGCGCCGGTATATCAGATCCAGAAGGATATTCCGTCTCTGAAGGATGTTTATGCCAACGATTTCAAGATCGGCACGGCTGTCACCACCGAAGAGCTTGCACCCCAGTCCACCAAGGATCTGATCGCCAAGCACTTCAACAGCATCACCCTGGGCAACGAGCTGAAACCGGAATCCATTTTGGATAAGAGCGCAACCCAGGCATCCGGCAGCGAGACCGAACCGGTCATCAATCTGGCAAGCGCCAGAACCATCCTGAACTACTGCCGGGACAACAATATCCCGGTACGTGGCCACGTTCTGGTATGGCACAGCCAGACACCGGACTGGTTCTTCAAGGAAGGCTTCCAGGACAGCGGCGACTGGGTCTCCAAGGATATCATGCTCCAGCGTATGGAAAACTACATCAAGAACGTTTTCGCTGCACTGGAAGAAGAGTACCCGACCGTAGATTTCTACGCATGGGATGTGGTCAATGAGGCATGGCTGGACAACGGCTCACCCCGTACCGGCGGCGGACAGTCCGAGAATGCCAACTATTCCGGATGGGTCAAGGTATTCGGCGACAACTCCTTCATTGAGCCGGCATTTGAGTATGCCAGAAAGTATGCACCGAAGAACACCAAGCTGTATTACAACGATTTCAACGAATATATGCCGCAGAAAACCGATGCGATCTGCAAGATGGCACTGGAACTGAAGGAAAAGGGACTGATCGACGGTATCGGTATGCAGTCTCACCTGGACGTTGGTTTCCCCACCGTTTCTGCGTATAAAAAGGCACTGGCGAAGTTCGCAGAGACTGGTCTGGATATCCAGGTCACCGAGCTGGACATCACCACTTCTGACACTTCCGAGGCTGGCTTTGAAAAGCAGGCTGAGATGTACAAGGGCATCATGGATGCCTGCGTGGAATACGCTGACAGCATTTCCGCAGTGGTATTCTGGGGTACTACCGACGACAAGAGCTGGAGAGCTGCAAAGTCTCCGCTGCTGTTCAACGAGGACTACACCGCTAAGCCGGCGTTCTACTCCATCGTAGAGGGCAAGGAGCCGGTGGTAACTACCACAAGCACTTCTGCCACTACTTCGGAGACAACCACAGAAACCACAACAGTCACCACCGGAACCACACCGGGAGATGACGTGATCCGTGGCGATGTGAACCACGACGGTATGCTGAACGGCTTTGACCTGGCGCTGATGCGGCAGTATCTGCTGAACGCATCCGCAGATGATCGGAATCTGATTCTGGATTCCAGCGTTGACATGAATGCTGACAACGAGTTCAACATCCAGGACGTTGTGACAATGACGAAGTTCCTGCTGGGCGAATAACATTTTTCCCTTTCATAATAGAAAAATCACGGCACACCCGATTGCGGTATGCCGTGATTTTTTGTATTATGACGTTACCTGCATTTGCATTCGCAGGTCAGCGGTTTTCCATTGCCTGGCGCTCCCGTTCCAGCTCCTGCGCCAGCTGATAGACGTTCCAGTTCTGGTTGGTTGGCGTAAGGACTGCCTTGTGGGGAATGCGGATACCAGCGGTGCGCAGGGCAGCCAGCAGCTTGTCCATCCGGGAATTTTTCAGACCGCACATCACCAGCAGCCCGGTTTCCGGCAGGGTGGTTTCAGCGGACACCGGAACCGTTCCGGCGGCATAGCCGGCAAGACTGCCCAGGCTTTTGCCGTAGTTCTCCGGCGCAACAGTCACCGTCCGCAGCCGCAGCTTTCCGGCGATTTGTTCCACTCCGGCGGTGTCGGGAATGGCGATCAGTAAGAGTTTTTCCATGTGGATGCTCCTTTGGTTGGGGTGCTTTTGGGGTTTGACAAATTTCGAGGTGTCTGGTATAATAGATATCTGAGGGCATACCTGAAACGGTAGGCGGTTTGAAAATTCTTTTGCTTCTGCTCCCACTGCTGAATTTACAACAGTTGGGAGGTGATTGCTATGATGGATCAGTACGTCACTTTTGACGACTTGCTGAAAATTTGCAGTATTTTGCTGAATCTCGCAAGTCTGATCTTTTACATTTACTATAATCATAAAAATAGTAATGCAGATCACCGCAATGACGAGAATAAAAAGAAATAACCGCCCCTAAGCGACCAAACTTGCGGCGGTTAAATCTTTTTTAACTCAAAGCAGTGGGAGCAGACCGTCTACTGGTATGCTCTCTTTCTCTTTTTATTATACACTGTTTTCACCGAATTGTCAAGTCTTTTTTGAAAAGCGCCGTTCACACAGTGCCAAACACCGCCGCACGCAGTTTTCGCACCACGTCGCTGCCGCTGCCGCCGCAGGTCTGGATGAGGTACAGCAGCACCGTGCCGTCCTGGGGCGACACGCAGAAATACGGTCCCGTCCAGCCGTCCCAGCCGAATTCCCCGGCAGGCACATTGGTCATGCATGCCAGCGGATCCTCCAGCACCCGGAGCAAATTCCCGTAGCTGTAGCCCTTCAGCGAATCCCAGTCCACCCACTTTTTCTGCGCCTCGTTCAGCTGGGGCGTGGTGAGATAGCGCCAGGTGTTTTCACCGATGAGCCGCACGCCGCTTGCACGATGCAGCCCTTTTCCAGCCAGCATTGCGGCAAACTGCAAATAGTCCGGCAGCGTGGAGACCAGCCCGGCACCGGCAGAGAAAAACGCCGGCTTTTTCCGGTAGTCCGTCATGCCCAGATGCGGATCCGGCTCGACCGCCAGACCGCCCCGGCTGCCGTCCCATACATATTGATAGAGCTGCGCCAGCCGGGAGCACTTTTCCTCCGGCACGTAGAAATCCGTATCCGTCATTCCCAGGGGCTGGAACACCCGTTTCCGGTACAGCGCATCCAAAGGCATATCCGCCGCCTTTTCCAGCACTGCGCCCAGAACATCTGCTGATGCGCCGTAGAACCACTTTTCTCCGGGCTGGAACATCAGTGGCACATCCTCGCCCACACGCCGTGCGAATTCCTGGGTGTCCACCGGGTGCGCCGTATCGTTCCGCCGGTTGATCTCGTCATAAAATGCGCCCATCTTCTTTTGCGAGACGCTCCACTGGTCGGGATACGGAATGCCCGAAGTCATGTTCAGCAGATCCTGGATGCGGATTTCCCGGTTTGCCGGGACGAGTTTGCCGTCCGCATCCACCATTTTTTCCCGGAAAGACGGAATGTACCAGGAGACCGGGTCGCTGAGTTCCAGCAGTCCGTCTTCCAACAGCTGCATGGTCACCACCGCCGTCACCGGCTTTGTCATGGAAAACATCCGGAAGATGCTGTCTGTCCGCATGGGAATCTGCCGCTCTTTGTCCGCCATGCCATACGCCCGGAACAGCAGCTGCTCCTGGTCATGCAGCACCGCCACACACGCTCCGGCAATTTTATCCTCCCGGATACCCTTTTCCACAATACGTTCTGCCCGCTGTTCCAACAGGCTCTGAGACTGCTTTTCCATGTGCAGCGCCGCCTTTCTTTCCAAAACTCCGCATAACAAAAAATCCGTATCACAAACATGATACGGATTTTTTGGTGAGATATGAGGGATTTGAACCCTCGACCCTACGCTTAAAAGGCGTATGCTCTGCCAACTGAGCTAATATCTCATATATAGGACAAGCAACGTGTATTATTATAACATAAGTCTGCCCGTTTGTCAAGCTGTTTTCCGCCTCTTTTTCTATAAGCATTTTTTATCGTTCTATAAATATAGCAAATACTTAGAAAAATGCGATTTTTGTGATTGACAAATTTCGGCAGATGTTGTATAATGACAACTGTAAACCGGCACAAACAAACTTCCGGTTCAGAAAAGTCTTGTTTTCATGGAATATTCCCCGCTTTCACGATGGAAATGAAAGTGCATTTTTTGGAACCGTCTGCCGCAGCGTACATATGCGGCAGGGAATCCCTGTAAAATGCGACATCATCCGTCAAAATCCGTATTTCATGCAAAACGGTTAAGACAGAAAGGAACATCTGAAAATGAAAGATTCTGGAATTATGCGCCGTGTAGACAGCCTGGGACGTTTCGTTCTGCCGAAAGAACTGCGCCGTCAGCTGCAGATCGAATGCAACGATTATCTGCAGATCTACACCGAAGGCGAGAAGATCATCATTCAGAAGGCACAGTGCAACTGCGCACTCTGCGGACGCACAGACGACCTGATCGATTTCAACGACAAGAAGGTCTGCAAGTCCTGTGTAAGTCTCATCAAGGATTATCTTTGAGTAATTCGCCCCAATCGTGGGCAGAAAAAGATATCGCCGGCATTGTCCGGCGTATTTTTTTGCCCGGAAACTCCCGAAATTGCGTCATATCCAGACTTTTTTCAAAAAAATCCGAAAAAATTGAAAAAAAGGGTTGACAAGCCCGGCGGAATGTGCTATAATAGCTATTGTTGTGAGGCTCACGGCTCACGAAAACAAAAAGATGTGCCCATAGCTCAGCTGGATAGAGTGACTGGCTACGAACCAGTAGGTCGGGGGTTCGAATCCCTCTGGGCACGCCAAGTATTTCTTTTGAAGTACGGAAACATACCTATGTTACATTTTGTAGCATGGGTTTTTTTTCTATCCGGAGAACGGAATATGGTGCATATTTCCCGGGCGGACAGGCATAGAATGCAGCAGGCGGTTTTCGTCGGAGCGGCAAAAGGGCAACGAAAAAACCGCTCATACAAAAGTACAAGCGGTTTTGAACTGGTGCCGATAGTGGGACTTGAACCCACACGCTATTGCTAGCAACGGATTTTGAGTCCGTCTCGTCTGCCAATTCCGACATATCGGCAACGACATAATGTATTATAGCACATTTCAGAACCAATGTCAAGCTTTTTCTGCAATTTTTTATGCAGGTTGTTGCTGTATGACCCCTCAGTTAAATTTATCTCTCTGCACTTTGCACTATCAATTATGTCCCCCTTGAAAAGGCACACGTTTTGCAACATCCCTGTAGGGGCGAACAGTGTTCGCCCGTTGGTGTATCACTCCTCTGGCACTTCGTGCCACCTCCTCTATAAGAGGCGGCTTTTACAAATCGTCTCCTCTTCAGAGGAGATGCCCGGCAGGGCAGAGGAGTCTACCCGGGCGAACGATGTTCGCCCCTACAATGAAATATACGACAGAACAAGAGAAACCTATACATGACGAAAGCGTCATCCGCACCATTTTCCACCAATACCGCTAAGGAGGTAATTTTCGTGAATCTCACTGTACATATCCCGGGATTCGGGCAGATGTTCGGCGTTCCCAACGCTGTGGTAGACCAATATCTGAAACTGGCGACCCCGTCCCAGCTGAAAGTGCTGCTGTATCTGCTCCGCAATAACGGGCAGACCGTAGACCACAGCGAGATTGCCAAGGCGCTGGCGATCTCGGAAGAGCTGGTGGAAGAGGCAGCCCTGTTCTGGTCGCAGACCGACCTCTTCGCTGTCACAGAACCGGCGGCGGAAAGCGTCCCGGCAGAGACCGCAGCCGAACCGGAACAGAAACCGGCGAAAGCCCCACGTACCAACCATGTTTCTGCGGTTTCCAGCGGCAAGAGCGGCGATCTGACACCGCTGGAAATCGCCAGCGCCATCGAGGCATCCGACGATCTCAAGACCCTGTTCCGGATGTCGGAACAGCAGCTGGGACGACCGCTGCGGCACGTGGAGCAGAAGGCACTGGTGTGGATGCACGACTACAACAACATCGGCAGCGACATCATCCTCACCGTCCTGCTCTACTGCAAATCCATCGACAAATCCAGCGTCAGCTATGCCGAAAGCATCATCACATCCTGGTGGAATGACGGCATCCAGACGCTGCCTCAGGTCACCGACGCCATCAACGAGATGGAACACCGCCGGAGTTTTACGGGGCATATCCAGAAAGCGTTTGAGATGCACCGCAAGCCCACGCCCAAGCAGCAGGAATACATCGACCTGTGGCAAGACCGGAAGATACCGCTGGATCTCATCACCTATGCCTATGAAAAGACTCTGGAGAGCATCGACAAGCTTTCGTTCCCCTATCTGGACAGCATTCTCACACGCTGGATGAACGCCGGATACCGTACCCGGACGGATGTGGACACCAAAGACCGCCCGGAGACCGGGGACAAAAAAGCTGCCGCAAAGAACGCCGTCCCCAAGAGCGACAACGCCGAGGCGTATCAATCCTTTATCCGCAATCTGGAACCGTAAGAACCAGTGTGTTCGCACCAGCCGGCACTGACCAAAGGAGTACCCAATGAACGAAGAAAATCTCGAACACGCCCTGCGCATTATCTCCACCCGGCGCAACAGCGCCAGGACGCAGCAGGAAGAGCGTATCCAGGAGATCGAGACACGCATCCCGGAAGTGGTAGAGATCAACCGCCAGCTGTTCCGCACCAGCCGGAACCTGCTGGAAATCATCCGGGACGGCGGCAATGTGAGCGAACAGGTGGAATCCCTGCGGCGGCAGAATCAGCAGGGGCAGGCGATGATCCGGACACTGCTGGAACAGCACGGCTATCCGGCAGACTATCTGGAACTGCACTACACCTGTGAAAAATGCCAGGACACCGGCTTTTTCCAGGGAAAGACCTGTTCTTGTCTCACCGAACTGGTGGCAAAGCTTTCGGCTGAGAAACTGAACCAGAGCGTCCGGTTCGAGCAGTGCAGCTTTGAGAACTTTTCCCTGGACTATTATAAAGGGCTGCACACCGAAAACGGCGGCAGCTGCTACAATGCCATGGAACGGGTGCTGTACTTCTGCCGGGAATACGCCCGGCACTTTACCCCGGAATCTCCCAGCATCCTGCTGTTCGGAAAGACCGGTCTGGGAAAGACGCATCTTTCCCTTGCCATTGCCAACCAGGTGCTGCGCCGGGGCTACAGCGTCCTCTATGACTCGGTCATTAACTTTCTGCGCCAGGTGGAGCGGGAACATTTTGGCAGGGCAAGCGGTGACGATGACACCCTGGAGCTGCTGCTGTCCTGTGACCTGCTCATCCTGGATGACCTGGGGACGGAGTTCCACTCCCAGTTCTATCAGTCTACCATTTATAATATCATCAACACCCGGATGAACCGGAATCGCCCTACCATCATCAGCACCAACCTCAACTACGATGAGATCTCCCACCAGTACGATGAGCGCATCACCTCCCGGATCTATACCAACTATAACTGCTATCAGTTCGTGGGACAAGATGTCCGGGTGCTGAAACGCCAGCAGCAGCTGCAGCATGGAAACGGATAAGTGGCTGTTGGGTCGTAAAGGAAAATTGGCGGTGAAAATGAAAAAATCCCCTTGACAAAAGGGGCGCAATATCGTATAATAGAAATAGAAAGAGAGCATACCAGTAGACGGTTTGCTCCCACTGCTTTGATTAAAAAAGACTTAACCGCCGCAAGTTGGGGAACTTTTACGGGCGGTTATTTCTTTTTATTCTCGTCATTGCGGTGATCTGCATTACTATTTTTATGGTTATAGTAGATGTAAAAGATCAGACTTGCGAGATTCAGCAGAATACTGCAAATTTTCAGCAAGTCGTCGAAAGTGACGTACTGATCCATCATAGCAATCACCTCCCAACTGTTGTAAATTCAGCAGTGGGAGCAGAAGCAAAAGAATTTTCAAACCGCCTACCGTTTCAGGTATGCCCTCAGACCCCCAGTATACCACACTTTGCAAAAAATGTCAAACAAAAACCCCTTTTGTTGAACCGCCTCCTAAAAGTTAGTCAAAAAAATCTAACGATTTGGGATTGGTTCATGTCAAGGGGCTTTTTTCATTTTTCGCACCGTTTTTCTTACCCTGCCGGGAACGTCAGCGTGATGGCAGTCCCCTCGCCGGGTTCGCTGTCCACGTGGATGGTCGCATGGTGGAGCGCTGCGCCGTGCTTGACGATGGACAGCCCCAGACCTGTGCCGCCCACCGCCTTGGAGTGGCTCTTGTCCACCCGGTAGAACCGCTCGAAGATGCGTCCCTGCTCTGCCGCCGGGATGCCGATGCCGGTATCCTTGACGCACAGTTCCACATGGTCTGCCGCCTGGCGGACATCCACCCAGACCCTGCCGCCGGGGCGGTTGTACTTCACCGCATTTTCGCAGAGATTGTACACCATCTCCCCCAGCACCTGGCGCACGCCGTTCACCACGCCGTGGCTGCCGTTGGTCACCAGCGTGACCCCGTTTTTCCGGGCAACGGATGCCAGCTGCTGCACCACATCCCGTGCAGTCTCCAGCAAGTCCACCGATTCCCGTTCCATGGGGACCTGGTTTTCGTCCAGCCGGGACAGCTTGATGATATCCCCGATTAGGGTAATGAGCCGCTGGGACTCGTCATAGATCTTGCCGGCAAAATGAGGGATGTCCTCCGGTCTGACGATGCCGTTCCGGATGATCTCCGCAATGCCGGAAATGGAAGTCAGCGGCGTTTTCAGCTCGTGGGAAACATTCGCCGTAAACTCCCGGCGATACTGTTCCTGCGCCTCTTTTTCCGTCACATCCAGGGTCAGGATCACCGCACCCACCAGATCCAGCGCATCCTCCTGCTGGCACACCGGGCTGGCAATGATCTGATAGACTCTGCCGTCCAGTTCCAGGTTTTCCTGGGCATGGCGACCCTTGAGGGCGCTGTCCACCACGCTGCGGAATCCCTCGCTCCGGTTCACCGCCAGCAGATTTTCGGGGACGCTTTCCGGCGCCATGCCAAAAATGCGCACAGCGCTCCGGTTATAGGACAAAATCTGATAGTTCCGGTCTACCACAAACAGTCCCTCGCTCATATTCTCCGTAATCATGGAAAATTCCTGCTGCTGCTTGCGGATCTCTTCCATCTGGCTGCGAATTTCTCGGTTCTGTGCAGCGATGCGCTGTAAAAACGGCGAAAGCTCGTCATAGGTCTCCACCTGTTCCGGATGCTGCAAGTCGATGCTGCCCAGCGGTTTCACGATCTTCTTGGACACCCGGTAGGACAAAACCCCGGCAAGGGCGCACGCCGCCAGGAAGATAAACACCACCGGCGAGATCATGCCGCCCATGAGGAACAGCACCGAGCGCTGAGACATGGCGAGACGCAGCACCGTGCCGTCCTGCATCCGCTTGGCGTAATAGAGGGTATGCTCCGACAGGGTGGACGAGCGGCGGATACTGGTGCCGGACTCGTTTTCCAGCGCCTCCTTCACCTCTGCCCGGTCGGCGTGGTTTTCCATAGTGCCGGGGTCGCTGCGGTTGTCGAATTTTACCGTGCCGTCTGCCTCGATCCAGGTGATGCGGCACTGGCTGGACGACATCTCGTCCAGATACTTCATGCCGTCCTCTTTCACACCCTGCTCCACAAAGGACGCCGTGGTGCGCATCTGATCCAGCATGGCAGATTCAAAGTGTTCGTAGAGTACGCCGGTGATGAGTGCCAGGCTCAGCAGCAGCACAGACACCACCACGGCGATCATGGACTGAAAGATCTTTCTGGTCATGCCTTACCATCCCCCGAACGATAGCCGATGCCCCGGACGGTCTCGATATAGTTGCCGCAGTCCCCCAGTTTCTGACGCAGGTGGCGCACATGGACATCCACCGTGCGGCTCTCGCCGTCAAAGGAATAGCCCCAGATCTGGTTCAACAGCTGGTCTCTTGTAAAGACCACGCCGGGATTGTCCAGCAGCAGACACAGCAGTTCGAACTCCTTGAGGGTAAGGTTCACGGTCTCGCCGCTCACCTGTACCACGTGCCGTGTGGGATTGACGCTCAGTTCGCCCAGCCGCAGCACCTTTTCTTCCACCGGCTTTTCCGTACGGCGCAGCACCGCCTTGATGCGTGCCACCAGCGCCATCATGCCGAACGGCTTGGGGATATAGTCATCTGCGCCATTGTCCAGCCCCACCACCTGGTCATACTCTGTTCCCTTGGCGGTGAGCATAATGACCGGCAGCGTCTTGGTCGCCTGGCGGCTGCGGAGCTTCTTGAGGATCTCCAGACCATCCTCTTCCGGCAGCATAATGTCCAGCAGTACCAGTTCCGGTGTCTCCTCTGCCATCGCACGCCAGAACGCCGACGGCAGCCCGAACCCCTTTGCCTCCATGCCGGTGCTGCGCAGCGTATAGATCACCAGCTCCCGGATGCTATCATCGTCTTCTACCAAATAAATCATATTGCTGCCCTTTCTCTGATGCAGAGTCTGCGCCGCACCCTCCGGCAGCCGTGCCGGGGTACGGGAATGCACTCCGAATTACAAATAAAAAGAGGGAACGTCACAGCGATGTTCCCTCTTGACGTTTTTTACCGTCTTTATCGTACCATATTCCCGACGATTCGTCAAGGATGGTTTTGCAGTTTTTGTTTTGCGTATGGGTTGCGTTTGGCAATGGGTGAAACGACTCTGTAGGGGCGAACAGTGTTCGCCCGGGTTGACTCCTCCGTCCTGCCGGACACCTCCTCTATAAGAGGAGGCAATTAGGCTCCTCTTCCAGAGGAGCTGGCAAGCCGTAGGCTTGACTGAGGAGTGGCGTACCGGAAAAGAAAAACCTTATGGAATTAGGCGAACACTGTTCGCCCGAATCGACTCCTCTGCCCTGTCGGGCATCTCCTCTAAAGAGGAGACGATTTGAGAAAGCCTCCTCTTTAGAGGAGGTGGCACGAAGTGCCGGAGGAGTTATTACGCTGGCAAGCCGTAGGCTTGACTGAGGAGTCATCCCTCACGCCAACTTCTCATGCTTACCGGTAATGGCATACATCACCCACTCTGCCACATTGACAGCGTGGTCGCCGATGCGTTCCAGATACTTGGCGATCATCATGAGATCCAGTGCGTTTTCCGCCATGTCCTGGTTGGTGCGCACCAGTTCCACCAGCTCCTGGCGGACCTTCACGAACAGGTCATCCACCTGGTCATCTGCCTGCGCCACCTTTTTCGCCAGCTCCGCATCCATTTTCACGTAGGAGTCCACGCTGTCGGTCACCATGCCGATGGCTGCCTTTGCCATCTCCTTGATATGCACCTTTCCAGCATATTCCCGGAACGAAACGTGCTTGGTGATGTCAGCGATATCCGCCGCCTGGTCGCCGATGCGCTCCAGGTCGGAGATCATTTTCAGTGCCGAAGAGACCACACGCAGATCTGTCGCCACGGGCTGCTGGAGCAGCAAAAGCCGCATACACAGCCGCTCGATATCCCGTTCGTACTGGTCGATCTCCAGCTCGAAACCGTCCACCTTTTCGGCGAGCGCCCGATTGTTCTCCAAAAGCGCCTGGATCGCACCGGAGATGGCGTCCTCGCACCGTGCGCCCATCTGGATCATCTCTGTATTCAGCTTTGCCAGCTGCGATTCGTAATACTCTCTCATTATCCGAACCTCCCCGAAATGTAGTCCTCTGTCCGCTTATCCTGCGGATTGGAGAACAGCTTTTCTGTTTCTGCATATTCCACCACTTCACCCAGCAGGAAAAAGGCGGTGCGGTCAGACACACGGGTCGCCTGCTGCATATTGTGGGTGACGATGATAATGGTATAGTCATTTTTCAGCGACATGACCAGATCTTCCACCTTTGAGGTCGAGATCGGGTCGAGAGCGCTGGTGGGTTCGTCCATCAGCAGTACTTCGGGTTGCACCGCCAGCGCACGGGCGATACACAGACGCTGCTGCTGTCCGCCGGACATACCCAGGGCGCTCTTGTTGAGACGGTCCTTCACCTCGTCCCAGATGGCAGCGTCCCGGAGCGAGCTTTCCACGATCTCGTCCAGCTTTGCCTTGGAACGGATGCCGTGGGTACGGGGACCGTAGGCGATGTTGTCATAGATGCTCATGGGGAACGGGTTCGCTTTCTGGAACACCATGCCCACCCGCTTGCGCAGCAGGTTCACATCCATATCGCCGTAAATGTCCTCCCCGTCCAGGCGGATATCGCCGGTGATCTTACAGCCCTCTACCAGATCGTTCATCCGGTTCAGGGATTTCAGCAGCGTGGACTTGCCGCAGCCGGACGGCCCGATAAAGGCGCTCACCTGATGCTCCGGCAGTTCCAGATTGATATTTTTCAGCGCATGGAACGTGTTGTAGTACAAGTCCATGTCATGGATCGCAAATTTTGCCATAGTCGTTTTCTCCTCATGGGATATGGATTGGGCGAATGATGATGTATTGTGAAACGGCTTTATAGGGGCGAACATTGTTCGCCCGTTGGTGTGTTACTCCTCCGGCACTTCGTGCCACCTCCTCTAAAGAGGAGGCTTTTACAAATCGTCTCCTCTTTAGAGGAGATGCCCGACAGGGCAGAGGAGTCAACCCGGACGAACGATGTTCGCCCCTACATTGGAATGGGTGACTTACGCAATTTCGTGCGCTCTCTGCTTGGCAATGCGTTAAAATCCCTCCGGCACTTCGTGCCACCTCCCTTTTCAAGGGAGGCAAATTATTTCTCACCATGTCCCCCTTGAAAAGGGGGATGTCAGCGTAAGCTGACAGGGGGATTTACTCCTCAGTCAAGCCTACGGCTTGCCAGCTCCTCTATGAGAGGAGCCTATATATGCCTCCTCTCATAGAGGAGGTGTCCGCAGGACGGAGGAGTCAACCCAGTGCAACGCACCCCTCACCCACTCACTTTTTCGTCAGTTTCTTTGCCGCATAGCCGGACAGGGCGTTGATGAGAATGACCATCACCAGCAGCACCACCGCAGTGGCATAGGCTGCGCCCATATACTTGCCCTCGCACAGCAGCTGGTACATATGCACCGCCAGCGTGCGGCAGGGTTTCAGAAAGCCGGTGCAGACGTCGGTGGATGTGCCGGCGGTGTACATCAGCGCCGCAGTCTCGCCCACGATACGCCCGATGGCGAGGATCACGCCAGCCAGAATGCCCGGCACAGCGCTGGGGAGAATGATGCGGAAGATGGTACGCAGCCGTCCGGCGCCCAATCCGAAACTGCCCTCACGGAAAGAATCCGGCACGCTCAGCAGCGCCTCTTCGGTGGTGCGCATAATCAGCGGCAGCACCATCAGCGCCATGGTGATCGCACCGCCCAGCAGCGAATAGCTGAACCGGCACGCCACGGCGAACGCCAGGAATCCGAACAGACCGAACACAATGGACGGGATGCCCTGGAGCGTTTCGGTAGTCATGCGGATGATCTTCACCAGCGTCATCTGGAACTTGCTGCCTCGGTTGGAATATTCCACCAGATAGATGGCGGAGAACACGCCGATGGGGACGGCGATCAGCAGCGTCAGCGCTGTCATGATCAGTGTATTGATGATAGACGGCATCATAGAACAGTTGTCTGTGGTATACTTCCAGGCGAACATGGACGGGCGGAGATTCGGCACGCCCATCACCACGATGTACACGATCAGACTCAGCAGCACGCCCACGGTGATGACTGCCGCCAGCAGGGTGACGATCAGCACAGCCAGCGAGCCGGGATGCCGCTTATAGGATGCCATTTTCTGTCGGAAGGTCTGATGGTTGATGCCAACGATCTTCTCGGTTTTTCCCTCTTTCATTTTGTCTCCTTCTTTTTCACCAGCGAAAAGCAAACGTTGATCAGCAGGATGAAGATGAACAGGACAACGCCTGTGCCGATCAGTGCGCCCCGGTGCAGGTCAGTGGCATATCCCATCTCCATGACGATATTCGCCGTCATGGTGCGGACACCGGACAGCAGGCTCTTCGGGAGAACGGTCTGGTTGCCGGCGATCATGACCACCGCCATGGTCTCGCCAATGGCTCTGCCGATGCCCAGGATGATGCCTGCCATAATGCCGGACTTCGCCGCCGGGAGCGTTGCGCAGTAGACGCTGCGCTCATGGGTCGCACCCAGCGCCAGCGAGCCCTCGTAGTAGCTGTCGGGAACGGCACGGATCGAGGATTCCGAGATCTCGATGATGGTGGGCAGGATCATAATGCCCAGCAGGATGCCGGCGGTGAGGACGCTTTTTCCTACCCCGAAAATGCTCTGCATGATGGGAACGAGAACCACCAGCCCAAAGAAGCCGTACACAATGGACGGGATGCCAGCCAGCAGCGAGATCGCCGGCTTTAAGATCTTATACAATTTTCCGGGGCAGAACCGTGCCATAAAGACGGAACACAACAGCCCGATGGGAACGCCCACCAGAATGGCGATGCCCGTGGCGTAGATGCTGCCCACGATCATGGGCAGGATGCCGAACTCGCCCTCCTGGGGTTTCCAGACCAGACCGGTCAGAAACTTCAGCGGTCCGATCTCCGCAATGGCAGGAAAGCCGTTCACGAACAGGAATCCGCAGATCAGCACCACCGCCAGGATGGACACACAGGCTGCCACCAGAAAGACCACTTTCATGATGGACTCACGATATTTTTTCATGGATGTTATTCTCTCCTCTCTGAGAGGGTGGTTTCAACCGTTTTTTGAGGGTATGGGTGGAAATTGTGGAAATATGGGTGCGGGATGTCTTATCATGCCTCCCTTGAAAAGGGTGATTCCCCACGGGGTGGGGAAATGTCACCGTAGGTGACAAAGGGGACCGCTCAGTACGAGGTGGCACGAAGTGCCGGAGGGATAATCCCCCTGCCCTATCGGGCATCCCCCTTTTCAAGGGGGACTTTATCGCCACTCACCATGTTCCCCTTTGAAAAGGCGCCCGCAGGGTGTGCCTTGTGCTGGGATGTCAGCGTAAGCTGACAGGGGGATTCAATGATTAGAAACGTCCCTGTAGGGGCGAACATGGTTTGCCCGTTGGTGTGTCACTCCTCCGGCACTTCGTGCCACCTCCTCTATACGAGGAGGCTTTCTCAAATCGTCTCCTCTTTAGAGGAGATGCCCGACAGGGCAGAAGAGTCAGCCCGGTCGAACGATGTTCGCCCGTTGGTACGTTACCGGAATATTTCGGGTCGATGTGGGCATCGACCCCTACACCATCCTATGAAACGATTCCAAATACATTTGTAGGGATAGATGCCGTACCCTGTGTTTTACTTCGACTCCAGCGCAGACCACTCTGTGATCTCACCGGTGTAAACCTGCTTGATCTGATCCTTGGTGATAGCGTCCAGGCTGTTGTCCTTGTTGACGATCACAGCGATGCCGTCCATTGCCAGAACAGTACTCTTTACGCCGGTCTCAGTGTCTTTCAGTTCACGGGATGCCATGCCGATATCGCAGACGCCCTCCTGGGTGGAAGTCACGCCGGTGGTGGAGTCGCTCTGCTGTACGTCTACGCTGACATCCGGGTTTATGTCGGCATAAGCCTCTTTCAGCTTGGTCATGACCGGTGTGACGGAAGAAGAACCGGCTACCACAACGCTGCCCTTTGCGCCGTTGGAAGTGTAGCTTTCTGTACCCTGTGCCACATAGCCCTCTTTGCTGATAACGTCAGCGGCATCGGTACTCATGATATAGTTGAAGAAATCCTGTGCAGCGTCGCTCAGCTCCTCGCCGTCTCTGGTGACCAGGTTGAACGGACGGGAGATGGAATAGCTGCCGTCTGCCACCGTGTCCACGCTGGGTGCTACGCCGTCTACTTCCAGCGCCTTGACGGAATCATTCAGCGAACCAACGGAAACATAGCCGATGGATGCAGCATTGCCGGCTACTGTGGTCAGCATAACTGCGGTGCTGTTGGTGACCTCAGCGCTGGAGACGGTGTTGTCCTTGTCGTCTGCCACGATGCCGCACAGCTCGGTGAATGCACCTCTTGTGCCGGAGCCGTCCTCACGGGTGATTACGGAGATTGCGCCGGATGCACCGCCGCCGCATCCGGTGAGACTGCTTGCCATTACGCCCAGTGCAGCGACTGCTGCTGCGATCTTTGTCATCTTTTTCATAATAGATACTCCATTTCCGGACACCATGGTGTCCCTTCGCCGGTTCGTTGTGAACCGTGTTTCGCTTTTTTTATCCTTGTTCCAATGAACAATGTTATTATACCAAGCCTATGTAAAGTCTGTTATCGCAGCAATGTGAAATCTGGGTTAAATGTTAACTCCTCGGCGTGTGCCTTTGTTAACTCCGGAAATATCACGCAGTTTCGGTGCTTTTCGGATTGTTAACAAAGAAAAATACGTTATGTTAAACGAAAAGGGATTGATTTTCTGCACATTTTGTGTTATAATTTCCGGGAAGGCGGCTGGGTGGTGTGTAAAGCGAACCAGTAGGGCTAAATGACTCCTCCGCCCTGTCGGGCACCTCCTCTATGAGAGGAGGCATATAGGCTCCCCTTTAGGGCGCCCGTAGGGTGTGCCTTGTGCTGAGCTGTCACCGTAGGTGACTGAGGGGTTATCCTTTTAGAGGAGCTGCTGACTGAGGAGTCACCATATCACCCACCGCCGCCAAATCACCAGAAAGGACAGATCCCTATGAATTTTACGGAACTCGCAAAAAAACGCTGCTCCGTCCGTGCCTATGCAGACAAGCCCATTGCGCCGGAGCATCTCCAGGCAGTCCTGGAGGCAGGCAGACTGGCGCCCACCGGCAAGAACCACCAGCCCCAGCGCATCCTGGTCGTACAGTCCCCGGAGGGTCTGGCGAAGATGGCACAGGCGATGCACAACACCAACGCCTATACAGCAAAGGCAGTCCTCATGATCTGCTCTGACACCACGGACTGCTGGGTGCGCAGCTTTGACAGCCACTGCATCCACGAGATCGATGCGTCTATCGTCACCACGTATATGATGCTCGCCGCAACCGAACAGGGTCTGGGTTCCCTGTGGGTGGAGCGCTTTGATCCGGAGATCCTGCGGAAGGAATTCCACCTGCCGGACAACTACGTGCCGGATGCCCTGCTCTGCCTGGGCTATCCCCAGCCGGAGGCAGTGAAGTCCCCGGAGCGCTATGACACCGAGCGCAAGCCACTGGAGGAAACGGTCTGGTACGAGAGTTATCAGGCGTGATCTGAAAAATTGCAGCACAACCAGGCTGTCCCATAAGCGGGGCAGCCTTTTTTTGTTGTGCGGTCTTATGATGTTTGTCCGTTGGGGCAACTCCTCCGCCCTGTCGGGCACCTCCTCTATGAGAGGAGGCATATATAGGCTCCCCTTTAGGGCGCCCGTAGGGTGTGCCTTGTGCTGAGCTGTCACCGTAGGTGACTGAGGGGTTATCCTTTTAGAAGAGCTGGCAGCCGTAAGGTTGACTGAGGAGTCATTTTCCAAACACCCGAATGAATGCGCAAAACCATTCTGTAGGGGCGAACATTGTTCGCCCGTTGGTACGTTTCCCGGAATGACTCCTCCGCCCTGTCGGGCACCTCCTCTATGAGAGGAGGCATATATAGGCTCCCCTTTAGGGCGCCCGTAGGGTGTGCCTTGTGCTGAGCTGTCACCGTAGGTGACTGAGGGGTTATCCTTTTAGAAGAGCTGGCAGCCGTAAGGCTGACTGAGGAGTCATTCCCTACGGTAGGAACACGCCGCCATTTTCCACACCCATTTCCGCAGCTCAACAAGGATTGCAGATAAAGGACGCATAGACCGAGGACGGTGTTTCCGGGGCGACAGGCTTTGTCGTCGGCGCTGGTTCCGGCGTGTTTTCGCCGGAACTGCCTGCCTTTTTTCGTTCCCAGGTACGCACTGCCGCTTTCCAGCTGCGCATAGGGTTCTGTCCCATACGCCAACCGTTCGCCTCGTAGTAGTCGTAGAACTGTTCCGGGTCGATGCCGTTCTGCCGTTCCGCACAGTATGCGGCGATCTCTTCCGGTTCGGGTTTCACCCACTGCGCCGCCTTATCCAGCCGCTTTCCGGAAAAATTCCCTTTCCCTGCCTGCGCAGCCGTCGTTGTCCTTGTTTCCGGAGCGCCGTCTCTCTCTGGATATAACAATGACTCTGTATCTGCATCTGACTCTTTTTCTGGCTCTGTCTCTGACTCTAACTCTGACTCTAACTCTGACTCTAACTCTTTCTCTATCTCTGTATCTACAATGTGATCCGTCTCCGGTAACGATGTGATCACATTGTGATTTGGCTCCGGTAACATTGTGATCACATTGTGATTCGATGACTGAACTTCAATTTCACGGTCAGAATCTTCCGAATGGTTCTCCTTTTCTGTCTTTGGAGTCCGATATTTCCGCATGATTGCAGCACGTTCCGTCTCCGACCCCGTCATATCTTCCATCTGCGGCATGAACAGCGCACCGTTTTCCTGCACCTCGACCAGCCCGGCGCTTGTTAGCAGTGCCATGGCGGTTTCGGCAGCCGGCAGCGGCGTTCCCGTGATCTCCGCCAGCTTTTTGGTATCATAGGGAATCTCCATCTTCCCCACCCGGCGCATGAGTACGCCGTCCGACCGCAGAGACCGCAGGCAGAGTTTCAGATAAAAGAGGATGTACACTGCGCCGTTTTCCTGTTCTTCCAGCCAGTTTATCTCGTCTCCCTCGAAAAAATCGTTCTTGAGTTTCAGCCAATAATACCGTTTATTTTGCATATTTTCCACGTCCCTTTCCGTGCGTTTTTTCCCGAGAGAAAAAATGTCCCTCTATAAATAGGCGCTCAGAGGGGAAAAGTTGCACGCCGGCGTGCAACTATGAACAAGAATTTACACGATATCCAAAGAAAATTTCCGTTTCTGGGAGTTCTCTGGAAAATCCGGCGCATTTCCCGGCATCGGACACCCGGCATCCCACGGAACAAAACCGGCGGTTTTTCATATGATGTGGTGTGGTGAAATGATTCTGTAAGGGTGAACATTGTTCGCCCGGTGGTGCGTCACTCCTCCGGCACTTCGTGCCACCTCCTCTAAAGAGGAGGCTTTCTCAAATCGTCTCCTCTTTAGAGGAGATGCCCGACAGGGCAGAGGAGTCAGCCCGGGCGAATGATGTTCGCACCTACGATGGGACGGGGATTTTGCACATTTTGTAAGGTTTCCGTTTTGTGATACTTCTGTAGGGACAGATGCCCACATCTGTCCGCTGTAACAAGTTGCCCATTCCATACACCCGAATCAATGTGTGAAACAACTCTGTAGGGGCGAACATTGTTCTCCCGGTGGTGTGTCACTCCTCCGGCACTTCGTGCCACCTCCTCTAAAGAGGAGGCTTTCTCAAATCGTCTCCTCTTTAGAGGAGATGCCCGACAGGGCAGAGGAGTCAGCCCGGGCGAATGATGTTCGCACCTACAATGGAAAACCTTTCCCTTACCCACATACCCACAACCAAAAGGAGGAACGACCATGCCTTTGATAAGTCTCTGTATAATCGCACGCAACGAGGAATCCGTGCTGGGACGATGTCTGGATTCGGTGGCGGATCTGGTGGATGAGATCATCCTGGTGGACACCGGCTCGACCGACCGCACCAAGGCGGCTGCGGCGGAATATGCGGCGAAGATCTACGATTTTCCCTGGTGCGACGACTTTTCGGCAGCCCGGAACTTCGCCGTCTCCCAGGCGGTGGGCGACTATTGGATGTGGCTGGACGCTGACGATGTGATCGAGGGCGAGAACCACGAGAAACTCCGGCGCATCCTGGAGCATCCCGACGCAGACGTGGTCTTTCTCCCCTATTGGCTCAGCTTTGACGAATCCGGAGCGCCCCAGATGGTCTCCCAGCGGGAGCGGATCTTCCGGCGCAGCGGCGGCTATCAGTTTACCGGGGCTGTCCATGAGGCAGTCGTTCCACACGGCAGGCTGCGCTACGGCGATGCGGCAGTCTCCCACCGGAAACTGCGCCCCGGCGACCCCGACCGGAATCTCCACATCTACCAGCAAAAGCTGCGGCGTGGCGAGTCGTTTTCCCCACGGGAGCAGTATTACTACGCCAGAGAACTTTGCGACCACGGGGCATACCGGGCTGCGCTGCCGGTTCTGGAGCGCTTTCTGGAAGAGGGCAGCGGCTGGGCGCCGGACTGCATCGGAGCGTGTCTGCTCTGCGCCGGCTGTTACCGCCGGCTGGGGCATCCGGACACTGCCCGGGAACGGCTGTTCCGGTCATTTCGCTACGGCATTCCCCAGCCGGAGGTGTGCTGTGAGATCGGCAGCATTTTTCTGGAAAAGGGTCAGTATCAGACGGCGGCGTTCTGGTATCATCTCGCCATGGAAACGGGACACCAGCCCCACCAGGGATTCCGCCAGCAGGCGTGCTGCGACTATCTCCCGGCGATCCAGCTGTGCGTGTGCTACGACCGGATGGGTGACATTTCCACCGCCGCCGCATATAATGAACTTGCCGGGAGCTTTCGCCACGGCGACAAGGCGGTGGCATACAACCGGCAGTATTTTGCGGAGAAGATGGGGAAAACGGGCGGCTGAAAGAGTGTGTCTTGTGCTGGGATGACACGAAGTGCCGAATGGATAATCCCCCTGCCCTAGCGGGCATCCCCCTTTTCAAGGGGGACTGTATCGTCTCCTCTCTTAGAGGAGATGCCCGGCAGGGCAGAGGAGTCAACCCGGACGAACAAGGTTCAGACAGATGCCGCCTGCCTTCTCTTACAGAGGAGTCGCCGCCTTTCCCCGTCCCTCTCCCACGATCAAAGAAAGGAGCGATACCACATGGCATATTGCAATTGCGGAAATCCAAATCCCCTGGATCCGGAGCGCTGCTGCATTCCTGCGCCGCCGCCCATGCCCTGCTGCTTACAGGGACCGCCCGGCGTGACTGGTCCGGTGGGTGCAACCGGTCCGGCTGGTGCTGTTGGTGCGACTGGCGCAACCGGCGCTACGGGTGCAACTGGCGCTACGGGTGCAACCGGTGCTGACGGCGCTGTTGGCGCAACTGGTCCGACTGGTGCAACCGGCGCTGACGGTGCTGTTGGTGCGACTGGTCCTACCGGTGCAACTGGCGCTACGGGCGCTGACGGGGCTGTTGGCGCTACCGGTGCAACTGGTGCGACAGGCGCTGACGGGGCTGTTGGTGCAACTGGTCCTACCGGCGCAACTGGTGCTACGGGTGCGACTGGTGCTACGGGTGCGACTGGTCCTGCCGGGACGGTGACACCGGCTGACCCCATAGCAGATGCTCAGAGCCTGGAGGACATCGTGGAGCAGTTCAACGCACTGCTGGCGAACCTGCGGGCTGCCGGGCTGCTGCGTAACTGAGCCAAATACAAAAGGGCTGTCCCAAAAACAGGGCAGCCCTTTTCTTGTTGTGTTTTGTTACTCCTCAGTCAAGCCTATGGCTTGCCAGCTCGTACTGAGCGGTCCCCTTTGCCCTTTGGGCATCTCCCCACCCCGTGGGGAGTCACCTCTAAAAGAGGAGCCTATATACACCCACTTGCCTCCTCTGTTAGAGGAGGTGTCCGCAGGACGGAGGAGTCAACCCGGGCGAACATTGTTCGCCCCTACGGTAGGACGGGGATTTTGCACATTTTGTATGGTTTTCGTTTTGTAATACTTCTGTAGGGTCAGATGCCCTTTTCCACAGCGTCCTCTCACTCTCCCGAAAGCGGCTTGCGCAGGAGGTCGTCCCGGATCTTCCACAGCTGTTCATTGTCGGCACGGTCACGCATGGTGACGAAATAGAGCGAGCCGTACATGGGCAGAGTGTCCACATAAATGCACCCCAACCGGTTTTCGTCCCGATCCTGCTGGATGGTGGGCTTCAGCACAAAGGCGATGCCACGCCCCTGGCGCAGCAGCTCTTTCAGCACGATAAAGGAATCCACCTCGATAACTTCCCGGAAATCGTACAGGGAAATGCCGCTGCGGCTGAGATGGCGCTGTACCAGTGTCCGGATGCCGCAGCCAGTCTCCAGCACAATGAGCGGCTGTTTCAGCAGCGTTCCCCAGGAACAGCCGTACAGCTGTTCGGACAGTTCCGGGCTTGCGGCAGCGATGATGTTTTCCCGGCAGAGTTCCGTCGAGTCCACCAGCATATCCGGCAGTTCGCCTTCCATGATGATGGCGTCCAGCATTCCGCTCTGCATCCGTTTCAGCAACCGCCGGGTATTCCCAACGTGGATCTGGATATGCGGCTCGCTCTCCCGGTTGGCATAGGCACAGAGCCGGGGCAGCGCAAAGGAAAACGTAGCGGACGGCGTAATGCCGATCTCAAACGCCGCCGTCTCCTGGAGCGTCTGGAGACGCTTTCGGATCTCCACATTCTGCGCACGCTGGAGAATGACCTTGTCCCGGAGATACTGCCCTGCCTCGGTCATTTCCACACGTTTTCCGTCATAGTGGAACAGCGGACACTGGTAGAAATGCTCCAGGTACTTGATGTGCTGGGTCACAGACGGCTGGGTCAGATGGAGATGCTCCGCCGTTTTGGTATAACTTTGTGTTTCACACAGGGACAAAAACGTGTCCATTCGATAATCTAACATAAAGCTGCACCTCGCTGCAGTGTGGGTTGGGTGGGGTTGCTTGTTGGTGTGTTACTCCTCCGGCACTTCGTGCCACCTCCTCTATAAGAGGAGGCTTTTACAAATCGTCTCCTCTCCTAGAGGAGATGCCCGGCAGGGCAGAGGAGTCAACCCGGGCGAACGATGTTCGCCCCTACTGTGGGACGGGGATTCTGCATATCTGCGGTTTCCGTTTTGTGGTACTTTTGTAGGGGCGAACAGTGTTCGCCCGTTGGTGTGTTACTCCTCAGTCAGCCTTACGGCTGCCAGCTCGTACTGAGCGGTCCCCTTTGCCCTTTGGGCATCTCCCCACCCCGTGGGGAGTCACCTCTAAAAGAGGAGCCTATATACACCACTTGCCTCCTCTTTAGAGGAGGTGTCCGCAGGACGGAGGAGTCGACTTCTATATAGCCTCCCTTGAAAAGGGTGATTCCCCACGGGGTGGGGAAATGTCACCGTAGGTGACAAAGGGGACCGCTCAGTACGAGGTGGATGCTCCGTTAAAGAGCAGACGGAGGGATAAATCCCCCTGTCAGCTTACGCTGACATCCCAGCACAAGGCACACCCTACGGGCGCCTTTTCAAGAGGGACAATGAATCACCTCATAAAAGGAACTGACGCACCCTCAAAACTTCTCATACTCATGCTTTTTCGGGCGGCTCATCAGGTTGTCCAGCGCCTGTTTCGGGTCTGCGCCGTCAAACAGGATGTGATACAGCTGCTCCGTAATGGGCATGGAAACGCCGTGTTTCTGCGCCAGCGCCCAGGCTGCGTGACAGCAGTAATAGCCCTCGACTGTTCCCACCTGCTTGACCGCATCTTCGGGAGAAGTTCCCTCGCCGATGAGGATACCTGCCCGGCGGTTGCGGCTGTGTATACTACAACAGGTCACGATCAGATCGCCGATGCCGGACAGACCGCCGAATGTCTCCGGCTTTCCGCCCATTTTTACGCCCAGGTTGGTGATCTCATGGATGCCACGGGTCATCAGCGCCGCCTTGGTGTTGTCGCCGCAGTGCAGCCCGTCGCAGATGCCTGCTGCAAGAGCGATGATATTTTTCAGTGCGCCGCCAATCTCACATCCCACCGGGTCGGCGTTGATGTAGATGCGCAGGGTGTGGCTGGAGAAAACCTCCTGGATCTGCACCGCCGCCGCCTCGTTTTTGGACGCAGCCACTACCGTGGTCGGCACGCCACGTCCCACCTCTTCCGCATGGGACGGTCCGGTGATAACACCCACGGCATTTTCCGGGTATTCCGACTGGATGATCTGGCTCATGGTGAGGAACGTCTCCTCTTCCAACCCCTTGCTGGCGTTCACCAGGATGGTGTCCTTGGTGAGAAACGGCTTTACACGCTGCGCCACAGAGCGGATAAACAGAGACGGCACGACAAATACCACCATGTCGCTGTTTTCCATACAGTGCGGATCGGTGGTGAACCCGATACCCTTCGGGATCTTCACGCCCGGAAGCTTGGTCTTGTGTTCGCCGTCTCGGAGAATCGCCTGGACGATCTCTTCCGAAATGTCCCAGACGGTGACCTGGTGCTGATTCTGATATGCTGCGATGGCGAGACTGACTCCAAAGCCGCCTGCGCCGAGAATGGTGATTTTTGCCATATGGACCTCCTTGTTTTCTGATTTTTGATGTTGGGTTGTCATTGGTGGGAACGGATATTTTCCACGGTTTCGTGTGTTTCCCCTTTTGCAGCGCCTTTGTAGGGGCGAACATTGTTCGCCCGTTGGTGTGTTACTCCTCAGTCAAGCCTACGGCTTGCCAGCTCCTCTGGAAGAGGAGCCAAAATGTCTCCTCTCTTAGAGGAGATGCCCGGCAGGGCAGAGGAGTCGTCCCGGGCGAACGATGTTCGCCCCTACGGTGAGACGGGGATTCTGCACATCTGCGGTTTCTGTTTTGTGGTACTTCTGTAGGGGCGAACATTGTTCGCCCGTTGATACATTACCGGATATCCCGGGTCGATGGGTAAAATATTTCTGCAAAATTTCCCTTTTCCGGTACGCCACTCCTCAGTCAAGCCTACGGCTTGCCAGCTCCTCTGGAAGAGGAGCCAAAATGTCTCCTCTCCTAGAGGAGATGCCCGACAGGGCAGAGGAGTCAACCCCTACGCCTTCTTCGAATGAAACGAAAACTTATTCTCGTTCCCGGCTCTGAGCCGCTGGATATTGGTGCGGTGCATCCAGATGACCCACGCACCCATGAGCGCCGCCAGCCCGGTGTTGAGCCAAAGATACCACATGGGCAGGTCGCCACGCTGCCAGAACTGGAACAGAAACGTCACAATGGGACAGCAGACCGATGCCACGATAGAGCCGAGGGAAACATACTTCGAGATCGCCAGCACAACGGCAAAAATGACGATGAGACAGAGAAAGACTTTCCAGTCGATTCCCAGAAAGACCGAAACGCCCACCAGAACGCCCTTGCCGCCTTTGAAGTGGTAATAGAGCGGAAAAACGTGTCCCAGAATGGCGAAGATGCCGGCGATATAGCCGATGAAATGCACATCGTTCTGCGCCGTCAGCCCGGTATGCAAAAGTTCACAGATGCCACGGGAGAGCAGCACGGCGATGATGCCCTTTGCCAGGTCTCCCACCAGGGTCAGCGCCGCACAGCCTTTTCCAAAACAGCGCAGCGTATTGGTCAGCCCGGCATTGTGGCTGCCATAGTCCCGGATATCCTTGTGTTTCAGCAGGCGCACCACCAAAATGGAGCTGTTGAAACTGCCCAGCAGGTAGGACAGCACCGCCGAAAGCAAAATTGCGAGTATCAGCATGATCGTTTTCTCCTGTTACTTTTCGTCTCTCGCCCGTTCCCGCACCACAAAGCGCACCGGCGTTCCCGTCAGCCCGAAGGTCGAGCGAATCTGGTTCTCGATATACCGCTGATAGGAGAAGTGGAACAGGTCGGCACGGTTCACGAAAATGACGAACGTCGGCGGCTTGGTGCTTGCCTGGGTCATATAGTAGATCTTCAGACGGCGTCCCTTATCCGACGGCGGCTGGACACGGGTGGTGGCATATGCCAGCACATCGTTGAGCATACCGGTGGAAATGCGCATGGCGTTCTGCTGGTACACCTCGTGAATCTTGGCGAACAGCTTCGGCACACGCTGACCGGTCTTTGCCGAAATGAAAAGAAACGGCGCATAGGACATAAAGCTGAAATCCCGCTGGAGCTTTTCCTCGAACTCCTTCATGGTGCTGTTGTCCTTTTCGATCAGATCCCACTTGTTGACCACGATGATGGACGCCTTGCCCTGTTCGTGGGCATATCCGGCAACCTTGGAATCCTGTTCCGTAAAGCCTTCGGTAGCGTCAATGAGAATCAGGCACACGTCCGCACGGTCTACCGCCATATAGGCACGCAGCACGCTGTAATGCTCGATACGCTCGGTGACACGGGCTTTTTTCCGGATGCCGGCGGTGTCGATGAGGACGAACTTTCCCTCTTCGTTTTCCACCACGGTATCCGTTGCGTCACGGGTCGTGCCGGCGATGTTGGACACGATGGCACGCTCTTCCCCGGCGATGCGGTTCACCAGCGAGGACTTGCCTACGTTCGGCTTGCCGATGATCGCCACGTGGATGGCATCCTCATCGTCCTCCAGCTCGTCCTCCGGAGGCAGCAGGTCATAGACTGCATCCAGCATATCGCCGGTGCCGTGACCGTGCGCCGCAGAGATGGGAAACGGGTCGCCGATGCCCAGGTTATAGAATTCGTACAGCTCCATCGGCGGCTCGCCGATAGAGTCGCACTTGTTGACCGCCAGCACCACGGGCTTGCCGCTCTTCTGGAGCATACTTGCCACGGCGCTGTCGTCTGCGGTCACGCCGCAGCGCACATCTGTCACCAGCACGATCACATCGGCACGCTCAATGGCAAGTTCCGCCTGGCGGCGCATCTGCTTGAGGATCACGTCGTCTGTGACTGTTTCAATACCGCCGGTGTCCACCAGCATGAACGAACGATCACGCCACTCGCCCTTGGCATAGATCCGGTCACGGGTCACGCCGGGCGTGTCCTCCACAATGGAGAGCCGCTGACCGATCAGCTTATTAAACAAGGTAGACTTTCCCACATTGGGTCGTCCCACCACAGCTACAACAGGTAATGCCATAGTGATTTCATCTCCTTTATCGTCATAAGGCAACATCGCACAAAGCACGCCTGCGGGGTTTTTGTGCGGTGTCGCCGTAAATTTTTATTGCAAATGGGTGTGCAGAACAGGGGGCGTATGGTTTCCGTTATCGGGTCGATGTGTAAAGTCGCTCTGTAGGGGCGAACACTGTTCGCCCGTTGGTGTGTCACTCCTCAGTCAGCCTTACGGCTGCCAGCTCCTCTAAAGAGGAGCCTATATACACGCATTCGTCTCCTCTTTAGAGGAGATGCCCGACAGGGCAGAGGAGTCGTCCCGGGCGAACATTGTTCGCCCGTTAGTGCGTTACTCCTCAGTCAAGCCTACGGCTTGCCAGCTCCTCTAAAAGAAGGAGCCTATATACACGCATCGTCTCCTCTTTAGAGGAGATGCCCGGCAGGGCAGAGGAGTCAACCCGGGCGAACGATGTTCGCCCCTACGGTAGAAACACATAACATTTCATATTTTGATACGCTATTCCTCAGTCAAACCTACACCTCTAAATAGCCTCCCTTGAAAAGGGTGATTCCCCACGGGGTGGGGAAATGTCACCGTAGGTGACAAAGGGGACCGCTCAGTACGAGGTGGATGCTCCGTAAGGAGCAGACGGAGGGATGAATCCCCCTGTCAGCTTACGCTGACATCCCAGCACAAGGCACACCCTACGGGCGCCTTTTCAAGGGGGACAATAAATCACCCCAAAAACCGACAAACATACAAAAAAGAGAGGCGACACCAGCCGCCTCTCCTCCTCGTACAAAACGAAACCGTCTTGTCAGTCAGCACTTATTCTGCATCGTCCATCTTCAGAACAGCAACGCCCTTATAATATCCGCAGTTCTTGCAAACCTTGTGCGGAGCCTTAATTGCGCCGCAGTTGCTGCACGTGCTCATTGCAGGTGCGTCCAGCTTCCAAACAGCAGAACGTCTCTTGTCACGTCTTGCCTTGGAGACCTTATTCTTCGGTACTGCCATGTCTTGGCACCTCCTTCTACTTTCGACAGTTGCAGGTGCGCTCGTTCAGATTGCACCCACAGATATCGCACAGCCCCTTGCAGTCCTCCCGGCAAAGCATCTTTGTCGGCAGCATCAGCAAAAGATCTGAGATTGCTGTCTCATTCATATCAATGCTGTCGTGTTGTGCGACCAGGTATGTGTCATAGATATCCCCTTCGCTCTGCAAAGACGGTACGACCGTGTGAGAAAAGTCATACGAATAATCCCGCTTCAGCTCCGTGAGACAACGGTCACAGACCACATCCAGCGTACAGGAGACGGTATATTTCAGTGTCACGATCCCGGCACGGTTATAAAACTCGCCCGAAACCGCCACCGGTGCAGCAAATGTATAGCCACGCACCTCAGACAATTCCTCCGGCGTGATCTCATAGGACACCGGAAGGTGCATACCCTCTATTTGAAAAATCTCCCGCAGCTGTAGAATCATACCTGCTTCCTTTCACGCATTGCATCATTTATTATAACAAATTTCACGCCGGCTTGTCAAGTCCTTTTTCAAAAAAACCGAAAAAACCAGCGTTTTCCCTTGTCCGGGGACAAATTAGTCCACAAACTTGGTAACAGATGCCGGCAGTTCAGCTGCATCTGCGGAAACAGTGAAGGTCACGGTGGAATCGTCGCCGGTCAGCTTGTCCAGCTTTTCCAGTGTGCGGCCCAGTGCCTCGAAATCAGCGCCGGCGATCTTCAGGATGCCGTCTACATAGATCTCCTTAATGTCATAGTTGCCGGCCAGCATACCTGCAACAAAGCCATAGAACGCATCAAAGCTGTCGATAGCGAACTGCTCGGTATCGCACCATCTTACCTTATAGCTGATCGAACGGCGCAGTGTCTCGCCCTTTTCGATGCAAACCAGGCAGCCGTTGGTGTCTTTTACTGCTGCGTTAATTCTATCGATAATGATCTTTGTTTTGCCGCTTCCTTTTTTACCTGTAATCAGTCGAATCATGATGAAAACTCCTTTTTTTGCACCGAAATGCGGTACAGATTTATTCCGTCACAGCCGTGATCCGGCTGTTGAACACTTGATTTTTTTGCCGCTTATTCAGCCAGCTTTGCCTCCAGAGCAGCCTTCTGGTCCTCATAGCCCGGCTTGCCCAGCAGTGCGAACATATTCTTCTTATAGCTTTCAACGCCCGGCTGGTTGAACGGATTTACGCCCAGCAGATAGCCGGAAACAGCGCAAGCCTTTTCGAAGAAGTAGATCAGATAGCCCAGGCTCTTTTCGGACACGTCCTCGACCTCGAGGATCATGTTCGGCACGCCGCCGTCTGTGTGTGCCAGCACAACGCCTTCCAGCGCCTTGCGGTTTACGACAGACATATTCTGACCGGTCAGGAAGTTCAGATCGTCCAGGTTCTCTGCGTCCGGTTCCAGATAGAAGTCCTGCTTCGGCTTCTTGATGTCAACCACAGTCTCGAACAGAATGCGGCTGCCTTCCTGGATGTACTGACCCATGGAGTGCAGGTCGGTGGAGAATACTGCAGAGGACGGGAAAATGCCCTTGTTGTCCTTGCCCTCGCTCTCGCCGAACAGCTGCTTGTACCATTCTGCCATCGTCACAAAGCTCGGCTCATAGGATACCAGCATCTCCACATTCTTGCCCTTGCGGTACAGAATGTTGCGCAGTGCAGCGTACTTGTAGCAGTCGTTGTTGTCGAAGTCTGCGGTCAGTTCCTTCTGTGCCTCTGCGGCGCCTGCCATCAGTGCCTCGATGTCGCAGCCTGCAACAGCGATGGGCAGCAGACCAACAGCGGTCAGAACAGAATAGCGTCCACCCACATCATCCGGTACAACGAAGGTCTCATAGCCCTCAGTATCGGACAGGGACTTCAGCGTACCCTTTGCCTTGTCAGTGGTTGCAAAAATGTGATCCTTTGCGCCGTCCTTGCCGTACTTCTTTTCCACCAGCTGCTTGAACACACGGAATGCCAGCGCCGGCTCTGTGGTGGTGCCGGACTTGGAAATGACGTTGACAGAGAAGTCTCTGCCCTCGCAGATGGAGATCACTTCATTCAGATAGGTGGGGTTGATGTTGTTGCCCACATAGTAGATGTCCGGAGTGTCCTTCTTCAGATTGTTGTAGAACGGCGACTTCAGGAATTCGATGGCAGCACGAGCGCCCAGATAAGAACCGCCGATACCGATTACAACCAGTACCTCAGAATTCTTCTGGATCTTCTTGGCTGCTGCCTGGATCCGTGCGAACTCTTCCTTGTCATAGTCCGTCGGCAGAGTCAGCCAGCCGAGAAAATCCGAGCCGAGACCGCTCTTTTCGTGCAGCATCTTTGCAGATGCCTCTACCTGATGACGGATTCCGGTCAGTTCGTCCGGATTCACATAATTTGCCAGATATTTTGTATTCAGCTTTACAGAAGACATAATACAATTTCCCTCCACTTTCTTCTCAAGGCGCCGGGCAGCGTGTGCGGTGATCCCGGAAAGGATGCCGCTTTTCAAAGGAAACGACTCCTCCGTCAGCCTGCGGCTGCCAGCTCCCCGTTCAAGGGAGCCATTGAGACCAGCCGGCACACTTGTGCTGTCCAACCACTTTACCACTTATATCATACTATATTCTGCGGCAGATTGCAAGGGGTATCCGGATTCTTGTATAATCTACACAAATTTATCTTCTACAATTTAAGCATTTTGACCGTTATTTGTTCCAGCGCATCCCAGAAGTTCCGTTCCCGGACGGCATCTGCCGCCACCACGTCGGTTTCATAGAGCAGGGTATCGCCCTGGTAAAACGCCGCACTGCCCAGTTTCTGCCCTTTCCGCACCGGCGCACGGAGATAGCCGGGCAGCACCATCACGGTTTCCAGCTCGCCGCAGCTCCGTGGGATGACCAGTGCCTTGAGCCGTCCCGGTTCTGCCAGCACGGCACGTTCCACGCCGCCACGGATCTGGACAGGATAGAGAAATTCCCCGGAAAATCCGGGCTGTACCACCTTCCACCCGGCGAACCCTTTCCGCAGCAGCTGTTTCGCCAGGGCAAAGCGGCTGTCCGTGTCGCCGCACCCCAGCGCCACCGCCACGCACTGCATCCCGTTCCGCTCTGCCCCGGCGGCAATGCTCCAGCCCTCGCTTTCGCTGTGGCACGCCTTAAAGCCGATGCTGGTCTCATCCGTCCGGGCAAAGGTGTTCTCGTTCACCAGCTCGGTGGCGTCGCCCCGGAGAAAATCCCGCCAGGTGCGGAAATATTCCCGGAGACAGTCCTGTTTCGCCAGAGCGCAGCAGAGCCGTGCCAGATCTGCCGCCGTGGTATACGCCCCGTCGTCCGGGCTGCCCTGGGGACTGGCGAACCGGGTGTCACGCATCCCCAGGTCAAAGGCACGGGCGTTCATGTCCATGACAAAGGTCTCCGCATCGCCGCCCGCAGCCACGGCAAGCACAACAGCGGCATCGTTGGCGTTCCCCACGATCAGCCCTTTCAGCAGGTCGCCCACCGTCATCTCTTCCCCGGCGGTGAGCCAGATCACAGCACCCTTTGTGCCGGTGACCGCATCTGTCGCCGTGAGGACGGTGTCCGCCGTCCAATTCCCCTGCTCCACCTGCTCCGCCGCCAGATAGGCAGTCATCAGCTTTGCCATTGCGCCGCACGCCATCCGGTCGCTGCTGTGGGATTCCAGCAAAAGCGTCCCGGTCTCCGTCTCCATCAGCGCATAGGCTGCCGCCGGGATCTCCGGTTCTTCTGCGGCACAGACCGCCGGCACACGCCAGAGCATCCCAAAAAGCACCGCCGCACAAATTGCCGCAAGCCAGCGTTTCATAGGCACACCTCCCGTTTTTGGTACAGCTTATGCGCTTTCCCGGTCGGGTATGCAAAAAAGCAGCCACACACCGTTCGCCGGAGCATGGCTGCCTTGTTGTGTTTGATTTGGTTGTGCGTGAAAAGAGTTCTTTCGGAACGTACTTTGTGCTGAAATCCCTCCGGCACTTCGTGCCACCTCCCTTTTCAAGGGAGGCTTATTACCACGCATCATGTCCCCCTTGAAAAGGCGCCCGTAGGGTGTGCCTTGTGCTGGGATGTCCCGTAGGGACAGGGGGATTCAACTCTCAAAATGGTTCAAAATGTGCATCTGTAGGGGCGAACACTGTTCGCCCGTTGGTGCGTCACTCCTCGTTTATCCCTCCGTCTGCTCCTTACGGAGCATCCACCTCCCTTTTCAAGGGAGGCTTATTACCACGCATCATGTCCCCCTTGAAAAGGCGCCCGTAGGGTGTGCCTTGTGCTGGGATGTCCCGTAGGGACAGGGGGATTTAACTCTCAAAACGGTTCAAAATGTGCATCTGTAGGGGCGAACAGTGTTCGCCCGTTGGTGCGTATTACTCCTCAGTCAGCCTTACGGCTGCCAGCTCCTCTACAAGAGGAGCCTTATATCCCCCATCTGCCTCCTCTTTAGAGGAGGTGTCCGAAGGACGGAGGAGTCACCACCCGCTTACTTAAAGTAAGCCACGCCGCTCTCGAAGATCTTCTGATCCTTTTCACCCGGCACGTTCCGGTACAGGTTCTGACCGATACGCTCGCTGTGACCCATCTTGCCCAGAACTCTGCCGTCCGGCGAGGTGATGCCCTCAATTGCCATCATGGAAGTGTTGGGGTTGAAGTGGATGTCCATGGTCGGGTTGCCGTCCATGTCCACATACTGGGTTGCGATCTGACCGTTCTTCGCCATGTCTGCCAGCAGCTCCGGCGGCGCAACAAAGCGTCCCTCACCATGGGAGATGGCTACGGTATGCACATCGTCCACCTCGGTGCCGTACAGCCACGGGGACTTGTTGGATGCGATGCGTGTCCGAACCAGCATGGACTGGTGGCGTGCGATGGTGTTGAAGGTCAGCGTCGGCGAAACGTCGGTCATGTCCATGATCTCGCCGAACGGTACCAGACCCAGCTTTACCAGTGCCTGGAAGCCGTTGCAGATGCCCAGCATCAGACCGTCACGGTTCTTCAGCAGGTCGTGTACAGCGTCCTTGATGCGGGGATTGCGGAAGAATGCGGTGATGAACTTGCCGCTGCCCTCCGGCTCGTCGCCGCCGCTGAATCCGCCGGGGATCATGATGATCTGCGCCTGGCGCACCATAGCGGCAAAGGTGGTGATGGAATCTTCCATCGCCGCAGCGGAAAGGTTCCGGACGATAAAGGTCTGGGGTCTTGCGCCGGCACGCTCAAAGACACGTGCGGTGTCGTATTCGCAGTTTGTGCCGGGGAATACCGGGATCAGAACACGGGGCTGTGCGCTCTTGATCGATGCGGACAGGGTGGTCTTTCTCGGATAGGACAGCTTTTCCGGAACTTCCGTGGTGGTCTTGATACGGCACGGGAATACCGGTTCCAGTTTCTTTTCCCAGACAGCCAGCAGCTTGTCCAGCTGGAGAGTGAACTTCGGGCAGACGATCTCCGGCTTTTCGCTGGTAGAACCGATCACATCCTCGCCGTCCTCTGCATCGCCGCAGAGTTCCAGCAGGAATCCGCCGCAGCAGGGCTGGAACAGCTCTGCGTCTGTCAGCTGGCGGTCGAAGGTAAAGCCGATGCCGTTGCCGAAGCACATCTTTGCGATACCCTCAGCCACGCCGCCGTAGTCGATGACCCAGCCGGCACGGATGCGGCCTGCGGCGATCATTGCCTCGACCTTGTCGAATGTGGCACGGATGCTCTCAAAGCTGGGAACGCCGTTCTCGTCGGTCTCCGGACGGAGCATAACGACCTTGTCCCCTGCCTGCTTGAACTCGGTGGAGACCACCTTGTCTGCCTTGGCTGTGGAAACTGCAAAGGATACCAGCGTCGGCGGCACGTCGATGTTCTCGAAGGTGCCGGACATGGAGTCCTTGCCGCCGATAGAGCCGCAGGACAGTTCCAGCTGTGCCTTGAATGCGCCCAGCAATGCTGCCATAGGCTTGCCCCAGCGCTTGGGGTCGTTCTGGGTGCGCTCGAAGTATTCCTGGAATGTCAGCCAGCAGTGGTGCCAGCTGCCGCCTGCTGCGACTACCTTGGCGATAGAAGTGATAACGGCATCCATTGCGCCCAGGTACGGGTTGCGCTCGCTGACGGTGGGATTATAGCCCCACGCCATGAGGGAGCAGGTGTTGGTCTCGCCCTTGAGTACTGGGATCTTGGCAGCCATCGCCTGGGACGGAGACAGCTGGTATACGCCGCCGAACGGCATCAGAACGGTGCCTGCGCCGATGGTGGAATCGAACTTTTCGATCAAACCCTTCTGCGAGCAGATGTTCAGACTGGACAGCAGCTCTGTCCACGCATCTGCGCTGTCGGTGAGGGTGGATTCCGCAGCCGGCTGGGGTTCTTCGATGGCGATGCCGGTGTGCTTTGCCGCACCGTTGGAGTTGAGGAACTCACGGGACAGGTCTACGATGGTGTTGCCGTTCCAGTGCATCCGCAGTCTCGGCTCAGCCTGGACAGTTGCCACGATGGTAGCCTCCAGGTTCTCCTTGCCTGCCTCCTTGATGAACTTTTCTGCATCCTCGGCAGCGACAACCACAGCCATACGCTCCTGGGATTCGCTGATGGCAATTTCCGTGCCGTCCAGACCGTCGTACTTCTTCGGTACAGCGTTCAGATCAATTTCCAGACCGTCGGTCAGCTCACCGATGGCAACGGAAACGCCGCCTGCGCCGAAGTCGTTGCAGCGCTTGATCATCTGTGTTACGGTCGGGTTGCGGAACAGACGCTGGAGCTTGCGCTCTTCCGGTGCATTACCCTTCTGTACCTCTGCGCCGCAGTGACCCAGGGACTCTACGGTGTGGGACTTGGAAGAACCGGTCGCACCGCCGCAGCCGTCACGTCCGGTCTTGCCGCCCAGCAGGATGACGATGTCACCCGGCACCGGTGCTTCCCGGCGGATGTTGGATGCCGGAGCAGCGCCCAGCACAGCGCCGATCTCCATGCGCTTTGCCATATAGCCCGGGTGGTAGACCTCAGCCACGTGACCGGTCGCCAAACCGATCTGGTTGCCGTAAGAGCTGTAGCCGTTTGCTGCGCCGACAGTGATCTTTCTCTGGGGCAGCTTGCCGGCGATGGTATCCTCTACCGGTACCAGCGGATTTGCCGCACCGGTGACACGCATTGCCTGGTATACGTAGGAACGTCCGGACAGCGGGTCACGGATCGCACCGCCGAGACAGGTCGCCGCACCGCCGAAAGGTTCGATCTCGGTGGGGTGGTTGTGGGTCTCGTTCTTGAACATGAGGATCCAGTCCTCTTCCTTGCCATCAATGTCCACCTTGATCTTGACGGAGCAGGCGTTGATCTCCTCGCTCTCGTCCAGGTCGTTCAGCTTGCCGTCTGCCTTCAGTTTCTTGGCAGCGATGGTTGCCAAGTCCATAAGGGTCATGGGCTTTTCGCCTCTGCCCAGTTCCTGGCGGACGGTGCAGTATGCGTCGTAGGTCTCCTTGATGTAATCGGTGGGGATATCCACGTCCGTGATCTGTGTCAGGAATGTGGTGTGGCGGCAGTGGTCAGACCAGTAGGTGTCGATCATGCGCACTTCGGTGATGGTGGGGTCACGGTGTTCGGTGTCCCGGAAATACTGCTGGCAGAACTGGATATCGCCCAGATCCATTGCCAGACCGTAGTCGGCGATGAACTTTTTCAGCTCGTCCTCCGACAGACCGATAAAGCCGGTGAGGGTCTCTACGGTAGTCGGGATGGTATAGTTGGTATCCAGGGTCTCCGGCAGTTCCGGAGATGCCTCCCGGCGCTCTACCGGGTTGATAAGGTATTTCTTCAGACGGTCGAACTCAGCGTCCGTGAGACTGCCGGTGACAACATAGACGTCTGCGGTGCGGACACGGCAGCGCTCGCCCTGGAGCAGAATCTGGATACACTGTTCACAGCTGTCGGCACGCTGGTCGAACTGACCCGGCAGATACTCTGTGGCGAACATCCGCTGACCCTCTTCCAGTGCCGGCAGTTCTGTGTAGGTGTGGTCTACAGCAGGCTCGGAAAATACGGTGGGGACAGCACGCTCGAAAGCCTCTGCCGTCAGATGGTCTGCGTCATAGCGGTGGAAAATGCGGATGTCGCTGACATTCAGACGGAGCGCCGTCTGCACATCGCTCAGAACCGAGCGTGCCTCAACGGCGAATTCCGGCTTTTTCTCCACATAAATACGAAAAACGGACATGGTAAATCTCCTTTATTTTGAATTTGCGGATGCTGCTGCGGACTGGCTCCCCTATAGGGCACCCGAAGGGCGTGCCTTGTGCTGAGCTGGCAAGCCGCAGGCTTGACTGAGGGGTATTTCCGTGAAAACTAGCACATGAAGAAAAAAGATTCCGCAAAACCCCTCCACCAGCTTCGCTGGTCCCCCTCCCCTTTCAGGGGAGGCTGATTCGGCAGACTTGTACAAGGGCAGCAGCTGTTTGCTGTTTTTTCTGCACACGGGTCGATGTGGGCATCGACCCCTACAGGTCTTCGTCAAGACCGGACTCTGTCAGCGTCCCATAGCAGCATTCCGCATCACTCTCTTCTATTCTAACACAAAAAATGCGATTACGCAAACTTTTTTTTGGATTTTTTGCAGAAATTCGCACAACGGTGCCGTTCGGGGTGTGTCCCACGTGATAGCCGTCGCCACGCTCACGTTCAAAAAGCACCGGAAATTCCGTGCCGATCTGGCTTTTCAGAAAGTTTTCCTTGGCGGTCTTCGCCGCTTTCTGCGCCTGTTCCATCCGGGCAGTTTTTTCTGCGCCGCTGCACTGTTCCGGAAACGCCGCAGCCCGTGTGCCGGCTCTGGGCGAATAGCGGAACACGTGCATGGCGGCAAACGCCATCCGCTGTGCAAACGCCAGCGAGTCCCGGAAGTCCTCGTCCGTCTCGCCGGGAAAGCCCACCATGAAATCTGTGGTAATGGCGCAGTCGGGAAAGTACCGCCGGATGCGCTGACAGATGACGGCATACTCGGCGCTGTCATATTTCCGGTTCATGGCACGCAGAGTCCTGTCACAGCCGCTTTGGAGAGACAGGTGGAACTGGGGACAGAACTGGGGCAGCGCCGCCAGCCGGGAAAGCTGTTCTTCCGTCAGCCGCTCCGGTTCGAGAGACCCCAGCCGGACACGCTCCACGCCGGGGACGGCGGCACAGGTCTCCACCGCCTCTGCCAGCGAGCCGTCCCACTCCATGCCGTAAAAGCCCAGGTTGATGCCGCAGAGGACGATCTCCCGATAGCCGTTCTCCGCAAATCCGGCGGCGGCTTTCCGCAGTTCCTCCGGCGGCAGGCTCCGGCAGCGTCCACGGGCATAGGGAATGATGCAGTAGCTGCAAAAACAGTTGCACCCGTCCTGTATCTTCAGAAAGGCACGGGTGTTGTCCGGCATGGTGTCGCAGGGCAGCGCCTCGAAGTCATCCTGTGCGCCGTAGCTGTCCACGGCGGCGATCCGGGCATGGTTCTGACACAGCTCCGCCAGCAGTCCCGGCAGCCTGCTCCGGTGTTTTGTGCCAAGCACCAGGTCTGCCTCCGGAATGGCGGCTGCCTCGTCGGGATACGCCTGGGGATAACATCCCGTCAGCACCAGCAGAGCATCCGGGTGTTCCCGGCGCACCTTTCGCATGGCGTGGCGCAGGCGGCTGTCCCCGGATGCGGTGACGGTGCAGGAGTTGAACAGGAAAATGTCCGCCTCTTCCGGCTGAGAGACCACCGTATAGCCGGCGCTTTGCAGCAGAGACTGCATCCCGGCGGTCTCACAGGTGTTCACCTTGCATCCGAATGTATAAAAATAACAGTTCAAGTCTGTGCGATACCTCCTCATCTCCAGAAAAACGACGGAATTTCCGAAAAAACGACCGGGTTTCCGCAGAATCTTTGCGCCGTTTTCACTGGATTTTCATGAAAATTAACGTCACTGTCAAAAAAACAGGGGTGTTTCCATCTTCTATTATACTATATCGACGAAATTGTTGCAATCGTCTTGACAAGAAAATTTTTTCGTGGTAGACTATAGGTACAGAACGGGAAAGCACCCGGAGCTTGCACAATGAAAGCGAAAGGCGGTATGCACGTTGCCGTTTTATGGGATGTGCTTTTGGTTCTGCAATTTATTGTGACACCGGAAGGGCGAGAATCAGACCCCTTCAAGAGGAGGTAATTGTTATGTATGAAACAACAATTCAGCTGAATGCGATCAACGATGTAAAGGATTTCGTAAACAAGGTTATGCTGTTCAATTATGACATTGATCTGGTGTCCGGCCGTTATGCCATTGATGCAAAATCCATCATGGGTATCTTTAGCCTGGATCTGTCCAAGCCGATCAAGCTGCAGGCACACACAGACGATGCAGACAAGCTGGTAGAGGCTATCGGCAAGTACATCGTAAAGTAAGTTTTTAGAACACACATCTTTTTCAAAGATTGAGTAGAATAGTAAGAGGGAAAAACGGCACTCCGGAGACGGGGTGCCGTTTTTCTGTGCTATGCTGCTGTAAATTTTTCTCAAAAGCTCTTCCGCCACACCGACGGCGAGAGCAGCACCAGGATGGGGAAAATTTCCAGCCGTCCCAGAAGCATATCTGCCGACAGCACCATTTTGGAGAAGTCTGACAGAAAGGAAAAGTTCTCCATCGGTCCTACCCGGTTCATGCCCGGTCCGATGTTGTTGATGCAGGTGGACACCGCCGACACCGCCGTGCCGAAGTCCATATCGTCCAGAGAGATCAGCAGGAATGATGCAATCACCAGTCCCAGATACAGGATCAGATAGCTGAGGACGTGCTGCAATACCTCCGAGCGCAGGATCTTGTCGTCCGACTTCACCTGGTTCACCGAGTTAGGGTGTACCATTTTCCGCAGGGACGCAAAGCCGCTTTTCCACAGGATCACAAAGCGCTGCACCTTAAAGCCGCCGCCGGTAGAGCCGCCGCACGCTCCGATAAACATGAGCAGCAGGAGGATCATCTGGGAAAACAGCGGCCAGTTGTTGTAGTCCGCCGTGGCGAATCCGGTGGATGTCATGATGGACGCCACCTGGAACACCGCATAGCGAAAGCACTTTCCCACACTGTGATAGATGGGCTGGATATTGAGCATGATAAGCCCTGTGGCGGCGGCGATGATGCAGAAATAGACACGCAGTTCCGTGTTTTTCCGCACCTCCCGGAAACGCCGGATGAGCAGGTAATAATACAGGGTAAAGTTCACCCCGAACAGGATCATGGTGACGGTAATGACACCCTCCAGATACGGGGAATTATAGTAGGAAACGCCGTCGTTTTTGATGCCGAATCCCCCGGTTCCGGCAATACCCATGGCGTGGCACACGCTGTCGAACAATGGCATTCCGCCGGTGAACAGCAGGATCACCGTGACCAGCGTCAGCACGCCGTAGATGAGGTACAGATACAGCGCCGAGGTCTTTCCCTTGGGGACAAGCTTTCCCACCTGGGGACCGGGACACTCCGCCTGCATCAGATACAGTGCGTTTCCCGTAGACGGCAGAATGGCGATGGCAAGCACCAGTACGCCCATGCCGCCTACCCAGTGGGTAAAGCTGCGCCAGAACAGGATGCCCCGTGGCAGCGCCTCCACGTCCGTCAAAATGGACGAACCCGTGGTGGTGAACCCGGAGATGCTCTCGAACAGCGCATCCACATAGTGAGGAATGCTGCCGCTGAGATAAAAGGGCAGCGCACCCACCGCAGAAAAGATGATCCACATGAGGGCTGCAATGACCATGCCCTCTCTGGCAAACATATACCGTCGCTTGGGACGGTACAGCGCACCGGGCAGCGCCGCCAGCGCCATGCCTGCGCCCACGCACAGAAAGATCAGCAGGAAGTAGTATTCCCCATAGTACAGGCTCACCAGCGCCGGCACGACGAACAGTGCCGAGGACAGCAGCAGCGCCATGGAGAGATAATGCAGAACAATTCCTTTATTCATCCCGTCACCGCCTTAATCCAGAATGCTTTTTAGCCCGGAGAAGTGGTGTTCCTTGGAGACGATCACCACAGAATCCCCCAGTTCGATCACGGCGCTGCCGTCCGGAATGATGATCTCCCGTTTCCGGATGATGGCGCAGATCAGGATGTTCTTCTTCAGCCGGACATTCTTCAGCGGCACGCCCACCAGGTCGGGGATACGTTCTTTCACCCGGAACTCGATCGCCTCCACCTGGTTGCCCACCAGATGGTACAGGGATTCGATCTCGCTGCCGGCGGTGCTTTCCAGAGAGCGCACATAGCTCAGCACATTGCCCATGGTGAGGAACTTCGGCGACACCACGCAGTCCAGCCCCAGGTCTGACGCCAGTCCGATGTAATTTTCCCGGCTGATCTTGGTGACCACCTTGGCGTTGGTGTTGTCCTTGGCGAACAGGGAAATAATCATGTTTTCCTCGTCGATGCCGGTGAGCGCCACAAAGCCGTCCACCTCCAGCACGCCCTCTTCAATGAGCAGATCCTGGTCTGTGCCGTCGCCCCAGACGACGATGGCTTTCGGGAGCCGTTCCGCCAGTTCGTTGCAGCGCTCCCGGTCCTTTTCGATCAGCTTGACCTTCATGCCCAGCGCCAGCAGCTGCTTCGCCAGATAATACCCGACTCTGCCGCCGCCCACCAGCATAGCAGTCTTGACCTTGTCCTTCATGAAACCGCTGGCACGGAAAAAGCGCTCGATGTTCTTATGGGATGCCGCCACATGGATGCGGTCGCCGCTCTGCATCACGAAGTCGCCGCCGGGTATCATCACATCGCCGTCCCGCTGGACAGCGCAGACCAGGAACTTGGTCTTGATCTTCTTGTAAAGTTCCGCCAGGGTGATGCCCGACAGCCACGGGAAATCCGGGAGACGGTATTCCACCAGTTCCAGCTTGCCCTTGCCGAACACTTCCACCTTTGCCGCCGACGGAAAGACCAGCACACGCATGATCTCGTCTGCGGTGGAAAGCTCCGGATTGATGACCATAGACAGCCCCAGATCTTCCCGGATGAGGTGCATCTGCTGGTAGTACTCCGGCATCCGCACCCGGGAGATGGTCTTTTTCGCCCCCAGGCGCTTGCCGATGAGACAGCAGAGAATGTTCAGTTCGTCATAAGGCGTAGCGGCGATGAGCAGTGTCGCCTTGTTGACCCCTGCCTCCAGCTGTGTCTCCGCCGTAGCGCCGTTGCCCTCGATGCACATCACGTCCAGGGTATTCTGGCTCTTGCGTAGGTGCGCCTCTTCGCAGTCCACCACAGTCACGTCGTGACCCTCACGCACCAGCACAGCCGCAAGGTTGCTGCCGATCTTTCCGTTTCCGATAATTACGATTTTCATAGTATCCACCCAATAAATTGGCAATCGCTTGCCGCAGCTTATCATCTGTTTTCTCAGAGCCTGTTCCGCATCTTTTTCCCACGTCTTTTCGGCAGATTTTTTCGCTGACTGCGTCAAAATCCGCACGTAAAAAGATACTGAACAGGCTCTTAAAAATGAACAAAATCTATTATAGCATCTTTGTGCAATAATGTCAACGGATTATGCAGGGTTTCTCTTTTTTATCTCGCACGCCAAAAATAACTCTGCTTACAAATAAAAATGTCTCCGGGAAATGCAGCCATTCCCAGAGACACACTGTTTTAGCAAATATCATTCCATGACGGATTCTTGCCAGCACCCTTTAATGCCAAATAATACATCAAATAATACATATCTGTTGTATCCACTTGTCCATTGCAATCAATGTCCGCAATCACAATTTGATTTTCTGTCAAATTTGTCTCCAAACCGGCACCACGATAAGCCAGATAAACCATCAGTTCAAATAAATCAGTCGTATCTGTTTTGCCGTCTTCATCTACATCGCCTCGATAATCCATCATTTGAAATGATGTCCCATCACTGCAATGAATTGTTGCAGTACGGAGCGGTCCATTTCCACTACTTCTTAAATCAATCTGGATTTTTCTCCAGTCTTCCAGGTTTCCGGCATATTCCACATTTTCCAAACTGTCACAGGTACAAAATGTACTATATTCAATCTTTTCAATTGTTTTCGGAATATTAACTTTTTTCAGAGTTTCACAAGCAAAAAAAGCATTATCTGCGATTTTTGTCGTTCCCTCATTCAATTCAACCTCTTCCAGATTTTCGCAGAAAGAAAACAAATTAGTGGGAATCGTTTTCACCGAACCAGGAATTGTGATTTTTGTGATTTCAGATTCACTAAAAGTTGAATTTGCAATTCCACGAATGTCCTCTGGCAATGTTACTTCTGCGTATTCCTTATCATAAGATACTACCCAGGAATCCACAGTGTAAATTGGTCCATCCTGCTGTTCTTGCACAAAAGAGTCTGCAAAAGCATTTGCATCAATCTCTGTGACACTATCCGGAATCTGAACTTCTGTGATATCCTTGCAGTTCTGAAAAGCAAACGCCTCGATTTTCGTAATCGGCTTGTCATAAGACTCACTGGGAATCACCACAACACCTTCTGCCTCTTCTTTACAGTCAACAATTGTAAGTGTTCCGTCTGTTTCAATTCGATAAATCAAATCACCGTAAGAACCATATGCGGCATTATCTTCTTCCGCTGATACCACTTGTCCTCCAAAGTTCAAGGCACACATCGTTCCAGCCAAAACAATGGCAAAAATCTTTTTCATTTTTCTCATAGCATTACACTCCATTCATACAATTACTGTTGTTACAGCACACATAGCAACCATACATTTCAACAAAATTCATTATACTACAAAAAATATAGTAGATAAACGTATTTATACGAACAAGTAGGAAATATCTGTAAAGCAAAACAAATTTGCTATCGGCAAAAAGTCAATCCGCTATACCATCCAAAATCACTTTTTTGCCGATAAAATCTACTGCAAAATGTAAAACCGGCATTGTTTCCGGCGTATCCTGTAAGGACGAACATGGTTCGCCCGTTAGTGCATCACTTCTACGGTCTGCTGACATGATAATTCCGACCGCACTTCGTGCCGCCTTTTCTGAAAGAGAAGGCTTTCTCCCATTGTCTCCTCTCATAGAGGAGATGCCCGACAGGGCAGAGGAGTCGACCCGGGCGAACCATGTTCACCCCTACGAGACCAACAAAAAAGCACCGCCGGGAAACCAAATCTCCCGGCAGTGCCGCAATATTTCTGCTGTTATTTTTCCGCAAACACGGTGCTTTTCAGCTGCTGCTTTGCCGCATCGAAGTCCACCTGCAAAACGGACTCGCCGCCGATATCTGCGCCCTGATAGGTACCGTCCGCCGGCACACGCTGCTGCGCCATGTCATAGGTCGCCAGCTTCAGCGGCGTGGTGACTGCATAGCCGTACAGAGACAGCACCGACATATTGGTGGTCATCTTCGGCAGCGCACCCATGCACACCGGAAACAGCCGGAACGGGTTGCTTTTGATCTTGCCCATAACCTGCTCCATAACCGTGCGCTGGCGCTCGGTACGCTCAAAGTCGGCGTTTCCCACATACCGGATACGGCTGTAGGACAGCGCCTGCTTGCCGTCCAGTTTCAGCTTGCCGCCGCCGTCCAGCAGGTCGTCCTCCCGGTCGTCGCCCATGATCTCGTTGACCTCGCTGATGAGGATCTCGTTGACTGCCTCCGCCTCCCGGTCGGAGATCTCCAGCTCCACACCGCCCACTGCGTCGATCATCGCCGCACACGCCGCAAAGGTGATCATCACATAGTCGTCGATATGTACATCAAAGTTCTCCTCGATGGTGTCCATCAGCAGTTCCGGGCCGCCGTAGGAATACGCCGCATTCAGCTTGGCGCTGCCCTGCCCCGGAATGTCCACATAGGCATCACGCATAAACGAAGTCATGTAGATCTGATGCGTTTTGGAATTCAGCGACACTAAAATCATGGAGTCTGAACGTCCACGCTCCTCGTCCGGGTCACGGGTGTCCGTGCCGATCACCAGCACGTTTTTTACATAGGATGCGTCCATACTGCCGCTGGTGACAGTCCGGTCTCCGGTGTCCACCCGGTTCATGCCCAGGATGCCCACCATAGCGATAGCGGAATAGAGCAGGAACACCGCCACGATCACCGTCAGCACAATGCGCACCAGCCGGCTCAGAAAAGAACCCTGCCGCTTTCGTGAAGTACGGTTCCGACCGGAACTCTGTCTCGGCGTACTCTGCTTTGGCGGTTCCCGTCTGGTCTGGCTCTGCCGGGGCGGATTCTGTCTCGGCGACGTCTGCCGGGAGGCTTCCCGGCGTGGCTGATTGTAACCCTGTCCCTGGGGACGCTGGGGCTGGCGGTAGGTCTGACCGCCGTGATACCCCGGCGCAGCCTGCTGCCTTGGCGGCGGACTGCCCTGCGGACGCTGTCCCTGGGGATAGCTCTGCCGTGCCGCATAGCTGCCCTGTGCCGGGCGCTGTGCCTGCTGCCCGTAGCCGTTCTGGGGATACCCATTCTGCGGATAGCCCTGCTGCCCATAGCCGTTTTGCGGATACCCGTTCTGCGGATATCCTTGCTGTCCGTAGCCATTCTGCGGATAGCCCTGCTGTCCGTAGCCGTTCTGAGGATACCCATTCTGCGGATACCCGTTTCGGGGATAGCCCTGCTGTCCGTAACCGTTTCCCTGACTGCGCACCTCCTGTGCGTTCAGCTGCCGGGTATCGTACTGGTCTGTGGAGCCGTCCGATGCAGCGGCACGGAAAAACATGGTCTCCTCGCCGTCTGTGTTGTTCTGTTTATGATTTCGTTCCACGCTAAGCCACTCCTTTCACGGGAATTACCGTATCCGCACCGCCAGTGCTGTCACCAGCGTCAGGATCGCATGATAGATCAGGAAAAAATAAGCCGTCATCTGGGTATATGCGCCGGTGACCACATGGATCATCGCCAGCGAAAAGCCCAGGAGTCCTGCCGCAACCAGCAGGATCACGCCCAGCACCGCCGCACGGCGCACCCGTCTCGCACCCAGCAGCAGCGCACCTGCACCAAAGCCGGTGTCACCCACGGTCATGGATGCGCTGACGCAGCCCAGGTCGCCGGTCTCACGCTGGAACAGGTGGTGCATAGAGGTGGGAACGATCTTTAAGTAAGCCTCCGGGAAATCGAACAGCGCCGCCAGCCGCCGGAGCGAAACGGAACAGTCCACACTCCGCAGCACCAGCGCCACACGCTCCTGCCGCAGCGCCTGCATCTGCCGCTTTACCTTGGGGTCTGCCGTGATGCGCACGGAAAACATTGCCGCCAGCACACCGCTCACCGACAGATACAGCACATCGCCGCTGCCCTCTGCCAACTCTGCCTCTCTGGTCTTAGTGGGCAGTCCCTCGATGTTGTGGTTCGCCATCATCTCCCGTCCGCCGAACAGCACACGCCGGTTTGCGATCCAGCCGCAGAGTCCCAGCCCGTCCTCACAGACAAACTCGTCTACCGGCCGCAGCGTTTCCCGGTCGGGGATCATCTCCGCAAAGGCGCTCTGGAGCATACTGTCTCCGTGATGCACCAGGCTCGCCGCATCCAACAGCACCTCGTCCATCTTCGCCCCGGAAAGCACCTTCATGCCGGCGATCTGCACCGATCCCTTGGGGAACAGGTCGTTCGCCTCCACCAGCAGAGCGTTGGTGTCGAAAAAGTCGTCCACGCTCTGATAACCCAGCATGGCACTGTTGGATGCCGCCGCCTTTTTCGACTCACGCTCCAGCGGCAGATTGACTGCCAGGGCGCTCGCCGTACCGCAGCACGCCACCTGCAATAGTGCCAGCATGGAGCAGAAAAAGCTGATCCAGGGCATCCCGAACGCCGTTCCCATGCGAATCAAAGTCATGCCCACAGCGATGAGCAGCGTCACTGCGCCGCAGATGGGCGTCATGGTGCGGCAGAGACTGTCCGCCATATCCGTGGAATAGGAATACCGCAGGATATCGCACACCCCGTCTGCCTTGCGCACAGCGGTGACAATGGGGATATCGTGCAGCACGCCACGGGTGAGCAGTTCTGCGGTCTCCTCCTGGGAGACATAGGAAAGCACCCGTTTCTGTCCCTCCCGGGAGATCACGTTCACATTCCGCAGCGCACGGCGCACCATGAGCAGCCGTCCGATGATGTTGCAGAACAGCGCCAGCAGAGCGCACGGCACGTAGAGATGCACCGTCCCCGAAGAAAGGGTCTCCGGCGCAACGACGGCGCAGACTGCACCCAGCAGCGTGGGCAGCAATGGCAGCACCGCCATGCTGTCGCTGTCCGCATGAAAGCGGAGCAGATTCCACAGTCCGTTTTTCACCGTGGGGAACATCACGCCCAGCCCCAGCAGTCCCAGCGCCAGCTGAATGATGCTGTAGCCTCTGGGGGTGACCGTCTGTAAAAACGCACTACCGCTCAGCACTTCCAGACACGCCAGAACAGCGCCGGCAAGCGTCAGCACCAGCATGGCGACAAACCGGAAGAACACCACATTCCGCAGGTTTTCCAGGGTCTTTTTCACCAAGCCCAGATCATCCGGCTTGCGCTTGTCCGCATCTTCCCCGAAGGTGTGGCTGCGCACACGCTGGCGAATGGGACGAAAGCTGCCGGTCTGCTGCTTTTCCTGGTAATAGTAGTCCTTTTCCTCCTCCCAGTGCCGTCTGGAGGCCGGCGGTTCTTCCGGTACTGTCCGGGCATCCGGGCGCTGAAATTCTCCGGTAACCGACTCTTTGAGATAAGTACTCTCCGGTGAGCGCCGCCGCCGTTTCCGGTTCTTTTCTCTGGCACGGGTGGAGTCCTGCATCTGCCGCACATTGGGGCGATGCTTTTCCGCCGGCTCTTCTGTTTCCGGCTCAGCCAGCATGACTGCGCCGTCATAGCCGCTGTCGCCGTTCTCCGGATAGGATGCGCCATAGCGTGCCGCACCGGCAGCCTTGACGAAGGAGACATTTTCCCGGCGGAGATGCTGGGTGGGAAAACGCTCCCGCAGCACCGGAGCAGCGTCGACATCTCTTGCCGCCTGCGCCGCCTTGTCCGCCTTGATGTGAGAAATGGTGGACTTGATATCCACCAGCTGTTCCTCGTCTCCCGCAGAAAGCTCCGGCACGACCTGGTCATAGCCGGCTTGTTCCTGCCGCAGCGGACGGCTGGAGGTCGCCGCATTCACCAGCTTTTCCGTCTCCAGCGTCCCGTGGGACAAGGGCTTGTCCGAGGTATGCCGGATGCCGGAGCGCCTGCCGTCCTCGCTGTATTCGTTCAGAATCTCTTCTAATGTAAATTTATGGTCTGCCATAAGTTCACTCCTGTGGTAAAAACGTCACTTCGCCAGCCGCTGGCGAACTGCTTCGTACATAAAGATGCCTGCCGCCACGGACGCATTCAGGGAGTTGACCTTTCCACGCATGGGCAGACTGAGCATAGCGTCGCACTTTTCGCTCACCAGGCGGCTCATGCCAAAGCCCTCTGAGCCGATGACAAACGCCGTGCCGCCGGTGAAGTCCGCATCCGTATAGCTTGTGCCTGCGGCATCTGTACCGTAGATCCAGACGCCGTTTTTCTTCAGCGTCTCCATGGCGGATGCCAAATTGGGGACACGTGCCACCGGCAGCCAGCTTGCAGCGCCGGCAGAGGTCTTTCCCACCGTCAGCGTCAGCGATGCGCTGCGCCGCTTGGGGATCACCACGCCGTGTGCGCCGGCAGCCTCTGCCGTCCGGATGATCGCACCCAGATTGTGAGGGTCCTGGATGCCGTCACAGAGTATCAGCAGCGGCGGTTCGCCCTTTTCTGCGGCACGTTCCAGCAGTTCTTCCAGGGAAACATAGATGCCGCACGCACCCTCGGCAGCCACGCCCTGGTGGACTGCGCCGCCGGTGAGCTGGGACAGCTTGGACTCGGTGACCACTTTCACCGGGATGCCCTTTTCCTTGGCGAGCCGGATGATCTCCTGGAGACCGCCGCTCTCCTGTCCCACATAGATCAGATCGATCTTGGCATCACTCCGCAGCGCCTCCAGAACGGGGTTGCGTCCGGCAATGCGGTCGTTTTCGGTCTCCGGTGCATCCGCCGGCTTTTGTCCCCGGCGGGGCTGTGGTTTTCTCTGGCTCATATCAAATCCTCCGTTATCTCTCTGCGCTGTGTCCAAAAGTACAGCACAGCTTTTATTTTTGCACGATTCTATTTATTATAGCACACCCAGAGAGAAAAAACAAGAATTTTCACGGGATTTTCAGATTTTTCTTTCCGCCGGGAGCTGTCACAGCAGCAGCAGGCACACCGCCGCCGTCCCCAGGCAGCTGAGCAGCACCAGCAGGACAGTACGCAGCCAGAACCGTTTTTCCGCCTTGTCCGGCGCAGCCTCCCGGAGCAGGGCATCTGCATCCGCACGGGACAACTGCTGGGGCAGCTGGGTCACGCCGGGTTTGAGATAAAACACGGCACGTTCAAAATACAGGCTGTCCGGATGGTTCACTTCGATGATCTTTTTCTGTACGCCTTTTACCATTTCTTCTGTCTCCTCCTGTTTCCGCCGTGCAGTGTCGCACGAGCTTTTCACATCTGCACAAACTTTTTACATCTACACGGGCTTTTAACAAGAGTATGCGCACCTCGGAAACCGTTCAAACAGAAGAACCCCGGTTTTCCACAAAAACCAGGGATTCGACCGTATATTCTGTGGAAAACTCTGTGGAAACTGTGGAAAACAAGCGCTTTTTCCATCTCTGTCCCCGAATGTGGAAACTGGTGGAGAGTTTTGCCGGACGGCTGTCTCAGACGCCTGCCGTCAGGGGCATCACCGGCGCATCGGTGCGAAACGGCGCCGCCGGAATACCGTTCGTCCCGAACAGGGAGACCGGTCCGTAGTTCACCCAGTTGTACCGTGCCGCCACGGGTGCATCCACGCCGTCCGCCGTGAGCCGCACGGTGTTCCCGTCCAGGACAGCCTTTGCCGGATGATACGCCCCGTCTGCCCCGGCGATCTCAAAGCCCACGGGTTCGCCGTGCCATACCATCCCCTGTTCGGCGTGGGAAAAGAATACGGTGAGGGTGTCGCCCTCTGCCGCAAAGCTGCGGTAGATAGGACCGAACGCCTGCAATTCCGTTTCGCCGTAGACCAGCCGCCGTGCCTGGAGCGCCAGGCGGTGTCCCACCGGGTGCTTGTCCACAGGGTGGATGTTGCAGTACTCGCCGCAGTCCAGGATCACGGCAATGCCTGTGTTTTTCACCGTCTGATACACCCGCATCTGCGCCTCACGCAGCTTGCTCCACGCCCCGTTTTCCGGGGTGTCCGCATAGGTGTGCATGGGCAGCTGCACCAGGAGAAAGGGCAGGGTCTCGTCCCGGAAATCCTGGCGCCACCGGGCAATGAGCATCGTCAGCAGTGTACCATAGGTGTCGGGTCGGATCTCGTCGTTTTCGCCCTGATAATAGAAAAATCCTCGGATGGTATAGGGTGTCACCTGCCGCAGCATGGTGTGGTACATCCCGGCAGGACGGTACGGGCTTTTGATGCCCATCGGACCGGGATAGCGGTTTTCGCCGCAGCGCCGGATAATCTCGTCCCAGGGCATATTGCCGTCCTCCTGGTAGCACTTCTGCATCCGCTTTTCCCAGGCGGTGTGATAGGTCACATATTCGTCATAGGCGGCGATCATCTCCTCGTCGGTCTTTCCGGCGACGGCATCCGCATAGTCCTGCAAATAGGGGTGTCCGGCAGTGTGCGCCCGGAGATCTTCCTCCGGCAGCCAGCAGCTCACCGAAGAGCCGCCGAAATTGCAGCCGATGATCCCCACGGGAACGCCCAGGGTCTGCGCCAGCTCCTTTGCTGCCAGATAGCCGGCAGCCGACCAGGTGCCGCTGGTCTCCGTGGACGGCAGCTCCCAGTGGGCGGCATCCATGGCAGCTTTGTAAGCGTCGTCCCGGAAGGTATTTCTCGGCACGGAAAAATACCGGACGTTGGAGTCTGCGCACTGCGCCAGTTCCGCAGCGCCGTTTTTGGCATCTTTCAGCATGAACTCCATGTTGGACTGTCCCCCGGTGAGCCAGACCTCACCGAATGCCACATCCGTGAAGGTCTGTTCGTTCACCGTCATGGTACAGCCCGTTCCGCCGGGCATGGGCGGCAGTGTCACGCACCAGCTGCCGTCTGCATCTACAGCGCCGGAAACAGTACAGCGGCGCTCCGGGACGGAGACCGTCACCGTCTCGCCGGGCGTTCCCGTGCCGAAAACCGCAATGGGCTTTCCACGCTGGAGCAGCATATGGTCTGTAAAAATGGTTGCACATTGTATCATAATGGATTCTCCTCGTATTGTGATGGTTTTATAGGCAACACCGCACAAAGCTTGTGCGTAAGATGCGCAGCCAGATTTTTTGGCAGATTGCGCAGAAATTTCGCAGGCATACTGTCGTATGTCAAGAGATTTCTGTGCAATATGACGGAAAATCAGCAAGCAGATTGCGTGCAAAGCCGTCAGGCGGGCTTTGTGCGGTATTGCCTTTATTATACCGGGTTTTCCGGCGGTTGTCAACGAAACGGCAGGGTGTCAAATCGCCGCTCTTGACACATCCGCCTCCGCCATGGTACAATATGGGACAGAACCGGACAGCGCCGCAGTGCGCCGTCCCCACGAAAAAAAGGAGCAGCAAGCTATGGCAAAACAACACTGGAAAGGCAGCGTCCTCTTAGCACCCGTACCGCCGACCCTGGTCTCCTGCGGCACGATGGAGCATCCCAACGTCCTCACCATCGCCTGGACAGGCGTTCTGGCGACCCATCCGCCCATGACCTATATTTCCGTCCGACCCTCCCGGTATTCCTACGACCTCATCCGGGAATCCGGCGAGTTCGTCATCAATCTCCCCACCTCCGCCATGATGAAAGCCACGGATTTCTGCGGCGTGCGCAGCGGCAGAGACGTGGACAAGTTCGCACAGTGCCACCTCACCCCAGAGCAGGCGCAGACCGTAAGTGCGCCTATGATCGCCGAGTGTCCCGTCAGCCTGGAGTGCCGTGTCACCGACACGAAAGAACTGGGGACACACACCGTCTTTGAGGCAGAGATCACCGGCGTGAATGTGGACGAGCGCTTTCTGGACAGCAAGGGCAAGCTGAATCTCCAGCAGTGTGGTCTCATGGCATACGCCCACGGGGAATACTTCGCCCTGGGCAGAAAGCTGGGGAACTTCGGCGATTCCGTCCGGAAAAAGAAAAAGCCGGGCAAGGGAAAAAGACAGCCGGGGAAGAAAGGGTGATTTTCTGTGGGGCAGGGAAACAGCACTGTAGGGGCGAATATAGTTCGCCCGCTGTGCGACTCGCTGACATAACGACTCTGACCACACTTCGTACCGTCTCCTCTATGAGAGGAGGCTTTATAAAAATTGATTTATGTATTGACAAATCCAGCGTTCTGTCGTATAATATAGATAAAGAGAGAGCATACCAGCAGACGGTCTGCTCCCAAGAATTAGTTATATGAAATAACCGCCTCTAGTTGGAAGCTCAGGGCGGTTATTTCCGTTTTTTGAAGTTTAAGTAAGCAAGATATGCTTTGAATACTTCGCAAACCATGCTAATGCACTTGACAAGGATGTCTATGTTCATTCGCACTCACTCCCTTCCGGGAGCTGGAATCGACCGCCTACCGTTATTGGTATGCCCTCAGAGCTTTAGTATATCACATACGACAAAAAATGTCAAACAAGCACGCAATAACGAGAATGATTTGTGTGGAATCCCCCTGCATTCACCTTGACTTTTCCACAAAATCTGCTATAATATAGAAGTAGAAGGCAGTGCTGCCTTCTTTCTGTATAACCACGGCATTCCGGGACAAACTAACGGGGAAAACACCCGAACCGTCCAAAGGAGTACCGCTATGACCAGACAGAACGACAGCACATCCAAAAGCAGCACCGAGGAACAGCTGGATCAGGCACAGCTGATCGAAGAGACCGGCGGTGTCCGGCCGCAGAACGCCAAGCACCTCATCCACTGTCTGAACATCATCGGACAGGTAGAGGGACACAACGTCCTGCCGGAGGACACCAAGACCACCAAGTATGAACACGTTCTCCCGGCGCTGGTCGCCATTGAGCAGGATCGGGAGATCGAGGGACTGCTCATCCTGCTCAACACTATGGGCGGCGATGTGGAGGCTGGACTCGCCATTGCGGAAATGATCGCCGGAATGCACACGCCCACCGTCTCCCTGGTGGTGGGCGGCGGTCACTCCATCGGCATTCCCCTGGCAGTGAGCGCCGATGTCTCGTTTATTGTTCCCTCCGCCTCCATGACGGTACACCCGGTGCGCACCAACGGGCTGGTGCTGGGTGTGCCGCAGACTACCGTTTATTTTGAAAAGATCCAGGAGCGCATCACCGGGTTCATCACCGCCCACAGCCGCATCCCACGGGAGACGCTGGAACGGATGATGATGAACACCCAGGAAATGGCGACTGATATGGGGACTGTGATCTCCGGCAGAGAGGCTGTGGAAAGCGGTCTCATCGACCGGATGGGTTCTCTCCACGATGCCATCGAGGCGCTCTATCATCAGATAGAAACATAAGGGCAGCACTGCATTCTTGCCGTGCCGCCGTGAGAACTGCACCCCGGCGTTCTGCCGGGCAGTTCCTTTCAGAAAGGCACATAACATTGGCAAAAAAATCTGCATCTTCCAAAAAGACTTCCAAGCCAGCACCCAAAAAGAAACCGGCAGCCAAGAAAAAGGCTGCCGGTACTTCTGCTGCACAGACGGCGAAAGAAGAGGCACTGGAAAAGCTGAACCGCCAGCAGAGCGGCAACACCAAGTTCCAGTCCGTCATCCTCTTTGCCTGCGCAGTGCTGTTTTTCCTGCTGGCGTTTATCCACGGCAATGCCGGATGGTACTTTATGCACCGGGTCATCCGGGGCATTTTCGGCTTTTCCATCGTCATTGTCCCCATTATCCTGCTCATCACCGCCTATTACACCGAAAAGCGTGAGGGAATGTCCCTCTCCCGGCGGCTGCTGTTCAGCGCCGGACTGACGGTACTGGTGAGCAGCTTTTTCCAGATCATGTTCATCGGTGACATCGGGAAAAAAGGCTTTTTCCGTGCCATCGGCTACTTATACACCACCGCCGCAGACGATGCATTCCAGAGCGGCGGCGTCATCAGCGCCGTTCTCGCCTATCCCTTTCTGCGGATCATCGGCACGCCCGGTGCGCAGATCATCATTGCCCTGCTGCTCTTTGTCGCCATTATGTGGATGCTGGATATGAGTATGCAGCAGCTGTGGTACTATATCTGCTGGCCGTTCCGCAAGCTCCGGGAACTCTGGAACAAAGAGCCGGACTGGGCGGACGATATCCCCGACACGGACATCTCCGGCGAACCGGAACTGCCCCAGGCAGAAGAGCCGGAATTTCTGCTCCCGGAGCAGACCGGACCGAAACGGGCAAAGGTCCACCGCAAGGGCAGCCGTCCTGCCGAACCAGTTCCCGAACCGGCGGCAGACGACAGCCTGGAATCTGCCATCCCCGATTTTGTCGAGGACAACTCGCCGCTTTCCCCGGATCTGGACGCTATGATACGGGACAACTACAGCCAGCCCCAGGACAATGCGCCCTATACCCCGGCGTATGACATGGACATCGACATTCCCATCCCGGAGGACGAGCCGGACAACGGAGCGATCGTCTCCCCGGAAGAGCTGATGCAGGATCCGCCGGAACTGTTCACCCCGGATACAGAAACTGCTCCGGCAGAAACAGCAGCACCGGCTGCACCGGCATCCGAACCGGTCTCCCAGCCGCCGGCACGTCCCTATCAGATCCCCAGCATCGACTTTTTGCAGAACGGCGTCAGCCGTGCCGAAGACCCTGCGGTAGACCAGGAAATGAAAGAAAAAGCCGGCATTCTGGTAGAGACGCTGAAAAGTTTCGGCGTGACCGTCCGCATCACCGGGATTTTCCGGGGACCGTCCGTCACACGGTATGAGATACAGCCTGCCGCCGGCATCAAGGTCTCCAAGATCACCGGACTGGCAGACGACATTGCCCTTTCTCTGGCAGCGCAGGGGGTTCGCATCGAGGCGCCCATTCCCGGAAAGCCTGCCATCGGCATCGAAGTCCCCAACAGCCACAAGGACACCGTTTCGCTCCGGGAAATCCTGGAGAGCGACAGTTTCCGCAGTTCCAGGAGCAAGCTGGCGTTTGCGGTGGGACGGGACATCGCCGGAAATGCCGTCGTAGGCGACATCGCCCGGCTGCCTCATATGATCATCGCCGGTGCTACTGGTTCCGGTAAGTCGGTCTGCACCAACTCCATTATCATGAGCATCCTGTATCACGCCACACCGGAAGAGGTCAAGCTGATTCTGATCGACCCGAAGATCGTCGAGTTCACGGTCTATGAGGGCATTCCCCATCTGCTCATCCCGGTGGTCACTGACCCGAAAAAGGCTGCTGGTGCGCTGAACTGGGCGGTGCAGGAGATGCAGCGGCGGTATAACCTGTTCGCAGAAAACAGCGTCCGTGACCTGGGCGACTACAACGCTGCGGCGGCACAGCCCGGCAGCGGTCTGGAACCCATGCCGCAAATCGTGGTGATTATCGATGAGCTTGCCGACCTGATGATGACCACTTCCAAGGAAGTGGAGGACTCCATCTGCCGTCTGGCGCAGAAAGCCCGTGCCGCAGGAATGCACCTCATCATCGCAACCCAGCGTCCGACCACGGATATTATCACCGGACTTATCAAAGCGAACATCCCCAGCCGTATCGCCCTGTCGGTCATGTCCCAGGTGGACTCCCGTACCATCCTGGACACCGGCGGCGCAGAAAAGCTGCTGGGTCACGGCGATATGCTGTACTTACCCAACGGAAAGATCAAGCCGGTCCGTGTCCAGGGCTGTTTCACCTCCACCAAGGAGATCGAAAAAGTGGTGGACTTCATCAAGTCCCAGACCCAGAGCGAATACAGCGACGAAATCATGGAACAGGTGGAACAGAGCATCCCCGTCACCAAGGCAGAGGCAAAGGAACTGCGTGCCGCAGAAAAAGCGGCTGCCGTCAACGAGCCGGAACCGGGCAGCGATGAGGACGTGCTGGAACGTGCCATCGAAGTGGTTGTTGAGGCTGGACAGGCGTCTACCTCATCGCTCCAGCGGCGGCTAAAACTAGGCTATGCCCGTGCCGCCCGGATGATGGACGAGCTGGAACAGATGGGCGTGATCGGTCCCTACGAGGGCGCAAAGCCCCGGAAGGTGCTTATGACGAAAGAACAGCTGGCAGAACGGAAAATGCGACGGCTGCAATAAATGACGAAAATTTTCTTTGTTATAATCCCCCTGTCCCTTCGGGACATCCCCCTTTTCAAGGGGGACATAATGAGTGACAATAAGCCTTCCTCGAAAAGGCACACCCTATAGGATAGGCGATTTTCAAGGAAGGCAAATTTACAAGGAGCAAATACATGACCCACTTTCTCCCTGTCACCATGCAGGAACTTCTGGAAACCGGCGTATCCCAGCCGGATTTCGTATACATCACCGGCGATGCCTATGTAGACCACCCCAGTTTCGGGGCAGCCATTATCACCCGGCTGCTGGAATCCCAGGGCTACAGCGTCGCTGTCCTCTCCCAGCCCGACTGGCACACCGTCCGGGACTTTCAGCGTTTCGGCAAGCCGAGACTGGCGTTTCTGGTGACCGGCGGCAACATCGACTCCATGGTCGCCCACTACACCTCTGCCAAGCGAAAACGCAGCAGTGATATGTACTCTCCCGGCGGAAAAGCCGGACTGCGCCCCGACCGTGCCGTTATCACCTACTGCCGGAAGATCCGGGAGGCTTATCCCGACGCCGCCATTGCTATTGGCGGTCTGGAGGCGTCCCTGCGGCGGTTCGCCCACTATGACTACTGGGACGACACCGTCCGCCCGTCCATCCTGGTGGACAGCGGCGCAGACCTGCTCATGTACGGCATGGGCGAGCATCAGATCACGGAACTGGCACAGCAGCTGGCAGACGGCGTTCCCATCCGGGAGATCACCGGCATCCGTGGCACGTGCTACCTCACCGAGCCGGAAAACACCCCGTGGGGCGGTGTCCAGTGTCCGGATTATGCCCAGGTCTGCCGGGACAAAAAGGCGTATGCCAAGGCGACCCGGCAGCAGTATGACCAGCAGGACGAGATCACCGGAAAGACAGTTCTCCAGCGCCACGGCAGTCAGATGCTGGTGCAGAATCCGCCGGCACTGAGTCTGACCCAGGACGAGCTGGACGCAGTCTACCGGCTGCCCTATCAGCGCAGACCGCACCCCATGTACGACAGCCGTGGCGGCGTTCCGGGCATCGAAGAGGTACAGTTCTCAATCGCCCACAACCGGGGCTGTTTCGGCTACTGCAACTTCTGCTCCATCGCCCTGCACCAGGGACGGCGCATCACCTGCCGCAGCGAGGAATCCATCCTGGAAGAGGCAAAAAAGATCACCGAAATGCCCAACTTCAAGGGCTATATCCACGACGTGGGCGGTCCTACCGCAAACTTCCGGCTGCCGTCCTGCAAAAAGCAGGCAAAAGCCGGGATGTGTCCGGGGAAAAAGTGCCTTGCTCCCGAACCCTGCAAGGCACTGCAGGTGGACCACAGCGAATACCTGGGCATTCTCCGCAAGCTGCGAAAGCTGCCCCGGGTCAAGCGTGTCTTTATCCGCTCCGGCATCCGGTTCGACTATGTGATGGCGGACAAGGATGACACCTTCTTCAAGGAACTGGTGGCGGAACACGTGAGCGGTCAGCTGAAGGTCGCACCGGAACACGTCAGCAACGTGGTGCTGGACAAAATGGGAAAGCCCCACATCGAGTGCTATGAGGCGTTTCAGAAACGGTTCTACGAGATCACCAAGAGCATCGGCAAAAAGCAGTATCTCGTCCCCTATCTCATGTCCTCCCACCCCGGCAGCACCCTCCAGGAGGCAGTAAAGCTGTCCCTGTTTCTCCGGGACAACGGCATCCACCCGGAACAGGTGCAGGACTTCTACCCCACGCCGGGAACGATTTCCACTTGTATGTACTACACGGAGCTGGACCCCTACACCATGGAGCCGGTCTATGTCACGAAAACACCCAAAGAAAAAGCCATGCAGCGTGCGCTGCTCCAATATTATCTGCCCCAGAACCGCCAGCTGGTGCTGTCTGCACTGAAACAGGCAGGACGGCAGGATCTGATCGGCACAAAGCCGGGCTGTCTGGTCGCACCGGAACAGCACGCCGGCAATTCCCCAAAACCGTCCGGAAACGGACAGCGACACCCCAAAGGAGGCGCATCCCCACGAAACCGCAAACCATCTTCCAAAAAATCACGGCGGCACTGATCGCCGCAGCACTTCCGCTGCTGAGCGGATGCAGTCTGGACGATGCCGAAAGCTATCTCACCGACACCATTCAGCAGGCGTTCGGCGGTGAAGACGGAGCAGAGGCAGAGAACAACGGCGGCTCCGGCACAGGCAGCTGTACCGTCCATTTCCTGGATGTGGGACAGGGCGACAGCGAACTCATTGTCACCGACACCGCCGCCGTCCTCATCGACGCCGGCGAACAGAGCGCCGCAGACGACATCCTCGCCGACTTGCAGCAATACGGCATCACCAAGCTGGACTGGATCATCGGCACACATCCCCACGCCGACCACATCGGTGGCTTCCCCGATATTTTGTCCTATGCGGCGCAGAACAGCGATCTGACCATCAGCAATGTGATGATTCCCCAGCTGCCGGACGATATGATCCCCACCACACGTACTTATGAAAAGTTCCTGGACGGCGTAGACGAAAACGGACTGATCCTGACCCAGGCAACGGATATCACCATTGACCTGGGCAGCGCATCCCTGGAGATCATCCCCTCGCCGGGCAATGACTACAGCTCTCTCAACGACTATTCTATCTGCGCCTATCTCACCTGCGGCGACACCAGCTTTTTCTTCACCGGCGACGCATCGAAACCGGAAGAAAAAGATCTGCTGCGTTCCGGTGCGCTGGACGGCATCCAGGCAGATGTGCTGAAGGTGGGACACCACGGCAGCCGGGAATCTTCCACCGCCGATTTTCTGGCACAGCTCCAGCCCAGCTATGCAGTGATCTCCTGCGGCGCAGGGAATTCCTACGGGCATCCCCACAGCGAGGCAGTGGAGCGTTTGCAGCAGTACTGCGGCGATCAGATCTGGCGCACCGACGAAAGCGGCACTGTCACCATACAGTCCGACGGCGCATCGCTGACCGTTTCTACCGAAAAGTGAGGGATACTTATATGATAATCTTAGATCGTCTGGAAGAGACGCTGGCTGTGCTGGAAACAGATGACGGCATGGTCAATGTGCCACGGGAACTGCTCCCGGCAGATGTCCGGGAAGGCGATGTGCTGCGGCAGGCGGCAGACGGCACTTACACCACCGATACCGCCGCCACCCAGGCTCGCCGGGAAAAACTCCTGGCACGGACACGGCGGATGACTGGAAAGTGAGCGTTGGCGAAGGATAGTACTGAGCGACCTCCTTTTCAAGAGAGGAAAATTATTTCTCACCATGTCCCCCTTGAAAAGGGGGATGTCAGCGTAAGGTGACAGGGGGATTTTCCCTTTCCAAAAACAACTCTGACGCATTCCCACACGAATTTCCGTTTCCGTCTTGCATTTTCTCAGACAATGTGCTATACTATCCATAAACGAAATTATTTTTCATTATCATTCAAAGCAAAGTGAGGTAATATGGAAACAGACCATTTATGTATCGGCGGCGGTCCGGCAGGTGTCTTTGCGGCACTGACCGCCGCCGCAAACGGCAAACGCTGCATGATCCTGGAACACAACAAACAGCTGGGACGCAAGCTGCGCATCACCGGAAAGGGACGGTGCAATCTCACCAACAACTGTGACCGGGACACCCTGCTGGCAAACATTCCGGCAAACGGAAAGTTCCTGTACAGTGCGCTCTCCCGGTGTACGCCGCAGGATGTGATGGCTTATTTCGAGGGCTTGGGCGTGCCGCTGAAAACCGAGCGTGGAAACCGGGTATTTCCGGTGAGCGACCGGGCGGAGGATATTGTCCAGGCGCTGCAAAAGGCAGTCCAGCGGGCAGGCATCCCGGTGGTACACGGCGATGCGGCGCATCTGATCCTGGAACAGGGCAGATGCCTGGGTGTCCGCACCGCAGACGGCAGAGAGTTCCGGGCTGGGACAACGCTCCTCGCCACCGGCGGACTTTCCTACCCCAAGACCGGCTCAGACGGCACAGGCTATCGGCTGGCAGAAGAGGCAGGTCACACCATCGTGCCGCCTATGCCCTCGCTGATCCCGTTGGTCACCAAAGAGAACTGGTGCCGGGATGCCATGGGGCTTTCCCTGCGGAACGTGACCCTGCGGCTGTACCGGGGCGAAAAATGCGTCTTTGAAGATCTGGGCGAAATGCTGTTCACCCACTTCGGCGTATCCGGTCCTCTGGTACTCAGCGCAAGCGCTCTCATGCGAAAGGGCAGCCCGGAGGACTACCGGCTGGAGATCGACCTGAAACCCGGTCTGACGCCGGAACAACTGGACAAGCGCATCCAGCGTGACCTGGCAGAGAGTCCCAACCGGGATCTGGGGAACATTCTCCACGCCCTGCTGCCGGCAAAGCTGATCCTGCCCGTACTGCGGCTGTGCGGCATTGCACCGGACACCAAAGCCAACACGCTCACCAAGGCGCAGCGGCTCACCCTGGGCGGCTGCATCAAGGCAGTCTCGCTCCACGTCCGGGCGTTTCGTCCCATCGAAGAGGCGATCATCACCCGTGGCGGCGTCTCCGTCAAGGAGGTCGATGCCAGAACGATGGCATCCAAGCGCTGTGAAGGGCTGTATTTCGCCGGAGAGATCCTGGATCTGGACGGCTATACCGGCGGCTTTAATTTGCAGATCGCCTTTTCCACGGCGTACAGCGCCGGCATTGCCATGGCAGATAATTTTTAGTTCAAATATCTGAAGATTTTGTATACATAAAGGAGTTTGTAAGTACTTATGAAAACGATCAACATCGCCATTGACGGTCCTGCGGGAGCGGGAAAGAGCAGCATCGCCAGAGAAGTGGCATCCCAGTTGGGCTTTGTCTATGTGGACACCGGCGCACTGTATCGTGCCATCGCCCTGTTTTCCACAGAATATCAGACCAGAAAGGACTTTCTGGACAATCTGGAGGAACACTGCCACCTGGAACTGAAATATTTCGGCGGCACACAGTGCATCTTCCTCAACGATGAGAACGTGACTGAAAAGATACGCACCCCGGAGATCTCCATGAAAGCGTCGGAAGTCTCTGCCCTGCCGGAAGTCCGGGAGTTCCTGCTGGAGACCCAGAAGGACATCGCACGGGAATTCAATGTCATCATGGACGGACGGGACATCGGCACGGTGGTGCTGCCGGACGCAGATCTGAAGATCTATCTGACCGCATCCGCAGAAGAGCGTGCCAGCCGCCGCTATCTGGAGATGGAGGACAAGCCGGACAAGCCCACCTATGACCAGATCCTGGAGGACATCAAGCAGCGTGACTACAACGATATGCACCGTGCAGTTTCGCCGCTCCAACAGGCAGAAGATGCCGTCCTCATCGACAGCACTACCATGGGCTTTCACGAGGTCTGTGAGGAGATCATGGATCTGATCGAACAGCGCCTGGATGTGGAGTGAAGAAGGAGGTCATTTTTTGCCGTATCCCATTGTCTTTTTCTTTTACCGCATCGCCTATTATCTGGTGCGGATCGCATTTTTCTTCTACTACCGCATCTCCTTTGAGGGTCGGGAAAATATCCCCAAGGGAACAGCCGTGATCTTTGCCTCCAACCACCGGAGCTATCTGGATCCGGTGCTGGTGTCAATGGCTGCGCCCCATCCGTTCAACTTTATCGCCAAGGAACCGCTCTTCCGGAATCCCATTTTCGGAAACTTCATCCGATTCATGGGCGCATTCCCCACGGCGAACAGCAAGGATCCATCCTATGATATGCTGACCGAGGCGACAAAGCGGCTGGAAAAGCGCCGCCACCTCACCATTTTCCCGGAAGGCACACGCCACACGGACGGCAAGGTGGGCAGAGGAAAAAGCGGCGTCTGTGTGCTGGCGGCACGCAGCGGCAAGCCGGTAGTCCCCATCGGGCTGATCTTCGACTCCAACAATCTACACTTCCGCAGCCGCATCTGCGTTCGGGTAGGAAAGCCCATCTATGCCGCAGACTACGGGCTGAACGCCCAGTCCACGCCCCACGAGATGCACGCCATGCGTAAGGACATCATGGACAGCATCAAATCCATGGTGGAAGAAAATCCGCCGTTCCCGATCCTGCACGATGTGCCGAAACACCGCACTACCTTCGAGATCGCAAAGGATCAGAAACGTGCCGCACTAGAACAGAAAAAACAGGCAGAACAGTCTGCCGGGACAACGGAGGAATAACTGGTCATGGCTGAAATTACCGTTGCTGAGTCCGCCGGCTTTTGCTTTGGCGTAGACCGTGCCGTCAAGCTCTGCTACCAGGCACTGGAGGAGCATCACAACATCGCCACCCTGGGTCCCATCATCCACAACCAGGACGTGGTGGACGACCTCACCCGGCGTGGCGCACGGATCGTGGACTCCATCGCCGAGCTGCACCCGGACGAATGCGTGGTGATACGCTCTCACGGCGTCAGCGCAAAGGTGTATGAAGAACTGGAACAGGCTGGGAATCCCTATGTGGATGCCACCTGTCCGTTTGTGGCAAAGATCCACCGAATTGTGGAAAAACATACCAAAGCAGGAGATTTCATCCTCATCGCCGGAGATGCCAATCATCCGGAAGTTGCCGCAATTGTCGGGCATTGTAAAGGGAATTGCTTTGTTTTTGAAAGTGAAAAAGCCTTAAACGATTTTTTTCAAAAAAATTTAGTGGATTCTCGCAAAAGACTTGCAATTGTTGCGCAAACAACGTATAATATATTAGTATGGGAAAAGTGTTTGAAAGCTCTTCCCAAGGACAACCCGAACATTATGGTTTACGATACAATCTGTCACGCCACACAGGTGCGGCAGTCCGACGCAGACAAACTCTCTCGCAAGTCAGATTTAATGATTATTGTGGGCGGCAGACACAGTTCCAACACCGTGAAACTGTATCATGTCTGCAACAGAAACTGTAGGTCTTATCATATTGAAAATTCGGATGAGCTTTACACTTTAGACCTGGATAATGCTGAGAAGATCGGCATTACCGCCGGCGCGTCCACACCGGCACATATCATTAAGGAGGTTCAACAAACTATGACTGAAATCATGGATAACAACGCCGTGGAGGAGGATATCAACTTCGCAGAAGCTCTGGATCAGTCCTTCAAAAAAATACATACGGGAGAGAAGGTTAAGGGTACTGTTTGCTCTGTAAACGATTCTGAAGCGATCGTAGACGTAGGCACAAAGCACACCGGTTATGTACCCCGCAGCGAGCTGACCGATGACGCTTCCAAGAAGCCGTCTGACGTAGTTGCTGTCGGCGATGTTCTGGATCTGATCGTTACCAAGATCAACGACCAGGAAGGTATCGTTACCCTGTCCAAGAAGAAGGTTGACGAGATGAAGGGCTTTGAGGAAATCATCAAGGCCAAGGATGAAGGCGCAGTTCTGGAAGGCACTGTAAACGCAGCTGTCAAGGGCGGCGTGATCGTGACCTATGCAGGCGTTCGTGTATTTATCCCGGCATCTCAGAGCGGTCTGCCGAGAGGCGCAGAGATGGATTCTCTGGTAAAGACCACACAGCGTTTCACCATTCTGGAAGTCAACGAACACAGAAGAAGAGCTGTCGGCTCTATCAAGGCTGTTCTGAAGGCTGAAAAGGATGCTGCCAAGGAAGCATTCTGGGAAACTGCTGAGATCGGCAAGACCTATAAGGGCGAAGTAAAGTCTCTGACCAGCTACGGCGCATTCGTAGACCTGGGCGGCATCGACGGTATGGTTCACATCTCCGAGCTGTCCTGGAAGCGCATCAAGCACCCGAGCGAAGTTGTCAAGGTTGGCGACTTCATCGAAGTTTACATCAAGGATCTGGACAAGGAAAACAACCGCATTTCCCTGGGCTACAAGAAGCAGGAAGACAATCCGTGGGAGAAGTTCAAGGCAAACTATGCTGTTGGCGATGTGATCGACGCAACCATCGTTTCCATCACTCCGTTCGGTGCATTTGCACAGATCATTGACGGCGTAGACGGTCTGATCCACATTTCTCAGCTGGCTGACAAGCGTGTTGAAAATGTAAAGGATATCGTTTCTGTCGGCGATGTAGTCAAGGTCAAGATCATTGACATCGACATCGACAACAAGCGTATCTCCATCTCCATGCGTGCGCTGCTGGAAGATGAGGACGATGCAGATTACGAGGACTAATTTCCCCGTAAGCATTATAATTGCATAAAACAAGGCGGCAGTACCGGGTTTCCGGCGCTGCCGCTTTTTTGTGGATGTATCATAAAAATGAATACTTGGGCGGCGATAAATGCCGACTTTCTCAAATTGATTTAGATGAATAATTTGTTTTATGTCTTGACATTTTCATTCGAATTTTGTATAATAAGCAAAGAGAATATACATAAAACAGTAGATGGATATTTCCACTCCCATACATTTTGAAATGGATGGGAGGTGATAAGCTGTGGAACATTACATTACGTTATCTGAATTGATTTCAATTGGCATTTTCTTAGTTGACTTTGCTGCGTTATTGTATAGAATTTTCAGTGATCATCACAAAAAGAAATAACCGCCCCAATAAGTTTCCAGCTTGGGCGGTTATCTCTTAACATCTCAATATGGGAGCATACTGTTTTTGTATGCTCTTTTCTTTATTTTATTATACCAGAATTCCATGATCGTGTCAAGGGATAACACGATTTTTTATGCACCTTTTCTCAGAAAGCCGCCTCTTCCACCAAAGGTGACTTTCTTTTTATATTTCCTCAGCGATCCACCGCCAGGGCATATTTTTCCAGTACTCCCCGGCGTAGTCGATGCCCACACGCACATCGGTGCGCAGTTTCGGGCGGCAGCCGTCATCGGCGATCCACAGTTCCGGGCTGGTGACGAAACTGCCGCCGTTAAAGTGCTTGTCCACCTGCAAATACTTGGTCAGCTTTGCCGGACCGTTGTGGACTGCGCCGGCACGGATCAGCACGCCCTGGGGCTGTTCCGGCTCGCCGGTGATGACGTTCATGAGCCAGTGCATCCCATAGCAAAGATAGACGTAGATCACGCCGCTTTCCCGGTAGAGCAGTTCCGTCCGGGGCGTTCTGCCCCTGGAGGCATGGCACGCCAGGTCTTCCTGCCCACGGTACGCCTCTGTCTCCGCAATGCGTTCCCGGAGCAGTGTGCCGTCCGGGAACTTTCGCAAAATCAGCTTGCCCACCAGATCGGGCGCAACCTCCAGACAGTCACGGTGATAAAAGGACTCCGTCAAACGAGTGAGTGCCATGGGATACCTCCTTTTTTACTCTGCGATCATACATTCCGACAGGTTCAGATACTGTCCCTCTTCCAGCGTCACCTCAGCACTATCCAGCACCTTGCTGTTTGCCGGATTGTACAGACTCCCGGACTCTGCGATCATGGGTGCAACGCTGCCCAGTTCTGTATAAACCGCATAGGTCGGATGCAGTTCGTGCGGTTCATCCGGATACGGCACAATGGTGTAGGTTCCGGGGTCGATGTCCCGTCCCACGCAGAACATTCCCGGATGTTTCGTCGGGTCGTTGGGGACATTCTTCTTCGTCACATCATAGCAGTTCGCCCAGGAAAAGCTGAAATATGTGCCTTCTTCCAGCTGCACAATGACGGAAAACTCGTTCCAGCCTCCGCTGATCTCCTGCTCTTTTTCCCGGTCGGCATAGATGCCGGCATAGAACAGATGATCTGTTTCTGAGGACTCCGAAACCAGGATGTATTCCCCTGCCGGAATCTCCTCGCCAACCAGATAAGTCCCCGAAGGGAACACGCCGCTGTCCTGCATTTTCTTCAGAGCCGCTGCGTCATTTGTGCTGTTTTCAGACTTGCCGGCAAGGACCGTGGACACACCGGAATGAATGCGTTTCACTGCCACAGATGTCACTCCCACCACGCCCAAAAGCACAGCAGCCGCCAGTGCGATCGCCAGCCAGACGAACTTCCGGCTCTTTGTCCCGGCAGACGCTGTCGGCTGTTTTGCCGGCATTCCGCAGTATTCGCATACCTTATGATACATCGGCGCACCGCAGTGCGGACAAACTTGTCTCATCTTTTATCCCTCCGACTGGCATCTCTGTTCCGGCTTTACATACAGCGTATGCTGGTTGGAAAAGATCACCATGCCCGGCTTTGCCCCGGCAGGCTTTTTCACATACCGCACAGCGCAGTAGTCCACCGGCACCTGTGCCGAATCCCGTGCCTTGCTGTGGTATGCTGCCAGCTGTGCCGCCTCTTCCAGCACTTTCTGGGACGGTTCTTTGCCGCCGGTCTCCAGAATCACATGAGAGCCAGGGATGTTCTGGGTGTGCAGCCAGATGTCGTTTTTGTTTGCCGTTTTCAGCGTCAGCTGGTCATTCTGGCGGTTGTTCCGTCCCACCAGGATGCGTGTGCCGTCGGATGCGGTAAATTCCATGGGCGGCAGGCACTTCGGCGGCTTGCCCTTGCGCCGCAGCAGCCGGAGATAGCCCTGTTCCGCCAGTTCTGCCCGGAGCTGTTCCAGGTCATTTTCCGACTCGGCACGGCTCAGCGCATCCAGCACGCTGTCCAGATACGCCAGCTCTTCCCTGCCCTTGGCGATCTGTTCCGTCAGGATCTTTTCGGCAGTGCAGGCTTTCTTATATGCCTGGTAGTACTTCTGGGCGTTCTGCGGCGGCGTGAGACGCACATCCAGGGCAATGTGTATCGTGGGGCAGTCCGGCTCGTAGAAGTCCTCCAGGACAGCCTCTGTGTCGCCCTTGTGGAGACGATACAGGTTCGCCGAGATCAGATCGGCTTTCCGACGGTCATCGTCCTTTGCGTCACAGGCGTCCAGTTCCTCCGACTGGGAGACGATACGCCGCTGGATACGCTCGGTGGCGTGGAGCAGCAGGTGGAACAGGTCGTTCGCACGCTGTTTCAGCCGTGCCATGTGATCCCGGCTGGCGTAAAATTCGTCCAGCAGCGCACAGGCAGAGGGCATGACCTTCGTCACCATCAGCGTGCCGTACTGATGCAGCGGCAGGAACGAAAAGTCCTTGGGCTGCCCCTCACGGGTGCTGACGATGGTATAGACCGTGTCGCCCTGTTCCAGCATCTCCCGGGTACGCCCGATGGTATAGCAGAGCCGGTCTTTCTGGTCGTCTGTAAGGGATTCCGCCCGGCAGGGCTGTCCCTTTCCGGTATAGTATGCCCACTCCCGCACCAGAACCGGCGAAACGCCCTCGAAAGTTTGCAGCAGCGCCTTGGAAAGTTCTCCCGTTTTCGTGGAAAGCACCGCCAGCATCTGCTCCGGGGACGCCTGCAAAAAGTTGAGCCGTTCGTCTCTCGGCGGCATTTCGTATGCCAGCCCCGGCAGCACCAGACGCTTGCTGGACATGGTGGCGTCCACTCGCTTCATGCTGTCGACGACCTTTCCGGTCTCATCGATGAGAATGAGGTTGGAATAGCGCCCCATGATCTCCATGGCAAGGGTCAGCTGCACAATATCCCCCAGCTCGTTGACACAGGAGAAGTCGAAATACAGCACACGTTCCAGCCCGTCCTGCCGGATATCCAGGAGCTTGCCGTTTCCAAGCCGTTTCCGCAGGAGCATACAGAACATGGGCGGCGCTTTCGGATTTTCGACAGCGACCTGGGTGAGGTGAACTCTCGCCCGGTCTGCCGCACAGGAGAACAGCACCTTTGCACCGCCGGTGCGGCTGCGAAAGGCAACGATCAGTTCTTCCCGTGTGGGCTGGTGAATTTTTTCAATGCGTGCGTCGATCAGCGGCAGAAGTTCCTGCCGCACTGCGTGTAAATATGCACCGTCTAATGCCATGTTGGTTTCATCCTTTCCTGTGGCGGGTCGCCACTGACCTTACGCCCCAATTTCAATTGTGAAAAGGGCAGTGTTACGGCGGCAGCAGCCGCCTGTTCGCCCCGCCGGGGGATTTTTGTTGGTAAAAATCTATGAGAGAGTAGGGGGCGATGCCCACATCGCCCCGTGCGAAAAACCATACTCGCACTCTATTACATCCAGTTACTCCGCTGCCACTGCCCGATACTGCAAAAATTCTCATACTTTTTCATAAATCAAAACTCCGTCCCGTGCGATCTCTTTCAGCAGTGCCGGCTGCACCGGTTCATCCAGATTCACCACGTCAAACAGCAGCAGCGTCCAGACCTCTTCATCCAGATCCAAGGCAAACCGGGGAATGTCACCGCCGGAAACTGCCAGGTCAATGTCGCTCCGCTCCCAGTTGTCACCTCTGGCACGGGAGCCAAACAGAATCACTTTCTGAATATCATACTGTTTCGCCAGCTGAATGATCTCTTTTTCCACCCGTTCTGGTATATTCTTCATGAAATTCCTCCCGGAACACTCACTTTTCGCCGGTTTCTGCCACTGCCCGATACTGCAAAATTTCAAAAGAGATCTGCGTGGACAGGCTTTCTAGCTGTTCCAGCCGAGCGTGTTCTTCCCGTCCGGTCTTGTAATAATACGGTGTCATTTGGAACAGGTTCTGGATATCCGCCGGGTTGTCCAGCTTGAGCCAGCTGTCCACATACTCCGCCTGGATCAGTTCGAATCCGTCCAGGGCATAGTCCCGGACAGCATTGGGATACGGCACATCATAGATCGCCTCTTTCAGTCCCCACAAATGCTGCTGCCCCGGAATCACCATCATCATAGTGCCGCCTTTGTGCAGCACCCGATGGTACTCCTCACCGCAGTAGGGCGCAAAGATGGTCATGAGCATATCACAGCACTTGTCCGCCACCGGCAGATGGTACACGCTGCCCACGGCAAAATGGGCATGCGGGCAGCGCTTTGCCGCCGCATCTGCTGCACTCTTGGAAATATCCACCCCATAGGTCTCCATGGGCAGCCCTGCCTTGGCGAGCGCCCCGGAAACACCCTCGGTATAATATCCCTCGCCGCATCCGGCATCCAGCAGAACGCCGCCGGCTCTGCCATAGCGCACTGCCGCCTGTTCCAGCGCCTGGAGCAGCGGCGCATAGTGACCGGCATCCAGAAAACGCTTTCTGGCACGCATCATGACCGCATTGTCTCCCGGATTCTTGGCGTGCTTGCGGTTTGCCGGCAGCAGGTTCACATAGCCGCTTTTCGCCATATCGAAACTATGTCCCTGGGAACAGCTCCAGGCTCTTCCCCGATGCTGCATGAACGAACCGCACACCGGGCATTTCCAAACACTCATGCTTTTTCATCTCCTATGAAAATCTTTGCCGGATCGTCTCCGGCATTGGCAGTCACCTGTGCCGCCGGGAATGCGTCCCGGAGCTGCTGCGCCAGGATCTCTGCCGCAAAGCGCTCTGTGCCGTAGTGACCGCAGTCAAACAGGGCGATGTTTTCGAACTCTGCCGCATACCACCGGTCGTGCTTGATGTCTCCGGTGATAAGCGCATCGCAGCCCTTTGCCGCCGCCAGTTCCAGCATCGACGCCGCCGAACCGGAACAATAGGCGATCTTCCGGATGGGCGTTTCCCTGGCGGAATATCGCACCATACCGAACGTCTTTTCCAGCACCTGTGCCAGCGCCTGCGGCGTCCATGTCCGGGTGCTGGTGTCGATCCAGCCGAACCCTCTGCCGTCCGTCCAGGACGGTTCCAGGACGCTCTGTGCGTTTTCCAGCGCCAGCGGTTCTGCCAGCAGTCCGTGGGCATAGGCATTCAGCCCCACAGGAGACATATCCAGCGGCGTATGCACACAGATGGCGGCGATGCCGTGTGCAGCCAGCTGATAGACCGGGCTGTTCTGCGGCAGCGCTTTCAGCGGCGAGAAAATCACCGGATGGTGCGCCACAATAAGCTGCACCTGCTGCTGAACCGCCTGTGCGATCACCTCTTCCGAAATATCCAGCGTGGTGAGAATGCGGACTGCCGGCTGGGTCATGCTCCCCACCAGCAGTCCGGAGTTATCCCAGGACTCCTGCGATGCAAAGGGCGCAAACCCGTTGACCGCCTCATAGACCTCTTTTACCGTCAGCATGATGTTTCTCCTTTCCCGTCCGTTTCCTGCAATTTTTTCTGTATGGTTTCCGCCAGCGTCTCCCACTGCTCCGCCTCCGGGCGCTGTGCCTGCCGCAGCTGCTGTGCCAGTTTCTGAAAACGCTGCTGTTTCCAGCCGGCATAACGGCGTGCGGTCTGAGACTGCCAATCCAGACAGCCTACTTCCTGTTCCAGCAGAGACAGGATGCCGGGTGTGCCGCTGTGGAAAACGCTCAGCACCACATAGAACTTTTCCCCTTCCTGCACTGCCTGTTCCGTCCAGGAAAAGCCCTGCTCTGCCAGCCAGCGCCGGAGATCGGGAATCTTCGTCATGGGCTGCAAGATCAGATGCACCTGCCGCCGCCAGGGGCAGTCCTCCAGGATGTGGATGATCGTCTCACCGCCCATGCCGGCGATCACCACATCGGTGATGCCCTCCGGCTGCACCTGTGCCAGACCGTCACAGAGGAACAGCTCTGCCTGTTCCAGCACCCCGGCTTCTGTCAGCGTGCGCTTTGCCGCCTCCAGAGGTCCGGCGTGGATGTCCGTGGCGACAGCACGGGTGCATTGTCCCCGGCGCAGCAGTTCCGCCGGGAGATAGGCGTGGTCTGTGCCGACATCGCATACAACGCCGCCCGGCGTCACCAGTGCGGCACAGGCGGCAAGACGTTTCGTCAACATGATCGCATCGTTCCTTTCGCTGAAAAACAAAATTGCTCCGCCGGGAACTACCACCAGGGCGGCAGGATTCACACGGGGAGCAATTCCATCCTTTTTTAGAGTCTGTCCGGTGTCCGAAAAAGCAGACACGGAAAAGCACGAAACAGGCTCTTACTGTGCATCGCCGGCAGCGATCTGCTTGTTCAGTTCTTCCAGCAGTTCGTCCGTATCAATACCATGCACCATGCAGGCCTCTTCGACTGTCTCTCCACGAGAAGCCGGGCAGCCCAGGCAGTGCATTCCGATCGCCATAAACAGCGGTGCTGTCTGCGGCGCAATGTCCAGAATATCACCGATAATGGTGTCCTTTGTAATTGTTGCCATATTCCTAACACCTCCTGTCTGTGCATCGTGCAGCAAAAACGCTGCATCTCTGCAATCAATAGCGTTCCCTTTCCGGAAACGGCTATGCAGACAAAAAGAATCTTTCCGGCGAAAACGCCGGTCTATCACAGTCCGGTAAGAGTTATGCCTCTTCCTTCATCTTTGCATAGCAAGCGCTGCAGTAGATCGGACGGCCTTCACGGGGCTGGAACGGAACTCTTGCCTCGCCGCCGCAGGAATCGCAGACAGCAGTGAACATCTCACGTTCCTGTCTCGGTGCGCCGCCACGCTTTGCATCACGGCAAGCCTTGCAGCGCTTCGGCTCATTGGTGAAACCTCTCTCGGCATAGAATTCCTGCTCACCGGCAGTGAAAACGAATTCATTTCCGCAGTCCTTGCATACCAAAGTCTTATCTTCGTACATAGTATAACCTTACCTTTCTCGAGGGAATCCGCTCAGGAATCCTCGTGCCGGAGCGGTCGTCCGGCTGTTCAATTGAAAAAATGTTCCGGCGGCAAAAAGCCTGCCGTCCGGAGGGTCCCGGTGCAATCACTGCACGATGCCTTCTGCATGAAGCTTTCTTCTGGCACGCTGCAGCGCATTATCCACTGATTTGACGGAGATGCCGAGCTGCTGTGCAGTCTGTGCATAAGAGGCACCGCCGTAGATCAGTATGCAAACTTGATATTCCCGCCGGGATAAGCGGTTCACCATTGCGCAGAACATCGCCGCCGCCTGCGCCCGGCTCTGCACCACAGAGTCCGGCGGCAGGGCTTTGTCCTGCATCTGAGAAAGCGGAGGCACATCATATGTCCCCACAGGTAACGGTAAATTGCGGCAGCGCCGCAACGCAGATACAATGCTGTTTGTAATGCATTTGCCCGCATAGGCAGAAAAAGGTACGCCACGCATGGAATCATACCGGCATACCGCAGAAATCAGACCCAAAAAGCCCTCCTGTGCGAGATCGTCCGGTTCAGAAGCGCCCCGAAACTGCCGTACCTGATGCCAAACCGCATCGGTATAGCGTTTCACCAGCGTCTCCATCGCCCCACGGTCGTTCCTCGCCAGAAGCACAAGCTCCTCATCCGGTAGTTGCTCAAAAGGTACCGGCTTCAATACGCATTCCCCTATCAATCCGTGAAATTATTCAGTTTGCTATTGCTCAGGAAATGCAGTCTGCGCCGGATTTTCCGGCACTCGCTGCACTTTCCTTATTATATCGGAAAACCGCCGAAATGTCAATATCTATCCCCAGAAAACTCCCCGGCACCCGGAAAACTGGCATTTCCCCTAGTTTTTCCGATATCTTTTCTGGCAATATGTACAGTTTTTTCAGATTCTGCGAACGCCCTCCGTCACGCAAAAAAGGCAGCCCCGAAGGACTGCCCGAATCTCTGAAAACCGGTATGCACCGCATACGCTATATGAATACAGATCCTTATTTCCGCTTGGAACGGTTTTTGCGCTCGGTGTTGCGCTTGATGTCGCACATCCGCTCTTCGCTGTTCTGCTTGAACCGGGAGAGCATATCCTCGAAGGTCATCTCTGAGGGTTCCTGCCGCTTTTTCGGCTCCCAGACATTGGGCTTGCTGCGGCGTGGCGGACGGGACTGCTGTCCGTGGGGTGCATCGCCGTTTCCACGGGACGGTCTGCCGCTGCGCTCTCCGTGGTTTCCGCCACGGCGCTGTCCGTGCTGTTCTGCGCCCTCTTCTGCCTGTTTCATGGAAAGGCTGATTTTGCCCTGGGGATTTGTGCCGATGGCTTTGACACGCACCTGCTGTCCCTCTGTCACAAAGTCCCGGATCTCGTTGACATAGCTCCGGGAAACTTCCGAGATATGCACCATTCCCATGATCTTATCGCCGTCCGGGTTCGGGATCTCCACAAAAGCCCCGTACTTGGTGATATTCTTGACTGTTCCCTCATAAATTTTTCCGATCTCGACCTGCATATAACTCCTTATCCCTTTCTGTTCCCATTGCGTACTGCTGCCCGAAAATGATCTGATTAGTTCCTGGACGTATCATAAAACCGGAATTCATCCGGATATGCGTAGTTGTATTCTTCCCGTGCCAGGCGCTCCATATAACCGTCAATGTCGCCGCTCTCCAGGATCCGTTCCAGATCCTCGTTGTCTGCGGTGAGGTTGTCGATCTGTTTCTGCACCTGTTCCAGCTCCGTCTTTTTCTCGGCGATGCTGGACTGGATGGATACCACACTGACCGTACATCCGATGATCGCCAGGATCACTGCGGTCCGGCTGATGATCCGAAAGACCCAGCGTGACTTCTTTTTTTCCGTTTGTTTTTCCTTTGCCATGATAACGCCGCCTTTCGTTTCAAAATTCCACTATCATTATACAACATTTTTCTATCTCTCTGCAAGGGTAAATGCGAAAAAAAAGATGCTTTTCGAAAAAGTTTGGCGAAATGTCCAAATTTCCGGTTCAACGGGGTGCAAATCCGCACAACACCGTGGAACAGCGGCAGGAACAGCCGCCGGAAAAACCTGCCCAGACCCGAAAAGATCCGGCGCAGCAGCGGCACGGTGACGCATCCCAGGGTACAGCGGTACAGCAGAAAGCCCAGGGCGCTGCCCATCCAGTAGTAGCCCCGGAACTCGCCCCGTGCCAGAACCGTGGAAAAACAAAGCAGTGCCGCCGCCCAGACCAGCAGAAACGACACATCCTCCAGGGCTGTGGCAAGCTTTCCGTGGGGCAGCAGCAGGCGCAGCGTCCGCAGCACATCGAATCCCATCCCCAGAGGGATCCCCAGCAGCACTGCATACAGCAGCAGCCGGGTCTGCTCCGGGACGGTGAAAAAAGTCTCCAGCTCCATCAGCGAAACAGCTTTCCCAGAAGAGACAGCGGTCCACGGCGGTCCTTTTCGCCGTATTGCAGCAGCCAGATGTCTCCGGTGATGGTCATGTCCCCGGTCTCCACGCTCACGTCATTGATGTGGAGATTCCGTCCCTTGATGGTCAGCTCCCCCAGCCCGGTGAACAGGTTTATCATGCGCTCGTCAAAGCAGTCCACATCGGTGACGCCGGTCAGCGTCAGCTTGGAACGATCCTCCAGAATCAGATTGTGATGCCCGGTGGGTGCAGGCAGTTCCTTTTTTTGCATAGCATTTTCCTCCTGTGATCTCTGCGGTTTTGGTGCAGTGTATGCGGCAGACCGGGAAAAAATGCAGGTGCGGTGCTGCCGCAAAAATGAACTGCGTGTTTTTTTTGCAAAAAGGCTTGCTTTTTTTTCGGGAATGTGGTATAATACAAAAGATAATGAACGGATGCAGGTATCTGCCCCGTTCAGCATGGACTGGCTCCGGAGACACGGCGCTGTTCCGTGTCCCCTAAAACGCACGAGAGGAGGGATTCCATGAAACCGCTGGAAATCATCATCGGCGCTGTGGTTCTGCTGATCAGCATTGTACTGATCGTGATCTGCATGATGCAGGAACAGAAGCCGCAGAATGCAACTGCTGCACTGACCGGCGCAAGCAATGATTCATTCTACGACAAAAACCGTGGACGCACAAAGGAAGCACGTCTGAAGAAGATCACTTTTGTTTGTTCCGTTATTTTGTTTGTCCTGATCCTGTTTATGGATATCGTAATGCCGCTGCTGACGAAGTAATGGCAGCTCGTCCTGTGCTTTATGTGTTTTCCGTTCCGGAACGGCACTGAGGCGCAGGATTTTTCTTTTTTCCGGCGACATTTTCCCTTTTCGCAGCATACGGCGAAGCAGTCCGGAATCAGAACCTGTCTGCGTATAGGTTCTCAGACACATGACGCAATGAGAATGCCGCAATGGGCGGCTGAAGTGAAAGGATTTATCATTTATGGCAAATACCCAACTGGGCGGCGCTGAGACCATTGACAGCTACCGCAAAAAAATCATGACCATTCTGAAAAAAAGCGGACGCACCCCGGTGAGCGACCGTGACCTGGCAACCAAGTGCCGTACCAACCGTGGCGGCGCAGCCAACTTCCGGAAAGCAGTCCAGGAGCTGTGCAAAGAGGGTGCGATCTGTGAGCGGCGGCGTGGCTATGTCTCTTCCGCAAACATGGGCTATTATCCGGCGACCATCGTCCGTCTGAGCCGTACCTTCGGCTTTGCACGCCCCGAAGAAGAGGGCGCACAGGATGTGTTCATCCCCGGAAAGTTCCTCCAGGGCGCAATGACCAAGGACCGTGTCCTCATTGGCAATATTCCCTCCCGGAGCGGCAAGCCGGAGGGCGAAGTCCTGGCGATCCTGGAAGAGGCAGACAGCAAGCTGACCGGCGTGATCGTGGACGACAACGGCAGACTGCTGTTCCGTGCGGACACCATGTCCAAGACGCCCATCCAGATTCAGCGCAAGGACAGCGTCATCTACCACGAGGGCGAAAAAGTCCTGGCTGAGGTAGTACACCGTGGCAGCCGCCATGCGGAACACCGGGTAAAGATCGTATTCAGCTTTGGTGTCTGCACCCGTGCCAGCGTCTGTGCGGACGCTATGCTGGCGGTGCGTGGCGTAAACATCGACTTCCCGGAAGAGGTCATCGCCGAGACAGACAAGTTGGCGGATGCACCCATTCCCCAGGAAGAATACGACAAGCGCCTTGACCTGCGTGATACCCCGATCTTCACCATCGACAGCGCACACTCCAAGGACCTGGACGATGCCGTCTCCCTGGAAAAGACCGAGACCGGCTATCGCCTGGGCGTGCATATCGCAGACGTTTCCCACTATGTCCGTCCCAAGACTGCCCTGGACAATGAGGCACTGGAGCGTGGCACCAGCATCTACTATGCAAACCAGGTCATTCCCATGCTGCCCACCAGCCTTTCCAACGGCATCTGCTCTCTGAACCCCTGCGAGGATCGTCTGGCATTCTCCGCACTGATGGAGCTGGACGAAAACGGCGAGATCGTGAAGTATGACTTCCGCAAGACTGTCATTCGTTCTGCGGTCAAGGGCGTTTACAGCGAGGTCAACGAGATCCTTGCCGGCACAGCCTCTCCGGAGCTGCTGGAAAAGTACAAGGATGTCAAGCACATGATCCCGGTGATGAACGAGCTGTGCGATATCCGTCTCCGGGAACGCAAGCGCCGTGGCGCACCGGAACTGGAAACTGCTGAGGGCGCTCTGGTCATCAATGACGAGGGTGTCTGCGTGGATGTTGTGGCACGGGAACGTGGCAAGAGCGAGTGCATCGTCGAAGAAATGATGTTACTGGCGAATGAGGCTGCGGCAAAGATGGCACGGGAAAAGAACCTGCCGTTCGTCTATCGTGTCCACGACAAGCCCTCTCCGGAAAAGATCGAGCGTCTGGAACAGATCCTGCTGCGCCTGGGCGTAGAGGTTCCGGTATTCACCGACATCAAGCCCCGTCACCTGGCAGAGATCCTGGACGGCGCACGTGGCACAGAGCTGTATCCGGTACTGAACGTAATGGTGCTGCGCTCTATGGCAAAGGCAGCTTATGCCCCGGATCCCATCGGTCACTTTGGTCTGGCGCTGAAGGATTATGCCCACTTCACTTCTCCGATCCGCCGCTATCCCGACCTGGCGATCCACCGCATTCTCAGCAGCTACTGCGAGAACCCGGACACTGCGGCGATCCAGGAGCGTTTCGGCACATTCGTTATCCAGGCGGCACAGCAGTCCAGCGACACCGAAGTCCGTGCCATCACCATCGAGCGTGACTGCGACGACTGCTACAAGGCTGAGTATATGCAGCAGCACCTGGGCGAGATCTTCGACGGCATCGTTGCCGGCGTCACCGATTTCGGTTTCTATGTCTCCCTGCCCAACACGGTAGAAGGTCTGGTACACGTCTCCTCCCTGCCGGAAAGCGACTGGATCAACGACGACAGCATCGCATTCAAGGAAGAACAGGGCAGCAAGAGCTATCGCCTGGGCGACACTGTTCGGGTACAGTGTACCAAGATCGACGTCAACAGCGGCAACGTGGACTTCGCCCTGGTGGAAGAAGGACAAGAGGCTGCGGCAAAGTAAAATGTGTTTCAAAAAAAGAACCATCCCGATTCTGGATCCGGTCTGTTCTCTGTATGGGTAAACGAGAATCGAATTACAAGGAGGACATATCCAATTGCAGAATCCATGGAAAGAATTATCCGTCAAAGAGTGGTGGCTGTGGAGCATCTCCATGCTGATCGTGACGGTCTCCAATCTGGTGGGCGGCAGCTTTGACGTGCTGACCCTTGCGGCGACCTGGGTAGGCATCACCTCGCTGATCTTTGCCGCAAAGGGCAACGTATGGGCGCAGTTTCTGATGGTCGCATTCAGCATCCTGTACGGCATCATCTCGTTCCGCTTTCGCTATTGGGGTGAGATGATAACTTACCTGGGCATGACGCTGCCCATGGCGGTCTGGTCGGCAGTCACCTGGCTGCGGAATCCATCCGCCGGGAGCAAAAGCGAAGTGGCGATACGCAGGCTGGAGAAAAAGCACTTCCTGTTCCTGCTGGTGCTGAGCATCGTTGTGACAGGTGCATTTTACTTCATCCTGCGCTGGCTCGAAACGCCGAACATCGTATTCAGCACGCTGTCCGTCACCACCAGTTTCCTGGCGGCATCCCTCACCATGCTGCGCTCATCCTACTATGCGCTGGGCTATGCGGCAAACGATCTGGTGCTGATCGTCCTGTGGGGACTGGCGGCGGCAAAAGACCCGGTCTACATCCCGGTCATCATCAACTTTATGATCTTTTTCATGAACGATATGTACGGCTTTATCAGCTGGAAAAAACGGGAGCGCACACAGCTCTGTGCGTGATTCCCGGACATAAAATCGAAAAAGGCGAACTGCACTTCTGCGGTTCGCCTTTTGTGTTTCCTGGGGCAGGTACAAAAAATCCCCGATGCAAAACCGCACCGGGGATTCGTATTTCTCTTTGATTTTTCGCTTACTTGCGATCCAGGATGTTGAAAATTGCCATCAGATCGTCGTCAACCGGCTGAGACTGCTGCGGCTGTGCGGTCTGTGCAGATGCGTTTGCATTCTGTGTTGCATTTCCGCTTACCTTTACATCATTTACCAGCGGATTATCTACCGGAATCGGCTCTTCTGCGGTCTCTTCCTCTGCCGGAGCATCCGGGTCAACCATATCGAAACCAGCAGCGATCACAGTAATTACCATCTCATCCTGCATATTCTCCTTGAATGCAGTACCGAAGATGAACTCGACATCGTCTGCTGCCTTGTCGGTAATCATCTTGGTTGCGATATCCACGTCGGAGGACAGGATATCTTCGCTCATTGCAATGTTGATCAACAGGCGCTTTGCACCAGCGATAGAGGTTTCCAGCAGCGGGCTTGCGATAACTGCGTTTGCAGCCTCCTTTGCCTTGTCCTTGCCGGAGCCGTGACCGATCGCCATGTGTGCATAGCCTGCACCCTTCATGATGGTGGAAACGTCTGCGAAGTCCAGGTTGATATAGCCCTCTTCTACAATCAGATCGGAGATGCTCTTGACACCGGTCTTGAGGACATCATCTGCCAGGGCGAAGGATTCCCGCATGGTCAGCGGCTTGTCCAGACCCTCCAGCAGCTTTTCGTTCGGGATCACGATCAGAGAGTCTACATACTTCCGCAGCTCAGAGATACCTTTTTCTGCCTGGAGCATCTTCTGCTCACGCTCAAATGCGAACGGCTTGGTAACCACTGCAACGGTCAGGATGCCTGCCTCCTGTGCCAGACGTGCAACCACAGGTGCTGCGCCGGTACCGGTACCGCCGCCCATGCCGGCAGTGATAAATACCATATCTGCACCCTTCAGTGCTGCCTCGATCTCATCTCTGTTTTCTTCGGCACTCTTCTCGCCGACTTCCGGCTTGTTGCCTGCGCCACGACCCTTGGTGAGCTTTGCACCGATCTGGATCTTGGTGGTTGCCTTGGAATTATTCAGTGCCTTTGCATCGGTATTGACTGCAATATACTCAATGTCATGTACATCCGAAGATGCCATGCAGTTCAGCGCGTTTCCGCCGCCGCCGCCGACACCGATCACCTTAATATTTACATCGGGATCAAACGCATCTTCATAGATAAAATCAGTCATCTCAACATTTCCTCCTACAAGAACTTCTCTCACAAGCTATAGACCACGCCGAATTCCCGGAAATGTCCCGGCTTTTCGGAGCGCCATGTATACGATCCGCACCGTCCTCTGGACAGACGGAGTCCATCTCTAAAAATACACTTATTATTTTAACACATTTTCGCCGGCATTGCAAGCTTTTTTTTGAAATAAATCACGTTTTTCCCTTTCCCACAAGATTTTCGGGAAAAATCCGTGCCAAATTCACATTTTCATACAGAATTTCAAAGAAAAACCCATTATTGCCATGCCGCCGCAGTGGTCGTTGTCTCAGTTTCGGTCGTTACAGCATTGCCGTTTTCGTCTGTCTCCGTCACGGGGTCGCCGTTTTCATCGGTCGCCATGGTCTGGAGCGGCGCAGTGGTCTGCTGCTCCACGGCATCCTTGTCCCGATAGGAACACTGGTGGTCGCCCACCATGGTGAGGTATCCCACCTTGTCCGGAGCGAGCTGTCCCAGGACAGTCTCCGCCAGGGTGATCTTATAGTCCATATCACCCCAGTTTCCCAGTGAAAACGCCACTCTGCCGTCAAAGGTCAGCGTGATGTCATACTTATCCGTCAGATCCACCGCTGTCAGCGGACAGTCCAGCCCCTTCGCCACACGTGCGGCAATGGCCTGGAAGATCTTATCCTTCTGTTCGTCCTTGGATGCCAGCATCTGTCCCGGCTCCCGGACAGCAGTTTCAAATCCGGTGATGGTGGGAAGCGCAGGATCGGCGTCCGGACCGTTTTTCAGGATCTTTCCGGATGCGCTGACCTGGAGCGTTCCGCTGGAATCCGTCACATTAAACGCCGGCGTGCTTGGTGTCACGGTAATGACCAGCTTGTCGGGAAAGTTTTTCTGAATGGAAACGCTGTCCACGAACACCATCCGTGCCAGGATGTTCTGCTCCACCTCATCCCGGTTGAGCCGCATCATATTGTCACCGGTATGTACGCCGGAAGCATCCGCAATGTCCTCCGCCGTGTATTGGGGCGCATCGCCTGCGATTTCAATAGTCGCAATGTTGAAAAACACTGTCATTGAAAGGGAAACGCCCACACCGATCACCAGCGCCGCCACCAACAGCCCGTACAGCGGACGCATCCGGTTTCTGCGCCGTCTGCGCTTGGGACTCGTCTGGCTCTGGATCTCTGTTTTTTCCACATCCTGCATCGTTTCAGCTCCTCATTTCCTTTCTGAAAAGTTCATTCCACCCGTGTGATCCTTGCGCCCACACCTTGCAGCACCGTCTCGATCGACTCGTATCCCCGGTCGATGTGGGAGATCTGCCGCACCTCTGTTTTTCCCTGTGCGCCCAGCCCGGCAAGCACCATGGCTGCGCCGCCACGCAGATCTGTTGCCGCCACCGATGCACCGCTCAGCGAGCGCACCCCGGTGACCACGGCGATCCTGCCGGACACGTGGATCTTTGCCCCCATTTTCACCAGGGCATCCACATGACGGTAGCGGTTCTCGAAGATATTCTCTTCCAGGACGCTGACCCCGTTCGCCAGACTCAGCATCGCCATAAAGATCGCCTGGGCATCTGTGGGAAAGCCGGGATGCGGCATGGTACGGATAGACGGCACCGCTTTCAGCCGGCGTGGTGCAAGCAAGTGCAGCCGATCCGGTTCGGGAAATACCCGGCAGCCGGTCTGTTCCAGCACCGGGAGCATATTCTCCATGGGCTGGGTGTTCACCCCACGCAGGCACACTGTACCGCCGGTGATCGCCGCCGCACCCAGATAGGTCACGCCGGCAATGCGGTCGGGCATAATGGCATATCTGCCGCCTTTCAACCGTTCCACGCCACGGATGACCAGAGTGCTTTCCCCGTCTCCGGCGATGTCTGCGCCGCAGGTGCGCAGGAATGCCGCCAGGTCGCAGATCTCCGGCTCTCTCGCCGCATTGTGCAGCACCGTTCTGCCCTCTGCCAGCACCGCCGCCAGCATCACGTTTTCTGTCGCTCCCACCGAAGGGAACGGCAGGTGTATGGCTGCGCCGTGCAGTCCCTCCGGTGCGGTGCAATCCAGCTGTCCCCCATGTACAGAAAAATGTGCGCCCATCTGCCGCAGGGCATCCAGGTGCATATCAATGGGACGGGGACCCAACTCACAGCCGCCGGGATAGGACAGGTGGCAGCTGCCGGAACGCCCCAGCACAGCGCCCAGAAAAATGATGGACGAGCGCATCTCCTGCATCAGCGCCTCCGGAATGGTATCCGAGCGCAGATCTCTGACCTGCACCGTCACCGTGTGTTCCTGTATCATACAGCGGCAGCCCAGATGGGTCAGAATTCGGCAGGCGGCAAATACATCCGTCAGCCTGGGGCAATTTTCCAAAGTCGTCTCGCCGTCACAGAGCAGCGTCCCCGCCAGAATCGGCAGGGCGCTGTTTTTCGCCCCGTGCAGAAAGATCTCACCCTCCAGCGGTATGCCGCCTTCGATCACCAGTTTTTGCAATCCGCATCACCTCTTTTTATTTCAGTGTATGCGGTTTCGGCAAAATTGGTGAAACCGGGTTTATTTTGTCTTTTGATACAGCGCAGAGACCACATTCCAGATACGCTCATCCGTGTCGGAGATCTCCAGCGCCTTGGCGTTCTGCCCCATCTCCGTGAGACGGCTGCGGTCCTGGTACAGCTTTTCGATCTCCTGGATGATCCGCTCCGGGGACGCATCCTTCTGCTCAATGACGATAGCAGCGCCGGCGTCTCCCAGCACATTGGCGTTGTGCAGCTGGTGATTGCCTGTCACGATGGGCGACGGGATCAGAATAGAACCTCTTCCGGCTGCCTCCAGCTCTGCCAGCGTGGACGCACCGGAGCGGCAGATCACCAGATCTGCTGCCGCCAGACACACATCCATATCATTGATGTATTCCGTAATGCGCAGCCGGTCGCTCTTCATGGGGATGCCGGCATCTGCCATGGCTTTGGGGAAAGATTCCTTTCCCATGCCGCCGTAGCCGTGGATATGGTTGATCGCCATACCCTTTTCCGTGTGCCACGGAATCACCTTTGCCATTGCCTCATTGATGCAGCCTGCACCCAGACTGCCGCCGAAGGACAGGATGCACATTCCGTCATCAAAGCCCAGCTTTTTCCGGGCTGCGGCTCTGTCCATTCCGGCGATGCCGCCACGCACCGGGAGTCCGGTGACGGTATAGGCACAGTCCGGGTGGAGATAATCCAGCGCCTTTTCCACGGTGAGCATCACGTGATCGACTTCCTTTGCCAGCATCTTATTGGTAACGCCGGGGAATGCGTTCTGCTCGTGAATGGCGCAGGGAATGCCCATATGCGCCGCAGCGTGGAGAATCGGTCCTGCCACATAGCCGCCTGTGCCGATGGCAATGTCCGGCTGGAACTGTTTCAAGATCTGCTTGGCACGGTGCTGGGATGTTGCCAGATAATACGCCGCCCTGCAGTTCCGCTTGATGTTCTTCCAGTTCAGCTTGCGCTGAAATCCGGCAACGTGCATGGTCTCCAGGGCATAGCCTGCCGCCGGGACAAGGCGAGCCTCCATGCCGTTCGGCGTTCCCACAAAGAGGAACTCTGCCGAGGGGTCATGCTGTTTGATAATGGATGCAATGGCGAGCGCCGGGTTGATATGACCGCCCGTGCCGCCGCCTGCCAATAATACTTTCATGCGTTACCTCCCTGGAGCTGTTCCGTGGTCTCCTCTGCCGGCTTTGCCGCCGGTGCTTTTGCACCCACACGATACCGCACACGGGAGATGTTCAGAACGATGCCCATTTCTGCCAGCTGTAATATCAGCGCCGTACCGCCGTAGCTGAAAAACGGCAGGCTGATACCAGTATTCGGAATCAGATTGCTGACAACTGCAATGTTGAAAAATGCCTGCAGGCCGATGTGCGAGGTCAGACCGATCGCCACCAGCATCCCGAACTTGTCACGGGCGTGCATGGCGATGTGGAATCCACGGATGACCAGCAGCGCAAAAAGCAGCACCACAGTCAGCGCTCCCACCAGACCAAGCTCTTCGCAGACAATGGAAAAGACGAAGTCGTTTTTCGTCTCCGGCAGATACAGATACTTCTGCCGGGATTCGCCCAGACCCAGACCGAACAGTCCGCCCGAGCCAATGGCAATCAGAGACTGACAGGTCTGCCAGGTGTCGCCCAGGCTGTCGGAGAACGGGTCTCGCCAGGAGGCGATACGCTTTCCGATATACTCATAGTGTCCGGACATCAAAAAGCCGATGAGCAGCGCCCCACCCAGCGCCACAGCGCCCAGGATCAGAAACTGCTTGATATCTGCGCCGCCCACGAAGATCAGAATGATGCAGGTCATGGCAATCAGAACGGTGGCGGAAAGGTGCGGCTCCTTGATGAGCAGCGCCGCCGGCACAGCCATGGCAAACAGCAGCGGCAGCAGACCCTTGCGGAACGACCGCATATTGGCATAGTTCTTTTCGATCACATAGGAAAAGAAAATGACAATGCCGATCTTCATGACCTCAGACGGCTGGAAGTTAAAGCTGCCAATGGCGATCCATCGGGTCGCACCGCCGTCCGTGACGCCGATGCCCGGCACAAATACCATAATCAGCAGCAGGATGGGCAGGACATAGGCACACACGGCAATGAATTTCTTCTGGAGAAAATGATAGTCGATGAGACACAGCACACACATGATGACCAGTCCCACCACTGCGTTTTTGATCTGGCTGACAGCATAATATGTGCCGTCACGTCCTTCTGCGATCGCCCAGGCATAGCTGGCGGAAAACATCATGACGATGCCCATGACCAGCAGGGCGATCACGATGAGAAAGAACGCCAGATCCACTTCGCCGTACCGCACATTGCGCTGCCACAGCGGAAGGCTGAACCGCATCTTCTTTTTTGTTCCGGCAACTTTTGGTTCTGCCATATGCAACCTCCTTTGGTTCTGCTGCTTATAAGATCACCAGCAGCAGTCCGCACAGTCCGGCGATCGCACCGAACAGAGAAAATGTAATCACGATCTTATATTCGCTAAATCCGCTCATCTCGAAGTGATGGTGGATCGGCGTCATCTTGAAGATACGGCGGCCTTCGCCGTACTTCTTCTTGGTATACTTGAAATAGGTCACCTGGATCATAACGGAAAGCGCCTCCAGGATATACACCAGCGCCACCAGGATCATGGTGAGGTGCTGGTGGGTCGCCAGACCGATGGCTGCCACAGAGGCACCCAGGTACATGGAACCGGTGTCACCCATAAAGCACTTTGCCGGGTGGAGATTCCACACCAGAAAGCCCAGACAGCCGCCTGCCAGCGCCATGGTATACAGCGTATAGTCCTCCATCTGGAGCTTGCTGCAAACCAGGGTGAAGATGAGCATTGCCACCAGCGTCACCGTGCCGCAGAGTCCGTCTACGCCGTCGGTCAGATTGACCGCATTGGTGAGATACAGGATGACCAGCACCATCAGCGGATAGTAGAACCACTTGATGTCGAAGGAGGTGAATCCCAGCCCGATGGTGGTGTCACGGTCGCCCAGCCAGTACATTGCCGCCAGCCACAGCACCGCAGCCACCACCTGCAAAACGATCTTCTGCATGGGTTTCAGACCCTCGTTCTGTTTCTTGGCAACCTTGGCGAAGTCGTCGATAAAGCCGATGACACCGAACAGCAGGCAGAACAGCAGACAGCTCAGCACACGCAGCGCCTCACGGTCGCTGAACGGGGAGACGAAGTCAGTCATGCCGAACAGACGGTACAGCACATAGCCCACGCCGGTCGCCACGATGCTGCCCACGATGAACAGGATGCCGCCCATGGTGGGGGTTCCCTGCTTGTTTGCGTGCCAGCTGGGACCGAAGTCGACCTTGATGGGCTGCCCGAATTTCAGCTTGTGCAGCCACGGCAGCAGCGCCTTTCCGCCCAGTGCGGCAATGACAAACGCCAGCAATCCTACGAGAATGTTAATCCAGAACGGCATGATCCGTTTCCTCCTCCTGCTCAAAAATTACGTCAATACAATCCTCCAGGTGCATCCCTCGGCTCGCCTTGAATAAGATCACATCACCCGGACGGAGATACTGCCGGATCACACGGCACAGCTCCCGGCGATCCTCGGTATGATACACAGCGACTTCCTGCATGGCAGCACGCTGTGCCAGATAAAACGATTCCTTTCCGAAACAGAACAGAGCGTCCACCTCGCTGTTTGCCGCCATATCGCCTACCAGCGTATGGAGCTGACGGGACATCTCGCCCAGTTCCAGCATATCGCCCAGCACAGCGACCCGTCTGCCCTTACAGGGCAGGTCACGCAGCACGGTCAGCGCCGCCTTCATGGAGTCCGGGCTGGCGTTGTAACAGTCCGCAATAATGGTATATGCGCCCCTGCGGTAAATATTCTGGCGCAGTCCCACGGTGTGATACTGTGCCAGCGCCTTGCAGATCTGCTCCGGCGCAATGCCTGCCAGCCGTCCCACACAGAATGCCGCCAGCGCATTCATCACATTGTGGTCGCCGGCACAAGGCAGTTCCACCGGATAGGTCTTTCCGTCCTCTGTCCGGATGGAAAAGGCGGTGGACTGCGCCTGGCGCTGGATCTCCACGGCACGGACATCTGCCTTATCGCTGTGCATTCCGTAGGTAATGACCGGACGGGACAGTTCCTTTTTCAAAGGCGCAAGCAGGGGATCGTCGCCGTTTACCACCAGCGGCGCATCCTCTGCCATGCCGTCCTGGATCTCCAGCTTTGCCTGGCGGATGCCCTCCTGTGTCTTGAGGTTTTCAATGTGCGAATAGCCGATGTTGGTGATTACGCCGATGCACGGCTCTGCCGTCCGGGAAAGGCGGCTGATCTCGCCGAAGTGGGACATTCCCATTTCAATGACGGCTGCCTCGTGGCTGTCCTCCAGACCGAACAGGGTCTTGGGGAGACCGACCTCGTTGTTGAAGTTCCCCTGGGTTTTCAGGGTGGCATACTGGGATTCCAGCACGCAGGCGATCATCTCCTTGGTGGTCGTCTTTCCCACACTGCCGGTGATGCCCACCAACGTGGGGTGGAACTTCTCCCGATAAAACCTTGCAATTTGCAGCAGCGCTCTGCCGGTATGCTTTACCACCAGGCACGGACAGCCCTCGATGGGCTTTTCCGTGACCGCAGCCACGGCGCCTGCCCCGATCGCCTGTTTCACGAAATCGTGCGCATCGAACTTTTCCCCACGCAGCGCCACGAACAGACAGCCCTGCGGCAGGTCACGGGTATCGGTGCTGACGCAGGTGATCTCTGCCTCTGTCGGCACATCACAGCCCAGCACATCTTTCAATTCTGACAACATCCAAGGTTTCATCGCATTCTCCCCCAGTTTCCTTATCGCTCCGGAACAAGCGGCAGACAGTCACGCACGATCTCCCGTTCGTCCATATGAATATGTACACCGTTTTTCAATACCTGATAGTCCTCGTGACCCTTTCCGGCGAGAACGATCACATCGCCCGGCTGTGCCATCTGCATACTCCGCAGAATGGCATCCTTCCGGTCGATCACCACCTCATACGGCACATCGCTGCCCTCCAGTCCGGTGAGGATGTCGGCAACGATCGCCTCCGGCTCTTCATCTCTGGGATTATCCGAGGTGATGACCAGAAAGTCCGCATACTTTGCCGCAGCCTTCGCCATCTTCGGACGCTTTGTGGCATCCCGGTTGCCGCCGCAGCCGAACAGACAGATCAGTCTGCCCTTGGTGTATTCCTTTACGCTCCGCAGGATGTTTTCCACTGCATCGGGCGTGTGGGCATAGTCGCAGATCACGGTAAAGTCTCTGCCGGTGGGGATCACCTCACAGCGTCCCCGGACACCGGTGCAGGTCTCCAGCGCCGTGCGGATCTCCCGCATGGACAGCCCCACGGCATGGCAGGATGCCACCGCCGCCAGGGCGTTGGACACGTTGAACATTCCGGTCAGATGCAGGTTCACCGGATAGGACTTTCCGCCGCAGCACAGCCAGAAGCTCGTGCCGTCTGCCCGGAGCTTGATGGCGTCTGCATAGAAATCCGCCTGGCTGCTGCTGCCGTAAGAGATCCTGGGACAGGTCACTTCGCCGTACAGTCGCTTGCCGTATTCGTCATCTGTATCAATAATGGCAGTATCACACCGCTGGAACAGCAGTTTCTTTGCCTGGTAATAGTTTTCCATCGTGCCGTGATAATCCAGGTGATCCTGGGTCAGATTGGTGAACGCAGCTGCTGCGAAATGGGTCTCGCCGATGCGCTGCTGCACCAGACCGAACGAGGACACCTCCATGACCACATCGTCACATCCTGCCTCTGCCATTCTGGCATACAGCGCCATCAGATCATAGACGAACGGGGTGGTATTGTCCGTGTGGATAATCTCGTCTCCGATCTCGTTCTGGATCGTGCCGATCAGTCCCACCTTGTGTCCGTTTTCCGTCAGAATGTGCTTGATGAGATTGGTGATGGTGGTCTTGCCATTGGTTCCGGTGACGCCGATGAAACGCATCTTCCGCTCCGGATGACCGAACCATGCGGCGCAGAGCTTTCCGTAGAGCGCACGGGTGTCCTCTGTCAGGATCTGCCGGTCGCCCAGCCCCAGGTCGTGGTCAGCCAGCACCGCTGCCGCACCACGTTCCAGCACGTCTTTCGCCGCCGTGTGTCCGTCAAAGCGTTCTCCACGGATGCAGGCGAACAGCATTCCCGGCTGTACCTTTCTGGAATCGTCTGTCAGTCCGGTGATCTCCATATCCGGCAGACTGGTTTTCGCATTGTTTTCCAAAAGCGCATATAACTGCATTTCTCTCATCCTTTCTGTGTGTGAAGGTATGAACTCCGGACAGTGCCGCCTAAAACCTGTGCGGCGCTGTCTTTAATCGGTCGCCTCTCCGGCGGACAGGGTCAGTGTGATGGAAGAGCCACGCTGTAGCTGTGTGCCTTCCCTGACAGACTGGCTCTTGACCAGTGCGCCCTCACTGCTTGCGGACGCACCCATCAGCGCATAGTTCAGCCCGTAATAGGACAGGGTCTCGTTTGCCTGGGATGCGGTCATGCCGATCAGATTCGGCACGGTGACCAGGTCACGTGTGGTGGTCTGCTCTGTATACAGCAGCACCTTTCCGCCCTTGGCAACGCTTGTGCCGGTGGTAGGCGACTGGGAAACTACTGTCGAGCCGCTGCCCACAACTTCATAGGTCAGTCCCATCTGTTCCAGCGTTGCCTGCGCATTTTCGATCGTGGCATCCTGGAGCAGCGGAACAGCAACATTCATTTCCTTTGCCTCTTCGTCGGTATATTCCGGATAGAATCCCATATACGGCAGTATCTCCTCCATGATCTCCTGCGCATAAGGCGTTACGACCTTCGAGCCGTAGTAGCCGATCTCCGGATTCGGATAGTCCGCCTGGATCAGCATAATGAGTTCCGGATCATCTGCCGGCGCAAAGCAGCAGTACGATGCCACATAGTCATCTTCGATGTCCCGGGTGGCACGGATTTCTGCCGTACCGGACTTACCGCCGATGCGGTAGCCCTGGATATAGGCGTTATGCGACGGGTTGCCGGAAACTACTGCCTCCAGCTGTTCCCGTACCGTTTTCGAAGTTTCTTCCGAGATGATCTGCCGCTTTTCAGTAGTGGTATTTTGCAGGACTGTGTTGCCGCTGCTGTCTACGATATGGTCTACCACATAGGGCTGTACCACATAGCCGCCGTTGATGGCTGCCGCATAAGCGGTAATCAGTTCCAGTGCAGTGGTTTCATTGGTCTGTCCGAATGCGCCGGATGCCAGATCGACCTGTGTCATCTTGTCTTCCGGTACGCATACGCTGGCAACTTCGCCCGGCAGGTCGATGCCGGTCTTTTCTGTCAGCCCAAAGCCCTGGAGATAATAGCTGAACTTCTGCACGCCCAGCCGCAGACCGATCTCCATAAACGCCGGGTTGCAGGAATTGGTCAGCGCCTGGGTAAAGGTCTGTGCGCCGTGACCGGAACGCAGCGAGCAGCCGATGTCCAGATCCTGTACCTTCAAAGAGCCGCTGCAATAAAAGCTGTCGTTGTTCAGATCGATCAGATTTTCCTCAAATGCCGACGCAGATGTGAAGATCTTAATGGTAGAACCCGGCGGGTTGATCTCACTGATTGCCTTGTTCCGCCACTGCTTTTCTCTTGCCTCCAGGTATGCGTCCTGGTATTCGCTCTCCGGCAGCTCTTTCAGCTGCGCCGCAACCACCGGGTCGTATATCTCCGACGGGTTGTTCAGGTCGAAGGAAGGACAGGTCGCCATAGCGTAGATAGCGCCGGTTTTCGGGTTCATGATAATGCCGGTGGCACGGTCATTGACCTCGAACTTTTCCACCATCTCGGACATACTCTTTTCCAGATAGTACTGCATGGTGGAATCCAGCGTCAGATACAGGGATGCGCCGTCCTTCGCCTCATAGGTGGTGGAATACCGATAGGGCATCTCCTCGCCGTTTGCCGCCTGTGCGGAAATGATTCTGCCGTCTACGCCGGACAGGTATTCGTCATACTGATATTCCAGACCGTACTGTCCGTCGCCGTCACCGTTGGTAAAACCGATGACTGCCGCCGCCAGTTCATTCTGGGGATAATACCGCCGTGTGGTCGCCTCTGTTCCCACAAAGGTGAGCTTCAGCTTATCAAAATATGTGGTAATCTCGTCTGCCGTGTTCTTTTCCACCTGGGTTTGCAGGACGCAGTATCTGCCGTCCTTGGCAAGCGCCTCCTGCACCTTGGATGCGTCGATCTCCAGCTTTTCCGAGAGGAAAGAGACGATGGACTGTTCCAGCTGGGTCACGTCCACCAGGTTTGCCGCCTGTTCCCCCTTTTCCTCTGCCGCAGATTTTTTCTTGTCGTTGGACTTTTCGATCTCCTTGATCTCATCCCGATACAATTTCGGGTCAACATATATATTATATACCGTTGCGCTCCACGCCAGCGCCGTTCCGTTGGCATCATAGATGGCGCCACGGTTTGCGTCCAGGGTCATGGTCCCGAAGTGATAGTTGTTCGCCAGCGTCTCATACTTGGAATTGTCCACGATGGAGACCTTGAACAGCTTTCCGGCAACTGCTGCGCCCATTACCACCAGGACAGTCATGCTGACCGCTGCACGGCGGCGCATCACTGCGGACGCAGAACGTGGTGTCTTTTCCGGATTTTTTTTCTTTTCCTTGGATTCATTTATCATGCGCACGTTCGGCACACCTCCGTTTTTTCTGCAATTTTCCTCTGTTCCCGGTGTATTCTACAGAGCGCAATGCCTGCGTCCATGCCTATATAATAGAATCAGGCAGGGAATCGTTGCCATTACCCCGCCTGTTTCAACCGTCATCCGGGCATATTTCCACAGCGACGGGAATTTCCCATTTTGCAGCAACAGATTCCCTTGCTGCAAAACGTATGCAGGAATGGGGACACCGCCTTGCAACGGTCACCTGTCCGGCAGCCATATGATTGTCAGCCCGACTGTGTGCATTCCTACTCGGTAACTTTATGTGAACTAACAGCATTGCCCCTTCCCTCGTCTGTTCCGGGACATACCGATAGCCAGCATGAGTGACAGGACACCGTTATGCCTGGGCTGCGCCTCATCTCATTGTATGGGCATCAGCCTCGGAGATATGCCACAATATCCTCAAACTTGTGCTTGAGCCGGACAAAAATGTTCTGCTCTTCTCCGTCGATCTCCACGGTATCCTCTGTCTGAATGTCGATATATTGGATCTGGGACTGATCCAGTTTCTGGAGTCCCAGGTGTTGTTCCGCATAATCCTTGATATTGCTGATGGACGCCTTGCCCTCCAGCTCGGTCTGCATCCGCACATTTTCGCTCCGCAGGGTGTTCAGTTCTGCGTTCGCCTCTGAAATGGACGAATAGACCTCGGTCAGCTGCACATAGCTGTTGATAATGACGCTGAACATCAGCAGTGCCAGAATGCCGGCAATGAACACTTTCAGCGCAGCGCCACGCTTTCCGGAGCTGACCCGGAACACGAAAAAGCCCGAAGACGGTGCCTTTTCTTCCTGTGCCGCCGGTTCTTCCGGAACGGTTGATTTTTTCTGATCCGCCATGAATGTCAGCGACTCCTTTCCAGAACCCGCAGTTTCGCACTGCGGCTGCGGCTGTTCTGTGCCAGTTCTTCTGCACTGGGTGCGATAGGCTTTCGGGAAACCAGCTTTGCCTCCGGCGTTCTGCCGCAGACGCACTGGGGAAAGTCCGGCGGACAAATACAGCCTTGGCACCACTGGGCAAACTGCCGCTTGACCATACGGTCTTCCAGCGAATGGAAGGTAATGACTGCCAGTCTGCCGCCGGGTCTCAGCACAGAAAACGCCGCTTTCAGCCCGTTTTCCAGATGTTCAAACTCCCCGTTCACCGCAATGCGGATCGCCTGGAAGGATTTTTTGCAGGGATTTTTCATCCGGCGCACCTTTTGCGGTACGCTGCTTTTGATGATTTCCGCCAGTTCCAGCGTGGTGTGGATCGGCTTTTCCTCTCTTGCCCGCACAATATTCCGGGCGATGCTCCGGGCGAAGGACTCTTCCCCATAGGTATACAAGATCCGGGAAAGCTCCTGTTCCGAAACCGTATTCACCAGTTCTTCCGCCGTCATGCCGGTCTGGCTCATACGCATATCCAAGGGGGCATCGTGGTGATAGGAAAACCCACGGGAATCCTCGTCCAGCTGGTGGGACGAAACGCCCAGATCCAGCAGCACGCCGTCCACCGGGACAACGCCCATCTCCGTCAGCACCGTCTGCATTTCATCATAATTGTGGTGTACCACCGTTGCCGGATAAGGTGCGAGCCGCTCCGTTGCCACGGCAACTGCGTCGGGGTCCCGGTCAAAGCCAATGAGCCTGCCGCCGTCCGTCAGACGTTTTGCAATTTCCGTGGAGTGTCCGGCGCCGCCGACGGTGCCGTCCACATAAATGCCGTCCGGGCGAATTGCCAGCCCATCCAGCACCTCGTGCAGCAGCACGGGAATGTGTACAAATTCCATACCTAAAATCCGATTTCCTCTAAGGTTTCCAGCATTTTCTGGGTATCGAAAGCGGCGTTCAGCGCCTCCCAACGAGATTTTTCCCAGATTTCCGCTTTATTGTTTGCGCCGATCACGACAACATCTTTTTCCAAACCGGCAAAACTGCGCAGATCCTGCGGGATCAGCACACGCCCCTGCTTGTCAGGCGTCAGAACGCCTGCCCCGGAAAAGAGCCAGCGCCGGATCTGTCCGCCTTTGGACTCCGGGATCGCTGCAACCTTTGCCGCAAGGCGCTCCCACTCCGTCTCGGAATAGACCGTCAGACAGGGCTGATCCAGTCCTTTTGTCACATAAAATGTTGTCCCTAACACTTCCCGCAGTTTGGTTGGGAAATTCATACGCCCTTTGGCATCTATATTATGGTAATATGTTCCCATCAAGGAAGTCATATTCGATGCCGCCTTTCTGCAAAAAGCTGCGGTTCTGGCATGGAAAGTTTCTCCACGCTTAGGGAATTCTCCCCACTTTTCACCGCTATGTTATTATTATACCGTATCTACGGTGAAATTGCAAGAATGCAGCGAAAGAAAACGGGAAAAATATGCCCGAAAAAACGTATTTTTTTTAGACACCTTGCACAAAATCCAGGCAACAAAAAAAGGACGAGCCGAAGCTCGTCCCCTTTTGAAAAACGCATCAGATGCGATTTACTTATTCGTTAATTGCTGTAACGACACCAGAACCTACGGTTCTACCACCCTCACGGATAGCGAAACGCAGACCTTCTTCAATAGCGATCGGCTGAATCAGCTCAACGTCCATTTCAACGTTATCGCCAGGTGTGCACATTTCAACGTCTGCCGGCAGAGTGATGATACCGGTTACGTCAGTTGTTCTGAAATAGAACTGCGGTCTGTAGTTGTTGAAGAACGGTGTGTGACGACCGCCTTCTTCCTTCTTCAGAACGTAAACCTGACCCTTGAACTTGGTGTGCGGGTGAATGGAACCCGGCTTGCACAGTACCTGACCACGCTCAACCTGGTCACGAGTGATACCACGCAGCAGTGCGCCAACGTTATCACCAGCCTCTGCGAAGTCCAGAGACTTACGGAACATTTCCAGACCAGTTACAACGGTGTTCAGCTTTTCTTCAGACAGACCAACGATTTCAACCGGCTCGTTAACGTTCAGCTTTCCGCGCTCTACACGACCGGTAACGACGGTACCACGGCCAGAGATGGTCATAGTATCCTCGATCGGCATCAGGAACGGCTTTGCATCGTCACGTTCCGGAGTCGGGATATACTCGTCAACAGCATCCATCAGTTCGATGATCGGCTTGTAAGCCGGATCGCTCAGATCGTCCGGAGCTTCCAGAGCAGCCAGAGCAGAACCAACGATGATCGGAGTGTCATCGCCCGGGAAGTCATACTCGTTCAGAGTTTCACGAACGTCCATCTCAACCAGTTCCAGCAGTTCCGGATCGTCAACCTGGTCAGCCTTGTTCAGGAATACAACGATTGCCGGTACGCCTACCTGACGAGCCAGCAGGATGTGCTCCTTGGTCTGAGCCATCGGGCCGTCAGATGCAGCAACTACCAGGATAGCGCCGTCCATCTGTGCTGCACCGGTGATCATGTTCTTTACATAGTCAGCGTGTCCCGGGCAGTCAACGTGAGCATAGTGACGCTTGTCAGTCTCATACTCAACGTGAGCGGTGTTGATTGTGATACCACGTTCTCTTTCTTCCGGAGCCTTATCGATCATATCGTAAGCTTCGTACTGTGCCTGACCCTTCAGTGCCAGAGTCTTAGTGATAGCAGCAGTCAGAGTGGTCTTACCATGGTCAACGTGACCGATGGTACCAATGTTTACATGGGGTTTGGTTCTTTCAAATTTAGCCTTTGCCATTGGAATAATCCTCCTCAATATAAAATTCAAGTAGTAATGCACTTAACGAGAAGTGTTACCTACATTGTACCAGATTTCAGATCAAATTGCAAGTGTTTTTTGAAAAAAACAGTGATTTTTTCAAAAAAGATTACTTCTTGCGATCTGTCATGATCTTTTCAGCGATGTTCTTCGGAACTTCCTGATAGCTGTGCGGTTCCATTGCATACTGACCACGGCCCTGTGTGTTGGAACGCAGGTCGCTGGTGTAGCCGAACATTTCGGACAGCGGAACCAGAGCGTCTACCTGAACAGTACCGGTACGAGTTTCCTGACCCTGGATCTGACCACGGCGGGAACTCAGGTCACCGATAACAGTACCGGTGTATTCGTCCGGAACGGTAACGGAAACCTTCATGATCGGTTCCATCAGAATCGGCTGTGCCTGCTTCATTGCTTCCTTGAAAGCGATAGAGCCGGCGATCTTAAATGCCATTTCAGAGGAGTCGACTTCGTGATAGGATCCATCGTACAGTTCAACCTTGACATCGACTACTTCGTAGCCTGCCAGGATACCTGCCTGCATTGCGCCACGGATACCAGCATCGACTGCCGGGATGTATTCCTTCGGGATCGCACCGCCGACAACCTTGTTGGTGAACTCATAGCCCTTGCCGGATTCGTTCGGGGATACACGGATCTTAACGTGACCGTACTGACCGGAACCACCGGACTGCTTCTTGTACTTGTAGTCCACATCAGCGTTGCCCTTGATGGTTTCCTTATAGGATACCTGCGGAGCGCCGACGTTTGCCTCAACCTTGAACTCACGCAACAGACGGTCTACGATGATATCCAGGTGCAGCTCGCCCATGCCGGCGATGATGGTCTGACCGGTTTCCTCGTCTGTCCAGGTACGGAAGGTCGGGTCTTCTTCTGCCAGCTTTGCCAGCGCAATACCCATCTTGTCCTGACCAGCCTTGGTCTTCGGCTCGATTGCCAGCTGGATAACCGGTTCCGGGAATTCCATGGATTCCAGGATTACCGGAGCCTTTTCGTCGCACAGTGTGTCACCGGTGGTGGTGTTCTTCAGACCAACAACGGCTGCGATATCGCCTGCGTATACAGTTTCGATATCCTTTCTGTGGTTGGAGTGCATCTGTACGATACGTCCCATACGCTCCTTGTTGTCCTTGGTAGCGTTCAGAACGGTTGCGCCTGCGTTTACAGTACCGGAATATACACGGAAGAAGCACAGCTTACCAACAAACGGGTCAGTTGCGATCTTGAATGCCAGTGCTGCGAACGGCTCGCTGTCGGAAGAGTGGCGAAGAACTTCTTCGCCGGTTTCCGGATCAGTACCCTTGATAGACGGTACATCCAGCGGAGACGGCATATAATCTACGATAGCGTCCAGCAGTTTCTGTACGCCCTTGTTACGATAGGAAGTACCGCAGGTAACCGGAACCATCTTGTTTGCGATGGTGGACTTACGGATGCAAGCCTTGATCTCGTCGATGGTGATTTCTTCATCGTTAAAGAACTTCTCCATCAGAGCGTCGTCCTGCTCAGCAACGTGTTCCATCAGTTCCTGGTGATATTCCTCAGCCTTTTCCTTCAGGTCATCCGGAATTTCTTCCACACGGATGTCCTTGCCCAGGTCATCATAGTAAACATAAGCCTTCATCTCAACCAGGTCGATGATGCCCTTGAATTCGTCCTCAGAGCCGATCGGCAGCTGAATCGGAACAGCGTTACACTTCAGACGCTCGTGCATCATGTTGACTACGTTGTAGAAGTCAGCGCCCATGATGTCCATTTTATTGACATAAACCATACGAGGAACCTGATACTTGTCAGCCTGTCTCCATACAGTTTCTGTCTGCGGTTCTACACCGCCCTTTGCGCACAGTACAGTAACAGAACCGTCCAGTACACGCAGAGAACGCTCAACTTCTACTGTGAAGTCAACGTGTCCCGGGGTGTCGATGATGTTGATTCTGTGACCTGCCCAGTGTGCAGTAGTTGCAGCAGATGTGATTGTGATACCACGTTCCTGCTCCTGCTCCATCCAGTCCATAGTAGCGGCACCCTCGTGGGTCTCGCCGATCTTGTGGTTGATACCGGTGTAGAACAGAATACGCTCGGTAGTGGTTGTCTTACCGGCATCGATGTGCGCCATGATACCGATATTTCTGGTTTTTTCCAGGGAACAATCTCTAGCCATAGATGATCCTCCTTATACAGCAGCGCAGTGCGCTTACCAGCGGTAGTGTGCAAACGCCTTGTTTGCCTCTGCCATCTTGTGTGTATCGTCACGCTTCTTGCAGGCACCGCCGGTGTTGTTCAGTGCATCGAGAATCTCTCCTGCCAGACGCTCCTTCATTGTCTTTTCGTTCCGCAGTCTGGAATACTTGGTGATCCAGCGCAGACCCAGAGTCTGACGGCGTTCCGGACGAACTTCCATCGGAACCTGGTATGTGGCACCGCCCATACGGCGAGCCTTTACTTCCAGAACAGGCATTACATTGTCCATAGCCTCCTGGAACATTTCCAGTGCATCCTTGCCGGTCTTTTCAGCAACGATGTCGAATGCACCGTAAACAATCTTCTGGGCAACGCCCTTCTTGCCGTCTACCATCACATTGTTGATGAGACGGGTTACGAGCTTGGAGTTGTAAATCGGATCCTCCAGCACGTCACGTTTTGCGATTTTACCTCTTCTTGGCATTTTCGCTTCCCTCCTTCACAATAATTCATGAATTCACAGGTACTCAATCGGGCGGCATCCGTTCAGCGGATGTTCCGCCGACCGTAGGGCCAATGGAGAGGAATACGCCGGCATTGCAGCAATGCCAATCTATATTCAAATCTCCACAGTTCCCGTGGTGATCTCAGTTTTCCTGTTACGCCGGAGCAGTTTTCACGCCGCTCCTGATTTTTGGTCAGTGTGTAAGCCCTGAAAAGCAGTTCTTACTTCTTGCCGGCCTTCGGTCTCTTTGCACCGTACTTGGAGCGAGCCTGCATTCTGTTTGCAACGCCCTGTGCATCCAGAGTACCACGAATGATGTGATAACGCACACCAGGCAGGTCCTTTACACGGCCGCCACGAATCAGAACAACGCTGTGTTCCTGCAGGTTGTGGCCGATACCCGGAATGTAAGATGTTACCTCATAACCGTTTGTCAGCTTAACTCTGGCAATCTTTCTCATAGCGGAGTTCGGCTTCTTCGGTGTAGCAGTACGAACTGCTGTGCAGACGCCTCTCTTCTGCGGAGAACTCTGATCTGTGGTAATCTTCTTCTTGGCATTATAGCCCTTCTGCAGTGCCGGAGCGGTAGACTTGTACTGCTGTACCTTTCTTCCCTTCCGAACCAACTGATTAAAAGTAGGCATAATTTTCCTCCTTTGCAAAAAAATAGATAGATTGCAGCAGGCAAACCTGCCGCATCTTTTTTATTTTATCACAGCCTGTCTCTACTGTCAACACTTTTACAGAAATTTTACATTTTTATCGTTCCGGAGCGCTTTCTGCTGTCTGCTTCCCTTTATTTAATGGTATACTGACTGTCTGTTTCCGCCGGCGCAGCACCAGCAGATACAGTACCGCCAGATATACCAGACAGCCGCCTGCCGCTGCCGCCGCCGCAGAGGGCAGCATTCCCAGCGCAGCCGTCTGTTCCCGGCAGAACCACGCCGCCGCCGTACAGTACCCTGCTGCAAGCACAATGGGCAGCAGGGTTCGCATTAGATGCAGCGGCTTTTCCAGACAGCGTCGCAGCTGCCACAGGATCAGTCCCAACAGCACCAGGTAACACAATGATGTGGCGATCCCTGCGCCGGTGATGCAGAACGCCGGGCGTGGAATCAGCACTAGGTTGCCCAGGAGTTTCACGCCGACCCCTGCCAGCATACATACCACCGGAACGGCGGCTTTCCCTACGCCCTGCAAAATGCTGCAAAGCGGAAAGGTGAGACAGAGGCAGACCATACCGGGGAGCAGCGTGCGGAGCGCCTCTGCGGCGATGGCAGCCTCTTCGGGTCTGCCGGCGTAGAGAATGTGCATCACCGGTTCTGCCAGCGCCCACAAGCCGCCTGCCGCCGGGAGCGCCATTGCCGCCGCTGCACCGGTTACCGAACGAATATGCGCCACAACCCCTTCCCGATCCTGTTTTGCCCAGAGCGCCGCCGCACAGGGCAGTGCGCTCTTCCCCAGCATATTGGTCACAGACGGCACCAGGTTGAACACCGTGATCGCCATGCCGGTAAACGAACCGTAGACAAACGCCGGAAAATCCGGTGCAGATGCAGCTGTCCCGAACCGCCGGAGCAGTTCCCCGCTGTGCAGCATCTGCGCCCTGCCCAGACAGCGCATCATGGTCACCAGATCCAGCAGCGAGGTGAGATTCGTCACCAGAGACCCCAGCGCCACCGGAATCATCACATAGAGCAGCCGCCGGAAGATCTGCCCCATGGGTGCAGCCGGTGCATTGCCCCGTGGCAGGCGGTTCCCGGAGCGCAGTCCACGCAGCAGAAAGTACAGCCAGCCCACGGCGGTGGACAGCGTCACACCCAGCACTGCCCCGGCAGCCGCCAGCGCAGAAAGCGGCACGTCCGCCGGCACACGGCGGCAGACGATTTCCGGATGCGCCAGCACCCACTGGCACAGCGCCAGTCCCAGCCCCAGCTTTGCCACAGCCTCCAGCGCCTGGGAGACCGCCGTAGGCGTCATGTTCTGCAATCCCTCCCAGTAGCCACGTTCCACTGCCGTCAGACAGCCGAACAGCGCTGCCGGCGCAATGGCGAGCAGCGAAAACAGGGCATAGGGCTGCGCCGCAACCAGGGCGGCGAACGGCTCTGCCAGCAGGAACATACACAGGCTGAGGAACAGCCCCAGGACGCCGCAGGCAAGGCGTGCCGTATCCCGGATACGCCGCACCTCTGCCCAGTGTTCCAGCGCCGCCGCACGGGAGACTGTCTGCGCCACCGCCGCCGACAGCCCGGTGACCGACAAGGCATACACCGGCAGCAGCAGCCCGTAGGCAGTGCTGAAATATCCCATTCCCGTACCGCCCAGCACATTGGTCAGCGGTATTTTGAAACACGCTCCCAGCAGCTTGGCGATCATGGCAGATGCCAGCAGCAGCGCAGAGCCTTTCCAGAACGATTGCTTTCGAAACATAGCTTTTCTCCTGTCCGCATAATTTTTTGCACCGGATAGAAAAATTTATGTTGCCGAAAACGAAAATATGTGTTATAATAGAGTGGTAATGCCGCCCGAGGCGGTATGGAGAGCCTGCAAAAAGGCTCTAAAGACAGCACCGCACAAACTTTGTGCAGTGCTGCCTGAAAATCCTGTGCAGCTGACGGATACTGTATCCGGTCAAAACGCTGTCTGAAAGGAAGAATGTACCCATGCAATACAAATTTGCAGAAAATGTTGACGCATTGCAGCCCTCTGCGATCCGTGAAATTTTGAAATTCACCAGTATGCCCGGTGTGATCTCTTTTGCCGCCGGCAGCCCTGCGCCGGAGGCGTTTCCGGTAGACACCATCCGGGAGATCTCGGCAGAACTGCTCCAGAAGGATCCGCTCCTGGCGCTGCAGTACAACATCACAGAAGGATATCCGAAGCTCCGTGACCTGCTGAAACAGCGGATGGCAAAGCAGAACTGTTTCGACGAGACGGCAGACGATCTCATCACCACCTCCGGCGCACAGCAGGCAAACGAGCTTTCCTGCAAGGTGCTGCTGAACCGTGGCGACACCCTATTCTGCGAGGCTCCCAGCTTTATCGGCTCGCTGAATGCGTTCCGCTCCTACGGCGTAGACCTGGTGGGCGTTCCCATGGAAGAGGACGGCATGGACTTAGCCGCTCTGGAAGAGGCAGTCAAGGCAAGCAAAAGCCCCAAGCTGGTCTATGTGATTCCCAACTTCCAGAACCCCACCGGCAGAGTGATGTCTCTGGAAAAGCGCAAGGGTCTGTACGACCTGGCGTGCAGGTATGACTTCATCATTCTGGAGGACAACCCCTACGGCGATCTCCGGTTCGCCGGCACAGACGTTCCGTCCATCAAGAGCCTGGACACCGAACACCGTGTCATCTACACCGGCAGCTTTTCCAAGATCCTGGCGCCGGGTCTCCGTGTGGGCTATGTGAGCGCACCGAAGGAGATCATCTCCAAGATCACAGTCTGCAAGCAGGTCTCTGACGTCCACACCAACATCTGGGCGCAGGCTGTCTGCGCAGCATTTCTGGAGCGCACCGACATGGACACCTATCTGGACGGTCTCCGTGCGGTATACCGCCGGAAGTGCAATCTGATGGCAGACGGCATCCGCAGCCACTTCTCCGGCAAGGTCAAGTGGGAAATGCCCCAGGGCGGTCTGTTCCTGTGGTGTACTCTGCCGGATGACTGCGATATGCCGGCATTCTGCACCAAGGCAGTCAAGGACTACTCCATCGCCGTCGTTCCGGGAAATGCGTTCCTGGTAGACGAAACCGCTCCCACCTCTTCTTTCCGTCTCAACTATTCCACACCGTCCGACGAACTGATCGTCAAGGGAATCGAGATCCTGGGCAAGATGACAAAAGAGATCCTGGGCGCATAAGCAAACGAAAGGAATTTATATAAAATGGCACAGAAAAAAGAACACGTACAGACACATTATCTGGTAACCGAAAACTATCTGATGACGAGAGGCGCTGCGCTGCACTTTCCGGCAAAGCAGTTCTCCGGCATGATCTCCGACGAACACAGCGTTTATGGCGTGGTCATTGATATGCCCATCGACCCACGTACCCTGTCCACCCTGGTGGTATACATCAACGGTGCGGCAAACCTGTACTTCAACAACGGCGGTTCCTACACCGGTGCATCCCAGCGGTATCAGACCGTGGTACAGGCAGGCAGACTGCTGGTGGCAAATGCACCCCGCATCCTGGGCGAGGCAACAAAGACCACTTCTTTCGCACTGCCCACCTCCCAGCCCCATCACATCTATCTGCTGACCAAGAGCGGCATCTACGAAAAGAAGGTGCTGCCCACAGCGATCAAGGAAGAAAGCACCGATATGCAGGCGGTTTATTTCCTCTATCAGCAGGTCATGCGGGAACTGCGTTCTGCGCAGCTGAAAGACCGTGCATCGGCTCAGAAGTAAAGGCAGCGCTCTATGATTCCATATGAAAAGAAAGAACACTATACCATCGACGACCTGGCAGAGATCGTGACACTGCTCCGCAGTGAAGAGGGCTGTCCCTGGGACAAGGTGCAGACACACCAGTCCATCCGCTCAGACCTCATCGAGGAGACCTACGAGGTCATCGAGGCGATCGACCAGGACGACCCGGAAATGCTCCGGGAAGAGCTGGGTGACCTGCTGCTCCAGGTGGTATTCCACACCCGTATCGAAACGGAACAGGAACACTTCACCCTGGAGGATGTCTGCACGGATATCTGCAACAAGCTGATCGTCCGCCATCCCCACGTATTCAGCACGGTCCAGGCAGACACCACGGAAGAGGTGCTGAAAAACTGGGATGCCATCAAGGAAGAGACCAAGCACCAGACCACACGCACCCAGACCCTGGAGGCTGTGGCAAAGACCCTGCCGGCGCTGATGCGTGCGCAGAAGGTCTGCAAGCGTGCAATGAAAGACCACAACCGCTTTCTGTGCAACGAGTCTGCACTGGCAAGCGTGACCGAGTGCAAGCACACCCTGGAAGAGGCGATGCACATGGAAGACCCGGAACAGATCACCCGTGCTATGGGTGAACTGCTGTTCTGCTGTGCCGGCATGGCGCAGACTCTGGGGCTTTCCGCAGAACAGGTGCTGACCGACACCACGAACCAGTTCATCAGCTGTTTCCGTGTCATGGAAGAGACCTGCGCCGCAGAAAATCGTCCCATGGAGACGCTCTCCAACGGCGAGTGGAACGCACTCTGGAAAAAGACAAGACGCAGTCTGGAAGAGGAGGACTAAGCCATGCGGCTGGACAAATATCTGAAAGTTTCCCGGCTCATCAAACGCCGCACCGTGGCAAACGAGGCGTGTGATGCCGGAAAGATCCTGGTAAACGACAAGGCCGCAAGAGCCTCTTATGACGTGAAGCCCGGCGATCTCATCGAGATCCAGATGGGGCAGAAGTCTCTGAAGGTTCGGGTGGAACAGGTGTCGGAGGTCGTCCGCAAAGAGGACGCCGCCGGACTGTATGCCGTCGTTTCCGAGTAAAGCAAAAGTCACAATACAGGAGCGGACAGCAGATGCTGTCCGCTTTTTTTGGTCACCATCTTCATGAATAAAACATAAGTTTTCAGAAAATATGTTTCTGCTTTTGACTTTTTATTTTTACGCAGAAAGCGCATCTCCATCTGCGAAAACTGCAAAATGCTCATTTTATGCAAACAGCTGTTCGCTTTCCAAGGGCATATTTTTTCTTATGTATCTATAAGAAAAACAAGCTGTTTCACCATTTTTCGCACCTTTGGCGCATTTGGGCAAAGTGCCACGAAATCCACTGAGGAAATTGCATAAAATGCACGAAGTTTTCATCCGAATCTTGGTACAATAGTACATTGACAGTTTGCTACAAAAAATGATATAATTTGAATATAGAATTTGTGTGCTTGAGGGGGCATACAGTTCCATCCGACCCTGCGAAAACAGTGAGGGTGCATTCGTGAAAAAATACGGACGGCAAAGAATGCGGCTGTCCACGATGGAGGGTAAGTTTATGGAGAATTTGGGCTACCTGCTGCAGGATGACGACATCCCGCAGGCTGTGAAACGGCGCAGCGTAAAAGAAAAATCCAAATCCGTTCAGCTGGAGAATGTATCGAAAAAGTATTTATTTGCCAAGCGTGCCATTGACGTGATTCTGTCGTTCTGTGCAGTTGCTGTACTGAGCGTGCCGATGCTGCTGATCGCTCTGGTCGTCTTTTTGCAGGACTTCCACAATCCGATCTTCAAACAGGTTCGTGTCACAAAGGACGGACGGTTCTTCACCATGTATAAATTCCGCACCATGTGCGTAAACGCAGAGCAAAAGCTGGAAGAGCTGCGCTCGCAGAACGAGGCTGACGGTCCGGTCTTTAAGATGAAGAAAGATCCCCGTGTCACACCCATCGGCGGATTCCTGCGAAAGACAAGCCTGGACGAGCTGCCCCAGTTTTTCAACGTACTGAACGGCTCCATGAGCCTGGTCGGTCCCCGTCCGCCCCTTCCGAAAGAAGTGGAAAAGTACACCCCGTACCAGATGCACCGTCTGGATGCCAAAGGCGGCATCACCTGCTACTGGCAGTGTTCCGGCAGAAGCAACATTATGTTTGACGAGTGGGTTGAGCTGGATCTGAAGTACATCCGTGACCGCTCTATCTCCACCGATGCAAAGATCCTGGCAAAGACTGCAGTTGCAGTTCTGCGCAGAGACGGCGCTGAGTAATTTTCTCGCATATGATATAGCAAATATAACAACGCCCGGCATGACCGAAAAGCTGTCATGCCGGGCGTTTTGGTTTTGGTTTTAATTGTTACAGGTTGCCGGTGCGGTGCATGGCAATGGCGATCGCCGCCAGAGGTGCAGTCTCACAGCGGAGAATGCGGTGTCCCAGCCAGACCGGAACAGCGCCGTTCTGCTTGAGCTGTTCTGCCTCTTCCGGGTCAAAGCCGCCTTCACTGCCCACCACCAGGGCAAGGGTGCGGCAGTCCGTCAGATTGACCTCGCTGAACCGGACTCCGCCGCCTTCATACAGCAGCAGTGTCCGGTCTGCCTGCTGCATCTCTGCACACGCCTGGGCAAAGGTGAGCATAGGTGCAACTTCGGGAATGATGCCACGCCCTGCCTGTTTTGCCGCAGACGCTGCGATCTTTTGCAGCCGTGGCAGCTTTTTCTGGAACTCCGCCGCCTTGGGACGGGAGATACAGCGCCTGGTCAGCACGGGAACGATACGCACAGCGCCCAGTTCCACGGACTTCTGGATGATCTGCTCCAGCTTGTCCGCCTTCGGCACAGCCTGGTACAGCGTCAGCGCCACGGTAGGTTCTGCGGCGCACAGCTCCGAAGAGACCACATCCAGATGGACTTCCTCCGGCGTAATGGAGCGTATCCTGCACTGATAGTCCCGTCCGTAAGCACACACCGTCAGCATCTCTCCCACACGCATCCGCAGGGAAAGCCCGATGTGCCGGGCATCCGGTCCGGTGATGCAGACATCCGATTCGTCTAGTTCTTCTAAAAAAAATCTTGGCATAACGATTTCCCTTTCTTTTGACAGGTTGGTGCAGCGGTTTGCGCTGGACACGGCACATCAATTTCGCACAAATCAATTTTAAGAAAGTCCCCCTTGAAAAGGGGGATGTCAACGCAAGCTGACAGGGGGATAATCCCTCCGAATACTTTTTACGAAACGTCCGCCCCGTGGCAATTCTCCCTTTTTAGGAGGAATTTTTGATGCTTGATTTGAACAGCAATTTCACATTCTCAGTTGACAACCGCCGGAAAATGTGATAGAGTATAAGGTAGCATATACATTGGAAAGGAACTGATACCTCATGACATATAGAACCCATACCCTCCGGCGAATTCTGACCTGTGCCGCTGCCGCCGCACTGCTCTGCACCAGCTTTGCCGGATGTTCCGGCGATTCTTCTTCCAGCAGCGAATCCGGCATCAACGTGGACATGGAAGACATGGAATACGGCGCAACCATGCGTGACGACACCAGCCGTGCCGTACCGCTGGAATACGACAAGCGCTTTCTGGAGGACGGCGAACTGGACGCTCTGGCGAACTACTACGGTTCCATCCAGAATGAAGATGTAGCACTGTTTCAGTCCTGCACCGTTTCGGAATACATGGAATCCCTTTACAAAAATGCCTACGGCGACCTGCTGGACGACAGCGCCTATGTGTCCCAGCAGAAGAAAAGCTATGAAGATCAGATGGGCGGCGATTTCACGTTTTCCCAGATCATGGTCAATGGCTGTCTGAAACAGGACGAGACCGGCTCTAACGCAGAATACCTCACCGGTATGCTGGACGAGCTGAACGGCGACAGCAACTACTGTGCAGAACACATGGAAAGCTGCAAGACCCTCACCGTACAGCCGGTCATCACCAACGGCACAGACACCACCTATTGTGACGAAGTCACCGTATTCATCATCGAACTGGACAACAAATATTACGTTTGTGCGTGAGAAACCGCACTGCAAAAGCATCCGTCCGGCGCAGTCTGTTAGGATTCAGACTGCGCTTTTTTTGTCTCTGGTGTTTCCTCCGTCTCTGTTTCCGGCACTTCTTCCGGTTCGGGCGCATTCGGCTTGCGGTAGATCGCAGTGATGCCCTCTGTCTGTTGATTTTGTGCTTCGGCAAGTTTTTCTGCCGCCTCTTTTTCCTGGCACTCCCGCATCTTGTCCGAAAGCTGATCCATCGCCCGGCGATAGCGCCAGAACAGCAGGATCATGGCGATCAGATACACGACGGTCACGATTCCGAGAATCCAGGCAAGCTTGTGGTCACCCATACTTTTGTCCTTTCTTTGAAAAAATCCGCCGCCCATAACGGACAGCGGATTTTTCATAAAACCGGTTGCTTTCTGGTTGGGATAGCTGGATTCGAACCAGCGGAATGACGGAGTCAAAGTCCGTTGCCTTACCCCTTGGCTATACCCCAATCTCTTTTGTGCATATGCCCACCGACCAGGAGCATATGTTTCAGTATACCATACCTTTCCGAAAAAGTCAAGCGTTTTTTCAATTCGGACATCCGGCAGGCTTTGTCCCATGCGAACCTTCCAAAAACCGCTGGTTTCAGCGGCTGTTTTTTTCGCAATTCTTCTGAATTCTCTTGCAAATTAAATCTTTTTATGCTATAATTGTGTTGTTCCTGTTGCGATTCAGCGACAGAAACCACATATACTCGAAACAAAACGCCGGGACAGCATTTCGTCCCGCAGAGAATACAACTGGAGGTTTATATTATGGGTTTGATTCGTGCAGCAGCAGGTGCAGTAAGCGGCACTCTGGCAGATTCCTGGCTGGAATATATCACAGCCGGCGACATGGGCGCAAACACCGTTCTGACAAGAGGGGTACAGATCAAGCGCGGCAAACACGGCAGCAACACCAAGGGAACGCCGGACATCATTTCCAACGGCTCCCGCATTGAGGTAGGTCCGAACCAGATGATGATCCTGGTGGACAGCGGCCGCATCGTGGACTACACTGCCGAAGAGGGCTGCTATGAGGTGTTCCTCTCCTCTTCTCCGTCAATGTTCAACGGCGAACTGAAAGATTCCGTCCGGGAATCCTTCGAGCGCTTTAAGTTCGGCGGTCAGCCGGGCAAGTCCCAGCAGGTCTACTTCATCAACTTGCAGGAGATCCGTGGCATCAAGTTCGGCACACGCAACGCCCTGCAATACTTCGACAACTTCTATAACGCAGAGCTGTTCGTACGCTGCCACGGCAGCTATTCCGTGAAGATCACCGATCCGCTGAAATTCTTCATGGAAGTCGTACCACGCAACGCATCCAATCTCACATTCGATGCCCTGGGCGACCAGTTCAACATGGAATTCCTCACCGCACTCCAGTCTGCCATCGGTCAGATGTCCGTGGACGGTGTCCGCATCTCTGCCCTGCCTTCCAAGAGCATGGAACTGTCCAAGTATATGGCAACTGTTCTGGACGAGGACTGGACACAGGCACGTGGCATGGATATCTGCGCCGTGGGCATCGCCAGCATCAGCTACGACGACGAGAGCAAGGCGCTCATCAATATGCGCAACCAGGGCGCTATGATGGGTGACCCCAGCGTCCGTGAGGGCTTTGTGCAGTCGGCTGTGGCAAAGGGCTTGCAGTCTGCCGGCTCGAACCGTGCCGGCGCAGGGCAGGCGTACATGGCAATGGGCATGGGAATGCAGGGCGCAGGCAACTTTATGGCAAGCGCATCTGCCACCAACGCACAGCAGATGCAGCAGCAGGCAGCGGCACAGGCTGCTCCGGCAAACGGCTGGACCTGTACCTGCGGCACAGTCAACAGCGGCAACTTCTGCACCAACTGCGGCGGCAAAAAGCCTGCGCCTGCCGGCACCTGGAAGTGCAGCTGCGGCGCAGAGAACACCGGCAATTTCTGCACCAACTGCGGCAGCAAGAAACCGGAGCCGTCCGGCGCATGGAAGTGCAGCTGCGGCACAGAGAATACCGGTAACTTCTGCACCAACTGCGGCAGCAAGCGTGGATAAGTGCCGACAAAGGAGAAAACATGAATACCGTACAATATAAATGCCCCAACTGCGGCGCAGAGCTGACTTTCGACCCGGAGCATCAGAATTTCAACTGCGAATACTGCGACACCAGCTACACCGAGGCAGAAATGCAGCAGCTGTACCAGAACATGGAACAGCAGGCGAACCAGAATGCGGATGCCGCTGCGGAGACGCTGGAAAGCGAAAACGACGACAAGGCGTTTGAAAACGAGACACGTCTCTACACCTGTCAGAACTGCGGCGCACAGATCATTGCAGAGGCAGAGACTTCCGCCACATTCTGCTACTACTGCCATGCCCCGGTGGTTCTCGCCGGACGGCTCACAGGCGAATACAAGCCGGCATATGTGCTGCCCTTTGCAGTCACACGGGATGCGGCGGTGAAAAAGTTCCACGACTGGTGCAAAAAGCGCTGGTTTCTGCCCAAAAGTTTCACTTCGGAAAAGCAGCTGGAAAAGATGACCGGCGTCTATGTACCGTTCTGGCTCACCAACTGCGACGCCAAAGCCGATGTGACAGCGCTCGCCAAAAAGGAGCGCAGCTGGCGGCAGGGTGACTATCGTGTCACAGAGACCAAGGAATATGCCGTCAAGCGTCTGGCGAAAGTCCCCTACCGTGGCGTACCGGCAGACGGCTCTCAGAAGATCGAGGATGCGCTGATGGATGCCATCGAGCCGTTTTCCTACGATAAGATGAAACCCTTTTCCATGAAGTACCTCAGCGGCTTTATGGCGCAGAAATACGACGTGCCGTATGACCAGATCCTGCCACGGATCCACAAGCGCATCGACACCCACGCCGTAAAGGTAGTGGAACGCTCCATCACCGGTTACAGCTCGCACGTGGTGACCTCGCACAACGTCCAGATGGAGAACATCCGCCACGACTACGTCCTGCTGCCAGTCTGGTTCATGCACTACCAGTACCACGGAAAGGACTACGACTTCGCCATGAACGGTCAGACCGGCACACAGGCAGGCACACCGCCGCTCAGTTGGCCCAAGGCGCTGATCTGCAGCGGCGTGATAGCGGCTGCTGTGATAGGACTTGCAATACTGTTAGGAGGGTATTTGTTCCGATGAAATTATTTTGGAAATGGACAGCGGCGGCTCTGGCTGCCGGCATCTGTGCCTGCAATTTTGCGTTTCCCTCCGTCTCGGCGAAAACCGAGGATTCCAGCAGCAATGTCTATCTCTGTGACGAGGGAGATTTTCTGTCGGACAGCGAATTCCAGACAGCAATGGAGGAACTCCAGAACGCAGCAGATGAAAGCGGCATGAACGTCGCCTTGTGGATCGGCAATACCGAGATCGGAGACGGCTCTGACGAAGATACCGTTGCATTCTGCGACGATACCTACGAAGAACTCTACGGCATCGACACCGACGGCGTATTCCTCTATCTGGATATGTCCGGAGCATATTCCCTATACGACTATCTCTCCACCAGCGGCAAGGGACAGTTCTACTACAGCAACGGCGAAGATTATGACCGTGTCAGCACTATGATTCAGGACGTAGAGGAATATCTGGAGCGTGGAAACGAGGATCTGCCGTCTGCGATCCACAGCTTTTGTCACGATCTGGAATACTACGCCGATCGGGGCGCTCCCTCTGACAAATACTACACCTACAACAAGAGTACCGGAAAGTACCTCATTTTGCAGGACGACCAGGTAAAGCAGGTGGATAAACTGCCGTCAGAATATACCGCCGTATTCAGCTGGGGAACGATCATCGTCCTCGCCGTTGCAGTGGGACTGATCGCATTTCTCATTGCCCTGCTGAGCATCCGGAAACGGTATCAGTTCAAGACTGCCGGCAGTTTACAGCGATGTCTGGTCACCAACGATGTGCAGTATCTTGAACGCTCCGACCAGTTTATGCGCACCTACACTACTCGCACCCGAATCTCCTCGGAGAGCAGCGGCGGCGGCGGTGGAGGCGGCGGCAGCAGTCACAGCAGTTCTTCCGGCGGCAGCCACGGCGGAGGAGGTGGACACCGATGAACGAACTGACATTCCGTCCCATTACTGCGGCAGACGAAACGGACTTCTACACCATGGCAGAGGAATTTTACCATTCCGACGCTGTCCTGCACCCCATCCCGGCAGAATATCACCGCCGTGCCTTTTCGGAAATGATGCGTTCCGGTCAGTATCTGTCCGGCTATATCTTCACCGACGGTGACAACACCGCAGGCTTTGCGGTCACCAACCGCATGATGCAGCACGAGGCAGGCGGCGTGATGGTCTGGGTCGAGGATTTGTACATCCGCCCGGCATACCGGGGACAGGGTCTGGGCAGCCGTTTTCTGGCATGGCTGGAGGAACAGCTCCGGGGCGATGCTGTGATGCTGCGCCTGGAGACCGAACCGGAAAATGAGCGTGCGCAGGAACTCTACTACCGCCTGGGCTACGAAAATCTGAACTATCTGCAAATGATAAAGCGGCTGGATGAGGAAAACGCATGACTCTGCGCAAAAAGCATCTGAAAATCGGTGCGCTGATCCTGCTGGGCATCTGCGTGCTGGGCGGTATCGCTCTGGGCGTTTATTTTCTCTTTTTCCACAAGGAAAAGTCCGAACCAGAGCCGCCGTATACCACGCTGATCGCATCCACGCTCCGAGCCGACACACTCTCTGACATCACCGTCACGGACAACGGCAGCGGCGACTGCTACACCTTTACGGACAACGCCGCCTGCACTGCCCTGCTGGAGGGCTTGCAGGAGATTCACCTCTATCGGGAAAACAGCAATCAGAATCCGGACGGCACGGCATCTTATATCGTGACCCTGGACTTCTCCGGAGACGCTGTGCGCCTTTCGCTCAAGGACGGCTGCTGCCGCAATGCCAACGGCACAGTCTATGACTGCGGCGAGACAGCACGACCGTTTCTGACAGCGCTGACGCAGCAGCTCCGGGAACAGACGTATTCGGATGCAGAGAACATCTACCAATAAGAAAAGCCGCCTGGCGGCTGTACCCTTCCAGAGCAAAGGGACAGCCGCAGGCGGCTTTCTCTATTTTCGCATTATTTTAACGCTTGATTTAGTTTGCGATTTTCGGCGCTGCCGAACGGCAGAAAATGTGCTGATATGCTTTCAGCGCCACCGGTAGCAAAATGAACAGCAGCGGCAGGTCGATTGCCAGCTCGATCACGTTTTTCGCCACTCTCGCAACGATTGCAACACCATAAGCCTCCTGGGGAATGAAGCCGTAGTGCAGGTTCAGCTTGGTCTGGATCAACAGGTTAATGACGATCACATCCGTCAGCCGAGCCAGGATCGCACGCAGGTACAGGGTGATGTCCGTGGACTTTTCCGTCTTGTTGTTGACGAACTGGATGCTGTGACCCTTGACCTTGTGATACAGGAACAAGCCGTATACAAGACCCTGCAAGCCGCCCACCAGCACATATGCCGGCAGGAATCCGCCGCTGGGATGTGCCAGACAGCCCACGATATCGCAGGCAAAACCAGCCATCAGACCCATGCACGGTCCAAACAGCATACCAATAATGGCGATGGCAAGGAACGCAAAGTTCAGCTTTGCAAAGCCGATGTCAACGGAAAACATCTCGATTACCATAGAAACGGCAACCAGCAGCGATGTGGTCACCAGGCTGCGCACCTTGGTGAATTCCTTGGCGGATTCGGTGAATAATGACAAAAAGTCTCTCATGAAAAATACCTCCTTCTTGAGAAACACTGTATAACGCCGCTAGGCGGGCTTTACGCAGTGTTTCTCTCTACTAACACAAAAACGTTTCTGCTTCGTGTACATAAGAGGCTTCTCTGAGAGACTTCTGACTTCTTATGATACATTCAGCGGGATGCGGAAACGGTACCGCAAGCGATCTGTCTCGCTTTTCGTCCCGGCAGCAACTCCCCGTCTGCCGAACACTTAACGCACCATTTCCTACTCTGGAAATGCAATCTATCCGGTGCTTTCACACCGTTTCAACCCGAAAATTCGGGCAGATGCCAAAGGCAATACAGCACAGATTACTTTTCGATCACACGTACACGCAGTACGCCGTCGATCGCAGTCAATGCTTTGATCATGCCGTCGGTTACGCCGTCAATGTCCAGAATGGTATAAGCGTAATCCTTCTTGCTGGCATTGGTCATGTTTTCAATGTTTGCGCCTGCTACGCCGATGACAGAGGTCAGGGCAGAGATCATTGCCGGCACATTCCGGTGAATGACGCAAACCTTGGTGTAAGCTGCCTGGAGCTGTGCGTTCGGCAGGTTCACACTGTTGCGGATATCACCCTGCTCCAGATAAGCCATCAGCTCATCCGCAGCCATGCTTGCACAGTTGTCCTCGCTCTCCGGGGTGGATGCACCCAGGTGCGGTGTTGCAATGATGTGCTTTGCATTACAGGTCTTTGCGTTGGGGAAGTCGGTGCAGTAGTAAGCCACCTTGCCGCTTTCCAGCGCAGCGATCATATCATCATCGTTGACCAGTTCGCCACGGGCATAGTTCAGCACACGAACGCCGTCCTTCATCTTTGCGATGGCAGCAGCGTTGATCATGCCCTCTGTGTCCTTGTTGAACGGTACGTGAATGGTCAGATAATCTGCGGCAGCGAATACGTCGTCCTGTGTCTTGACAACTGTCACAGACGGATCCAGACGCAGTGCTGCGCCAACAGACAGGAACGGGTCAGTACCAACGACCTTCATGCCCAGTGCAACTGCGGCATTTGCCACCAGCGCACCGATAGCGCCCAGACCGATGATACCCAGGGTCTTGCCCTTGATCTCCGGACCTGCGAACTGGCTCTTGCCCTTTTCCACCTGCTTTGCCACAGATGTTTCGCCGTCTTTCAGAGTTGCTGCCCATGCCATTGCCTCCGGAATCTTACGGGAGGAGATGAGCAGACCGGTCAGCACCAGTTCCTTTACGGCATTGGCATTGGCACCCGGTGTGTTGAATACACAGATGCCAGCCTCAGAGCAGCGATCCAGCGGAATGTTGTTGACGCCGGCGCCGGCACGGGCAATTGCCTTCAGATTGTCACCAAAAGAGGTGTCGTGAAGGGATGCGCTGCGGACCAGGATGGCATCTGGGTCTTTCGCATCATCCGAAATGGTATAAGCATCACAGAAACGGTCTGTGCCTGCCTTCGAGATCTTATTGAGTGTCTGAATGGAATATTTCATGGTGATTCTCTCCTCAAGCGTTGTCAGCTTCGAACTGTTTCATGAATGCAACCAGCTTTTCTACGCCTTCGATAGGCATAGCGTTGTAGATGGATGCACGCATACCGCCAACGGTGCGGTGACCCTTCAGATTCACAAAGCCGGCAGCAGTTGCCTCCTTGATGAACTTTGCGTCCATGTCCTTATCGCCGGTCACGAACGGCACATTCATCAGAGAGCGGTCTTCCTTGCGGACAGTACCCTTGAACAGCTTGCTCTCGTCCAGGAAATCGTACAGCACCTTTGCCTTGGCGATGTTGCGTTTCTGCATTTCTTCCAGGCCGCCCATTTTCTTGAGCCACTTGAATACCTTGCCGCAGATGTAGATGCCGTAGCAGGGCGGTGTGTTGTACAGAGAATTTGCGTCTGCCTGGGTCTTCCATGCCAGCATGGTGGGTGTGTTCTCCACAGCCGGCTTTTCCGGAATCAAATCTTCCCGGATAATGGCAATGACCACGCCTGCCGGGCCAACGTTCTTCTGTACGCCGCCGTAGATCACGCCGTACTGCTTTACGTCGATCGGCTCACTCAGGAAACAGGAGGATACGTCAGCAACCAGCGGCTTGCCCTTGGTATTCGGCAGCTTTTTATATTTTGTACCATAAATGGTGTTGTTTTCGCAGATGTAAACATAGTCCGCATCATCATCAATGGGCAGATCGGAGCAGTCCGGAATATAGGAGAAAGTCTCATCCTCAGAGGAAGCAACCTTTACAGCCTTGCCGTACTTCTGTGCCTCCTGATAAGCCTTCTTTGCCCACTGACCAGTGACAATATAGTCTGCCACGCCGTTCTTCATCAGATTCATGGGAACCGCTGCAAACTGCTGAGAGGCACCGCCCTGGAGGAACAGTACCTTATAGTTATCGGGGATACCCATGAGGTCACGCAGATCCTGTTCAGCGGTTTTGATAATCTCATCGAAGGCAGCACTGCGGTGGCTCATTTCCATCACAGACATACCTGTTCCCTGATAATCCAGCATTTCATCAGCGGCCTCACGCAGAACCTCTTCCGGCAGAACCGCAGGACCTGCACTGAAATTGTATACTCTATGCATTGTCAATACCCTCCTGTGGAAAAAAACATACACCTTTCCATCTTGTGTATGATCTTCCAAAACTTTTCCGCAATCACATGAAAAATTGCAAACACGGTACTTTTTATTATACGCTTTTTCGGCGAAATTGTCAAGGGTTTCACAAGGAATTCCATACAGAACACCAATTCCGCCTGATCCGGCTTATCCCAGCACACCGAACGAGCCGTCTGTCTCTGCCACCAGGATCTCCAGTCCGTCCAGAATGGTGATCTCCTCGCCGTCGCTGTTCTTGCCCTTCATGGTGACTGCAATGTCATAGATGGCATCGGACTGTTCTTCCAGCTGCTTGGTGAAATCCTCACCGAACGCCTGGGTGTAGGCGTTGAGATATTCCTGGACAAAGTTGGTGTCTGCATCGTAGTCCTCTGCCAGAACCTCCTGTGCCTGTGCCAGTTCCATGCTCTCAATGGTGAAATCGTCCGAGCCGGCATAGTTCACCAGGTTCTGGTGCAGCTGTTCCATGCTGTTTTCCATGCCGTAGCCGTACTTTTCCTGCATCAGGGATTCCAGACTGGTCTGATACAGCGGATTGATCTGTTTCACGTACAGGTCATAGTTCTGGGTGTCCACGGCGTAGAAGTACATGGCGATGGTCTGTGCCAGGTCGTCCGGCACCTTGTCCTTGTCATAGGTCAGCTGATAGTCCATATCTGCCGGGTCGGATTCCGTCACCGGCTGTGCCGACTCCTCTGCGGAACTTTCCGACGCTGCGCTTTCCGATGTGCTTTTCTCGTCTGCGTCTTTCTTGCTGCCGCAGCCGAATGCGCCTGCGGTCATTGCCAGCGCCAGCAGCAGAGCCAGCGCACTTTTCCAGATGTGTTTCATAGATTTCCTCCAAAACAAAAAGCGTGGGCAGACACGAGTGGATTCCTACATACCATATGACTATGCTGTAGGGAACTACACCCGCATTGTCCCACGCTTTCTTATCGTTTTTTATTCTAACGTTTTTGTGCTGATGCCGTTGGCGGCTGCCCAGGTCTCAATGGCAGAACCAGCCGGACAAGTGATCGTCACGTTCAGCGGCTCGCTGCCCTCGACCAGACCCCAGCTGTCGTACTCCAGAGACGCATTCGCCACGGTCAAGTCCGTCAGACCGGCACAACCGGTGAACGCCTCTTCCATAACGGTAGAGACCGTCTCCGGCAGAGACAGGCTCGCCAGCGACGAACAGCCGGCAAAAGCGGCACGGTCGATCTGCGCCACAGTGTCCGGGATGGTCACCGAGGTCAGATTGCCGCAGTCCATAAATGCACCCTCGCCGATCTCCGACAGACCACTGGGCAGGGTCACGCTGGTGATGTCCCAGTTTGCCTCAAAGGCATGGTCTGCGATAGCAGAGACCACATAGTTGTCCACCGTGGACGGAATGTCCAGTGCAGTTTCTGCACCCTGGTATCCGGTGATGGTGACAGTACCGTCATCTCGCATCTCGTAAGTGAACACGTTTGTATCTGCTGCATCTGCCGCACCGCCGTTTTCCGCCGGCGCAGCGCTGCTCTCCTCTGTCTGTGCGGCAGAGTCGGCAGAATTTGCGGTGCTGCTGCTTGTCTGGCTGTCATTGCCGCAGCCTGTGGCAGACAGCGCAAACGCTGCTGTCAAAAGCGCAGCCCAAAGTGTCTTTTTCCAAAAATGTTTCATATTTTGATTCCTCTCTTGGACGGGGGAATATGGGATTTTACTTGATCTTGCCACGCATCTTGGCACGCTGCTGGTTGCTCAGAATCTGCTTGCGGATACGCAGCGACTTCGGCGTAACTTCCAGCAGTTCATCGTCTGCCAGGAATTCCAGGCAGTCCTCCAGACTCAGATTGCGGGGCGGTACGAGACGCAGTGCGTCGTCGCTGCCGCTGGCACGGGTATTGGTCAGATGCTTGCGCTTGCAGACATTGACCACCAGATCCTCTGCCTTCGGGGATGCGCCTACGACCATGCCCTCATATACCGGAACGCCTGCGCCGATAAACAGCGAGCCACGCTCCTGGGCATTGAACAGACCGTAGGTAACAGCCTCGCCGGTCTCGAAAGAGATCAGCGAACCGGTGCTGCGGCGGGGAATATCGCCTTTATACGGCGCATATTCATAGAACACGCTGCTCATGATGCCCTCACCCTTGGTGTCGGTCAGAAATTCACTCTTATAGCCGAACAGGCCACGGGACGGGATGAGGAATGTCAGACGGGTACGGCTGCCCTGGGGGTGCATATCCTGGAGTTCCGCCTTGCGGGAACCCAGCTTTTCCATTACAGAACCCACGCAGTCTTCCGGCACGTCAATGGACAATTCCTCGATCGGCTCATAGCGCTTGCCGTCTACTTCGTGATACAGAACACGAGGCGTAGAAACGCCCAGCTCATATCCCTCACGGCGCATATTCTCGATGAGAATGGACAGGTGCATTTCACCACGTCCGGCAACCCGGAACGCATCGGTGCTTTCTGTCTCGGTCACACGCAGGGACACGTCACGGAGCAGTTCCCGCATGAGACGGTCACGCAGTTGACGGGAAGTAACAAACTTGCCTTCCTGTCCGGCAAAGGGGCTGTCGTTGACGCTGAATGTCATTTCCACAGTCGGTTCACTGATCTTGGTGAACGGCAGCGGCTCAAAGCATTCTGGTGCGCAGACGGTGTCGCCGATGGAGATGTTCTCAATACCGCTGATCCAGACGATATCGCCCACGGTTGCCGATTCTGCCGGAACACGCTGGAGTCCCTGGATCTGGAGCAGAGAAACGATCTTGTTGCGGCGAGTGTTTTCCGGGTCATGATAGTTGCCCAGCAGCACCTGCTGTCCCACCTGGATGGTACCTCTTTCGATTCTGCCGATACCGATTCTGCCCACGTATTCATTATAGTCGATGGAAGAGATCAGCATTTGCAGCGGCTGATCCGGGTCGCCCTCCGGCGGATTCACATAAGACATAATGGTGTCGAACAGCGGTTTCAGATCCTTGCCCTCACCGTGGGGTTCAAAGCTTGCAGTACCAGCACGGCCGGAGCAGTACAGGAACGGGGTGTTCTCCAGCTGTTCCTCGCTGGCATCCAGATCCATCAGCAGTTCCAGTACTTCGTCTGCGATCTCATCCAGACGAGCGTCCGGACGGTCGATCTTGTTGACAACAACGATGATCTTCAGATTCATTTCCAGCGCCTTGGACAGCACGAAACGAGTCTGTGGCATCGGGCCCTCTGCGGCATCGACCAGCAGGATCGCACCGTCTACCATGCTCAGAACACGTTCTACCTCGCCGCCGAAGTCAGCGTGTCCCGGGGTATCAATAATATTGATCTTGGTGTCGCCGTAGCGTACCGATGTATTCTTTGCCAGGATCGTGATGCCACGTTCCCGTTCCAGATCATTGGAGTCCATAACACGTTCTGCCACTGCCTGGTTTTCCCGGAATACACCGCCCTGTTTCAGCATCTCGTCGACCAGAGTTGTCTTACCGTGGTCTACGTGTGCGATGATAGCAACATTTCTCAAATCCTCACGAACCATAATTTTCTCCTCATTTCCCATGGTATGTGTTGTCACGGACCGGCGCCCTGACGGCGCAGGTACTTACCATATGATATAGTATTTCAGTCACTCTACAATCCATACACATGATGCGAAAAAGAAAAACAGGCAAACTCCCGAAGAGCTTGCCTGTTCTCTGGTGGGGGAGGACGGATTCGAACCATCGAAGCTAGAAGCAACAGATTTACAGTCTGCCCCCTTTGGCCACTCGGGAACTCCCCCATGTAACATATGTATGTTGTAGAAAATTGGAGCTGGTGGACGGACTTGAACCCCCGACCTGCTGATTACAAATCAGCTGCTCTACCAACTGAGCTACACCAGCACTCGTGCGCTGCAACGATAATTATTATAGCACAACTTCCGGGTACTGTCAAGCATTTTTTTGAGGTTTTTATTTTTCAAAGCTCAAGAGTGTGAAACTTGTCTTTCTAAATCGAAATATACCTATTTTTAGATATAATCATCTCTGAAAATAAAATTAGTGGGACAGGCGTCTTTTCGGGATATCTCTGATTTTGCCCCGAAAAAAAGTTTTTTCCGGAGAAAACACGCCGCAGCCGAACCGTGTTTTTTGCGCCAAACCGCTTTACAGCGGCACGTTTCATATGTTACAATAACGATCAGAAACCGCAAAAAGCATCCTCTCCCAACAGGGAAAGAATGCTTTTCGTGGAAAATAAGGAAGAAGCAGGAGTCTGCTCAGAGTCTGTTCCGGCTCTTATGGAGAAACTTGCAGACTCCGCTTTGAAGATGTCAGAACTTAGCCCAGTCCGTCCTCGCCGGAGTTGTCGATGAGTCCGTCCTCATTATAGTTGTCGATGTCGAACAAGTCAGTTGTCTTTTCATCGCTGAAAAACGCATCATCCAGCGGCAGCTGAAGATCCAGCGACTGTGTATCATCGGACAAGCCTTCGTCTGCCCACAGGTAAATGGTCACATAGCTCTCGCCTGCCTGCATGGGTCTGTCCTGCACATACTGCATCAGCAGCTGTACTGCCGCATCTTTGTTCAGCTGTGCGGTATCCGATGCAAAAGCGTAGTATCCGGCATGGGCAGTATCATCGCCGCCGTATGCGTTGATGGAATACGAGATGTCCTTGTCACTGTTTTCCGTCAGCTGGCGCAGAAATGCCGCATCGTCTTTCTGTGCCTCATAGATCATTTCGTAAAACTTCTTCGCCGTTTTCGGGGTCATACCCTCATAAATGGGGCAGTCCAGGGTGTACAGCTTTCCATTCTTCTGGAAAGAATAACTGATAGCGCTCACCCAGGTATCATCCACAGCGCCGTTCTGCACCTGCTGATACAGCCGTTCAAAATCTACGGTCTGTAACTCTTCCCGATCGCTTTGCAGCAGCTCTTCTGCCTGGTCTGCGCTCAGATAGTAAACGCCTGTATGGTCACTGAGCGTTGCCGTTCCGTCGATCTCCTCCGGCGGATTGCGCCATGCGTCTACATACGCCTGGTTGGACTGCAGTGCGCTCAGCAGCTTTTCTGTCTCTGCCGCCGGCACATAGATCAGACGGTTCAGCGTCTTGTCCTTGGTGCGGATGATTACATTGTAAGCATAATAAACATCGTTGCGGTTCGTCAGAGCCGATTCGTCACTTTCCGCATACGCTTCATAAGTGTCCGAAACAGAAGTGCTGTACTTCTTCTCATAGGCACTTGCGCTTTCCTCCCAGGTCTTGAGGTTTTCGTCCAGATAGTAGGACACCAGCGTTATCGCCGTGGGATCTGTGATCTCGATGTCCCGGCACTCCAGGTTGACATAGTCCTGGTAGCTCAGATAGCTGCTGGAAGAAATATACTCACTGCCGTCCGTATTGCAGAACGATACGCTTTCGATCTCCTGCATTGCCGGACGCTGTGCCACGATATGGCTCTGCACCATGTGCATTCCCAGCAGAATGCCTACATTTAAGAGTGCCACAATGCCCAGCCCCGGCAGTGCCGTCAGCAGGTTATGCCACTTCCGAGTGGTAATCAGTTCGTATGCAAAGTAAACCAGCGCCGCAGCCAGATACAAGATCAGATACATAAACCAGCCGTTCCGTGCGGTGTGGTTTACAATGTCCATATACAGCATGCAGGCAATAAAAATACAGATGGTCATGGTCACCACGATGCGGTAGATATGCTGGAGCAGACGGCTGGGCGCAGACTGTCCGGCAGCCTCACTGCGGCGGCGGCAGAACAGGAACGCTGCGATCAGGAAGTACAGCAGTCCCAGCAGGAACGTATACAACAGCGGCTGCCAGCCCGGAGACAGAACATCTTCGGCAACCGTCCCGGAATCTGTGATGCCAAAGACGGCGCTCACACCGGCAAACAACAGGTTATTGCCATTCCGGAAAAATCCCATATTCATAGAATCCGTGAGAAACGGCAGCGATCTTACCATAGAGTTCTGCAAAGCAAAAGCACAGAACCGTGGCAAAAAAAGCAGGATACCCGAAAAGAGAATATTGGTGAAAACTGTACCGGTGATACTCATGGAAACCAGAATGCCGGAGACCACCAGAAAGCTGATGCAGAAGATGCTTGTTGCAAACGGCAGCAGGCTGTCTTTCAGCAGTACGATATAATTGTGTGTAAAGCTGCAGGTGATCAAAGAAGTCAGCGTTCCCAGCAACAGCAGCACCACCACCCAGGTCAGCACTGACCCGGCATAGCTGAGGTATAAGGTAATGCGCTTACAGGGCAGCGCATGGTACAGGTCCGATGCGGCACGGCTGTCCAGGAAGTGGAACAGGATCAGCGTCATCAGCGGCGCAGCCACCAGCACCAGCAGCATAACGGGGTTCGCACTCCATGCCTCATAGACCACCTTGGTGTGATACGGACTGGCGCTCATTTCGATCACCTGTGCCACCGGCGCCAGAACAGCGCCCAGCACGATGATAACAGCGGCAAAAATGCCGATCATCTTACACTGCCGAAAACCCTCCCAGAGCATTTTCAGCGAAAAAGTCATTTTTTTGCGTTTCATCTCAGAAATCCTCCCCTAGCGTGAAGATATGCCACGGCACACACCGCAGCCAGCCCCAAGACCACCAGCAGCAGCACCAGTGAATTCACCATCTGGCGGCGCATCTCCCGGCGGTCGTCCCGATTAAGATTCTGCATGGCGGTTCTCCTCCTCTATTAAATCATCGATCTGGAACGTATAGCCCAGCGTCTCCATTTCATAAGTAAAGACCTCTTCCAGCGACAGCGGCAGCACATCCAGCAGGATCGGATCCATAGCACGGAGTTTCTGCACGATATCTTCCCGTTCACCGCTGACGATCAGATTGGCGACGCTGCCGCTCTTCTCGTAGTGGGAGATCTGGATGCCGTCAAACTTGCTCTTGTCATAGTCCTCCCGGAAAGCGATCTGGATCTTGAACTGTGAAGTTTTCAGATTCTCGATGTCGCTTTCCAGCACCAGACCGCCTTTGTGCAGCAGTGCCAGCTGGTCGCAGATATCCTCCAGTTCCCGCAGGGAGTGGGAGGTAATAATGGCAGATGCGCCACGCTCCAGCACGTCCTCGCAGATCAGCTTTTTCACAAAGCTGCGCATCACCGGATCCAGACCGTCGAAGGTCTCGTCGAAGAACAGATAGTCCGGGCGGCAGGACAGCGCCAGGATGGTCGCCGCCTGGCGGCGCATTCCCTTGGAGAACTGTCCCAGGGATTTGTTCCGGGGCAGCTGTAAATGACCGCACAGCTTTTCGAAACGATTTTTATCAAAGTCGGGGTACAGACTCTGATACATCCGTTCCATCCGGTTCAGATTCGCCCCGGCGAGAAAGTACAGCTCATCCGGCACATAGGCGATGCGCCGCTTTACAGCAGGATTATCCCACACCGGCTGACCGTCAATGAGAATTTTGCCGGCATCCGGCTGGTATACGCCGGTGAGCGCACGCAGGAACGTAGACTTTCCGGCGCCGTTCGAACCGACCATGCCATAGATGCAGCCCGAACCGATGGAACAGGAGACATCCTCCAGCGCCGTAAAATCATGAAAGCGCTTGGTCAGGTTTTTGACTTCGATCATACTCATTCTCCTCCCTTCTGCTGTTCCTTTGCAGCAGTAAACGCCTGTTCCACACAGGCGGTGATCTCCTCTTTCGTCACGCCGGCCATCGCCAGCGCCGTCAGCATCTCCGTCAGATCTTTCATCTTCTCTCGCCCTTTCTCCAACAGCTTTTGCTTTGCATCCGCACAGACATAATATCCTTTTCCCAGCACGGACTGTATCAGTCCTTTGGCATCCAACTCTGTATACGCCTTTAAGATCGTCCGGGGATTGATGGAATTGGTCATCGAAACGCTCCGCACAGACGGGATCTGACCGCCCGGCTGCAGCACATCCGTCAGAATGAACTGCTGCACCTGCTGGATGATCTGTTCATAGACCGGTTCTCTTGACATCGGGTCGATCTGGAACATGGCAAAACCTCCATTCTATTTTTACACAAACACCACGCTGCATCCACTGCGTTGTATGTATTGTAAGTGTTGTACTTCTCATGCAACACGTATAGTATACCATATCCAAAAGCAGTTGTCAATAGGAAATGGAAAAAATTTTTTTTGCCCAGCCAATTCTATTATAAAGTGAAATCCCCAGTCCTCACCATGAAACATTTTTCCAAAAGCGGTGTATATATAAGCGAACGTTCAGAAACGAGGTGATCCCATGGAACAAAATTGGAGCGCACGCCTGCGGCAGGGCGACGAGGACGCATTGTGCGAGATCATCCGGCAGCGCACCGGCTATGTCAGCACCATCCTCCGCAATTTCTCCCGCAGCACCCTGCCGCCGGAGGATCTGGAGGAGCTTTCCGCAGATGTATTCCTCCGGCTCTGGCGTAGCCGGGCCAAGCTGAAGGACGGCGCCGATCTTTCCCCTTATTTAGCAGCCATTGCACGAAACTGCATGAAGAACTATTTCCGCACCCAGGGAAAGCAGCCGCCTGTCCGGCAGTCTTATGAAGACCTGCTCCTGTCCGACAAAAGCGACCTCTGCGGCGATGCAGAGACCACCGAGGCAATCGCCTGCCTCATCCGGGCGCTGGACAAGCTGGAAGAGCCGGACCGCTCTCTGGTGATACGCTTTTACTTCTATGGAGAAAAGACCTCAGCGTTGGCAAAAGCCTGCGGTCTGACCGACACTGCTGTCCGGCTCAGACTCCACCGAAGCAGAGGAAAACTCCGGAAATATATGATCGAAAGGGGTTTTGACCATGCAGAATAAAAACGATTGGTTTGCACAATATCCGCCGTTACAGCTGAAAGAAGAAACGCAGATGGCAGAACAGGTCGAAAAGCGTGTCTTGCGCCGGATCGCCGAATCTTCTCAGCCCACAGAAAGTGAGGTACTCCCCATGAAACAGAAATCCAAACTCCGCCGCATTCGTCCGATCATCTTTGCCGCAGCCGCTGTTGCTGTCGGCGCAGTCTCCCTGGTGACCGCCAACGCAGCCACCGGCGGCGAGATCTTCTCCAAGCTCTCCCTCTATATCAACGGGGAGAAACAGGACTATGACGCCGACCTGGTCAGCCAGGACGGTGACGATCTGACATATAAGGTAAAAGACAAGAACGGCAACGAGTTCACCTATGAAGAGAACAGCAACTCTGTTATGGTGAAGTCCGACGGCGACACACAGGGCGATGTCGAGATCGAAGTGGACGGCAGCGTTCCTTCCGCAGACTAAATATGTCCGGCGTTTTCCCGGCGGTACAGCAAAACGGTATGGCAATTTTATTCTGCCATACCGTTTTTTGTTGCATTATCAATTCATTTTCGAAAATGCAGAATGATATAATTTATTCTTTTATCTTATTCGTATCAAAAATATGGAAGTTTCAAAAAGTGCAACGATATTATTCCAACTTCACTAAACCATCCATTTTTCGGGTGTGCTATAATATAAGTAGAAAAAATGAGAAAAATCACAGTAATTTGATATACAGCCGCAAATTTCTGAATACACAGAAAAAAGATGCTGCTGTTCCCGGATGCACTCGGCATTCGGTAAACTACTGTTTCAGCAGCTGCCGCAGGCACTGATTCTGCAAAAAGGGTGCGATCAGATGCCGAACATCTGCGGTACTGCCGCAACGCTTGGGGGAGCGTAACAACATGACAAAAAATCCTATGAAGAATTTACCGGCATCCGCCCCGGACACGGTAGATGTGGTGGCAGAGTCCAACTATGGTACCACATCCGAGGCATACAATAAAGCCTTTCGTACCTGGCGCAGCAGCGAGAAGAACGAATATGCGTTCCGCTGCCGAAAGCGCACCAAAGAGGCTGTTTATGTGGAGGGAAAGGGCTATCACGAACCGGACCCGGCAGCCGAAGAGCGGCGTGCCATCATGCAGATCAATATGGTGATCGGCATGGCGCTGTTTGCCTTTCTGCTGATTGAAAACCTGCTGACTGCACTTCTGATGGGTGCGGCGCAGGTCATCGGACTGGACGTGGGATACTGCTACAGCGACGGCACGGTCTACGGCAACCAGACCGCTGTATTAGCCATTCTGATGCTGAAAACCATTCTGAAATATCTGGTGCCGATCTTGATTTTCCGGCTGACTTTCCGGATGCCACGGCGTGTGGCATTTCATCTGAAACCGGATGCCCCACGGGAATTCCCGGCGACCATTGCGGTCACGCTGATTATCTTTGCCGTGACCAACGTGTGGATGCTGTTCTCGCCCATCAACTTCCTCAGCAACAGCACGCTGGGCGAGGCGTATTACACCGTATCCTATATGCGGCCGTCTTATCAGATGGTCTATCTGGTCTTTGAACTGCTGACGGTCAGCATCTGCAAAGAGCTGTTTCTCCACGGAGAAGTCCTTCACGTACTGCGGCAGTTCGGCGACTGGTACGCCATCATCCTCACGGCGATCCTGGCAGTGTGCGTTTCGCACAGCTGGACAACGATTCTGATGGAACTGACATTCTCCATCGTTTCCGGCATTGCCGTTCTCCGGAGCGGTTCTCTGATCCCGTCCATTTTCTGCCGGATGCTGTATCACGTTATGCTGTTCGGACTGTTCGCCATGGAGATCTGGCCGAACCAGACGCTCCAGGCATACCGGCCGCTGTTCCTGTTTCTGGTACTGCTTGTCGGTATCCTGCTCTGTCTCCTGTCCATTCGTCCCACCCGGAAAAGTCCTGCACTGCTGACGCAGAAACACTACCTTTCCATGAAAGAACGCATCTACACCACCATGCACCTGGGACCGCTGAGCGTCGTGTTCTTTCTCTGCATCGTTCTGATGGTGATCGAGGTGATTTTTTGACGGAAACCGGATTTGTGCCGCAGGCACGGTATATGATGCGTTCCTTAGACCTGGCGAAACAGGCGGCGGCAATGGGCGAAGTTCCGGTGGGCGCAGTGGTAGTGCAGAAGTCCACCGGGCGCATCATCGGCGAAGGCTACAACCGCCGGGAGATCGACCGTTCTCCCCTGGCACACGCCGAGATCATGGCAATCGATGCCGCAAGCAGAAATCTGGGCGGCTGGCGGCTGCTGGACAGCGTATTGTATGTGACCCTGGAGCCATGCCCCATGTGTGCCGGAGCGATCCTGCACGCACGGCTGGATCAGGTCGTCTACGGCGCATCTGACCCGAAAGGCGGCGCTGTGGATTCGGTGGAACATCTGTTCACACTGCCCTATAACTGGACGCCAGAAGTACACGCCGGACTGCTCCAGGCGGAATGCGCACAGGTGCTGAAAGATTTTTTCCGGGAACTGCGGCTGAAAAAGCAGGCGGAGAAAATCGCAAAAAACGGAATTCAGATATAAGTACAGCAGACTTCGGTCTGCTGTTTTTTGTGCAAAAAAATGCGTGGTCACAGACTCCTCTGTCACTAATTGTGACACTGCACCTTTTCTTTGTGCGATACTTTATACAATTTCTATTGACAACACCCCGGCGGCAGTGCTATAATCATACCAACACAGGACAGCAGGCTTTCTTTGTGGATGCAAAGGAGGCTTGCTTTTTTAGGAGGAACATTATGCAGGATTTTCGCAACCCCAAACTGCCCTTGAAAGAACGTGTCCGGGACTTGCTCTCCCGTCTGACCGTCGAAGAAAAAATCGGTCTGCTCTCCACCCACCAGCTCCCGGTAGAACGCCTGGGCATCGGAGAATGGTATGTGGGACAGGAGGTCGCCCGTGGCTATGTCTCCCGTGACCCCGAAGAGCCTTCCACCGTATTCCCCCAGCCTATCGGTCTGGCATCCACCTTTGACCCGAATCTGATGGAACAGCTGGGCGAGATCGCCGGCGAAGAGGCTCGCTTTTATCACCGGAAAGACCCCAAGGGACATTTGATGCTCTGGGGTCCCACAGTTGACCCGGAGCGTGACCCACGCTGGGGACGCACCGAAGAGGGCTACGGCGAGGACCCGTTCCTCATCGGCGAGATGACCACCGCCTATACCCAGGGCATGGCTGGCAACGACCCGGTATACCGCCGCACCATCCCCACGCTGAAACACTTCTGCGCCAACAACAACGAAAAAGACCGGATACTCTGCTCCTCGAACGTCACCCCACGCACCCTGCACGAATACTATTACCGTGCATTTGAATCATCCATCGTCCGTGGCGGCACCGGTTCTATGATGACCGCCTATAACGAACTGAGCGGCGTTCCGGCGTGCATGAATCCCGACTTGCAGCCTTTGGTGAAAGACAAATGGGGTCTGGAATTCATCGTGACCGACGGTGCAGACTTCTCCCAGAATGTACTGGCGCACCGTTCCCACGCCACCCACGCCGAGGCACTTGCCGCCTGTCTGAAAAACGGTAACGACGTTATGACCGACGCCGATGATATGGTAGCCGCTGCGGCAAGAGATGCCCTGGACAGAGGACTCCTCACCGAGGCAGACATCGACCGTGCTGTGGGAAACTCTCTGTCCGGCCGTTTCCGCCTGGGCGAATTCGACGGCGACAGCTGCCCCTACAACACCGAGCCGGCGGAGACCGACACCCTGCTCCACCGTGCGGTCAACCGAGTTGCCGCCATGGAACAGATGTGCCTGCTCCACAACAACGGCATCCTGCCGCTGCATCTGAGACCCGGCGCAAAAGTGGCAGTCATCGGACCGCTGGGCAGCGAGAACTACCGGGACTGGTACACCGGCATCTCTTCCTATGCGATCTCCGTTGCAGACGGACTCCGCCGACAGCTGGGCGAGGAAAATGTGCTGTTCGATGACGGCTACGACGTAACGGCGCTCCAGTCGGTGCAGACCGGCAAGTATTTCTCCGTGGCAGAGGACGGCACGCTCCACGCCGCAGCAGACACCGTCGGCGAACGGGAAAAGTTCCTGCTCCATGACTGGGACTTCGGCAGCATGAACCTGCGTGCCTGCTGCAACGGAAAGTATGTCACCGAGGACGGCGCATACAAGGCAATCAGCGACACCCCGTATGAGTGGTTCATCCGGGAGTGGCTGCGTCCGGAACCCTATGGCGATGCCATGCGTTTCCGCAGCTGGCACGACAAGCCCATGGACATTGCGCTCCAGACAGACGGCACGCTCCGGGCAGTCCGCCACGGCAAGCCATCCGCAGACCGGCTGTTCCGGCTGGTGCCGGTGGAAAACGGCATCCGGCGTGCGGCAGAACTGGCAAAGCAGGCAGATGCGGTGATCCTCTGCCTGGGCAATCACCCCATGCAGGTGGCACGGGAGTGCTACGACCGTCCCGACCTGGAACTTCCGGCGCATCAGAAAGCGCTACTCCGGGCTGTGGCAGACGCCAACCCGAACACGGTGCTGACCCTGGTTTCCAGCTATCCCTACGCTCTGGGCGAGGCGCAGGAGCTTGTCCCGGCGATCCTTTACACCACCCACGCCGGACCGGAACTGGGCAGCGCTGTTGCCGCCACACTCCTGGGCGAAAACAACCCGGCTGCCCGGTGTCCCATCACCTGGTACCGCTCGGCGCAGGATCTGCCGGACATCATGGAATACGACATCATCGAGGCAGAGCGCACCTATTTGTATGACACGGTCACGCCGCTGTTTCCCTTCGGACACGGGCTGTCCTATTCCAGCTTTGTCTACCACGACCTCACCGCCGAGGAAAAGCCAGAGGGGATGCTGTTCCGGCTGACGCTGGAGAACACCTCCGACCGGGACGGTGACGAGGTGGTTCAGCTGTATTTCCGGGCGCTGCACCCCAGAGTGAAACGCCCCAACCGGCAGCTCTGCGGATTCCAGCGTGTTCCCGTTCCGGCAGGTGCATCCGTCCCCGTGACCATCTTCGTCCCCTGGTACGCCCTGGAATACTACGACGTGACGCAGGAGAAAATGCTGGTGGAACAGGGCGATTACCGCTTTTCCGTGGGCGCATCCTCGGCAGACATCCGCCTGGAACTGGAATGCACGGTTTCCGGCGAAGTGATTCCGCTCCGGGATCTGTCTCGTCCCACCTGCGTCAAGAATTACGACAGCAAGGACGGCATGGAGACCACACTCCGCTTTTCCTACGGGAAAAATGACTGGTACGGCTGCACCAACGACTGGGGCGGAAGTTTCACCTTTGCGGATTCCGAGTTCGCCGGATACACCAAGGCAGAGCTCTGGGCAGCTGCACCCTGTGCCAAGGCGACGGTGACGGTCTACGCCGGAGAAACTGCCCTGGGCAGCATCGACATCCTGCCGTCCCGGAACATGGAAGATTTCCAGCTGTACACCATTCCTCTAAAGGCTTACTCCGGAAAGGCAGACCTGCGGCTGGTGGTCTCCGGCATGGCGAGTCTGTACCGGGTACAGTTGGGATAACACGTCATAAAAAATTCTATTGCATCACAAAAACGGGTTATCGGAACACTCCGACAGCCCGTTTTTTGCATATGGTACTGCGTTAATCCTCCAGCTGCTTTCCCAGAAACTGCGATGCCGCCTGGATCAGACTTTTCTGTGTCTCATTGAGTGACGTATGCTCGCCGTCCTCCAGAAACGCCACCGCTCCTGTCACGTCTCCGGCGGAGAGAATGGGCATACACGCCACGGCAGCCTTTTCCACACCCTCTGCCGGAAGAAAATCCGGCTCGCCGGTGTCTGAAAAGTACTGGCGGCGCTGTTCCATCAGATCTTCCAGCTCCGGTGAGACCCGTCTGGCATTCCACTCCTTTTTGGCTGCGCCGGAAACGGAAATCACATGATCCCGGTCGAACACTGCCACCGGACAGCCTGCCAGGCGGTGCATGATATCTGCCACCTGTGCGGCACTCTCTCCGATCTCACCGATGGGAGAATATTTCTTGAAGATCACTTCCCCGTCGCTGTTGGTGTAGATCTCTAAAGGGTCGCCTTCCCGGATCCGCATGGTGCGGCGAATCTCTTTCGGAATGACCACCCGTCCCAGGTCGTCAATACGCCGGACAATTCCAGTTGCTTTCATATTTCAAAAGTCCTCCTTACAATTCCGCAGTGTACTGCGAGGGTACTGCTATTGTCTGCAAAATCGGAAGAATTATACATCCCCGGAATCCGGACGCAAAAAAGCAGCACCATGTCGGAAAAATTTTCCATCATAGTACTGCTCCGAAAAGACTCACTTTTCCCGTCTGGTCGCCGCATCGTCAAACTGGCGGATGCGCAGGTGAATCCCCAGGCGGTCTGCCAGCTGCTGCGCCGCATCCAGTTCCGGCTGCGGCAGAATGTCTACCACGCTGAACATCACCTGCGGCACATACTGCTTGCAGTCCAGCGCAAACTGCTGCATTGCCGGATACGCCGCCGCACCGTACTTGGGGCGAGTGACTTTCAGATATTCCGCCTCTGTCCCGGCATTCAGACTGACGGACACGATATCCACCAGACCTTTCAGATCTGCCGCCGTTTTTCTGCCGTGAATCAGATCGGACAATCCGTTGGTATTGATGCGGATGGTCTTTACCCCACGGCTTTTCAGCAGCTTTGCCGTTTCGCACAGAATGTCCAGGCGCTCTGTCGGCTCGCCGTAGCCGCAGAACACCACTTCTTCATACTGCGACAAGTCCTCCTTGTCCAGCGCCGCCCGAATCTCCTCCATAGACGGTTCGTGTTCCAGCCACAGAGGGTCTGAGCCGTAGGCGCCGTCGCACATGGTGCGGATGCAGAATGTGCAGGCACAGGGACATCGGTTGGTAATATTCAAATAGAGATTTCTGCCTACTGCATAGGCGATCGTCATTGCTTTCTGCATGAAAAATCACTCCTATTTATGATACTTGGTGCCGGATAAAATCTGATAGCTCCGGTAAATCTGTTCCAGCAGCATCACCCGTGCCAGCTGGTGCGGAAACGTCATTGCCGACATGGAAAGCCGCAGGTTTGCACGCTGTTTCACCGCATCCGACAGCCCGTAGGAACTGCCGATCAGAAATGTCACTGCGCCGCTGTCGCCGCCCTGCGCCGCCTGTTCCAGCTTTTTTGCCAGTCCGGGACTGTCCAACTGTTTTCCCTCGATGCACATGGCAATGCAAAAGCCTTTGGCACGTTTCAGCAGTTCAGCGCTCTCTTTTTCCAGCGCCGCCGCAATTTCCTTTTCCGAGGGATTCTGGGGCAGGGACACGGGTTCCAGCTCCGTCACCTGTAACTGACAAAACCGGGACAGCCGCTTTTCGTATTCCCGGCACGCATCCCGAAGATAGCTTTCCTTGCACTTTCCCAGTGCCAGGATCTGTATGGTCTGCATCAGAAGATCACCGCCTGTTCTAAGCCCTCCGGCGACGCCACCTGCAGCAGGAAATCCCGGTTCCGGCGCATTCCCTGTTCCTGCAAATGTTCCAGCACGGTCTGCTGTGCCAGAGGCATGGTATTGTTTTTTTCGCTGAGATGCCCCAGTATGAGACGTGTTGTGCCGTGTTCGATGAGCATTTCCGCCGTCCCGGCGCTGTCGCCGTTGGACAGATGCCCGTATTTTCCACGGATGCGTTCCTGGAGCGACGCCGGATACGGTCCATAGCGGAGCATTTTCGGGTCGTAGTTTGCCTCCAGCAGCACCAGGTCTGCACCCAGCACGCCCTTTTCCACCTCCGGCGTGACACAGCCCAGATCCGTGCAGACTGCACAGGTCTGACCATCCGGCAGTTCAAAGCGATAGCCGCAGCTGCCCGGCGCATCGTGCATGGTGGGAAACGCCGTCACTGCCACGCTGTCGGTATGTATGGTCTCCGTGGGAAGGATCTCCCGGAGATCAGCATCCTGGGGGAACTTATCCGAAAAGCGCAGCTGTGCCAGCGTCTCTGCCGTACCGTACACCGGGATCGGATGCTTTCCCAGAAACACCCGGAGTCCGGCAATATGGTCGGTATGAGTATGGGTGATACACACTGCCTGCACCGCCTTTTCGGGGATGTCGTGCGCCGCCAGCGACTGCAGCAGTCTGCGGCAGGAAACGCCGGCATCCACCAGCACACCGCCGGCAGGGCTGCCCACAAAACTTGCATTGCCCTTGCTGGAACTGAACAGGGAGTAAAATTTCGACACGTTGAGACCTCCGTTTTTCCACAACAAAAGCCGTCAACCAGGCTGACGGCTTGTTTCATTTCATTTGGCTGTCATTCAGAGCGCTTCTTTCAGCTCCGGAGACGCAGCAGCCTCTGTGGGTTCAGAGACCTTCTGGATATCTGCGCCGATCTGCCGCAGCTTGGCATCCAGGTTGGCATATCCACGCTCAATGTGGTAAATGTCCTCGATCTCGGTGACACCGTGTGCCGCCAGACCTGCGATAATCAGCGCAGCTCCGGCACGGAGATCGCACGCCTTTACCGGCGCACCGGTCAGCTTTCCGGTACCTTCCACCACAGCGACCTTGCCGTCCACAGAGATATCCGCACCCATGCGGCGCAGTTCATCCACATACCGGAAACGCTGTTCCCAGACGCCCTCGGTAATGATGCTGGTGCCTTCCGCCAGAGTCAGCAGTGTTGTGATCTGGGGCTGCATATCGGTGGGGAAACCCGGATGGGGCATGGTCTTTACGTTGGTGCGCACCAGCGGACCATCCACCCAGACACGGACGCTGTCGTCAAACTCTTCGATGTTGACGCCGATCTTCCGCATTTTGCTGGTGATGGGTTCCAGATGCTTGGGAATCACGTTTGTCACCAGCACATCGCCTCTTGTGGCAGCGGCTGCGATCATAAACGTGCCTGCCTCGATCTGATCCGGAATGACGGAGTACACTGCGCCGTGGAGACGCTCTACCCCACGGATCTTGATGACATCCGTGCCGGCACCCATGATATCGGCGCCCATGGAGTTCAAAAAGTTCGCCAGGTCTACGATATGCGGTTCTTTCGCCGCATTTTCGATCACGGTCAGACCCTTGGCACGAACTGCCGCCAGCATGGCGTTCATGGTCGCACCCACGGAAACAACGTCTAAGTAGATCTGATTGCCCACCAGCTGGTCTGCCACCAGATCCACCATGCCGTGTTCAATGTTGCAGTTTGCACCCAGTGCGGAAAACGCCTTCAGATGCTGGTCGATGGGGCGGTCGCCTAACGGACATCCGCCGGGCATGGAAACCCTCGCCTTGCCGTAGCGTCCCAGCAGCGCACCCAGGAAGTAATAGGATGCACGCATCCGCCGTGCGCTCTCATAGGGTACGCAGTAGTTGGTCAGTCCCATTGCAGAAATGCGGACTGTGGTCTTTGACAGATACTCCACCTGCGCACCCATTTCGCTCATAATGCGCAGGCTGATGGAAACGTCACTGATATCCGGAACATTTTCCAGGATACAGGGTTCATCACAGAGCAGCACCGCAGGGATCAGTGCGACCGCTGCATTCTTTGCTCCGCTGACTTCTATTTCGCCGGTGAGCCGATGCCCGCCGTGAATGACAAATTTATCCAATTTCGTCTCTCCTTTTTTCTGTGCGCCCAATTGTCCATTGCTGCAACGGCATCGGAAAGGAACCGAAACCGCCCAGATACGGCGACACATGGGGAATGCCAAAACCGGCACGCCTGCCGTCCATTCCCATTCCTCTATTCAGCGCCCGTGCCTTGTGCCGGCAGGCTGCTGTTCTCCGGCGGCAAAAAAGCCGCTTCATTCTTCCGGTTATCCAGAATCATTTTTTCTGGTCTGCACACAATATAGGCGACACGGTGCAAAAGCCGTCCGGCTGTTTTGCATGGTGCTGCCTATAGTTTGTATGCTATCTTCCTTATTATACACGAATTCTGCGCATTTGTAAAGTAAAAAGCAAGCATTTTTTGCGCTATTTGGAAGTATCGACGGAAAATTTCTGCCATGTGAAATCGCATTTGTATGGATTCCATAAGGGAAATTATGTATTTTTCAAGGCGGTTTGGATATTCGCCCTTATTCCGCTGTTTTTGCGTCAGAAGCAAATGCGCCGTATGTTCCGATTTCCACTTTCTGGATAAGAATATTCTCTTCCGGCGGTGTATAGCCGCCGTCTCCGGAGGATGCCTTTACCGCAGCGCTGGTGATCTTGTCGATGGTGTCAAAGCTTTCGTCCCCATACGCCTGGGCAAATACGGTCATCTGCTGGGAATAGTTCGGCACGCCGCCGTTTTCCAGAAACGCCTGGTTGATCTTCTCGGCGTTTTCCGAAACCGATTCCAGCTCGTTCTTCGCAGACTCGTCAAACACGATGGAATTGCAGACCACAAAGCGTGTCCCGCAGTAGGTGGTCATTTTTCCGGTGATGCGGTCCCACAGATTGCCCTCCTGCGCCGTGGTCGGCACACAGAAAGCCCCACGGAACGGCCACAGGTCGCCGCTGGTCTCCCGTTCCACTCGCTCATAGGTGTCGCCGTCCGCACTGTTCAGCGAGCCGTCCGGGTTGGGACTGCCTGCCTCAAAGTAAACGCCGTCCTCGACGGAGAACACATAGGTGTTGTCGTAATAGCCGGACTCTGCCAGTTCGGTGAACTGCTTCACATAAGCCGGCGCCTGCTCTGGGAACAGCTCTGCCACGATCGTGCCGGCAGAGGTGGTGATCTTCATTGCCGGTGCATCCGCCGCCGGTGTTTCCAACTGCACCAGTTCCACCTGGCTCATGTCCACAAAGGTCTTGCGCTCCTGCTCCATATAGGTGGTGCAGGAGAACACGCCCACGCAGAGCAGTGTCATTACGACCATTAAGATAAAGATTCTTGTGATTGCTTTTTTATGTTGTTTGAGTGCCATTCGCTATCCTTTCGGGAAAATCATATGCAAAGCCGCCGGGCGGACTTTGTTATATCTTTGTGATCTCAGTACCCTGCCGTGTTTCCCGAACGGCATAGCCCAGTGCAGCGATGGCATCCCGGAGACGGTCTGCCTCCGCAAAGTCCTTTGCCTTTCTGGCTGCCTTGCGCTGTTCCACCAGTTCGGTCACCTCAGCCGGGATCTCGTCTGTCTTTTTCCGGTTGTACAGCAGACCCATAACGCCGATCAGTTCATCGAACAGCTTTGCGCCTGCCTCCAGCTGTTCCTTGGAAGTGGCAGCGTCTGCGCTCATGCGGTTCAGATCACGCACCAGTTCAAAGATAGCCGTCATGCCGTCTGCGGTGTTGAGGTCGTCATCCATGGCAGTGATAAACTGTTCCTTGCGCTTGGCAAACGTCTCTGCCGCCTCCGGTGCAACTTCGCCGGACTTCGCCGCAGCGATTGCCCGATCCAGGGTATCACGGCAGGCATAGAGCCGTTCCAGCGACGCCTTGCAGGCATCCAGCAGTTCCTTGCAATAGTTGATGGGGCTGCGGTAGTGTGCCTGCACCATCATGTAGCGGATGACTTCATAGCCGTACTGCTCCGCCACTTCCCGTGCGGTAAAGAAGTTGCCCAGGGATTTGGACATCTTCTTGTTGTCGATGTTGATATAGCCGTTGTGCATCCAGTAGTGTGCAAAGGGCTTGCCGTTGGCAGCCTCACTCTGTGCGATCTCGTTCTCGTGGTGCGGGAAGATCAGATCCTGACCGCCGCAGTGGAGGTCGAAGGTCTCGCCCAGGTAGTGGCAGGACATGGCAGAGCATTCAATGTGCCAGCCCGGTCTGCCCTTGCCCCACGGCGAATCCCAGTAGGGTTCACCCGGTTTCGCTGCCTTCCAGACAGCGAAGTCCAGGGGTTCCTCCTTGCCGTCGTTGATGTCGATTCTTGCGCCTGCCTGCAGTTCTTCAATGGGCTGGCCGGACAGCTTACCGTATTCCGGGAAAGAAGAGGTCCGGAAGTATACGTCTCCGTTGTCAGCGGCATAAGCGTGACCGGAGTCCACCAGCTTTTTCACAATGTCAATGATAAGATTCATGCAGTTGGTGACGGTGGGGTGTACATCCGCATCCATGACGTTCAGTCCGTGTGCATCGGTCTTGTATTCCGCAATATAGCGCTTGGCGATCTCTGCGGCAGTGGTTCCCTCTTCGTTTGCCTTTTTGATGATCTTGTCGTCCACGTCAGTGAAATTCTGCACATAGGTGACAGTATAGCCCCGGTATTTCAGATAGCGGCGCAGCACATCAAATGCACAGATGGGACGGGCGTTTCCGATATGGATATAGTTGTATACCGTCGGACCGCAGGCATAAATGCCGATGTGTCCGGGCTGAATGGGAACGATCTCTTCTTTTTTTCGTGTCAGCGTATTATAGATCTGCATGACGATTGACTCCTTTTATGGATTTTCGGCAGAATGCCTCTGCCGTTTTTTACGAAAATAAAAATTGCTGAAATTCCGTCATAGACGGAAAAATCTTTGCCGTGAGCGATTCGATCTCCGGGGTCGGCGGCAGAAGATCCGGGATCATCACCGGACGCATCCCGGCGGCAGCGGCGGAACGGATGCCGTTGTAGGAATCCTCTACCGCATAGGTCTCTGCCGGGTCAGCACCCAGCACCCGGCACGCCGTCAGATAAATTTCCGGGTCGGGCTTGCTGCGGCGCACCATATCGCCGCCGATGATCTCATCGAACATCTGTTCCAGACCGAAATGCTGCATCTCTTCCCGGACAACTGCCGTCCTGGTGGAAGAGGCGATGGCGGTTTTCCAGCCGTTCTGCCGCAGGGCGTCCAGGATCTCCCGGACGCCGGGTTTCAGTTCCAGCTTGCCTTCGCCGACATTTTCCCAGTATCTCGCAGACATCTCCGCCTTATAGGTGTCATAGGGAAAATCTGCCCCGTATTTTTCCAGGAACAGCCGCCGGGATTCTGCCGCATTTGTACCGAGACAGCGCAGACAGACCTCCCGGACATCTGGAATGCCGTGGATCTCTGCGGTCTGTTCCCAGCTGCGCAGTACCAGCGCCTCAGAATCGAACAGCACGCCGTCCATATCGAATACCACACACTGCATGGCTGTATCCTCCGATCAATTTTCGCTTTCCTGCTTTTCCTTTTTCTCCTGGCTTTCCAGCTTAGACATCTCCGCCCGCAGACAAGTCACTGCGGATTTCAGCATGGTGATGTCCTCCATGGTCAGATCCGGAATGTGAATCTGATCCAGATCCTGCTGCTGTACCTTTTGACCTGCCATCCGGGCGATTCTCGCCGGAACGCCCACGGCGGTACAGTTGTCAGGAATATCTTTCAGCACCACCGCATTGGCAGCGACCTTGACGTTGTTCCCGATGTTGATAGGACCCAGCACCTTTGCGCCGGCGCCCACCATCACGTTGTCACCCAGGGTAGGATGCCGCTTGCCTTTGTCCTTGCCGGTGCCGCCCAGAGTCACGCCCTGGTACAGCAGGCAGTTGTCACCGATAATGGTGGTCTCGCCGATCACCACGCCCATGCCGTGGTCGATGAACAGACCCTTTCCGATCTGCGCACCGGGATGGATCTCGATGCCGGTCTTGTGTCTTGCACGCTGGGATATGATGCGTGCAATGGTATAGAATTTGTGCTGATAGAACCAGTGGGCACGCCGATAGCTGCGCACTGCTTTCAGCCCGGAGTATGTCAGCAGAATTTCAAAGCTGCTGCGTGCCGCCGGGTCTTTTTCCTTGACGATGGCGATATCTTCCCGTAGCTGTCGAAACATATTCCAATGTCACCTCCCAAAATTGTCCATGCACCTGCCTGCGACAGAAAAACCGCCTCTGCAAGTGCTGTTTTCGTACACTTCCAGAGGCGGAAAAAATTCTTCCACGGTTCCACTCTGATTTCTCACTCAACAGGACACCCCAAAACGGGAATCCCTTCTGCCGATAACGGAGCAAAACCCGGACACGGATACTCCGGCGTCAAACGCCATTCCCCATGCCAACGGAGAACGCCGTCTGACGCTCTCATCGCAGTTGCACTTCACCCCGGCGCAGGGCATTGTTCCACCGACCCAATGCTCTCTGTACGCTGCCGCCGGAGATACTCTCACTGCTGCGTTGTTCGATTCATCTTTCTGTAATCCTCTACAGTACTATTATTATATGCGATTTCGGCGGTTTTGTCAATGAATTTTTTGTGGCGCAGAATGATTTTCTCCCTGCGGCTTATTTTTCCAGCAGTTCGCTCCAGGTCTGCCGGATTCCTGCGCCGTGGAGCGCCACGTAGTACATCAGATAAAAAATGTCGGAAGCATCCACCGCACCGTCACAGTCGATGTCTGCGGCAGTGATCTGCTGCGGCGTCAGTTCGCCGGCATTGCCCACGGCGATGCTTGCCACATAGTACATGGCGTAGAAGATATCCGTGGAATCCAGCGTCCCGTTTTCGTCCACATCGCCCAGCAGCGTGTCCGTGCTGTTCAGATCCGCAAAGGGAATGCTGTAGTTCTCAGCGTATTTCTGTGCGAAAGAGCCGGCATATCCCCGGATGGTCAGCCCGTCACATTCACTGAATACAGATTGCCCCATGCTGGTCACGCTGTCGGGAATGGTGATACGGGTCAGATTGGTGCAGGATGCAAACGCCCAGTTCTCCATTTTGGTCAGACTGTCCGGCAGGCGCAGACCCGTCAGCCCAGTACACGATGAAAAAGCATTGCTCCGGATGGTGGTCAGACCTTCGGGCAGGACGATCTCCGGCAGACTGTCGCACTGATAGAATGCGGCAACTTCAATGGTGGTGATATTTTTCGACAGCTTGACACGACGCAGTCCCTTACAGCCGGAAAAGGCAGAAGAGCCGATTCTGGTGACGCTGTCGGGAATGGTCACGCTGGTCATCTGTGTGGAACAGGCGGTCACGAGACCAAAGTCGGAGGAAAAGGCATAGTTGGCGATATCGGTCACCCCGTCGGGGATGACAACATCTCCGGTACAGGTCTGTCCGTCAACAACAATTTGGTTGACAATCACCAGCGGATTTTCTGCCTGCCGGGCTTTCAGCCACGGCGTGAACGAAAACGCCTCTTTCCCGATATAGGTGACACTCTCCGGAATGGTGATATCAGTCAGTTTTGAACAGCCCCGAAAGACAGCATCTTTGATACTGGTCACCGGACAGCCGTCGATCTCCGCCGGGATCTCCACAGCAGTCACCGCAGTGTCACAGTCGGTAATGGTGACCGTTCCACTGCTGCTGACAGAATAAGTCAGACTTTCATAAGTGCCGGTGGCTGCGCTCGCCGACAATACCGGCTGCACATTTTGCAGCACACCCGAAAAGCCGGACATTCCCGCACAGCCCAGACACACCGCACCGGCAGCAATCGCCGCCGCAAGCTTTTTCCACAATTTCATTGACATTTCCCCATTCCCCTTTTGCAAAATATGATTACTTTATTATAGCATGACCTTGTGAAAAAGTCAATTGGATTCGCTTTTCCCCACCAAAAAACCGGTTCCTGTACCAACAGAAACCGGTTCTTATCTCTCACAGTGTGCGCACACACACCAAACACGCTTATGCGGAAACGCTCTGACTGAGCGCCTGCCGTTTTTTCGCCGCAGCGGTGCGCCATGAAATCAATCCGACTGCCAATGCTGCCGGAATCACGATCAGCAATGTCACAGACAGGAAGTTCACCGGAATCCAGCCCAGGGCATAATCGCCGCCGAATGTGGAAAAGCTGTTGACGGCAAAGTGCATGATCATAGAAAAAACCACGGACTTATAGTGATGCGCTACCCAGCCCAGCACCAGGCCGCCGAAAAAGGCATACACGCCCTGCACCCAGTTCATGTGCGCCACGCCGAACAGGAACGCCTGCAGCAGGTTCGCCGCCCAGAATCGACCGAACGCCTTTTCTGCATACTTCATGGTCAGCCCACGGAAGATCAGTTCCTCGCCGATGGGCGCCAGGATCACCGTTGCAAAGATCACCATGTAGTTTGTGCCGATGCCGGACTGCTCCAGCATCGCATAGGTATCTTCCACCATACGAGGGAACAGCAGGGTCTCCAGACCGGCTGTTCCGCTGCTGAATACAGCCATCAGAATGCCCAGTCCCAGCCCCATCAGAATCGGTTCCGGTCTCAGTTCCTGCACGGTCTCCCGTGGGGCTGGCCGTGGTTTCTGAAAGCTGAGACGATACCAGAACGCAAACCCCACTGCCGACACCAGATGCGCCAGCGCCGTGGCAACGGGGATGCTGGCGGAGACGATTTCCTCATACGCCGCCATAACGTTCTGGGTTCTGCCGCTCTGGAACGCATTCACAAATACCATGATGACAACCACCACAACGGAAACCAGTATCTGCACGGCAAAAAAGCCTACCAGCGGCAGCAGCGACAGGAAAAAGTTTGCCACACGTCCCGGCTCTTTTTTCTGCGGCGGCTGATACGCATAGCCGTTCTGCATTTGCGGCGCATACGGCTGATATGGCTGCTGGTACTGCTGTTGAGGATAGCCGTAGTTGTTCTGCGGTTGCTGGTACTGCTGCTGGGGATAGGCATAGTTATTCTGCGGCTGTTGGTATTGCTGCTGGGGATAGCCATAGTTGTTCTGCGGCTGCTGGTACTGCTGCTGGGAATAGCCGTAGTTGTTCTGCGGTTGCTGGTACTGCTGCTGCGGATAGCCGTAGCCATTCTGCGGCTGTTGGTATTGCTGCTGCGGATTGCCGTAATTATTCTGCGGCGGCGGTGTCTGATTCGGGTACTGCTGGGGATTCTGCTGTTCTTCCATAGGGCTTTCCTTTCACTCAGTCACGCCGGAAAATGTCTCTGGTGTAGACCTTTTCCCGGATGTCGTCCAGACAGCTGTCATAGCGGTTTGCGATCACGGCATCGCACATTTTCTTAAACTGTTCCAGGTCATTGACCACAGTGCTGCCGAAAAATGTAGTGCCGTTTTCCAGCGTCGGCTCATAGATCACCACGGAGGCACCCTTTGCCTTGATGCGTTTCATTACGCCCTGGATGCTGGACTGGCGGAAGTTGTCGCTGTTCGCCTTCATGGTCAGACGATAGACACCGACTACCACCGGCTTTTCCTTCTGGCTGTCGTAGGTGTTGTCATCGTCATAATCATAGCAGCCAGCCATGTGCAGCACACGGTCGGCAATGAAGTCCTTTCGGGTGCTGTTTGCGGCAACGATCGCCTCGATCAGATTCTCCGGCACATCAGCATAGTTCGCCAGGAGCTGTTTCGTATCCTTGGGCAGGCAATAGCCGCCGTAGCCAAAGGACGGATTGTTATAGTGTGCGCCGATACGGGGATCCAGGCAAACGCCGTCGATGATCTGCCGGGTATCCAGCCCTTTCATTTCGGCATAGGTGTCCAGTTCGTTGAAGTAGCTGACACGCAGCGCCAGGTAGGTGTTGGCGAACAGTTTCACTGCCTCTGCCTCGGTGTAGCCCATAAACAGCGTGGGGATCTCTTCCTTGATCGCACCCTCCCGGAGCAGTCCGGCAAAGGTATGTGCGGCGGCGGTCAGTGTCTCGTCTGCGGCATCCGTTCCCACAATGATGCGGGACGGATAGAGGTTGTCGTACAGCGCTCTGCCCTCCCGGAGAAATTCCGGGCTGAACAGGATGTTCTGACAGTGGTACTTTTCCCGGACGGACTGGGTATAGCCCACCGGAACGGTAGACTTGATGACCATGACTGCATCCGGATTGCAGGACAGCACCAGTTCGATCACTGCCTCTACCGCAGAGGTATCGAAAAAGTTTTTGCGGCTGTCATAGTTGGTGGGTGCGGCGATGATAACGAAATCCGCCTGGCGGTATGCTGCCGCTCCGTCCAGCGTTGCAGTCAGATCCAGGTCTTTTTCTGCCAGATACTGCTGGATCTCCGCATCAATGATGGGCGATTTCCGCTGGTTGATGAGTTCCACCTTTTCCGGAATGATGTCTACTGCCAGCACCTTGTGATGCTGTGCCAGCAGGATGGCGTTGGAAAGTCCCACATAGCCGGTTCCTGCCACTGCAATTGTATATTTTTTCTCCATGTCCTTCTTCCTCATATACAAGCCTGGTTTTGCATCCTTTCCACGTGTCATGTCCGGACGGCACAGGCTCTCTAAAACAATGAAAAACCGGCGACACCCTGCCGCCGGTTTTCTGCGTGTGTATCTTATATGCTATTGTAGCACATTTTGGCGTATCCGTCAAGCCGGCGGATAACTGCCTTTACACAAATCAATTTTCAAGTCCTCCTTGAAAAGGGGGATGTCAGCGTAAGCTGACAGGGGGATTAACTTCTCATTCAAACCTATGGCTTGCCAGCTCAGTACCAGTCGCACATTTCAGACACTGCGCTGAGAGCCTTTGATTTCCGTGTAACCACCCTTACGCATTCTGCTGCATCCCCGTATACAGCAGATAATACCGTCCTTTTTCTTCCATCAGCTTTTCATGGCTGCCACGCTCAATAATGCGTCCGTGATCCAGCACCATGATAACATCGGAATTCTGAATGGTGGAGAGCCGGTGGGCAATGACGAACACCGTTCTGCCGTGCATCAGCGCATCCATGCCTGCCTGGACAATGCGTTCCGTCCGGGTGTCAATGGAAGAGGTCGCCTCGTCCAGGATCATGACCGGCGGGTCTGCTACTGCCGCTCTGGCGATGGAAAGCAGCTGGCGCTGTCCCTGGGACAGCCCGGAACCGTCACCGGACAGAACTGTATTGTAGCCGTCCGGCAGCAGCATGATGAAGTGGTGGGCATTGGCACGCTTTGCCGCAGCGATGCACTCTTCATCGGTGGCATCCAGTCTGCCGTAGCGGATATTGTCCATGACCGTGCCGGTAAACAGGTTGACATCCTGCAAAACAATGCCCAGCGAGCGCCGCAGGTCGGGCTTTCGAATCTTGTTGATGTTGATGCCGTCATAGCGGATCTTGCCGTCCGCCAGATCATAGAACCGGTTAATCAAGTTGGTGATAGTAGTCTTTCCGGCGCCGGTCGCACCGACAAACGCCACCTTTTCGCCGGGCTTTGCGTACAGGCTCACGTCGTGCAGCACGATCTTATCCGGCACATAGCCGAAGTCCACGTCAAAGAACCGGACATCGCCCTCCATCCGGGTATAGGTGACTGTGCCGTCTCCGTGGGGATGTTTCCACGCCCACACGCCTGTGCGGTGGTCGGTCTCCGTGAGAACGCCGTCCTTCTCCTCGGCATTGACCAGCGTCACATAGCCCTCGTCGGTCTCCGGCTCTTCGTCCAACAGTTCGAAGATACGTCCTGCGCCGGCAAGCGCCATAACGATTGCACTCGCCTGCTGGGAAATCTGGCTGATGGGCATGGTAAAGCTGCGGCTCAGCTGCAAAAAGGCTGCAATTGCACCCAGCGTTAGACCGCCCACACCGTGGAATGCCAGCGCACCGCCCAGCATTGCCAGCAGCACATACTGCACATAGCCCAGGTTGTTCATAATGGGCATCAGAATGTTGGCAAAGCTGTTCGCCCAGGCAGCGTTCTGAAACAGCTCTTCGTTCTTTTGGTCGAAACCAGCCTTGGTTTCTTCCTCGTGGCAGAACACCTTGATGACCTTTTGTCCGTGGATCATCTCTTCAATATAGCCGTTCACCGCACCGATGGAGTTCTGCTGCTTGACGAAGAACGCACCGCTCTTGCCGCCCACGAACTTGGTAATCACCATCATCACTGCCACAAACGCCAGGACAAACAGCGTCAGCCAGATGCTCAGACGCACCATTGCCACGAATACGGCAATCACCGTCACGATGGACGAAAAGATCTGCGGCACACTCTGCGCCAGCATCTGCCGGAGCGTATCGGTGTCGTTGGTGTACAGGCTCATGATGTCGCCGCTGGCATGGGTGTCGAAAAAGCGGACGGGCAGCGTCTGCATATGGGAAAACATCTCGTCACGGATGGTTTTCAGAATACCCTGTGCCACCACGACCATGAGCCGGTTATAGAACAGCGTCCCCAGAATGCCGGCGGCGTACAGCACGCCCAGTCTTGTCAGCGCTCTCGCCAGACCGGAGAAGTCCCGGCTGCCGTCCAGCAGCATGGGAGAAATGTAATCGTCGATCAGCGTTTGCAGAAATGTCGAGCCTGCCACGCCGGCAATGGCACTGACGAGAATGCACACCAGCACCAGCACAAGCTGGAGCCAATACTTTTTCATATAGGAAAGCAGCCGCACAAAGCTCTTTCCTGCGCCCTTTGCAGCCCCGGGCATCATGACGCCACGAGGCGGCGGTCCTCCTTGTCGTTTCTGACTCATTGCGGAACACTTCCTTTCTGCTGGGATTCATAGACTTCCCGATAGATGGCATTGCTTTGCAGCAGTTCTTCGTGTGTGCCGACGCTGTCCACTCTGCCCTCATCCATTACGATGATCTTATCGGCATCCATCAGCGAGGTCACACGCTGGGCAATGATGATCTTGGTGGTATCCGGAATCTCGTCCCGGAGCGCCTGGCGGATGCAGGCGTCCGTGTGGGTATCCACGGCACTGGTGGAGTCGTCCAGAATCAGAATCTTCGGCTTTTTCAGCAGCGCCCGTGCAATGCAGAGCCGCTGTTTCTGACCGCCGGACACATTGGAACCACCCTGCTCAATGTAGGTGTCATAGCCGTCCGGGAACGTCTGAATGAATTCATCGGCGTGCGCCAGGCGGCAGACACGCTGCATTTCCTCATCGGTGGCATTCGGGTCACCCCAGCGGAGATTCTCCTTGATCGTGCCGGAAAACAGTACGTTTTTCTGAAGCACCATAGCGACTTCTTCCCGGAGTTTCTCCACGTCATACTGCCGTACATCCACGCCGCCTACCTTCACTGTGCCGATGGTGGCATCGTACAGCCGTGGGATCAGCTGCACCAGCGAACTTTTGGCGCTGCCCGTGCCGCCCAGAATGCCCACGGTCATGCCAGCCGGAATGTGCAGGTCCACATCCTCCAGACAGCATTTGTCCTCACGCTTGCTGTAGCTGAAGCTGACATGGTCAAAGTCGATGCTGCCGTCCGTCACTTCGGTGACAGCGTCCGCCGGGCTGACGATATCGCTTTCTTCGTCCAGAATTTCCACGATACGCTCGCAGGAGGCACGGGAAATGGTAATCATAACGAATACCATAGAAAGCATCATCAGACTGGACAGAATCTGAATGGCATATGTCATAAGGCTCATGAGCTGCCCGGTGGTCAGTGTCCGGCTGACGATCATTCTTGCGCCGAACCAGGAGACCAGGATCAGACAGGCATACATACAAAACTGCATCAGAGGCATATTAAACGCCAGTCGCTTTTCTGCCCTGGAAAAATCCCGGTAGATATCCTCCGAAATGCCGGAGAACTTCTGAATCTCGTGGTCTTCCCGGACAAAGGACTTTACCACACGGATGCCGTGGAGGTTTTCCTGTGTCACATTGTTCAGCTTATCATAGGTTTTGAACACCCGTTCGAAAATGGGGTGTACCCGTGTCATAATGAAATACAGTCCCACGCCCAGCACCGGAATTGCCGCCAGATAGATCAGTGACAGCTTTGTGCTCAGCCGGAACGCCATGACCATGGAGAAGATCAGCATTGCCGGTGAGCGCAGCGCAATGCGAATCACCATCTGATAGGCGTTCTGCACGTTGGTCACGTCCGTGGTCAGACGGGTGACGATGCTGGCTGCGGAAAACTTATCGATGTTGGAAAAGGAATACTTCTGGACACGGTAGAACATATCGTGCCGCAGATTCCGTGCAAATCCGGCAGAGGCAAACGCCGCAAAGTGTCCGGCGAGTGCGCCGAAGATCAGAGAAAGCACACAGCACACCAGCAGGATCCAGCCGTAGTGCATCACCGCATCCATGCCGCCTGCGCCGTCAATGCCCTCGTCGATCAGCTTTGCCATCAGCAGCGGTATCACCACTTCCATGACAACCTCCAGCACCACAAACAACGGGGAAAGCAGGGAAAACAACTTGAATTCCCGAATCGACTGCATTAGTTTTCGAATCATTCGCTGTGACCTCCTTTACAAGTCCATTTCTGTGAAATGTCGTCGCCCAGGTTCTCCCGCATTTTTTGCGCCACCCGGAGAAATGTCTCCTGATCCTCATCCGGGATGCCCTGTGCCAGCATTTCTTCAAATCCGGCAATATCCTCCTCGATCTGCCGGTGCAGGTCTACTGCCTTTTGTGTCAGCACGATCCGCTTGAGCCGGGCATCCTGTGCCACGCTCTCCCGGCAGATCAGCCCGTTTTTCTCCATCAGCTGCAACGTCACCGTCACCGTAGAACGGCTGATGGAAAACGCCTTTTCGATATCCCGCTGAAACACATCCCGACCCCGGTTCTCGTACAGATACCGGATCAGGTAGCCGTGCATTCCCGTCAGACGGTCTGCGTCCTGGTGCGCTGCGGAATAGCCACGCCGCCGTGCCATCATCTTTTCCAGCCGGTGTATCTCCAGTCCCAAATGCCGCATCGCCTGCCTCCTTTCTGCGCCTTTCCAGCGCCTGTTATTTCTGTTTAACGCAAAACAGTTTATCACCAAACTGTTTACTGTAAAACTATTTTAGCAAACTCCCCGAAAATGTCAAGGGTACTTTTGCAAAGTTTACATTTTCTTCAAACGATAGCCTATTTGACAAAGCCAGTGGGAAAATGGTATACTATAGGTAACATGAGAAAAGGAGGTTTTCCTCTTGCAAAAATACCGCTATTATCTGCCGCCCCGGTCAAAACTGCCCTTTGCGGCAGGCATTCTCGCCGGGCTAATGACGCTGAACACCATATATACGCTGATCTCTATGCCCTACTACACCCACTACTGGGACTACTGGGCAACCATGGTCTCCGGCATCCTGCTGTGTGGTTTCTGCTTTCTGTTCCGAAACCGGCACGCCGAACTGACCTTGATCCCGGCGGCAATGCTGGCGCTGATTGCCTGCATCACGCCGAATCTGATTCACTGGATGGAAGTGGGGCTGTTCTTTCTGCTGCTGCTGGAATGGCTGGTGCGGATGCCACGCTGGACAGGCAAATTGTTCCGAGTCCTGGGCGTTCTGTTCACCCTGGTCGGCGGCATCGCCATTCTGTCTCCCATGGCAGAGCGCATCTCCTCGCTGGCGGAGCGTGGAAACGCTGTCCCGGCGTTTGTTGTCCCGTTTGTTATCCGGAGTCTGGGCGGCGACCTGTTGATTTTGCTGACGCTGCTCCTGCTGGTTTTCGCCATGCAGCCCCATGTCCTGCCGGGCTGGATGGATGAGGGCGATCAGTACGACCGCATCTGGGAATAAAGGCAACATGACACAAAAAACCGTACCCCGGTGTTTTCCAAGGTACGGTTTTTCTATTGCAACGTTTTTCTTATTAGAATAAACGCTTTATTCTGTATAACCGGATTCTTTCATGCACTGCAAAATGCCGTCACGCAGTGCCTCCGGGCTGCCCATTTCCACAAAGGTGATGCCCGGCATCCCGTCTGTATAGCGTTCCCGTGTGGCAGCGTTGTCGCCCAGAATCATGGGCTTTTTCATTGCCTCATAGATATACGCCTTTCCGGGGATGGTGCGGTTCGCCTTGCCGTTTTCCTTGTTGAAATGCCCGGCGAGACAGAGGTCTGCCTGGCTGATGCGCTCCGCCAGCTCCGGCTGGGAAAGCCACCGGATATAGGTGATATTCGGGCTTTCTGTGGGTGTGACCTTCTGATCCACCGGTCCGATAAAGTAGAAGTGAATCCGGGGATCGTCTGCCAGCAGCGCCATTGCCTGCATGATAACATCCACGCCCTGCACCGGCAGCACACTGCCGAAGTACAGCACGATAAACTGCTCCTTCAGCTCCGGCGGTTTCACCTGGGGACGGGGATAGTAGATGCTGGTGTCTGCGTCCAGATACAAGGTCTCGATGGCAGAGCGAGCCTTGCCGAACTCTGCGGAGAAATAGTCCCCGTGGGCGTTGGTGTCGCTGACAACATGGTCTGCCAGTTTCAGCGTCCGGGTGTCGATCCAGTGGCAGAACTTTGCCCCCAGCGAGCCGGGACGCAGCTTTTTCCGGTCGCAGACCATAGTGTCATAGACGGAGATGAAAAAGTCGATATCCACCGTCTTTTTCCGGAAACGGTGCGCAAACAGCGGCAGCACCAGCTGCGGCGCAAAGCCCAGGAACACCGCATCAAACGGTTTCATGGACATGGTGCAGAGTTTTCCGTACACATGGAGCAGCCGCTTGGCATAGCTCTTCTCCCGGCTTCCCAGAACGGTCACACTTTTTGCGGTCTGTTCGATCAGCCGGATTTCCTGGGTGTTCCGGAGATAGTCCAGGTTTTTGGTGGTGACGAACAGCACATTCTGATTCTGATAAGACTGCAAGATACTGCCCTGCCTTATGCGACGGAGTTCACAAACATCTCATAGATGCAGCGAATTGCCTGTTCAAAGTCGGTCTCCTTCACAGCGACGATAACGTTCAGCTCGCTGGAACCCTGGTCGATCATGCGCACGTTGATGTGTGCGTGTGCCAGCGCTGCGAAAATTCTTGCGGCAACGCCACGAGTCCGGCACATACCACGGCCTACCACAGCAATCAGCGCAATACCGTCCTCTGTTTCGATGCTGTCCGGCTGTACTGCCTTGATGATCTCGGTGCGGATCTCGTCCTCCAGACCGTTCAGATGCGCAGAGTCTACGATAACGGTCATGGAGTCGATGCTGGACGGCATATGCTCCAGCGGAATCTGGTGTTCCGACAGCACGTTCAGCACGTCACGGCAGAAACCGATCTGGCTGTTCATCAGATCCTTGTGGATGTTGATGGAGGTGAAGTCCTTCTTGCCGGCAATACCGGTGATGGTGTATGCAGACAGTTCCTCATCGGTGCTGTCCGGCACGATCATGGTACCCGGCTCATCCGGTGCGTTGGTGTTGCGGATGTTGATGGGGATGCCTGCAGAACGTACCGGGAAGATCGCTGCCTCATGCAGAACCGATGCGCCCATGTAGGACAGCTCACGCAGTTCGGTATAGGTAATGGTACGGATCACAGCCGGATCGTCTACGATGCGGGGATCGGCAACCAGGAAACCGGAAACATCTGTCCAGTTCTCGTACAGGGATGCCTTGACTGCGCCGGCTACGATAGAACCGGTGACATCGCTGCCGCCACGTGAAAAAGTCTTGACATAGCCGTCTGCGCCGCAGCCGTAGAATCCGGGGATAACGGCATTTTCCAGACCGCTCAGACGCTCACGAAGTACCTTTTCGGTCTTTTCGTCGTTCAGGCTGCCGTCCGGCTGGAAGAAGATGACTTCTGCGGCATCCACAAAGGGAAAGCCCAGGTATGCGGCGATGACCTTACCGTTCAGATATTCGCCGCGGCTTGCGGCATAGTCCTTGCCGGCACGCTTTTTGAAGTTTTCTGCGATCTCAGAAAATTCTGCCTGCAAAGAAAAATCCATGCCCAGACCGGAAATGATGTCGTTGTACCGTGCCTGAATCGCATCCAGGGCATCCGAGAAATCCAGACCCTGTTCTGCCAGGTCATAGCAGGTGTACAGCATATCGGTCACCTTGATGTCATCGGAAAAACGCTTGCCCGGTGCGGACGGTACTACATACCGGCGCTCCGGATCTGCCTTGATGATTGCTGCTGCCTTCTGGATCTGCTTGGCATCTGCCAGACTGCTGCCGCCGAACTTTACTACTTTCGTTGCCATATGTCTCACACAGAGGAAAAACCGGAACGGTCTCTCCTCACTCCTTACTAAAATGATATTTGCAGCCGATTTGGGAGGGCTGCGGACTCCGGTGATGCGCTTTTTCTGCCGCATCACATGATACTATATTAGTATATTGTTTTTCCGACAAAAAATCAATAGGGAAATACCACAATTTTTCCCGAGTTTTATTTTGTGTTTTTGGTAAATACGCTTGTATTTATAGGACGGACAGTTCCAGATTTCGTCCATTTCAACGTGATATCGTTCACACATCGTCTTTTTCCATAAATACAGCGTACACATTTTGTGCAGTCTGTATATTCAATTGTATGAAAGGTGTAAATTATCCGAATCCATAGGTTATATATTATCAATTGGGCAAAAAAAGATATTAGACAGAAAAAACAAACCGTGGTATACTGGATAAGGCAAGAGCGAACCAACACGCTCACACGCACAACATGACATCAAGCCACATAGGAGGACAAAGACAATGGGTGGAATTCTGGAAACGGCAATGCTGATCTGTTTCGGCTGTTCCTGGCCGATCAATCTGGTGAAGAACTACAAGTGCCGCAGCGCAAAGGGCATGAGCCTGCCGTTCATTCTCCTGCTGATGGTGGGCTATATCGCCGGCATCAGCGCCAAGTTTATCCTGGGTGTCAATGTCCATAACGCCTATGTGCTGGTGGTCTATCTGCTGAACCTGGCTATGGTAACGGCGAATCTGTTCGTATACTTCCGGAACTGCGCTCTGGATCGCAAGGCAGAGCTTTGCACAGAACCGGAGACAGACGACACCGCCATGGATCTGGTAGCTGCATCCGTTGCCGAACAGATACAGCAGCGGTCGAAAGAGCGCACCCGCACGCTCCGTCCCAAGGCAGCAGGAAACGCCGCTGTGCTGGACTATATCCAGTGGGGCAAGACCATCGAAGAATAACGAAATACCTCTCCCCTGGAGACCGCCGTTATCTCCTACACGCATCTTTGATGCGGCGGTTTCCGATATACTTTCCAGAAAGCTGGTCTGTTTTTCGACAGATCAGCTTTTTTTGGCGTATTTGCATTTTCACGCTATGGAATTTGTTATATGTTTTTCACAGAAAATTGTCTATATTGTACATTGACATTGTGCAATCAAACATATATAATAATGGTATGTACGCAGTGCCGAACTGCGGTAAAAACGATATGCCATGTCTGCACACAAGGATGCAGACAAATGGACACATGAGGTGAATGTTTATGAAGAAGAAACTGACGGCATGGATCACGGCGGCTGCCATGGGACTTTCCATGCTGGGAACGGTTGTCCCACAGGCGGCTCTGGCGGCATCTGCTGCCGGAAGTATCCAGGTAGAGCATCTGGACCGAGGCATTTCCGCCATCAACACCAGTTCGGGGATGCTGGTCAGCTGGCGTTTTCTCGCCAACGATTCTGACAGCGCCGTATTCCAGCTGTACCGGAACAACACGCTGGTCTACACCAGCAGCGCCGGAGAATCCACCTGCTATCTGGACAAAGACGGCAAAAGCACGGACAAATACCGGGTAGACACACTGGAAGGCGGCAAGGTGGTCTCCTCTGCCGACTGCACCATGATCTCCAACCAGAACTATTTTCAGCTGAATCTGGATCCGCCCACCGGCAGCGGCTGCACCTATTCCCCGAATGACTGCTCCGTCGGCGATGCAGACGGTGACGGGATGTATGAGATCTTCATGAAGTGGGATCCCTCCAACTCCAAGGACAATTCCCAGAAGGGAAAGACCGGGAACGTTTTCATTGACTGCTACCGGCTGGACGGCACACGGCTGTGGCGCATCGACCTGGGCAAAAACATCCGTGCCGGCGCACACTATACCCAGTTTTTCGTAGCAGACTTCGACTGTGACGGAAAGGCGGAGATGACCTGCAAGACCGCAGACGGCACTGTAGACGGCAAGGGTACTGTCATCGGCGATGCCTCCAAGGACTACCGGAATTCCAACGGCTATGTGCTGTCCGGACCGGAATATTACACGCTGTTTGACGGCAGCACCGGCGCAGCCCTGGACACCATCAACTATGAGCCGGGACGTGGCACGGTCTCCAAATGGGGCGACAGCTACGGCAACCGGGTAGACCGGTTCTGGGGTACTGTGGCATACCTGGACGGCAGCAAGCCCAGCGTTGTCACCGGACGTGGCTATTACACCCGGATGACCGCCACTGCCTATGATGTGGTCAACAAAAAGCTGGTCAAGCGGTGGGCATTCGACACCGGAAACGACAAGAGCGCTGCCGGCTACGGCGACGGCAACCACAACAGCATGGCTGCCGATGTAGACGGCGACGGCAAGCAGGAGATCATCACCGGCTCCACCTGTATCGACGACAACGGCAAGGTGCTGTGGTGCCTGAACAAGGGTCACGGCGATGCCCTGCACCTGGGCGACTTTCTCCCGAACCGTAAGGGACAGGAACTGTGGATCTGCCACGAGGATAAGCCTTACGGCGTTTCTCTGGTAGATGCCTCCAACGGCAAGATTATCTTCCACAAGGACGGCACTGGCGACACAGGACGCTGCTGTGCGGACAATGTCTGGGCAGGCAACGACGGGGCAGAGTTCTGGGGACTGAACAACGACGTCTTTGACGGCAGCGGCAACACGCTCAGCTGCCGGAGACCGGCGATCAACTTCCTGTCCTACTGGGACGGCGACCTGGAACGGGAGATCCTGGACGGCTCCACCGATTCTCCTGCCACCATCTCCAAGATGGGCACAGACGGCAAGCTGACGACCCTGCTCTCCACAGACGGCTATTACACCTGCAACACCACCAAGGGTACGCCCTGTCTCTCGGCAGATATCTTCGGTGACTGGCGGGAAGAACTGATCGTCCGGGCAGCAGACAGCAAGTCCATCCGGATCTACTGCACGCCCTATGACACAGACTACCGCATCACGACCCTGATGCACGATCCGCAGTACCGGGTACAGGTCTCTGCGCAGCAGACCGCCTATAACCAGCCGCCGCACGCAAGCTTTTACCTGGGTTCTGACCAGCCCCTTCCGGCACGTCCCAATGTCACTGTACTGGGACAGACAACGCCTACACCCACACCGACTCCCGATCCGGAACCAGTAACGCCTACCGCAGCCGTACTTCCGGAAGGCGCTGTGTTCATGCTGAAAAATGTGAACAGCGGTCTCTATCTGGAAGTTGCCAACGGCAGCGCTGAGGCTGGGGCAAATCTCCAGCAGTGGGGCGCAGACGGCGCAGCGGCGCACAATACCTGGCGTGCCGTTTCTGCCGGAGACGGTTACTATTATCTGTACAGCCAGGTGGGCGACAAGATCACCTACCTCATGGACATCTCCGGCGGCAAGGCAGACAATGGCACAAATGCCGCACTCTGGACAAAGAGCAGCCGGGAACAGGCACAGCAGTTCCTGTTCGCTAAAAACAGTGACGGTTCTTACACCATCTATACCAGGGCATCTGAGCTGAAAAGCTGTGTGGAAGTCGCAGACGCCAGCACGGCAAGCGGCGCAAATGTACAGCAGTATGCGTACAACGGCAATGCCTGCCAGCACTGGAACCTGGAAGAAGTGGCTGACACCGGCGTAAAGCTGGACACCACAAAGGTATACCAGTTCCAGAACAGCAACAGCGGTCTGATGCTGGAGGTTGCCAACGCCAGCACTGAGGCTGGGGCAAACGTACAGCAGTACGCCGAAAACGGCAACAACTGCCAGAAGTGGACGCTCAAGGAATTTGGTGACGGCTATTACTACATCCTGTCCCAGCTGAGCGACGGAAAGACCTATTACCTGGATGTTGCCGACGGCAAGAGCGATGACGGCACCAACATCCAGATCTTCACCAACAACAAGTCCTCTACCCAGCTGTTCAAGTTCATCCCCAACCCGGACGGCACGTATTACATCGTCACACGGGCGACCAGAGACAAAGGCGGACTTGGCGTTTCCGGCGCATCCACGGACAACGGCGCAAACGTCATCCAGTGGACGAAAAACGGCAACGCCGACCAAAAGTGGATCGTCACCGCCATCGGCGACATCACCGCTCCGGTCACTACCACCGAACCGCCGGCAACAACACTGCCCACAGAGACTACCACCAGCGCAGCACCTACCGAAACGACTGCTGCACCGACAGAAACTACTACATCCGCAGCACCTACCGAAACGACTGCTGCACCGACAGAAACCACTACCTCCGCTGCACCCACCGAGACAACTGCCGCACCCACGGAAACGACTACTTCCGCAGCACCTGTGACCGTCACAGAGACTGTTCCGACCGAAACCACCTCTGAGACACCGGCGGAAACATCACTCGCCACAACGGTTACAACAACCACCACTGCCGCTCCGGCATCCAGCGACACGACCACCTCGACCACAAAGGCGGCGCCGGTTTCCTCGATCCTCTACGGAGACACCAGCATGGACGGCAGAGTGGATATCACAGACGCAGTCCTGCTGAATAAGGCGATCGCCGGCGCAGTAGAACTGGACACAAACGCACGCCAGAACGGCGACTGCAAACAGGACGGCGAACTGACACTGGAAGATGCAGTGACACTGCTGCAGTTCCTGGTTCACGTCATCAGCAGCCTGCCGCAGTAAAAAAGCCTATTCCGTACCTAACCCAATCCCAAAACAGCGCCGTTTCCGGAAAATCCGCCGGGAACGGCGTTTTTCTGCGATACCGTTTGCAAGATTTCCCCTTTCTCTGCATAGAATAGGATTGTATCCCTATGGCAACACAGAACGGAGGTTATTTTATGTGCGGAATCACCGGCATGATACATCTGGAACAAGACCTGCGGCAGCAAGAGGCGCTGCTGCGCAAAATGCAGGAGACCCTGCGCCGCCGTGGCCCGGATCAGGAGGGCATTTTTCTCTCGCCACGCTGTGCCATGGCGCACACACGCCTGGCGGTCATTGACGTGGAAAAGGGCAGACAGCCCATGGAGATCACCGCCGGCGGCGAGACCTATACCATCGTCTACAACGGCGAGCTTTACAACACGCCGGAACTGCGCACACAGCTGGAACAGGAGGGCGTGGTTTTTCAGACCCACTGCGACACCGAGGTCGTTCTCCAGTCCTACGCCCACTGGGGGCCACGCTGTGTGGAACAGTGCAACGGCATTTTCGCCTTTGCCGTCTGGGAACACACCGCCCAGCGGCTCTTTCTGGCACGTGACCGCATCGGCGTAAAGCCTCTGTTTTATGCGGAGATTCCCGGCGGTCTGGTGTTCGGCTCGGAGATCAAGGCACTGCTTCAGCACCCGGATGTTCCCCACGAGATCGACCAGAACGGCGTGGCAGACCTGCTGCTTTTGGGACCGGGACGCACACCGGGCTACGGCGTGTTCCGGACGATCCGGGAAGTCAAGCCGGCGCACTGCGGCTACTATATGCAGGGCAGTCTCCACCTGCATCCCTACTGGGAACTATATGCGGCAGTCCACACCGACAGCTTTGCCGAAACTGCCGCCCACGTCCGGGAACTGCTCACCGACGCTGTCCGGCGGCAGCTGGTGTCTGACGTTCCCATCGGCACATTTTTATCCGGCGGTCTGGATTCCAGCCTGCTCTCTTCCCTGTCCAGCCAAGTTCTCCGGGAACGTGGAGAAATGCTCCACACCTTTTCCGTGGACTACCGGGACAACGACCGCTATTTCCGAAAGAGCCATTTCCAACCCACCAGCGACCCTGCCTATATCCGTGCCATGGAGCGCTATCTGGGCTGTCAGCATCACTGGACGGTGCTGGATACGCCGGCGCTGGCAGAGGCGCTTTATGCCGCCGTGGATGCCAGAGACTTGCCGGGCATGGTGGACGTGGACAGTTCCCTGCTGCTGTTCTGCGGCGAGATCCGAAAGGAAGTCACCGTGGCGCTTTCCGGCGAATGTGCTGACGAACTGTTCGGCGGCTATCCCTGGTACCGGGATGCAGATGTGCGCCGGGTCAACGGTTTCCCCTGGGCGCAGAGTACCGCCTATCGGGCAAAGTTCCTCCGTCCGGAGCTGGCGAAAAAGATCGACGCCCAGGCGTATGTCCAGGATGCCTATGAACGCACCATCCGTGCCGCAGAAAAGCTGCCGGAGGATTCGCCGCTGGAATCCCGGATGCGGGAAATGATGAAACTGAATCTGGACTGGTTCATGCAGACTCTGCTGGATCGGAAGGACCGGATGAGTATGTACAATTCCCTGGAGGTGCGTGTGCCGTTCTGCGACTACCGCATTGCCGAGTATCTGTACAATGTGCCGTGGGAATACAAGGACTGGAACGGCTATGAAAAGGGACTGCTGCGGACGGCGATGCAGGATGTGCTGCCGCCGGAGGTGCTGTGGCGCAAGAAAAGCCCCTATCCCAAAACCCACAACCCCAGCTATCTCCGGGCAGTGTCCGAAATGCTGCAAAAGGTGCTGGACGCTCCGGATGCTCCGGTACTGCAGATCGTCCGCCGGGAAATGCTGGAACAGCTATTGGACAGCGAAGAGTCGGTGCAGTGGTACGGTCAGCTTATGACCCGTCCGCAGATCATGGCGTACTTCGTGCAGATGGACTACTGGATGCGGAAATACCAGGTGAAGGTCGTTTTCTAAGGCAATACCGCACAAACCACAAAGAGCCGCAGGCTTGCTTTTTACAGCAGTGCCTGCGGCTCTTTTGTTATGGTTGATTTATTCTGCTTGTTCCGGATTCTGCGTCAGCATGGGACGGTTGAGGATCTGCATGAACTCTTCCCCGGTGATGGTTTCGTGTTCGTACAGATACTTGGCAATCTCATGCAGCTTCGGCATATGCTCCTGGAGCATTTCAATTGCACGGCGATACTGTTCGCCGATGATCTCTGTGACCTTTTTGTCGATCTTGGTCTGGGTCTCCATGGAACAGGTCAGGCTGGCGTCGCCGCCCAGATACTGGCTCTGCACCGTCTCCATTGCCACCATGCCGAATTCATCGCTCATACCGTAGCGGCTCACCATAGAGCGTGCCAGCTTGGTTGCCTGCTCAATGTCGTTGGATGCGCCGGTGGTGATCTCGTGGAAGATCAGTTCCTCTGCGGCACGTCCGCCGGTCAGCGTGGCGATCTTGTTTACCATTTCTGTCTTGGTCATAAGGTAATGCTCGCCCTCATCCACCTGCATGGTGTATCCCAGCGCACCGGAGGTACGGGGAATGATGGTGATTTTCTGCACCGGCGCAGACTGGGACTGGAGCGCAGCCACCAGTGCATGACCTACCTCGTGATACGACACGATGAGCTTTTCCTTGTTGGAAAGCACCCGGTTCTTCTTCTGATAGCCGGCGATGACCACTTCTACGCTCTCCATCAGATCTTCCTGTGTCGCACAGGAGCGTCCCAGACGGACAGCACGCAGTGCAGCCTCGTTGATGATGTTCGCCAGTTCCGCACCGGATGCGCCGGCAGCAGTCCGGGCAATGGCGGAAAAGTCCACGTTTCCGGCAAGCTTGATCTTCTGGGCGTGTACCTTCAGAATGTCGATACGTCCCTGGAGGTCGGGCAGTTCTACCGGAATGCGCCGGTCGAAACGTCCCGGACGGAGCAGCGCCGGGTCAAGGGATTCCGGACGGTTGGTGGCTGCCAGAATGACAACGCCCTTCGAACCGTCAAAGCCGTCCATCTCGGTCAGCAGCTGGTTCAGCGTCTGTTCCCGCTCGTCGTTGCCGCCGCCGTACTGTCCGCCGTCACGCTTTTTACCGATGGTGTCGATCTCGTCGATAAAGACGATACACGGGGCTTTTTCATTTGCCTGCTTGAACAGGTCACGCACCTTTGCAGCGCCCATGCCCACGAACATCTCCACAAATTCCGAACCGGAAATGGAGAAGAACGGCACGTTTGCCTCGCCGGCAACTGCCTTTGCCAGCAGCGTTTTACCTGTTCCGGGAGGTCCTACCAGCAGTGCGCCCTTGGGCATAGATGCGCCGATCTCTTTGTAGCGCTCCGGCTTGTGGAGATAATCCACGATCTCCGCCAGCAGTTCCTTTGCCTCTTCCTCGCCGGCAACGTCCTTGAACTTGATGCCGGTGGTGGACTTCACATAGACCTTGGCGTTGCTCTTGCCCATGCCGAACATCATCGAGCCGTCGCCGCCGCCCATACGCTGCGCCATCTTCTTGTTAAAGAAGTGGAACACCAGCAGCATCAGCGCAATGGGCAAAACATAGCTGATTAAAATGTACAGCAGCGGACTGGTGCCGCTGTCGATCTGGGACTCAAACTTTGCGCCGGAGTTATACAGACGCTGGATCAGATCCGGGTCGTCCAGCCGTCCGGTCTGATACACCTGCTTTTCGCTCTTATCCGTAAAGGTGATCTGGTTGCTTTCGATGGTAACTGAACCGATCTCATTGTTCTCTGTCATGCTGATAAAGGTCTCATAGCCGACTTCCTTGACCCGACCCTTGAACAGGTTCGGGAACACGAACGCCTGCAGCAGCAGAAAGACGCACAGGGCAATGATCCAGTACGAGATCCACGATTTTTTTGGTTTTTGCGGTTCTTCCATTAATACATTCTCCTCTCTCTGTACCGCAGTAAAACACATTTTCCTGCGGCGGGGATTTTTCAAAAGCGGAACGGTGATTCCGTTGTTCTATATCTTACTATAGCTTTTTGTGAAACAAAAGCGCACTTTGTGATAGTTTCATGAGAATTGCCGAAAGGTCTCTAAAAGATATTTTCTGCAAATACCAGCACCTGATAGTTTGTGCCGTAGCTGTCCGTCAGCACAAACGAACGCTCAGCCCGGCTCAGCAGCGGATCTTTCGCTGCCGCAAGCCCCTGGTATTCCTCGGTATCCAGCAGCAGGAAGTAGTCCTCCTGTCCTGGCTGGTCATCATACCAGGCAGCTGCGGTCTGATAGACGGCTTTCTGCACGCCGTCCTCATCCACATTGACGTTGCGCACCTTCAGCTTGTCGCCGGAGATCACCGTCATGGCGTTGGCGTGCCAGAACGTGGCATACCCATAGGTCAGCCCCTGGTCTTCCAGCATATTGGTCAGCTGGTACTGCACGTTGACCTCCGCCGCATTGGTGGGCAGCAGCAGGATGTTCCAGGCACTCAGCAGGCAAAAGCACGCCACCGGCACACAGAGCAGTCCTGCCACACGCTGCATGGCAGTCCGCTTGGTAATTGCCCAGCGGAGAAATACCAGAGACACGATGGACGCTGTGCAGACAATGGGGCTGAGCCGCCAGTTCGCCACGGAAAGTGCGCCGCAGAGATAGCCCACCAGGATCAGCCCGGTGACTGTCCAGTGCGCCCAGAGCAGAATGCGCATCTGTCTGCCGGACTGCCCCTTATACTTGGGGTAGCAGCAGGTCGCCGCAACCGGCAGCACCGCCAAAATCAGCGCCGTGCCGATGCGGATCAGATTCATGACGCTCTCACCGGACATCAGCTTTTCGCCGGGAATATCTTCCAGCCCCAGCAGCGTCAGCCACGCCAGCGGCAGTTTCTGCAAATGCTCTGTCCAGGTGCTTTGGGCAGTCCAGTTGGAATAGGCATCCGCATAAGCCCCGGTGACGCCGTTTGCCCAGATGTTCCCCAGTTCCATGCCGGAGACAACTGCGATTCCCAGAGAGAGCAGCAACAGCAGCGCACGGGTGTTCTTCCAGTGGAGCAGCGGCGTTTTCCGATCCAGCAGCCGTTCCAGGAACAGCCCTGCCAGGATAGGCAGCGCAAAGATCGTCACCGCAGTGACCTGGTCGGTGCAGCAAAGCACGAAAAACAGGATCAGCGCAATAAATGTCAGAATGGAATGCACCCGTATTTTCCGGGTCTCCTGATGCACTGCCACCAGATTTTGCAGCCGGAACAACAGCGCCAGTCCGCAGAACAGGAACAGGATGCCCAAGCTATAATAGATGGTATGTCCCCAGAAGATCTCCCGGAGCTTTTTGCTGGCGCTGAGAATCATGAGGAAGATCGCCGCTGTGGTACAGATCCAGCGATAGTCCCAGTGCATTTCCCGGAGCATCCAGCAAAGCACCGCCGTGAGCAGCAGGAAAAAGAGCAGCATCCCCAGCATATGGGTCGTCATGGACAGCCCGAAAAAGGGCAGAAACAGCAGCATCAGCAGGCTGCCGCCAAAGGGCAGCAGACAGGCGTAGGAAAAGTCCGGGCTGATAAGCTTTCCGCTGTCGAAGGTTGCCTTTGCCCAGTAGATCGTATCCGTACAGTCGGCGTGGAACTCGCCCTTTGCCGGACAGATGATGTAATACGCCACCAGTCCCAGCGCCACCACCAGCAGCACCGGCGGAAATACCATGCAAAAGCTCTCCCAGAACAGCTTTCCCAGCTGTTTTCTGGGAACGCTCTCCGGCACCGGCTCGGCGGAAATGGCAGCCGGTTCCAGGTCAGACGGTTTCAGCCCGTCCGGTTCGGTCGGCTCGTCCGGCGGCAGAACTGCATCCGGATTGGAAACGGCTATGGGTGTATCCGGTGTATCCGTATTCTCCGCCGGGCTTGTCTCCGGAACAGCGTCCTGCTCCGGCACAGTCTCCCACGGATGTTCTTGTTCGGTCATAGATCGCTCCTTTTCTCAGACAGAGGCAGTTCCGGTGAGTACTTCTGCCGGATAGTTCAGCTGTTCCGGTGTCCACGCCGCCATAATGGGCTGATACTCCCGTGCCATTGCCTTTGCGCCCTCCAGATCATGGGCAAGGTAGTTGCCGCACTCTTGGCGCTTGCCGCCGGGAATCTCTCCGGTGAAGTCCAGCACATATTGAAGTGTCTCCTGCACCAGGCGAATGGCATCTGCGCCGGAAACGGTATCCCGTGTGAGGAAATAGAACCCGGTGCGGCAGCCCATGGGTCCCACATAGACCACACCGTCCGACAGCGGCGTATTGCGCACATAGGTGGCAAAGAGGTGTTCGAAAGTGTGCAGGGCGTTGTCCTCCAGATAGTCGCCTGCCGGATTGTTGGGCAGTTTCATGCGCATATCATAGGTCACAACATCTCCGTCCACACGGGAAATGTACATACCGGGTTTCAGATAATCATGATTGATGGTAAAGCTTGTGATCTGTTTCATTGCAGTAACCTCCAGGGTCGTGATTCCGCACAGCACCGTGCGGTTTTTGGTTTCTTTCATTATAGCAAAATCGGGGCGATATTGTCAAGGAATCTTTGCGAATCAAATGCAAAAAACCGGGCTGCGTGGGCAGTCCGGTTTTGCAGGGTTGCTTAAAACTAGATGCTTATTCCGTACTCGGCAGTGATGTGATAATATGCACCAAAAACTGCATCAGTACAATCGCATCATTTGCACCGATCTCATCATCTCCATTGCAGTCTGCATTTTTCTGCGCCGTATTGTCCAGTGAAACAGCGCCGGCACAAGCCTTGTTCAGCAGAACCGCATCTGCGATATCGACTCTGCCGTCCTGGTTGACATCACCGATCAGATATTTTGCCTGTTCCAGATGATCTACAGTAAATGTTACTGTAATATTTTGCATGACTGCAGTATTCTTTGAAAGATCGTTGACCTTTCCAACCTTTGAAACACCCCAGGTATCTGTCAGATAAATCCTGGTAAACCCTTTGTCATCCGCATAATATGCAGTATTAACTACACCATCTGATGCAGAATAATCCACTTTCTTTCCGTCTACAAAAACAGAATCAATGGTTACCGATAAATCGGGGTATGTATCAGAGGTAATGAAATTATCATCTGCCGAATCCAATTCCAGCACTAGAAATTCAATCGTTCCTGTACCGTCTCCTGTAATATCCCAGGATGCAACGTACTGTCCGGAGCCTGTCAGCTGTGCAGCATGACTGGTGACATCATCCGTGTTACGTTCTTCATCAACGCCCCAGTACTGATAGCCGCCCATCTGTCCTATCAATGTAGCCGTTCCCAAAACGCCGGTCGGTTTACTATCGGGAACTTCCAATGTAACAGAACTCATAGCGCCGTCATAGGAAACCACAATAGATGTGGTGCCTGCGCCCACGATCGTCACACAACCGGAATTATCCACTGTTGCAACAGATGTATCGGTAGAGTACCAGATTCCTGCCCCGTCAGGTACATTGCTCACCAACAAGAAACGTTTTCCAACATACAGCAAATTCTGTGCCGGCGGCTCAATGGTGAGCGTTTTTGCGGTGGTTGTGGTGGTTGAAGCAGTTGTTAAAGAAGTCTGTGTTAGGCTGGTTGATGAACCATCGTCTTCGACAGTAAAGCTTGTTGAACTTCCTACAACCCAAACTTTATATCCATATCCAGGACCATCATAATGATAATCCCAAATTCCAATCGTAACGCTGCCAGTTCCAACAATTGTAACTGTTCCTGTATTATCTACAGTAGCAACAGACTCATTACTCGAGTACCATTGACAAAGCTCACTAGGAGCCTGGACTGAAAATCTATACTGGTCTCCAATATGTAAATCTAAACCAGGTGGGAGTAATCTCGTTCTATATACCATACAAACTTCTGTCGTTGTAGTTGTAGATGTAGCTAAAGGATCTATGACTGGAATTGTTTCAGAATCTGTTGTTGTAGTTTTTACATCAGTCGTTGTTGTGGCGGCAGTAGTAGTAGTGGTAGTTGTTGTGGTTGTGGTGGTGGTAGTTGTTGTTGTTGTGGTAGTTGTTATTTTGGGCAAAACATAATCTCCATCACTGCATTTCACTGTTGTTCCACCTAAATAATCTGGACAAAAAGCACTCCATTCAGCACATGTTCCATTGTAGAAAATGCAATTTGACATATCATAGTAGCTTCCATTTTTTACACAATAGAATGAGCCGTCTGTGCAAAGCACCGATGTACCAGGGTAAACCTTACACATAGAAAGATACTTTTCACAAGTCCCATTATACTGAACAATTACTTCACTGTGAATATCTCCAATTTTAGTAATTGTACTGGGAATAATCAAAATAGGCGGTCCCCAATGGCTAGTGCCTCCACTACGATTCAAATGGGATACTTGGATGTCCCCAATTTCAGTAACTGGAATATTATCTATCATCTCCGGAATTTCAACATTTCTGGAAAAGCGCCCTTCATAAAAAGATTCGCCAACAACCGAAATATCACTATCATAATAATATTCATCTCTGTCAGTTGTAGTTGTATCATAACCAGTGGTAACCAGTATACATGATGTAGAAACAGATACTCCTGTGATCTTAATATGTTTATCAAGAGCAGCATCGTCTCCAGGAGCATCTTCATATGATTTTGTTAGAATGACATAGCTGATTGTAAAAGACCAGTCCATTTTCCATCCACAAAAATCACTTTTATACCCTCCTGTATAATACTTTGTTTCCGAAGCAGTTTCCCCGCTTGCCGCAAAAACGTGTTCCTGCAGCATCAAAGCAGATTCCGGCAGCGCCCCTGTACCGACAAAGCACAGCACGCCGGCAACTGCTGCTGCGGCAATTTTTCGTAAAAAGCCCATACACAAATCCCTCTTTCTGTTTTTTTCACTGCCAGATACCGACAGCATCTATTCGTAATTATACCACGAAATATGCAAAATGTCAACCCATACGCAAAAAAGCCGTCACATATAACTTCGGTATGCGACAGCTTTTGTTTTTATTTATGCCTCGGTCGGTGCAGAGGATTCCCCGCTCTCTTCCGGCTTTTCCTCAGCCGGTGCAGCATCTCCGTTCTCCGCCGGTTCTGTTTCGGCAGTTTCTTCTGGTTCTGCCGGAACCTCTTCGAACTGTGCCGGATCCATCTTACCCTGCATCAGTGTCTCGAAGTCGTCCTTTTCGATCTTCTCGTGGATCATCAGATACTTCGCCAGCAGTTCCAGCTGATCCATGTGCATTTGCAGGATCGCCGTTGCCTTGTCGTATGCCTTTTCAATGATCTCACGTACTTCATCGTCGATCTCTCCGGCAACACGGTCAGAATAATCCCGGGACGAACCCAGGTCTCTGCCCAGGAAAACCTCGCTCTGGTCGTTGCCGTAGACCACCGGCCCCAGCTTTTCGCTGAAACCATAACGTGTCACCATGCTCCGTGCCGTAGAAGTAGCACGTTCCAGGTCGTTGGATGCGCCGGTGGAAATATCGTCCAGCACCAGCTGTTCTGCCACACGTCCGCCCAGCAGGGTGATGATGTTCTCTTCCATTTCCTTCTTGGAAACAAAGCTCTTATCCTGCTCCGGCAGGGACATGGTATAGCCGCCTGCCATACCTCTGGGGATAATGGACACCTGGTGTACCTTATCCTGGTGGTCGCAGTAATAGGTGCAGACTGCGTGACCTGCCTCGTGGAAAGCGGTAAGGCGCTTTTCCTTGGGCGTCACCTTATGGGACTTCTTTTCCGGTCCGGCAATGACCTTGATGGTCGCCTCCTGGATCTCCTCCATGGTGATGGCTTTCTTGTCTTTCCGGGCTGCCAGCAGGCACGCCTCATTCACCAGGTTTTCCAGATCAGCACCGGTAAAGCCTACCGTCGATTTCGCAATGGTGGAAAGATCGACGTCCGGACCCATGCTCTTGGTCTTGGTGTGTACTTTCAGAATCTGCTCTCTGCCCTTGACATCCGGATAGCCCACCACGATCTGGCGGTCGAATCTGCCCGGACGCAGCAACGCCGGGTCGAGGATATCACGGCGGTTGGTGGCGGCGATAACGATGACGTTATCCTTTCCGGTAAAGCCGTCCATTTCCACCAGCAGCTGGTTCAGCGTCTGCTCCCGTTCGTCGTGTCCGCCGCCGATGCCTGTGCCACGGTGACGGCCTACGGCGTCGATCTCGTCAATGAAGATGATAGACGGTGCATTTTTCTTTGCCTGGTCGAACAGATCACGGACACGGGATGCACCCACGCCCACGAACATTTCTACAAAGTCCGAACCGGAGATAGAGAAGAACGGGCAGCCTGCCTCGCCGGCAACGGCTCTGGCAAGCAGTGTTTTACCAGTACCCGGAGGCCCCATCAGCAGGACACCCTTCGGGATGCGTGCGCCCAGTTCAGCGTACTTCCGGGGATTCTTCAAGAAGTCCACGATCTCTTCCAGCTCGTGCTTTTCCTCATCCGCACCGGCAACATCGGCGAAAGTCGCCTTTCGGGTGTTCGCCTGGTTCTTGATGTTCGCCTTGCCGAAAGAAGTATACTTGCCGCCGCCGTTTGCCTGCCGCATCATGAACACAAACAGGAGGATCATCAGCACCAGCAGTACCAGCGTAGGGATCAGCGTCAGCAGCCAGGAGGTGTCACGGATCTTGTAATAGTCCACCTGCAGCGGCTGATCCGGATGCTTTTCATTGTAGTCCTTGCGATAGGTCTCCGTATCCTGGCGGAACACGGAAACATTGGGGACATCATAGGTGAGCTTGTCGCCGTTTTCCAGGGTCAGTTTCAGTTCGCCGGAACCCAGATCCAGCGTGTATCCGGTGACCTCATAGTTGTCGAAGTACTTCATGATATCGGAATACTTCGTCTCCTTGCCGCCGCCTTTCATGCCGGTCAGCAAAAAGACCAGCGCACCGATCAGCACAACAAAAACGAGCAGATACGCTCCGATCCCACGGCCTTTCTTTGGTGTCAAATCAAATTCACTCCATTCTGTTGAAAAAGAGACGCAGCCCGGCGGTCTCACCGTTCCTGTCTCTATGTTGTTTCAAACCATTCCAGCACCAGCAGCCGGCGTGTCTTTTCGTCCGGGCAGACTCTCGCCGCACAGCCCACACCCCGGACGCAGACCACGCCTTCGCCGTCTGCCAGAATATACGCTGTACTGCGGCGCTCCGGCGGCAGATTCGCCTGGATCAGCTTTTTCACCGCAGAGGTAAACCCTCTGCCCGGGAGCTGCATCCGGTCGCCCGGCTGCCGGGGGCGCAGGAACATTTCACCTTTTATTTTATCATAATCCAGCAACTCATTTGCAGATTTTTTATGAACATTTTCGTTTTTTTCCAATTCTTCTGGGGATATCAGTTGTGCCGCAAGCACCCAGCCGGAGTCCAGCCGGTTCTCTCCCAGCTGCACCCGTACCGGTTCCAGGATGCCCCGACGTTTCGGACAGGTCTCTATGGTCAGTCTGCCCGATTTTCCTACGGCGTAAACATCCCCGGACAAATTCCACCTGCCGCCCTGCCGGGTCAGCCGTTCCAGCCGTTCCAGCAAAGGCGCATCGCAGGAAAAGCCGCATTCCTCCAGGAGCATGGCAATACAGCGAAACCGCAGCGCCGGATGCAGCTGTTCCAGCCCATCCAGGGTGTTTTCTGCGGTGTGACAACAGCGGTACGCCGCCGATGCCTGCTGTGTCAGAAAATTGTCCTCCCGACGCAGACTCCGCAGGGTATAGGAAACCGTCCGCTCTGCCGCCGGGTTCAGCGCCTGCATTGCCGGAATGATATGGTGGCGGATCCTGTTCCGGGTGTAGTCATCGGTCAGATTGGTGCTGTCTGTCACATAAGTCTGTTCCAGCGCCGCCAGGTGTGTCTCCACCTGTTCCCGTGTGATGCGCAGCAGCGGACGGAGAAATCTGCCGTTTCTGGGTGGAATCGCCGTCAGTCCGTGGAGACTCGCCCCACGCACCATCCGATGCACCAGGGTTTCCAGGTTATCCGACGCAGTATGCGCCGTGGCAATCCAGTCTGCCCGCACCTGTGCAAACGCCTCATAGCGGCACATCCGGGCAGCCAGTTCCTCAGAGCATTGCTCCGCCGCTGCCCTCGCCGCCGCATTTACGTCCAGTACTGTCAGATACACACCCAGCGCTGCACAGAGCCGCCGGCAAAACTGCGCATCCCGGTCGCTCTCTGCGCCACGGAGGTGGTGGTTCACATGAACCGCCGTGACCGTGATTCCCAGACGCTGCCGCAGTTCCAGCAGACACTGCAGCAGGCAGACACTGTCTGCGCCACCGGAAAGCGCACAGCACACTGTCTGCCCCGGCAGTACACAGTCCAGTTCCCGGAGCTGTTCCAGCACCGCACGGGGCAGTGCATCAGCCCTCATTGCGCATTTCCGCATTGGAGAACCGTGTGAACTGACCATCCCAGACCAGCTGGATGGTGCCGGTCTCGCCGTGACGGTTCTTGGCGACGATACACTCTGAAATGTTCGGTGTCTGGCTTTCCTTATTATAATAAGCGTCCCGGTAGAGGAACATGACAATATCTGCATCCTGCTCGATAGAACCGGATTCACGCAGGTCGGACAGCATGGGGCGCTTATCGGTACGGCTCTCCGGTCCACGGGACAGCTGGGACAGCACGATCACCGGAATATCCAGCTCTTTCGCCATGATTTTCAGCTGACGGGTGATCTCGGAGATGATAAGCACACGATTATCCGTCCGCAGGGTCGAACCCATAAGCTGGAGATAGTCGATGACCACCAGCCCCAAATTCTTCATCCGGCGCAGCTTTGCCTTGATCTGCTGCACGGTCACGCTTGCGGTATCGTCAATGTACATGGGCAGTCCGCTGAGCACGCCGGCACTGGTGGCGAGCCGCACCCAGTCCTCGTTGGTGAGAAAGCCGCTGCGCAGCTTGTTGGAATCCACCAGCGCCTCGGTGGAGAGCATACGGGTGGCAAGCTGTTCCTTGGACATTTCCAGAGAGAAAATCGCCACTTCCTTATCTCCACGCCGTGCCACGTTGGTGGCGATGTTCAGTGCAAAAGAGGTCTTTCCCATACCCGGACGGGCTGCGATCAGCAGCAAGTCCGACTTGTTCAGACCGGAGGTAATGGTGTCCAGATAGGTGAATCCGGTCTTTGCACCCAGATACTTTTCCTTGTCCGGTCCGGCAATTTTACCGATGCGGTCATACGCCTCACAGATGGCGTCCCCGATCTTCGCCAGCCCCTGCACATCTCTGCCCTGCCGGATGTCGAAGATGCGCTGTTCTGCCGCATCCATCAGTGTTTGTGCGCTCTCCTCGCCGGACTGGATGTCCTGGAGAATGCCACGTGCCGCATATGCCAGGCAGCGGATGTAATATTTTTCTGCCACGATCTCGCAGTAGCGCTCGATGTTGGACACCGACGGGACAATGTTCACCAGCGCCGCCAGGTAGTTTCTGCCCTCAGCGGCGGTCTCGAACACCTTTCGCTCTACCGCAGCGTTCAGCACCGTGATAACGTCTGCCTTTTCTCCGGATGTGAACATCTGGAAAATGATCTGGAACAGCTCCTTGTGCTGTTCATTGAAAAAGCTCTCCGGGCGAATCGTCTCCAGAACCACCGGCAGCACGCTGGAATCCAGCAGGATTGCACCCAGAATGGTCTGTTCTGCCTCCAGACTAAAGGGCAGCTCTGCGCTTTCGTTAGGCGTATAGGATGTATCTGCCATGAAAAAACCTCCTAGGGAAAAACAATGCGGGTACGCTTTCACATAGAAAATCCCTTTTCAAATAAGTCCCCCTTGAAAAGGGGGATGTCAGCGTAAGCTGACAGGGGGATTATTCCCTCAGTCACACCTACGGTTTGCCGGCTCAGCACATCCCATAGATGTCCTGTTTGAAAAGCCTGCTATACCACCTTTTTTCAGAATGACAATTTGAAAACATATTTCCATGCGTCACTTCGTCCCGCATTGCTGAAAATTCAAATGAATATCACGGTTATTCCTCGACAACCTCAACTGTCACCTTTACAGAAATGCCGGTGTACAGGCGGATGTCAGCCTCATAGCTGCCGAAATTCTTGATGTCGGACTTCAGGCTGATCTTCTTCTTGTCGATCTTGCAGCCGAACTGCTTTTCAATGCACTCTGCGATCTGTGCCGCAGTCACTGCGCCGAACAGTCTGCCGCCGTTGCCTGCTTTTGCAGCTGCGTGGACGGTCTGTCCCTTCAACTTGTCCGCAATTGCCTGGGCATTCTGCTTTTCCACGTCGATCTTGTGGGCTGCAGAAGACTGCTTTCCGGAAAGTTCCGACAGATTCTGCGGGGTTGCCTCAACTGCCAACCCCTTTTTCAGCAGCATATTCCGTGCGTATCCGTCAGAGACGTTCTTTACTTCGCCCTTTTTGCCGGAGCCTTTTACGTCCTGCATAAAAATAACTTTCATGGTTCTCTCTCCTTCTATTGTAATTTCGCTGTAATCAGCAGAAATGGATTCCTAAGAAAAACTGTACTGCCCTAATTCTCATTTTCCTGCGCCTCCAGAATCAGCAGCAGCTGTTCCTTTGCCTCCTGAATGGTACAGCCTTTGAGCTGCGTTGCCGCCATGGTCTGGTGACCACCGCCGCCCAGCTGTTCCATGATGACCTGCACGTTGACATTGCCCATGGAACGGGCGGAAATGCCCACGCCGTTTTCCTCCAGATACAGCACAAAGGACGCCTCCACGCCCTGGATGCTCAGCAGTTCATCTGCCGCCTGGGATGCCAGCACACGGACGTTTTTGTCCTGGAGCTTGACCGCAGAAATGGCGTTGTTCCGGTACAGTTCGGCGTGCGCCACGATCTGCGCCCGCATGGAGTACATGGAAATGGTATTGGAAAACAGCGTTTTGACCTGGATGGTATCTGCGCCGATCTTCCGCAAATATGCCGCCGCCTCGAATGTCCGCACACCCGTGCGCATGACAAAGTTCTTGGTGTCCAGCATGATCCCGGCAAGAAGTGCGTCGGCATATGCCGCAGAGATCTCCGTATCCAGCCGGAAATACTGTATGATCTCCGTCACCATTTCCGATGCGGAGGACGCATAGGGTTCGTGGTGGAAAATCACCGCATTTTCGATGAAATTCACGTTTTTCCGGTGGTGGTCGATGACGATGACATACCGTGCCGCATGGTACAGATCCACACTTTCCAGGATGTCCTTGTTGTGGGTATCCACGATAATCAGCAGGCTGTTGTCGGTGACCTGCGCCAGGGCATCCACCGGCTCGATAAACTGGGGACCGTCCGGACACTGCTGCATCCGGTCAATCAGCTGGGTGGCAAGACAGCTCTGCCGGTTCACCACCACATACGCCGGTTTCTGCATGAGCCGCACCGCACCGGCGAGACCGCAGGCAGAACCGATGGCGTCCAGGTCTCCGAAACGGTGTCCCATCAGAAATACCTGGTCGGAATTCTCGATGAGTTCCTGCATGGCGAGGGCAATGGAGCGTATCTTGGTCTTGGACTTTTTCTCCACGCCCTTGGATGCGCCGCCAAAGAAACAGAATCCGTTTTCCGTCTTGACTGCCGCCTGGTCGCCGCCTCGTCCCAGTGCCATATCCAGCGACTGACGGGCAAACTTTTCGCTTTCCGCCAGCGTAGAGGCACCGTCGCCGACGCCGATGGAAAAGGTAATGTGCATCCGGTCGTTGACCCGTATCTGGCGAGCCTCGTCCAGCACGTGGAATCGGTTGTTCATGATCTCGTGCAGATGCCGGGACTCCATCACGGCGTAGAACAAATCGTTCTCCACCTTACGGATAACGCCGTCTGTCCCCTGCATAAAGTCCTCCAACACACGCTCCACCTCGGCGGAGACCTGTGCCTTTTCGCTCTCTCTGGCATACTGCAGCAGATCGTCATAGCTGTCGATGACCAGCAGCAGCACACAGGGACGGGAATTGGTCTGTTCATGCTGCAAACGCAGAATATCGGTGATCTCCAGGAACTGCACCGCAATGATCTCCTGCTGATCCCGGACGCTGGACACGGCGTGTACCCGATAGCTCAGCCCGTTATGTTCCATCAGCAGGTCCCGGTTCTGATCCAGCGCCGCCAGATTCAGATGGATCACGTCCTGGACGGAGCGTCCCTGGACAGAGCGGCTCGCCGCAAAACGGGACTGGAATATCTCATTGCACCACAAGATCTCGCCGGTGCGCATCGCCAGGATCACAGGAACGGTCATGCTTTGCAGCGCTGCCATGCCTGCGCCCTCGATCTCGCCACGGATCGCCGTATTTTGCAGCCGTTCTGCCCGGCGCAGCCAGATCCACTGGACACACAACAGGATTCCCAGCAGCAGGATCACCAGAAACTGCACGGTCAGAAACCGCTGCGGCACTCGTTTCAGCACCACACAGAAGAGCGGCACAAGAATGCTGATGAACCACAGGATCCACGTGGCGATCATTACCCCATACTTTCGTTTCATGCTGTATTCTCCTCTGCAGACAGCCGTTTTTTCGGAGGCGGCTGCCCTCAAAAGCCTTTTACACAACAAAAATCAAAATGATTTTCTTGCTTTGACAGGCAATTATACTTCCATGATGATCGGCAGGATCATCGGACTGCGCTTGGTCTTTTCATAGATAAAGTCGGACAGAACATCACGCAGCTTGGTTTTCAGCGTTCCCCATTCTTTCAAATCACGGGCATTGCAGTTGTCCAGCACACGGGTCAGCACACTGCGTGCCTCGTCCATCAGTTCTTCCGATTCCCGGACATAAACAAAGCCACGGGAGATGATATCCGGGCCGGCAACCACAGCATTTGCCGCACGCTCAATGCCGATCACCACAATAATCAAGCCGTCCTGTGCCAGATGCTTACGGTCACGCAGCACGATAGAACCGACATCGCCCACACCCAGACCGTCTACCATAACACGGCCTGCCGGCACCTGGGAAACAATGCGCATGGAATTGCCGTCCGTTTCGATCACATCGCCGATGCTGGCAATGATAATGTGGTCGTCTGCCATGCCCATGGACTTTGCAATCTCAGCGTGCTTGATGAGGTGCTTATATTCTCCGTGAACCGGGATAAAGAACTTCGGTTTCGTCAGCGCCTGGATGAGTTTCAGCTCTTCCTGGCAGGCGTGACCGGAGACGTGTACCTCATACATGGATTCGTAAATGACCTCAGCGCCGGACTTCATCAGCTCATTGACCACACGGGTCACAAATTTTTCGTTGCCCGGAATGGGTTTTGCCGAAATGATGATAAAGTCGTTGGGTGTGATAGTCACCTTTCTGTGGCTGTTCATTGCCATACGGGTCAGCGCCGAAAGCGGTTCACCCTGGCTGCCGGTAGTGACCAGCACGATCTTTTCGTCCGGATAGCGGCTCATTTCGTCGATGTCGATGAGCATTCCCTTCGGTACTTTCAGATAGCCCAGTTCCGTCGCCTTTTCAATGACATGAACCATGCTGCGTCCGAATACGGCAACCTTTCTGCCGTAGTTTTTCGCCTGGTCGATGATCTGCTGCACCCGGTGTACATTGGAAGAAAACGTAGCAATAATGATGCGCCGTCCCTCTGCACGCTTGAACAGCTTTTCAAAGCTGCCGCCTACGGTGCGCTCGGAACAAGTGAAACCGGTGCGCTCTGCGTTGGTGGAGTCTGCCATCAGCGCCAGCACCCCACGGCTGCCCAGCTCGCCGAACCGTGCCAGGTCGATGATCTCGTCGTCAATGGGCGAAAAGTCTACCTTAAAGTCACCGGTATGGACGATGATGCCTGCCGGTGTATGGATTGCCATGCCCACTGCACCGGGGATGGAGTGGTTCACCTTAATGAATTCCACCGCCATGCAGCCCATCTTTACGGTGGTGCGTGGTTCGATCTCGATCAGTTTTGCCTGTTTCAGCAAGCCGTGTTCCTCCAGCTTGCCCTCGATCAGACCCAGGGTCATGCGTGTGCCGTAGATCGGCACGTTGATCTTTTTCAAAAGGTATGCCAGACCGCCGATGTGATCCTCGTGTCCGTGGGTGATAACGATACCACGGATCTTATCCTTGTTGCCCTCCACATAGGTGAAGTCCGGGATGACAATGTCTACACCAGGCATATCCATATCCGGGAATGCCAGACCGCAGTCCAGGATAAACATATCGTTGCAGCACTCGAATACGGTCATATTCTTGCCGATCTCGTTGAGGCCGCCCAGGGGAATGATGCGCACCGGGGTGCGTTTCTGCCGGGACTGGCGGGACTGCTGTGTGCCGTTGTTGTTTCTGGGACGGCTGCTGTAGCGGCGGTTTCCGCCGGACTGACGCTCGCCGCCGTTGTTCTGCGGCCGGGGTCTTGCGCCGTGATTCCGCTTGCGGGGCTGCGGATTATTTCTTACTTCTCTTACCTGTTCTGTTTCGTTAGCCAAATAAATATCCTCACTTTCTCACGTGGGGACAGCACGATCACCAAGACGCATCCGTGCTATGCCGGATGTTCTGTCTGGCATGGATGAAATTGTATTTTGATCCTGTCCTTTTCCAAGCCGTTGTCTCTCGTTCTGCCGGAAAAGGCACGCAGACCGGTTCCCATAAAAATACACAAGCATTTCTCGGAACACGCTCGAAATAACGTCCGGACAGGGTCACACCCTTTCCCGGATTCCTGTCACACCTGCCGGAGCGGCGGTGCATTTTTCCTCTGCCCGATGGCTGTCCCCGGAAAGCTGCCTTTTACGCCGTACAGCTTTCTCGGATTCTGACGGGAATTTCAAAAGGCACGCCCGTGGGCGCTGCACGCAGCTTGTGTGCAGGTTTCGCCCGGCGTTTTCTGAATTCCGGTCACATATAATAATATAAATCAATAGATACGGCCTGCTGACAATTCACGTCCGTCAGACAGGCAGCAGAGCATCTGCAAAAAAATCCAGTTTTCCCGTACTTTGCAGAAACTGCTCAAAAAAGTATTTCATGCAGAAGGCCCGTGGTTGCTCGGAGCTTCTGATTTGTCCGGAATCTGACGCACACCACCGCTTTCTGCGGTCCCGCCGGTATGCTCCCGGATTCCTTCTTCACGCACAACAATACATAGTTTTATTATACGATTTTCCACACACAATGTCAATGGCATTTCCGGAAAATTTGCAATTTTGCCAATTCTGCATGACCCATTCTTCTGAAATTCGGCAATTATAGCAGGTTTCCGCCGGATTCGCCGCTGTTTCGGCAGCCATAGATTTTTCCTATGGGATAGAGCTGAAAATTGCCATCTATGCAGACGAAACAAAATGTGGTATAATAATATCATCTTTTTTATCATAAAAATACAACACAACGGAGGAATTTATCATGCAGCCATGCAATCCGAACGCTAAACTGGAAACCAAATGTTTACACGCCGGCTATACCCCGAAAAACGGCGGTCCGGGAACTGTCCCCATCGTACAGAGTACCACCTATCGCTTTGACAGCACCGAAAAGGTGGCAGAGCTGTTCGATATGCCCATGGAACCCATGTACTCCCGTTTCGCCAACCCCACCTGTGACGCTGTCGAGCAGAAGATCGCAGCCCTGGAAGGCGGCGTGGGCGCAATGCTCACCTCCAGCGGACAGGCAGCGTCTCTGCTGTCCGTGCTGAATCTGTGCAGCGCCGGCGACAGCATTGTTTCCGTCTCTACCATCTACGGCGGCACAGTGAACCTGTTCGGAGTTACGCTGAAACGGTTCGGCATCGAGTGCATCTGGGTCGATCCCCTGGCAGATGAGGAGACAATTTCCCAGGCGATCCAGCCCAACACCAAGCTAATCTTCGGTGAGACCATCGCCAATCCGGCGCTGACCGTGTTCGACATCGAAAAGTTCGCCAAGATCGCCCATGCGCACCAGATCCCGCTGATCGTGGACAACACCTTTGCTACCCCGATCCTCTGCCGTCCCATCGAGTTCGGTGCGGATATCGTCATCCACTCCACCACCAAGTACATGGACGGCCATGCGCTCCAGTGCGGCGGCGTGATCGTGGACGGCGGCACATTCGACTGGGAAAAGAGCGGCAAGTTCCCGGATTTCACTGAGCCGGACGAAAGCTATCACGGCGTGGTCTACACCCGGGAGTTCGGCAAAATGGCATACATCATCAAGGCGAGAATGCAGCTGATGCGTGACTTCGGCTGCTATCCGGCGGCACACTCCGCATTCCTGCTGAACCTGGGACTGGAGACTCTGCCGGTACGGATGAAGCAGTACTGCGAAAACGCCATGACTGTGGCAAAAATGCTGAAAGAGTCCGACAAGATCGCATCGGTGACCTATCCCGGTCTGCCGGACGACCCGTACCACAAGCTGGCAGAAAAGTATTTGCCGGACGGCACCTGCGGCGTTATCTCCATCTCCATCAAAGGCGGCAGAGAGGCAGCCGTCCGGTTTATGGATGCGCTCCAGCTGGCGTCCATCGAGGTACACGTGGCAGACATCCGCACCTGCGTGCTGCACCCGGCATCGGCGACTCACCGCCAGCTCACCGAGGAACAGCTGAAAGCTGCCGGCATCGACGGCGGTCTGATCCGCATTTCCGTCGGTCTGGAAAACATCGGCGATATCACCGCCGACCTGAAACAGGCGCTGGAACAGGTCTGATCTTCGCCACTCTGAAAATTTTTGCCGCATAAACGCCAAAATTCCGGATGTCGGGGCTTGTATTTTCTTTGAAAACATGGTATAATAAGAATGTAAACCACATCTGTGTTTTCTGCCGCCGACCCGCAGAACTTCCAGATCACAACAGACACAAGGTGTCGGAGAAAAGAGGTATCGACATGAAAGGAACCATCATTGCTGCAATGATCGCAGCCGCAGCTGCAGCCTCTGCTGCAACTGTATTTGCACTGAAAAAAGCACACGACAAGAGACTGGACAAGGCCTGCAACTGTGACGACCTGCCGGAAGGCGGATGCTGCTGCACAGACGAGGACGAAGATGACGATATCTGTCTCTGCGACACACCGGAAGAAACTGCCGACGCAGAAGAGACTGCGGAGGACGGCGAGGAAACCACAGAGGACGCTGCCGCTGCATCCGGCTGCTGTGCAGATGGTGTCTGCACCTTCGGTTCGGATGACGATGCCGCAGACCAGCCGGCACAGCTCCATATGCCGGAGGCTGACGAAGGCAGCGATACCGACGGAACCGAAAAAGAGGACTGAGTTTCCAACACTTTGTCCTGCATAAAGCAAAAGCACTCCTGCGGCATTTCGCTGCGGAAGTGCTTTTTTTGTTTTGTATGCCCATTCAGCGCTGTTCCCGGCGGAGCGGCAGGCGAAACAGTCCGTGCTGGTTGCAGTACGCATACAGCCAGCCCCTGCCCTTTGCCGGGAGACGTGTTTCCGGTTCCTGCTCCGGATAGAGTTTCACCAGGGTCACCCGTTCCGCAGTCACTGCGGCGAAAAACGAAATGAAATGGCGCTTTGTCATGGGATGCGCCATGCGGACGTAATACTCCCCGTCCATAGGCGTAACGATGATGTCATGCGCCGTGTCCGGTTCTTCGGGTTCCAGCGGCGGCAGCAGAATGCCGCAGCAGTGGAAAGCGCCCTCGCCGGCAGCAGAGATCACATTGCCGCAAACCGGGCAGACGTAAAACCGGGTTTTCAGCATATTGCCGGTGCGGTTCTGGTTCACGATCTCTGTCCCGGAAAACAGCTCCGGCACGGAGACGTGCAGCGCCTTTGCCAGCGGCTCCAGCAGCATAATATCCGGCAGCCCTTTTCCCGTCTCCCTTAATTAAAGATATTGTTGGGTAAAAAAGAAAGGTCAGTCGATTTTGCCGATGAAGCGGTAGTAGATTTCTACTTCCTGCTCACGGC
>LBCK01000019.1 GCA_000980705.1 Ruminococcus sp. UNK.MGS-30 | reverse complement strand
TTGTTTGTCATTTTTTCCTCCTTGGTTTTTCTTCTTTCGTGTTTTCTTTTATTATACTACTTTTCTTTTCCCTTGTCTACTTTTTTAGTATAACACCAGAGTTTGAGGAGCTTCAGGAGAACTACAACGATCTTTTTGATGACTACTACGAAGAATAATCAACTTTGAACCCAGTGGATTCAAAGTTCCCGACAACAGAACAAACAACATAAGACAATGAGAAAAGAGAGAGAATTTGTCTAATGAAGGTACTCAGTTTATTTGACGGTATCTCCTGCGGTATGCTGGCTCTGCAAAGGGCTGGCATTCCCGTGGAATGCTATGATGCGTTTGAGATCGACAAGTATGCCGTCACGGTCTCAAAGCGCAATTTCCCCGTAATCGTTCATCACGGGAATGTTTATGACGGCGATTTTACGCAGTTTCAGGGGTATGACCTTCTGCTCGGCGGTTCGCCCTGTACTTACTGGAGCATTGCCAAAAAGGACAGAGAGGTAGACTGTAACGGTGAAGGATTCAGGCTCTTTAAGGAGTATGTGAGAGCCTTAGAGGAATCAGGCTGTAAGTATTTCCTCTACGAAAACAACTACTCCGTTCATCAGTGTATTAAGGACGAGATCACAAGGGTTCTCGGTGTAGAACCTATCATGATAAACTCTGCACTTGTATCGGCACAAAACAGAAAGCGCTGTTACTGGACGAATATACCTTTTACTTCTTTCCCGGAAGATAAGGGCATTTTACTGAAAGATGTGCTTGAAAGCGGTCTGCCGTGGCAGGACAAGTCCTACTGTATGACCGCTTCTTATGACGGTGCTGTGCTGTATAACACCCTTGAACGTAAGCAGCGGACAATGGTCGCAGAGCCTATCCCGATCAATACATATCAGGGTACGGACAAGTCCCGTACCGTCATGGCAGGCTATCATAAGTACGGTGAAGCAACGATCATCAAAAATTCAGGCTTCAACGGCGGTACTACTGCGGTCGCTATGCCTATGGGAGCCGCCCAGCGTGGACGATATGTTGACGGCGAAAAGACCGAACAGCATATCGAATTTCGTGAGGACGGTAAATCCAACTGCCTAACTACGGTGCAGAAAGATTCGCTTGTATGCTCTCCCGTCCGTGTCGGACAGTATGGCAAGGGCGGACAGGGACAGCGTATTTATTCTGTTGTCGGCAAGTCTGTTACACTTTCTGCCAACGGTGGCGGTCAGGGTGCTAAGACAGGTCTATATAAGATTGATCTGCCTGACGGGGACTATGTGATACGCAAGCTCACGCCTGTCGAAGCGGAGCGTTTGCAGACTCTTCCCGACAACTATACCGCAGGCATTTCCAATACCCAGCGGTACAAGTGTATTGGCAACGGGTGGACGGTCGATGTGATCACACACATCTTGGGAGGGCTTCACGATGCTTGATGAAGCCCTGACCAAGTGCGCCGATAACAATAACTACACCATTTACACAAGTATGTGCAAGGCACAGCGTATCCTGATGCGGTCTTATTATCCTGTGTGCAGTATAAGCGGCGGTTCTGACAGCGATATTGTCCTTGACCTGATTCACAAGGTCGATGAGGACGGAAAGGTCAAGTATTTTTGGATAGATACGGGACTTGAATACTCCGCTACAAAGGAGCATTTAGACTATCTTGAACAGAAATACGGCATTACCATTGAGCGTGTCAAACCTGATAAGCCTATCCCGACCTGTGTGCGTGAGTATGGTGTTCCTTTTCTGTCGAAATATGTTTCCGAACAGATGATGCGTTTGCAGGCTCACGGATTTCAGTGGGAGGACGAACCGCTTGAAGTGCTGTTGCAGAGATACCCTCGGTGTAAGACGGCTCTGCAATGGTGGTGCGGAGAGCGATACTCTGACGAGGACGGTGTTCAGAAAATCAGCAGATTTTCAATTTACCGCAACCGTTTCCTAAAAGAGTTTATCATGCAGAATCCGCCGGATTTTCCCATATCCAACAAGTGCTGTGAATATGCGAAAAAGAAGCCCGCAAAGCGTATCGTCAAGGAACATGATGCAGACTTGGATATAACAGGTATCCGACAGGCTGAGGGCGGTATCCGTTCCGCAGCTTTCAAGACTTGTTTTTCTGAGTGCAAGTCTAAGGGGTGCAACACATTCCGTCCGGTATTTTGGTACACGGACGGCGATAAAAAGGACTATGAGCAGATGTTCGATGTTAAGCACTCCCGGTGTTATACAGAGTATGGCTTGCGGCGAACAGGCTGTGTAGGCTGTCCTTTCAGCAAACATATCAATGAGGAGCTTGCAATTATTGAGGAACATGAGCCGAATCTTTACAAGGCAGCGGTCAATATCTTCGGCAAGTCCTATGAATATACGGCGAAATACCGTGCTTTCGTAAAAGAAATGAAGGCAAAGGAAAAGGAGCAGAAAAAGAAAGATGTTTGATCCTGACATACAGAGGAAAGCAATCAGCCTTATCATGGGCTTTATTATGGAGTTTTCGGGAGTATCTTCCGAACCTGAACCGATTGAGCTGACAGCAGATAACTTGAATGTATCGACTGTTTCTGTTTCCTGCCTGAAAGTATCATGGGATTCTGAGCCTAACCGTGACTATTCTGTGAGCTGCACGTCTCATGATGATAACAATGCCTACGGCGATAATATGTACTTTGCTTTCAAAGGCAATGACCTTTGCTACATAACAGGTCTGCGTGAGAATACAGAGTACACGGTGACAGTCGAGCCTATTCTTTCTGAGGAAGAAAAAGACGGATATTCCGTAACACCTTCAACTGCTGACGGCAAGACTGAAACAGTCAAGGTCATATATGACTTTCCGTATGAGGACGGCTGGACAAACTGCTTTGCAGGCGAAAGAGCTTCGGGACTGACGGCTATGCCCAGCTCAGGGGCAATATACGGTTCAAAGGTCGATACCATAACAGAAACAGGAATACGCCGTGACGAATACGGAGATTACTGCTGTGCTATGGGTGTATGGTACGGATACTGCGGAGATCGTTTCCTGATCGAGCTTGAAAACGGTACGCAGTTTACTACAAAAATATGCGACAGCAAGGGTTATGCCGATGATGGTGAGGGTAAATATCACAACTTCGGCGGCAGCGGAAAGTGTATCGTTGAGTTTATCTATGACGATTATAACTTACCGTCCTGCGTGGCATTCTCAGGCTCATGGGGTTTTTACAACTGGAACGGTCTTGACCTCGGAGCTAATATCAAATCAATCAAAAAAATCAACTACGGTGAACCCGTAGAATACTGAAAAATGTGGAGGTTTCTATTATGAACGTAAAGAAGATCATCAAGGGAATTGTTGGACTCGGTGCTATGGCAGGTGTTGCATACGCTGCATATAAGCTCGGTGAAAGCAATGGCAAGATCAACGAGCGTTTCCGTGAAAAGTACGGCGATGACGAGGACGATATTGAGATTGACGATGATGAGGACGATGAGTTCAGGTTCTATGATAATATGATCGAGCCTGACGATGAGTGCCTTGCCCCTAATAAGGAGAAAAAGCCTTCTTTCTCTGTAAGCATACATAACTTTGCTCCGCTTGATTCCGTAAAGGTTGAGGGCATCTCGGAGAAAGATATGGATATACTTATCTATCATATCTCGCATGACAAATATACCTCGAACAAGCAGATTCGTGAGTGGCTTGAGGTTGACAAAGATACCGCTGCAAAGGTTATCTATGCACTCAGAAAAGCAGGATATATCGGGGACGAGTATTCCAACTATATGATTCCGGTCAACATCACAACTGAGGTGTATTTCCGACTCAGGTCGTACAACAATTCTACAAAGTAAAAGCACACTCCCCCCTATCAGGAAATGTGCTTTGATAATCAGATGCTTTTCTCCTATTTTTTCTCCTACAAAAAAGGTTTCTCCTATTATGATATGAAATGTAGGAGAAAGGTGTTTGCTGTCTGTTTCCCAAACTTGTGAATTTATTGATTTTGGGAAGCAGAACGTGTTATGTGTTTGTGAGCCAGTCCGAAAAGTCGATGATCTTTATGCCTTCATACTGATAGGCATCGTGGCGTGTCCTTGCAATCAGCATCTTGGGATAAGCATCCTTAATGGACAGCAGCGGTGATACCTCACGCTGAAAAGTTTTTTCATCGGTGATACTATCCGAAACCTGAATATACAGCTTCTCATCACGCTTGATCGCTACAAAGTCAACCTCTTTCTTGTAAAGGACACCGACATAAACCTCATAGCCACGGCGAAGCAGTTCAATAGCTACAATATTTTCAAGCACTCTGCCGTAGTCCATATTCTTCGTTCCGAGCTTTGCATAGCGGAAGGAATGATCGCTGAGGTAGTATTTCTCATTTGTCGAGAGATATTTCTTTCCCTTGATGTCATATCGGCGTACTTTATAAAATGCAAAGGCATTGCAGAGATACTGCATATATGAGCTGACAGTCTTATGGTTGATCTTGTCCTTATGGCTGTTAAAAGTATCAGCAATGGATCTGGCAGATGTGAGGTTCGAGATATTATCCATGAGAAAGTCAGCAAGTCTGTCCATAAGAATCGTATTGCGAATTTTATACTTTTTGCGAATATCCCTGACGATCAGAGTATTAAAGACTTCTGCAATATAGTCATATTTCGCTTGGGCGTCCTTATACACATAAGAGCCAGCCATACCGCCTTCGCAGACATATTTATCAAAGGCAGTGTAGAGGTCAGTATATGCAAAGTATTTTACATATTCAGCAAAGGAAAACGGATAAACCTTGATCTCGAAAGTTCTTCCTGTGAACAGTGTTGCAAGATCGGAGCTTAACAGAAACGCATTAGAGCCTGTGATATAAATATCGAATTTTTCTGATGCGTGTAAGCCATTTATTGCCTTTTCAAAATTATTGCACATCTGTATTTCATCTATCAGGACGAAATTATCAGCGCCTTCCTTGTAGGCTGCGTTGATATAGTCATACAACGGTCTATATTCTGTCAGATCATCAAAATCGGGCAAATTGAAGTTGATGTGTATGATATTGGCAGTCTCGATGTTAGCACTTACATAGCTTTTGAATGCTTCCAGCAATTTGGACTTACCGCTTCGGCGGACACCTGTGATGACCTTTATATCAGGCGTACCGATCACATTGATCATTTTTTCCAGATAGTCTTTTCTTTCAATCAGTTTCATAAGCACTCACGCTCCTTTAACCTTATTATACCACATCTATTTCCCGAAATCAAGTATTTTTAGATTTTGGGAAATAAAAATGAAAGGAAGTCGATATATGGCAATTCTAATCGTGGGCGAAAAGCCCAGTGTAAGCCGTGCAATCAGTTCCGTAGTAGGTGCGAACGCTACAAAGAAAGGTTACACCGAAGGCAATGGGTATATTGTATCGTGGTGTGTCGGTCATTTGGTGGGCTTGAAGTTCCCGAATGACTATGGCAACGGCTGGAACCAGAAATGGAGCTTTTCTCAGCTTCCTATGATTCCCGACAACTGGCTGTTTCAGATTACGGACAGCACAAAGGCTCAGTACAATCTTCTGAAAAACCTTATGAATAAGGACGAGGTAACAGAGATCATCTGTGCGACCGATGCGGACAGAGAGGGAGAATGTATCTTCCGCTATGTGTATAACATGGCTCGGTGCCGCAAGCCTGTGAAGCGTTTATGGATTTCTTCTCTTGAGGAATCCGCTATCCGCAAGGCACTTTCTAATATGAAGCCTATGTCCGCATACGATAACCTGTTCAATGCAGGCTATGCCCGTGCAAGAGCAGACTGGCTTGTGGGTATGAACGGCTCTCGACTGTTTTCTGTCCGATATGACGGAAAGCTCAATATTGGCAGGGTGCAGACACCTACTCTTGCAATGATCGTTCAGCGTGATGCGGAGGTAAACGGCTTTGTAAAGCAAAAGTATTACACGGCTGACCTTAACTGTGGTGCTTTTACGTTATCATCTGCAAGGATTGATGATGAGAAGTCTGCCGATGCACTTGTATCTGCCTGTTACGGCAGTACGGTCACTATCAGCTCGGTCAAGCGTGAGGTCAAGACCGATAAAGCTCCGAAGCTCTACGATCTGACAACATTACAGCGAGAAGCAAACAAGGCTTTCGGGTACACGGCACAGCAGACACTTGACTATACGCAGTCGCTCTATGAGGGCAAACTCGTCACTTATCCTCGCACCGACAGCCGGTATCTCAGCGATGATATGTTGCAGACTGCTCTTGAAGTTACTAAGCTCTGCGACAGCTATTTCGGGTTCGGCATCTCCCATACTCCTGATATAAAAAAGTGGACCATAGTCAATAAAGTAGACAGAAGAAGAGAAAAGAATCAAAAAAGATCTTCAAATTGAATGGGAGATAAAAGGTCATTAGCAGAGTGAGGT
>LBCK01000018.1 GCA_000980705.1 Ruminococcus sp. UNK.MGS-30 | reverse complement strand
CTCGTAGAAATAGCCCTTAAAAGATTTTGGGCTAAGTTCCTGATAAACACGTCCAAAGATATCGTACTGATAACTTGTCTGTACACCATTGGCAGTTTTACTCTGTACCCTTCCCATATTGTCGTAAACATAAGATTTCGACACATTTTTGGAGGTATCACTGCAAACTGTATTCGCAGTCAACACACGATTCAGTGCATCGTAAGTATTGGTTGTTACATTGCCGTTTGCATCTGTAACAGTTAATACATTGCCGTTCAAGTCATAAGTAGTCGTGCCAGAATTGTAGCCCGTGCTGTCGGTGGTATTTACCAGATGTCCCCACGCATCATATGCGTAATTGGTGGTCATGTAGTCCGAATCATTTGCACTGTTCAGACCGGTTTCCATCTTGGTTTGAATACCGCCATTGTTGTAGAAATACTTGGTGATATTCTTTTCGCCATTTGCGGTACCATCGCTCAGCGTTACCTGCGTCAGTAAACCCTTTTAACTTTGTACATGGTCTGATTCGATTTTTTTCGTCAGGTGGATTTGAAATTTTCACTTTTTAGAAATATGTTCCATTGAACACACATAAAATTGCGGAGCAGCCGAAGTTGCTCCGCAATGGAAAGAAATCCATTTCAAAACTCTAAATTATCCCATACAACATCGGCGTTAGCCCAACGTAGCGAAACATATCCAGCCCCAACAGGCACAATCCCGCCGGAAGAACGAAAAGGACACCATTGATGCAATACGCCGTGACAAGGCTCTTGCAATGAGAGGCAATCCATGTGATGCTGCATCCGGTAAGAGCTGCTCCAATTGTGCGGATTCCCATGACACCAATTGCCGCTGCACCAACGGAAATGCGAGCAGGACAAGTACTGTATGCTTCGATTCCGGCAAGCGGTGTGTTCCAGCCCTGCATTCCGTAATGATTCAAAATTTGCAGCAAGTAGGGCAATATCAGCACAGCGGAAAATAGTATGCCGTTCAGAATCGCAAAACGAAACATCTGCCGAAGATATCCAAGTCTCCCTATTTTCGTGGCGTGATAAATCTGCTTTAGATTGGTTTTACAATCCATAGATGTAGTGGGGCACAATAAAAGTGTCAGTGCAGCCGTTAAAAGCAGCACTTGTACCATGCCCTCCCGGTTGCCATCCAGTGCGAAATAGCGAACATATCCGGTGTCGTAGAAAATCTCCGCAGAATCGGGAATCTGTTCTACTCGCTGTGCAAATTTTTCAAAAGCTGCCTTGTCATTCAGTTGTGCGGTCAATTGTCCAATCTGATAGGAATTCGGCGATTCCGACTGTTCCAGCTCTGCGATCTGTGCTTCGATTTCACGATAGAAAGCTCGCTTTTCCGTGAGAAATTGTTCGGTTTTTTCTGTTACAACTCCGGCATATTCGTTACAAAAATTTTCGTAGTAAATATCCTCATTGCTGTAAGTTCGAGTATATGTTTTTGCCAAACCAACCGATAGGAAAAGCAACAGAAATACTACAAGCAAGCCCTTTTGCAAAATCAAAATCCGATAGCAAGTGTACCAAAATTTTTGATGGACACGAAACCGAATATGCAGTTTATGTCGGACGGAAAAACTGCGATATTGCAAATTCCCGGCGTGTGTAAACACGATGAAGCTACTGCCTATAAAAAGAAAGAGCCATAGTCCTATGACTACGCAAGCGGAAATCTTCAGAGAAATCGGATAGCCGAAACAGTTGACATTGGTATAGGTTCCGAGAATTTCTTTGCCTTGTAAAAACTGGATGGGATTCCAGAAATGCAATAGGCTAATCGGTGACAAAACAGAAATTTTCGCATAGAGTAAGTAGGATATTCCAACAACGCCAATGGATGCACCGTATACCATCAGATTATTTTTGGCAATCGTACAGAAAAAGCCGAATAGCACGGCAAATACCGCATAGGCAGCCATTTTGAACAGCAGATAGATGCTAATGTAAGTTCCGACAGAAACCGGAAGGTTGCAGGTTTCATAGCCATAGATGCACTGAATTGGACGGGAAAGGTCACCAAGTCCGTACAAGTTACAGGAAATCAGTGCAATTTCGCCATAAAAAAGCAGTACCAATCCGATGGCACAGAGCACTGCTATTCCCAGTTTACAGCTCATCAGTCGAAGTCTTCCGTTGGGCGTCGCATAGAGCAGCGGCAAAATGCCTTGTTCCCGATCCCGTAAAAAAATACGGCAGACGCAAAAGAATAGCAACAGCACCGCCAAGAAATCCGTCAAGGGATTGGACAGCAAATCCTCTATGCCAAGAGAGGTATCCAAAACCAGTGTGGTTCCAGCAAGGGCAGTATAGGCGGACGGCGTTTTTTGAATGTTCCGATAGGAAAACGTGTCTGTCCCGCCCCAAATGGAAACTGCTGTCATATTCTCTGCATTGGTCTGAATGCTCTCCAAATATGCCGGATAATTTTGCAGCCCCTCGATAATTTCCAATGTGTCATAGTATAGATAGCCGTTGTAGTCTGCATCCGAGTCCGGAGAAGCAGACTCGATTTTGGCACTGACAAATGCGTTTGCTTCCTGTAAAGACATTCTGTTTAACTGCTCGTATAAAGCGTTATATTCCGAAGGCGTGTAATACCGGTCGTAAGCATTTGTGATTTGGGAATAGCCATTGATGCAGAGCAGACAAAAGAGCAGAATCCAAAGGACTCGAAAGGATAGGCATTTTTTAAGCTCCGCCCGCAGCATTTGCCTCACCTCCATAGTATTGCAGATAGAGATTCTCCAGCGTCTTTTCGCCGGTCTGTACCTGCTCTATCAGTTCAGAAACTGTTCCGTGCGTCAAAAGCGTTCCCTTCCGCAGAAGCAGAATTTGGTCTGCAATGGTTTCAATGTCGGAAATGATGTGCGTAGAAATGAGAATGATTTTCTCTTGTCCCAAACGATCAGTCAGATTGCGAATAATCACACGCTGTTTTGGATCTAATCCGGCAGTTGGTTCATCTAAAATTAACAGAGACGGATTTCCAAGCAATGCCTGTGCAATCAGAAGCCGCTGCTTCATGCCGCCGGAAAAGCCGCCGATTTTTTGTGCTGCCTGCTCAGAAAGTTCTACCTGTTCCAAAACATCTGCAATCTGGTCTTTCGCCTCTTTCCGAGGAATGCCCTTGAGTGCCGACAGATACCCCAGAAAATCTCGTGCTGTCATATTGGCGTATAATTCCTGCTGCTGCGGCATAAAACCCAAGCAAGCACGATAGCTTTTTCCAAGTTTCCGAATCGGCTGTCCATCCCAGAGTATTTCGCCGCCGTCTTTGTCTGGCTTTAAGTTGTCCGTGATTAAGTTCATTAGCGTGGATTTTCCCGCACCGTTGGGACCAAGCAATCCATAAACACCCGTTTCAAAGGAAAATGTGAAATCTTTAAGGGCGTGCTTCTTGCCATAGTGTTTGTTGCAATGACGAAGAACCAGTGTCATTCTACTATGCCTCCAATCAAATCCGATTCCGGAACAGCTTCAAAATGAATGAGGTTGTTTTCATCTGTATAGTTAATAATGTATCTTTCTTTGTAATAGGCAATTACGGTAAGATTTGTATCGGAATATGTTTCGGATAAGACATGTGTTTCTCCGGTTTTCGGTTGAAAACAGGTGCTTTGCGGACCATCCCAAAAGATTCCATTGACAAAAGTTAGATTACGAGAATTATTTGCAGGAATATCTGCACTCACTGTCTCTGTTCCATCTGCATCCATTACGTGGTATTGCCCATCCATATAATAAATATATGTGTCGTCTTGAATCAAGTCTGCTGCGGGATATTCGCTTGGTTCTATGGTATCCGTTTCTAAATTGAGGCATTTGTTCACCCGATGCCAGGGGATTGCTGTTCCGGCATCCGACCAATCCGGACTATCCGGGTCTCCGGTGTTGACATAATCAATAATATCATTGGGATCATCTACATAGCGATAAGACAGATAAAGTTTATTTTGATAGATACCTGTCAATTCTACATCTGCAAACATTGCACCATTCAGTGTCCAATTGTAGGATGCAGTTGGTGCATCATTGATGAGACCGTAATTCTTGACATCCGCTGTATCCAGATTGATCGCATAAAGATACTGGTCTCCGATTCGAGACATTTCCGTCCACGATCCATCCTCTTCCTGATATGCACAATCACAGCCGATGATGTAGAGTGTGTGATTGGATATGACAAATTCAATGGCATCCTTCATGCTGACATCCGGAATTTCCACGAAGCTTTCTACTTCGCCCGTAGTCATATTCCCACAGTAGCATGTAGTTTGAAATTGATATGCTGTACTTCTTCCATCATCGGAATCCGTGATTTTAGAATCCGTATGAAACCAATACACCATACCTTGATAAACAAATGGCATGATGCTATCCTGAACACACTGAAATGCCAAGCACGAGGTGTCCTTGTGAGCACAATTTGGCTTATTACAAAGTGGAACAGCTTGCATACTCTCATAGTCTAAAAAGTAAGCTGCTGTGGAACTGCCCTCAGAACCGGTATAGATTACGCCATTCTGATAAGTATTCGCATGTGTGATATAGTGATTTTGCTCGAAGTTTTGAATGTTGCTCCCCTTTTGTATGCTTTCGCTTCCACAGGCACATAGATTCATTGTCAGCATGATAGGAACAATTAGCTTATGAATTCTACTCATATTTTGCACCTCTAAATTATGATTTTCTGTAACTATTCAGAGTCCTGAGCAAAGATAGACATAGAATTGCCCATAACAGCACGACGAATCGCATCAAAACTGGTAAAGCCGTGTTTGATTGCTGTGGAAACATATGACATGATTTTCAGGTATTCTTTTGCCCCGTCAACTGATCTGAAACAGCCGGACACTTTGGTTTTCACCTTAATGTTACGAATGTCTCTTTCAGCTTGATTGTTGTCAAAAGGCACATCGAAGTCATGTGCAAAAAGGCAGACCTCTCCCTTGTGTGCAGAAAGCCGATCTATAAGGCACAGCACCTTTCCGCGCTTGGTTCTTCCTCTCTGTCCCGGCTTTCGTTCCGGAAGCGGATTCTCCTCATAAGCTGCTCTCATGATCTCATCATAGAGGTTGGAATACCGCTTCAAGGTATTTCGATGTAGAGCGGTTTTACCTTTTGCAATCGCCTTTTCCTTTGCGCGCTTAAGATTCAGCAGTAGAGTTGTGAATTTTTTAGCCCATGTTTGTTTTGGATGATTCTCCACTATTCCCTTCAGCTCTCGGAGCAAATGGGCACCGCAAAGCTGGTGCTTAACATTCGTAAAGCACCAATAAGGAGCCCAGCAATCATGGACAAGAGTGCCGCCGCTATACTGAATGATACCCATTTCCTCCATAGCAATATGCCCTCTTTTGTCGTGAAGAAACAGAACTGTGTAGAGTTCGTTTGAAAGACAATGCGTCCATCGCGTTTTGCCGTCAGCGCGGCAACCAGTTTCGTCACCGTGCTTGTGGTGTGCTGATTTCAGCTTCTCAGCCGAGACAGTATTAGCCTCCTCGACTTTAGCAGCACAACGAGAAACCATGTTCTTTATCGTCCCGACAGAAATCGGAACGTTAAACACGCCGCTTAATATATCGTGAGTACGATTAAAGCTGACTGCGCCAATGGTGTTCAAAGCAACAGCGAGTGCTTCAAGGTTTTGTCCGTACTGAACGACCGCCTTAATTTCCGCAGGGAAAGAACCCGTTTTTGCTTCACCGCAAATCGGGCATACGGGTATTGTAATAAGCTCATGTTCGGTCACATCAACCTGAGCAATCATATCAATTTCGTGGCGAATTTCTTTCACCTCAGAATTCATCATGCAAATCTCACGCTTCGGGCAGTGCTGGCAGTCAGCGTGCAGATGATTAATGACATGGTCAGGCTCTGAAAGCACAGCAAGATGTGTGCCAGAATGACCTTTCTGACCGCCTTGTTTCTTCCCGCTTTTCTCACGCAAACTTCTATTCTTGTTGACAGGCTTTTTCTTAAGCCCATCAGATGACGGAGGTTTTTAGCTGTTGCTGGAATTCTTGCGGAGTTGTTCTCTCAGGTCACGGATAATATCGTTCTGCATCTCGACAATGCGCTTTAATTCCTCTACCTCTTTTTGAAGATTCTCAATAATCTGATCCTTATAATCCGGCATATGCTCACCTCCATGATAATGTCTATCTACATTATATCACGATTAAAGACATATCGCAAATGCACAGAATAATCGGTGTCGGCATATTGACGAATTGCGATCAACGCAGATTTTCAAGTGCTGATTTTTAGGGGCTTACAGCCAATAATAGATCGAGATTTTGTTTTCACTTCACTTGAACGGTTTCTATCGGTCTGAAAGGTAAATTTCTATTATGCATGTATACGAAATTCAGTCACGGCTATGGCGGGGTTCTGAATAGTTACGATTTTCTTAAACAAAATGTCTATTATACTCAAAAAGGGGAGTGTACATCTTCAAACATCCCATGCACCTTCTTTCTTCGCTAATTTATGATAGCACAAATAGGACTTTTAAAACCGACTTATGGCATGAACTGTATGACTTTTGGGTATGAAATGCAAAAATCGGACGCTTTAGAACGTCCGATTTCTTCATTCTGTTCCATTGAACATGGTCACTGTTGTATGATATTTGTTGTTATCTTCTACATAGTGCTTC
>LBCK01000017.1 GCA_000980705.1 Ruminococcus sp. UNK.MGS-30 | reverse complement strand
AACTGCCAATGGTGTACAGACAAGTTATCAGTACGATATCTTTGGACGTGTTTATCAGGAACTTAGCCCAAAATCTTTTAAGGGCTATTTCTACGAGGGTGTATCTCAGTATGCGAAGGAGCAGCTGGTTGGTATTAATCATCAGACAATTTATTCCTCCACGCAATATGAATACGATGCTGAAATGCGTGTTATTAAGGTAAAGGAAAGCGGCAATGAAACAGCTTCCTATACTTATGATGCAAATGGCAACAAAGCAAGTGAAACGCTGGCAAACGGTGTGGTTTCGACTTACACATACAATGGCTGCAATAAGATTACAAAGCTTGTGACGAAATCCGGCAATTCGACGATTTCTGAGTACGAATATTCGTACTATTTAGATGGTTCTGATGCTTGCAAAGTACGCAGTGAAAGTGGTATAATAGAGACAACATCCTACGAGTATGATGGGTTGAAACGGCTGACGGAAGAATCAGTTTCCAATGGCACAACAATGGACACCTATGCGTATGAGTATGATGACTACGGCAACCGTTCCAAGATGACGGCTACTGGTACGGAAGAATATGAGACTGTTTATGATTATACAGTAAACGGTAATTATACTGCATTGCTGCAAAAGGAAACCAAAACAGTCGAGGAAACTTCCGGTGCCACAACAGCCAATGGATTGGCAACCAGTCCCACAGAGCTGATTACAAATTCTATCGCAGACACCGGTACAAAAGAAACGGTATATTCCTATGATGCCAACGGAAATCAAATCAGCAAGACTGTAGAGGGTAAGACAGAAAAAAACACCTATGATGGCTTGAATCAACTGATTGGCTTTACCGATGGGGAGACAACAGCGAGTTATATCTATGATGCAGACGGTCTGCGGCAAAGTAAGACAGTAAACGGCAAAACGACCAACCACATCTGGGATGCAAACAAGCAGATTGTGGCAGACATGGACGATAGTGACTGGTACAGTGCCGAAGTCTATGTTCGTGGAACAAATCTGTTGGCGAAGTTCAGCAAGCAGAGCGGTAATGTCAAGACGGATTATCAGTATTATACGCAGAATGCACACGGTGATGTGGTTAATCTGACGGATGCTGATGGTGCAATTACCAAGTCCTACACCTATGATGCGTTTGGCGTGGAACAGAATATCGACGATGCAGATACGAATGCGTTCCGGTACTGTGGTGAATACTATGATGCTGAAACGGGTACGATTTATCTACGTGCACGGTATTATGATCCGAGTATGGGTAGGTTTATTTCACGAGATAGTTATGCTGGTAAAATCAAAGAGCCGCTGAGTTTAAATTTGTATACATACTGTGAAAATAATCCCATTTTGTATATGGACTCAAGTGGACATAATCCTGCAATTCCTTATTTTGGATATCTTCTCTTAGGCGCTATTTCTATATGTGCATTAACAATTAGTGCTCAGGTTGTAAGCAATCCTCAGACACGTCAATCGCTGACTGATGCATCAAATTCAATTAAATCAAATTTGTTTAATAGCTTAAATACTATAAAATCAGCAACGCAAATTCCTGAAATGGATGGGAAAACATCAAACACTAAGTCAAAATTTTCTACAGCTTATGATTCAACAGCCAACCCCTATCTTTCCAAGTGGTCTGATTCTTTTGAAAAGGCAAAGGAAAATGTTAAAGAAAAAGATATCACAATAACATCAAATAAGAAAAAGTATGACCCTGTTATTTTTCCAGAAAATCCTGATGATTTTAATCCGGTTGGAATGCAAAAATATCCGTATCCAACACCGAATGGGATGATTTATAAATGGGGATATTGTAAACAAACAGCAATATTTGAATGGGATGAGGACTATAAAAATGGATCGCATTATCATTGCATGATGCCAGAATGGAATAACAAACATGATGAAAGTGAAGAATCACATTTTAAGGCAGGCATGGTGATGCCAGAACCATGGGCATCAATGTACAGAGGATATTAATTTTTTATAATAATTTTCATGAGCTGACAAAAAGGAGGTTATGTTGATTTGATAGTTGATTATAGAAATTCGTATTTAATAAACCACATTAGTTTACATGATTTTGAATTTAAAGGGATAAAGCACGATTACGAAAAAAAATATATAGAGTTAGAAATAAAAAAAAAGAGTGCGGAGACAGTCCCATCTTCTTTAAGTTTTCAGGACGTGTTGTATTATGAAATGACTTGCTGCAAGTTTTGGGGAAGTGGTCATCATATAATTTGTTGTAATTTAATGGATACGACAAATATTTATGATAAACTTTTAAGACTTGAACAAGTTGAATATGCAAAATCAAACAGCATCGACAGGAGTCCAATGAATTTATTGGAATTTATAGGAGTGGAAATTTGGCTCAATTCTGGAGATAAATTAAAAGTGATTTGTAAAATCTTTGAATTTGATGATTTCTTGATTTGAAAAGTGTTTGAGTTTTAACTTTTGAGCCATGATTAACTATTTACATTAAGTAAACGGCAAAACGACCAACCACATTTGGGATGCAAACAAGCAGATTGTGGCAGACATGGACGAAAGTGACTGGTACAATGCCGAGGTCTATGTTCGTGGAACAAATCTGCTGGCGAAGTTCAGCAAGCAGAGCGGTAATGTCAAGACGGATTATCAGTATTATACGCAGAATGCCCACGGTGATGTGGTTAATCTGACGGATGCTGATGGTGCGATAACGAAATCGTATACGTATGATGCGTTTGGCGTGGAACAGAATATCGACGATGCAGATACGAATGCGTTCCGGTATTGTGGAGAATACTACGACTCTGAAACGGGTACGATTTATTTAAGAGCTAGGTATTATGATCCGAGTATGGGTAGGTTTATCTCAAGAGATTCTTATGCAGGTAAGAATTCTGATCCACTGAGCTTGAATCGGTATACGTATTGCCATAATAATCCAATATTTTATGCCGATCCCAAAGGACATTCTGCTTGGACAAAATTTCAAGAGGCGGCATTTGCGGTTGAGCATCCGTTTATAGCATCAAAAATTGGAACGGCAAAACCGGATGATGCAAACAGCAATACTATATCTTCAAGAGCAGCTCGCTTTGCAATCAATTCTAAAGTATCATATAATTACAAAAAAGGTCAAGAAAATGAAGGCGGTCAAAGGAACGCTCTTAGACATGCAATCTGGTCTACAACAATAACTAGATATTACGGTAAAGAAATAATGAAGCAAGTTGGTTATTCTCACGAAAACCTTTCTGAAATGCTGAAAATAACATCCGATCCTACGAAATGGTATTTTTCAGATATGCACACTGCCGACACACTTTGTGACATTATGAATAATGAAACAGGTATGAAAATTGCAGCTTCGGGGGATGCCACCAATATGAGAAGCATCACTTTAGAGGTACTAGAGTACTATCATACTAATGGTTTGTACGTTGCTGTTGAATATGCTGATAACCTCTATATTGTACAAAATCAAAAATTATCAGATCAGGAATATGCGTCAGCAACATATAATGTATTTTTCTTGGATCAAAATGGACTAAGAGGCAACATTAATACTGTTGCAGATATCGTAAGACAAAGAAAAAAAGAGGCTAACTCGCCATGAAGAAATTAAAGTGTGTTTTTATCATTATATTTCTAATCATAGCATTTACAACCGTTGTATCTATTTCAAAATGCCAAGAAAACGAACTTGGTTCGGTAGCTCAAGGTATAATAGATGAGATCGAAACTTCGGGAAACGATGAATGTATGGTCGAATTGAAGACTGTTACCAATTTTGAATGGGATAGAGCAATTATTGCTTCAGCTGATTTTTTCGCAATGGGATATTCTTCTGAAACACTGGAAGATATTTGGAAAATTGAGTATGATCCTCAGTCAGATTTTAGATCAAGGATTTTATTTGTAAAAGATAATAAAGTAGTATATGAAGAATCATATGCGGCATCTATTGAGGAGTCTGCGAAATTTAATATTTCGGTATCACCATCTCTGGATTATTATTGTATATTGCCATATGATGATTCTTTTGTATTTGTTACAAAAGAAAAGCACAAATCAAGTACTTGTTACAGTTTAATAATCTACCCAGAAGATAAAATGAATTAGTAGCAGGTGACAGAAAATTTGTTACGGAAGATGTAACGAATATCCCCAAGCAAACAGCTAATCCCATCTACTTCTGAAATAATAGCGACTTTGGTAATCTGTGAGAGGCTTAAAAAGAACTAAGATGAAATAGCCACTATTTTATCAATAGATTCTAGCACTTCCCCTAAATTGCGGAGCAGCTTCGGTTGCTCCGTATTTTTATATCAGGCAAAGATAATCCGGTGATTTGCACAAATTCGCCCTTGCATTTCACGTGGAAGTATGGTATACTAAAAGTGATAGAAAGGACGTGATTCCAATGGCAACTGAACAGGAAAAGAACCGGCGAGTGGCGGAGCAATTGCGGCTAATTGATGATGACTTCTTACGGCTCTATTTCAACGATAATCCGGAAGGCGTGGAGTATATCTTGAACATTTTGCTGGAGCGGCAAGACTTGAAGGTGCTGCACAGTGAAACACAATGTGAATATCGCAGCTTGTCTGGACGCTCCATTTCACTGGATATTTATGCGGAAGATACCAATGGAAAAAGATACAACATAGAAATTCAAAGAGCGGATTCCGGAGCAACACCAAAGCGTGCTAGATTCCACAGCAGTATGTTGGATACCAAACTGCTCCAAAAGAAAGAACCGTTCCGCAATTTGGCGGAAACTTTTGTGATTATGCTGACGGAACATGACATTATGAAGCACGGCTTGCCACTATATCATTATGATAGAATTTGTCGTGAAACCGGTGCGTATTTGGAAGACGATTCGCATATCATATACGTAAACGGAGCTTATCAGAATCCGAACGACAGCATTGGCAGACTGATGCACGACTTCCAGTGTGTGAATGCGAAGGATATGTACGCTGAAGAATTATCAGAACGTTTTCGATATTTCAAGGAAACCGAAGGAGGTATGGGCGAAATGTGTAAAGTTGTAGAAGAACGGGCGAAGGAATATGCAGCAGATGCATTGCAAAAAGAGAAGGTTGCGGATATCAGACGGATGTTAGACAAGCAGAAATACTCGCATGAGGAAATTGCAGAAAACTTGAATGTATCACTAGAACTCGTGGATGAGGTTGCAAGTGGCAAGGTTGCTTGAAATACTGCTTTAGAAATTAAAGTATAGGATGCTAATTCAAGCATCAGCCAAACAGTTAAACTTAATTTTTGAAACCGATTTTCAAATAGCAAACGATAACCCAAAATCGAGTGCCTCGCAAACGATAGCTCAATCCATGTACAAACAATGTCTGAAAACAGCCTCTAAAAACCAAACGATACCTTTGCTTATCGTTTGCGATTTGGCTCTCAATTTTCGCTTTTCTAGGCGATAGCAATCTCCTTGATTTTCAGCCGAAAAACAAAAAACCTCGCAGAATTGCGGGATTTTTGGGATTATTTTGTATCAAAATGAGAGCCCTTAGGCATAACTGCACTGCACAAATGATACAATTGTGCAGTGCTTTCTTTTTGGAAAAACGCCGAAAATACGTGCTTTTTTCGGCTTTATCAAGTGCAAATAGCCTGCTGGAGAGCGTTTTTCCAGCAGGCTATTTGCGTTTCTGAAACAACAAAAAAACGATAGGGTAAAATAAAACGATAGGTCGAGGCTATCGTTTTTTTGTTGTAAAATCAAAATTAGAACCATAAAAAATGCCATGCTGGGAAAGCACATCTTCTCAGTATGGCATTTTGTTTCTATGAAATGTAGATTTCTTCGTAAAATCCGCCCATTGACCATTCAATCCTAAAAAATCACGCTGTTTCCGATGCTTTTTTCATTTTCCATACGATTTTTTGACGGCGAAACATTATCCCGTCAATTGCAGTCGCTTTACATATTCCTGCTTCATTTGCATAGAAGAATGCACATATCGATTCAAAGTAATACTGGCATCAGCATGTCCCAGCAATTCACTCAGCGTCTTTGCATCAAACCCATGGGCAATACAATCTGTGGCATAAGTGTGTCGAAGCAGATGAAATGGAACCTTCCGGATACCACAAAGTTTCAGGATTTTCTGAAACCGATACTGCATCGTTCTCGGTTCTGCCGGTTTGCTTTTCCCAGTAATCAAGTACAGAAAATCTTGTCGTTTTTTCTTCTCCAGCAGTGTCAACAAGAAGGACGGAACCGGAATTGTCCGCACGGAAGTTCTGCTTTTGGGAGAGCCAATCAGTACCTCAGAACAGCCATTTCGATAAACTCTCTGCACCGTTCGTTTTACAGAAAGCGTTCCGTTTTCAAAGTCAATATCGCTCCACTGCAAGCCGCATAATTCACCTACACGTAAACCGGTGAACAAGCACAGCAGAATCGCCAAATCAATGGTCAACCCTGTCTGAAGAAGATACTGTTCCAACTTCTTTCGCTCCTCAGAAGACAACACGTCCAGCTGCTTTTTCTCTGCTTTCGGCATAGTGAAATGTGTTCCATGAATGTGATATTCCTGCACTGCATACTGTTCTATGCTGTGGTAAACCCGCATAATGTCTTGTACAAACCGAGCGGAAAGTCCGCCAGTTCCGCACAATCGGCCGCTTTGCAGTTTCTCA
>LBCK01000016.1 GCA_000980705.1 Ruminococcus sp. UNK.MGS-30 | reverse complement strand
TGAAAAACAGCAGTATTTTAGTCAAAATACTGCTGTTTTAGTCGTAATTATCGATTTGCTTTTTCAACTGTGCTTTTGTTCAGCGTTTCCTAAATAATGAGGCTTTTTCATCGTTGCTCCATAGGGAGAATTGCTTGATAATTGCAGATAGCAAAGTGCTTTCTGAGAAACAGATTGAAGATATTGTTCGAAGCGATTTAGAAAGGATTAAGCGGCAGAATTCATTTGTTATTATAGAAAGCAAAAGTAATCGTGATTTAATGAGCCTTCTTTCACTTTTGAGAATATCGGATGTAATTAAGGAAAATGAACTAATTCCATCTGAACTGAAAAATAAATTGACTGCAGAAGAAAGCAAAGAATTAAATGAAAAATTAGTCAAATCATCGTTTGGTATTTTTTCTAAAAGCAAGTCGATTTCTGACAATATTATTGATATAAGTGAACGATTAATCCAGAAAAGCCAATTTGATAAGATTACTCCCAGAATGGAAACTGTGAAAGAGGTTGCTTGTTTAATTGCTTTAGCAACTATGGAAAAAATATATTCAGAGGATGTAGTTATTCTTAATCTTGAAGAAGAATTTTTTTCACAGAAAGAGAGTGCTTCTCCTTTAATCGAAGATGAAGGAACATGGGCTTTCGAAATAAGTGCAGGCAATAATTCTCAGATGAAGTATGTGGTGAATGCGGAATATTGGTTGTTTAATCAATTAGACAACCTAGCGAAAATGAGCTTAGGGCAAGAAAAGATAATCAAGGCTTACCAATATATCGTTCAGAAAATCATTGAACATTATGGAAAGCCAGATTTAAAGTATGGAAAAAAGGATGCACCATATAAAGAATATATTTTATTCGATAATATCAATCAAATCTTTACCTTTCAAGGAAATATTCTAATACGCGGCATATATGAGAATCTCAATGATTTATTATCCACCGATCCAAATTATCTTCACCAAAGGGCTAAATGTTACATAAGATCTTCATATATAACGAATGATTCTAGGGAAAAGCAACAATGGTTAGCCCAAGCACAACGAGATGCAAGCTCGTCACATAAAATATTTGAAGAACGTTATATAGAGAGTAAGAATGAAAAGGTGCAAATTTCTTCAGATCATGCACTATATACGGTTGCACTTACATTATGTCATTTAGCAAAATTGGAAGATTATAAAAATTTGAAGCTAAATGAAAATGCTATTAATAATTTGTACTTAGCAGTATCTTCTCCATACAATTCAATGGAGTTCATAAAGAAAGATAAGAATTATAATTACAACAATATTATCGGAGAAATAATTACGACATTTGCTGCAGATAGATCTTTGATTCCAAGTGAAAAAGCACAAATGAATGTAGTAGAATTAATTAAAATTCAAATTGGAGAGAATTTTTAGCCTAATTTAGTCTGATGTATGGGATGCATGGGATTTTGATTTGTTTCCGAGAACTATTGGGGACAACCTGACATCGACCAAAAGGTGTCAATGTAGAGATATACGCTATTTGCGAGAAAAATTCAAATTGCTTATTCAATAGGGTTGTATGGGCAATTTAACGAAAATGCAGACATTAAAATTGAAGTGTCGTTGCACGTTGAGTGCGTGGTATTGATGTCAAGGACAACGCAGGAATAGCCTAAAAATCCGCTATTCTGCGTGGTTTTACAATATCATCAATTTCAAGTGCTGCCCACATATGCTGTATGTCACTCCGTGGAAACATATCTGACAGCAAATCTAAGCACTATCAAAATACAGCACTCGCAGGTTGAGTGCTTGAAAATGTTGGATTTCGGGTAGGGTTGAGTGCGTGGAAATGTTGTCACAAGAAAGGAAGATTAAAATGGCAAGTAAAAGAGTTAAACAATCAATTATACTTAGTGTTTCCGTTATGAAAGGCTGTTACCGCCATATTCAGGTTTCAGTGAATGAAGATTTAGAAACGCTGGCAGATATTATTTTGTGGGCATTTGATTTCGATAATGACCACGCTCACGCTTTTTTCATGGACAATAAGGCTTGGAGTAATTATGATTGCTACTACATGGCAGAAGTCGATGAAGATGAAATGTACCGTCACACCTGCGATTTTAAGCTTCATCAGCTTGGACTTACAAAGGGAAAAGCATTTAAATTTGTCTTTGATTTTGGTGATGACTGGGAGTTCAATTGCAAAGTCCTTCGTATTGTTTATGAGGATACTAAAGATGCGGAGCTTATAAGAGCTGTTGGTGAACCTCCTGAGCAATATCCTGATTATGACGATTTTGAAGATGATGAATAAATAACAAAACACCCTCGCCACTATCGGTTCACTCCGACAGCAGCGAGGGTGTTCGCATATTTTCACATATTCACTTCCACGTTAACACCCGAATGAAATTCGAATATGATCCTGTCCTCGTAGACCGTTGCTCTTTTCAGCATACGTTTCACAAGGGAGTCATCAAAGGTATCGACCCTTGCAGGCTGACTGTCGATGTAGGTTTCAAGCTCCTCAATCCGTTTTAGATAGTCATTTCTCGCATTTTCGCTCATTGTAAGCTCATCTCTCTGCTTGCGGAGAGCATAAATCTCGCTTGCTATGTCGGTGTAGTCCTCATGCTCCTCGGCTTTTGCGACAAGCTGGCGTTCAAGATCTGCAAGTTTTGCATCAATTTCTGCCGTACTTTCGGAATTACCGCCTGTCAGAACGCATTCAATGTTCTTTTTCAATTGGAGAAGAAATTCCTGTTTTCCGGCAAGAATCTGATTAAGCACAGCTACAAAGGCATCTTTCAAGGCTTCTTCATTTACCGTCCTAGCGTTGCATTCTCCCTTTTTGCCGAGCCGTGTCGCACATCGCCACACAATGGATTTTTTACCACGGTTATTCCAGTGAATTCTGTTGAACTGATCTCCACATTCACCGCAGACAATCAGCCTTGTAAAGCAGTGATTCGCTGAAAAACTGCGCTTTCTGCCTTTGCAGTCCTCGACTGAGCCACGTCTTGCCATTTCCTCCTGCACCGCAAGGAACAGCTCTTTCGGAATGATTGCGGGGTGATCATCGTCAACATAATACTGCGGCATGATGCCCGTATTCTTCACTCGCTTTTTCTGCAAAAAGTCTGTAGTATAGGTCTTTTGCAGCAATGCGTCACCCATGTATTTTTCATTTTCCAATATCTTTTTGACCGTGCTGTCATACCAGCGTGTCTTTCCCCTGCCCGTCAGAATGCCGTCACGCTCCAAGCCCTTGGCAATTTTGATACAGCTTACACCCTCAAGATATTCACGAAAGATTCGCTTGACCGTTTCTGCCTGTTCAGGATTTATCACCAGCTTTCCGTCAGCGTCTTTATCATAGCCCAGAAAACAGGCGCAATTCACCATAACCTTCCCTTGCTGAAAGCGATATTGCATACCGATTTTCACGTTTTGACTGAGCGATTCCGACTCCTGTTGTGCAAGCGACGCCAAAATTGTCAGCATAATTTCACCACGCTGGTCGGTGGATTCAATGCCCTCTTTCTCGAAAAATACAGGGATATTCTTGTCCTTCAGCTTGCGGACAAAATTCAAACAATCCACGGTATTTCGGGCAAAACGTGATATGCTTTTTGTGACAACATAGTCAATTTTGCCGTCCATACAATCCTGAATCATTTTATTGAATTGCTCACGGTATTTGGTCGAAACTGCTGATATACCGTCATCGGCATATATGCCTGCAAATTCCCATGCAGGGTTATTCGTGATGTAGTCATAATAATGCTCATACTGTGCCTCGAAACTGGTCTGCTGTTCCTCGTTTTCCGTAGAAACTCTGACATAGGCGGCAACACGCAGTTTTTTGACCGTTTCTGTATGCCGTGCGGCGTTGTTGCCGATCTGCGGTTTTGGTGGGATTGTTCTAACCATTTATTTCACTCCTATCAGACTGTATAAATATTCTGCCTGCTTTGTAAAATTTTCTTGCGGTTCTCTTTCATCAGAAAGCACAAAATTTGTGCGTATTACCGGCACTTTTCGTCTTGTCTTTCCCGTAGATTTCTGACGTTTTTGCAGTTCTATCTGAACTCGACGGAATAAATTTTCATCCACGATTCGAGGATAAAAGCTGTCACCGATGTAACATTTTCTCTGTAAAAGCTGCTTTACCATACTGTGGGTAATTGGATGTCCGGCTGTTTTTGCGGATTCTGTCAAACTCATGCCCGATACATAATTCTGAAAAATCTGACGGACCTTATCAGCGGCTTCTTCTACAATAAAAATTTTTCCGTCTTTTACTTCGTAGCCGTAGGGAATGTGGCTCATAGCAGTGCCTCCTTTAACGTCAGTCCGCATTTCAGCTGAATGCCGATGCTGTGGCGATCATATACGATTATTTTCTCAATAAAATCCGTTGCAAAAAAGTCCTTAAACTCCGTCTGCATTTCTGCACTGTCAAGGAAATGCAAGAGTTTCTCGGTTTCTGCAACCATTTCGGAATTTCCAGTATCAATCTGACTCAACTGCGTGATCTGCCTGCGAAGCTCCTCTGAACGCTTGTTACTTGCGTTCTGATCCTGAATAAACATTGCAGGCTTGATGATTTTATCTGCCAAGAGATGCCTTAGAACGTCAATTTTCTCGGCTTCTTTGATGAGTTCTGCCTTTAAAAGTTTGATTTCTTCCGAATTGGCATTGCATCTTTTCAGCTCTGCCAGATAAGGAAAAAGTATCAGTTTTCTGCCAAAAATCAGCTTGTTCATCATCGTAGTGATCGTTGCTTTCAGTGCATCATCACGCACATATTTCATAGAGCATTTCTGAATGTCATCAATATGTGTGGTACAAGCCCATGCGATTTCAGAACCGTGGTCGTGGATTCTCCGCTTGAAAGTTCCGCCACATTCTCCGCAGACGATAATTCCCGAAAACGGGTATCTTACTTGATATTTGCTGTGTCCTTTGACAATGCCCTTTTCAGCAGCTCGCTGCTCTAAAAGTCGGTTTGCAGTTTCAAAAATCTCACGGCTTATTATAGCCTCGTGATGATTCTCAATGAAGATTTGTTTTGACGAATTTTTGGTTTCATGTCTGCGGAAACTGCCGTCTGTGTAGGTTTTCTGAAAAAGAGCGTCACCCGTGTACTTCTCATTTTTCAGCATATCACGAACGGTGGAAGAACTCCATTTTCCGCCTTTTCTTGTAGGCACGTTTCTTTCACGGAGCAGCTTGCAAATGGAATGTGTGCTGTGTCCGTTTATGGCGAGATTGAAAATCCAGCGGACAATTTCAGCTTCCTGTTTATCGGGTATCATTTCACCATTTTCGTTTTTCACATATCCATAGGGTAAATAGGATTGCTTGTATGTACCGTCCTGAAAACGCTTTCGGATAGCCCATTTTTCATTTTCGGAAATCGAAATAGACTCCTCCGCCGCAAAACTGCTGAAAATGGAAAGCATCAACTCGCTGTCCATATTTCCTGTGTCTATATGCTCTTTCTCGAAGTAAATGAAAATGCCTTTGTCTTTCAAATTACGTGCGATTTGCAGACAATCCACGGTATTTCGGGCAAAACGACTGACTGATTTCGTCAAAATATAATTGATTTTTCCTGCATTGCAATCACGGAGCATATTCTGCAAACCGTTTCTCGTTTCAGATTTTGTTCCGGAAACGCCTTCGTCAAAGTAAAGTCCCGCAAACTCCCAAGTTGAATGGGCTTTGATGTACGTTTCGTAGTGGTTTTTCTGCGCGTCAAGGCTCTCTTTCTGGTCAAGGTTATCGGTCGATACTCTCGCGTAGGCAGCCACTTTTTTCTTAGGTGGATTCGGCTGCGGTCTTGCGTCAATTTTTGTAACAGCCATTGACTTTCCCTCCTTTCGGTATGAACATATTAAACTAAATTTGGCGATATATCAAGTCTTTTCGGCAATAAGTCAGCGTAAAGCGGAGAGAAAGATTGGCGGTTTAATGCGGTTAATTTGTCGTATTCGTCAAAGGAAATCAGTCCTTTTTCAAGCATTTTTTCGGTGATTTTCTGCGCCATAAAATAGCCGAGTTCATCGTGATTTTCTTTCATTAAAATGCCCCCCATTCATACTTCGGAAAAAAGTCAGCTCTTGTGATAAAAATTATCCCGGAGCAGTTTTAACAACTCCGGGATAGAAAAAATTTTGAGATAATCAGATGTCAGATTTATTTACCCAACCAGTCACATACTTGCCAATGGGTGTATTGCCGCAAAACTCCGGCTTAGTTGTCACACGCATTCTGCCGTTGACAACGATGCCGTCGTAAAGATAATATGTGCCGGAACGCTTCACACCTGTTTTTGCAGCTGCGGATGCGTAAAGTGCGGTATTTTTGAGTGTTACCTTTGCACCTTTTGCATAGGACTTTCCATTGCTGAAAACAACATTCCCATTTGCATCAAAGACAGAATATCCCGTCTTGCAGGCTTTTTTTGCATTTTCCAATGAGGAATATGCCCCAATCTGCGACTTAGCATCAGCCCATGTTTTTCTTACTCGATAAAGCTGTTTTGCAGGTGTAGGAGTTGCCGGTGTAGAACCAGAATTAAGATAAGATTGTACCTTAGCTTTAAAAGCTACCCAATGAGGCAGAATGTACGCAGGACACATCTTGTAAGGATTTCTTGCAGTATTGAGATAGTCCACAGAGCCACTCTTTCCATCACAGACATTGAGCCAATGCGTATGCGTGTAAAGGTGATTGATGTCAAGACCATACTTCTTCAGAAGCGCAGCGGCAAGTCTTGCACAATTGTCCTCAGACTTCTTATCTGTCACATTATACGCAGATGACATAATGCACTCAATTGCGATTGTCCTGCGATTGCCGTTGCCACTACCATCAGCGGCGTGCCAGCCGCTCAGACTGTGGGGCAGATTCTGCCATGCACAGGTATTATCAACGTAATAATGCACCCTGACATCTTTCATATTGCCATTAACAGTTGCTCTTGTATACTGCTCCGCAGGTGTCGTTCCGCTTGCCACAGAAATCCAGTCGGTATTGTGAACTGTTACACCGATAACTTTGCCTTCCATTGAAACAGAGGGCATATCGATGTGGTTGGGATTGTGTTTGGTGAGTAAATACTCGTTGATTTTTACTCCGTTCAGAGTCGTTGTTGCATCTGGTCTTAAAATAGTCATATTACTTGTCCTCCTTGTTTGATTTTTCTTCGGTTCTGCCGACTTTCGTCTGCAAAACATCGATTGCCTTTTTGATTGCAGGCGGGTAGGGGATACCCATTAAGCT
>LBCK01000015.1 GCA_000980705.1 Ruminococcus sp. UNK.MGS-30 | reverse complement strand
GTCATCTGGCTCATTTGTCTTTTCCTCCTGCTTTTTTGTCTTTTTTCTATTATACCATATTTGCTGCGTAATGGGAAGATTTAATCAGTGTTTCCTTTATTCGTTCTCGGGATTGAAATACAAAGACATCTTTATCAACAATCCTTCTAGCAAGATCAATTGTAACATATGTTTTTCCACTGCATCCAGAACCAACTAAAATTTGAGTCCCTTTGGTTCTTATATTTGTTGCCAATTGATCTGTAATCTTCCTAGAAATGAAAAAGCTAGGAAGACACACGTGCCTTTCTTTATTAATTAAAGACTTACCATGGAATAGATACGCCTTATTTATGTCAAATCCATTCTGCAACTCTGTAATCTCAAAAGTTTTATATTCATCTAGGTCACTTTTTCCAATTTTTTCAGCCTCTTCCGCAGAAGCCACTAGTTCAGTATATATTGCATCATAAGAATCAAATATTACGCAGTGAGTAATTCCGTATTTAGACAGCATCAAAAGATCATCTTCGTCAGGTTGTTTTGTAGTGCAATAATAACGGTTTCCATTAATTGTGGCTTTTGAAGAAATTGATAACAAGTCAATCTCATTTGAAAGACTACACCCAATGTACATTAGATTTGTGAACTCATAATCATGCTTCAGCTTATCCAAAAGGATTCTGTTTTCGTACAAACTATGAACATACTGTTGGAGATCAAAAATCTCACACTTTGAATCTTCATATTTCAAAATATCATAGACATCACCATGGAGTTTAATTGTGCATTTTTCAGTCGAAAAAATTTCATGTGAGATTTCTCGATTAGAATAAATAACAGTTTCATATCTACTATTGTTTTCAATTGCATCATCAGAATTTAATGTATAAATATATGGCCAGTTGATATTGAGAAACTTCTTTTTTTCTAAGGGTAACTCAACCTTTGTAAAATTATTTCTTAAATAATTTCTTTGATTATTCTTTGGAACAATCTCATGATAGATCGTAGATATATCAGGGAATTGTTTCTTTTCGTAGTCGAGTCTTTTCGAATCATCATAACCACGTATTTTCATTATCTGATCTATCATATATTCCTTATAATCAGCCCCGGAAGGAACTGTTCCATTTCGACTGGCACAACCCTTTGTAAATCCAGAACCTAAAATTGGAATCAGTGCTTTTCTTTTTAATTGTTGTTGTATCTCCGATTTAACTTCTGAGTAAGAAACACATACACACATATTTTCCTCCATTTTTCTTAAAATTATTTTTTTCGTATAAGCTATATGCAAATTTGACGAACTATCAGACTAGTATTAGAAGTTAGCAGAAATCATTATGCAGTAATTTGCCTATCACCAACCAGATATTCGTTAACATAACCTTCAACCATGACTTACTTTGAAAATAAGCTAATGTTAAATTGAAAAGTCACCTTAGAAAATCTTTTCAAATTTCCACCATTTCAAACTGACAAGCGTGTTTTTTACTCTTCTTATCATAGTTCACGCCAACAAACAGCACTTTTCCATGATAATCCTTCAAACAGCGAATATAGTTCCGGTCTTTGATTTGTTCCAATGCAATACCAGTGGTTTGATTCCATTTCAGCTCCACGATCATTGCCGGGTTATGGTTACCGGTTCTCGGCACAAATACCAGATCCGCAAAGCCCTCTCCGCCCTGCAATTCCCGATAAACTGCATAGCTGTCTTGTGCGGAATAATATGCCAGACTCAATACACAAGCCAGCGAATTTTCATCGTTGTATTGAATCACAGAACAGTTATCACAGTGAACTTTCTGAAGCATTTCCGCCACCTTTTCTGCATTCTGTGCCAGCGTCAATTGCAGCAGCTTGTCGGAACGATGGATGGCATTGTTGACCGTCTGGAACTCCTGCCCCTGGATAGAATTGAGAAATTCCTGCCGCACTTCCTTGTTGGGAATCCAGGCAGTTTTTGTATCGAAGTCGTATGTCAGATATCCCAGATGCACCAGTAAGGTCAGAATATCATCTGCTGTTTCAAAGGTACACATATCGTTCTGGAATGTTTTCGTGTTAATAGAAATGTGTTCTCCGGCAATCATCCGAATGATCTTATCCCGCAAGCCGTTCTCATTGCGAACGATATACATTTTCAAAGCCTCATAGGTTTCTGTCTGTGTCCAGTAGCTGTCAAAGATGCCGTTCATCATCGCTGATGTTACAGATCTTGGATTATAAATGGATACACCATTGACATTATAGCCATCGTACCAATCTTTCGTTTGTTCAAAAGACATATGATAACGTTCACAAAGCTGACGAACTTCCCTCTCTGTAAAACCAGTGAATTCTGCGAGTGCATATTGATTGGTCATAGAGTATTCATCAAACATATTCAGTGCAGAATGTTGACCATATTTCTTGATTGGAAGAATCCCAGTCATATAGGCAAGTGCCACATAGGGTTGTCCTTTCAGAAGATCCCGCAGAAAATCCAGATATTCCTTTTGAGCAGTCGCATTATCCCGATGCACCCGGAAAATGGAATCCCATTCGTCAATGATGAAGATAAACTTTTCTTCACATTGACCGTACAGATCTTCCAACGCAATAATCAAACTGGTTTCTTCCGGCTCTATCCCGGAGAATGTCTGTTTCATCTCTTTTAGCACACGTTTCTGCAAGAAGTCCAACATTTCATGGACATTTTTGGTTCTGCCAAGGAATTTCTGCATATCGATGTGAATCACATTATACCGGTTCAAGTGCTTTTCAAAATCCGGTGTCTGTGCAATCTGAAACTTGGAAAACAATTCTCTCGAATCGCAGCCCTTGCTGTAATAAGCCGTCAGCATATTCTCTGCCATCGACTTTCCGAATCTTCTGGGACGGCTGACGCAGATCTCCTTGTTTTCTCCAAACAAACATTTATTGGTGAAAGAAATCAACATGGTCTTATCCACATAAATTTCAGAATAAGTAACTGTAGAGTAAAACAAATCATTTCCTGGGTTCAGATAGATTCCCATGATGCAGCACCTCCGTTTTTTCTTAGTATACCATAAATTTAAAGAGAAATCAAGACAGCAACGCCGTTATAAAATCTAAAAATCCTCCCCTGCTTTTATATTTTGCAAAGGAGGATTTTTGAAGTGGTTCACTTTTCAATGGAAACCGTGACACCTGATTGAAATGTAAAATCCAGTCGATCGGAAGAAACCGTTACTTTTGTAAGTAGATGTCGAACCAGTGTTTCATCAAATTCGGTAATGTGATGCGGCTGAGCAGCCAAAAATTCCTGCAGTTCCCGCATACGGTCTTTCTGCTCCTGTTGAGAAACATTTTCCCTTAAAGCCTGTTCCTTTTGCTCTCGCAGCCGAAAGATTTCCTGTGCTATCTCCTCATAATCCTCATGCCGTTCTGCACATTCGATCAACTTTTTCTGAAGAACATCTAATTTTCTCTGTATTTCCTCGGGCAGATTGGATTGTTCCATTTCAATCACTTCAGCCATATTTTCCTGTAAGATAGAAAGGTATGTTTCACTGCCTCCTGTCAGTTGATTCAAAGCATCCACAAAGGCTTGTTTCAAAGATTCCTCATAGACTGTTCGTGCATGACACGCTCCTTTTTTCTCCAATCTGGTCATACATCGCCACACCACAGATTTGCAGCCTCGGTTATTCCAATGGATTCTGCGGAATTGTTCCCCGCATTCAGCACAGTAAAGCAAACCAGTAAAACAGTGGTTTGCACTAAATCCACGCCGTCTGCCCATACAGTCCACCTGTGAACCGCGCCTTGCAATTTCCTCCTGCACCTGTAAGAACAATGCCCTGGGAATAATCGCCTCATGATCGTCCTCCACATAATACTGCGGCATTTCACCGTTATTTTTAATGCGTTTTTTCTTGAGAAAATCCACAGTATATGTTTTTTGCAGAAGGGCATCTCCCATATACTTTTCATTTTCCAGAATTAACCGAATCGAACTGTCATGCCATCGGATATTGCCTCTTGCTGTTCGAATGCTGTCCCGTTCCAGTCTCCTTGCAATCTGCTGACAGCTTGCTCCCTCCAGATACTCCCGATAGATTCGTTTTACCGTTTCCGCTTGTTCCGGATTGATCACAAGATCTCCGTTTTCGTCCTTATCATAGCCAAGAAAACAGCTGGCATTGACCATCACCTTTCCCTGTTGAAACCGATACTGCATTCCCAGTTTGACATTCTGACTCAGAGATTCTGATTCCTGTTGTGCCAGAGATGCCATAATGGTAATCAGCACTTCCCCTTTCGCATCCATTGTGTTGATGGACTCTTTTTCAAAATAGATTGGAATATTTTGTGCTTTCAGCTGTCGGATATAATTCAGGCAATCTACTGTGTTTCTGGCGAATCGGCTGATGGATTTGGTAATGAGCATATCAATCTTTCCGTCCATGCAGTCCTGAATCATCTGATGAAACTGTTCCCGATGTTTTGTGGAGGTTGCACTGATGCCGTCATCGGCATAGATCCCAGCAAAGACCCATTCCGGATTCCTGTGAATGACTTCCTCATAATGTGCAATTTGTGCCTGATAGCTGGTTGTCTGTTCATCTGTATCCGTGGAAACACGGCAATAGGCTGCCACACGAATCTTTCGAGTTTCCTGTGACGCTACAGCATGATTTCTTTGCTTTCGGGGTGGAATTGTAGTGACCTTTGGCATTGTTGCATTACTCCTTGTTTTGTATCAAATGATAAAGATATTCTGCCTGCTGAAATGGCGTATTTCCATCTAATTCTGGTATTTGCTGCGGCAGTTCCAACAAAAATTTTGTCTGTGGACATACGGGCTTTCTCCTCGTTTTTCCAAGTCGCTGCATTACATCTGCACGATGCTGCCACTCTGCATTTGCCCGAGCATATGTTTCTTTTTCCAGAATTGCCGGATAAAAAGCATCTCCAAGGTAGCATTTTCGCTGTAGCATTCGACGAACAGTGCTATGTGCCATGGGATGACCTGCTGCTCTTGCTGCCGACTGTAAACTCATACCAGCAATATAATTTTGAAAAATAAGGCGAATCTGTGCTGCCTCTGCCGGTATAATCACAGCAGCACCGTTTTCAATTCGGTAGCCGTAAGGAATCTGTCCCATCAAATCTCCTCCTTTAACAGCAGACCGCATTTGAGCCGAAATCCAATATGATTCCGATCATACAGAATTATTTGTTCTGCAAATGCAGAAAACCATGTCTCCTGAAATTCTGTCAACATTGCAGAATGCTGCTCTGTAAATTGCAGCAGCAGCTTTAATTCTGCAATTATCTCAGTTTCTCCATGTGTTTCCTGTTCCAACTGTGCAATTTCCATACGGCAGGACTCCGCTTGTTTCTGCAAAGCATTCATTTCCTGCCGGAATAAAACAGGATCTATGACCTTTTGTGCATACAAACGGTGCAGTGTGTTTTTCTTTTCAGCATGAGATTCCAGCTGCTTTTGCAGTTCCTGCATTCGCCGAACATTTTCATCATTGCTGTTCGCTTTCAGCTGTTCTAACAATGGTTTCAAAATGTGCTTTCTGCTGAAAATCAGTTTGTTCAACATCGTAACAAAAGCGGCTTTCAATACCTCCTCCCGCACATATTTCATAGGACATTTTTGAGCACTTTCAATATGAGCCGCACACGTCCATGCGATTTCATTGCCGCTGTGAATCCTGCGTTTGCAAGTGCTGCCGCATTTGCCGCAAATCACCTTTCCGGAAAAAGCATATCGCTTTTGATACTTTCCTGTACCACACACAATGCCTTTTTCGGCAGCTCGCTGTCGAATGACTGCATTTGCTTTTGCAAAAATTTCCCGACTAACAATTGGTATGTGGTGATCTGAAAGAAGATAACATTCCACTTCTCCATAATTTTTGTGCCGATGAAAATGTGCATCGGTATACGTTTTCTGCAGCAAAACATCTCCCACATATTTTTCATTGCCGGCAATTCCACGAATCGCAGCATCACACCAATGACGTCCATTCTTGAAGGGAATCCCCTGCTGTTCCAACAGATCTGCAATCTGACAAGAACTTTTTCCGGATAACAAGGCAGAAAAAATGTATTTCACAATTTCTGCCTCCTCGGGTTCGAGCCCCATCTCTCCCCTGTCATTTCTGCAATACCCGTAAGGGAAAGACGATGACACATAGGTACCGTTTTGAAACCGGTGCTGTACCGACCACTTCTCATTTCTGGATATGGATAAAGATTCTTCCTCTGCCATGCTGCTGAGTATCGTCAGAAACAATTCGCTTTCCATACTTCCGGTGTCTATGTTTTCTTTTTCAAAGAAAACGGAAACCCCAATTCCTGATAGTTCCCGAACAAGAGCGAGGCACTCCGCCGTATTTCTGGAAAACCGACTGATGGATTTCACCAAAATGCGGTCTACCCTGCCCATGCGGCAAGCCTGTAAAAGGTCTTGCAGTCCAGGACGAATTTCTGCTTTTGTTCCAGTAATGCCAGCATCATAAAAGATACCCGCAGATTCCCACTCTGTATGCAGTTTGATCCACGCCGCATAATGTTCTTTTTGTGTTCCCAGACTTTCTATCTGGTCATCATGCTCTGTGGAAACACGGCAATAAGCCGCTACACGACATTTTCGATGAATAGCTGCAGAGCGATTTGCCTCAATTTTGGTAATAGTTTTCATGCTTCTGCACCTCCTTTTGACGTGTCCATATTACCTCTTTTTCGGCGGAATTGCAAGCGTTTTCGGCAATAAGTCCACGTAAATCGGAGAGAAAGAATGCCGATTTTTGAGCGTTAATTTGTCATATTCCTCAAAAGAAATCAAACCGGAATGATATAACGCATCAGTCAGCTTTTGAGCACGGTGGTAATTCAGTTCATCCATCAATTTTTGTTGTTCCATAAAAGAATCCTCACTGATTGAAATTATCCCAAGAAACATAGCCGGTCACAAATCGTCCAACCGGTGTCTTTCCGCAGAACTCCGGCTTTGTGGTGATCCGATAACGACCGTTCTTGCAGGCAATACCGTCATACAGATAGTAAGTGCCGCTGATTCTTCTGGTTACAGATGTAGTTTCTGCACTGGCGAACAGAGGCGTGTTGGCACGAATGGCAATCTTCTGCCCCTTGGTGAACTTGCCGCCATTGGTGTAGACCGCATTTCCGTTGGCATCAAATACAGAATATCCGACCTTGCAGGCTTTTTTTGCATTTTCTAAGGAAGAATATGCCCCCAGCTGCGACTTCGTATCTGCCCAAGACTTTCTCACTCGGTAAAGCTGCTTTGTAGAAGGTGCAGAAATAGTGGGAGTTCCAGCATTCAAATAAGACTGTACCTTTTTCTTGAACTCCGTCCAATGAGGTAAAATGTACGCCGGACACATCTTGTACCGATTGTACATGGTATTCAGCTGGTCAATCGTTCCGTTTCGTCCGTCACGAACATTGAGCCAGTGGGTATGCGTGTAGAGATGGTTAATGTCCAATCCATACTGTTTCAGAAGTGCTGCTGCCAATTTCGCTGCATTGTCCTCCGACTTTTTATCAACAGAATTGTATGCAGAGGACATAATGCACTCAATGGCGATGGTTCTTCTGTTGCCGTTCCCAGAACCATCAGCGGCGTGCCAGCCGCTCAGGCTGTGGGGCAGATTCTGCCACGCACACACGTTATCCACATAGTAGTGGACACGCACATCCTTCATGTTGTTATTGACGGTTGCTCTCGTATACTGTTCCGCAGGGGTCGTTCCGCTTGCTACCGAAATCCAATCGGTGTTGTGAACTGTTACACCGATAACTTTGCCCTCCATGGAAACAGAGGGCATATCGATGTGGTTGGGATTGTGTTTGGTGAGCAAATATTCGTTGACGGTGACACCGCCAAATGTCGTTGTTGCATCCGGTCTTAAGATAGTCATATTACTTTTTCTCCTTGTCGGTGGTTTCTTCGGTTCTGTCGATTTTCGTTTGCAGAACATCGATTGCTTTTTGAATTGCAGGCGGATATGGGATCCCCATTAAACTTGTATTTTCCACGATGGAAAGCAGTTCGTTCAGGCAAAAGCTGATGCAGACTGCACCCCGGATGTAGTTGGTATTCAGCAGAATATCCATCCGAACTGCAACGACGATCAGCATTAAAGTGCAGACCTTTTTCGCCAGACCGAACCAGCCGGCTTTGGAAGAAAGTCCGCCGCTTTCTGTGTGTTTGGATTTTTTCATCATGGCGGTGATAATGCCGGTGAAGAAGTCGATTGCCATAAAGACGACCAGTGTCACCAGAGCGGAGTCCCAGCCGCCAAAAATGGCAGTAAAAAAGCCGCCGACCAAGCCG
>LBCK01000014.1 GCA_000980705.1 Ruminococcus sp. UNK.MGS-30 | reverse complement strand
AAGATTAAGCTTATCATCCGCAAAGCATACGGCTTTCGCAATATCCAGAATCTGATCGATATGGTATACCTGGTTTGCTCGAATTTGCGCATTCCACTTCCCAATCGAAAGCCTATACTGGGATTGTGACGTATTTATGGGATTTTAGGCTAATTTCAACCCACACTTATACCTGAAGAGCCCAAGTTGGGTGCAAATGTAAATTCTTTAGGTGCATATAGCAAAACAACGGCACTACGCCATTTCAGCGTAGTTTCGCTCGTGTTCCAATGCTATCGTATTGAAGAACTTTTCGTACATCGTCTGTAAGGATATTGTAGCTTGGTCGCTGATTAAAACTGCATTGTGCTTATTTCTTCGTTAAACCCGAATTTTTGGACATATAACTGCGTGCTGTTTTTTGGTGGCAAGCATTAGAAAAACCGTATTCTGTCATAATCGTAATCATTTCCGACCTATCGAGGCACGTTGAGTGCGTGGTTCTGCTGTCACGGCAGAAAGCCTAAAATGGCGTATTTACGCGGATAATCGGCACCTGACCTTTTCAGATATATTTCCCTGCACACTCATTTTTCTGTATGCGGAAACAAGTGAAAAAGCAAAAAGACATACACGGCACATTTGATAACCAATCTGCACACTTTGATTTTTGACAGCCAAATCAAGCACACGACCGTTGAGAAAGCAAAACTGCTTTTTTCGATTTTTCAGTGTGCGGATTGAATGTCATAGCGAAAAACGGCAGAAAATCGCAGAAAATAGAGTGACCAAAAGTTGCAATTTTGAAAGTTGCAAAAATAGGGTTGAGTGTGGGGAAAGGTTGTCACAAATAGTATAGAAAGCTTGGAATGGAGGTGCAGTCATGTATGATCTTAAACGTCTTGGTACAAATATTCGGTACTTGAGAAAAGCTCACGGGGAAACTCAGGAGGAACTGGGATTTGTTCTTGATGTTGGGAAAAACACTATTTCCTATTACGAAAACGGAGAACGGAAACCCGATGAAGAAAAATTATCGGCAATAGCCCACCATTACATGGTGACAATTGATGACTTGGCACATCAGGATTTGTCAAATATTGGAAAACTACATTTTGATAATAAGGTGTTTTTTCGTAAAATTGATGAAATACTTCCATTAGTATCATCTGACATCGCCCTTAATAATAAAAGTTTTCAAAAAGCCTTCATCGCTCACAAAGCCTTTTATAGCGAATTAGAAATAGAAAGCATGGCTGGAGTTGAACAAATAGAAGACTGTTTTGAAGGATATTTTGAAGCAGAAAATGATGAAACCGCTCGATATGAGTCGGCGGCTAATTTCATTTCCCTCACATTCTTGTTCCATATGATTTTCAAAAATATTCCATCTGTTATAACAAATCCACCTGCTAGTCTCTTACAGATTGCTAAAACAGACAAAAGTGCCAAAAAGGTGATATATGATCCTGATCCTGATCTTGAAGAAGATTTCGAGGAGGCATTGACACTTTTTAATGATGAAGAATTTCAGGATAAAATGGATGAATACAAATATCTACTAAAGCATTCGGCACAATACTCTGAATTGGCTGACTACTATTTAGCTTTACAATACGTTTGGAATCTAGTAGAGAATGGTCTATCAGCAGATTTTAATCGTAGGCTCGGAATCGAAATGTTAAACACGCTAATATCTGTTAAAAATATTTACGCAGCTCGATACGTTTTATTTTGCCGAGAAGCGGCCGGATTAGAAAGTTCACAATCTGTGGACGACAAATAATAAAACGTGTGCTATACTATACTTGTAAACCTTCCACCCTGCCTTGGATGTGAGGCACGAATGAGAAACGGAGGACATATAGTATGAAAGAGCAAAACCAAATAATCCAGTGGATCAAAGCCCACAAGAAGCAGTTAATACTTGCCGGGATCGGTATCGCTGCAGTGATAGCGTTGGTACTTGGCATCAAGAACAAGGACACGCTAAAGGCTTTGTGGGCATCCCTCAAAGGTGCTGTTGAGCCGACGGCAGAGAGAATTTCTGATGCCGTCACCACAACAGTAACTGAGATTCCCACAGAAACTCCAGCATTACTATTGAGTAACGATCCTCGTGTTGCACAAGAACCTCCATGAAGGCTGGCATGCCTCCCCAGAGAAACTGGCTGCCGCCCGTGAAATGGGCATTCTTCTCCAAGAAGGTCAAACTTGGGTTGATAACTACATGAAGGGAGTGTGTGCGGCATGAGAAGAACTGCAGAAGAAAAAGGGCTTCTTGCCAAGCTTGCAAGTGGTAATCTTGATGGTATGGTCGGCGATGAGCGAGAATACCGTGGGTACAAAAGTGTTTTCTGCGGAAAGTATATTAAAAACGGTATCCCTGTATCATATCGGCAAGGTCAATCGGAACGCTTTTTTAACAGCAAGGAAAACGAGCGAATTCTTGGGAAACGTGAAGAAGAGCATTTCGACACTGATGATCAAAAGTTGGCATTTCTTCAGAAATATGGCTGGCTTATTGATGATGATGAAGTAAGGGCTTACAGTGCTAAGTTTAAGCCGGGTAGAAAGTGAGTTTCGTATTCACAGAAAGGAGATCTCATGATTAAAAAAACTCTAATTGGTTTAGCAGTGGCTGCTCTTGCGGCTGGCGGAACATATGTGTATAATAATCTTCTTTACGATAAAGACGGTTATAACAAACATGGATTCGACAAAGATGGGTATGGTCGTGACGGCTACGACAAAGACGGCCTTGATCGAAAAGGATTTGACAGGGATGGCTTCGATTGCGAAGGGTATGATCACGAGGGCTTCGACAAATCGGGCTTTAACAGATTTGGAGTTGACCGAGAAGGGTATAACAGGAATGGCTTTGACAGAGATGGCTATGACCGTTCCGGAAAAGACCGCCAGGGATACTACAAGTCTGGATATAATTCCGAGGGCTTAGATCGCGGTGGAAAATCCTTTGATTACTACAATGAAGAACTTCAAAAAATCGAGGATATTCTGAAGAAAGCCCATGGGCAAATGAAGAACGGTGAATTTGGCTATGCACTTCATGACATCCGCATAGGCCTAGAAAAGGGTGTAAAGTGCATTATAACTCACTGGAAAGGTGACTCATTTATCAAGGAAAAGCTTGATGACAACATCACTGTCTGCAAGAGTTGTGCGCTACTTCCCAGAGACTTTATCGAGGAATTATATGATGCCAAGAACCACTGCAATCCATTACAGCATGATACAGACGTTCAAAAAGACTATGGACAAGTTCACTTTACATACAAAGTGCTTGAAGAATTGAGCGATAAAATTAAAGCCCTCACATAAAACAAAAAATCCCCCTCACCAAGCAAGAAGTCTTAGCTTTCTACCTGATGAGGGGGATCGTATAATTATATTCACTTTTCTACTTTTCCACGCTGACCGTTACACCTGATTTGAACCGGAACTCCAAATAGTCATCGTACACAGTCACTTTTTCAAGCAGCTTCTTTACAAGACTGCCGTCAAACACTAAAACCTTGCTCTTCTGCCGTTCTATAAATTTCAGCAGTTCCCGGATACGCTTCTTGTGTTCAGTTTTTGCGTTGTCGTCCATTGCTGTCTGTTCCTGAAGTTCCCGCAGGCGCAGGATTTCTTCTGCCAGATCGTCGTAGTTCGTGCCGCTTTCCGTCCGGTCGATCAGCTCCTGCTGCAATTGCCGCATCCTTTCCGCAAGGGCTTCCGCTGACTGCGGATTAGCAAGGCTGATCGCAGTTTTCAGATTGCTTTTCAGCTTTTTCAGGTATTCGTCGCTGTTGCCGAGCATTTCATTGACCGCGTCAATAAACCCTTGTTGCAGTTCATCCTCGCTGACCGTCCGTGCCGAGCAGCGTGTTTTGTCCTCCAGTCTGGTCTTGCACCGCCAGACGATTGTTTTCTTGCCCCGGTTGTTCCAGTGCAGCCTGCGGAAATGCTCACCACAGCACTCGCAGGTCACCATGTGCGAGAAGGCGTGGTTTGCGCTGAATCCCTGCCGCCTTCCGTTCAGATCACGCTCGGATGACCGCCGCACCATTTCCTCCTGCACTCTCATGAATATATCCTTCGGGATGATCGCTTCGTGGTCGTCCTCAATGTAGTACTGCGGCAGTGTGCCGTTGTTCTTGCCCCGTTTCTTATTCAGAAAGTCAATGGTGTAGGTCTTTTGCAGGAGTGCATCGCCCATATACTTCTCGTTCTCCAGTATTTTGCGGACAGTGCTGTCGTGCCAGCGTGGATTGTCCCGTGCAGTGCGAATGCCGTCACGTTCCAGCCCTCTGGCGATTTTCATACAGCTTGCACCCTCCAGATACTCCCGGAAAATGCGCTTGACGATCTCCGCCTCCACCGGATTGATAATCAGATGCCCCTCCTCGTCCTTGTCATAGCCGAGGAAGTTTCGTGTATTGACCATCACTTTTCCCTGCTGGAAACGGTACTGGATTCCCATTTTCGTATTCTTGCTGAGAGATTCTGATTCCTGCTGTGCCAGCGATGCCATAATGGTAATCAGGACTTCGCCCTTTGCATCCATCGTGTTGATGGACTCCTTTTCAAAGAAAACCGGAATGTTGATCTCCTTCAGCAGGCGGATATATTTCAGACAGTCCAGCGTATTGCGGGCAAATCGGCTAATTGATTTCGTGAAGATCATGTCGATTTTTCCTGCCTTGCAGTCCTCGATCATAGCGTTGAACTGCTCTCTGTTTTTGGTTGAGGTCGCACTGATACCTTCATCAGCGTACACTCCGACAAATTCCCACTCCGGATTCGTCTTGATAAATTCCTCATAATGCTGAATCTGTGCCTCATAGCTGGATGCCTGTTCCTCGTTGTCTGTGCTGACACGGCAGTATGCTGCTACCCGCAGACGCTGTACTTCTTCTTTCGCCGCCGAATTGCCTTTCTGCGGTTTCGACGGAATGACGGTCATGTTTTTCATGATTTCACCTCTATCAGACGATATATGTATTCGGCTTGCTGCACCGGATCGTTAAAATGCGTTTCCGCCTCAGTCAGGTCGAACACTTTGTGAATCGGCGGTGCGGTATACCGCTTTTCATGGCTGTGCTGATTCGCACGATGGATTCTTATGCCGTTTGCTTTTGCAAATGTCTCCCGGCTGATAATCGCAGGGTAGTAGTCGGTGCCGATGTAGATGTTCTGCATCAGGATTCTCTTGACAGTGCTGTGCTGCATGAGAACGCCCGCATTCGCCGCAGCCGCCTTCATGCTCAGCCCGGAAACATAGCCGTTGAAAATGTTGACGATGACGCCGGCTTCCTGTTCATCGATGACGGCTTTGCCGTTTATGATTTTGTATCCGTACATAGTGCCTCCCTCAATGTTAGTCCGCATTTCAGCTTGAAGCCGACGCTGTTTCTGTTGTAAACGATGATGCTGTCAACAAAAGAAGTGAATAACTCCTCGTTGTAAGCGTCCAACATATCCGCTGCTTCCAAAAAATGCAGCAGTTTTTCGGTTTCCCGCAGCATCAGACCGGACTCAATATTGCCAAGGCTCTGGATCTCTCTGCGGGATTCCTCGTTCTGCTTTTCCATGCGGTTCAGTTCCTGATTGTACATCACTGCGTCAATGATGCTCTTTACCCGGAGCTTTTTCAACTCGCATTTTCGGTCGTTGTTTTTCTGGATGCTCGCTTTCAGACACATGATACGCTGGAGATTTTCATCGCTGCCTGCCACACGCAGGGCATTGTAATACGGGCGGAACAGTATCTTTCGGGTGAATATGAGCTTGTTCAGCATCGTGGTGAAAGCGGACTGGAATGCCTCCTCATGGATAAATTTCATCGAGCAGCTATCCTTATCCGCAATGTGCTTCTTGCAGCACCAGCTGATTCCGCTGGAGATTACCTGACGCTTGAATGTGCTGCCGCACGCACCGCAGATGATTTTGCTGCTGAAAGCATACCGTCGCTGGTACTTTTCATCCTCGCGCCGGATACCGCGTTCCCTGAGCCGCTGTTCCAGAACATCATGTGTTGTTGCGTATAGCTCCCGGCTAATGATTGCCTTATGATGATCTTTCACTTCCGGGCTTTCCACGTCGCCCTTGTTCCTGTGCCTGCGAAAGCTGTCGTCCGTATAGGTCTTGTTGTAGCGGACATCACCGACATATTTCTCATTATTCAGAATGCCCATGACCGTTGTGGTACTCCACTTGCCGCCTTTACGCGTCGGCACACACCGCCTGTCCAGTTCTTTGCAGATCTTATGCGTTCCCGTGCCGGAAACAACGGACTTGAAAATGAAGCGGACAATGCCTGCTTCATCCGGAATGATCGTATAGTTTCCGTCACTGTCGAAGGTGTAGCCGTAAGGCGCTGTTCCTGCTCTGTACCTGCCGTTTTTGATGCGTTTCTGGTTGCCCCACTTTACATTTTTGGAAATGGACTCGGATTCCTCCTGTGCCAGACTGCTCAGGATTGCAAGCACAAGCTCTGTTTCCATACTTCCGGTATCCAGATTCTCTTTTTCAAAGTAAATAGGTACCTTGTAAGAAAGCAGCTCACGCACCAGTTCAAGGCAGTCCGTGGTGTTGCGGGAGAACCGGCTGACGGATTTCGTCAGCACATAGTCGATTCGACCGATGCGGCACTCGTATAGCAGTGCCTGTAAGCCGTCACGAATATCTGTCTTTGTGCCAGTGATGCCGAAATCATAGAATACGCCAGCGTACTCCCAGTCGGAATGCAGCCTGATCCACGCTTCATAATGTGCCTTCTGCGTTTCCAGACTTTCCCGCTGGTCGTTGTTATCCGTACTGACACGGCAGTAGGCAGCCACACGGAGTTTCTTTTTCTCAGCTGGCTGTGCCTCAATGGTTCTGACTGTCATCGCTTTCCCTCCTTGTCAGTATCGTATCTTAACTCTGATTCGATGATTTTTCAAGTGGTTTCGGCAATAAGTCTGCATATAGGGGAGAGAATGTTTTCCGGTTCAGATCGGTTAATTTGTCATATTCGTCAAATGTAATCTTCCCGCTGGTATAGAGCAGTTCCGTGATTGCCTGTGCCTTGTAGTATTCGATCTCATCCATGATTTTCTGCTGATCCATATGGACACCTCCTATTGACAGCCGGAAAAGTCAACCCCCTCCGGATTTTTCACAATCAATAGGACACTTTTTTGGATTTTAGCAAAAGAAAATGCCCCTTCCGAGAGAAAATTCTCCCAGAAGGGGCATAGCATTAAATATCCTTCTGATTCACCCAACCAGTGACGTAGCTTCCGACAGGTGTTTTTCTGCAGTTTGTAGCAGAATTTGTGATACGCATTCTGCCATTTACCACTTGTCCATCATAGAGATAGAATGTACCGCTTTTCTTTGTTCCGGTTTTTGATATACTGGACGCATACAGGGTGGCATTGTTCAGTATGATCTTCGTCCCCTTTGCATATGTCTTTTCAGCTACGGCATATACCACTCTTCCTGAATTGTCAAAAACGCTATAGCCTGTCTTGCACACTTTCTTCGCATTCTCCAAAGAGGAATACGCACCAAGCTGCGACTTTGCATCTGCCCAAGACTTTCTCACCCGGTAAAGCTGCTTTGTGGAGGGTGCAGAAATAGTGGAAGTTCCAGCTTTCAAATAGGACTGTACCTTTGCTTTGAAAGTCGCCCAATGGGGCAAGATATACGCCGGACACATCTTGTACCGATTGTACATGGTGTTCAACTGGTCAATCGTTCCATTTCGTCCGTCACGAACATTCAGCCAATGTGTATGCGTGTAGAGATGGTTAATGTCCAATCCATATTGTTTCAGAAGTGCTGCGGCAAGTTTCGCACAGTTGTCCTCCGACTTCTTATCCGTAGAATTGTACGCAGAGGACATAATGCACTCGATGGCAATGGTTCTTCTGTTGCCGTTCCCAGAGCCGTCAGCAGCGTGCCAGCCGCTCAGGCTGTGGGGCAGATTCTGCCACGCACACACGTTATCCACATAGTAGTGGACACGCACATCCTTCATGTTGTTATTGACCGTCGCCCTTGTGTACTGTTCCGCAGGGGTCGTTCCGCTTGCTACGGTGATCCAGTCCGTATTGTGGACGGTCACACCGATGATTTTTCCTGCCATGGAAACAGAGGGCATATCAATGCGGTTGGGATTATGTTTGGTGAGTAAATACTCGTTGATTCTCACTCCATTCAGAGTCGTTGTTGCATCTGGTCTTAAAATCGCCATATTACTTATCCTCCTTGTCGGTCGTTTCTTCGGTTCTGCCGATTTTCGTTTGCAGAACATCAATTGCTTTTTTGATTGCGGGCGGATATGGAACTCCTGACAGGAGCCCGTCCCCTCTGTCCTACGGACATCTCCCCACACTGTGGGGAGTCACCCATAAACTTGTATTTTCCACGATGGAAAGCAGTTCGTTCAGGCAAAAGCTGATGCAAACAGCATCCCGGATGTAGTTGGTATTCAGCAGAATATCCATCCGAACTGCAACGACGATCAGCATCAAGGTGCAGACTTTTTTCGCCAGACCGAACCAGCCAGCTTTGGAAGAAAGTCCGCCGCTTTCTGTGTGTTTGGACTTTTTCATCATGGCGGTGATGATGCCGGTGAAGAAGTCGATTGCCATAAAGACGACCAGTGTCACCAGAGCGGAGTCCCAGCCGCCAAAAATGGCAGTAAAAAAGCCGCCGACCAAGCCG
>LBCK01000126.1 GCA_000980705.1 Ruminococcus sp. UNK.MGS-30 | reverse complement strand
GGTGAGGACTTGGCATCTACTTCGGACATTGTCACGGATGCTCTGACCGCTTTCGGTTTGTCTGCCTCGGACAGCGGACACTTTGCGGACATTCTGGCGGCTGCCTCAAGCAATGCCAATACCAACGTCAGCATGATGGGTGAAACTTTCAAGTATGCCGCTCCGGTACTTGGCTCTTTGGGCTATTCTGCCGAAGACTCTGCCATTGCCATCGGCTTGATGGCGAATGCCGGTATCAAATCCTC
>LBCK01000125.1 GCA_000980705.1 Ruminococcus sp. UNK.MGS-30 | reverse complement strand
AAAATCCAAGACACTGAAGGATGGAAATACTGTTGTAAATACAGTTTCTTATGAGTATAATGCACAACTTCAAGTGTCAAAGGAAACCACCAGTTTTGACATTTCTAAAAATCTTTATTCTGTAAAGGAATATGAGTACGATAAGTTCAACAATGTTACAGTTACTAGAGATTACGGAACGGGAAGCACACCGGCGACTACCATTGCAGAATATGATTTGCTGAGCCGCAAAACTGCGGAGTATGCA
>LBCK01000013.1 GCA_000980705.1 Ruminococcus sp. UNK.MGS-30 | reverse complement strand
AAAGCCGTGTACATCGAGAGGTGTAAGCACGGTTTGGGAGGGGCTTTGTGCAAACCTGTCATCGAAAGATGATAAGGCGGCACACTGCTACCTCACGAACGGAAGCTGGTGGAAGCCCTGACCGAAGAAAACATTTTCCGGCAGCTGGCAACCGTCATCAAAACTTCCTCCGGTGATCGAAAGATTCCCATCGTTACTTCTAAGGGCGAAGCTGCTTGGATGGATGAGGAGGACGCATATAAGCTGTCGGATGATACCTTTGGACAGGCTTCCCTCGGTGCATACAAGGTCGGTACGGCAATTAAGATCTCTGAGGAACTGCTGAATGATGCTGCTTTTGACCTGCCGTCTTACATTGCAAAGGAATTTGCAAGAAGAATCGGTGCAAAGGAAGAGGAAGCATTCTTCGTTGGTGACGGCAAGGGCAAGCCGACCGGTATCTTCGCTGCAACGGGCGGTGCAGAAAGCGGAGCAACTACCAGTACTGCAAATATCACTTTTGATGATGTTCTGGAACTGTTCTATTCTCTGAGAAGCCCGTATCGTAAGAAAGCTGTATGGGTACTGAACGATTCCACAGTAAAGGCACTTCGTAAGCTGAAAGACAGCACTGGCAATTACATCTGGAATCCGTCTGTACAGGCTGGCGTACCGGATACCATTCTCAATCGTCCGTACTACACTTCCAGCTATGTGCCGGAAATCAAGGCTGGTGCAAAGTGCCTTGCTTTCGGCGATTTCAGCTATTATTGGATCGGCGATCGTCAGGGACGTTCCTTTAAGCGACTGAATGAAGTATTTGCAATGAATGGTCAGGTTGGATTCCTCGCATCTCAGCGTGTCGATGGCAGACTGATTCTGACCGAAGCCGTAAAGACACTTGGCATGAAAGCGTAATCAGAGAAAGGGGTTGGAGTGGGTGGTAACTTTACAGGAAGTCAAGCAATATCTGCGGATTGATTTTGAAGATGATGATACATTGCTTCTCTCCCTTATTTCAACTGCAAAACAGCTGGTAATGGATGTGGGAAGAATGGACGAGGAACGCTTTTCAGAAAACGAAGATGTGGTACGAACAGCAATGCTCTACACGGTTTCTTATCTCTATGAAAACCGCAATACTGCAGACTTTTCCAAGCTGACATTAACGCTTCGTGCCATGCTGTTTGCACAGCGAGAGGATGTGATTTGATGGAAATTGGAACACTCAATCAGCGAATCACCTTTCTGGTGAATCGTGTCGTTACCGATGAAATCGGCAATCACACTGCTGTGTGGGACGAAGCTTTTTCCTGCTGGGCAAAAGTGACTTTGAAAGCTTCTTCGGAGCATACGGACGCTGGTGTGACCAAAGAAACACAGACACTGGAATTCCTCATTCGGCAAAGTCAGCACTGGATGCCGTCTGTAACAGGCAACCGAATCTTGTTTCGGGATGTCACATACAACATCACCAGTGTTACACCGGATTATCTGCACAAGGATTATCTGAAACTTGCTGCAGAAGCCAGAAAGGCAGGGCAAAATGACCAGTATTGACGATCTTGCAGAAGAAATCATGCAGGGCTTGCAGGAATATGCAGACCTTGCAGATACTGCCATGAAAAAGGCTGTCCGGAAAACCGCCACGCAAGTGAAAAACGAGATTTCCGCCAATGCTCCGAAGGACACCGGAAAATATGCAAAAAGCTGGGCAACGAAAAAGACTGGCGAAAACAGTCACTCTTTGGAGATGACAGTACATTCTAAAAACAGATATCAACTGGCACATCTTCTGGAAAAGGGGCATGCCAAGCGTGGCGGTGGTCGGGTATCCGGCAAACCGCATATTGCTCCTGCGGAAGAAAACGGTGTACAGTTGCTGGAGCATTTAATCGAGGAGGCTTTGTCATGACCTACGAACAAATCGCAGAAATGATGGAGGAAATGGGACTGCCTTTCGCCTATCATCATTTTGCCGAAGGCGAGAGTCCTGCACCGCCTTTTCTGCTGTTCTTATCTCCCGGAGAGAATACGTTTTCTGCGGATAATTTGGCATATTTCAGTTGCAAACAGCTGGACATTGAATTGTACACAGACAAAAAGCAGCCGGAATTGGAAGAACAGGTGGAGTCAGTGCTTTCCCAGCACGAGATTTATTATACAAAAACAGAAACATTCATTGATTCGGAAGAATTGTATGAAGTACTCTATGAGATGGAGGTTTGATCTATATGGCAATGGAGAAAAACAAGGTAAAATTCGGTCTGAACAAAGTTCACTATGCAAAAATCACTTCTTATGATGAAGAAGGTGTACCGACTTTTGCAAAGCCAGTTCGCATTCCCGGTGCAGTGTCGCTGTCTATCGATGCAGAAGGTGAAGCATCCAATTTTTACGCTGACGATGGTGTGTACTATGTGATCAACAATAACTCTGGTTACACCGGCGATCTTGAAATCGCATTGGTTCCGCTTGAGTTTGCGACAGACATTCTCGGTGAGAAACTGGATGAAAAGGGCGTTCTCACGGAAACCAATACTGCAGAAGTATCGCAGTTTGCCCTGCTGTTTGAATTCAGCGGCGATAAGAATAAAATTCGACACTGTCTGTTCTGCTGCTCTGCCTCTCGTCCGGCAACAGAATCCAGCACCATTGAGGACGAAAAGGAAGTTAAAACAGAAACGCTGTCTTTGACCGCAACGGCGTTGAACAGTGGTTTGGTAAAAACTAAAACCTGTGAGAAAACGGATGCTGAGGTTTATGAGAACTGGTACAAGGCGGTATATATGCCCAATCTGGCTGCCGCTGTACAGAGTGGTAAAGCATCCGCAGCATCTGTGAAAGCGTAAGGAGAGTGCAGTATGGCAATTCAGAAGAACATCACCATTGACGGCATTGATGTGCCGTTTAAGGCAAGTGCAGCAGTTCCAAGGCTGTATCGTCTGAAATTTCGCAGAGATATTTATCAGGACTTTGCGGCACTGCAAAAGTCTGTGGGGGAAAATACAGAGAAATCTTCCGCACTGGACATTGAAAGCCTTGAGGTATTTGAGAACATCGCCTATATCATGGCAAAACACGCTGCTCCGGAGAATGTTCCTGATAATCCGGACGACTTTCTGGAACAGTTTAACACATTCAGCATTTATGAGATTTTGCCGCAACTGATCAATCTTTGGGGTTTGAACGTAGAAACACAGGTTCAGTCTAAAAAAAACATCGCCCGATTGACCGACCGATGACCACACCGCTGTTTTTGTTGCGGTGCGTTCAGCTTGGTTTGTCAATGGGCGATTTGGATTTTTTGACCATTGGTTTGGTGAATGATATGTTTACCGAACGGGAGAATGACGAGTGTCATTATGATGTGCTGGCAGATCAGAGGGATTTTGACCGATTTTAGAAATCTGTTTCTTCTTCTGATGAAAGCAATGCGATAAATGCCTCTGGCGTGTATACTGGAATGTCAGCATGTGCATAATCTTTTTCATTTCTTGTGACGATACAATCCATCCCTGTGCGACGTGCTGTTTCAATCATAACAGCATCCTCGTAATCAGATACATTCGATGAAATTGCCTGTCTGCAGTCCAGTCCAGCTGTGTCTAAAATATCAAACAGTACAAAGAGACGGCTTAAAATATTTCGAGTTTCTGCATCACTGTGTGTTTGACGATGCGTCAAATAGTAGATATCTGTGACAGATTTTGCACTGATCCAACCATCAAAAAGACGATTGGCAGAAAGCAGAAAAATAGTCTGTGCATTTTCGCAAAAAGGTTCTCTTTTTTGAAGCGCATCAATGATCACACAAGTATCTAACAACGCTCTCATATCTGATCCAACCTCTCTTTTTGTGCTTCCTCTAACGTGCAGCCGGACGGAACAGAACCGAATAACGATTTGGCAATATCAACACGATCTTGATTGGGATTGGTTAGTTTTGCAATGATCTTTCCATTTTTGGAAATGAAAATATCTTCCGTTGCAGCGAGCATCAAGTACTTACCAAGGTTTGTTTTGAATTCAGTTGCAGTAATTGACATAAACAAGCCCCCTTTTCTTTTTACTAGTTTTATTATATCACAATCGAACGATTTTGTCAAGCATTTCGTTCGATTTCGGAGGTGAAATTTATGGCAAACCGCATCAAAGGCATTACCGTAGAAATCGGCGGTGATACCACCAAGCTGTCCAAGGCACTGGAAGGTGTCAACAAGGACATCAAGGGCACGCAGACACAGTTGAAAGATGTCCAGAAACTGTTGAAACTCGATCCTTCCAACACGGAACTGCTCTCGCAGAAGCATAAGCTCCTCGCCGATGCGGTGTCTGCCACCAAAGAAAAGCTAGAAGTGCTGAAAACTGCTGCAGAACAGGCCAATACGGCTCTTGCAAATGGTGAAATCTCACAGCAGCAGTATGATGCTTTGCAGCGTGAGATTATTGAAACCGAAAACGAACTGAAACGCCTGACCACAGAAGCAAACAATTCTCACACCGCCTTGGAAAAGATGGGTGTTCTGGGTGAAACGCTGCAGTCCGCCGGGGACAAAATTTCCGGTGTGGGACAAAAGCTGCTGCCCGTCACTGCTGGTGTCACGGCTCTGGGAACCATTGCTGTAAAAACTGGTGCAGACTTTGATGCCGCCATGTCAAAGGTGGCAGCGGTGTCCGGTGCGACTGGTTCAGAGATGGACGCTCTCCGGGAAAAAGCTCGTGAAATGGGCAGCAAGACAAAATTCTCTGCAAGTGAAGCCGCAGATGCTATGAACTACATGGCGATGGCAGGCTGGAAAACCAACGATATGCTCAGCGGTATCGAAGGCATCATGAATCTTGCTGCTGCTTCTGGGGAAGACTTGGCATCTACTTCGGACATTGTCACAGACGCTTTGACCGCTTTCGGTTTGTCTGCCTCGGACAGCGGACACTTTGCAGATATTCTGGCTGCCGCATCAAGCAATGCCAATACCAACGTCAGCATGATGGGTGAAACTTTCAAGTATGCCGCTCCGGTGCTGGGTTCTTTGGGATACTCTGCTGAAGACTCTGCCATTGCCATTGGACTAATGGCGAACGCCGGTATCAAATCCTCACAGGCTGGTACAGCACTGCGTTCCGCCATTACCAATCTGGCAAAGCCGACAGACACGGTAGCATCTGCCATGGAACAATACGGCATTTCTCTGACGGATAGTTCCGGCAAGATGTATTCTTTACGGGAACTCATGGAACAACTCCGACAGAAATTGGGCGGATTGTCCGAGGCAGAACAGGCACAGGCTGCTGCCTCGCTGTTTGGCAAAGAGGCCATGTCCGGTATGCTGGCGATCATCAATGGTTCCCCAGCGGACTTTGAAAAGCTGTCCAATGCCATTGACACCTGTTCCGATACAGTAGACGGCTACAATGGTACGACCGAAAAAATGGCAGCGGTCATGCAAGACAATCTTGCCGGACAAGTGACCATCTTGAAGTCTCAGCTGGAAGAACTGGCAATCAGTTTTAGTGATATTCTGATGCCTACCATTCGCTCCATTGTTTCCCGTATTCAGGAACTGGTGGACAAGCTGAATCAACTGGATCCGCAGACCAAAGAAACCATTGCGAAAATTGCACTGGTGGCTGCTGCTCTGGGTCCGATGCTGGTGGTGCTTGGAAAGACCATCTCCAGTGTGGGAACCGTCTTTTCCGCAGTGTCCAAACTGCCTGCCCTTTTCTCGGCTGTGCAAGGTGGCATCGGAGCTATTACCGGAGCGTTGGGTGTGTCATTAGGTCCGCTGCTTGCCATTATCGCAGCTGTTGCTGCTTTGGTGGCTGCCTTTGTGCATTTCTGGAAAACCAATGACGAATTCAAAAGCAATATCATCGCCATCTGGGAGCAAATCAAAAGCACCTTTACTGGATTGACACAGGGCATCACTGACCGGCTAAATGCTCTGGGATTCGACTTTGAGAGTTTCACCGATGTGCTGAAAGCAGCGTGGGACGGGCTGTGCAATCTGCTGGCTCCCATTTTTGAAGGCGTTTTTCAGAATATCTCCAACATCTTTTCAGAGTTTACTGGCGTTCTTCTGGGGCTGCTGGATGTTCTGATTGGTCTGTTCACTGGTGACTGGGAACAGTGCTGGAATGGCATCAAGGGTATTTTTACGTCTATCTGGAATTTCATTGTCAACACGTTCCGCAATATCATGAATACTCTGAAAGGTATTGCGGATGTGGTGCTGGGGTGGTTCGGAACAAGCTGGAACGAAGTCTGGACTTCCATCAAAACATTTTTCGTGGATACATGGAACAGCATTGCTTTCTTCTTCACGGGAATCGTTACCGGAATCCGGGACTTTTTCGTCAACACCTGGACGTCCATTTCCAATACCTTCACCGCCATTGTCACTGCCATTCAGACGGTGGCAACAACTGTATTTACGGCGATTCGGGATTTCTTCACCACCATTTTTACAGCGATCTACAACTTTTTCAGCACGATTTTCAATGCCATTTACAATGTGGTTTCTACGGTGTTTCAGGCCATTCATAACGTGATTACAACCGTTTGGAATGCCATTTACACCACCTTAGAACCGCTGATCACGGCATTTGGCTATCTGTTTCAGACGATTTTTGAAGCCATCCAAATCATTGTGGGCAGAGTGATGGACTGGATTTCGGAGAAGATCAGTGCCATTTGGAATGCGATCGTGGCGTTTTTAACGCCCATTCTAGAGGGCATCCAAACGACCTTTGAAACCATCTGGAACGCCATTTCTACTACGATTTCCACGGTCTTGACGGCAATTCAAGATGTGGTGACTACGGTTTGGAATGCGGTATCTGGTTTCATTTCTTCTGTTTTGTCTGCGATCTGGAGTGTGGTTTTTTCCATCTGGAACAGCATCTCCGGCACGATCTCCAGTGTGATGAATGCCATTTTTTCTGTGGTATCCTCCATCTGGAATCAGATTTCTTCTGCGGTTTCCAATGTTCTGAACGCCATCCGGTCGGTGGTATCTAACATCTGGAACAGCATCAAGAGTACCATTTCCAACGTGATGCAGAGCATTTCTTCTACGGTGTCCAGCATCTGGGACAACATTCGTTCTGCAGTTTCCGACAAAATCAGCGGCATCAAATCCACTATTCAGAATGGATTCGATGCCGCTGTGGGATATATCAAGGGATTGGCTTCGGATGCCTGGAACTGGGGACGGGACATCATTCAGGGAATCATTGACGGCATTCAGAGTGCCATCGGCTGGCTGGCGGACTGCGTCACCAATGTTGCCGATACCATTCGGGATTTCCTGCACTTCTCCGTCCCGGACAAAGGACCGCTAACAGACTATGAGAGCTGGATGCCGGACTTTATGAAAGGGCTGGCAGACGGCATCGACAAGAGCAAGAAGTATGTGGAGAAAGCCGTAGGCGGTGTAGCAAAAGCCATGCAGCTGACTATGGATTCCGACCTGAACTACAGCTTGCATGGGATTTCCGGAGCAATGCTGCCCGATAGTTCCGGTGGGACGGTGAACAATTATTACAATACCGATAACCGAAAAACGGTGAATCAGACCAATCAATCGCCGAAGGCACTGTCACGGTTGGAGATTTATCGGCTAACACGGAATGCGTTGAATGTGTAATGGGGGTGTGTAATGTATTTTTCTCTGGTTTTAGAAAATGAAAACGGTGAACAATTAGATATGACCGCCACCGCCAACCAATACATGACCTCCAAAATCGAAGGTCTGAATCCGCCTGCCGGAACGATTTCTACTTCTTCCTATGCAGGCATGAACGGCAGCTATCTGAATAACGCCTTCATCGAAAAGCGAAACGTAGTCATTTCCTTTGCCATGCGTGGCATCGGCATCGAGAAACGGCGGCATCAGCTGTATCATGTGGTCAAACCGTCCCGGTACATCAAGATCTGGTACAAGACAGCAAGTATCGATGTGTATGCAGAAGGGTATGTAGAAACCTGTGAAGTGGAACATTTCGAGCAGCAGATCAGCGGGCAAATCTCCATTCTCTGTCCGGACATTTACTGGTACAGTCGGGATATTTTCTATGCCTATTACAGCGGCATCACCGGAGCATTTCATTTTCCCTTTCCGGAGAGCGATGCTCCGTTTCCTTTGGGCGTGTATTCCAACAGTGATGCCTTATCCATTACCAATGACGGAGATGAAACCGGATTCACACTGCGAATTGAGGCACTGCCCAGCGACATTCCGCAGGAAGTGGTGGCAGTGACACCGACCATCTACAACGAAAATGGCGAATATCTGCAAATCAAAGGTGATATTCTGACCGGCGATGTCATTACGGTTACCACGAAAACCGGAAACAAGACCGTCACGCTGACACGCAACGGCGTAGACAGCAATATCCTGAACCGGCTGGTTTCCGGTTCGACTTGGCTGACACTAAAAGAAGGCACAAATACCTTTCGGGTCGAGGCAGTTCGTGGTGTGAAAAAGCTGCGTGTGACATTGATGCACCGCAATTCCTATCTGGGGGTTTGAGAAATGCAGTTGGAAATTTACAGCTTGACGGCTCTGAAAGACCAGATCTCTGTGTCACTGGAAGCCATCTGCGACAGTTATTCTTCGCTCTTATGGGACATTGAGTTCTACCAGTGCGGCTGTTTTGAGGTGTATATCGCTGCCAGTCCCCAGAATGTATCCATCTTTCAGCGTGGCAGAATTGTGGCAAGGAGCGATGATGCCCAGCACTTCGGCATCATTGAGTCCCTGCAATTGGAAACTGATGCTGAAAAGGGCGATTACCTGACAGTCACCGGACGGTTTCTTGCCTGCCTGCTGGAACGAAGAATCATCTATCCCACCATTACCGCAAACGGCAGCTATGAGGACATCGTCCGCAAGGTGCTGTCCCGCAATGTCATCTCTGCCGGAATCCGCAATCTGCCCGGTTTTTCCATGGGAACAGTATCCGGTGACTGCTGGCAGAACACCGCACGAATGCAGGTCAGCTATGACAACATCTTAGAATGGCTGTACAGCCTTTGTGAA
>LBCK01000124.1 GCA_000980705.1 Ruminococcus sp. UNK.MGS-30 | reverse complement strand
TACCTAAATACATCGTTATCCATAATACAGATAACTTTGCCAAAGGAGCAAATGCAAAGGCACATGCAAAGGCCCAGCATGACGGAAATTTCTCCGGCTACTCTGCTCATGTATACGTTGATGATACCGAGGCTTATCAGGCAACTCCATTCGACAGAGGCGCTTGGCATGTCGGCGTTAACTACGGAGGTGGTCTTTTCGGAATTTGCAACAACCACAATTCCATTGGCATTGAGATGTGCGTGCAGGC
>LBCK01000123.1 GCA_000980705.1 Ruminococcus sp. UNK.MGS-30 | reverse complement strand
CTCGACTTGTCAGTCTCGCAGTTAGGCTGGCTTGTGCGTTTACACTCTCTGGCATGGTTTCCGTCCATGCTGAGCCAACCTTTGAGCGCCTCCGTTACCTTTTTGGAGGCGACCGCCCCAGTCAAACTGCCCGCCTAACACTGTCCCCCGACCGGATTCACGGCCGCAGGTTAGAATTTCAGCACCTCAAGAGTGGTATCCCAACGCCGGCTCCAGCAACACTGGCGTGCTGCCTTCTCTGCCTCCCACCT
>LBCK01000122.1 GCA_000980705.1 Ruminococcus sp. UNK.MGS-30 | reverse complement strand
ACGTTGGTAACGGCCTGGTTGCCGACCATCTGGCTCAGCGGGGTGACCAGCGGGGGATAGCCCAGATCCTTGCGGACTTCGGGGATCTCCTTGAGCGCGGCGTCGAACTTGTCCATAGCCTTCATGTCGGTCAGGTTGGCGATCATGTTGGAGAGCATGCCGCCCGGGACCTTGTAGACCAGCGCCTGTGCGTCGGTCGCCATGGACTTGGCGCTGATGCGGCCGGAATCGACGTACTTCTGCTTGATGGGC
>LBCK01000121.1 GCA_000980705.1 Ruminococcus sp. UNK.MGS-30 | reverse complement strand
TGCAGCAGGGACAGCGCATCGTCACGGGATAATACATTGTCAGCCATGCAGTCTGCATTTGCTCTTGCCTGTGCAGAAAGCTCTACCTGTCCAGCCGCTGCCTTGTTCATCAGGACGGCATCGGTGATGTCCACTCTGCCGTCCAGGTTTGCGTCACCATACAGGGAAACCGTTGCCGGCTCAGTTTCTGTTGTTGCAGAAGATTCTGTTGTGACAATGCCCGGAGCCTCTGTGCCAGAGGATGCAGTTGTTGA
>LBCK01000120.1 GCA_000980705.1 Ruminococcus sp. UNK.MGS-30 | reverse complement strand
TATCGAGACCTACAGAGCATACAGCTGTCATTGCTTCCAGTTTTTCTATGGAAAGTGTGCCATCCACAGCAGCATTTATCATCCCGGCATCTTCGGATACAGGGATGAATGCTCCGGAAAGTCCGCCTACATTGGAGGATGCCATGACGCCGCCTTTCTTCACTGCATCGTTCAGCATTGCCAGAGCTGCGGTGGTACCGTGGGTGCCGCACTGTTCGAGACCGATCTCCTCCAGTATATATGCCACTGAATCG
>LBCK01000119.1 GCA_000980705.1 Ruminococcus sp. UNK.MGS-30 | reverse complement strand
GGTTGTTCTCGGCAGGAAATCCTGATAAGCATCAATCCTTGGGCGTAACAGTTTATGGTTCCTTATTGCGAATGAAGGTGGCTGTCTTACCCAGACATCTTGCTTCGTAGAATCCCAGCAGATAAATGTTTCGTCATTTGACAGTTCATTGAAGCAGTTAAAATGCTTTACCTCCACGCAATACCATTCAAACTTTGCTCCCATCATCATAAAGATACGCCGCCATTTCTTTGTCATATCCTCCATGCAAGGAA
>LBCK01000118.1 GCA_000980705.1 Ruminococcus sp. UNK.MGS-30 | reverse complement strand
TTCCGGCTGTGTAAAATCCGTCAGAAAATCGGAAAGAATCCTCTGCGCCCGGCCTTGATAGGTCATCTCCTTGAGCTTGCATAAATCCTCATAGGAATATTGAGGCAGGCTTTCCGGCACAAACAGGCCGCCGTCTGCGGAAATTCCCTGGGCGATAGCCTGGGCGGCGGATACGGAAACAGAGCGGTTTCTCGTACTGTTATACTTCATTGTGTTCCCTCTTTCTTCTATATTTTATCGGCCGTTCCATGAAGG
>LBCK01000117.1 GCA_000980705.1 Ruminococcus sp. UNK.MGS-30 | reverse complement strand
CTTGCCCCACAGCGGAAGGATTGCCTGGAAGGAGCTGTCGCGTCCCTGTTTTGCCGAACCGCCTGCCGAATCACCCTCGACGATATAGATTTCGGTGCGCACATTGTCATGGTCGGAGCAGTCTGCCAGCTTACCCGGCAGGCTGACGCCCTCCAGAGCGGATTTTCTTTCCCTGGTGCGGTCTCTTGCCAGGCGTGCCGCTTCTCTTGCCTGAGCGGCTGTCAGCGCCTTATCCATGATGGTGCGTGCAACTGC
>LBCK01000012.1 GCA_000980705.1 Ruminococcus sp. UNK.MGS-30 | reverse complement strand
TTGAAAAGTTGAAAAACAGCAGTATTTTAGTCAAAATACTGCTGTTTTAGTCGTAATTATCGATTTGCTTTTTCAACTGTGCTTTTGTTCAGCGTTTCCCTAGAATTATCTCATAGTTAACTTTATCAATTTTCATCATCTGTAATTTTCGTGATAACATACTGCTTACCGCCTGATGCCATGACATATTCCTGCGATGACAAAATTTTATTTAACGATACAATAATCAGTTCATCATTAAAAGTCGTATCTCTCTTCGGAATAATTGTTTCTACATCAGAAATCAAATCATTGATTTGATTGGTTCGAACTGTAATATCATCAAAATCGCAAATATCCATATGCAGCATCATCGTAATGGATTTCCCCGTTCTTGGAAGTAATACGCCATTTACATTCTTTTGCTCCAGAAGCGTCGGATTCTTTCTTGCTATCACATCTGCCTGTTGTACAGACATTGCGCACACACCTTCACTTCGCTGATAAGCCATCCATCGTTCATGCTCTGCTACATCATACGCATACAACGCCGTTTCTTTCAGATTTACAGCAGAATCTCTGTCTGAAACAAGTCCCTGGATGTATTTTTCAAATGCACAATTGTCCGGCGTCCCGTCTCCATGATACTCAGAAATCTCAAATCCCATATCCCAAAGTTTATATTTTATACTAAGTGCCATCGACAGATTCGATTTTCTGTCACGTTCAAATTTGTAGTATGAACAAAGATTATCCATCGCCTGCTCTGCAGAATCTGCAGCACAGTATACAAAATGCACACGTTTTGCAATTGCCTCAATTTCCGGATCAATCATCTCGTTATAATTATAAATGAGGCTGTCATAGCCAAACGGATTAAGTTTATAATCTGATTTTTCCAGTATTTTTGCAGTCTCATCTTTTTGAATCCGTACTGCGATGTGGGGCATATTACAAAAGTTGTTTTCATAAGTAAGAAAAAACTTTCTCAATTCAATGGAAAGTTGAATATTAGAAATATCATCCTCACCACACAGAGCGATATACGTGGTGTCCATGCAATTTTCTTGTATCACCTTAAACAGTGAAGAACTATGTATATTTGCTTCAAAAAAGTGAATACTGTAACCGCTGTTCAAAAGCTCCGGGCATGAGAAATCCGTTTCACTTTTTGCATTTGCACAATTTTCAGTGATGATATTGATTTTGATTTTATGATTTACAAGCTGTCCGCAGCATAATGCTGCACTGAGAAGTTCTTTTGCCATGTTATTATAATCAAGTATCAGAAGAGAAATATTCTTCTCATCCGGCTTTATATTAGAAAAAAGCGGCTTATCATTCAGCAGTTTATAAACCTGCAAACGTTCAGGATAAACAACCCGCAAATCCATAGACGTTTCAATAGAATCAATAAGTTTTTCGTCGGTCAGTGCATAATTGGAAAACACAGTTATGTGAATATTGTTCTTGTTCAGTGTGCTTTTCTTTTCGCACAAGTCGCTGTAATATTTTTCCAAACGCAAACCAAGTTCAGTATTCTCATTGCCGTCATTCAAAATAAAGAAGAAAACCTCACATTTACTGCTGTTGAACTTCGGAAGTTTATTTTCTGCAACATCCAACTTCATTTTATGGCTTATGTGAGAAATCTTATTAAACCCAAGTTTTCGATCAAGTTCATTGTTAATCTTATCTGTCTCATAGAAAATGACAGTAATTCTATCGTTATCCCGGCATGTGATATCCTCAACAATTTTCTCTGCTCTTTCATTGTAGGTTGAGAAAATAAAAATCTTTCTTTTATTAAAAATAACAAATCCAGATTTGATTTTCTCAAACTTGATTTTCAAAAACCGATATATTGCAGTTACACCGAGAATCGGGCTAAAAATATGAACACATGCACGCACAATCAGCGCTATATTAAACAAAAAAGTATTTGAAACCTCAGGCTGATACGATTCATATGAGTTTGAATTTATCGTTACGATCTGAAACAGATTTACAACATCGCAAACGATAGCATTGATAGGCGAATAATTTTGCAGATAATGCGGCAGGTATGCAAAAAATCCTGCAAACATCAGAAACATAAACGTGAACTCGATCATCGTTTTCCGAGCATTTGCAATATAATAAAAAGACAGCAACAACATTATCACAGCTATTATTAAGCAGGTACTCCAAATAATCATGTCAAAATTCCTTCCGAAATATATATTTGCATCAGTCCATAATCGCTGCTGTCAGTGTGCTTACCTTCTACTAAATAAAAATCACAATCATTTAGTTCCCAGATAGTATAACCGTCAGATTCTGTATAATCCCCATATGAATTGCTCGCTGCATTTCTAATACTATTAAAGCTATAGTCATTTGTTATTGTATAATTTACAAGGTACAATTTATCATGAACAAATACAAAGTAAAGAGAAGATCCATCTTCAAAATCTATCTCTGATTGTGTAGCACCTTCCACAACCTCAGATGCGTCTTCCAACGGCGGCAGATCTTTATCCAGTTTTTTCCCCAGTTCATCATAGGTCAATCCTATAATCTGCGTATCCACCATAAAGAAATTATCAACATTAAATTCTATATAATCAGACCAACACATAACATCATCCGAACTTCCAGATTCGATCTGTGTCTGAGAATATCCATCATCGAAAATTTCATATACCCAATCATACAGTGTTGTGATGCCCCATGCACCAAACAGGATAAAAAGTACAATGAACACTCCGCCAATAAAATACGGATAAATTGGTTTATTAACATGATAATTCTCAATCAGTTCTTTTGTTCGACTGTCCCAGAATTCTTTATAATGCGGCGGCTTTTTCTTTTGCAGAAATGGCATGACATCTATGACATTGACATTTCCCAATTCAAGTTGGAGAAAAGAATTAGGTTCAACATCTTCGACTTTCCAAATAATCACATCTTTGTTTAGCTTAATTGCCTGATTCAACTCATCAATACAATTGTTTGAATCCTGCGATTTCTTAGAAAGTAAAAATAAAACCGCTGCAGAATTACCAATGGTTTTACTAATGCTCTTATCATAGTCCTGAGAAAGAGAAATATGTTCGTTGCTCATCCAATAGTTTATTCTGTGTTTTTTCAGAATTTTGCAAATTTTTCTTGTTTTCTCAATATCCTCTGTTTTATGACTAATAAAAATTCTTTTACCCATCCTGCTTTAACCCTCCATAATTTTTCTTTGCAAATAAGGAATTAACTGGTAGCAACATTCCAATATGTTATTTTGATATGTAATTACTGGATATGGTCTTGCTCTGAATTCTGCAGAAAGTACATCATTTTTATTTAACAATACGACTGTATCGACCCCTTTTTCAAATGTTTTTCTGATTTTAATATTACATCGCCGATCCTCTGTGATATCAGGAGAATACAAGATGACAAATGTACTGCATCCAAAAAGTTCCCTTAGAATTCGGTCCTCACTGCCTCGTGTAACCATAGGTTCTATAAAGCATATCACATTCTGCATTCGAAGTGTATTTCCCAGTAAAATCGCCAGATTCCTGTTCTTTTCTTCAAAGCAGAGGAATACCTTTTTCCCGTTTCGAGGGAAAATAAAACTTGGCGTTTTTTGTACTGGAGGTGCAACCGGTCTCTGTGAAGATGCAGAAATATTAGCTTGTACATTGTTCGATTGCGGCGCAATTCTCATATTTTTGGCAGATGAATTGGCTGTTTGCACTGCTCCTTTAACTGATGTCAACATATCCAAAGTTAAAGTACTGAAATCACAACCGGAAAAGAAATTTATCATCTCAATAATGCCATTTGATATCAAAATAGCATTTTTATTTTTGAATCCCACCTCACCCCATAGTTCATGTTCATTATCAAATATATCTTTGGCAATTAGTTTCACAGAATCTTTGTTTATTTTCAAGCTAATCTCAGAGATATTTTGATACTCTATTTTTTTCGGACTCTCTAAAATATCTTTTGACACCACAAGTTCGGGATAAAAAACAGCTCCCTCTTTTGCGGAACCAAATACGGTGGAATCATAAATCAAAATAATGTCATCATTTCTATTCGGCAAAACAGGTGCTTTTCGCAGCTTTTTCGAAAATTTTAGATTATCTTGACAAAACAACGTATCCGTAACATGATTTGCATTAAAAACCATTTTCCTAACATAATTACTTTGCATCTGGGTTAACATACTTATTTTTTCTCCCTATATAAAATATGAATTTATGAGACACAAAATACAGTTATAAATTTGCCCTTTCCTTTTCTTCTGTATCTTGAAAAACAAATTTTACCCTTATCACATAGAACACTTTGCTCGCTTTGTGTCGCTCTATTTTTTATTATAGCACATTTTCCGATTTTATGCAAATTATTTTGTAGCTTGTCTGCACATGTTAAATGTGTGTAGTATACAAAAAAGCACACAAGGCTATTTTGAAATGCCTCGTGTGCTTTTGCAGCTTTGATATTATTTCTTATCTCTTTTCATTTGCAATCCTTCATGGATTTCAATCGTTGACTGAGTTAACGAATTCGCTTGCGTTCTTCTTTGCCTTATTGATTTCAGAATAATTGATTTGATTCAATTGTTTGCCAGAAGTTTTTAGAACAAGCTGTACCTTGCACATTTGATAAAGGACACCCACAGCAAGCACAAGATTTTCAACGCACAACTTTTCTTCTGGCGTAAAATCATTCCAGTTTACCTTATGCTTTTCGATTTCTTCCAATTTTTCCAAGTGACTTCTATAAATCCGTTCTACGCTTTTTAGACTCGAATAAAATCCGTTTGCTGCACTCGAAAGCTTGTTAAGATAATCAACGACCTTGTTAATTTCTTTTTCATTTTCCTGCATTTGCTCCCAAGCCTTATCCGCTTTGTTGGAAAGTTTTCTGCCTGTAAAATTAAAAATGATACCGCCAACCAAAAGACCAATTCCAAGTGTAGCCCCACCAAGTACCGCCGTACCAAGTGCCATGCCACCACCTCCGGCTGCAACGGCTCCGCCGCCCAAAGCTGCCAAAGTAGCGTTGGTAGCTGCTGCACCAGACAAAGAGGCGATTGCAGTGCCGGTAGAGGCTGTTCCTAACGCCATGACGGCAGCTGTTGTTGCCCCTGCTGCGGCAAACCCGCCGGCTGTACCAACTGCCGCACCACCAAGACCACCTAACAAAACTGCTGCTCCAACGTGTGCATTTTTGATATCCTCCGGATTGTATTGGGGAATGGTAACATTGTTTCGGTGAATTTGTTTGAAATCCGGTCTGTTTTGGATTCTTTCAATCAGATCCTGAAATTTCTCGAAACTCTTTAAGATTTCAAGCTCCTTGCGTCCCACTCTGTCCATTGTAGAAGTGGCTTCATTTTGCTTTCTTTCCATTCTGGCAACGTTATTTTTGTCTCGTTCTGTTGCTTCTTTCACCTTGTCATTGGCTTTCTTCATTTTTACACCGCCACTGATGCCGGCTCCGACTCCGCTAGCTCCTGCAATGGCAGCACCAACTGCTAAAATGATTGGTAATGGCATGCAAATCACTTCTCCTTTTGTTTTTTTAATAAGTTACACATATCTCTGTTCAGTTTCTCGTACTCTTCTCGTGTCATGATTGACTGAAAGTAGACATGATAGCTTTCATCGACCCTGCATTTTAGAGGCCTTTTTTCATAAATGCTGCAAAGATTTCCTTGTAGATATTTACAAGTTCCATCTCCTCTGTCAAGATCAGCGTAAATTTCTGACAGATTTAGATTTCGACAGCACAAACCACATTTATCACATAGAAACATCATTCAAACACCAGACGATTCTTTTTGTTGCTCATAAAAGTGTCAAAGTCACCTTTCCAAGGAAGCGGAATGTTCAATTGCTCAAATGTTTTATATAGCACCGCATTTAATTCGGTCTCCGATTTTGCTTGATTCAACGCACTTGCAATTGCATTATACCGTTCCGTTTCTTTTCGGAAAGCTTCTATGTCAATTTTTTCTAATTCTTGCATGTATGCAGTTACTGCTTCATAGGTTCGTTTCAAAGCATCCAGCGGTGTTTCAATCCCACAACGAATCATGACTTCTTTCAGAACCAGTATGATAAGACGTATCCAAGCAATCAAATTTAGTCTTGTAAAGAACAGAACCCAGTTTCCTCCAGAGCGAATCGCTGCATCTACGCCATCGAACAAGCAAAGTACACCATTGCTGACAATCAGCATCACTCGCAGATCATCGTGTTTTTTTGTTGGCAAGCACTCTTGAATTGGCTTGTGATATTGAAAGTGGTGTCGAATCGCCCAAACAAGACGTGTTAAAAGATCGCTGATTAAAACGGGAATTGCCATTGTCAAAGCGAATCTAGCATCGTAACCAGATTCAAATGCTTTTGTAGCGATTGTGGCAAGATCATTCAAAACTGGTTTTTGTGGATTACTGCTCGCATTGAATTTTCCAAAATGGCACAAACCGAACAACTCGTAAAACGGCATCACAATTCCGCTTCCTCGACCGCTTGCACCAGAAGATCCTGCAATGTCTGACATAAGGTGTCCAAACCAATTTACTACACCAGAGAAAATTTTTGCGATAAAATTTCCGCCTTGCAGTTCCATGGTTTCCGAGGATATCGTAATCAATTTGCCATTTGCCAGAAAAGCAGATATTCCCGTGAATTGGCTAAGAATCGAGAAGAACAAGCCTATAACATCCGGAGAGTGTGCCAGAGATTTCATATGATGATTTTTGGCACTCATGGAAAAAGCTCTGCCAACATCGCCGCTGTGCCGCTGATCATAATTTACAGAAAACTTTTTTTCAAGAAATCCAATTGCACTGGATGTACTATTTTCTTTTCCGGCTCTTGGACTCCAGCCACTTGTTTTAGCAAATGCTTTTACACAGTTATCTACCTGTGCATCAGTCCATTTTCCTAGCTTGCTGTCCGTCGGAGAACCTACAAACATAATATCTACGATTCCTGCAATTGCTCCTGTTCCAATCGCAATTAAGTAATCATATTTATCGCATTTATCACGATATCTTATAACAGAGGTGTCTGTTTGCTTGTTTATCAGTCCTTCCAAAAGATATCCCATCCTCTCTTATGAATTCAACCATTTGGTAAATACTATGTATCTATAAGTATACCACACAATCTCTTTTTTGTCAATTTTTTATTATAATATTTATAAAAAAACGCCGAAAGCAGAAATCTTATGATTTTATTTAAGTTCGTCAGACTTCTCATTTTATCTTTGACTTCATTATACTCATACTGTAAGACATACGTCTGTCTGTTCTAAAAAAATTTACAAGAAAAAGCACACAAAGCTATTTTGAAATGCCCTGTGTGCTTTTGTAGTTTTGATTGGATTTGTATACTACAATTTTAAACAACATATGCAGAAAATTCTCTTAAAGCTCCAGATTCGCAATTTCCTGGTTCAGTTCCAGCTGTCTCTGATGGAACATCAATTCCTTATCGTGGACAAAATATGCATCGACCTTGTGTTCTCCCAGGAATCTTGCGCTATACGGGTTCGCCGTCAGTTCTGTCACCAGGATCAGCTGCTCCTGTCCATCGGGAAAGACCGTATCACAAAACGCAAACATATGCCGCACCTGTTCCGACAGTGTGTCGCTTCGCTTTTGGAATGCCTTCAACCGATTATCGAAATCCTTTTTCACCAGTGCAAAAGCTGCCTGCTCCGGATCAGACTGCACCAGTTTGCTCTGCTCCTCCAGAATCCGCATCACTTGCAGCTTTTGTTTCTGCTGTGCCTCAGAAAGACTTTTGGCCCGAATGCCGGCGTTCAGTTCTTTTCGGTTGTTCCGGATGTATTTTTTCAGCAGCGCTGCGCCGTCCTCGGTCTTGGATTCCCGCTTGAACACACGCAGCGTCTTGACCAATTCTTCCAATACGTCCTCTTCTTCCGTAGACTCCCGCATGGCACCCATCACAGCATCCAGCAGCAGTCCCACCAGAGAAAAACGCTCATCAAACTTTGCTCTTTTGGCACGCTCCTGAATATCGGTGCTTGCTGTACCTGCCAGAATGTCTTTGATCTGATAGTCGCTTTTGTACTTGTTGTACAAGTCATAGTAAATGGCGAAATCCTGTGCAATTTCCGGATTCTGAATGTATTGTTCCACCAGTTTCTGATCGACGGGAATCTTGTGCTGTTCATACAGGTGGATCATCTGACTCAAATCATCCCAACCTCTGGCGGTCACAAAACGCTTGCCGTCCACCGTAGTTTCCACCTTATAGAAATTTCCCTTTTTGATTTCCAGATAGGTCAGAATCGAGGAATGCACCCCATTCAGATATGCGAACTCCTTCCACACCGCAAAATCCGGTTCCACATCTACTCGTTTCAGTCTGTCCCATGTGGCAATGTCAAACTCCCGGACAGAGCGGTTATATTCCGGTGGATTTCCGGCAGTGACAACGATCCAGCCAGCCGGGACTTCGTGTCTGCCGAACACTTTATACTGCAGGAATTGCAGCATGATCGGAGTCAGTGTCTCCGAAACGCAGTTGATCTCGTCGAGAAACAGAATACCGTTTTGAATGCCGGTGTTTTCCATCAGTTCATAGACGGAAGAGATGATCTCACTCATGGTATATTCGGAAACATCGTACTCGCTCCCTGATAGTTCACATGCTTGATGAGCGGCAGTCCCAATGCGGACTGTCTGGTGTGATGCGTCATGGAATAGGACAGCAAACCGATGCCCAATTCCGAGGCGACCTGTTCCATAATGGCAGTTTTTCCCACACCGGGAGGCCCCATGAGAAAGATCGGACGCTGTTTCTGCGGCGGAATCACATAGCGTCCCAGATCATCCTTTGTCAGATAAGCAGTCACTGCGTTTTTGATTTGCTCTTTCGCTTCATGAATATTCATGGTTATACTTCCCTTTCTGCTCTATTACAGCCGGAACTTCTTGGAAATATCTGTATACGCCCCGATCTCGTCCTTATAGTGAATCAAGGTCAGATAGATCTCCTGCTGCTTGGTGTCAATGGCGTACTGGATAAATTTATCAATGTTCTTCTTGGTAACAAAGTCGGTCTTTTCCAGAAGCACCTGAATCAGCTCCAGATTGCCGCTGTCGATTAGTGCTTTCATGCCTCTTATCAGAAACAGCAATTTTAATACTTTTACAATTAGAAAATGCTTCCCTGCCAATCCGGGTTACACAATTTGAAATTGTGATGTCGGTCAAGCTTTCGCAATAAAGAAATGCGTATTCTTCGATATTGGTCACACTGTTCGGAAGTGTGAGAGCAGTCAGATTTCTACAACAGCGAAATGCACTATTTCCAATGCTGGTCACTCCATCCGGAATGGTGATGCTGGTCAGGCTTGTACAGTCAGAGAATACCTCATATTCAATGCTGGTCACGCTGTTCGGAATTGGTGTTATACTAAAAAAGTAGACAAGGGAAAAGAAAAGTAGTATAATAAAAGAAAACACGAAAGAAGAAAAACCAAGGAGGAAAAAATGACAAACA
>LBCK01000116.1 GCA_000980705.1 Ruminococcus sp. UNK.MGS-30 | reverse complement strand
TCGGATACCTTTATCACCACCATCACAGAATGCACTGGCATTTCTGACGGCGAATATTACCTTGCCTGGGTGGGCAGAAGCAACAATTCTCATCCGAAAATCCGATTCCTGAAAGTACTGGAGGGTTGAAAATGAAAGATACCATTTGTGTAGCTGTCGGCTTGGTCGGCGGCTTTTTTACTGCCATTTTTGGCGGCTGGGACTCCGCTCTGGTGACACTGGTCGTCTTTATGGCAATCGACTTCTTCACCGGCAT
>LBCK01000115.1 GCA_000980705.1 Ruminococcus sp. UNK.MGS-30 | reverse complement strand
ATGAGCTGTCTGCACCTAAAGCCATTTCACGAAGAATGTGGTATCTGATAGCGTCAGCACCATATCTCTCACCAAGAATAAACGGGTCAACAACGTTGCCCAAAGACTTGGACATCTTCTGTCCGTTGAATGTTATCCAGCCGTGTACAGCAAGATGCTTAGGCAGTGGAAGATCAAGTGCCATAAGCATTGCAGGCCAAACGATAGCGTGGAATCTCATGATATCCTTTGCTACCATGTGCACGTCAGCAGGCCA
>LBCK01000114.1 GCA_000980705.1 Ruminococcus sp. UNK.MGS-30 | reverse complement strand
ATTCTGCCAGAATCTCTCCGGCTTTTGTCCATTTTCCCGCAGGTCGAGGAATTGAAATGCTGCTGTCTTTGACCGAACAGATGGCTTCGAGGACACAGCTGTCTTTGACCGAACAGATGGCTTCGAGGACACAGCGGAAATCTTCTCCGCCGTTGGAAGAAAATGCTCCGGGGACGTTTTCCCAGACGATGTATCTTGGGTATTTACCATTGCTTGCACACCTCATTTCTCGGATGATACGGATTGCTTCGTGAAAC
>LBCK01000113.1 GCA_000980705.1 Ruminococcus sp. UNK.MGS-30 | reverse complement strand
AGATGGAGGAGGTTGTCCGAAGCCTCGGCGTTGACAGCGTGGACGGCGTGCTGATGGATATCGGCGTTTCCTCTCACCAGCTTGATACCCCGGAACGGGGGTTTTCCTATCACAGCGACGCTCCCCTGGATATGCGTATGAGCCAGGAGGGCCCCGGCGCGGGGGATCTTGTCAACAGCCTGCCCTGGCAGGAGCTTGCCGAAATTCTCAGCCGGTATGGCGAGGAGCGGTTTTCCAAACGGATCGCCCAAGGACTT
>LBCK01000112.1 GCA_000980705.1 Ruminococcus sp. UNK.MGS-30 | reverse complement strand
CCATCGGATTTGTATTTTTCTTTCATGTACCCAGACAGTGTCATTCCTTCCGCCATTTCCTTCCGGATTCTCTTTGCAAAAGGAATAAATATCACCAAGCATAAAGCATTTGGCACTAAGAACCAGAAAAGCCCAATCCATCCGGCCGAATATGTTTTTTCTGTTGAAACAAACAAAGCCGGCGCCCAGATCCACGTCGCCGCAATACTCAGTGCGGACAGGATCCAGTTCTCAGACCGGCTTCCAACACAAAAATT
>LBCK01000111.1 GCA_000980705.1 Ruminococcus sp. UNK.MGS-30 | reverse complement strand
ACACCTATCTCCGTGCCTCTATAAAATGGAACTCCTTCAGCAACAAATTCTGTTGTAAATACTCGATGGCTGGATTTAACATCAGCTACTTCGCCTAGCTTGCAAGTTTTAAATTTATCTCCTGGCGTTGCTGGATTTCCAAACATCTCGACAAATCGGGCGTTCACAGCCTCATCTAAATACTGTAATATTAACTCATGTACTTTTGATGAGATGTTTTTACATTGTTCTGATTAACCATTGCATACTGCATAGTT
>LBCK01000110.1 GCA_000980705.1 Ruminococcus sp. UNK.MGS-30 | reverse complement strand
CCCGTGGGAGAAAGGACTGTTGGGTCATTCGGATGTAGATGTGCTGGTACACGCAGTGATGGATGCCCTGCTGGGTGCAGCGGCACTGGGGGACATCGGCAGACATTTTCCCGACACCGACCCGCGCTATGCCGGAGCAGACAGCATCTGCCTGCTGAAGCAGGTGGTACTGCTGCTGAAGGGAAAGGGATATTCCATCTCCAACATCGATTGCACCATCATTGCACAGAGACCAAAGCTCAAGGACTATATCCCACAG
>LBCK01000109.1 GCA_000980705.1 Ruminococcus sp. UNK.MGS-30 | reverse complement strand
CTTGGGTATTACTCATTTCAACTATGTAATAATCTTACTTCTATTATTATTCCTAGTAGTGTGACAAGTATTGGCGAAGGTGCATTTTGGGAATGTTCAAGACTTACTTCTGTTGTTATGCCTGACGGTGTGACAAGTATTGGAAAATATGCATTTGGGGGCTGTTCAAGACTTACCTCTATTGCTATCACTGACAAGGTAATAACTCTTTCAAGTAATGCATTCCAATTTTGTACAGAGCTTACTTCTATTGATGTGG
>LBCK01000011.1 GCA_000980705.1 Ruminococcus sp. UNK.MGS-30 | reverse complement strand
CCATGTCTTACGGTCGTGGCAGGACTTGCATAACGCCTGCCAGTTGCTTTCATCCCACATCAGGTGCGGATCACCACGGTGAGGAATGATATGGTCGACTACAGTTGCTGCTGTGAACCGTCCCCGTGCCATACACTTCACGCACAGCGGATGCTTCCGCAGGTACGCCTTGCTGAGCCGCTGCCACCTGCTGCCATAGCCACGCTTGGCAGCAGACGGTCGGTCTGGGTGCAGGGGCTGATGCTCTGCACAGTACAAACCGTCTGTCAGATTGGGACAGCCTGGGTGCTTGCAGGGCTTCTTACATTTCTTCGGCACAGCAGTCACAGCCTTTGCAACTCTCTGTGGTTTCTGCAGAGAGTTTTTTCAATGCTTTTTGGTATTGTTCCTTCACCCAGGCAACGCTGTCATTCAGTTCATCTGCAATGGCATCCCATGTTGCAGCGTAAAGATACCGCAAACGAAGGATCTCACGCTGGTCGGCATTGTGATTTGCCATGATAAGTTCTTCCAGCTTCCGTTTCAACCGAATTGATGCAATCAGATCGTCCCACGCTGCCTCCACGATCTCATGTATTTCATCTTCATCGATTTCCATCGCCATAGCTTTCCAATCCTGATAAATCACACTCTGTTCCTTGATGCGTCTGTTTAGATCCATACTGTTTCTTAAAACTTCTTTTGCAAGCATATCGATTCTCCTTTATGGACACGAAAAACAGCCCTCGCAGAATTTCTTCCGCAAAGGCTGTTTCGCTTTCTCCTGTTTTCCTACTTTACAGTATACCACATATGCGAACTATCATCAAGTGTTATGAACTATCATGAACTATCAACTTTTCATCCCTGCCAAGGCTTCCCGGTGCAAACGATAACAGGAAGGTTTACTGTATCCCATTTCTTCTGCGATCTGATTCCAGTCCTTGAATTCCAGATAACGCTTTGCCAGAATATCATGATGCTCCGTATCTGTGACGGCTTTTATCGCAGTATCAAAAACGGCTTTCAGAGCTTCCAGTTCCTTTTTTGCAGTCTTTACTTCTTCCTCCAAGGATAAGATCTGAGAAACGCCGCTTTCCACGGTGTGAGATTCCGGCGATACGGGTTTGGGCAAATCAGAATAGGCAGGTGATTTGGGAAAAGAAAGTTTCTGACGAAGAACATCTGCTTCCTTTTGTTTTCGGTCAATCCTTCTAAGAAGTCTTTGTGCCTGTTTCATGTATTCTTTTGCTGTCATGCCGTGATCTCCTCCAGCATTCTTTTTACCTCCTCCACAGAACGGACGATGGCAGCGTTTCCGCCGCATTTTTGTATTTTGCGAAGAACCGATTCCTGCAAAGCAGTTGCTTTCCCTTTCTCCGTTTTTACTTCAAAGACAAAGAACCTGCCGCCAATGCAGGCGATCACATCGGGGATTCCTGCCGTTCCATACATCCCGCCATGCTCCTTCCAGCAAAAACAATTCGGCACGGTTTTCAGATACCTCAAAATCGCCCTTACGATATCCGCTTCTTTCAAACTGCTCACCTCTTACCTCTTTACTGATTTTACAGGGAAATTTCTATTATACTCATAAAAAATGAGAAAATATATGGGGATATAAAATAGGAAATATATAAAAGATTACGGGAATTCCCTGCAAAGCCTGTAAACCCTGTCAGAAAGCTGTGCAGACCTCTCCCCTGGCAAGCTACACATGGCTTTCTGAAAAGCTGATGCCTCTCCACGTTCTCCGTTTTCCGGTTCTGTCTGCTGCTTTCACGACCGTGGGAAAATTTGCTTCCAGTTCGTTGTTGAAATTCTGCTGACTGTATGGAGCCATGCCGCAGCTGTCACAGTATGCTTTATACCGTGCAAAGAACTCCATTCTTCCCACTTCTGCATCCATTTGCAAAGTACAACAGTCCCGAACAAACGCCAGCACACTGTTGCTGTCTTCCCGGTATTTCTGAAGTTCCTGTGCATTTGCCTTTGTTTCTGAAAAATGAAAATGATTCTGCATCAGCCGCCGCAGTCCTTCTAAGGCAAATTGAAAGATCCCATCTGCTTCACAGCGGAACTTCTCCAGAAGTTCCGGATCTCGCTTGTCCTCCGGCACAGAATGATTGAACCGGACAATGATCAGACGGCGGTAAAAGCCCTCCGATTTGTCCCCATAGTTCTTCGGAATGCTGTTGCAGGAAAAGAGCAGCCTCGCATAGGGCTGAAAAGAAAAGGGATTTTTGTTTTTCTTTTCCACAGTCAGATAATCCTCTCCGACCAACGCCTTGAAAATGCCGTTGTCTTCAATGCCCTTTGTGGGCAGCTCTGCACAGATATTCGCCCACTTGCCAAAAAGTTCTGCGGTCTTGAATCGATCATTCAATGCCTGCCATGCTACATTGGACACATTTTCTTTTCCCAGCAGAAGTTCATTCAGCACCCGTAGCAGCACAGACTTCCCGGCACCGCCTTTTCCCACAATGATAAAGCACTTCTGGGCATGATTGACCGGAATGAGAAAGTAGCCCAGCATCTCCTGAATCAGCGTCACCTGATCCTCCTCCACGGATTCATGCAGAAACTGCAGAAATCTGGGACACTTTGCACCGGACATATATCGCACATTCAGCTGTACCGTAGACAGATACTTTGCGGTGTGTTCCGATAAGGTTTCGTCCAGCACATTGTACAGTCCATTTCGCACATTGATGAGATAGGGATTGGGATTGAGTTCCCGAATATCCTTCTGCACCTGCATCTTCCATTGTCCTTCGGTATCATTGATCTGAGACAGCTTTGTGTATCTGGTCAGCATTTTATCCCGTACCATATTTCTTGCTGTCAGTTCCGTGATGCTGTGATAAACGCCGTTTTCATAGCAATAATACTGCTCGGCAGAATAAAACACAGGGGCATTCTGTGTCATGTATTCTGCAAGCACACCGGGCAGAAACTTCGGACCCCGTTCTGTCATTTCATACCAGTCGGGAATTTCCATGCCGGAGCGATGCTTCCGTGTTTCGGATTTGTTTTGAAAGGCTTTGTACAGTTCTTTTTGCAGAGCAAGCAGCGGCTTGACATCTGCATTTTTGAAACCGAAATGCTGCTTTAAATCGTAATGGATCATCGATTCGGCAGTCACGCTGTCCACATTGTAAAGATATTCCGATACAAAGTTTCGTGCAGTCTGCAAATCTTCCACCACGGCATTTTGCACCTTTTGCTGCTGTAGCAGTGCCCGAATGCCATCAATGGAAAGCGGCTGAAAACACAGAGCCGCAGGAGATTTACAGCTGCACTGTCCACTTCGCAGCTTTGGGCAGGAAAAGCCTTTCTCTGCAATGGTGCGGCAGGTCATAGGTTTTGTTCCGCTGCGGAGAAAATGCTGGATCTTATTCTGCGTTTCTTCAAAAGAATACTTCGGATACGGCTTGGAGTATTGATGTATGACCGCTGCACCACCTTCAAACACACTTAAATTGGAGATCATCGCATACCAGTCATGTTCAGAAAGTGCAGCTGCATTGTCCCGACAGTACTTGATAAAATCGCATTCTGCTTCTACAACGCCGATCCCTTTCTGTTCTCCATGCAGCGGCACTTTCGGTTGTTCTTCTGCTTCTTGCGAAACCGGCAGTCTTTCTATTAGCTGTTCCTGTGTGTATCTTCGTTCCGGGTGAAACGAGATGCACTCCACCAAGACCGGTTCTTTCTTGCAGTGATAGAATCCCGGCAGACGCATGACACGGCTTTCGTTGACGCAGGCAGGATCTCCGCCGAAATGCTGCACCAGTGCCTTTTGAATGGGGCGAAACAATGACACCTTTGCCTCTTTGACAAACCAGTATGTATGCAGCGATTTTCTTGTTCTGATAACCATAGACGGCGGCAGCGGAAACGCATCGATGAGTGTCTGCTGTTCCTCGAAAGTTTTATCGTCCATCTCCACAAACTGTGCATTGATGCGAGTAATGCTGTCATCGGTCTGACCACCGGAGTTCACCACAAAAAAGATGCCATGATTTTTCTGGTTATGTTCTTTCAGAGTGGACTCTACTGCAAAGAATTTTCCTGCCTCCACGGACATTTTGGCACCGGTAAAGATGCCTTCTTTCCGATCATCAAAAATACGCAGACATACGGTATCATCCGGATGAAAGATCGCATTGATCACGTCCTGTGCCGATATGTTCATACAACTTCCTCCATCTCTTCTGTGAAATATCGAATCGGCATATGCCTGCGTTTTGCCCATTGGATCTCCTGTACCATGCCCTCAGAAATGCTGCTACCGAATACCCACAGCTGGACACATTTTGTCAGAAGCACATAATTCATGAACATTGCAGTTTGCCGGTCTTCCCCTAGGGTATCGTCCAGAAACTGTGGAAAAAGCAAATGCGGTGCAATGGGAATACTGTGATGTACTACCGCAAAACGACTGTATTTCCGGGCATTTTCAATGTTTTCATTGGTATTGCCACGATAGGGAGAACAGATATATACAAGCGGTCGGAATGCCGCCAGTCTTCGTATCTTTTTCTCCTCGCTCTCTATTCTTTTCATTGCTTCAAATTCGGTTGGCGAGAAGTATCCTTCCTTGTTGTGTGTTTCTGCCAAGTTCATTCCTCCAGTTCCTCTAAATTGCCGAAGCTTTCTCCGGCAGATGCTTCTGCCACAAGGGGCAGATCAAACTCCGGAAACGGCTGCTGTTCCATACAGCCTTTCACAAAAGCCACTGCTTCCTGCAATCTGTCTTTCGGAATGAGAAACGTCAGTTCATCGTGAATCTGCAGGATCGGTCTCAGCCATGGGCGTGACGGCAGTCCTTCTAAAATACGGACAATTGCCAGCTTCAGAATATCCGCAGCCGTTCCCTGAATCGGGGTATTCAAGGCACATCGTTCCGCAAAGGACTGCAGTCCCCAGTTGTCGCTGCGAATATTGGGAAGATACCTTCTGCGTCCCAGCCAGGTTTCTGTATACAGTTTCTGCTTTGCGATCATCTTTGTTTCATTCTTCCAGCCCGTCAAAGCCGGATAGCCAGCCTTCAGATTGCGAATGATTTCTTCACATTCCGGTATAGATTTCTCTACGCCTGCCTTGAACTTCAATGTGCTCTGCAGTCCCTTTGGAAATAGCCCGTAAAATGTGCCAAAGTTCACGTTCTTGGCGATGGTACGCTGTTCCTTGTATTCCGGTCGATGCTTGTTTTGTGCTTCTGCATAGGTACAGCCAAAAATGACGGCAGTGGTTGCCGCATGAATATCCTCGCCGTTCTGATAGGTTTCCATCATCGTCTTGTCCCGGCAGTAGAATGCTCCCACACGCAGTTCGATTTGCGAAAAATCGAGAGACAAGATCAGATGATTTTTCGGAGCCTGAATAAAATTGCGGACACCGATGGGATCGTTGCTTTTTCTGGGGCAGTTCTGTAAATTGGGATTGCGGCAATTCATTCTTCCTGTTTCCGTGGACAGAGCAAAGAAATCCGGATGGATCTTTCCGGTTGCAGCGTTTCGGAATTTCAGATAGCCGTCAATGTAGGTGGACTTGATCTTGCCCCATTTCCGGTATTCCTGTACCAACGTAAACAGTGGAGAGAGTTCCGGACGATTGGCATCACACCATTCCTTCAGCAAGATCATAGACGCATCATCTGCTGCTTCTCTGTTGGATGCAGTGACTTTCATAACAGGCAGTTTCAAGGTCTGATACAGATACTCCTTGAAAGCTTTAGTGCTGCAGTTTGCTCCAATGGAAATGTCGCCAATGAGCATTGTGATCTCATTTCGGATACGCTGCATTTGCTGTTCTGCCTCCTGCTGATGCTCTTTCATCAAGTCTACATTCACAGGCACGCCGTTGTATTTCATCAGCCCTAAGTACACCGCTGTCGGTGATTCGATCTGTTCCACAAGATACCGATGTTTCGGCAGAAAACGGTCAAACCAGTTGTTGAAAATATAATACAGCCGCAAGGCAAAATCAGAGTCCGCACAGCCATAGCGTATTGTTTCTGCATCCTGTGCATCCAGTTCGTCAAAGTGTCTGCCGTTTGTAACATCCGAAAAAGTGGGCAGCCGTTCATGACACAATTCTTCCGCCAGTTTTTTCAGACCGCTGTCAGCAAGTTTGCGAAATGCGTAGTTGCTTTTCAAGGTCATTTGTGCTGCACAAATGGTATCATACACCGGCGGCTGTATGACGATATTCTGTTGACAGGATATTGCAGATTCAAAGGCGATATTGTGAGCAACTTTAACGATACGCTTGTCCGTGAGAAAAGCTCGCAGAAATTGCAAAAAAGATGTCAGTTCGATATTTTCTCCTACTTTGTGAGCCACTGGGACATATATTCCGGTATACTCTTTGACAGAAAAACTGCATCCGGTCATATGGTTTTTCTGCGGATCCAGAGCCGCCTTTTCTTCGATGCGGTAAGGCTCATCCGGTGCAGTTTCATAGTCAAAAGCCACAACGGCGGCATTGCTGATATACTGCTGAATTTCCTGCACCGAAGTGATACATCTGTAATTTTTCATAGCATTCTCCTCAATTCAGCGGCTCCATGACTTCGCCGGTTTCCGGGTCCACACGCAGTGCATCTTCTGTATCATAGCCCACATTTTTACTAAGAGCCTTGACCTGTTCTGTCACAGCTGCGATCAGCGGATATTCTTCCGGAGACAATGCCCGTTCTACGGCAAACTGTGCCTGGGAATAGCTCATGCCAGTGCCGCTGACTGCTTTTTTCAGTGTAAATTTTGTTACCACAGCATTGGAATTCTTGTATTTGGGGATCACACGCATCAGATAACGAGTAAAGGACTTCAGAGAACCGGTAGGTAGAGACAGAATTACCGGAAAAATATCGCCCTCCCGAAGCAGATACAGACGACGGCGATTCTTGCAGGCTTTTGCACCGTTCTTTCCGGATCCATACTGATTCAGCGGGCAGGAATCACAGCTGCCGCCGGGATTTCCTTCCCCATGATGCCCGTCAAAACTGCCGCAGTCCGGTGGATTGGAGCCACCCTGATATTCGCTTTGGTAGTAGGCATTCAAAGAATGCTGATAGAGGATCACAGCTGAAAATGTTTTTACCGTGTCCGGTTCCTCTGGATTCTCACCGGGAATTTCAAACATCACACCGCCGCCGGACGGGATCTTAACTCGTTCAAATGCAGCAGATAAGCCGTCCATTTCTGCACACATCACATTGGCAAGATCAAAATCCTGCAGAGCAAGGAAGCCTGTTTGGTTGGTTTCCATCATTTCATTTTTCATTGATTTCATCCTTTCATTTTGCAGATTGGCGAACAGATACAGAGGTCTGTTCATAGATATGGACAAGACCGCTCAGCCACTCTGGTACAGTATCCTGATTTTCTGCGATCTGCTCTTTGACAAAAGCTGACAGACTGTTGGCGTTGACAGTCTCATAGACCAGATCACCGTAGCCGTTTTCTTTCAGAGCTGCATACAGTTCTTCCTTCCGCCCTGCCATGGCAGAGGCACGAATTTTGGTGGTCAGAGCAAACGTCGTTCCGGCACGGGTGAAATTCTGGGTTTCTGTTTCTGCCATTTGCATAGAAAGCTGATACTCTGTCTGTGCGATTTCTGCATGGATGTCCTTTAACTGCTGCTCTACTGCTTTCTTTTTCTCACGGAGTTGTTTTAGCCGCTCCGCCAGTTCATACATATTCTGTGTTTGCATTTCAAACTCCTTCCTGAAATGGATTGCTGCCGTTTCGGTAATCATCCACCAGCATTTTCGCCAGATCTGCCTTATCCCGCAAAGCACGAAGGATTTTTGTATCGACTGTATGTTTTGCAGTCAGATAAATATACAGACAGTTTTCTGTCTGAGAAACTCGATGGATTCTTGCTTTTGCCTGTTCAAAGTTAGACATGGAATAGTCCAGACTGTAGAACACCATGGTGGATGCTGCGGTAAGTGTGATGCCCAGACCTGCCGCTGCGATCTGCCCAACAAATACACAGCAGTCTGCATCTTCCTGAAATCTCCGGATTTCTTCGGCACGGTTAGAAACACCGCCACGCACAGACGCATAGCCAATCTGTTTTCGTTTCAGCAGTTCCTGAATGCCGTCCAGTTCTGGGACAAACCTTGCCAGAATGACCAGCTTTTTTTCTTCTGCAAGCATGGTGTCCAGAATATCGGACAGAGCATCCAGTTTTGCTGTGCTGACAGCATTGCAATCTCCCTCGTCATTGGTGAGGTGACCGCCTGTGACCTGAGACAGACGAAGCATTTTTGTCAGTACATTTACTGCCGAAATTTCCGAACCTGCAAGCTCCGCAAAGCATTCTTTTTCCAGCTGCTTGTATAGTTTCATTGCTTTCGGTTCCAGTTCTACCGTGCGGATTTCCTCGGTAATTTGAGGCAAGTCCAGACATTCCGCTTTGGTCACACGATAGGCAACGGAATGCAGTTTTTGCAGGAATTCATCCATCATCTGCTTTCGGAAAACCGGAATGTGATTGCCGTATCCGCACATATCGAAATAACGACTGCGAAAAGCATAGAAGCTTGTCCCGAAAATCTCTTTGTTCAGAAAGCGGTACTGGGAAAAGACATCCAGTTCTTTGTTGGTAATGAGTGTACCGGTCAGAAGCAGCTTGTATCTTGACTTGTCTCCGAGATGGTGCATGGCTTTGGACTGTGCCGTGCGGTTTTCCTTGATCTTATGTGCCTCGTCTGCAATGATAAGGTCGGCATCAAAGGCAAGCAGTTCTTTCTCCAATCGCCATGCAGATTCATAATTGACAACAGCGATTTGCAAATCATTCCCGTGCAGCTTGGAAAGCTGTTCTTTTTTCTGTGTACTGCTGCCTTTCAGAACAGTCAGCTGATATGGAAAAGCAGCAAAACGTGCAAATTCCTGTTCCCAGACAGAGAGAATGGACAGTGGTGCTGTGATCAGGATTCTTCTGATATGACGATACTGATACAGAATTCCAACAATGGCAATGCTGGTGATGGTCTTTCCGCAGCCCATTTCCATGAGCAGTGCCACGCCATTACTGTGTGTCTCTGAGGGCAGGATGCCGAAGCGTTCGCAGGCAAAGTGGCAGGCGGATTGTTGATGGCGATAGAGAGTTGCTTTAAGGGGGATTTTTAGAACTTCTTTCACTTTTTCTCCTATGCTTTGTATGGACGATATGTATCTGGACCAAATCTGGCAAGAATTTGCTTTAGTATTCGGCTTTGGTATACATCCGCCTTTTGCAGCAGTTCTTCCAGAACTGTAACTTCTTCTTTTGACAGCAGATTTTTATTTGGAGCATACCATTCCGGTATCTGTACTCCGCCACCGTTTCCGCTAAAAGTTTCAAGGGGATATTTCAGCATGAGTGCTCGTATGTCCCGGCGAATCGTTTTTTCTGAAACATGAAATTCATGCATTAAAATTGGAACTGTGCTTTTCCGACGGGAAATCAGTAATTTCAAAATCTCTTCTCGCCGTTCTACGAGACCCATGCCTTTCACCCCCTTTCCGATGTATTTTTATTCTACAACCCAAACTGGTCAGGTCGTGACCAGTTTGAAAAAGATTCACAGAAGTTTCACAAAATGAATTCTTTCAAGAATTACAAAACACCGACAAGGTGCAGAAAAAATTCTGCACCTCATCGGATGTTCTCACTTTTTTACCAAACTGGTCAGCCACGGAGCAATGGGTCTTGCAATCATTCTCGCATTCAGATATGCCATTTCCAGTGTCAGACAAGTGCTGCCCAGATAATATCCGTTTCGTTCTGCCAAGGTC
>LBCK01000108.1 GCA_000980705.1 Ruminococcus sp. UNK.MGS-30 | reverse complement strand
ATGAGAGGTGTATAAGAGACAGCCGCTATGTTGTGCAGGGTGACCGCCAGCACCAGCATGGTGGTGCGCTTTAAGCTGGAACGCGGCCCCTCCGCCTGCTTGCTGCCGGGATGCAGGTGGGGCAGGACCCGGTCCAGCAGCAGCAGGAACAATGCGCCAAGCACAAAACCGCCCGCCACCGGCAGCAGGTTGCGCTCTCCGGCCATTTCCATGGCCGGGATCAGCAGGCTCCATACGGAGGCGGCCACCATCACACCGGC
>LBCK01000107.1 GCA_000980705.1 Ruminococcus sp. UNK.MGS-30 | reverse complement strand
CCTGGAAAGATTGCCGCAATCAGCTGGAACAGACCGATGATAATCGCATCCTTATAGGTAAGCTGTGCCAGACTGCGGACTCTTGCACGTTTTCCTTTATGACCATTTTCTACAAGGATAAATCCGATACCGAACAGGATCAGCATCACTGCAACCGTAATCGGGTTGTAAAGATATTTTTCAAGGATATCGTCGAACAGCAGACCGACTACTGCCGCCGGAATGCAGGCAACAATGATCTTGAACCACATTTTCATGATG
>LBCK01000106.1 GCA_000980705.1 Ruminococcus sp. UNK.MGS-30 | reverse complement strand
AGTTAAAAGAGTTGGAGGTGGACATACCTCCGATGAATTCTCAGAAATCATTTGATTTGTTTGCTGACCAAGTCGACAAATCTAAAGTTGCAATTCAAAAAGCATTGGATAAAACCCAGATGCTATTTGATTCGTTAATGCAGGAATATTTCGGATAGGAGGGAAGTTTGTGCAGGATTACAAAAAATGGTTGGTTGAGAGATTTATAATTGAACGGAAACGCTTTGACAGATCTGGTGTATATGCTTACACACCTGTCTC
>LBCK01000105.1 GCA_000980705.1 Ruminococcus sp. UNK.MGS-30 | reverse complement strand
TTTTCATTTTCCCAAAGTTTACAGCACATATTTGTATCGGATGAATGCGCTTTCCCATACTAAACAGGCTTTTCCCTTTGCATTTTCACTGCTTTCAAAGAGGGATGGAAAGTTTTTTGTGACCTGCCGCTGCGGCAGGTGATGCGAAAGGAGTTCGAAAAGGAACTGGGTATCTTGTACGCCGCACGCTCCTTTTCTACGATGCTATTATAGCACTGCCTTGCCGTTATGACAAGGCTTTTGTCATAAGTGCTCTGTTTCT
>LBCK01000104.1 GCA_000980705.1 Ruminococcus sp. UNK.MGS-30 | reverse complement strand
GAGCCAGCAGAATGTATCCTGTACTTTGGTGCCGCCGACCAGAGGACCAATCGTTTTTTGATTGAACACGGCGAGGATAATCAGGAACTGGACGAGGAGACCCGCAGGATCGTCATGGAAAAGGATCTGGGGCGGCTGAAACAGATGACATTCTACTGTGCAACCAGCAGCTGTCTGCGGCATTATATCCTTGATTATTTTGGAGAAGAAAGCAGCGCGGAATGCCAGAACTGCAGTAACTGTTTAGAAGAATTTGATCTTTT
>LBCK01000103.1 GCA_000980705.1 Ruminococcus sp. UNK.MGS-30 | reverse complement strand
TGTCAGCTTACGCTGACATCCCCCTTTTCAAGGGGGACAAAAGACTCCTCTGCCCTGTCGGGCATCTCCTCTATGAGAGGAGACTTTTCTTTTGGCTCCCCTAACAGGGCACCCGAAGGGCGTGCCTTGTGCTGAGCTGGCAAGCTGTAGGCTTGACGGAGGGGTTAATCCCCCTGTCAGCTTACGCTGACATCCCCCTTTTCAAGGGGGACAAAAGACTCCTCTGCCCTGTCGGGCATCTCCTCTATGAGAGGAGACTTTTCTT
>LBCK01000102.1 GCA_000980705.1 Ruminococcus sp. UNK.MGS-30 | reverse complement strand
TCTGTCTTTGGGGACGAAAAAGGACGGTACCCAAGGAGGAAGCTCCGGCTAACTACGTGCCAGCAGCCGCGGTAATACGTAGGGAGCGAGCGTTGTCCGGAATTACTGGGTGTAAAGGGAGCGTAGGCGGGAAGGCAAGTTGGATGTGAAAACTGTGGGCTTAACCGACAGACTGCATTCAAAACTGTTTTTCTTGAGTGAAGTAGAGGCAAGCGGAATTCCTAGTGTAGCGGTGAAATGCGTAGATATTAGGAGGAACACCAGTG
>LBCK01000101.1 GCA_000980705.1 Ruminococcus sp. UNK.MGS-30 | reverse complement strand
ACAAGCCGTACAGTATTGCAGGACGTAGTAGATGAACTGAATCTGGATATGACATATAAAGAGTTGATGGAATGTATCACAATAGAGAATCCAAGTGATACACGTATTCTTTCCATTACAGCAATAGACAAAGATCCAAAGATGGCAAAGAAGATTGCTGACACGCTGGCGAAGACATCAGCTGACTTTATCGGAGACAAGATGGAAGTAACACCACCGAAAGTTATTGAAGAAGGTGAAGTGCCGACAATCCAGACAAGTCCGAG
>LBCK01000100.1 GCA_000980705.1 Ruminococcus sp. UNK.MGS-30 | reverse complement strand
TGGCGTGCTCGTTTGACCGCGCGCTGTTCCGCGAATCCGGCGTCACGCTCGGCCACGCCTGTCAGGCCGAGCAGCTTTCCGTTCTGCTCGGACCGGCCGCAAATATCAAGCGCTCCCCGCTCTGCGGCAGAAACTTCGAGTACCTTTCGGAGGACCCTTACCTGACGGGCGAGCTCGCCGCGAGTTACATCGACGGCGTGCAGAGCCAGAATGTCGGCGTCAGCCTGAAGCACTTTGCCGTGAACAATCAGGAGTACCACCGCATGT
>LBCK01000099.1 GCA_000980705.1 Ruminococcus sp. UNK.MGS-30 | reverse complement strand
ATGTCCACGGTAAGGGCATTTAAGATGGCGTCCTTGGTCATGATATCTCTCGGTCGGATATCCTTCCGGTACATCTCCATAACCGCCATGCCGGCGTGTTTTGCCAGACGGAGCCGGTCGGAATACACCGCGGGGATCGTTCCGTTCCCCTGCAGGCCCATGCCCAGGGCCTCCGTCAGACAGTTCATGGAGTTTGCCGTGTACATACCGGAGCAGGAACCGCAGGTCGGGCAGACCTTCTGCTCATACTCACGCACTTCCTCGTCG
>LBCK01000010.1 GCA_000980705.1 Ruminococcus sp. UNK.MGS-30 | reverse complement strand
AGTGGTGCAACAATAGGAATAGAAGGTAACTGCTGTACCGTAAAACAAAAAGATGGTTCGAAACGAATGCTTCCTATAGAATCTCTGGATGGAATTACAATTATGGGGCAATCTCAGATGACGACACAGTGTGCAGAAGAATGTATGCAGAGAGGAATTCCTGTAAGTTACTTTTCAAAAGGAGGTAAATATTTTGGCAGATTAATCTCAACAGGTCATGTCAATGTAGAACGTCAGAGAAAACAATGTGCACTCTATGATACGGGTTTTGCTGTAGAACTTGCTATGAAAATTTTAAGTGCAAAAATTAAAAATCAAAGCGTAGTGCTGCGCAGGTATGAGAAAAGTAAAGGTTTAAATCTGGAAGAAGAACAAAAAATGTTAGCTATCTGCAGAAACAAAGTATTGACCTGTGATAGAATAGAAGAGATGATTGGTTTTGAAGGGCAGGCTGCAAAGTATTATTTCAAAGGATTGTCAGCCTGCATAGATGAAAATTTTACTTTTCAGGGAAGAAACCGCCGTCCGCCAAGAGATGAATTTAATTCTATGATAAGCCTTGGATATTCAATATTGATGAATGAGGTCTATTGCAAGATAGAAATGAAAGGCTTAAATCCATATTTTGGTTTTATACACAGGGATGCGGAAAAGCATCCTACTCTTGCCAGCGATATGATAGAAGAATGGCGGGCAATTATCGTGGATGCTACGGCGATGAGTATGATTAATGGACATGAAATCCTGAAAGATCACTTCTATTTTAATATGGATGAACCGGGATGCTATATAACAAAGGATGGCTTAAAGCTGTATTTAAATAAATTGGAGAGGAAATTTCAGACAGAAGTCAGATATTTAAAATATGTAGACTACGCGGTAAGCTTTCGTCGTGGTATTTTTCTTCAGATGGAACATCTGGCGAAAGCAATTGAGGAGGGAGACGCAAGCCTTTATGAGCCAATTATCATACGATGATGAAGATTATTATTTCCAGATATCTGATGAATTGGAATCAGATAAGGAATTTGTTTTGATTATTTACGATATTGTAGATAATCGTAAGAGGGTAAAACTTGCCAAACTTTTGTCCGGTTATGGAAAACGTGTTCAGAAGTCAGCTTTTGAGGCAATGCTGACAACACAGAGATATAACAAACTGATAGAAGAAATTCCGAGATATATTGACAAAACAGAGGACAATGTCCGAATATATAAAATAACAGGAAAAGGCAAGGTAACTTCATGGGGTGAAGTGCCAGAATTTGATGAAGAGATTGTTCTGATCTAACTAAAAAATGTATAGATAAAACGGAGGAGAAAAATGGCAAGGAAATATTTATTTTCACCAATTGGAAATACAGATCCTATTAAATATTTATATGATGGCTCTATGATACACATATGCAGATATTATCAGCCGGATGTTGTATATCTTTATCTGTCTAAGGAAATGATGGAGAATCATAAAAAGGACAACCGTTATGTAAAAACCCTGGAGCTGCTTGGAGAGTTTCTGCATCACAAATTTGAGATTCACATTATTGAGAACTCAGATATGATAGATGTTCAGCAGTATGATATATTTTATAATGAGTTTCATCGGATTATTGCAGAAATAGAAGAACAAAAGGACTCGGAAGATATTCTGCTGGTAAATATGGCTTCCGGAACTCCTGCAATGAAGAGCGCATTGCTGGTTATGGCAACGCTGTCTGAGTACAGATTTTTACCAATTCAGGTCTCAACGCCACAAAAGAAAAGTAATTTAGAACATGAAGAACGGGACGAGTATGATGTTGATGCCAACTGGGAATTAAATATGGACAATGAAGAAACCGCAGAAAACAGATGCCAGGAAGTAAAATGTCTGAATTTAATGCGTCTTTTGAAAATTGATATGATAAAGAAGCATTTACTTGCCTATGATTATCATGCTGCTTTAGCTGTGGGAAAAGAAATAAAAGAAGATTTAAGTCCTGTTGCATATCAGTGGCTGGAAACTGCAGATGCCCGTTCGCTTCTGGACTGGACAAGGATGAACAGGGTTTTGCCGGAAAATAATGGGATTATTACTGCAGTACGCGGAGAAAATGAAAAGAAAGTCCTGTTTGAATATATGCTGGCTCTGGATTTAAAGGTAAAACGGGGAGAATATGCTGACTTTATCAGGGCGATTACTCCGTTAGGTGTAGATTTGCTTGAAATAGTATTGGAACAGTCATGTGATATTGACATTACCAGATATTATAAGCGAAATAATCAAAGAATCTGGGACAAAAACAGACTTGTCGGTGAAATACTGGATATTTTAAATCAAAAATTTTATCCATTCAGATATGGGCCGGTATATTCTGCTCATCTACTGGAAATTATCCAGAAGAAATGTACAGATACGTTAATGGTGCAGAGAATACAGGAACTGGTAAATATAGAGCAGAATGTGAGAAATGTAGCAGCGCATAACATAGTATCTGTTACTCCTGAATGGATCAAAGAACGCACAGGAAAAAGCGTTGATGATATTTTCTGGATTTTGAAATACGTCTGTGAACAGGTAAAAATAAACACCAGAAAAGAAAACTGGAATTCCTATGATTCTATGAACAAGAGGATTATTGATGAATTAGATAAAGATTGATCTGCCAGATCTTAACTGAATCAGTATCTGTTAATGCAATCCCTGTTTTTCGGACTTTGCTGAAAATTTATTTCTGATAGAAATGAGGTACATATATATATGAGTAAAAAAGGTTATAGTCGTCCCGGATTATTTGGAACTATGAAGCATTATGACGCGGACGGAAACTTTATAGGAGAGAGCCGTCCAGGATGGCTTGGCAGCATGGAGAATTATGATGCCAATGGAAATAAGACTGGTGAAAGTCGTCCAGGCTGGCTTGGAAGTATGGAAAATTATGATGCTAATGGAAACAAAATAGGTGAAAGCCGACCCGATTGTTTTGGAAATATGAATCATTATAATGAAAATGGGCATAAGACAGGACATAGCGATAAAGGTATTTTTGGAGGATGGAACCATTTTGATGAATAAAAAAGATACAAAGATCAACCGAAATGATATGCTGGAATTAACCCGCAGAATGACATTATCCAGAAACTGCTTTGTGCGTGCAGCAGGAGCATATATAGATGATGAGGGATACATAGATGATACCTTCAATGTAAGCTTCAAAAATATGAGCAAACATGATCAGCAGGTAAATCTGAATCTTGCGAAAACCATTCCTTTTTCCAAAACAAATGAACAGTTAAAATGTTATAAATTCCCTGAAGGGGATATGGCATATGACAGCATCCATAAACTACTGATGGCATTATCACAATACGGATTAAAAGATGATCTTCTGGTTCAGACTCTCTGTGAACAGCTTGCAGAGGGAATCTGTGATACAAAAGATTCTTCGGATAAAATAAACCGTCTGCAGGGACAGGAGTTTGGAATTTATATTTATCATGGAATATATGATATCCCAAAGAAAGGCTCAGATCATAGTGAACAGTGGGAGTCAGAAGAAATATACAGTTTCCTGATCTGTGTGGTGGCTCCGGTAGATAAAGATTACAATGCCGGAACTCCAAAATGCGGCTTTATTTTCCCGGCCTTTGAAGAACGTTCTGCAGAACCTGGAAAAATAGATATATTCTTTGAAATTCCAGAGTATCCGGACGAAGGATTTTTGAACAGGATAATAGGGCAATAATCTGAACAAGGTGCTTATTTATGAGGGAGTGAGATAGATAAATCTTAATTACACCATATGCAATTCAATTTAGTCATTTGCACACAAAATGACTAAATTGAATTGCGCTATGACTAAATTAATGATAAAATGGGAGCAAGACAATGACATTACACGCTGAGAGGATAATTGATGAGAAGTTTTGATTTTGAGAAAGAATACAGCAAATTGCTTACTCCTGATATTGTATCATATATTGCTCAGATACATGAATATAGAGGCCGGTATTCCGCAGACAATGTACAAAAGGAATTACTGTCAGAACTGCTGGAGATTGCCAGAATACAAAGTACGGAAGCGTCTAACAGAATCGAGGGAATTATAACAACAGATGATCGGCTGAAGAAAATTGTCCGTGAGAAAACATTGCCAAAGACAAGGAGTGAAAAAGAAATCGCCGGATACAGGGATGTTCTGGCAACGATTCATGAAAACTATGAATATATTCCTGTCAGTTCAAATATGATTCTGCAGCTGCACAGAGATTTGTATAAATTTAGTGGCAATGGATACGGTGGGAATTTTAAGTCTGTGGATAATGTGATTGCAGAAGAACTTCCGGATGGAACGAAAAGAGTGAGATTTCAGCCGGTTCCGGCATGGGAAACAGCAGAAACAGTCAATGATTTATGCAATGCATTTAAGGATGCTGTCAATAAGCAGTTTATGGATATACTGCTGTTGCTTCCAATGTTTATATTGGATTTTCTTTGCATTCATCCATTTAATGATGGAAACGGAAGAATGAGCCGTCTCCTGACTTTATTGATTTTATATAAGTCGGAATATTATGTTGGTCAGTATATTAGTATTGAAAGACTGATATCAGACACAAAAGAGAATTATTATGAAGCTTTGCAGGAAAGCTCATGGGAATGGCATGAAGGCAGAAATGATTATGCTCCTTTTGTGAAATATATGTTAGGGGTTATAGTTGCTGCTTACCGGGAGTTTGCGGACAGGGTGGAGATTCTTACGGACAAAACAATTTCAAAATCTGATCGTATTGAAGATATTATCAGAAACTCCTATGGCAGGATTACAAAAGCGGAAATTGCAGCTCAATGTCCGGAAATCAGTCAGACAACCATACAGCGAACGCTGAACGAATTACTAAAGAACAATCAGATAATAAAAATAGGCGGGGGAAGATATACTTCCTACGTTTGGAACAGGGAGAACGAATGATATGGTTACCGGAGAATTAAAAAGTAAAATTGATAATTTATGGGAAATATTCTGGACAGGAGGACTGACTAATCCACTGGATGTAATTGAGCAGATGACATATCTGATGTTTATCCGCGATCTGGATGATGCAGACAATGTCCGTGCAAAAGAGGCGGCAATGCTTGGTTTGCCACATAAGAGTATATTTGCCGGGGAAATACAGATTGGAGACCGAAAAATTGATGGAAGCCAGCTGAAATGGAGTACTTTTCATGATTTTCCTGCTGCAAAAATGTATAGCACTATGCAGGAGTGGGTATTTCCATTTATAAAAAATCTCCATGGAGATAAGGAAAGTGCCTATTCCAAATATATGGGAGATGCCATTTTTAAAGTACCGACTCCTTTGATGCTGGATAAGATTGTGACTACTATGGATGCCATTTATGAGCAGATGGAACAGATTAAGTCAGCAGACACCCGGGGAGATGTATATGAATATCTGCTTTCCAAACTTGCTACGGCAGGTGTAAATGGTCAGTTTCGTACACCGAGACACATTATCCGAATGATGGTGGAAATGATGAATCCTAAGGCAAATGAAATCATCTGTGATCCGGCGTGCGGTACGTCTGGTTTTCTGGTTGCCGCAAGTGAATACCTGAGAGATAGAAAAAAACAGGAAGTTCTTTTTGACAGACAGAACAAGGAACATTATATGAATCACATGTTCCATGGTTATGATATGGACAGGACCATGCTTCGGATTGGCGCAATGAACATGATGACCCATGGTGTGGAGAATCCATATATTGAGTACAGAGACAGCCTGTCTGATCAAAATACAGATAAGGAAAAATACAGCCTGATTCTGGCTAATCCGCCATTTAAGGGAAGTCTGGATTACGATATTGTAAGCGCAGATTTATTGAAAGTATGTAAAACAAAGAAAACAGAATTACTGTTTCTTGCATTGTTTATCCGTATGCTGAAAATTGGTGGTAGATGTGCATGTATTGTACCGGACGGAGTGCTGTTTGGTTCCTCAACTGCCCATAAAGCCATAAGAAAAGCCCTGGTAGAAGAAAACCGTCTGGAAGCAGTGATTTCCATGCCCTCCGGCGTGTTTAAACCTTATGCAGGAGTATCTACAGCTATTTTGATTTTTACTAAAACCGGACATGGTGGAACTGATAAAGTCTGGTTTTATGATATGAAAGCGGATGGTTTTAGCCTTGATGATAAGAGAACAGAAACGAAAGAAAATGACATTCCGGATATCATAGAGCGTTTCAGAAACCTGGATAAAGAGATTGACCGTAAACGCACAGAGCAGAGTTTCTTTGTACCAAAAGAAGAAATTGCAGAAAACGGCTATGATCTGAGCATTAACAAATACAAAGAAATCGAATATGTACCAGTAGAATACCCATCAACACAGGAAATCATGACAGAACTGCATGAAATTGAGATGAAAATTGGAGAAGAAATGCAGGCTTTGGAAGAGTTGTTGGGATTAAAATGACATTTATAGGGAGATAAGATTAGGTGAAAGTAAAACTGGGAGATTTAACTAAAATAAAGACTGGTAAACTTGATGCAAATGCCTCGTCAGAAGATGGACAATATCCTTTTTTTACTTGTTCAAGAGAACCATTAAAGATATCTAATTATTCATATGATTGTGAATGTGTTCTGGTAGCTGGCAATGGTGATTTGAATGTCAAGTATTATAACGGAAAATTTGATGCTTATCAACGTACGTACATTATTGAGGATAATAGCGGTGGACAATTATATATGCCATATCTTTACTATTTTATGGAAGGCTATATTAAAGAGCTTAGAAGACAAGCTATTGGTGGAGTAATTAAATATATAAAATTGGGAAACCTTACAGATGCTTTGATTGAATTACCCTCTGTTGATGCACAAAAGAAGATAGTTAATATTTTGAAAAAAGCAAAACAACTATTAAGCTTAAGTAATAATGAGATTTTGAAGTTAGATGAGCTGGTGAACGCCCGATTTGTCGAGATGTTTGGAAATCCAGATATTAACGAAAAAAAATGGAATGAGTATAAAATGGAGCAATTATGTGAGATTGGATCTAGTAAGCGTATATATCAGAATGATCAAAGTTTAACAGGCATTCCATTTCTTAGAATTTCAGATTTGGTTAATAGAATGGATACAGGTTCAAAAGATTGTGACTTATTTATTCCAGAAGAACTCTTTGGAAAGCTTAAAAAGCAAGGGTTAGTGCCAGTAAGAGGTGACATCTTGCTTACAGCAAGAGGAACTCTGGGAAGATGCTATATTATTCAAGATGAAGATGAATTTTATTTTCAAGATGGAATGATTACGTGGCTATCAAAATACGATGAAAGAATTACTCCATTATATATTTCATGTTTATTTGAAATGCCAGGATTTAGAAAACAAATTGATTCATTACAGGCGGGGTCAACTGTTGCGTATCTGTCGATATCTATGACCAAAAAGTTAAATGTGATGACACCACCAATTGAACTTCAGAATCAGTTTGCAGACTTCGTCACTCAAGTCGACAAATCTAAAGTTGAGATTCAAAAAGCATTGAACAAAACCCAGATGCTATTTGATTCGTTAATGCAGGAATATTTCGGGTAGGAGGGAAGATTTGTGAAGGATTACAAACAATGGTTGGTTGAGAGATTTATAATTGAACGGAAACGCTTTGACAGATCTGGTGTATATGCTTACACACAGCGTGCCATGGCATATAATTCCAATAAAATTGAAGGAAGCACACTTACTCCGGAACAGACAGCCTCTCTCTTTGACAATGGAACATTACCTCAAAGTGATGACTATTACAGAGCCAAAGATGTTGAAGAAATGAATGGCCATTTTCTTATGTTCAATTACATGCTTGATACCCTTGATGAAGAGTTGACACCGGAACTAATCAAACATCTGCATTATGAATTAAAGACCGGAGTATTCGAAGACAGAGCGAATGGATATGCAATTGGTGATTATAAAAAGCGTCCAAACATGGTAGGAATGTATCGAACAACGCTGCCACAGGATGTTGAGACGGAAATGAACCAATTACTAAAGTGGTACAGGGAACAGAATAAAAATATGGAAACTCTTGCAGAATTTCATGCCAGATATGAGGCGATTCATCCTTTCCAGGATGGAAATGGAAGAACCGGAAGGATGATCATGTTTCGGGAAAGTCTAAAGAACCCGGATATTCTTCCTTTCATTGTATTGGATGAGAATCGAAGTCAATATATTGATGGGCTGAAACAATATAGAGAAGAGCAGAAAGTACGCAAGCTTGTCTCATTAATGCAGAAAGAAGTTGAGGAATATTATCAGCAGTGTAAATATTTTATGGGATAATGCATTTTGTACGAAAGATGCATTAAAATGTCTGGAATACAGGGATTGTGAGGTGCTTTAATGGTAGGACTCGGACGGGAAGATAAGAAAGATAATGACCTGTTTTACACTTGCAGTCTGATTGATTATATTTCGCGGAAAACGAAGAATATTCGTGCAGATGTAGTAAATCAATTAGGCAGAAAACGTCTGGATAAAATCTATGATCTGGCAGATGTGTATCATTGTGATAATATTGAACAGGTCAGTGAAGATTTTATTGCAGAGGCGCACATACCAACAGGAACGTTCGATAATGTAAAGGAATGCAAATATTCAATTCCCTCTCATTGGGATATTGGAAAAGTATATAAACGCTTGATAAAACAAGTAGCTGCCAGCGAGAAAATTGAGATAGTTGATGCACTGATCAAGGTTTATAATTCTTTTATCAGCGAAAAAATAGATGATTATAACAGTAGTGTCTACTACGAAAATCCATCTTATATTTTTGAAAGTTACAGAGAAAATAAGATGTTATAAAAACAATGGGTGAAAACACATGAGATTCGGGAGGTGTCAGTATGACTAATTTTGATTTCCTGAAAAATGAACCAAAGTTTAAAGATTTTGCAGATGTAGCAATCTCTGCGGAAAGGATTTTTCAGTTGGATTATGCTGCATCTGTGCTTAACTGCAGGCGGGCAATGGAATTTGCTGTCAAATGGATGTATTCTGTAGACAGTGCCCTTGTCATGCCATGGGATGACAGACTGGTTAGTCTGATGAGTACAGATGAATTCAGGGATATTATTGATGCAGATCTTTTGAAACGTATGGAATTTATACGCAAAACAGGTAATTTTGCAGCTCATATCGGTCAGAAAGTAAAGAAGGAACAGGCAGAATTGTGTCTGCAAAATCTATATATTTTTCTGGATTTTGTTGCTTATTGTTACGCAGATCATTACACTGCCAGCAATTATGATTCTACATTATTGCAGGAAAACTCTGTTCATACAGCGGACCAGTCAGTTAGTCAGCCGGTCGGCGATCGGGCTGGTCAGTCAGAAACTGATCTGAAACTGGAACAATTGTTAAAGGAAAATGCTGCCCTGAGGGAAGAACTGACTGCCCGTCGTGAAGAACAGCAGCAGACATACGTGACTAAACCACTGGATATTTCAGAATATGAAACCCGAAAGATTTACATTGATTCTATGTTGCAGGATGCCGGATGGACTGAGGGACAGAACTGGATGAATGAATACAGAATTCCGGGTATGCCAAATAAGTCACAGGTCGGATATGCAGATTATGTTCTCCTTGGTGATGATGGTAAGATCCTGGCTGTGATAGAAGCCAAGAGAACCTGTGCAGATGTGGCAAAGGGCAGGCAGCAGGCGAAGCTATATGCTGATCTGATTGAGCAGAAACAAGGCAGAAGACCGGTAGTATTTCTCACCAATGGTTTTGATGTCCGTATCTGTGATAACCAGTATCCGGAGAGAAAAATTGCAGCAATTTATTCCAAACGGGATCTGGAAAAATTGTTTAATCTCAGACAGATGCGCTCAGGTTTGGGACAGATTTCCATAGACAAAAACATAGCAGGACGATATTATCAGGAGGCTGCGATTAAGGCAGTCTGTGACAGTTTTGACACCGGAAATCGCAGAAAAGCTCTCCTTGTTATGGCTACAGGTTCGGGAAAGACACGTACAGTTATTGCACTTTGCAAGGTATTGTCAGAGCAGGGATGGGTAAAAAATATTCTTTTCCTGGCAGATCGTAATTCACTGGTAACACAAGCTAAGCGAAGCTTTGTCAATTTGCTGCCGGATTTATCTGTTACAAATTTGTGCGAAGAGAAAGATAACTATGCAGCTCATTGTGTTTTTTCTACTTATCAGACCATGATAAACTGTATAGATACGATTCAGGACAAAGAGGGAAAATTGTTTACCTGCGGACATTTTGATTTGGTGATCTGTGATGAAGCACATCGTTCCATTTACAATAAATACAGGGATATTTTTAATTATTTTGATGCTCCGCTGATTGGGCTGACAGCTACTCCAAAAGATGAAATTGACAAAAATACCTATGAAATCTTTGAACTGGAGAACGGTGTTCCTACTTATGGCTATGAGCTTGCGCAGGCAGTAAAGGATGGTTATCTGGTTGACTTTATGTCTGTGGAGACTACGCTGAAATTTATAGAGCATGGAATAGTATATGATGAATTATCTCCGGAAGATAAGGAAGCCTATGAGGATACCTTTGAGGATGAAAACGGTGAAATGCCGGACAGTATTGGCTCAGCAGCATTAAATGAATGGCTTTTTAATGAGGACACCATAAAGAAGGTTTTACATATCCTGATGACGAACGGATTAAAGATAGATTATGGAAACAAGATTGGAAAGACCATTATTTTTGCGAAAAATCACCGTCATGCAGAGAAAATATATGAGGTGTTCGGAAAAGAATATCCACATCTGACAGGATATGCCATGGTGATTGATAATCGCCTGAAATATGCACAGAGTGCGATTGATGAGTTTTCGGATTCAAAGAAGCTTCCTCAGATAGCAATCTCTGTAGATATGCTGGATACGGGAATTGATGTGCCGGAAGTTTTGAATCTGGTATTTTTCAAAAAGGTTATGAGTAAGGCGAAATTCTGGCAGATGATCGGGCGAGGTACCCGTTTGTGCCCGGCCCTGATGGATGGAGAGGATAAGCAGAAATTCTATATTTTTGATTTCTGTGGAAATTTTGAGTTCTTCCGCATGAATAAAGGACGTGCCACTGCAAATATGATCGCACTTCAGGGAGCAATTTTTCAACTGGAATTTGAGATTGCCTATAAATTGCAGGGAGCCGCTTATCAGACAGAACGATTGATTACCTATCGTAAATCTCTGGTAGAGCATATGGTTGGAAAGGTGCAGGAGTTAAACCGAGAAAATTTTGCGGTGCGTCAGCACTTAAAATATGTGGATATTTATGCTGCTGAAGAAAATTATAAGGTTCTTACTTATGAGGACACTTTGGCAGTGCGGGATGAATTATCTCCATTGATTAGACCTGAAAATGATGATGCGAAAGCTTTGCGTTTTGATGCTCTTCTGTATGGAATTGAACTGGCGTATCTGGCAGAAAAGAAATATGGACGTGGTCGAAAGGATCTGCTGAAGAAGGTTTCTGCACTGGCAGGGATTTCTAACATTCCGGAGATTATGATGCAGGCAGAACTGATAGACAAGATTCTTCATGGAGGATATCTGGACAATGCAGGGATTCCTGAATTTGAGCATATCAGAGAAAATCTCCGCGATCTGATGAAATATATTCCGGATGCAGACAGAATGATCTATGACACAAACTTTGATGATGAGATTCTCAACATGGAGTGGAAGGATTCAGAACTGGAAAATGATGATCTGAAAAATTATAAGGCAAAAGCTGAATATTATGTACGTCAACATCAGGACAATGCCGTGATAGCGAAGCTAAAAACCAATATTCCTTTAGACAGTAATGACGTAAGAACACTGGAAAAAATTCTGTGGAGCGAAGTGGGAACTAAGCAGGATTATGAGGCAGAATACGGACAAAAACCACTTGGAGAATTTGTGCGTGAGATTGTAGGACTTGACATGAATGTTGCTAAGGCTGCCTTTGCACAATATCTGGATGATACCTGCCTGGACAGCAGACAGATTTATTTTGTGAATCAGATTGTGGAATATATTGTACATAATGGGATGCTGAAGGATCTCTCGGTTCTTCAGGAATCACCTTTTACGGACCAGGGCAGTATTGTGGACATATTTACGGATTTAAATGTATGGCTGGGAATCAGAAAAACCATAGAGCAGGTTAATGCTAATGCCATTGCTGCGTAAATTTGTCAGTAGATCAGAACGAAAGTGCTTGTCGACGAGATAAACCTTGGATATTCAATATTGTGGTAAAATAAACTTTGGAAAGGCGGTATATGGATGAAGTGGGCAGATGGTAAGATACGATGCTGCTGGGCAAATCCGAGAAATGAGCGTTACATTCGTTATCACGATGAGGAGTGGGGCATTCCGGTGCATGATGACCGGAAGCTCTTTGAAATGCTGATATTGGAGTG
>LBCK01000001.1 GCA_000980705.1 Ruminococcus sp. UNK.MGS-30 | reverse complement strand
AATTACCAGCGGCTAAAACCTGTTCATACGGAATTGAACAATATCAAGTTTAAGAAACAGAGGGAGAAATTTGAAACATCCCACGATGCGGAGTTACGGCTGTTTTATGCCGCCCGCCGTATTTTGAAAGAAAAACTGGACGGAAAACCCATTGCCCTGAAAGCATGGAAACAGGAATACGCACAGTTAAAAACAGAGTATGCCGAACTGTCTCCGCAGCACAAGCCACTCCAGGAGGAAGTCATACGGCTACGGCAGGTGCAGAACGCCGTAGATACCGCACTGCGCCGGAGGGAGCAGCCACAGGCAGTACAGAGAAAGAAACATGAGATGGAGCTATGATATAACCGGCAGCTTTACCGCTACCAGTATTTTTATGGAGGTAGCATTTGAATGTATTTGAAGCGGTGAAACAGTCTGTTACCACCCGGCAGGCTGCTTCATTCTATGGAATCCGGGTGGGGAGAAACGGCATGGTCTGCTGTCCATTCCACAATGACCGCACGCCCAGCATGAAAGTGGACAGCCGCTTTTACTGCTTCGGCTGCGGGGCTTCCGGGGATGTGATCGACTTTGCCGCTTTGCTGCATGGATTGGGGAAACGGGAAGCTGCGGTCAGGCTTGCGGAGGACTTCGGCGTTTCCTATGAGAAATCCGGCAATGCGCCGCCAGATAGGAAGCGTCACAACAGGTCACAGCCCCGACAAAAATCAGCGGAGCAGAGATTTCAGGAAACGGAACGGTATTGTTTCCGGGTGCTATGCGATTATCTGCGCCTGCTGGAGCATTGGAAAACAGCACACGCCCCACAGCCGCAGGATGCCATCTGGCATCCTCTTTTTGTGGAAGCGTTGCAGAGGATAAGCTACACAGAATACCTTTTGGATATTTTGTTATACGGAGAAATAGAAGAAAAAGCGGCATTGATCGCCGCACAGGGAAAGGAGGTGTTGCGGCTTGAACAGCGAATTTCAGAGCTTGCCGCCGGAAACGCAGGAAGCGGTCAAAAGGACGATGGACACAATGGAACCGGCGCAGACACCGGCAGAAATCCGGGAAACATTAGAGGGGACGCAGAAAGGCGGCGTGAAGAACAGCATCCGAAACTGCCTGACGGTGTTCCAGCGTGACCCTCTGTTTCGCGGGGCGCTGCGCCTGAACCTTTTGACGGAGCAGATTGACATTGTGAAGCCGCTGGGCTGGGAGCGCACCAGTACCACGCTGACCGACATGGACATGAACTACCTGCTTTTGTATCTGGAAGAAAATTACGGGCTTACCAGCGAGAAAAAGGTGCAGAGCGCCATCAAGATTGTTGCCAATGAAAACCGCTACCATCCAGTCAGGGATTACCTGAACAGCCTGCAATGGGACGGCACAGAGCGCATCCGTTACGCCCTGCATCACTTTCTGGGAGCCGATACGGACGAATACACCTATGAAGCCTTGAAACTGTTCCTGATGGGAGCCATCCGGCGGGTATTCAGACCGGGGAGCAAGTTTGAGGTCATGCTCTGTCTGGTTGGTGGTCAGGGAGCCGGGAAATCTACCTTTTTCCGGCTGCTGGCAGGCAGGGACGAATGGTTTTCAGACGATTTGAAAAAGCTGGACGATGAAAATGTGTACCGCAAGCTGCAAGGGCATTGGATTATCGAGATGTCGGAGATGATTGCCACAGCCAACGCCAAGAGTATTGAGGAAATCAAGTCATTCTTAAGCCGCCAGAAAGAAACCTACAAAGTGCCGTATGAGACACATCCGGCAGACCGGCTGCGGCAATGTGTATTTGGAGGGACGACCAACCGGCAGGACTTTTTGCCCCGTGACCGCACCGGCAACCGGCGCTTTCTCCCCGTGACGGTGTACCCGGAACGGGCGGAGGTTCACATACTGGACGATGAAGCGGCGGCGAGGGCGTATATCGAACAGATGTGGGCGGAAGCCATGACGGTTTATCGCAGTGGGAAGTATAAGCTGTCATTCAGCATGGAAATGAACCGATACCTGAACGCCCACCAGCAGGACTTTATGCAGGAAGACACACAGGCCGGCATGATCTACGCCTATTTGGAGGACTACACCGGCGACAGGGTATGTTCCAAGCAGCTTTATGAGGAAGCGCTGGGGAACTTAAATTCCCCGGCAGACTGGGAGACACGGGCAATCTGCGAGATTATGAATACCGGCATTGCGGGCGGCATCATACAGGGCTGGGTAGCCTACAAAAGCCCGAAGCGGTATAAGAAATACGGTTCTCAAAAAGGCTGGGAGCGTGTCAACCAAGCTCCGCCGGAGGGGGACGGTTTTCAGGAAATCACGGAAGAAGAAGCCCGGCAAATGGAACTTCCATTCTGAAAAGCCACCGGTTGACAGTTTGGTTGACGCTTTGGTTGACAGCCGGTTGACGGGGAAAAGCCTGATATTTGGGGCATTTCTCTCCTTTGTCAACCATGTCAACCAAGAAATCAAAGAAAAAGTAAAAAGTAATAATAGAGCGCCTATGGATTGTTTTCAAAGTCTTTTCTGCCGGTTGACACGGTTTGGTTGACACGGAGACAGTCTGCGGCTGTACACCTGTCTGACATTCCCTTGTCGGGCATATTTCATTTATGGAGGTAACTGCCTATGGCAAAAAGCAAAAACGAGAGCAATAACAAAAACAGCGGCACCCTGCTTACCGAAAAAGACGGCACCCAGTATTTTGTCATGGGGAAAGTCCGTATCAAGGTATCGGAGCATTTCGCACAGGATGGGAAGCCGCTTGACAGCCTGCTGGAAGATGTGATCCAGCACGCTGCCGCCGCTTCCTGAAAAAATACGGAATAACGACTGTCAATCAGCCCACGCTTATGATATACTTGTACCAGCGAGTATTGTATAAGCGTGGGTTGTTTCTTTTAGAAGGAGGATTTTTAACCGTGAAACAACCATACAATACAACGATTTATAACACTGCACTATATTTGAGATTGAGCCGTGACGATGAATTACAGGGGGAAAGCGGCAGTATCCAGACCCAGCGCATGATGCTTAGACAGTATGCCGCAGAGCATGGGCTGACCGTTGTAGACGAGTACATTGACGACGGATGGAGTGGGACAAATTTCGAGCGTCCAAGTTTCCAAAGGATGATTGATGACATCGAAGACGGGAAAATCAACTGCGTTGTCACAAAGGACTTATCCCGTCTGGGAAGAAACTATATCCTGACCGGTCAGTACACGGAAATCTATTTCCCCAGCAAGGGAGTACGCTACATTGCCATCAATGACAATGTGGACACCATCAACGGAGAAAGCGAGCTTGCACCGTTCTTAAACATCCTGAATGAAATGCACGCCCGACAGACCAGCAAAAAGGTCAAGGCTGCCATGCACACAAGATTTGCCAATGGCGCACACTATGGAGCCTATGCACCGCTGGGCTATGTAAAAGACCCGGACAAAAAAGGTCATCTTCTGATCGACCCGGAAACACGCTGGATTGTAGAGAAGATTTTTGACCTTGCTGTACACGGGCGTGGAGCCGCCAGCATTACACGGATTCTGGTGGAGGAAAAAGTACCTACCCCCGGCTGGCTGAACTATGAAAGATACGGGACTTTCGCCAATATCTACGCCGGTGCGCCCGCAGAAAAAGCCTATGCGTGGACGATAGCACAGGTCAAGAGCATTTTGAAAGAGGAAACCTACATCGGTCACAGCATTCACAACAAGCAGAGCAACATTTCATTCAAGAACAAGAAAAAGGTGCGGAAGCCGCAGGAAGAATGGTATCGTGTGGAAAATACCCACGAAGCCATCATTTCTGAAGAAGTGTTCCAAAAAGTTCAGGAGCTGATTGCAAGCAGACGCAGGAAACGCAGAAACGGTACGACACAGATTTTCGCAGGATTGATAAAATGTGCAGACTGCGGATGGTCTTTAGCCTATGGGGAAAACAAGCAGAATAAGAACCCATACGGGTACTACCATTGCAGCAAGAACGGGCAGGGATTACGCCAGTGTTCCATGCACTATATCCGCTATGATGTACTGTATGCCTATGTGCTTGCAAGACTGCAATACTGGTCTATGCTGGCACAGAAAGACGAGGACAATCTGCTGAAACGCCTGCTCAATGCCAGCGACAGGGAAAGAAACTCTGCGAAGAAAAAGCAGGCTGCGGAGCTGAAAAAGGCAGAGAAGCGTAAAGCCGAGGTTGACGGGCTGTTTGCTAAAATGTATGAGGACTGGTCTGCCGGACGCATAACCGAGTATAACTTCAATATGCTGTCCGAGAAGTACCAGAACGAGCAAAAGGAGCTTGAAACAAAAATAAGACAGCTTCACGAAACGATGGAAGCCGCCGTACAGACCGCAGCGGATGCTGAAAAGTGGATTGCCCTGATGAAACAGTATGTCAACCCTGTGGAGCTGACCGCCGAACTTCTGAACACTCTAATTGAAAAAATAACCGTCCACGAAGCTGTCAAGGGCGAGGACGGAAGCCGTGAGCAGGAAGTAGAAATCTACTACCGCTTCATCGGCAAAATCGACTGACCTTTCTTTTTTACCCAACAATATCTTTAATTAAGGGAGACGGGAATCAACCGTCCCGATGCGGATATTCTTGCGGATATCTGCAAGGCATTGAATGTATCTCCCAGTGAGCTGCTTGATGTCAGATTATCACCGGAAGATTTAAGCGAACAAGAGCGAAAGGTAATTATGGCTTATCGCACCAAACCAGACCTCAGGAAAGCTGTAAATATTCTTTTGGGTATTGAATAATTGTTTTTTCAGCAAAGAAAAAATCTTTCTGCACGAAAAAACGATACAGTTGTCCGCAGTTATTAACGGTTGAAAAGCCGAGCTGTTACTTTTGCCGAATCTTCGCTTGATTTCTATTGGCTGTTTTGTGAAGTCTGACTAATTCGAGTCGCTTTTTGAAAAAAACTTATATATAGAAAAAGCCATTGACACTAAATTTATAGTATCAACGGCTTTTGGTTTAATTATGAAATAAGTGTTCCTGTGTTTCATCAAGCAAACACATACGCTATAGCGAGCTTGTTTTTATATCTGACAAGCAGCTTGTTCTCCTTTTCTTTCGTTCTAACTATATTGGGCGAATATGTGCAACATATCATTATGATTTGGATATCAACTGCTATGTGATACGGCGTAGTTTCAGAATCAAACCAATGGGAAAAATCAAAATTCACGAAAAATTGCTCCACCCTATTTAAGGAGAAAGAGATGAAATTCAAAACGATAAACACTATAATCTGTTCGGCAGCAATGTCAGTTGTTGTTGTGTCAGCGATATTTCTTGCGGAAATTATCCGTACCGCAAACGATTTGCTCCTGTTTCCGTATCTGCTGGTTGTCGCAGCGATATATGCAGCCATGCTGTTAAGCGAAAACAGGAAAACCCTCTTGTTGAAATGGGTTCTGACGCTGCCTTTTTCCTTTTTATGTTTCGAATATTTTTGGCAGACACATTATTCTGTCAGAGCGCTAAACTGGATGACAGAAGGCTATGGAAAGCAGTCTGCCGGCGGCAATTTTGCTGGTTTTCTGTTTCTTGTACTTTTATTCGTCCTCTGCGTTGCCGGCATGATATTTGCATATTCCAGGTCATCTGAAAAAATCAAACGATATACAAAAGCGCAGTCTCTGGTGAGTCTACTGATTCTCATTTTGGTGATAATCGTGGTTGTATCGTTAGAATCGTTCTTTCCATCCTATCGTGATGTGATGTCATATAGTTACGGTTAAAAATCTCCTTTCGCACACCAAACCAAAAACGGCGTTGCCGCAGGAACATTTTCCCTGCGGCAACGCCGTTTCATTTTTCAGCGTACTTTACACAAACTGACAATTACGTCTGTTTGCCGTTCGCTTTCTTTTTCTTTTCAATCTCCGCCTTTTTGGCTGCAAACTCCTTGTCGTCCAGAATACCCTCCTTATGGAGTGCCTCCAGTTTTTCCAGCAGTTTTTCCGGAGAATCGTCCTTATCCTTATTGTTGTTGGACTTCAGCTTGACACGTTTCTTTGCCTGCTGACGTTCCCGTTCCTTTTCTGCCTCTACTGCAACCAGCATTGCAGCATAGCGCTTGCGGTCGCCGAACCAGAACAGCACAATCAGGATAATACCGCCAGCCAGCGTACCCATGCCGATCCACCACCCCGGCGGTGTATAGGTCATCGTCACGGTATGCGTTCCGGCAGGCAGCCGCAGACCGATCATTGCATCTACCACAACGATCTGTCCGGAGTCACCGCTCTGATTGTTCAGACTGGTGCTGCCGTCCTCGTTCTTGACCTCTTCTACCAGGTTGTCTACACGCTTGCCGTCAACCTTGATGGACCAGCCCGGCTGATACGGGATAGAGGTCATCATGATCTGACCATCTTCTGCGGTGATCGTACCGGTGAGTTTCCGGTCGTTGCTCTTGGAAGAGTCGATCTGCCACTGGTTCTTCTTCAGCGTGTCGATATCTGCCTGGAACACATCCGGATGGTATGTGTAGAACAGGAAGTTCTTCACGATGGTGAACTTTTCATCGTTGGCAATGGTCATACGCAGCGTGATCTTTGTGCCTGGCTCGAAAGTACCCAGACGCAGGGCAATGTAGTTGTCGCCCTCGAAGTATTCACCCAGAGACTCAAAGCCGCTGTGATTTTTTGCGTATTCGTCGGCAGCCTTCCAGGTGAAGTCACCCTCGTTTTCTGCCTTCCAGCTCTCTTCGTCTGCGCTCCACTCGCTCTCGTCCCAGGTGGACATCCACAGGTTGACCTTCTTCTGGAACTCTGTCTTGAAGTAGATATAGATCGGATCGCTGGAATCTGCCACCAGGTGGAAGTCCACCGTCGGGTCACCGTCGCCGGTCACATCATACTTGGTCTGTTCGCCGTAAGGACTGGTGGTAATGGAATCGCTGACGATGGGATCTTCTGCCAGGTTCAGCGGTGTGTAGTATTCGTGCCACGATGCAAACTGACCGTTTTCATCGAATTCCGTATTGCCGCTCATGGTACTCATGAAGATGTTCTGGCTGTTGAACGGATTGTCATTGCCCAGGTGGTCGATCTTCTGTACATCTTCATCCACCATATAGCCGATGGACAGCGCATTGGTATTCTCATACGCCGTGATGGTCTTGTCCACGCCGTTTTCGTTTTTGTAGTCATATGCCCAGCGAGGTTCATACGCCGGGTTCAGACGGCGGTTCTGGTCGAAGTTTTCACCACGATCCAGTACATACTTGATGCCCAGCAGAGAGTCAGCGATCTCTGTGTTGCCGTCATAACGGGTGTAGTAGCTGTGCATACAATAGCCCATGGTCTCAATGAAGTTGATGACCCGGGTGTTCATGACAGAACTGGAGTGGGAAATACCATTCAGTCCGAGCGCCGCATTGTCGTTGACACAGCGGAAGAAAGTCTTTTCTGCACGGTAGAAACCGTCATCCTTTTCCTCCAGCATATCCGCAGCCGCTCTGCCGTTCTGCACATAGTTCTGATAGGATGCACGGGTGGAATATGCCACCTCATCGTCGATATCCTTCATGGAATCCACTGCATTATAGGTTGCCTCGCCGCCGACCATAACCAGCATCATAGTCGTCAGCGCAATGCTCACGCCACGCTTGCCCTCTGTCAGCTTGCCGCCGATCATGAAGTACAGCAGGATCAGATAGATGCCCATGAGTGCCGCAGAGATCCAGACTGCACCCTTTGCCATCTGGTCAAATTTCAGACCGGCAACAATGGCGATGATAACCACCATCACCCCGGCAGAGCCGAGCAGATGTTTCTTCTGGATGCCGTCCTTGTTGGCAAATGCAGTTGCCGCCATGGTGAGGAAGATAAAGGACAGCAGGAACGAATAGCGGAACGGCAGCCAGTTCGGCACCTGTCCGCCGTGCCACATCATGTCCACCGGTGTGATGAGCATACACATTACCATCACAACGATCAGCGCTGTATAGCCCAGCTTTTTCTTCCAGTTAATCTTCTTGTTCATGTAGAACAGCGGCAGCAGCACCAGTGTAAGCAGACCGCAGTAGATCTCCGGCTTACCCTGGACGTTAACAGAGTCATACTGTGCCGGGAGCAGCTGCGGGAACATATCCAGCAGGTCGCACAGAAGTACCAGCAGCGGTGAATCCTGCGCATTTTCCAGCAGTTTCTGACTCAGCGGGAAAGACTGGAACCGGAAACTATAGTCCGGATCCGTAAACTCGAATTTACCCAGTTTCAGTGCATTGTACACCGGCAGCAGCATGAATGCCGCACAAGCTAGTGCAATGATCGAGGAATATGCCACACGCACGATGGCGGTGAAATAGTCATAGCCCTTGCGCTTCTTGTCCGAACCTGCCAGCAGGTAGAAGAAGAAGTACAGTGCCACGAAAATGCAGATCATGTAGCCGATGTAGAAGTTTGCCACGCACATCAGCGCCAGCGGAATGATGTAGTTCAGCCGTCTGCCGTCATCGACCAGATACTCGATGCCCAGCATAATCAGCGGCAGGAATACCAGACCATCCAGCCACATGGGGTCGATCAGCTGGATCACCATATATGCCATCATGGAATACATGGTGGAGAACAGCAGGGACGGATAGGGCTGTACGTTCCGGCGCTTTTGCAGGAAATAGTTGAATGTCACGCCGGCAGCGCCCACCTTGCAAAGCTGCATGATAAGCAGGCTGCTCAGCATGAACTTCTCCGGCAGAAGCATCACGATCAAAGTAAACGGGCTGGCAAGATAATAGCCGATAATGCCCATAAATTCACCGGAAAGGTTTCTGGACCAGTTGTAGAAAATGCTGCCGTCGCCCCAGAACGCATCACGAAGTGCTTCAAAATAGTAGACGTACTGTCCGTTCAGGTCGAGGCAAAGCACGGATTCTTCGCCAAAGGGGTAGAGTCCGAAGATGGCATACGCCAGATAGGTCAGCGCAGCCGGAATGGCAAAGGCGATGAGATAGATCCGGTTTCGGACGATCCATCTTCCGATTGCCGAGAAAATGCTGCCGGCACTGATACCACGCTTGGTACGCAGCGGCACGGCTTGGGTGTTGGTGGTTGCCATGGAAGTCCTCCTTAAAGTATAGTGAGATACAGCCCGTCTCATCGGATGCAAACGGCGCTGCGGTGTGTTCCGCCGTTCCCTTCCAGCGGACAGAACAACAGATATTATCATTATAGCACAATCTTTTTCATTTGGCAAGCCCTTTTTATGCAAAAACACGCAAATTGATTTTTCTGACTCCTCCGTCCCTCCGGAACACCTCCTCTAAAGAGGAGGCAAAATGGAGAAAAACCAATTTGCGTGTTATGCTGTTATTTTTTTGAAATGCGGTTATGCCGTCTGAGCGAACTGAGAGCGGTACAGATCCGCATAGAACCCGTTCTTCGCCAGCAGCTCATCGTGCGTACCCTGCTCGATGATGTCGCCGTCCTTCATGACCAGGATCATATCCGCATTGCGGATGGTGGAAAGGCGGTGCGCAATGATAAAGCTGGTCCTGCCCTCCATCAGATGATCCATTGCCTTCTGGATCAGAATTTCGGTTCGGGTATCTACGGAAGAAGTCGCCTCGTCCAGGATCATGACCCGGTTGTCTGCCAGAATCGCACGTGCAATGGTAAGCAGCTGTTTCTGTCCCTGTGACACGTTGCTGGCGTCCTCGTTCAGCTCCATCTGATAGCCGTCCGGCAGCTGGCGGATAAAGGTATCTGCGTGGGCTGCCTTTGCGGCGGCGATGACCTCTTCGTCTGTGGCATCCAGTCTGCCGTAGCGGATATTCTCCATGATCGTTCCCTGGAACAGCCAGGTGTCCTGGAGTACCATGCCGAAAGATTCCCGGAGCTGATGCCGGTCAAAGTCCCGGACATCGTGTCCGTCCAGCTTGATAGAACCGCTGTTGACATCGTAGAACCGCATCAGCAGCTTCACCATGGTCGTTTTTCCGGCACCGGTAGGACCAACAATGGCAACTTTCTGTCCCGGATGCACCTTGGCGCTGAAATCGTGGATGATGCACTGCTCCGGCTTATAGCCGAAGGAAACGTGTTCGAAGTCCACGCTGCCACTGACATCTGCCAGCTGTACCGGATGCTCTGCGGTCTGGACTTCTTCGTCCTCTTCCAGGAATTCAAACACACGCTCCGTAGCTGCCGCCATCGACTGCACCTGGTTCAGCACCTGTGCGATCTGCTGCATGGGCTGGGTGAAGTTCTTCACGTACTGGATGAATGCCTGGATATCACCGATGGTGATGGTACCACGAATGGCGAGCAGTCCGCCGGACAGTGCCACAGCGGCATAGCCCAGGTTGCCCACAAACATCATGATCGGCTGCATCAGTCCGGACAGGAACTGGGACTTCCATGCGGAGTGATACAGGGTATCGTTTGTCTCCTGGAACTGGCGCACGGTGTCCTTTTCCTTGTTGTATGCCTGGATCACAGTCTGACCGGCATAGGATTCCTCGACCTGACCGTTGATGTGTCCCAGATATTCCTGCTGCTGCTTGAAGTACTTCTGAGACTTCTTGACCACCAGAGAGATCAGCGTCACAGAAATGGGCAGGATAATCACTGCGATCAGCGTCATCAGCGGAGAGATGCGCAGCATCATGACCAGTACGCCCACCATAGTTGCCACAGAGGTGATGATCTGGGTAATGCTCTGGTTCAGACTCTGTCCCAGCGTATCCACATCGTTGGTGATGCGGGACAGCACTTCGCCGTAGGTGCGGCTTTCGAAATATGCCATAGGCATCCGGTCGATCTTTTCGGAGATGTCTTTCCGCATCCGGTAGCAGACCTTCTGGGTCACGCCGGTCATCAGCCAGCCCTGGACAAAGTTGAACAGGGTGCTGAGCAGATACAGCCCCAGCACGAACAGCAAAATCTGTCCGATCTTCGTAAAGTCAATGCCGCCGGTTCCCTGGATCTTCGCCATCAGACCGTTTGCCAGCTCTGTGGTCGCCTTTCCCAGGATATCCGGGCCAATGACGCTGAACACAGTGGAGGCAACTGCACACAGGATCACGACGACTACCGCAGCGTGATACTTTTTCATATACACAAACAGCTTGCCGATTGAACCCTTAAAGTCCTTTGCCTTTTCCACCGGCATCTGACCGCCTCTCGGACCGCCCATGCGCCGTCTTTCATTCGCCATCTGTCACCGCTCCTTTCTCTGTGTCCTCTTCCAGTCCCAGTTCCGCTGCGGAAAGCTGAGACTTTGCGATCTGCTGGTACACTTCGCAGCTGCGCAGCAGTTCTTCGTGTGTACCCTTGCCCACGATCTTTCCCTCTTCCAGCACCAGGATCTGGTCTGCATGGAGGATGGTGCTGATACGCTGCGCCACGATAATCATGGTGCTGTCCTGCACCTGCTCGCCCAGCGCTTTGCGCAGTGCCGCATCGGTTTTCAGATCCAGTGCGGAAAAGCTGTCGTCAAAGACGAACACCTTCGGGTGCTTGGCAATGGCTCTGGCGATGGTCAGACGCTGTTTCTGACCGCCGGAAACATTGGTACCGCCCTGGGAGATATCGCTGTCGAACCGATCCGGTTTTTCTCCAATGAACTCCATCGCCTGGGCAATCTCTGCCGCCTGCTCTATCTCCGCATCCGATGCATCCGGATTGCCGAACCGCAGGTTGCTGGCAATCGTTCCGGAGAACAGCACGCCCTTCTGCGGCACAAAACCGATCTGCTGCCGCAGTTCTTCCAGCGGCAGATCACGCAGTTCCACGCCGTCCAGCGTAATGCTGCCCTCTGTGGCATCGTACAGACGAGGGATCAGATTCACCAGCGTGGACTTGCCGCAGCCGGTGCTGCCGATGATGGCTGTGGTCTTGCCCGGTTCTGCGGTAAAGCACAGGTCGGACAGGGCATCCTCTTCGGCGTGCGGATAGCGGAAATGGACATGGTCGAATGCCAGAACGCCCTTGCAGGTGTCCAGATGCTTCGGTGTCTCGTTCTCCTTGACGGAAGTCTCTGTCTGCAATACCTCGTCAATTCGTCCGGCAGCTACCGATGCACGGGGCAGCATGACAGACATCATGGTCAGCATGAGGAAAGACATGACGATCATCATAGCATAGGTGATAAACGCCGTCATAGAACCGACCTGCATGGAGCCGCCGTCCACACGGTGTGCGCCGACCCAGACGATCAGAATGGTCAGACTGTACATAATCAGCATCATCACCGGCATCATAAAGGTCATGACACGGTTGACAAACAGGTTGGTTCGGGTCAGATTCCGGTTTGCCTGGTCGAAACGCTCTTCCTCGGTCTTTTCCCGTCCGAATGCACGAATGACCGACAGACCGGTCAGAATCTCACGGGAGACCAGGTTCACCTTATCCACCAGCACCTGCATCAGCTTGAACTTGGGCATTGCAATGGACATCAGCACGCCGACGATCCCCAGAATTACCAGAACCGCCAGGACAATGACCCAGCCCATGCCTGCGCCGGTATGTACCACCTTTAGAATACCGCCCACGCCCAGAATCGGCGCATACAGCAGCATCCGCAGGAAAATCGCCGTCACCATCTGCACCTGCTGGATATCGTTGGTACTGCGGGTGATGAGAGATGCGGTGGAGAACTGATCCATCTCCGCACTGGAGAACTGCATGACACGCTGGAACACTCTTCCACGGAGATCACGTCCCACGCCTGCACCCACACGGGATGCAAAATAGCCGACGCAGATCGCCGCAGCCATCATGGCGAATGCCATCGCCATCATCTTGCCGCCGGTGCGCCAGAGATAGCTGGTCTGGATCTTATCCACGTCCAGTCCGGCATCCTTGTCGCACTGCACTGCATATGCCACGCCCATGGACTTCACCAGAGAGTCGCCCATAGTGTCCAGCATATCCTCCAGCTGGGAGCGCATCTGGTTCACTATCTCTTCCGTGAGCTGACCGCTCTGCTGCATTGCCGCAAACACCGGGCGTACATCCACACAGGTCACCGTGGTCTCATTGCCGTCGTCGTCCTCTTCGGTGCGCTGGAACGGTTTCAGTTCCACGCCCATCATAGCGCCGATTTCTTCCACAGACATCTGTTCCATCTGTGCCTCCGCATTGGGGTCGGTCTGCTGCTGCGCCAGCATCTGGCGGAAAGTGTCCTCATTCATCATGGACATCTGATAATTCAGCAGCACCGGCACCAGCAGGTCGCTGTCCAGTTCGTCCAGTTTCTTTTCCGACAGGCTGTCTTTCCGGTTCTCGCCGTCATAGGCATCCTGCCACTGGTTCTGTTCTTCCTCGGTCATGAACAGCTGGGCATTATCAAACTCCTCCGCCGTGATCTTTTCCGGCAGGATGTGGGCTACGCCGCTGTTCTGGATGCCTGTGTCAATGATATCCGACGTATACTGGGGCAGCGACAGGTCACAAAACGCCTGCACCACCAACAGCACGAAAATCACCAGCACAGATTTCCAGTAAGGTTTCAGGTTCTTGAAAAGCTTACCCATTGGCTTGTTTCTCTCCTTTCATCTCATCCAGTTCTTCCGATGCCGCCATATAGAGCCGCCGCAGCAGTTCCATCAGCTGATCGGACTCTTCCTGCGTGAATCGTTTCTGGATACCCCGGTGAAATTCCTCCAAAAGCTGATTGGCACGCTGTACCTCTGTCTCTCCGGCAGCCGTCAGTGTCACATACGTGTTGCGCCGATCCTCCCGGCAGACTTCCCGGCGGATGTAGCCGTTGTTCTCCAGTCCACGCAGCGTCCGGGACACTGCCGGCTGCGGCACACGCATCAGCCGGGTCAGGGTCGATACCGTACAGCCCTCCGGGTTGGTCTTTCGGTGACGGAACACCAGGAACATCAGCATATACTCCTGCCGGGACAGGGGCAGCAGAGAAAACACATTCAACCCACGAAACGCATTCATTACGCCAAAAAACGTGTTTGCCTCACAATCCATCTCTCCAAAGCCTCCTTTATCTATAACTATGTTATGAAATAACTTTGTTCTATTATAACGCATGACATTTATTCTGTCAAGTGTATTTTGTCGTTTTCATCTGACGCACACAAAAAAAGTGCATCCCACTAAAACACAGCGGAATGCACAAAAAAGTTTTATTCAATTTGTTCAGCCAAGCCGCTTTTTCAGATCTTCCCACACACGGCGTGAGATCTCGGCGGTATGGTCGGCGTCGCCGTCCGGCAGGGAAAGATTCCGCAGGACACAGACGGAGATGGTCAGATCCGCCAGCAGCAGAACCACCAGTCCCACCGCCAATTTCCCGGAAATAAATCCGGGAAGGCGATGATACAACATCATCAGAAACGGATTGATCCGGTAGAGGGCAAATGTCCCCAGCAGACCAAAGGGCAGCATGGTCTCCAGGCAGATACGGCCATGGATGTTGAACCGCATATCGTGATAGTCCCACCAGCGAGTGTGGAACACCCGTTCCATCAAAGCGCTTACTGCATATTCCAGCAGGCTGCACAGCAGGATGATAGAAAAGAACACGTGCCAATAGCTGTAGTGGCTGTCCTGGAACAACAGGGTAATGCCCACCATGCCTGCGCCGTAGATCGGACAGCAGGGTCCCAGCAGAAAGCCACGGTTGGTGATGCGCCGTTCCCGGACGCCCATATATAATGTTTCCATGCACCAGCCCAGGGTGGCATAGGCAAAGAAAAGGATCACATAGTCAGAAAGATAATGTACCATAAACTCACACCTGCTTTCTTCGGAGCAGTGCAGCGGCAGCGTGGAAAAATCCCACCACGGTCTCTAGGGTAGAACAGTACTTGTCCGCCATGCAGACCAGAACCGCCTCTCTGGAACGTGGCACAAACCGCAGCGTCAGCGGCCACATATGGGTGGTGATGATGTGCTGTACCTCTGCGTTGACGTGAAACCGCATCGCTGCATTTCTGCAGGCAATGTGCGGATGGGCAAAGCCGTGCAGCACGCCCTCATCCTGGTGCGTGTGCCAGTCATACAAATAAAAGTCGTGGAGCAATGCCCCGACGATCAGATTTTCATAGTTTACACGGATGTGCAGCTTTTCTGCCATGGCACAGCTGATATGCACCACAGAAAGGCAGTGCTGTAATGTGCTGGTCGTGCCGTGCTGCACGTATTCATCCATGGAGCAGACGGCGCTGTCCTGCAAATATTCTGCAAGCTTACATTTTGCCAGGTCGTATGCTTCTTTTTCCTGTAACGACATAGATTCCTCCTGCTGCGCATTTGCAGCAACTGAATTTCTGCCGGCAGACCTGCCAGCGTTCCCCTATCAGTATCTTCCCCTGCAACATTCTCTTTCCACTACATTATACCGGATTTTTGCCGAATTGTCAACAAAGTCTGCGTTATTTTTTCCCACGCAGCGCAAAAAATGCAGTGTCCTTCTGCGTCCGATTCCGGCAGTTTGACGAAAAGTCCGGAGAATGTGACACTTTTCTGCATACTGCGGCACATTTTTTGTGCATTTTCGGTTGCAACATCCCCGAAAATATGCTACAATAAAGGCAATACCGCACAAAACACAATACAAAGGAGGACCACACTTGAAACATTTTCCATTCCTGCTTTCCCTCGCCGCCGGACTGGGGACAGCCTGCATCCTGGGCGGCTTTTCTGCGGCGGCGGACAGCGCCGGGGTGACTGTTCCCGTTGCCACAGAAACCACCCAGCCCTCCGGCAACTGGGGCGTGACGGAAAGCGGCAGCCGCTGTTACTACGATGCCCAGGGCGAATGCGTCACCGGCGAAGTGACCATCGACGGTACGGACTATCTCTTCGACTACACCGGAGCGCAAAAGACCGGCTGGCGCACGGTGAACGGTATACGCCGCTACTACGACCCGGTCACAGGAGAACCGGTCTCCGGCTGGGTGGAGTCCGGCGGTCACCGCTATTATGCGGACAGCGACACCGGAAAGCTGACCGGCGAACAGACGCTGGACGGACACCGGTACCAGTTCGACCCGGACTGCGGCACCCAGACAGTGGGCGTATGCACGTTTGCTGACGGGACGGTCTCCTATTATAATAGTATAGACGGCAGCATCCAGACCGGCTGGCAGAAAGACGGCAGAGACATCTACTATTTCAGCCCGGACACGGAGACCGCACTGGTGGGGATGCAGCAGCTGGACGGCAGTTCCTATTACTTCGAAAGCGACGGCAAGCTGGTGCGCAGCCAGACCGTCCTCATCGACGGCGTGACCTATCGTGCCGCCGATGACGGCAAGCTTTCCACCAACACCACCCCGGTCATGGGCAAGTCCCAGGCGACAGTCGCACAGATGGCCGCCTACATCCGCTCTGTCAACCCCAACGTAGCGCAGAGCGTCCTGGACATGATCCCCTACTATCTCAGCGAGGGCGAGGCAGAGGGCGTGCGTGGGGACATTGCCTTTGCGCAGTCCTGCCTGGAGACCGGAAACTTCACCTTCCGTGGCTCTGCCGTGACGCTGAGCCAGAACAATTTCTGCGGCATGGGCGTGACGCAAAACGGCGTGAAAGGCAATTCCTTTGCCACGCCCCAGCTGGGCATCCGGGCGCAGATACAGCATCTGAAAGCCTACGCCTCCACTGAGCCGCTGAAACAGGACTGCATCGACACCCGTTTCCGCTATGTCCAGCGTGGCTGTGCGCCTTATGTGGAGTGGCTTGGCATCCAGGAGAACCTGAACCACAAGGGCTGGGCATCCGGGGCGAACTACGGGGCAAAGATCCTGCAGATACTAGCGCAGATTTTACAAATGTAACCGGATACAGCAAGGGCTGCGGTACTCGTGAAAAGTACCGCAGCCCTTTTTGGTTCTAAGAATTTTTCTTACTTGGCGAGGACTTCCTCCCAGGACACATCCTTGCCGACGCCGTGGAGTGCCACGTAATACATCATATAGAATACGTCGGTGGAGTCCACCTTGCCGCTGCCGTCCACATCGGCGGCTGCGATCTGTTCCGTTGTCAGACCGCCGGGGTTTCCTACGGCAACATTTGCCACGTAATACATGGTGTAGAAGATGTCGGTGGAGTCAATGCGGTCGCTGCCGTCCAGGTCGCCTTTGGCGATGGTCGGGGTCTCCGGGGTGGTGGTAGTAGTCGTTGTTTCAGTCGTTTCGGTGGTGGTTTCGGTTGTAGTAGTGGTGGTTTCTGTTGTTGTAGCGTTGCCTAGAGAGACAAAAGGAATGTCGTTTTCCTCAGCATAGGTTTCTGCGTAGGAACCGGTGTAGCCGTAGATTGTCACGTTATTGCAATCTTCAAAAGCAAAGCTTTCAATACTTGTCACACTTTCTGGAATAGTAATTTTCGTCAGATTGGTACAGCCGTAAAAAGCTTGCATTCCAATACTCGTCATACTATTTGGAATCGTGATTTCCGTCAAGCTAGTGCAATGAGAGAAAGCATCCCATCCAATATTCATCACACTGTCCGGAATAGTGATTCCCGTCAATTTCTCACAATAAAAAAATGCCCATTCTCCAATGCTTGTCACATTGTCCGGTATCGTAACACTTCCAGTACAGGTTGTCCCGTCAATCAAAACCCCATTGACAATCACAAGCGGATTTTCTTCTTGTTTGGTTGTAAGCCATGGCGTCCCCCAAAAAGCATTATACCCAAAACTTATCAAACTATCTGGAGTCGTGATTTTCGTCAAATTTTCACAACCATAAAAAGCATAACGTTCAATACTTGTCACACCGTCTGGAATGGTAATCTCCGTCAGACCGGTACAGCCGGAAAAAGCAAACTCTCCAATGCTTGTCACGCCATCCGGTATCGTAATTTCTGTTACCAACTCTCCGTTTATATAAAGATTGGCACCACAATGCAATGGATTAGAAGTAGTACCACAAAAATCAATCTTACACCAAGATTCTAAATCAGAAATATAAACATTTTTCAAATTGGTGCAGTCATGAAAAGTTTCACATCCAATACTTGTCACGCTGTCTGGTATCGTGATTGCTGTTAAACTGGTACAACCGTGAAAAGCAAACTCTCCAATACTTGTCACGCTGTCCGGTATAACAACATTGTCGGTGCAAGTTTCTGTGTCAATCAAAATTCCATTCACAACAACCAATGGGTTTTCTTTTTGCTTTTCAGCTAACCATGGTGTTTTAGAGAAAGCAGCCCCTCCAATGCTTGTCACACCATCTGGTATTGTGATTTCTGTCAAACTGGTACAGCCGCAAAAAGCAGTATATCCAATACTTGTCACGCTGTCTGGTATCGTAATTTCTGTCAAACTGGTACAGTCAAAAAATACACCCACTCCAATATTTGTTACGCTGTCTGGTATTGTAATTGCTGTCAAACTGGTACAGCCGGAAAAAGCATATTCTTCAATTCCCGTCACACTGTCCGGTATCGTGATTTCTATTAAGCTGGTACAGTTGGAAAAAGCACTATCGCCAATACTCATCACGCTGTCCGGTATCGTGATTGCCGTCAAACTGGTACAGCCGGAAAAAGCCATTTTTTCAATACTTGTCACAGGTTTTCCGTCAATTTCTGCCGGAATTTCTACAGACTCAGCAGTTGTCTTACAACCGACTATAGAAACCAAATCATCATCGTTCTTATAGTACAAATCCCCATAAGTTCCATCATACTCACCTGGCACATCTGCACTCGCAGTTAGCACCGTTCTCACGCTTTCCAGCACACTCTGCACCCCAGAAATGCCAACACTACCCAGACAAAGCACCCCGGCAGTCACTGCCGCAAGTGCCTTTTTCCACAATTGCATTTTCATGCCTCCATATCATATTGATAAAACAGAATATCTTTATTATAGTACAAAAAGGAAAAAGAGTCAATGATTTATCTGCATTTTTACAAAAAAATCCCGGTTTCCGCACCCACGCAGAAACCGGGAATGTTTTTGTGATTATGCTCCCTGCTCCAGCATCGCCAGAATCTCCCGGACCTTTTTCTCCGGGAGCGCCGTCAGCTTGAACCGCTGCTGCCGGGGTCCGTTGCAGGTGATATATAAATGGCAAACTCCATACTGCTTTTGCATGGGCGTCTGCATAATGTCCGTGCGGACGATGCGTGCATGGTTCACCGTGATGGTGTGGAATGTGAACCAGCTGCAAAAGTGCATCTGCAGGTGCTGGTCGTCCATGGTGACCGATTCCGAGACCATCGCCACAATGCGGATGCAGAGCAGCCACACCAGCGGAATAATCATCATGACGGAAAAAAAGCGGATGATCGCTCCCACACTGGGCAGCAGCCACAGCAGGAAAAATCGCACCGGAAAAATGGCGCAAAGTCCGATCACCGGCGGCCAGACGAACGACCAGAAAAACTTGATGTTGGATTTTGCGTGCAGTTTCGGATGTTCCATCACCGGCACGGCGTGCAGGCGTTCCAGCAGGGGCTGAGAGCTTTTTTTGCGCATCAGCGGAATCAGCACCGGCAGGGTGTCACGCCGGCTGCCGTAGCCGGGACAGCGGATGTGCAGCGAGACCATGCCGAAAATCTTCATCACCAGGTTCTGCCGCAGGTCGGGAAAGATGATGGCGGTGTCCCGGAGATGATACCGCCGCCGGGTGATGATGCCCGTATGCACCGAGATAAACTCACTGCCGAACCGCATCTTGAATCTGCCGTAGCGCAGCAGATTCCGCCCGAATGAGATCAGCCACAGCGCCAGAATGATGATGCCGATGGTGACGGCGATGCGTGGTACGCCGTGGAACGCCGTGGACGCTCTGTCTGTGGCATCCTCCAGGAGCTGCTGCGCCTGGAACTGTTCCAGCAGGTCAGACGTGATACGGCCGCCCTGAAAAAAAAGGGTCGCAATGTACAGCGCCCCGGAAAAGCTGCTGGAAAACAGCGCCGAGAACAGCATCGTCCGCCACGCCGGCGTGTGATATGCCGCCTCTTCCGACTTGCCGTTTTGCAGCACCGGGATATTCTGCCGCAGCCGGTGCAGGTCACGCAGATACAGCGTCAGCTGCATATCCGCATCCGGCATTGCGCCTGCCGCTGTACTGATGCGCAGACACGCCGCCCGGAGCGGACGTAGGTAAAAGGGGTGTTCCTCTACGGTGGAGGCAATGCGCTCCAGAGGGATCTCCGTGACACGCTGCAGCAGGATGCCGCTCCGGGAACGGATGGTCACTTCGTCGAAATAGTAGATGCAGGCGTGCCAGCGGAGCGTTCCGATCCCCAAGATCAGCAGCGCCACCAGCAGGTCAAACCACACGCCGGCGCCCCAGTCGATGAGATTCTGAAACGAGAACGGATAAAACCGCAGACTGCGCAGCAGCGGAAAAATCAACAGCCACAGGTTTTTGGCGCTGTACCGCAGGATCTTGATGGGATGCTCCCGGTAAACTGCCGGGGATGCCGCAGCCGTCCGGGTCATGGCTCGCTCCTTTCCGTGTCGTCTGCCGGAGGTGCTTTCGTCTCCTGCATGGCGCTTTCGAATACGTCAAAGTCCGGTCCCTCTTCCGGCAACACAGGCTGTTCCACCACTCGCTGGCTGTGGCTGTACACCGTCTTTTGCAGAAACGCCTGGATCTCCTCCGCATCGGAGCGGCTCAGAAATGCCAGAATGACTGTGCCGCCGTAGGCATGGAGCGGAATGAAGTTCATCCCGGTCTTTTCCGAAAACGGCGCACGAAAAATGCTGCTGAACTGGAGCGCCTGGGTGCGCATGGTCTGTTCCTGTACAAAGAAAATGCCGCACTTCCGGGTGATATGCGTCGCCGAAACGCTGTAGACGATGGTGCAGAACCACATGGGCAGCAGCAGTGTAGACAGCAGCACCGCAGCAGCAGCGACGATGACTGTCAGCGTCCAGAGCATCCAGTGGGGAAGTACCGCTAAAAAGTACCATATCAATCCAATCAGCACCGCTGACACCACAGGTGCAGCGATCTGCAGAGTATATTGTGCGTGTTTGTCGGCAGTATACTGCTTCATCTGCGCCTCCTGTGGAATTCTCCGGCGGCACTACACGGCTGTGCCTTTTCACGCACCGCTGCGCCGCCGCAACTTCTAAACGGGTTGGATATCTTCATAAACTATTATACCCCGATATGGCATTTTCGTCAAGAGATATGGGGAAATTGTTACGTAAATCAATTTTTATGCCTTCTTTGAAAATGCACCCACAAGATGTGCCTTGTGCTAAGAAAAATGCTCTGTAATAATCTATCCCCCTGTCAGCTTACGCTGACATCCCCCTTTTCAAGGGGGACTATCCGAAAAATCGATTTGCATGAGAAATTGTTACGCAAAAGCACTGCTGCCCCTGTCCAATGAAAGGAGACCGCCGCTATGCTGGAAACCATTGCATCTTATATCTGGAGTGCCGGACTATTGGTGCTGCTGCTCGGCACAGGTGTTTTTCTCACCATCCGGCTGCGCTTTCTCCAATTCCGGGGCTGGCGCACCATTCTGAAACGCACTTTCGGCAGTCTGAAAGAGAAACCCGCCGGCGAGAACCGCACTGCCCTCACCCAGTTCCAGACCTTTTCCACCGCCCTGGCGGCAGCTATGGGAACGGGAAACATCATCGGCGTGGCGGCGGCGCTCTGTATAGGCGGTCCGGGCGCTGTCTTTTGGATGTGGTTCTCTGCCCTGCTGGGAATGGCGCTGACCTACAGCGAAAACGTCCTTGCCCTGCGCTATGCCCGGACACTGCCGGACGGCAGACGAGTGAGCGGTCCCATGGCATATCTCCGGTTCGGACTGCACAGCCGGGTACTGGCGGCGTTCTATGCCGTTTGCTGTATTGCCGCATCCCTAGGCATGGGCAACATGACCCAGAGCAGCGCCATTTCCACTCTGGCAAAGCAGGCGTTTTCCCTGCCGCCGCTGTGGACGGCGGTTGGCGTTGCAGTACTGCTGGGCATCATTCTGCTCCGTGGCACAAGCTGCACCGGAAAGGTCATCCAGTGGCTCATGCCGCTGCTGTCTGCCGTGTACCTGCTGGCGGCGCTCGGCGTAATCGTAACGCATCACGATGCCCTGCCGGGTGCGTTCCGGGACATCTTCTGCGGTGCATTCGGGATTCGTGCCGTGGGCGGCGGTATTTCCGGCGCTGTGCTGAAACAGGCGGTACAGACCGGACTGCGCCACGGCATCTTTTCCAACGAAGCAGGTCTGGGCAGCAGCGCCCTGGTCCACGCCGGCGGCAGTTCGGAAGATGCGGCGCTCCAGGGAATGTGGAGTATGGTAGAAGTAGCACTGGATACGCTGGTCTGCTGTACCCTCACGGCGCTGGCAATTCTCACCAGCGGCGCACTGACGCAGGCAGACCACGCCGGGGCAATCATCACCGCAGCATTTTCCGGCATTTTCGGCAGCGCTGCCCCGGAGGTCATGGCAATTCTGACAGCACTGTTTGCATTCTGCACGCTGATCGGCTGGTGCTGCTGCGGTGAACAGGCGGTGCGGTATCTGGGCGGCGAGCGGCTGCGGCTGCCCTATCGCCTGCTGTTCTGCCTGTGCGCCGGGATCGGTGCGGTGGTGTCGCTCCGGTCGGTGTGGGCGCTCTCGGACATTGCCAACGGACTGATGGCGATTCCCAATCTGCTGGGACTGGTGCTGCTGGGCTGGCGTGTCAGCGACAGACTCCCGGAGAAATAAGCCGCAGAAAAAACGGCGCACTCCAACCGGAATACGCCGCTTTTTCATAAGGTTTAAGGGGACAGTTCCGCCAGGCGGTACCGTCATAGAAGAGTTTGAAATGAGTGGAACATCCACTCAGAAAGGAAAGCTTTGTTCTCAGTCACGCTTTACGTGAAATGCTGCCATGCCCGGATATACTGCGCTGTCGCCCAGTTCTTCCTCGATGCGGAGCAGCTGGTTGTACTTCGCCATGCGCTCAGAACGGCTGGGAGCGCCGGTCTTGATCTGGCAGGTGTTCAGTGCTACTGCCAGGTCAGCGATGGTAGTATCTGCGGTCTCGCCGGAACGGTGAGAAGAAATTGCTGTATAGCCTGCATTGTGTGCCATCTGGATTGCCTCCAGTGTCTCGGAAACAGAACCGATCTGGTTCAGCTTGATGAGGATGGAGTTGCCGCAGCCCAGTTCGATGCCCTTCTTCAGACGCTCGGTGTTGGTAACGAACAGATCGTCGCCGACCAGCTGCACCTTGCCGCCCAGCTTTGCGGTGAGCTTCTGCCAGCCTTCCCAGTCCTCTTCATCCAGTGCGTCCTCGATGGAGATGATGGGGTACTTTTCTACCAGGTCTGCCCAGTGCTGGATCAGTTCATCAGAAGTGAAGTCTCTGCCGGACTTGGGCTGGTGATAGAATCCCTTGCCCTTTTCGCTCTTCCACTCAGAAGATGCAGCATCCATTGCGATCATGAAGTCCTTACCCGGCTCATATCCGGCAGCCTTTACTGCCTCCAGGATGGTCTCGATGGTCTCATCGTCGCTGGACAGGTTCGGTGCAAAGCCGCCTTCGTCGCCGACGGAAGTAGCCAGACCCTTTGCCTTCAGAATCTTTGCCAGGCTGTGGAATACTTCCGCACACCAGCGGAGCGCTTCCTTAAAGCTGGGTGCGCCAACCGGCATGATCATGAATTCCTGGGTATCTACGGTGTTGGTAGCGTGTGCGCCGCCGTTCAGAATGTTCATCATCGGAACCGGCAGACGTGTGCCGGAAACGCCGCCCAGGAAACGATACAGCGGAATATCCAGTGCAGTTGCTGCTGCTCTTGCAGTAGCGATGGAAACTGCCAGGATCGCATTTGCGCCCAGCTTGGACTTGTCCTTTGTGCCGTCTGCTGCGATCATTGCCTTGTCCACAGCGTACAGGTCAGAGGCATCCATGCCAGTGATAGTCTCGTTAATGATGGTGTTGATGTTTTCAACTGCCTTGGTCACGCCCTTGCCCAGATAACGTGCCTTGTCGCCGTCACGCAGTTCCAGCGCCTCGAATTCGCCGGTGGATGCGCCGCTGGGTGCAGTACCTCTTGCGGTAGTACCGTCAACCAGAGTCACTTCCGCCTCAACGGTAGGGTTTCCTCTGGAATCCAGAATTTCTCTGCCAATAACCTTTTCGATCTGCAAGTAATTCATTGCTATACGACTCCTTTACGTACTCTCATTTTATAGTTAGTTATCTCTAACCAGATTTATTGTACCACAGAATCTCTCCCTTGTCAAGAGGAACTGACAACAAAAAGTTTCTGTTCGCAGAGAGTATGCCCGCAGCGGCGGAAAATATACAAGCAGCAGCGCACAAAAGACCGCCTTTTCCCACAGTGTGCCGGGAAAAGGCGGTCTTTTTCTGTTTTCTATGGTTTATTTCTGGAATCAGCCCAGAACAACTTCGATCTGGTTCTGTTCAGCCAGTGCAGCAGCCGGAACATAGTCGCCTTCCAGTGCCTTACCGTTCAGTGTCAGAGATGCAACGCCGCTCTGTACGTGATTCGGGTTCTTGACTGTGATGGACAGCTGCTTGCCACGGAAGAATTTTTCCATGGTGAAACCATCCCATGCACCCGGAATGGACGGGCAGATATGCAGACCGTCTGCATCCGGACGCATACCGCAGATACCCTCTACGCAGCCGACCATAACAGTGGATGCAGTACCGGTCAGCCAGTGTACGTGAGAACGTCCTGCATACGGGGATGCTGTGGACTCGGTGAACTGACCGTGTACATACGGTTCCAGCACACGCTGTTCTGCCTTGTCGTTCATGGATGCCGGAGAGCTTTCCTCGAAGTAACGGAACGCATCGTCACCGTGACCCAGCAGGCTCTCTGCAAGGATCAGCCAGCCCTGAGACTGGGAGAAGATACCGCCGTTTTCCTTGGTATCCGGATTGAAAATGTGCATCAGTGCGCCGTCGAAATAGTTGTCGATATACGGCGGATCCAGCAGCTTTGCACCGTACGGGGTATCCAGGATATCTGCAACAGACTGCATTGCCTTGTCGCTCTGTTCCTTGGAGGCGAAACCGGAGATAACGCTCCAGCTCTGAGGATTCAGCCACATGGATGCCTCCGGATCCTTCTTTGCGCCAACGACTACGCCGTCTTCCCGGATGCCACGGATAAAGCGGTCCTCATCCCAGCAGGCAGCCAGTGCTTCGCCCAGCGCCTTCTGTACCTTGTCCAGATAAGCGATGTACTCGTCATCCTTGCGCTCTGCTGCCAGCTCGTGCATCATGGACATTGCATAGTACAGCTGGAATGCAACGAAGGTGGATTCACCCTTCTTGCCCAGACGCAGGCAGTCGTTCCAGTCTGCGTGGAGACCTGCCGGCATATTGTGGTCGCCCAGGCGCTCCATGGAGAAACGGATCGCACGTTTCAGATGGTCGTAAACCGTATCCTCGCCGCCGTTTGCATAGACGATCACTTCATCGTAGAATGCCTTGTTGCCGGATTCGCCCACATACTTGCGGATGGTCGGGAACAGCCACAGCGCATCGTCTGCACGGTAGGACGGGTGACCTGTCTCCTTGACATATTCCGGATCGTCCGGGGTGTTTTCATGGCCGGCATTGTGGTCGAACTTGACCAGCGGCAGACCGCCGCCGTTGTCTACCTGTGCAGACAGCATAAAGCGGATCTTTTCTGCGGCAAGCTCCGGATCCAGGTGAATGATGCCCTGGATATCCTGTACCGTATCCCGATAGCCGTAGCCGTTGCGCAGACCGCAGTATACGAAAGATGCTGCACGGGACCAGATAAAGGTAATGAAACACTGATAAGCGTTCCATACGTTGATCATGTTGTTGAAGGACTCGGACGGTGTGTCTACCTGGAAGTGGTTCAGCTTGCCGTGCCAGTATGCCTTCAATGCCTCGACTTCTTCGTCTACCTTGCCGGCAGTCTCATAGGATGCCAGGATCTCGTTTGCCTGGGTGTTGTCCTTCTGACCCAGTACGAAGATCAGTTCCTTGGACTCGCCCGGCTGGAGGGTGATATCGCTCTGGAGTGCGCCGCAGGCATTGCCGTTGTAGTTCATCTCACCGGTACACTTGCCCTGCTCTACTGCGATGGGGTTGGAATAGGTGCGGTACGGACCGATAAAGCTGTCCAGATTGCCGTTATAGCCGGAGATCGGTGCGCCGACCATGCCGAAGAAACGCTCTCTGTGGTTGGAACCAGTAGCATCCTTGCCGCTGTTCTCGTTGATGTGCTGGAGGATCTTGTTGCCCTCAAAGCTGGTGCGTGTGATGAACAGGGTGTACTGGAGGTTGACCTGGTCCTGCTCGTAGTTGTTGTCGTTGGTGAACTCTACGAAACCGAATGCAGACAGGTTTCTCGGCTTGTCGCTGTTGTTGGTGATGACAGCACGCCATACCTCATAGGTAGCGCCGATGGGAACATAATATGTGACCTCAGAAGAGATGCCGGCATAGTCTGCGGAAATCACGGTATAAGCTGTGCCGTGGCGGCAGACGCTCTTGTAGGCATCCAGCGGCTTGCCTACCGGCTGCCAGGTGGCAGACCAGTAGTCCTTGGTGTCGTTGTCACGCAGGTAGATGTAGCGTCCCGGCAGCGCCATCATGGAGTTGAACCGGAAACGGCTGATTCTGCCGTTTGCGCCAGACTTGACAAAGCTGTAGCCGGCAGCGTTGTTCGAGATCATTGCGCCGTATTCCGGGGAACCCAGGTAGTTGACCCAGGGTGCCGGCGTATCCGGATGATCGATGACATACTCTTTGTTTTTCAGATCAAAGTAACCATACTGCATAAGTAGTATCTCCTTTTATCAATATTTTACGGTGTTGATTTCTGCATCTGCACGGCAGTCCGCACAGATACGGTAAGAGCCTGTACCACGAAGTTGATACAGGCTCTGAACTGTACAGATTTATCATACCATAGAACGAAACAATTTGCAAGGGGTTTCCGAAATTTTTTGCAGAAAATGTGAGATTTGGCGGTGCTGAGACACACGATGCCGCCGCAGATCACTTCTGTGCCGTCACGCCGCACACCGTCAGCACGTCCCCGTCTACGGTAAACTTCACTTCCAGCCGGGCAAAGCCGAACCCGTATACCCGTTCCGGGTCGTGCTGATAGGACGGTCTGGGGTCCTGCGCCAGCACTTCGGTCAGCCCGTCCCGCAGCTGTTCCGGGACTTTTTCCAGCCACTGTTCCGGAAATACCACTTTCAGCCGATGTTCCGCCGCCGGCACGGCAAAGCCGCCTCTGGCATCCGGATGGCTGTCGATATGGGGCAGATAGGGCTTGATGTCATAGATGGGCGTGCCGTTCATCAGATCTGCACCGGAGACCACCAGATACGGAGCATCTGCGCCGTGCAACACCACTTCTTCCAGCTGCACCGCCGACAGCCCGACGGGATTCGGACGGAACGGCGAACGGGTGGCGAATACGCCCATCCGGGTATTGCCGCCCAACCTTGGCGGACGTACCGTGGGCGACCACTTCTGCCGCACCGCCTGGGAAAACTCCCAGATCAGCCAGACGTGGGAAAAATCCTCCAATCCCCGGAACGCATCGGGATTCCGGTATTCCGGCGCAAAGACGATCCGGGAACGTAGACTGTTGACCAGTCCGCTCTGCCGGGGAATGCCGAACTTGGTGGGAAAGTCGTTTTCGATATGGGCAATGATTTTCATGCAAAACGCTCCTTTCCCGTTATGTCAGATCTTTCTTCTGAAAGACACGGCAGCTGAAGAAATAGCACAGTCCGGAGACCACCAGGGACAGTATGGGTATGGCAATCGCCGCCGGCAGCAGCATTGCGGAAAACGCCGCAGGCAGGACGGCAGGATTGTCCGCTATTTCCTGAACGAAAATGCTGCCTGCACCCATGAAAACACACGCCGGAATCACATAGACCAAAATGGAGATCAGCCACACGTATTCCGGCGGAAACCGGAACAGCAGCAGTGTGGAAACGCTGCCCATGAGCAGCACGACCCAGAACACAAGCCATGCGGCAAGCAGCATATTGCAAAACGCCTTGACTTCAAACGTCCGCAGCACCAGACTGACAAGGGCAGCCAGCACAAGGTATGCCAGCATACTGCCGAATACGATCAGCAGCTGCAAAAGGAATTTCGACTGCACCACGTCTTTTCGTGTAACAGGCATCGTCAGTGCAAAACGATTCCAGTTGCAGGAATGGTCATAGGAAAAGGTGCTTAAAGTCTGCGCATCCATCATCACCATCCAAAAACCCATGTAAGACCAGCCGTTCTGGAGATTCATGCCGGAAACGGCTGCGATAAAGATGTACAGAATAATAAAAATTCGTCTGGCTTTCCATATGGTATAGAAGTCCTTCAAGAGCAGTCCCTTCATTTTTTCTGCGCTCCTTTCACATACAACAGCAGGATCTCGTCCATGGTTGCTCTGTCCACTACCGCCTCCGGATATCTCCGCAGCAGCTCTTCCCGATCCGGCACAAGCACGTCATAGGAATAGTCCTTTTTCTGCCATGCCAGCACCTCTGACCCGTCCAGTTTCTGAAACTGCTCCTCGCCGCAGCGCAGTACGCCGTATTTCCAGAGCAGTTCGTCCTTGGGCTTGGTCAGCAGCAACTTTCCTGCATGGAGAAATGTCACATAATCCGCTATCTTTTCCAGGTCGCTGGTGATGTGCGACGAGATCAGAATGGCGTGTTCCTCGTCCCGGACAAAGTCCAGAAACAAGTCCAGTAAGTCATCCCGTACCACCGGGTCCAGTCCGCTGGTGGGTTCGTCCAGAATCAGCAGTTTCGGACGGTGGGCAAACGCCAGCACCAGGGAAAGTTTCATGCTCATGCCACGGGACAGCGCCTTGATCTTCTGCTTGGGATCCAGAGAAAACTGCTCCAGCAGTTCCCGGAAATATGCCTCATCCCAGTTCCGATAGGTTTTCCGGCAGATCTTCCCTGCCTTTTCCACCGTCAGTTCCGGATAAAAGCAGATGCTGTCGAACACCACGCCGATCTGTTCTTTCATGGCGGCACTGTCCGTGGTCAGCGGTTCGCCGCAGTACAGCACCTCGCCGGCATCCTTCCGGATAAGTCCCAGCGCCGCACGGATGGTGGTACTTTTTCCGGCGCCGTTCTCGCCCACCAGTCCCATGATCGTTCCGCCGGGAATGGAAAAGCTGATGTGTTCCAGCCGGAAATTCACATAGGAACGCCCCAGATCCCGTATCTCTAAAATGTTCTGCATGGTCAGTTCTCCTCCTCATAGAATATGGTCAGCGCACGAATGAGCTGTTCCAGCGGTATGCCGCCGGTTCGTGCGATCTCTGCCGCCGCACTCAGATGTTCTTCCGCCCGGCGCTGCTGTTCCTCCAGATAAAACGCCGGATCCTGCACGGCAACGAAACTGCCACGTCCGACGGTCGTTTCGATGAACCCGTTACGCTGCAGTTCCTCGTAGGCACGCTGTACCGTGATTACACTGACGTGCAGAGACTTTGCCAGGCTGCGCATAGACGGGATCGGATCGCCGGCACGCAGTGTGCCGTCCATGATCTGCGCCTTGATCTGCTCCGTGATCTGGGTATAAATGGATTTGCTGCTGTTGCTGCTGAGAATGATCTCCACAGGCTCTCCCCCTTTCACTGTGCTGATTGTACTGATTCAATAGGTACAGTATAGCACATTGCAGTACACTTGTCAAGAGGTATTTTTCAGAAAAGATTTGTGCCGCACTGCCTTTACAATTTCGACAGAATATGCTACAATAGAACAAGCATACAACGATCTTTACAGAAAGGAGACCTGCCATGCGTTCTGCCAAACCCGTAAAACGTGTCCTTCTGGGGCTGCTGGTGCTGTGCATTCTTCTGGCAGGCGGATGGTATCTGCTGACACCGTTCCCCATCGGAAAAGCCATGCACGCCGACGAGCCGTTTTCCCTCTCGGTAGTCACCGCCGGCGTTTCCGTCACGGGAAAAGCCACCACAGAAAGCGTGACCTATGACTTCCAGCCCGGAACAAAGGAATACGACGCACTGCTTTCCCTGCTGGACGGCTACACCTATCACCGCAGCTTTCTCACGCCGCTGCCCCTGGAAAGCTACACCATGGACATAGACACCACCAGCTTTCTACTGCGCAGCGGCGACCAGCTGTACCAGGTGTCAGACTGCGGCGACTTCACCGTTTCCCCTGCCGCCGGCGGCAGCATCCACCTGTACAGCGTAGGCTACTGGGGCAAGGACAAGGCACAGCGGTTCACCTCTGAATTGCAGGCGCTGCTGAAAAGCTGCACGCCCACCGAAACAGACGATTCTGAAACATAAAAAAAGCAGGACAGCGCATTTCAATTTCGACACGCTGTCCTGTTTTCGTTTTCCCCAAATTATACTTATGCACCCTGCACCGGCAGTTCATCTACTAGATGCACCAGAAACTGCATCAGAATCGCAGCGTCTGCCTGGCTGATCGTACCGTCCTGGTCGCAGTCGCCGTTTACCTTGGCGTCGCTGTTGAGCGTCACCGTTCCGGCGGCTGCCTTTGCCAGCAGGACGGCATCCTGGATATCCACTCTGCCGTCCAGGTTCACATCCCCGTAGACCGGCGTTTCTGCCAGCGTCACAAAGGGAATGGCATTGTCCGCCGCATACTGTTCCGCAGTAGAACCGGCATAGCCATAGATCACCAGATTTTCATTGCGGTACGGATTGGTTTCCAGCCAGACGGACACATAGCCCAGTCCGGTATCCGTCAAGTCCACATCACGGGAGAGAATGGTCACTTTTTCCAGAGTGGAATCGGTTTCCAAAGCCATGTCGCCGATCTCCTCCACCCCTGCCGGAATGGTGAGTTCTTTTACGCCGGCGTTAAGAAATGCTTGATTTCCAATGATTTTCAGACTGTCCGGCAAGGTGATCCGGGTGCAGTGGGTATTCTCAAATGTGCTGTCCCCGATGGAAACCACGCTGTTTCCCAGCTGTACCGTTTCCGAATCCCCAAATCCGAGGAATCCCAGCGGCGCATCCAGCTGCGTCACTCCATCGGAAACCACAATGTGCTTGATGCCGGTAAACGCTGTCCGCACTGCATAAGCCTCCGGCATCAGTTCTGCGATGGCTGCGTTCTTTTCCTCGCTGCCCATTGCAGAAGGATCATAGCCGTTTGCCTCCAGCAGTTCCGTCAATTCGTTTGCTGCCGCATTCGACCATTCCTGATATTCTTCCCAAGAATAAACGCCCTTTTCAATGGTACAGGTATCGCCCTGTATCGAAATCTCCACACCGTCCGCCGCTGCAGATTCCCATGTGCAGCGCACAGTGTCCCCGTCAACTGTCCATGTCATGGTATCTCCCAATGTGCCGGTCATTTCCTCTGCGGAAACCGGCAACCCTGCCGTTCCGGTCAGCATCGTCAATGCCGCCAGAAGTGCCGTCAGCTTTTTACACGCTTTCATACGATCGCCCCTTTTTCATTTTTACTCGTCATATACTGCCGTAAGATTCACTTTCCTGTGATTTTGTTCTCACAGGTTTTATTATAACATAGTATTCTAAATATGTCAACTTTTTTTGCGGATGATTCACAGAATTGGAAAACAAGGATTTCACAGAGGCACAAAAAAGCCGTACTTTCCAGTACGGCTTTTCTATCAAGTTGAAAAGTATGTTTATCCCTGCCACGGTTCGGCATAGACGGAATCCACGCCCAGATATTCTTCCAGGGTCAGACCGTATTTCTGTATCTCTTTTGCCACGTCCACGCCCACATAGCGGATGTGCCACGGCTCATACTGATAGCCGGTGATGCTCTCCTTTCCCTTGGGGAAACGGATGATAAACCCGTAGTCGGCGCAGTGCTGTGCCAGCCAGACGGATTCCTGGGTATCACCGAAGGCATCGTCAATGGTGTTGCAGTCAATGGTGAGTCCTGTCTGATGTTCCGAATAGCCGGGACGGGCAGAAAAGCTGTCCGCTTGTTCCCAGCCGTATAAATTGCAGTAGTTGTTATAGATCTTCACCTGGTAGGCGTAGTCCCGGTAATCCGAACCGATATAGATATCCAGCCCTTCCTGTGCCGCCGCATCGCTCAGCTTTTGAAAAGCATCCTTTGTCACCGGCTGCAAACCGGGGTCGTAGTTTTCCGCCAGCGGATAGGACTTGTTGACGATCAGAATACCGTCCACATACGTTCCCTCTTCCCGCTGTTCCAGACGGCGCACATCCACCTGATAGGTGCTGCTGCCGTCCGTGATCTGACAGCTGCCCTGTTTCACGCCGGTAACGGTTCCATTGCTGTCCACAGTTGCCACCGACTCGTCGCTGCTCTTCCACTTCCCGGCGGAAAGCTGTGCAGTATTGCCCTCCAGCACCGCCAGAAACGCCTGTGCATCGGAATTCTGCACCGTGCCGGAATCACTGGTCACAGCTGCGGTTCCGGGATCAGCTGTACTGCTCTGCAAAACGGATGTTTCTCCCACGTGATTGAGATGATTGGGAACAAACAGGAGCCATACCGAAAACCCCAGCACTGCTAGGCAGAGCAGCAGCGCTGCTGTCATCAAATGTTTTTGCCGTTTGCGGCTGTGCTGTCGATTTCTGCTCATGTTGAAACATCCTTTCTCTGCGAATTACTGTGCGCTGTAGATCACAGTGCGGTCGGTGAGATCATAGCCGCTCAGTCCGCTGGTGCCGTCGGAATCCTCACCTGCAAAAGCAAAGCGATACGCTGTGATCGTCTCCACCTCTGCCGGGTCGATGGGTTCGCTGTAGCAAAATACGTCTGTGGCGCTGTCCTTCTCCCAGTAGTTCTCTGCCAGCGGCACATACTGCTCGATGGTATCCGTCTCACAGCCGGGCAGCGCATGGATACGCTGTAACATTTCGTCACCGGCTGTGTACTGTGCCATCAGTTCGTCGAAGATCTTTCTGCCGTCTTTCAGCGTGATAACATAGTTGACCGCATGGTTCTGGTCGTCCCATTCTGCCGGTGCAGCGATGCTTGCGGACAGGGTCTGCAATGTCACTGTGCCGCCGTCAAACTCCGCCGTGATGGGCGCTGCGCTGGCGAAATCCAGTGTCACGCTGGTGTGCCAGCTGCCGGAGATCACGCCGTCTGTCTCTGCGTAGAGTTCCTTTTCCCGGTCGCTGCACTTCTGATCCAGATGGTTCTCCCGGCGGTAGGCTTTCCAGGCATCCACATCAAATTCTGCCGGAAGTTCGCCGTTTCCCCAGCCTTTCAGCGCATCTTCCCCGAAGTTCTGACGAACATAGTCCTGCTGGAGCTGGTCGTCATAGGCTGTCAGCTGCGACCAGATCTGAGAGATCTGCGCCTCCGTGTAGAAGTTCCGGAAGGTCACATCCAGTGTTTTGCCCTGCAAGTCGGTGCGGTTGATACGGAGATTGATGTAATATGCCCCGTCTTTTTCCCGGATATCTGCCGTTTTGCCGTAACAGCCCAGCGCCTCGCTGCTGCCGTCAGTACCCTGCAAGGTCAGCTGATAGGGCAGCTTGAAACCGTCCTGCAATGCCGTGCCGTCCTTGGCAGTCACCTGAAAGCTCAGCATCGCCTGGCTGTCGTCGCCGTACATTCCCAGCAGGGTAAACTGTACGTCCTGGTTGGTGCTGTCGAAGCTGGCATCCGGCGTAGCGACAAGCGCCGCCAGCTTTCCCGGATTTTCCGGCGTTTCCTCGCCGGTCAGACTGTGAAAAAAGGCATTCAGTCCGCCGACACCGGCAGCCGCAGCCAGCGTTGTACCGCCGGTTACCAACACTGCCGCTGCCGCAATGCCGGCTGCCCACTTGGTCATCCGGATGCGGCTGCGCTTATGCGGCTGGGAATGGGCAGCGGTCTGCGCCTGTACCCGTTCCAGCACTGCATCTGTGCGGATGGGCTGTTCTTTCAGCGCCGGCACACCGTTTTTTTCTGTATTATAGTGATCGAACAGATCATAGCAATTCCATTTCATGAGACAGCTCCTTTTCCGATGGCGGCAAAGCGTATCTGCTGCACCGCCGGCGATTCCTCATACGCATATCCTCGTGCGATCAGTTCCTGCTGGAGTCTCTTTCTCGCCCGGCTCATCCGCATTTTCACTGCGGACTCACTCAGACAAAGCGTCTCGGCGATCTGCCGGACGTTCTCATAACAGTAGTAATACCGAACCAGAATCTCCCGGTCTTTTTCCGTCAGCGTGTCCAGCACATCCCGGAGCAACTCGCTCAGGATCTTCCGGTCGATGGCGTCTTCCAGATCCTCGCCGCTGCCGATCTCTATCATGTCCTCCAGATTCACGGTCTCGTGATATCCACGGATGCGGTTTTTCGCCCGGTTTCTGGCGATCGCCGCCAGATATGCGGTGAGCTTTCCGGCTTTCAGCTGGTCGGTGTGTTCCCACACTGCCAGAAAAACATCCGCAGTGAGTTCCTCCACATCTGATTCTGACAGATACTTTCCGATAATATTGCGCACGATCGTCCCCACATAGGGGCTGTATGTCTCGATCAGCTCTTCCAGAGCCTGCGGCTGGTGTTGTTTGAGTCTGCGTATCAGAATACGTTCCTGCACGCCGGTTCACTCCTTTCGTTTTCCTCGAACGGCCGTTCACCTATAACAACACGCATACCGCTGAAATGGTCACATCTGTTTTATTCGTTTTCTGATTCGTTCTCTTCCTCCGGTGCTTTCTCCTCCGGTTCTGCCGCATCGGCGTGACCGATGCTGTGCAGCTGGCTGTGCGAAATGGTCTGCTCATAGTCTGCCACTTCTTCCGCCTCGTCCTCATCCTCGTCGTCTGCGAGAATGCTGCGGTAACCGTCGTCAAACTCCGGTTCTTCGGTCTTTGACGATTCCCCACGCTGCATCAGCGGCACTTTCTGTTCTGCCTGCGCCGACTTGAGGGCAAGCTTTTCTTCCGCTGTCATCATGGTGCGGCGGATGATGCGAACAGCGATCAGCACTACTGCCGCCAGAACCACAACCAGCACAGCCCAGAAGATCAGCCCTTTCCAGTTGAAGTTCACCGACTTAAAGCTGATGTCCACATCGCAGTCCTTCACATAGTCCGATGCAGCGCCGGTGTAGCCGATCAGCAGGAATCCGCTCAGCGCCTTGACTTTCAGATCGTCTCCGGAGTCCGAAGAAACGGTCACATAATCCTCGCTGTCGTCATCGTCAGACGGCGAAGTGCAGCCAAAGGCATACTTGCCGATGGAGGAGACACGCTTGGGCAGCTGGACTTCTTTCAGATTGTCCGTACAGAAAAAGGCGTAGTCGCCGATCTCCAGCTTGTCCCCGTCGCCGCCGTCCTCATCGGATGCGCCGTCGAATGTGACAGATGTCAGTCCGGTACAGTCGGCGAAAGCAGTCGTGCCGATAGTGGTCACACCCTTCGGAATGTTCAGGCTGGTGAGTCCGCTGCAAAAGTCAAACGCCATCTCGCCGATGTACTGGAGCTTTTCGTCAAATGTGATCTGCTGGAGATTTCCGGCAGCAAAGAATGCGCCGGCATAGACCACCAGCGTGCTGTCCGGCAGGGTAAAGCTGGTGTCGCTCCGTCCGGCAGGATACAGATAGAGGATGCTCTCCTCGCTGTCGTACAATACGTTGTCCACTGCGGTATATTTGGCGTTGCCGTCTGCCACCGTAATGGTCTCCAGGGACGGACACGCCACAAAGGACATTGCGCCGATATCTTCCAGGTTCACCGGCACTTCAAACGATTTCAACGCCAGACAGCCGTAGAACGTATAGCTGCCCAGTTCCGTCACCTTATCCGGAATGGAGATATCATCCAGCGCCGTGCAGTAGTAGAACACCTGATTGCCCATATTTTCCACCGTTTCCGGCAGAGCAACCGTTTCCAGGCTGGTGCAGTAGCCGAATGCCATATCGCCGATATCCGTGGTCTTTCCGCCCAGCGTCAGATTGGTCAGAGCGCTGCAGTTAAAGAAGGTGCCACTCTCGATCTTGGTCACCGAATCCGGAACGGTCAGACTTTCCAGAGCGGTACAGCCGTAAAACGCTGCCGAGCCGATCTCTGTGACACTGTCCGGAATGGTCAGTCCCTGCAGAGAGGTGCAGTTGGCAAAAGCCTCTTCTCCGATGGAAACCACATCATAGCCGTCGATCTTCGGCATGATGCTGATATGGGTGGCAGACTCCACGCAGTCCGTTACGGAAACCGTGGTGTTGCTGAGTTTTTTATAAGTCAGCGTACCGTCATCGAATGTCTCGCTGCTGCTGTCGGTCGTGGTCTCTGCTGCCAGAACATTTCCGGCAGGCAGCAGCACACATACCGAAAGCACACCGGCTGCGGCAGCTGCAAGCAGGCGTTTGGGTGCAAATGAATGTAAATGCTTCATGGTTTGGGGTCCTTTCTGCGGCAGGTGATGCCTTATTTCTTCTTCCGCTTCGTCTCCGACGCATGGCGGCTGGTCGGCCGTATCTTGTTCCGATACCGCCGTACCGAGATCAATGCGATGACACCCCCGACGATCACAACAGCGACCGCACCACTAATGATCCAATACTTATAGTCGTCTGATTTCCACTGCCGGATATACTGGCTGACCGCATTGCTGCCGGCGTTGTAAACGTGCAGCCGGTCGATCTTCTTCGCCGTATTGTCCTTGGAATCTGACGGCGTATAATACCCGATCGCCTGGTCGCCGATCTCCGTAATGGTCTGCGGCAGGTTCATTTCCAGCAGAGAAACGCAGTTGTAGAAACACTGGTCTCCCAGCGTAGTCAGTCCCTCCGGCAGGTCGATCTTGTTCAGCTTGGCGCAGGAATAAAAACAGTGATCTCCCAGTTTCCAGATGGTCGCCGGCAGTTTCACCTCTTCCAGGGACAGGCAGTAGCCGAACACAGCGCCGTTCAGTTCTGCGACGCCGTCCGGGATAACGATGCTTTTCAGCGAAGTGCAGTAATAGAAACAGTCCTCACCGATAGAAGTCACCCCGTCAATGTTGATCTGTTCCAGTGTGGTAGAGCCAATAAAGCTCCAGTCCGCCAGTGTCCTGCAGCCCTCCGGAACGGTATATGCCGTCTCCGCCTTTGCCTGGGGATACCGCACCAGGGTCTCGCCGTCTTTGGTAAACAGCACGCCGTCCTGCGACAGATAGGCCGTGTTGCCCTCTGCCACATCCAGCGCCGTCAGCGCCTGGCAGCCGTCAAACACATACTTGCCCAGAGTGGTACAGGATGCCGGCAGTTTCGCCTGCTCCAGCACCTGGCAGTTCTGAAACGCATAGTCCCCGATGGACGCCACGCCCTCAGGCAGCGTCACCTCTTTCAAGGCAGTACAGCTATAAAATGCCTCGTTCCCGATGACTTTGATCGTCGCCGGCACAGAAAAGCTGGGCAGATAGCTGCAATTGTAGAATGCCGCCTCCGGCAGTTCTGTCAGCGTAGACGGCAGCGTCACCTGGCTCAGCATGGTACAGGACTCAAACACGCCCTTGCCCAGTTCTGTCAGCCCCTCCGGCAGAGAGACCTGGCACAGCATGGGACAGCTGGAAAAGGCACTTTCGCCGATCTTCGTCACATGGGACGGTACATCTATGGCAGTCAGATAGGCACAGTTCATAAATGCCGCATCGCCGATCTCTGTGACCGGCTTTCCGTCGATCTCCTCCGGGATATCGGCGGATGTGGCGGCGGTATCACAGGATGTGATGCAAACGCCTGTGTCATTTTCCCGATAGGTGAACACATCATAGGAGGTGTCTCCGGAGGTATCAATGGAAATGCCGCTGTCATCGGTTTCTGAAACCTGGCTGCTCTCCGCCATTGCCGCCGATGCCGGCAGCATCACCGGAGCACTCAGCAGCGCTGCCCCCAGCATCCCGCAAATCATTGTCGTTACAGCTCTCATTTGGTATCCTCGTGCGGCTCTGTCTCTGTTTCTTCTGTCTTTTCTTCTGTCTTTTCCTCTGCCTTGTCATTTTTCTTCGAAGAGGCAGTCTTTTTCTTCTTTCCGCCGCCGGCAAAGATCAGAATGCCGCCGCCCACCAGCAGAACAACTGCGCCGGCGCCCAGCAGGATCCATCTGCCGTAGCTCTGCCAGAGGTTTTCCTTCTCGGTCACTTCTACGGTATTGCTGTCACTTCCGGAGACCTCTTCGGACATGACGCTGCGGAACTTGAAGTTATTGGAATAGTCGTTTTCGGAATCCACTGCGGTGCAGTAGGTCTGCGCCTGGGAGCCGACTTTGCCGTAGATCACAAAGTCCTCTACCTTAGTGGTCATATCTGCCTCATAGCCGAATGCGCAGAAACCGATATAGGTGACGCTCTCCGGAATAGTTACTTCTTTCAGACCGGTCCCGGCAAAAGCCGCCATCTGGATCTCCGTCAAACTGTCATACATGGTGACCTCTGTCAGACTGGTCTCACCGGCAAAGGCTGCCGCCTGGATCAGTTCCAGATCCTGGGGCAAGTCGATCTTCTGGATGCCCTCACAGTAGGCAAAGGCATACTGTCCGATCTCCGTCACAGAGTCCGGCAGATCCAGCGAAGTCAGCGCCGAAGAGGCAAACGCCCAGTCGTCAATGTACAGCACGCCGTCCGGGAATGTGACGTCTGTCAGCTTGGTGTTGGAAAAGGCAGATGTCCAGATTTCCTTTACCCCGTCCGGAATGGTATAGGAAGTGCCTTCCATTGCATCCGGATAGACGATCAGATCTTCGCCGTCAGCGGAGAACAGCACGCCGTCTGTCACGGTAAATGCGGTGTTGCCCTCTGCCAGTTCTACCTTTTCCAGGCTGGTGCAGCCGTAGAAGCAGGAACTGTTGATCTCTGTCAGTGCCGCTGGCAGTGTCACCGAGACGATCTTATCCTTTGTGGCAAACGTGCCGCTGCCCAGAGAGACCACCTTGTGACCGTCCAGTTCGTCCGGTACGACAACATTTGTTTCATCGCTGTTGTTGTACTTTGTGATCTTGGCGTTTTCCCCGTCCAGGGAATAGGTATAGTCACCGCTGGTAAACGATTCTTCGCTGCTCTCATCGCTGCCAAGGCTGTCTGCGTCTACCACGCTGTCCTCCGCAGAAGAGACATCCTCTTCCGCTGCCGCCGAAATGCCCAGCATCTGTGTCATTGTCAGTGCTGCCGCAGCCAGCAGCGCAATCTTTTTGTATTTCATCACTGTTATCGTTCCTTTTCTATTATTCCACAGTCACGGATTTTGCCAGATTCCGTGGCTTATCCACATCGTTGCCCTTGAGGACAGAGGTGTAATATGCGATCAGCTGCAGCGGTACTACGGCGATCATCGGCATGAGCAGATCGTCGAACTCCGGCAGACCGAACTTCAGATCTACAGCATCCGGGTCTACATTGTCGCTTTCCCGGCACACCAGGATCACCTTTGCGCCACGAGCCTTGACTTCCTTGATGTTGCTGATGGTCTTTTCCATCAGCGCTTTTTGGGTGGCAACGGCAATCACCGGCATATTTTCCGTGATAAGCGAGATGGTGCCGTGCTTCAGTTCGCCGGCAGCATAGGACTCCGAGTGGATATAGGAGATCTCTTTCAGTTTCAGAGAGCCTTCCATGCTGAGGGCATAGTCCAGACCACGTCCGATATACAGCAGGCTGTCTGCGGTAATCAGAGAAGAGGCGATGTACTGCGCCTGCTCCTTGTGTTCCAGAATGCCGGTAATGGTGTCGGATGTATCCTGGAGCAGCTGCACCAGACGGCGGCACTCGGTCTCGTCGATCTTTCCCACAGCCAGCGCCAGTTCAAAGGCAAACAGATACATCACAGCGATCTGCACCATATACGCCTTAGTGGATGCCACGGCAATTTCCGGACCGGCGTGAGTATAGATCAGCATATCCGCCTCACGTGCGATAGAGCTGCCCATCGCATTGACGATCGCCAGCGTCTTTGCACCCAGAGACTTTGCCAGGCGCATTGCCGCCAGGCTGTCTGCGGTCTCGCCGGACTGGGAAATAATAATCACCAGGTCGCCCTCGCCCACCAGCGGTTCCCGATAGCGGAATTCAGAGGCGATATCCACAGTGACCGGCACTCTCGCCAGCTTTTCAATCACATATTTGCCCACCGTTCCGGCGTGCATGGCAGTACCGCAGGCAACCACCTGGATATGCCGGAAACTGCGCAGCATCTCCGGGGTGATGCCGCACTCTTCCAGATTGGGCAAGCCGTCCTGGATTCTCGGCAGGATGGTGTTCCGGATGGCAGTGGGCTGCTCGTGGATCTCCTTGAGCATGAAGTGGGCATAGCCGTTCTTGCCGATCGCCTCCACATCCCAGTCTGCGGTTTTCAGTTCCTTTTCCACCGGCTGACCGAAGGCATCATAGATATGCACGCCGTCGCTGCCCAGCACAGCGATCTCCTCGTGTTCCAGCAGGTAGTAGTCTCTGGTGTATTCAATGATTGCCGGCACATCCGATGCGATAAAGCTTTCGCCCTTGCCCACGCCGACGATCAGCGGACTTTCACAGCGGACAGCATACACCTGATCCGGATGGTCAGCGAAGATGATGCCCAGCGCATAGGAACCCTCCAGGTCACGGATCACATCAGAGATGGTCTGGATGGGGCTGCCGTTATAGCGATAGTCCAGCAGCTTTGCCACCACCTCGGTATCCGTATCGCTGGCAAAGGTCACGCCCTTGGATGCCAGGTGATCTTTCAGTTCCTTATAGTTCTCGATGATGCCGTTATGTACGATGGTCACTCTGCCGCCGCTGTGGGGATGAGAGTTCACGTCAGACGGCTCGCCGTGGGTCGCCCAGCGTGTGTGACCGATGCCCACATTGCCCTCCGGTCTGCCCTCACGCTCCATTTTGTCCTCCAGGTCTTTCAGTCTGCCCTTGGACTTGGCTACAGCGATCTTTCCATCCTGGAACACGGCGATCCCGGCGGAGTCATAGCCACGGTATTCCAGCTTGCTCAGTCCGTTTATCAAAACGTCTGTGCAGTTCCGCTTTCCCACATATCCAACAATTCCACACATATTCTGTGCCTCACTTTCATTCAATCACAAGCCAGAGCCATGGCTCTGACACTACATACTATAGATTATACCATAAAGGCGTAGGAAATGCAACTGATTTTTTAGTGAAAATTACGTGATATGGGTTTATGGAACAAAGGATTTCGCAGCACAATCTGCAATTTTCACAGAGGGACAGCGTCGGCGCATCCCACGACATTCCGGAAAAAATCCCCCGGATTTTCTGAAAAATCTGCGAATCCGGTTGCAGTCTGCCGAAAAATATGATATACTGAAAAAGATAACACCTTGTCATTGTAGAGACAAGCCGAACTACACACCCAACGAAAAGAGGTAATGCCCGTCATGAATCAAAAGCAAGATATGATAGATACCGAAGAGACCATGCTCCCCGAGCCGGATGCCGCACTGCTCCCCTATATGGAAAGGCTCTATCCCCTCACCTTTGCCCTCAAGCAGCACAAACCGTGGAAAACCATCTACGAGTACGAGGCGTTCGCCGTCCGTCTGCCCGACGGCACGCCTGCCTGCTGTCTGCTGACCGGCATGGAGGGAGACTTTATCTCGCTGTCTGTCTATTCCGGCGAAACGGGCTGGAACAACATCCACAAGTTCTGGGAAACACCGGACGAACCGGACAAAACACAGGAAAATTACCAGGAACTGATGATGTCCCAGTCCTGTCTCCAGGTCGTATTCTGCTGCAAGGATGACCTGGCAGCTGCCGAGGTGGAAAGTCTCCGCCGCTATGCCAAGGAAAACGGCATCACCTTCCGTGGAAAGAACGCCTACTTCTGTTTCCGCAGCGCCAAGCCCTATCATGCCACCTGGTTCCTGGAAAATGAGACGCAGGCGGACATCCTGGAGACGGCGCTCCACGCTGCACTAGACATTGCCGCACAGCTGGAACAGGGCAAGACCAAACAGGAACTGGGGCTGCTCCCCTATTCCGCTGTCCTGCCCCTGTATGTTCCCACTGCGGACGGCGCAGTCTGGGAAACGCTGGAAATTCCGGAAGAGACAGAGGTCACTCTGGCAGAGCCGCACCTGGACGCTGCCATGCAGCAGAAACTGCGCCGGATGAAAAAAGGCGGCGGCAAGTGGGAGTGCCAGCTGTTCCCGTTCCCGGACCCGGTTCGTGCCAGAGAGGGCGCACCGTTTTTCCCGTTCCTCATGCTGATCCTGGACACCAAGCGGGACCAGCTCCTGCCGCAGCAGCCTTTGCAATACAACGATGCCGTCCTCCAGCAGGCACTGGACGGCTTTGTCCAGGCAGTCATCGACTACGGCCGCTGCCCGAAGAGCATCGCCGTCTGCGACAAGCGCACCGAGGCGGCGCTCTCCGGAATGTGCCGCAGCTGCGGGATCCTCCTGCTGCGCACCACACGCTTTGCCATGCTGGACGAGGCGAAAGCGTCGTTTCTGGATGACGTGAACCCAAAGGAAGAAGGCGGCGCAACGCTGGAAGAGGTCGTGGCTCTGCTGGAACAGATGCCGGACGGCGAACTGGCAAATCTCCCGAAAGAAAGCATCCAGATGATGCTGGAAGAGAAGATCCCGGAAAAGCTGCGCAAGCGGCTGAAAACTGCACTGGAGGCGAAGTAATCCTATGAGCGAAACCATTTACCGAGTTCTGCACATCTTTGAAAGCGACTACGGCTGTGAGGAACACAGCGAACCGATGGTAGACGTAGTTCTGGAATCGCCGGACGGCAGACGCAGCACCATTCCCTATTCCGATGCCCGGCTGTATGCCCTGGACATCTTCGAGGGTGACAGCGTGACCCTGCACCAGGGACAGCTGAAAAAGGTGCATTTCCAGGGAGAAAACGCATGACCGAAGTCGAAGTACAGCAGCGTGCCAAGCGATATCTGGACTGCCTGGTACAAGGCATCAATCCCCTGGACGGCACAGTCATCCCGGAAGGAGACACCGTCCGGCAGGTACGCATTGCCAGGTGCCTGCAATATGTCTCCGGCATCCTGGAACAGGTGATCGAGAACCACGGCGAAGTACAGCGTGTCAAGAAAAAGCGTTCCGAACGCCTGCCGTTTTCGCTGACGCCGGAACAGCTGCTCTCTCTGAAACCAGAGCCACAGCCAGTAAGCATTTCTGAGATCGTACAGAAGTGCAATGCCATGATCGATGAATACACCATGTGCAGGCTGAAAACCACCACCCTCACCAAATGGCTGGTGCGTGCCGGTTTTCTGGAAGAGATCTCCGTCGGCGAGAACCGTCACCGGAAAATCCCCACTGCAAACGGCACTGCCCTGGGCATTGCGGAGAAAACCGTACAGAGCTTTGATCGTACTTATACGGTAGTGACATATTCGTCCCGTGCCCAGGAGTTTCTCTTCGAGAATCTCGAAATGATGCTGGAAGAAAACGACTAGCACATTACCATTATAATAAGACAAAAACCGCCTCCGGCCGGGAATCACTCCCGATCAGAGACGGTTTCATTTATTGATCTTTTTTGGTCTGTTCCGCAGAAACTGTTTTCGCCTGTTCCTTTGCCGCTTTCAGCTTTTTCAAGCTGGGCTGCATGACCAGAAAGGCAGTGACACCGCAGGATACGGTGAATACCACCAGAACGATCACGATCTGCTTTGTCTTTCCGCTGTCCTTTGCATTGTCCGAGGACTGCGACTCCGCCGCAGTGGTCTGCGGTGCGGCAGTTTCAGCCGCCGCTGCCGGAATCGTCCAGAGACTGCCCAGCAGAAACAGTGTTCCCAGCAGAACGCAAAGGCGTCTTTTCCAACGCTGCCGCATGGATTTAGCCCAGTGTGGACGGCATTGTCGCAGACGACATTGCTGCGCTGTTGTGTTCCAGATATGCGTCATTCTTGACGATCTTGACGTTGTTGTAAACGTCCATACCAGTACCAGCCGGAATCAGCTTACCGATAATAACATTTTCCTTCAGACCATACAGATAGTCGCTCTTGCCACGGATTGCGGCATCGGTCAGCGCCTTTGTGGTCTCCTGGAAGGATGCAGCAGACAGGAAGCTGTCGGAGCTGGAGGATGCCTTGGTAATACCCTGGAGCATCGGCTCTACGGTAACCAGAGAAACCTCGGTCTCACCGTTGTCGATGCGCTCCTGGAGTGCATCGTTGACTTCCATGATCTTGCGGCGGTCGACCATTGTACCCGGGAGCAGATAGCTGCTGCCGGAATCGTCTACCTTCACCTTGCGGAGCATCTGGCGTACAATAACTTCGATGTGCTTATCGTTGATATCTACACCCTGGAGGCGGTAAACCTTCTGTACTTCGCTGATGATATAATCCTGTACTGCCTGAACACCCAGAATATTCAGGATGTCGCCCGGGAATACGTTACCCTCTGTCATGCGGGTACCCTTCTTGATGTATTCGCCTTCACGAACACGGATCTTGAAGTTATAGTGGATCGGATAAGATTCCGACTCGCCGGTCTCATCGTTGGTAACGATGATGGTACGTGCGGTCTTGATCTCTTCGATGTGTACCACGCCGTCGATGCGGGACAGAACGGATGCGTTCTTCGGGTGACGGCTCTCGAACAGTTCCTCGACACGAGGCAGACCCTGTGTGATATCTTCTGCCGATGCGATACCGCCGGTATGGAAGGTACGCATGGTCAGCTGTGTACCCGGCTCACCGATGGACTGTGCGGCGATAACGCCGACTGCCTCACCGACAGATACCAGGTTGCCGTGTGCCAGGTTTGCGCCATAGCACTTTGCGCAGACACCCTGTCTTGCACGGCACATGAGGACGGAACGAATCTTGATACGCTCTACGCCGCAGTCCACAACCTTCTGTGCGTCTGCCTCGGTGAGCATCTTGTTTTTGGAGATGATGAGTTCGCCGGTCTGCGGATCACGCAGATCGTCTACCAGATAACGGCCGACCAGACGCTCGGACAGCTTTTCGATCAGCTCGTTGCCATTGCGGATCTCGTAGATCTCCAGACCGTCGGTTGCGCCGCAGTCCTGTTCCCGGATGATGACATCCTGAGAAACGTCTACCAGACGACGGGTCAGATAACCAGAGTCGGCGGTACGCAGTGCCGTATCTGCCAGACCCTTACGGGCGCCACGGGAGGAGATGAAGTATTCCAGGATATTCAGACCCTCACGATAGTTGGAACGAATCGGCATTTCGATGGTCGCACCGGAAGTATTGGCGATCAGACCACGCATACCAGCCAGCTGACGAATCTGAGAGATACTACCACGGGCACCGGAGTCCGCCATCATGAAGATGGGGTTGTACCGATCCAGACCGTTCTGCAGTGCGGTGGTAACGTCGTTGGTTGCCTTGTTCCAGATCTCGATGAACCGCTTGGACTTTTCCGCAGCGGAGATATAACCATACTCGTATTCCGAGGTGATCTCATCGACCTGTGCATCTGCGGCGTTGACGATATCCCATTTTTCCTTCGGGATGATGGCGTCGCAGACAGCAACGGTGATGGCTGCCTTGGTGGAATACTTGAATCCGGTTGCCTTGATCTTATCCAGCACTTCCGAAGTGGTGGTAGTGCCGTGGATCTTGATGCAGCGGTCAATGATCTGACCCAGCTGCTTTTTGCCGACCAGGAATGTGATTTCCAGATCGAACTGCTTGTCGGAATTGGTACGGTCTACATAACCCAGATTCTGGGGGATATTTTCGTTGAAGATCAGACGGCCGACGGTGCAGTCGATGATCTTGGATACCCGCTTTTCGCCGATATCCTTGGTGATGCGGACTTTGATCTTCGCATGGATGGAAACGTCGCCTTCCTGATATGCCATCAGTGCCTCGTTTACATCACGGAATACCTTGCCCTCGCCCTTTTCGCCGTCTTTTTCCATGGTCAGATAGTACGAACCCAGAACCATATCCTGTGTCGGTACAGCTACCGGACGTCCGTCAGACGGTTTCAGCAGGTTGTTGGCAGCCAGCATCAGGAAACGTGCCTCAGCCTGTGCCTCAGCGGACAGCGGCAGATGCACTGCCATCTGGTCGCCGTCGAAGTCGGCGTTGAATGCGGAGCATACCAGCGGATGCAGTTTCAGCGCACGGCCCTCTACCAGAACCGGCTCGAATGCCTGGATACCCAGACGGTGCAGCGTAGGCGCACGGTTCAGCAGAACCGGATGATCGTGGATGACATTTTCCAGCGCATCCCATACTTCCGCAGACGCACGGTCTACCATCTTTCTTGCGCTCTTGATGTTTGCAATGACCTTGGTGTCCACCAGACGTTTCAGCACGAACGGCTTGAACAGTTCCAGCGCCATTTCCTTCGGCAGACCGCACTGATACATTTTCAGCTCCGGTCCGACAACGATTACAGAACGACCGGAATAGTCAACACGCTTACCCAGCAGGTTCTGACGGAAACGTCCCTGCTTACCTTTCAGCATATCCGACAGGGACTTCAGCGCACGGTTGTTCGGACCGGTGACCGGTCTGCCGTGTCTGCCGTTGTCGATAAGGGCATCGACTGCCTCCTGGAGCATACGCTTTTCATTGCGGACAATGATCTCCGGTGCATCCAGTTCCAGCATACGTTTCAGACGATTGTTACGGTTGATGACCCGGCGATACAGATCGTTCAGGTCAGATGTGGCATATCTGCCGCCGTCCAGCATGACCATCGGGCGCAGATCCGGCGGAATGACCGGAACAACGTCCATAATCATCCATTCCGGACGGTTGCCGGACTGACGGAATGCCTCTACGATCTCCAGGCGTTTCAGCAGCTTGACACGCTTCTGACCGGATGCCAGACCTGCCAGCTCTGTTTTCAGTTCTGCTGCCAGTTCATCCAGGTCGATCTCTTTCAGCAGTTTCTGGATCGCCTCAGCGCCCATGCCTGCCTCAAATTCGTCGCCGTACTTTTCCCGATATGCGTGATATTCCTTATCGGTCAGCAGCTGTTTCGGCACCAGTTCTGTGTTGCCCGGATCCAGGACAATGAACTTAGTGAAGTACAGCACTTCTTCCAGACGTTTCTGGGAGATCTCCAGCATCTGTCCGATACGGGACGGAGTACCCTTAAAGTACCAGATGTGAGAGACCGGCGCTGCCAGCTCGATGTGACCCATACGCTCACGGCGTACCTTTGCACGGGTGACTTCTACGCCGCAGCGGTCGCAGATCTTACCCTTAAAGCGAATCTTCTTAAACTTACCGCAGTGGCACTCCCAGTCCTTTGTCGGTCCGAAAATGCGCTCACAGTACAGACCGTCACGCTCCGGCTTTTGGGTACGATAGTTGATGGTCTCCGGGCGCTCTACTGCACCATAGGACCACTCCCGGATGCGATCCGGCGAAGCAAGACAAATCTTAATAGATTCAAAAGTGTTAAATTCCAAACCGTTACCTCCTAATATCAACGAGGAAACAGGAGAAGCGAACGCAGTTTCGTCCGCTGCCTGTCTGTTGGTGTATCTCTATAGAAATCCGATCTTTTTCCGGGCGTTTCCACACCCATGAAAAGCAGATGATTACATCAGATCGTCGTCATCCAGGTCATCATCCAGACCGAAATCATCGCCGAGGAGATCGTCGTCATCGTCCTCATCCATAGCGCTGGTCTGACTGCCGCCCAGGCTGCTGCCCAGGAGGTCATCGTCGTCCGGATTGCCTTCCTTAAAGGAGAGACCTGCGTCTTCCATATCCTTATCCACGCCCTCATACAGCATGGTATCCTCTGCATCGTCTGCAAAGCTTACCGGCTGCGGAATGATTGCCTCGTCCTCTTCGAAGTTGGACTTGAGGTCGATCTCTTCCTGGTTGCTGTCCAGCGCCTTGACATCCAGACCCAGGGACTGCATTTCCTTGATGAGTACCTTGAAGGATTCCGGCAGACCCGGCTTCGGCACATTCTGACCCTTGACAATTGCCTCATAGGTGTTGACACGACCTACGGTATCGTCAGACTTTACAGTCAGGATCTCCTGCAGGGTGTATGCTGCGCCGTATGCCTCCAGCGCCCATACTTCCATCTCACCGAAACGCTGACCACCGAACTGCGCCTTACCGCCCAGCGGCTGCTGGGTTACCAGTGCATACGGACCAACGGAACGTGCGTGGATCTTATCGTCTACCAGGTGGTGGAGTTTCAGATAGTACATATATCCGACAGTAACACGGTTGTCGAACTTTTCACCGGTTCTGCCGTCATACAGCGTGAACTTGCCGTCCTCGTTCATTTCCAGTGCCTTCGGGTTGATGACCTTCTGCATGGGTTTCAGATCGAACGGATCGTCACGGTGCGGTGCATTCTTTTCGTTTGCCTCACGGAAGCAAGCACGGATATCATCCTCGTGTGCGCCGTCGAATACCGGCGTCATGATGTGCCAGCCCAGTGCCTTGGCAGCCATACCCAGATGCACTTCCAGAACCTGTCCGATGTTCATACGGGAAGGTACGCCCAGCGGGTTCAGCACGATATCCAGCGGTGTGCCATCCGGCAGGAACGGCATATCTTCTTCCGGCAGAATACGGGAAACGACACCCTTGTTGCCGTGACGTCCCGCCATCTTATCGCCCACAGAGATCTTACGCTTCTGTGCGATATAGCAGCGTACCAGCTGGTTTACGCCCGGAGACAGCTCATCGCAGTTCTCACGGGTGAAGATCTTGACATCCACGATGATACCAGCCTCGCCGTGCGGCACCTTCAGGGAGTTGTCACGAACTTCTCTTGCCTTTTCACCGAAGATCGCACGGAGCAGACGCTCTTCTGCGGTCAGCTCGGTCTCGCCCTTCGGGGTGACCTTTCCGACCAGGATATCGCCGGCGTGTACTTCCGCACCGATGCGGATGATACCGTTTTCGTCCAGATCCTTCAGCGCATCGTCGCCTACGTTCGGGATATCACGGGTGATCTCTTCCGGTCCCAGCTTGGTGTCACGGCACTCGATCTCCAGTTCCTCGATGTGAACAGAGGTAAAGACATCTTCTCTTACCAGACGCTCATTCAGCAGAACGGCATCCTCGTAGTTGTAGCCTTCCCAGGTCATGAAACCGATGAGGGCATTCTTACCAAGAGAAATTTCACCGTCAGCAGTTGCCGGACCGTCTGCCAGTACCTGTCCCTTGTGGACACGCTCGCCGGCATCCACGATAGGACGCTGGTTGATGCAGGTAGACTGGTTGGAACGCTTATACTTCTGGAGTACATATTTATGGGTCTTGTGTTCGTCATCCACCAGGACGATCTCGTCTGCGGAAACAGAGTCGATCACGCCGTCATACTCGGAAACAACGCAGACACCGGAGTCTACGGCTGCCTTGTATTCCATACCGGTGCCGACAAACGGACGCTCGGTCTTGAGCAGCGGCACAGCCTGACGCTGCATATTGGAGCCCATCAGCGCACGGTTTGCGTCGTCGTTTTCCAGGAACGGGATCATGGAGGTTGCGACGGAGACTACCATCTTCGGGGAAACGTCCATGAAGTCAACACGCTCTGCCTCAATTTCCAGGATCTGATCCCGGAAACGGCCTGCGACCTTTGCATTTGCGAAGTGACCGTCTTCTGTCAGCGGTTCGTTCGCCTGTGCGACAATGTAGTTATCTTCCATATCCGCAGTCATGTAGACTACTTCATCTGTAACGCAGCCGGTCTCCTTGTCCACACGGCGGTACGGTGCCTCAATAAAACCGTACTGGTTGATCCGTGCGAAAGTTGCCAGATAAGAGATCAGACCGATGTTCGGACCTTCCGGCGTCTCGATCGGGCACATTCTTCCGTAGTGGCTGTAGTGTACGTCACGTACCTCGAATCCGGCACGGTCACGGGACAGACCGCCCGGACCCAGTGCGGACAGACGGCGCTTATGGGTCAGTTCTGCCAGCGGATTGTTCTGGTCCATGAACTGAGACAGCGGAGAGGAGCCGAAGAATTCCTTGATTGCGGAAGTGACCGGACGGATGTTGACCAGTGCCTGGGGTGTGATGACATCCATATCCTGTGCCTGGATGTTCATGCGCTCCCGGATCACACGCTCCATGCGGGTGAAACCGATGCGGAACTGGTTCTGGAGCAGTTCGCCTACCGAACGGATACGGCGGTTGCCCAGGTGGTCGATGTCGTCGATGTTGCCGACACCGTCGCACAGGTTCAGGAAGTAGCTGATGGTAGCATAGATATCATCCAGGATGATGTGCTTCGGCACCAGTTCATCTGCACGCTTGCGGATGGCGCTGCGCAGTTCGTCCTCGTTCGCTGCACTGTCCAGGATCTCACGGAGTACGGCATAGCGTACCTTTTCGCTGATGCCCAGCTCCTCGCAGTCAAAGCTGACATACTTATTGATATCGACCATGCCGTTGCCGATGACCTTGACTTCCTTTTCCACGAAACGGATCTCGTTTTCGCCGGACTCGGTCACGAAGTATTCCTTGGTCTCAGCCTTGATGAATGCCTCCTTGACGCCTGCCTCCTGGATCTGCATTGCCTGATCGAAGGACAGCGTTACGCCTGCCTCAAAGAGGATCTCGCCGGTTGCCTCGTCTACCACCGGACGGGTCAGCTCGTGACCTGCCAGACGGCTGGCGATGCCCAGCTTTTTATTGTACTTATAGCGGCCGAACCGGCAGAGGTCATACCGCTTTGCATCAAAGAACAGGTTATTCAGATGTGTCAGAGAGCTTTCCACCGTAGGCGGCTCGCCCGGACGCAGCTTTTTGTATACGTCGATCAGCGCATCTTCCGTGTTCTTGGTGGTATCCTTCTGGAGGATGGTTTGGGTCAGACGCTCGTCGCTGCCGAACATCTCTGCGATCTCCTCGTCAGAACCGATGCCCAGGGAACGGATAAAGGTCGTGATCGGGATCTTGCGGTTTTTATCGATGCGGACATAGACCACATCGTTGGAATCCATTTCATATTCCAGCCATGCGCCACGGTTCGGGATAACGGTAGCCTTGAACAGGTCCTTACCGGTCCGATCCTTTTCCGATGCGTAATAAACGCCCGGAGAACGCACCAACTGAGAAACAATAACACGTTCTGCACCATTGATGACAAAGGTACCGCTTTCGGTCATCAGCGGGAAGTCGCCCATGAAGATCTCGCTCTCCTTGACTTCACCGGTCTCCTTGTTCCAGAGCGTTGCTGTCACACGCAGAGGCGCTGCATAGGTAACGTCACGTTCCTTGCACTCTGCAATTGTATATTTGGGGGTGTCATCGATCCGGTAGTCTGTGAAGTTCAGTACCAGATTGCCGTTGTAATCCGTAATGGAAGAAACGTCACGAAAGACCTCTTTCAGTCCTTTTTCCCGGAACCACTTGTACGAGTTCTTCTGTACCTCGATCAGGTTCGGCATTTCCAGAACTTCGTTGATCTTACCGAAGTTCATGCGAACGTTTTTCCCGCACTGCTTTGGCGTAACTTGCACCATTGGCGAAAAACCTCCTTAACTCTTTGTCAGACAAAAATCCGCCTGTCACCTTTTCGCCGCACCGGACGAAAAAACTTTTTGCTTTTTTGAAAAAAGTGCTTGACAGACGAGGGTGGAATGTGTTATACTATTCTGCTAAGAAATACATTTACACATTACGATACATTTTATTATTATATAATATTGGCGTCCTGTTGTCAAGGGCGTTTTTTTATTTTTGTAGGATCGCAGCCGAACTTCTTATATTTCACAGCTTTTTTCATCAATTTGCACAACAGCAAAAAACGCACCCTCCGCCGTGTATCCTGCGTCCGAAAATTTTTTCAGATTCCGACTGGTACACCGTTTACATTTTTCCGAAATCATGGTATACTGATAAGAGCCTGTTTCATAAAGCGAAACAGCGGCAGCGCTGTGTGCAGCGCTGCGCAAAACCCAAAAGCGAGGTGAAACGCTTGTTTACCCAAATCAAAAGTCTGGGGCTGTTCGGGCTGAATGCCTTTCCGGTGGATGTGGAAGTCAGCATTGGACGTGGCAAGCCCCAGTTTGAAATTGTCGGGCTGCCGGATACCTCTGTCCGGGAGAGCCGGGAGCGTATCCGGTCGGCACTTGCCAGCCTTTCCATCGCCCTGCCTGCCCGTCAGATCACAGTCAACCTTGCGCCGGCAGATGTGAAAAAGGTCGGCACGATGCACGATCTCGCCATTCTGCTGGGCATCCTGGTCTGCATGGAACGCATTCCGCCGCAGCCGGAAAACCGCTGTTTTCTGGGTGAGGTTTCCCTGTCGGGACACGTCCGGAGCATCAGCGGCGTTCTGCCTATGGCACTGCTGGCGGCACAGTCCGGCATCCGGGAACTGTTCGTCCCGGAGGAAAATGCCGCCGAGGCATCTGCGGTAGGCATCCCCATCTACGGCGTCCATTGTCTGAGCAATCTGCTCACCCATCTGGAGGACACCGCAAGACCCATTCTCCGGCAGCAGCCGACCTATGTGCCGCAGCCGGAGGACTATCAGGACACCCTGGATTTCGCCGATGTCAAAGGACAGCAAAACGCCAAGTATGCCCTGGAAATCGCCGCAGCCGGCGGTCACAATGCGCTGATGATCGGCAGCCCCGGCAGTGGCAAGAGTATGCTGGCAAAGCGCATCCCGTCCATTCTGCCGGAGATGACTGCCGCAGAATCCATGGAGACCACCCAGATCTATTCCATCGCCGGACTGCTGGACAGCGGCAAGCCGCTCATGACAAAGCGGCCGTTCCGTGCGCCCCATCACACGATCTCCGGCGCAGGACTGGTGGGCGGCGGCACGATTCCCCGACCAGGTGAAATTTCCCTGGCGCACAACGGACTGCTGTTTCTGGATGAGCTGGCGGAATTCGACCACCGCACCCTGGAGATCATGCGCCAGCCCTTAGAAGATCGGAGAGTCACCATCACCCGTGCCTCCGGCACAGTTTCCTATCCCTGTTCCTTTATGCTGGTGGGCGCCATGAACCCCTGTCCCTGCGGCTATTACGGGCATCCCAAGCGGCAATGCACCTGCACCGACCGGCAGGTGCGGCAGTATCTGAACCGGATCTCCGGGCCGCTGCTGGACCGCTTTGACCTGCATATTGAGGTGGAGCCGGTGTCGTTTGACTCCCTGTCCGCCAGGGCAAAGGCAGAATCCTCTGCCGCCATCCGGGAACGGGTACAGGCGGCAAGAGAATGGCAGAACCAGCGCTTTTCCGGAACGGGCATTTTCTGCAATGCCGCCATTCCTGCCGGAATGCTCCAGGACTTCTGTCCCATGGATGACGGGGCAGTCACCCTGCTGCGTGCCGTGTTCGACAAGCTGGGGCTGAGCGCACGGGCATATGACCGCATCCTGAAGGTTGCCCGAACCATCGCCGACCTGGACGGCAGCGACATCATCCGGAAACAACACATTGCATCTGCCGCCCAGTTCCGCAGTCTCGACCGAAAATACTGGGGAACCGGCGGATAACCCATTCCACGAAAGGAATTCTCATGAACCGAGTTTATAAATCTACCAAACGAGAAAAGCCGGTCAGCCCTCTGGTCTCCTACTGGCGGCGGCTGGACAAGCCGCTGATCCTGGCGGCGCTGCTCTGCTCCCTGCTGAGCATCATCCTGCTGTACTCCATCTGGCAGAACCACATCATCAGCTCTGTGGGTGCAAGCTATTACCGGACACAGCTGCTCTCCTGCGGTCTGGGTATGGTGTGTCTGCTGGTGCTTTCTGCCATTGACTATCACAAGATCGTCCGGCTGTGGTTTCTCTATGCGCCCATCGCCCTGGTGCTGACCCTGCTCACCTTTACGGCGCTGGGTCACAGGCGTGCCGGCGCAGACGACCAGGCGTGGCTGAACCTGGGCTTTATCCAGTTCCAGCCATCTGAGGTGCTGAAACTGGCGTTTATTCTGACGTTTTCGCTCCATCTCGCCAAGGATGAGGGCAACATGAACAAACCGCTGCATATGCTCCTGCTCTGCGTCCACGGTGCGATCCCCACCGGACTCATCGCACTCCAGGGCGACTATGGTACTGCCATTGTCTTTGCGGTGATCTTCCTGGGAATGCTCTTTGCCGCAAAGATTTCCTGGAAGTATGTGCTGGCATTTCTGATCGCCATTCCGGCGGCGCTGGTCGTTGCATGGAACTTCCTGCTGGGAGACACCCACAAAAAGCGTATCCTGGTACTGCTCCACCCCGGCACAGACCCGGAAAATATCGAGTACCAGCAGGACCGTGGTCTGGAGGCGCTCTCCAACGGCAAGATCTTCGGTGTCGGTCTCCACGCCGGCAAGGAAAACTATGTGTCCGTGCCGGAAATACACAACGACTTTATGTTCGCACAGGTGGGACAGGCGCTGGGGTTCGTGGGCGCTGTCGCTGTCATTCTGGTGCTGACATTCCTGTGCCTCAAGATCTTGTACGACGGATTCCGCACCAAGGACAAAATGGGAATGTTTCTCTGCACCGGCGTGTTCAGTATGCTGTTCATCCACTGCGTCATGAACATCGGCATGGTGCTGAAAGTGGCGCCGGTCATCGGTGTTCCCCTGCCGTTCATCAGCGCCGGCGGTACGGCGACTGTGAGTATGTACATCGCACTGGGATTAGTGGTCAGTGCCTATGGACATAACGACAAGAAATACCGGGTGTTTGACTGATTCGCTGGATGTGTTTTCCAATTTTGTTGCATGGATTCCGCAAAAACGCTCTTGAAAATTTCCTTTTTCCGGAATAAAATAGATTGCGGCGATGCCGGACGGCTCTGCCCTAAAGTTCAAGTTTCGGAGGAATTTTTTATGGATACCACTGCAAAAAATCTGCACACCCTGCGTGGAGAATGGATGCTGGCGCTGGCGGTCTGCATCAACAGTTTCGGCGTTGTGCTGATGCTCTATTCCGGTGCCGGCATTTCGGCGATCTCCAGCGTTCCCTTTGCCTTTTCCGAGGTATTTCCCAAGCTGACCCTCGGCACATGGACGTATCTGTTTCAGGGGCTACTGGTGCTGAGTCTGATGGTAATGCGCAAACGATTTGTGCCGCCGTATCTGTTCAGCTTTGTGGTGGGCTTTGCATTCAGCGAGCTGCTGGATGTCCACGAGCTGTGGATCGGGATACTGCCCACGGCGCTGCCCTGGCGCATCCTGTATTTTGCCGTCAGCTATGTACTGCTCTGCATCGGCATTGCGCTGTCCAACCGGTGCGGTCTGCCCATCATCCCCACCGACCTGTTTCCAAGGGAACTGGCAGATATCACCGGCGTCAGCTACCCGAAGATCAAGATCGGTTTTGATGTCACCTGTCTGGCGGTCACTGCCGGGCTGACCTTTTTCTGTCTGGGACATCTGGAGGGGCTGGGCATCGGCACAGTCCTCGCCGCATTCACCATGGGAAAAGGCGTGGGCATCTGCGGCAATTGGATGGACAAGCGCTTTCAGTTCACCACATTCCTGGCGAAACGAAAGGAGAACGCACAATGAAACCACTGCGCCTTCTGGTCACCTATACCGCAAAGCCCGGTCAGCGGGATGCCTTCCTCCGGGCAGTGCTGCAAAGCGGCGTGCCGGAAACCGTCCGGCAGGAGGACGGCTGTCTGCGGTACGACTATTTCCTGTCGGCAGAACGTCCGGATGAGATCCTGCTGATCGAGGAATGGGCATCGGCAGAACAGCAGCAGACACATCTCCGACAGCCTCATATGCAGCAGCTGAAACAGCAGAAAGAACAGTACATCGCAGAAACAGACGTGCAGACGCTCTGAATTTCTGGATTTTCACAAAATATACTTGCTTTTTTTCGGAAAAAGTGGCATAATAAAAAGAAAGGATTTCGCTGTGCAAGCGAAAGTGACACAGAAAGGAAACGTAATCTATGGAAAATCAACTGGTTCTGGTACTGGACTTCGGCGGTCAGTACAATCAGCTTATTGCCCGGCGTGTGCGGGAATGCGGCGTATACTGCGAAGTGATCCGCTATACCACACCGCTGGAAGAGATCGCAGCACGGAAACCGGTGGGCATCATCTTCACCGGCGGTCCGAACAGCGTATATGACGAAAAATCACCCCATATCGCCAAGGAAATCTTTGAAATGGGCATCCCGATCCTGGGCATCTGCTACGGCTGTCAGCTGATGGCATACACCCTGGGCGGCACAGTCACCACCTGCACCACTTCGGAATACGGCAAGACCGAGACGATCTACGACAAGTCCAGCGCTCTGTTCGGCAGCGAAGAACTGCCGGAACAGGCGATCTCCTGGATGAGCCACACCGACTACATCTCCGAGGCACCGGAGGGCTTTACCGTCACAGCACATACCGAGAACTGCCCGGTGGCTGCCATGGAAAATCCGGAAAAGAAACTGTATGCCGTACAGTTCCACCCGGAGGTAAACCACACCCAGTATGGTCTGACCATGCTGGACAGTTTCCTGAAAAAGGTCTGCGGCTGCACCGGTGACTGGACTATGGGCAACTACGCCAAGACTGCCATTGCACAGATCCGGGAAAAAGTAGGCGACGGCAGAGTTCTGCTGGCGCTGTCCGGCGGCGTAGACAGCTCTGTCTGTGCTGCCCTGCTGTCCCGTGCGGTCGGCAAAAAGCTGACCTGCATCTTCGTAGACCACGGTTTCCTGCGGAAGAACGAGGGCGACGAGGTAGAGGCTGCCTTTGCGGACAAGGACATCAACTTCATCCGTGTCAACGCCAAGGCTGCCTTTATGGAAAAGCTGAACGGCGTTTCTGACCCGGAGACCAAGCGCAAGACCATCGGCGAGGAGTTCATCCGTGCCTTTGAACGGGAATCCAAAAAGCTGGGTACGGTAGACTTCCTGGCACAGGGCACCATCTATCCGGACGTGATCGAAAGCGGTTCCGGCGATGCAGCTGTCATCAAGTCCCACCACAACGTAGGCGGTCTGCCGGACTATGTGGATTTCAAGGAAATTATCGAGCCGCTGCGCCTGCTGTTCAAGGACGAGGTGCGTCAGCTGGGTATTGAGCTGGGACTGCCAGAAAACCTGGTATGGCGTCAGCCGTTCCCGGGTCCGGGTCTGGCGATCCGCATCATCGGCGAGATCACAGACGAAAAGCTGTCCATTCTCCAGGATGCCGACTGGATCTTCCGGGAAGAGATCGCAAAGGCTGGTCTGGATCGGAGCATCCACCAGTATTTCGCCGTGCTGACCAATATGCGTTCGGTAGGCGTTATGGGCGACGGCAGAACTTATGATTATACCCTGGCGCTGCGTGGCGTCACCACCACCGACTTTATGACCGCAGATTTCGCACGCATCCCGTATGAGGTGCTGGAAGTGATCTCGGCACGTATCGTTAACGAGGTAAAGAATATCAACCGAGTTGTGTATGATATTACGACAAAGCCGCCGGCTACGATTGAGTGGGAATAACCCTCAACACAATTTCCTTACAACAACACAAAGCCGTCTGGTCTACAGCGACCAGACGGCTTTTTCATATGCTCACGCTTACTGCATCTTACTGCAGCTTATCACCGCAGCCTCCAGCGACGTGCGCACCACCAGTGAGATACAGCGGATGCTCTTCTCGTCCTGCGCTGCATCCCTGGATTTCAGCAAGTCCACCAGTTCCCCTGCCATGCCCTCTGTATAGAAGTTGCAGATGATCTTCTTGGCATCCGGGTCGGAGTGTACGTTTTCCTTTCGCTCGATCTGCTCCACAATGGACATCACAATGCTCTGAAAATCATGGTTCAGAAAGCGTTTCAGCTCGTCCCTGCCGATAGAATCGTAGGCGCAGTTTATCATGTGGCTGTTTTCCCGGATATACCGAACCGCAAACCGCAGTGCCTCCTCCAGTTCATTCAGCAGATCGAACTGCTTTACCACATCCACCGCCTCCTGCTCCAACGTCCATTTCAGCAGATCGGGAACGTCCTGGAAGTGATAATAGAATGTCTTTCGGTTCAGTCCGCAGTCGGTGACGATATCCGTTACCGTGATCTTCGACAGCGACTTTTTCTCCATGCAGTGTTTGAGCGATGCGGAAAGCATCTTTTTTGTATTTAATGTGGTTACTTCATGTTTCATGACCGTTTCTCCTGTATTTCAGCATTCAGTGCTGCCTTTATTATACATCTGTCCGGCAAAGAAATCAACCACAAATCCCGGACATTTGCCCATCAATTTCACCACATTTGTCCGAAATTCACCCAAACGCCCGATATTGACCGTTGCAATTTTACGGACAAGTGGGTAAAATAGAATTATAAAATTTGAAAAGGAGCGATGAAAAATGGCTTACATCGAAATGATAAACAGCTGCAAGACCTATCACATGGGCGGCAGCACCATCTATGCCAACCGGGACGTTTCGTTCTCTGTAGAAAAGGGCGAACTCGCCATCATCCTGGGCTCTTCCGGCGCCGGAAAATCCACGGTGCTGAACATCCTCGGCGGCATGGACTCCAACGACAGCGGCAAAGTCATCATCGACGGCAAGGACATCTCCAAATACAGCCGCACACAGCTGACCGCATACCGCCGCACCGATGTGGGATTTGTGTTCCAGTTCTACAATCTGGTGCAGAATCTGACGGCAAAGGAAAACGTAGAGCTTGCCTCTGAAATCGTGGAACACGCCCTGGATCCGGTCACGGTTCTGAAAGACGTAGGGCTTGCCGACCGCATCAACAACTTTCCGGCACAGCTCTCCGGCGGTGAGCAGCAGCGTGTTGCCATTGCCAGAGCCATTGCCAAAAACCCGAAGATCCTGCTCTGTGACGAACCCACCGGCGCACTGGACTATAACACCGGCAAACAGGTGCTGCAAATTCTCCAGGACATGAGCCGGCAGAAGGGTGCGACTGTCATTATCGTCACCCACAATGCGGCGATCGCACCCATTGCAGACCGGGTCATCCATATGCACGATGCACGGGTCAGCCGCATTGAAGAAAATCCCAACCCGAAAAAAATTGCAGATATCGAATGGTAGGTGCATGGTCATGAAGAAAAAAGCGCTGAACCAAGACATTCAAAAAAGCTTTTCCAAGTCCAAGGGACGGTTTATCTCCATCGCCTGCCTCATTGCGCTGGGGTCCTTTGCCCTGGTGGGATTACAGGTCACCGGACCGGATATGCGAAAGACCACCAGCGACTATCTCCAGCAGTATCACGCCGCAGACCTGTCCGTCATCGGCAGCATGGGCATTGACCAGGAAAACGCAAAAACCATCGACAGCCTGGACGGAACAGAACAGGTCACCTACGGCTATCTGAAAGATGTGGTGCTGAAAGATACCTCGGAAAGCTGCCGCATCTTCTCTCTGGATGAGGACATCTCCAAGTATGAAGTCATCAGCGGCAGACTCCCCGAAAAGGCAGACGAAATTGCATTTGCCGACGCCGACAAGGACAATTACCAGATCGGCGACCAGATCACATTCGAGGAAAAGGCAGACACCTCCGGGAATACGGTACTGAAAAACAAGACCTTTACCATTACCGGATTTGTCCACTCCACGGAAATTCTCTCCTGCGTCAACCAGGGGCAGTCCACCGCCGGTTCCGGCGAACTGAACAGCTATGCGGTGGTGACAGAGGATGCTTTCGACTGCGATTACTACATGATCGCAAGAATCACCTTCCGGGACACCCAGGGACTGGACCCCTATTCCGATGCGTACACCGACAAGATACAGGCGCACAAAAACCAGCTGGAAACCCTGCTGGAAGATGCCCCGGCACAGCGGCTTGATGCCGTTAGGTCGGAGTATCAGGAAAAGATTGACGACGACAGACAGCAGATCGCCGAGGCGGAAACGGAACTGGATGACGCCAAGACCAAACTGGACGATGCCAAAGCGCAGATCCAGGATGCTGAACAGCAGATTCAGGACAACCAGGCGGAACTGGACAGCAAGGTCAGCGATGCCCAGCAGCAAATTGACGAGAACCAGAAAAAGCTGGAGGACTCGGAAAAGCAGCTGGCAGACGGCAAAACACAGCTTGCCAGCGCAAAGACACAGCTGGATGCGGCACAGGCGAAGATCACAGCGTCCGAAAATCAGATCGCTGCCGGAAAACAGGAACTTTCCGCAAAACAGGCGGAATACAACACCCAAAAGGCTGCCTTCACAGAAAAACAGACAGAATATCAGCAGAACGCCGACGCACTCTCCGCTGCACAGACAGAACTGGACAGCAACCGCTCTCAGCTGACCGGGGCAAAGTCCCAGTATGAAAGCGGCATTGCCGAACTGAAAGCCGGCATCGCCCAGTTACAGCAGGCGGTGCAGAATCCGCAGCTTTCCGCAGAAGAAAAGGCACAGTATACCGCACAGCTGGACGATGCGGAAAGTCAGCTGAATGATGCCGCCGCAGCGCTGACAACGGCAAAAAACCAGCTGTCCCAGGCATCGGCACAGGTCAACACCGCCAAATCCCAGCTTGCCGCCAAGCAGAGCGAATACAACACCAAAGCGGCAGAACTGAAAAGCGGCGAACAGCAGCTGGAAAGCGGCAGGACGGCGCTGGAACAGGCAAAGCAGGAACTGGAGACCCAGCGTTCTGACGGCGAGGCAAAGCTCCTGGATGCCAGAGAAACGCTGGCGGAAAAGAAACAGGAATACCGGGAAAAGCTGGCAGAATACAACGACAAAAAGGCAATGCCGACAGCGAGATCGCAGACAACAGCGCAGAACTGGACGATGCGCAGGCGGATGTGGATAAGCTTTCGCTCCCCACGTTCTCGGTCTACACCCGGCGTGAAGTTCCCGGCGCAGAGGGCTACCGCACCTACAGCAGCGTCTCCGACATTGTGGATGCACTGGCAGACGTTTTCCCCATCTTCATGTATTTCGTGGCGGCACTTGTGACCCTCACCACCATGACACGTTTTGTCGACGAAGAACGCATCAACTCCGGCACGCTGAAAGCCCTGGGCTATGAAGAGCGTGACATCATCAAAAAGTTCTCCCTCTACGGTCTGTTTTCGGGACTGACAGGTGCGGCGACAGGCATTGCAGCCGGTCTGTATCTGCTCCCCAGAATCGCCAACAACGCCTATGCTCACGGGTTCACCGTGCCGAAGATCGAAACACCCTTCCATCTGAAATGGGCGGTTATCGCCGTGATCCTTGCCATGCTGAGTACCGTGCTTCCTGCGGTGCTGGTGGCAAAGAAAGAGTTACAGGAAAAGCCGTCTGCTCTGCTGCAGCCGAAACCGCCGGCAAACGGCTCCAAGATTCTCCTGGAACGCATCACACCCATCTGGAACCGCATGAGCATTTCTGATCCCGTTTGTGCTGATTTCCATGATTACCGCAGTCCTCGGCGCAGTCATCAACCGCAGACTGCAAAATGTGGATATGCTGGATGCACTGAAATCCGTGGAATAATCCCCGGAACAACTTCAAAAGACATTCCCACCCTCAACAGAAAAGCGAACCATTCCCCAAAGAATGGTTCGCTTTTTTCTGTATCTTCCGTTTTATCTATGCAATTTGCAAATTTTAGCAATTTTATAGGAAAATCTCTTGAAAAATTGCGGCGAATATGTTACAATAGAAGTATCACAGTGTGTGTTTGCAGATTTGGGACGGACACACCCACAGAATGACCAAAGGAGTCCCCCAACTATGAAGTGGCTGACAAAACGACATATCGCACTCTATCTGACAATTTTAATGCTGGCGTTCCTGGTGGCTGCATTTGCCATTACCAAGGGAACACCGCTCCATAAAGAGGATACCCACTATCTCTACAGCGGCTGGCTCACTGCGGAAAGCAGAGATCCCGAAAACGAGCCGTATTTTGAAAAAGGACAGACCGTCTATCAGCTCCGGATGGTGCATGAACTGGACGACACGGTCAAGGGAAAAGTACTCTCTTTCCGCACCTATGATTCCTACGTGGACGCCTGGTTCTGCGACTCACCAGACATCCCGGCAGACAACGACAGCGCCTTTTATCATTTCGGCGAAACGCTGCGGTTCTGCGATTCCCCCGGCACGTATACCCATTTTCTCTCCATCCCGGAAACGGATGCACAGTATCTTGTCATACGGGTGGAGACTGCATATGCCAACAAGTTCCTCACGTCCTATGACGTGGCAATCGGCACGGAAAACGAACTGCTGTACAACAATCTGAAAGAGGACCTTATCCCCAGTATCTCCAATCTGGGCATGATGATTTTCGGCATTCTGCTGATCGTCATTTACATTATCGGCAGGTGCAAGCGCATTGCCTCCGTAGAATCCCTTTCCCTGGGCTGTCTCTCCATTGCGTTTGCCGTCAACTTCAACTGTCCTCTGTTTCTGAACCAGTATCTCTATCAGAACGCCGTGGTGCAGTACTACGCCAACTATTTTTCCCTGTTCCTGCTGCCGCTGCTGGTGATCCTGTACTTTGAGGACATTGTGCCGAAACTGCGCATGAGATGGATGTTCTACGGCTTTCTGCTCCTGGAGGCAGCCCTCAGCGTGGTTCATTTCACCGGCATCGCATCCTACACACGAACCATCAAATCATTTACCGCCGCACTGGGCATTCTGGCAGTGGTCTCCATTCTTTTGATTATCAAGCACTACCGGGAAATGGAGCGGTTCAACCGCATCAGCATCATACTCCTGCTCAGCTTTGTCTGCGGAAATGTGATCTTCTTCATTTTTGTCTCCACCCTGGGCGACCAGACCTTTATCATCCGCACCGGCGTACTGCTCTACCTGGGGCTTGCTGTGGTCAACGGCATCCGCAAGCTGATGAATGAGATCAACCGGGAACGGGAATCCCGGCTTTTGCAGGAGATCGCCTACACAGACAAGCTCACCAAAATGGGCAACCGCTATGCCCTGGAACGGGATGCCAGAGAATGCGTGCTGGAACAGACCAGCATCGTCTCCATGGATCTGAACCTGCTGAAAACCACCAACGACACCTACGGCCACGCCGGCGGTGATGTGCTGCTGCAAAGCGCCGCAAAGTGCATGACTGCCGTCTATGATAAGGTATACCGGGTGGGCGGCGACGAGTTCATTGCCCTGCTGCACCAAAAAAGCCAGAACGACCTGGAACAGCTCCACCATATGCTCCAGGAACAGATCCGGAAAATGAACGCCGACCGCTCCGACTTCGGAGAATTTGCAAAGACGGATACCTTCCGGCTGAGCATTGCCGCAGGATACGCCGCCTATACGCCCGGCGACAACAGCTACGAACAGATCATGAGCCGTGCTGACGAGGCAATGTATCGGGAAAAGAAACGGATGCACCGGGAACAAAAGGAAACCGTTCGTCCGTCGTAATATAAGAACCTGTCTTCACAAGCGTATACACGTGTCTTTTCGGCAAATTTTGCTGCATACTGCGTGAAAAATACTTGTCGGGCGACAGCCCGCCTGCGTATTTCTGCCTTGTCTGCAACAAAATTATGCTCGAAAATCCACATATATTTCTTGTGAAAACAGGTTCTAACAAAAAGGCGGAGCGTCCACCCCGGCGCTCCGCCTTTTTTTGCGTACCAACAGCATTGCTGCGGCATCCTCTTACCGCTGTTTCACCATCACATCATAGCACAAAAACGCCATCTTTTCCGCAGGCAGACAGTGGAACTCTGCGGTCTGATATCCCTGTTTCAGATACATTGCCTTTGCCGGCAGAGATGCGTCCAGCGTCACCGCCGGATACTCCGCAAACACCAGCTTTTCCGCATAGGCAAGCAGTGCCTCTCCATATCCTTTCCGCTGCTGTTCCGGCAGAACAAACAGACGGCTGATCTCGCTGTTCTTGACGGTGACTGTTCCCACAATGCCGTCTGTTTCGTCAATACCCAGATAGACTGCACCGTCACGGATATCTGCCAGGATCGCTCCGTCGCAATGATGCGACAGGAAAAATTCCACTGCGCCCTGGGGATAATATTTCGGGTAGATCTGCCCGATGGTCTCTCTCGTCAACTCCCGGATGCACTCCAGGTCCCGACTCATCGCTTTTCGAATCTGCATCATAACTCCTCCTCGAATTTTCCCAAAGATCGTTCTTGATTTTTGAAACAAAATATGCTATACTGAAATTAGCAAGTACTAACCCATCAACCAGAAAGGATGTTTCTTATGGGCTTTTTAACCAACAAAACAGCAATTATCACCGGCGCCGGCAGAGCCGTTCTGAGTGACGGCAGATGCGGCTCCATCGGCTACGGCATCGCCACCGCCTATGCCAAAGAAGGCGCAAACCTGGTCATCACCGGGCGAAATGTCCAGAAGCTGGACGCCGCAAAAGAAGAGCTAGAACGGCTCTACGGCATTCAGGTGCTGACTGTACAGGCGGACGTCAATGCCGGCGCAGACAACGCCGCTGTAGTGGAAAACGTAGTCAAGCAGGCAGTGGACACCTTTGGAGATATCCACGTCCTCATCAACAACGCCCAGGCATCTGCCTCCGGCGTGACCCTGGCAGACCACACCACCGAACAGTTTGACCTGGCGATCTACTCCGGTCTGTACGCCACCTTCCACTACATGAAAGCCTGCTATCCCTATCTGAAAAAGACCCAGGGGTCTGTTATCAACTTTGCCTCCGGCGCAGGTCTGTTCGGCAACTTCGGACAGTGCGCCTATGCCGCAGCCAAAGAGGGCATCCGTGGTCTGACCCGTGTTGCCGCTACCGAATGGGGCAGAGACAACATCAACGTCAATATCGTCTGCCCGCTGGCATGGACCGCACAGCTGGAAAACTTCCAGAAAGCTTATCCGGACGCATTTGAGAAAAACGTCAAGATGCCGCCGGTAGGTCACCTGGGCGACGCTGAACTGGAGATTGGCAGAGTCTGCGTTCAGCTGGCATCTCCGGACTTCAAGTTCATGACCGGCGAGACCATTACACTGGAAGGCGGTCTGGGTCAGCGCCCGTAACCGAAAACAATCGAATCCCTTTTATGCGAATCCCTTTTACGGCAGAGATACCACATCCGGTGTCTCTGCTTTTTTGCGTTCAGCGGTTCTTGAAAACCAGCCCCATAGTGAATCCATGGGACTCTGTGCTGTTGTATGTAATGTGCGATGCCTCGATCTGCTGCCGCACCGCCTGTACATGGCTGAGCTGCTGCAAGATTCCGGCGGTGTTTCTGGCATCTGCCAGCGCACCATGCTCCGTCCCCTTGAAATAGATCTGCATCGACCCCAGCGCACTGGTGAGATTCATGGGACGGGTGAACCCGTAGAGCCGCTGGTGGATCCGCTGGAGATCCACCCAGTAGGTATAGAACATTTTGTGCAGCGTCTGCTCTTTCAGATCCGCCTCTTTCAACAGAACGCCCTGGTCTGAATTGCTCCAGGTGTAGAACCGGCTGCGCACGCTGTCCCCCACCCAGTCCGTGAAAGCCGCCACCGCTGCGCCATAGGACGGCGCATTCTCCACCGTTTTCTCCGTGATCCCGGTGATGCGAGTGATGTGCGGCGGAATGCTGCTGTACTGGGGCTTCACATAGGTTTGAAATTCCTCCATTACCTCATTGTTTTCATTTAACTTGACAGCACCGATCTCTAAGATCTCGCTGCTCGCAACTGCCTGGAGGTCCGGGTCACGAACCGGTGTAAACTCCAAGTCCAGCACGATCTTATTTCCGTGCATATTCACTTCCCCTTTTTTCCAATTGGATATTGTTATTATAACACACCTTTTTCCGCAATGCAATTCGTTTTGACATAATTTGAGCCTATTTTGAAAAAATCGGGTACAAGCCCTTGCCTGCACCCGATTTCACACTTTTCACTTGATTTATTTTATACTTTTCTATAGTTTTATTTCCAAAATTAGATTTTGCGCATTCTAATATATGGATATTTACGATGGAATGTGATTCCATTTTTCATAGAAATCTGCCGCTTATACCAAGCCGCACTCGTCGTAGTCCTTCCATTTTTCCCGGTTGATATGGCGGCGGTGCGTAGAGAGCGCATACACAATACCTGCCACGCCCACAGCGATTGCCGCCAAGACCATCAGAATTCCGCAAAGAGATGTTTTTTCTTCTTTCCGTGCCATGATTAAACTGCACTCCCTTCTGTTTCCGATGCAGTTTCTGTCTGACCCATTTCTGCCATGAGCCGCTGCAGCTCTGCATCCACGTCCATATCATGCTGTAACTGTTCGAATGACTTTTCCTCCGCAGAGCCGGTAACACCAGCCATTTCCGAGAATGCCTGTGCCTCAGCCTCCTGGCGGGTCACCTTTTCTTCCATGCGGTTGAATTTATCCAGCGCACTGGAGGCATCCATGCCGCCCACAGACTGTGCAAGATTCTTCTGGGTCTTTGCCATCTGAGAACGTGCGATCAGCATTGCCTGGCGGCTCTTCGCCTCGTCCAGCTTTGATTTCAGCGCCTCGACCTGCTCTCTGAGCTGTGCGGTCTGCGCCGAGATCTGCTCATACATCTGCTGATACTGCTTGACGTTTTCGTCTGCCTTGACCTTATTGGAAAGGGCTTTCTTCGCCAGATCGACTTCGCCGGCGTTGAGCGCTGCCTTTGCCTTCATTTCCCAATCGGAGGAGGTCTTTACGGCATCCTCATACTGCCGCTTTGCAATGCGCTCGCTTGCCATTGCCTTGCCCAGCGCCTGTGTTGCCTTGCTGACTTCCTTTTGCAGATCCAGGATGATCTGTTTCACCATCTTTTCCGGATCTTCTGCCCGGTCGATCATGTCGTTGATATTTGCCTTCAGCACGTCACCGATTCTTGAAAAAATGCCCATAATGTTCCTCCGTCATGGTTATTGCATCCCGGAGCGTTCCCGGTCTGCCGTCATATTCATGTACAATGTTCTGATTTTAAGCGGTGTTTCCGGCATTTCTGCGAAAACACTTTCTATTATTATATCGTACTTTCCTCCGATTGTCAAGGGAAATCTTACAATTCATTTACAAAAGCAGCCGCTGCTCCGGCATTTTGCCTAGTTTTTCTGCTGCATTTCGTGTATGCTTTCGCAAAATGCGGTGACTTTTCCGACAAAATCCTACAAAGTGTTTACAGACGAAAACGGCGGCAGACACCATTTTGCAGTGCCTGCCGCCGCTGTTCTGTATCAATTACGATTCCTGGGAATCGTTTTCTTTCTCTGCGCTTTCCGGTTCCGGCTGCCGCAGAATGCGGTCCAGCGCATTGCTGTTCAGCTGGGTGGACAGCCGCAGACGGTTGATCTCTGCCTGCATGGTGTCCATTTCAGCCGCAACTCTGCCCAGGATCTTCTTCTCCCGTGCCGCCAGGCCCTCCAGTTCTTCTTCCAGGCGCTGAATCTTGATCTCCAGCGTCCGGTTCTGGATTTCCAGCGCACGCAGCCGAGCCGCTGTGCCACGGTTGATCTGGTTCTGCCGCATCCCGAACACATGGATCTGGCGAGGCCAGCCCTTTAGCTTCTGCTTTTCCCATTCGTCCTCCGGATATGCGTCAGAAGGGGTGCTGTATCCCATATCCTCAGACACAGCATCCGGTTTCTTTTCCAGCAGTTCTTCCAATTGTGCCATACGCCTGCGCCTCCTCCAATCTTATTTCAGCTTGTTTTTCCAGTCGTCCAGTGTCTCTGCAATGGTCTGTTCCAGCGGGATCTCCGGCTGCCAGCCTGTGTCCGCCTGGAGCTTGGAGATATCCGCCCGGATCACCGGCACTTCTACCGGACGCAGCTTCGCCGGGTCTACTTCCACGGTGATGTTTGTGCCGCTGTGTGCAATGATGCGGTCCAGAATCTCCTGGATGGAAATGGCTCTGCCGCTGCCTACGTTGTAGACCTCGCCGGAGCGTCCGTGTTCGATCAGCAGAGAATACGCCCGAACCACATCACGGACATCGGTGAAATCCCGTGCCGCTGTCAGATTGCCCACACGCATCACCGGCTCACGCACCCCGGCGGAGATCTCTGCCACCTGTTTGCAGAAATCCGAGACCACGAACTGGGGCAGCTGTCCCGGACCGATGTGGTTGAACGCACGCACCATCATGATGTGCATATCATATGCCTTGGCGTACAGCTCGCCGAAGAGATTCTGCGCCAGCTTGGTGATGGCATACGGATTCGCCGGATGCACCGGCGTGGTCTCGCTCACCAGGCTGGTGTTTTCCGGCAGTACGCCGTATTCCTCACCGGAACCGATCAGCAAGATTTTCGGTGCATAGCCGGGAACGCTGCGCACTGCATCCAGCACATTCAGACAGCCGTGGATGTTGATATCCGCCGTCAGCTGGGGATTCTTCCAGGAATAAGCCACTGAACTCTGCGCCGCCAGATGTAAAATGGCATCCGGTTTCAGCCGCACCAGCAGCGCCTCGACAGCGTCCTTGTCCAGAATGTCCAGATTGTATGCCTCACAGCCCTCTACTTCCACATTCTCCTTGGGCAGCTTTGTCAGAAATGTCTCCCAACCGCAGTCCTGCACCAGGTGTTCCGCCAGATACCGTCCGACAAATCCGCCGCCGCCAATAATCAGTGCTTTCATGTCCTTTGCCGCCTTTCTGCTACTTCTTTCAGCGTGGCATACACCTTGTCTACCACGTCTTTCTCCTCATATTCCTCTGCCACACGCTTTGCCGCTGCGCTGCCGTACTGTTCCCGCAGCGCCTTGTCGTCTGCCAGTTTCTGTATCGCCTGTGCCAGTGCATCTGCATCCTCCGGCGGCACGGTGATTCCCGTCACACCGTCCAGGCTGACGTGCGGCACGCCGGTGGGCAGCGCCGTGTTGATGACCGGCTTGCCGTAGACCATCGCCTCCTGCTGCACGATGCCGAACGCCTCGCTGTTCGCCACCGAGGGCAACACAAAGATATCACAGTCCGCAAACGCCGCCCGGAGATCTTCCTCCGGCAGATTTCCCAGGAAATGTACCTGCGCCGCCATGTGCGCCTCTTCCGTCATGCGGTGCAGTTTCTCTTCCATCTCCGGCGTGCCGTGTCCCACCAGGAACAGCTCACAGCCATGCACCCCGGCAAATGCGTGCAGCAGCACCTCAATGCCCTTGTAGTACACGAACCGTCCCACAAACAGCACACGCACCGTTTCCGGATTTTGCTGTACCTGCCGCAGGATGGGCTTGCGTTCCACGCTCCGGTACGCCTGCACGTCAATGCCGTAAGGGATAATGCGGCATTTTTCCCGGAACTGGGTCAGAAACGGCGAACTGGTGATGTGTCCCTCTGTCGCCGCAATGATGCAGTCCGCACGGCGCAGGAATTTCATCAGCAATGGCTTATAAAACCGGAGCAGTGTCTTTTGCCGCACCACATCGCTGTGCCAGGCGATCACCACGCCGCCACGATAGCCGGACAGCAGGCACGCCAGATCTGCCAGCGGAAACGGCACGTGGAATTCCACCACGTCTGCCCACTTCGCCATCTCCCGGAATTTCCGCAGAAAGGAAAAGGACAGCGGACAGGAAAAGTATGTGCCGAGGCTGGACGCATAGTGTACCGGTACGCCTTCGACTACCCGGTCCTCGCCCTTCCCCTTTTCCTGGCAGACCAGAACTTTCACCTCTGCACGCTTTTGCAGCTCCCGGGAAAACGTCCGCACCAGGCTTTCAATGCCGCCGATGTGGGGATAATACGCCTTGTTGACCTGCAAAATATGCAGCTTTCTCTGCTCACTCACGGCAAGCCTCCTGATAGACCGCATAAAGCTGCTCTGCGGAGCGCTCCCAGGTGAACTGCGCCGCACGTTTCGGCCCTGCCGCCTTCAGCCGCTGCCGCAGTGCCTCGTCCGTATACAGCCGCTCCAATCCGGCGGCGATGTCCTCCGGCGAATAGGGGTCTGTCACCACAGCATCCTCGCCGACCACTTCCGGCAGCGATGCCGCATGGGTGGTCAGCACCGGAACGCCGCACGCCATTGCCTCCAGCGGCGGCATCCCAAATCCCTCATAGATCGACGGGAACACGAATGCCAGCGCACCGCACATCAGCGGACAGAGCATTTCATCCGGTACATATTCCGTGAACTTCACCAGGTCGCCCCTGCCAAGTTCCTCTGCCTTTTTGTAGATGCCGCTGTCCAGCCAGCCCTTGCCGCCGGCAAGCACCAGATACGGCGGTGTCTCCTTTCCCTGACAGAACCGGTCATACGCCTCGATCAGACGCTCCAGATTCTTTCGGGGTTCCACTGTCCCCAGATAGAGGAAATAGTCCCGGTCGATGCCGTACTTCTCCTTGACAGCGCTGATCTGCGCCGGGTCGTCCACCGGGTGGAATTTTTCCGTATTCACGCCGCAGTAAACCACACGGATCTTGTCCGCAAACTGCGGGAAATAGCGAATGATCTCCTGCCTGGAGAACTCCGAGTCCGTCACAATGCGGCTGGCACGCTTCATGGACTTTTTCAGCCCGGTGTCCAGCATATAACGGGTCCTGCCACGCACCGTTTCCGGAAAGGTCTTGTACACCATATCGTGTACCGTGACCACAGTTTTTCCTGCCACCTTCGGCGGTGCGATATAGTTGAAGAAATGGGTCACCTGTGCCTTATCGCCGAAGTAGTGCCGATAAGAGACGGGCAGAAAGTTGGACACCAGCCGATAGACATAGCCGGATGCCTTTGCCCAGTGGGGCTTTACATTTTCCCGAAGATAGGGCTGGAGCCGCTGGATCTTGATCTCCTCGTTTTTCCGGGAGAAAAACTGCAGCAGAAACTCATCGTCCGGATACAGCCTGGTGAGAGCCTGGATCTGCCCTGCCTCACAATAGCCGATGCCCGTCATGCGGCAGCCGATCAGCGGCAGGACATCAAATGCAATGCGCATTCCGTGTTTCTCCTTCCGTGCATGATATGGAAACAAGGGCAGAGAAACTCTGCCCCTGTTTTTATGATCTCATTGTCTGTTGTGCTATATTGCTTATACGTTCTGGCACTTCAGCTCGTGTTCTACCAGAGCCAGGTCGTTCTTTACCATGCGCTCTACCAGTTCAGAGAAGGAAATGTCACGCTTCCAGCCCAGGACAGACTCTGCCTTTGCCGGATTGCCCAGCAGTACGTCTACTTCTGCCGGACGGAAGAACTTCTTATTGACGGAAACCACGGTCTTGCCGGTAGCCTTGTCGATACCGATCTCGTCTACGCCGCTGCCCTGCCACTCAATGTTGATGCCTACGTGTCCGAAAGCAGTCTCTACGAATTCCCGAACGGTGCGGGTCTCGTTGGTTGCGATTACATAATCGTCCGGCTTGTCCTGCTGGAGCATCAGCCACATTGCACGGACATAGTCCTTGGAGTGACCCCAGTCACGCTTGGAATCCATGTTGCCCAGCTCTACGTGATCCTGTACGCCCAGTTTAATTCTTGCAACTGCGTTTGTGATCTTACGGGTTACGAATTCCAGGCCACGGCGCTCAGACTCATGGTTGAACAAGATGCCGGAGCAAGCGAACAGACCGTAGCTTTCCCGATAGTTCTTGGTGATCCAGTGACCATACAGCTTTGCAACGCCGTACGGGCTTCTCGGATAGAACGGGGTCTTTTCGGTCTGCGGCATTTCCTGTACCAAACCGAACATTTCAGAAGTGGATGCCTGGTAGAAACGGCACTCCGGCTTTACGGCACGGATTGCCTCCAGCATATTGGTAACACCCAGAGCGTCGATCTCTGCGGTTGCCAGCGGCTGCTCCCAGCTGGTAGCCACGAAAGACTGTGCAGCCAGGTTGTACACTTCGTCTGCCTGAGAGATGCGCATTGCGGAGATCAGAGAGATGACGTCGGTCATGTCTGCATAGATGAAGTGGATCTTTTCCTTGATGTGTTCTACGTTGCCGTAGTCTACAACGCTCTTCCGGCGCATGATGCCGTATACTTCATAGCCCTGCTCCAGCAGCAGTTCTGCCAGATAAGAGCCGTCCTGTCCTGTGATGCCTGTAATCAGTGCGTGTTTGCTCATAGTATTTCCTTTTCCTTTCTATCTAAGCGGCATTGTTATGCCTTTGCTTATACCAGCTGGTTTCGGTTGCAGATCTTCAGATTCTCGATGACCTTCTTGACATCCTGGGTGCTGTCCTTGGCGCAGATCAGCACGGCGTCATCGGTATCTACCACAATAAGATCTTCGATGCCCACCGCAGCGATCAGACGCTTGCCGCCGCAGATGGTGCTGCGCTCTGTGCCGATGGTGATGACATCGCCCTCGATATAGTTGCCGTATTCGTTGGTGGGATTGATGCGCTCCACTGCCAGCCAGTTTCCCACATCGTCCCAGCCAAAGCTGCCCGGCAGGGTGTAAATGTTCTCCGCCTTTTCCATGACGCCGAAGTCGATGGACTCGCTGCGGAATGCGTGATACTCGGTTTCCAGCACGGACGCATAGCTGCCTGTGCCGACTGCCGCCTCAATGCGCTCCAGACCCTCGTAGATGTCCGGCATCAGTTTCTGGATGTTCGCCAGAATGGAAGAAGTCTTCCACACGAACATACCGCTGTTCCACAGATACCGGTGCGATGCCAGGTATTCCTTGGCGGTGTCCAGATCCGGCTTTTCCACAAAGCGCTCTACCCGATAAACGCCGGGCATTCCCAGGTCGGTGTCACGCTCAAAGTTGATATAGCCATAGCCGGTCTCCGGATAGGTGGGGGTAATGCCGATGGTCACCAGATTCTGTTCTTTTTCTGCCACAGCCACTGCCTGGCGCAGGGTGTCCACGTACATCTCTTCATAGCGGATGAGGTGGTCTGAGGGCAGCACCAGCATCATTGCCTCGCCGTACTTCTTGCGGATCACAGCGGCAGCCAGACCGATACAGGGTGCTGTATTTCTGGCACACGGCTCCAGCAGGATGTTCTCCTCCGGCAGCTGCGGCAGCTGTTCCTTGACCAGTGCGGCATAGCTTACGTTGGTCACTACGAATACGTCCTCCATTGCCACCATAGGCAGCAGACGCTTTACGGTTTTCTGGATCATGGTTTCTCCGTCCTTGGTCAGAGAGAGAAACTGCTTGGGATAATTGCCACGGCTCTTGGGCCAGAAGCGTTCGCCTCTGCCGCCTGCCATGATGACTGCGGTCACTTTCATGAGTGATCTCCTTTCTCTTTTTCCTGCTCCTGTATCTGTTCCTCCTGGTACAGCAGCTCCTGCGCATCGTGCGCATTTGCCTCTTCATTGGTTTCCCCGGGGAACAATGCAGTTTTCAGTGTCATCAGAATAATGCGCAGGTCCATGAAAATGGAATAGTTTTCAATGTACATCAAGTCCATTTTCAGTTTATCATAAGGCAGGGTGTCATACAGTCCGGTGACCTGTGCATACCCGGTGAGTCCTGCCTTCACTTGCAGCCGGAACTCAAATTCCGGCATGGTTTTTTCATATTCTTCTGCCAGTTCTGGGCGCTCCGGTCTGGGTCCCACCACGGACATATCGCCACGGAGAATGTTGATGAGCTGGGGCAGCTCGTCCAGACGGCATTTCCGCAGGATGCGTCCCACCTTGGTGATGCGGCTGTCGTTTTCCTTTGCCAGCTGCGGTCCGGATTTTTCCGCATCCACCACCATGCTCCGGAACTTATAGACGTAAAATTCCTTTCCGTGATAGGTCAGACGCTTTTGCTTGAAAAGCACCGGTCCGCCGTCATCCAGCTTGATGGCGATGGCAGACGCCAGCATCACCGGCGACAGGATCACCAGAAAGACAACGGCAAAAACCAGGTCGAAGATACGCTTGCCCAGCTTTTGCTCAAATGTCAGCCCGTAGTTCCGGCAGAGCAGCAGCGGCGTGTCGAACAGCCGGATCTCCTCTGCGCCTCTTAGGATAATGTCGGATATTTTCGGCGCAATATACGCCCGGACATTCTGTGCAAAGCAATATTTGATGAGATCGTTGCGCAGCCGCCCGGAGACCTCGCAGAGGATGATGCCCTCATACCGGGAGATCGCCTCCCGGATCTCCTCCGGCGGCGCAGATGCGCTGACGGATTCGCAGATCATATACTTGTCCACCCGGCGGCTCATTTTCAGCACCAGCTCGGCGGCGTTCCGGTCGCCGTAGATGACCACCAGCTTTCTCGGCGGATACAGCCGGAAATACAGCTTGTTGGTCAGCACGATCCACAGGATCAGCACCGCCAGATCTACGATCGTCAGCAGCACCATCGGCACCGTAGCGGAAAAGTCACGGTTGACCACGCTGATCTGAAAATACGTCACCACATTGACACAGAAGATGGAAAGCGTCTGGGAATAGAACATATCCGTTCGCTTGAGATAGCCGATCTTCAGTCCGCCGAATGACTTGGCAAACAGCAGCACCAGCACCACATAGATTAGGATCATGACCCAGTTGCCCCGCCGGTAAAACGGCAGCAGAATGGCAGAACTGTAGCTTTCATACCAGACCCATGCAAAGCCGGCTGCATACATTCCCACCAGCAGCACCGCCGCAAAAAACGAAAAAATGCGCTTGAACTGGTCTCGGTTGCAGTTAGTTTTCATGATGATATCACAGCACAGAATCCTGTGCCGCTGTGTGTTCCTTTCCAAAGGATCTGCCGGGCATTCCCGGCAAAGCTGTACGCCCGTTTTCTCTTCCAAACAGCGCTTACAGCATACAATTTCATTATAACAGAGAGTACACCGCTTTGTCAAGTAATTTCCATAATGTGCAGTGAATTTCATGCCGCTTGCGCACTATTTTTGCGCAAAATGACGGTCACAAAACAGATTCTTCCAGCATTTGTTTTCTTTGCCGCCGAAAGGTCTGATTTTCCGCCGGGAAAATATGCGCCTCCGACCCCAAAAATGCGCACAGACTTTTCGCCCGTGCGCATTTTTTGGACAGCACCGCACAAAGCTTGCGTGGTGTTGTCATATGTGAAAGACTACTTTGAATCGGATGGTGTCTGGTCAGGAGTTTTCTGTGCTGCTGTCCGTGCTGTTCTGTCCCGGCTTTTCCGGAGGCGTGCCGCCGTTAGAACCGCTGGGCGGTGTGCCGCCCTGTCCGCCGGGCTGTCCCGAAGGCATTCCATCGGGCTGACCGCCGTTCATGCCGCCGGAGCCGCCGTTTGCTGTCACTTCCGTGCCGCCGCTGACCGTTCCGCCCTCGGCATAGCCGTCATCGTTCAGCGTGCCGGAATATGTGCCGCCGGTCACAATGGTATAATCCGACGAGTCGCCGTCACCGATGCCATAGATCACATCGGAGACCGCCTTGGGCGACTGCAGTGTCACAAGAACCGTACCGTTCTGATCCACAATGCTGATCTGGTCGCCGGCTGCTGCGTTGCAGTTGGTTGCCACCAGACAGCCGCTCTCCGGATATTCCATCATGCCCTTGCTGGACAGCGCCAGCAGTGTGCCGCCGGTATAGGTCATATCCCCGTTGGCATCCAGCGAGCCGTCTCCGCCGCTGGTCGGACCGCACACCAGCAGTGTGCCGCCGGTCATTGTCCATGTGCCGTTGGAATCCACACCGTCACCGGAGGCGTTGACGTAGATATAGCCGCCGGAAATGGTCATGGCGTGGGAGCCACTGTCTGCGCTGCCGGTGTTCAGTCCGTCATCGGTGGCATCCAGAATCCGTATCTCGCCGCCGCTGATGTTCATTTCCGCCTTTGACTCAATGCCCTCGGTGCAGCTGTGAATGGTAATGCTGCCGTCTGAAACGGTGAGATCACCGTGGCTGCTGATGCCCTTGTTGTCGGAAGTAATGTCCAGCGTTGTGCCGGAGAGTTCTGCCGTTCCGGCAGCGTGAACAGCGTGGTCTGTGGAGTGAATGGTACAGCTGCCGCCGCTCATCACCAGATTGCCGCCGCACTTGATGCCCTTGCTGGTGGCATCATCTGCCGTTGTTGTGGTTGTTGTTGTCTGCGAATCTGCTGCGTCTGTCACAGATGCCGCAGTGGTATCCGTCTGAACGGCTGCCGCCTGGATGACGTCAGCGTTTTCGGCGTTGGCATTCTGCCCGTTCTGTCCGGGAACATCGCCGGAAGGTGCATTTCCGCTGGGCGGATTGCCGCCGCCAAAGGTCTCGCCGTCCGGCAGCTCCGGCGGATTTCCGGAGGGTGCATCTCCAGAGGGCATTTCACCGGAAGGCGGTGTACCGCCGCCAAAATTGCCGGGCTGGAAGTCGTCCTGTGCAGAGGCTGCCACTTCTCCGGTGGTCGTCACCTGGACAGTGCCGCCGGAAATGGTGAGGTCACCGTCTGCCTGGATGCCGTCCTCGGCACTGGAAACGGTCATCTCGCCGTCCTGTATCTCCATAGCGCCGCCGCAGTTCACGCCATCCTCTGCCGCATCAATGGTCAGTGTGCCGCCGGCGATTTCAACATCACCGCTGCACTTAATACCTTTGCTGCTGGAGGTCTCGCCGGTCTCTGCATCCACAGCCGTGCCGTTGCTGGTGAGGGTATACGTACCGTCTGTCACCCACACCAGAGACTCTGCCTGGAGACAATCGCCGCCGGCTGTCACTGCGGCACTGCCGTCCGTCAGCTGCAAAAAGCCCTTTGCGGCATCGCTGTCCTCGGTGGACTTTACACCGTCATTGCCGGCAGTCACAGTCAGATCTGCGCCGAACATTGCCACGCAGTCCTTGCCCTTTACACCATCCTCTGCCGCATCCACGGTGATCGTACCATTCACCAGTTTCAGCGTATCCCTGCAGACAATGCCGTCCCGGCTGTTTCCGGAGACTGCCAGGCTGCCGCTGCCGTTGATCGTCAGCTTATCCTGTGCAAACAGAGCGCAGGCATCCACGTTGTTTCCGCTCTCTGTGGTTTCGGCGTTGTCGGCGCTGTCTGTCAAAACGTTTTTCGTACCCTTCGCCAGTGACAGGACGGTGCGCTTTTCATTGACGCACACCAGCGCCGGACCAGATGTGCTGGTGATCTCTGCGCCGTCCAGATAAAGCTTCACCTTTTCCGAACCGGTGACAACTACCTGTCCCTTTGTCAGCTTGCCGCTGATACGATAGGTGCCGCCTGCGGAAATGGTGACCCGGTTATTTTTTACGGAAACGGCTTTTGTATTGCCGGTGACCTTGGTATCATCGTCTGCCAGAGCGATCTCTGCGTCAAAGCTGTCATAAGTGTCGCAAAGGTCGCCTGCATCGGTGGTCACGCCGGCAGTTCCGGACTGCACCGCAGAAAGATTCTGGCTGCTGACCGAACCGTCGGTTTCCTCCAGCGTGGTCGTCTGTGCTGTTTCGCTGTCCGTGCCGCTGGATGTGCTGCTGTTTTGTGTGCATCCGGTGCAGGCGATCATCGCCGCTACCGCCATGCTCATTGCCCAGGCAAATATTTTCTTTTGCATGAGACTCACGCTCCTTTTTGTATTTGGTACCCCATGATGTGAATTTGTCATTTGTCAAAACTCCTCGTATGTGATACCCAATTCCCCAAGCGTGGTTTCTGTTTTTCTATGTTCCTATTATTGCATATGTTTATGGAAATTACGTGAAAATCCTGCGTGAGGCTGCAAAAAGATACGTGGAAAACAGCCGTTGTAACAGAAAAACGTCCGACAGAAACTGTCGGACGCTTTCCCGAAAAATAATAAGGAGAATGTATGAAAAAAACAAGATGTCAATTGAATAACGCAGTACCCGAATGATTAGTTATTCTCACTCTGCTGTACTTCTGCCAGTATGACATCGACCTTTTTGGTCTCGCCGGCACGGACATAGGTCAGCGTGATGGTATCCCCAGCCTTGTACTGGTTCTTGACTGCGTTCAGTTCTTCGGTGGTCGTGATGGTCTGATCCTGGATGCCGGTGATAACATCGCCTGGCTGCAGACCAGCCTGGTCAGCTGCACCGCCGCTGGTGACGCTGAAAATATAAGCGCCGACCGGAATATTGTAAGCCTGTGAAACTGCCTCTGTCACATCCTGGCAGGAAATGCCAAGCTGCGGACGGCCGGTCACATAGCCATAGTTGATCAAATCGTCAATGATGCTCTTCGCCTCAGACATCGGGATAGCAAAGCCGATACCTTCTACAGTTGCCTCACCGGAATAGGTGCTGGACATCTTCGCAGAGTTGATGCCGATAACCTGACCGGAGCTGTTGATGAGCGGACCGCCGGAGTTACCGTTGTTGATCGCCGTATCGGTCTGGATCAGCGTCATGGTGTTGTCGTTGATGGTGACCTTACGGTCCAGTGCGGAGATGATGCCGCAGGTAACCGTATTCTGGAACTGGAGTCCCAGCGGGTTACCGATAGCAACTACCATTTCACCCACTTCACAGCTGCTGCTGTCGCCAAATTCTGCGGCAGTCAGATTGTCTGCATCGATTTTCAGTACAGCGATATCTGCCTCTTTGTCGTATGCCACGATGCGTGCATCATAAGTGGTGGTCTCATCCGACATCTGAATCTGTACGGAAGATGCCTCGCCGTAACCGTACTCATCGTCGTAAATCACATGTGCATTGGTAACGATATAGCCATCCTTCGACATGATGATGCCAGTGCCGACGCCGGTCATGCCCTGCGAGCTGTTGCCCTGCTGTCCGTTGCCGTAGCCGAAGAAACCGCCGTAACTGTTATTGTTGGTATTGCCGTTGGAAGAAGAGAACGTGGACTGTACGCCGACAACCGACGGGGTCACTTTCTTAACAATATCTGCTACCGACATCGAACCGTTGGTAGATGCCAGCTGGATCCAGCTCTGATCGGAACTGCTCTTCTTGGAAGAATCGCTGTCCGACTTTTTGCTCTGGCTTTCATCTGCTGCGGAAGAATCATTGCTTGCCACAATAGAACTGCCGTTGTCAGCATTGGCAGAGCGGATGCCCTCATAGACACCGATCGAACCGCCGGAGACCAGAACCATCGCCATAACAAAAGCCGCAATCTTTAGACCGGTGTGCTTTTTCTTCGGCTTTTTGTTGGGGTCGCCGCCGTTGGGGTCGGAGTAATAGTTCACATAGGAATAACCGCCGTTGTTGCCGTTGCCGCCGTTTCCGGCAGATACGGTGTTGTTGACGTTGGATGTATTGCTGCCTGCCGGATTGCCGTAGGTGCTGCCGTTCTGATAAGCGCCGCTGTGAACTGCCTCATCCTGGTGGGGTGTGGTGTTCCGGTAATATCCGTTCTGGTAAGCATACGGGTTTGCAGCGCCGTTTGCGCTGGAACCGGTATTGGTGGGGTTTGTGTTATATCCTGCGCCGGAAGTGTTCTGCGCAGCGTTTTTCACACTGTCTGCTGTACCGGCAGCATTGGGAGCAGATGCTCCGTTCTGCGCCGCATTGTTTTCATTCCACTGCGTGTTGTTTTTGTTTTCAAAGTCAGCCATGATCTTTTCTTCCTTTCTATCCTGAACACCGCTGTTTGGTTTTCGGCGGTGGTTTTGTGCTTTTCGCTTTCTGTAATTATTATTATACGGTTTTATGTGATAAACGTATGATAAGCGATAGAAAAGAAGGTAAAATGCGTCCCACAAAGACTTCACATTCCACATTTCATAGGGTTTCTGACTGTTTCAGTGCAGAAAAGGCGTTTAAGCAGCCTTATTCTGTGCCAGATAGTCCTCCAGATTTACGTCAATGCCGGCACCTGCCTGTGCCATATAGTACATCCAAAGGAACATATCCTGGCTGTCCAGCTTGCCGTCGGCATCTGCATCCAGAGCCTTGCGCTGAACGGGATCCAGCTGTGTATCATAGCCGGCACCTACCAGAGCAATATTGTACATGCAGAGGAACAGGTCATCAGTATCCACACGGCCGCTGGCATCTGCATCACCCATGTAATATGCAGGCATGGTGTGCGCTGCGGCAGCATTTATCATGCTGTCCAGGGACGCACGAAGTGTTTTCATATCATCACTTTTGCCGGTTGCCGCATAAGCATCTGCAACGACACTGCCGTTTCCGTGGGAAAGCATCTCGGTCGACTGGATCGCTGCGGCAGCCAGAGCCACCTGTCCCACCGGTGTAAAGGTCATATCCAGATTCATGATGTTGCTCAGTTCAAAGCCGATCGCCTTTTCACCGGCTGCGCCCACATAAGAGGCATAGAAGTCTGCCGCAGAAGCATCTTCCAGGTTTGCGATGCGCTTGTTCAGTCCGTCTGCGACTGTCATCGGTTCCAGCACGAAATTGTTCACAGCGCCGCCCTCAAGTGCCACATCCAGATAGGTGTATAAGTAAGAGACAACGGCACGGCGGTTCTGAGAAACGCCCGGCAGTCCACCATTATAGTCTACGCCCAGAGGGTTGTTGACAGATTCTACCACAATATCTGCGGTACGGTTCAGCTTGTGCAGATCGGTGACCACAGTCTCAATGTTGGCAAATATGGTATCCACAACGCCCGGCAGATTTGCCGCCAGCTTTTTATTGGCTGCATCCAGCTTGTTGGTATCGGTGGTCAGCTTGTTTGCCACATCGATCAGCGTGCTGCAATTGGAGAGGTCTACCAGGTCAGTGTTCTCATACAGCACCTGTGCGATCAGATCGTTTACGCCCACAGAGACCATGATGACTTCTGCGGATTCTACGTCAGCACGGAGCGCCGCATCGGACTGCACCGCAGTCACCAGGTCGCCGGAAGTTGCACCGACCTTCGCATAGTTTACGGCAGTGCCGCCCAGATAATCTGCCACAATGGAGACTGCAGACTTTCCGTCGCCTGTCTCTGCCAGGCAGTCATCGCCCAGCGCAACTACCTTACAGCCCGTCACTGCAACCGGTTCATAGGTCGCCGCAGATGCTGACATTGCCAGAACCGGCACTGCGGTGACTGCTGCGCATACGCCAGCCAGACTTTTTGTCCAGATTTTTGTTTTCATCATTTACAAGTCCTTTCTGTCCTGACCCGTCTGCATGATTCGCAGGCAGGTACGCTTGGCTTTTCCACAGCGGCATCCTGTCTTTCTGCGCCCCAGGTACCCCTTTTTGTCCCCTGCGGACAGCGGCGCCGCCTGTTGTCATTATACCTTGTTTTGCCGCATCTGTCAAGAGATGTGCCGGGAAAAAGCGAAACCGTGTTTCTCCAAACGGAAAAACACGGTTTCAGTAAAGCAATGAGAAAAAGAGAGATAACTGCAAAATTCTAAAATTGCAAAAATGAAATACCGCCGACACCTCGCAATTCTTTTGCCGGAAATGTATTTCTATACGAAGCATCATCACAAGCGGGATATGCTGTGAATCATCTGCCTTGCTTCTGTTATGATTATATCACATTTGCACCAAATTGTCAACAGGAAGATGATGGATTTCATGTAAAATATCCAATCTGCTTTTTGTGCAACTTGACAGTAGGCATCCCTAACGCAGAAAAGCGCTGTCAAACAGACCATAACAGCGCCGTTTTCCAAAATCAGTTTTCCACAGATTTCTCCACTTTTCAACACGCTATGGTGTGGAAAGCCGTGGAAAAAGGCAGCTCTCACCGCTTTATGATCTCATCCGAATCCAGCATGACGGTAAACGGACCGTCATTGCACAACTCCACCTGCATATCTGCGCCGAAGATGCCGGACTCCACCACCGGAACACGTTCCCGGCAGTACGCCTTACAGGATTCGTACAGTGCCTCCGCCTGCGCCGGCGGTGCGGCATGGACAAAGCTGGGGCGATTGCCCTTGCGGCAGTCCGCATAGAGCGTAAACTGCGACACCAGCAGCAGGCTGCCGCCCACATCGGAAAGGGACAGATTGATCTTGTCGTTCTCATCCGAGAAGATCCGCAGCCGCAGCAGCTTGTCCACCATTTTTTCCATAATCTCCTGGGTGTCCTCCGGCGCAATGCCCAGAAGCACCAGAAATCCCTGTTCGATCTCTCCGGTGGTTTTGCCCTCCACGGAGACCTTTGCGTTTTTCACACGCTGTACCAACATCTTCATGCCTTATCCCTCACTTGAATTTGTTCCAGCACCTTGCCGATGGGTTCCCGGATGCACAGGTCCGCCTGTTCATCCATCGGCGTTGCGTCCCGGTTCAGCAGAACCAGATGGTCGCCCCGAAAATACCGCAGCAGCCCTGCCGCCGGATAGACCGTCAGCGATGTACCACCCACCAGCAGCAAGTCCGCATTGGCAATAGCATTCACCGACCGTGTCAGCGTCTCCTCCAGCAGAGACTCCTCATACAGTACCACATCCGGCTTGACTCTGCCGCCGCATTTTTCACAGTGCGGCACGCCGTTTGTCAGCATGATCCACTCAGCATCATAGACGGCGCCGCACACCTGGCAGATGTTCCGATGCACACTGCCGTGCAGTTCCAGAACCGTCTTGCTGCCAGCCATCTGGTGCAGCCCGTCGATGTTCTGGGTCACCACTGCCAGCAGCTTTCCGGCTTGTTCCAGCTCCGCCAGCTTTTTGTGCGCCGCATTGGGCTTTGCCGTGAGACAGATCATCTTGTTCCGGTAAAACCGGTAAAAATCCTCGGTATGCCGTTCAAAATAAGTATGGCTGAGGATGGTCTCCGGCGGCACGTCATACTGCTGGTGATACAGCCCATCCTGGCTGCGGAAGTCCGGGATGCCGCTTTCTGTGGAAACGCCTGCGCCGCCAAAAAAGACGATCCGGTCAGACGCATCCACCCATTTCTGCAACTGTTCGATTTTTTCTTTATCCATGGTGATTCCCCTTTCTATCCGGCAATGACGCTGACGTAAAACGTCCGGCGGCGTGGACCGTCAAACTCGCAGAAGTACACGCCCTGCCATGTGCCAAGCACCAGTCTGCCGTTTCGCACCGGAATGGTGACACTGCTGCCCATGGCAGAGGCACGGGCGTGTGCGGAAGAGTTGCCCTCCATGTGGCGAAACTCCGGGCGATCCGGAAAGGCTTTCCGATATGCCAGCAGCAGGTCTGTCACTACATCCGGGTCTGCATTTTCGTTAATGGTGATGCCGGCGGTGGTGTGGGGACAGTATACCACACAAATGCCGTCTGTCACGCCGCTTTCCGCCACTGCGCCCTGCACCTGGGCAGTGATGGGGCAGAGATTTTCTGCCGGCGTTTCTAATGTATATGCGTATAACATGGCAATCGCTCCTTTTTTGTGCTGTTTCTATTATAAAGCATCTGTCCCGGGAATGCAAGCCCCTTTCTTTTCAACATCAAAGGCGCTGATTTTCTTTTGCTTTTTCAACACAAGCATCAACTTTTTCCCGGATTTTTTTCTTTTTCCATTGAAAACAGAACTTTTTGAAATTGTCCAAAAAAATTTGCTGTTTTCTCTTGACAAAATCTGCTTTTTATAGTATAATAATAAAGCTGTTTGATGCAGTCCAATGGAGAGGTGTCCGAGCGGTTTAAGGAGCTAGTCTTGAAAACTAGTGATTCCGAGAGGAACCGTGGGTTCGAATCCCACCCTCTCCGCCAACGAATAATACATGGAGCGGAACATTTACAGCTGTTCCTCCTTTGGATGATAAAATGCGGAAGTACCCAAGTGGTGAAGGGGCTCCCCTGCTAAGGGAGTAGGTCGGGAAACCGGCGCGAGGGTTCAAATCCCTCCTTCCGCGCCAAGAAAAAAGCACTTCATTTCGAAGTGCTTTTTTCGTTTTTCCGCATAAAAAAACGACCTGCAAAAAGGGAAATTGCAGGTCTAAAAACAGATGAAGCCATTGCATATCCGTCAGACATGACGTCAAAACAGGACATAAAAAGGGGAATTGGGGGATTTCTTCAATCCATGCTTTTAGTATACCGGAAAAAGCTTAAAATAGGCTGAAAGAAACCACACTTTCTGCAAATTTTTCCATAGCTATGCAAGAGACGCAAAAAAGCCTGCACGCCATCCGGCGCACAGGCTTTTCATTTTATTTCGATTTACGCAAAAGGCACCAATCAGTTAATGATGGTCTCCTCAGTTTCCTTGTCGAACAGGTGAATCTTGTTCGGATCCAGAGCGATCTTGATCTCATCCTGCGGACGAGCGGTAGAGCGCGGATCAACACGAGCAGTCATCTGAACGCCAGCGCATACCAGGTACAGATAAGTCTCAGCACCCATCATTTCGGTGATTTCAACAGTAGCGTCAACGACACCGGTAGATGCGTTGGACAGGAACATCTCGTCATCGTGGAGAGCCTCCGGACGGATACCCAGAGTAACTTCCTTGTCAACATACTTTGCCAGCTCCGGAGTTACCTTTGCAGCCGGAACTTCAACCTGATACTTCACAGCCTTGCTGGTCTTGGTAGCATCTGCGCCGAACTCTACATAGTAGTTGTCTGCCTTCTTCAGAACAGCGTCGATGAAGTTCATCTGCGGAGATCCCAGGAATCCTGCAACGAACTTGTTGCCCGGACGCTCGTACAGAGCCTGCGGTGTATCGATCTGCTGAATGATACCATCCTTCATAACTACGATACGGTCACCCATGGTCATAGCCTCAGTCTGGTCATGTGTTACATAGATAAATGTGGTACCCAGCTTCTTGTGCAGCTTGGAGATCTCAGTTCTCATCTGCGCACGGAGCTTTGCGTCCAGGTTGGACAGCGGCTCGTCGAGGAGGAATACCTGCGGATTACGAACGATTGCACGACCCAGTGCAACACGCTGTCTCTGACCACCGGACATAGCCTTCGGCTTACGATCCAGCAGGTGGCTCAGATCCAGGATCTTTGCAGCCTCTTCTACCTTGCGTGCGATCTCGTCCTTCGGTACCTTACGCAGCTTCAGACCGAATGCCATGTTGTCGAATACGGTCATGTGCGGATACAGAGCATAGTTCTGGAATACCATTGCGATATCTCTGTCCTTCGGAGCGATGTCGTTTACCAGGCGGTCGCCGATGTACAGCTCACCTTCGGAAATTTCTTCCAGACCAGCGATCATACGCAGGGTCGTAGACTTACCGCATCCAGACGGTCCTACCAGAACGATGAATTCCTTATCCTTGATTTCCAGGTTAACGTCCTTTACAGCGACTACATTGCCCGGATACTTTTTATAAATATGTCGAAGTGATAAACTTGCCATTTGCGCAGTTCCTCCTAAATAAGATTTTTCCAGAACGTCCTCACGGGCGTTTCCCGTCCGCCGTTCTCGATGATATATATATCATACCAAAAATAAAAACATTTTTCAAGTCGTTATTTGCCCAAAATTCTGCTTGTACATTTATCCATTATGACGAATGCTTTTTTAGCGTTTGTAGCAAACTTGCAAAATTGGTTTCACAATTCAGCATTTTTTGGACATCTTTTTCAGACAGCACACAGCACGTGCCAATTTCCAGATCCTGGGGCATTTCCAGTCCGCCCATGGCGATCCTCGCCAGCTCTGCCACATGATTTCCAGCCGCCGCAAACATCCGCCGCACCTGGTGATATTTTCCCTCGTGCAGACAGATCAGCGCCTCACGGTCTGTGCCCTCCACCGGGGCAGCCTTTGCCGGCAGACACTGTGCGCCATCCGCCAGCACCATGCCCTCTGCCATCTTTTCCGCATAGCCGTCCTCCCAGGGGCGAGCCAGCACGATGTGATAGTATTTCGCCACGTGACTCCGTGCCGCAATGACCTGGTGCGCCAGCTGCCCGTCATCGGTGAGCAGCAGCATCCCGGTAGAGTCTTTGTCCAGCCGTCCCACAGGTCGCAGGTCCTTCCGGCACAGCTCCGGCGGCACAAGTTCCAGAACGCTCTTCTGCCCCGGCTCATCCGCAGAGCTGACATAGCCCTTGGGCTTGTGCAGCAGCACATAGAGATACTGGTCGCCGGGGATGTGTCTGCCGTTCAGACAAACAGTGTTCTCGTCCGGCTGTACGTGCTGGTCTGCCTTTCGCACCACAGCGCCGTCCACGGTCGCCTTTCCCTTCTGGATCATCTGCCGCAGTTCCCGGCGGGAATACATGGTGCGTGCAGAGAGAAACTGATCTAATCGCATCAGAGACCTCCTGTTCTATTTTTCGTTTGTCCACATAGATTATACCCAGAGAAACACACAGCATTTTCGAAAGGCGGTCTGCATCATGGAAAAACGAGGGATTCTGTTTCTTGGCGCCGCAGGCGTGATCTTCGGCTGCGGCTTTTTGTGGCACTGGCTGCATCTGCCGGCAAGCGCACCGGAGACGCACCAGATCTGTCTCCAGGACGGCGCACAGCGGCTGGCATTCCTGGAGAGCCAGGGACAGCCGGAGCGCTGCTGCGTCGCCACAGAGACCGTTCAGCTGCCTGCTGCGGCGGACGGCAGCTACAGCGAGTACGCCGCACTCCAGCAGGCACAGGCGCTGCCGCTGGCATCACACCTGGGCGAGACAGCCGTCCGCTATACTTATACACAGAGCAGCCCCGGCGAGGCACACCTGCGCACAGAGCTGCTGCTGAGTGAGGATCAGATCCTGCTGGGTGCGGTGCAGTATGACTGCACCCAACCGGAACAGATGTCTCCGGTCATGCAGCCGTAGACTCAGAACTCACTTATCAAACACGTGGAACAGTCCGCCGATCAGCGGCAGCTGCTTTGCCTTGCCGTTCGCTGCATTGATGATACCAATAATCATCAGCGCCAGGCTTGCCAGAGACAGCAATGCGGAGAGAACTGCGCCCAGAACCGGGATCTTTCCCAGAATGGCGCTGGCGATGCCCACAACAATGTTCGCCAGGAACAGGATAAATCCCTGGTTTGCGTGATATTTGGCATAGCGGGACTGTCCGCCGTTTACCAGCAGCGGCAGGATAAACAGGATGCCCACATAGGACAGCGCTGCCCAGACCTTGTTGGTCTGGATATCCTGGGTGTCATACATTCCGGTATCGTCCGGGGTATTCATAAAATCATTGAAATCGTTGCTCATGGTCTGATCTTCCTTTCTGCTCTGCGCTGCCGCAATTCCTCTTCATCCAGTGCGCCGATGGCAGCTAAAAATCCGGCTACATCTGTAAAATCCTGATAGACCGAGGCGAACCGCACATAGGCGACCGGGTCGATCAGTTTCAAACGTTCCATGACCGCATTCCCGATCTCCGAGGAGGTGACGACGCTGCGCATCTCCTGGGCATACTGGGATTCCAGCTCGCTCACCAGTTTCAGGATGAGGCTGGAGGTCACGGGACGTTTTTTGATGGCATTGAAAATTCCTGTCACCAGTTTATGACGATCAAACGGCTCATAAGAACCATCTTTTTTCTGTACCATCAGCATGGGGCGTTCCACCGCCTCATAGGTCGTGAAGCGCTTTCCGCACCCCAGGCATTCCCGGCGGCGGCGAATCTTTTCATCCGTCGAACGGGAGTCCATCACACGAGTGTTGATGTTTCCGCAAAAGGGACAATACATAGCGGCATTACACCTTACCTTTCCCTGCCGTCTCTGCGGAGCGAATCCGATTCTGGAGCAGCGTGTAATTGGCGGCAAGCTCTGCCACATCGGAAAAGCCGCTGCGGTAGAGTTCCAGGATCACGGAGCAGTCCGGGCTGACCTGCGCCAGCATTTCCAGAAAAGCGCTGATCCGAAAGCGCCCCTTCCCCAGCAGAAGGCAGTCGCCGTATTCGCCGTGGTCGCTCATGTGGACGTGTACCACATGAGACCCCAGCCCTCGCAGCATGGCAAGGGGATCTTCGCCGGAGCGCACCGCCTGCTTGATGTCCAGGACGAATCTCGCCTGTTTCCCCAGGGCATCCCGCATTTCCAGCAGAAACGGCAGGGATGCGCTGGTACAGCGTGCCACGTTTTCCTGCGCCACCTGGACGCCGTAGGAGTCTCCCAGCTCTGCCAGCCGGCGAAAGCGTTCGAAATACATCTCCTTGTTGACCGATGCCGCCGGGACTTTGTTCCCGTGCAGCACGAACACCTTTGCGCCCAGCTGCTGCATGGCGGAAAAATAATGCCGGCAGTATTCCAGATAGTCGTCCGCACGCCGTGGATAATTGGAAAAGAGCATGGTCGGCTCAATCTCACAGGTGAACGGGTGCAGCGAGACACAGGTCATGTCGAACCGATGCAGCAGGCGTGCCATGGTATCCACAAAGCTGCGGCGCAGTTCAGAGTGGCTGTTGATGAAAATTTCCACATTAGACACGCCGGAAAGCGCCAGATCATACAGTGCCTCTTCCACCACCCGTGGATACAGGCAAGCCGTAGAAACGCCGGCACGCAGCATACAACCACTCCTTTCTGCCTGCATTCTGCCCTGCACCGGAAATGGTGCGGCAGGCTTTTTTCATTATACCATACCCGAATCGAAATTTCAATAGATTTTTGTACAGATGTACGAAAATCGATTTTCATGCCGCAGATGCGCAAAAAACCGGCACGGGCGCTCTTGCCCATACCGGTTTTCTGTTCCTATATCAAGCGAAACAAACGCTTATACGCTTACCTTTGCTGCCTTTTTCTTCGGCGGTTTCAGCACGCTGATGCCACGTTTTTTCTGCCACCATACCCACAGGCTCGGCACAAAGCAGATGGAGTTGAACGTACCCATTGCAATACCAGCCATCATCGGCACGGAGAAACTCAGAATGGAATCCAGACCCATTACCAGCGCAACGATGGTAACGATCAGCATGGAGCTGAATGTGGTAACAGAAGTACGGATACTGCGTCGCAGCGACTGGGAGTCACTGATGTTGACCAGTTCCTGGATCTGTGTGCCCGGCAGCAGTGTCTGGTTCTCACGGATACGGTCGTAAATAACGATGGTATCGTTAACCGCATAACCCAGCAGAGTCAGGATAACTGCCATAAAGTTGGAGTCGATCTCAAACCGGCACAGAACCACGCAGCCATAGGTGACGATCAGTGTGGAGAGCAGTCCCAGCACAGCGCACACACCTGCGGACCAGCCGCTGATCTGCTTGAACCGGAGCGCAATGTACACGATCAGGATCAGTGCAGCGAATACTGCTGCCACGATGCACTTGGCGAAGAATTCGCCGCCGGAACGTGCGTTAACGTCGTTGGCGTCCAGCAGCTCTACCTCGTTGTCCGGGCAGAGTTCCTTCACCTTGTTGGTCACTTCGTTCTGACGGTCGATGGTCAGACCTTCGGTGGAAGTGAAGGACAGGGACAGGGTCTTGGTGTCGCTGTCCAGGCTGTCGCCCTGCTGTACCTTTACGGTAGAGCCGACCAAACTGGTCAGTTCCTTGGAAATGCTGCTTTCGTCCACATCACCGGTATAGCTGTAGGTGATGATCGTACCGCCCTTGAATTCCAGCGCAACGTCTACGCCGGTAAAGGTGGAGAGCAACGAGATCAGGATCAGTGCAAAGCCGATGATAAAGAACAGCTTCGACTTGGAACAGAAATCACGTACTTTTACGTCTACATCAAAATGCTTTGCGTCCTTAGTCTGCTTTGACATTGATACCACCTCCATAGAGTTTCTTGTTCTGGAAGCACTTGAACCGAGACAGAGACATGGTCATCAGTCTTGCCGCAAACACGCCCATGATAAAGTTCATAATCAGACCGGTCATCAGTGTAAAGCCGAAGGAGTAGATAACGCCCTCTGTGGTCGCACCGAAGAACCAGAAGATCGTGTGGTTGAAGATCTTTGCCCAGATGCTGTCTGGCACGCCGAATGCACCCATCAGCACGATGGATACCAGGATACCGGTCAGGTTACCGTCCAGGATCGCACTAAACGCACGGTGATAGCCGGAATACAGTGCCGTATCCAGCGTCTTGCCCTTGCGCAGTTCCTCACGGATACGCTCGCCGGTGATGATGTTCGCATCGACGCCCATGCCCACAGACAGGATGATACCTGCAATACCAGGGATCGTCAGCGTGGTGCTGGACATAAAGCCGAACCAGCCGGAAACAGCCGCCAGCATACCGGCAACCTGTCCAATCAGCGTGATGGATGCCACCACGCCCAGCAGGCGGTACAGGGCGATCATGTAAATCACGATCAGCGCCAGGGTGATAACGCCGGCAATCACCATTGCCGTCAGCGCACCCTCGCCCATGGTCGGAGAAATGGTCTTAAAGCTTGTCGTCTCCAGAGAGAACGGCAGCGCACCGGAATTGATCTTGTCTGCCAGTTCCTTTGCACTTTCATATGTAAAGTTACCGGAAATGGATGCCTTGCCGTCCGAGATCACTGCGTTGACAGACGGTGCAGAGACCATGGTGTTGTCCATCCAGATGGAGATCTGTCCCTTGGACTGATACAGCTCCGAGGTTGCCTCATAGAACTTTTCTGTACCGCTGTCGTTCAGATCCAGGGTAACCACCCAGGTGATGTCTCCGGTGGTGTCATCCTTGGAACCGCCGGTAGATGCCTGTGCCACGTCCGCACCGGTCAGCACGATATCGCCCGACGGAACGGTGTCGCCGTTTTCATCGGTGGTGGTGTCTGTACCCTTGCGGAAGGTCAGTTCTGCGGTCTCGCCCAGTTCCTTGACAGCCTGTTCCGGATTGAAGTCCTTTTCGCCTGCCTGCCACGGAAAACGCACGATAATACGGTTGCTCTTGTAGTCCAGATACGTTTCGCTGTCGCTGATGTTCTGGTTTGCCAGACGCAGCTTGATGGTCTCCAGCGCTGCATCCATTTGTTCCTCCGTTGCATCCACATCGCCCGCCGGTTCAAAGGTCACGTCTACGCCGCCTTGGATGTCGATGCCGAGACGGATATCATCCACCCCGTGAACATAGGTCTTTACCACATCACCAAACTGGGTATGCACGCCGAAAATGGTGGTGAGCGTAAACAGAGCGATTACGGCAAATACAATGAAGAAAACGGGTTTTTTCACTTTTCTCACGATTTAGCCTCCTGTGCTGCGGTCTGTCTGTCTCAGGTTCCGCATAATAAACTGTGCCGTCGGCAGAATGCACGATCGACAATTACTTATTATTATATTCCAATTTTCGCAATTAGTCAATAGGCACGGCAAAACTTGTACAACATTGCCGATTTGAAAGCGCTTTTTTCGGCGACTTCTCCAAATACCGGGAGAAAACTTTTGGAATTGCCGTTGCAATTCCACGATACTTATGATATAATCATATCAATAGAAAAATACGATTCCGGCGCCGGCACAGGCGCTCCGAAAGGACTGACAGACAATGGTACACTTCGGCAACGACTGGGACACCATCCTGGACGGCGAATTTGCCAAAACCTACTATCAAAATCTGCGGCAGTTTCTGCTGACGGAATACCGCACCCAGACCGTCTACCCCGGTATGTACGACATTTTCAACGCACTGAAATACACTCCTTACGCCAAAGTGCGTGCCGTGATCCTGGGACAAGACCCCTATCACGGTCCGAACCAGGCGCACGGACTGAGCTTTTCCGTGCGGAAAGGCGTAGCGCCGCCGCCGTCTCTGGTGAACATTTTCAAGGAGATCAAGGATGATGTGGGCATCGACAACACCGGCAAGCACGGCGAACTGACCAACTGGGCAAAGCACGGGGTACTGCTGCTGAACACGGTGCTGACCGTCCGTGCCGGACAGGCGAATTCCCACAAGGGCAAGGGCTGGGAGCAGTTCACCGATGATGTGATCCGGCTGCTGGATCAGCGGGAAGAACCGGTGGTGTTCCTGCTCTGGGGCAACAATGCCAAGGCGAAAAAGGCTCTGATCCAGCACCCCCAGCATCTGGTGCTGACTGCCGCACACCCCAGCCCTCTGTCCGCCTACCATGGCTTCTTCGGCTGCAAACACTTCTCCAAGGCAAACGCTTTCCTCCGGGAACACGGTCTGCCGGAGATTGACTGGAGCATCTGACATGGCATATTCCTATCGCTGGCAGTACTGCGACATGGATTTTTTGCGGCACTGTCTGAAAAAATACAGCCTGCTGCTGGAGAAAATCCCATCGGCGATTCTCACGGAGGAAACCACGGGAACGCAGATGTTCGTCACGGAATTTCTCTCCGACTGCATCAAACGGTGTGATGACGGATTCGACGATTACACCATGACGGCACTTTTGCCGGAAGGGGCAGCCACTGTCACGCTGCAAGAAAACAGGGATACAGTTCGCCGTCTTTCCACCCGCTATCACGGCGAATATGCGGCACTGCTGCCGGAAATGGCAGCCTATTACTTTTCCAAAGCCGGCAGACAGCAGCGGCGGGATACGGAACAGGCTCTGGGAAAACGCTGTTTCGCATTTTTCGATTATGCGTACAACAGAATGTTGGAAGCGCAGTTTCTCCGGCACGATTTTCGCTGGGTGGGCGGCGAAATTCCTTCTGTCAACCATTTGAAAACGCTCTCCGACGCTGCCGATCTGACCGAGGCACTGGGGCAATTCCGACGGGAAGAATATGACAGACGAAAGGAACACGATTTCTCCCATGCAAAGCTTTGCACTTTCCTGGAAACCCGGTTTGGGATGCTGTATTTTGAAAATCGGTTTGCTGCGTACCTGCTGCAGCCGGTTTCCGGCGGTTTTTCCGCAGATGACGGCAGCACGGAAAGCTGGCTGCTGTGGAGATGCAGTCGGCTGCTGGGCGGCATTGCCCTCACGGCAGAGCGAAAAGTGTGCCGCCTGTTTGGAACTGATGAAAACGAACGGCAGCAGGTGCTGGCGGCATACTTTTGTTTCTGCCGGCAAAAGGGGATCCCCTTTTCCGGAGAGATACAGCTGTGCCAGCCGGAATATGCCGAGCCGCTGGGAAAGGATTTTCTGCCGTGGAAGTGGGAGTCCGGCAAGGTCACGCCACAGCTGCTGCAAGCCATAGCCGACCAACTGCGGCAATGTGTCCCGGAACAAGACACAGACTGGTGCTGGCTGCTGGGAACACGGCTGGTATTCACCGTGCTGCCCCTGGCAAAAGAGGCATTGGCAGCACTGCCCCAGCCGGAACGGGATGCCCTTTTCGTACAGGCGGAACAGTTCCTGCGAAAAACGGCAGTTGCTTTAGGTGACCAGCCGCAGCCGCTGACAGAAACGGACTTTGAAAAGCTGACGGCACAATATGACAAGCTTTTGCTGGCAGATTCGGCGGAAAAGTTACAGCGATATTCCCGGCTGTATCCCACATCAGCACACGCCAAGTTTCCGATACAGCAGAAAGACGGCTATGTCTGGCGGTCGGAACGACCAGTAGAGCAATCGGCAAAAAATGCTCCAGACGGCACCACTCTGCCGGCAGTCCGCAGGGAATTGTTGTTGGAACAGCTGCAATTGCCGCCGGAAAAGATCGCCCTGGAACAGATCTATCCCCTTTGCTATGAAGATATGGCTGGTTTTTCCGAAAACGGAAGATACTGCAAACGTGGCGAAGATTTTCTGAAAGAAGCACCGCAGCTGCTGCGGAATTATGAAACACAGCACGCTGCGGTTCTCCGGGAGCGGTACTCGCCGGAGGAATGGAACTGGTTCCGGCAGAGCGCCGATCAGGTATAAAAAAAAATGATATCAAGCGATACGATTTTTCCGTCTACCCAAACACCTACAAATATGCTATAATATGATTGTACTACTAAAATATCATATATTCCGGCACACGCCGCAGAAAGGAAATAGATATGAAAATCGCATCCCTGTTCTCCGAAAAGACTGTTTTTTCGTTTGAGATCTTTCCGCCGAAAAAGACTTCTTCCATCGAAACCATTTATGACACCCTGGAGGCGCTCCAGGATCTGCACCCGGATTTTATCAGCGTGACCTTCGGTGCAGGCGGCAGCGGCAACGGCGAAAACACCCTTGCTATTGCCAAGCGGCTGAAGGAACACTACGGCGTACTGCCCATGGCGCATCTGCCCTGCATCCACTATTCCAAGGCACAGATCGACACCATCCTGGAGCAGTTCCGGGAAAACGGCATCGAAAACATCCTGGCGCTCCGTGGCGACCGGGTGGAGGGCTTAGAACCGACCACCGATTTCGACCACGCCGCCGACCTTATCCGCTACATCCGCAGCAAGGACGGCAGCTTTGACATTGCCGGCGCCTGCTATCCGGAGTGCCACCCGGAGGCGCCCAACATGGATACGGACATCCGCCATCTGAAGGAAAAGGTGGATGCCGGCGCAAGCCATCTCATCACCCAGCTGTTTTTCGACAATGATTCGTTCTACGACTTCCGCTATCGTGCTGCCCGTGCCGGCGTGAATGTTCCCATTGAGGCTGGCATTATGCCGGTGACCAACCGGAAACAGATCGAGCGCATGGTCACCATGTGCGGCGCAAGTCTGCCCCGGAAGTTTACCAAGATGGTACAGCGTTTCGAGGACAATCCGGATGCGCTCCGGGATGCCGGCATTGCCTATGCCATCGACCAGATCGTCGACCTGGTGACCGACGGGGTGGACGGCATTCACCTGTACACCATGAATAATCCCTATGTGGCACGGAAAATCAGCGAGGCAGTCGGCGGCATCATTAAGGCAGCGCCGAAATGCTGACCCTGCCGCTGAACGAGATCGACAAGCAGGAGGCGCTCCGCTATATGGGATGTCCCGGTGCGCCGGATGCGTCCCTGCTGGCAGTCGTCAGCGACTGCGAAGAAAAGCTGCGACGTGCTGTTCTGCCGGGCGTGGTCTACCGGGTGCTGCCGCTCTGCCGGGAAAACGGCGTTCTCTCTGCCGGCGGCATGGTGCTTGCCGGAGAAGATATCGCACGGCATCTGGCAGAGTGCGACCGGATCATTCTGATGGCGGCGACCCTTTCCGGACAAGCAGACCAGCTCATCCACCGTGTGGGCATCTCCGATATGACACGCTCCCTCGCCATGGATGCCCTGGCAAGCGCCGGCATCGAACAGGTCTGCAACCGGGCGGAGGAATGCTTTCGGGAACAGCTGCCGGAGGTCTACTTTACCTGGCGGTTCAGTCCGGGCTACGGAGACCTGCCCCTGGCGCTCCAGCCGGAAATTTTGCAGCTGCTGGATGCACAAAAGCGTCTGGGGCTGACGGTGACGCCGGAGCATATCCTCATCCCCCGGAAGTCCGTGACGGCGATCATCGGCCTGGCGGATCATCCGCTGAAAAAGGGCGCACGGGGCTGCGCCACCTGCCGGATGCGGGAAACCTGTATGTTCCGCAAAGGCGGCACACATTGCTAAAATTGCGAAAACAACTTGCAGCATGGACGCAGATACCTGTGTCCATATTGTGTTATCTGGAACTTGTTTTCCTAAGACACACCTTTTCGGCGAATCCTACGGAAACACGTACTATATTAAAAAGGAGTTTTTCTTATGGAATATGAAATTATGCCGTATACAGAGGCTGACGTAGATGCTATGATCGAGATCTGGAACGAAGTTGTTCGGGACGGCGCTGCATTCCCCCAGCTGGACGAACTGAACCACAAGACCGGCGTGGAATTCTTCGGCAGACAGGATTTTGCCGGCGTGGCAAAGGTAAACGGCGAAGTAGCCGGGCTGTACATCCTGCACCCCAACAACGTGGGCAGATGCGGTCACCACGCCAACGCCAGCTATGCCGTTTCTTCGAAAATGCGTGGCATGAAGATCGGCGAGGGACTGGTGCGCCACTCGCTGGAAAAGGCAAAGGAGCTGGGCTACCGCATTCTGATCTTCAATGCCGTTGTCAAGGGCAATGACCGTGCGATCCAGCTGTACACCAAGCTGGGATTCCAGCGTGTGGGCGTGATCCCCGGCGGCTATCTGCTGAAAAACGGCGTGTACCAGGATATTTATGTGTATTATCATGTGCTGTAAAAACTATTGAATCACTTTTTGGAAAGGACACTCCCCTATGCTTTCTTCCCTATTTCCTCACCGCAAATTCATTCGTCTGGACGGCGGCATGGGTTCCATGCTGCAAAAAGGCGGTATGCCGGTCGGCGCACTGCCGGAAGTCTACAACATCACAGAACCGGAACGCATCATTGATGCACAAAAACAGTTCGTCGCCGTGGGTTCGGACATCATCTATGCCAATACCTTCGGGGCAAACCGGCACAAAATGGCAAAATCCGGCTATTCTGTCCAGGAACTGATCGCCGCCGGCATCGCCTGCGCCCGGAAAGCTTGCGCCGGAACGGAGACCAAGGTGGCGCTGGACATCGGCCCGATCGGACAGCTGCTGGAACCGCTGGGAACGCTGACCTTTGAAGAGGCATACGATATTTTCAAGGAAGAGGTTCTCGCCGGACAGGATGCCGACCTCATCGTCATTGAGACCATGACCGACCTGTACGAGACCAAGGCGGCACTGCTGGCGGCAAAGGAAAATTCCGACAAGCCGGTGATCTGCACCATGACCTTTGAGCCGAACCTCCGCACCTTTACCGGCTGCACCGTTGCCTCTGCGGCAATGACGCTGGAAGGTCTGGGAGCTGACGCTGTGGGCGTGAACTGCTCTCTCGGTCCGGACGAACTCTTTCCCATTGTGGAGGAGATGGCAAAGTGGACCACGCTGCCGCTGGTGGTAAAGCCCAACGCCGGACTCCCGGACCCGGTCACCGGAGAATATCTGGTAGACCCGGCGGAATTTGCACAGGCTGTGGTGAAGTTTGCACAGCTGGGCGTCACCGTCTACGGCGGCTGCTGCGGCACGACACCGGAACACATCAAGGCGGCTTATGACCTGCTGGAACAGGCAGAGATCCCGAAACGGGAAAACATCCAGATCCCGGCAGCAGTCTGCTCTGCATCCGAGGTGGTGCAGATCGACCAGCCCCGCATCATCGGCGAACGCATCAACCCCACCGGCAAAAAACGGTTCAAGGCGGCGCTCCAGGCAAACGACATGGACTACATCCTGGATCAGGCAGTGCAGCAGGTGGATGCCGGGGCTGACCTTTTGGATGTGAATGTAGGTATGCCGGGCATCGACGAAAAGGGCATGATGATCCGCACGGTAAAGGCGCTCCAGTCCATCAGCGGCACACCTTTGCAGCTGGACTCCACCATCCCGGCTGTCATGGAGGCTGCACTTCGGGTATATAATGGTAAGCCCATCGTCAATTCCGTCAACGGCGAAGAGGCATCGCTGCAAAACATCCTGCCGCTGGTCAAGAAATACGGCGCTGCGGTCGTGGGACTCACCCTGGACGAAAACGGCATTCCCAAAAAGGCGGCAGACCGGTTCGCCATCGCCAAACGCATCCTGGATCGTGCCACGGCACTGGGTATCCCGAAACGGGACGTGTACATCGACTGTCTGACGCTGACGGCATCGGCGGAACAGGACGGCGCAAAGGAGACCCTGGAGGCGCTCCACCGGGTCAAGACGGAACTGGGACTGAAAACCGTCCTGGGCGTTTCCAACATCTCCTTCGGTCTGCCGAACCGTGAGGCTGTCACACGGACGTTCCTCACCATGGCGCTGGAAAACGGACTGGATCTGCCCATCATCAACCCCAATATCGCCTCTATGGCAGAGGCTGTCCGGGCGTTCCGCCTGCTCCGGGGATTCGATGTAAACTGTGCCGCTTTCGTGGAGGCATACGCCAATATGCCGACTGCCACGGCGGCAGCCACGCCGACTGCTGCGGCAAAACCGGCGGCGGAAAAAGCGCCGGAGACCCTGGATCTGCCCTACGCCATGTCCCACGGACTGAAAAACGAGGGCGCAAAGATCACGGCGCAGCTGCTGGAAACCACCGACGCCATGGAAGTGGTCAATGACATTCTGATCCCGGCACTGGACAGCGCCGGAAAGCTGTTTGAACAGGGCAAGATCTTTCTGCCCCAGCTGATCCAGACCGCAAGCGTGGCGCAGGCGGCATTCGAGGTCATCAAGACCACCCTCATCGAACGCAATGCCGCCCCGGTCAGCCGTGGCGAGATCGTCCTGGCAACGGTAAAGGGCGACATTCACGACATCGGCAAGAACATCGTCCGGGTACTGCTGGAAAACTACGGCTATACGGTGCTGGATCTGGGACGGGATGTTCCGTGCCAGCTGGTGGCAGACACGGCAAAGGAACACGGCGTCAAGCTGGTGGGACTTTCGGCGCTGATGACCACGACCCTGGGCGCTATGGAAGAGACCATCCAGCTGGTAAAGGCATCCTGCCCGGACTGCAAAATCGTCGTGGGCGGCGCTGTGCTGACCGCCGACTATGCGGAAAAGATCGGCGCCGACTATTACGCCAAGGACGCCATGGAGACCGTAGCCGTCGCAAAAGAAGTGGTAGGCTGACAAGGAGGCAACCATTATGACAAACGAGCCAAACGAGACCGGAACCCGTTCTGATGCGCCGGAGAGCGAAGAGAAAAAAGTCCGGAAGTGGGACTTCGTCAACAAGCAGTGGGCGGCGACCATCATTTTCAGCGGCGTTGTTCTGCTGCTGGTGGGGTTCCTGTTCATCAAGCACGAGATCTTCACCGGACTGCTGTCCTATGTGTTTGACGTCCTGCGCCCCATCACCATCGGACTGGTCATTGCATTCATCCTGTACCGCCCCACCTGTCAGATCGACAAGCTGTTTCAGCGTGTGCGGAAAAAGTTCCCACGCTTTCCTACCGGAGCGATGGCGGTATTCTGTTCCTACTTTCTGATGCTCGCACTGCTGTGCGTCATTATCTGGATCATCGTGCCGCAGTTTATCACCAGTATCCGGGACTTCGGGGACAACATCATGCTCTACTACAACAACGTCATGAAGTTCCTCAACAGCAGCCGGGGCGAACAGATCCTCAAATTCCTGGAGGACAACGACATCAACCCGGCGATGCTCCGCACCAAGCTGATGAGTCTGACCACCTACATCCCGGACGCTGTGGGAACGCTCAGCACCTGGGCAAGCGGTCTCATCGGCGGCGTGATCGACTTTTTCATCGGGCTGATCTTCTCGGTCTACGTCCTCGCCGCACGCAACAAGCTCCGCAGCCAGGGACGGCAGATTCTGCGGCATTTCCTGCCCGAAAAACACTATCACCGGCTGTCTCACTACGGCAGACTGACCTTTTCCACCTTCTCCAACTTTATCAGCGGTCAGCTGTCGGATGCGTTCATTCTGGGCGTGCTGATCTTCTGTGTCATGAGCATCGGCGGGCTGGAATACCCCATGATGATCGCCGTTATCATCGGCATCACCAACATGATCCCCTATGTGGGACCCTGGATGGGTACGATTCCCTGTGCGCTGATCCTGCTGATGGTGAACCCGGGTCATGCCATCGCCTTTGTCATTATCGTTATCATTGCACAGCAGATCGACAGCAATCTGATCTATCCCCGTGTGGTGGGGACCTCGGTGGGACTCCCGGCGATCTGGGTGCTGTTCGCCATCACGGTGGGCGGCGGACTGTTCGGCGTCCTGGGAATGATCGTAGGCGTTCCGGTCATGTCCATCATTTATACGGTGATGCGGGAAAAGACCGCCTCCGGCACGCCGAACCAGCCCAGCCAGCCGGAAAAGAAAAAGCACCGCTGGCACATCCGGCAGTCGGTGCAGACCCTTTACAGCCGGGCGGCAAAGCGAAAAAACAGCGAAAACGACCACAGCGATTCTGCGAAGTGAGCGGTTTCGGAGAGAGAAAAATGAGCCTGTTTCTGCGGAAACGGGCTTTTTTGATTTTGCAACGAAAATTCGACAAAATTCGACAAAGTATATCTCTTATTTGAACAGATTCGACAAAACGAATTTAGCAATAATGCTGAAATTTCGCTGTTGATATTGACACACATGAACAATATTGCTATAATATAAGCATAAGAGAATCGCAGAAAAGCCTAAATTTTGGAAAGGAGATGCAGGCGTCAGATGAAATCGTTTACAGATACGGGACATAAAAGAGGAGGAAGAACTATGAAAAAAATCAAAAAGATATTCGCAGCCTGCATGGCAACACTGATTGCCGGGGCAACGCTGGGGAGCATGAGCGCACTGTCATCTTCGGCGGCAATATTAGGCGACGTGAATAACGACGGAAAACTTGATGTTTCCGACGTAGTAACATTAAACAAGTTCTTAGCTGGTGAAGGTGTACTTAGCAACTACAATGTTGCAGACACAAATGCAAACGGAATTATAGACGGTGTGGACTCTACGATTTTAATGGCTTTTTTAGTGCATGAAATCAACCGACTTCCGCATACAACAGGCTAATAAGGAGGAAATGTAATATGAAAAAGCTGAAAAAAATCCTGGCAGTCTCAACCGCTGTATTTGTATTGTCTCTTTCTTTGAGTTTGCCTACAGACTGCGTTTCTGCGGCAAATTCCAACAACGCCGTTTCATATACCGTTTTTTCGTTGAAAAGAGGCGGAACCTACAAAACAAAGTACACACTAAATCCGGTGGACACCTTATCCTCTACAAATGCACGTGCTGTCATTGGTGACGACACACGAGTGGTTGACTTTTCAAAAAGTGGTGTGGTAAAAATTAATTTTACTGCTAGTAATGGCGAGTCATATTGGGGAACGGGTTTTGTAGTTGATGAACACACCATTGCTACTGCTGCGCATTGTGTTTGCGAACAGACAAATGGCAAAAATGCTACTAATTCTGGCTCAAAAGTTACAGAAATAAATTTCTTTAACTCTGATGGTACACCAGGATTATCAATTACAGATGCTGTTGAAGTTCATGTTCCCACACTCTATGTAAACGGCTCTTACTCAGACTATAATCCTTATGATTATGCTTTAATTAAAGTCAATGAAGACTTGAGTGATTATGCAATTTTTAATCTGGGCATTATGAATGATAATTTTATCAACAAGCAAACCGCTGTATCTGTTACTGGATTCCCTAAAAAAGTCAATAATCAAGAAGTGCATAATGTCATGTATACAGGGACAGGTTTTATTCGCCAAAGCGATGATAATGAACTGTACTATGATATTGACACCTTTGGTGGAAACAGCGGCGGACCAATTTATATTACTTCCACATTTCAGGGAAAAGCATACTATACTGTAATCGGAATTCATGCTTATGGCGATGCCAACTCTTACAATGGTGGAGCCAGAATAACCACAAATTTGCTCCAATTCTACAAAAACAACCCCTATATCTAAAGAAAGGATGATTTTTATGAAAAAACAATTCCAGAGGGTTTTTGCTGCTTTTCTGGCAGCTGCTACAACATCTGTTTCTATTGCTGGAATTTCTGCAAATGCAATGATAGGATATACTAGCATTATTCCAGAAAACGCTGTTGATATTACCGATGTGTGTGAATGTCCAAAAGGACAATATTTGGATGAGTCATCCTATATGTCATACTATAATAATGACAGCCACACCATTGCCTACTTATCTGACTTCAAGTTTAATTACACTACACTTTATGTTACAAACAACGCCGAATTTATTAAATTCTACAATGAATACAACGCAGATCAGGTTTTTGAGAAATATGATGAAGAGGTTGTTCTGGAAACTTTTTCCCAGTACGGCGAGCGTCTAAAAGTCATGCTTTATGACAAAACAGATAAGAACGGCAATCACTCCACCGATTTTTCCAACTATACCAATAAACGAGATGAAGCGCTGAAATTTTGCAGAATATTGCAGGAAAAAGGCTATATCGCTCATGCAACTTACACCTCTTTTTCTGCAACAAGTATGAAGGGCGGATACGATAATAGCGTATTGTTAGAAAATGCTGTGTCGGGTAAATCAGAGGAAATCCGCAAGACAGCAGAGGCTTTTGACTCCAGCATTGAAGTGACTGAACAGTCCTCTGAAAACAGCAATGTCAGCACATATAAAATCAGCTCCGTGGAAAATATTGAGGATGGTGTAGCAATAGCACGGGAACTCAAGGATAAATTCTGCAAAACACGAAACGATAACGAAGTTTATCCATCCTCTGTAATTGTCACCGGCGTTCAAGAATCTGCATTTTCTAGTAGTTTCCAAGGCAGCGAAACCGATCTGACAACGGCGCACTACACCGGCGACATCGACAACAACGAAACCGTTGACACCAGCGATATTTTTGATGTAATGTACTACGTTGCACGAAAGGGCGCAGGGATCGAGAACGTTTCCTTTACCGACGGCAACGCAGTGGAAGAGGCTGCCGCCTTTGCCGCCGCTGATATCGACGGAAACGGCAAGCTGGATTCCACCGATGTCTACTACATGATGAAGTACTGTGCAGAAAAAGGCGCCGGACTGAACCCGAGTTGGGGAGATTGAACGATTCGATAACTATGTGAAGTTGCAGGGGCAATGTGGAACGTTGCCCCTGCTTTGGTAAAGCCAAGCGCTTTTGGGTTTAGAAAGGATGAGTTTTATGCTGAAAAAAATAATTGCAGGCATTGCAGGGCTGACCTTTGCTTTTTCTGTGGTAGTTTCTTCCGGAACGCTCCAGACAAAAGCAATGGAAACAACCACGGAAACCACTGCGGAAGAGACGACTGACACAGACGGCAGCGAGGTTCCCATGACCATACGTGTTCTGGATGAATCGCCGAATGATGAAATGTATCTTTCCGGCGTTGCATTTCAAGTCACGTTGGACGAGACAGGAGAAATAATCCAACAATTTGTGTATGACGGCGGCGATTTTACATTTCCACTGCAATATGACAAGACTTATACCGTATGCGCAACCTTTGTTCCGGAAGGATATCAACTTGAAAAACAGGGCTTTTATGTTGAAGTCTCCGGATATGCCAGCATGGACTATACATTCAGAGCGAAAAATCCCAGTATCACTACCACATACACCACAACAACCGACCCAAACATGACAACAGATGAATCTTTTACCGAATCCACTACAGCTACAACTGCAACAAAAAAATCGGAAACTTCTCCGGTACAAACAACTGTTACCACTGAAATGGATCACTACCGATATACCGGCACAACCGGAACCAGCAGACCTCGGCTGACTTCTGGTACAACGGAAACGACAGTCTCAAAGCATGATGATACCGATATCATAGAAGTTCCCATGACCATACGTGTACTGGATGAATCACCAAATGATGAAATGTACCTTCCTGGTGTTGCATTTCAAGTCATATCGGAGGAAACCGGAGAGGTAATCCATCAATTTGTATATGACGGCGGCGATTTTTCCTTTTTGCTGGAGTATGGAAAGCCCTATACAATTTATGCAGTATCTTTACCCGAAGGATATCAGCTGCAAAATGAAGGCGTTTATGTAAGATCCGCAGAATACGAGATGGACTATACTTTCAGAGCAAAAAATCCAAGTATCACCACAACATATACGACAACAACCGATCCCAATATGTCAACAGCTGATTCAACAGAAACCACGTCTGCAAAATCTTCTGTGACTACAGCAACAACAAAACCAAGAACAACCGAAACAACTGCACGCACCACTCCGGATGACTATGAATATACCGGAACATCCGGTACAACAACGCCGGATTGGCTGCATTCGCAAACCACCACTGAAAGTACAACAGCCAACAGCACGACCCCAGATTGGATGAATTCTCAAACCACTACCGAAAACACAGCAACCAACAGTACGACTCCGGATATTGATAAAATCCCCTGCGGCGACATCAATATGGACAGAAGAATTGACCTCTGTGATGCTGTTTTGCTGAATAAATATTGTGCAGGAGTTGTTTCGTTCAATTCTATTGCAAAAGAAAAAAGCGACTGTAACCAAGATGGCACGGTGGATGCCGCAGACAGCCTTTTGCTTTTGAAATTTTTACTGAGAATGGTAGAAAATCTACCTGGTACCAGCACTGAAACCGTATAAACAAAGCATATTCTTCCCTTTCTAACCCTAAAAATCCGCCTGTCCCAAACGGAACAGGCGGATTTGCTGTACACAGAACCCTTATTCACTTTCCCGGTGCAGTTCCTCCGGCTGAAGCCGTTCCACTTCCCGGAGCTGGCGCACAATGGCACGGGTGCGTGTCCCTGCCAGAAGTTCCAGCTGCTGCTCTGCGCCCTGGAGACTTTTCTGCGCCTTTTCGATCGTTCCGGCGAACTTTTCGAACTCGCTGCGGACTGCGCCCAGCACCACCCACGCCTCGTGGCTGTGTTTCTGGATGGCAAGGGTGCGGAATCCCATTTGCAGTGCGTTCAGAATCGCCGCCATGGTGGACGGTCCGGCAACGCTGATGCTGTACTCCCGCTGGAGCTGTTCCACCAGTCCGCTGTTCACCACCTCGGCATACAGCCCCTCAAAGGGCAGGAACAGGATGCCGAAATTGGTGGTATACGGCGGCTGAACATATTTGTCCCGGATATCCTTGGCGCAGCTGCGCACCACGCTCAGCAGTTTCTGCCGTGCCGCCTCCACCTGTGCCGGGTCACCCTGTTCCCGTGCGTCCTGGAGTGCGGCGTAAGTGTCCCCCGGAAACTTGGAGTCGATGGGCAGCCACACAGGCTGTTCGCCGTCCGCCGGCATCCGCACCGCAAATTCCACGTGATTCCGGCTGTTGGGCAGGGTTGGGATCTCCGTGGCGTACTGCTCCGGCGCAAGGATTTCCTGTAAGATCGCTCCCAGCTGGACTTCACCCAGGATACCACGGGTCTTGACGTTGGACAGCACCTTTTTCAAGTCCCCCACGCCGACCGCCAGCGTCTGCATTTCTCCCAGCCCCTGGTAAACTTGTTCCAGGCGGCTGCTGACCAGCTGGAAGGACTGCCCGATCTTCTGGTTCAGCGACTGCGCCAGCTTTTCGTTGACCGTGGATTGTATCTCCGCCAGGCTGTCCTGCTGCTGGGTCTGCATCCGGTGAAGATTTGCGGCAACGGCAGAGCGTATCTGCTCCATGCCCTGGGCATTGGAACGCTCCAGGTTTCCCACACGGCTTTCGAACTGCCGCAGCCGTGCGTCCATGCCACGTTCCATCTGTTCCAGGCGCTCTGCCTGGTAGTCCCCGGACTGGCGCTGGTTTTCCGACAGCAGATTGCCCAGCATCTGCATTTGGTTCTGGGTGTCGGCGGCGATCTCCTGCCGCAGAGTGCGCAGCGCTGTGTCATCCTGCGGACGGCGCAGTTTCTGCACCTGCATCACCAGCCAGACAATGGCGGCGAGCTGTATCAGACAGAGTATCAGTAAAATATATTGCATGGAAATTCGACCTCTTTTCGGGAGTTTTTCGCAGGGACAAACCTCTGCGGCACATTCGGCAAACGGAAATCAAGAACGCTCTCTGCACATTCCGTCCAGAGAGCGTTCGGTTATTCTATCACGATTCTGTTTCCTGCTTACCGTTCCAGGATCTGGCTTCTGTCCGGACCGTTGCCCACCATAACGACCTTGCACTCGCAGACTTCTTCCAGACGGGCGATATACTTCTTGCAAGCCTCCGGCAGTTCGTCAAAGCTCTTGCAGTTGGAGATATCTTCGTCAAAGCCCTCGAATTCCTCATAGATCGGAGCGCAGTCAGCCAGGGATTCCAACGCAGCCGGGAAATCCTTCAGCACAGTGCCGTCCGGTTTCTGATAGCCCACGCACATTTTCAGCGTGCCGATGCCGCTCAGGGTATCCAGCTTGTTGATTGCCAGACCGTCCAGACCGTTGGTGCGGACAGAGTGACGTACGATCACAGCATCGAACCAGCCGGTACGACGGGGTCTGCCGGTGGTAGTGCCGAATTCACCGCCCTTGTTGCGGATCACATCGCCGGTCTCGTCGTTCAGCTCGGTCGGGAATGGACCCTTGCCCACACGGGTGGTATAAGCCTTTGCAACACCGATGATGTTGGTAATCATCTTCGGACCTACACCGGTACCGATGCACGCACCTGCTGCAATGGGGTGAGAAGAGGTAACATACGGATAAGTACCGAAGTCGATGTCCAGCAGGGTTGCCTGCGCACCCTCAAACATAATGGTCTTTCCAGCCTTGTTTGCCTCATAGGTCAGTACGGAAACGTCATCCACATACTTTGCCAGGCGCTTTCCGTATTCGGTATATTCTGCGATCACAGCGTCCAGGTCAAATGCCTCGCCGCCGTAAACTGCGGTAATGATCTTGTTTTTCAGTTCGCCGGTTGTCCGTGCCTTTTCTGCGAAAATCTCCGGATGAACCAGGTCGTAGACACGCAGACCGCAGCGCTCATACTTGTCCATATAGGTCGGACCAATACCACGCTTGGTCGTACCGATATCAGAGTTGCCACGGAAATTCTCCGACAGACCGTCCAGTGCGATATGCCACGGCATAACCACATGAGCACGAGGGTCGATCTTCAGGTTTGCGGTGGAAATCCCACGGCTTTCCAGACCATCCAGCTCCGAGATGAAGTCCTTCGGATCGAGGACAACACCGGCACCGATCAGACACAGGGTCTCCGGGTACAGGATGCCGGATGGGATCAGATGCAGCTTGTACACCTCACCGTTGTTGACAACGGTATGACCGGCATTGTTGCCGCCCGTTGCACGGACAACCACATCTGCACGGGATGCCATAATGTCAATGATCTTACCCTTTCCTTCGTCTCCCCACTGTGAACCGACTACAATATTTGCAGGCATAAGAAACTCCTCACTTTTCAAAAAACTACAAAATTTTGCCGAAAGCGATGCTTTCAGCGCAGTATCTCACTGCATCATACCATTCTATTATAACAGGCTTTTTCGGGAAATGCAATAGCATTTGCAGATTTTTTTCTTTTTCTGCCGTTTCACCGCAAAAAAGCACCGGTTTCCCGATGCCGCTCTTCTGACTGCGCCTGTATTTGACATTTTTTGCCGCAGCCTGCCATCCCTCCAGTGCGTCTGCTGAACAATAATTTCTACAGATTTGTCCGCAATGCGTTCTTATTGTAGGGGCGAACATCGTTCGCCCGGGACTCACCTCAAAAGAAACGGGCGAACACTGTTCGCCCCTACAGATTCCACGAGTTTGATTTTTCACGTTTACTACAATCAAAAAAAAGTAAAAAGCATCACCACAAGAAGAAAAAGAAATAACCGCCCCTAGCTACCAACTGTGGCGGTTAAATCTTTTTAATCCAAGCAGTGAAAGCAGACCGTCTACTGGTATGCTCTCTTCCCTTTTATTATTCCGTACTCACAGAGATTTGTCAAGAGACAGATCTCTTTTTTTCTGCCGTTTATCTGCAAAAACATACCGGTTGTCGAAAATGGCTTGAGCCGCCGTGAAAAATATGCTATGATAGACTGGCAGTCGACCGCAGCGAAAGGAGGAGACATCCCACGTGAAAATACAAATACAGCTGGACAGCCAATGCGAAGAGCCGGAAATTTTGATCCGCACCGCCGCCGTGACCGCCGAAGTCCGGGAACTGGTGGAAAAGCTGTCCGAAAAGCGTTCTGATTCTGTCATAGGCTATGATGCAGACAGCGCTGTCCTGCTGGAAAAGTCCCAGATCATGCGCATTTACGGCGCATCGCAAAAGGTTTACGCCCAAACGCCCCATGGTGAATTTTATTTGCGCCAGCGGCTCTATGAACTGGAACAGCTGCTGGACGAAAAAACCTTTGTCCGCATCTCCAAATCGGAGATCATCAACCTGCGCTTTGTGAAACGGCTGGACCTCAGCATCACCGGCACCATCGGCATCCAGCTGAAAACCGGTGAGACCGCATATGTTTCCAGGCGCTATGTCAACCGCATCAAATCCATACTCGGACTCTAAGGAGGTCGCTTTATGAAAAATATGAAAAAACAGATCCTGCTCCGCAGCGCTATCGGCTTCCCGATAGGCGTGTGCATCAGCAGCCTTATAATTCTGGTGATTTCCTTTTGCATCGGCACATATGCGCCGTGCAGCCCCGGCTGTACTGCTCTGTTCGGCTCTGAAACCGCCGGCGCCACGGCACAATTTCTGCTGTCCGGGCTGGTGGGTTCTGTTTTTGCCGGCAGTTCCGTCATCTGGGAAGTGGAATCGTGGAGTTTATTCCGTGCCACCGCCACCCATTTCTGCATGGTTACGCCCCTGTTCTGGGTCGTCTCACTGCTGCTGGGCTGGTGTGATCTGAGTCTGTGGGGAATGCTGCTCTATCTGGGAATTTTCCTCTGCATCTATCTCAGCATCTGGCTCAGCCAGTACAGCGTCTACCGGCGGAAAATACAGAAGATCAACCAGAAGCTACAGGAGGACACGAACGAAAACGCTGTGTAAGAGTCCTAAGCAAATACAAAGTGCAGCAACAGCATATAGCACACCGTGCCGCCGGCAATGGAGAGCAGAATCTGCCGTTTCCAGAGGTGCAGTCCGCAGGTCACCAGAATGGCGATCAGCTCCGGGAGTCCGTGACTGCCGGAGACGATGCTGACATTCCGCAGGCAATAGACCACCAGCATCCCGAAAACCGCAGCCGGCAGATATTCCCCTATATATTGTATCACTTCCGGCGTTTTTCGGTTTTCCCGGAAAATCAAAAACGGCAGAAAACGGGTCAGCATCGTTCCAAGGATACACAAGCCTATTGTAATGATCTGTTGGGTCAGTGTCATGATTTTTTCTCCGTTCGTTCCAGTTTTCTGCGGCACAAAAGCAATGTCAGAAGAATCGCCGCCATGGTGGGAATCAAAAAAGAATCTGCGCCAAAGCAGACCAGGCAGACCACAGATACCAGCAGACCGATCCATGAGGCGGCATGGTGCTTTCCTTTCAGCCACTGTTCCAGAAAAATCACCACAAACATGGCGGTCATCACAAAGCTGATGCCTGTGGTATCAAATTTCAAAAGCGAGCCAACAAGTCCGCCGATGGTCGCCCCGGAAAACCAGTAAAAATGGTTCAGCAGGGTCACAAAGAAAAAGAACCATCCCTTGTCCACGCCGTCCGGGATCTCTGCCGTATAGTTGATGGAAAAGGTCTCATCACACATTCCGAAAATCAGATATCCCTTTTTCCACCCCATGCCTTTATACTTGTCCAGCATGGATATGCCGTAAAACAGGTGGCGTGCCTGTATCAGCAGTGTCATGATAAACACCTGTACCGGGGCAAACGGACTGAGCAGCATCTCCACAGCAACAAATTCCAGTGAGCCGCCGAAAATCAAAAGACTCATCAGCATCGGATAGACAAATGAAAAGCCGGCGACGTGCATATAGATGCCATAGGCAAGCCCCAGAAACCAGAATCCGGCAAAAATGGGCAGTGTGTGCGGAAATGCCGCCCGAAATGCTTTCCACTTCATACGATCATACTCCCTTCTGTCTGAAAATCACAGTCAACTGTAAAAGTATACCACACTTCGAAGAAAATTGCAATCATCCCGGCAGCACAAAACGCCTCCTGCATCCAACGTGCAGAAGGCGTTTTTTTTCTGGTATTACTTCGAGAACCGTCCGTCCTCGTCCTTGATCTTGCTCCACATATAGCGCAGCATCCAGCCGTCAAAATCCGTGATCTTCATGGCAGAGCCAGCCATCATCAGAGAATTTTCACCGCCGGGGAATCCTCCGGGCGGGAATCCGTTGGATTCGCCCTCGCCGCCGTAGAAATCCGTCATGCCAAAGCCGTGACCGATCTCGTGTTCCAGCACGTGGATACCGGAGCCGTCCAGCATATTGAGGTACGCCGTATCCGAAAGCCGCTGTCCCCAGTCACCGCCGCAGCCGCCGATGTTCGGGAATCCCTGCGTGCCCCACAGGTACATATCAAAGCGTTTGTCCAGACCGCCGGGATAGCTGTAACTGCTGTCGAAGAAGTGGTCGAACCGGGAAATCTCAGACGGCGCACTGGGCAGCTTATCCGGGATAGTGTCCACGCCGTTGGATGTGTCATAGGTGCTGTCATAGTCGGAGATGAGATTGTCATAAACGACCTCATCCGGCTGCAAATCCAGCAAAACAGATTTGTCCAGCACTGCCCAGCCCACAATTTTCACGTCCACGTGGTCATACTTCCAGCCGTCCCAGCCCTTGAGCCAGTCGTTCCAGCCGTTGATGCAGTCGCTCACCAGCTTTTCAAACTGCTGCCGCTGTTCCAGGGTCAGTGTGCGGTAGGACTGCCACCGCACCACATAGTTGATCGTACCGTTTCCGGCGTCGATCTGGTCGAAAATGGTGTTCCGGCGTTCCGTAGACTTTTCCGCCGCAATACGGTTGTTCCAGATCCAGTCTGCCGCATAGGTATAATCCGACGGAAAGTCTGCCATCGTCAGATCCTGCCGGGGTGTTTCTGTGGTAGTTGTCACTATGGTCGTTTCTGTGGTTGCCGTGGTCTCTGTGGCAGCAGCCGTTCCCATCGTTGTGGTCGTTGTTTCTGTGGTCGTAGTGGTTTCCGTGACGGCAGGTTCTGTGGTCTCCGGCGGATTCGGCATCGGCACAATGCTGCATTCCGGCACGTGTACCTCTGCCATGGTCACATCCTCGCCCAGCAGATACTGCTGGAGCAGCTGTATATCTGCCCCATTCAACACACCGTCCCCGTTGGTGTCACCTACCGCCTGCTGCGCAAAGTCTGCCGTGTGATCCTGCACTGCCTGCCGCAGCAGTGTCAAGTCCATGCCGTCCACTGCACCGTCATGATTCCAGTCTCCCATGCGGAGATTGGTCACCGGTTCCGGCACCACAATGTCGTATGCCTTGCCGGATGCGCCCAGCAGTGTGCCGTCCTCTGACAGGGTGAATTCCCCTGCTGTTTTGGACAGCGCCAGCATACCATCCATCTCTTTCAGGTAATACTCGCCCTGCGAAAGGGCAGACTTGACGGTGATGCCGGTGTCTGTCTCGGTGAAATACCACGTATTATAGGGCGCTGCGCCGTCTGCCAAGTAAAAATCGACCTGTGCGCCCTCACCCTCTGAGCCGCCGAGAACGCTGAGGCAGTTCCCTGCCGCATTCCGCAGCACATATCCCGTCCAGGTGTTGTATTCCACCGATGAGGCTGCAACCGCCGGCAGAGACGCCGCAGCAAGCGCCGCCGCTGTCAGTGATGCCAGGATTCTCTGTTTCTTCATACCCAATTTCCTCTCTGTTCAGCATCTGTGCGTACAAATGCCCTGATATCACTCTCTTATTGAAATCTGCCGTCCTCTGACTTGAGCTTGCTCCACAGATACCGGAAGAACCAGCCGTCAAAGTCAGTGATCTTCTGCGAAGAACCAGCCATCATAATGGAGTTTTCGCCGCCGGGGAATCCGCCGGGCGGGAATCCGTCAGACTCGCCCTCGCCGCCGTAATAGTCGGGCAGCCCGAAACCGTGCCCCATCTCGTGCAGCAGAATGTGCTGGCTGGTGGTGCCGTCGATCAGTCCCAGCACAGACTGGTCGGACAGAATCTGCCCGTAGTGATAGCCATAGCCGCCCATGTTGATCATGCCGGTGATGCCGTGGAGGTACATATCATACCGGTTTTCATAGCTGCCGTTATACGTCCAGTTCTTATCTGCCCAATGGGAATACCGGGAGATGTCAGTCGGCTCAGCCGGCTGAATTGCAGGCACACTGGAATCGCCCATGCCGCTGGAAATCATATCGTCCCGCAGCCACGAGCTTGTGGTATCCGTATAGACCACTTCATCCGGCTGGAGGTCCAGCAGGCAGTTTTTATCCAGCACAGCATAGCCCACAACTTCTACCTTGACGTGGTCAAACTTCCAGCCGTCCCAGCCTTTCAGATGATCCGTCCACTGGTTGACCGCATCCTCCAACATCTGAGGCAGTTTCTGCCGCTGTTCCAGAGTGATCTTCTCATAGGACTGCCACATCAGAATATAGTGCAGCGTGCCGTTTCCGGCAACGATCTGGTCATAGATGGTCGCCCAGTCCTTGGCAGAGCCTTCCGTATTGATACGGTTGTTCCAGATCCAGTCGGACGCATCCAGGTACTCTGCCGGATAGTCCGCCATGGTGAGATCCTGCTGCGGCGGTGCAGTGGTGGTCTCCGTAGTCACTGCTGCGGTATCCCTGTATGTCTGTGTGGTTTCAGTTGTTGTCGTGGTTTCGGTTGTTGTCATTGTGGTAGTGACCGGTTCTGTCGTTCCCGGTTCCGGCTGTTCCATTGCCGGCGGCACCATGGTACAGGTGGGGATGGAAACTGCCGCAAGCGAAACCGACTCGCCCAGCAGATACTGCTGGAGCAGCTGCACATCTGCTCCGTCTAATACGCCGTCTCCGTTGGTATCGCCCACTGCCTGCCGGACAAAGCTGACAGACGAGTCGTCTGAATCCAGCTGTACGGTCTGCCGCAGCTGCACCAGGTCTGTGCCGTCTACAACACCGTCGCCGTTCCAGTCGCCCATGTGCAGGTTTGTCACAGCCTCCGGTGTCACCTGTGCATAGACCGGGGACTCCACGCCGCTGCGGAATCCACGCAGATAGCCGTCATCGCCCAGTTCAAAACTCCCGGCAGAGGTGGAAAGCTCCAGCCTGTTTTCCTTGGTATTCTCTGTTAAGTAGTACTCTCCCTGGGACAGGGCAGATTTGATGGTAATGCCCCAGTCCGTTTCCGTGAAGTACCACGTGTTGTAGGGTGCTACGCCATCTGCCTCGTAAAAGCCGACCTGTACGCCCTCGCCCTCTGTGCCGCCGGAAACGCTGAGATAGCGCCCGGCAGGGTCACGCAGCACGTATCCCGTCCAGGTGTTGTACGGCTCGGATGATACGGCGCACACCGGCAGAGATGCCGCCGCCAGCACTGCTGCGGTCAGAGATGCTGCAAACCGGCGCATCGCCTGTTTCTTCTTTTGTCTTTGCTGCATTTGTTCTCCTCTCGAACTATTTTTCCAATGTGTTTCCCATCTGAGCAAACACATTTTTGCCCGTGGGAAACAAGGTCTGATTTCCAATCAAAAATATTATATCATATTTTTTGTACAAATACAACAGCAATTTTATTCTTTTTGGAATATTTTTATCCTCTTTGCATTGCCAAAAATCGACGGTTTCGCATGATCTCTCAGCGTTTTTACCGGAAATCCATGTGAAATCTCGTACAAATTGCGGATTGCGCCGGAGCAGTGTTTCATGGTATAATAAAGTATATTACTTCGAATCAGACAGGAGAATGTTTATGAAGAAGAGCGCAAGAATTGCCCTGCACTGTCTGCTGGCAATGGTGCTGACCGTCCCGCTGGCTGCCTGCGGTTCTGACACCAAGGACACCACCCCGAAAAAGGATATGTCCGCCAACACCAGAGAACAGCTGGCAGAACTGGCAAAGTCAGACGAGCGTCTGACCGGAGAACTGGAAAACAAAACCATCAAGTGGATGTCCGACTGGGATATCAACTCGGACGATACCGGAAAGACCACGCCTATCGAACTGGCAGTGTTCCAGGAACGGTACGGCGGACAGATCGAATGGTATCAGACCACCTATGGTTCAAGATATGACAACCTGGCGAACGCCATCAACAGCGACGAGGGCGTAGACTTTTTCTACGGCGGCAACTGGGACGCTTTCCCGAAGGGCGCTGTCCGTGGAATGTTCGTCCCCTATGACAATTACATCGACCTGGATTCAGAGCTGTGGGCAGACGTAAAGGATGCCAACGACGCTATGATGTGGAACGGCGGTCACTATATGGCGATCGTAGAAGTGACCGGCGACAACTGTGCCATTATCTACAACCGCAAGACCATGGACGAAAACGGTCTGGATGACCCGGCAGAGCTGTTCGAAAAGGGCAAATGGGACTGGGACGCTTTCGAGGATATGCTGTCTGAATTTGTGGACACCTCCGATGAGCATTACGGCATCGACAGCTGGTACTTCGAGTCCGGTCTGTCTGCATCCACCGGTGTTCCGTACATCGGTCTGGAAAACGGCAAGCTGGTGAACAACCTGCGGAACGAGGCGATCGAGGACTATCAGAACTGGATGTACGGGCTGTGGCAGTCCGATTACATTGCGCTGGGCGTAGGCGACTATGGCTGGACTTCCCGTGACTATTACATCGGCGAGGGCAAGCTGCTGTTCTATCCCTGCGGTCTGTGGGCGCTGGGCAATGAAAAATCCCAGTGGTCCAAGACATTCGGCGAAGATGTATTCTTTGTTCCTGTCCCCAAGTATGACAAGGCGGACGAGTACTATATTCCCACCAGCGTCAACGCATACTGCTTTGTCAAAGGCGGTCACAATCCGGAGGGCGTGGGCAAGTTCCTGGACTGCTTCCGGTTCAGCAAGATCAGCGACGGCGCACAGGAGATCAGTGACGAACAGTTCGTCAAGGACTATGAGTGGACAGATGAAATGATCGAAATGAAAAACAAGATGAATGAAATGGCGCTGGAAAACCCGGTATTTGACTATTACAACGGCATTTCTTCTGATGTCACGGATATTCTGGACAGCAGCGTCAACGGCATTCGTGCCACATCCAGAGGCGTGCCGTGGAACGAGTCGGTAAACGCCATCTACGACCAGACCCAGAACTTCATTGACGAAGTAAACGAAAAGAATTCTGCGGAATAATATAACAACTCTGAAATATTGCAAAACAGCCGCCGGCAGGTTTTTTCCCCCTGCCGGCGGCTGTTTGCTTTGCAGCTGTTTAATAGTTTCCAGAAGTATCCTCCATCAGCTTGCACTGGATGGTGAATTCTTCAAATGTGCCGTTGGGCTGATACCGGCGGCAGCGTGCCTCCATGGTATCGCCGCCTTTCAGTCCGGCAATCGCAGCGTTCAGCGAATCGTAATCATCCACCGCCTCGCCCTGGACGGAAACGATCACATCGTTCACCTGCAGCTCAGTGTTGGCAATGTCACAGTCCTCTGCAATCTCCGTGATCCACACGCCCGACAGGTCGTCGGGAATGGTTTTCATGCCGATCTCATCTGCAAAGTTCTGCTGCACCTCTTCCGGGAGCAGCGAGATAAAGGTAATGCCCACACGCACCCGGTCGGTGACATAACCGTTGTCGATGAGATCCTGCACAATGGGCAGCACCTCGTTGATGGTAATGGCAAAGCCCAGCCCCTCATAGCTGGAGCTGACATATTTCGAAGAGGTGATGCCAATGACCTGCCCGTACATATTGACCAGCGCACCGCCGGAGTTTCCGGGGCTGATGGCGGCATTGGTCTGGATGCAGTTCATGTCGAACCCGGTGGCATCGGAGCGAATCTGACGGTTCAGTCCGGAGACGATACCGTTTGTCACAGAGCCGGAAAGCCCTGCCGGATTGCCGATGGCAACGACTGCCTCACCCAGCACTACCTCATCGGAATTGCCCATGGTGGCAGCCGGGAAGTCACTGCCGTCGATCTTGATGACAGCCAGGTCGGTCTTGTTGTCCTTGCCGATCACCTTTGCCGCATATTCCGATTCGTCGGACATGATGACCTTGAAAGACTTGCCGTCCGTCAGCACGTGTGCATTGGTGATGATATAGCCGTCCTTGCTGGAAATGATCCCGGAGCCTGTGCCGCTGAGCAGTTCGCCCTTGGCATCGCCGTAGGTCTCGATCTCCACAATGGACGGACGCACTGCCGCCGCCACGCCTTCCACGGTATATGCGCCGTTTTCGTCTGTATTCTCGGCGTTTTTGTCCAGCTCCGGTTTATCCTGCTGCTGGATGATGACCTTTTGGGTATCCTCGTTGACTGTGTCGGAGGATGCCGCAGCCGGGACAGTCTCGCCGTGGCAGTATTTCACCACGTCGCTGCCGATGCAGTAGAGCAATAGCACTACCAGCAGTCCTGCCACGATTTTCAGCCAGAACGCCGTGCGTCTGTCCTTTTTCTCCGGAGACATGGGCGGTTTCTGCGGCACAGGCGGCACCTGCGGCGGTGCCTGCCAGCTGCCCATTTTCGGCGGCTGGTTCTGATACCAGTTGGGGATGGGGTTGTGCATCGGCGGAACCTGGTTCATTGGGGGTACCTGGTGTATCGGCGGCACAGGATTCACAGGCGGCACAGAATTTCCGGGCTGTACCGGGCGCACATTCTGCACCGGCGGCACGGGATTTCCAGGCTGTGCCGGGCGAACGTTCTGCACCGGCGGCACAGAATTTCCGGGCTGTACCGGGCGCACATTCTGCACCGGCGGCACGGGATTTCCGGGCTGTACCGGGCGCACGTTCTGCACCGGCGGTACGGGATTCCCGGGCTGTACCGGGCGCACATTCTGCACCGGCGGCACGGGATTTCCGGGCTGTGCCGGGCACACGTTCTGTTCCGTTGAGACCGGGTTCACCGGCTTTTCCTGCGACGGATTCTGCTCTGGTGTTGGGGAAGTGTCTGCATTGGCATTGGGGAATGCCTGAGACTGCTGCTCCTGCATGAAAGATTCTCCTTTCAAAAAAACGGACAGTGCCTGCATTTTTTCACTTTGACACTGTCCGTTCTCTTATTCGTTTTCCTGTTCCGGCGGTTCCATGTGCGGCAGGCGCACTTCGAACTCCGTATAGGCATTTTCCTCACTGCGCACGCTGATCTGGGCGTGGTGCAGGTGAATGATCTTTTTCGTAATATCCAGTCCCAGACCCAATCCGGTCTTATCCTGGCTGCGGGAGGCATCCGACTTATAGAACCGCTCGAAGATCTTCGGCAGTTCTTCCTTCGAAATGCCCTTTCCGGTATTGCGGACGGCAAATACCCAGTCATTTTCTTCGTCGGCAAAGGTAAACGTGATCGTGCCGCCGTCATTGACGAACTTCACGGCGTTTTCCACCAGGTTATAAACCACCTGACCGATCAGATCCGGGTCTGCACAGACACGCACCGGCGGACTGTCCAGTCCTTCCACCGCAATATTTCGCTTTTCCAGACGGTTTTCAAACATGAGTATCGTCCGGAATGCGGTATCGTTCAGCGTAAACATACGATAGTTCATCTGAATCGTGCCGGCATCGAACTTGGTCAGATTCAGCATGGAAGTAACCAGCATTTTCAGCCGCTGTACCTCCTGCGAAACAATGGAGAGATACTCCATCCGCTTGGGTTTCGGCACAGTGCCGTCCAGGATGCCCTCTACAAAACCGCTGATAATGGTCATCGGCGTCCGCAGCTCATGGGACACGTTGGACACAAACTGGCGGCTGGACTCTTCGGCTCTGCCGGACTGGCTGCCGATCTGTTCTGCCAGAGATGCCACCTGTTCCAGTTCCGTCCCCACGAAGGAATCCGTGTCAATGGACTGGCTGTAGTCCCCCTGCACATAACGCCGCATTGCTGTCTCCAGCTGTTCCAGCCGGCGGTTGCTGTTCCAGCTGCCGTAAAAGGTCAGAAGCCCGGACAGCAGCAGCATCACGAAAAACAGGATGACCACCAGCAGCATCATGTGTGTAACATACACATTGAGCTGCCGTGTGTAGGACGAGGCAAACATATAATAAGGAACTTCCTCACCGTTCCGCACCAGATAAAACGTTCTGCCACGGGTGAGCATGGGTTCTGCTGCGCTGTGGTCGATCTTTCCGACATTGCTGTCGGTCATATACTCGCCGTCTTTTTGCAAACCGCTGCGCATTTCTGTGCTGAGTTTCAGTTCATCCGCAGAAATGCCGCTGTTTTCGCTGGCATAGATGCAGTCCCCGTCCTGATTGAACAGATAGAGAAAAGCATCTGTCTGCTGGGCGATCTTATCCATATTTTTCGGGATATAGTCCCGGAGCAGATCCTCTCTCGGATTCTGTCTGCTGTATTCCGTGAACTCTTCCGCCATAATATCGCAGGAACGGAGGCAGCTGCCATAGTAATCCTGCTTATATTTTGAGATCGCATAGCCCGAAAGCGACAGCACTGTCACGATCAGCAGAAATGTGACCAGCAGCATCCAGATGAAGAACTTCCGCCAGATGCGCCGCCAGCAATGCTTGCCTTTCCGGCTTTGTTCTGGTTTTTCCACGGGATTTATTCGTCTTCTTCAGACTCGAACTTATAGCCTACGCCCCAGACAGTCTTCAGAGACCACTTGTCCGAAACGCCTTCCAGCTTTTCACGCAGACGCTTGATGTGTACGTCAATGGTACGGGAGTCACCGTAGTACTCAAAGCCCCATACCTCATCCAGCAGCTGGTCACGGGTGTAAACACGGTTCGGGTTGGATGCCAGATAGAACAGCAGTTCCAGTTCTTTCGGCGGTGTGTCTACAACCTTGCCGTCTACACGCAGCTCATAACGAGTCATGTTGACAGACAGCTTGTCATAGCGTACTTCCTTGACCTCGGACTCTTCCGGAGAATTGCCCACACGTCTTGCGATTGCCTTGATACGTGCGATGACTTCCTTGGTGTCGAACGGCTTTACAATATAGTCGTCTGCGCCCAGTTCCAAACCCAGCACCTTATCAAAAGTATCGCCCTTTGCGGTGATCATGATGATCGGCACGCTGGACTTCTTACGAACCTCACGGCAAACCTGCCAGCCGTCCAGTGTGGGCAGCATAACATCCAGCAGGATGATGTCCGGCTTCAGTGCGTTGAACTTCACCAGAGCCTCTTCGCCGTCATAAGACAGAATTACGCTGTAGCCTTCGTTTTCCAGGTACATCCGCAGTACGTCACAAATATTCGGGTCATCGTCAACAACAAGAACTTTTTCCAATGCCATAACTTTTCACGCCTTCCTCAATAATCGGGCAGCACCGCTCCGGTGACTGCCATCAGGGTTTTCTGATTTCTTCCCAGAGTCGGTCTGCATCCGGACATATCTCCTATTAAAATAAGATATCTATGAACAAACACAGAACCGATTCCCGGACAGCGCCGCAGCTTTTGCTGTCGAACGCCGTCATTTATCCTTGCAAGTATCATTATACTATAGCACTGTGATTGATAGGTGTATATTATATTTCTAAATTATTTCTAAAACGTAAAATGTGAAGATTATAATTTCACAGCGTGTATTTGTTAGTTGATTTTTTCGCCGAAACAGATTTTCGAGGGATTTTTCAAGATTTGCTATCATCTATTTTGTGGATATGCCTATATTCCGTATCTTTTGCAGTTTCATTTTTGTGGAATTATCTGAATTTGCAGAAAATCGCACAAAAGCCCTTGATTTTTTCTGAAAACTTGGTAAAATAGATATTAGCACTCAGAGATATTGAGTGCTAACACATTTCGAAAACAAGTGATAACGTGAAGTTACAGGAGGAATGGATCATGACAATGAAACCGTTGGCAGACAGAGTACTGATTAAAGTAGAAAAAGAACAGGAAGAAAAGACCGCAGGCGGTCTGGTACTGGCAACCAAGAATCCGGCAGGCGTTCCCGCAAAGGGCAAGGTCGTTGCCTGCGGCGAAGGCAAGTTTTCTCCCAAGGGCGCTCGTATCCCGATGGAAGTCAAGGTGGGCGACACCGTTCTCATCAGCCACAGCGCTGGTCAGACCATCAAGCTGGACGGCGAAGAGCTGACACTGGTATATGAGAGCGAGATCCTCGGCATTACCGAATAAAACCGAATCCAATCAAAAGTACATTTTCGAAAAGGAGTTTTGAATCATGGCGAAAGATATTAAGTATAATGCAGACGCAAGAGACGGTCTGATCGCAGGCATCGACAAGCTGGCAGACACCGTAAAGATCACACTGGGACCGAAGGGCAGAAACGTTGTTCTGGACCGTGAATTCGGCGCACCGCTGGTTACCAACGACGGCGTGACCATCGCAAAGGACATCGAACTGGAAGATCCGTTCGAGAACATGGGCGCACAGCTGGTTCGTGAAGTTGCCACCAAGACAAACGATGCTGCCGGCGACGGTACAACAACTGCTACCGTTCTGGCACAGGCAATCATCCACGAGGGCGCAAAGAACATTGCAGCCGGCGCAAATCCGATGGTACTGCGCAAGGGTATCGCAAAGGCAGTGGACACCGCTGTCAAGGTCATCAAGGATAATTCCAAGGTCGTTAACGGCACTGAGGATATTGCAAGAGTTGCCACCATCTCTTCCGCAGATGAAAACGTGGGCAAGCTGATTGCTGAGGCAATGGAAAAGGTTTCTACCGACGGCGTTATCACCATCGAAGAGGGCAAGACCGCTGAGACCTACAGCGAAGTGGTTGAAGGTATGCAGTTCGACCGCGGCTATATGTCCCCGTATATGATCACCGACCGTGAGAAGATGAAGGTCGTTTATGATGATGCACTGGTATTCATCACCGACAAGACCATCAGCAACATCCAGGATATCCTGCCGATGCTGGAACAGATTGTAAAGATGGGCAAAAAGCTGCTGATTATCGCCGAGGATATCGAGGGTGAGGCACTGACCACCATCATTCTGAACAACCTGCGTGGTACTTTCAAGTGCGCTGCTGTCAAGGCTCCGGGCTTTGGCGACAGAAGAAAGGAAATGCTCCAGGATATCGCAATCCTGACCGGCGGTACTGTCCTGTCCTCTGACCTGGGCATGGAACTGGCTGACGCAAGCGTTGAGATGCTGGGCAAGGTTAGCCAGGCTGTTATCGACAAGGAGAACACCATCCTGGTCGGCGGCGCAGGCACTTCTGAGGCGATCCAGGAGCGTATCGCAGAGATCAAGAATCAGATCGCTGCATCCACTTCTGACTTCGACAAGGAAAAGATGCAGGAACGCATCGGCAAGCTGTCCGGCGGCGTAGCTGTTATCAAGGTCGGCGCTGCAACCGAAGTTGAAATGAAGGAAAAGAAGCTGCGCATTGAGGACGCTCTGTCCGCAACCAAGGCAGCTGTAGAAGAGGGCATCGTTGCCGGCGGCGGCACAGCACTCATCAATGCAATCCCGGCAGTAGAAAAGCTGGTTCCGTCTCTGGACGGCGACGAAAAGACCGGCGCAAAGATCGTTCTGCGCGCTCTGGAGGCTCCGCTGCGTCAGATCGCTGCAAATGCTGGTCTGGAAGGCAGCATCATCGTGGATAAGATCCGCCGCAGCCGCAAGGTTGGCTATGGCTTTGATGCTTACAACGAGACCTACTGCGATATGATGGCAAACGGTATCGTTGACCCGACCAAGGTTACCAGAAGCGCACTCCAGAATGCTGCATCCATTGCATCTATGGTTCTGACCACAGAGAGCGCTGTTGCAAACATTCCGAAGGATGAGCCGGCAGCCGCAGCTCCGGCAGCAGGCGGCATGGGCGGTATGTATTGATCCGCTGAATCAAGCAAGCCAGGCATAACACAACAAATAACAAAGCGGAACATGGGCGTTTGCCTGTGTTCCGCTTTTTGTTGTATGCAGATAGAAACACCGCCCGGAATGGATGTTCGCATTCCGGGCGGTGTTTGTTTTATTGCTTGATAATGGTACTTACTGTCCCCGTTTCTGTGCCTTGTTCAAGAAACGGTCTGCGTCCACCAGAAAGCGCTTGTGCGTGCCGGAGCCGATCACGCCCACGCCGTCCTCTGCGGTCACGTGGTATGAGATCTCTCTGCCGCTGACGCCGGTGATCTCTGCGGTTGCAGTAACAGTCAGACCCTCCGGCGTTGCTGCATCGTGGCTGATGTCCAGCTTTGTGCCGACTGTGGTCTCGCCCTCACTGAGAAACGGTGCAATGGCATTGCAGGCAGCCTCTTCCATGAGCGCTGCCATCATCGGTGTGGCAAACACCGGCAGCGAACCGCTGCCCACGGTCAAAGCCAGATTGGTCTCATCGACCTTGACGCTGGCAGTGCCTTTACTTCCAATTGTGATCGGTTCCATAACAATTCTCCTCTTCCTTTTACAGGAACTTAGTCCGTTGTGGTTTCTGTGGTATCTTCTGTGGGATCCGGCAGCACATCCAGTGCGCTGGGGGAAATGATGTCACCCAGGATTCGGTCATATGTCAGAGTGTCCAGCTTTTTGTCCGCCTCCTGCATGGGCATATAGTTAGTGGAATATACCGGCTCGACCTCCATCTCGTTCATCATGGACTGGGTAAAGCTGTCTCTCGGCGCATCGATCAGATCCATGACCAGATACGGTGCATAGAAGGCAGAAACCGCCTCCGTGGGGAGCGAGCTGGTATCCAGACCGTAGTTGTTCCACAAAATGTAGCGCTGCTCATACAGCGTGCTGCAGTTTTCACTGGTGATGTTCAGCTGGCTGTAGATGCCGTCGTCTCCACGCAGGGACGGGAAATGGTCACCGACAAACAGCACGATGGTCGGCTCGTCGATCTGAGAAAGCCGTTCCAAGAAGTCTGCCAGTCCGTCTGCGGAATGCTGCAGCCGGCTCAGATAGTTGACAAATTCGTCATCGCTGTCCCCGTCTGTATAGGGCTGGTGGTTCTGCATGGTTGTTGCATGAACATACAGCGGCTCATTGGTAGAGGCGATCAGCGATTCGATCTGGTTGTAAACTACGTTGTCGTCGATGTACTCGCCGTAGGTGGTGGTCGGAACGGTGAAGTCATCCTCGAAGATCATGGTGTCAAAATTGAACTGTCCATAGATCCGCTTACGGCTGTAAAAGCTGCTCTGGAACGGATGGACATACGCCGTGGAATAACCCCAGCTCTTATAGTAAGACGGCACAGTGGGCTGCTGCCGGGTGAGCAGCATACGCTGCGGCATATTGGGGTCATTCAGCGACTTTACCGGCAGACCGAACAGCAGCTCAAATTCTGTCCGGACGGTATAGCTGGCATAGGTCGGCACGATCAGTGTACCCTCTGTTCCCATAGAAGCGGCTCTGTCCAGTCCGGAATAGTAGGAGTCCAGGTCGGTGTAGCCCAGCTCTGCCAGCTTATCGGAAAATGCACGGAAATCCGCAAAGGATTCCGACATGATCTCTACCACATTGGGCTTTACGCCGTTATCGAAGTCCAGATCCGGCACTTCCTTTGACAGATACTGCTTGACGGTATCGTCGCTGTCCTGTTTATAGTCGTCCGGCTCTTCCAGCTGGTTGGACAGATTCTCAGAACCGGTCTGCATAAAGAACGCCAGAAAGCCGTTGTTGTCGAACTTTTCATTTAAGATAAAGGTATTGTCCGCCTCTTTGGTGTCCAGACCGAACAGCGCATAGACCGGCTGGGAAACTGCCGGAACAGTCACCACCATAACACAGGCGATCAGACAAGCCAGCCCCGGCGCCAGGCGCTTGCGCAGCTTGATACGCATTTTCAGCCGTGGATTGAACCAGAACGCCAGCAGGATAAAGGCGGCGCAGATGCTGATGTACAAGACCAACCTGGGCGTGATCTTGATGTAGGCGAACGAGGTCAGACTCTTTACGCTGCGGAACAGCTTCATGTCCGTCATAATCAGATGGTTGCCGTTGGTGTTATACTTGAATAGCTCCGTGATACTCAGCGCCATGTACAGGATGCTCTCCAGCAGCATGGAGAACCACCCGGAGCGGAACAGCAGTAGCGCTCCCACAAAGATCAGCCCGGCAATCAGCACGTTAAACAGCATGATGGTGGGATGATCGGTGATGAACAATACCAGCTTGCTGGGGTATTTGTCCTGGTTCAGCTCCGCCATGCACACAATGAAGATCGGATACAGGATCAGCAGCAGCCGGTTGGTCATAGGATAGCGCAGCGTATTATACGAACGTTTCTCATGCACAGAGCAGAACCACGCCCGAACGGAAGAAAAGCAGTTATGCCATGTCATATGTTCTTTCATGTCTCAATTATCACCTTTGTTTCGAAACGAATTGCGAAAAGGCAGTGGTTTCCCCTGCCTCGACATTACATTACTATAACATAAATTTGCGGTTTCTGCAAGCGCTCTCATCAAAAACTCACCTAATTTTCACGGAATTTGTACATTCCATCGAAAAAAGTCAGCGGCAAAACACGGTTTTGTGCAAGTTGCAGAGGACAAATTTCCCGTATTTGGGTGCAAATCGACACTTTCTCTGCCGCCTGTCAACCGCACCAGAAACCGCCGTTCACCGGGATATCCTGTCCGGTGATATACGCCGCCCGGTCGGACACCAGAAAGCGTACCGCATCCGCCACATCCTCCGGTTTTCCCAGCCGTCCCAGAGGTGTTTCCTCTGCCAGTTCGTCCAGGGTCTCCTGGGGCAGATGGGCGACCATATCCGTGGCGATCGTCCCCGGCGAGACCGCATTCACCCGGATGCCGGACGGCCCCACTTCCTTCGCCAGCGCACGGGTAAACGCCAGCACAGCGCCCTTTGTGACGGAATAGTCCACCTCACAGGATGCGCCGGTCTCGCCCCACATGGACGAAATATTCACAATGCACCCGGTGTGCCGGGAAATCATGGACGGCAGCAGCAGCCGGCTCAGTTCCACCACGGCAGTGAGATTTACCGCATAGAGCCGCCGCACCTGTTCCGGCGGCATACACTGAAACAGGTTGATGTAGGAACAGGCGGCATTGTTTACCAGAACGTCCACCTGTCCCAGCTGTTCCAGGACTGTCTCTGCCAGCCGGGGCAGCATCTCTGTCTGCGCCAAATCTGCGGCAATGGGGATCACACCGCAGGACGCCGCCAGCGACGCCATTTCCTCCTGGCTGCGGCAGTAGACTCCGGCAACACGATAGCCGTCCTCCGCCAGTCCCCGTGCCACCGCCGCACCGATGCCACGGGATGCACCGGTCACCAACGCTGTTTTCAGCATATGCAGCACCTCCTGTAAATACAAATCCTGCTTGGGCAACACCGCACAAAGCTTGTGCGTAAGATGCGAAGCCGGATTTTTCGGCAGATTGCATAGAAATTTCGCAGGCATACTGTCGTATGGCAAGGAATTTCTGGGCAATATGACGAAAAATCAGCAAGCAGATTGCGTGCAAAGCCGTCAGGCGGGCTTTGTGCGGTGTTGCCTTTGAATTATACCACGGCAAAATAGAAAAGTCAACCGCTGTGCAGGCGCATCTCACGGAAATCAATTTTCATGATAGCCTCCCCTGAAAGGGGAGGGGGACCGCCGTTAGGCGGTGGAGAGGTTTTTTCGTAAAATCTTTTTATGACGTTTTCGGCATGAGTGGAAACCCCTCAGTCAGTGCTACGCACTGCCAGCTCCCCTTTCAGGGGAGCCTTCCTTGTCAAGCCTCATAATTTTGCGCAATTTTAATCAGCCTATTTTCGAAAATTAATTTCCGTGGGGCGCATCTCACGGCACACCATACGCATCCCACCCGGAAAAAATCGCTTTTTGCCGCAAAAAGCTTGCACTTTTTGCCGTTCTATGGTATACTATTGAATGAATATGCAGTCTTGTCAGGAGGTAACGGATATGGACGAGAAAAAAATCGCACGCATCAACGCATTGGCAAAGAAGGCACGCACGCCGGAGGGTCTGACCCCGGCGGAAAAGGAAGAACAAAACGCTCTGCGCACAGAATACCGGCAGTCGGTGGTCGGCAACCTCAAAGGGCAGCTGAACAACACCGTTGTCATTCGCCCGGACGGTTCTTCCTATCGCCCGGCAGACAAAAAGAAGTCCAAGTAAGGACTGCCTGTGTGCGGTATTGCCCAGGCTCTTACAGCCGGAACTGACGGGGCAGAAAGTCACTGAGCCGATGGACGCCGTCTGCCAGGATCACCGGGAAATCCGGCGGGCAGAACTCCGCCAGCACTTGTAAGCAGGCGCCGCAGGGCGGACAGGGCGTGTTTTCGGCAGTCTCCGCATCAGTGCCGCCTACAATGGCGATGCTGCGGAACTGTCTCACGCCGGCGGAAACTGCTGCGCAAACGGAGCTGCGCTCGGCGCAGATGGTCATGGAATAGGACGCATTTTCGATGTTGCAGCCGCAGAATGTGCTGCCGTCGGCGACAGTCAGCACTGCCCCGACCTGGAAGCGGGAATAGGGCGCATAGGCATTTTCCCGGGCAGCCAGCGCCTGGCGCAGCAGGGATTTTTCCTGTGTGGAAAGTGTGGACATGATTTTCTCCTTTCGGGTACAACAAAAGCGAAGTCCGAGTGCAGACTTCGCTTTGCGGTATTTTCTATGATGCTGTTCTTCGCTTACTTCTGGATCATTGCCAGGGTGTCACGAGCGATCAGCAGTTCTTCGTTTGTCGGGATGACCCAGACCTCTACCTTGGAATCCGGTGTGGAGATTTTCTTCAGCTCGCCCTTGAAATCGTTGGCAGCCTTGTCGATCTTGATGCCCAGATATTCCATGTTCTCGCAGACTTCCTCACGGCAGTTCGGTGCATTTTCGCCGATGCCGCCGGTGAAGATCACAGCGTCCAGACCGTTCATGGCTGCGGCATAGGCACCGATATCCTTCTTGATATCGTATACCAGCATATCCTTTGCCAGGGTAGCACGCTTGTCACCAGCCTCAGCTGCTGCGGTAATGTCACGGAAGTCAGAGGACTCGCCGGAAATACCCAGCATACCGGACTTCTTGTTCATGTAGGTGTCCATCTCGGAAACGCCGAAACCGTGCTTGCCGGCTACATAAGTAACGGCGGACGGGTCAACGGCGCCGCAGCGTGTTCCCATCAGAACGCCGTCCAGCGGTGTAAAGCCCATGGTGGTATCTACCGACTTGCCGTCCTGTACGGCAGTGATGGAAGAACCGTTGCCCAGGTGGCAGGAAACGACCTTCAGATCCTTCAGATCTCTGCCCATGACCTCAGCCAGCTTTGCAGTAACAAAACGGTGGGATGTGCCGTGGAAGCCGTACTTGCGGACATGGAACTGCTCATAGTCCTCATACGGGAAACCGTACATGAATGCCTTCTGCGGAATGGTCTGGTGGAATGCGGTGTCGAATACAACGACCTGCGGCACGTTCGGCAGGATCTTGCGGCAAGCCCACAGTGCCAGTGCGTGACCGTGGTTATGTACCGGAGCCAGCTCACGGAGTTCGTCGATCTTTTCGATGATCTCATCGGTGACCAGTGTGGTCTTGGTGAATACTTCTGCACCCTGTACCACACGGTGGCCAACTGCAGAGATCTCGTCCATGCTGGAAATTACGGCGCCTTCACCGGTGGTCAGTGCCTCAACCAGACAGGAAAATGCCTCGGCATGGGTCGGGAAGTCGCAGTCCTTTTCCACCTTGACACCAGAAGCGGTCTTGTGGCTCAGATGGCCGTCGATACCGATACGGTCGCAGTTGCCCTTTGCGATCACAGACTCATCTTCCATATTGATGAGCTGATACTTCAGAGAAGAGCTTCCTGCATTGACAACAAGAATAATCATGGGAAATTTCTCCTTTTTCGTTTCTGCGGCGTCTGCCGGAACACATCTGAAAAACCATCCCCTCGGGAATGTGCTTTTCCGATATGTCCCCGGAGCAGAAGGCTGCCGCTGACATCGTTTTTTCGGACACCGGCGGTGTCCCCATATATTATTATAAGCTTTTTTGGAAAAATTGCAAGAGGTTTCGGAAAATTCCCCGGTTTATGAGGCATTTTATTGAAATTCTACAGCTTTTTTGGAGGATCATACATGAAAATCAGTGGTATTATCTGCGAATACAATCCCCTGCACAACGGACACCTGTATCATCTGGAACAGGTGCGCCGGGCTGGCGCAGAGGGAATCGTTGCCGTGATGAGCGGCAATTTCGTCCAGCGTGGAGACGCAGCCCTGCTGGACAAGTTCACCCGTGCCAGACTCGCCATCGAAGGCGGCGTAGACCTGGTGCTGGAACTGCCCGTGCCGTATGCCCTGGCGCCGGCGGAAAATTTCGCCATGGGCGGTGTGGCGCTGCTGACGGCGCTGGGCAATGTGCAGGAGATCTCGTTCGGCAGCGAATGCGGCGATATCCGGCTGCTCTCCCAGGCGGCAGAGGCGTGCCGGGTCTGCAAAACGGACTATGCTGACGTGATGGACGATTTTCTCCGGTCGGGCTATTCCTATCCGGAGGTGCTTTCCCAGATGGTGGGGCAGCTCTACGGCGCAGAAACCGCCGCTGTGCTGCGGCACCCCAACAACACCCTCGCCATCGCCTATCTCAACGCCATCCATGAAATGGACAGTCCCCTGCGTCCCATGACCATCCAGCGCCGGGGCGCAGGTCACAACAGCAGCCAGCCCGGACCGGACGGCACAGCAAGCGCCACCTATATCCGGCAGTTTTTTGCGGACGGCGGCGACTGCCGGCGCATGATGCCGTCTTACGCCTGGCACGCACTCCGGGAGGCACAGCAGGCAGGACACGTTGCCTCCATGTCGTATCTGGAACGGCTCATTCTGTACAAGCTGCGCACCACTGACCCGGATGAACTCCACGATATCGCCGAGATCGGGCAGGGTCTGGAACACCGGCTGTACAAGGCAAAACGCTCTGCATCCCTGGAAGAACTGCTCCAGACCATCCGCACCAAGCGCTATCCTATGGCACGGCTGCGGCGCATCCTGCTGCACATCCTGCTGGATATCCGCACGGCTGACATCCAGAACTATCCGGCATACGGCAGGATTCTGGCATTCAACGACACGGGACGGGAGATTCTGAAAGATTCCAAGGAAAAGCGGCTGCTGCCGTTTTCCCATTCGCTGGCAGAACTGGCACACACCAGCCCCACGGCAGGACGCTGTGCGGCCCTGGAATCCCAGGCAACCGACATCTACCAGCTGGCACGGCCGGTGATCGGACAGGGAGAATCCGATTTCCGGCGAAAGATCACCATTTCCGGCGGCACACACCACGCCGCACCGGAATCACAATCATAACAGCGGCGCACCTGTTTCGAAATCGGCGTCCGCTTTGGGAAGAAGTATTTTAGATGGAGAAAGTATCAAAAAAACGGCTGGGACGGCGGCGGCGCATGGCGCTGCTGCTGATCCTGGCACTGGCGGCGGCAGCGGTTTATCTGATTTTTTTCCGTTCCGACAGCAGCCAGACCAAACGCATTACGCAAAAGACCAGCATTACGCTGGAGACCACAACGCCGGGCGAGACCACAGCACCGCCCAGCGTCCTGTATCAGGGGACAATCCCCATGAAAACAGAACTGACACTGCCCACCGAACCAGCATCTCTGCCTGCTGACCAGGTTCAGCTGGATGCCCAGCCGGTGCTGCAAAATCCGGAACTGCCCACAGGCTGTGAAGTCACGACGCTAACAGCGGCACTGAACTACGCCGGCTATCCGGTGGACAAGGTGACTATGGCGGACAAGTATCTGATCCAGTCCGACCCGTATCTCACCACATTCGGCGAGGCGTTTGTCGGTTCACCGCACAACAGCAACGCCTGGGGATGCTATGCCCCGGTCATCGTGGAGACGGCGCAGAACTACATCGCCGCCCAGGGCGGAAACGAGGTGGTGCAGAATCTCACCGGATGTTCCCTCAAGACGCTGCTCTGGGAGGTGGCAAACGGCACGCCGGTCATCACCTGGGCGACCATCAACCTCACCAGCCATGTGGAAGAGCGCTATTACTGGACCACGCCCAACGGCGAGGATGCCGTTTTTCTCATCAATGAACACTGCGTGCTGCTGTGCGGCTATGATCTGAACGCCAACACCGTCACGGTCTGCGATCCGCTGGAGGGAAAAGTGGACTACGACCTGGACAAATTCGAAGACCGGTACAGCCTGGTGTACCAGCAGGCGGTAGTCATCCGTGACCCGGATAAGATGCAGTCCGGGGAGACGGAGACAGAGACGGTAACGATAATGCCGGAGATTGATGCGCAATAATATATGCCCACATCGACCCGCAGTCACACTATCCCGGAATCACACGCAACGACATCACTCGAACAGGAGGTATTCCCATGCCGCATATGCCCGTCCTCTCTTATGAAACCATTGCAGACGACCTGATCGTCTGCACCAGCCAGCTCCACCGGTTCGGCACGGATGCAGTGCTGCTGACTGAATTTTCCGAATACCGGCAGAAGGACCGTGTCTGCGACCTGGGGACAGGCTGCGGCATTATCCCAATTCTGATGCAGCGCACCGCACCGCCCCGGGAGATCTACGCCGTAGACATTCAGCCGGAGGCGATCGCACAGATGTGCCAGGGCATCGCCGAAAGCATGGGCATCGGTTCAGTCCTGCACCCGGTCTGCACCGATCTGAAAGAACTCTGGGACGGCGCACCCCTGGGACAGCTGGATCTGGTCACCTGCAATCCGCCTTACAAGGCATACCAGGCAGGCATCGAAAGCCAGCTGACGGCACAAAAAATTGCACGGCACGAGGTGCTGTGCAACATCTACGATATCTGCCGCTCGGCAAAACGGCTGCTGCGGTTCGGCGGCAGACTCTGCATCTGCAACCGCCCGGAACGGCTGGCAGACTGCATGGATGCCATGCGGCAAAACGGCATCGAACCAAAGCGGCTGCAGTTTGTGGCGAAAGCGCCGGACGCACAGCCGTGGCTGTTCCTGCTGGAGGGCAGAAGCGGCGGCAATCCTTTTCTGAATGTGCTGCCTCAGCGCATTGTGGGAAACGGCAGCGGTGTGACAACACGGATATGACCGCAAAATAGAAATTGTATCAGAACAAACAGAAATTGTATTAGAAGTACACGATCGCTTTTGCTATAATGGTAGCAAATCTTCCCTGAAACGCTCTATCATCTGCATGACTATCTTTTTGACATCACAGGAGGAACAACCCACATGAGAAAAAACAATCCGATCTACAAACGGGCGCTGATGCTGGCTGTCCCCATGATGATCCAGAACGGCATCACCAATATGGTGAGCCTGGTGGACAACATTATGGTGGGCAGCCAGGGAACCGAGGCAATGACCGCCGTTTCCATTGCCGGACAGCTGATCTTCGTGTTCAACCTCGCCATTTTCGGCGCACTCGCCGGACCGGGCATCTACGGCGCACAATATTACGGACAGCGCAATCTGTACGGCTTTCAAAGTACATTCCGCATCAAGCTGTGGCTCAGCGCCGCCTGTCTCATCGGCGGACTGCTGGTATTCCTGCTGGGAGACGAGACGCTGATCGGGCTGTATCTCCACGGAGAAAGCGCCACGGTCGATGCAGCGCTCACCATGACCTATGCCAAGCAGTATCTGCACATTATGCTGATCGGGCTGCCGTTCTTTGTGGTGACCCAGGTCTATGCCACCAGTCTCCGGGAGACCGGCAGCAGCGTCAAGCCTATGGTAGGCGGCGTGGCATCTGTTGTGGTAGACGTTGTCCTCAACTATCTGCTGATCTATGGCAACTGCGGAATGCCGAAACTGGGCGTCCGTGGCGCAGCCATTGCCACTGTGCTGGCACGTGTGGCAGAAATGAGCATTGTAGTGATCTGGGCGCATCTGTGCCGGAACAAACACACTTTCCTAAAGGGCATTTACCGCACGCTGCTTGTCCCCGGTACTCTGGCGAAAAAGGTCATCCGGAAGGGTATGCCCATTTTCTGCAACGAACTGCTCTGGTCTGCCGGGTTGGCGGCGCTGACGCAGTGCTATTCCACCCGTGGGCTGGAAGTGGTGGCAGGACTGAACATTTCCAACGCCATCTGCAATCTGCTCAATGTGGTATTTGTGGCGCTGGGTTCTGCGGTGGGCATTCTCATCGGGCAGACGCTGGGCGCATCGGAATACGAGCGTGCCAAAAAGGATTCGTTCAGTCTGATGTGGTTCACCGGCGGCGTCTGTCTGCTGCTGGCGGCGATCCTGATCTCCGTTTCCGGCGTGTTCCCCAAAGCCTATGACACCACCCAGGAAGTCCGGAACTACGGCAGATGGTTCATTACCATTACCGCAGCTTTCTTCCCTGTTCAGGGATTTTTGAACGCCCTGTACTTCACCCTGCGCTCCGGCGGAAAGACCATGATTACCTTTTTATTTGACAGCGTCTTTACCTGGTGCGTGCCGCTGCCCACGGCGCTGATCCTGTGCCACTTTACCAGCCTGCCGATCCTGGGCATCTATGCCATTGTCCAGGCGGCGGATATTCTGAAAGTAGTCATCGGCTATATCCTCATTCAAAAAGGCGTCTGGATCAGCAATCTGGTAGAGGAGACAAAGTAGGACAGCTGCGGTTGTTTTGGAAAAAAGCACTTGACAAACCGGAAAAAATCGCATATAATAAAAGTGAAGAGAGCATACCAGCAGACGGTCTGCTCCCACAATGTGGTTAAAATAACCGCCCGCAGTTGCAAGCAGGGGCGGTTATTTCTTTTTGTATGCTAAGTATGCAAGATATGCTTTGAATACTTCGCAAACCATGCGAACACACTTGAAAAAGACCGCCTTTTCACAGGCGGTCTTTTTTCTTTCCTTTCCGCATAGAATTGCAAAAAACCATGCTATCGAAAGGACGAATCTTGCTATGCGCACATCATCTGCCGAACTGCCGCCGGAGCTGTCCCAGCGGGAACAACCTGTTGTTGCCCTTGCCGGAATGCCCAATGTGGGAAAGTCCACCGTGTTCAACGCCCTCACCGGGCTGCACCAGCACACCGGGAACTGGGCAGGAAAAACCGTAGCCAGCGCCGTCGGCACAACTGTCTGCTGCGGCGAGACCATTTTGCTTGCCGATCTGCCCGGCACCTATTCTCTCCGTGCCAGGAGTGCCGAAGAGGCTGTGGCACGGGACTTTCTCTGTTTTGCCAAACCGGATGCGGCGGTAGTGGTCTGTGATGCCACCTGTCTGGAACGTGGACTGCTGCTGGTCATGCAAGTGCTGGAGACCTGTCCCAAAGCCCTGCTCTGTGTCAACCTCCTGGACGAGGCGGAAAAGCGGCATATCACCATCGACCTGCCCCGGCTGGAACAGTGCCTGGGCATTCCGGTGGTTGGCGTCGCCGCCCGGAGCGGCAAGGGGCTGGCACAGCTGCAGGAACGGCTCCACGCTCTGCTGCATGAGGATGCGCCGTCACCCTGTCCGGTTCCCATTCCGGAACAGCTGGAAGAACCGCTGCAACTGGTGCAGGCTGCCCTGCCGGAAAACGGAAACGGGCTGCCGCCGCTGTGGACGGCAAAGCGCCTGTTAGAACCCGAACCGGAACTGCACGAAAAAATCGCCGCACACATGGGCATTTCTCTGGAGACCGGCGAAATTGCCGATGCGCTGCGGCAGGCACAGTGCCTGATCTCCCCGGAACAGTGCGCCGATGCCATGATCGCCGCCGTTGTCACCCACAGCGAAGAGATCGCCGCCCGGGTCGTCCAACAGCCGGAACACGCCGATGCCGCCGACCGGAAAATTGACCGGATCCTTGCCGGGAAATGGGGCATTCCGGTCATGCTGTTGCTGCTGGGACTGGTGCTGTGGCTGACTATCGTAGGCGCAAACTATCCGTCCACCTGGCTCGCTGCCGGGTTTGCACAGCTAAAGCTGGTGCTTTCCCGGCTGCTGGAACTGCTGTCTGCGCCGGGCTGGCTGGAAAGCTTTCTCCTGGACGGCATATACACCGTGCTGACCTGGGTCATTGCCGTGATGCTGCCGCCCATGGCGATCTTCTTTCCCCTGTTCACACTGCTGGAGGACTTCGGGTATCTGCCACGTGTGGCGTTTCACCTGGACCGTTCCTTTCAGCGTGCCTGTGCCTGCGGCAAGCAGAGCCTCACCATGTGCATGGGATTCGGCTGCAACGCCGCCGGCGTGACCGGATGCCGCATCATTGACTCCCCACGGGAACGGCTCATCGCCATCCTCACCAACAATTTCGTTCCCTGCAACGGCAGATTTCCCACCATGATTACCTGCATCTCCCTGTTCTTCGCCGCCGGCAGCGGACTCTGCCGCACCGTCAGCTCGGCTGCGCTGCTGCTGGGGCTGATCCTGCTGGGCATCTTTTGCACATTTGGCGTTTCCCGGCTGCTCTCCCACACCATTCTGAAAGGCATTCCCTCTTCCTTTACCCTGGAACTGCCGCCGTACCGCAGACCTCAGATCGGGAAGGTCCTGCTCCGGTCGCTGTTAGACCGAACCGTCTTTGTGCTGGGGCGTGCCTGTCTGGTGGCTGCGCCGGCAGGAGCGCTTTTGTGGGGCTTTACCAACTGCACCATCGCCGGGGAAAGCCTGTTCGACCACTGCGCCGCATTCCTGGAACTGCCGGGACAGTGCATCGGGCTGGACGGCGTGATCCTGCTGGGATTTCTCCTGGGATTTCCGGCAAATGAGATCGTTCTGCCCATCATTCTCATGGGTTACACCGCCGGAACGACACTGACGGAGACCAGCGACCTCAGCCGCATCCACGAGATTTTAACGGCAAACGGCTGGACACCGGTGACGGCGCTCTGTATGCTGCTGTTTCTGCTGTTCCATTTTCCCTGCTCCACCACCTGTCTCACCATCCGCAAAGAGACCGGCAGCTGGAAGTGGACGCTGGCGGCGTGGTGCATTCCCACACTGGCGGGCATCTTGCTGTGCGGCGCTGTTTCCTGGACGGTGCGGCTGGTAAACTTTATTTTTTGAAAAGCATCCGCAGGCAGTCTCTCCGTATCTGCGCATATTTTCCCCTTTTCCGGGCAATCTATCCTCAGCGGCAAAAATCTGCCGCTGCCCTGTGATTTCTTTCTCCGCACACGGAAAAATCGCAGGAGAAAGCCCGTGTGCGGAGAAACGGAGACAGAAATGTCCAAGCAGAACCAGAATCAGAGCCAGAACCGTCAGCAGCAGCAGAGCCAGAATCGCCAGAACCAGCAGGCACAGCAGAAGCAGAACCAGTCTGCACAGAACTGCCGGAACCAGCAGGGCGACGACGATGACGACTGTGGATGCGGCTGCGGCAGATAACCATTTGACCGCAGGGACTCGTCTTTCCGGACAGATTCGACCGTCTTTCCTGTGAAAACGAGTTCTGAACCTACAGCAATGCACAAATCAAAACAGGACAGCGTCCCTTTTTTCTGGGAACGCTGTCCTGTTTTTGGTTCTGTATTTTTACAATGCCGTCCTATATCTTTAAGATCTCTTCCCAGGTCATGGGTTTTCCCACGCCACGGTAAGCGCAGTACAGCATCAAATAGAAGGTATCCGTGGAATTGATGACGCCGTTTCCGTCACAATCTGCTGCGGCAGCCTGGGACATGGTAAGACCGCTGGATTCTCCCACGGCGTTCAGCGCCTGTGCCAGCATGGACTGGTACACATCGGACGCATCCAGCCTGCCGTTTCCGTCTGCATCGCCCAGCAGGAACGACGGTTCTGCGGTTTCTTTCGTGTAGATGTTCTGGGGATACCGGAGCTTTCCTGCCTGCTCCAGACCGGCAAGCAGATTCTGCGCCGCATTGTCCACCTCTGCCTGGGTAGCAGTCTCGTCCAGAGCGGACGCCGCCGCATAAGCGCTCCGGTACAGTGCATTCGCTCCGGCATCCGGCGCACCATATGCCAGCGCCGCATCCAGCTGACTCCGGTTTACCTCTGCATCCGGAGACTGCACAATTGCCTTGATGGCGGCATTCCCCAGGTTGGAATACGGCTGGTTTCCCTTGCTGTTCACCCAGGTGCGGACATCCGTCATATCCATCCACTCCCCATCCCCGTCATAAATGTAGGACTGTCCGGGCTGGACGGAGCAATGGCGTTCCAGCACATCGTTGCTCACCGACTCAAAGGAGAGCCACAGGCGGTCACTGCCGCTTTTGGCACGGTTCAGCTCCACCGTCACGGAAAAACGGTCACCCTTTTTCAGCGTAATGCCCTGGCTTTCCAGGGAGATACTCTTATAGCCGCCGTACTGCACCGTGCCACGCTGGGTACACAGCTTTTCGCCGTCTATGGGCGACTTGGCATTCTCCCGGAGCCGATAGACGGACACAGTATAATAGCCGCTCTGGGGATTGGAAGAGGAAAACGGAAACATGACATCAGTCAGCACACCGTCCCGGTCTGCTGTAAACACGTTCGCCGCCGCCGGAAACTTCACGTTGGCATAGGAGACGCTGCCGTCATACTGATAGCAGGTGGTGTGTTCGCTGGCATCGGTCATCAGGAATCTCGCCGCCTCGCAGAGCGACAGTTCCTCATAAGAGAGCCAGAAATAACCGCCGTCCGCATCATCATCGCCCCAACTGTTCCGCACCAGCCATGCGCCGTCAAACTTGGGCTGATTTCCGGGTCGGAAATTCTTCCGGGAATAATTGTTGTCCCAGCCCACCAGCAGTACTGCGTGGTCAGCATCTGTGGCACTGTGGCTGTTCTGATAATAGGCGATGGACTCGCCGTTGTCGTAGAAGGTACTCTTGGAATAAAACGCCGCACTGACTGCACCGCTCTCCATGATCCACTGCTGGATGGTCGCCGTGGAACTGCTGTTTACCTGTAACAAAACATCGGAACTCTTCATCCGGTAATAGGAATTATACCGCTGATACTCGGAATAGCCCTGTTTCCACTGGGACATGGGCGCATACTGTTCCAGCTGTGTGCCGATGCCTGCTGCCAGCGCATAGCCGGCAATGGTGGGATTTCCGCCGCTGATACCCTTTTGCGCCATGACGATATAGTCGCCGCTGGCGGTATCACCGGGCAGCAGATGGTTGGTAAAAGGATACCAGCCCAGCGATGCCTCGGAAAAGTTCAGTTCCCCGTTGCTGTCACGCCAGCGGTCCGGGATCTCCAGACCCTGGTACATAATATTGGATTCACAGGCACCCAGCGCCGCATATGCCCAGCAAAGTCCGGTATTGCCCTGGTCTTTTACCGAAGTGACATAGGAGACGCCGTCCACATCCAGCAAAGAATAGGACGACGGCAGCGCCGATGCGCCCTGGAAATTATCCAGCGCCGCATCCTCCTCTGTGGAATCCGGCAGCGTCTCCGCCATTTCCTCTGACGGCACCAGCAAGCCGTCGTTTTGCTTCCAGGTCTCTTCCAGCACTTCCGGCATCGCCGGCTGCGCCGCAGCAGAGATCTGACCCCACGGCAGACAACATCCTGCAATCAGCAGCGCCATCCCCATGCGCCCCAGATGCACCCGATCTCGTTTTCTCATGAATTCCTCCTGCCATATTCCGGCAACATGAATGTGTATGAAATGTAAAGTGTGATATAAGCTAGTATAGCATATTTCCCCAGTTGTGTCAAATGGTTTTCTCTTGACATCCGCTGCCGCCGTCCGGTAAAATAGTTCTGTCACAATCGCCGTCCTTGTGCGTTATATCTGATAGGACGTCCGATAAATGGGGAAGGAGATGAAACAGATGCAGCCGGCAAAAGAAAAACTGCACACGCTGTATAAAATTTACGAAAAGCCCATGTACCACATTGCCTACGCCATCCTGCACCACACCCAGCAGACCGAAGATGCCGTTTCAGAGGCATTTTGCCGGGTGATCGCCAATCTGCACAAGATCGGCGATCCGGAGAGTCCGCAGACCAGGCAGTACATGATACAGATCATCCGCAGCACTGCCATCAGCCAGTACCGGAAAAACGCCCGGGAATCCGACCGGCGTTCTCCGTGGGACGATAAATTTCTGCAAATTCCGGAGGATGCGCCGCCATGCCCCTTGGAACAGCAGGAGGAACAGGCGATGCGGCAGGCGGTGCTGGCAGAGATGATGGAGGTCCTAAACGAGACCGACCGGAAGATCGTTCTGCTGCGCTGTCAGGAAAACCTCTCGTTCCGGGAGATCGCCCGGCAGTGCGGCATCAAGGAGGCGGCGGCACGGAAACGCTTTGAACGTGCCAGAAAAGCCATGATAAAGCAGAAAGGAGTGACTTCTTATGAGCAGCTATTTTCCTTATAATGAAGACGAATGGAAAAAAATTGTAGAACAAGCGTTTGCAGCGGACGCGGCCGAACCGCAGTTTTCCAAGGCATACCAGAGAAGAAAACACAGAATGGAGCGAAAAATGATGCGAACCAGATGTTCTGCAAAAAAGAAAGTCGGCACTTTTCTCGCTGTGGCAGCTGCCGGCGTGCTGAGCATTGCAATCGCTGTTCCGGCAGTGGCTTCGTCCGATGCTGTTAAGGGGATCTATGCCTTTTTCAGCAATGAAAAATATTACACAAAAAGTCCCATAGAGAAAAACGATCTGACTTCCTATGCGGAAAAAACAGACGAAATGCAAAAAACGAAAGACGGTACGATTCGCATGGAAAACATCTACTGCGACGGCAGCCACCTGAGTGTAACGCTAAGATTAACGAATTTGCCAGAAGCATTGCAGAACAGCACCGGAATTGAATCGGAGTTTACCGGCACACTGAATGGACAAAAGCTGTCATTTATCGGAAGTACCGGTACATATACTATGAGTACAAAAACCGGTGGGCTGGCAACGCTTTCTGAACAGGCAGAGGGTGCATACTATGACAAGGAAAATACCAGCATTGCCGGATTTGTGAAGTCTGGCGATGCGGAATATAGTATTGTGCTTTCGGCGGAATGCAGTGAGATATTTCAGGGGAACACTACAGCAAGCCTGCCGTTGCAGCTTTCGTTTTCGTTCTTACAGGGAATAGATGCAACTAGTTGGTCATGGTTTGAAACCGGCGTATCCGCCAAGGGTGATACGGCATATAGCTGTGAACCGAGATCTCTGGGTGTTATTCCTGTGGATATTACTCTGACTGCGGAGATACAGGCGGATACCAGCCGAACGGACATCTATCCAGTTACCGAAACAAAAGACGGATATACGCTGGAATCTGTGACTGTTTCTCCGTTTAGCACAGAGATCCGTTTTTCTGAGGATACTGTATTTGATGACTACGATGTGATGTATGTCACGGATCAGAACGGTAACTCTTATGATATGATAGACGCGAATATTGATACAGACATTTCCTTTCAGAATTCTGTATGGGAAGCAGCATTGACTGATGCTACGGAACTGACCATTCGTATTGTTCCGGAAGGAAAAAACAACTTGGACGCAGCAGGTACAGTTTTTACTGTTCCCATTGACAAAGGTTATCGGACACAAACGATCAATGACTTTGATCTGGCAGAGAACTATACGCAGTATATCCCGCCAATGCCTGATGAAGAATCTGCTTCTCAGTGATTTCTACCGCACAGAGTTTACTTTCATCTCTTGAAAAACAATCTGTGTACGTCAGATATAAAACAGACTTTGACATTTCCCATGGCAGATGCTTTTTCCGTCTGTCAGTTCATCCCTTTTGAAAAAAGCCGCAGGTTTTTTCTCCGCCTGCGGCTTTTTCATGATTTTGAAACAATTTTTGCGGAACGCTTGCCAATTTTCTGGATATGTGGTATAATAAACAACAGTGAAGAGAAAGGCGGTGGAATGCCGTGACAAAACGGGAAGAATTTATTGCCGTTTATCAGGAAAACATCAAACGCCGTGGCGCAGACCGGCTGCTGGAGTGGCTGGACTCAGACGCCAGCGACTTTTTTACAGCGCCGTCCAGCACCCGGTTTCACGGGGCATATGAAGGCGGTCTGGTGGAGCATAGTCTGAATGTGTATGAATGCCTCAAGGACTATCTCTCCCGTCCCCGCACCAAGGATCTGTACGGCATGGACTACACACCGGAGACCATTGCAGTGACAGCCCTGCTCCACGATATCTGCAAGGTAGGGTTCTATGCGGTGGACTACCGGAATGCCAAAAACGACCAGGGCGTATGGGAAAAGGTGCCGTATTACACCGTGCGTGACACCCTGCCCTACGGACACGGGGAAAAATCCGTGTACATGATCCAGAGCTTTATGCGGCTCACCCGGGACGAGGCGTTCGCCATCCGCTATCACATGGGCTTTTCCGGAAACGAGGACAAAAACAGCGTGGGCAGAGCATTGGAGATGTTCCCTCTGGCGCTGGCGGTCAATGTGGCGGATATGGAGGCAACGTATTATCTGGAAGGGTCTGTGAAGTAAATTTGCTTTGAAACAGGTCTGCCTTAATTGCAATCCAACAGGGGATTCGCCCTGTTTGTGATATAATAGGAGTAGGAGGAAAGAAAAATGAAATGGTATGAAAATGCGGTAATGTATCACATCTATCCCCTGGGATTCTGCGGTGCACCGAAGCACAACGAAGGCGGCGAACCGGTGAACCGGCTGGAAAAGGTGCTGGACTGGATTCCGCATCTGAAAGAACTGGGCGTTGATGCAGTCTACTTCGGACCGGTGTTCGAGTCTGTGGAACACGGCTATGATACCACCGACTACCGGGTGATTGACCGCCGGCTGGGCACCAACGAAATGTTTGCCCACATCTGCGACGAACTGCACAAAAACGGCATCCGGGTCATCCTGGACGGCGTATTCAACCACGTGGGACGCAACTTCTGGGCATTCAAGGATGTCCAGGAAAAGGGACAGGCATCGGAATACTGCGACTGGTTTGCCGGTCTGAACTTCGGCGGTCAGAGTCCCTGCGGCGACAACTTCTGGTATGAGGGCTGGAACGGCTATTACAACCTGGTCAAGCTGAATCTGCGCAACTGGCACGTATGCGATTATCTGATCGACGCCGTAAAACTGTGGATGGATGAGTTCCACATCGACGGCATCCGTTTTGACGCTGCGGACTGCGTGGACTTCGACTTCTTCCGCCGCATCCACAATTTCTGCAAGGAACGCAATCCGGAATTCTGGCTCATGGGTGAGATCATCCACGGCGACTATAAGCGCTGGGCAAACCCGGAGATGCTGGACAGCGTCACCAACTATGAGTGCTATAAGGGCATCTATTCCTCACACAACGACAAGAACTATTTCGAGATCAACTACAGCATCAACCGTCAGTTCGGAAACGGCGGCATCTATCAGGGCATTGCGCTGTACAACTTCGTGGACAACCACGATGTAAACCGTCTGGCAAGCACCCTGTCTGACCAGCGGTATCTGCCCCTGTGCTATACGCTGATGTACTGTATGCCGGGTATCCCGTCCATCTACTACGGCAGCGAATACGGCGTCATGGGCAGACACGAGAATAACTCGGACGACGGTCTGCGCCCTTGCCTGGATCTGGACGATCTGAACCGCAGCGGCAATCTGGATCTGTACCGCCACCTGGTAAAGCTGGGCAGAATCTATCACGCATATCCGGCACTGCGCACCGGCTCTTACTACACCGTAGAGGTCCGGAACCGCCAGCTGCTGTTCGCCAAGGAACAGGACGGCAGAACCGTTTATGTTGCGCTGAACCTGGAGGACTGCCCCAGCGAGTTCCGCTTCGGCACACACGTGCCGTCTCTGGTAGACGTTGTCAGCGGTCAGCCGGTACAGGTGGAAAACGGCGGCGCATGGATCCGTGTTGCACCGTTCTCCGCTATGATCCTGGTAGAGGATGACATCGTCAACAACACCGAGCCGGAAACCGAGGCAGTTGCCGTTCCGGAGCCTACCGTCCTGGAGGCAGGCGCAAAATACCGGGACGTTCTGGACGGCACCGTCTGCGAACTGCTCCAGCCCTCTGCACGCCACGCAGAGACACAGGAAGAGTTGGTCGTTTACCGCAAGGAACAGGACGGCAGCGTCTGGGCAATGCCGAAGTCGATCTTCACCGGCACAGCACACGACAACCAGCCGAGATTCACAAAGCTTTAAGGAACGGGAACACTATGGAACACAACACCCTGCAGGGCGTGATCTTTGACCTGGACGGCACACTTCTGGACTCCACCGGGATGTGGCGGCAGGTAGACGGCAGACTCATGGCGCATTACGGCAAGGAAGTGCCGCCGGATCTGTCAGAAACGGTACAGCGTATGTCCATCGAGGAATTCTCTCAGTTTTTCGTAGAGGAGTTTGATCTTCCGGTGACCCCGGAGCAGATCGCACAGCAGGTGGCGGATATGGTCGCTGAGGAATACCGGGAAAAATTGCAGCTGAAACCCCACGTCCCGGAGATCCTGGACTGGCTGGATCAGCAGGACATCCCCTACGGCGTTGCCACAGCGACCTACGGCGAACTGGCAGAGGCGGCGCTGCGACGGCTGCACGTCTGGGAACGGCTCCGGTTCCTGCTCACGGAACAGGATGCCGGCACACCCAAGACCCAGCCGAAGATCTTTCAGCTGGCGGCGCAGAAACTGCACCTGGGCAGACGGCAGATCGCCGTGGTGGAGGACTCGCTCCACGCACTGGAAGGCGCAAAAAACGGCGGATTTTTCACCATCGGCATTGCTGACCCGGAAAATGCGCCGGTCTGGAAAGAGATCTGCGCCACTGCCACCGTACACATCCACGACATTCTGGAAATGAAACAGTTTTTCTGAGAAAGGACACGAGAGCCAACATGAGCGGTACATTATACATCATCGGCACACCCATCGGCAACCTGGAGGACATCACCATGCGTCAGCTGCGGCTGCTGGGTGAGGTGGACTTTCTGGCGGCAGAGGATACCCGTGTGACCCGAAAGCTCCTGTCCCATTATGACATCCACACGCCCATCGTCAGCTATCACGAACACAGCGGACTGACGGTGGCGCAGAGCATCGCCGACCGCATCCTTGCCGGCGAATCCTGCGGCGTTGTCACCGATGCCGGAATGCCCTGCATCTCCGACCCGGGCGAGCCGCTGGTACAGCTCTGTCACAAGCTGGGCGTGCCGATGGAAGTTGTTCCAGGACCGTCGGCAGCCATTGCCGCCCTTGCCGTCTCCGGACAGCACACCGCACGCTTTGCCTTTGAGGGCTTTCTCTCCGTGAACCGCAACCAGCGCACCGCACACCTGGAACAGCTGCGGCAGGAACAGCGCACCATGATCTTCTATGAGGCACCCCACAAGCTCTGCCGCACACTGGCGGACATGGCGGCTGTCTTTGGCGGAGACCGGAGCCTGTCTCTCTGCCGGGAGCTGACCAAGATCCACGAGGAGGTGCGTCTGACTACCTTTGCGGACGCCATCGCCTACTACGAAAACACACCGCCACGAGGCGAGTTTGTGCTGGTGGTTGCCGGCGCAGTACCGCAGCAGGAGGCACAGCTGACCCTGGAAGAGGCGGCAGAACGGGTGCGGCAGTATGTGGCAGACGGGCAGAAACTGACCCAGGCGTGCAAAACCGTTGCCGCAGAGACAAGTCACCGGAAAAGCGACCTGTACGACGCCGTACAGAAAGACTAAAGGCTGCTTAATCTTACAACAAATATCCGGAAAAGACACGGTTCGCCGTGTCTTTTTTTGTGCCGTTCTTTCCGGATGATCTCCGTATTTCCACAGTTCTCCCGATCTTTCCACCACGTTTTCCACAACTTGTGGAAAACAAAAACTGCTGTTTTTCCGGTGCTTTTCTGCAATTGGTTACAATCATTACACATTACGCCGAAATGCGACAGCGGAGCGCTGCGGAAAGTTCGAATTTCGTCACCCCGTTGTAACAAGTTTTCCGCATTGTGTGGAAAACCGTGTTGAAAAGTTGGGGAAATATTCGGCAAAACCTGCGCCATACCGGAAAAATCCCCGAAATTTCGCAGAAAAAACGCCGTGGAAATGTGGAAAGGGAATATCTCCGCAGTTGTGGGAAACACTAATCTTGCAAAGCGATGCTTCTGCAATCTTCGGAGTGTATGGGCGCATCCACGCCGATATGCTCTCTGAAAAATGAGGTGAAACCATGAAAATCAAGCACTATCTGGCGCTGCCGATGGCACTGCTGCTGATGGGCAGCCTGTTCACCGGCTGCGGCAGCAAGGACGACAGCTCCATGAACGATTCTGTCAGCAGCTCTGCCGCAGACGACAGCAGCCGGGATGACAAGGACGACAGCAAAGATGACAGCAAGGACGACGGCGGCAACATTGTCAGCGATGCAGAGGACGGTGTCCGTGACATCGTGACCGATGCCGGAGACGCAGTCCGTGACGCAGGAGATGCCGCAGGCGATGCGGTAAAGGATGCCGGCGATGCTGCCGGTGACATTCTGGGCGGCGATGACGACTCCCAGAAGGACGAGAACGACGACAGTAGCCGATAAAAAAAGCCTCATCCAGGTGCATTTCCGCATCGGATGAGGCTTTTTCATGCAGCCGTTTACTGCTGCTCAAATCGCCGTTTTAACTTTTCAAAAAAGCTCTGCCGCTTTGCCTGGTTCTTTTCCTCCAGGCTGTCGTCAAACTTTTGCAGCAGCTCTTTCTGCTGGCGTGTCAGCTTTCTCGGCACTTCTACCACAACGGTCACATACTGATCGCCGTAGGATTCTCTGCCCAGATACTTTACACCCTCACCACGCAGGCGGAACTTCGTGCCGCTCTGTGTGCCTTCGGGGATCTCATATTCCACCTTGCCCTTGATGGTAGGTACTGTCACCTTATCGCCCAGAACAGCCTGTGCATAGGTGATAGGGATCTCGCAGTAGATGTCCACGCCGTTCCGGGTGAACAGTTCATGCGGCCGTACATTGACAGATACATTTAGATCGCCGTTCGGACCGCCGTTCAGACCGGCATCGCCCTGACCGCTGACACGCAGCACCTGTCCGTTGTCAATGCCTGCCGGCACTTTCAGCTCAATGTCGTTGGTAGAGCGATAGCGTCCGCTGCCACGGCACTTGCTGCACGGATTGGTGACGATCTTACCCTTACCGCCGCAGCGTGAGCATACCTTTGTGGTGGAGATCACGCCAAACGGTGTCCGCTGGTTCACACGGACAGAACCCTGACCGTGACACTCGGTACAAGTGGTGCTGGTGGTCTTGGCATCTGCGCCTGTGCCGCCGCACTGCTCACACTTCACCATATGGGTGATGCGCATTTTCTTCTTGACGCCCTTGCACGCCTCCATAAAATCAATGGTCACATTGCTGTTGACGTCGCCGCCACGCCGGGGCGCATTGGCATTGGACGCCGATCTGGAGCTGCCGCCAAAGCCGCCGAATCCGCCGCCGCCAAAGATGCTGTCGAAAATGTCGCCTACATCACCGAATCCGCCAAAGCCGCCGAATCCGCCTGCACCAGCGCCGCCGCCATAGTTGGGGTCTACGCCGGCATGACCGAACTGGTCATATCTGGCACGCTTTTCCGAGTCGGAAAGCACTTCGTATGCCTCGTTGACTTCCTTGAACTTTTCCGCTGCTTCTTTATCGTCCGGGTGCAGATCGGGGTGATACTTCCGGGCCATGGTCTTGAACGCCTTTTTGATCTCGTCCTCAGAAGCACCCTTTTTCAGCCCCAGCACTTCGTAATAATCCCGTTTTTCTGCCATGTCTGCTGGCTCCTTTCCCTGGAACAGACGCATAGCAGCTGTTCCTGTCTGTATGGATCATGGGAATATCTTTCACTCCCATATACAACGATGCCGGGACAAGCCGAAACCTGCCCCGTCACCGCCGTTCTATTCACAGCGGTACGTCACGTTCCACGCCGCTGCGTTTCATTCTTAAACTTCCTTGAAGTCTGCGTCTACGACGCCGTCATCGTTTGCGCCGCCGTTCGGATTGCCGCCCATATTCGGATCAGCACCGCCGAAACCTGCGCCGCCCATGTTCGGGTCTGCGCCCGGCTGACCGCCGTTCTGCTGATACATCTTGGAGGACAGTGCATAGAATGCCTGCTGGAGATCGTCGGTCTTTGCCTTGATCGCAGCGGCATCATTGCTGCCGACTGCACTTCTCAGATCAGCGATCTTGCTCTCGATCGCAGACTTTTCATCTGCCGGAACCTTGTCGCCGAATTCCTTCAGTGCGTTCTCGCACTGGAAGCACAGGCTCTCTGCGTTGTTCTTGGAGTCAACCTCTTCACGACGCTTTTTATCCTCTTCGGCATACTGTTCTGCTTCCTTGACAGCCTTGTCGATATCGTCCTTGGACATATTGGTAGATGCAGTGATCTTGATATCCTGCTCCTTGCCGGTACCCAGATCCTTTGCAGTTACGTGAACGATACCGTTCTGGTCGATATCGAAGGTAACTTCGATCTGCGGGATGCCTCTCGGAGCCGGTGCGATGCCGTCCAGACGGAAGGTACCCAGCTGCTTGTTGTCCTTTGCGAACTCACGCTCACCCTGGAGGACGTTGATGTCTACTGCGGACTGGTTGTCAGCTGCGGTAGAGAAGATCTGGCTCTTCTTGGTCGGGATGGTGGTGTTTCTCTCAATGATCTTGGTGCATACACCGCCCATGGTTTCCAGACCCAGAGACAGCGGTGTAACATCCAGCAGCAGCAGACCGTCCTTGACGTCGCCGCCCAGGACACCGCCCTGGTATGCAGCACCCAGTGCTACGCACTCATCCGGGTTGATGCCCTTGAACGGTTCCTTGCCCAGCTTCTGGCGAACAGCCTCCTGTACAGCCGGGATTCTGGAAGAACCGCCGACCATCAGGATCTTGTTCAGATCAGACGGAGACAGGCCGCTGTCGGACAGTGCCTGCTGTACCGGTCCCATGGTAGCGTCTACCAGATCCTTGGTCAGCTCATTGAACTTGGCAACAGTCAGATTCATATCCAGGTGCTTTGCGCCGGTTGCATCCGCAGTGATAAACGGAATGTTGATGTTTGTGGTTGTGGTGGAGGACAACTCGATCTTTGCCTTTTCTGCGGCATCCTTCAGACGCTGTACAGCCATCTTATCGGTAGAAAGGTCGATGCCTTCGGTCTTCTTGAACTCTTCAACCATCCAGTTGATAACTCTCTGGTCGAAGTCATCGCCGCCCAGGCGGTTGTTGCCTGCGGTAGCCAGTACCTGCTGTACGCCGTCGCCCATCTCAATGATGGAAACATCGAACGTACCGCCGCCCAGGTCGTATACCATAACTCTCTGGTCGTCTTCCTTATCAATGCCATAAGAAAGCGCAGCTGCGGTCGGCTCGTTGATGATACGCTTTACGGTCAGACCTGCGATCTGTCCTGCGTCCTTGGTTGCCTGACGCTGAGAGTCGGTGAAGTATGCCGGAACGGTGATAACTGCCTCAGTTACCGGCTGACCCAGATATGCCTCTGCATCGGTCTTTAACTTCTGGAGGATCATTGCGGAGATCTCCTGCGGTGTATACTTCTTGCCGTCAATATCTACCTTATAATCAGAACCCATGTGACGCTTGATCGAAGAGATCGTGCGCTCCGGGTTTGCAATTGCCTGACGCTTTGCGGTCTGACCCACCAGACGCTCGCCGGTCTTGGAGAAACCAACTACAGACGGGGTGGTTCTTGCACCCTCTGCGTTCGGGATTACGACTGCGTTGCCGCCTTCCATAACGGCAACACAAGAGTTTGTTGTACCCAAGTCAATACCAATAATCTTTCCCATGATAAATTCTTCCTTTCTGTATCTCCGTTTCCCCTGCGGAAAAACGGGCAGATTTTTCAAAATAAATATGATTTATTTCAACTGTCCTTTCGGACAGGGATTTTTATAACCAGAATTCGCTGCGCAGTGCTTTCAGCTCATCTTCCGTTGCCGTTGTGCCGTCATCATATTCCAGCGTAGCGGCAAAGTTCTCGCCGGCGTCACCGGTGATGCCGTACAGGGCATACATTCCGTCACCGTCCTGCTCAAACAAACAGCAGCCATCGTCGATCAGTTTTGCCGTAACACCCATGCTTGTCAGGGTATCCACGATCTCCTGCGCATCGGTAAAGGACGGCTGCATATCAATGAGGACATTCACCGTTGCCTGTCTTTCTGCGCTGTACATCTCGTACTGATAGCTGGTCTGTCCCAGCATGATGGACTTCCATTCCCACTGCTGCTGCACGCTTTCCGGCGGCGTATACAGTGTCAGTTCCGGATGCTGTTCTGCCATCGCTGCGGCAAAATCTGCATAGTTGTCAAAGCGCTGTGCATCTGCGGCGGAGCTTTCTTCTGCCGCCGTAGTTTCTGCCGCATCGGTCACGACCTCTGCGGTGGTTTCCAGTGCCGTGGTGGTGGCTGCCTTGCTGGATTCTGCGGTCTTTCCGGAATCACATCCGGTCATCCACGCCAGTGTCAGCAGCATCGCCGCCGTCATGAGAGACGCTGTGTGTTTCTTCACTGTCCTGCCTCCTGCCTACACAGAAACGGCAACCATTGCCGGACGGATGAGGCGGTCACCCAGCAGGTATCCCTTCTGGAACACCTCGCAGACCTTGTCGCTCTCATACTCGCTGTCGTCCACCTGCTTGATGGCATTGTGGAGATTGGGGTCGAAAGTCTCGCCCAATGCGGCGATCTCTGTCACGCCCAGCTTTTCGAAAGCTTTCTGGATCTGTGCGAAGGTCAGTTCCACGCCCTTTTTGTAATTCTCATCGGTACAAGGTGCCTCCAGCGCACGTTCAAAGGTGTCCATGACATTCAGCAGTTCCTTTACGCAATCCATCTTTGCATCCCCGTAGATCTTCTTCTTTTCCTCGGTGGTGCGGTTGCGGTAGTTCTGATACTCAGCCATGAGCCGCAGGTGCTGGTCTTTCTGATCTGCCAGCTCTGCCTCTTTCTGCGCCAGTGCATCCTTCAAGTCTTTTTTCTTCTTCTTTTTGTCGTCCTTGGTTTCTTCTGCCTTGGTCTCCGGTGCAGCAGTTTCTTCCGGCGCTTTCTCTGTCTTTGCGTCGTTGTTACGGAAGAGTGCAAGAAGGTCATTTACAAACTTAGTCTCTTCCGGTGTTCTCTCTGCCTCTGGCTTTTGCACTATTGCAATAAATTTATCGTAAGCATTCGGCTTTTCCGCAGCAGTTTCCGGCTTTTTGGTTTCCTTTTCGTCTGCCATCAAAAACACGTCCTTTCTATTGTTCCGGCTTGTGTTCCGAATCGTTGTCTGGTTTTTCGATCATCTCTAATTCCGGCGGCGTTTTGTCCTCCTCCGAGATCAGATGTGAGATCTTTTCGGTAAAATATTCTATATAAGGTATCACCTTGGCGTAATTCAGCCGAACCGGTCCGATCACGCCCAGCGAGCCAGCGGTGTGGTCACCTTTCTGATACTTGGAAACGATCATACTGGAGTTGCCGATGACAAAATCGTTGCCCTCTTCTCCGAACATCACCTTGATGCCCTGGAACGAGTCGTCCAGCAGTCCGCACAGCTCCTGTTTATGCAGGATGAACTTTGCCACCTCTGCCTTATCCAGGTCGTCGCAGGAGAACAGGTTCTGCTCTCCGGTGACATACAGCTCATTCTGCTGCAAGTCCTTGGACATTTCGCAGATGCCCTGTACCAGCGGGCTGAGGGTCATCATGTAGGTTCCCATGGCGGTCACCATCTGATCCAGCTTTTCTTCGGACAGATCCGAGACCGAAACGCCCTCCAGGTTCTCTTCCATAAAGTGTTTGAAGAAATCCATGTGTTCATGGGTCAGATCAAACTGTAAGCGGCAGGCACGGTTCTTGATCTTGCCATCCGATGTGATAAGCAGCACCACGTACATCCGCTTGCCGGTCGGGATCACATCCACCTTGGAGATCACGGAATATTTGGGTGCGAAGTTGGAGACCACCGTTGCGCACTTTGTAATCTGAGAGAGTGCCGTCGTGGCGCTCTGTAAAATCAGATCCTCTGTCAGCTGGGATTCATCTCCCAGCATCTCGTCCAGCCGCTCCCGCTCTTCCTCCGGGAGCGAACCGCCGGCGCTGATCTCTTCAATATACATCCGATAGCCGCTGAAGGTCGGCACACGTCCTGCGGAGGTGTGGGGCTGTTCCAGATACCCCAGCTCCTCCAATACTGCCATATCGTTCCGAACGGTCGCCGCAGATACGTGAATATCCGGCAACTGTGATATGGTCTTCGACCCCACTGGCTCACCGGTCCGAATATACAGATCGACTACCGCCGATAAGATCCTGCGTTTTCGTGCATCCACTGTAACCATCCTTTCTGGCAGATTCACTTTTGAAGTGTTAGCACTCAATCTCTCTGAGTGCTAATATAAATTTACCATGATTCCGATAGAATGTCAAGCGGTTTTTTGAATTTTGTAGAGTTGCACAAATACCGTGCAAATAATATGTATAATTTGTGCTGTTTTTCATGAGCGTCCCCGCATTTTCTTGATTTGTCACCTAAATATTTTTTGAAAAAGGTTGACATAACAGCGCCGTTGTGCTATAATAGGGACGTTGCAGCGTTAGCACACCCTCAGCAGACGTGCCTGCGCCCTGCGAATCTCAATCAGAAAGGAAATTTTTCCATGAAAGAACAAGTTCAGACCAATCCTGCCGCCGGATCAGAAATGACGGCGAAAAAGACCCAGCATCAGAAGATCGTCGCTATGGTGCAGATCGCCCTGTTTGCAGCGATCATCGCCGTATGCTCCTGGATCCAGATTCCCATGACCGTACCGTTCACCATGCAGACCTTTGCAGTATTCTGCGCTCTGGCGACACTGGGCGGCAAAGGCGGCACGATCTCCGTCCTCATTTATATTGTATTAGGCGCTGTGGGCGTTCCGGTGTTTGCCGGATTTACCGGCGGCGTAGGCATCCTGTTCGGCACGACCGGCGGCTATATCATCGGCTTTTTGTTCACCGGACTGCTCTACTGGCTCATCACCCACTTCCTGGGCGACAAGCTGCCGGTCATGATCCTGGCGCTGGTGCTGGGACTGGCGGTGTGCTATGCCTTTGGTACGGCGTGGTTCATGATCGTCTATGCTAAGAACTCCGGTTCTGTAGGACTGCTGACTGCACTGGGCTGGTGCGTATTCCCGTTCATTCTGCCGGACTGCGTAAAGATGGCGCTGGCGATCCTCATTGCAAAGCGTCTCCCGAAACGGCTGATCCAGCGTGTATAAGCTGCGTCCCCACCACGGGCTGTGTACCGCCTTTTTCTGCGGTCACGGCTATAGTGATGCCTTCACCGCAAACATGACGGAAAAGCTGGCGCTCTTCCGCCGGGATGACCCGTACATCACCCTGACCGGCGGCACGGACTGCATCTGTGCCAGCTGTCCCCACAGCCTGTCCCATGTGTGCGATGCGGCAGAAAAGGTACAGCGCTATGACAGCGCCGTTCTCACGTTCTGCGGTCTCTCTGTGGGCAGTGTCCTGCGGTGGAGCGAATTCACTGACCGGGTAAGCCGGCACATCCTGGAACCGGGACTGTTGCAGGACATCTGCGGCGATTGCCAGTGGTATTCTATCTGCGGAAATTTTCCTCAGCCCGAACACGAATCCAAATAGCCAAAGCGTATACACGGCGGCGTGTATGCGCTTTTTTGTATCATGTGTACATTTTGTGGTGCAGCCCTTGTGCAGATAGCTGTTTTTTGATATTTATATTGATTTTTCTCGTGGATTTTGTTATAATTAAGGTGAGAACCGTTGCTGTTCTCCACAGGAAAATACAATATGAGTCTTTCTCCAAAGGAGGGAATGCGTATGAAAAAATGGACTGCACTGATTCTTTTCGGCGTTCTGCTCACAAGTGCCGGATGCGGAAACGCACCTGCGGACTCTGCGGTGCAGGAAACGAAAGCCACAACAGAAACCACCGAAGAAGTCGTCTACACAGACCCCGTTACCTACGCAGTATACGAAACGCTGGATGCGCTTACTGCAGACTTTCCCAAAAAACAGCCCGGCGCTACACAATACCAGCCGCCGCAGGCAGTCCTGGACAGCTGGGAATTCCGGCAGGGAATCATTGATAACACGTATTATAACTATACCTTCTACGATGCCGAGCAGGGACGCACCATCTTCCTGGAGATCGGTACAACGACACACTATAACAATATGCAGGAACGGCTGGACGATCTGAGCCAGTACAGCACCATAGGACAAACTATTGTACAGGATGAATACTGGCGCATCGACTACTATCCCGACAATGAAGATCGCACCCTATACGGCATTATGCCCGACAGCGGCGCAGGTTATGCGCTGATGATCTGGCGGGATGACGGCGAAAATGGCACCCAGGAAGAACTGATTTCCGTCAAGGATCTGCTGGGACTCTGAACGATTTCGCAGGACAGACATTTTTGTTTGCGTTACCCTTGACATTTTCGCCGTTTTCCGCTACAATATAAGAGATACCATTGCTGGAAACAGCAAGCAAATTCAAAAGCGCCTGCCGCATCTGGAAAGCGGCGGACAGCAAGCAAGGGAGAATACCAAAAATGTTGACCAACGAACAGAAGAGCATGGATAAGATCGTAGACCTCTGTAAGTCCCGTGGCTTTGTATACCCGGGTTCTGAAATTTACGGCGGTCTGGCTAACTCCTGGGACTACGGTCCTCTGGGCGTAGAGCTGAAAAACAACATCAAGCGTGCATGGTGGAAAAAGTTCGTCCAGGAATCCCCGTATAACGTGGGACTGGATGCCTCCATTATCATGAATCCGGAGACATGGGTGGCATCCGGTCACCTGGGCGGTTTCTCCGATCCGCTGATGGACTGCAAGTCCTGTAAGACCAGACACCGTGCCGACAACCTCATCGAGGACTTTGACGGCACCAATCCTGCCGGCTGGACCAACCAGCAGATGATGGACTACATCCGGGAAAAGCAGATCCCCTGCCCAAACTGCGGCAAGACGGACTTCACCGACATCCGCCAGTTCAATCTGATGTTCAAAACCTATCAGGGCGTTACAGAGGATTCCAAGTCGGAACTGTATCTGCGTCCGGAGACGGCACAGGGCATCTTCGTAAACTTTGCCAACATCCAGCGCACCACCCGGAAAAAGCTGCCCTTCGGCGTTGCTCAGATCGGTAAGTCTTTCCGCAACGAGATCACACCGGGCAACTTTATCTTCCGTGTCCGTGAGTTCGAGCAGATGGAACTGGAGTTCTTCTGCAAGCCGGACACCGACCTGGAATGGTTCCAGTACTGGCGTGGCTACTGCAAGGACTTCCTGCTGAACCTGGGTCTGAAGGAAGAGAATCTGCGTCTGCGTGACCACGACCAGGAAGAGCTGTGCTTCTACTCCAAGGCGACCACAGACTTCGAGTATCGTTTCTCCTTTGGCTGGGGCGAGCTGTGGGGCGTTGCAGACAGAACCAACTACGACCTGACACAGCACCAGGAACACAGCGGCAAGTCTCTGGAATACTTCGACCCGGAGACCAACACCAAGTACATCCCGTACGTTATCGAGCCGTCCCTGGGCGTAGAGCGTCTGTTCCTGTCCATCGTTACCGAGGCGTATGACGAAGAAGTTGTGGACGCTGAGAAGAACGACACCCGTGTGGTAATGCACTTCCACCCGGCTCTGGCACCGTATAAGGCTGCTGTCCTGCCGCTGTCCAAGAAACTGAGCGAAAAGGCACATGAGGTCTATGCGGTTCTGGCAAAGCACTTCCCGGTCGACTATGACGAGACCGGTTCTATCGGCAAGCGCTATCGCCGCCAGGATGAGATCGGTACACCGTTCTGCATCACAGTAGACTTCGAGACCGTTGAGAGCGATAACTGCGTTACCATCCGTGGCCGTGATACCATGGAACAGGTACGTATGCCTATCGACGAGCTGGTCGGCTATCTGGAAAAGAAAATTGAACTTTAATCGTGTATTGCACATAAGATAAAAAAGCACGCTGTTGTCTGCGGAGAACAGCGTGCTTTTTGCATAGACGGCAGTAATTCGTGTGAGGCGAGTTTTTCTTTTAGAGGAGCTGGCAAGCCAGAGGCTTGACTGAGGAGTCTCTGGCGAACAATGTTCGCCCCTACGGTGAGCCTTTTGAAAAAAGGGGACGGGGCGATGTGGCTTGCTATCCTTGGGCAAGTCTGCCGTCGCCATTTCCGCTGGGCGACGGGCTGGGCATCGCCCCCTACATTTCTCTTTTCAAGGGAAACAAATCGACTCCTCTGCCCTGTCGGGCATCTCCTCTAAAAGAGGAGACTTTTGCAGCAAACGCCCAGAATGCCAACACTGCACATACAGGAAAGGGCAAACAAAAGCGTTTGCAAGCCCCAGGCGGACAGCGAGGAACGAGCGATTCCGCCGGACGGGTTGAACGAGTTTTCCCTAGGGCAGTGTTTTCCGGAATAGCAAAGGATTACCGGGCGAACAACGTTCGCCCCTACAAATCCCCCTGTCAGCTACGCTGACATCCCCCTTTTCAAGGGGGACAATGTGTAAAGCCTCCTCTTTTAGAAAAGGTGGCACGCAGTGCCGGTGGAGTCACGGGCGAACAATGTTCGCCCCTACGATGCGTTTTCCAAATGATGAGGAGGCAACATCGAAAGTCCCACCCTCCAACACCTTGACATTTCCCCGGAAATCTGGTATGATACAGAAAAACACCGTTTCCTTTCAGAAAGGATCTGATCTTATGGCACAATATGTCACCCTCACAAGCGACAAGCACAAATTCACCGCACTGATCCTGTGCATCCTGGGCTTTTTCGGGCTGGGCGGACTGCACCGCTTTTATGTGGGAAAAATCGGCACAGGACTGCTCTGGCTGCTCACCGGCGGTCTCGGCGGCATCGGCACACTCGTCGACCTCATCACCATTCTGCTGGGCAGTTTCCGGGACAACACGGGGACGCCGCTGCGGCAGTGACACGCCGCCTGGCTGCCGGCTGGAGCATCGGGCTGGGACTGGGTGCAGCCGTCCTGCTGTGCCTGCATCAGCCCTTGGGACACTGGCTGGCTGTGCTGCCGCTGCCCCAGTGCCGCTTTCACCAGCTCACCGGTTTTCTCTGCCCTGCCTGCGGCAACACCCGTGCCGTGCTGGCGCTGCTGCAGGGGCATCCGCTGCGCTCCATCGGTTATAATCCTATGATCTTCACTCTGTTTGCGGCGCTGACCTGCCTGTATGCAGAGCTGGTCTGTACCGCCGTGGGAAAGCCCCGGCGCATCCTGCCACGCAGCAATGCCCTGCTGTTTCTCACCGTCGGCATCGTGCTGGGATACGATATTGTGCGGAACTTCTTTCCGGCAATCACCTTATGCAAATAAAAAGTACCGTTCTCCTCTCGGAAAGCGGTACTTTTTTCGTTCCGGCAAAGCGCCAGTCATATTTCATGGTTATGCCGTTTGGAGATCTTCAGACGGTTCATCGCACGATTCAGCGCAGCCTGGCTGTGATAATACTGCATGATGCTCTGCTTGTGGAGCAGACGCTCCTTGGCACGCTCCGCAGCCTCAGCGGCACGCTTGGCGTCGATCTCTTCCGGCAGCTCGATGGCATCGCCCAGCACCAGCACATAGTCCCGGCGCACTTCGGCAAAGCCGTCGCTGATGGCGGCATAGTGCCACTGTCCGTCCACCAGATACTTCAGTTCTCCCGGACTGACGACCGTGACCATGGACTCGTGTCCGGGCAGAATGCCCATCAGACCATCCACTGTCGGGAACACCAGCTGTTCTGCCGAGCCAACATAAAACGGACGGTCGGATGCCAGGATCTCCAGCTGAAATGTATTCGCCATACTACATCCCTCACGATTCCTTGGATTCCTGCTTCATCGCCTCTGCCTTTGCGATCGCCTCATCAATGGTGCCTACGTTAAAGAACGCATTTTCCGGCAGTTCATCCATTGCACCCTCGACGATCATCTTAAAGCCACGGATAGTCTCACGCACCGGAACATATTTGCCCGGCAAACCGGTAAAGACCTCTGCCACGTTAAACGGCTGAGACAGGAACTTCTGGATCTTACGGGCACGATAAACTGCCAGCTTGTCGTCCTCGTCCAGTTCTTCCATACCCAGGATTGCGATAATGTCCTGCAGTTCCTTATACCGCTGCAGCAGCTCCTGTACCTTACGGGCAACACGATAGTGTTCTTCGCCGACAACATCCGGTTCCAGGATACGAGAGGTGGATTCCAGCGGATCTACCGCCGGATAGATACCCTGCTCTACGATCTTACGGGACAATACCGTGGTCGCATCCAGGTGGGCGAACGTGGTCGCCGGCGCCGGGTCGGTCAGGTCATCTGCCGGCACATAAACTGCCTGGACAGAGGTGATAGAACCATTCTTGGTCGAAGTGATTCGCTCCTGGAGTTCGCCGACTTCGTTTGCCAGAGTCGGCTGATAACCAACGGCAGACGGCATACGTCCCAGCAGCGCCGAAACCTCGGAACCTGCCTGGACATAACGGAAAATGTTGTCGATAAACAGCAGCACGTCCTGGTGCTTTTCATCACGGAAGTACTCCGCCATGGTCAGACCGGTCTGTGCCACACGCATACGGGACCCAGGCGGTTCGTTCATCTGACCGAACACCAGGGCGGTTTTTTCGATAACGCCGGACTCCTTCATTTCGTTCCACAGGTCGTTGCCCTCACGGGAACGCTCACCGACACCGGTGAAGATGGAATAGCCGCCGTGTTCCGTTGCGACGTTGTGGATCAGTTCCTGGATGAGGACGGTCTTACCAACGCCGGCGCCGCCGAACAGACCGACTTTACCGCCCTTGGCGTACGGTGCCAGCAGGTCGATGACCTTGATACCGGTTTCCAGGATCTCAACTACCGGACTCTGGTCACGGAAAGACGGTGCCGGACGGTGAATCGGCCACTTTTCGTCGGTCTTGACTTCACCGGCATCGTCAATCGCCTCACCCAGCACATTGAACATTCTGCCCAGGGTCGCTGTGCCTACCGGCACCTTAATGCAGGAACCGGTCGCAAGGACTTCCATATCCTTTGCAAAGCCCTCTGTGGAGGACAGGCTGATGCAGCGGACAATGCCGTTGCCCATATGCTGCGCAACTTCCATCACGCAGGTTTTACCGCCGTTGTCGACGGTGAGTGCATCCTTGATCATCGGAAGCTTTCCCGGGAATGCCACATCAATGACAGGTCCTAAAACCTGCACGATTTTCCCTTTTTCCATATCATCATTCCTTTCCGGACGGCGGCGGCAGAACTCCGCCGCTGCCAAGCCTTCCAATTCATATTACTCGGTGCAGCGCCTCACATTTCTGCGGAGTTTGCACCGCTGACGATCTCTGTGATCTCCTGGGTGATCGCTGCCTGTCTCGCCCGGTTATACTGGAGCGACAGATTTTGCAGCATATCCTTTGCGCTGGTGGTAGCGGAGTCCATTGCGGACATTCTCGCCTGCTGTTCGCTGCAGAACGACTCTACCATTGCGCCATAGATCATGCCCTTCATAAAGTTCGGGGTCAGATGTTCCATAACGATGTTAGGGCTGGGAGAGAACACAGCCTCGTGGTGCCGTGTTATTTCACCCTCGCTCTGTACGAAATGCTCTGCATCCAGCGGTAGGAGCTGTAGGATCTTCGGTTCAAAGGTAATGGACGAAACCATATCGGTATAGATGATATACACATCATCCAGATCACCGTCATCAAACGCTTTCAGCATCTGTTCCGCAATGCGGCGGGAACGGTAGAGGGTCGGGTTCTGGGTGGTATAGATAAACTCAGTATCCACGTCCAGTTCTCCGGCTCTGGCACGGCGCTGGAAGTACATTCTTCCCACCTGTCCCATGACGTACAGATGGCTCTGCTTGTGTGCCGCCATCTTCTCTTCCGTCAGCTTGATGATGTTGTGGTTATAGGAGCCGCACATACCCTTGTCTGCTGTAATGACAATATAGCCGACCTTTCGATCTTCGGGCTTGATCTCTTCCCGGCGGTCGAAATACCGCATATCGATGTCCTCCGGCGCACGGGAAAGAATACTCCGCATCGCATACAGCAGCTTATTGAAATAGGGCTGTGTTGCCGCAAGATCCTTCTTTGCCTTTTTCAGCTTTGAGGAGGAGATCAGATACATGGCGTTGGTGATCTTCATAATGTCGTTGATGCTCTTGATCCGGTCACGGATCTCACGCATATTGCCCATTTTAGTTCACCTGCTTTTTATAGGTACGTACCAGTTCCAGAAGCTTTTCTCTGGATTCATCCGAAAGCTTTCCGGTCTCGTTGATTTCCTTTACGATGGCTGCGCCGTTTGCCTCAACGTAGTTCATCAGACCCTCACGGAACGACCGCAGGTCTGCCAGAGCCACATCGTCCAGCAGTCCGTTGGATGCCGCAGAAAGGATCACAACTTCTTTCCACATTGCCAGCGGATGATACAACGGCTGCTTGAGCAGTTCCATCAGCACATGGCCGTGGTCCAGCATTGCCTGTGTTGCCGGGTCCAGATCCGAGCTGAACTGGGTGAACACTTCCATTTCACGGAACTGTGCCAGATCCACACGCATCTGACCGGACGCCTTTTTCATCGCCTTGGTCTGTGCGGCGCCGCCGACACGGGATACGGACAGACCGACGTTGACTGCCGGACGCATACCGGCGTTGAACAGCTCGCTCTCCAGGAAGATCTGACCGTCTGTGATGGAGATAACATTGGTCGGGATATAAGCGGAGATATCGCCTGCCTGGGTCTCGATGATGGGCAGTGCGGTGATAGAACCGCCGCCGTGCGCATCGTCCAGACGGCAGGAGCGCTCCAGCAGACGGGAGTGCAGATAGAATACGTCACCCGGATAAGCTTCACGCCCAGGCGGACGGTGGAGCAGCAGGGACATTGCACGGTATGCCACAGCGTGCTTGGAAAGATCATCGTATACGATCAGCACGTCCTTGCCCTGGCTCATGAAATATTCTGCGATTGCCGTGCCGGCATACGGTGCGATATACTGTACCGGAGCCGGTTCGCTGGCGGATGCGGATACTACAATGGAATAGTCCATTGCGCCGTTTTTCTTCAAGGTAGAAACGATCTTTGCCACGGTAGAGGACTTCTGTCCGATCGCAACGTAAATACAGATCACGTTCTGACCCTTCTGGTTAATGATGGTATCCACTGCGATCGACGTCTTACCTGTCTGACGGTCGCCGATAATCAGCTCACGCTGACCACGGCCGATCGGGAACATCGAGTCGATGGAAAGGATACCTGTCTGCAGCGGCACGTTGACCGATTTCCGGTATGCAACGCCCGGTGCCTCATGCTCAATGGGGAAATAGTCCTCTGCCTCCAGCGGATCACCGCCGTCGATCGGGTTGCCCAGTGCGCCGACAACTCTGCCGATCATTTTCTGGGTCACGCCGATGCCGGCACGCTTGCCGGTACGTACAACAGAAGTCCCTTCTGTAATGCCATAGTCGCTGCCCAGCAGAACGACGCCAATGGTCTTTGTCTCCAGGTTCTGGACAATGCCCCGAACACCTGTTTCAAATTCTACCAGCTCGCCGTACATAGCGTGCTGCATACCGAATACCGTTGCGATACCGTCACCCACACGAACGACTGTACCGGTTTCCTGCACGCCGGACTTCCGGTCGAAGTCCTCGATCTCGCTTTTCAAGACCGATATGATCTCACTTGCATTCATGGTACTCATGTCTTACCCTCACCTCCGTATCAGGCTCTTGCGCATATTGCGGATGGATGCACGCATACTCCGATCGTACTCGTCATCCCCGATATGCAGCACAAAGCCGCCCAGCAGCGCCGGATTCTGTTTCAGCTCCAGCTGAACCTCCGGCTCGCCGGTTTTTGCGCAGATCATCTTTTTCATCGCTGCGAGCTGCGCCTCTGTCAGCGGTGTTACATATTCCAGCACGGCGTGCGCACAATGGCGCTGCTGCCGTTCCAGTGCTTGATACTCTGAAAAAATATCCAGTATGCTGTCGATCTGACCGTTTTGGCAGACAACCTTCAGAAAGGTGCGCAGCGACGCCGGAAAGATCCGGTCGATCACCGCAAACTTTTCCGCCTCGGGAATCGTCGGGTTGCTCAGGGCATCCGTCAGCTGGGGGCAGTTCTGAAAGGTTGTCTGTGCATCCGTCACGTCGGCTGACGTCTTTGCAAGCGTCAGCAGCACATTCGCATAGGATGTCACTGCACCATTCATTTTTCTGCTCCTTCCTCAGACAGGAACGCATTCACCAGATCCCGGTTGGTCTGGTCGTCCACCTTCTGTTCCATCAGCTTGGATGCTGCTGCCAGCGCCAGATCGGCGATCTCGCCCTGAACGCCGTCCAGTGTCTGCCGGCGCTCCCGCTCGATCTCCTTCTGTGCCTCTTTGAGGAGCGTATCTGCCTGCTGCTGTGCCTTGGCTGTGATCTCGCTGCCCTGGGCGTGTGCATTCTGTTCTGCGGTGGCAATGATCTGTTTTGCCTCCTGCTTTGCACCGTTCAGCGTCTCCTCATAGTCGCTTCTGAGCTTTTCGGCCTCTGCCGCCTTCTGCTTTGCCTGGTCCATATCTGCCTGCACCATCTGCGCACGCTTTTCCAGCATAGCGCCGACTCTGCCGAACAGGAATTTTTTCAGAAAGAAAAACAGCACGAGGATATTGATGACGGAAAACACAATGGTCCAAATATCAAAATCTAGCATATCCACTCTCACAGCTTTCTCATGAAAGCTGCGCTCCTTTCTCTCAGATTCTGAGAGCCTTTCCAGGCTCTGAAAGCAGACCCGAGGGGTCTTACTTCATAATTACCATCAGCAGTGCTACAACGAAACCGTAAATAGCGGTTGCCTCTGCCAGCGCACAGCCCAGCAGCAGCGCCTTGTTGATCGCACCGGCAGCCTCCGGCTGTCTTGCAATCGCCTCTGCCGCCTTGGATGTTGCGATGCCGATACCAAAACCGGCTCCGATGCCTGTCAATACTGCAATACCTGCTCCAATCATTTTCAGTTCCTACCTTTCGATCCGGCTGATCCGGATATGTTTTTTCGGACGTTTCATCCGTCTTATTTCATAATTACCATCAGCAGTGCAACAACGAAACCATAGATAGCGGTTGCCTCTGCCAGCGCACAGCCCAGCAGCAGCGCCTTGTTGATCGCACCGGCAGCCTCCGGCTGTCTTGCGATGGCCTCTGCCGCCTTGGATGTTGCGATGCCGATACCAAAACCTGCACCGATACCTGTCAATACTGCAATACCTGCTCCGATCATAGCGGAACGCTCCTTTCTGTGGCTGCCGAATTCAAGACTGCACCGCACAAGCCCTGTGCGGCATTGTCCTTATGCTCTCTGCAATTTCGGCACTTTTTCCTCTTCTTCGACTTCCATGCCCTCTGCCATGAACAGTGATGTCAGGAATACGAAAACGTATGCCTGGATCAGTCCATCGAACACATCGAAGTACATACTGAACACCATCGGCACGATCAGTCCGCAGACGTGTTCGATCAGCTGCATGACAACGAATGCACCCAGCACATTACCAAACAGTCGCATACACAGCGACAGCGGACGGATCGCAAGCTCCATCACATTCAGCGGCGTCAAAAGCGCCATCGGCTTGGTAAAGGATTTCAAGAAACCCTTGATACCGCCCTGCGCCCGGAATGTGGAGACCTCGATCAGTACGATGCTCATGACTGCGAGCGCCACCGTGACATTGATGTCCTTCGTGGGCGGTTTCATGCCGAAACCGAACATACCGATCATATTGGCGATACCCAGATAGATAATCACCGTGCTGAGGTACGGTACATAGCGCTTTCCGGCTTTGCCCATGTTGCCCACAAAGAAATCGGTGAGCCATGTGACTGCCATTTCCAGGAACGCCTGCCGTTTTCCGGGAACGATCTTGAGATCTCGTGTCAAAATCAGTACCAGCACCATGATGATCGCCATAATGAACCAGGTCATCACAACAGACTCGCTGATGTGGATCGGTCCGAGCAGCGGCACATCAAAGGGACTCTCCCAGAGGATCTTGTTTTGCAGCTGTTCCTGCAGTTCTTCACCCATTGCATCCACCACCTTTTCCTGTTCCGTTTTCCGGCATCTGAAAAAGGAATTTTTCTGCGGAATTCCGCAGGTTTTCCTCTCTTTTCCAATCTGCCGGAAATGCGGAAAATCAACAGTGTGTTTAGCACCGTTTTCTTTATTATAGGACGATTTTTTCAAAAAGTCAATCTATTTTCATGACGATTTCCGCTTGTTTCTTTTCTACTTTTGTTGCACATTTCACAAATCGGCGACACTTTCCAGAAAAATGATAAGTATTCGTCTCCCCGGACTGCCGATTTTTAAGCAGAAACGTATTTTTACAATGTATTTTGCCGGAATTTCCGCCGATTCCAGCAGTTTTCACAAATTTTACTTTGCGAAACCTTTTTTTCTTGTGCCTGCAAAAAAACGCCGTATCTGCATTCACAGACACGACGTTTTTTCAGCTTATTTTACATATTACAGGGCAAAGCCCCGCTGTCTTTTTACAGGAAAGTCACCTGTTGTTTAAGCAATATCGTTGTTCGGCAGAGCCACGATCAGACGAACCAGGAACTTCACCAGAATCACAGAGTCGGTGCCGTCCACAGCGCCGTCTGCATTCACGTCTGCATTTGCACGCTGTGCCTCGTTTGCGCTGACCTGTCCGGAAAGGATCTTGTTCAGCAGAACGACGTCGCAGATGTTGATGCTGCCGTCCTGGTTCACATCACCGAAGATGGTAGCCGGACGAATGTCGTTGGAGATGAATGTGATCGTTGTGGTAGTTGTTGTTGTGGTGGTGGTGGTCGTAGTGGTAGTCGTCGTTGTGGTGGTTGTCGTGGTGGTTGTGGTTGCAGATGTTGTGGTAGTTGTCTCGGTGGTTGCAGTGGTAGGTGCAGGTGTTGTAGTAGTGGATTCCACATTAGTTGTAGAAGTTGTGGTTTCCGGAGTAGTTGTGGTGGATGCAGTGGTTGTCGTGGTCGGCTCCGGTGTGGTAGTGGTTGTTGTTGTGGTGGTGGTAGTCGTTGTTGTGGTAGTTGTAGTAGTGGTGGTTGTTGTAGTTGCAGATGTTGTCGTAGTCGTCGGCTGTTCGCTTGTGGTAGTTACGATCGGGCCTTCGTGGCCAGTACCGGAAATGGTGAATACTACCTTGACTTCCTGGGTAATGGTTGTCTTGCCCGGCAGATCCTTGATCTTGGTGGACCAGTCATCGTGCAGGTACAGACGTGTTACGCCGGCAGAGCCTTCTTCATAGTAGCGTGTGTTGATGGACTTTGCGCCAACGGTGTAATCTGCCAGCTTTTCGCCGTCGATCCATACTTCATCCAGAGAAACCTTGAGGTCTTCGAATGTATCAGTGGTGAAGTTTTCGGTTTCGCCGTCCGGAGCGATCACAACTGCCAGGAACTGTACGGTATTCGTACCGCCGCCTCCGGTAACATCCCAGGAAACGGTATAAGTGCCGTCGCCGGTGATGGGTGTGATTGCTGCGCCTTCGTTTTCGCCGGCAGTCCAGTTCTGGTCTGCGCCCAGGCCGCCGATGAAGTATGCCTTACCGATTGCGTCACCCTCCGGTACGCTGGATGTGACAGTGGTAGTGGAGGTTTCAGAAGTGGTTGTTGCGGTGGTGGTCTGTGTGGTCTCGGTGGTCTGGCCCGGATTGTCGTCTACATAGAAGTAGTCATCGAAGATCACGGTAACAGAGCTCATATCGACGGTCACCTTGTCACCGGTTGCGCCGGACCATGTCCACCAGTTCTGGAGCTTCAGATAATCCATCTCCAGAGTACCAGTCACACTGCTGGTAACATTGCCGTCGTCGTCCTTTTCCAGAACATATTCGTGAGAACCTGTGGGAACATCAAAGGTAGAAGTGGTTTCCTTCGGTCCGATGCTGTTGTCCAGGTATGCCCACTGGCTTTCGCCGTTTTCATCAGTCACGTTAAAGCTCATGTTGATGTCGCCGCTGCACTCGGAGGAGTTCTTTGCAGAGGTCATCTTATAATCTACGACAACAGAGCTTACGTGTACGCCCAGTTCCTTGTACGGCTTCAGATCCACATTCAGATATGGCTTGCCGTCCTTATCGGTTTCGGTGATGTCGCTTGCCTGGAATGTGACACGGTCGGTCTTCTGCTTGCCCGGATCTACATTTCCGCCGCTTGCAATGTCGGTGAAGATGCTCTTCAGGCTTTCGTCATACCAGCTCATGTTCTTGCGGCTGAACAGGCAGATCGTGCCGGAGTCGGAGTCATCCCATGCGATGGGGCAGATGCCGTCCATCTTGTACGCAGTGGAAGTGATGGTCTGATAGAAAGTCTTGATGGACTCTTCGTCCTTGTTGTAGGCGGTCTTGTTTACGCCGTACTTGTCGGCATTGCAGACGCCGTATTCGCCGATGACAACGCCGTAGCCGTTATCGGTGAACTTGGACTTCAGTTCGCCGAAGTCCTTTTCTACCTTGGTCAGATCTGCGGCAGTACCCCATGTCTCCCGGTGACCCCAGGAAGAAGTGGTATCAGCTACGCAGAAGGTAGACGGTTCATAATAGTGTACGGAAACTGCCAGCATATTGGAGTCGTCCTTCGGCATGGAGAAGCTGCTGGACAGTGCCTTTGCGGTGTTGTTGTTGTCTGCCGGGCAGATCAGCAGGCGATCCTTGTTGTTGCCGCCGGTTGCACGGACGGTATCTACAAATGCCTGGTTATAGGTCATGGCATCGCTGGTAGAGAAGTTGACTTCGTTCATGCCCTCGAATACCAGATGCTCGTCATAGCCCTCGAAATAAGTAGCAATCTGTGTCCACAGCTTTTCAAAGGTACCGATCTTGGAGGTATCCTTTTCCCAGTCCTCGTCGTGGTGGGTGTTGATGACTGCATACATATCGTTGTCGATGCAGTAGTCTACCACTTCCTTGACTCTTGCCAGGTACGCATCGCCTACCGTGCCGTCAAAGCTGTTCATATTTGCTGCGCCGGACTTTCCGGTCATATCCCACCAGGTGACAGGGATACGGACGGTGTTGAAGCCAGCCTTCTTGACTTCCTTAATCATGTTCTCCGTGGTAACCACGTTGCCCCAGGCGGTCTCGATCTTGCTGGGTGTCAGAGAGCTGTCCCAGGTGTTGGTGGAATCCAGGGCGTTGCCCAGGTTCCAGCCCAGCCCCATATCCTCGACCAGTTCCACAGCGGTCTTGTCTGCTGCAGATGCAACAGAAGTACCCAGAGACAGTGCAGTGGTCATGGACAGCCCGATTGCTGCAGCCGTCATGGTGCTGAGCAGTTTCTTCATAAACTTCATGTTATCGAACTCCTTCGTTTTTCGTGCGGCGCAGCCGACAGCCCTCTGCTGCCGCTGCGGCATCACCTTATCCACCTCATTCTACCACCTTTTGTGCAAGCTGTCAAGAGATTTTCGCCAATCACTGGGGTGGTTTTAGTACAAACCGTCAAAATGCACAAATCGTGTTTCATAGAATTGTACAGAATGTTTATGCGCCGCCGGGCGCTTTCCTATAAAAAATCACCCCGGAAACCGGAAAACCGGCTTTCGGGGTGAAGTGCTGTTTTGTCAGCGGCTGCACAGATCGTGCAAACGCAGCGTCTTAGTCGTGTGCATTGCCCAGGAATGCAGCGCCGATGATGCCGGCATCGTTGCCCAGCTGGGCGATCACGATCTCGGTATTCTTTGCGGAGTCACGGGTGTAGACTTCCTTCTTGACAATTTCCTTCATGGGAACCAGCAGCGGATCGCCCTCGTTGCAGACGCCGCCGCCGATGCACAGGATATCCGGCTGGAAGATGTTGATGGTGTTGGTGATGCCGGCTGCCAGGTACTTGATGTAGTCGTCTACTACCTGCTTTGCAGTTGCATCGCCGGCACGCATATAGTTGAATGCAGTCCGTGCGGAAATGCGCTCTTCGTCCTTCATGGCGCTGTCCGGATTTGCTGCCAGTGCCTCCTTGGTCATGCGCACCAGACCGGTAGCGGAAGAGTATACCTCAAAGCAGCCCTTTCTGCCGCAGGTACACTGCGGACCGTCTACAGAGATCACGGTGTGACCCACCTCTGCGCCGCCGAAGTTGGAGCCGCTGTAGATCTTGCCGTCGATCACAATACCAGCGCCTACGCCGGTACCCAGGGTGATGCAGACTGCATTCTTTGCGCCCTTTGCTGCGCCGGCAACATATTCACCGTATGCAGCAGCGTTGGCGTCGTTTTCGATAAAGGTGGGCTTGCCCAGGGCAGTTTCCAGGTACTTTACCATGGGGGTGTTGTGGAATCCCAGGTTGTTGGAATATTCGATCACGCCGGTGGCGCTGTTTGCAACGCCCGGTGTGCCGACGCCGATCCACTCGATGTCAGCCATGGTCAGACCAGCCTGTTCTGCTGCCTCCTTGGAAACCTTCGCCATATCTGCGGCGATCTCCTCTTCCGGACGGGGCAGGTTTGTCTTGACGCTTGCCTTTGCCAGGATCTCATAGCTCTCGTTGACCACGCCGGCAACAATGTTTGTGCCGCCCAGGTCGATACCAATGTAATACTTCATTTCGTTTCCTCCTAAATATTCAAATCCATTGTATGGAATTGTTAACCTAACTTTTCTTCCACGCCGGTGACGATATACCGGAATCCGCTGCCCTTTACGCTGTATGCGCCCAGACCGGCAGGCAGCAAGACGCTGTCACCCTTTTTCATGGGATAGCTGCCGGATGCTGTTTCCAGCACCGCCTCGCCGTCCAACGCCAGCAGGTGGCGGAACGTCTCTGTCCCCACGGTGAAATGCACTTTGCCGGAAACCTCTACCACGTCCGAGATAAAGTACTTGCAGGACTCCAGTCGGCGGACACTGCCGCCGTCAACCGGCTGTGCCGGATACTGAGCGGTCGGTGCGATGGGGCTGAGGTTCGTCACATCCAGCGCCTTTTCGATGTGCAGCGGACGCAGCTTGCCGTCTGCGCCACGTCTGCCATAGTCATAGACCCGATAGGTGGTGTTGGAGTTCTGCTGGATCTCCGCCAGCAGGATGCCTGCGCCGATGGCGTGGAGCGTGCCGGACGGGATAAAGTACAGCTCGCCCGGCTTGACCTCTACCCGGTTCAAAATGTCGGTCAGGGTCTGCTCCTGAATGCGCTTTGCAAACTCCTCTTTGGAGACCGCACGGTTCAGCCCGTAATACAGCGCAGCGCCCGGTGCAGCATCCATGATATACCACATCTCTGTCTTGCCCGGCTCGCCTTCTACCCGCATGGCATAGTCGTCATCCGGATGCACCTGGATGGACAGGTCCTGCTTGGCGTCGATCAGCTTAATCAGTACCGGAACAGTGGTGCAGCCGGCGCAGTTTGTGCCGAGAAAACCAGTGCCGTGTTCGTCCAGGTATTCCCGGAGGTCCTTTCCGGCATCTGCCCCGGTGGTCAGAATGCTGCTGCCGTCCTTATGGCAGGCAAGCTCCCAGCTTTCGGCGATCTTGTCGGCATCGCTTTTCTTGCCGTATTCTTCCCGGAGTCGGTTTCCGCCCCAGAGATAGTCCTTGCAGATCCCCTGCAAAAAAATCGGTTCTGTCATAGTGGTTCCTTTCTAAAATTCCTGCAGTCCGAACTGTTTCCGGAATTCGTCCATGCTGCCGGCGTAGACGTTCAGATCAATATGGGTCTGATAGCCGTCATAGCCCTGCAGTTCCCCGTCGTCCGTATACTGCCAGAATGTCCAGTCGAAATAGGGTTTATAATAGTAGTTGCTGATCCAGATGGGATACTCGTCCGCAAAGCTTTTGATATAGGTGCGGTAGGTGTTGGGGGCTGCATAGAGAATGGGTTTTACCCCGTAGTGTTCTTCCAGCAGCTCCAGCATTTCCCGGATATTCTCCTTTGCAGTATCCGTATCCGGCATCACGCCGCCCAGGGACTCATAGAGTTCCACGTCGATCACCGGCGGCAGCGTGTTTTCCGTCACCGGAACGGTCTGGATGAAGTTTTCCGCCTGCGCCCTGCCGCTGTCCTCGAACCGGAAAAAGTGGTATGCACCCACATAGATCTGCGCCGACTGCGCCGTTTCCCAGTTCTGGGCGAACTGGCTGTCGTTGTGGTCGATGCCCTCGGTGGCTTTGATAAAGCAGAAGTCCACGCCCTGGGATGCCAGCACGTCCCAGTCGATGTTCCCCTGGTAGTAGGACAGATCGACTCCTCGCACCGGATAATCCTGCTTGCTGGGTACATCTGCCGCCTGCCGTCCGGTACTGGTGAGATAGATGTGCAGCAGCCGTCTGCCGCCCACAAAGGCGAACACCAGCCCCGCAAGCACCAGCAGGGTCATGATCCAGCGGAAAATGTATTTTCCGTAATGTTTTCTTCTCACGAGGCAATATCACCCATTACAATGCCACGTCCATCGGTGCAGAAATAAACTCTGCCGTAGACATTGCTGTCCCCGGTGATGTACTTGGGGTTCAGATTGCCGAACTTGTGCTGGTCATCGTTGATCCGGAGCCAAGTCTTGCCCTTGTCCTCGGATTTGTAGATGCCATAGCCGTTTTCGCCGTCATCGCCCTCTGCGTAAACTACTGGATAGCTGTTGTCCTTTTTACCTTTTCCGAAACCAATGCTGTCTACCGTGGGCAGGGTCTTTACGGTCTGGAAGCTTTCGCCACCGTCCTCGGTGTACATAATCATAGTGCTGCTGGAGATCCAGACGTTGCCCTCCTGCCCGAACACGGTCACCGGCTCTGCGGCATCTGCCACCATCTGCCCGGTGGACTCGAAGGTCACGCCGCCGTCCTTGGACACGTAGAACAGTCCGTCACAGGTGGCGTAGAACACCTTGGGGTTCACCCGGTCTGCGGCAATCTTGGCGTTAAAGCCCAGACCCTCTACATAATACCAGATCTCGCCCAGGTCAGTGGTCACATAGGGCTTTCCGGAGACGCTGTTCGGCACCCAGATGGTGGAGCTGCCGTCTGCGGACATTGCCACCTGTCCCCCGGTCGCCGGGTCGGGCTTATGCTTTACGGTCTCCCAGGTTGCGCCGCCGTCTGTGGTGAAATTGATGGTGGTGGTCTTTTCCTCGCTGAGGTATACCGCCGTGTTGGGGTTCTGGAACGCCACATCTAAATCTGTGGGCTTGCCGTTCTTCATGAAGTGGGCATCGTCCGGGCATTTCGTCACGTCCTCATGGGCGAAACCGGTCAGATCTCCCATGATGGAATACAGCTGGGGCGAATTGTCCTTGCTGGGCGGTGCCAGCATCTTGAACACTGCCGTTTCTTCCAGCCCGTAAGCATCAAAGGCAATGGTCACCGGCTCTGTGCCGATCTTGGTCATATTCTCCGTGGAATAGATGGTCGCACCGGTGCCGTACATCACTTCATCCGAATTGAACGGGTTGATGTTCACATCTGCCACCCACCAGCCGGTTTTCGCCTGGTTCTCGCCTCTGCCCCAGTCCAGCCACGCCGCCCGGGAGGTGTCCATCTGGTAGTTGTTTTCCTTGGTGTTTAAGTTGAACAGACCGCTCCAGGTCTTGCCGCCGTCTGTGGTATAGTACAGGTTGTCACCGTTGTCCGACCACCAGCCCAGGGTGGAGACCACCACGGCATCCGGGTTCTGGGCATCTACCGAGATGCCGCCGAATCCACCCTGTCTACCGTCGCCCAGGTCAGGCGTGATGTCCGTGAAACTGTCTGCCTTGGTATCGTACACACAGACTGCGCCGGCAGTGGGAGACAGGTTCGGACCGCAGTTGTCGGAATATGCCAGATACAGCTTGCCGTCCGCAGAAAACGATGCGTGCAGGGGATACATTCCCGGTTCGTTTGCCGCCAGCGCCGTCCAGCTTTCGCCGCCGTCTGTACTTTTATAGATACAGGTGCCGTCTGTCATGGCTGCACCCACGTACATATCTGTCGAAGTCGGGTCAAATGTCACCCAGAGAATGCCGATACTGTTGTTCTCCTGCTTATAGTTGCCCTTTACCGGGAACGAAGTGACCTCTTCCCAGTTCTTGCCGTAGTCAGAGGTTTTCCACAGACCACTGTCACGGCTGCCGAACCAGACCTCCTTGTTGTCGTTGGGATTGACGCACATCCGCTCGCCGCAGCCACGTCCGGACTGGTTGCCGCCGCAGCTGAACGGCGCATCAAAGCGTGTCCAGGTCTCGCCGTAGTCGTCCGAGGCAAACAGCGCCGCATCGTCACTCATATAAGTACCGCCGGCAAAATACACCCGGTTCGGTTCTACCGGGTCGGTCGCCATGCTTTCGATGCCGATATAGCCCCACTCGTCTGCGCCCAGAAAATCGGTGAGCGGCACCCAGTCGGTGTCCTTTTTCCGGCGGTACAGTCCGCCGATATCGGTACGGGCATAGACCAGACCCTCTTCCTTGGGGTTATACTCCATGCCGGTGACATAACCGCCGCCGCCGATGGCAACATTGCTCCAGGTATAAGTTTGGGCGCTGCCCGAAGTACAGCCGGTGCCGATGCCGCAGAGCATGGCGCCGCTCAGCAATACTGCCGTAAGCCGTCCTCGCTTTTTCATGTGTGTGTCCTCCGTATTCCATTGCAGGGAGACTGCAAAAATTTCCTACTTTCTATAATAACCGAAAACGGCGGATTAGTCAATATCTCTTTTCAATTTTTAAGGTGCAAATTAAAAAACGATTATTATCTAAATTGAATGAAATTCGACAAAAAATCATATTGACAAATGTTTTTCCTTGTTTTATAATAAAAATATACAATTTAACCATATTATTAAACACAGAAACGCAATTACGTGTCCTCATGGCATGAATAGAGTTGCAGCAAAGCCATCCTATTCAGAGTTTACTTTAATATACAAAAAATATTCACCTTATTACATCTGACCATCGCCGAAATCCTGTATCATAATACTATGTTTTCAAAGGAGGTTATCTATATGAAAAAGAAACATTTTGCTGTTTTAACTTTTGCCCTTTGTTTTTCCCTTCTTTCAACTGCTTGTGGAACATCGAAAAACAGCACTGAATCCACGCAGACACAAAAGGGACTTGTCCTTACAGTCTCCAGCACAGCCGATTTTGTCGATCAAGCCACAACTTTACAAGAGCTAATCGACTCTTCAGACATTGTTGCAAAAGTTAACGTCCAAAAAGTTGATTCCTGTGTTTACAAAGGCACTGATTCTGTTGTTACTTCTATTACCCCAGAAATTTTGGAGATATATAAAGGCACCTATAATGGCGAGACTTTCGATATGTACGGTGGGTATATTAGCTACGCAGAGTATCAAAACGCACCCATTTTTCAAGAGAACGATGACGCTCTGCCTTTCGATACATCAAGTTATTCTGAATCTGAAATCAATAACGCACAACTTTACTGGGACTGGTGCAACGTATATATTCCAAGCGCCGGAGACACACTTCTTTACTTCGGCAAAGTAAGTGACAACAACAACTTTTTCCTTACGAATGCTTATCAAGGACTATTTCATTTAGAAGATGGGAACTGGACAAATCAGGCTTTAATCACTGGTTCACAAACGCAGCAAGAACTGCTCGTCACAGACCTGTTGAACATTTCCGGTTCGTCTGCTGTGGAATCCCCTCAAACCGGAATATCAAAAACAATTGATGCAATTACGTACACCTATCCCGGCAGCGATTACGATACTATGATTTCCATTCCAGAAAGCGCACTCACAGAAGCAATACAAAAAAATATTTCTGATGCAGAATAACAGCAAGAGCGGCAATGCAGCGACATTGTCGCTCTGTTTATTTATCCCCACACCACCGGCAGCGGCGTATCTGCATGGTCACCGATGTGCTTTTCCATCCAGACCATATGATACCACCGCCCGAACTTATAGCCGCACTGGTGGAATTCGCCCACCATCCGGTAGCCCAGCTTTTCATGGAACCGGATGCTGTCCCGTGTCAGATAGGGGTCGGTTTCCCCCATAGGGCAGGCGATGCAGGCGTTCATATTGAGGAAATGCCGCCGCCGCAGTTCCTGTTCCAGGGCATCGTGGAGCAGTCTGCCGATGCCACGGCGTTTCTGGTGCTGTTCCACATAGATGGAAGTCTCCACCGACCAGTCATAGGCAGCACGGTCGTGAAATTTTCCGGCGTAGGCATAGCCCACCGGCACGCCGTCCTGCTCTGCCACCAGATAGGGGTATTTTTTTAAGGTATCCGCAATGCGGCAGGCAAATTCCGTCTCGGTGGGAACGTCGTATTCAAAGGTGATGGCAGTCTGTGCCACATAGGGCGCATAAATAGCAAGCAGTGCCAGGGCATCTGCCGGGACTGCCGGGCGTATCTGTATGGACATGGTGATTCCTCCTTTGGTGATTCTCTGTCTAGGGTACACCTTTTGAGATGGATTGTCAAGACTTTTGGCGCAAAACAGCCCCCAGCGGTGCAAATTCCGCTGAGGGCTGTTTCATTATGTGAAATCGATTATACTTTCAAAGAAATGGGGTTGCCTTAGTTCTTCATCTCGAAGTGTTCGCCCAGGATATCCTTGTTTGCGTCCAGAATCGGCTGGATGCACTCTGCCACGAATTCCTCGGTCTGCTGTTCGCTGCGGCCGGTGAAATTCTCCGGTTTCAGAATCTTGTCCAGGTCTTCCTTGGTAATCATGAACGCCGGGTCTGCCAGGAGCATATCGCACAGGTCGTTGTCCAGACCCTCTTCCTTGACGTGCTTGCCGGCAACCATGGAATAGGTACGGATCTTCTCGTGGAGTTCCTGGCGGTTGCCGCCTTTTTCCACTGCGTCCATCATGATGTTTTCGGTTGCCATAAACGGCAGTTCACGCATGATGCGCTGACGAATCATCTTCGGATAAACCACCAGACCGTCGGTGACGTTCAGCATGATGTTCAGAATCGCATCCACTGCCAGGAATGCCTCCGGAACAGAAACACGCTTGTTTGCGGAGTCATCCAGAGTACGTTCAAACCACTGGGTACCTGCGGTGAATGCCGGGTTCAGACTGTCGATCATCACGTAGCGTGCCAGAGAAGTGATACGCTCACAGCGCATGGGGTTGCGCTTGTATGCCATTGCAGAAGAGCCGATCTGGGTCTTTTCAAACGGCTCTTCCATCTCCTTGAAGCTCTGGAGCAGACGCATATCGTTGGAGAACTTGCTGCAGGACTGTGCAATGCCGCTGAGGGTTGCCAGAATCTGAGAGTCGATCTTTCTGGAATAGGTCTGACCGGAAACCGGAACGACACCGTCAAAGCCCATTTCCTTGGCGATCTTCGTCTCCAGCTCCTTGACCTTATCGGTATCACCCTTGAACAGCTCCATAAAGGATGCCTGTGTGCCGGTAGTACCCTTGGAACCCAGCAGCTTCAGATTTGCAATACGGTATTCCAGTTCGTTGAAGTCCATGAGCAGCTCGTTCATCCACAGGGTAGCACGCTTGCCCACTGTGGTCAGCTGTGCCGGCTGGAGGTGGGTATATGCCAGCGCCGGCATTGCCTTGTATTCCAGGGCAAAACGGGACAGGTTCGCCAGAACGTTAATCATCTTCCGGCGCACGATCTCCAGCGCATCACGCATGATGATGATGTCGGTGTTGTCGCCCACATAGCAGGAGGTTGCACCCAAGTGGATGATGCCGGCAGCCTTCGGGCATACCTGGCCGTAAGCGTACACGTGGGACATGACATCGTGGCGGCGGCGCTTTTCCTCTGCCTCGGCAACGTCATAGTCGATGTTGTCGATGTTTGCCTCCAGTTCGTCCACCTGCTCCTGTGTCACCGGCAGACCCAGCTCCATCTCTGCACGAGCCAGAGCCACCCAGAGACGGCGCCAGGTGGAAAACTTCTTGTCTGCGGAGAAAACGTGCTGCATCTCTTCGCTGGCATAGCGGGTGCAGAACGGACTTTCATAACTTGTGGTATTACGCATATTTTTGTACCTCTTTCTTTTGGAATCCGTTGACGGAATCGTTTCTTGTTCTATTATAGCATATTTCGGCAGGATTGGCAAGAGGGCGAAAAAACCGCCCCGACAGGAATGCCCTGCCGAGACGGTCTTTCACGATGCTGGAGACAACTCACACGGAAAATGTGTGCCTTATCCGGTCGTTACGTTTTACTTTTTTCTGCGCTTTTTGCCTGTCACGAGCGCTGCAGCCAGTGCAGCGCCTGCCGGGATCAGAAGTGCCGGAAGTGCCTCGCCGGTCTTTGGCGTTGAGGAGACTCTTGTGCTGCCGGAGGACGAACCGGAACTGCTGCCGCTGCTGTTGCTGCGGGTAGTGGTCGTCGTCTGGCTGCTGCCGGCAGTGGTGGATGCAGAATCACTGCTGTCCGTGCCGGTGCCGTCGGTTGTCACCAGGGTTGCCGTTGTGGTCGGCGTATGCTCTCCATTTCCGGCGGTGGTGTTTCTCTCGGTCGTGGTCTCTTCGGTTGTAGTTGTGGTTGTCGTTGTTGTAGTCGTTGTGGTGGTAGTTCCTTCGGTTTCAGAAGTGGTCGTCTCTGTGCCGATGTACTCATCCACCATGACGATTGCCTTTGTGTCTGCACTATATGCGGTGCTTACGATCTGCCATGTACCGTCCTCCTGGACGACAGGTGCGCCGTTCTCATCGACGGCAACTGTCAGCAGCAGCAGATCGCCGTTTTCATCCAGCTGGAAGTAGATCGGCTCTGCAATTGCATAGTCTGCCGGAGCGAGGACTTCGGTCAGGCAGTACGGTACGCCTGTTTCGATGTTGGCAAAGACGTGAGACACGCCCTCTTCCGATACCCACTGGTCGATGACATTGCCCGACTGGTCTGTGATCGTCAGCGTTGCGCCGCCGATCTCCTTGCCGCCTGCGTCGCACTTGCGGATGAGATAGCCGTCCGGACGTTCTGTGGTAACGGTGGTGGTTTCTGTTGTTTCTGTGGTCGTTTCTTCGGTTGTGGTCTCTTCGGTAGTCGTATCTTCTGTTTCAGAGGTTGTTGTGATTACTGTGGTTGTGGTCGTTGTTGCTGCGGTCGTAGTAGTACTTGTTTCCGTTCCGGTCTCCGATACGGTGGTCGTCTCGGTCGGTGCTGTGGTATCCGTCTCCGTTTCCGTTGCAGAAACAGTCGTGGTATCGGCGCTGACAGATGTTGTCGTCTCAGAACCGGTTTCCGAAGTGCTTTCCGACGATGTGCTTACCGCAGAGGTAGTTGTTCCGCTGGTGGTGGTATTGGTCGGACCTGCACTGGATTCTGTAGAACCTGTGGTTGATGTGACAGTACCCGACGCACTGCCGGATGTGGTCACTGTTGTGCCGCTGGTCGTGGTGTTGGTGGGTCCGGCGCTGGTTTGTGTTGCACTAGTGGAAGATACTGTTGCACTGCTGGTGACAGTGACAGTGTCGGTATTGGTCTGGGTTGTAGCGGATGTAGAAGATTCGGTGACAACGGTAACAGACGATACAGTTGTACCGGATACGGTTGCCGTAGTATTGCTTGCGGATACGGTCGAGGTTTCCGTTGTCTGCGTGCCGGATGCAGATTCCGAAGAGGAACTGCTGCCGGATGTCACGCTGCTGGAAACCGATGTGGTTTTTGTTGTAACTGTTGTCTCAGACGAACTGCTGGTTTCCGAGCTGGAGGATGTCACCTTTTTCAGTGCATCGAACATGGTGATAAGACCGGTTGTCTCATCGTATTTGTTCGTCTTGCTCTCACCGACTTCTACGTTCTGCACCTTGCCTTTCACCACTTCAAATGTGATCTTGGTGGTCAGTTCGTAGCCGTCCGGTGCGGCGGTCTCTTCCAGGGTGTACTTGCCGTCCGGAATCTGTTTCAGCAGAATTGCCTTGTCGCCGGATGTCCAGGTGATGACCTTGGAGCCAGCTTCATTGCCTTCGATCTTGCCGTTTTCTGCGGTTACATGGGACAGGTCTGCGCTGCCCTCATAGGTCAGTTTCATACCTGCGCCGGGCAGTTCCTGTGCAGCGTCTCCATTCTCGCCCATCTTTACAATGGATACTTCGGACGGTGCGTCCTTCATAATCACTGCGTTGGCAGATTCGCCCTCTTCCAGGCCCTCACGCTTTGTCACGTTTCCGTGTTCGTCCACCGTAAAGGTCATGGTCTCGGTCTTTCTGGTAAAGCCGTCCGGTGGAGTAACCTCTTCCAGGGTGTATGTGCCTGCCGGCAGATTTGCCAGTGTGACACCGCCCTTAGCTGCGTCAGAAGTCCATGTGATGGTGTTGTCCTTAACCTGGATCGCAGCCACGCTGTCATCGCCGTAAGAGGCTTTTACCTTGGAAAGGTCTGCATCCTTCGGTGCGATCAGTTTCAGTTCTGCGCCGTCCAGTTCCTCTGTACCGTTGATGCTCTGCTTGCCGATCGTAACGCCGGGTTTCAGTGCATCGAACATGGTGATAAGACCGGTGGTCTCATCGTACTTGTTTGTCTTGCTCTCACCGACTTCTACGTTCTGTACCTTGCCGTCAACCACTTCAAACATGATCTTGGTGGTCAGTTCATAGCCGTCCGGTGCAATCGTTTCTTCCAGGGTATACTTGCCGTCCGGGAGCTGTTTCAGCAGAATTGCCTTGTCGCCGGATGTCCAGGTGATGACCTTGGAGCCAGTCGCATTGCCTTCGATCTTGCCGTTTTCTGCGGTTACATGAGACAGATCTGCGCCGCCCTCATAGGTCAGTTTCATATCTGCACCGGGCAGTCCCTGTGCAGCATCTCCGTCCTTGCCCACCTTTACGATGGACACTTCGGATGGTGCATCTTCCATGACAACAGTCTTATCATCCTTTTTCGTCAGATTGTTTACGGTTTCGACCTTGCCGTCTGCGCCGACCACAAAGGTCATGGTCTCAGTCTTTTTGGTAAAGCCGTCCGGAGCAGTGATCTCTTCCAGGGTGTATGTGCCTGCCGGAAGATCGGTCAGCTCTACGCTGCCCTTTGTGCCGTCGGATGTCCAGCTGATGGTTTTGCCGTCATTTGCGATGCCGTCCGTAGACTTGTCGCCGTAAGCATAACCCACCTTGGACAGGTCAACGCCGTCCGGTGCAGTCAGTTTCAGTACGGCTCCGGTGAGTTCTTCGCCGCCGCCGACTGCCTGCTTACTAACAGAAACCGTTTTCTTGATGCTGTCCTTCATGACGATTTCATTATCAGAAACGTCATATTCCTCAGAAACGGCGGAAGTCTGTGTTACCTGACCATTCTTTATGGTAAAGGTGAAGCTTGTGCTTACCTTATTGTAGCCGTCCGGTGCAGCGACTTCTTCCATGATATATTCGCCGTCCGGCAGACCGATGATGTCAGTCTTGTTTTTGCCGTCTGAAACAAAGGTGATGGTATCGGATGTCTGCGTATACTTGCCGTAATCGGCGTTGTCCTCCAGGGAGTCTGCCTTTGTCAGCGAAGTTTCTCCACGCTTGACCTCCAGCACATCTGCGTTCAGACTGCCGTCTGTCCGGGTGATCTTGATGATTGCGCCTGCCAGTTCTGCGGAATCTGCAATGTCCTGCTTGTCCACGCTGATCTGCGAACGGTTGATAGCGGTAACCTTATTTGCCGCAAAAATACAGTTATTGTTTTCAATCGGGCTGCCGTCCGGATGATTGGCAACCACATAGCCGCTTTCATCTACGCTGAATGTCACGCTCAGCGGTGCGTAGCCCTTAACTGCAGTCTCTGTCAGAGTGTATTCACCCTTTGCCAGATTTGCAATGGTTTCCGGTGCTGTCAAGGTCTTGGAAAAACCGCCGGGACCTGTCAGCGTAAACGCACAGTTTGCCATTTCCCTGCCGTCTACATCTACCTTTGCAAATGAAATCTCTACATCGCTCTGGTACGCATCGGTGATGGTCTTATCGCCCGGAATGCCGGCATCCATAACGACTTCATTGCCGCCATCATAGGATACATGGAATATTTTATCTTTGCCAACTTCTATCGTGCCATCATCAGCAACACGGTTTCCGTCCTTGTCCAGCTCAAAGACGTAGTAGATCTTGCTGCTGTCCAGTCCCTCAAAGGTAACGGACTTACTGCCGTTGTCACCGGCAGTAATGTTGATGTCTTTCTTTTCAACCAGCTGATAGCTCTCGTCTGCATTCTGCGTATACAGTCCAACTTCAATTGCATGGTCAACTGCCGGTTTGCCGTCCTCGGTTGCGATCTTCGTTACCTTGATCCTTGTGGGATTTTCGGTGGCATTGGTGATGACCGCATCCGCACTGGGTGCATCCTTGGTCAGCAGAATTGCCTGCTCACCACAGCCGTTATAGGAAACGTAGAATGTCTTATCTGTTTTCGTAGTAGGATCCTTGAAATCTGTTACGACGCTCTGGACAAAGGATTTCCCTGCGCCGACACGCTCTTTGCCGTTCATCTCAAAGATGTAATACTCGGTATCAGCGTCCAGACCGTCAAAGGTCACGCTAGAGCCAGCACTAACAGTTTTTGCATCAATCTGTGTATAGGTGTCACCGTTCTTGGTGAACAGTCCCACAGAGAATGCGGGTGTGCTCTTGACATCATCTGCGATCAGCACCTTGCTGACGGTGATGCTGTAGTCGATCTCCTCGGTGTTGGTGATCTCAGTTTTGCCGTCTGCCTGTACTGCCGCCGGTGCTGCCGGTTCGCAGGTATAGCGGATACCGCTGTCTGAGGTGTATTTTGCAAAGTCTGTATCTGCCAGAACACCGTTTGCATTGGTCTCCAGCACGTAGAATTCCACGCCCTTGGGCACATCTTCAAATGTCACGTTCTGCTTGCCTGCCTCGGTGAATGTCAGAGACTGTACCGGCGCATCTTCATAGCGCACATAGTCCCCGGCTGCATTCTTGGTGAACAGGGCAAAGTAGAAGGTATCGCCGGTCACGCTGTCCCCTGCCAGGGTCTTGGTCAGCGTGATATTGCCCACATTTTTGGTGTTGGTCACGCCGACAGTCTGGTTCGCCGTGGCATCGGTGGAAATTACATTATCGGTATATTTCGGTGTGTAATTCTGAATCCGGTTGCCCTTGGCGTCGGTTTCCAGGAGATAGATGTTGTTGGCGTTGTTCTGCTGCTTGATCGAGGACAGGTCTACGTCCTTCATGGTGACGGATGCCGCAGTCTGTCCTGCCGGAACGGTGACGGAAATCACATCGCTCAAACGTGTGGTGTAATTTTCGTCAGCAAACAGGGCAAAGTAGAAGGTTGCATCCTTGGTCTCTGCCTCTGTCAGCGTCTTGTTGACGGTCACATCAATGGTGGTGTCCGGTGTCTGTACCCAGACGCCGACCTTTGCCGGCTCTGCCACCATGACGGTATCGCCCAGAATGCTGGTATTCTGATAGGAATACGCAAAGCTGTTCCATGCGATATTCTCCTCGCCGGTCTTTGCCACATAGCTGGGAACGGTTGCAGTAACTTTGACAACAACTTCCTCACCGACCTTGACGGTCGTATCTTTCAGCTGGATACGGAAGTTCACGGTATCCGCAGAGGAATTGCCCGTCCAGTTCATCACGTCATTCTGTCCCAGCCAGTCCTTGGAATATTCATCCAGGACGGAGGTCTTGTCGGTGGAGTAGCTGCGTACTGTTTTGTCAATTACATCTGTTCCGCTCACCACAACAGAATCAATGCTCTTGAGTTTCACGCCGAATGCGGAGAAACGCTCATAGCCGGAAACCAGACCCAAGTCACCCACATAGGGCAGACGGTCGATAATGGTCATGTTTTCCAGATCTACCGGCGAGTTGTTCTTGATGTGGAGTTCATAGGTCACATCTTCGCCCTGCATACCCTGCACATAGTTGTGGGTAGGCTGGCGGCTGTAACCGGTATCGGTAGCCGGGTCCGTGTGCGGTGTGCCGGTGTGGTTCTGGTTGGTGTAGGTAATGGTCTTCCAGGATTCGGTGGTCAGACCAACGATGTTATAGTTTGCGTAGCTCCAGATCTGGTCGTCACGCTTTTCGCCGGCAACCGTATCTTCGGTGGAGAACGGCTGTGTCACACTGGCATAGCCGATATTGGTGATGACGCCCTCTTTTTCCTGACCGTCCTTGACGGTGGTGGTGAACTGGAAGACGATGCACTTGTTCGGTGCAAGCGTTGCCTTGCCCAGCTTGTCCGCATAAATAATCAGTTTCGAACCGTCGATCTTGTAGGCATCGCGGGGAACAGGCGTGCCGCTTTCCAGCAGACCAGTCTTGTCGTTTGCCTTAAATGTGGAACTGCCGTCGCTGTTATGCGTCAGCGTCAGTTCCTGGTAGGTCATCTGCAAGCCGGTCTCATTGCTGAACTGGTATGTCGGCGGCAGATTGTCGGTCAGCGTCACGCCGTCCAGTTTCAAGTCTGCCACATCGGTGGAGTCGCCTCTGCCGTTGTACAGCACAGTCTGCCAGATCAGTGTATCACCGGCGGTGATGTAGCCGTTTTCTACCGGCTGTACGTCATCGGCATTGTAGGTCTGTCCTGCAAAGGATGCCACTGCCAGCTTGGCGAAACCGGGTGCGGGAGTGGTTTTGGTGAAGGAGATGTCCACCTTATCCTCCGGCGAGATCACACGGTCACTGCCGTCATTTCTGCCCTTCACCACTGTCACCTTGGAAAGGGTGTTTGTCAGTGTGACTTTTTTCGCCGTGCTGTTTGCCAGTTCCTGTGCCTTGTCGGCGGTCAGCTTGGCTTGGTAAGTCAACTTTACGCCAACGCCCCACTGATCTGCAAATTTTTCTGTGGAAACAAATGTAAAGGTCAGCGTCTGTCCAACTTGAGTTGCCTGAATGCCACTCAAAGCTGTATAATTTGCAGTTCCCTCTACACTATTTGGCACATATTCCATGCCGTCCGGCAGCGTATCTTCTACAACGATCGTTTTCCCAGCATAGTCATTATTTGAACCAGAAAGTGCCAAGCTGTAGCTAAATGTTTTCTTCTCCAGATCTGCCGCTGTCATACCAACGATATTGGTCGTTTTGTCCTCACTATTTGTCAGTGACTTTTTCGCCTCAAAAACAGTATTGCTTACTGGATTCAAAATCATGTCATGTGCATACCAAGTTACAGTTTTGCTTCCGTGTTCGTTTACAGTCAGACCGCCTACTGCGGTATAGTTATAGACACCTCTCTGTGTTCCGAACTTTGTTTCAAATGCACTTAATGTCTGCATCAATGCACTATTATTCAGATTAGTACCATCACCATACCCCTGAATTCCCCTTTTTTCAGAAGCGTAGTCATTATTTGTATTAGTGACATCGTTTCCAAGTACCACGTATTCCACTGTCACTGATTCGCCAGCCGCCAGATTGATTCCCATAATATTAAAGGTTTCAACCGCATAGCCTCCACCATCAATTTTATTTTGCTCTACAGTAACAGTCTGAATTCTGGGGTTAGACGCATTGCCGTTAATTGCAACGACTTTCAGAACATCAGAAGCTTCCCACTTCAACGTTGTACCATAATCATATAAGTACAGGTTTTCCATGGTCGTGGTTCCGTGGTTGGTAAAAGTCGCCTGATATGTCAGCTTATCACCATTTACAATTTCTGTTGTATCATCTGCTGGTATACCATTTACTGCAATGATTTTCTTTTGCAAGCTATATTTGCTTAAATCTTCACCGCCGTAAATAGTATGCGTCGCAGTACCCTTTACTTCCGCACCTTCATATACTTTTGCGGTATTTGTCAGTGCTGCGGCTGTTGCAGAATCTTCCACATTTGCATATACTGTCAAAGTAATTGACTTTCCTTTTGGAACAGTAATCGTTCCGCCGGCAGTCAATGTTTTTGTATCAACGGAAGTAATATTTTTTGTGGTGCCGTCTGATAAGGTCAAAATGCCATATGCACCACTATTTTCACGGAATGTCATGCCGTCCGGCAAGATGTCCTCTATTTTCACATTTTCAGCATCTGCTTCACCATTATTCGTTACTGTAATTGTGTAAACAACATCTTTTGCCGTGCCAAATGTGTAATTGCCGACATCTGCCGTCTTCGTGATTCCCAGCTGTGCTTTCGGTCTATCCGGTGTAAACTTCACTTTATTTGACGGCTTTCCGTCTACGGTTGCAACATTGGAAATTTCTCCGTTCACGCCGTCTTTGATTGTACCAGTTACCGTGATCTGTACTGTCTTTCCTGCCGGAACGTCAATTTTGCCCGGGAAATCAGCCACTGCAGCACCATCTACCTTATAAGTCATATTTTCCAGATACTGCAGCAAGTTCGCATCAGAAACAGCAACATCTTTCGCATCCTTTGCACCGGAATTGGTGACAGAAATGGTATAAGTAGCAGTCTGCCCGGAAATGTCTGTGTAGTACTTCTGTCCCAGGTTCTTACCATTATAGATAACAGAACCGCTCTTCACCGGCGTTTCGATCACAGCCTCATCCTTTTTCACCTGGATGGTCTTTTCCGCCTTTTCGCCGTGGTTTCCGGTAACGGTATTGGTCAGCGCCACGGTTTCGTCCTTGTCCACGGTACACTCGATTTCCTTGGTGACGCTCTTTCCGGCAGGCACGGCAATGCCTGTCCAGGCAATGTCCCCGGTCGGTGTCAGTCCGTCCGGCAGGGTATCCGTGATATCGATATCACCATCCATATCGCCGGTGTTGGTCACGGTAATGACAAACTTGACCTTATCGCCTTTTAAGTAGTATGCCTTTTCATTTTCCACCGTTTTGCTCAGACTGAACTGCGGTCCCTTGGGTGCGCTGACTGTCAGTTCCACGCTGTTTCCGCCGATGGACTTTTCCGCTGCATTGTCCCCGTAGGGCTTGCCGGAAACGCTCAGATCGTTGGTGACCTTGCCGTCTGCTGTACCGTTCATCTTTACGGTACTGCTGTTCAGCGGCAGTGCCACATTCAGACGCACTGCCGGCATCTCGGCGTTCTCGTTCTTGCTGTTCAGCACAAAAGAGATGTCTGCCTTTGCGCCTTTTACGGTGACGGTGGGTTCTGCATCATAGCCTGCCGCCTGGATCGCCGACTTTACGGCGTTCCGGATGGCGTCTTCTGCATCGCCCTGGAATGTCATGTTTTCCAGGCTGATCGTATCCTGGAAAGTCAGGCTCTTCACCCACTCTGCGCCTTTTTTCTGGGACGCATTGTTGGAAGAGGCGCTGAGCGTATAGTTCACCGAAGTGCCGCCTGCAATGTCGCTGGCTTTCAGACTGGTGCGGTCCTCGCTCTTGGACGCATTCCAGTTCATGGCTGCAATTGCGGTGATCGTATTGGACACGCTCTTTCCGGAGCCTTCCTGCGAGATACGCACCTCTGCGACGGTGCCGTTCGGCGTTTTGCCGTTCCGGAACTTCGCCTGGAGCCGGATCTGCTTGGTCTGACCGTTGTCAATGCTGAATGTAATATACCGGCTGCCGTCCGGATTGACGTGCAGTACATATCCGTTATACACTGCGCCGTCCCGGAAACCGTTTCCGGCAAAGTTGGGCAGCAGAAGATTCTGGTCGGTGATCTCGATCCGATAGGTGTCTTCTTCACCCTCATTGACATTGTTTCCGGAGATCGTCGCCATCAGATAGAACAGATCGCCGGATTCTACGCCTTCTTTGCCTTTCTCAGGATCAGGAATAGGGTTGTACTTACTGTCCCGAAATTCTATGCTGGAATTTGTCAATACCAGCGGTCCGCTCGCTTTCGCATTTTCTGCCGCCGACGCAAAGAACGCCGACGGAATGCAAGTCACGATCATCAAAACTGCCAGCAAGACACTGATGACTCTTGTACGCAGGTGTCTTGTCTTTTCTGTCTGCATAAAAAAAACTCCTCTCATTGCGGGAACGCTGCACGCAGTCTGTTCTGCATTCTTTCGTGCAAACTTTGTACGGCGTTTCCTCAGATTTTTTGCACCGTGGCAGCAACATCGACAAAAACGATATACATACCACATTTTTTACGGCAATTTCCACCAACTCCGCCGCTTTCAGCTGTTCAATTGTTTCCACAATCAAAAGAACATTTTGGCACAAATCACGGGAATCGCTCTGATACAACTTTATTATACTGATTATCCGTGAAATTTTATATCATTTTTTATATAATATTTGAAAAGCAAGAGGAAGAATCAGGAAGTCTATTCAAACGGCTTTCTGATTCTCCAAATTTTGCAGCGGCATCTCCGGCGAATGGCTGTCCGAATTTACCCGCATGCAACTTCTTTCAATCACATATGACGAATCCCGCCATTGTTTTTTCAAATATTTCGTGAAAAAAGCTATTGCAACATCGACCAAAATCCGGTATAATAGTATTAGATATGTTCCAACCTGGCGGAGCAGTCTGTATTATGGTGGTTCGGCGCACCATAAAGAGGTACGAATGGGATTCCGGCACGGTTTCTGTGTGCCGGGAACGAGAAGATTCCGCCGAAACTGTTGAGGAGGATAACATGGCAGTAAAAACAACTGGAAATCCCCAGAGAGAAGAATTGAAACAGAAATTTGTAGACAGACTTCAGCTGGAGTGCAGTGTTTCTCCGGACGAGGCATCTGATAAACAGATCTATCAGGTGCTGTCCGCACTGATGGTAGAAAAGCTGAAGCACAAGCGTCAGCACTTTGTAAACAAAACCAATTCCGTAGGCGGCAAGAGCGTGTACTACCTGTCTATGGAATTCCTGATGGGACGTTCCCTGAAGACCACCCTGTACAACCTGGAGCTGGCAGACGATGTTCGTGCCATCCTGCAGGACTATCACATCAACCTGGACAACATCTTTGAGTGCGAGCCGGACGCAGGTCTGGGCAACGGCGGTCTGGGCCGTCTGGCTGCCTGCTATCTGGACGCTATGGCAACCCAGGAGATCCCGGCAACCGGTCACTCCATCTGCTATGAGTACGGTATCTTCAAGCAGATCCTGGAGGACGGCTGGCAGACCGAGGAACCGGACAACTGGCTGCCGGGCGGCAGCGTCTGGCTGGATCCGAAGCCGGACGAGGCGATCGAAGTACACTTCGAGGGCAATGTCCAGGAATACTGGCAGGATTCTTACCACTACATCTCCCATGTCAACTACAACACTGTTATCGCCATCCCGTATGATATGTATGTCTCCGGCTATGGCAGCACCGGCGTTTCTACCCTGCGTCTGTGGAAGGCACAGGCACCCAGCTTTGACATGAAGGAATTCAACGAGGGCAACTATGAACAGGCACTGTCCCGGAACTCCATGGCAAATGCGATCTCCAAGGTGCTGTACCCGAACGACAACCACCTGGAGGGCAAGTCCCTGCGTCTGCGCCAGCAGTATTTCCTGTGCGCCGCAGCCATCGGTGATATCGTAAACCACCACATGAACGTATACGGCACACTGGAAAACCTGCACGAAAAGGTTGCCATCCACATCAACGACACCCACCCGACTCTGGCAATTCCGGAACTGATGCGTGTCCTGCTGGACGACTGCGGCTATACCTGGGATCGTGCATGGCACATCGTCACCAACACCTTCGCTTATACCAACCACACCGTAATGGCTGAGGCACTGGAAAAGTGGGATGTAAACCTGGTAAAACAGATCGTGCCGAGAATCTTCCAGATCATCGTGGAGATCAACAACCGCTACTGCGCAGGTCTGATGGAGCGCAACGGCGGCGACAGCGCAAGAACCACACGGATGTCCATTATCAAGGACAACCAGATCCACATGGCTACCCTGTGCGTTATGGCATCTCACAGCGTCAACGGCGTTTCCAAGCTGCACTCGGAGATCATCAAGGACAGCGTATTCCACGAAGAATATCTGGACACCCCGAACAAGTTCAAGAACGTCACCAACGGTATCGCATACCGGAGATGGCTGTATCAGTCCAACCCGGGTCTGACCCAGCTGCTGCGTGACAAGATCGGCGACGGTTTCCTGAAGGACGGCAGCGAGCTGAAAAAGCTGGACGTTTTCGCTGATGACAAGGCTGTTCTGGAACAGCTGCGCAAGATCAAGAAGGAAAACAAGGAGCGTTTCGCCAAGTTCGTCAAGAAAAAGAGCGGTCTCATCCTGGATACCGACAGTGTATTTGATGCACAGGTAAAGCGTCTGCACGAATACAAGCGTCAGCATCTGAATGCAATGCACATTCTGGCACAGTACAACGCCCTGCTGGAAAATCCGGATATGGACTTTACGCCCAAGACCTACATCTTCGCTGCAAAGGCAGCGCCGGGCTATTATCTGGCAAAGCAGATCATCAAGATGATCTGGGCGCTGTCTGAGGAGATCCGCAAGAATCCCCGCATCTCCGACAAGCTGTCCGTTTACTTCCTGGAGAACTACTGCGTTACCATGTCCGAGCTGCTGATGCCGGCTTGCGATATTTCGGAGCAGATCTCTCTGGCAGGTACAGAGGCATCCGGTACCGGCAACATGAAGCTGATGCTGAACGGTGCGATCACACTGGGTACACTGGACGGCGCAAACATCGAGATCGGCGACGCAGTGGGCGCTGACAACATCCTCATCTTCGGCATGAAGACCGAGGAAGTCAACACCCTCAAGGCTCGTGGCTATCGTCCGGAGGACTATTACAACAACAACCCGATCATCAAGAGCTGTATCGACCGGATGTATGCCGGCATCAACGGCTGCAAGTTCACCCAAGTGGCTGACTCCCTGCGCACCCAGGATCCGTACATGGTTCTGGCTGACTTCGACAGCTACTGCCAGGTACAGGAGCGCAGTTCAAAGCTGTACACCGACAAGGATACCTGGACCAAGATGTCCCTGCACAACATCGCAAACGCAGGCATCTTCTCCGCTGACCGTGCAGTTAACGAATATGCAAAGGATATCTGGAATATCTGAGAACGTGTTATCACACATTCTGATATAATCTGACGAAAACGGAGCAGCACAAACCCTGCTCCGTTTTCTTGAATGGGATGGGTTGTGTGAGGTATCCCTGCTTTATATTGTAGTGAAAACTATAGAAATAAGCCTTCCTTGAACCAGCGAAGCTGGTAAAGGAATTACAATGAATTTTTCCTTATCTGCAAATTTCACAGAAAAAATCCCTCAGTCAGCCTGCGGCTGCCAGCTCAGCACAAAGCACGCCCTTCGGGTGCCTTTTCAAGGGAGCCTAACCTAATACAGGAAGTATCCCTTTGAAAAGAATACTCTCCCACTCCGCAAAGAAAGGAGCATCTCTGTATGCGTTATTTTTACAACAGTTGGGATCCGGCGTATAAGTCGCACTTCGGTGCGATCGCCCGGAACCAGAGCTGTCAGTTCACCATTCGCCTGCCGGAAGAAACGCCGCTGGACTTTTCTCCGGTGCTGGTGGTTTTCCGCACCGGTTTCAAAGAGCGTTTTCTGCCCATGAACGTGAAAACCCATGAAAACGGCTACATCACCTATACCGCCGACCTTATCCCCAAGTATTCCGGCGTTCACTACTATTATTTCTCCTATACCTCCAACGGCGTGCGTCACTATATCAAGCGTGGCGATGCCTGCCATGGTATGCTGGATCAGGGCGAAATGTTCCAGCTCACCGTCTACAACGAGGACTATCAGACACCGCAGTTCCTCAAAGGCGGCGTGATGTATCAGATCTTCCCCGACCGTTTTTGCAGCAGCGGCAAGGTGCATGACAATGTACCGTCTGACCGTGTCATGCGGAACTGGGGCGAGATGCCCTACTACAAGCCCGACCAGAATGGTCACGTCTGGAACAACGACTATTTCGGCGGCGACCTGGACGGCATCCGCAGCAAGCTGGACTATCTGAAAGACCTGGGCGTCACCTGCATCTATCTGAACCCGATCTTCGAATCCCACGAGAATCACCGCTATAACACCGCAAACTACCGGAATGTAGACCCGCTGCTGGGTACCAACGAGGACTTCCGGGAGCTGTGCAAGGCGGCAAAGGTACGGGGCATCTCCGTCATCCTGGACGGCGTATTCTCCCACACCGGCGCAGACAGCATCTATTTCAACAAGTTCGGACGCTACAACACGCCCGGCGCTTATCAGTCCGAGAACAGCCCGTATTACTCCTGGTATCACTTCTGGGGCAACAAGGAGTACGAGTCCTGGTGGGGCATCGACACCCTGCCGAATGTGGACGAGAACAACCCCAGCTACACCAAGTACATCTGCGGCGACGACGGCGTACTGGACTACTGGATGAGCCTGGGCGCCGCCGGATACCGTCTGGACGTGGCAGATGAGCTGCCGGACGAGTTCCTGGACAATCTGCGCACCTGCGTCAAGAAGTATGATGAGGAAAAAATCGTCATCGGCGAGGTCTGGGAGGATGCGTCCAACAAGGAGGCTTACGGCGTCAAGCGGCGCTATCTCCTGGGCGACCAGCTGGACAGCGTAATGAACTATCCGTTCCGTGAGGCGATCATCGCCTACATGAAGGGTGAGGCTGCCACCACGTTCCGGGACCGCATTATGGTGATCCTGGAAAATTATCCGAAATGCACGGTGGATGTGCTGATGAACTTTGTCTCCACCCACGACATCGAGCGTGCCATCAACCGTTTCGGCGGTCAGCCCTGCGACGACAAGAGCAAGGACTGGATGGCATCCAACGAACTGTCTCCGGACGAGTACAACCGTGGCAAGGCTCTGCTCAAGGGCGCTATGGTACTCCAGTTCTTCCTGCCCGGCGTCCCCAGCATTTATTATGGTGACGAGGCTGGCTTGCAGGGCTGGAAAGACCCGTTCAACCGCCGCTGCTATCCGTGGGGCAATGAGGATACGGAACTGGTGGAATACACCCGTCAAATGGCGAAGATCCGCCGGGAGCATCCGGCTTTTGCAGAGGGCGCTATGGAGTTCCTGGTACTGGAGGAAAAGGTGCTGGGCTTTGCACGATACATTCTGCAGAACGGTTCCAGCGCTGTTGTGCTGATGAACCGCAGCGATGAGACTGCCATGGTCTCTCTCCGGGACAAGTGCTTTGAGAAGTATGCGTTCAGCACAGTAATCAGCGGCATCTGTGACGGCGATGCTGTCATTCTGCCGGCACACAGCTATGCAGTTGTCAGCGCCGTTCGCTCCAAGCAAGCAAAAACGCAGTAAATTCTCCGGGATTTTTCTGCATTCAGACAAAAGGCGGCAGAGATGCCGCTTTTTTGTTGGCTGTTTTTATTTGCGGATTGTTCTAAAATCAAAGATATCTATTTTATTTTGCAAAGATATCAAAAGCAAAACTTTCTTTTTTTTGAAAGTGTCGAAAAAGGCTTTACAAGTGTCCGGAAATGTGCTATACTATATGAGTCGCCAATCGAGGTGTGGCTCAGTTTGGTAGAGCACTACGTTCGGGACGTAGGGGCCGCAAGTTCGAATCTTGTCACCTCGACCAATTGCAGAAGGCTGAATTACGAAAAAAGCTCGTAATTCAGCCTTTTTTCGTTACCTGGGGTGTTTTGCGAAAAACAGGTTTTTTCCCAAAATGGCAAGTAAATACGGGCAAATGGCAAGTAAAATGGCAAGTGGAAAACGGTCAGTTTGTGCCAGTTGTTGGAACTTTTGGAGTTGCCTAGCGTTGTCCAATCAAGAAAGAAGGCAAATGGATTTGAACAAAAATATGAAAAGCATACAGCCTATAGACCCCGTCATTACACTTCCAGCCTATCTGAATCAAAGGCAATACCGTGCAAAGTCACCAGACGCTCTTTGTGCGGTATTGCCTTAAAATAAAATAGGCAAAGGATTTGTCACTGCCAATCGCAGCAAGTCCTTTGCTTTTTATTATTTCCGTTCCGACCGCCTGTGATTTCTGTACTCCTTAGGCGTCATTCCATAGAGTGCCTTAAATTTGCGGCAAAAATATCCCACATTTTCAAAGCCTGCTGTCTGAGCTATAACGAAAACGCTGTTTTCAGTTTCCGTAAGAAACTTGGCAGCACGCTTCAAACGATATTCCAGAGCATAATTAATGGGCGATGTGTGCAGATAGCTTTTAAAAATATTCAGCACACTGCTTTTGCTTATAGAAACAGATCTTGCAATGTCTTCCAAGGTTATCCGACGATAATAGTTTTTGTGGATATGCTGCATCATTATCTGCAGCTGTGCTTGTGCCTGTGCGGAGGTTTTGTTTATGTTTTGAGTGTCGTTCCAACTTATGCTTTCGTAAATCTGCCCCCATAGCTTCATAATAAGTTCGGTTGTTTTCAGTTCGGATATGCTTTTCGATTCCTGTATGGCAAACACATTTCGTATTGTATCAAGCATCTCACATTGCTTTTCATCTGTCGGCGATATTATCAGGCATTCAACCGAGGACATGAGCACAGGCTTTATATATTTGCGGTATATCAAACTGTTTTCTGCGGCTATCAGAAGCGGAGAAAAGACCATATTGGGAATAATTGTACTTTCGCTGCTCTCAAACCGATGTATCACCTGTGTGTTGATGAAAATTGCTTCCCCTGTGTTAAGCACATATCTGCTGCTGCCCACAAAAAAATCTGCCGTCCCATTTTCCACAAGCACAAACTCAACCTCGGGGTGCCAGTGCCAGTCAATACAGTGCAGGTCAAAGAGCCATATATCCTCATAATAATATCGAAAGGGATATTCCTCACTGCCGTGACTTATGGTTTCACGAAGAGTTTCGTCAGTGATGATCTTTGCGTAGCCGTCGTTTAGGTTTTTCAAATTTATCCTCCATTTTTGCGATATAGTGTAATAAAAATGCGATATTGTACATTGAAATATGCCGTTTGTTATGATATGATACAATTATATCAAAAAGCGAAAGGAACGTCAAGATGAATTACAGAAAAACTCTTATTGCCTGTTATCTTGGATTTGTTACACAAGCTATTACAGCAAATTTTGCACCGCTGCTATTTCTCACATTCCACAATGTTTACAATATCCCTCTCGGAAAAATTGCGCTCATATCATCCGTTTTCTTTATCACCCAGCTTATTGTGGATATTCTCTGTGCAAAGTTTGCGGACAGAATAGGCTACCGCAGATGCGTTGTGGGTTCTCAGCTGTTTTCGGCAGCAGGACTTCTGGGACTTGCGTTTCTTCCTCAGATAATGCCCGACCCGTTTATGGGAATAATCATCAGCACAATTGTATATGCGGTGGGCAGCGGTCTTACGGAGGTGCTTGTCAGCCCTATCGTTGAATCCTGTCCCTTTGAGCATAAAGAGGCGGCAATGAGTTTGCTCCATTCCTTTTACTGTTGGGGCTCGGTAGGAGTTATCCTGCTTTCCACAGTATTTTTCTCGGTGTTCGGTATAGGCAATTGGAAATGGCTTGCTTGTATCTGGGCAATAATTCCGCTGTATAATATGTTTAATTTCATCACCTGTCCCATTGAACACCCTGCCGAGGACGGGCAAGGTATGAGTATCGGAAATCTTTTAAAAACCCCCGTGTTCATTATTTCCATACTGCTGATGATATGTGCGGGAGCGTCGGAGCTTTCAATGGCACAGTGGGCATCTGCATTTGCGGAATCTGCTTTGGATCTTTCAAAGGCTATGGGAGATATTGCCGGGCCTTGCCTGTTTGCGGTGACTATGGGAATAAGTCGCTCACTGTATGGAAAATACGGCGACAGGCTTGACCTAATAAAATTTATGATAGGCTCAGGCATGCTTTGCCTGATATGCTATCTTGTTGCTTCCCTGTCGGATATTCCCATGCTTGGGCTTGCAGGCTGTATAATATGCGGCTTTTCCGTTGGAATTATGTGGCCTGGAACCATAAGCATCTGTTCGGGGAAAATGCCCTCAGGCGGCACAGCAATGTTTGCCCTTCTTGCCATGGCAGGCGACCTTGGCGGTGCAATAGGTCCGGGTATCGTAGGAAACATTTCACAAAGTGCAGGAGATGATATTCGCAAGGGCGTGCTTGCAGGCTGTATTTTTCCACTTGTGCTTGTTATTCTGACTTTTGTGATTTCCAAAAATGTCAATAAAAACAGGCAGGAATGAAAGAGTATGACTATAAGGCAATACCGTACAAAGAGCGTCTGACGACTTTGTGCGGTATTGCCCTGAATCAGTACAATGTGATTCATATCGATATCCAGCAGTTTGTCAGCAAATATCCTGTGATAAAAGACATGGTGGCACGCTTAACAAAGGAATTGTTGTTTGATGTGAAAATGGAAATGCCGGATGTTACATTGTTTGATGAAACAGACTTGGTAAGGACATCAAAAGATATTTTTTCGCAGAAACGGGAAAAGTTTATCTTTATCATTGACGAATGGGATTCCATTTTCCGGGTACATCGGGATAATGCAACTGCTCCAAAGGAATATCTGGATTTTCTGCGGGATTTTCTGAAAGGGCAGCCCTATGTGGCACTTGCCTATATGACAGACATTCTCCCAATCAAGAAATACGGTCAACATTCTGCACTGAATATGTTCAAGGAATACGCTATGACCAATCAATATGCACTCGCAAAATTCACTGGTTTTACAGAGAGGGAAGTTCGTCAGCTCTGTGAACGTTATCATATGTCTTTTGAACAAACGAAAGATTGGTACGATGGCTATACTGTCAATGGTATATCCATTTATAATCCAAGATCTGTAACATCAGCGATGATGAACGGCATCTTTGACAGTTACTGGACACAGACTGAAACCTATGAGGCTTTGAAAATGTATATCGTCCGCAATGAGAACGGCTTGCGGGATAAGATCATTCGAACGATTGCCGGAGAACATATTTCCATCAATACGAAAACATTTCAGAACGATATGTGTACTTTTGAAACCGCAGATGATATTTTGACCTTACTGGTGCATCTGGGCTATCTGACATACGACTTCGATACAAAAACCGCCTGGATTCCCAACAAGGAAGGGCGGCAGGAATTTCTCAATTCCATCCAGGGACAAGAATTTCAGAACGTCAACAATGCCATCCATCGTTCCGACAAGCTGCTGCAATTGACGCTGGCACAGAATGCGGAAAAGGTGGAACTTTGAAAAATGATCCTCAAAACCGGATAACTTCTTTATTCGCAGTTGCACTTTGTTCCGACTGCAATCAACTTTTCCATCGGAAAAAGATCTTGACAAGGTACTGCAATTGTGCTAAAATGAGAATGGAAAGAAATAATGTAGTGGCAATACAGTCACGCAATAAGAAAGCCCCCAGAGTTGCGACCTCTGGGGGCTTTCGCCTTATCCCATACAAGAATCAGGCAAAATGTTGTGCTGTTGTCGGGCTACTTCCTGCTCAGCCACTTGTAGAAGAGATATAAAATCTCATCTGCTACAACAGAAATTAAGAGAGATATTATGTAATATAGCATTAAGCATACCACCTCTTTATTTACAGTCAAAAGTTTTTATAGTACACTTAAAAAACTATTGATTATTTCTATCTTTTTATGGTATACTATAAAAAGAGGTGATTGTATGGTAGAACGTAAGATCTATATGGATAAAATCAAAAAACTGCAGGACCAACAGATCATTAAAGTTGTGACAGGTGTCCGAAGATGCGGAAAATCAACGTTGCTAAGACAGTTTCAGTCGTATCTTCTGAGCACTGGAGTCGAACAAGAACAGATCATTGCAATCAATTTTGAAGATGTTGAAAATGAGGGTTTGCTGGATTATCATGCGTTGCATTCTTATGTGACAGAGCGACTGGTTCCCGGTAAGATGACTTATATATTTCTGGATGAAGTTCAGGCGGTTCCGAACTTTCAGAAAGCGGTAGATTCGCTGTTTCTTCGTGAAAATACGGATATTTATATTACCGGGTCTAACGCATACTTACTTTCTGGTGAGCTTGCAACACTTCTCTCTGGAAGATATATTGAGATTCCTATGCTGCCTTTATCTTTTGCGGAATATCTGGAATTATCCGGTCTTGAAAAACATTCTGCATGGCAGAAGTATTTTCAGAACGGCGGGTTTCCATATGCCGTACAAATTGATGATGATGCCATTCGGCATGATTATCTGGACGGCATTTATCACACAGTTTTAATCAAGGATGTGGCTTCCCGTAAACGAATCAATGACATCAGTTTATTGGAAAGTGTGATCAAGTTTATGTTCGACAATATCGGCAATATTGTATCCTCCAAGAAGATCGCAGACAGTCTGACTTCATTTGGACGAAAAACCACATCTTTAACGGCTGAAAACTATGTAACCGCTTTAACAGAAGCATTTATTCTTTACAAAGCTAAACGCTATGATATACAGGGAAAACAGCATTTAAAATCTCTGGAAAAATATTATGCCGTCGATATGGGACTTCGTCAACTGCTGCTTGGAAATCGCAGACGTGACATCGGACATATCCTTGAGAACATTGTATATCTGGAACTGATTCGCAGAGGATACCATGTCAGCATTGGTAAAGTGGGTGAACTGGAAGTAGACTTTGTTGCAGAACGCAGCGGAGAGACAGCATACTATCAGGTTTCTGCTACTGTTATGAGCGAAGATACATTCGACAGAGAAATTACGCCGTTAAAGCGGATTCGTGATAACTATCCGAAGTATATCATCACAATGGATGAAATGCCGATGGATGAAGATGGGATCAAGATCATAAATGTGATCGATTTCCTTTTGAAAAGTTAGACTGTCAAGTCAAGTAACAGCACAATCAGGGAAAAGCTTTTAAACACTTCGAAGGATGCAAGGGATTCTGCAGTTACTTGCACGGGATAGCATGAGCGGTTTTATATGCCATTTTGTGCTGCACTGATAAAAAACCGGACTGAAAACCGCAATCTCTGGCTTACATCGGACTTCCCTGTGTGTTGATGCCGATCATCATCATTGCGTCTGTCTGGGAAAGCGGCTATGCCGTTCTTTATATGCTGGACTTCTCCTGGGAGGCAGCACTGGGCATATTTTGGAAATGAGAAATGAAGTGCGGTTCTGTGGATGGCTTGTGTGATGTTCCCCCTTGATGCTGTTTGTTGGTTTGGGGTGTATGGCTTGCTGGAATAAACCTGGATCAAAAAGTTCCTGCCACGTTTCGTCTTGCTTTTGCAGGAGTAGGGTAAGTGGCGGGATTTTTTGTATCTTAGAGCAGGTGTCGAATGACCTGTGCTAAAACAAAACGATGCCCAAAAGCATCTGCAACGAATAAACCAGCCTTTTTTCAGCATACTATAACCGTATAAAAAATTCGTATCCGTAATTTTCTTACGGACAGTTATTGACTTTGAGGAAGAAAGCTGATATAATCATGATAAAGAGTTTGCATTTTGGGAGTGAATTTTCGATGTTAAGGCGATTTGAGGTTGAAAACTACCGTTGTTTTTCGGAAAAGTTGGTATTTGATCTGACTTCCCGTGACTATAGCTTTAATCAAAACCTGGTTTATAATGGAATCGTTAACAAGGCAATCATATACGGAAAAAATGGCATTGGAAAAAGTGTGCTTGGCTTTGCACTTTTTGATATTATCAGTCACCTTACAGACAACAAATGCCTGCAGAAAAAGAATTACAGAAACTTGGAGCATCTGGATCAGCCAGTGGTTTTTCGCTACTTTTTCAAATTTGGAAACGATGATATTGTCTACGAATATATAAAGCTGGATCAATACGACTTGCGAAAAGAGACATTGAAGTTAAACGGAAAGGAACTGGTGCGATTCGATTACTTTAGCCAGTCGGAAACGGAACGATTTGTGGACAGTACGCTCAAAGGAAGTTTGAATATTGACCTGCCGGATAATAAACTATCTGTACTGAAGTATATCTATCGCAACACGCCTACGAATTCTTCTTCCCCAGTAACGAAATTGATCCATTTTTGTGAAAACATGTTGTGGTATCGCAGTCTGTCCGAAGGAAATTCTCACATGGGCTTTACAACAAGAAATTTTGAATTGACAGAAATGATTCGTGAAAATAATAAGCTGGAGGAGTTTCAATACTTCTTAAAACAAAACGGTCTTGACTACCAGCTGGGATTTGAGAAGGAAAATGATGGATACATCTTATATGCTTATTATCGCAACGGAGAACGCACTGAAAAAGCGCCTTTTTTATCTCTGGCATCAACTGGAACGCAGGCATTGCTCCTCTACTTTGCCTGGAGCGTCGCAGCTTTTCCTAAGATCTCTTTTTTGTTCATTGATGAGTTTGATGCTTTTTTCCACTATGAATCTGCGGAGCTGATTGTTCAGTTACTGAATGAGCAGTCCGGTTTTCAGTCCGTGCTTACCACACACAACACCTATCTGATGCAAAATCGTCTTACAAGACCAGATTGCTGTTTCTTAATGACAAAAAATAAAATCACAAACCTGTATGATTCAACTGATCGTGAAATTCGAGAAGCACATAACCTGGAAAAAATGTATATCAATGGGGCATTTACGGAATGATGAGGATTTTAATTGTATTAGAGGGTGAACGAACAGAACCGGACTTTTTCCAATCTATTCTTCAAAGATTCGAATTAAACGCCGAATTATGCGTTGTCGGAACAAACCTCTACACGTTATACCACAAGTGTAAAGAATATTTTTTTGACTGCGACATAAAAGATGTCCTGAAAGAACTTATCAGAGATGATGAGACCAAAAAGAGATTAGATCAAAAGTTCGCCTACACCTATTTGGTCTTTGATGCTGATCTGCATCATAAAGCCCCAGAGCAACGTGGATTGTCTGTTTCAACGAAAGAACTGCTTGCGGATAATTTCCCAAAGTTAATTGAAATGGCAGAACATTTTACAGATGAAACCGACCCGTCTATCGGGCGGTTATACATAAATTATCCCATGATGGAATCTTTTCGATATTGCAATACATTTGATGACGACCAATATTTATCTGCAACAATTCCGATTGCCATGTTAGGCAAATTCAAGAGCTTAGCCAGTCAAATGAAGTTGTCAGGCATTGCTGTAACCGAATATAAAAAAGAAGACTTCATAAAGTTGATGCAGATGAACATCAAGAGACTAAAAAACTTGTCAGAGGACTGTCCTAACATACTCTCCTATCAAACATACCAAAGCATTTCAGTGGCTCAAGAAATTGCTGCAAAGCAATATGACATAGTTCAAGACAAGCAGGAGTTGTGGGTGCTTAACACTTGTCTGTTTCTCATTCTCGATTACTTCGGCAATAAAAACGGCTTCTATGACAGCATTATTTCATGATAATACACCTTACTGTTTCAAGTGAAAAATGATATTGCAGAGTCAAAAGATAAGCTTTATCAAAACATTTATAGAGAAAGCCTGCTCAGAGCAGGCTTTTTTCTTACTGTGCCTGCATTCAAGTTGATTTTCACGCTGTTTCATGATATAATAAATGCAAGTGAGAAATCGTTATAAGACTATGAAAGGAGTTACACCATGCGTTCCGAAAGAAAAATGCTCCCCATCGGCGTTGAGAACTTTGAAAAGCTTCGCAGAAACGATATGTACTATGTCGATAAGACAGAGATCATTTCAGACCTGCTCCGGAATCATGGGGATGCAAATCTGTTTACCCGTCCCCGGCGATTCGGCAAAACACTGACCATGGATACGCTGAAAACATTCTTTGAGATCGGGCAGGACGCATCGCTGTTTGAGGGGCTTGCCATCAGCAGACACTCCGATATCTGCGAGAAGTATCAAAACAAATACCCCGTTGTATTTCTCAGCTTAAAGGGTGCGGCTGGAATGAACTATCCGGATGCCTTAAAAAGTATCAGTAAGTATGGTGTGGCTTGTTATAAGAAGAGATGTAAGATCGTAAAGGCGTGAGGAAAAATATTCCATAAGAATTCGAGGTGAAAATAATGGAAAGAAAACCGCTGCCAATCGGCATAGAGGATTTTAAAGAAGTAATCGATTCAGGGTATTATTTTGTAGATAAGACCCTCATGATAAAAGATTTGATTGTAAACAAGGTAAAGGTCGGACTTTTTACCAGACCAAGAAGATTCGGCAAAACTTTGAATATGAGCATGATTCAGCGCTTCTTTGAGAAGACAGATGAAAGCAATGCATATCTGTTTGATAGATTAAAGATTTCAGAATATCCCGAATGCATGCAGTATCAGGGGCAATCCCCTGTCATCAGCATTTCTCTGAAGAGTATGAAACAGGGAAGCTATAAAGATGCCTTTCATATGTTCAAAGTTTTGATTGCAAGAGAATATGACAGACACAAGGTCATCCTTAAAAGCGGCAAAATATCCGATTCAGAAAGAGATCTTTTTCACAGTATCCTAACTCAAAGAGCAGAGGATGCGTTTTATCTTGATTCTATAAAATTCTTATCGGACATAATGGTGAAATATTACAATAAGAACGTCATCATTTTGATCGATGAATACGATGTTCCGCTTGAAAACGCATTCCACCAGGGATTTTATACGGATATGGTGAACCTGATTCGTTCTGTATTTGAATCAGCACTGAAAACCAACCCCTCCCTTGACCGTGCGTTTTTGACAGGCTGCCTGAGAGTTTCAAAGGAGAGTATTTTTACTGGACTGAATAATCTTCAGATTTTTTCAATCATGAGCACAAAATTTGATGACAGTTTCGGATTTACCCAAGAAGAAATCAACGTCATGCTTGAATGCTATGATTTAACAGACAAATCCTCAGATATTGCACATTGGTATGATGGCTACAAATTCAACGATGTTGATATTTATAACCCGTGGAGCGTTTTGAATTATCTGTCAGAGGCAGCTGAAAAAAGTTCTGCTCTATGCAAACCCTACTGGTCTAACACCAGTTCAAACGAAATCGTAAAGCGTCTGATCGAAGAATCCAACGACAGGACGAAAAATGCAATAGAAGAACTGATAAACGGCACGCCTGTCAGAGCACAGATTTATGAGGATATCACTTATGGAACGATAGATGTGAACAGCGAGTACATCTGGAGCTTTTTGCTTTTTACAGGATACCTAAAAGTGACCGCTTACGAAACCATCGGCGACGAGACCTATTATGAAATGGTGATCCCAAACACTGAGGTAAAGAGCATTTACAAAAACACCATTCGTGCCTGGTTTGAGAAGAAGATCAATGCAGACAGCAGAACGGATATCATCGAATCCATTATTTACGGCGAACCAGAAAAACTGGAAAAGCAGCTGCGGCACTGGCTGCTTACTACGATCAGTTATCATGATGAGCAGGAAAGCTATTATCACGGCTTTGTGACAGGACTTGTTTCGGGATTTGCAGATTATGAAGTGCTGTCTAATATCGAATCTGGTGAAGGCCGATTTGACCTGGTTGTGAAACAGCGTTCTGACGCTGAATATGCTGCAATATTGGAATTCAAGATTGCAAAGACATACAAAGAGATGTCTGCCAAATGTGATGAAGCTTTACGGCAGATCGAGGAGAAGAACTACATCGCAGGGCTGCAGGATGAGCTTTACCGAAATATTTCGAAGTATGGTATCTGTTTCTGTAAGAAGCGATGCCAGGTGAAATTCGGCGGCGTAGATCGATTTGAATATTAAGGAAGTAGTGCATTATTATGCTGGTCAAATAATGCCTGAACCATGGGCATCATGGTATAAAGGATATTAAAGCGGTGTTTATGGAGGAAGCTGTATGATTATATCATGTAATAATATTCGTGAAATTGAAAATATCAATTTGCATGATGCGTATATTGAAAATGTAATCTATAATCATTCCAATAAGGTAATTAATGTTGAGTTAGAAAGTGAATGGGAAAAAACTGATTATGATTTGAGCTTTCATGAAGTGCTGTATTATGAAATGACTTGTTGCGATTTTTGGGGCTGCGGATATAATGTGATTTGCTGGTCAAAATTTGATACAACTGAAATTTTCGATAAGTTATTGAGAATCGACAGAATAGAAAAAGCAGAATCTAATTCTGAAAGTAATACGATAATGGATTTATCAGAATATATTGGAATAGATATATTGCTCAACTCCGGAGACCATCTAAAAATAATATGCAAATCAGTGATAATTAGCTAAAAATAGTTTTTATTCAGTAATATGGAAAGCTTAACGAGACTAAGACCAACACCTATGACGGTCTGAATCAGCTGATTGGCTTTACCGATGGCGAAAAGTCCGGATATACCTACTATACGCAGAATGCACATGGTGATGTGGTTAACCTGACAGATTCAACAGGTGCAATTACCAAGTCCTACACCTATAATGCATTCGGTGTGGAGAAGAATATCAGCGTCACAGTTACTTAGCCGACAGTACTGTTCTTGATTTGGTAGAAAAAGGTCAATTCAACAGAATCCGAAGTATGTCACTGAACGAAGGAGATTTGGAAAATTCACTTCGCACGCTGACACGCCTGCTATGCAAACATCATAATCAAGAGGTGCAGACGATCTATAAGTACGGCGTGGCTTGTTATAAGAAGAAATGTAAGATCGTAAAGGCGTGAGGAAACATTCAGAGAGATTTATCAAGCCATTACAACCAAAAGTCAAAGGAGGCAGATTGACAGATATGCCAATTATGATTGAAAACATCAACGCCCAGACGATCACCCCGGCACTGGGAAAGAATCCACGACAGCTCTATGAGCATCAGGAAGAGGCAATCCGGAAGTTAGATGCCATGGACAAAAGAGGGTCATTCCGTACCCTGCTTGTTTTGCCCACAGGCGGCGGAAAAACGTTAACAGCCGCATACTGGCTGCTTCGGAATGCAGTAGACCAGAACAAAAAGATTCTCTGGCTTGCACACAGACATCTGCTCCTGGAGCAGGCGGCAGAGGCTTTCGCCCGAAACGCCTATACCGATACAATGGTAAACCGCACGGTTTTCAATTACCGCATCATTTCTGGAATGCACGATAAGCCCGTACATATTCAGAAAACCGACCGTATTCTTATTGCCAGCAAGGACAGCATGATCCGCAGTCTGGATAAACTGAAAAACTGGCTGAATGGGGAAGAAATCTATCTGGTGATCGACGAGGCACATCACGCCGTGGCGAAATCCTACAAGAAAATTATCCAGTATGTTGCAGATCACACGAAATCCATGAAGCTGCTGGGACTCACGGCGACACCATTCCGTACCTCAGAGGACGAGCAGGGTGCCTTAAAGCAAGTCTTTACAGATGATATTGTGTACAAGACCGATCTGGACACCCTCATCAAAAAGGGCATTCTCGCAACGCCTACCTTTATTGACTGCAACACCAATATACAGTTTACAGAACATCTGGGAGTCCAGGCGTTGAAAAGCATTGAGAATCTGGATACACTGCCGGAAAATATCGTTAATGACATTGCAGGAAGTAAGGAACGTAACAGAATTATCGTTGATGAATATATAAATAACTATGAAAAATACGGGCCTACCATTGTTTTTGCACTGAATAAAAATCACGCGATTACCTTAAATGCACTTTTCAACGAAAAGGGAAAAAAATACGGTATCAAATCAGAGTTTATCATTTCCGAAGTACAGGATATGATAACGGGCATCACCATTTCCAATGCAGACAACGAACGTAAAATCGAAGCATACCGCAATGGAGAAATCCAGGTACTCATCAACGTCAATATCCTCACAGAGGGAACAGACCTGCCAAAAACCCATACAGTATTTCTGACACGCCCCACCGTTTCCACAACACTGATGACGCAGATGGTGGGTCGAGCGTTGCGTGGATTGAAAGCAGGAGGCACAAAAGAGGCATATATCGTCAGCTTTGTCGATGACTGGAACGATAAAATCGCATGGGTAAATCCGGAAACACTTACGGTGGCAGAGTATCACGAAAAAGAGACCCTTGCCGAGACCCAAAAGCAGCAGATTCGGCTGATCGCAATTTCAAAGATCGAAGAGTTCGCACGAATGGCAGATGCTGCCGTGGATACGTCCGCATTGGACAGCACACCGGCAATTGAACTGATTCCTCTTGGTATGTATATGCTGTCCACGCTGGAATGCAATCATCAGATTCTGGTATACAACAGCACACAGAATGCCTACCAGAGCCTGATCCGTGACCTGCCCAATCTGATGGAGCATTACGGCATTGAAGGTGAAACCATTCCGGAAGAAACGCTGGACGACATGACCGAGCATTGTTTCCAAAGCTACTTTGACGAAAACATGATTCCCTCCTGCAATCGGAACGACATCGAGCATCTGCTGAAGTTTTATGCACAGAAGGCTGTTGCACCTCTGTTTGTGACGATCGATGAAATGGAGCGAAAAAAGCTGGATGTTTCTGAAATCGCAAAGAAGATCTACGACGAAGATATGCGTAGAAGCGAAAAAAACGCCTATATTCAGAGCCTTTGGGCAGAAGAGGGCAGCCTGCTCCCCGTGTATTATACCAACCCGTACTTCTTTAAGAAGCTGATCGATCTGGAACTGGACAAGCTGGACGGAGACATTGAAATTGCAGCAGCAGAACCGCAGACAGAAGCGGAACTGCGAAATCTCGAACAGTTCCCCCTGCAGAAGATCATTGAACTGTATCCGAAAATTGGCTTGCAACTAAAGGAAGATGCTTTTGCTGCTGCAAGAAATGATGACGGCAGCTATGTATGTGCCGGCTGCGGTGAAGTATTTCCGACACGGCTCTTTTTGCAGGTAGATCATATTGTCCCCATGGCAAAAGGCGGTCTGAGTGTTCCGGATAATTTACAGGTACTTTGCAGAACCTGCAACCAGCGTAAGGGAGATCACTGATGTCGCATACAGCATATTGGATCACGCCAGACGATGTTGCGGTATATCTGTTTCTCGAAAATACGTCTCACCAAAGAGAAAACGAGATCTTATGGGACTTGTTTGAAAATCACAAGACACATATCCCGACAGAATATGGCAGCACATATTTGCAGTTCAAGCAGAGCGTCATGAATCTGCTGAACATTTATGAACTGGATGCAGTTTCCTATGACGAAGCGGCACTGATCCTAATGGAAACAGAGCATACTTCGCTTTATTCCGAGGAAGAATCTGATTGTTTTGATGCTTATTTTAAGCTGATCTGGCTGCAATTGAGGTATTCCGGCATCGCATACCGGAAAGTGAAACTTAGAAAGCTGCTGCGGGATTTTGGCTACAAAAGAAGATCGGAAAAACTGACAAGCCGCATACAGCAGGCAATCGACAAGCTGGAGCTGAAAACGTACCTGCGAGGATATGTGCCATGTAGCATTGATGCTATTTCGCTTGAGGATGTGATTGTGATTCGGTTGAGTGAGGGCAGTATGTTGTAACAGAGTGGTACCCCATATCCTAAACACTGCGGCTGCCTGCAACTGCACTTGGAAAGACTTTGAAAATCGAATTTGTATGAGATAAAGAGTGGACAATTAATGGTTGTCCACTCTTTTTCCGATATAGTGAAACTCAGCCATTCGCCTGCTGCGGCCATACCCATTGTCAAGCAGCTTTGGCTTGAATTTTTCTTATTAAAACTGGCTCACTTTTTTATTAGTGAGGTGCCTCAAGTTTTTATTCGCAATCGCACTTTGGATTTTACAAATGCAGAAGATGCATTTCTTCATTCTATAAAAAATCTGCAATAGAATCCAACACTTATCAAATTTTTTTGCAAACCTACTTGACAGGATCAAGCATATGTCGTATAATGAATATAGGATAAATCCTATACAAGGAGAATAATGATGCAGGATTTTGATATCATATTTTATGATAAGCCAGATGGAACGGAACCTGTGAAAGAATTTTTGGACAGCTTGGACGTAAAAATGAGGGCAAAAATGATCCGCACAATTGTAATGCTGCAAAAAAATGGCTATGAGTTGCGTGAACCGTATTCAAAAATGCTAAATGACGGTATTTTAGAATTGCGTGCAAAAGTTGGTTCCGATATTTCACGAGTTTTGTACTTTTTTATTGTCGGCAAAAAAGTAGTGCTGACAAATGGCTTTATCAAAAAAACACAAAAAACGCCAAAAGAAGAATTAGAACGTGCGAAACAATATAGGGCAGAGTATCTGAGCAGAAAGGAGCGTGATCTGCCATGACAAACTTCAACGATTATCTCACCCAACAGATGAAAGATTCAGCATTCAAGGAAGCATATGAACAATTGGAACCGGAATTTGCAATTATTCAAGCGATTATTGACGCACGAAAGTCTGCCGGAATCACACAAAAAGAATTATCGCAAAAATCCGGTATCGCACAAGGAGATATCAGCAAACTGGAAAATGGAAATGCCAATCCTTCAATCAAAACGTTGCAGCGACTTGCAGCTGCACTTGGAAAGACTTTGAAAATTGAATTTGTATGAGAGAAAGGGCGGACAATTGATGGTTGTCCGCTCTTTTTTCCGACATAGTGAAACTCATCCATTCACCTGCTGCGGCCATACCCATTGTCACGCAACTCTGGCTCATATTTTTATTCGCAATCGCAATATAGGGTGCATTTGAGTATAGTATAATAAGGATTTGCACCCTATAGAGGGGGCTTTCATATGCGTGATTTTTCTTGGCAGATGTTCCTATATGTCTCCTCTTTCAATAGAGCTTGATGGTAAGAATACAAGTCCAGAAAGAGCTTGACTTCATAACAAAATTGGAAAGTGATGTTCCGCCTTTGAATACAATTTCAGGCACTTTACTAACGAGCTTGCCAAGAAAAACAGTTACAAAATAATCCTTCTCAATAATCTCAAGCTTTATATCCAGATATTCTGATGTGCGAAGTATCAGCTGTTCAAAAGTTTCTGTATCATTGTGCAACATAATATATGATCTCGCTTTCGATTAGGTTCCTCATCGCTTTATCAGGAAATAGTGGGGCATATCGTGATATTTGTTGTCTGTTGATGCCTTTTTCCTGTACTAAACTGCAAAGGATATCCCGCTTTTCATCATCAAAAGAATCCATTGATAGGCTATTCATCAATTCAAGAAAGCTTAGAATATCCACATTTTCATTTGTAATAGCCGTTCGGCTTTTACGCAATATAACACTCATATTGCCTACCTTTACACTGCGAAGTTTAGAGGTTTCGTTATTCGTACAAATTTCTGTGGTATTCGGGACTTGCGTTGTGAGTCCATATCTGTTGAGTGCAGAAAGTCCCATGTAAAATCCGTTTATCTTGCCGCATTTTTCAATGTATTTATACTTGATTATTTTATTAGGGTTCAAAACACTTGCACCAAATGGCGTTTGCGATGGAATATAGTAAATTCCTCTTTCATATCTGACAATCTTTTTCGATTTGCATAATTTAGAAAGCTCTTTATCTATCCAGGGTCTTGAATAACCTCCATACTTTATATCACTTACAGAAATCGGCTCATTTGTTCCAAACGTATCAAGTAAATATTCGTACAACATACTGACACCTCCTTGCATTTTCATTATATCATATTCAACCATATAAGTCAAATGAAATATAATCACTTGTCAGATTTCACCACAGCGAATTCGTCAAAATAATCACAAAAAAAGAAAAGTCTGCCCCCTACAGGCAGACCTCTCCTTCTATCCAAAAGCCTCGCAAATCCTCAGTGATTCTGAATAATCTCGTTGAAATAGCCGTCGATCACGCTGTCCGCCTTGTTGCGTTCGCTGTCGAAGGTTTCCTGGTACACGTTCTTATACACATCCGGTGTACTCCAGCCGCCCATTTCCATGGCATATTTCTCTGGAATGTTCAGCATTGCCGTGGTGCTGGCAAAGATATGCCGCAGATCATGAAAACGGATCTCTTCCAGACCGTGTGCCTCCAGCAATTTCTTGAACCGCTTGCGGATGGTGTTTGGTGTGAACGGAACAATATGATCTGTTCCCGACTGATGGGGCACTTGCTGTATCAGTGCATAAATGTATGCCGGCAGATTGACATAGCGCATACTCTTGACGGTTTTGCAGTGGTCGATCTCCGCCCAGCCGCTGTCCACCTTGACGATCTCCCGACGCACATAGAGCCGCATCTGCACCGGGTCAATGTCGCAGAACTGCAGACCAGCCACTTCTCCAATGCGTAGTGACAGCCACATGGCAAGCAATACCGGCAGTTCGCTGCTTGTCCCCTTGACGATGGCATAGATCACATCTGCGGACGGGAGTCTTCGTTCCCGCACCTCCTTTTTCGGCAGGCGAATGCTGCCCATTTTGATGGTAATATCATTGGCATTCAGCACCGCACGCAGGAAGCCGACTGCGTTCTTGATGGACTTATAGCCGAGACGCTGAGCGTCCACATTGATGGCAATTTGAATGTCACGGGCAGTCAGATCTTCGATTTTGATGTCCATGATGTACTGCAGCTTGTTGCGGAGCATTTCCCGATAACAGCACAGGGTGGTGGGTTCCAGCACTCTGCTTCTGCTGTCAATAAACTGCAGCATGGCTTCTCTCACAGTGTAAGGATTTCGTTCTTCTTCCTCAATGCCCTTGAGCCACTTTGTCGCCTTGAAATACACTTCGTCCTCTGTGCTGCCGGTAAACATTCTGCGGTTTCGCTTGCCGTCCGGACGAACACCCTTGGACACCTGGGTGAAATATGTGCCGTTTTCTGCCTGCTGAATGACCAGTTTTGTCTTTTTCATTTTCATAAGCTCCTTTTCAAAATGTGCAGGCTGGTTGAAACGTAGCCTGCTCTGTGTGTTATGCCGCCAATAGATCGTCCAGTGTCAGATCGTTGATGCAGAGGAACGTGTCCACCATTTTCAGCGTAAGCCCTCTCGCATCATGATCGTAGTTCTGGAGCGTTCTTGTGGAACAGTTCAGATACATCGCCAACTCATCATCTGTCCAGTCGTGGAGCAGCTGCCAGTAGCGAATCTTGCACCAGATGGTTTTCTGGAGCGGAATGTGTTTTTGCTTGTTTTTCATAGCCATTGTGATTTCCTCCTCGTTGGAATTTGGGATATTGCTTTACGTCTGCAAATTCAGAATATTTTATCCAACTGTTTGGGCGGTTGTATTTTTCAAATTTTGTTTCCGAAAAAAGAAACCATTTTCCTTGTGGGAAAGTGGTTTCTTTTTGTCAGCAGTGTGTGATTTGTCCTATTCGCAGCAAATCTCCTCTTCACACCGAACCGCACAAAGCGTTTCCAAAAGCAAGTTGCTGTCGCACAGCATTTCCTCGATCTCATCAGCAGAATAACCATAGTCCAACAGCAAAAGAACATCCTCCTCTGTCACGCCGTAGCAACCGCACATCTCCAACAGCAATTCTTCCTGTTGCGTGTAATACTCCTCCTCCAACTCGTCATACCAGTTATACCACTTGCCAAACCGGAAATTTTCCTGCACCTCAAAGGTGGAACAGGTCAGAAAACCATAGCGATCAATCTTCAAGATCGTGCCTTCTTCCACATGCAACACTTCAAACGGATACTTGTGGAAACCAGACTTCTGCAATGCCCTTTTCAGAATGCTTTCGGTCGAAGCGTAAACGTAAAGCCCCAGTTGTGCAAAGTGGAGCAGGCACATGGGATTGCTGCCTTTGACGATGTAGAGCGTGTTGTTCTCGTCCAGAGCGGTAAAGCAGAAACTGCCCTGAACTAACTCTGCCATGCTTTTGAGTGCATCGAAGTCCAACTTGTCCTGCTGTTCCAACAGCTGTACTGCAATATAGCTGTCTGTTTCAATTTGCGTATTCGGCAAGTGCTTTTCCACACGCAGTTCCTTATCGTTATACAGTACGCCATTATGGGCAAAGGCAAAATTGACATCCGCATGACCGTAAAAGGGGTGATTGTTGTAGTTGAACTTCTCGTTGCCCTGTGTGGTCATTCTTGTGTGTCCCATGACTGCCCTTGTACCGTTGGGTGCGTTAAAATGAATCTTGTGAGCTGGCTTGGGTCTTTTATAGATGGTGACCTTGCCGCTTTTCACATAGGCAATACCAGACGCATCTGTTCCTCGTTCTTCTGCCGCATTTGCCAGAGCCTGTGTCAGTTTTTTCAACAACCTGTCCGAAACAATGCCTTTGTAATCCAGCCAACCAAATAATGCACACATCTTACATCTCCTCCTCTGCACAAACTTCTTCATTTACGTACAACTGACGCTCTTTCAGATACTGAATCAATTCTGGCTCTGTGATGTCTGCCACAAAGTCCGACCATGACAACTTTGCAATGCTGTCATCGGTGTTGTACATTGCAACGTCACAGATGCGGTTGACCAGCTGAATGGTGGCAATGAACGTGTTGTACTTCAAAGTGCCTCTGAAAAGTCTGAACTCCACGGTATGATAATTGCAGAGGTTCACGGCAGCATACCGACCGTTGCCGCCCTTTTTTGCCTTGTCCATGATTGCTTTTGGGGTATGCTCGTAACCATAGCGAGCCGCCCAACGGTTCATGGTGTATTCGGAACGGCGGGAAAACTTTAAGAGTTCATTCCAATGATGCTCCACAAAATACAGGATTCTGGAGATCACCTCGTCCTGTTCTTCCTGATTGTCGGAAAAAGCATTGCGGTTCACATGGAGATGCAAGCCGCAAGTGCTTGTCTGATGCGAGCGGTAGCCTTGACGAACGGCATGGTGCATAATATCCTCCCACGGGAATTCGTTAATGTGATAGTCCATGGTGCATGGGTGGGAGACCAGTTCCATACCATCATCTAACGAGCCATCTGTCTTGATGTAGAGCAGGTCTGCATGGGCGTTGGCAATGTCCAGCAGCTCTTCCGCATAGTCATCATCTCTGCCAGCTCCGTCAATTTCCAGTTCGATGCCGAAATAGCGGTTGCCTTCGCCGTAGAAAATGGGATTCGGCTTGTAGCCGTATTCGTGGATCAGATTGCTTTCTTCACGTTCATCCTCATAGCAGTCACGGCAGTATGTCTCGCCGTCCAGATAGTAGGCATCGTCCTCATGCAAAAGAGCGTCACAGCAACTGCATCTGGTGTAGCTGTGATGGTAGCAATGGCTGCACAGCGTAATATCATTATCACCATAAACATCCTCGTCCCAGATTCGCTCGCCACAGCATTCACAAGTAGTAGTGTGATTCTCCAGGCAGTCGGAACAAATGATCTGCCCGTTCCACTCGGTGTAGTCATCGTCATCAATGACACAGCCACAGCACTCACAATACAAGGTTTCTTCCTGTTCGTTCTGTTCTTTTTTTACTTCTTCGCTCATTTGAAATTCCTCCGTAAAATGAAAATAGCCCTACCGAATGGAATCGGTAGGGCTTTGTGTTTGGGTTTAGTATTCTTCTGCTAAGAGCATGGTCGAGTGGTCGATGTCGTCAATGACATAGACCTTTTGATTGACTGGGTTTGTAAGGTTAATCATATAGTCTTGACTGTACTCCGGCTGTTCGGAAAAGTGGTGGATGTGCTGTTTTCCGTCAATTTCTTTCAGTGCAAGGACTTGAAAGTAATCTCGTTCTTCTGGCAGATTATCGATGCAGTTCCACAGGAATAGCTGTAACTCCATCGGTATTTCTGCCTGCACACCTCTGGTCAAAAATCGCTTGTTCTGGAACATTTGTATACCTCCTTTCGCTGGTTTGTTATGTCCCTATGTTCCGCCCGAAGGCGGCTTTTCTATGCGGTCGACATGATCGTATCATCAGTACCTGGCACAGATTCACGATAATGATATATAATTGTATCCGTTGACTTTTTCAGTGGATTACAGTGATTTTGCAATGTTTCAGTTTACACACTGTGGTATGTTCAGGGTAAAAAAAATCCCCTGTACGCTGTTGTACAGGGTGTCGCAGAGGGTATGAGGGCTGACACGAGGAGTGGAAGGGCAAAGGCAATTGCAGCGTTCCTTTGCCCCTCTGCTGAATCCGAGCCCTCACTTAATAGAAGTCTCCTCTCTCAGATTCAGCTTGTTTCTTCTTTTTCATACATCGTCTTTTCAGGTAGCGATCATTCGGTTTCGGTGGTGTGTTGATGCAAAAATATGTGGTATGTTTGTGTGTGAAATAAAACCGATCGTGTGGCGGATTTTCCTTGAAATATCCGCAAAAACCATGGACAGCATACCCTATAGAAATTATGTATACTGCTATTATCCATATGTTTGCTTGAAAGTTGAAAATCATCCGGCACTGCTGACCATTTCTTCCATGGTGTTTTTGTCTCCCCGGTCGACAAACACCACAGAAGAACAACCAGACGGGAAAAATGCACAACTCCCTTATTTATATAAGGGCAGTGTACAAAAATCCCGTTCTTTCTGGCGTTTTGGTCTGTGCGTGACGGCGCATAGCGACGACGGCACGCATGGACGGAATTTTCAGCACCGCCGGTTTTCAAAATAAAACGAACAGAACTATCTGGTAAAAGATAATGCACGAAGGGAGAAGATAACGTGAAATACGTCATTGCACTCAAACATTTTCAAACCGATCCCCACGGAGACCATATGCTGAACCTCGCCTATCACTACGGGATCTTATACCAGGAACAACACGGCGATATGCTGTTCTTTTTCCGGGAGGAGCTTGCCGACAAAAGAACCGCACGGTTTTTTGGCGACCTGCTCTGTGCGATTTTTCAAACGCAGTATGCAGACCGAACCTATGCCTATCCCACCCAATTTGAGCCACGCTTTCAGATCAGCATTTACGATGTCCTGTTCGCCTTTTTGAGCTATGTAAGAGGCTTGACCGATGCCAAGCACTATAAGGAAGTGCTGCGAAGAGAATTTGCAAAAGAAAAGACAGAGGTCGAAGATACGCTCCCCATCCTCTACCTGCTGAAAGACAACACCTATTCCGTCACGCCTCTGGATGCCTGCACCTATGGATACGAGACAAAAATGGTCATGGCGAAATGGAAGCTCCACGGCAAGACCCAAGCCAGACAGGGTGTCCGAAACAAGCAGCGAAGAGCAGTCTACCGCAATTTCAGCTGGGAAAATCTCTATGACCGCTGTCCGCTCTACTGGGATTTCACCGAAGGCAGAATCGAAAACACCCAGGACATCTATTTTCTGGCAAGAGGCATGTGCGGTGCAGAAAAGGGAAAGCAAAAGTTTCTGGAGATCATGCATTCGGAAAAGAATGCCGAACAGCACTACCAGAATATCAACTGGAAGGAAATTCTGACAGCAATCATCAAGGACAATCTGCCTGTGCCGCCCTGTGAGAACTGCGATTATTGTGACCGGTGCAGCCATTCCGAAAATATGCTTTCCACGGCGAAACCGACCCGGCGAGAAGTGCGCATTTTGAAAAAGGAGTGCTATGTGGATTTGGAAAGGGCTCACCAGGACCTGCAAAACGCCTTTCAAACGGCAATGGCATCTGCGGAAAACAAGCTTTACCTCATCAAGGGGCAGACCGCTTTGGGCAAGACCAGCACCTATCTCAACTACATGAAAGACAGCGTGCGTCCTGTTGTGATCGCTGTGCCGACTCACGAACTGAAACGGCAGATATTCTATGATGCGAACCTGCATGGAATCGAAGCCATCTGTGCCACGCCGGATATTGCCACATACAGCATTTCAGAGGACGTGACCGAGGAGATGCAGGATTTTTACGACATCGGAGCAGGTGCTTATGCTCTGCGGTTTCTGGCGGAAACGCTACAGCATATGGGAAAAGATAACCCGGATTATGCGAAAATCTCCCGGTTTTTGAAGGACTGCAAAAGCACTGCCAGATTTCAGGGGCATATCATCACCACCCATGCCAAGCTGCTGCATTTGCCGAAGGAAGTGTTCCAGACCCATGATGTGATCTTGGATGAGGACATTTTCCGGACGATTTTCCGCACGGAGTCTGTTTCGATGCATACCCTAAAAAAGATGACTGGCAGTCGGTATCTTCCGGACTCGGTAAAAAGCCGCCTGAACGGAATCTGCCTGAAACGGGGTTATCATCAGATGGACGAGTTTGTGGTGGAGCTGGAGGAAAAACAGCTGCGGAAGATACGCCATTTTGGGGTGAATCTATACGGTCTGCTGCGTGCAAAGTACATCCATGCGGACAGAGAACGGGTGACCTTTCTGATCGAAGAATCGCTGCCGGACTGCAAACTGGTGATGCTTTCGGCAACGGTTTGCCGGGAACTGTATCAAAAGGTTTACCCCAATCGGGCAATTGACTTTCACGAATGCCCAAAGGCGAAATACAAGGGGCAGATTTTCCAGTACACCGATTCCAGCTACAGCCGATATGCTTTTCAGAATGATTATGACAAGATTCGCCTGCTCAAAGAGTTGTGCAGAGATACCACAGTTATTACTTTTAAGGACATTGAAAAAGAGTTCATCACACACTATCACTTCGGCAATGTGGAGGGCATCAATGCACTGAAAGGAAAAGATCTGTCTGTTGTGGGACTGCCCAATCTGGACGAGGTAGTGTATGGCTTGTATGCGATGCGTGCAGGGGCAAGTCTGGCAAAAGTGCATATGTACCCGCAGAGAATCACCTATCAGAACAAGTCGTTTTTCCTCAACACCTACAAGGACGAAACGCTCCGGATGGTGCAGACCTGGCTGCTGTCCTCCCAGCTGGAACAGGCGGTGGGACGTGCGAGACTGCTGCGGGAGAACTGCCGGGTATTTGTCTATGCCGGATTCCCGGTGGAACAGGCAAAATATATAGACCGCTTATGTGTCCAAAAAACGGAATAAACCGGAAAAATCCAATATGGAGCTGTGCAGGCAAAAATAACGGAGCTATGGCTTGAAATCTTTTACAAACGGCCTAACATAGAGATAAAAAAAGCAGGAAAATACGAGAAAATGCGGAAAGGAGTCCTGTAACATGGAAAATGAGATCATGAAGTTTGAGGAGGTCATGGAGTTTCTCAGCGTTGGAAAAAATACATTGTACGCACTCCTGAACAGCGGTGAGATTCAGGCGTTTCGGATCGGGAAGGTCTGGAAAATACCGAGAAAGTCAGTGACGGCGTATGTGGAGGGGAAGCTTGCGGGGAAGGACTGAAAAAGGCAGAGCATGCTTGTAAAAAAATACAAGCATACAAACATTATAGTAATGGTTGTAAGAATGCTCTGCAGGAAACAATATGCAAAGCGACTGTGATGATTTCATATAACAGGAGCAGGCAAAGTCCTGCTCTTCCTCCTTTTTTGTAAAAAACAGAGCACGAATTTTGACATATGAAGACCGTTGAGATGGAAGAACAAAAGCACCAAAGAAAACAACCCCGCACAAAACCCAAAAAACAAGTTTTGTACGGGGTCATTTTATATGGTATTGCGGAATCCTTTTCCGATAATTTCGCTGCTATTGGTAATCATCATAAACGCCTGGGGCTGTACTTTTTTAATATAGTTTCGCAGCTGCACAGCCTGGCTTCGTTTCATGACGGTCAGTACAATATATTCCTCCTGTCCGCTGTATGTTCCCTCCGCGGTAAACAGCGTCGCACTTCGCCCCAGTTCTGTGTGGATAAAGTCACAGATCGGCGTGGGGTCTTTGCAGACAATGGTGAAGTATTTGCACAGGTTGATATTTTCAATGGCGGTATCAATGACAATGGTTTTCGTAAACAAGCCGCACAGGGAAAACAAACCGGTGGTAATATCGAACACAAAGCAGGCTGAAACGGCAATCAGCAGATCCACCACCAGCAAAGCGGTCCCGATATTCATAGAGGTATACTTTTTCAGGATCATGGCGACAATGTCCGTGCCGCCGCTGGAGGCACCCATGTTAAACATGATTGCGGAGCTGATGCCCGGAATGGCAATGGCAAAAATCAGTTCCAGAACCGGCTGGTCAGTCAGCGGTCCGGACATGGGAAACAGCTTTTCTGCCGCAGACAGTGCCACAGACATCAGAACGCTGATATACACCGTCTTTACGCCAAAGCCTTTCCCCAGAAACAGAAATCCCAGCACCAGCAGTGCCATATTGATGATAAAATTGTACGTTCCCGCAGACAGCGGTGAAACAGCACTCAGCACCACTGCCAAACCGGTAACACCGCCAAAGGAAAAGTTGTTTGGGAATTTGAAAAGATAGGTACCTGCGGACATCACCAGTGTTGCCAGCGTCAGAATGGCATATTCCTTGCACACCGATGCCGCCGTTCTCTCAAATCGCCTAGTTTTTTTCTGCATTTGCATCGCCTCCTTGTATGAGAAATCCGTATCAATGACTAAATTGCGGATGTTTACAGATAAATTGTTGGAATATAGCCGCAGTCCAATGTATAATTTTATTATAATCTATTACACCGCAGCTGTCAATACCAATTGATTCAAATTTTCTCCCCGGCAAAAACTCACAGATACTGCCGCAGTTCCTGCTCGTATGGTTCTTCAAAGATGCAGTCGTCAATGGTGACGGTTTTGTTGATATGGTTTACTGTGAAACGAAGTTTTGCATGAACTGTCATATAAGAAAACAGCCTTGCCCAAATACGCTTTTCATAACTTACAACTGGATCAATCTGCGATGATTCCACAACACTCCAACCAAGCTCCGTAGCGACAAACTCAAGTGCCTGAAACGGTCGAGAACCGCCTTGATTTATACTTTGTGCTGTTAAAATGCTCAACAATTTTCTTTTCACAGCTATATTGCGGAATAAAACCCAATAATTCTGTTGCATAATCAGCTTAACCGGGTATTTGTTTATCCCGGGATATTCGTTTTGCATGATCCGCATACCAAATGACCTGGTTTTCGTCCAAAACACAATATTGAAACAGCTATTATACATCCACAAGAAGCTATCATGAAATGAATCCATCAGAAAAACAAACTGCATTGTGTAGTTCGCTTTTCTGATATCGTCCAGCGTCTGAAGCTTACAGGAAAAAGTTTCCTGCATCACCAGAAGCATTTTCTTTTTGATGGCATTTTTGCAGTCTGTGATCTCTGGCGAACTGTGCATTTGCGCAATACAGTCCCAGGTAAACTGATGCAGGATCGCAGCGGAATGCATTTCTTTTCTGTCTTCCCTTTCCTTTCGCCTGGAATGGGGATCGTCAGACAATGATTTTACATTTCTGTCCGCATTATAGCTCTTGAAGATCGATGACATAGTTTTTAGAACCTTTTTTCCCTCCCAGTTGTAGGAGATCAGTTTTTGCTCAAACTGCAAACCATCATAAACGATCTTGAATAATAAACACCATTGGGTAACCGCTCTTTTCACATCATGAGAAGATGTAATCGGCTCTTCTATGTTTTTCATGTACTTTATGATCTTGGAAAATTCACCACGGCTCTGAAAGAATTCCTTTCCCGGAATCTCAGGAGCGTACTTTGAAGTAATGCCCCGCCACAAGCACAGTTTGTCTTCGTCGCTGCCAAAACGCAAAAGCTCTGTAAACTCCTCAAAGGAGATCTCTTTTTTATAGAGTTCGTTCTTTCCAAACTCCTTCAGAACTCTTATATCCATCACACGGTCAGCCAACACTTTTTCCTTTGTATAGTCAAATGTGCCGAGGAGCATATCGTTGATCTCCGCTCTTTTTTGCGCAGTGACCAGCATAATAAAGAAACGTTCTTTCAAATTGGAGTATGTTTGCGGCTCTTGTGTTTCTGCTGTATCCAAATTTACTCCTTTTCCATTCTTTGGTGTAGAAAGAATGCGACTCGGATCGAATGCAATCTTTTCAACAGCATCTCTTTGCTTTTTCATCTCTGAGAGTTTATCCTCAAAAACACTGCCTGTACAAATACCTAAACAGAAAAACGCATTGATATGAAACCAACCGCTGTATAGCGCATCTACCGTCCTCTCAATTTCATCTGCATTTTTCACAGACATTTGGACATTTGTGTATACTATGTCAAACGCATCCATAATGGCATTGTTGTAATCACCGCATTTATCGTACATATACATCCCTTTCGGGTTTGCGATAATATCCAGAACCTTGCATCGGCTCAAAAACTCCCGTTCCGGCAGTTCGGCATTTTTCGCTGAATATCGGTATACGCCAATCTTTTCTGCAACGTAGATCTGTTCCAGCAGCCAGAGCTTGTCCGACCTTTCCTCCGGACTGTCTGTTTCTTTGAGTTCCAGATCCAGGTTGATCTTACTTTTTATCTTTGGGATCAAGCCGCCGGCTTTGTTCTTTTCGACATAGTAAAAATGCCGCTTGATCTGTTCTATGGTGCTTGGACTTTCCTCTGCCTCGCCATATTGGTCAGCGTGTTCCTGCCGGTACATATCATAAGAATCCCATATGTCTGCTATGGTATTATAAAGTCCTTCCATCGATGCCATACGGATGCAACCCCTTTTGTTTTACAAGATATCTATATCATACCACATATCCCAGGGAAAGAAAAGAGGATTTGAAAAAAACTACAAAATCAATTTTCTTCCTTATAGCCTCCCCTGAAAGGAGGAGGTGGGCGGCAAAGCCGCTCGGAGGGGTTTTCCTTTGCCTGGCAGCACTATAAATCTCTTTTCCAAAATTTTTTTACCTGGCACACGGCACAGCCCCAATTCCCTCACCCGCATAATTTTTACCCGGCACACGGCACAAGAGCGTCCTCCGAAAAAAATCCGGAGGATTTTTGTTCCCCTTTTTCCAAAAACGCATCGGAGAAGTTTGATTTTCGCCCAAACAGGAACTTTTCCGGCGGCAATTTCAGAAAAGGGGTACAAAAACAAACGGAATTTGATTTTTTTCTGTGCCATGTGCCAGGTGTTTTTTTGTCCGTTTTATATTTTCCGCCCCTCCCCCCAGAGCGCCTGCAAAAAAATAAGAGCGTTTTGTCTGCATGAAATTTTCCGATGTGCTATAATGCTTTTTGGAAATACAGAACCGCCTGTGCCGTGTGCCAGGTAAAATGTATTTCAATAAAGTTTTTAGGAGGTCCCCTATATGAACGGAAGTCCAAATATGCAAATAACTCCGGATGTCAATCAGGCGCTTGCAAACGCAAACATCCCTCTCTCACCTGCATTAACGCAATATTTTCAGCAAAACGTCACGCCATATCTGGATCAGCTACAGTATCAAATGTATCAGACACAAGTCAGCCTTCAGGATACGCTCCAATTTTTCGTGAATCAAAATCGATGTCAGCTTGCAGAAATTGATCGACTCAAACAAGTTCGACAAACAATGCCCCGGATGTTTTGCGAACGTCAAATAGATGGTTATGGAGTTTGCATAGATCATGGAAACCAAACCCTAGTCGGCAAGTTAAGAATTCGCAGTGTTCACCATTGCTATATCGACAAAGACGGATACCGAAAAGAACTTTTGTATGTCTTATATTCCAGTATGGACGACAACATCCATTCTGCGGTCGTTCCTCGTGACAAATTGGCAAGCAAGAATCTGTTGCCTCTGTTTGAATCTTTTCAATGGGTGTGCAAAAGCAAAGCTATGGCAAACGATTATGTTGCGCACTGCATCAACAATTTTGCTCAGAAACGTATTCTGTACATTTCAGAATATCCTGGCTTTTCTTTTGTGAAAAGCAAAGAAGGAAGTACGCTTGTTCAATTTTGCTGCAACAGAAATCAGTTTGGGATGAATCTGCTGAAACACTGCTCCCCCTATTTCACCAAAAAAGTTCTTCCCAGTACAAAAGACCGCCCTCTCGGTATAAAGGGAATCTGCGAAAAGTACCTTGACACGGACAAAAAGATGATGCTCTTCGTTTTTTCCCTCTGCGGTCTGCTGAGTTCTTTTTTCCGGGAAGAGAAATACAGCACGGAACGTATTCTGACCATATCTGCACCTGATGCCGCATCGGAACGGTTTGCGACGCTCCTCATGCAGATTTTCAACAGAGACACAAAGCCGCTGACCCTCTGTTCCAACAAGAGTGCTGTGAAAACGGAACTGCTCCACGCAAAGGATGAAACCGTTATCCTGAGCGACCGCAGCATTATCGACGATGACAAAAAAAGAACAGAAATGTTGCAGCACATCCTAACGGAAAATGACAGCATGGATTGTCAGCCCCATAATCTTGCGATTTTCTCCACCCATGCACAATACCTGCTCCCTCCGGAGAAAAAGATCTGTCTGACGCTGCCGGAAAATTTTGCCCCTGCTATGACAAAGGAAGAAGAGGCGGAGATGTGTGATGATTTGAATTATCTCATAAACACCATAGCATCTTACATCTGTAAAAACTACGAACTGTTTCGAGATAGGTTCAAACAAAACTTTATCGATATCTTCAACTCTGAATTCGAGCAATACAGTCCCTATTTCCAAGGCAAAAGCAAAGAAATCATTACGGCTGGTGCATTACTGGATACCGTTTACTTTTGCGTGATAGACTGCATTCTCGATTTCGACAGTCAGCCTATCGCCCCATTGATCTACTCCATTTTGTACGATTCTCAGACAGTTTCCGGCACTTCAGAAGATGCGGTGTCAGAGCATTTTATTGCTGCGCTCAATGATGCCATTCGCAGCGGCAAGCTCAAGATCCTCCAGCACAGCAAGGAAATGGACTTCCAGGAAGGCACAAACCAGCTGATCGTCAAGGACAAGCTGCTGATCCTGGAAGAGTCTGCGATAGAGAATGTGCTGATTCCGTCTATGAGAACTGCCGACAACACCTGCCGCATTCTGAAATGCCTGAAAGCGTGCGAATATCTCCATGCCACCAAGAAAAACCGTTATCCGCTGGTGGTGTATTCCCACCACAGAAGCCTGCGGCCTGCTCTGATCGCCCTGAAAAGCGACCGGATTCTGGATTCCGACGTGGAACTCATGATCGAGGAAAGCCGCTATGCAGAATGGTACAGCACAGCACCTGCACCGGAGCATTTTATTCCCCTCACGGAAAACCGCATCGGCGGTGTTTCCTACCAGGTCTTTGACGAAAAACGCAAGGATAATATGCACTTCTTTGCACTGGGAAAAAGCGGTTCCGGCAAAACACACTGTCTCACCGAACGAATGGTGAGCCTGCAAAAGCTGCACCGTCCCGTTATTGTCTTTGATACCAGTGAATCCTTTACAGAAGAGGAGATACTGGAAAAGCTGTCTGTAGGCTGCGGTGAAACGGCAGAGAAGAAGGTTCAGGCGTATATCGCCGAGCATATCACCTTCCACCGCATCGAAGAGGACGGAATCCCCGTTGACCTGCTCAAACTGGGCGACTCCGGCAATGGGGAAGATACCATCCGAAAAATCGAGTCCATTGTGGAATCTCACAACCCCAATATGGGCAGCAAGCAGCAGGCTGCTGTGCATGCTGCCATCAGCGATATGATCCAGAAAGGCAATGTGGATATGACATCTCTGTATGAGGTGCTGACAAGTGAACAGATCCCGTATGATCTGGCAGATCAGCTGGCGGATACGCTCTCCTTTTTTGTGAACTTCAAGGCAAACGACAGAGACTGGGGCGAGCTGATCGAAGAGAGCAAGGATATTATTATCATTTCCACCAAGGCGGTACGCTCTAATGGCGGTTCTGGTCTGATCGATATGCTGCTGATGTCTCTGTATTACTATCAGCAGGCACACGGCGAGAAGCAGCTCAGCGTATTCATCGACGAGATCAGAACGCAAAACCTCAGCACCAAAGGCCCCATCGCCAAGATTCTGACGGAGAGCCGCAAGAACCGCATGAGTCTGAATTTTGCCACCCAGTTTCTGCCCAAGTCCGCCCAGGTCCGGGAGATCATGGACAATGCAGCGATCCATGCCTTTTTCCCGCTGGACGACAGAACCGCCGCCTCTGCGGCAAAGCTGCTCAATATCGATCCCCAGGCGCTGACCCTGCTGGAAACGGGCGAATGCTATATCAAGGGAACGTTCTACAACCAGAACAGACAGAAAGCGATCCCCGGCATTCTCCACGGCACAACATACCGCAATTTCAAGAAAGCCAAACCGAAATTGCACAAACGTCCCTTTATTGATGTGCCTTGCTTTGACGAAAAACGCTGCAATTTTCCCCCTGCAAAAAATTAAGAGCGTTTTGTAAGACGGCATTGCAAAAGTGTGCTATAATACCGATTGTACAGAGGCGACGGCAGCATATCGCTTGCCGCTTCTGAAAAAATGAAAGGATCTGATCAGTATGAACGAAACAGTCAACACCCACAAGAAGATGGAAGAACTGGACAGAATGAGCATTCCCTATGAGGCGATCCCACCTTCCGAATGGAAGCGCAACGCCTACGACAGCAACAACAGCGTCAGCATAGATACATTATGTATTTTTTACAAATGTGCAAGAGATTTGGAAAAGATAATAGAGGAACAGGAGGGTGACGAAAAGGAGGTCGAAGAATATATCATCAATCTCCTCTCATTGATACTGACACAAAAGCTCCATCTCATCGTCTACCATGACAGATGGCTCTATTTCTTCAACGGAAAATACTTTGAACCGTGTCCGTCTAAACAAGAACTGCAGTGTATTCTCCGTGAACTGTGTGAGGCAGCTGCTTACCTTTGGAAACGTTTTTCCGTACACGACAAGACCGTAAAGCGATTGCTGAGCCATGTGCAGCAAAACGCTGTCAAAGTGGATTATCCGCCGGATATCAGCAAGTATGTTGTCTTTGAAAACGGCGTCCTGAATCTGGACACCTTAGAGCTGGAAGACTTTACACCGCAGAAATTCTTTACCAGCATGATCCATGCGGACTGGCTTGCGGAAAACAAAGCCTGCCCGGAATATGAAAAGGTCATCAACACCTACACCAATCACGAAATGCCGCTGAACAAGCGAATCAACGAAGTCCTGGGCGTTTGCCTGACCAACGATATGGTCAAGAAGCTGTTCTGCTTTTTGGGTGTGACCAACTCCGGCAAGACCCTTCTGCTGAGCTTTCTGATGCGTCTGTTCAACAACTCAGCAACCGTTACCATGCAGCCAAACGACCTGGGTCGCCAGTTTGCGCCCAGCATGGTCTATGGAAAATCCCTCTGCTGCTGCATGGACATGGACTCCGCACCGCTGAATACCAAGGCGACTGCCTTTCTCAAGGGCATCTCCGGCGCTGATATGCTTTCAGCGGAATTCAAGGGCGAAAACGGCAGTGTCCCGTTCCAAAGCCGTGCACACATCATCAACGCCTCCAACTACGACATTACCACGAAGATGCCGGATGCGGCATTTGATATGCGTAAGCTTGTGATCCCGTTCAAGTACAGACTGACCGACAATGCAGAGCCCTTTGAGGTACTGATGGACAAGCTGGAGCGTGAGAAGGCAGCCATTGTGAGAAAGCTGATTCTGGCGTACAAGGCGCTCAAGGACAACCACTACGAATTCAGCGACTCCGAAGAAGGCGAAAGCTATGACAGCTACGTACCGCCCACGGCAGTCAGCCGCAGCACCAGCAAGTCTCTGGACTTCTTCTTTACGGCTTGTTATGTACGCACCGAGAACGACGATGACTACATTTTCACCGAAGATATGTACGCCGATTACAAGGAATATGCCCTGGATGAGAGCTATGCGTACTGCTTCCCGAACTACGATGCCTTTGCAAAGGCTGTCAGAGCGGAGCTGCAACTGAAGTCCGGCCGCAAGCGTAAAAGCAGCGATGCCAACCCCAAGCGCTGCTACCTTGGCATCAAGCGAAAAGCACTGGTGACAGAAGAGCAGGCGGAAGACTGAGTTTCCGCTCCGAAAGCACAAATCACCCGAATTTAAAATGATTTTTTACCCGATGGAAGGTGATCCATCGGGCTTTTTTGATGGTGCAGAAAATGCTGCTTTTTCGTTCCCCAGCGTGAATTCCTGCGAAATTGGCAGATGTTCCGGCGGGAAATTGACAATATGAACAGAAAAAATTAATTTTTCGGTGTTATTTTTTCGGTTTGTGAGCGTATTTGTCGAGGGATTTGCTTGACACTTGTGGGGGCGTGTGGTATAATTGTTTTATATAGGTGTAGGCAGATGTAAGAGGCGTTGGAAAAAGCTTTTTGGTTTGAAAAAACGTAGTATTCTGCCGTGTTTTATGGTGCTTTGCACAATGATAGGCTACAATTGGAGTTTGGAATCTAGAGGCGTTTTGTATTTAGGATTTGGCACACAAATGTCTTTGTAATGTTTTCAGATTTTTTGTAGATGGGTAAAATAGAAAAAGAGGAGTATAATTTTGGAGAATAAGGCTACAATCATAATAGCTACGCATAAGAAGTATCAAATGCCAGCAGATAAAATGTACTTGCCTGTTCATGTTGGAGCAGAAGGGAAAAAGGATTCTGATGGAAAAGATTTGGACTTAGGATATGTTAAAGACAATACCGGAGATAATATTTCCCTTAAGAACCCTTCGTTTTGCGAATTAACAGGTCTTTACTGGGCGTGGAAAAATGTTGACTCAGACTATATTGGTTTGGCACATTACAGACGCCATTTTTCTCTGAACAAGAAGTCTAAAGATCCCTTTGATAATATTCTCACATACGATGAACTTGCACCGCTTCTGAGCAAATATAAAGTGTTTGTTCCTAAGAAGCGAAAGTATTATATTGAAACGCTCTATTCTCATTATGCACATACACATTATGCAGAGCATCTTGATGTGACAAAAGAGATTATTGCCGAAAAGTACCCTGATTACACAGATTCCTGCAACAAGGTATACAAGCAGACCTATGGGTATATGTTTAATATGATGATCATGAGAAAAGATCTGTTCCAGAACTACTGCGAATGGCTCTTCAATATTCTTTTTGAGCTAGAAAAAAGAATTGGAGAATCTTCTAAAGAATTATCATTTTTTCAAGGTCGCTTTTACGGAAGAGTTAGCGAGATAATATTTAATGTCTGGCTCGACTATCAAGTAAAATCAGGTACAATAAGCCAAAAAGATATCAATGAAATACCCTGCATTTACACTGAAAAAATCGACTGGAATCGGAAAATCAAGTCGTTTATAGGTGCGAAGTTTGGGCATAAGAAGTATGAGGGAAGCTTTTGATGAAAGAAAATCTTATCTCTGTTATTTTACCAATTTATAATGTTTCTGATTATCTTGACCGATGTATGAAATCCGTTATCAATCAAACATATAAGAATATTGAAATTATAATGGTTGATGACGGTTCAACAGACGATTCTGCATTAAAGTGTGATGAATATAAGGAAAAAGATGATAGAATAGTTGTTTTTCATAAAGAAAATGGTGGACTTTCAGACGCCAGAAATTATGGTATAAAACGAGCATCAGGTAATTATATAACGTGTATCGACTCAGACGATTTTATAGATTTGGATTATATAGAATATCTATATAATCTAATCAATAAGTATAATGCAAAAATGTCAATATGTCAACACAGAGTCTTATATAGCAATGGCAAAGTTAAAGAGTTTGGAAAAAGCGGTGAAGAGGTCCTTTCGAGTAAAAAGTGTCTGGAAAGAATGCTCTATCATGATGTTATAGATACATCAGCTTGGGCAAAACTTTATGACCGTAGTTTGTTTTCAGATGTTGAGTATCCTAAAGGAAAACTATTTGAAGACATTGGTACAACCTATAAATTGATGTTGCAATGCAATAATGTAGCTGTCGGTTACGAATCAAAATACAATTACATAATAAGAAGAGATTCGATAGTTAATTGTTCTTTTAATCCTAAAAAATTTGATTTGCTTGAGATGACAGATAAAATGGCTGATGATGTTCTAAAACTGTATCCGGATCTGAAAAAAGCCGTTTTGAGAAGACAAGTTTATGCAAGATTTAGCACACTAAATCAGATGTGTAAAACAACTAGGTGGAATAATGAAAAAAAAGAAGTTATTGCGTATATAAGGAAGAACTCAAAAGCAATACTTTTTGATAAAAAAGTTCCACAAAGAGATCGAGTAGCAATAATATTACTTTTATTGGGCTATCCTATTTATAATGTGTTTTGGAACATCTATTGTAAAAACAAATAAGTGGTTTATGGGGGGGGTCACAATTCCATAAAGTATGCTAAATGCACTGCCTTGCATTCCCACAAGTGAGTTCTATTTGCAAATATAAAGTTTATGGAGCGCAAAGAATGAATGATATCAAAGAAAAAATGAAAATGGCATATATAAAAACATTTAGAATTATAAACAAATGTTTTTGCCTAAAAAAAATAGAAGAAACCAAAGTGGTTTTCGAGGCATTCTCAGGAAGTGTATACGGTTGTAACCCTAAATATATTTCCAAAAAAATACATGAGATTTATGGCGACAAAATAAGACTTGTATGGGCGGTCAAAAATCCCGATCACTTTTATAATTATACTAAAAGTGATGGGATTGAACTTTGCCAATACAGAAGTATTCAACATATTTACCAACGCATGACAGCTAAAGTGTATATATCAAATTTTCTTGAAGCAACAGAGATTCCAAAACGTAAAGGTCAGTACTTTATCCAAACATGGCATGGTGGTGGGTGTTATAAGAAACTAGGTAGTAGTGAAAAAAAACACCAAAGCATTCATGATAAACGCAGAAATATGCAATTAGATGAAACAGATTTATTTCTTGTAAGTAGTCGCTTTTTTGAAAATACTGTAGTTAGAAAGCAACTTGGATACAAGAGGGAAATTGAAAAATGTGGAATGCCAAGGAATGACTGTCTCTTCTCAATTGATCTGAAAAGCATCAGGAAAATAAAGACAAGACTTAAAATTGCAGAAGATGCGTTTGTAGTACTTTATGCACCTACATGGTCCACAAATAAAGATAAACTTGAAAAATTAAATCCATCACTAATATCGATGGCCTTTGAAAAAAAATTCAAGAAAAAATGTGTGATCTTATTTAGAGCACATCCAAATGACAAGTCAAATTCAGATAGAATGATCGATGTAAGCGACTACGATGACATGCAAGAGCTTCTTTGCATAAGTGATGCCCTTATAACGGATTATTCATCATCAATATGGGATTTTTCATTTACTTATCGTCCATGCTTTTTGTTCGCAGTTGATGCAGAATGGTACACTTCAAATAGAGGATTTTGCATGCCAATTGATACTTGGGGGTTTCCTGTTGCAAAAAGCAATCTAGAACTTGTAAAAAATATAGATAGTTATTCTCAAAGTGAATTTGTTGAAGCTATGAAACAACATCACAAAGTTCTTGAAAGCTATGAAGACGGAAAAGCTTCAGAAAGAGTTGCTAAAATAGTAGGAAAAACTTGTGGATTAGAAAAGGAATATTAATGTGAATAAACTAGATCAAGTAAGAACTTGGATTAAAAGATATGGTCTACAAAATGTCATTCTAAGAGGTGCAAAAATGATTTTGCCAATTCAAAGAATTGCAAATAATAAAAAATTACGTACTATTAATTGGCAGTCCTATTGCAAAAAAAAATTAAAAAAGCACCTTGTGTTTAAGGAAAAAGAAAACATCGACAACTCATATTCTAAAACAATCTGGTGGCTATGGTTTCAAGGTAAAGAGCAAGCCCCATTAATTGTAAAAAAATGCTATGAAAGTATAAGCAAGTATTCAAAAGAAATTGGATTTAATCTAGTAGAATTAAACAAAGAAAATCTTCGAAAGTATGTCCAATTTCCAGAAAGAATATGGGAACTTTGGGAAAAAGGCTGTATAATGCCTGCACATTTCTCGGATATGTGCAGAATAAATCTCTTAGCTTTTAAAGGGGGGATGTGGATTGATTCTACAGTTATGCTTACAGGAAAAATAAACAATGAGATTTTAAATTCAGATATGTTCTTTTATAGAGCATCATTTCTTGATTTATCAGAAACACAGATAAGTAACTGGTTTTTATATTCAAAGAATTCGGGGGAGTCTTTTTTCCTTTCACTCTATTATTCGATGGAAAATTGGTGGTTACATAACAAAACAGTAAATGATTATTTCATTTTTCATTTATTTGCTGCTTTACTTATTGAATCCGGAAAATTTGAACGTCAGCTTTATGAAATGCCATATTACAGCAACACTTATCCAACGCTGCTTCAACATGAATTAAAGAAGACATTTTCAAGCAGCAAATTTGATTCGATAAAATGTAAAACAAATGTGCATAAGCTTACATATAAAAATTTGGAAGGTCTAAAAAACGACACCTTTTATCATGTTATTCTTAATTATAACTTGGAGGAATTAGACAGTGGAAAAGTTAAGCCTTAAAGATTTACAACATTTAGAACTTGAGATATTTAAATATTTTATTTCTTTATGCGAAAAATATAAGTTGCGCTATTTTCTAGCTGGAGGAACACTTCTTGGGGCAATAAGGCACAAAGGATTTATTCCTTGGGACGATGATATCGATGTTCTGATGCCAAGAACAGATTACGATAGATTACAAAACATCGGCAAAAAATTATGCGATAAAAGGTACAAATTAGCTTCTTTCGAACTTGGAAATTTAAACTATCCTTTTGCAAAAATATTTGACACACACACACAGATTAAAAAAATTTTTGATTTTGATGAAACTGAACAGCAAGTATGGATAGACATATTTCCCTTAGATGGACTTCCAGAAAGTGATGCTGAAACAGAAAAAATCTTTAAAAAGTCATTGTTCATGCGAGATATTTTAAAGATTCAAAAATCACAAGATGGAAGCGCAAAGAGTACTTTCAAAAAAATTGTAAAACCTGTCTTAAAACCTATTCTTCTTAAATGTATTGGAATAGAAAAATCTGTCGAAAAAATAGATAGATTTGCCAGAAACTACTCATTTGATGATTATGATTATATTGGTGGAATTGTATGGGGCTATGGCAAACAAGAGAAAATGAAAAAAACAGAATACCTCAAAACTGTCCAAGTAGATTTTGAAGGTCTTAAAGTTAATGCACCTGGATGCTGGGATAAGTATCTTACAAATCTATATGGAGATTATATGCGACTTCCACCAGAAGAGCAGCGTTTAACTCACGATATGGAAATTTGGCTTATAAAATAAAAAGGAGTGATTTGTATGAATATAGCAGTGATTTTCGCAGGCGGCGTCGGCAAAAGAATGAAATCGAAAGATAAGCCCAAACAATTCCTCATGGTTCATGGAAAGCCAATTATTGTTCACACTATTGAACTCTTTGAAAATCACCCAGAAATTGATGGCATAATATGTGTGATTGTTAAAGATTGGATTCCTTATATGGAAGAAATGAAATATCGCTATCGCCTTGATAAGATAAAAGCAATTGTTCCGGGTGGTGAAACAGGGCAAATGTCTATTTATAATGGCCTTTGTGCTGCTGAAAAAAATTTTGGTGCAGAAGGTAATATTGTCCTTATTCATGATGGTGTACGCCCACTTATAGATTCTGAAACTATTAGCAATAATATTGCTTCAGTAAAAAAATATGGTACAGCAATAACATGTACAGTTGCAAAAGAAACCGTTATTCTTGTCGACAAAGACAATAATGTTTCCGAGGTTCCTAGTCGTGAACAATCGAGATTTGCAAAAGCTCCTCAAAGTTTTTGGTTGAAAGAAATTCTTGATGTTGAACGTCAGGCCATTAATGAAGGCAAAACGGATATGATTGATTCTTGCACTTTAATGCGCCATTATGGGAAAAAACTAAATGTTGTAGTTGGACCTAATGAAAATATAAAAATTACTACCCCAGATGATTTTTATATTTTCAGAGCACTATATGACGCAAGAGAAAATCAACAATTGGAATAAGGTGGAATAATTAAGAAAATGAGATATATAGTAAGTGAAGTGCAATATGATTCAGGTGTTCAGCGTACAGCTGGAACAAAAGCAAGAAATGATGTCGAAACAATACTTTCTAAAGAAGGATATAAAAAAATAACTATAGAAAAGAAAATAAAGAAATCAGAGCTCAAATTTAAAAGTATTTCTTATCATTTTTCTTGTTTTAAAGAATGGAAAAATGCATTTCTTAAGACAAAGATAGAGAAAGATGATGAAGTTGTCATTCAGTTTCCGCCAATTAATCATACACTTTTTTTTGCCGGACTTATAAAAAAATATGTAAAAAAAGGTGCTACAATTAAATTGCTTATTCATGATATGGAAATACTCAGAACTGCAACAAGAGATGATATAAGCTTATTAAAAAAATTCAGAATAAATTTTGAGGAAAAAAAGACACTTAAAGCTGCAAGCTCAATTATTGTCCATAACAGTAGTATGCTTAAAAAACTTATATCTTTAGGCATAACAAAAGATAAATTGATTAATCTTAAAATCTTCGACTATCTTATCGAAGATAAGGGGAAGATATACAAAAACCGATTAGCCACAAAAGATGATCCTGTTATTATTGCAGGCGCATTGAGAAAACATAAAGCTGGATATGTTTATAATCTCCCTTCAAATGTTAATTTTAATCTTTATGGCGTAGGCTATGATGACTCAAAAAAAGATAATATTAATTATTTTGGTTCATATCCTGCAGATAATCTTCCTTTTGAACTTTTTGGAAGTTTTGGATTAGTATGGGATGGCATGAGCTCAGAAACTTGTAAAGGCTCATTTGGAGAATACCTTCGGATAAATAATCCTCACAAAACTTCACTTTATCTTGCTTCTGGCATACCTGTTATTATTTGGAGCAAGGCTGCACTTGCCGAATTTATAGAAAAGAATAAATGTGGAATAACGGTAGACTCGCTCTATGAAATTGCTGACAAATTAAAATCAATGACAGATAAGGAATACGAAGACATAAAGAAAAATGTTCAAGCTATATCTCCAAAACTTAAAAATGGTTATTACACGAAAAAATCCATTGAAGCATAATCACTTTATGCTAAAGGAGGAATTTTAAATTATATCCATGATTATTTTGGTTTTAGGATTTTTAATCATAATTGGTGTGTGCTTTCTAACATCACAAAAGATTATTCTAACACCTCAAATGTGTTTTGCTTTATGCTTTCTCCCTGGAATAATATATGCATGTTTTTATGTTAACGCATGGGATTTGCATCCATCACCTCTAACACTAATTACAATGATTGGTGGAACAGCTTTTTTTGCAATTATCTCAATTCTCTTGAGTAAAATTCTAAAAAAAAGAACAATATCTGCAATTATTATAGATGGCGTAAACACTGATTATTTAAATCACGGATTTTATAAAATTCGGCTATCTTTTATTGTCTTAATTGCATATACATGCATTCAACTACTTACATTGCTAATGCTATATCGGTTTATTACTTCATTGACAAGCGGCTCATTATCTGAAGCAATATTCTATTTTAGACATGCACGCGTATTTACGAATAATACTATTGAAGTGCCTGGCTTTTTAGGCTTATTAAAGTATTTTGTCTATTCAACAGGTTATATAACCGGCTATATTTTAATTCACAGCATCGTATATAAATACTGGTGTTACCAGCCATTACTTATTTTAAACATCTTACTTAGTGTAGCTTCTGATATGCTTTTCGGAGCAAGAACAGGAACATTTCAACTGCTTATCGCAATGGCAATTGAATTTTACATAATTTATGGAAAGAAAAGTGGTTGGAAAGTTAAAATAAATAAAAAGATACTGCTGATTGCAGGAGTTGCAATTATTGCTCTCATAGTAGGATTTAAAGATATCGGAAATCTTCTTGGGAGACAATCAGAACGAGAAAATGGAGAATATCTATCAGTTTATATTGCAGCAGAAATAAAAAACCTTGACACATTTATTCGTGAAGGGAATTTTGGATCAGATATAAGTACAAATCAAACACTAGTAAATTTCATAAATCTTATAGCTGCCAAAATGGGTCACAATGAATGGTATCATAAAGTTGACATTCCATTTAGATCTATAAACGGCCACACTCTCGGAAATGTATACACAATATTTTATGCATTTATGTACGATGGTGGTTTAGTAGGCGTTCTATGTTTTACTGGTTTAATGGCTATTATATGCCAGCTTGTATTTAATAAAGCAATTCAAGAACGAGACAATTCAAAAATTGATATATGGGTTGTGATATATTCCTATCTATGTTGCTGCTTGATTTTTTCATTTTTTTCAAACACCTTCTATGAACAAGTATTTAATTATGGCTTTTTAAAATTCATTATATTTTGGATTGGGCTAAAGTTGATTTTTGATAAAATTCGCATAAACATAAAATTTCCAAAACTAAAAAAAATAAAATTTGCAAAATAAAGGAGAGCATATATGAACAAGAAAAAATCAATAAAATTGAACTTTGTTATGAATGCTCTACTTAATATGTCTTCATTTATTTTCCCTCTGATTACATTTCCATATGTTTCAAGAATTCTTCTTCCCGAAGGAACCGGAAGAGTTAATTTTGCAACTTCTTTCATTGCATATTTCACAATGTTTGCACAACTAGGCATCCCTACTTATGGAATACGTGCATGTGCAACTGTACGTGATAACAAAAAAGCTCTTAGTAAAACTGCTCATGAGCTATTGTTTATTAATATTGTAATGAGCATCATATCATATGTATTTTTGTTTGTCGCCTTGTTTACTGTGCCTAAACTTAGAGAAGATAGATTTCTATATATAATTGTAAGTTCAACAATTTTCCTTAGTGCTATAGGAATGGAATGGTTGTACAAAGCGCTTGAACAATATACATATATAACCATTCGTTCTCTTATATTTAAAGTAATTGCATTAATAGGAATGTTTATGCTTGTAAAAACAAAATCTGATTATGTTATATACGGAGGAATTACCATTTTTGCGGCATCGGCATCAAATATATGCAATTTTATAAATGCTCATAAATATATATCTTTTAAATTTATTGGACATTACTCGATACGTCCACATTTAAAAGCAATTAGTATTTTCTTTGCAATGGCGTGTGCAACTACCATTTATACACATCTTGATACCGTGATGCTTAAATTTATGGCGACAGATATAGATGTGGGATATTATGGAGCGGCAACAAAAATAAAAACAATTCTTGTTAGTGTAATCACATCTCTTGGAACAGTCCTTCTGCCAAGAGTTTCATATTATATAAAACAAAATATGGTTGATGAGTTTTATCGTATCACAGAAAAGGCTCTGAATTTTGTTTTTATTTTAGCAATGCCACTCTCTTTCTACTTTATGGTATTTGCAAAGTATGGAGTTTTATTTTTATCTGGTAATGAGTATGAAGGTGCGATTTTACCAATGCAAATAATAATGCCAACATTGCTTCTGATAGGAATTACAAATATTCTTGGTATTCAAATTCTGGTACCACTTGGAAAAGAAAAATATGTCCTCTATTCTGAAATAGCTGGTGCAATAGTTGATATTATTCTAAATGCTTTATTAATTCCTTTTATGCAAGCATCTGGTGCAGCAATTGGAACTTTAATTGCTGAAACTGTAGTGTTTATTGTTCAATTTATAGTGTTAAAAGGATCGATAACAACTGCTTTTAAAAAGATTAAATATTGGAAAATTATGCTTTCTATATTAATAGGTCTATTAGCATCATTATGGTGCATATATTTGAATTTAGGAAATTTTATAACACTTATTATTTCCGCATTTCTTTTTTTCTTGACCTATACAGTGGCTATGTGCATCATGAAAGAAAAGCTTGTTCTGGAGATATTATCCCAGATTTTGAAAAAAATCCATATTTTATAACTGCTTCTTCAATGCACTCATAGTATTAATAATTACTTAAACACAGAGAAAGTGCAGTTTACTCTTGTAATGGTATATATTCTATTAGTTTATCCTAGCCAAAAAATAATGTTATAGTAATTTTTTAGAACATGAAAGGTAGGTTGAAAGTGAATATAATTAATGATTCAACTCTTAAAGAAGATATGGAATTTATAAGCAACAGTATGAACTTTAAGCAACTTGAAGATAAAACAATTCTATTGACGGGTTCTACAGGACTTGTAGGATCACAATTACTCAGGGCACTTCATTATTGTAATAACAAATACAATTTAAATTTGACTATTGTAGCAATCGTAAGGAATATATCAAAATTTGAAAAAATGTTTGGTATGATAGATAAAAAGGATAACATTATTCTTATTCAAAGTGACATTACAGATATAACTGAAAACAACATACCCTCTAACATCTCTATTGATTATATTATACATGCTGCAAGCATTACCGCTTCAAAACAAATGATTTCCCAACCTGTAGATACAATTATGACTGCATTAATGGGAACGCACAACATACTTGAAATTGCAAAAAAACACGCTGTAAACGCATTTGTGTACATTTCTTCAATGGAAGTTTATGGTTCTTTTAATGATGAAACATATGTACATGAAGATACAATGGGATATATTAATCCCCTGGCTTTGAGAAGCAACTACCCTCTCGGCAAAAGAATGTGTGAAAATATGTGTATTGCTTATAGTGAACAATATAGAGTTCCAGTACGAATTGCAAGACTTTCACAAACATTTGGAGCTGGGATTCTTCCAGGTGAAAATAGGGTGTTTGCACAATTTGCAAGAAGTGTTATTTACAATAAAGATATAGTACTTCATACTAAAGGTCTTTCGGAAGGAAACTATTGCTATACAAGGGATACTATAACTGCAATTCTTACAATAATGCTTAATGGTGAAAATCAAAATGCGTATAATGTTTCAAATGAAGAATGCCATACAACAATAGCTGATATGGCAAAAATGGTTGCATCAAAACTCGCAAGCGGACAAATAAATGTTATTTTTGATATTCCAGAAACTAATAGCTATGGCTATGCATGTGATACAAAAATGAAATTAAATACAGATAAGCTCAGAAAATTAGGATGGAAACCGAGTGTGAATCTTGAAGAAGCATATAGAAGATTAATAAAAAGTATGATTGAAACAAGAATGACTTTATAATAAAGTTAAAAGGAGAAAAATAAAATGAACTACAACTACCTTATCGTCGGCTCCGGCTTATACGGAGCAACAATTGCCCAGCAGGCAAAAAAAGCCGGAAAAAGCGTGCTTGTAATAGATAAGCGCCCCAATGTAGGCGGAAATATCTATACAGAAAAGGTCGAGGGCATCAATGTACACAAGTACGGTGCACACATTTTCCATACCAATAACAAAGAGGTATGGGACTATGTCACAAGCTTTGTTGACTTCAACCGATTCACAAACTCTCCGGTGGCCAATTACAAGGGAGAGCTCTATTCCATGCCATTCAACATGTACACATTTAATAAAATGTGGGGCGTTGTGACTCCCGAAGAAGCCGCAGCCAAAATTGAAGAGCAGAAAAAAGAAATCACTGGTGAGCCGAAAAATCTGGAAGAACAGGCAATCTCGCTTGTTGGACGAGACATCTACGAAAAGCTTGTAAAAGGTTATACAGAGAAGCAGTGGGGACGAGACTGCAAGGATCTGCCTGCATTCATCATTAAGCGGCTCCCAGTTCGCCTGACATTCGATAACAACTATTTCAACGCACTCTATCAAGGCATTCCCATCGGTGGATATACCAAGCTGATCGAGAAAATGCTGGAAGGTATTGAAGTTCGGCTGAATGTTGACTATCTGGAAAACAAAGAAGAACTGGATAAGCTCGCTGAAAAGGTAATCTACACCGGTCCGATCGATGCGTATTTCGATTATAAGCTGGGTACTTTGGAGTATCGCTCTGTCAGATTTGAGAATGAGATTCTTGATAAGCCAAACTTCCAAGGTAACGCAGCTGTAAACTACACAGACAGAGAAACTCCCTGGACAAGAATCATTGAACATAAATGGTTCGAGTTCGGCAAAGATGAAAACGGAAACGATCTGCCGAAAACAGTTATTTCGAGAGAGTATTCTTCGGAATGGAAACTTGGAGATGAACCCTACTACCCCGTCAACGACGCTAAAAACAGCACACTGTATGAACAGTACAAAGCCCTTGCAGAAGCAGAAGACAATGTCATTTTCGGTGGCCGCCTCGGCGAATACAAATACTATGACATGGATAAAACCATAGAAGTCGCCCTCGCCGCAGCAAAGAAAGAACTCTCCTAAATTATTGATACCATTTCAGATATTGCCTATCCCCATATTCCCCCAATGTACCGCCCACCAGCGGTACATTTTTTATTGCAATTCCCCCAAAAGTATGATATAATAAAAATAACACACTTCATTCTAAGGAGTATCTATCATGACCATCATCGTAACAGGCGGGGCCGGCTTTATCGGCTCAAATTTTGTATTTCATATGCTAAAAGCACACCCAGACTACCGCATCGTTTGTCTGGACAAGCTGACCTATGCCGGCAATCTGTCCACACTGGAACCGGTGATGGACAATCCGAACTTCCGGTTTGTCAAACTGGACATCTGCGACCGTGAGGGCGTGTACAAGCTCTTCGAGGAGGAAAAGCCCGACATCGTTGTCAACTTTGCGGCAGAGTCTCATGTAGACCGCTCTATCGAGAACCCGGAGATCTTCCTCCAGACCAACATCCTCGGCACAGCGGTTATGATGGACGCTTGCCGGAAGTATGGCATTCAGCGCTATCACCAGGTTTCTACCGACGAAGTCTACGGCGATCTGCCGTTGGACAGACCGGACCTGTTCTTTACCGAAGAGACCCCCATCCACACCAGCAGCCCCTACTCCTCTTCTAAAGCAGGTGCAGATCTGCTGGTACTGGCTTATCACAGAACTTATGGTCTCCCGGTAACCGTTTCCAGATGCTCCAACAACTACGGCCCGTATCACTTCCCGGAAAAGCTGATTCCGCTGATGATCGCCAATGCCCTGGCTGACAAGCCGCTGCCGGTTTACGGCAAGGGCGAAAATGTGCGTGACTGGCTGTATGTAGAGGATCACTGCAAGGCAATCGACCTCATCATTCACAATGGTAAGGTCGGCGAAGTCTACAACGTAGGCGGCCACAACGAGATGAAGAACATCGACATTGTCAAGCTGATCTGCAAGGAACTGGGCAAGCCGGAGAGTCTGATTACCTATGTCACCGACCGTAAGGGCCACGATATGCGTTATGCCATCGACCCGACCAAGATCCACAACGAACTGGGCTGGCTGCCGGAAACAAAGTTTGCAGACGGTATCAAAAAGACCATTCAGTGGTATCTGGACAATCAGAAATGGTGGAAGGACATTATTTCCGGCGAGTATCAGGACTACTATGAAAAAATGTACAGCAATCGGTGAGGGATACAGATGAAAGTATTTGTAACAGGTGTCGGCGGACAGCTTGGTTTTGATGTGGTCAACGAACTGAAAAAGCGTGGCTACGAGGCAATCGGCAGCGATATTCTGGATGAAGTTACTGCGGACTGTGCCTATGTCAAGCTGGATATCACCAACGCAGACGCCGTTGAAACAGCGATCACAGAAGCGAACCCAGACGTTGTCATCCACTGTGCCGCATGGACCGCAGTAGATGCTGCCGAGGACGAGGAGAATCTCCCCAAGGTACGTGCCATCAATGTGGACGGAACTCAGAATATTGCAAATGTCTGCAAAAAGCTGAACTGCAAGATGATCTACATTTCCACCGACTATGTTTTCGATGGACAAGGTACAGAACCATGGCAGCCGGACTGCAAGGACTACGCACCGCAGAATGTCTACGGACAGACAAAGCTGGACGGTGAACTCGCAGTAAGCAGTACACTGGACAAGTATTTCATTGTCCGCATTGCCTGGGTATTCGGCAAGAACGGCAAGAACTTTATCAAAACCATGCTGAACGTGGGCAAAAAGTACGACACCGTGCGAGTGGTCAATGACCAGATCGGCACACCGACGTATACCTACGACCTGGCACGGCTGCTGGTGGATATGGCGGAGACCGAGAAGTATGGCTATTACCATGCCACCAACGAAGGCGGCTATATCAGCTGGTATGACTTCACCTGTGAGATTTTCCGGCAGGCTGGGTATTCCACCAAGGTGGTGCCTGTCACAACAGCAGAATATGGTCTTTCCAAGGCAGCAAGACCCTTTAACAGCAGACTGGACAAATCGAAACTGATTGAAAACGGTTTCACTCCCCTGCCGGATTGGAAGAATGCACTGGAAAGATATCTGAAGGAGATTACAGACTAATGGGACAGATTACAGTAGAAAAGAATGTAGGCGGCATTGAAGGGCTTTGCGTCATCACCCCTACCGTTCACGGCGATAATCGTGGATACTTCATGGAGACTTACTCCCAGAGAGACATGGAAGAGGCTGGGATCCATATTGACTTTGTACAGGACAATCAGTCCTGCTCCACCAAGGGCGTACTGAGAGGACTGCACTTCCAGAAACAGTTTCCGCAGACAAAGCTTGTCAGAGTCATCAAGGGCAGTGTTTTTGACGTTGCTGTTGACCTGAGAAAGGATTCTGACACCTACGGCAAGTGGTATGGTGTGGAACTGACAGAAGAAAACAAAAAGCAGTTCCTGATCCCCAAGGGATTCGCCCACGGCTTTCTGGTACTTTCGGATATTGCGGAATTCTGCTACAAGTGCGATGACTTCTGGCATCCGAATGACGAAGGTGGTCTGGCTTGGAATGACCCGGAGATCGGGATCGTTTGGCCAGAATTGGTTGGAAATTATAATGGCTCCGCCTCTGCTGAGGGCTATGCACTGAAAGATGGCACGAAGCTGAATCTGAGTGATAAGGATCAGAAGTGGGTTGGATTAAAGGATACATTTCAGTTTTGAAAAGGAGTAATCGGATATGAAAGGAATTGTTCTTGCAGGCGGCAGCGGCACACGGCTTTATCCGCTGACAAAAGTCACCTCGAAACAACTGCTCCCGATCTATGATAAACCAATGATCTACTATCCCCTGTCCACACTGATGCTGGCAGGTATCCAGGATATTCTGATTATCAGCACACCTGACGATACACCACGGTTTCAGGCACTTCTCGGTGACGGCAGTCAGTATGGGATCAATCTGTCCTATAAAGTCCAGCCCAGTCCAGATGGACTGGCACAGGCTTTCATTCTCGGCGAGAAATTTCTCAACGGAGAGGCTGGCGCAATGGTTCTGGGCGACAACATTTTCTATGGAAACGGATTCCGAACACTGCTCAAATCTGCTGTAAAAAATGCAGAAGAGAACGGCCGTGCAACGGTATTTGGTTATTATGTCCCCGATCCGGAACGATTTGGCGTCATTGAATTTGATGAAAACAACAAAGCGCTCAGCATTGAAGAAAAGCCATCAAATCCCAAGAGCAATTATGCAGTTACAGGTCTTTACTTCTACCCGGCAGGCGTCAGCGAAAGAGCAAATACTGTTAAACCTTCGGCTCGTGGAGAACTGGAGATCACCACACTGAACGATATGTACCTCAACGACGGTCTGCTTGATGTGCAGCTGCTTGGAAGAGGTTTTGCATGGCTTGACACTGGAACCGTTTCAAGCCTGCTTGATGCAGCAAACTTTGTAGAAATGATACAAAACCGCCAAGGAATCACCATTTCAGCCCCAGAAGAAATTGCATTCATCAACGGCTGGATCAGCAAAAATGACCTGCTCCAATCCGCTGAGGCTTATGGAAAGAGTCCCTACGGTGCACATCTCAGAGCAGTGGCTGAGGGAAAGGTGAAGTATTAAACCTGAATTTGCAGCTTTATCAATTCCCCTCTACATTTTCAATGGCAACCAAAAATGGCAACCTCCCCCAAAAAAGCCCGAAATTGCGTCAAATCCACCCCAAATCCCGCAAGTTCGAATCTTGTCACTTCCCTGCATCATCAGCAATAACACGTCACATAACACAAAAACGCTGTACCCAGATCACTCCGGGTACAGCGTTTGTCGTTTTATCTGTCTTATTGTTTTGTCGTGTTATGCAACCGGCAGAGAAGTGAAACTTCTCAGCAGATACTGCATAATCACAGTTACATCCGTGTTGTCCAGTTCGCTGTCCTTCTGGCAGTCCGCATTGGCGAGCTGCGTGTAGTTCAGCTGTACGCTGCCGTTCAGATACTTTTGCAGCAGAACGGCATCCAGAATATCGATCGTGCCATCGCAGTTGACATCGCCGTAGAGCGAAACATAGCTCTCGTCCACACGACCCATGTCAATGTCAGTGGTAGTTGTCGGTGCTGCGGTGGTCTCTGCCGGTGCCGTTGTATCCGGTGCGGCAGTTGTAGTTGTAGTCGTTGTGGTTGTAGTTGTCTCTTCCGGTGCAGCCGTTGTAGTTGCAGTGGTCTGCGCACTCTCCTGCTTGAGGTAATCCATGGAGCAGTAACCGCTGACGCCGTTATAGGAAACCGCTGCCCACTTGCCGTCTGCGGCAGTGACTGTTACCTTTGCACCGTTGGGAATGCTGCCCACCTTAGAGGCAGACGTAGACGGCGCACTGCGTATGTTCAGAGAAGATGCAGTCACGCTGTAGGTACCAGCATAGCTTTCGCTGAAATTGGCATCCGAAGGTGCCGCAGTAGTTGTGGTCTCTGCCGGTGCAGTCGTCTGCGGCGGCGCTGTGGTCTGTGCAGCCTCCTGCTTGAGGTAATCCATAGAGCAGTAGCCGCTGATACCGTTGTAGGAAACCGCTGCCCAGCTGCCGTTGGCAGAGGATACGGTCACCTTTGCACCGCTTGGCAGTGTGCCGACCTTTGCACCGGAAGTAGACGGTGTGCTGCGCACGTTCAGCGAAGATGCAGTTACCGTATATGTACCGGCATAGCTCTCTGAGAAGTCAGAGGTATCTGCACCGCTGCTGCCGTTGTCGCCGCCGGGCGTTGCCGCAGCATCGCCCCAGCCCAGAGAAACAATGGTGTTGTACGCATTGTTCAGACGGCTGGTGTAATAGCTGGAACTGTTGGCAAGCGCCGTGCTGTGCAGCTTGGACAGCGTTACACTGCTGTAAGCGCCTCCGTTTGCAGCCGCATTCAGAATGCGTCTCGCTACGCCCATGCCCCGGTTATACAGCTCTGCATAGTAGACCAGAACGCCGGCATTGGAAATGCCCAGATTCTGACCAGCGCTGATATAACCCTGCACATCGCTGTACGCCAGCGCATCCTGCTTGGACTTGCCTGCCGCAGTGGTCAGCAGGTTTGACGCTGCCGTACCCTCTGCCGCAGAGAACGTCCGGGAATTCCAGCTGGAGGCAGTCATCACTTCGTTATAGAAGGTGCTGCCCAGAATCGACTGTGCCGAACCGGTGTCCGCATTGGCGATAGAACGCATCAGCTGAAGCGCCCGGTCGGCGTGCCACTGTAACATACCGATGCTGACCGCACCGTTGTCATTCCGGTTGATTGTACCATAAGTACCCTCACTCCGGGAGATGATCTGTACAGCGGCTTTTGTCATTTCGTCCACGGAGACCGCAGATGCCGAAAACGATACGGCAAAGGACGAAACGACCAAACCAATAATAGTAAGACAGGATAAAACGACTGCCATGATTTTTTTACGCATAAAAACGCTCCTTTGTGGTGTTTGCGCTGACAGCAGTCGCTGCATCGCAGTACGGCAAGGAACTGCCGCTGCAATGCACCGCAGGAATACGGGAAGTATCATTTCCCATTCCACACAGTTTGCGGCACACGCCTGTCCGGTCCGAAGGCGGAAAGGTGTACTGCGCTCTGCCGACATTGTCCTGACGGATCAGAGGATCTGTCGCAGTCCGGACAATCCGCCCGAGATGTGCCATCTCTTGAAACTTGTGTGCCGCCTGCATTGCACCCGCCCTGTCCGTGTGTACCGGACAAAAGCGGACGGCAGACGTGAATTCCCCACGGACCAGCGAGTGCTTGTCCACGGGGCGGTGGTCACCGTACAATTGCTATTATACCACGTTTGTAACCGTTTTGCAAGACTTTCCGACCGGATTTTCCGGAACTTTTGCACATCTGCACAAAATCTTCTGTGGAATCCTGGGACTATCTCACGAAATCCGCACCCTTTTCCGGCAAATTTTGAAATCTATTTTGTAACTTTTTAAGGAACTTTGTCATAGTTTGCGCAGACGCCACGGCAGTCCAACCACCAAAAAGCGGCTTTCCCTGCATGGGGAAAACCGCTTTTGTCGTTCTTTCTGACCGCAGCGTTACTGCAATGTAATGCTGTTTATCAGCGTATCTGCAAATTCTGCCGCACTGTCCTCCTGGTAGCAATAGCGGATCGCCAGCATTTCGGGATTGTCGCCGGTCTTGTTGATGAACCATGCCACGCTGGAAGTTTTGTCAGCGCCGGCGTTGTGGTTGATGACCATTTGATATGCCGCATAGCCCAGCACGGTGCATTCCTTGGAGGTTACCAGTTCATTTCCGCCTGCCCCGACCCATGCAGACTGGTTCTGTTTTATGGCGGCATAGAATTCCGTATCCGAAACGCTCATAGACTTTGCTGCAATGAGCGCATAGTCCATGTCACGGTTCAAGAACAGGTCGTAGTTGTCGAAACTGGAGGTTATCGTCTCCAGCCCGTAGGAACTGCTGGTATCCGTCAGCCGCTCCCAGCCCTCCGGCAGGCTGATCTGATAGCCGATGGCATCATTGGAATAGGACAGCGGCTCCGGTTCCGGCGCATCTGTCAGCTGGTCGTTTTCCACCACATAGCCGTTCTGGTTCAGATAGATGTGGTCTGCCAACTTGTCCCGGTAGTTCTGAAATTCACCGGTCATGTCCCGCATGGAAAAGACGAACAGCTTGTTCTCCTTCGGGCAGTTTGCCGCCAGGATGGTCACATACGCATCTTTCCCGGCAATTGTCCCCAGCGTCTCTCCCACATACGCCTTGCAGGAAACACCGTCCGCATTGGGGATCTCCGTTTCCCGGAAATACTGCACCTGGGGCAGTGTGGTCGAAAAGGTCAGCAGTTCAAACAGGTCGTTCTCCTGGAACGCATCGAACGTCTCTTCCGGCTTGGCATCATAGACAGCTGCCACAATGCAGTCATCGGTCTCCGTCCCATTAAAGGAAAGGTGTCCGGAGATCGCCGCCCTGCTGCTGTCCGCCGTAAAGCTGTCCGGCACTTCCACCGCACAGCCCACGCCGTCCATGGCATACGGTTTCAGCTGAAAGTCTGCCTGCTCCACCGCCGGGCTTGTCTCTTCCGCCGCAGAGGTTTCAGCCGCCGAAGACGACTCGTTCTGTTTCGCCGAGGTGTCACGGGCGGCAGTCTGTGACTTTCCGCATCCGGTCAGCAGCAGCGCAAACGCCGATGCCACGGCAAGGACGCCTGTCCAGATCGTGTTTTGTTTCATGTCAGATCTTCCTCTCATTTTTTCAAAATATTTTTACCACAAAGATAACATATATATCTTACCATATCTCTTTAGAAAAGTCAAGATAATACAAAAAACGGCTCTTCCGCTCCGGGAAGAACCGCTCGTTCTGTTTGTATTACGCCTTATCCCCGATCCGGCAGCGTATCAATGATATGCGCCAGGAACTGCATCAGCAGAATGGCGTCCGTACCGTTGATCTCGCCGCTGACATCGCAGTCTCCGTTGCTCCGCTGCTGGCTGTCGAACGATACTGCACCGGAAACCGCCTTATTCAGCAGTACAGCGTCTGTGATATCCACTCTGCCGTCTACATTCACATCTCCGTAGAGGATGCTCTGTACTGCCGCTGTGGTGGTTGTGGTCCCCGAGGAGACTGTCGTCTCTGTGGTGGTCTGCCCAGATGCACCGACCCGGATCGAACCGCCCACCGTCAGCGGCACGCCCGACAGCCCGGTGAGATTGTCCGTCCAGCGGGCATCCTTGCCGCCGGCAGAGCGTGCAGACAGGTTCACCACATAGACATCCCCGTCCTCTGCATCCTCCGGCAGACGGAACCGGACATAGCCGATCTTTCCGGCAGGCACATTTCCGCCGGCGCTGTTCGCCCACCAGATAAAGCGGTCACCCTGTCCGGCAATGCCCATGCCCTTATCTGCGCCGCTCTCCACATAGGTCAGACGGCTGTCCCAGGTGATGCCGAAAGCGATGGTAGAATACGACCGGTCTGCGGAAATGGGCAGCTCTACGATGTTATCTTCTGCCGCCAATTCTTCCGGGGTCACGGTAACATTTCCCACGGAAACGGTCAGATTCTTTCCCGGTGCGGCAGAGGTTGTGGTCTCTGTGGACGTTGTTACAGATGTAGTTTCCGTGGTCTGTGTGGTGGTGTGGTCTACGATCTGGATAGAACCGTTGCCGGTAGTAATGCCGCCGGAAGTGCCGTCAGAACGGTTCCAGCCGCTGGATGCGCCTGCCAGCACATCGGCATAATAGGTATCCCCGGCAGCCGCACTCTCCGGCAGCTGGAAGGTGATCCAGCCGATCTCGCCGCCGGGAACATCCTCGCCGGTCAGACTGGAAACGGAATAGCTGGAATAGCCGTCACTGGACGCAGACATTACGTGACAGTCCTTGATCTCACAGCCCACCTGTTTCAGCTGGCTGCTGGTTTGGACGGCGAACCGGAGCGAGGAGAACGAATCCGGCACATACAGGGGCAGCTTGACCCGGTACTGGTTCTTCTCCAGATCCTCCCGGCTGATCTGTACATCCAGCAGTGCCACGTGGAGTTTCTGCGCCTCTGCGGTCGTGGTAGTGACTGTGGTGGAAGTCTCCGGCGCAGAGGTAGCGGTAGTCACTGTTGCAGAAGAGGTGCTGCCGCCGGTAATGGTGATGGAAACATTGCCGCTGCACTGGATGCCGCCGGAATTGCCGCTGGCATCTGACCACTGCATCGTCTCTTCTGCTGTGGTCTCCAGCGTATAGACATCGCCCGGCTGTGCATCTTCCGGCAGGCGATAAGCGACAACGCCTGCGTTTCCTGCCGCAATGTCACCTCCGGCGGTTCCCCGTACCACACACGTGGTACGGGAACCAATCAGACTGCTGTGTACACTCGACAGTGCGCCAAATCTTGCGCCGTCAAATACCAGCCGCTCATCTGCGTTCACGCTGAACTGAATCTTGTTAAAATCTCTGGAGGCATACACCGGAATATTGACAATATAATTTGCCTTTTCCAGCTCTTCCAGTGACAATTCTACATTGTGAAATGACAGGTAAAGCTCGTCATCCGTCAGTTCCGGGCGTGTTGTCGTCTGAGATGCCTCTTTCACGGTCACTTCTGCGGCATAATCTGTACCGTTTACCGATGCGATAACAGATGCAGTGCCTGCGGATACTGCCGTCACGGTATTGCCGCTGACCGTCAAAACAGAGGAATCGGAAGAGCGCCAGCTTGCCGAAATCGGTTCTTCCGCAAGGAATCCCTTTTTCTGCTGATAGGACATTTCCAGTTCCAGCGTCTGTGTTTCACCCACTGTCATTTCCTCCAGCCCCTTCGGCTGAAATGTCAGATCCGCAGTTTTTACCTCGATCTTCTGCACACAGTCCCCATAGGTGAAGTCCAGGGAATTTCCGGAACCGACAGAATTATACTCCGCACAGGTGGTATTCGGATACCGTGCCAGCTTGGTATAAAATGTGCCGATGCCGACCCGGGTGTTTTTCGGGTCGATCATGCTGGTATAGTGTCCGGTGACACCGCCGGTGTTGTTCAGATAGTCCGATTTTTCCTCGTACCACTGTTCGATACCGTCCAGCACGTTCTTGCTGTAGTTCCACGCCAGACACTCGCCGAACGAGCGCATCCCGTTAGGCGAATAGATGTTGAAACAGCTGTTTCCGTTTGTGCGGACATGACCCATGGTCTGAGAACTCTCTGCCGCACGGATTCGTGCAATGTATTCCAGGTCATCCGACCACTGGATCGGCACATAGTCCGAGGAGGTCAGCGCTGCGCCAGTGCTGGGATTGGGATAGCCGTTGTCGCACGCCTCTTTCCGGTAACTGTTTATCAGTTCCAGCGCCTCGCTGATCTGCTGGATATACGTACCCGGTATGCCCACCAGCGTGGTGTCCGATGTGCCTTGGGTCACGTCGGTCTCCAGCACAGGCAGGGTGGTTTCCGCATTTACCACGCTGTGCAGCGACAGCCCGGTGACCAGCAGAACCACGGACACCACTGCCGCCGCCATCCGTCTCAGCAGACCGGCGCCGCTGTGGGTATCCCCGGCAAGTCTTTGTTTGGTTTTCTCCATCTTCATTCTTCTCCTTTTCCTGACGATCTGCCTCTTTCGGCAGAACTGGTATTTCCTCTTGTTGTCCATTATATCATACTGAAAATAATGAAATGTAAACTTTCCATTTCTATTCAGCGTATTTGGCGATTTTTGGCGTTCTACACAAAGAAAAAAAGCCGCTATGGGTGACTTTTTACAAAGGCGACACCCACAGGCGGCGTTATATTGCGATATGTTCCGGAAATGCCGGGAGCGTATCCCCGGGCGAGACACAGCAGGAGACCACATGACCGCTTTCCAGCCGGAACTGCCGGAACTGCCAGCCGTCCGGATGCGCCGTGACCGTTTCGCCGTCCAGGGCAAAAACCGCCGTGTGGAGCGGATAGGAAATGCCGATTCCCAGCGCCTTGACAAAGGATTCTTTCAGCGTCCAGAGCCGGAAAAAGGATTCGTCCGGCACGGGGCTTTCCAGCACAAACCGGGATTCATCCGGCGAAAAAGAGCGGTGCAGCACGCCGGGCCGCAGAGGACGGATAAATTCGCAGTCCACCCCCAGGACGTCATCAGAGATGCCGCACGCCGCCAGTCCACGGCAGTGGCTGAGGTTAAAACAGATCTCCGGGTGCGCCGGAAAATAGGGCTTTCCATGAGAATCCCGTGCGATATCGGGTAAGGGCATATGGTAAATGACCTCTACTGCGTGGGTAAGGAGCGCATAGGCGGCGGCGTGTTCCAGGGATTTTTCATGTGTGGGGAGCTGAGCGGTGAATAGGCGCATAGCGGCTTTTTCCTTTCAGAATGCGGCGGGTTGTTGTATCGTACTGAGGAGTCACACTGCCAATCGTGTAATACGTTGCCTTGCAGAACAAGGGTAGGCGAAAAGCTTTTCTTTTTTTGCTTCTTTTTTTCTTTTCAGTAAAGAAAAAAAGAAGAATAACTCTTGGGAGAACTTATTGGCAAGACAACTCCTCTGCCCTGTCGGGCATCTCCTCTAGAAGAGGAGACCTTTTGCGTGGCAAACGCCATAATAACAACATAAACCATCTGCACAAGAAATATCTTGAAAATCAACATTACAAGTACAGGAAAAGGCAGACAAAGGCGTTTGCACAGCCAGAGGCGGACAGCGAGGCACGAGCGAATTCCGCCGAACGGTTTTTGGGAGTTGTCCCTAGGACAGTGTTTCCAGAAATTAAGGGGCGATGCGAGCATCGCCCCCTACATTTCTCTTTTCAAAAGGGACAAATCGACTCCTCTGCCCTGTCGGGCATCTCCTCTATAAGAGGAGATTTTCTTTTGGCTCCTCTGCAGAGGAACTGGCAAGCCGTAGGCTTGACTAAGGAGTCTCGGGCGAACAATGTTCGCCCCTATGAGAAACCTTTCAAAATGCTACGGAAACAGCCTGCGTGCTACAACAAAAAGGCACTTGACAAATACTGCATTCTAGCGTATAATAGAGATAAAGAGAGGGCATACCAGTAGACGGTCTGCTCCCATCAAGTTTTAGTTATAAAATAACCGCCTAAGTTGGGAAGCTGGGGCGGTTATTTCTTTTTGTATGTTAAGTACGCAAGAATCGCACGAAAAACATTGCAAAGAATGCTTACGATAAAGGAAATGACATCCATCACCACGCATCACCTCCCATCGATTATAAAATCATGGGAGCAGAAACAAACCGCCTACCGTTATTGGTATGCCCTCAGAATTTTAGTATACCATAAACGACAAAAAATGTCAAATAAAAGCCGCATCAATTGCAGAGACAAACCGTATCCACCCCTGCGCCTTCCCCCTAATTGATAAAATAATCCAGCACCGACCGCAGGGTCTCACTGGTGCTGTCCCGTGAAACCACATTCTGCACCATGACCGGATCGTCCGTGATGATACTGTCCACGTGGAGATTGCACAGACTGCGCACCTCCGACACGCTGTTCACCGTCCAGGCGAATATCTGCTTGCCCTGCTGATGGGCTGCATTGACCACCTGGCTGGTGACGAACACCTTGTTCAGACTGAATGCGTCCGCATATTGCAGGGAGTAAAACTGCCCGTATGCCACGCTCATCAGATATCCGGTGCGAATATCCGGATTCACCTCTTTCACCTTTTTCAATGAACCATAGGAAAACGATGTCACATAGCAGGCATCCGTGTAGTGATATTCCGTGATAAGATTCGCCACATCCTGCTCCAGGGTATCCGAACCGTGCTTTGTGGGCTTGATCTCGATGTTCAGCTTTGCCCGTTTGTCCACAAATTGCAGTGTCTCTTCCAGGGTCGGGATACGTGCGTTGGCATACGCCGGGTCAAACCAGCTGCCGGCGTCCAAATCCTGGATGTCTGCATAGTTCACATCCCAGATGTCCTTGTTTACGCCGGTAGTGCGTTTCAGATTGGAGTCGTGCATCACCACCAGAACGCCGTCCTTGGTCTGCTGCACATCCAGTTCAATGAAATCCGCACCTACGGAAATGGCATCGGAAAACGCATAGAGCGTATTCTCCGGCGCATCCGCAGACAGTCCCCGGTGCGCCATAACGGTGGGATTCTGGAACAGCGTCAGCTGGAAATTCGCCTTGCCGGTGAACACGCTGTACACATAGGACAGGTTCAGCCCCAGGGCTGCCACCGTGAAACAGCCGGCAGTCACCAGCGCTGTGCTGCGGCGAATGGGCTTTGCGCTCCGGCTCAGAGGAATGGGTTCCGGCAGGGCCACCTCTGGCAGCTGGGCGCAGCGCTTTTCCAGCAGTGCCGTCAGATGCGCCATGCAGATGGGCGTTGCGAAGAACGAAAAGCTCCACAGCACCAGCTGTATCAGCAGTTTCAAAATGCGCATCGCCTGGGATGTGATGACATTGCTGTTTCCCGTCCCGTGAATCACCATCAGCACGCCCAGCATGATAAGGCATAAAAATGCCAGCAGCACTGCAAAATAACAGCAGTTCCACAACAGCACGGAGAAAAACGTTTTCCAGAAACGTCCACGTACCAGCTCGGCGCTGGCGGCTCTGGCACTGCGATAGCTGCACTGGTTCTGGGTAAACAGCACGCTGGAAAAGATCCAGCGAATGGAGAGCAGACAGCACAGGACGATCACCGCCACATAGATGGGCAGGAGAAATTCCTTTTTCGTCATATAATAGGCGAAAAAATCCGGGATTCCCATTGCGGTGAAAATACCGGAAGTCGCCGAAAACTGCATGAGCGGGATCAGCACCAGCAGGTGCAGCACCAAAAGCGGTCCGCCGCCCCGAAAAAAATGCACCAGGGAATGCAGTCCGGAGCGCACCATATGCCCCAGCGTGACCCGAACACCTTGCTGCCGGGGCTGGCGGAAACAGGTACAGACTGCCGAGATCTCGAACAGGGTATACAGCGCCGCCAGCAGAAGGATCACTGCGATCAGCAGAATGGTCCAGGGCGAACGGAGAAATTTCACCAGGTTGGATGTGGTGAGATAGTTCAGCTTTGCGCCACGAATAGCAAGCTGGATGAGTCCGGCACACGCCGGGGCGATCACCAGCACAGTCAACACTTTCCACAGCAGTTCAAACAGCAGCAGCGGTTTCCAGTGCGATGTCAGCCGCCGCAGTCCCACACGAAACTGATTCACAGCCATTCCTCCTTCCACAGAATTTGCAGGCAAAATGCGTTTGCCTTACCTTATTTAGTGTACCACAATTTTTTTGAAAAGTCAACGACAGCGCCGGCTGCGATGCTACAGACAATCACAGTATACCCTTTGCCGCTCATAAATTGCATGGAAACAACACGGCAAAATGAAAAAGCGGTGCAGGACAGGCTTTTGTGCAAGCCCTGCATCGCTTTTTCACAGATTGAAAAGAGAAAAATAAAGAAAAACAAGTGTGATAAAATCTTTTTTTATACGCCGCCTTAGCTGAGCAGTCCACGCTGCATCAACAGCTGCATCAGCAGCAGTGCGTCCCGGCTGTCCACATAGCCGTCTCCGTTCAGATCGGCGCTCTGGCTCTCATCCCCGTCCGGGGTGACCTGTCCCACCAGGATCTTATTCAGCGTTACCAGGTCGCTCAGATCGGTCTGGCTGTCTCCGTTCACATCGCCGGAAGACTGATTGGCTGCCGCCAGGACTGTTACCTGGCAGGAATACACCTGCCCTGCATACAGTACGGTGACTTCCGTCGTGCCGGTTCTGCCGCCGACCAGTTCGATCTGCGCAGCATTTCCGGTGGGAGAAACCTTTACCACATTGGGGTCAGAGCTGAGCCAGACGCAGTCCTCGCCGCTGCCGTCCGCCGGATAGAATTCCAGACGGCTGGTCTGTCCGGCACGAATGGTAAGCGTCGTGCGGTTCAGCCGATTCCCACGAACCGTTGTGCTGTGACTTGTGGTAGTTGCCGGCGCAGTCGTTTCCGAAACTGTAGTTGTCGTCTCGGATTCTGTCGCAGTTTCTGTTGTCACTGTGGTTTCCGTCGTTGTCTCTTCGGCGGTGCGGCTTTCCGAGGTGGTCGTCTCCGCCGAAGTGGTGGTTTCTGTGGTCGATTCTTCCGCAGAAGTGGTTGTCTCTATGGCAGTTGTTGTCGTCGTTGTGGTTTCCGTGGTGGTTTCTGTTGTGGTTTCCGTGGTCTCTGCCGGTGTGGTTTCCGTGGTGTCCGGATTTGGCAGGATGCGGATAGAGCCGGAGACCAGCGCCGGAGACGAAAGCGAGCCGTCGGCGGATTCCACCGTCGCCACCACGCCGCCTGCAGACAGGCTCACGCCGGAAAGGGTGATCACATCTCCTGCTTTCAGATCTTCACTGAGGCGCAGCTTGAGAACGCCCAGGTTCTTGTCCCAATAGACATAGCCGCTGGACGGGTCTACACAGTTGAACTCCAGCCACGCCTGGTTCGGGTCTGTGGTAAAGTCTCTGTTTACGCCCAGGACGGAAATATCCGTACTGTCCAGCACACTGGCGTGATCTACGCCCTTGTCCCATGTAACACCGAAAGAGATGCCGGAAATGCCGCTGTTTCGATTCAATGTAATGGGAATATCCACCAGATAGCTTTTCAGCCACAAATTATATTCGGTGATTTCCACATCGCCGATCTTCACCGTTGCCGCAGCAGTCAGCTCATCGGGGCTGACCAGCTTGATCGAACCCTTCTGCATATTCAGATCGCCGTATGTTCCCTTGGTGCTGACGATCATCATGCTGTCGCCCTCATCGCTGGTGTCCGAAGGGGTCAGAATGATCTTGTCGCCCAGAGAAATATCCGAGCGCACCCGGAACGTCAGCGTACAGAGTTCCGAACCGGTAAAGGCATCATACGCCCCACGATACAAAAATTGCAGCCATACGCCGTCATCGTTTTCATAATAGGACTCCATCATGCCCAGATTTTTGGTGTCGTCACAGGTACAGCTGACAAGACTCAGATCATTGGTGTCCCACTTCACGCCGAATGCCAACTGGGTAAAGCAGCTGCCCTCGGTAATGGTAATCGGAACAGAGACCAGATAGTCGCTGGACTCCAGATCCTCCATTGCCACATTGATCTCCGGCAGTATGACCTTGCCGAATGCAAAGGGATTGGCTGCCTGTGTGGTTGCCGCCATGATCTTGCCGTCCTGTATGGTAAGCGTTCCTGCCGCACCGGAACGGTTTGCGACCGATGCGGTCTGTGTTCCGTTCTGCATACAGCCCGTGATGGCAAAAGACTGTCCGGGCTTTGCGGTGTCCGGAATCGTAAACCGCAGGGTACAGATCTCCGACCCGGTATAGGGCGTGCTGGAGATGACATGAATCCACCCCACGCCGTTTTTGTTGTCAATGGTCGGGATCAGAGACAGCCCTTCCGGGGTATCTCCCGACGGCGGCTCTGCGGTGACCTTGCTGGTGTCCCAGCGGAAACCAAAGACCATGTCACAGAATCCCGTATTTTTGGATGCTGTGACCGGAACTTCTACCATGTAGTCATGTTCGTCCAGATCACGCATACTGACCTTTACGCTGCCCAGCTCCAGGTCTACCTCAGATGCCACATCGTCCACAACGGTGATCGAGCCGGACACGATGTTGACATCATGCGCTTTCATGGACGGGTCTGTATACTGCGCCGGGTTTCCGGCATAGTCGCTGTATGCACCCTCTAATGTAAAGGTATCGCCCACTTTGACATCGCTGTTGAGCAGTGCTGTCAGCGAGCAGAGGTTGGTCTCCTTGCAGTCCGCCTCCAGGAACATCATCCAGATCTGCCGCTTGTCATCCGAAAACGTCAGCACAGGCAGCTGAATATCGCCGGTACAGCGTGCGCCTTGGACGGACATTTTTGTTACGTCCCACTTTACGCCAAACTGTAAGATCGAAAAACCGGTATTATTGGGCATAGTTACCGGAATTGTGACCTTATAATGATTCTGGATCAGCTGATCCAGCGGAATTTCCACGTTTCCGATATAAATATCTCCCATGTTTCCTTCTGTCTGGGATGTGGTCTCATCGACGGTCTCAAGATCGTCCACCGCCCACGCTGAAAATGTTTTTTCCCCTGCAAGCACAAATGTTGTTACTGCAAGCAATATTGCCGTAAAAATTGCCAGTATCTTTTTATGGATGCGTTTCATGATATATCCATCCTCTCCATGCAAAGTGGGAAAACGCACGAAATCTTCTCTTCTTATTATAGCACTTTTATATAATTACGTCAACGGTTTTTGCCACCATTTGTATAGTTCAACAAATAGGCATCCCACTTTTTGTGTGTTTGGTTCTTTTTGGTCGATTTTCCTTCTTATAGTCAGTGTACCATGATTTGCATATTTTGTCAATTGACGGAATGTATAAAACAAACCAAATGTACTGTGCAATTCTTATTTGAATTTATGGAATGGTCTGTAGATAAAGCGTGACGCACACAATCGTCTTTTACGGGAGGACAGCAAAAAGCCGCACCGTCTTCTGCTTGTACGCAGACCTGCGGTGCGGCTTTTCCATGCGTTATTGTATATCCGTTCTATGCGCTCCGGATCACTGATTCAGATAAGACTTTACCAATGCCTGGAGCAGCTCATCCCGGTCAATGTGACGAATCAGCGTTCTGGCATTATTATACGTGGTTATGTAGGTGGGGTCCTCGGAGAGGATATAGCCTACAATCTGATTCACCGGATTATATCCCTTTTTCGTGAGTGCATCATATACAAGCATCAGCGTTTTCTTCATCTCAATCTCTTTTTCATCACTGACAGAAAACGTCATCGTTTTATCATACATGAAAATTCTACCTCCTTCGGAACTTGAGTACTCTCTTATTATACCCGAAAACCATGCAATATACAAGGGATTTCCCCTTTTTTTGCCGTTTTGCAATTTTATGCACCCGTTTTTTTGTGCAGTTTGACGAAACCAGCCGGATATTTCTTCCGCCCAGCCCTATGTAGCCGGGAAAAATGCGGTGCCGCACTTTTCCCGGCGGCTTTCACCGCACAGGCGGAATTCCTAGACTCAGCCCTCAGCGCCGCTGCGCTTTACGAAAGAATCGCAGTTGGTACATTCCGGAACTGTGGGATTGGACTCGTGGGTACCCACGCAGATGCAGTCCAGACCGCAGTAGTTCTCGTTGACCATGTTGTGCTTACACTGGGTAACGGAGCAGTGGATGTTGCTGTTCTTCTTTTTGATCTCCATGACGTTCTCTCCAATTCTAAAGGAAGTTACCGCCGGATCAATGCGCCGGGCGGTACACTTTCAGTATGTCCGGAAAGTGCCGGGTTATACAAAAGGATTTGAAACAGCCTTATCCTTATTTCCCGTTTTCCTTTTTCCAGACCAGGTATTCCTCATACGTGCCCTGGCGGTCGATGCAGCCGTCCGGGGTGATCTCGATAATGCGGTTTGCCACAGTCTCCAGAATTTCGTGGTCGTGGGAGGACAGAAGAACAACGCCCTTGAAGTTCACCAGACCGTTATTGACGGCGGTAATGCTCTCCAGATCCAGGTGGTTGGTAGGTCTGTCCAGCAGCAGCACGTTGGAGTGGAACAGCATCATCCGGGCAAACATACAGCGCACCTTTTCGCCGCCGGACAGCACCTTTACCGGCTTATAGATATCGTCGCCGGAGAACAGCATTCTCCCCAGGAATCCCCGGAGGAAGGTCTCGGTCTCGTCTGCGGTGGAATACTGCCGGATCCAGTCCAGGATGGAGTCGTCATTGTCGTTGAAATAAGCGGAATTGTCCACCGGAAAGTACGAAGTAGAGGTAGAAACGCCCCACTTGAACGTACCCTCGTCCGGCTCTTCCTCTTCCATAAGGATCTTGAACAGCATGGTGATCGCCTGCTCGCTCTCGCCGATAAACGCCACCTTGTCGGTGCGTCCCAGGGTAAAGCTGACGTTGTCCAGCAGTTTCACGCCGTCCACCGTCTTGGAAATGCCGTTGACCTGGAGAACTTCCTTGCCCAGTTCCCGATCCATATCGAATCCGATAAACGGATAGCGGCGGCTGGATGCCGGCAGTTCCTCTACGGTCAGATTATCCAGCAGTTTCCGGCGTGAAGTCGCCTGCTTGGACTTGGACTTGTTGGCAGAGAACCGGGCGATAAAGGTTTTTAGCTCGGCGATCTTATCCTCCACCTTTTTGTTCTGCTGTTTGATAAGGCGCTGCATCATCTGGCTGGACTCATACCAGAATTCGTAGTTGCCCACGTACATTTTGATTTTGGTATAGTCGATGTCCACGATGTGGGTGCAGACGTCGTTGAGGAAGTGACGGTCATGGGAAACCACGATGACCGTACCGAAATACTCGGACAGAAAGTCCTCCAGCCAGGCGATGGCGTCAATGTCCAGGTGGTTGGTCGGCTCGTCCATGAGGATGATATCCGGATTGCCGAACAGCGCCTGCGCCAGCAGGACTTTCACCTTTTCGTTACCGGACAGGTCCGCCATCTGCTGATAGAGCAGACTTTCCGGCAGACCCAGACCCTGGATCAGCTTAGAGGCGTTTGCCTCTGCCTCCCAGCCGTCCAGTTCGGCAAACTCCGCCTCCAGCTCCGATGCCAGGATGCCGTCCTCTTCGGTGAAGTCCTCCTTGGCGTAGAGAGCGTCTTTCTGCTGCATGATGTCATACAGCCGCTGGTTGCCCATGATAATGGTATCCAGGACAGTGTATGCGTCGTAGGCGAAGTGATCCTGCTTGAGGACGCTCATGCGGAGATTTTTGGGGATGGTCACCTCGCCGGTGGTGGGCTTGAGCTGACCGCAGAGAATTTTCAGAAACGTGGATTTTCCGGCACCGTTTGCGCCGATGACGCCGTAACAGTTGCCGGGGTTGAATTGAAGGTCTACATTCTTAAACAGCGTGTCGCCGCCGAATTGCAGACTGACATTGGAAACAGTAATCATATTGTACTTGTACCTTTCTATCATATGCGGCGGGTCGCCGCTGACCTTTCGCCCCAATTTAACATTCAAAAAGGGCAGTGTTACGGCGGCAGCAGCCGCCTGTTACCCCTCCGGGGGATTTTTGTTGTGCGTAATCTAATCGCATCACACTGCCAGTCGTGTGATACATCGCCTTTTTATAAAAGGGTAGGCAATAAGCTTTTCTTTTTTTGCTTCTTTTTTTCTTTTCAGTAAAGAAAAAAGGGTGATTTTTGCAAATCCCTCTGTCAGCTACGCTGACATCTCAGCACAAGGCACACCCTGCGGGCGCCTTTTCAAGGGAGACAAGGCAACTCCTCTGCCCTGTCGGGCATCTCCTCTATAAGAGGAGACTTTTTGCGTGGCAAACGCTATATAAAAACAAAAACCACGCCCAGAACAAACACCCAGAATGCCAACACTGCACACACAGGAAAAGGCAAACAAAGGCGTTTGCAAGCCAAAGGCGGACAGCGAGGAACGAGCGAATTCCGCCGGACGGGTTTCGGGAGTTATGCCTAGGACAATATATCCCCCCTGCCCTACCGGGCATCTCCTCTACAGAGGAGCTGGCAAGCCGTAGGCTTGACTGAGGAGTCTCGGGCGAACAATGTTCGCCCCTACGGTGAGCCTTTTTCAAAAGGGACAAATCGACTCCTCTGCCCTGTCGGGCATCTCCTCTATGAGAGAGCCTCCTCTACAGAGGAGGTGGCACGCAGTGCGGTCGGAGTCGCTAGGCTTGACTGAGAAGTCTCTCATCCCACATGATAAAAAATCGCCCTGCCTGCGGAGAATCCCCCACGAACAGGGCGAATATTTCTTGTAAAAACAGCGCTCACATTGCTGTCCGGTTTTCCAGCGCCTTGAACAGCGTCACCTCGTCGGCATATTCCAGCGAGCCGCCTACCGGCAGACCGAATGCCAGACGTGTGACCTTGACTCCCAGCGGTTCCAGCAGCTGCGCCAGGTACATGGCGGTGGCATCGCCCTCCACGGTGGGGTTCGTTGCCATAATGACCTCCCGTACCTCGCCGCTCTGCAGCCGTGCCAGCAGTTCCCGGATGCGCAGCTTGTCCGGCGTCACCCCGTCAATGGGGGAAATCAGACCGTGCAGCACATGGTATACTCCGGTGTATTCGCCGGTGCGTTCCAGCGCCGTGACATCCTTGGGACTCTCCACCACGCAGATCACGCTGTGGTCACGCTCATCGTCCGCACAAATGGGACACATCTCCAGATCCGTCAGATTCTGACAGCAGGGGCAGTAATGGATGTCCCGTTTTGCGGCAAGCAGTGCGTTGGCGAACCGCTCCACGTCCTCTTCCGGACGGGAGATGATGGAATACGCCAGGCGCTGTGCTGTTTTCAGCCCGATGCCCGGCAGCTTTGCGAACTCCTCCGCCAGAAGCTCCAGCGGAAGCGCATTGTATCCAGCCATTCTTACCGATCAAAACAGACCCGGCAGAGAAACACCGCCGGTGATCTTGCTCATCTCTGTCTCTGTGGTAGCCTCTACCTGGTTCACTGCCTCGTTGACAGCGCTGATAATCAGATCCTGGAGCATCTCGATGTCCTCCGGATCAACGACCTCCGGCTTGATCTCCAGTGCCTTGACTGTCTTTTTGCCGGTTACAGTTACGCTGACTGCGCCGCCGCCTGCGGTTGCAGTAAACTCACGGCTCTCGATGTCCTCCTGGAGTTCGGAGATCTCGTCCTGCATCTTCTGTGCCTGACGGATCATTGCGTTCATATTCTGGGCACCGCCCTGGTTCTGTTTCGGTAATCTTGCTCTCATGAGATAATCTTTCCTTTCAGTATAGCAATATATCACAGCGCTTTATCGCTGATTTTGATATTTTGAAAATGTCCCCCTTGAAAAGGGGGATGTCAGCAAAGCTGACAGGGGGATTTTGCTTTTTCACTCCTCTGTCCGCTCTGTGAACATCTGCCTTTCTTTTTAAGGCAACACACAAAACAAATCAGCTCTATCCAAACGCTGTCTTGTCTTTCGCATCACTTCGGATGCGGTTTTCACAGTATTATTCGTTCTCCACAGCCGTATCCAGGTGGTTCGCCATGGCTTTCTGCACCAGGTTCTGCGCCTTGGATGCCTGCTGTTCCGGCTCGCTGCACTTGGCACGGATGTTATACTCCACGCCCAGGAACTGCTTGACAGTCTCCCGGAGCGAAACGGCGTTTTCCTTGCTTTTCAGCAGCGTGAGGAAAAACCGGTTTTTCGCCACGATCAGCATGGTATTCCCTGCCACAAACGCCGAGGATTCCGCCAGACTGCCGGAGACCGCCGGGTTGACTGCCTGGTATGCTGCCAGAATGTCTGCCCAGTTGCCCACCGGCTTGAAGTCCGAGGCTTTCAGCGGCTTGGATTCCGCCGCCGGAGATTCGCTTTCTGCCGGCTGGGCGGCAGGCGTTTCCGGCACAGCCGGCTGTACCTGCGGTGCAGACGGCGCAGCAGCCTGTACCGGAGCGGTCTGCACCGGGGCAGCCAGATGCGGCACGGCAAGCTGTAACAACGCCATTTCCAGTTCCACACGCTTGCCCGGATTGCGCTGCATCCGCTCCCGGCAGTCCTGTAACAGTGCGATCTGCCGCAGGATGGTATCCAGGGACGGCTGACGGGTCAGCTCTTCCAGCCGCTGCTGCTCGTCCGGGAGACAGGTCAGCAGTTCCGGCTGTCCCGACCCGGATTTCAGCAGCATCATGTTTCGCAGCTGTTCCAGCAGTTCGTCGCAGAGCCGCACCATGTCCTTGGACTGGTCGTAGAGCGCCCCGGTGATCTCCAGCGCCTTTGCCGCATCCTGTGCCTGGACAGCCTCCAGAATGGCAAATACGCTGTCCCGTCCGGCAACTCCGGCAGCCGCTGTGACCGATGCCGCCGTGATGGCGTCGCCGCCGGATGCACACTGATCCAGCAGAGACAGGGCATCACGCATACCGCCGTCCGACAGATGGGCGATCAGCTGCGCCGCTGCCGGGTCGAGAGAAAGGTTCTCCTCGCCGGCAATATAGGTGAGCCGTGCCGCAATGTCAGCAGTACGGATGCGGTGGAAGTCATAGCGCTGGCAGCGTGAAATGATGGTCGCCGGCACTTTGTGGACCTCCGTGGTCGCCAGGATAAACTTCACGTATTCCGGCGGCTCTTCCATGACCTTCAGCAGAGCGCCCCAGGCGCTGGGAGACAGCATATGCACCTCATCGATGATATACACCTTATAGCGGCAGCGCTCCGGCAGATACACCGTACCTTCCCGGAGATCCCGGATGTCCTCCACGCTGTTGTTGGACGCTGCGTCGATCTCGATGATGTCCGCCAGCGCCCCACGCTCTGCGTCACGGCAGATCTCGCATTCCAGACAGGGATTCCCTTCCGGGGTGCGGTGTTCGCAGTTCACCGTCTTTGCCAGGATACGGGCGCAGGTGGTCTTTCCTGTACCACGGGAGCCGGTAAAGAGGTAGGCGTGGGCCGTTTTTTCTTCCCGGATCTGATTCCGGAGCGCTGTGGTGATGTGCGGCTGTGAGATCACATCGTCAAACGACCTCGGCCGCCACTTCCGATACAATGCCTGATACAACCCTTACACCTCCCAGCAGAAACGCATTTTTGCGTCAAAAAAATTCCGGAACATAGGTGTGCAGGTTTGCTGCGGCACACAAACACATCCGCTTAATGCTGCTCGGTCCCCCGCCTGACATGGTTCACGGTGCTTTGTTGCACAGGACCCGCACACCTATATTCCGGAATCCGTCCTGATGTCAACGCATCAGATAATTGTATTATAGCATACTCTTACAGAAATTGCAAGTGTTTTTCGAAAAAAACCACAGAAATTCCTGCAAGCGCTGTTTTGCTCAGATCACAGCATACCGCAACCACACAGCGCCGCTTGCAAAAGGCTTGACCTCCGACAGCTTCAGCGGTGTGACCGGACGGTCTGCCGGCAGCCCGTCAAAGACCGCCGTCATGCCGCCTCTGCCGTCAATGCCTGCGCCCACCAGAACGCTCACCTCATCCAGCAGTCCTGCCGCCAGGAATCCGGCGTTGATGTGACCGCCGCCGACCACTGCCATCCGCTTGACGCCGAACTGTTCCGCCAGAATGCCGCACACCCGGGGCAGGTCAATGGTCTCCTTTCCGCAGGCGATCCACGAAATGTGGTTTTCCTCCAGATAGCGCAGATATGCGCCGCTGACCGCCTCGCTGGTGACGATGAGCAGCGGACGCTCGCTCGCCGCATCCTCCTGCCACAGCAGCGTGCCTCTGGTATCCATCACGATCTCATAGCCGTCTGCCTCTGCCGCCTTGAAAAAGGCAGTCTTTCTCAGCGGCTCGACATTTTCTGCCCGGAACTCGCCGGGCAGTGCCATTTCCAGCTGTGCAGTCACCCGCCCGCTGACACGGCTGGGTGCAATCAGCGCATCCAGGGTGTCATAATATTCCGAAACGCCGGGCAGCTGTTCCGTCATGGCGCAGTCAATCCTGCCGTCTACGGACGTCATCATGTGGCAAATGATATATGGTCTCTCCATGGTTTCCCCTCGATTCTATTATCGCTCTTCCAGCGGCACATATTCCTGCGGCTCTGCCACGGAAAGATATGCCGGGCGAATGATCTTCCGGCAGTTGATGAGTTCTTCCAGCCGGTGCGCCGACCAGCCGGCGATGCGTGCAATGGCGAAGATGGGCGTAAACAGATCCATGGGCAGCCCCAGCATCCGATAAACAAAGCCGCTGTAGAAGTCCACGTTGGCGCAGACACCTTTATAGATCTTCCGGTTCTGGGTGATAACTTCCTTGGCGAGACGCTCCACAGACGCATAGAGCTGGTACTCGTCGTGGCAGCCCTTTTCATTAGACAGCTGTTCCACAAAGGATTTCAGAATTACGGCTCTGGGGTCGGAGACGGAGTAGACCGCATGACCCATGCCGTAGATCAGACCGCTGTGGTCGAAGCCCTCGCCCCGGAGCAGTCCCTGGAGATATGCCCGGAGTGCGTCCTCGTCCGTCCAGTCGGGACAGTGCTTTTTCAGATCCTCGAACATTTCCATGACCTTGATGTTTGCGCCGCCGTGTTTCGGTCCCTTCAGCGAACCCAGCGCCGCCGCAATGGTAGAATAGGTATCCGTTCCGGAGGAGGAGACCACGTGTACCGTAAAGGCAGAGTTGTTGCCGCCGCCGTGTTCTGCGTGCAGCACCAGGCAGAGATCCAGGAGTTTTGCCTCCAGACGGGTGTATTTGCCGTCCGGGCGCATCATATACAGAATATTCTCCGCAATGGAAAGGTTCGGGTCGGGATTCCGGATGAGCATACTCTTGTCGTTCCGGAAGTACATGGATGCCTGATAGCCGAACACCGCCAGAGACGGGAACTGTGCCACCAGCTGGATGCACTGCCGCATCACATTGGGCAGACTGGTGTCATCCGGCTTGGGGTCATAGGCGTGGAGCGCCAGGACGCACTTCGCCATGGTGTTCATGATATTGTCGCTGGGCATCTTCATAATAACGCCGCTGTTGAAGTGGTTGGGCAGTTCCTGATAGTCTGCCAGCAGCCCCTTGAACTGGCGGAGCTGTTCCTCCTGCGGAAGATGTCCCATGAGCAGCAGATAGACGATCTCTTCGAACCCAAAGCGGTCATGGGTGATAAAGCCCTGCACCAGCTCTTCGATGGGGATGCCACGGTACAGCAGCTGTCCCGGCGCAGGCACTTCCCTGCCGTCCACCATCTGGGTCGCAGATACCTTGCTAATAGTCGTCAGCCCGGCACGAACGCCCTTGCCGTCCAGGTCACGGAGCCCACGCTTTACCTCATGTTTCACATAGAGTTCCTGCTCGATCTCATAGTGGGGCGCTGCATCGGCAGTCAGCTGATCCACCAGCTGCATATCGTGCTTATATTGTGTAATCATTTTCTGGATCTTCTTGGAGTGTAACAGTGTTTCTTTTTTCATCTTATCAGTCCTCTCTCGGTTGGGACAGCCCGGGGCAATTCCGTCTCGGCTGTCTCTGCTGCGTTTCTCGTGCCGGCAAAACTGCACCGGAAATCTCCGGCGGCTCTGCCCATCTACCCCGACTGTGCAGAACGCAACACTTTGTGAACATTCTGCATAATAGCATCATAAAAAAGTTGATTACTTTTTATTATACCCATTTTCGGCGGTTTTGTCAAGTCGGGGAAAGAAAATCAATTTTTATAGAGGTGGATTTTCGATATTAAAGTACCTGTAGAACTTGTCTTGTTCATAGGCTCCCCTAACAGGGGAGCTGGCAAGCCGTAGGCTTGACTGAGGGGTTATCCCCCTGTCAGCTTACGCTGACATCCCAGCACAAGGCACGCCCTTCGGGTGCCTTTTCAAGGGGGACATATCGACTCCTCTGCCCTGTCGGGCATCTCGTACTGAGCGGTCCCCTTTGTCACCTACGGTGACATTTCCCCACCCCGTGGGGAATCACCTCTATAAGAGGAGACTTTTCTTTTGGCTCCCCTAACAGGGGAGCTGGCAAGCCGTAGGCTTGACTGAGGGGTTATCCCCCTGTCCTTTCGGGACAGGGGAATCAGACTTTCCATCAAGCCTGCAACTTACTTTTTCAAGTCCGGCACACCTTTTTAAGCAAAAATATGAACAAACAAAATCAACGCTCTTCCAATTTCTCCGCAGTTCCAACCGCACCGGCTGCCGGTGTCCGAATTTTCTCACGCATTTTTCTATCTTTTTTCGGTTGTGGCATAACCTGTTCCGTTCCGTGTCATTTTTGTAAATTTTTAAGCAAAATCCGCAGACACCTTGCAAACCGGTTTTGCATATGGTAAAATAGATAAATAAGCGTCCGTTTCGTATTTAGCCGTGTGCAGATTGCACAGCATCCCGAACGGGAATCCTGCGAAACACGCTCAGCAATCTGATTTCAAAAAGAGGAAGAAAAACATGAATGACTGCGGTATCAGTAAACTGGATCTGAAACGGCGCAACCGGATGCAGATCCTGAAGGTTGTCCGGGAACAGGGTCCCATCTCCCGTGTGGACATTTCGGCAATTCTGGGGATCACCCGTGCGGCAGTGACGATCATCACTAACGAAATGATCGACCAGCACATCCTGGAAGAGGTCGGCGAAGAGCCGGTGAACCCCAGCGGCGAGGTCCGCAAGGGCAGACGAAAGATCCTGCTGGACATCAATGAAACATATAAATTTGCAGTGGGCATCTACGTGGACGAAAAGGAAGTCTCCATCGGTCTGACTACCTTAAATGCGGCAGCGCTGGATAAACAGCTGATCGCCCACGAGGGTGACATGACACCGGAAAAGCTGGTGTCGCTGCTGGACAACATCCTGGAAAAAATGCTCCAGAACAGCTGTCTCTCCCGGGAGAATCTTCTGGGTATCGGCGTGGGCATCATGCCCTCTGCCTATGAAATGATGGGGTTGGAGGAAGGCACGGAGACCTGTCCGGTCTTTCCGGCGCTGCAAAAGGCGCTGGAGGACAGCCTGCACCTGCCGATCTATATCAACAGCGCCGTCATGGAATTTGCCATGGCAGGACTGCACTACAACGAGATCCACGCCAAGGCGGAGAACCAGGTATTCCTGTACTGGGACAGCGGCAGCTATCACGCCATCCCCATCAACGGGAACACGCCCCTGCTGGCGGCAGCTGCCGGAGATGCCTTTATCGAGCGTCTGTGCGTCGATCCGGACGGCAGAGCCATGGAGGGCTATCCCAGGGGCAGCGTCCGGGCAGAGCTTTCCGCAGAGGCTGTGGCAGACAAAATCCGCCCGGTCTTCTCCGAAGAGAACACCCCGGCACTGTTTGCGGCGCTGAACGGCGACCTGTCCCGGCTCACGCCGGCATCCCTGCTGACGGCGGCAGAGACCGACCAGCCCTTACAGGAGATCGCCGCAGAGACGGTGAAAAAATTCTGCGTGATGCTCCAGGCACTGCACTGCCTGTACGCCGCAGAACACGTGAACCTCTACGGTTTCGGCTTTACGCCGGAGCATCTGGAACTGATCCGCAAAACAGCGGAGGAATTCGCCGGCGAGGCATTCGCCCAGTCTATCCTGCTCTGTCCCATCGGTGACCGCTATCATTTCCTCAGCGGCTGCACCTATATCATCCAGGCAGGATTCTACCAGCGTGGCGGTCTGGTCTGACCGCAAACTGTTCATACCGCAGCCCTTCCCATTCCGGAAGGGCTGCTTTTGTCTTTCTCTTCCACGGTGTGCGTAAAAAATTAACGAGTGTTTTTTCACGGAGAACACTTGCACTCCAGTGAAAGATGTGTTATAATAAGAATTGCAGTGTGTGCAGGACTGCCTGCGCACGGAGTATGTCTTAATTCCGGGGAACGACTCCCCAAATTTATGCAAAAGGAGCAGTGTCCGCCGGGATGCGGACCGGGTGAGAAATCATGAGAGTAGCAGAGATGAATCGAGAAGCACTGGAAGCATTTGCCGCTGACTGTAAAAAGCAGTACGAGGCGTTTCAGGCACAGGGTCTGAAACTGGATATGTCCCGTGGCAAGCCGTCGCCGAAACAGCTGGATCTGACCAACGGCATCACCGACTGCCTGGCTGAGGATGACTATAAGGCATCCAACGGACTGGACTGCCGCAACTACGGCTGCCTGGACGGACTGCCGGAGGCAAAGGAATTCTTCGCTCCCATGCTGGGCGTCAAGCCGGAAGATGTCATCGTGTGCGGCAACTCCAGCCTGAACATCATGTACTGGGCAATGTCCCTGGCAATGACCAACGGCGTCATGGGCAGCAAGCCCTGGGGCAAGTATGACAAGGTGAAGGTCCTCTGTCCGGTGCCGGGCTATGACCGCCACTTTGCAGTCAGCGAATTCCTGGGCATGGAGCTGGTGAACGTTCCCATGAAGGAAGACGGTCCGGATATGGACATCGTGGAAAAGCTGGTGGCTGAGGACGACACCATCAAGGCGATCTGGTGCGTACCCATGTACTCCAATCCGGGCGGCGTGGTATACAGCGACGAGGTTGTAAAGCGCTTTGCGGCACTGAAGCCCAAGGCAAAGGATTTCCGTATCTTCTGGGACAACGCTTACTGCGTACACCACCTGGTAGACAATCCGCCGGTACAGGCAAACCTGCTGGAAGAGGCAAAGAAAGCCGGCAACGAGGATATCTGCTATATGTTCGCCTCCACCTCTAAGATCACACATCCGGGTTCGGGTATTGCGATGATCGCAGCCAGCCAGAACAACCTGGCATATCTGAAAAAGGCGCTGGGATTCTCCACCATCGGATACGACAAGATGAACCAGCTGCGTCACCTGCGTTTCTTCGGCGGCAAGTTCGAGAACCTGGTAGAACACATGAAAAAGCACAAGGCGCTCATCGCTCCGAAGTTCCAGATCGTTGAAAACACCCTGGAAAAGGAACTGGCTGACCTGGGCATCGCCAACTGGTCCAACCCCCAGGGCGGTTACTTCATCTCCTTCAACCAGAAGGGCTGTGCAAAGCGCATCGTTTCTCTGTGCAAGGAGGCTGGCGTAGTTCTGACCGGCGCCGGCGCATCGTTCCCCCACGGCGTAGATCCGGAGGATGAAAACATCCGTATCTCCCCCACATTCCCCACCGAGGAAGAACTCCAGATGGCAATGAACGTATTCGTTTGCGCTGCAAAGCTGGCTGCCGCAGAACAGGCTCTGGCAAAGTAAGACAGCGGAAACCCATGAAATAAAACAAAAAGCACTGTGCAGAAAACCGGCACAGCGCTTTTTTACAGCGTACACAAGCAAAAACGCACCATGCAGAAAAGCCGCATGGTGCGTTTGTTTTTTTATTGCAGAACCTGCTCACGCCAGAGAATTCTTTTGTGAGGGTACGGCATAGAGATTGGTCTCCCATGCCGGAATATACAGCTGATGCCGGATATACAGGTCATAGCCCGGATTCAGCCGCCGGATGAGCAGCGGCAGGGCGAAGATGTCCTCATTCCGGTGATAGAGCGAAACCATCAGTTTCGGGGAAAAGTGTGCGATGGTCTGGGATGCGCCCCAGAGCGCCTCACGCTCACAGCCCTCTACATCCATTTTGATGATGGTCGCCGGTCTGCCCTGGAGGATGCTGTCCACAGAGCGTGCGTCGATCTCCTGCCCGAAGGCAGAGACAGCAGACTGCCGTCCTGCCTTGGTGGAAAACGGCACCGTGGTATCCAGACACCATGCCACAGCGTTATACGCATAGACATAGTTCATGCCGTCCAGATACTTGCACAGTTTCTTGAAGTTTTTCCGGTCCGGTTCTACCGCATAGATCCGGATGTACTTGCCACGGGTGTGCTGGAGAACCTCTTCGATGGTGTCTCCGTTATACGCTCCCAGATCCACATACACCTCGTTGGGTGTGAGCCGGATGATCTTGCGGTAAATCTCCGTTTTCGGCGTGGTCACGTCCATCAGATAGCGGATATTGCCGCTGATGCGGAAGTTGATGATGTTGGCATACACCCGGCGTGACTCATCGTCCGCCAGCATCTCGTATACCTCTTCCAGCTCCGCAGCGTGTTCCACGCAGTAGTCATAGGTGAACAGTCCGCCGCCTGCCACCGGAACATCCGGCACGATCAGGGTATGGCGCTGTCCCAGCTCCACGATCTTGTCCACCAGAGACTGGTATCCGGCGGCAAACGCCAGAACAATGACAAAATCGTCTACCTGTGCTTCGATCTCGGAAAGCTTCCGCACTTTATAGCCTGCAAACGAATGGCCTCGCACGAATTCATCGCTTGCAAAAATGCCGGCAAGCGGAATGGACTTTTCCCGAAAGACACGCATGATCTTTTCTGCACCATCGCCCATCCCGTAGATAAAGATCGGACGGGTCTCCGCCTGCAATTTTTCCCACGAGGACTGCTTTTCTGTGATAAAAGAAAGCAATGTGTTCAGGACCTCCTTTTCTCTTTTTCGCATGGTCGACAGACTGCTTAGTCGTTACAGCAGTCGTTATCTCCCCATGCTTCCGGCGGCATACCAGCCGGACCCATCATATCCCGTCCACGGATGCCGAAACGGTCACGCTGTTCATTGATGAGCACCGTAATCAGATCCGAGACATCACGGGGATTCTTGATGGAGTGAATGTGTTTTTCCGGTGTATCTACGTCTTTGCTGAACAGAATGATCGTTCCGCAGCCGAACAGCCGCTGTCCCAGCGGAAGTTCCATCTTCTTATCGTTGATCCGATAGATGTCCAGTTCATCTTCCACCACGGTGAGGAGTCCCACACGGGTGATGAGCCGGCTCTCCGTCAGATAATACCGGGTAAAGGACAGGGGCAGCCCGAACAGGGTACGCTTTTTGTCCGTCCAGAGATACTCCAGCCCGTCTTTTGTTTTTCCTTTTGCCATGACTGCCGCCTTTCCATTTGATGACTGCGTTGATTTACGGATAAGCCGCCGCTTTCAGAGGAGGCTTATTTTTAGGCAACACCGCACAAAGCTTGTGCGTAAGATGCGAAGCCGGATTTTTCGACAGATTGCACAGAAATTCCGCAGGCATACTGTCGTATGTCAAGGGATTTCTGTGCAGTATGACGGAAAATCAGCAAGCAGATTGCGTACAAAGCCGCCGGGCGGGCTTTGTGCGGTGTTGCCTTTACAGTACGATCTCGCCCTTGCCGCCCTGCATGGTGATCTTCTTGTCTGTGCCAGCCACAGAAACGGTAAAGGTCTTGTCTGTGTTGCTGCTCTCGATGGAGATGACATTGCCCTTGCGGCTTGCCTTGAGGGTCAGCACCAGGTTTGCCTTGGTGTCATAGATCGCTGCCTCAGCGGTCTTGCCGTCCTCCAGGCTGCAGATCATAGCGTCTGCGCCGTCCAGGTAATCATATTCGAACTGGTTCTCGAATGCGCCGAAGGTCACGATGGAGTTCGGCTTTGCCAGAACCGGCATTTCCATAAAGGTGCAGGTTACAGAATGATACTTGCCGCCTTCATAGGTCTTTCCGGTGATGATGTCATACCACTTGCCCTCCGGCAGGTAGAAGTTTGCCACGCCGTCCTCACGGAATACCGGAGCGCACAGCAGGTTGTCACCCAGCATATACTGCTGATCCAGATAGCGGCAGGCGATATCGTCGGTGTAGTCCATGACCATCGGACGCATCATCGGGATACCGGTGGTGTGGGTCTTGACAGCCTGTGCGAACAGATACGGCATCAGCTTGCCCTTGAGCTTGGTGAAGAACCGCAGCACATCGCAGGACTCCTCGTCGAAGTTCCACGGCACACGGTAAGAAGTCGAACCGTGCAGACGGCTGTGGGTGGACATCAGACCGAATGCACACCAGCGCTTGTAAACGTCCGGAGATGCCTTTGCCTCGAATCCGCCGATATCGTGGCTGAAGAAACCGAAACCGGAGGAGCAGAGCGACAGACCGCCACGGAGTGTCTCTGCCATGGAGGTGTACTCTGCGGAGCAGTCACCGCCCCAGTGTACCGGGAACTTCTGACCGCCGACAGTGGCGCTTCTTGCGAACAGGCACGCCTGTCCCTTGCCGTAGTATTCTTCCAGCACCTCAAATACTGTCTTGTTGTACAGATAGGTGTAGTAGTTGTGCATATGGATCGGATCTGCGCCGTTGTAGTATACTGCCTTTGTGGGGATACGCTCGCCGAAGTCGGTCTTGATGGCAGTAACGCCCATCTCACACAGCTTGCACACGCCGGCAGCAAACCACTTTGCAGCCTCCGGATTGGTGAAGTCTACGATCGCCATGCCCGGCTGCCACAGGTCGGTCTGGAATACGCTGCCGTCCGGGTTCTTGATGAAGTAGCCCTTTTCCATGCCGATATCGAACAGCTTGGACTTCTGGGAGATATACGGGTTGATCCAGCAGCACAGACCCAGACCACGGCTTGCCAGACGCTTGAGCATTGCCGGCGGATCCGGGAACTGATCCAGATCCCACTCGAAGTCAGTCCACTGGTATTCCTTCATCCAGAAGCAGTCGAAGTGGAACATCTGGAGCGGAATATCCCGTTCTGCCATGCCGTCGATGAAGGAGGTAACTGTCTCTTCATCATAGGTGGTGGTGAACGAGGTGGACAGCCACAAACCGAAAGTCTTTGCCGGCGGCAGTGCCGGCTTGCCGGTCAGATCGGTGTAGTTCACCAGAACCTCTTCCAGATTCTCACCGCCGATGAAGAAGTAGTCCAGCTCTTCGCCCGGTACGGTAAAGGAGACCTTGTTGATGGTATCAGATGCCACTTCAAAGGAGACCTTGTCTGCGGTGTTGACCAGCACGCCGTACTTGTTGGAGGTGATATAGAACGGGATGCACTTATAGCTCTGCTCGGAGCAGGTGCCGCCGTCAGAGTTCCAGTTCTCCACGTTCTGACCGTTCTTCACGAAGGTGGTGAACTTTTCGCCGAAACCATAGACGCATTCGCCTACATCCAGGGTCAGCTGCTCCCGGATAAAGGTGTTGTGTGCGTCCTGGGGATAGTTGAAGAAATCGTCATCGGTCTGGACAGCCAGGCGTGCGTCACGGTGGAACTTGTTCTCCTGGATATAGGAGGTAGAGCGCCAGCCGCCGCCGGTGAGCCGCTTTCCGTCACGGGAGAACGACACGTCCCAGCCGTCTGTGCCCTTCTTTACCTTGACTGTGGTATGACCGGCAGTCATGGAAACAAAGCCCTCTTCCTCGTGGATCTCATCCGGCACATAGCCCTCCGGCAGATTCAGGTCAAACTGGGGCTTGTTCTTCAGGCTGCCCTTGTGGTGGCAGATATGCACACGGATCACGTCCGGTGCAACGGCGGTATAGGTGATCTCAAAGGTCACGCCGCCCAGTGTCATCGCACGGTTCCAGATCGCACTGGATGTTGCATAAATTTTGATGGTGTTCTTTGTGGTTGTGACATCATACGCCTGAACAGCATAGGAAACGTCATAGCCTCTCTGGTTGAGCCAGAGTCCGTCAGAAAATTTCATAGAGTACCTCCTGCGTTTCAAAATAGTATCTGTTGTATTCTATGCGACTTTCCGGTACACCGGAGTGTTTGCCTGTGCCCGTACCCATCTACATATGCTTTCATTGTACCATACTTGTCATGGAAATGTCAATCTGTTTTCGTGAAAATCGTATATTTTTCTTGAAAATCGTATATTTTTCCCTGTCGGAGTGACCATATGCCAAGTTTTTCTTTCGCCCAGAAAAAGGAAAACTGCTCGCCTCACAGAGGGAAACGATTCTTCAAAACTTTTCTGCCGCCCAGGTGAACAGCTTTACCACCAGCGGCATGGTCAGCATGGAGACCAGAGTGGTGACGGCGAAAATGTGGGAGGCATAGGCGTCGTTCATGCTGTGCTTCTGGCACTGGAGCGTACACATTGCCGCAGAGGGCGCAGCCATCAGCAGCAGTACCACCAGGCGGATCTCCTGGGGAATAAAGCCCAGCGGCAGGAACAGCAGCCCCAGGAGCAGCGGCACGATCAGCAGCTTTACGGCGCTGACGTAGTACACCCGGGGATTTTTCAGCGCATGGAACAGGTCCGCCTGCGCCACGCTGATGCCGGACGCCACCATCGCCATAGGCGTGTTCATGCTTGCCACATAGCCGAAGGTCTTTTCCAGCAGATCGGGGAGCGGAATGCGGAAGAAGAACAGGAGCAGTCCGATGACAATGCCGATCATGGTGGGCGAACAGAGCTTTTTCAGCAGAGCCTTCCGGTCGTGCTGCCCGGTCAGCAGCATGATGCCATGCGTCCAGGCAAAGCAGAAGAACACGCTCAGGAATGCCGTGGTATAGAACACACCCTCATTCCCCAGAATGGCGCTGGCGAGCGGAATGCCCATAAAGCCGCAGTTGCTGTAGATGGCGGAAAAACGCTCGATCTCCGTCTCACGCCCCGGCTTCGGACGGATCAGCAGATACACCGCCGCAATGAATATCCCATACGCCGCCGCAGCCAGCAGGAACGTCCACAGCATATTCACCACCAGCCGGGACTCATACTCCACATCGGCATAGGCGTTCACCACCAGCACCGGCGTCACGATCTCCAGCACGAAGTTGGAGAACTGTCTGCCGCCGTTTTTATCGACGACCTTTGTCCGATAGGCGATGATGCCCACCACATTCAGCAGCAGCATCAGTATCGCCTGTTTTAATATGATCCATGCCAAAACAGAACACCTCTATCCCAAAAATCGGCAGAGTCCGGACAAGCCAGACCCTATCGATCAGTATATCACATAAAGTTTTCTGTTTTGTGTCCTGCGTGTGGCGACTGCCGGAATTTTCGGGAAAAGCGCCGGATCTCTGCAAAAAACCTGCTGTCTGACCCGGTTTTCATCCAAAAATGGGCTGAATCTGTTTGCCCTCCCGTGCCAGCGCCACCGTCTCCGGCAGCCGGGAGAAGTCTGCCACCAGGGAAGTGGGCTTTTCCCGGGGCGCATCCTGGCGCAGGGGAACGAAGTAATAGTGCCGGGTATTCAGCAGCAGCCCGATGTTTTTCGCCGATGCGCCCAGGGCATCGTTGGTTGCCACGGCGAGAACCACCGGTTTTTGCCGCCGGAGCATGGATTTCACCGCCATGGTCGCCGTATTGTCGGTGATGCCGTAGGCAAGCTTGGCGGCGGTGTTGGCGGTACACGGCGCAACCACCAGCAGATCCAGCATATTTTTCGGTCCCAGCGGTTCGGCGTCGGGGATGGTGCGGATGGCTTTTCTGCCGCAGATCTCTTCCAGCTCTGCCACCCGGTCTGCCGCCTTTCCGAAACGGGTGTCCGTCCCGGCGGCGTGTTCGGAAAAGATCGGCGTCAGCTCTGCCCCGGCTGCCCGGAGCTTTGCCGCCTCTGCGAATGCGGCGGAAAAGGTACAGAACGAACCGGTCACCACAAACCCGATCCGCTCACCTGTCAAGTCGTTCATGGGCGAGTCTCCTCTCTTCGAGAATGTTGCAAATGGTGTCTGCGATGATCTCCCCGGCGGTCATGGGTGCAACCTTTCCCGGAGCGGCGGTGCGGCGTTGGCACATTTTCAGTGCAAAACCGCCTCGCCGTGGTCGGGATAGAGCCGCACCTCCCGGAGCAGCAATGCCGCCGCCTGTCTGCGCTGTTCCAGCCTGGCAGTCTCCCACCACGCCGCCCAGCTGCCGGCAGGTGTTTCCGTTCGTCCGGTCGATTCCCGGCGCAGCTGCTGTTCCAGTTCCCGGCGCTCCTGTGCCAGGCGGTTCAGCTCTTCCCGGAGAAAATCTGCCGCCGCCGTGGGCTGGGACAATTCCGCCGCCAGGCAGCGCATCCGCTGTTCCAGTTCCTCCAGCGCCACCGCCGCCGGGTCGAGCTGGGGCGTTGTCTCCGCATAGGGCAAAAGCTGTTCTGCCTGCTGTGCCAGAATGGGCGAAACGGCGTCCTCCACCCACTGGGTGCGCAGACCGGGGATGCCGGGACAGATGCCCTGGCGCTTGCCCCGGCAGACGAAATAGGTATACGCTGCGCCCTTGCCGTTGTTTCGGGCGTAGCAATGTGCGCCGCAGAGACCGCAAACCGCCAGCCCCTGGAGCCAGGAGCGATGACCTGTGCCACGGTTGGTACAGCCGCCACGAGCCGCCAGCCGTTCCTGGACGCTCAGCCACAGGTCGCTGTCCACGATGCCGGGGTGAAGTCCTGCCGCCATATGTTCTCCCTGCAGCCGGGTCAGCTTTGCGCCGTGGCGTGCGGCTGGACTGCCGTAGACCAGGTAGCCGTTGCCCTGGCAGTACTGTTCCAGCGGATGGGTCAGTTCCACGCCCTGTTCCTGCAAAAAGACAGCGCTCCGGAGGTCGCCCCGGACATACACCGGGCTGCGCAGGATACGCAAAACGGCGCTGTTCGACCAGTTCGCCCCGTTTCGGGTGCGGCTGCCGGAACGGTTTGCCGCCTGCACCAGCTGTTCCACGTTCTGCCCGGCGATGCCGTAGCCCGTATAAAACGCCTGCACCTGCGCCGCCTCGTCGGGCTGAACTTCCAGAATAGTGGCGGTGTGGTTCGAGATGCGGACGTTTTTCCCGGTGTATCCATACGGCGGCGTTCCGCCCAGTGCCAGCTGCTGGGCGGCTCTGGCGTAGTAATTGTCCCGGACTCTACCGGCGATGGTTTTCTGCTCCAGCTCCGCAAACATCATCAGCAGATTCAGCAGCATTCCACCGATCTCCGTCCGTGTGTCGAAACTCTCCCGGACGGAGTGGAGCGTCACATTCCGGCGGCGGAACGTCTGCATCATTGCGGCAAAGTCGCAGAGGGAACGGGAAATCCGATCCAGCTTATACACATAGACGCTTTCCACTTCGCCCTGTTCCACCGCCTCCAGCATTTCCCGGAACGCCGGGCGGTGGGTGTTGGTTCCGGTAAAGCCCCGGTCAGTAAACACACGCACCTCCGCCTCGGCAGGACAGATGCGGCGGCAGTGTTCCACCTGCATGGCAATAGAAATGGAATCGGGGCGCTCCACCGACTGACGGGCATAAATTGCGATCATGATGCTATCACCTCGCTATACTCTATGCGCCGGAAAAAACAAAGAGGACACCTCCCGAAGGAGATGCCCTCTTTTCACGCATAAAATGCGTTAAGATTCAGTTGCGCTATTTGCTGCTATCGCAGCGAAAGCTTACTTTCTCTTCTTAGCTACCAGTGCTACGCCACCGATTACAGCTACAGCTACAGCTACGCCAGCTACCGGCAGAGCGTCGCCAGTCTTCGGAGAAGAAGTGGACTTAGCAGCAGCAGCCTTCTTAGTGGTTGTAGTAGCAGCAGTTGTGCCAGTTGCTACCGGAGCAGTTGTCGGAGCTTCAGTCGGAGCATCGGTTGCATCTGCAACGATAGTGATGGTGCCTGCGCCAGAACCAGCCTCACCAGTTTCACCGGTTACACCGTTCTTGTATTCCATAACAGTACCGTCAGAATCCTTACCAGCAATGGTCAGGTTGAATACATCGCCAGCCTTAGCTGCGTCAGTTACCTTAACGGTGATCTGAGCGAACTGACCCGGCTTCAGGGTCTTAAGCGGAACGCTTGCATAGCTGAACGGCATGAATACGAAGCCGTTGCTCTCTACTGCCAGGCCAGATGCGCCCTTAGCAGTTGTTTCCATACCATCTTCAACATAGGACAGGCCTTCACCCAGGGTAACGCCTACGCCTACGCTGTTGAATTCAGCGGTAGAACCGATCGGCAGAGTTACCTTGTAATCAGCAGCCTTCAGTTCAGCCAGAGTCATAGTAGCACTACCGATAGTCAGGGACATACCTGCAGCACTTGTCGGAATAGCCATAACAGCAGCGGATGCAGCTACAACAGCAGCAGCAGAAAGAGCTGCCATTGTCTTTTTCAATGTAGTCTTCATTGTTTCTATTTCCTTTCAAGAATAAAATTATATGTGATATATCAGCGGTGTGATATGCACCTCACACCACCAACATATACAAGCTTAAATAAGAGTTGCGGGAAAAGAGATTCTTACTTACCGCCGTTAGCGATCTTCAGAGCCTCTGCCCAGTCGATGTGTTCACCAGCACCGTTGTATGCCTGGTATACCTGAGTGTACAGCATATCGGTGGAATCCAGCTTAGCATCGTCTGTGTTTGCGCCAGCCTTGGACTCGGTATCAATATCAGATGCCAGGTAAGCCAGCTTGGTCTCCAGTGCAGTGCCATTCTTTACGGTGTCGAAGTATTCCTTCTCACCAGCACCCTTCAGTGCGATGTACAGCATGGTGTCGTACAGGTCAGTACTTGTTACCTTACCATCCAGGTTTGTATCGCCCTTCAGAGCTACAGCAACCTTAACGGTTTCGCTGATGGTCAGATCTTCTTCACCCTTGTACTTCAGACCAACTTCGCCGTTGAAGTAAACCTTGCCTGCGCCAGCCTTCTGGTCAACAGTTGCATAAGCCTCAGCCGGAGTCATTGCAAAGTCAATTGCAGTTGCCGGATCCTGTACCTGATAGTCAGTACCGTCTTCCAGGTGCAGAGTTACGGACTCGATCAAACCAGCAACGTCGAAGGACTCTTCGTTGGACAGGTAGATGTCCTCAGCGGTCTCAGCGTCAACCAGCTTAACCTCTACAGAAGAAACGCCAGTCGGCAGAGTCTCGGTTGTACCTGTGCCAGTGCCGGTTCCAGTTTCGGTATTGGTTTCTGTGTTGGTCTCAGTATTGGTTTCAGTATTGGTTTCAGTATTGGTTTCTGTGTTGGTCTCAGTGTTAGTTTCTGTATTGGTATTGGTGTTGGTCTCAGTATTCGTCTCAGTGTTTGTTTCAGAGCCAGATACAGTTGTTACAGTAGTCTGCGTGTTGGTATCTGTGTCAGAGCCAGTTGCAGTTGTTACAGTGGTCTCTGTAGTATCAGTTGTTTCAGAAGTGGAAGTTGTGGTTTCCTTATCCTTCAGAACAACAACAACGTCACGCTCAACATTGAAAGATGCAGTGCCAGCAGCTGCGCCCTTAACGGTAACAGTCTTGGTGGTCTCTACGCTTTCAACTTCCTTGTTTGCCAGCTTGTCGCTCTTTGCAACTTCAGCCTTTACATATGCAACAACTGCATCGTATTCAGCATCAGCAACTTCGAAAGTAGCGGTGTAAGTGCCGGCAGCTGCGCCAACAGTTACATTGGACGCGCCGTTCAGCAGAGCAGCAACATCGCCGGACTTTACAGCGATCTCAACATTTACGCCGGCATCCTGCAGGCTGCTGTTTACAGAAGAAACAGCCTTGTCGAACTGTGCGCCGTACTTGCCAACCAGACCATTAACGGTTGTCGGCAGGTTTGCTGCGGACTGGATGCCCTTCTTTACAGCATAGTTAACACCAGCTGCGATTGCCTCGTCAGCAGTGCCGTATGTCTTAGTTGCAGTAGACAGGTTCTTTGCAGCGTCATACTTCTTCTTCACGGTGTCGATCTTGCTGCCCAGCTTGTCGGTCTCAGCCTTCAGAGCTGCCAGGTCGCCAGCGATGTCGAAGTCAGCGTTTGCACGAACTTCATCTTCTGTCATGCCGTACTGCTTTGCCAGATCCTTGACCTTCTGGTCAACAGCAGCCTCAACCTGGGATTCCAGGCTGTCATATACAGCGTTCATGTAATCTGTAGCAGTATCTACAGTGTAGGTCTTGCCGCCGGCTGTGAAGCTCAGGTCAGCCTTTACTTCCTTGCTGTTTGCCAGATCAGTGGTGATGGTTGCGGTGTAGGAAACGCCCTTCAGGATGGAAGTATCCAGAGTTACGTTCTCATAGCCGCTCATGCCAGCCAGCTTGTCCTTCAGCTGCGGAGCCAGATAGCTTTCCAGATCAGCAGTGCCGGAGATCGTTACAACGCCGTTTTCTACCGTAGCGGTCGGATTTTCAGAAGCGTTTACGATGTCCTTCAGCAGTCCAGCGTAGTAGTTGTTGGTGTTGAAACCAGCAACCAGATCCTTAGCATTCAGGGTGATGGTCTTGCCGTTTGCAGCAGACTCTACCTTCTTACCCAGTACAGTGTTCCAGTCGGACTCTACTGTGTATTCAATGGTATCGCCCTCAGCGTCAGTCGGGAAACCAGTCTCCGGGTTTACCTTCAGCAGCTGATCTGCGGTGACCTGCATTGCTGCCGGAGCTTCCGCAGCGTTTGCAGAAATTGCAAGAATCTGACCCAGTGCAACCGGAATTGCGACAGTTGCAGCAAGAAGTCTGTTGAATGTCTTCTTCATTTCTCTTTACCTCTCTTTTAGTTGAGTTTCATTGCCGTCTGCATGGATGTGATTCATCCAACCCCAACAGTCGCATTCGCATCCGGGCAATCCCGCTTCCATACCCGAAAGACGCACGCTGCGGCAATCTTCATGCTTACAAGCACCTATAAAAAGCCCTCGTAAACAATTTACATACGTATTTTAACATATTATTGCGCCCGTGTCAAGCCCATTGACTCAATTTTCTTTAGATTCTTTGCTGGATATTATCCCCGTTTTTGTCGCTTTTTCACAATTTTCAGCCTGGAATTCTCAATTCAACAGTCTTTCCACCGACTTTTCAACATTTTTGACGCCTGGAACCCCTTTCCAGCGTGTGTCAACGCCGCATTTCCGGCGGAAGGGACAATGCCCACACCACACGTGTTCTCAGGCGTTTTGCCGCCTCGAAGTCCGTGCCGCCGGGACGGGACGCCAGGTCGATCACCAAGGTTTCCTGCGGCAGCCCTTTCAGCACAGTTTCATCCAGCACCAGCGCCGGGACGGTGTTGAAGATCACCGGGGCTGCCTTTGCCGCAGCCGGGAGCTGTTCCATCGGCACGGCAGCGAATCCCTGCATCTCTGCCAGCGCCCGGGTCTCGCACCGTCTGGCGCAGACGGTCACATCCATCCCCAGGCCACGCAGCCGTGGCGCAAGCGCCATGCCGATCCTGCCGTAGCCGATCACCAGCGCTGCCGTGCCGTGCAGCGTCCGGGCGGTCTCTTCCATGGCGATCTGGATGGCGCCCTCCGCAGACGGCACGGCATTCGCCAGGCAGAGTTCCTCCCGGCGGAGATAGTCCGCCGCCGCCAGTCCCCGGGATTCCAGCCACGGAAGAATGCCGCCGCACGCTCCGCCCAGCACCAGCGCCCCGGGCTTGCCGTGCGCCGCCAGCGTCTCCAGCGGGAGCGCCGCCTTTCCGAACGGTGCCGGGACAGTTGTTCCGTCCGGACTCGCCGGAACAGGCAGCACCAGAACGTCATACGCCGGCACTTCCTCCAGCGTTTCCGCACTGTGCAGCCCGGACTGCGCCGGAAGTCCCAGCGTCCATACGTCTGCCCCGGTCTTTTGCCGCAGCCGCCGGGCGGCGTACTGCTGCCGCAGGTCTCCGCCTGCCACAAGAATCACATTGTCGGATGTCATAGTTTTTCCCTCCGCTCCGCATTTCTGCGGTTTTCCACAGTGAAAAAGTGATGTTTTCAACAGGTTTTCAACTTTTCCACTCATTTCTACGTGGAAAACCTGTTGAAAGCACTGCCGCAAGGCATTCCTGAAAAATAGATTTCCGGACAGCACACAGCGCTGCCCTTACATCCTTAACGTATGCAGATTCGGGAAAAGGGGTGCGGAACATTTGGTCTCTTTCTATATAAGGATAGATAGAAAAACCAAAAGGCGCTCTCCCAGCGGAAAGCGCCTTTCAGAACCCGTCTGCAAAAGACCGGGTACATCTTATTTCGAAATGTTAACCAACCAGACCGGAGCGTTCGATACCTTCGGTGAAATACTTCTGGAGGAACACATACATAATCAGAATGGGCAGAATTGCGATCAGACAGCCTGCCTCCATCCAGACGATCTGTTCTCTGGGGCTGACATCTGCGTTGTTGAACAGCTGCTGGGAAAGCAGGGTGCTCAGATTTTTCAGCATCAGCGCAATGGTCTGGTTCTTGGTGAAGAAGGTGGAGCTGACATAGTAGTCATTCCAGTACCAGACTACGGAGAACAGGAACACGGTCAGAAACGAGGAGGATGCGTTGGGGATCATGACCTGGACGAAGGTGCGGAGCGGACCGCAGCCGTCCAGATATGCGGCATCTTCCAGCTCCTTGGGCAGACCCTTGAAGAACTGACGGAAAATGAAGATCATCAGTCCGGCACGGATGCCGTTGCCCATGGCTGCCGGCAGGTACATACAGAGCTTGGAGTTGATGAGGTTTACCGACAGGCTGCCGAAACCAAAGTTCCGGAACATCATGTACTGGGGAATGGAGATGATCTGCGACGGCACCAGGATCATCATGACGACGATGCCGAAGAGAATGCCCTTTCCCTTGAACTTGAACCGGGCGAAACCATAACCTGCCAGTGCGCAGGATGCCACCTGTACCAGCGAGCAGCCCACATTCAGCAGGAGCGTGGTTTTCAGCGTGCTCCAGATGTCCATGACATTGGCAGTATCCTTGATAACGCTCCAGGTGAGGTGACGAGGAATCCACATAACGGTGGGGTCGCTCATGTCCGTGGGGTCACGGAACGCACAGCTGATCATATAGATCAGCGGATAGAGGATGACAAAGCAGAGTCCGAAAAGGATGAAGAACCGGAAAAACGGCCAGACTGCCTCAAACACCCGTTTCCGGCGCATATAGGCGATCTCGGATTTGTTCATGCTCTTCATGCGGATCTTCCGAGCCTCACGCTTGCTCATGCCGTTGCCCACCTGGGCATCCGCTTTCGGGGATGCCAGCGGCTTATTTTTTGTTGTTTCCATAACTGACATCTCCTTTTTAGTCTACTTCGTAGTAAATGAACTTGTTGAGGATTGCGGTAATGATACCCACCGCCGCCAGCACAATGGCGAAGTATACCCACGCCATTGCCGATGCCGGGCCGTACTGCCAGTCGCTTTGCAGGTCGAGGATACGACCCATGACCACGTTGTTCGGGTCGGTAAAGGAATCAATGATGGTAAAGATAAAGCACGCCAGGATCATGGGGCTGACGTAGGGCAGGGTGATCTTCCAGAAGTATTCCCACGCCGTCGCACCCTCCATCTGCGCCGCCTCCTTGGCGGAGACCGGAATGTTCTGGAGCGCCGCCAGGAAGATCAGAATCTGGATGCCGGAGTTCCAGACGATGCCGAAGATGTTGTCCGACACCGTTTCAATGGTGGTCTGCATACTGTCGGAGATGCCGTAGATGCCCAGGAACTCCATCAGCTGACCCAGCAGGTCAGTGGAGAACATGGTGGAAAACTGGCTGGCATCGCTGTTGCCGGTGCTTTGCAGGTTGCCGTTGATGATGTTGTACACCGGACCGGTGGCAATGATGACCGGGAGGAAGAACACGGCACGGGAGAAGGTCCGTCCCTTGAACTTCTGGTTCAGAATGACTGCCACGAACAGGGAGAACACCAGAATCAGCGGCGTTTTCCAGGCGGTGTCTTTCAGCACCTTGACCAGGTACTGGCGGTAGTTCGGGTCTACGTTGAACGCATAGTTATAGTTGTCCAGTCCCACAAACGGACCGACCATGCCGCCGGTGTCCGGGCTGACTTCCCGGAACGAGTAGAACAGGGATTCCACCACCGGGATCAGAAAGAATATGAGTGCGCCGATAAACCACAGCGCAATGAAGCAGTAGCCGTACATACTCTTTCGTTTTTCATATGCCATTTTCATGCTTCGTTCCAGCTCCCTTCTTCCACATAATCCGCCATGGCATAAGCCTTGCCGTCTACGGTGACGATCTGTTTCGACAGGTCGGTTTCTACCACCGTGCCGTTTGCATATGTGGTGGTAATGACATCGCCGTTTCTCTCATAGCCGGTGATGGTCTGGTCGCCCAGTCCGGAAAGCACCGCCTTGGAGAACGCATAGCTCTGTGCCGCATAATCGGTCCAGCTTTCGGCGCTGGCATAATAGAGACCGTCCAGCACAGTGTCTTTCAGCGTGCTGGTCTCTTCGCCGATCATGTCGAAGTGCAGGCTGCTGCCGGATGCAATGGAGAGCAGCACGGTCTCTTCCGGCGTTGCCGAGGCATTCACGGCGCTGCCGGCATAGGATTTCAGTCCGTGCATCACGATCTGATAGAACGGGATGTCCTCATCAAACACATCGAATCCGCTGGACTGCAGCGGCACATCGGTGATCTCCTGAACATAGGGCAGCGCATAGGCGTTTGCCCCGTCTGCCAGCAGGGTGATGTCTCCGTCTGTGATCTTCTGATAGGACTCTTCCAGCAGCTGCTGTGCCTTATCCCGTGAGATCTCCTGCTTGCCGTAGTCCCCGTAGAGGGCTGTGGTCAGACTGCCCAGGGAGACACGGGACAGGGATTTATCCTGATAGTTCCCGGTGAGCTTTTCAGCGATCTCGGTGAAGGTCGCCGGAGACAGCAGGGACAGGGGCTTGTTTGCCGTACTCTGTGTGCCGTATGCCAGGTTGTAGTCATAGATGCGGGCATAGGAACCGGAGATGCGGACGGTAGTATCGGTAAAGGTGTAGTACCCGTTGCCGGACTTGAACGTCTCATTGTCCGTTGCCAGATACAGAGTCACGCCGTTGGAATCCGCATAGCTCTGCAGCGCCTTCCAGTCGCTGTTTCCGCCCAGGCAGCCGGCAGCCTTTGCCTTCAGATCCACCTTGCCGGAAATGCCGGCGTTGGTCCAGTTGTAATACTGCACCTTCATATTCTCGGCGCCGCCGTCCGACAGATCCTGCAAAATCTGCTCCGCCTGCTCAAAGCTGGTGAGCGCTGTTTTCATTTTCACCGGCACGCCCAGCACGGATTTCTCCTTTATGGTGCCGCCGTAGAAGTTGAGGTACAGTCCGGGGTCGGTGTCCTCTGCCGTATCAGTCACCCCTGCCTCTTCGGTAAGGTAGTTCCGGTATGCCTCAGCCACATCGGTGTAATCCGGGGTGTCCTCGGTCTCCAGCGGATAATACCGCACCGCCAGCGTATCGGTTTTCATGTCGCCGTCCTCAAACACGGTGAGCGCCGTGCTGTTGTCGCCGGACATATAGTAGGTATCCGAATCCCGGACGGTGAAGTCAAAGCCGCAGATGTTGAAACTGCTCTTGGACTGTCCGCTGACGCTTGCGGTCAGCTTGGCGTTGGAGTCGCCCTCGGTGCAGACCACCATCATGGCGTTGTCGCCGTTGACGATGCCGTACATGGGCAGATAGACCTGCTCAGTCACAGCCGGCTCGGTCTGTGCCACGGCGGTGACATCCGAACCGTACACATAGCCGGTATAGGATTTCGCCGTTTTCTTCCCGTTGTTGAAACGGATTAGTGCGCCGCTGCCGTCCGGGATCACGAAATAGCCCGTGTCCGCAGAGGACGCTGCGCCGAAGCTGCTGAGCACGGAAAGGGATGTGACCAGCTTTCCGGACTGTGAGGTATCTTCTTCCTCGATGTCGGCAGTGTCGATCTTTGCCTCCAGGTAGTCATCCTCCAGGGTGTAGGTCACCGGAACGGTGATGCCTGCCTTTTTGAAGGAATAGGTGATCTTCACGCCGCTGCTCTTGTCCTTGACCTTAATTTTGGCGTCGCCCCTGGAGCGCATATTGGTAGTACTCCGGGCATCCGGTTCGCCGTAGACCATTTTCAGCGAAGAGGACAGGTCCTCTACAATGGTATTGGTTGCGGTCTTGTCGTGTCCCACGTTTTCGGGCGTAGACCACCACATTTTATCTTTCGCCTTGTCGTAGAGTCCGATGACTGCGGTGTCATCGTCCACATACAGCGCCAGCTTGTCGTTTTCCGTGACGAACCGTGCAGAGGAGATCACGGCATCATAGGTATCTGCCAGCACCACCTGCCAGCCGTCCTCGTTGGTATAAGTGACCTTGCCGTCCTTCGCCTTGCCGTCTGTGGTATAGCTGCGTTCCACTTCGTCGTAGTCCTTGTTGTACAGCTCCAGGGTCTTGTTGTCCCGGGAGCGGAACAGCAGCTCGTTGTCCAGGGAAGAAACGATCTGGCGCACCATGGTGACCTTGGTATATTCCGGGTCCATGTACACCAGCCAGCGGCTCTCCGGGCTTAAAAATACCACGAAGTCGCTGTTGTCGCTGTCCTCTTCCAGGGTGCAGACCACCTCGCCGGTGGCATCGTCGATGCCTGCCAGCTCGATGTCGTCCAGCAGATCCACCACATCCTCGTCGGAAATGGTATCCTCATAGTCCTCCGGACGGTAGTAGAATGTGATGCCGTCGCAGGAGTTCTTCTTCTGCATATACTGGGTGACCTGCTCTGCCGTAATTTCGATTTCTTCCTGGGTCTCCGTGCGGGTCGCCTCTTCTTCGGCATCCGCCTCGCCGTCCCCGGCGGTCTCATCGGGTGTGCCGTCTGCCACCGGTGTCTCTTCTGAGGTGTCAGCGATGAGGGCGATATCCTCTTCCCCCTCCGCCGCAGCCGGCAGAGAGACCGACGTCAGGCAAAGGCTCAGCGCAAAAAGTCCGGCAGCCCATTTTTTCCAATTCTTCAAGGTTGTTCCACCGTCCTTTCTATACTCTTACCCGATAGGTGATCTCCGTGTAGACGGAGGAAATGAACACGTATACCTGCTGGAACAATGCCACCAGCAACACCAGCAATATCAGAATGATAAGCATTGCTACAAAGGTGAGCAGCAGTGCCAGAATGGTCTTGCCGATCGAATACTGATGCACCGCCTTAATGGCATTGAACATCAGGAGCACAGACCATGCCGTACTGATTACCGTGACGCAGGTGATGAAGATCACCTCGTCCTGAATCAGTACATGGGACAAGATCGTCCGGATATACAGTCCGGCAACGTAGGGTATCAGCGAATAGGCACTGTAGATATAGATTTTCTTGATCGTGCCCTCGCCGTCCAGCAGGGTGCAGATCGACCAGTTGCCGATGACGAATACCAGAAATACGGCGATCGTCTGGACGATATACGGGACGATGCTGAACATCTTGGTATTGGTAACGGCGAATTGATAGCCCACCAGGTTATCGTGGATGATCTGTGCCACGAACCAGAGCAGCACCACGATGGTGGCGTACAGCACCGAGCCGCCTTTTTTCCAGCGCAGATCCTCAAAGCCCTCAAACGGGTGGAACACACTGTGCTTGACCCATTGCTTTTGTGTCAGATCCATCATAGCAGCATCACTCCTCCTCTCCCTCGTGCAGCATTTCAACCAGATTCTTCGGCTGGTTCTTTTTCTTCTTTTTGTTGCGGAAGTGGAAGAATACCGCCGCAGCGATCAGCACCACAACCACCAGGATGATCCAGGTGAAATTCTTGTTCAGCCATTCAGAGCGATAGCCCTCGAATGCCTTATCGTACAAATTGCGGGACTGCGCCAGCTTGGCATATTTCATTGCCCCGGCATAGTCGCCCTCATTATAAAGCGCCGACGAGATGCCGATGTATGCCATCTGGGAGTTGCCGTCCCGTTTCAGCACCTCACGCCACGGCTCCAGCGCCTCCGCATAATAGCCGGCATTGTACAGGGATACCGCATCATGGACGATGCCGCCGAATTCCGTCTCGGTGAAGATGGTGACGGTGTTCTTCATGGCATCGGAAACGTAGATGTTCTTTCCCATAGTCTCCACGGCGGAGACCTTCATGGAAAAGCCGCCGATCTGGTCGGCAGTCGTTCCCAGAATGAACAGCAGATTGCCGTCCTCGTCGTACTGGAACACACGTCCGGTCTCCAGATCCAGGCAGTTGATGCGTCCGTCGTCGTCGATGTCGATGTCCACCATTTGGGTGGTGTAGTTCTCGTTGGCGGTGGAGTCATAGACCGAGTCCAGGTCGCCGAATGTCACATCCAGCGAAGTGAACAGGTTATATCCGGCAGGGTTCACCTTTTTCACACGGTCCGTCTCAGAGGAAGAGGACTGTGTTACCGTATAGATAAAGCCCTCTTCGTCAACGTCAAAGCTGGTGATGCCTGCCGCCACGTTACGGGACGAGTTGGCACGCATCTCATCGGTGGCGAACAGGTTCCAGAAGTAGTTCGCCACCACCTCTGCGGTTGCGTCCACGGAGTTCGCACCGAAATAGCCCTGGAATTCGCCGTCGCTGTTGAACATTGCCGCACCGTTGGTGATGTTGTTCAGCACCATATAGATGTTGCCGGCTTTGTCCGCAACGACTTTCTGGGGCTTAAAGGTCTCATTTTCATACAGGGTCGAGTCCGGCCGTTTCAGTTCCATCTGCACATTGCCGTCCAGATCGCACACCAGCAGCCGGGAGTTTCCGGTGTCTGCGATGTACATACACTGGGTCTCCTGAGACACATAGATGCCCTCCGGATCTTTCAGCGTGGTCTCGCCGTCCTCGGTTTTCAGCTTGTCATAAATTCTGGTCGCCTTTGAAAAATCGCCGTCTGTGACAACGATGCGGTTGTTTCCGCTGTCTGCAATATAAAAGCGATCCTCCCAGTCCCGGAACAGATCGGACGGGGTGTTGAATGCGCCGCAGCCCAGATCCTGGCCGCTCACGGCACGCTGTGCCGCATAGCCTGCCTGCGCCGGAACCGCCTCGCCCCAGCAGTCGTAGTTATAGACGTTGTAATGTTCCGCCGAAACCGCCGGAGCGCTTATGGCTGCCGTCAGCATCAGTGCGGAAAAAACTGCCGCCGCCAGATGGTTTGCCTTTTTCTGCAAAATCTTCACCCTCCCTTAGTCCTTGATTCCGGAATGTGCCATAGTCTCGATGACCTGCCGCTGCGCCAGCATGAAGATGACGATCGGCGGCACCAGCATGAACACGGCGGCTGCCATTGCCACGCCGGCTCTTGCCAGACCGGCAGATGCTGCCTGCTGCACCACGGTGGGCAGGGTCTTGAGGGATTCGCTGAATACCAGCGTACCGCCCTGGATGTTCCATGCCGCCTGGAACGAGAAGATGATGACAGTCATCAGCGCCGGCTTCTGGTTCGGCATGACCACCTGCCAGCAGATGCGGAACATTCCTGCGCCGTCTACCTTCGCCGCCTCGATCATGGCATCGGGTACCTGGGTCATGGACTGGCGCATCAGAAACAGGTTCATCGGCGCAGCCACAGACGGCAGGATCAACGCCCAGTAGGTGTCGATCATGCCCATCTTTGCCATGACCATATACTGCATGATATAGATGACGTTGCTCTGATACAAAAGGGCAACGACGATGATCGCATTGATCGCCTTTGCACCGGGAAAACGCACCTTTGCCAGACAGAACGCCGCCATGGCGGAGAAGATAACCTGGCACACAGTAACGGATACGGTGACAAAGATACTATTAAATACATAACGGGAAAACGGCACCCACAGGTCGGAGCAGAGCCGGAACATGGCGCTGTAGTTGGACAGGGTGGGATCAATGACATACAGTTTCGGCGGGAACACGAACAGTTCCTGCACCGGTTTCAGCGACATGACCACTGCCAGATAGATGGGCAGCGCCATGAACAATGCCAGCACCAGCAGGAACACAAAAATCCCCACCGTGCCGCCGATCTTATGCCCGGCACGCTTGGTCGATACCTTCAGGTGTGTGCCGTATACCTTTTCTTTTTTTGCCATACTGCACACTCCTTAGTCCATATACTTGCTGAGGACCTTGCCGATCAGCTTGTTCAGAATATACATCACGATAAACAAGATCATACAGATCGCAGAGGCATAACCCATCTCATAGCGGATCCAGCCGTAGTCATAGGCGTGGTTCATGATGGTGTGCGCCTTGTAGTCCGTGCTGGGGAATCCCACCAGATTCTGGGAGACTGTGCCGGCGGTGAAGGAGCTGACGATCTGCATGACTGCCGCAAACATCAGCTGCGGTCCCATGGACGGGATGGTAATGTAGATCAGTTCCTGCCAGCGGCTCTTGATGCCTTCGATGGCGCCTGCCTCATACTGCGAGCGGTCGATGTTCTGGAATCCGGCACGGAGCGCCAGGAATCCGGCGCCCAGGCTGATCCACATCTGCACCACGATGGTGACGCCCAGCACATAGCTGCCGTCGGTCAGCCACTGGATGGGCGAGCTGATGATGCCCAGATCCAGGAGGAACGAGTTCAGATAGCCGTAGGAGTCGCCGCTGAAAATCAGTTTCCAGACGGTATAGACGTTCGCCATGGACGGCGCATAGAAGATCAGAGTAAAGATGGTGCGGAGTTTCGGGTGCAGCTCATTGATGAGCCACGCCAGCAGGAAACACAGCACATAGCTGATCGGACCGGTGAACAGGGCGAACACCAGGGTCACACGGATGGACTGGATAAACACCTTGTCCGAGAGGAACAGGGTGGTATAGTTGGACAGTCCCACAAATTTCGGCATCTGTACCATGTTGAAATCCGTAAAGCCCATCGGCAGGGACATCACGACCGGTACGATGGTGAATACCAGGAAAAACAGCATGAATGGAGCGATCATCAGATAGCTCGCCTTGTTCTGCTTGACTGCCAGCCAGGTGAGCCGCCGGTTTTCCTGTCGGGTTCTTTTGCCAATCTCGGCAGTATCCAAGGGGATTCCCTCCTTTTCGTTAAGTATCTAATCCGAGGTTCTCACGCTTTCTGGTGATCTCCTCGTTGATGTCCCGGTTGTACGACATCAGCGTATCACGGGGATTCTCGTTGTTGTTGACGACGTCACGGAATGCGTTCATCACATTTCGGGTGACGGAATAGGATGCCGGGATGATCGGGATCTCTTCCAGTTCATCCATTGCACCCAGAATGGTGTTTGCCTCATCGGTGGACCATGCCAGCTGGGTGAGCGCCTCGGTGTTTGCCGTTGCGTACCGTCCCATCTGTCCCAGCAGTCCCTCGATCTGGGTGCCGTATTCTACCTGGACATCGGTGGAGCAGAACCACTTGAGGAACGTCCACGCATTTTCCAGGCCGTTTGTCTTTTTGTCTACCTTATTAAAGATGACTGCGCCGGTGTTGTTGGAGTTGACAGCGTGAGAAATGGTGCCGTCCTCCCGGAGCGTACCCGGAATGGGAGCAAATCCCCACAGTCCGTCGATCTCCGGCGCTGCCACTGCCAGCTGGTTGAAGAAGGTGCAGTAGTCTGAAACCACAATGGGATATTCCCCGGTACGGAACCGGCTGAACGCATCGTACTGCTGGTCGAAGTCATACTTGGTGTAGAAATCCGTCCACATCTCAAATGCGTCAATGGCGGCGTTGGTATTAAAGGTAGTCTCCGTCTGCGCCGCATTATAATAGTTCTCGCCACGCTGGAGCAGCAGGGACGCAAAGGTCAGACCGGATTCCGTCGCCGCAGAGATGGTCGCCTGGTTGGCATCCGCCGCAACCGCAGGCAGCACCAGACCGGCAGACATATAGTTCCGCTGGAGCGCCGGGAGCATATCGATCAGATCTTCCCAAGTCTGGGGTGCCTGGGTAAAGCCCAGTTCGCTGAGAACGTCCTTGCGGTAGAACATCATCGCCCAGCTCCGGGTCAGCGGCAGACCGTATGTGCCGCCTTCGTACTGATACGGCACCATGGCGTTTTCCTGGTACAGCTTTGTCATTTCGTCATAGCCGTCCATTTTGGAAACGTCCGCCAGCAGTCCACGGGCAGCCAGGTTCACCGGGAATTCGCCGCCCAGGAACAGGGCAACGTCCGGACCTTTATCCGCCAGTGTTGCCTCGACTACGCCGCCGACTACCAGGTTAATGGAGATCGGCACGTTGTACTGCTGCTGGAACTCCGATTCTACCAGGTCTTTTACCACCTGCGCCTGGTCACGTCCCAGGGACACCCAGACTTCGATGGCATCGTCCCCTGTGGTGGAGGACAGCGAGTTATAGCTTTCGTCCCAGGATGCCGTAAAGCGCTGGAAGCTATAGGAGAGGGAACTCCAGAATCCCGCCTTGATGGACGGGAAATCCTTGTCCGGAGACGCCAACTCCAGATAATCCACTTCCAGCGGCTGGTCACGATAGTCACGCATCCAGGAGGAAAGGGATGTGATATAATCCTTGATCTGGGACAGATAATTCGGGATCTTCAGCGGATCGTCGACGCACTTGTCCAGGATCACGGTCATCTGTTCCAGCGACGCCGCCTCAGAACCCTTGGAGTTCGCCAGCGACTCAATGTGTCCCTGGATCTCTTTCAGTTCCCCGGAAATGCGCTGGAATTCGTCTACCAGTTCCGGGATCTTTTCGTGTACATAATAATCGGTATACTTGTCCGGCTCCGGTCCGGTAATCATCACGATCCTCCGGTAATAGGTGTTCAGATCCAGGACAATGGCATCCAGCTGACGCATGGAGTCACCGATCTCGCCAGGGATGACCTCCATGGTGATGGTGTGTTCTTCCCCTGCTGTGAGGTAGACATACACATCCTCGCCGTCCCCGTTCTGGACGGTGGTCATGCGGAAGTCGGTGTCGTAGTAGAACTTCACCTGATCGAATTCCTGGCTGGGAACTGTGCCGTCAATATAAATGCGGCGGTTGGAGTAAAAACCACGCATTTCTTCCTGGCGTGCCTTGATGCCCAGCTTATACCAGCCGTCTCCCGGCAGTGCGTTTGCATCCACCTTCCAGGTGATGGTCTGGAGCGCCTTTTCCCAGTTGCCGCTGCCGATGGTGTTGTACACCATGTGTTTCGGGTCAGAGGGCGAGATGGCGCTGGTGGAGTTGTCATAGGTCGGATACAGCACGGAATCCGATTTCAGCACGGCGTTTTCGCCTTCGATGCGGACAACGCCGGAGGGTGTATCTTCCTTGGACACCGCAGCATTGACGCTGTCGGTATATTCCGCATAGGTGGGAACTTCGTCCGGCTGTGCAAAGCGCAGGGATTCCAGGGCGAAGTATGCCTTCTGGGAGGAAAGGGTGATCTCATGGGTCCCCTTTTCCAGATAGAAGAACACCGGGTCATTGAACAGACCGTCCGAATCGCCGATCCAGCTGGTCTGCCACAGTTCGGTCTGTTCCTGTGTCGGACGCACCTGGTTGCCGGAATCGTCGGTCTTGATCTCCGACTGATTCTGATATACCTTATTTAGTTTGAGACGGGACGCCGTATCATAAGGCACTTCGCCGTCGATTGCCAGAGACACAGAGATCTCGGCAGTATTGGAGACGATGGGACAATAGGATGCCTGCACGCAGTACAACCCGGTCTCCGGCACATTCAGCGTATAGCTGAAGCTGCCCTCTGCGCTGTTCCAGACCAGCACATTTTCCCGGCTCTCGCCGTTCCGATCGGAATAGCTGCCGGTCTCATAACCGGTGCAGTCCGCCTTCTGGAAATCTGCGCCGCTCAGCAGGATCTCCGCCTCGGGGCGTGGTTCGTCCCGATAGGTGTCGTAATAGTCGCTGTAGGTCTCCTGTTCCTCATAGGAAAGGTCGCCGCCGGTATCCGTTCCGGTCTCTTCCGCAGATACCGCCGTGGTCTGCGCTGTGTCTGTGCTTGGTGCCTTTGCCGCAAATGCTGTGGACAGGGGCAGCGCCGCCGCCGTCATCAGACAAGCCAGCACGGCTGCTGCGGCACGGCTGTGCCATTTGTAGTTCGCCAAGGCTCTTCCACCCTTCTTTCTGTCTGCTGCGATGACAGACGTATTCCGGAGCGTGTCTCCGGAAAAATACACTGCACGTCTTTTCGGGATGCCACACTCTAACCTTCTGTGCAAGCTGCACAGATCGTCACTTTTTCTGCGGATGACCGCATCTCCAGCGGCGCACCCTTCGGGAATTCTACAAATTATACAGAAATCCCGCAAAACAGTTCCTAAATATTATAGCAATTTCCGGTGAAAATGTCAAGCGAGTGAAAATCCGGGGCGGATTTTTGTTCATTTTGTGAAATTCGGAAAAAACGGCGAAATTGCGTGGATTTTCCGGTGCTTTCCCACAATTTCTGCACACTTTCACGGATTTAGCCGCAAAAAAATTTTATGGAAACACATGGAAGTTACAGATTGTGCAAGCTGCCGGCGCAGAAACGAACGAGTTTTTGAGCCTTTTCACGGGAAAATACACGCAAAAAATCCGGTCTGCCCCTTGACAAACTGGATGGAAACGGGTATAATGAAAATAGAAAGAGCATACCGGCAGACGGTTGCTCCCATGAAATAGGTAAATAAGAATTAACCGCTTTCAGTTTGGTCGCAGAGGGCGGTTATTTCTTTTTGTGATTATCATGGAAAATTGTATATAACAAGGATGCGAATGCAATCAGAAGTGTCAGAAATGCGAAAAGCTCTGACCATGTTACGTAGTGTTCCATTGTATCACCTCCCATCGTATCAAATACATGGGAGCTGGAAATCAAACCGTCCACCGTTTTCGGTATGCCCTAGGGTATTATTATAACATATTTTGTCGAAAACTGTCAAGCCGGAGATACGCAAAAAATCCGGTCTGCCCCTTGACAAACCGGATGGAAACGGGTATAATAAAGATAGAAAGAGCATACCAGCAGACGGTTGCTCCCATGATAGAAAATAGTAAAAGAAATAACCGTTTCCTAGTGTGGTAGCTGAGGGCGGTTATTTCTTTTTGTGATTATCATGGAAAATTGTATATAACAAGGATGCGAATGCAATCAAAAGTGTCAGGAGCGCTAAAAGCTCTGACCATGTTACGTAATGTTCCATTGTATCACCTCCCATCGTATCAAATACATGGGAGCTGGAAATCAAACCGTCCACCGTTTTCGGTATGCTCTGGACTCTTATTATACCACATTCCATCAAAACCTGTCAAGAAAACAAAAAACGGAGACCCGATCTGACTCGGTGTCTCCGTTTTTTCTGCACGCACATCTGTGCAGAAGGGTTTGGATGAGGGGAATGTTTTTTACCTGAAAATAGGCATATTTCAAGGAGATAGCTGTTTTATGCCAAAGCGTCAGATTGCCTGTGCTCAGAACGGGCGGTTATTTCCGCCGCCTCCCGGGTCGCTGTTGCCGCCGGAACTAGCAGATACGGCCGTACCGCCGCTGATCGTTCCGCCGTAGCCGCAGCGGTTCGTGCTGTCCTGGCTGGCAAAATAGGTCGTACCGGAGAGTGTGCCACCGGTATAGCAGGTGACGCTGGATTCCTGGCTGCACATTACCATTTCCGCAGAGCCGTTCGGCAGGGTGAATGTGGCAAGCACATTGCCGCTGGCATCGGTAAAGGTAATGGTCTGACCGGCAGAAACAGAGGTCGTAGACAGGAAGGAGTAGCTGCTGGGTGTTTCAAACATATCGCTGCTGCCTGCCGCAATGACTGTACCGCCGGAATAGGTGATGGAGTTGTTGCTGTCGCCGCAGTCCAGCGGGCCGTTTCCGCCGCCGGTCTGGGATACAAAGACATAGCCGCCGTTGAAGTAGATATTGCCGTTGGAGTCCAGACCGTCGCCGGCTGCATTCACATAGGCATAGCCGCCGTTAAAGGTCATGGTCTGGCTGCCGTCACTGGAACTTCCGCCGCCGGGTCCTCCCCAGCTGCCTTGACCCCAGCCGCCGCTGTTATTGTTGCCGCTACTGTCTGCGCCGCCTGCGGCATTATAGCCGTCGTCGCTGGAGGTTACCATAACCGTACCGCTGTTCTGGGTGATATCCACGCCTTCGATGCCCTCGTAGGACTTGGTGATGTTCACATAAGGCGCATCATAATCGCCGCCGGTGCTGCCGATGGTCAGAGCATGATCACTGTGTGCGCCGTCATCTGCGGTCGCCAGTGTCATGCTGCCGCCCAGCAGCTGCATATCGCCGCCGCAGTGGAGACTGTCGTCGGAAGAATCAATGGTGATCGTGCCGCCGTTGACGATCAGATCGCCGCCGCTCTGCCAGGTCGTGCCTGCCTCATCGTACACACCCACAGCCTTGATGCCCTTGGCGCTGATGTCGGTCTTGTTGGAGTTGCCGTCATTGCCTCCCATGCCGCCGCCCCAGCCGCCGTTGCCGCCGGATGCGCTGCCGGTAAAGTTCGAACCCTGATAGGTGGTGATGTTCAGTTCGCCGCCATTCATGGTAAAGGTCTGCTCTGCCTGGATGCCGTCTGCGTAGGAGTCGATGTTGACCGTGCCGCCGTTGATGGTGACATAGCCCTTGCCGTCCTCGTCGGAGTTGGTCTTGATGCCGTCGCCGCCGGAGCTGCCGTTATTGGTGTTTACGGTCACAGACAGGCTGCTGTAATCGGCGGCATCCGGGTCGCCGATGCGTACCGAATCATTGCCACGGATGCCGTCATCTGCGGCGTTGACAGTAATATTGCCGTTCCAGATCTTCAGATCGTTCTTGCAGACGATGCCGTCCTCGGTATTGCCGTTGACGATCAGCGTACCCTTGCCCTTGAGCTTCAGATCGTCACGGGAGAAGATCGCCCCGTTTACGGTGTTGGTATTGCCGTCGCTGTCCACATAGGTATCCGTGTGGGATGTGCCGTCCGAAATGGTGTTGGTCGTGCCGTTCTTGGCAGAGATCTGCACCTCATCGCCGATCGCCTCAACATAGATGGGCGCAGCGCTGCTGTTGGAAAGGGTCAGTCCCTCCAGGTTCAGCACCACCTTGCCCTCCGGCTCTGCCGTTTTGTCCACGTTGACGGCAAGCTGTCCGCTGGTGCTTTCGCCGCTGACAGAAATCTCACTGGATGCCGTAATGGTGACATTTGCGCCGGAGATGGTCAGATTGGACGGATTGGAGACTACGCCGCCGGAGGCGTTGGTTGCCGTCACGCTGCTGCCGCTGTAGACCAGGGCAGTGACAACGCTGTCATCATCCGGGAGTTCGCTGCCGCCGGTCAGTTCCTTGACATCGGTGAACTTGGTCAGCGTACCGGTCATGGCAAATGTGCCGTTGTCCGAACCGCTGTGGTTCATCTGCGTGCCGCCGGTATAGAGGGTATAGCTGTCTGTGCCGGAGAGCTTTGCGCCGCTTGCCAGCACATAGGTGTACTTCTTATTCGGCGTCATTTCAAAGACAGTATCGCTGCCCTTCTTCAAAGTCACAGCGTTGCTCTTTTTCCACTCTGCCGCATAGTCCAGCTGTACCACGCCCTGGGTGCAGCCGGAAGTGTCTACAGTCACTGCCGCACCGGAAGAATCCATGCCGAATGCGTAGTCGGTGGCTGTCGCCAGCACATCGCCGCCGGTAATGGCGAGTGTGCCGTTTTCATCCAGGGTAAAGCCACGGTCGCCGCTGGCGATCACCGTGCCGCCGGAGATATTGAGGGCAGTTGCCGCCTGTACTGCGTCATTGCCTGCCTTGATGCTCACCTTGCCAGAGAGGATGGAAACGTCTTCCTTGGAGGATTTCAGACCGTCTGCGGAAGAGGTAATGGAAACCGATGCGCCGTCTACCTCCAGGGTATTGTTTGCCCGGATGGCATCGGCGTCGGAAGTGTCGTCCACATCGGTATTGATCACGACAGCGCCGCCGTTGAGCTTGATGTCGTCCTTGGAACGGATAGCCGTATTCATACTGCTGGTGATGTTCAGCGTGCCGGTACTGTTCTTGGTAACAGTAATATCACAGTCGCCGTAGATCACGCCGCTGGTGTCGGCGTTTGCCTCGGCGGCAGTATCGGTCAGCGTATTTTCACCGGAGCAGGTCAGTTTCAGTTTCTTTGCGCTCTGTCCCAGAATGCAGGGCGCACCGTTGGAAGAGGTCATGGTCACATCCTGCAAATACAGGGAAACTGCGTCAGAATCCGCTGTGGTATCCGGGATGTTCACCAGAATCTGTCCGTCTGTGATCGAGCCGTCTACGGTGTAGTTGCCGGAGGCAGAGATGGTGACAGTCTTTCCGGAAACGGCGGTCACGCCCTTGGTGTCGCCCTCTACGGTAATACCGCTGTCGCTGAGGTGGATGGCGATGGCATCGCTTACGGGAACGACCGCAGCCATCTGACGGAGCCGGGTCAGATCCAGACCATCCACAGCGCCGTCACCGGTGACATCGGCGTTGGCGTACTGTTCTGCGGTGAGGGCAGTGCCGCCCAGGAGTGAGGTTTGCAGGATTGCCGCATCGGCGGCAGTGACAGAGCCGTCACCGTTCAGGTCGCCGGATGCGCTGGCTGCGCCGGCAGACATAGCCAGAACCGAAGGGATTGCAGCGGCGCAGAGCATGGACAGAGCGACCACGCCGGCTGCGGTTTTCCGCACATAGCGGTGCGAGTTTTTTTTCATGTTGTTCACTTCTCCTTTGTTACGAGCTGTTGCGGAGTGTTTTCCCCTGCCTTCGGAACAGCGGCGCTTTGCCGCAGGGCAGAAATTGGAAAATGAGAAGCGGCGGCAGACAGAAACCTTCTGCCTTTCCTGTTATTCCATAGTATAAGGCAGGTTTCTTAAAGAATTCTTAAAGCCGGGCGGTGGTGTAATAGTTCGGTGGAAATTATCTCGTAGGGGCGAATGGGACGGACATGGTTCGCCCGAAACTCCTCCGCCCTTCGGGCACCTCCTCTAAGAGAGGAGGCTAAATTGGCTCCTCTTCTAGAGGAGCTGGCAGCCGTAGGCTGACTGAGGAGTCTTAGGCGAACAATGTTCGCCCCTACAATAAATGGGACGGGTCGATGTGGCTTGCTATCCTTGGGCAAGTCTGCCGTCGCCATTTCCGCTGGGCGACGGGCTGGGCATCGACCCCTACGGTATGTTTTTTCAAGCTGACAGAATAAGACAGAATTTTGGAAAAGCTGTAAAATTCCCCTTGTAGATGCCGAAACCCTTGACAAACCGACAAAAAAAGAGTATGATAAATACAATAACCTGATGACGAACCTGTCTGCCTATCCTGCGGACAGGTTCTCTGGAATCCGGGCATCGGCGTTGCCGGGCATATGCTGCGGCGATGCTGTGAACGGACTCCGAAAACACAACAGAAAGACAGCTTTGTGAAGGACACGCACCACTCTGTTTCTTTTTGCGGCAGACCTTTGCAGAACTGATCTGGAAAGATTGAGGAGGTCATTCTATGGAAACAGGACTGTGTGAAAAGTTTGGAAAGCAGGGGCTGACATTCGATGACGTGCTGCTGATCCCGGCAGAATCTGACGTAACACCGAATATGATCGACCTGCGTACAAGACTTGCCGGCAATGTCTATCTGAACACACCGATCATGACGGCGGCAATGGACACCGTGACCGAGGCAAGAATGGCGATCGCCATCGCCCGTGAAGGCGGCATCGGTATCATCCACAAAAATATGAGCATCGAACAGCAGGCAGACGAGGTAGACAAGGTAAAGCGCTCGGAAAACGGCGTTATCGTCAACCCGTTCTCTCTGACCGAAAATCACCTGGTATCCGATGCAAATGCGCTGATGGGCAAGTACAAGATCTCCGGCGTTCCGATCGTGGACAATGTGGGCAAGCTGGTGGGCATCATCACCAACCGTGATATGCGTTTTCTGTCCGACTATAACGGTCCGATCTCTGAAGTTATGACCAAGGAAAACCTGATTACCGCTCCGGTCGGCACGACCATGGAAGAGGCACAGGCAATCCTGCGCCAGCACAAGATCGAAAAGCTGCCGCTGGTAGACGGCGAGGGCTATCTCAAGGGTCTTATCACCATTAAGGATATCGAAAAGGCAGTACAGTTCCCGAACTCTGCCCGTGACGAAAAGGGTCGCCTGCTCTGTGGCGCTGCCATCGGCATCACTGCAAACGTGCTGGAGCGTGCGCACGCTCTGGTGGATGCGCAGGTAGACGTTCTGGTGCTGGACTCTGCACACGGCCACAGCAAGAACATTATGACTACGCTGAAAAAGGTCAAGGCAGCTTTCCCGAACGTTCCGGTCATCGCCGGAAACATCGCTACCGCAGAGGCAGCAGAGGCTTTGATCGAGGCTGGCGCAGATGCGGTAAAGGTAGGTATCGGACCGGGTTCTATCTGTACCACCCGTATCGTTGCCGGCATCGGCGTACCGCAGATCACAGCAGTCTATGACGTGGCACAGGTTGCCATGAAGCACAACATTCCGGTCATTGCAGACGGCGGTATCAAGTACTCCGGCGATATCGTAAAGGCACTGGCTGCCGGCGGAAATGTGGTTATGCTGGGTTCGCTGCTGGCAGGCTGCGAGGAGTCTCCGGGAGAGACCGAGATCTACCAAGGACGTTCCTTCAAGGTATACCGTGGCATGGGCAGCCTGGCTGCTATGGCAAACGGTTCCAAGGACAGATACTTCCAGGAAGGCGCAAAGAAGCTGGTTCCGGAGGGTGTCGAAGGCCGTGTACCGTATAAGGGCAGTGTTGCCGATTCTGTATTTCAGCTGGTGGGCGGTATCCGCTCCGGTATGGGTTACTGCGGCTGCAAGACCATCGAGCTGCTCCACGAAAAGGCAAAGTTCGTGCAGATCACCAATGCCGGACTGCTGGAGAGCCATCCGCATGACATTCAGATCACCAAGGAAGCACCGAACTACTCTACACATTCGTAAGCGTTCGTTTCTGATTTATGCTTTCCCGAAAATAGAAGAAGTGAAAAAGCGGCGTACTGAAAAGTACACCGCTTTTTTGCGTTTGTGAGGTTTGATTTTTCTTGACAGCTTTCGGCAGGATGTGGTATAATAATACCCTAGGGCATACCGAAAACGGTGGACGGTTTGATTTCCAGCTCCCATGTACTTTTGTACGATGGGAGGTGATCGAATGGAACATTATGTGACATGGTCAGATTTGTTTGCACTTCTGACATTCCTTGCAACATATACAGGAATCCTTTACGGCATCTTTCATAACAAGGACAATCATCACAAAAAGAAATAACCGCCCTCAGCTACCAACTTAGGCGATTATTTCTTTAATCTCTTAAACATGGGAGCAACCGTCTGCCGGTATGCTCCTTCTATCTTTATTATACCCGTTTCCAGCCGGTTTGTCAAGGGACAGACCGGATTTTTTGCGTGCTTTTTGGCTTGACAGTTTTCGGCAAAATATGCTATAACTACCCTAGGGCATACCGAAAACGGTAGGCGGTTAATCCACGCTCCCAGAAGGGAGTGTATGTGCATGGAACTTGATGTTATTGTCAATCTGATCAGCATTGTTTGTGATGTATTCAAGGCATACCTTGCTTACTTAAATTTTAAGAACAAACAGAAATAACCGCCTCACTTCCACATAAGGCGGCTATTTCTAAAAGCCATTCTTAGATTGGGAGCAACCGTCTACTGGTATGCTCTTTCTATTTTCATTATACCCGTTTCCATCCGGTTTGTCAAGAGGCAGACCGGATTTTTTGCGCAGTATATTCTTTATTCTGCCTCAGCCTTTTCCGCCGGCTTTTCCTTTGCCGGTTCCGGCTTCGGAGCGACAACCTTCGGCTTACGCAGGTTTTCAATGCACCCTCTGGGGCATTCCTTGGCGCAGAGACCGCAGGACTTACACTTATCATAGTCGATGACCGGATAAGCATTCTCCACGATAATCGCCTCAAACTTGCAAACCTTTTCGCACTTTTTGCAGCCGATGCAGGAATTCTTGCAGGACTGCATCGCCGTCTTTCCCGTGTTCCGGGAGGAACAGCGCACGTCCACCTTTTTCTTCTCCGGGCGCAGCTCGATCAGTCCGTTGGGACAGACCTTGGCGCACTTATTGCAGGAGACGCACTTTTCCGTGCAGAATGTGGCAATGCCGTTCTTGATGGAGATGACATCGTTTTCACAGACGGAAACGCAATCCCCCAGTCCAAGACATCCATAGGCACAGACGCCTGTGCCGCCGTAAAACCGCTTTGCTGCCGTACAGGACTGCACGCCGTCAAAGGTGAACTTCCGGTTGGTGGCGTCGCAGTTGCCGTTGCAGTGCAGCACCGGGATCATCCGCTCGGATGCAGACACCGAAACGCCCATGATCCCGCCGATGGCTGCCGCAGCATTGGCGCCGCCGGGGAGACAGGCGTTCATGGGAGCGCCCTTGTTTACGATGGCATCGGCATAGTCTGCACAGCCGGCATAGCCGCAGGCACCGCAGTTTGCGCCGGGTAGCGCCTCGGTGATCTTGACGGCACGCTCATCGGTCTCAACGGCAAATACCTTGGAGATCACCACCAGCAGGACACCGAACACGATGCCCATGACAACAAAAATCAAAATGGGATAGACAAATTCCATGGCACATCCTCCTTACTGTCCCAGTCCGCCGAAGCCCAGAAAGCTCATGGACACGATCGCTGCCGCAATGAGCGTTGCCGGAACGCCACGGAACATCTTCGGGGTCTCGCTGTCCGCATCATCCACACGGGAACGGACACCGGAAAAGATCACCATTGCCAGGGCAAAGCCCACGCCGGAGAACACGGCATTCACCAGAGACTGCCCAAAGCTATAGCTCTCATCAATGTTCATGATGGTAACGCCCAGCACAGCGCAGTTGGTGGTGATAAGGGGCAGATAAACGCCCAGGGTCTTATACAGCGGCGGCATCAGCTTTTTGATGACCATTTCCAGCAGCTGTACAAATACGGCAATGACCAGGATAAATGCCACTGTCCGGAGGTAGGTCAGCTCCAGGGGTTTCAGAATGAAATAGTAGATGGGATAGGTACACAGGGATGCGCACAACATGACGAAAACCACGGCGGCACCCATGCCCACGCTGGAGTCCAGCTTTTTCGATACGCCCAGGAACGGGCAGCAGCCGTAGAACTTCGACAGGACGAAGTTATTGGTCAGTACGGCAGCAATGATAATGGCAATGTAAGTACTCATGCGTCAGCCTCCTCACACTTTGCGCCGCAGGATGCCGCATTGGGACATCCTGCACAGCCGATTTTCTTCGGCGGCTGCTTTTTGGACAGGGCGCAGACCACGGCGATCACAAAGCCCAGCACCAGAAAGCCGCCTGCCGGCATGACAAACAGGCTCATGGTGTGTCCCACCATGCCCGGGATGGTCAGTCCGAACCAGGTGCCGCTGCCCAGGATCTCACGGACGCTGCCCATGAGGAACAGCGCCAGGGTAAAGCCCAGACCCATGCCGGCGCCGTCCAGCGCCGAGGCAAGCACGTTATTTTTCGAGGCGAACATCTCTGCCCGTCCCAGAATGATGCAGTTTACAGTAATCAGTTCCAGGAATGCGCCCAGGCTGGTATACAGCGCCGGGACAAAACCATGCACCAGGAACTGGATGACTGTCACGAAAGATGCAATGATGACGATATAGCAGGGGAGCTTGACCTGTTCCGGGATCACCTTTCGCAGCAGGGAAATGACGATATTGGAGCAGATCAGCACGAACATGGTGGACAAGCCCATGCCGATGCCGTTAAACGCAGCCGTTGTGACTGCCAGTGTGGGACACATACCCAGCAGTCCCACCAGCGTCGGGTTTTCTTTCAGAATACCCTTTGTAAATTCCTTTCCGTAGTTCATGCGCCGGTCACCTCCTGATTTGCGCTGACTGTGGCAAGTGCGCAGTTTACGGCTGCCTTCATGCCCTTGGAAGAATAAGTCGCACCGGTGATATTATCCACGCCGTTTACGACCGTTTCGTCCGACAGTCCCACCAGGTTATCCACCAGCAGTTCCGGATTGGACTGCACCTTGGTACCCAGACCCGGTGTTTCGGAAACGGTCACGAAAGACACGCCGGTGACAGCGCCGTCTTTGTCCACGCCGATCACAACCTGGAGACCGCCTTTGTTATAGCCGTCTGCGGTGACCAGCACGGCAAACTGTCCCTTTTCATCCTGGTACAGTCCGGTGGCAGTCGCCTTCTCGTTGTTCTCCGGGGTAAAATCGGTGATCTCTTCAAAGGTTCCGGCATCCGGCAGCTGCTGTAAGCTGGACTGGATGGCGTCTGCCTCGGCGGCAGCGATCTTATCCTTGGTCACCATGTTTGCCAGCGCCAGGAAGGCACAGCAGACAGCGCAGATGACTGCCAGCACCAGCGGCGGCAAAATCATTGCCTTTGCACTGGATTTTTTCTGTTCTGCCATGTTATTTCGCCTCCTTTTTCACTGCGGGCTTTGCGCCGAAAGGATGGGTCATAGTCAGCTTGTCAATATACGGGGTCAGCAGGTTCATCAGCAGGATGGAGAACGAGCATCCCTCCGGCATATTGGCAAATTCCCGGATGACGAAGGTCAGCACCGCACAGCCCAGACCGAAGATCAGCTTTCCGGTTCCGGTGATGGGCGTTGTCACATAGTCGGTCGCCATGAAGAATGCGCCCAGGATAACGCCGCCGCTGAGCAGGGCGTACAGCACATCGGTTATTTCGCCGCCGGTGGCAATGGTATAGAACAGTTCCAGCACAGCCAGACCGCCCAGGTATGCCACAGGGGTATGCCAGGAGATAATGCCCATGACCAGCAGGAAAATGCCGCCGATGAGCAGTGCCAGCGCCGAGGTCTCACCAAGAGAGCCGCCCACGTTGCCCAGGAACAGATCCAGCAGGTTTGCGTTTCCGGATGCAAGCGGGGTTGCGCCGGTGACGCCGTCCGGGATTCTGGGGTTATCCATGAGCAGCTTGACGATAAAGTTATTGCCCTGATAATAGAACGGCTTGACCCAGGTGGTCATATCGCCGCCGAAGGACAGCAGCAGGAACACACGTCCGGTGATGGCAGGGTTCGCAAAGTTGCAGCCCAGACCGCCGAACAGCTGTTTTACCACAGCAACGGCAAAGACGCAGCCGATGGCAGCCTCCCACAGGGGCAGGGTTACCGGCAGGTTCAGCGCCAGCAGCACGCCGGTGAGCATAGCGCTGCCGTCTGTCACGGTCACTTCTTTCTGCATGAGCCGCTGACAGACCAGTTCGGTGAACATACTGATAACTGCACAGTATATCACCATAAACAAAGCACGTGGTCCAAAGACCACAGTCGCCGCCACGATCGCCGGCACAAGTGCCAGCACCACCAGCAGCATGATCTTCTGCGTGGTCATGCTGCTGCGCACGTGGGGTGACGGAGAAATTGTAAGTAATGACATGGTTTATCATCCTCCATGAGTTTATTTTTTCGGGTGTTGGGTGGGGATGGGGTTTCTTTTTTAAGAAGGGGTTGACTCCTCCGCCCTTCGGGCACCTCGTACTGAGCGGTCCCTTTTGTCACCTGCGGTGACATTTCCCCACCCCGTGGGGAATCACCTCTAAAGAGGAGGCTAAATTGGCTCCTCTCCCAGAGGAGCTGGCAGCCGCAGGCTGACTGAGGAGTTTTTATTTTTTAATACTGGACATATAGAACGCCTTTGCCAGCTGGTTGGTCTCTGCCACGGGGCGTTTTGCCGGACAGGCGTAGGTGCAGCAGCCGCAGTTCATGCACAGGGTCACTTTCAGCTTGCCCAGCGCCTCGCTGTCCTCCCGGCGGTACGCCTTGGCGATTTCCGTGGGCATAAGCCGCAGGGGACAGGCGTGGACGCATCTGCCGCAGTGGATGCAGGCAGACGGTTCCGGCGAAACGAAGTTTTCCAGCGCCAGAACGGCGTTGTTTGCCTTCAGAATCGGGTCGGCAGTGTCCGGGATGGCAATGCCCATCATCGGGCCGCCGTACAGCAGCTTTTTCGCACGCTCCATGTCACACTGGGCGAAATCCAGCACATCCTGCACCGGTGTTCCCATGGGAACGATCACGTTGCACGGCTTTCCCACAGCGTCGCCGTCTACAGTCACCATGCGCTGTACCATAGGCATACCCGTCTTGAGATAGCGGCTGAGGAATGCCACAGAAGAGACGTTCATCACAATGACGCCCTGGTCTGCCGGCAGCTGACCCTCCATGACGGTGCGTCCCAGGCTGTGATAGATCAGCACCTTTTCTGCGCCCTGGGGGTAGGTAGTGGGCAGGGAAAAGATCTGGATTTCCGGGTGTGCCTTGGCTTTTTCCGTGAGAATGCGGATCGCCTCCGGCTTGTTGGTCTCGATGCCGATCACTGCCTTTGGAATATCCAGCCAGTGCAGCACCTGGAGAACGCCGTCCAGCACTTCATCCGGTGCCTCCACCATCTGGCGGTAGTCGGAAGTGATGTACGGTTCGCATTCGGCAGCGTTGATGACCAGGGTGTCTACCTTCTGCTTGGGATTCAGCTTGACATGGGTGGGAAAGCTTGCGCCGCCCATGCCCACCAGACCGCTCTCCCGTACCGCTTTGAGAAAGCTCTCCTTGTCGGTCACCGTGGGCGGACAGACGTCGGGACAGACGGTCTGCTGTCCGTCCGTTTCGATCTCCACCATGGGGCAGGTTCTGCCATTGGACATCCGGTAGGTGGAGATTGCCTTTACTGTGCCGGACACGCCGGAGTGGATGGGTGCTGCCATAAAGGCATCCGTGTCCCCGATCTTCTGCCCCACCAGCACCGTATCCCTCGGCTTTACCGCAGGGGTACAGGGTGCGCCGATGTGCATACTCATGGGAATACGCATCAGTTTCGGCAGGGGCAGAGGAACAGAGGCACAGTTCTCTGTGTTTTTATGGTGTGCCAGCCGCACACCATGCAGTTTCTTCATAGAATACAGCTCCTTTCGCTTTTTCGGGTTGCTTTACATGATATATCTACAGAAATGAAATGGTTTCTGTGATAGGCGTTGGGAATGATTTGGAAAGATTCCGGTAAAGCCTTTCCTTGAATTGCAGACTTCACAGCAAAATCCCTCAGTCAGCCTTCGGCTGCCAGCTCCCTTTTCAAGGGAGCCTTGTATAAATAAGGCTCTTGTAAGGGTGATGCGGCTTGCTATGCGTCGGGTGTGAAGTCCAGCCCGTCGCTGACGTACAGCGTTCCGGCGGTGTCCTGGGCGACGATCTGGTATTCCTTCGCTTTCAGATGCGCCGGCAGGTTCTCACTGCCCTCCATCCAGATGAGAGTGGAGAGAAAGTCCGACTTCAGTCCGCTGTCGCAGAACACCGTCACCGTGGTCAGATCGGATTCCGCCGGCATTCCCGTTTTCGGGTCCAGGATGTGGCAGTATTTCTTGCCGTCATCCGCAATAAAATACCGTTCATATCCGCCGGAGGTGGACAAGAAACAACTGTCAGTTGACACCGTCCCCAATGTGCCGTCTCCGTCCGGGTCACGGATCTGGATCTGAAACGCTGCCCCGTCCGGCTTTTCCCCGTAGCACAAAATGGACGAGGTCATAGAGACCGTACCCCATGCGGCAGTGCCGGACTCGTCCAGCGCCGCCTTGACACGATCCAGGCTGTAGCCCTTTCCCACAGCGCCGCAGTCCAGCTGGGCACCGTCCGTCAGAGTAACTGTGCCGTCCGCCTGGACGGACACGTGTTCCGGGGAAATGGTGGGCAGAACTTCTGCCAGCTCCGCCCGGGTCGGGACGTGGGGCGTATCTGTGGTGATGCCCCAGAGCCGGGTCAGCTGCCCCACGGTCAGATCCACGCTGTCCCCGTAGTCCCTCTGGAGCGCCGCCGTCTCCTGCACCAGACGGGAAACGTCCTCCTCGCCGGAGAGCGTCCCCGATTGGTTCAGCCGGGAAACGGCGCTGTCTGTGCTGTAGTTGTCCAGCGTCTCGTCCAGGGTGCGCAGCAGGGATGCGGTTTCAGAAACGCCGCCGCCGTGCAGGGTGATGGTACAAGCCGTATCCATTGCCCAGACCGTCTCCGTCTGCGCCTGCTCTGTGGGAGATGCGCACGCCGTCAGCAGCAGGGGCAGAGCGGCAAAAAGTTTTTTCCAGCGAATCATAAAAACATCTTTCTTTTCTTCGGGGAATATGATATAATAAAGGTATATCTGCTGCCGCTTCCGGCGAAACAGCATCCGCCGAAACGGCGCAGATATGGCAACACTGCACAAAAAACGGATGCCGTTTTTGTGCGTTGTTGCCCTCAACCTATATTATAATACAACCCGTTTCTTTTGTAAACGGAAAATAATTGTTTATTTTACAACGAAATTATGACTTATTCCGCAACAGAACCGGCAGGTTTTGCGGAGATTCTGGTTTCCCCAACAATTTTGCACAGGAGGTTTCTCTTTTTATGAAAGGTTATCGCATCAGCGTGATCCGGCACGGCAGAACTGCCGCAAACGACAAGGGCATTTACATCGGCAGAACCGATTTTCCGCTTTCCGACAAGGGCGCAGCCGAGCTTGCCGGAAAAATGGACGAGTTCCAATATCCCAATGTGGCACGGGTGTACAGCAGCCCTCTGCGGCGCTGTACCGAGACCGCAGAGATCCTGTTCCCGGACGTGCAGATCCAGACTGTGGACAATCTGATCGAGATGGATTTCGGCGCATTTGAGGGAAAGTCCGCCGACGAACTGGTGGAAAAGCCGGAGTTCAAGGAGTGGCTCAAAGGCGGCATGGACTGCCGTCCGCCACAGGGTGAGAGCGTCAAGGAGGTACAGCTGCGCATTTTCAAGGCGCTCCGGGAGATCATCACCGATATGATGCGGGAAGATCTGCTGCACTGCGCCATGATTACCCACGGCGGCATGATCGCCAATATGCTGGCCGGGTTCGGGCTGCCGAAGATCTCGCCCCAGGAATTGCAGTGCCAGCCGGGTGAGGGCTTTGACATCTACGTGACTGCCGACCTGTGGCAGCGCTCCCAGGCGTTCGAGATCCTGGGGCTTGTGCCGTATTCCCGTTAAGCATACATTTTTTTGTGTTAAAATTATGTAGGATTTTGTGGGAACGATTTCGCATATGCCTCATTTTCTTCCGAAATCGTACGTTTTTTTACAAAAAGGCTTGTTTTTTTCCGAAGATTGTGATATAATACGGTTACTATCATTTGTACGGCAATGCCATCGGAACATTACGGCATTTCCAGAAAACAACAAGCCCGGTGCAAGGGATGCGAAACAGGCGCTGAGGGTAACGCACCGGTTTTTTCAAGAAAGGTATATGGCATATGACATACGAACAGGCACTGGCATATCTGACGGAGCATGGACAGGAACACCTGCTCCGCTATTACGACCAGCTGACGCCGGAACAGCAGGCACACCTGCTGGAACAGATCGAAGGCTTGCAGCTGGAGCGTCCGCAATTTCAGAACCGGGATGCCGCTGCACAAAAGCGTGGCAGCTTTGCGCCCCTGGGTGCGGCGACGCTGGAACAGATCGCTGAAAAATCAGAAGAATACCGGGAGATCGGTCTCCGGGCGATCCGGGAGGCAAAAGTGGGCGCCGTTCTGCTGGCAGGCGGTCAGGGCTCCCGGCTGGGATTTGACCATCCCAAGGGAATGTACAACATGGGAAAGACACGGGATCTGTATATCTTTGAGTGTCTGATCCACAATCTGAAAAAGGTGACCGATGAGGCGCAGGCGTATGTGCCGCTTTTCATCATGACCAGCGAGCAGAATGACGCAGAAACACGTGCTTTTCTGAAGGAACACGACTATTTCGGCTACAGCGCCGACAATGTGCATTTCTTCCGGCAGGAGACCGAGCCGGCAGTGGACGAAAACGGAAAGATCTTCATGAGCGCTCCGGATCAGATCGTCCTCTCGCCCAACGGCAACGGCGGCTGGTTCTCTTCCATGCAGCGTGCCGGTCTGCTGGAGCTGGTCAACGAGATCGGCATCGAGTGGCTGAACGTATTCGCCGTGGACAACGTATTGCAGCAGATCGCTGACCCGGTATTCCTGGGTGCGACCATTGCGTCGGGCTGTGCGTCCGGCGGAAAGGTAGTCAGCAAGGCGGCACCGGACGAGCGTGTAGGCGTTCTATGTCTGGAGGACGACAAGCCGTCCATCGTGGAATACTACGAGATGACCGAGGAAATGCGCACACGCCGCAATCCGGACGGCACGCTCGCCTATCGGTTCGGCGTGATCCTGAACTATCTGTTCCGGGTGGATGCGCTGATGCACACCCTGGGTTCGGATTTTCCGCTGCACATCGCACACAAGAAGATCGCACATCTGAACGAACAGGGCGAGCTGGTAAAGCCGGACACGCCCAACGGCTACAAGTTCGAGACGCTGGTGCTGGATATGGTGCATATGCAGGACAGCTGTCTGGCGTTTGAGGTAGACCGCACCAGGGAATTTGCCCCGGTAAAGAACGCCGAGGGTGTGGATTCTGTGGCAACGGCACAGGCGCTGCTGGAACAGAACGGCGTGGTTCTGTAAGCAGAAACGAATACAAATAGAAAACCGCATCGCTTTCCGGGAAATTTTCCGGAGGCGATGCGGTTTTTTGCGTTTCAGCTCATTCCGTAAACGTAACGCTGGAATCCATCAGCGTCTGGTCACCGGTAATGGCGATCTGGTTGGGGCTGCTGCCGTTCAGCGAACCGGCAGCGTAGGAATAGCCCACATTATAGTCGGCGTTGCTGCCGTGGAGATTCAGCCGCACATCGCCGTAGTCCATGGAAATGGCAGTATTGCCGTACAGCGCCGTGTCTGTGGTCTGAATGTCTCCGAAATCCATGTCGAAGCTGCTGTTCCAGAGCGTGCTGGTCTCGCACCGCACATCACCATCGGAAAGGGTGAATGCACTAGACTTGGTCTTGTCGGTTTCGGTGAATTTTTTCAGTTTCAAATCGCCATATTCCAGTTCCATTTCGCTGCTGCCGCAGGAAAAATCGGTCAGATTGATGTCCCCGGCATCGTTTTTCACCTTGCACAGATTCTGCACCTCGGTGTTTTTGGCTGTGAGATCGCCGTAATTCAGCACCAGGGATGCCGTGCCGCTGACGCTGCTGTCCGAGATCGTCAGTTCTCCGGCTTTGTTGACGGCAGTCAGACTCGCCGCCGTCACATTCTGTACCCAGCAGTCGCCGTAATCCAGATCCAGGGACAGGGTGCTGACGCTGATGCCGGAAACGGTGCAGTCTCCGGAACTGTTTGCCACAGCCACTGCCTGGTATTCCGCATCCGGCAGGGTCACTGTGATCTTCGCCCGTGGAGCGGAAAACGGGTGGAATCCGAAACGGGTGAAGCTGTACCACGGCTCGTTGTTGGAACTCATCTGAATGTGCAGAGTGTCATTTTCGACGGTGACGCTGTAGCTGTCCTCCGGGACATTCTTTGCGGCGACGGAAAGCGCACTGCCGTTCTGCACGGTCACATCGGCGCTTTCAATATCCATCAGCACGGAGGAAAAAGCACCGTCCGGGGTGTCGGTATAGTCGGTGAGATCCAGCATTTTCATGTAGCGTTTCTGATCCAGTGCGCCGGCATGGACGGCTGCGCCGCAGCAGATCGCTCCGGCACAGAGCAGGCTGACACCGGTGATGATCCAAGGTTTCATTTTCATTTCTGGTCACTCCTTTTGGTCGTATTAACTGCCTGCTCCAGCTGTGCAAACTGCGCCGCCGGCAGGGTAATGGTGATATCGTTTTCGCTGTGGCGCTGAAACAGCTGCCATTGCCGCCGCAGGGAAAGCACCGAGCCATTCCGGGATGCGGAAAGCGGCTGGCTCGTCCGGACGGAAAAGGTGTTTCCCGGACAGATGCAGAGCTGTTCCAGCTGGATGGTCTCTACAGGTACGGCATTGTCCGACTGCTCCGAACGGGTCGGGGCGGCAGGGGAAAAAGTCCCGGTGATGCCCCAGCCCAGCAGCACCAGCCCATAGACTGCGCCGATCAGAATACAGCGTTTTTTCATGGGGTATCGTCTCCCTTCGTGACGAAGTGCCACATCTTTTTTGTGGTGAACAGGGCGAATTTTACAATGCTTTTGCAGGCGATCCAGATGGGATAAGCGACCAGGGCAGCGACGCCGCCGCAGGCAAGCCCCATGCCCAGCTGCATCAGCGCAGACGGCACATCCTGGAACAAAGCCAGGACAAAGGTGAACAGTCCGCCCAGCAGTGCGGCGCAGAGGGCAATGGGAATCACCGCCAGGACGATCAGCGCCGTAAGCAGCAGGCTGTACCAGGTGGTGAGCAGCGGAATCCAGATATAGCAGGTACACGCCAGGATGATCCATTTTGCAATGCGGTTGGAATTTTTCTTCGGCGGTGCGGCAGCGGTGTCCGGCGGAAAGATGCCGTTTTCCCGGAGAATGCGCTGCGCCAGTTCTTCCGGCGTGCCGAGGGCGCTGCGTTCGTCCTCGCTGGCGTCCTCCAGGAATTCCAGATAATAGCGGATGATCTCCTGCCGCTCTGCCGGCGGCATGGAGGAAAGCGCCTGTTCCAGACGGGCGCAGTATGCTTGTGGTGTCATAGGAATATCGCTCCTTTTTGAAGATTGCTTTTTGGATGATGAGGGATTGTGGGGGTGTATGCGGGGCGGTGTTTGCATCGCCCCTTACTACGATGTAACAGTTAAAACGATAGGAATAAGCCTCCCTTGAAAAGGAAGGGGAACCAGCGAAGCTGGTGGAGGGATTCTGGTGAAATTTTTTCTTGAATTGCTGGTTTCACAGTCAAATCCCTCAGTCAGCCTACGGCTGCCAGCTCCCTTTTCAAGGGAGCCTAATCTATAAAGTTTTAGAATTTACATCGCACTACAATTATTTCTCGTCCAGGAAAAAGTCCACCTGTTGCTTATAGGTGAGCCAGTCTTTCCGGTACTGATCCAGCAGCGCTCTGCCGGAGACGGTGATGCGGTAATAGCGGCGGTTTCTGCCTTGATACGGTCGGTCATAGGTGGTGAGACTGCCGTTTTTTTGCAGCCGCCGCAGCACGGGATACAAGGTGGATTCGGATACGGCAAAGTGTTCCTGGATGTCCTTGGTGATCTGATAGCCGTAGGTATCCTCCTTCGTCAGCAGCGCCAGCACCATAGCATCCAGCAGCGTTGCTCCAATGGAAAATGCAGACAATGGTTTCACCTTCTTTCAGAGAGGAGTCGTTTTTGGGAAAGGGGATTTTGCAGGGGCGGATGTGTTTGGTTGTCGCAGGGGTGAACATTGACTCCTCAGTCAGCCTGCGGCTGCCAGCTCCTCTATGAGAGGAGCCAATTTAGCCTCCTCTCCCAGAGGAGGTGCCCGAAGGGCGGAGGAGTTGACTCGCCTTTTCAAATAGTACAAAAGCGCCTTGAGTCGATGCCTGCATCGGCTCTTGTTTTTTACTCCTGCAATATTATACGACGTATAATATTGATTACGCATATATTATAGCACGGCGGAACCTATCTGTCAAGCCAAAACGTGGTAAAAGCCGTTCTAAATGTAAATAATCATAAGATATCGTGTAAATTCGAGTTCATAGTTGCACGCCGGCGTGCAACTTTTGCCCTCTGCGGGGGTATTAGTGAGAGGGGTCGTCAATGAGATGCGATCCTTGTCGCAGAAAACCGAAAGGGGAAATGGAAAGATATGTCAAATTCAGCAGAGACCAAAAGACGCAGCCTGTTCTGCTGTCACTACGCCAGACTGGGGGATGTGGCAGAGGCGGCGAGGTGTGCCGGCTATCCGCCGGAGACAGCAGCAGCGGACGGCGCAGCGATCCTGCGGCAGCAGTGCTATCGGCGCATGGTGACAAACTATCGAAGTGTTCTTCATGATGACCCCATGGCGATGGTGCGTGCCGGACTGGAGCGCCTGGCGTTCGGACGCACCAATGATGCGGTGCGGCTCCTGCTGGGCGAAGAGCTGCCCACGGCGGCAGAGGTGGCACAGCTGGATCTGTTTCCGGTGTCCTCGATCAAGCGGGACAAGAGCGGCGGCATGGAGATCCACTTTTTTGACCGGCTGAAGGCGCTGGCGTCGCTCTATGAGTACAGCGGCGATGCGGACAGCAAGGCGGCGGCGCAGACACTGCTTGCGGCGCTTTCCGGCGGAGAGGCGGTGAACGGCGATGGAGTTTAAGACCTTTTCTCCCAAGCAGAAGCTCGCCATGTCCTGGTGGAGCCGCAAGCCCTATCGGGACTATGACGCCATCATCTGTGACGGGGCAGTCCGCTCGGGAAAGACGCTTTCCATGTCCATCGGGTTTATCAGCTGGGCGATGACCAGTTTCCAGGGCGGCAGCTTCGCCTTGTGCGGCAAGACCATCACGGCGCTGAAACGCAACGTGATGACGCCGCTGCTGGGGCTGCTGGGAAACCTGGGGTTCACCTGTCTGGAACGGGTGAGCCGGAACTATGTGGACATCACCCTGTGCGGCAGGACGAACCGGTTTTATCTCTTCGGCGGCAGGGACGAAAGCTCCGCAGCGCTGATCCAGGGCATGACGCTCTGCGGCGTGTTTCTGGATGAGGTGGCGCTGATGCCCCGTTCCTTTGTGGAACAGGCGCTGGCACGGTGCAGCGTGACTGGCTCACGGCTGTGGTTCAACTGCAACCCCGACCACCCCGGACACTGGTTCTATCGGGAATGGATCCGAAAGACCGGAGAAAAGCACGCCCTGTATGTCCACTTCACCATGGCGGACAACCCCTCCCTTTCCCGGCGTGTGCGGCAGCGGTATGAACGGATGTACAGTGGTGCGTTCTATGACCGCTTTGTCCTGGGAAAATGGACGGCGGCAGACGGGCTGGTATATCCCATGTTTGCGCCGGAACGCCATGTGGTGGCAAAAGCACCGGCGTGTGACCGGTTCTGGATCTCCTGTGACTACGGCACAGTGAACCCGTCCTCCTTCGGGCTGTGGGGACACTGTGACGGGGTCTGGTACCGGCTGGAGGAATACTATTATGATGCAAGAGCCGAGGGCGAGCGGCGCACCGATGAGGAACACTATGCCGCATTGGAACAGCTTGCCGCCGGGTATGCCGTAGAGACCGTGATCGTAGACCCTTCCGCAGCAAGCTTTATCGCCTGCATCCACAGTCACGGTCGGTTTCGGGTACTCCGGGCGGACAACGACGTAAACGCCGGCATCCAGCAGGTGAGCCGCCTGCTGATGCAGGACAAGCTGAGGTTCTGCGAATCCTGCCGGGATATCCGGCGTGAATTCACCCAGTACTGCTGGAACGATTCGGCACACGGCGATGCCCCACGCAAGGAACACGACCACGCCATGGACGATATGCGCTATTTCGTCCGCACCGTTGTCTGCCGGAATCCGGCAGACGGATTTTATGCGGTTTCCGCAGGAAGAAGGTAAATGTGTATGGGATTATTTCCGAGGAAAAAGAAACCGCCCGTAAGCGGCAGCATTTTGCAGAGCGCCGCACGGGCAGAAAGCCAGTATGCGCTGCCGGAGACGCAGGACCCCTGTGAACCGGCGCTGTATGCCGGGCTGCGCCGTGCCGTCCCGGTGATCGACGCCGCCATTGGAAAGATCGTCCGGCTCACCGGCAGCTTTCAGCTGGTCGCCGGAGACAGCCGGATGCAGGAACAGCTGGACGAGTTTGTCCGAAGCGTTCCGGTGGGGCTGACCGGGCAGTCGCTGCAGACCTTTGCAGACGCCTATCTGGACAGCCTGCTCACCTACGGCAATGCCCTGGGGGAAATGCTCATCGACAACCGCACCGGCTATCTGGGCGGTTTGCAGACTGTGCCGGCAGAGCTGGTGCAGATCCGACCGGGCAGCCATCCCCTGGAACGGCAGTACTGGCTGCGTGGCGAGCAGGAGTCGGACAGCATCCGCATCGCCAGACCGGAACGAATTTTGTTTACGGCGCTGAATCCGCCGCCGGGCGGTGTGTACGGCGTTTCCGTTCTGCGTGGGCTGCCGGCGCTAAGTCACATTTTGCTGCGCATCTATGCCTGCATCGGGCAGAACTACGACCGGATGGGAAATGTGCGCTATGCCGTGACCTATAAGCCGTCCAACGACCCCAACGAGAGAGCCTATGCCGGAGAGCGTGCAAGGCAGATCGCCAAGGAGTGGAGCGAGGGGATGCGTGCCGGGGCAGCCGGAGAGATCCGGGACTTTATCTGCGCCGGAGATGTGGACATCCGGGTCATCGGCGCTGACAATGCCCTGCTGGACACGGAAGTGCCGGTGCGCCAGCTGTTGGAACAGCTGATCGCCAAGCTGTCCATTCCGCCGTTTCTGCTGGGGCTGAACTGGTCATCCACAGAGCGCATGAGCAGTCAGCAGGCGGATATCCTCACCTCAGAGCTGGAATATTACCGCCGCCTGTTAGACCCGGTGCTGCGCCGGGTGGGAACGGCGTTTCTGCGGCTCGCCGGGTCGCAGGCTGACGTGTCGGTGGAGTGGAGCAACATCAATCTCCAGGACGAGACGGAGTATGCACAGGCGAGACTGTGGAACGCCCAGGCGGCGCAGATCGAGGCAGAACTGGAACCGTGAGAGGAGGTGAAGTCAAATGGAACAAGCACAAATTGCACGTCTGTTCGGGCTGTTTGCCGGAGACGACACGCTGGGTGAGACCTACGGGGCAGTGCTGGAAACTGCTGTGCTGGAGGTGGAGCAGGCGCTGCGTCCCGATGCGGACGCTGCGGATGCCCGGCTGAACTGGCTGGCGGCGGCGGTGGGATTTCTGCGCTATACCCAGATCACCGCCGCAAGAGACCGTGCCGCCTGCACCTTTGCCGGGACGGTGGCACAGAACACCGACGGCAGCCAGAAACTGCGCTTTGCCGAGCTGCTGGTGCAGGCATACGAGAACCTGTGTCACGCCCTGCTGGAAGAGAAATCGTTTCTGTTTCTGGCAGTGGCATAAGAAAGGAGGTGAGCGCAATGCTCATGGATCAGCTTTTGAAAAAGGTGAAAGCGGCGCTGGCGGACCGGGCGGAGTGGCAGATCTACGATGCCTATGATCCGACACCCTTCGACAAGCGCCCGGACTGGTTCCTCACCGTGGGAATTTCCGGGACGGAGATGCAGTCGCCCTTTCTCAGCGGCGAATTCCTGTACTATCCCTTTACGGCATCTGTACAGGTCATTCTGCTGGCGCCGCCGGATACGGATGTGCGCACCCTGTATGACAGCTACTGCCGGGAGGTATTCTCCGGGATGCTCTCCGCAGGCTTTGCATTACAGCACATCCGCATCGGCAGTCCGGAGGAACTGCGCCAGTTCCGGCGCATCGCCGTGAAGGGAACATTCGGCATGGACGGTGTATTTCAGATGCACAGAGAGGAGGCACATCTGGTATGAGCGGTTTGTTTCGGGCGGTCACGCCCCGGAGTTTTCCCGTCAAGCTGGGCGATCTTACATTTCACGCCACGGGCTGGAAGCTCTCCTGTGTCCGGCAGTATGCCCAGCAAAACGGTGTACAGGGCAGCTGTTATGTGACCAACAGCGGCGCACGCACCAAACAGCTGGTGCTGGACGGCAGCTTTTTCTGCCTGGAGCGTCCTTATGAGGTGATCCTGCCGCTGGATGCGGCGCTGCGGGAAAAGACCCGGTTCAGCTTTACGCTCCGGGATATGCGCTTTTCCATGGCGGAGATCGTGGGGTATTCCATTGCGGAAAAGGCGATGGACGGGGTGCTGCCCTGTCAGATGACGCTGATCGTCCCCAGCGTATTGACCTATGTGCCGCCGGAGACCGGGGAGGTGACAGAAAGCACATGATACAGCTGGTTCTCATGGGGAAAAACAGCAAAACACAGATTTCCAGCGGAATCGCTTCGTTTACGCTGGACAAGGAGATGTACACGCCCTACAGCCAGCTGACGGCGGCGGCATACGGCAGCTTTTCGCTGACCCAGTTCGCCGACGTATCCCGGGTACAGCTTTTGGTGAACGGCACGGAGATGCACTTCGGGACGGTGGAACAGTGCCGGTTGACGCTGGAAAATGGCATTGCACGGGTGCAGATCTCGTCCCGTGGGCTGACTGCAATGCTGCTCCAGAACCAGCTGGAACCGGGGCTGCACACCGCCATGTCCCTGGACAGGCTGATGCAGGAGTTTGTTTCGTTTCCCAAGGAGATCACCTGGGAATCCAGCACGGACACCAGCAACTATCTCTTTGTCAAGGAAAACACCAGCCTGTGGGACGGCGCAGCGAACCTCACCTATAAGCTGTGCCAGCGGTATCCCTTTGTGTATCACGCCAACGAAGTGCGGATGCACCTGCCGGAATCGTACCGGACGTTTCATATGCAGCCGGGATCGCTGCTGGGAATGGGCATGGTGACAGACCAGTCCCGCATCTACAGCAGTTTTTCCATGGCAGATACCGACGGAACATACGGTAAATTCCAGGAAAACGACACGCTTGCGGAAGAAAGAGGGCTGGTGCGCAGCCGCAAGCTGTCTCTGGACCGGCAGTATCTCTATGATCCGCAGCAGGCGCTGGTGTTTCGCCGGAAATTCGCCGGGCGTGGGCTACTGTCCTATTATTTCGACCTGATCGGCGCAGTGGAGGCAGATCTGGGCGACCGGATCACCTACGGCAGCGCACTGCTGGATGCGCCGGTGACACACATCCGCATGACCGGCAATCAGAACGGTGTGCGGACACGGCTGGAGGCATACCGGGACGAGTTTTATCCGGTGTAATTCCCCTGTCAGCTACGCTGACATCCCAGCACAAGGCACACCCTACGGGCGCCTTTTTAAGGGGGACATCTTAAAAATGTGCCAATAGGCTCTCAATCATTTTTATATTGTGTTGCCGCAGAAAGCGGCGGAAAGGTAAGGTAACTTATGTACAAAGATCTGAAACTGGAAAAGGGTATGTATCACATCACAGGCAAGAGCTTTTCTGAGGTGCTGGAGAGCATGGATCCCTCCGGCGGCTATGCCGAAACACCGCTGGCAGGACTGGATGCCTATGAGCGCCAGCTGAAGCGTTTCGACATTCACGTCAGCGGTTCTCACTGCGACCGTGTGGAAAAGTTTTTCTCCACCACCGACAGCGCCGTGCTGTTTCCGGAGTTCATCCGCCGTGCCATCCGCAGCGGCATGGAGCAGTCTGTGCTGTCTGACCTGGTGGCAGTACACACCCTGTCTCCCGGCGGTGAGTATCAGCCGGCAGTGCTGACCGATACGGCGGCGTATTCCACCAAGACCACCCAGGGCAATGCCCTGCCCACGGCGTCCTATCTGGAGGCAGTGACCACCACCCGGCTGAACAAGTTCGGCCGTTCCATCCATGCGTCCTATGAGGCGATCCGCCGCCAGCGCCTGGATGCGTTCAGCGCTGTGCTGCGTGCGGTAGGTGTGCGCCTGGCGAATGCCCTGCTGGGACAGAGCATCCTCAGCATGAAGGACAACAACGGCTCTTCCATTGACACTGCCGCAGAGGGCGTGCTGACCTATGCCGATCTGACGAAATTGTACGGAGAATTCAGCGATTTTGACATGACCACTGTGCTGGCATCGCCGGCAGCTGCGGCAAAGATCATGGGCATGGAGCAGATGCAGGATATGGCGTCCGCTCAGCCCAGCACCATTCTGCTGCCCTTTGGCGCACAGCTGCGCAAGTGTGCCGGAATGTCCTCGGAGTATCTGATCGGTCTGGACAAGCGCTTTGCCCTGGAGATGATCACCACCGACGACCTGCTGCTGGAGACAGACAAGCTGATCGACAGCCAGCTGGATGTGATTACGGTTTCTATTCGTGTGGCGTTCCGTGTCATGCTGAATGAGGCGGTACACGTGCTGAGCCTGTAATGAAAGACACTCGAAAAAGGTGACTTATCTTTCCACGTGGAAAAGTGGAAAGTATGTGGAAAGTGCTGTACGGGCGGGAGATTGTGAAACGGGTGGGTTTTCCACAGGGGTGGAAAACAGTACAGCAGAGAGGAGAAGAACAGAATGGCAGAAAACAAGACGGAAAATCCCGGTACAGAGGAGATGGAGGTTAGGCTGGCGCAGCTGAACCAGTTTACCCGACGCACGCTGACCCAGGAAGAGGTGTTTCTCTTTGATGTACGGCTGTGCGACAATGAGATCGACCGGGACGGCGAGCGTTTTTCTTTGGAGGCGCTGGAACAGCTGAAAACGCTTTTTGTCGGAAAAACGGGCATTTTTGACCACAACCCCAAGGGAGAGAACCAGACGGCACGGCTCTATGCGGCAGAACTGGTACAGGATCCGGAACGCATCACGGCTGCCGGCGAGGTGTATACCTTTTTGAAAGGACACGCCTACATGGTGCGCACCGATGCCAACCGGGATCTGATCCGGGAAATTGACGGCGGCATCAAGAAGGAAGTGAGCATCTCCTGTGCGGCAGCATCCCAGACCTGCTCCGTCTGCGGCAGCGACCGCAGGAATTCCCCCTGTTCCCACCGGATAGGGCAGCGGTACGGAGACAAGCTTTGTCATGTGGTGCTGGGAGATGTGACGGATGCCTATGAGTGGAGCTTTGTGGCTGTGCCGGCGCAGCGTGAGGCAGGCGTCACCAAGCAGTTCCGCTCGGAGACGGACGGCGCACAGCGCTGCAAACAACTGGAACAGCAGCTGCAAAACCGGGACGTTTTGCTGAACCGCATGCAGAATGCACTGCGGCAGGATGTGGTGCGGCTGCGGTTTCTGGTAGAGGGCTGCACGGAAAAGGATGCTGTTTCGGCGGCAGTGGAGCGCATGAATCCGGAAGAACTGCTGGCATTCCGGGAGACGCTCCGCACCCGACAGAAACATCTCTGTCAGGCACAGCTAAAGCGGCCGGATGCACCGGAACAGAACGGGGCGTTTCGGATGACGTGACGGGTGAGTACTTTCCACAGTGAGGTGTGGAAAAGAATAAAAAAATCCGGTCTGCTACTTGACAAACCGGATGGATTTAAGTATAATAAAAATAGAAAGAGCGCATCGGAAACGGTCTGCTCCCAATGGTTAGCTAAGAAATAACCGTCCAAGTTGGTAGCTCGGGGCGGTTATTTCCGTTTATTGCGGTTTTGCAAGATCAAAATGATATCGCATACAACATTGCACAAAGCAAAAAACTCCATCCAAGTCATCGCAATCACTCCCTTCCGGGAGCAGGATTAGACCGCCGAATACATACTATGTACCCGTTCCAATGCACTCTGATTGTTATTATAGCATATTCTGCCGAAAACTGTCAAGCCGGAGATACACAAAAAATCCGGTCTGCCCCTTGACAAACCGGATGGATTTAAGTATAATAAAAATAGAAAGAGCATACCGGCAGACGGTTGCTCCCATGTCAAATAAAGTAAAGAATTAACCGTCTCTAGTTTGGTCGCTGAGGGCGGTTATTTCTTTTTGCAATCGTTAAAGCTCCGGTCTGTATAATGGCAGACCGGAGTTTTTTTATCGCCGCCGCATTGACAAAGCACAGTTTCTATGTTATGATAAAATAAGAAAGGTGTGTCTATTTTATATTATTGTGAAAAAACTACACCTTTCGTGTTTATGGAAATTTTCAAAATAATTTCCAAATCCAAATTACAACGAGGACTACAACATGAAAAAAATCATCATTTTAGGCGGCGGTCCGGCTGGTCTGACGGCGGCATATGAACTGCTCAAGGATACCGAAAACGAATATGACGTAACGATCCTGGAGGAAAGCGGCGTTCTGGGCGGTATCTCCCAGACGGTGCGCTATCACGGCAACCGCATGGACATCGGCGGTCACCGGTTCTTCTCCAAGGACGACACCGTTATGCAGTGGTGGGCAGATCTGATGCCCATTCAGGGGGCGCCGTCCTATGACGACAAAAAGCTGGGACGGGAAAAGCCCCTGGAAAAAGGCGGTCCCGATCCGGAAAAGGACGACGTGGTCATGCTGGTGCGTGACCGGGTCTCCCGCATCTACTTCAACAAGCACTTCTTCGACTATCCGGTGACCATGAACAAGAACACCATCCAGAGCATGGGTTTTGCCACCACCATGAAAGCCGGATTCAGCTATCTGGGTTCGTGCATCTCGAAAAAGCCGGAGACCAATCTGGAAAACTTCTACATCAACCGGTTCGGCAAGGTGCTGTACGGGATGTTCTTCGAGGGATACACCGAAAAGCTCTGGGGCAGACACCCCAGCGAGATCTCTGCCGACTGGGGCGCACAGCGTGTTAAGGGGCTGTCCATCCGGGCAGTGCTGAAAGACATGATCTCCAAGCGCTCAGGCAAGAAAAACAACGAAAACGCTGAGACTTCGCTGATCGAACAGTTCTGGTATCCGAAATACGGTCCGGGTCAGCTCTGGGAACTGGTGGGACACAAGGCAGAGGAAAAGGGCTGCCGCATCCTGTATCACCACGCTGTAAAGACCATCCACACCGAAAACGGCAAGGTGACTTCTGTGGTCTGTGAGACGCCGGAGGGCAGCAAGACCATCACCGGCGACATCTTCATTTCGTCTATGCCGATTCAGGATCTCATCGCCGGCATGGACGGCTGCGATAACACCGAGGTGCAGCGCATCGCCGCAGGTCTCCCGTACCGGGACTTTGTCACCGTGGGACTGCTGGTGAACAAGCTGAATCTGGTCAATCAAACTGGGACTCCGACACTGGGCAATATTGTACCGGATTGCTGGATCTATGTCCAGGACAAGGGTGTCAAACTGGGTCGAATCCAGATATTCAACAACTGGTCTCCTTATATGGTGGAAAAGCCGGAGGAAACCGTTTGGATCGGTCTGGAATATTTCTGTGCAGAAGGGGACGACTTCTGGAATATGAGCGATCAGGAATGCGTGGACTTCGCCGTCAAGGAACTGACCAAGATGGGCGTCATCACCGAAGGCGCTGTTCTGGATGCGCACCGGGAAAAGGTCAAGAAGGCATACCCGGCGTATTTTGACACCTATGCCCAGTTCGACCAGGTCGTGGATTATCTGAACACCTTCGACAATCTGTTCTGCGTGGGCAGAAACGGACAGCACCGCTACAATAATATGGATCACTCCATGCTGACGGCGATCCACGCCGCTGACGCCATCAAGCACAACTCCACAGACAAGGGCGCTGTCTGGAACGTCAACCAGGAAAAGGAATACCATGAGCAAAAATAAACACATCCTGGATAAAGCAGTGCTGCCTGCGCCGAAATCCAACCGCTATTTTCAGCTGCTGGAACGCCATCCCTATCTATGCAGCCTGCTGTTTTGCCTGCTGCTGAATCCACTGTACTTCGGTTCAGAAAACGGGATTCCCGCAAATGCGCTGATGCTGGAGACGGTGGCGCTGCTCATCATCGGTTTTTACCTCTTGTGGCGGCTGGTGCGCTATCAGCCCCATCGACGCATCCCAGCGGCAGCGGCTGGTATCGGTTTCACAGTGCTGGTGCTGCTGGGTGCAGGGCAGTACCGCAAGGCGGTTCATCCGGGGCTGTGGCTTATGCTGGGCGGCTGTGCCATTCTCGCAGGCATTCTCTGGCTCACCCGGAAACAGGTACAAAACCAGCGGCGGCGCATCTCCCTGTTTTTAATTGGCAGCAGCTTTTTCCTCCGGCTTTTCTACGTGTGCTACACGCCCATTACCTGGCGGCAGCACGATGTGGGGCGTTTCGGAGATGAGAACAATCATGCCGGCTATATCACGTATCTGCTGGAGCATCACTGTCTGCCGGATTTCGACCCACGGGATCACTGGCAGTTCTACCATCCGCCGCTGCACCACGCCATTTCGGCGGTCTGGCTGTGGCTTTCCGAAAATGTGTTCGGCATCGGCAGCGAGGTAGCGCAGGAATCCCTGCAAACGCTGACGCTGTTCTACGCCACGGCGGTCATCATTACTGCCTACCGGATCCTGCGGCACTTCAGGCTGGAAGGTCCGGCGCTGTATTTTCCCCTGGCGGTGATCGCATTTCACCCCAGTTTTATCCTCTTTTCCGGCAGCATCAACAACGATGTGCTGTCCGTGGCGTTTCTGCTCGGAGCAGTGCTTTGGACGCTGAAATGGTACGAGAAACAGACCTGGGAAGGCATTCTGAAAATCGCCCTGTACATGGGGCTGGGAATGATGACGAAGTTGTCTGTGGCGCTGGCGGCATTTCCCATCGGGGCGGTGTTCCTGGTGGTTCTGGTGCGGCGGTGCAAGGCGAAAAACTGGCGCATTTTCGGGCAATACGGTGCTTTTCTGGGCATCTGCGCACCGCTGGGACTCTGGTATCCCATCCGGAATCTGGTGCGGTTCGGCGTGCCGCTGAACTATGTGCAGGAGATGTCGGTGAAGTCCGACCAGTACCTGGGCGACCAGTCCTTTTTGTCGAGAGCGCTGGACTTTTCGCCGCACCAGGTGGCAAAGGTTTTCGAGCAGTGGCTCCACTATGACGCATCCGGCTACAACGAATACAATCCCCTTATCACGCTGCTGAAAAATGCCGTATTCGGGGAGTACATCAACCAATACACCGTGGACGGACATCCCCTGGCGTTCAGTCTGGGTGTGGTGCTGTTCTGGACGGAGGTTCTTCTGGCTGCCGCCGCATTCGCCGCTATGGTGTGGATGTTCTGGCGCAAACACAAGACGCTGGGCAGACTGCCGGGGCTGTTTCTGGTTGGATTTTACGGGGTGCTGCTGTTTAGCTTTTACCAGCTGGCGGCAAGCGCACCCTTTACCTGTTCCATGAACTACCGCTACATTACGCCCACCTGTGTGATCGGAGCAGTGTTCCTGGGGCTGGCATTTCAGCGGCTGCGGCAGATGGAAAAACCGGTCTGCCGCTGGCTGTACCGCATCGGCTATGCGCTCTGCGGCGGCTTTGCAGTTTTTGCGGCGCTGTTCTACGTGAAACTTGGAATGATCTCGTAATTCGTGAGACATTTTCCCATAACACAAAAAGCACCGACCTGTGAGAAAACCTCGCAGATCGGTGCTTTTTTGATGGGTGCATCCATTATTTGGTTGCGGCATCCAGCATATCCAGGATCGCTGACTTGGGCTGTGCGCCGACGGCGTGGTTCACCAGCTTGCCGCCGGAGATCACTGCCAGGGTGGGGATACTGGACACGCCGAACGCCTGTGCCAGTTCCACCTGTTCATCCACGTTGACTTTGCAGACCTTTACGTCGCTGCGCTCGCCGGAGATCTCGTCCACGATCGGGGAGACCATCTGGCACGGACCGCACCAGTCTGCGTAGAAGTCGATGAGGACGGGCTTGTCCGCCTGCATGACTTCGCTTTTGAAATTGTCTTTGGTCAAAAATGTAACTGCCATTGTTTTATCCTCCATGGGTTGTTTTTTGGGGGCTGTTTTGGATTGTTTCACGTGAAACAGAATCGACTCCTCTGCCCTGTCGGGCATCTCCTCTGGAAGAGGAGACAATTTGAGAACGCCTCCTCTACAGAGGAGGTGGCAAGCCGCAGGCTTGACGGAGGAGTCTCGGGCGAACAATGTTCGCCCCTACGGTTTCTCTTTTCAAAAAGGGTGGACAACTCCTCTGCCCTGCCGGGCATTTCCTCTGGGGAAGGAGACTTTGGGAATGTTTCACGTGAAACATTGCGCCGCTGGTGCGGTTCAGAACAGCTCCGGGTGATGTTTGACGCTGTCCTGTTCCGTGATCTGACGGATGACACGGCAGGGGCTGCCTGCTGCCAGGGAGTTCGCCGGGATGTCTCTGGTCACCACGCTGCCTGCGCCGATGACACAGCCGTCTCCGATGGTCACGCCGCCGCACACGGTGACATTGCTGCCGAACCAGCAGTTATTTCCTACGGTAATGGGCTTGCCGTATTCCAGGTCGTAGTACGAGCCGTCGGGACGCTGTTTCAGATTACGCTCCTCCGGGAGATAGGCGTGCATGGGAGAGACAAAGGAGCAGTTCGGTCCGATAAATACGTCGTCCCCGAATACCACCGGGCAGACATCCAGAACCACCAGGTTGAAATTTGCATAGCAGCGCTTGCCGAATTTGGTATAGCAGCCATAGTCGAACTGGAGCGGTCCCTGCAAAAAAGTGCCTTCGCCGCAGTCGGGGAGCAGTTCCGCCATGATTGCCTTGCGTTTTTCCGCATCCGTCTCCAGGGTGTCGTTGTATTCCTTGGACAGCCGGTGCGCCAGCTGCCGCCGTTTTTCCAGCCTGGAATCGCTGGGGTCGTAAAGCTTTCCGGCGAGCATTTTCTGTTCTTCGGTCATAGGGGTTACCTCCTTTTTATTCTGCGCAGAAATGTGAACTGTATACAGTTCCGTGCGTTTTGATACCTCTATTATAGCAGAAACAGGGGACAGGTGCAACTACAATTTCTGCTTTTTCCTGCACTTTTTCTGCATGGAGTATCCAGGCTCTCACAATGGTGCGGAAAATATACGATATTGATAGTAGTGCAGACGATTGATATATATTTTTGCTTGCATTTCGTCTAAATTTGTGCTATGATAATATCAATCAAATACGCACCCCGGTGCTGGAAAGGAAACCTGCATTATGTTAAATATTCCGAAAATGAAAGTCGGCATTGTCGCAGTCAGCCGTGACTGCTTTCCGGAGAGCCTGTCGGTAAACCGCCGCAAGGCGCTGGTGGATGCCTATGCCAAAAAGTATAATGCCGAGGATATTTACGAATGTCCCATCTGCATTGTGGAAAGCGAGATCCACATGGTACAGGCGCTGGACGATCTGAAAAAAGCCGGCTGCAATGCGCTGTGCGTCTATCTGGGCAACTTCGGTCCGGAGATCGCCGAGACACTGCTGGCAAAGCATTTTGACGGTCCGAAGATGTTCTGTGCCGCTGCCGAGGAAAACACCGGCGTGCTGTCCTCCAGCCGTGGGGATGCCTACTGCGGTATGCTCAACGCCAGCTATAATCTGAAACTGCGTGGCGTAAAGGCATACATTCCGGAATATCCGGTGGGAACTGCCAGCGAATGCGCCGATATGATCCACGATTTCCTGCCCATTGCACGGGCTGTCTACGGGCTGAACCATCTGAAGATCATCACTTTCGGCCCTCGTCCCACCAATTTCCTTGCCTGCAATGCGCCCATCCAGCAGCTGTACAACCTGGGTGTCGAGATCGAGGAAAACTCCGAGCTGGATCTGTTCGAGGCGTTCCACAAGCACGACAACGACCCACGCATCCCCGAAGTTGCGGCAGATATGGCGGCAGAGCTGGGCAGCGGCAACAAAAAGCCGGAGATCCTGCCGAAGCTGGCGCAGTATGAGCTGACGCTGCTGGACTGGGTCGAGGAACACAAGGGCTACCGGGAATTCGTTGCTATTGCAGGGAAGTGCTGGCCGGCATTCCAGACCCAGTTCGGCTTTGTGCCATGCTATGTGAACAGCCGTCTCACCGGACGGGGCATTCCGGTTTCCTGCGAGGTGGACATTTACGGCGCACTGAGCGAGTTTATCGGCACGGTGGTCAGCGAGGACGCTGTGACACTGCTGGACATCAACAACACCGTTCCGGCAGACCTGTACGAGAATGAGATCGCCGGAAAGTTCCCGTACCGTCTGAATGATACCTTTATGGGATTCCACTGCGGCAACACCACCACCAAAAAGCTGGCGTTCTGCGAGATGAAGTATCAGCTCATCATGGCACGGAGTCTGCCGGAAGAGGTCACACAGGGTACGCTGGAAGGGGACATTATGCCGGGAGACATCACCTTCTTCCGTCTCCAGTCCACTTCGGATGCCAAGCTGAACGCCTATGTGGCGCAGGGCGAGGTGCTGCCGGCGGCAACGCATTCGTTTGGTTCGATCGGCATTTTCGCCATTCCGGAAATGGCACGGTTTTATCGCCATGTGCTGGTAGAGCATCATTTTCCGCACCACGGCGCAGTGGCGTTTGGCCACTACGGCAAGGCGATCTATGAGGTGTTCAAGTATCTGGGTGTGGATGTGAGCGAGATCGGGTATAACCAGCCGAAGGGTGTACGGTATCCGACGGAGAATCCGTTTTGCTGATACAGCTGTGAAAACACTGCCAGTCGTGTGATACGCTGCCGATTGGAATAAGGGTAGGCGAGAGCTTTTCTTTTTTTGCTTCTTTTTTTCTTTTTAGCAAAGAAAAAAAGAAGAGTAACTCTTTGAAGAAACTTAAAAATCCCTCTGTCACCTACGGTGACATCTCCCTTTTCAAGGGAGACAAATGACTCCTCTGCCCTGTCGGGCATCTCCTCTATGAGAGGAGACTATTAGAATTGCAAACGCCGATTGATTACATAAACCACCTGCACAAGCAACAGTCAGAAAGCCTACGCCGCACGTACAGGAAAAGGCAAACAAGGGCGTTTGCAAGCCCAGGCGGACAGCGAGGTACGAGCGATTTCGCCGGACGGGTTGCAGGAGTTTAACCTAGGGCAGTGTTTTTGGAAATGGGAAAGTTCATGGGCGAACGATGTTCGCCCCTACAGTAAGCTTTTTTAAGCAAACCAATTTTTAAGATAGTCCCCCTTGAAAAGGCGCCCGTAGGGTGTGCCTTGTGCTGGGATGTCCCGAAGGGACAGGGGGATATCCCTCCGGCACTGCGTGCCACCTCCCTTTTCAAGGGAGACTAAAACTCCTCTGCCCTGCCGGGCATCTCCTCTATGAGAGGAGACAATGGTAAAGCCTCCTCTTTAGAGGAGGTGGCAAGCCGCAGGCTTGACGGAGGAGTCTCGGGCGAACGATGTTCACCCCTACGGTGTGTTGACCCAGCGCCCTTTCCAACTCCAACAAGCAAAAAACGGACAATGTTTCACGTGAAACACTGTCCGTTTTATTTTTATCTGTTGTCCAGACACTGCGAATTACTTCAGCACGGATTCCTGGATGGTGAAGTGCATGGGGATGCCGCCACGCATCATCAGATTCAGTTCGCCCTGGATCAGCGGCAGGAAATAGGACATTGCCTCGTCGCTGATGTTATTGCCTGCCGGGGTGAGGAACTCTCTGGGCAGGAACTTTTCCCGGTTGGCGATCTGGGAGGCATCTGCCGGCTCCATCACGACGGTATAGGGCTTATTGTGGATGCGGCGGAAGATCATGACACGTCCGGTCTCGCCACGGAGCGCACACTGCACGCCGGCTGCACCGATCTGCTCTGCCTCGTCGATATCCGTTTTGGAACTCAAATGGGACGAGCAGCGCTGCATGACGTTCAGTTCCACAGAACGCACCTTACATCCGAAGGTATCACGCACCAGCTGTTCCAGGTACTTGCCGATGCCAGACAGGTACTTATGCCCGAAGTTGTCCACCAGCCCGGACTGCACGCCCTCCGGCACAGAAACGCCCTCGGAAACGGCAACGATGACTGCCTTATGCTTTGCCATTTCCTGCTCCACGTCATGGAGAAAGCGCTCCGCAGAGAAGTGGGTCTCCGGCACATAGACCAGATGCGGCGCAGGTTCGCCGTAGGCGTGCAGCACGGCGCTGGATGCGGTGAGCCATCCGGCATGGCGTCCCATGATCTCCACGATAGTCACTGAGGGGATGCTGTAAACGGAGCTGTCACGGATGATCTCCTGCATGGTGGTTGCCACATATTTTGCCGCAGAGCCAAAGCCCGGCGTATGGTCGGTGATGCACAAATCGTTATCAATGGTCTTGGGGATACCGATGACCTTTACGTCCAGGCTGATCTCCTTGAAATAGGCAGACAGTTTCTGGACAGTATCCATGGAGTCATTGCCGCCGATGTAGAAAAATGCCCCGATCTTGCGGCGTTTCAGCACTGCGGCGATCTTTTCATAGACGCTGCTGTCCTCGTGGTAATCCGGCAGCTTATAGCGGCAGGAGCCGAGGACGGTAGACGGGGTCTGGCGCAGCAGTTCCATATCTTCGTTGGTACGGATCATGGTTTTCAGATCAATGAGGTGATCCTGGATAATGCCCTCGACACCGTTCACAGAGCCGAAAATGGCATCGATTGCCGGTTCTTTGAGGGATTCCCGGAACACGCCCACCAGAGAAGCGTTTATGGCACAGGTCGGACCGCCGGACTGAGCAACAGCAATATTCATACAAAGATCTCCTTTTTCTGCGGTAAAAATCATTGCATCCCAGAAAATATTCTGAAATGGCGTTCCTTTTTATTGTACCCGATTTTCGTGGCATTGTCAACATTTTACCGAAAGTTTGCAGAATCTGTGGCGACGGCAACGGGTCGTTGCGGACCTTTCCCCCAAATTTAGCGTTCAAGAAGGGCAGTGTTACGGCGGCAGCCGCCGCCTATAACCCCTCCGGGGGATTTTTGTTGTGCATAATTTAACTGCAATACACTGCCAGTCGTGTGATACATTGCCGCACAGGACAAGGGCAGGCGAGAGCTTTTCTTTTTTTGCTTCTTTTTTTCTTTTTAGCAAAGAAAAAAAGAAGAGAAATTCTTTGTGAGAAATTTTGCACAAGAAAACAAAAGAAAAGCAAGCACAGCAAACGCCGTATAAAAAACAATAACTATACTCAAAACAGATATTCAGAATGCCAGCGTTATACATACAGGAAAGGGCAAACAAGGGCGTTTGCAAGCCTAAGGCGGACAGCGAGGTACGAGCGATTCCGCCGGACGGGTTGCACGAGTTTTCCCTAGGGCAGGGTTGCCTGAAATGGGAAAAGTTAGCGGGCGAACGATGTTCGCCCCTACGATTTTCGTTTTCAAAAAAGGGAACGGGGCGATGTGGGCATCGCCCCCTACAAATCCCCCTGTCAGCTACGCTGACATCCCAGCACAAGGCACACCCCTCGGGCGCCTTTTCAAGGGGGACAAGGCAACTCCTCTGCCCTGTCGGGCATCTCCTCTGGGAGAGGAGACTGTTCTTTTGGCTCCCCTAACAGGGCACCCGAAGGGCGTGCCTTGTGCTGAGCTGGCAAGCCGTAGGCTTGACTGAGGGGTTAATCCCTTCGACGCTACGTGCCGGAGGAGTCAGAAAATCTCGGGCGAACGCTGTTCGCCCCTACGGTGTGTTTGGACAGGTAATTGCCGCTTGCAAAACAAAGCATTTACGCCTCGCCGTCCACCACCTGGGTGGCGGAGCCGTAGGCTTTATAGGGTCTGCCGTTTTCGTCCAGTTCGGCGGTATAGCGGACATGGAAGGGGATACGGTCGGCGGTGAGCGGAATCACTGCCTCCAGGTGCATCGCACCCTGCGCCAGCTTTCTGTGCCATTCCCGGTACATCTCGGCATAGTCCGGCGGAAACAACCCGGATGCGATCACCGGCTCCGGATAATTCTCCAGCAGTTTCGGGAGTCCCAGGTCACGCATACAGCGTGCGCAGGGACGCATCTCCTTCGTATCAATGGTGTATTCCCAGCAGTAAATGTTTGCCTGCTCTCCGGCAGTCCGAAACTTCTTTTCGCTTTCTGCCAGTTCCAGATATGCCGTCTTTTCCTTTGTGATATTCCGAATCAGCACATAAAACAGGTACTGCCCCTTCGATTTTCCGATGAGGTGCAGAGTGCTGGACAGGCAGATGTGATCGTCTCCGCAGCAGGGCGAATAGACAGTCCGCCAGGTCTCGCAGGTCTCATCTTCACCGAACGCAATGGCACGGCGTATGGTCTCCATATAGACTCTGCGCTCCTGCTCGTTGTCGAAGTTCAGATTTTTCTGGTACAGAATCACATCCTGCTGGTTCATATTCATGCCCAGCTCGGTCAGATACTTTTCATTGACACGAAGGGTCTCGATCTCCGGATCGGAAAAGGCAATAATGGCAGCGCCGCCCACAAAGTTATAGAACAGCAGGGTCTCCTGGGTGGTGGGATCCCAGAACTTTTCCGCATCCAGCTTATCGCTGAGCTGCATTCCCGGCACGGCAGTATCTGTCTTTGTCTCCGTCAGCAGGCGCAGATATTCCCGTTCCGGCACGGGCTTGGAAAACAGGTAGCCCTGGATATAAATGCAGCCGATGCTCTTGAGGAATTCCGCCTGCTCCACGGTCTCCACGCCCTCTGCGATGACCGGCGTTCCCAGCCAGTTTGCCATGCGGACAATGGAACTAATGATAATGCCGCCTCTGCCGCCGATCTTATTGCGCAGAAAGATCATATCCAGCTTGATGATATCCACTTCGATATCTTTCAGCACGTTGAGCGAAGAATAGCCGCTGCCGAAATCATCCATTTCCACGGTATAGCCCAGAGACTGCAGCCGGGACACGAACCGGATCAGAAAATCGCTGCTGCCGATCACGGCGCTCTCGGTGATCTCCACACGCAGATCAGTCACCGGGATGCCATAGGATTTCCGGATACGCTCCATGCGTTCTACAAAATCGCAGGCATAGACATCGTGCCGGGACACGTTAAAGGAAACCGGCACGTAGGGGACACCCGATTCCCGGCACTCCCGGAGAAACCGGCACGCCTCTTCCATGACGTAGAGATCCAGCTTGGTGATGAGACCGCTGTCCTCGAAAACCGGGATAAACTCGCCGGGCGGCTGGATGCCGAACTGGGGATGGATCCACCGCACCAGCGCCTCTGTGCCGACGATGCGGCGGTTGAGATAGTTATACTGGGGCTGATAATATATCTGAAACTGATGGTCTGCAAACGCCTTTTCCGCATTTTCCAGAACCTCGATCTTATTCATAAAGTGCTTGTCAGAAGTTGTTTCCACGGAAACGTCACATCCTCTCCAAAGTTGTCTTTGCAGTCTCTATTATAGCACACTTTTTGTATAAAATCAACCTTGTTTTTGTTGGAATTTGATTTGTTTTGTGGGAATGGTACAAAAGTGGGAGGTGTTGCTACTGTATCTGAAGCATTAGGGCATTCGACAATTACAACCACAATGTCTGTCTATTGTCATGAACTGAACCAAGCACAAGCAAAAGCATATACAGCCATTGCTTCTGTGCTCGATTTCGGCGAATCCGGACAATCTGCCTGCATAAAGGACAAATAAAGGACAGCAGCAGGAAAGAGAAAAAAAGAAAAGCTCAGAAACAACGCAACTGCGTCATTTCTGAGCTTTGTGGTTTGGTGACCCGTACGGGAATTGAACCCATGATTCCGCCGTGAAAGGGCGGCGTCTTAACCTCTTGACCAACGGGCCATATGGTAGCGGCAGCAGGATTCGAACCAGCGACCAATCGGGTATGAACCGAGTACTCTAGCCAACTGAGCTATGCCGCCACATCAAACCAGGTTTCGAGCAGTGTTTTGCACACCATCCTGAATTCCTGCGACTATGATAGTATACTACATTTCCGGATAAAAGTCAAGCATTTTTTTGAAAAACAGCAAAATGCACAATAAAGAATTCGAGTACTGCGCATTTCATCTCTGTTTTGCACATTTTTCAAGCCAGACGGCGCTTATTTTTGCTTTGGGCGAAAGACTGCGGCACAGACGACCCCGAACACCATCGCCGCCGTAATGCCGGCTGAGGATGCGGTGAGTCCGCCCATAAAGATGCCCAGAAAGCCCTTTTCGTCCACGGATTCCCGGACACCCTCTGCCAGAAGATTGCCGAATCCGGTGAGCGGAACGCTTGCGCCGCCGCCGGCGAGTTCCACCAGCCAGGGATAGAGTCCCACGGCAGACAGCGCCACGCCAGCCACCACGTATGCGGTAAGGATGCGTGCCGGGGTGAGCTTGGTGTAGTCGATCAGGACCTGACCCACGGCGCAGAGCGCACCGCCGACCAGGAATGCCCAAAATAGATCCAGTGCCATATTCAGATACCTCCTGCAGTAATTGGAATAAGGGTAGACGTTTTTCTCAAAGCCTCCTCTCATAGAGGAGGTGGCAAGCCGTAGGCTTGACGGTGGAGTTCCGGGCGAACCATGTTTGCCCCTACGGTAAGTTTTTTTCAAGTAAACAAACCAATTTTTAAGATAGTCCCCCTCGAAAAGGCGCCCGAAGGGTGTGCCTTGTGCTGGGATGTCCCGAAGGGACAGGGGGATATCCCTCCGGCACTGCGTGCCACCTCCCTTTTCAAGGGAGGCAAAAGACTCCTCTGCCCTGTCGGGCATCTCGTACTGAGCGGTCCCTTTTGTCACCTGCGGTGACATTTCCCCACCCCGTGGGGAATCACCTCTATGAGAGGAGACGATTTCGCAGAGCCTCCTCTTTAGAGGAGGTGGCAAGCCGTAGGCTTGACGGAGGAGTTTCGGGCGAACGATGTTCGCCCCTACGGTGTTGTTTTTCCCGGATGACAAGGCAATACTTCTGCCATACAAAAAACGCACTGTCGTCACGCATTTCCCTACCGATACATCCGTGTGAGTTCCACCAGGTGGGAGATGCCGGGGATGCTTTCGCCCTGCTGGGATGCCGTGGGGGACATGAGCGCACCGGTTGCGGCGAACAGGATCTGCCGCATCGTTCCCGCCTGGAGCGCCGGGAGAAAATGGCCGCACAGCAGGCTGGCGCTGCATCCGCAGCCGGAACCGCCGGCGTGGGTGTCCTGTGTCTCCGGGTCGTAGAGCATTGCGCCGCAGTCCTTATGATTCCGGGTGATGTCATAGCCCTGTTTCATCACCAGATCGCAGAGCAGTTCGCTGCCCACGATGCCCAGATCGCCGGTGACGATGGCGTCATACTGTTCCGGCGCAGTTTGGGTGGCTTTGAGATAGCGCACGATGGTATCCGCTGCCGCCGGCGCCATGGCTGCGCCCATATGGTTGGCGTCGGTCACTCCCAGATCCACCATGATGCCGATGCAGGCACCCGTGACGCACACCCCGTCCGGAACGCCGTCCGGCTGCTGGAGAATCACAGCGCCCGATCCGGTACAGGTCCACTGCGCCGTAGGCGGCCGCTGACCGCCGTAGGAGAGCGGAAACCGAAACTGGCGCTCTGCCGTGGAAAAATGGGAAGAAGTCACTGCCGCCGTATATTCGCCCACGCCGCCTGCCGCCAGAAACGACGCTGTCAGCAGTCCCTCCGCCATAGTGGAACACGCCCCGTAGATGCCCAGCAGGGGAATCTCCAGCGGACGCATTCCATAGGTGGAGCCGATGCACTGGTTCATGAGATCGCCGGCGCAGATGCAGGAGAGGTCGCTGTCCCGGAGTCCGGACTTTTCCAGCGCCAGCTGCACCGTGCGGCGCTGCATGACGCTTTCCGCCTGTTCCCAGGTCTCCTGTCCGAAATGGGCGTCGGGTTCTACACAGTCGAAACAGCTGCCCATGGGACCGTCGCCCTCTTTCTGACCCACGGTGCTGGCGTAGCTGATGATGCGGGGCGGCTGGGGATATTGAAAAACGCCCCGGGCAAGATTACGTACCATTCGAATCACCTCGATGGTAGTATATCCGGGACGTTGGGAATTATGCGAGTGAGAATGCAAAATAAAATTGCATTGCCACTCGTGTGATACATTGCCGTTTGAAGTAAGGGTAGGCGAAAGCGGCGGGTCAGCCCGTCGCCCAGCGGAAATGGCGACGGCAGACTTGCCCAAGGATAGCAAGCCGCCGCAGACCTTTCGCCCCAATTTAACATTCAAAAAAGGACAGTGTCACGGCAGACAAGCTGCCTATAACCCCTCCGGGGGATTTTTGTTATATGTAATCTAATGGCAGTTACACTGCCATCCGTGTAATACATTGCCGTACAGAAAAAGGGTAGGCGGGAGCTTTTCTTTTTTTGCTTCTTTTTTTCTTTTCAGTAAAGAAAAAAAGAAGAGTAACTCTTGGGAGAATTTTTTGAAAAAGATTGACGGGCGAACAATGTTCGCCCCTACAGATTTGCGTGGCAAACGCCATAATAATAACGTCAACCGCCTGCACAAGAGACAGTCAAAAAAGCAGCGTTATAGGTACAGGAAAGGGCAAACAAAGGCGTTTGCAAGCCCCAGGCGGACAGCGAGGGAAACGAGCGATTCCGCCGGACGGGTTGAACAAGTTTTCCCTAGGGCAGTGTTTCCCGGAACGACGGGGCGATGTGGCTTGCTATCCTTAGGCAAGCCTGCCGTCGCCATTTCCGCTGGGCGACGGGCTGGGCATCGCCCCCTACAGATTTACCTTTTCATGAAAGACAAAACAACTCCTCTGCCCTGCCGGGCATCTCGTACTGAGCGGTCCCCTTTGTCACCTACGGTGACATTTCCCCACCCCGTGGGGAATCACCTCTAAAGAGGAGACAATTTCGCAAAGCCTCCTCTCATAGAGGAGGTGGCAAGCTGCTGGCTTGACGGAGGAGTCAGAGGTTCTCGGGCGAACCATGTTCGCCCCTACGATATGCCTTCTCTGTAAAACAGCAATCCGTTTCAAAATGTTTCACGTGAAACATTCCGGTATAATCCCCGGAAAACTGCACATACTTTTCTGCAAAGGAGGGCTGCATATGAAAATCAGTCGTGAACTTTACAAAACCATGCAGGATCAGACCGCACCCCGGTCGAAGTCCTGGAAGAACATTCCCCTGGCGTTTCTGATCGGCGGACTGATCTGCACCATCGGCGAGGCAGGCATCCATATTCTCACGGAATACTGCGGCATGGAACAAAAAAACGCCTCTGCGTGGGTCTCCATCGGGCTGGTGGCAGTCAGCGCCGTCTGCACCGGGCTGGGCTGGTACGCCAAGCTGGGCAAGCACGCCGGCGCAGGAACGCTCGTCCCCATCACAGGCTTTGCCAACGGCGTGGTTTCCTCCGCCATCGAGGCACGCACCGAGGGCTGGATCCTGGGCATCGGCACACGCATTTTTGCCATCGCCGGGCCGGTCATCCTCTACGGCACCACCGCATCCATGGTGTACGGGCTGCTCTATTATTTCTGGACGCTTTTCAAGTGAATCACACTGATCTCCGGCGGATTGCACAGCCGAGGCTTGCCGATGCCGCCGGAGACATACATTTTCGTGCCGTCTTTTTCATACAGCCCCTTGTCGTATTTGGGAAAGAACTTGCGCTCCGGCGACAGCACGCCGCCCAGAAATGGCAGACGCACCAGACCGCCGTGGACATGACCGCACAGCACCAGGTCTGCGCCCCAGCCGGTGTAGCTGTCCAGCAGCAGGGGATTATGTGCCAGCAGCACCGTACAGCCCCGGCGCCTGCCCAGGTCGTTTTCCAGGTCTGCCGCCGTATAGGGCTGCAGATTGCGGAACTTCCGGTTCTCGTCCCGGTACACCCCATACGCCAGGTCTGCGCCTGCCAGATACAGAGGCACACTGCCGGGCATTTCCAGGGAAATGGTCTGGTTTTGCAGCAGCCGGCAGCCGCTCTGCGCAATGGTCTGCCGCAGCTGTTCCCAGACCGCCGGCGGCAGATCCAGCTCATGGTTGCCCACGCAGATCCAGACCGGGCTTATTTTGGAAAGTGCAGTCAAAAACGACGCAATTCCGTGAAAGTCACGCATATCCCGTGAGATCAGATCGCCGGTGAGGACGATATGATCGGGGTGCAGTTCTGCCGCTTTTCGGACGATGCGGCAGTTGTTTTTTCCCATTTCCCGGTGGTGGAGGTCGGTGATCTGGAGCAACGATGTGCCGTCAAATGCCGGGGGAAGATGGGAAAGTGTGATTTCCTCCCGATGCACCCAAAGCAGGTGCTGTTCGATGAGAAACCAAATGAAAATCAGTAAGATCAAAACAAATAGAATTATCAAAAAAATCATGTGAAGTAAAATCCTCGTGTGCGGCGGGTCGCCGCTGACCTTTCGCCCCAATTTAACGTTCAAAAAGGGGTAATGTCACGGCAGACAAGCTGCCTGTAACCCCTCCGGGGGATTTTTGTTTAATAAGCCTCCTCTGTAGAGGAGGTGGCAAGCCACAGGCTTGACGGTGGAGTCTCGGGCGAACGATGTTCGCCCCTACGGTAAAATTTTTTCAAGCAAACAAACCAATTTTTAAGATAGTCCCCCTTGAAAAGGCGCCCGTAGGGTGTGCCTTGTGCTGGGATGTCAGCGTTAGCTGACAGGGGGATATATCCCTCCGTCTGCTCCTTACGGAGCATCCACCTCGTACTGAGCGGTCCCCTTTGTCACCTACGGTGACATTTCCCCACCCCGTGGGGAATCACCCTTTTCAAGGGAGGCAATCAACTCCTCTTCCTTATCATGCACTGTCCTCTCCATACAACAACAGCGGCAGAATCTCCGCCGCTGCTGATTTTTATTGCAATGTCTGCACGTTACTCCGCAGATTCGTCCGCAGGAGCCTCTGTGCCGGTCTCTGACGCATTCTGTGCATCCGGTGCAGGAATTGACTCCGGCTCTGCGGAAGGCTGTTCAGCGCCATCTGGAGCGCCTTCTGCGTCATCCTCTTCCTGGGATGCCTCGGTACGGGTGAAGGCAACTACCTTCTGACCCTCGCTGACACGCATGACACGCACGCCCTTTGCAGTACGTCCCATTTCACGGATCTCGCTGCAAGCCACACGAATGATAACGCCGTCGCTGGAAATGAACATCAGGTCGTCGGTCTCGTCTACTACCTTGATGCCGCAGACTGCGCCGTATTCCTCGTCCACCTTGTAGTTGGTCAGACCCATGCCGCCACGGGACTGCATCCGGTATTCCGAAAGCGCCGTCTTTTTGCCAAATCCGTTTTCGGTCACGGTCAGCAGGGATGCGCCCTCACGCTCTCTCGCCATGGATACCACAGCATCGCCCTTGCGCAGGGTGATTGCCTTGACGCCGTGTGCCGAACGGGACATGGGACGCACATCGTTTTCGTCAATGCGGATCGCCATGCCGTTCCGGGTGGCAACAAACAGCCGGTTGGAACCGTTGGTGAGACGGACTGCGGCGATCTCGTCGCCCTCGTCCAGACCAATGGCAATCAAGCCGTTTTTGCGCACGTTCTTGTAAGCCGAAAGCGGTGTCCGCTTGATCTTGCCCGAACGTGTGATCATGACCACATACTTGCCCTCTTCGAAGTCCGGGGTGGTGAGAACGGCTGCGATCTTTTCGCCCTGTGACAGGGGCAGCAGGTTTACGATGTTGGTGCCACGGGCATTCTTGGAACCCTCCGGCAGTTCGTAGCACTTCAGCTTGTACATAGTACCCAGATTGCTGATAAACAGAATGTGGGCGTGAGAGGAACTGATCATCAGCTCGCTGACGAAGTCCTCTTCCCGCTGTTTCATGCCGGTAACGCCACGGCCGCCACGGCGCTGGCTCTTATAGACATCTGCCGGGATGCGCTTGATATAGCCGTTTTCGGTATAGGTAACAACGCAGTCCTCCACCGGGATCAGATCCTCGATGTCCACTTCGCCGTCTACCATCTCGATCTGCGTCCGGCGTGCATCGCCGAACTTCCGGCGGATCTCGTTCAGATCGTCCATGATGATCTGGTATACCCGTTCCCGGTTTGCCAGGATATCCAGCAGGTCAGTGATCTTCTGGATCAGTCCGTACAGTTCGTCGGTGACCTTCTGGCGCTCCATGCCGGTGAGCTGTCCCAGGCGCATCTGCACAATCGCCTCTGCCTGCTCTTCGGTGAGTCCCTGCTTGTGTTCCAGCTGATAGCCGTCCACATCGTACTGCGCACGATCCAGCAGGGCAGACATATCAATTTCCTTGAACCGCTCCATCAGACGAGCCTTACCTTCCGGCACGGTCTTGCTGTCCCGGAGAATGGCGATCACTTCGTCAATATAGTCGATGGCAAGCAGGAAACCCTGGAGAATGTGCGCCCGTTTCTTTGCCTTTTCCAGATCGAATTTGCTGCGGTTGGTGATAACGTCCACCTGGAACTGCAGATACTCCTGGAGAACCTGTTTCAGAGTCAATGTCTTTGGCTCGCCGTTTACCAGTGCCAGCATATTGACGCTGACAGTATCCTGGAGCTGGGTATAGGAGAACAGCTTGTTCAGCACGATCTGTTCGTTGGCATCCTTTTTCAGTTCCACCACGATGCGCATACCCTCACGGCTGGACTCATCCTGGATGTGGTGAATGCCCTCGATGCGCTTATCCTTTGCCAGGTTGGCGATGGACTCCACCAGGCGTGCCTTGTTCACCATGTACGGGATCTCCGTAATGACAATGGACTGACGTCCACGCACCTTTTCAAAGTGGGTCTGTCCACGGAGGGTGATCCTGCCTCTGCCGGTGCCGTAGGCGGCACGGATGCCGCTCTTGCCCATGATAATGCCGCCGGTGGGGAAGTCCGGTCCCTGGATACAGGTCATCAGCTCATCCATGGTGCAGTCCGGATTTTCCATCAGCATATGGATGCCGTCGATGACTTCGCCCAGATTATGAGGCGGAATATTGGTCGCCATGCCGACAGCGATACCCACCGAGCCGTTGACCAGGATATTGGGAAAACGGCTCGGCAACACTGCCGGTTCTTTCAGACGGTCGTCATAGTTGGGGACGAAAGGCACGGTCTCCTTGTGGATATCCGTCAGCATTTCCAGGGCGATCTTGGACATTCTTGCCTCTGTATAACGGTAAGCAGCAGGCGGGTCGCCGTCTACCGAACCGAAGTTACCCTGACCGTCCACCAGCATATACCGCATGGAGAAATTCTGCGCCAGACGCACCAGCGCATCATAGACCGAAGCGTCACCGTGGGGGTGATAGCTACCCAGCACAGCACCGACGGTATCGGCGCACTTATGGTATGCCTTATCGGGTGTCAGCCCCTTTTCGAACATGGTATAGAGAATACGGCGGTGTACCGGTTTCAGACCGTCACGCACGTCCGGCAATGCACGGGCAACAATGACCGACATTGCATATTGCAGGAAGGAGTCCTGCATTTCTCTGCCAATTTCGATGGGGGTAATTTTTTGTTTTCCGTTGGTAAAGAAATTTTCTTTTTCCATTGAAGTATTATTATCCATCATTCTATTTTCCTATCATGGCGGCATCACCGCCGAATGGTTGTTGTGATTTGGGTCGTTTCATGGGAAACGGGTGGGGAGTTTTGGTGGGGTGCATGACTCCTCCGTCAAGCCTACGGCTTGCCACCTCCTCTAGAAGAGGAGGCTTTGCATAATCGTCTCCTCTGTAGAGGAGATGCCCGATAGGGCAGAGGAGTCGATTTCCCATTTTCAAAGAGGGAAACCTGTAGGGGCGAACATTGTTCGCCCGAAACTCCTCCGTCAAGCCTGCGGCTTGCCACCTCCTCTAAAAGAGGAGGCTTTGCAAAACGTCTCCTCTCATAGAGGAGATGCCCGATAGGGCAGAGGAGTTGTTTTCCCATTTTCAAAGAGGGAAACCTGTAGGGGCGAACATTGTTCGCCCGAAACTCCTCCGTCAAGCCTACGGCTTGCCACCTCCTCTGGGAGAGGAGGCTTTGCGGAATTGTCTCCTCTTTAGAGGAGATGCCCGATAGGGCAGAGGAGTCAACGCCTTCCACTCAACAGAAAAACCATCCCGCCAATGTTTCACGTGAAACAATCATGCCTCGCTGTCTGCACCGCTTTCCGCACTGGCCTCTTCGGGCAGTTCTGCCGCAGGGGATGCCAGCGCCGACTTTGGCAGGATGTAGAACATCTTCTTTTCGTCGCAGACCAGATAGAACTCGTCGAACTCCTGCACATAGGCAGTCGCCATGACCACACGGGATTCCGGAATGCGTTCCTCTTCGTCGTCGGTCTGACAGATCTGGATGCGCAGCACCTTGCCGTCATTGCAGGCGGTGAACTGCTCGAACTCCAGCTCCCGGACGGCGTCCAGCACCATCCGCTTTTGTTTCCGTGGATTATACCACAGCACGAACATTCCTGCCAGGCAGATCATCATGAGAAAGTACGCCGTCTTATTGCTGGGGTTTGCCACAGCCGATGCCACAAAGGACACAAACAAAATGAAAAACAGCACCAGCATGATCCAGTTGCGCTTTAAGATAAACTTCTTCTGAAAGCACTCGAATCCGGTCTTGTAATATTCCCGTTTGATATTGTACGGGGCAGTGGTGTCGAATACCGGCAGCGCCGTTGTCTTTTCCATAGCGTTTCCTCTTTACACGTCCAGATTCTGGACATAGCGTGCGTTCTTCTCGATAAATTCCTTACGGGGCGCAACCTTGTCGCCCATGAGGATGGTGAAGATCTCGTCTGCCTTTTCTGCATCTTCCATGTCCACACGGATCATGGAACGAGTCTCCGGGTTCATGGTGGTCTCCCACAGCTGTTCGGAACTCATCTCACCCAGACCTTTATACCGCTGTACGCCCACCTTGGCGGTGCTGCCGTCTGCGTCGGCGAATTCTGCGATATACTTGTCCCGTTCTGCCTCATCGAAGGCGTACTTATACTTCTTGCCCTTGGAGACCTTGAACAGCGGCGGCTGCGCCAGAAAGACATTGCCGTTGGTGATAAGCGGCCGCATAAAGCGGAAGAAGAAGGTCAGCAGCAGGGTACGGATATGCGAACCGTCCACATCGGCATCCGCCATGATAATGACTTTGCCGTAGCGCAGCTTGTTGATGTCGAAGTCCTCGCCGATGGACGTTCCCAGAGCGGTGACTACCGGCATCAGCTTTTCGTTGCCGTATACCCGGTCGATGCGTGCCTTTTCCACGTTCAGCATCTTGCCCCAGAGCGGCAGGATCGCCTGATAGCGGCGGTCTCTGCCTTCCTTGGCAGAACCGCCCGCAGAGTCACCCTCGACGATGTACAGCTCTGTACCCTCGGTGGATTTCTCCTGGCAGTCTGCCAGCTTGCCCGGCAGGGATGCGCTTTCCATGGCGGACTTCCGGCGTGCGGTGTCTCTCGCCTTTTTCGCCGCCTCACGGGCAGCCTGTGCGGAAATGCTCTTGTCGAAAATGGCACGTGCTACGGTGGGGTTCTCCTCGAAGTAGCTCATCAGCTTGTCAAAGACCATCTTTTCCACAAAGGGCTTGACTGCCGGATTACCCAGGCGACCCTTGGTCTGACCCTCGAACTCGCACTCCGTCAGCTTGACGGAAACGATCGCCGTCAGACCCTCCCGGACATCGTCGCCCAGCAGTTTCTGTCCGTCCTTGAGCAGTCCGAACTTCTTGCCGTATTCGTTGATGACCTTGGTCAGAGCGTTCTTGAAACCGGTCTCGTGGGTACCGCCGTCTGCGGTATGGATATTATTGGCAAACGACAGGATCAGATCGTTATAGCTGTCGTTGTACTGCAAAGCGACTTCGGCGAAAGAATCGCCGTCCATGCCGGAAACATAGATCACATCCTCGGACAGTGCCTCCAGCCCACGCTTGTTCTGCAAATACTCCACGAACTGGCGGATACCGCCCTCATAGTGGAGAATCTCAGTGCGTGGCTCGGTCTCGCTGCGCTTGTCGGAAAAGACAATGCGGATGCCGGCATTCAGAAACGCCTGTTCCCGGAGCCGTTTCAGCAGGACTTCATAGTCATATTCCGTGGTCTCCTCGAAGATCAGCGGATCTGCCTTGAACTCAACGGTCGTACCGGTCTCAGTGGTGTCGCCGATGATGCGGATGGGTTCGCTGTAGTCGCCCCGGTGGAATTCCTGGAAGTGGATGTGGCTGCCGTCCTTGACGGTGAGTTTCAGCCATTCCGACAGGGCGTTTACAACGGATGCACCTACGCCGTGCAGACCGCCGGAGACCTTATAGCCGCCGCCGCCGAACTTACCGCCGGCGTGGAGGATGGTGTACACGACGGTTGCCGCCGAGATGCCCTCTTTTGGGTGGATGCCCACCGGGATGCCTCTGCCGTTATCCGAAACACGGATCACGTTTTCCGGGAGAATGTCCACGGTGATCTCGGTGCAGAATCCTGCCAGCGCCTCGTCAATGGCGTTATCTACGATCTCATAGACCAGATGATGCAGTCCCTTCGGGCCGGTAGAACCGATGTACATACCCGGCCGCTTTCGGACTGCCTCCAGTCCTTCCAGCACCTGAATCTGACTTTCGTCATAACTCTGTGCGTCTTGTTTCATTTCATCTGTCATATTCTATTACCTCAATTTTTCCGCTTGGGAAAGATCTGTTTGGTTTCCTTTGCTTTTCGTGATTTCCGGGATTGTTTCACGTGAAACAGCCGGCACTGCGCACACGGAATCGGACAAATTTCCGCAGAAACCGTCCGGATCCCTGCTTTTGCACAGCTTCAAACAAAGTTTCCACACAGTTTTCAACAGTCTGTGGAAAACTAAATTTCACGCAGTTTCCGGCTGTTAGGACGGCTCGTCCATGAGTCTGCCGTCTTTCAACAGAAAACGCCGTCCCGTTTTTGGGGAAAGCACGGACTCCGGGTGACAGGTGGTCACAAACACCTGCATCTCCCGGACGATGGTAGACACCACCGCCTGGCGAGCCTCGTCCAGTTCGCCCATGACATCATCCAGCAGCACTACCGGCGATTCCTTCCGGCGCTTGCTGTAGATCTCCGCCTGCGCCAGTTTCAGTGACAGCGCCAGGCTTTTTTTCTGTCCCTGTGAGCCGAACTCCTTTGCCGGCTTGCCGTCTATGGCGAGGAACAGGTCGTCCCGGTGCGCACCGCTGCCGGTGTGTCCCAGCTGGAGATCCGAGGCACGGCTCTGGCGCATTTTTTCGCCGTACTGCCGCACCAGTTCGGGTGTCGCCTGCTCCGGAAGTGTTTCCTGGGCATCTCTGCCGAACACGCTGGACTGATAGTGGAGCGAGATGGTCTCTCTGCCCCGTGCGATCCGGGCATACAGCGGCACGCAGACCTCTGCCAGCCGCCGCACGTAGATGCTGCGCTGGACGGCGATCTCCGTTCCCAGCTGTTCCAGCTGTTTGTCCCAGACCAGCAGCAAGCCCTCTGCCTGGGATTCGGGCAGGTGCTGTTTCAACACGGCGTTGCGCTGCTGGAGTGCCAGCTGATAGCGCCGCACCAGTCCCAGCATCGGCGCATGGAGCTGGGCGCTGCACATATCCAGAAAGGTGCGCCGCCGCTCCGGGCCGCCGTCCACCAGGGAAAGGTCATCCGGCGTAAACGCCACGCAGTGGAACACGGAAAAGAGGGCGCTGCTCTTCTGGGGAATGTCATTGCACCAGAACTTTTTTTCGGGAACGCTGCCGGGAACCATGCAGAGCCGCACGGACTGTTCCCGGCGTGCGTCCTGGAATTTCGCCTCTACCTGGAGGTTGCCGCCGGAAAACGGGAGATAGTCCCGTTCCCGTGTGCCACGAAAGCTGCGGCAGCCGGTGAGCGCCCAGATTGCCTCCAGAAGGTTGGTCTTTCCCTGTGCATTTTCGCCCAGGATCAGATTATAGGACGGGTCGGGGATCAGCGAGACCGATTCCAGGTTTTTGAAACCGTCCGCAGACAGTGCCGTCAGTCTCATGCCTCAGCGGTCACCCGAACCGTATACTTATCCACCGTCACCGCATCGCCGGGACGGATCTTTTTGCCACGCATGGTGCAGACTTCGCCGTTGACCCGGACAGCGCCCTGCTGCACCAGTTCCTTGGCGAATCCGCCGGTGTCACAAAGCCCTGCGAATTTCAGCAGGGAATCCAGTTTGATAAATTCCGTGTGGATCGACACGGTTATTGTCTCATTTTTTTCAGCCATGATATCCTCCGGCGGCAGATTAGCCGCTGTTTTTTAGGGTGTGTTGACACTCCCTGGTGTCCGCAGGCGTTTTTTCGTTTTGCCGTACAGACATCCGCATGGATGGTTTCGTTTGGGTTTCGGAAAGCCCGGCGCATCTGTGTTTTTGCCGGCAGTGTGCGTGCAAATTTACACAAATGACACGGCGCAAGCTTTGATGTTTCACGTGAAACATTTTGAAATGGATGGGCAGAGGAGTCTTTTGCCTCCCTTGGAAAAACGCCCGTAGGCTTGACCGAGGGTTTAATCCCCCTGTCAGCTTACGCTGACATTCCAGCACAAGGCACACCCTACGGGCGCCTTTTCAAGGGGGACTATCTTAAAAAATGGTTTGTTTTCTTAAAAAGGCACACCGTAGGGGCGAACATTGTTCGCCCGTGACTCCTCTGACTCCGACCGCACTGCGTGCCACCTCCTCTGTAGAGGAGGCTTTGCGAAATTGTCTCCTCTTTTAGAGGAGATGCCCGATAGGGCAGGGGGATATATTATCCTAGGTCTCACTCCCGAAACCCGTTCGGCGGAATCGCTCGTTTCTCTCGCTGTCCGCCTTGGGCTTGCAAACGCTTTTTTTGCCTTTTCTTGTATGTGCTGTGTTGATATTCTGGGTGTTTGTTTTGAGGATGGTTTTTGCTTTTTTACAGCGTTTGCTGCGCTTGTTTCTTTTTTGCTTTCTTGCGCAAAGTTTACACGAAGAGTTTACTCTTCTTTTTTTCTTTGCTGAAAAGAAAAAAAGAAGCAAAAAAAGAAAAGATCTCGCCTACCCTTGTTTGGAACGGCAGTGTATGCCACGACTGGCAGTGTTTTCACAGCTTACCAGAAACATAAATCCCCCGGAGGGGTAACAGGCGGCTGCCGCCGCCGTAACACTGCCTTTCTTGAACGCTAAATTGGGGGAAGGGTCAGCGGCAACCTGCCGCTAGTTGCGCAGCTGGATCGGCATTAACAGGAAGGTAAAGCTTTCGCCCTGCGGCGGCACCAGCTTTGCCACACGGTTTCCGCCGCTGAGCTGGATCTTTACCTTGTCACAGTCTGCCGCACGCACTGCGTCCAGCAGAAAACGGTTGTCAAATCCAATGGTCACATCCGGACCGGTAATGTCTGCCGGAATCTTGTCGTTGATCTCGCCGATGCCCGTCTTGCACCATACGCCCAGGCTGCCGCCGGAGAAGGTGCAGCGCACCGGCGCATTGTACTTGCCGCTAATGAGCAGAGAGCAGCGCTCCAGGCAGCGTGTCAGTTCGCTGGTGTCCAGCAGGATCTCCGTCTCAAAAGAGGACGGGATGCTGCTCCGGTAGTTGTGGAATTCGCCCTCCAAAAGCCGGGAAAATACGGTGTAGCCGTTGAATTCGAATACCACGTGCCGGCGGTCTGCGGAAATGGTGCAGAGTTCTTCGGCGTCGTCGTGGAGCATATTTGCCACCTCCAGCAGGGTCCGTTTCGGTACCACAAAGCGGTAGTTTTCCGCACTGGAAATGGGTTCCTGGCGCACTGCCAGGCGATAGCCGTCAATGGCTGCCACGTGCAGGGTGTCGCTCTCTACCTCGAACAGCTCACCTGTCAGCACCGGTTTTGCCTCGCTGACAGAAGTGGCGTAGCTGGTCTGCCGGATCATGGAGTTCAGCACCGGCTGTTCGATCTGCATACCTGCCGCCAGATCCAGACTGGGCAGCGCCGGATATTCCTCAGAGGACATGGCGGAGATCTGGAACTCTGTGGCATCGCAGAACAGCTTTACCACATAGTTGTCGTCCACCTCCATGGTGACCACGTCGCCGGAAAAGCGGCGTACCGCCTCGCTCAGCAGCCGGGGCAGAATGACAAATTCGCCGGAGCAGTCGGATTCAACCTCGATACTCCGCTGAATGCCGAATTCCAGGTCATAGCCCGTCAGTTCCAGATTGTCGTGATCCAGGCGGAGCTTCAGCCGCTCCAGCGCCGGGATCGTGGATTTTTGAGAGACGCCCTTTGCCACGTGTGTAATGGCGGTGTAAAACGTCTGTCTGTCACAAGTAAATTTTAACATGAATCTCTTCCTTTTATGATAAGCCGCACGGGACGGGCTTTCCACAGCCTTGCCGCATCGGCTGAAAATTACAATTTTTCTGCCGCGTGATTTTTCCGGCAGTTCTGAAAAGCAGAACTTGATTCTGCCCGATTCTTTCTGATCGGAATGCCGCTGCCGTCTTGTTCCGCCTGGGAAGACAGGAAATCTGACGCAGTTTCTGTGCTTTTTGCAGATGTGTCCGCTCTGGAGAAACAATTTCAAATTGTACGTCTCCGGGAGACACCGCCTTATTCGAGAAAAGAGGCAGCGAAGCTGCACAAAGAAAGAATAGAAAGATAAAAAAGATATAGTAGTACTAGTAGAGACCCCGGAAAAGTGGAAACCCAGCTTTTTACCGGAAATTCCGGGGACTTTTTCCCCACAGGACATTCGTGGAAAGAATCCGGAAAAGTGGAGAAGTTTTTTCTGCGTGGAAAAGGGGAAAGATTGTGGAGTGGAAAGGGAAAGTTTGTGGAGAATTTCGTGGAAAACCCTGCCGCATGGTGTCGTACTTTGCACAGGTTGTGGAAATCTCATTCCACAATCCTCCACAGCAGATTCCACACCGCAGATTTTCCGGCGATGCAAATGAACTGCTGAGATGGGATTTTTTCTCTCTTTGAGTTTTCCACACGCTGTTGAAACTGATGTGGAAAACCGGAGCAATCCTGTTGATTTCCTGTTGGAAAGGGCATTTGGCGCATGGAAACGCACCGGAAACCCAGATGCGCTCCTGTCCGCCGGAAACGCCGCCGGCACTGCATTGAAAACGGAAATCTGTAGGGGCGAACATGGTTCGCCCGTGACTCCTTTGTCAAGTCTCCTTGAAAAGGCACCCATAGGATGTGCCTTGCGTTGAGCTGGAAAGCCGTAGGCTTGACTGAGGGGTGAATCCCCCTGTCAGCTTACGCTGACATCCCCCTTTTCAAGGGGGACTTTTCTAAAACAATTACCGTAGGTGCGAACATTGTTCGCCCGTCAATCTTTTCTTATTCCGGTAAACGATATCCCAGGTCTCACTTCCGAAACCCGTCCGGCGGAATCGCTCGTTTCTCTCGCTGTCCGCCTTGGGCTTGCAAACGCTTTTGTTTGCCTTTTCTTGTATGTGCTGTGTTGATATTCCGGGTGTTTGTTTTGGGGATGGTTTTTGCTTTGATACAGCGTTTGCTGCGCTTGTTTCTCTTTTGCTTTCCTGTGCGAAATTGACACAAGGAGATGTTCTTCTTTTTTTCTTTACTAAAAAGAAAAAAAGAAGCAAAAAAAGAAAAGATCTCGCCTACCCTTGTTCGGAACGGCAGTGTATGCCACGACTGGCAGTGTGTGTGACTCCTCCGTCAAGCCTGTGGACAAGTCCAACCTCATTTCACACCCTTTTACCATAAGAGGTGGCATATTTAATAGGTTTTTCAGACATAAATCCCCCGGAGGGGTCATAGGCAGCTTGTCTGCCGTAACACTGCCCTTCTTGAACGTTAAATTGGGGGGAAAGGCTCAGCAGCAAGCATGCTGCCTTTGCTGAAAAGAAAAAAAGAAGCAAAAAAAGAAAAGATCTCGCCTACCCTTGTTCGGAACGGCAGTGTATGCCACGACTGGCAGTGTTTTCACAGCTTACCAGAAACATAAATCCCCCGGAGGGGCAAACAGGCGGCTTCTGCCGCCGTAACACTGCCTTTCTTGACCGCTAAATTGGGGGGAAGGGTCAGCGGCGGCTTGCTATCCTTGGGCAAGTCTGCCGTCGCCATTTCCGCTGGGCGACGGGCTGACCCGCCGCTTAGCTGTGGCTTTTGCTGCGGATGTTTTTGATGATGTCCTCTACCAGCTGTTTCAGATGATCGTCGTGCTTCATGGCAGTCTCGATGTTGCTGATGGAATATACAATGGTAGAATGATCTCTGCCGCCGAACTCTGTGCCAATCGCCTGGAGCGGCATCTGCGTGATCTCACGCACTACATAGATCGCAACCTTTCTCGCTGTGGAGATCTGGCTGGAACGCTTGCTGCTGCGGATGTCCTCCGGAGAAACCCCGTAAACGTCTGCAACCTCTACGATGATCTTCTCTACCGTGATCGGCGCCGGCTGGTCGTCGCTCAGAATGTCCTTGATGACGCTCTGCGCCATGGAAATGGAAGGCGGCGAACCTGCCAGGTGCTTGAGGGCTTTCAGCTTTTTCACTGCACCCTCCAGCTGACGGATGTTGGTCTTAAGACGGTTTGCGATAAACTCTGCCACATCATCCGGAATGTACAGATCCAAAAGCTCTGCCTTCCGGCGGATGATGGCGATGCGTGTCTCGAAATCCGGCGTGCTGATGTCGGTGATGAGTCCCCACTCGAACCGGCTGCGGATACGATCCTCCAGGGTTTTCAGCTCCTTGGGCGGCTTGTCCGATGTGATGACGATCTGCTTGCCCTCGGCGTGGAGCTTGTTGAAGGTGTGGAAGAACTCTTCCTGCATTCGCTCCTTGTTGCTGAAGAACTGGATATCGTCAATGAGCAGCACGTCGGCGTTCCGGTATTTGTCGTGGAACAGCGCCGTGTTGTTGTCGTTGATGCTGGAGATCAGGTCGTTGCCGAACTCTTCGCTGGTCACATAAATGATCTTGTAGTCCGGGTGATTTTCGTGTACCTGGTTGGCGATGGCGTGCATTAGGTGGGTCTTTCCCAGTCCGGACGGACCATAGATGAACAGGGGGTTGTAGTTCTTGCCCGGTTCTTTCGCCACAGCGGTGCAGGCAGCGTAGGCAAATTCGTTGGAACCGCCTACGATAAAGGTATCGAATGTGTATTCATAGTTTGCACCCTCAAAGGTATGCTCCAGCTCCTCGTGGCGGCGTGCGATCTCGTCATAGTCGTTGGTCTTGAACTTCTCCTGGACCTCCTGGTCCTCTTCATCGACCACCTGGATCTGAATGTCAACGGCGAGTCCCAGGGTATTGAGAAACGCCTCTTTCAGCAGGTCGCCGTAGTTTCCCAGGATCACGTCCCGCTGGAATGAGGACTGTACTGTAAACAGCGCCACATTCCCGTCCAGACGGACCGGGTGCAGGGCGTTGATCCACAGCTTGACAGCCACATCCGGGATCGCACCTTTCTCCCGGCAGTATTGCTTCACGCTGGAAAAAACTTCGTCAAATGAAATCATGTGCGTGGAATCCTCCTCGTATCTATCGGTTTCTCGCCTGCGCTGTGGAAAACCAGACGCAGGCGCAGTATTATGCAGGGGTAACTAATATAATAGTATACCACATACTTTGTGGAAAATCAACCCCTAATTGTTGAAAACTTATTGATTTCCCCAAAAATCCATGTGGAAAACCGGGAAAACTTTCTGTGGAAAGCGGTGCAGAACGAAAATGTGAAACGGTTTTCCACATGGGGTATCCTGCCCTGCACACTGCCGTTTTGGGGAAACACATCGTAGGGGCGAACAATGTTCGCCCGGAACTCCTCCGTCAAGCCTGCGGTTTGCCACCTCCTTTGGGAGAGGAGGCTTTTCTTTTGGCTCCCCTAACAGGGCACCCGAAGGGCGTGCCTTGTGCTGAGCTGGCAAGCCGTAGGCTTGACTGAGGGGTGAATCCCCCTGTCAGCTTACGCTGACATCCCCCTTTTCAAGGGGGACAAAAGACTCCTCTGCCCTGTCGGGCATCTCCTCTATGAGAGGAGACTTTTCTTTTGGCTCCTCTACAGAGGAGCTGGCAGCCGTGAGGCTGACTGAGGAGTCACGGGCGAACAATGTTCGCCCCTACGGTGTGCCTTTCTAAGAACCACGGGTGACGGGCTGACCCGCCGCAAAAGTGACAAATTTTGCAGGAAAAACCGTGCAGCCTGCCCAAATGCGCTGTGGATAAGCTGTGGAAAACGAAAAAAAGCCGTAAAAATCAGAAAAAAGTTCGCCTTAGGGCTTGACAAACACGGTGGAATCCGCTATAATATATGGTAAATGGATTCGTGCGGACGGGGATTCCCGGTCTGTGCGGAGTTCCAAGGAATCTGTGGGACGGCGTTTTTGCCGTCTGAGCGAGAAAGGAGGTACTGTTTTGAAGAGAACATATCAGCCGAAGAAGATTCATCGGAAAAAGGTGCATGGCTTCCGCAAGAGAATGGCCACTGCGAACGGTAGAAAGGTTTTAGCTCGCAGAAGAGCAAGAGGCAGAGCAAGACTGAGCCACTGATCGAAGTCGGACCACAACGCCATTGGTTTGTGGTCTTTTGTTTTTTCGAGGAGCGTATCCTGGATTCGCCGTTGTGCCGATTGCGGAAAACTGACCGATACCGCCAAGGTGCAGGTCAGAGGATCCGCAGCCGGTGCGGCGTGATGCCGGGGTACGCTTTTGCTTTTCCCGAAAAGACAGCCGGGCAGACGGTTTTGTCCGGCTGAAAACCGAAAAAAGTTGGAGTATAAGCCATGGAAAAAACGGTGATTCTCAATCAAAACCGGGACTTCTTGCAGCTGTACCAGCGTGGGAAAAAGATCGCATCGCCGTATGTTATCATCTACCTGCGCAAGACCAGACGCAAGCATAACCGGCTGGGGATTACAGTGGGAAAAAAAGTGGGTTGTGCCGTAAAGCGCAGCCGGGCTCGCCGTATCATCCGCCAGGCATATCGTGAGACTGAGCATCTCATGCCGGTGGGCGTGGATATGGTGATCGTGGCGCTGCCGTCCATTACGGGCATACGCTCTACACAACTGCGTGACTATCTGGCAGGGAGCGGCGTGCGCCGCATCCGAAAGCTGGTGGAACCGCCGTCGGAAGGAGGAAAACCGAAATGAGGTACCTCGTGGCGGCGCTGATCCGCCTGTACCAGAAGGTTTCCCGACTGACTCCGGCTGTGTGCCGGTTTTATCCGACCTGTTCCTGTTATGCACAGACTGCAGTTCTGCGGTTTGGTGTGGTGCGGGGCGGCTTTCTCGCCCTGCGCCGTCTGCTGCGCTGTCACCCATGGAATCCCGGCGGCATTGACTACGTTCCGGAATCTCTGGAACCGCCCCGGGCTGTTTTCGGGCGCTATGTGCGGACACTAAGACACAACAGAAAGGGTTAAAACAAAACTATGATGGATTTTTTATACGATCTGTGCGGAAAGCCTTTTGGCTGGATCATGCGCCTGATCTATGACTGGGTGGACAACTACGCATTTGCGATCCTGCTGTTCACCATTTTTACCAAGCTCATCCTGTTCCCCATCTCTTATAAGCAGCAGAAGAACTCCGCAAGAATGCAGCGGGTCAATCCGAAAATGGAAAAGCTGCGGCAGAAATATAAGGATGATCCGAAAAAGATGCAGGAAGAGCAGATGAAGCTCTACCAGGAAGAGAACGTGAACCCCGGCGCATCCTGTCTGCCGATGTTCCTGCAGTTCTTCATCCTGTTCGGCATTCTGGACGTTGTCTATAAGCCGCTGTCCTATATTCTGAAAATGAAAGACAGCGTGATCTCCAGTGCCTTTGAAGTGGTGCAGAAGATCAATCCGGAACTGGCAAAGCAGGGCACCAGCCTGCGGCGTGAGCTGACCATCCTGACTGCGCACCACTCCGATGCCAGTGCATTCCAGAGCGTGCTGGGAGACAACCTCTCTGCAAAGATCTCGGAATTCTACGACAAGTTCAGTCTGTTCGGCATCAACCTGGGCGAGATCCCGACCTGGCATCCGGACACCTGGAACGCCGCAGCCATCGGTCTGTTCATGATCCCGGTGCTGTCCGGCGCACTCCAGCTGGCGTTGACTATTTATATGCAGATCTCCCAGAAAAAGCGCAACCCCGGCGCACCGAACATGGGCTGTATGAACGTAATGCTCTACGCAATGCCCATCTTCTCCGTCTGGTTCGCTTTCCAGGTACCTGCCGGCGTTGGCTTCTACTGGGTATGCTCGTCCTTCTTCTCTCTGATCCAGAGCATCGGTCTGAACTGCTACTTCACACCGGCACGCATCGAAAAGATCTGCGAGCAGGAGACCAAGAAAAACGCCAAGAAGTATGCCAACGGCAAAAAGAGCTTTATGCAGCGCATGATGGATGCGCAGCAGGGCATGGATGTCCAGAACCAGCGTGAAAAATACGCCGAAGAGACCAAGGATATGTCCCGTTCAGAGCTGAACAAGTATAACCAGCAGGTGCTGAAAGAAGCACGCAAGCGGCTGGCAGAAAAGTACGGCGACACCTATGACGAAAACGAGAGCGACAAGGATTAAAGGGCTGCTGTGATGACGCCGGTGAAAGCGCCGTCCGCCCGAAAAAACCATTTCACAGGGAAACACCCTGTGATATCCCATGATTACGAAAGGGATGAATGAGAATGAAAGAGATTTTCACTGCAAAAAGCATCGAAGAGGCAAAGCATCTGGCGGCCGAAAAGTTCGGCGTTTCTGAGGACCAGATCGTTTACCGCATTCTGGAAGAGCCGAAAAAGGGACTCTTCGGCAAGATAAAGCGGGAGGCACAGGTAGAGGCAGTGTATGAAGAACCGGCAGCGGCTGCTGCGCCGGAGACCCCGGCAGCACCGGTTTCCCAGCCCGTACAGGAGGTAGTTTCTTCTGTAGAGGAGATCGTCATTGACAAGGATGACAATTCTCCCACACGTGGCATGGAGTCCGAGGCGATCGAGGATATCCTGACAGAGGAGAACATGACCCCCGGCCTGCTCCGTGCAAGACAGTATATTGCAGACATTTACGCAGCAATGGGCATTACTGTGACCATTACTACCATGCGCACCGCAAACGGCATCCGCATGGAACTGCGCAGCGACAATAAGAGCGGCACCATCATCGGCAGACGAGGCGAGACCCTGGATTCCATCCAGTATCTGGCATCGATCCTGGTGAACAAGGACAGCGAGGACTACTGCCGTCTGCTCCTGGACAGCAACGGCTATCGGGAAAAGCGCCGCAAGACCCTGGAACAGCTGGCAGAAAAGATCGCCCGGAGCGTACTGCGCAGCGGACGTTCCACCACGCTGGAGCCGATGAACCCCTATGAGCGCCGGATCATCCACAGCAAGATCTCCGAGATCGAGGGTGTGACCTCCAAGAGCGTGGGCGAAGATCCCTACCGGAAGGTAGTCGTATCCTCCACCACCGGCAGACGCAGCGGCGGAAACCGTGGCGGCAGAGGCGGTCAGAACCGTGGCGGCAAGCGTCCGTACCGGGAGAGAAAGCCGGAGGATTTCCAGCGCAAGAACCTGGATTCCATGAAGACCAGCTTTGAACGGGATTACAAAAAGCCGAAGCCGGAGGACGAACTGAACGCCGGACTCTACGGCAAGATCGAATTCTGAACAAGGTAAATCAGACAGATAAAACGGATTGTAGCAATGCAGTCCGTTTTGTTGTATGCGGCAGTGTGCGCCGGGATGGGTGTTTCATGTGAAACATGAGGATGCCGCATCTGTAGGGGCGAACATTGTTCGCCCGGGACTCCTCTGACTCCTCCGGCACTGCGTGCCACCTCCTCTCTTAGAGGTGATGCCCGACAGGGCAGAGGAGTTGTCTGCCCTTTTTGAAAAGAAAAACCACACCCCAAAAAATCCGCCGCAAGGAGAAATCACTATGTATACAATTGCAGCAATTGCAACCCCTCACGCTGCCGGCGGCATTTCTGTGATCCGGATCTCCGGTGACAGTGCCGTTTCCGTGGCACAGACCTGCTTTCGCAGCGTGACCGGAAAATCCTTATCCGAAATGCCCGGCTACACCTGCGCCTACGGCAAATTCTGCGACCCGTCCGGTGCGGAGCTGGATGACGGGATCGCCACCGTGTTCCGTGCGCCCCACAGCTATACCGGCGAGGACACCGTGGAGTTTTCCTGCCACGGCGGCATTTTTGTCACCCAGCAGCTGCTGGAATCGGTCTACGCCGCCGGCGCTGTCCCGGCAGAACCGGGCGAATTCACCAAACGGGCGTTTCTCGCCGGAAAAATGACACTCACCCAGGCAGAGGCGGTCATGGATGTGATCGGCGCAGCCGGAAAACGGGAGCTTTCCTTTGCCCATGCCCAGCAGAACGGCGCACTCTTTCACCGGGTGCAGCAGATCTCACAGGGCATCGTCAGCAGTCTGGGCGACCTGGCTGCCTGGGCGGACTACCCGGAGGACGAAGTCCCGGCAGTCACCCCGGAGGGACTCCACGCCGCACTGCAGCCTGTCTTGGAACAGCTGGACAGCACCCTTGCCACCTATGACTACGGGCGCATTCTCCAGTCGGGCGTGTCGGCAGTCATCGTGGGCAAACCCAACGTGGGAAAGTCCACCCTGTTCAACCTGCTGTCCGGCAGTCAGCGCAGTATTGTCACTGAAATTGCCGGCACGACACGTGACGTGGTGGAGGAACAGATCCGCCTGGGCAACGTGACCCTGCGGCTGTCCGACACTGCCGGACTGCGTGAGACCGAGGACGTGATCGAACAGATGGGCGTGAAAATCGCCGAGGAACGCCTGGCGCAGGCGGATCTGATTCTGGCGGTGTTTGACACCACCCGTCCGCTGGATGCAGACGACCGTCGAATGCTGGAACAGCTGCCGGACAAGCCGGTAATCGCCATTCTGAACAAGTCCGACCAGACCGCCTGTCTACATCCGGAAAGCCTGGAACAGCAGTTCTCCCGTGTCATCACCATGGCGGCAAGGGACGGCAGCGGTCTGGAACAGTTGCGCCAGGCGGTGGAAGAGCTGTTCTACCAGGCGGAAGTGACTCCGGAACTGGGCATCGTGGCAAACGCCCGGCAGAAACAGTGCCTGGAACGGGCGAGAGAGCAGGTAAAGCTTGCCCTGGATGCCCTGGATGCCGGCGAACTGCTGGACGCTGTGACCGTACTCCTGGAAGAGGCAGCCGACGCCCTGCTCACCCTCACCGGCGAGCGTGTCTCCGATGCCGTGGTGAACGACGTGTTCTCCCGGTTCTGCGTGGGAAAATAAAAGCGGTTGTTTCACGTGAAACATTTTGGATTGGATGATGGGTAACGGGAAGGCATACCCTTTTGCTGAGGTGGGAATTTTGCAAGTGTTAATATAGGCTCCCCTAACAGAGGAGCCAAATGAAAGTCTCCTCTCATAGAGGAGATGCCCGATAGGGCAGAGGAGTATTCAGTCCCCCTTGAAAAGGCGCCCGAAGGGTGTGCCTTGTGCTGGGATGTCAGCGTAGCTGACAGGGGGATTTACAAAGAGTTACTCTTCTTTTTTTCTTTGCTAAAAAGAAAAAAGAAGCAAAAAAAGAAAAGCTTACCGCCTACCCTTACTTGAAACGGCAGTGTATCACACGACTGGCAGTGTGACTTCTGAGTCATGCCTGCAACTTTTCAATTAAAAGCCTTGAATTGGATTTTTCGAACAAAAATCCCCCGGAGGGGTAACAGGCAGCTTGTCTGCCGTAGCATTGCCTTTTTTGAACGTTGAATTGGGGCGAAAGGTCAGCGGCGACCCGCCGCTCGCCTACTCTTGTCCTGTGCGGCAATGTATCACACGACTGGCAGTGTGATTATGATAGATTTACATTTATACGCATTTACGCATTATATAAAACTGAGGTGATACCTATGGAATATTATCACATGGGAACTTATGATGTCGCCGTGGTCGGCGCAGGCCATGCCGGCGTGGAGGCTGCTCTTGCCTCTGCCCGTCTGGGCTGCCGCACGGTGCTGTTTACCATTTCTCTCGACCAGATCGCCAATATGCCCTGCAATCCGTCCATCGGCGGCACGGCAAAAGGCCATCTCGTCCGGGAGATCGACGCATTGGGCGGCGAAATGGGAAAGGCGGCAGATGCCTGCTTTCTCCAGAGCCGGATGCTGAACCGGGGCAAAGGTCCGGCTGTCCACAGCCTTCGGGTGCAGGCAGACCGTGTCCGCTATCACAACTACATGAAACAGGTCTGCGAAAAAACGCCGCTCCTGGAGATCAAACAGGCGGAGATCGCCCAGATCCAGACCGAAAACGACAGAGTCACCGGTGTGGTCACATCCCTGGGCGCACAGTATGCCGTCTCGGCTGTGGTCATCGCCACCGGAACGTATCTGAACGGCAGAATTCACGTGGGACAGGTCTCCTATGAGAGCGGTCCCGATGCGGCACTGCCCAGCCGTCCCCTGGGAAAAAATCTCCAGGAACTGGGACTGCGGATGCGCCGGTTCAAGACGGGAACGCCCTGCCGTGTGCATCGCCGCAGCATCGACTTTGACGCCATGGAGCGCCAGGACGGCGACGACCATATCGTGCCGTTTTCCTTCGGCTCTGACCCGTCTCAGATGCACAACCAGGTGTCCTGCTACATCACCTATACCAACGAGGAGACCCACCGCATCATCCGGGAAAATCTCCACCGTTCGCCCCTGTTTTCCGGACAGATCGAGGGCATCGGACCTCGCTACTGCCCGTCCATCGAGACGAAGATCGTCCGCTTTGCCGACAAATCCCGGCACCAGCTCTTCGTGGAACCCATGGGGCTGGAAACGGAAGAGTACTACCTCCAGGGAATGTCCTCGTCCCTGCCGGAGGATGTCCAGCTGGCATTTCTCCGTACCATCCGTGGGCTGGAACACGTGGAGATCATGCGCCCGGCTTATGCCATCGAATACGACTGCGTAGACCCCACGGAACTCCGGGCATCCCTGGAGAGCAAGAAGATCGCCGGGCTGTTCGGCGCAGGGCAGTTCAACGGCAGCTCCGGCTATGAAGAGGCTGCCGCCCAGGGTCTGGTTGCCGGCATCAATGCGGCGCTGGCTGTTCAGGGTAAGCCGGCGTTCGTCATGGACAGAGCCACTTCCTATATCGGCACACTGGTAGACGATCTGGTGACCAAGGGCTGCGAAGACCCGTACCGCATGATGACATCCCGGAGCGAATACCGGCTCATTCTGCGCCAGGACAACGCCGACCAGCGTTTGATGCCCCTGGGGCATGAGCTGGGGCTGGTTCCGGAGGAGCGCTATCAGCATATGCTGGAGAAATACCAGCTGGTGGCGCAGGAGAAAAAGCGGGTGCAGAAAACCAATCTTGCCCCGTCTCCGGAACTGAACGCTTTTCTGGAACAGCACGGCACATCCGGCATCACCACCGGCTGTAAGGTGGCAGATCTGATCCGCCGGCCGCAGCTGGGCTATGACTGCATTGCCCCGTTCGACACCGCACGCCCGGCACTGGATCCGGTCATCGGGGAGCAGGTGGAAATTCAGATCAAGTATGACGGCTATATCCCGAAACAGCTGGAACAGATCGAGCGGATGCGCAAGCTGGAAAACAAGCAGCTGCCGGAAGATCTGGACTATACCACCATTCGTGGACTGCGGCTGGAGGCAGCCGAAAAACTCAATGCCCACCGTCCCCAGAATCTGGGACAGGCGAGCCGTATCTCCGGCGTGTCTCCGGCAGATATTTCCGTGCTGGTCGTGTGGGAAGCATCCAGGGAGGGTAACGCATGATGACATATGAGACGGCAAAGGCGCTGTTTTCCGGCGCAGGACTGACGCTGAGCGAGAGCCATTTCGCCCAGTTCCAGTGCTATCTGACAGAGCTGGTGGAAGTCAACCGGCACATGAATCTGACGGCGATCACCGAACCCGGCGAGGTCTGGGAAAAGCACTTTCTGGACAGCGCAATTCTGCTGCAAAAGGTGACACTGCCCCTGGGCGCATCCTGTATTGACGTAGGAACGGGCGCAGGCTTTCCCGGCATGGTGCTGGCAATTCTGAGACCGGACTTACAAATTACATTGCTGGACAGCCTGCAAAAGCGCATCGGCTTTCTGGAACAGACGGCGGCAAGGCTGGGACTGGCGAATGTGCGCTGCATTCACGCCAGAGCCGAGGACGGCGCACAGGACTCGGAACTCCGAGAGCAGTTCGATATGGCAACTGCCAGAGCCGTGGCAGCCATGCCGGTGCTGACAGAATACTGTCTGCCCTTCGTAAAGAACGGCGGTATTTTTGCCGCCATGAAAGGACCGTCCGAGACGGCGGCGCAGGCGGAAAATGCGGCAAAGCTGCTGGGCGGAGCGGTCGTCGGCGAAGAACAGTACACCCTGCCCACCGCCGGAGACCGCCGCATCATCCGCATCGAAAAGGTATCCGCCACCCCGAAAAAATACCCTCGCCGCAGCGATAAGATCAAGAAACAGCCGCTGGTGTGAGTTGACATAACGGAAATGGGTAACGCATCGTAGGGGCGAACATTGTTCGCCCGGGACTCCTCCGGCACTTCGTGTCACCTCTTCTGTAAAGGAGGCTTTGCGAAATGTCTCCTCTTTTAGAGGAGATGCCCGACAGGGCAGAGGAGTTGTCCTGTTCAAAGAAACAATCGGTTCGATTTTCAGCCCGCCGCAATGTTTAAGCTTGCATTAAGCTTTCCCCGTTACAATAAATACTGGAAACCTACGCTTTCGAAAGGGTGATTACAATGAACATACTCGTGGTCGAGGATGAAGTCCAGCTGGCGGATACCCTGGCAGAAATCCTCAAACGCAACAAGTACAACGTGGACACCGTCTTTGACGGCGATGACGGTCTCGAATACGCCCGTACCGGTATCTATGACTGTATCCTCCTGGATATCATGCTCCCGGTTCGCAGCGGCACCGAGATTGTCCGTATCCTGCGGCAGGAAAAAAACGCCACGCCCATTATGCTGCTGACCGCAAAGTCTGAGGTGGAAGACAAGATCCACGGGCTGGACTGCGGCGCAGACGATTACCTCACAAAGCCTTTTTCCACCGGCGAACTCCTTGCCCGTATCCGGGCGCTGACCCGGCGGAAAGGCGAGGTGGAAGTGGACTGCCTGCACTTTGAGGAACTCCAGCTGAACCGCCAGACCTATGACCTCATCCAGGGCGACAGCCGGATGAAACTCAGTCTGAAGGAATATCAGATCATGGAAATGCTCCTCTCCAATCCGGGACAGATCCTGCCCAAAGAACGCTTTATCGAAAAGATCTGGGGCTATGAAAGCGACGTGGAATACAACAATATCGAGGTTTATATCTCCTTCCTGCGGAAAAAGCTGACCGCCATCCACTCCACTGTGCAGATCCGCACCGCCCGTGGCATCGGCTATTTCCTGGAGAAAAAAGCATGATCCGCCGGGTGCGCCGGCAGTTTATCTGTATCACGATGGCGATGCTCACCGCAGTGCTGCTGGTGCCGCTGATTGCCCTCAATGTGGTGACCGAGGCGATGAGCTATAACCAGACCCGAAACCTGCTGGAACAGATTGCCATTAGTGAGACCACCGTTCCCGAACTGCCGGATGATATGCCGCCGGACGGAAAACAGCCCCGGCAGTCCACGGATACTGCCACGGAGACCGGCACTTCCGCTGCGGAAACGACTGCAGAGACTACCACGGAAACCACAGCCACGGAGACCGCTGCCGCAGAGACAACGGCAAAAGCTGCGCCTGCGGAACAGCCCAAAAATCCGGTGCAGACCCAGGTGCCGGCGGTGCAGTCTCCGGTACAGACTACCGCAGCGCCACGAACCACTGCCGCACCGCAGACACGGGCAACCACTGCGGCAAGAACCACCAGCCCACGGGCGACAAAGCCTGCGGTGACCACTGCGCCGCCGCAGACAAAACCACCCCAGCAGACGACGCAGCCGGATCCCGATCCGCCGCCCTGGTGGGGACCGGACGAACCGGATCACCGCTGGGAAAACGAAGAGAACTATGCTGCCGCAAAGCAGGGGGTGTTCTATGCCGCACCGCTGGCGCAGCTGACCCAGTCTATGCCCATGCGCCAGGACGACCACGGCGAACCGCCGTTTCCGGATAAAAAGAGCGGCGTAGTCACCATCGACCATTTTCTGTGCTTTGCGAATTCCGACGGCACGCTGACCCGGCTGGACGGCACGGACAGCTATACAGAAGAGGACGCACAGACCCTGCTGGACTATGTGCTGCAAAAGGACAAGGCAGACGGCTGGTATGGGAATTTGCAGTATTTTCGCCGGGATTACGCCATGGGAACGCTGGTGGTGTTCTCCGATCGGAGCGCCGAACGGCTGCTGCTGCACAAGGTGCTGCTGGTGAGCATTCTGGTGTTCTTGCTGATGGAAGGCGTGGTGTTTGCGCTGACCATGATCCTGACGAAACGGGCGATGCGTCCCATGCAGGAGACCTTTGAGCGCCAGCGCCAGTTCATTTCCGATGCCGGACACGAGCTGAAAACGCCGCTCACCATCATCTCCGCCAACGTGGACATTCTCCATGACGAGATCGGGGAAAACAAGTGGCTCAGCTACATCCAGTCCCAGGCGGAGCGGATGCGTGTGCTGGTGGGGGAGATGATGAATCTGACCAAGCTGGAGATGGGAGACAAGCAGAAAGACTTCGTGGACTTTTCTCTCAGCGAGGCGGTTTCCGGCGCAGCGCTGCCCTTTGAAGGACAGGCGTTCGAGCAGGAAAAGCAGCTGGAACTGGACATCCAGGACGGCATCCGCTATCACGGCAACCCCGACCAGATCAAGCAGCTGGTGGGCATTTTCATGGACAATGCGCTGAAATACAGCGAGGAACACGGGCAGATCCGGGTGACATTGCAGCAGGCGCAGAACAAGAAGGTACTCAAGGTGTACAACACGGGAAAGGGCATTCCGGAGTCGGAAAAGGAAAAGATCTTCCAGCGGTTCTACCGGAGCGATGCGTCACGTTCCAGAGCGACCGGCGGCTACGGTCTGGGGCTGTCCATCGCCCAGAGCATCGCCGACGCCCATAAAATACGGATACAGGTGGAATCGGAATACGAACACTGGATCTGTTTTGTGCTGACGTTTTAGAAAAATGGTATTGCAATAGAAAATCCCTCTGTAAGCACAGAGGGATTTTTTCTGTCTGTTGGTGGGCAGATGAGAAAGAAGATGATGGATGCTCCGTGTAATATAGGCACACCCTTCGGGCGCCTTTTCAAGGGGGACTATCTTAAAAATTGGTTTGCTTGAAAGAACTTTACCGTAGGGGCGAACATTGTTCGCCCGAGACTCCTCCGTCAAGCCTGCGGCTTGCCACCTCCTCTGTAGAGGAGGCTTTATCAAATTGTCTCCTCTCACAGAGGTGATTCCCCACGGGGTGGGGAAATGTCACCGTAGGTGACAAAAGGGACCGCTCAGTACGAGATGCCCGACAGGGCAGAGGAGTATTCAGTCCCCCTTGAAAAGGGGGATGCCCGAAAGGGCAGGGGGATATATTATCCTAAATTTTACTCCAAAAACCCGTCCGGCGGAATCGCTCGTTCCTCGCTGTCCGCCTGGGGCTTGCAAACGCCCTTGTCTGCCTTTTCCTGTACGTGTAGCGTAGGTTTTCTGGATGTCTCTTGTGCAGGCGGTTGACGTTATTATTATGGCGTTTGCCACCAAATTGTCTCCTCTCATAGAGGAGATGCCCGACAGGGCAGAGGAGTATTCAGTCTCCCTTGAAAAGGGAGATGTCAGCGTAGCTGACAGAGGGATTTACAAAGAATTCTCCTTCTTTTTTTCTTTACTGAAAAGAAAAAAAGAAGCAAAAAAAGAAAAGCTTACCGCCTACCCTTGTTCTGAACGGCAATGTATCACACGACTGGCAGTGTGATTCCTACGACTTTGCCATCCATTAGGTTTTCCGAACATAAATCCCCCGGAGGGGTTATAGGCAGCTTGTCTGCCGTAACACTGCCCTTTTTGAACGTTAAATTGGGGGGGAGGGTCAGCGGCGACCCGCCGCAATGGGGATGCGAACCCGGTACTCGATATAATCCTCACGCTGTATTTTCTGCGAATCCGCTGCGATTCCTGCCGCCTGCATGGTCTCCACCGCCTTCGTGATCGTATTCACGAAAATGCGCACGTTCTGGAACACCTTACTCCGCTTTTTATAGCTGTTCTGCACCTTTTTCTGCCCGATCACCTCTTCTACCGCCGCCTCTGTCCGCTCCACGTTTAGATTCTGCTTGACCACCTTTTCCAGCACCGCCAACCGCTCCGCCGGCGCCGCCAGCCGTAGCAACGCCCGGGCATGGCGCTCCGTCAGATTGTACTTCATAATGACCTCACGCTCGTCCGCCGTCAGCCGCAAAAGCCGCAGCTTGTTTGCAATGGTACTCTGCGCCTTTCCCAGCTTTGCCGCAGCGTCCTCCTGTGTCATCCCGTAGTATGTAATCAGCTTTTCGATGGCGCTCGCCTCGTCGAAAAAGGACAAGTCCTGCCGCTGGATGTTCTCCACCAGCGCCATAATCGCCGAGTTCCGGGAGCTGATGTCCAGGATGATGCAGGGGACGGCTCGCAGCCCTGCCAGCTTTGCCGCACGCAGCCGTCGTTCGCCGGCGATGAGTTCATACCGGTCCTCGCCCCGCCGCACCGTCAGCGGCTGTAAAATGCCGTTCTGGAGAATGCTGTCTGCCAGGGACTGGATGTCCGCAATGTCGAACTCGCTCCGGGGCTGGTGGGGATTGGGACGGATCTCGCCGATGTCCACTTCCACCACCCGGTTGATGGGCTTTTCCTTGGTAAATGTCAAAAATCCTGCCATAGCTGTACTTCCTTTCTTTTGCCGTTTCTCCGGCTTGTCTGATTCCATTGTAACAGATACGGGAAATCATTTCCACTAAAAAAATCCGCCTGTTTCGGGCATTTTCAGCGCCGCTTTGGGAAATAACGCTTTCAGCCGACACCATTTCCCAAAAACCCGACTGCATTCGCTGGGGGATCGTGTCATGCTTTGCGATAATTTTTTTTTGCCGGCGTTTCCATGGAAAATGTTTCACGTGAAACAAAATCCGACAGACATTCCGCAAAAATTCCGGAAAATGCTTTACAAGGGCGGAAAATCGTGTTATAATGAAAGAGTATTTGTGTGCGTCATGCACACTTTCAACCAAATTCGGTGCGCTCCGGGAAAAACGGGGAGAAATCCCACGTCCGGCACACCGCAGGAAAGGAGAAAACAGCGTGAGTATGGTGTATGCAGTAGCGAACCAGAAAGGCGGCGTGGGAAAATCCACCACCGTGGTCAATCTGGGCGCTTATCTCGGCTCTCGTGGCAAGCGTGTGCTTTGCGTGGACATCGATCCCCAGGGCAACACCACGACCGGTCTCGGCATCAAGAAAAAACTGCTCCACGCCTCATCGTATGAGGTGCTGGTGGGAAAGTGCAGCATCCAGGAAGCCATCGTCCGCACGGCGTTTGAAAACGTCAGCCTGCTGCCGGCAAAGAACACCCTCGCCGGGGCAGAGCTGGAGCTGTCCAATATGGACAACCGGATGAACCGGCTGAAAATGCAGCTGCTGACCTGTAAGCTGGATTACGACTATATCTTCATCGACTGTCCGCCGGCGCTGGGGCTGCTCACCGTCAACGGACTGGTGGCGGCTGACCAGCTGATTATCCCGATGCTGGCAGAATTTTATGCGCTGGAGGGTCTGTCACAGCTGACCAATACCATTAAGGTGGTGCGCAGCAACTATAACCCCAATCTGGACATCGGCGGCATTCTGTTCGTCATGTTCGACCAGCGGCTCAATGTGTCCCGGCAGGTGGAAGAGGAAGTCAAGAAGTATTTTCCGGGAAAGGTCTTTCAGACCAAGATTCCCCGGAACGTGCGCCTTTCCGAGGCACCCAGCCACGGAAAGCCCGTCATGTACTACGACCGGCTCTCCCGTGGCGCCGAGGCGTATATGCTCCTGGGGCTGGAGCTGCTGGGAGAAAAGCCGCCGGAGAAAAAGCGGCGGATGCTTGCATTCGGCAGAAAAAGGGAGCGTGATGACCTATGACGATCGGCGGACTGGGGAGCGGTCTGGACTTTCTCTACGATGAAAATGCAGCGGATGTCCAGGTGAAAAAGACCCTGCGTGTGTCAGAATTGGAACCCAACCGGGATCAGCCCCGGAAACAGTTCAGCGATGAGGCAATTCAGACGCTGGCGGATTCCATTCAGCAGTACGGCATGATACAGCCCATTCTGGTGCGTCCGCTGGGACTGAACTATCAGATCGTTGCCGGCGAGCGCCGGTGGCGTGCTGCCAGAATGCTGGGCATGGACGAAGTGCCGGTGGTGATCCGGGAGCTGACCGACGAGGAGACCATGGCGATCGCTCTGATCGAGAATCTCCAGCGTGAGGATCTGAACCCGGTGGAAGAGGCGAACGCCTATGCACAGCTGATGGAAATGTTCCAGCTGACTCAGGAGGAAGTGGCAAAGCGTGTGGGAAAATCCCGGAGCGCTGTGGCAAACTCCCTGCGGCTGCTGAAACTGCCCCAGAAGGTGAAAAAGCTGGTGGAGGACGGCGACCTGAGCGCCGGACACGCACGGGCGCTGCTGGCCATTTCCGACGAGAAACTGCTCTCGGAAACGGCGGCAAAGGCGGCAGAGGGCAAGCTGACGGTGCGTGCGGTGGAGAAGATCGCCGCAGACGGGGAAAAGCCCGGAAAAATGCCGCAGTTTTCTCATAAGGACAGCTTTTACAAGGAAATCGAGATCAGCCTGGAAAGCCGCCTGGGACGGCGTGTCACCGTGACCGCTGGCAAGAACAAAGGCACGCTGAACCTGGAGTTCTACGACAAGGACGACCTGTCTGCACTGGCGCAGAAACTGACAAGAGAGTAAGGCGGCGAGGTTGTTTCACGTGAAACATTGTTCGCCCTACATACTGTAATCTTGTGGGCATCCCACATAAGATAAAGGAAGGAAAAAATCATGATTGATATGAAATGGATCCGGAACGATCCGGAAAAAGTCAAGGAAAACATTCGCAAGAAGTTTCAGGACGAAAAGCTGCCGCTGGTAGACGAAGTTGTGGAACTGGATAAGAAATTCCGTGAGGCAAAAGTGCAGGGCGACGAACTGCGCAGCCAGCGGAAGTCCATCAGCAAGAAAATCGGCGCTCTCATGGGACAGGGCAAAAAGGAAGAGGCTGAGGCAGTCAAGGCAGAAGTCGGCGCCATCGGCACCAAGCTGGAAGAGCTGGAAAAGGCAGAGACCGAGCTGTCCGCACGCATCCGTGAGATCATGCTGGTGATCCCGAACTTCATTGACGACTCTGTGCCGATCGGCAAGGACGATTCTGAGAACGTGGAAGTAGAGCGTTTCGGCGAGCCGGTCGTTCCGGATTTCGAAGTGCCGTATCACGTGGACATCATGGAAAAGCTGAACGGCATTGACATCGACGCAGCCCGTGACACCAGCGGCAACGGTTTCTATTATCTGTGCGGCGATATCGCACGGCTGCACTCCTCCATCCTGGCATATGCTCGTGACTTTATGATCAACAAGGGCTTTACCTACTACATTCCGCCGTTTATGATCCGCAGCAACGTGGTGACCGGCGTTATGTCCTTTGCCGAAATGGAAGGCATGATGTACAAGATCGAGGGCGAGGATCTCTACCTCATCGGCACCAGCGAACACTCCATGATCGGTAAGTTCATCGACACCATCCTGCCGGAAGAAAAGCTGCCTCAGACACTGACCAGCTATTCTCCGTGCTTCCGGAAGGAAGTCGGCGCACACGGCATCGAAGAGCGTGGCGTGTATCGTATCCACCAGTTCGAAAAGCAGGAAATGATCGTTGTCTGCAAGCCGGAGGACAGCATGGACTGGTTCCATAAGATGTACGGCTACACCGTCGAGTTCTTCCGCAGCATGGACATTCCGGTGCGCACCCTGGAATGCTGCTCCGGTGACCTGGCAGATCTGAAGGTGAAGAGCCTGGACGTTGAGGCATGGTCGCCCCGTCAGAAGAAGTACTTCGAAGTGGGCAGCTGTTCCAACCTGGGCGACGCACAGGCAAGACGGCTGGGCATCCGCATCAAGGGCAAGGACGGCAACAAGTACTTTGCACACACGCTGAACAACACCGTTGTGGCACCGCCCCGTATGCTCATCGCATTCCTGGAAAACAATCTGAATGAGGACGGCTCTGTCCGCATTCCGGAACCGCTCCAGCGCTATATGTTCACCGACTGCATCCGTCCGAACGGCGACGCAAAATAAACGAGTTTTCCACAGCGAAAAATTCGGTTGTGGAAAAATAAAATTGTCGAAAAAGAAGAAAACCTGTCGAAACTGCGATGCTTTCGGCAGGTTTTCTTTTTTGCAGAAAATCCGGCTGTTGAAAACGGTGGAAAACCCATCGGCGGTTTTTGTGGAAAAGAAAAGCAAAGAAAGAATCATCGGAACAGGACTTTTCCACAGGCGCTGACAGATAAGGCAGCCGCTGCCGCAGCTCCGGCGTTGGTGCTGACTGCATGAAAATGTTGTGAAAATTGCGGAAAAATACTTGCATGATATCGGAAAATATAGTATAATGTATCATAGGCATTTCTATACTGTGGGATTTTTTCCCGGAAATGCAGACTTTATGTGTGGAATGCGGCAGCCGGAGACGGCACAGCCGCCCGTAATGTGCATGGAAATCCATTTTAAGTCCCCCTTGAAAAGGCGCCCGCAGGGTGTGCCTTGTGCTGGGATGTCAGCGTAAGCTGACAATGATTTTCGTGCGGAAAGTGAGGAATCGTTATGTCTTTTTTCGATAAACTGGGTAAAACCATCAGTGACACCACCCATTCCGTTGTGGAAAAAACAAAGTCCTCGACGGACACCATCCGTTTGAACGGTCTCATTTCAGATGAAGAGCGCCTCATCAATGCGGCGTATCTGAACATGGGCAAGAAGTACGCAGAGCTGCACAGCGGCGACGCAGAGCCGGAGTTCCAGGAATTCCTCAGCGCCATCGCCGCCAGCCAGGAAAAGATCAGCGGCTATCGGGAACAGATCCGGAAGAACAAGCACCTGCTGGTCTGCCAGTCCTGCGGCGCAGAGATCCCGGAGACAGTGCTGTTCTGTACCAAGTGCGGCGCAGAAAATCCGGTGGGCAAGCGCCTGGCGGAAGAGCGTGCTGCAAAAGAGGCGGCAGAGCGTGCGCAGCGTGAGGCAGAGGCGGCCGCCCGCCAGGCTGCTGCACAGCAGAATGCACAGCCCCAGTATACCTACACCCAGCCGCCGGTCTCCGGTGAGGTCTGCCCCAGCTGCGGCAAACCCAGAACTGCCGGTGCAATGTTCTGCACCTTCTGCGGCAGCCGCTTTGTCTCCGCAGAACCCACAGCCCCGGCTGCCCCGGAAATGCCTGCTGCTCAGCCCACAGAGCCGGAAGTGACCTATGCGCCGGAAGAGACGCCGGCAGCTCCGGAGACTGCGGCAAGCATTCCCACACCGGTGGCAGAACCCATTCCGGCTGCTGTTCCGGCAGCACCCGGCAGAACCTGTCCGACCTGCGGCAAGCCCGTTCCGGACGGCAACCGTTTCTGTACCTGCTGCGGCGCAAAGGTAGACGAAGAGACCCCGGCAGCGCCTGCTGCACCGTCTCCGGTTCTGGAAAATGCAGCACCGGCTGCTTCGGCGGCAGAGCGCATCTGCCCGACCTGCGGCAACCCGGTTCCGCCGCAGAATAAGTTCTGCACCAGCTGCGGTACGCCGGTAGGAGAGTGACGACCACTACACAAGTCTTTTCTGAGATGCACTGCGTCTCATGAAATATACGGCGACACCGCACAAGCTTTGTGTGGTGTTGCCGGAAATTAGAAATAAGGAGAATACCAGATGAATTGTAAGAATTGTGGAACTGCCGTAGAAGACGGCAAGAAGTTTTGCCCGAACTGCGGTACACCGCTGACAGAAGACACCCCGACCCCGATGCCGGAGGCTGTCCCCGATGCAGTTCCGGATATGCCGGAAACAGCTCCCATCCCGGATGCGCCGGAACAGATGCCGGACGCAGCACCGGAAGCACCGCAGCCTGCGCCGGAGACCAGCGCTCCCCAGAGCCAGGCTGCACCCCAGGCTCAGCCCCAGCAGCCTGTCGGCGGAGAAAATCCCTATGCGATGCCGGGCAACACCATTCCGGGCGGCGCAGGCGTACCGCCGGTGAACGGAACACCCTATGACCCCACCACCAATCCCATTCCGCCTATGGGTCAGCAGCCCAAGAAGAAAAAGAAGACCGGTCTCATTGTGGCGATCATTCTGATCCCGATTCTGATTATTCTGATTATCATTGGCGTGATCGTGGGCATCGGCGTAAACATGGGTACCAAGGGCGCAAAGACCGTAGACAAATACTGGGATGCCCACGTGAACTGCGACGCAGAGGCGCTGGCGGATCTCTGCCCGGACGATTTCTGGAACTATATTTCCGACACCTATGATCTGACCGAGGAAGAGGCAGTGGATGCCATGGGCAGATACATGAACGACTATGCCGACAGCCTGGGCGGTGACCTGTCCTACGAGTGGAAGCAGTCCGGCGTGGTTGTGGGCTTCGGCAGCAGCTCCCAGCTGGACACTGTCCGGGAAGATACCGACAAGTTTGGTCTGAAGGTCTCCTCCGGCATCTGTGTGGATGTAAACTGCACCGTTACCGGCGCAGACGATTCCGAGCAGGACGACTATTCCATCTGGACCGTCAAGGTGAACGGTCAGTGGTGCAGCCTGTCCGCAATGGATGACTTCAACGAGATCTGCGACTCCGACTATGCCGCAACCGCAAAGTACGGCGCAGAGTTCGGCGATATGCTCCAGACCTACTGGACCGCTGTTGCCAATGCAGACGCAGAGACACTGTCCACCCTGGTTCCCGACGGCTGGTGGGATCTGGTAGACCAGGAATACGGCGTACAGCAGAGCGATGCCGAGAGCTATCTGAACAGCCTGCTGGAAGAGATGGTGGCATCTCAGTTCAACGGCGAATCGGTGGACGATATCCAGGTAGAGATCACCGATGCAAGCTCTTATGACGACGATGAACTGGCAGACATCAACGAGGGTCTGGACACCTATGGCATTGACGGCGAAGAGGCAATGGACGTAGACGTTACGGTAACTACCGGTGACGACAGCAACGACACTTATGTAACATTAACCAAGATAGACGGTCAGTGGTATGTCTATGATGCGATGTACTATTTCGCAACTGCCTGCTACGGCACAAGCCAGGGCGGAATGTAAGGACTTTTCCGCACTTTCTGCCGTCACAGCAAAGGAGTAAACAAAGAACATGAAATGTGAACACTGTGGATATGACGCACCGGAGCGTGCGGTGATCTGCCCGGAATGCGGCGAGATCCTGCCACGCCCCAAAAAAGCGGAGGAAGAGGAGACCGAAAAGGCGGCTGTCCAGAAAAAGACAGCCCCGGACGCCGATTCTTTCTCCATGCCCTTTCTCTCTGCGCCGGCTGACCTGGAAAAGGCGGACGGCATCGCCGCCGAGGACCCGGAAGTGCTGCGGCGGCAAAAGCAGGAAAAGACCACCCGTCTGACACGCCGCATCGTGGCGGCAGCCGTGGCAGCGGCGGTGGTCCTGGCGGCGGTGCTGTACTACGTCTTTTTCGGCGGCTATAAGCTGGCGGTATACCGCTATGTCAAGGGCGTGGACCGGGAGAGCGGCAGTATGTACGTGGCGCTGGTGCCGGATGCCTATATGGACTATCTGGAGACCACCTATTCCACCACACGCCGGGAAGTCAAATCCATGATGCAGGATTATTTTAAGTACTGGAACAAAAACTACGGGACAGACGGCAGAATGTCCTATGATATCGGAAAGACCGAGGAGATCACAGACGCAGACGAGATCAGCGCTCTGGAATCGGAACTCAAGACAGACTATAACATCACCGTGGAGATCAAAAAGGCAGTGACCGTCAGCGTCAATATCGACGACGGCGGCACAAAGGCATCCGAGCAGGCGACCTTCGTCAAGATCGGAAACCGCTGGTGCTGTATGAAGGCGATGGAGGACATCGACTTTGTGTGCCAGAATGACGGCTATAACGTCTGGTAATTTCGGAGAGGACAGAGGAGCAAACCAAGCATGGCGAAAAAAGTGACAAAAAATCGGAAACAGGCAGAGCAGGCGGCGGCAAAGCGCCGGCATCTGCGCATCGTGGCAGGCATCATCATGGTGGCAGCGGCGGCTGGGCTTGCCTGCGGCGGACTGGTCTGGTATCAGCACGACCAGAAAGCACAGCAGCAGGCACCGGATTCCGCAGATTATGCCGATGTGCTGCAATCCTATTATACCGCAGTCTTTGCGGCGGACGGTCAGACGCTGACCCAGCTGATGGCGCCGCCGGAATACTGGACGTATTACATGGAGACCTATAACAAGACGGAGGAAGACGTGATCGACAGCTTCGCAGAGGGCTGCAGCAACACCGTTTCGGAGTGGAAAGAAACCTACGGGGACGATGTGAAGGTGACCTATCAGATTGAGGGCTTGTCGGAGCAGGGCGATTCCGGCGTTTCGGAGTGGAACTCCAACATGGAAGAGATGCTGGGGAACGACGGCGCTGACATCTCCCAGGCGGTAACGCTGGAGGTACAGCGGAAGTTCCAGGGCAGCAACGATTCCGGCACAGACGTGGTCTATCCCACCCTGGGCAAGATCGGCGAAAAGTGGTACATCATCTCTGAGGATGACGATACCCTGAAAAGCGGCGCTGTACAGACGACAGTGCAGTAACAGCGATTACAGCAACACCATACAAACAAAAAACAGCTATCCCACACCAGGATAGCTGCTTTTTGTTTGCAGTGCTGTGATTTTCTCTTACTTTCTGTGGAACAGACCCTTTTTCTCATAGGGTTCGCTCTCGTGGGAAAGCATTGTGTAGCCGATGCCCTTGATCTCCTTGTCCAGCATCGAAATATCCAGCGGCTCTTCGCTGATGACTACGGTCTCACCATTTTTCGCAGAAGAAGTCACCTTTTTTACCTTGCAGTTCTGGCGAACCAGGTCATTCATATGTGCCTCGCACATACTGCACATCATACCGTCGATCTTTAATGTTGTCTTTACCATTGCTCGTTACCGCCTTTCATGTGATAGACTGCTTTGCAGTACGTCTCTATTATATACCCTATAGGGGTATTTGTCAAGGGGTATTTTTCGAATTTCATGGGAATTGTGGGGAAACACCGCAGGAGATGTCAGCAACACTGTAGGGGCGAACATGGTTCGCCCGAGAGACTTCCGACTCCTCTGCCCTTCGGGCATCTCCTCTACGAGAGGAGACTATTCGGTATATTGTCCCCCTTGAAAAGGGGGATGTCCCGAAGGGGCAGGGGGATCAACCCCTACAAATCTCGCCTCACCACCCCACACATCGTGCATCTCACGGGAGTATCCTGCGAAAATACGATTTTGATAATGCGGATATTGCCTTGCACAATATTTGATGCGCAACATTCTGCTTGTTTGCACGATATGTGCATAAAATAAGCAAAATTTGTGGTTGCATTGGACGGAAAATCATGCTATAATAGAGGCAATGCAATTGTACTTGAAATGGATCTGTCTCGGATTTTCCTACTGTTCTCCGGAAAAAGACGGGGCGATCCGACGAACGCAAAGGAGAACATCATGAAAATTGGAGTTATCGGACACAACTATACCCACGGTGCAGATTTTGTGATGGATTATCCGGACGGACCGGGCTGTTATCTGTTCCTTTTGGTGAAAACACCTGCACGATTGCTATTGAACGGGAAAAAGTTGCATCTGGAAAAGAATACAATTCTGTTTTTTACGCCCCACGCTACCTGCCGCTATGAGGCGGAGAGCGGTGTCTATACGGACGACTGGTTTTACTGCAATATGACGCCGGAAGAAGAGATCGCCCTGCGCAATGAGGGAATGCCCTTTGATACGCCGGTGCAGACCCAGAACGCTGCGGAGCTGTCGGAACTGATCCGCAAGATGGCGTATGAGCATTACTCGGCAGAGCTGATGCACAGCGAGATCGAACACCAGTACGCCAACATCCTGCTGATGAAGATCCGCCGGGAATACAGCGCCGGCGACCACCACAGCACCCTCCAGCTCAAGGACAACAACGAGCAGCTGACTTATCTGCGGATGCGGATCTATCAGACGCCGGAACAGTTCGGTACGGTAGATTCCATGCTGAACTTTGTCCGCATGAGCCGCTCGGGACTCCAGCACCTTTATAAAAAGACCTTCGGGGTCACGGTGATGACGGATGTCACCTGTGCGAAGATGCAGCGTGCCAAAGAGCTGCTTTCTTCCACGGGACTGACGGTGGGTGAGATCGCAGAGCAGTGCGGCTATGGCTGTACCTACAGCTTCCTGCGCCAGTTCAAGAAGAACTGCGGCAGTACGCCTACGGACTTCCGCAAGCAGGGACGTGTGTCCGTGCCGGCATAAAAATAGAGTGACACAGCGGCGCTTTGCCGCAGGGAAAAGGACCATGAATCTGAAAAAAATACTTGCCGGCGCAGTGGCTGCCGGTATGCTCTGGTGCAACTGTGCCGTTTCTGCTGCGGCGCTGCCCCAGAAACAGTCCCCGATGCGGGACATTACGACTGCCGAGCTGGTAAAGGATATGGGCATCGGCATCAACCTGGGCAATACCTATGAATCCTGCGGCGACTGGATCGCCCAGTGGGGCGACGGCACGCCGGAATCCTATGAGACCGCCTGGGGCAGTCCGGTGATTACCCAGCAGATGATCCAGGGCTACGCTGACGCCGGATTCGACACTCTTCGTGTTCCGGTGGCGTGGACCAATCTGATGGGGGATAACTACACCATCAGCGACAGCTATCTTTCTGCGGTGCAAGAGGTGGTGGACTGGGCGAGAGACTGCGGTCTGTATGTCATCCTCAATCTGCACTATGACGGCGGCTGGCTGGCGAACTTCCCCACGGACAAGGAAAACTGTATGGAGAAGTACAAGCGGATCTGGACACAGGTCAGCGATGCCTTTGCCGATTATGACGACTATCTGATATTCGAGTCCCAGAACGAAGAACTGGGCTGGGAGAGCCTGTGGAACCGCTGGGGCGGAACAGAGGGCAAGGCGGAATCCTATGCCCTGGTCAATGAGATCAACCAGACCTTTGTGGACATCATCCGCTCCTCCGGCGGCAACAATCCCCAGCGCCACCTGCTCATCTCCGGCTATAATACCGACGTGGAACTGACCTGTGACAGTCTGTTCCAGATGCCGGACGACCCGGCGCACCGCTGCGCTGTCTCGGTGCATTACTATACGCCCTCCGGCTTTGCCATCCTGGAAGAGGATGCAGACTGGGGCAAGATGCGTTCCACCTGGGGAACAGATGCAGACTTCGAGGAACTGAACCGGAACATGGATCTTCTGAAAACCACCTATGTGGACAAGGGAATCCCGGTCATTATCGGAGAATACGGCTGCCCGAAAAAGAACAAGGAAGAGGAGTCCGTCCGGAAGTTCCTGTCCTCTGTCTGCGGCGCAGCATATGAGCGGGATATGTGTCCGGTGCTGTGGGATATCACAGACCTGCACTACGACCGGAACAACTGCAAGATGTATGATGACACGCTGATGCAGCAGCTCCTGGCGGTAAAGGGTGATTCTGACAAGCCGCTTTTGGGGGACTGCAACGGAGACGGCAGCGTTTCCGCCGCAGACCTGGTGCTTCTCCAGAAGTATCTTCTGGGCGTGGAAAGCCTGCCCAAGGACGCTGCGGCGTTGGCAGACTGCAACGGGGACGGCACGGTAAACGGGCTGGATCTGGCAGTTCTGCGGCAGACGCTTGCGCAAGTGTAATGACATTTTCGAAACAACTTTTATAAAGACATTTTGTGACGATCCTCATGAAATGTCACACATTCTGCGAAAAGCGGACGTCTCCCCACACGGGAAAACGTCCGCTTTTTGTTTGCAGATATTCTACAGCAGAAAAGAGAAACAGCTGCCTAACTCCTACATAAGGCGGCTGTTTCTTATAACAGTCTAAACTTAACGGGAGTGACCGCCATTCGGCGCACTCTCTTTGGTTTTGTGATACCCGGAATCGCTTAATCAGAACACTCGCTCAAGCTGTCAAATTCTTGACAAAGCGGTCTGATTTTGCTATAATAGGTATCACGAGCGTACCGAAAGGTCTATCGGCGGTCAATCCAACTCCCGGCTGTGTGAAAACACAGTAACAAGGGAGGTGTTGCGTTATGACATGGATGGAGTTTTTGACTTTATGCAACGTCATTTGTAATGTGATTCTGATTCTGCAAAACAGCAGTAAGAATCGTACTCGCAATACAAAAGAGAAATAGCCGCCTAACTTCCACATAAGGCGGCTATTTCAAAAATAGTCAAATTATCGGGAGTGACCGCCATTCGGTACGCTCTCTTTATCCTTATTATACCCGAATCCATCCGGTTTGTCAAGGGGCAGACCGGATAATTTGTTTTGCCGAAATCTTGACAAAACGGTCTGGTTTTGCTATAATAAACAGCATGAGTGTACCGAAAAACATACAGTTGTATGTAACGGCGGTCTAATCCTGCTCCCACGCCTGCTTTTTTACAGGAAGGGGGTGATGTCATGAGCTTATTGGAAGTTTTGGAACTTTTGAATTTTATCTGCAAGATCATTCAGATCATGCAGCATGACGATAGAAAAGGAAAATAGCCGCCCAGTCCTTCCCCGACTTTTGGCAGCTATTTAAGTGCTAAATTTGGGAGCAGACCGTTTTCGGTACGCTCTCTTTGTCTTTATTATACCCGAATCCGTCCGGTTTGTCAAGGGGCAGACCGGATAATTTGTTCTGTCGAAATCTTGACAAAACGGTCCGGTTTTGCTATAATTAACAGCATGAGCGTACCGAAAGGTCTACGGCGGTCAATCCAACTCCCGGAAGGGAGTGAATGCGAATGAATCTGGACATTCTTGTCAAGTGCATTAACATTGTTTGTGAAGTGTTCCGAGCATATCTTGCGTATCTGAGCTTCAATAAACGGAAATAGCCGTCTCGAGCGACCAAACTAAGACGGCTATTTCCATATTCTCATGTGGGAGCAGACCGTTTTCGGTACGCTCTCTTTGTCTTTATTATACCCGAATCCATCCGGTTTGTCAAGGGGCAGACCGGATAATTTTTATGCAAAAATTGTATAATATGCACGCCTTTTCCCGAACACTGCGGAACTTTCCACAAAACTGTTTGTTTTCATCTGTTAAAATGTTGAAAGAATTGTGGAAAGTACTTGTGCAACAGAGACAGAATCACGATTCGACCTGTCCCTCTGTCAGTTCCGCCGCCGGATAATAATGCGCCAGGATCTCCTGCCAGCCTGCGCCGTCCTTTGCCATGGCGTTTGCGCCGAACTGACTCATGCCTACGCCGTGACCGTAGCCTTTGGTGGTGAAAACCAGCCTGCCGTCCAGCACCTCCACGGAAAATACCGCCGACCGCAGCCCCAGCGCCTCACGCAGCTGCTGCCCGGTGCAGGAAACGCCGCCCACCGTCACTTCCAGCACAGTCCCGGACGGGGAACTTGCTCCGATCTGCACCCATTTCGCCATGTCCTCTTCCCAGACTGCACCGGGCAGCATGGACTGCACCGCCGCCTGGAACTCGTCTCCGGTGAACTGCGCCGTTTCCAGATAGCGCGGGGCAGAGGTGTCCGCCTGGCTCTCCACCGGAACCAGATATTCCACCTTGCTGCCCCAGATGTTTTCTGCACTTTCTGTGACGCCGGCGGACATGGAGCAGAACGCCGCAATAATGGGTGCGCCGTCGTATTCCAGCACATAGGGCAGTACATCGTCCACCGCCTGGGTGACCTTGGCATAGGCGGTCTCAAAGTTGTCCCCGTAGTACTGCCGTGCCTGGTTTTCCGTGAAATATGCTTGGTACTGGCTGCTGTCGTTGGAAAAATCTGCGCCGCAAAGCGCTGCGGTGGGGCTGGCGCTTTCCAGGAGATGCTGTCGCTCGGCGTAGGTGTGCGCCGCCACTGCCTGTGCCTTCAGCGCATCCGGCTCAAAGGTCGCCGGCATCTCTGCACAAACTGCGCCGATCACATAGTCCCGGACGGAGATCTCTTCCACCCTGCCGCTGGTGATGTCCAGCATCCGGTACGTCCCGCACAGCGCCGCCTTGTCCGGTTCGCTTTCCGGTGCGGCGGCGCTCTCTTCGGCGGAAAGGGTCGTGACGGGGGTGGCGGCGGAATATTCTGCGGCGTGATCCGGCTGCGCCGAAAACCGGGCAGGGATCACGGTGAACAGGAACAAGATCCCCGTAAAACCGCCCAGGATCATCAGATATTTTTTCATGTTTCTCGATTTCCTTTCTGTTTGCAGGACTTGTTTTGCAAAAAATACAGGTGGGTTTTTAAGCGTGATTTTGCCGGAAACAGGCGACTTTGACCGGTGCTGCGTGCCAGCTTTTCAGATTTTTTCTTGGCTCCTCTTTTAGAGGAGCTGGCAAGCCGTAAGGCTTGACTGAGGAGTTTCGGGCGAACATTGTTCGCCCCTACAATTGTATCCCCCTGTCCCTTCGGGACATCCCAGCACAAGGCACACCCTTCGGGCGCCTTTTCAAGGGGGGGACAAGATAACTCCTCTGCCCTGTCGGGCATCTCGTACTGAGCGGTCCCTTTTGTCACCTACGGTGACATTTCCCCACCCCGTGGGGAATCACCTCTATAAGAGGAGACAATGGCAAAGCCTCCTCTTTTAGAGGAGGTGGCAAGCCGTAAGGCTTGACGGAGGAGTCTCTCGGGCGAACATTGTTCGCCCCTACAGATTTTTGTTTTCAACAAAGGGAACGGGGCGATGTGGCTTGCTATCCTTGGGCAAGTCTGCCGTCGCCATTTCCGCTGGGCGACGGGCTGGACATCGCCCCTACAAACCCATTGAGTAAGGAATCACCTCTACAAAGTACTGCCATTTTCACACCCGGCATTCCCCTTTTCCAAAGACATTTTCCGGAAAATGGATTTGCGTGAAAAACGTTTGAAAAAGATTGACAGGCGGCGGCTTTTCGTGTATAATATAAGGTAACGATTAAAAAGGAGGCAATTCCAATGACACCGCAACTGATTTACAACCACAGCATCGAGGATTCTGACATTCATAACCTATGCGAGGACTTGGTACAGTATTCCGATATTGCTCCCAAATACTATGAACGCTTCGATGTGAAACGAGGTCTGAGAAATGCAGATGGTTCGGGCGTCATTGCTGGGATTACCCGGATCTGTATGGTACACGGCTATGTAATGAGCGAGGGTGAGCGCCAGCCCATCCCCGGTCAGCTGATCTACCGTGGCTATGATATCAATGATCTGATCGAAAACGCAGAGCGGGAAGACCGCTATGTCTTTGAAGAAGTTGCTTACCTGCTGCTGTTCGGCAGACTCCCGAACGGGGCAGATCTGGAGCGCATGACACGTTCTCTCGGCGTTCGCCGTGAGCTGCCGCCGGGATTCCTGGTGGACTCCATCATGCAGTCTCCGTCCAATAATATTATGAATAAGCTGGCGAGAAGCATCCTGTCCCTCTATTCCTATTCCGATGTGACAGAGAATACCACCATTGAGGACGAGATGTCCATCGCCCTGGATCTGATCGCAAAGATGCCCATTCTCATGGACGGCGCATACCAGGCAAAGCGGCATAAGTACGACAATGCCAGCCTTATCATGCACCCGCTCCGCCCGGAGGAAAACACCGCAGAATCCATCCTGTCTCTGATTCGGAACGACCGTTCCTACACCAAGGCAGAGGCACAGCTGCTGGATACCCTGCTGGCGCTCCACGCAGACCACGGCGGCGGAAACAACTCCACCTTTGCCTGCCGTGTGGCGACCTCTTCCGGCACAGATCCCTTTGCGGCATATACTTCCGCCATCAACTCCCTCAAGGGACCCCGTCACGGCGGCGCAAACATCAAGGTCATCCAGATGCTGGACGACATCAAGGCGCACGTGGCACACTGGGAAAACGAGGGTGAGGTAGCCGACTATCTCACCAAGATCCTGCGGAAGGAGGCAAACGACGGCTCCGGTCTGATCTACGGTATGGGACACGCCGTCTATACCCTGTCCGATCCCCGTGCGGTCATCCTGAAGCGCAAGGCAATGGCGCTGGCTGCCGGCAAGGAAATCGAACGGGAGTTCAAGCTCCTGGATACCATCGAAAAGCTGACGCCGGAACTGATGAAGTCCGTCCGGGGCAGCGACAAGGTGGTATGCGCCAACGTGGATATGTACTCCGGTCTGGTATACCGGATGCTGGGCATCCCGGACGAGCTGTTCACACCCCTGTTCGCCACCGCCAGAATGGTCGGCTGGGCGGCACACCGGATGGAAGAGATACTCACCGGAAAGCGGATCATCCGCCCGGCATACAAGGCGATCGCAAAATCGAAGGAGTATGTTCCTCTATGCGACCGATAACACAATCGAGGATGCGGCGGCGGCGGTGGCTGCCAGCCGCATTTTGCCTACTCTGCTGCCTGCTGTTCTCCGGATGTACGCCGGGCGCAACGGTGGATTCCCTGCTGAAACCGCCCAGTCTGAGCGAAGAACAGCAGCAGATCTACCTGGCGCTCCAGGATGCAGTGGGCAGCGGCATTACGCTGCAGTATCCCAGAGCCGGTGTCAATCTGTCGGCGTTCACGGTAGTTGACCTGGACGGCGACGGCGAGGACGAGGCGCTGGTGTTTTATAAAAAGACGAACCTTGCCGCCGTGGAAAACGGACTGCGGCTCAGCGTCCTGGACCAGGTGAAAGGAAAGTGGATGTCAGTCTGCGACCGTCCGGCGGACGGCACGGAAGTGGAACGCATCGTGGTCTCCGCCATGGGCGACGAGACCCAGAACCAGATCTTCGTGGGCTACAGCGGCGTAGACCAGTCGGATAAATCGCTGACGGTCTACCGCTACGGCGACAGCCAGGTGGAACAGCTGTTCACCGCCGCCTATACCATGTTCGACGTGGCAGATTTGGACGGCGACCAGGCGCAGGAACTGCTGGTGCTGGGAAAGCTTACCGAAAATGCGTCCTCCTCTGCGGCAATGTACCGCCTGCAGGACGGCAGCATCAAGGACAACGGCAAGCTGGATCTGCGCACCGGCTTCACGGATTTCAGCCAGGTGCTGTACGGCACGCTGTCTGACGGCACCACCGGTATCTATATCGACGGCGCCACCGGACCTTCGTCCTTGCAGACGGAGATCCTTCACGTCCAGAGCGATACGCTGGCGTATGTGCTGGCGGACGGCGACACCGTGGCAAAGACCAACCGTTCGGTGGGCTATCTGTCCATGGATCTGGACGGGGACGGCGTGGTGGAGATTCCGGTGCAGGAACCGTTTCCCGGCTATGCAGCCGATGCCTCAGAGCAGGTGCGGCTCACCCGGTGGCTCAGCGTCTCCGGGGAACAGCTGACCGAAAAGGAACGGGGCTATTTCAGTCTGAATGACGGCTGTGTGTTCCTGCTGCCCCTGTCCTGGTACGACACGGTGACGGCAGTGAACGACACCCTCACCGGGGACATCGTGTTCTGCCGCTATGACGGCGAGATCAACGACCATATGACAGAGCTGCTGCGCTACAGCGTGGCACAGGATACCGAATCCCAGGAAGAACGGGAGACCGAAGGGTATCGTCTGCTCCACACCCGTGGCAAGGCATCGTATTATATGAAACCGGCAGAGACAGACGACAGCCTGGCACAGCCCTGGCAGGAACTGATGGTGCGGTTTTCCTTTGTGCAGTGAGGATTTTTTCTGTGTCGGAGGGATAAATTTAACAGAGGAACCCTATATCGGAAATGGAAAACCATACGGCAACGTATACGTTATCCTCTCAACCGTAGGGGCGAACATTGTTCGCCCGAAACTCCTCAGTCAAGCCTACGGCTTGCCAGCTCCTCTATAAGAGGAGCCAAGAGAAAAGTCTCCTCTTCCAGAGGAGATGCCCGACAGGGCAGAGGAGTCGATTCGCCCTGTATGAAAGGAAATATCGCAGGAGGCGTGACGGGAGAACGATGTTCGCCCCTACAGAAGAAACCTTATCCCCTGTTCTTTTATAGTAGAAGGGATAAGCCTTCCATAAGTTAATATGTCCCCCTTGAAAAGGGGGATGTCCCGAAGGGACAGGGGGATAATCTGCCCCTTCAAAAACCAACTCTATCCGTCTTTCAGAATGTGAATTAAGATAACAAACAGTCTCTCAAACAGAGGTGTAAGAATGAAACGTATTTTAGTGTGTGAAGATGAAGATGTCATCCGGGACTTTGTCGTCATTAACCTCAAGCGTGCCGGCTATGACGTGTGCGATGTGGGATGCGGCGAGGACGCACTCCGTGTGTTTGAAGAGGAACACGGAAATTTCGACATCGTGCTGCTGGATATCATGATGCCCGGCATCGACGGCTTTACCGTCTGCAAAAAGCTCCGGGAAAAAAGCTCTACCATTGGCATTATCATGCTGACGGCGAGGACCCAGGAAATGGACAAGGTCAGCGGACTGATGTTCGGCGCAGACGACTATATCACAAAGCCCTTTTCGCCCTCTGAGCTGACCGCCAGAGTGGACGCCATCTATCGCCGTGTCTGCATGAGTTTTATCAAGGATGAACAGTCGCCCGTTATCGAAAGCGGCCCGTTCACCCTCAATCTCAAGAGCCGGACCGTGACGAAAAACGGCAAGCTCATTGATCTGACCCAGGTGGAATATCAGATCATGGAGTATTTCCTCAACAACCAGAACACAGCGCTGGATCGTGCCAGCATTCTGAACCATATCTGGGGCGACGGCTATTTCGGCGACGACAAGATCGTGGACGTGAATATCCGCCGCATCCGCATGAAGATCGAAGAAGAACCCAGCAAGCCGCATTACATTACGACCATCTGGGGCTATGGATATAAGTGGAATGACAAATAAACGCAGACATGGCACAAAAAAACGTGCCGGAGGCTCGATCACACGCCGCTGGGTCATCAATAACCTGGGGATCATCGCCCTGGTGCTGACGGTGCTGGATTTTGCATTCATCTACATCATGCAGAACTATTACTACAGCGCATCCCAGCAGTATCTGAACACCAAGCTCACCTCCGTGACCGGTGTCCTCAGCCGCTATTCCCAGGACGCCGACATCAACTTTTCCTCGGAAATGCGCAGCACCATCGAGAACTTCTCCGACAAGGACAAGATGGAACTTATGGCGATCAGTTCCCGTGGCAGAGTGGCGCTCACGTCCTCCGGGTTCACTCCGGAAGAGGGCGCAGCCATGCCCGACTATGAATCTGCCATGGACGGCGGCGACGGCTATTGGGTGGGCAAGCAGGGCGGCGAGACCATCATGGCGCTCTCCGTGGATATCTCCGACATGAACACGGAGTATAACGCCATCCGGGTGGTGGCATCTCTGGATCAGATCCAGGAGACCGTAAACGCCTATATCTTCGGCGTTTCGGCAGTCTGTGCCGGAGTGCTGCTGCTGCTGGTGGTGACGGGACTCTATTTCATCCGCTCCATCGTCCGACCCATCAAGCAGATCAACGCCACCACAAAGCAGTACGCCAAAGGGGACTTTTCTGTCCGCATCAGCGAGAACAGCAGCGACGAGATCGGCGATCTCTGCGTGTCCATCAACCAGATGGCGGACGAACTCTCCAATACGGAGAACATGAAAAACGAGTTTATCTCTTCCGTTTCCCACGAACTGCGCACGCCGCTCACCGCCATCAAGGGCTGGGCGGAGACCATGTGCATGGAGGCAGACCCGGACACCGTACAGCGTGGCGTCCACGTCATCGTGAACGAGACCGAGCGCCTGTCGGAAATGGTGGAGGAGCTGCTGGACTTTTCCCGGATGCAGAGCGGACGGTTCTCGCTCCAGTGCGCCACTATGGATGTGCTGGCGGAGCTGGGCGATGCGGTGCTGATCTATACGGAAAAGGCAAAGCGGGAGAATATCCATATCATCTACCAGGAGCCGGAAATGCTGCCCTTCGTCTACGGCGACAAGAACCGCATCCGGCAGGTGTTCATCAACGTCATTGACAACGCCATCAAGTATTCCAACCCTGGCAGCACCATCACGGTGAGCGCCGAGGAAGTGGGAAACATGATTCAGGTGACTATCACCGATAACGGCGTGGGCATCAGCGCCGCTGACCTGCCTCGTGTCAAGACCAAGTTTTTCAAGGCGAACCATACCCGGCGTGGATCGGGCATCGGGCTTGCTGTGGCAGATGAGATCATCACCATGCACGGCGGCAGACTGGATATCACCAGCGAACTGAACGTGGGAACCAACGTGACCATCACCCTCCCGGTAGAGGCGCAGCGCCGCAGCAGTGCCGCAACATAATGCAAACAGAACCTTTCGGGCTATGATGCACCGGAGGCGTTCTTGTTTATCCAGAAGAAAGGACAACACATGGCAAAACAACCCAGAGAAAACCCGAAACATATGACCAAGATCGGCGGACAGGCGCTGATCGAGGGCGTTATGATGAAAGGCGCTGACACCGGCGCTATGGCGTGCCGTCTCCCCAACGGCGAGATCGACGTGGAGACCTGGAAAGAAAACAACGGCAAGAATATGCCCTGGTACCGGAAATGCCCGTTTCTTCGGGGCAGCTTTAACTTTGTGCTGTCCATGAAGGACGGCTACCGCTGCCTGACCAAGTCGGCGGAAAAACAGGTGCCGGAGGATGAGGACGAAGAGGACACCGAGGAGATGAACCGCTTTGAAAAGTGGCTGGATGAAAAGCTTGGAGACAAGCTTTTCGGCATCATCATGTCCATCGGCATGGTGGTGGGCATTGCAGTCGCCATCGGTCTGTTTGTGTTCCTGCCGAAGTTCCTCATCGGACAGCTCATCGCCCACACCGCCATCCCGGACAACAGCCGCTTTGTGCGGTCGCTGCTGGAGGGCATCATCAAGATCGCTATTTTCCTGGGGTATATGGCGTGTACCGGCATGATGAAGGATATCCGCCGTACCTATGAATACCACGGCGCAGAGCATAAGACCATCGCCTGCTATGAGGCAGGGGAAGAGCTGACCGTGGAGAACGTGAAGAAACACACTCGTTTCCACCCCCGCTGCGGCACCAGCTTTATCTTTATCACGCTGATCGTCAGCATCCTGGTGATGTGCATTGTGCCGATCTACCAGGTCGTTCCCCGGATGATCGTCAGCATTCTCCTGCTGCCGGTGGTGGTGGGCATCTCCTATGAGTTCATCCGCATCGCCGGACGGAGCAACAACTGGCTGACCCGGGCGCTTTCCTGGCCGGGACTTCAGATCCAGCGCATCACCACCCGTGAACCGGATGCCTCCCAGATCGAGTGCGCCATCGCTGCGCTGAAACCCTGCATCCCGGAGGACATGGAGGACGACAAGTGGTAAACATGCCCCGTGCCGCCGTGCAGGAGACCCGACGGCGGCTGGAAAACGCCGGACTGGAATCGGCGCAGTTCGAGAGCCGCATCCTGGTGGAAACGGTGCTGGAACTGCCCTATGGCGCACCGCTCCCGGAACAGCCTCTGACCGAAACCCAGCAGCAGCGCCTGGCGGAACTGACCGCACGCCGCTGTGACCATGAGCCGCTCCAGTATCTCTGCGGCACATGGGAATTTTTCGGGCTGGAATTTCGGGTGGGCGAGGGCGTCCTCATCCCACGGCAGGATACGGAGACCCTGGTGGAAACGGTGCTGGAACTGCGAAAGGGTGCGCCGTCTACCTGTCTGCTGGATCTTTGCAGCGGTTCGGGCTGTATCCCGGCGGCGGTATCGGCGCATCTGCCGGATGTCACCGGGGCAGTGCTGGAACTGTCGCCGGATGCCCTGCCGTATCTGCGGCAGAATCTGCACCGCCACGCACCCCAGCTGCAATGCTGTGCCGGCGATGTGCTGTGTCCGCCGGCGGCGCTGCTGGAACAGCAGTATCACATCATCACCTGTAATCCGCCTTACCTCACCGCAGCTGATATGGAACAGCTTCAGCCGGAAGTCGCCCACGAACCGGAGACCGCCTTGTTCGGCGGCACGGACGGGCTGGACTTCTACCGAAAGCTGACCATGCTCTGGAAACCGGCGCTCCTGCCGGGCGGCTGGCTGGTGTATGAGGTAGGCGCAGGACAGGCGGCAGATGTGGAACAGATCTTTCGGAAAAACGGCTATGCCCAGGTACACACCGTCCCCGACCTCACAGGCATTGGACGAGTGGTGCTGGGGCAGAAAGCTGAAATATAGCCTTCTCTTACAGAGGAAGGCGGCACACAGTGCGGTCGGAGTCCCAGACGAATATGGCTCGCCCGCAAATGCCCGGTAAGTTGATACATCCATACCAGATAAAGGACGATATTTTATGGCAAAAGCAGATCTGAAAAAGAAAGTGGTGCTGGACATCCCCACCACCGAGGAAGAAAAGAAAAAGGCACTCCAGAGTGCCATTGCACATATTACAAAGGTATACGGCACAGGTGCGATCATGCGTCTGGGCGAGAATAAGGCGAACCTCAATGTAGAGGCGATCCCTACCGGCTCGATGATGCTGGACATGGCGCTGGGCATCGGCGGCGTGCCACGGGGACGTATCGTGGAGCTGTACGGTCCGGAAAGCTCCGGTAAGACCACCGTTGCCCTGCACATCATTGCCGAGGCGCAGAAGATGGGCGGCGAAGTGGCATTCATCGACGTGGAACACGCCCTCGACCCCACCTATGCCGAGGCGCTGGGCGTCAACATCGACAGCCTGCTGGTGTCCCAGCCGGACAGCGGTGAGCAGGCGCTGGAAATCGCCGAGGCGCTGGTGCGCTCCGGTGCCATCGACGTGCTGGTCGTGGACTCTGTGGCAGCTCTCACCACCAAAGCGGAGATCGACGGCGAAATGGGTGACAGCCACGTGGGACAGCTGGCGAGACTGATGTCCCAGGCAATGCGAAAGCTGACTGCCGTCATCTCCAAGTCCAAGTGCGTGGCAATCTTCATCAACCAGGTCCGGGAAAAGATCGGCGTTATGTACGGCAACCCGGAGACAACGCCCGGCGGCCGTGCGCTGAAGTTCTACGCCTCTGTCCGCATGGAAGTGCGCCGTGGCGAACCCATCAAGGACGGCAGCAGCCAGATCGGTAACCGCACTAAGGTGAAGATCAACAAGAATAAGGTGGCGCCGCCGTTCCGTGAGGCAGAATTTGACATCCTCTATGGACAGGGCATCTCCCGCACCGGCGAGGTCATCGACGTGGCGGTGGAACTGGGCATCGTGAAAAAAGGCGGCGCATGGTTCAGCTATGAGGATCAGAAGCTGGGACAGGGCAGAGAAAATGCCAAGAAGACTCTGGAAGAGAACCCCGATCTGATGAAGGAGATCGAGGACAAGATCATGGAACATAAGGACGAGCTGATGGCAACGTCCAAGAAGAAAAAGAAGAAGTCCAAGCTGGAAGAGGCTGCGGCAAAGGCAGCCGGCGGAGAGGACGCTGAACCCGGCGATATCGTTGAGGTAGAGGGCGACGGCGAGTTTAACTCTCTGGAAGAGGGCGAGAGCCTGGACATCAGTGCCGAGGACGACTTCGAGGAATTCGATCCGGCATAAGGTGACGGCAGATGACCATTACCACACTCAGCGCCCATAAGGGCAATACCTGGAAGATCGAACTGGACGATTCGGGAGAGCTGTTCTTTCTCCATGTTTCCGTGGTGCAGCGGTGCGGCCTCCGAAAGGGCATGACGCTGACACCGCAGCAGTGGGAACAGGTGCAGACCGCAGAGCTTTCCCGGAAGGCATACCAGTACGCCTGCTTTCTGCTGGACAACCGGGGCTACAGCTATCAGGAAATGTTCCGCAAGCTGGAGCCGAAGTATCCCCAGGCGGTGTGTTTCGCCACGGTGGATCGCCTGGCGAAATACGGGCAGATCAACGACCGTGCCTATGCGGAACAGCTGGCGCATCATTACGTTGCCGTAAAGCGGTTCGGGATGCGCCGGGCGTTTCAGGAGATGCGCCGCCGGGGACTGCTGGAAGAGCATATCACCGAGGCGCTGGAACCGTATGAGGACGAAGTCACCGGCGAGATCCTGATGGAACTGGTGGAGGGAAAATACCGGAAGTATTTTCTCGACCCGGACGACCGCCGCACCATTGAAAAGGGCAAGGCGGCACTGGTGCGCCAGGGCTATCGGTTCGGTGAGATCAACGCAGCTGTCCGGGCATTCCTGGAGGAACAGCTGGAAGAGGAATAGGGGAAAAAGAAATACCTATGGCAACACCGTGCAAAACCGTCAGACGGATTTTGCGCAGTGCTGTCCGATACGGAGGTGTAAAAAATGCGTCAGAGACAGCGTATGCTGAAATGTGCTGTGCTGGCTGCCCTGTTTGTTCTGGGCGGCGCCTGCACCAAGATCAATGCGCCGGCAGCCAATGCCAGACAGACCCATGAGGCGGTCATGGCGGCGGCGTCTGCGGCAGACAACACAACAATATCCACCACAGAGACCACGGCGAATACCACTGCTGCGGTCACGACAACTACAACCGTAACTACCACCATAACAACAACGACCACAACCACAACTACGACTGCGCCGGGACTCTGCGCTCCGTTTATTGACGAAAGCGCCAATATCGACCCAAACAAGCCCATGGTGGCGCTGACCTTTGACGATGGTCCGGGACAGTATACCAACAGCATCCTGGACACCCTTTCCGCATACAATGCTCACGCTACCTTTTTTGTGGTGGGGCAGAACATCGACGAGGAGACAGGCGCTGTGATGCAGCGTGCCGTGGGGATGGGCTGCGAGATCGGCAGCCATACCCAGAATCACGCTGACCTGGTGAAAGCGGATGCGGACACATTCCGGCAGCAGATACAACAGGCGGACGAGAACATTCTGAAAGCCATCGGGCGCTATCCCTATTTTCTGAGACCGCCTTACGGGGACTTCAACGATGACGTGCGCCGCCATGTGGGAAAGCCGCTGGCGTTCTGGTCGGTGGACACCAAGGACTGGAAGACCCGGAACACCGCCTGCACCGTTAGTGCAGCGCTGAATAACATCGAGGACGGAGACGTGGTGCTGATGCACGACATCTACGGCGAAACGGCAGATGCCGTGGCGCAGATCGTGCCGTCTCTGGTGCAGCAGGGCTACCAGCTGGTGACACTCAGCGAACTGACCTATTACCGGGGCGTGGAGATGGAAAACGGCATGATCGTGTTCAATATGCACCCGGCTAAGCCCAACTATAAGCTGCCGCCCGACCCGGATGTTCCCGAGCCGGAGACCACGGCACCTGCCGCAGAGACTACGACGGAAACAGCGGCAGCACAGTAAAAATCAGCCTCCCCTGAAAGGGGAGGGGGACCGCCGTTAGGCGGTGGAGAGGTTTTTCGTAAAATCTTTTTATAGCGTTTTCGGCATAAGTGGAGACCCCTCAGTCAGTGCTGCGCACTGCCAGCTCAGCACAAGGCACGCCCTTCGGGTGCCCTTTCAGGGGAGCCTCACTTGTCAAACTTCATTTTTTGAAAATTGATTTATGTGGCGAAAACTGCTATACATATCATAAAAAACAATCGCATGGAGGAAAATAACTATGCCAATTCGTGTGGGCATGGTCTCTCTGGGATGTTCCAAGAATCTGGTAGATTCCGAGCGTATGCTGGCAAAGCTGCGTGCGCACGGCTATCAGCTTGTGACAGAGCCCGGCGAGGCGGAAATTGCCATTGTCAACACCTGCGGATTCATTCAGTCCGCCAAAGAAGAAGCCATTGAGACCATCCTGGAACTGGGTGCGCTGAAAAAAGACGGCACGCTGAAAAAGATCATCCTCACCGGATGTCTCACCGAGCGCTATAAAGAAGAGGCGGCGGAGCTGTTCACAGAGGCAGATGCTGTCATCGGCATCGGCGACAACCGGGACATTGTGGATATTCTCGACCACGTTCTCGCCGGCGAGCGAGTGGTGCGTTTCGGCAAGAAGAGCGATGCCGAAATGAAGGGTGACCGCATTATCACCACCCTGCCGTTTTTCGCCTATCTGAAAATCGCCGAGGGCTGTTCCAACAACTGTACCTACTGCGCCATCCCTGCCATCCGTGGCCCGTACCGCAGCGTCCCCATGGAGGATGTGCTGGAAGAGGCACACTGGCTGGCAGAGCATCACGTGACAGAACTGGTGGTAATTGCACAGGATACCACCCGGTACGGCTGCGACCTGTACGGCAAGTCCAGACTGCCGGAACTGCTCCGGGAGCTGTGTCACATCGACGGCATCCGCTGGGTGCGTGTGCTGTACTGTTATCCGGAACGCATCACCGATGAGCTGCTGGATGTGCTGGCGGAAGAGCCGCACATGGTGCCGTATCTGGATCTGCCCATCCAGCACTGTGACGGAGAGATCCTCCGCCGGATGCACCGTCCGGGCAATGAGGAGACCCTGCGGAAAACCATCGCCCACATCCGGGAGCGTGTGCCGGATATCACCCTGCGCACCACCCTTATCACCGGATTCCCCGGCGAGACCAAGGAACAGTTCAACCGGCTGGGCGATTTCGTTCAGGATATGCAGTTCGATCACCTGGGCTGTTTCGCCTATTCCGAAGAGGAAGGCACAAAGGCTGCCGAGTTTGAAGATCAGATCGACGAGGATGTCCGGGCGCACCGTGCGGATATCATCATGGAACAGCAGGCAGAAGTCAGCGCCGCCAAGAATGCGGCAAAGCTGGGCAAGCGCATGACCGCCGTAGTCGAGGGCTATGACAAGTACGCCGGATGCTACTTCGGCAGAACCGCAGCCGATGCGCCGGATATTGACGGCAAGGTGTTCATCAAGAGCGACAGCCGCCTGCGTCTGGGACAGTATATTACCGTTGAAGTTTTCGACACCATGGACTACGACCTGCTGGCAGAGGAGGTAACCGATGAACCTGCCGAATAAACTGACGCTGATGCGTGTGATACTCATACCTTTTTTTCTGGTGATGATCTATGTGGACGCCATTCCGCTCCACTTTTTGTGGGCGCTGGTGATCTTTGCGGCGGCATCTCTCACGGATATGCTGGACGGTAAGATCGCCCGTGCCAGAGGGCTGGTGACCAACTTCGGAAAATTCCTGGATCCCCTGGCGGATAAGGTGCTGGTCATCACGGCGCTGACCGTTTTTGTGGAACTGAAAGAATTCCGGATGTCTGCCATTCCGCTGGTCATCATCATTGCCAGAGAGTTTATGGTCTCCGGTCTGCGGCTGCTGGCTGCAGAAGAGGGCGTTGTCATCGCCGCCGGCATCTGGGGCAAGCTGAAAACCGCTTTCACCATGGTGACCATCGTGGGCGTTATGGCATATCTGTCTCTGGCGTATGACTTCGGTCTGGCTGTGCCGGATTTCGTGAGAACGTGGATCCTGGGCGGACTCATCTGGATCTCCACCATCCTGACCATCATTTCCGGTCTGGTCTATCTCAAGGGCTGCTGGAAGTATATTGACGGGGATAAGTAAAGGCAATATCGCACAAATCGACAGTAAGCGGAAAACCAAAAAGAACCGCATTGCTTTCAGGAACGATCCCGGCAGCAGTGCGGTTTTTCGTGTGCTTGTGTGATTTGACAAATATCGGTGTGTGTGGTATACTGAGAGTCTGAGGGCTTATCGTAACGGTAGGCGGTTTGTTTCTGCTCCCACTGTGCATTTGCAGCAGATGGGAGGTGATCGGTATGATGGATCAATATGTCACCTTTGGTGATTTGCTAAAGATCTGTAGTGTTCTGCTGAGTCTGGCAAATTTGATCGCTTACATTTACTATAATCATAAACATAGTAACCAGCATCACCATGAAAAGAAAAAGAAATAACCGCCCACAGCTCGCTACTTTGTGGCGGTTATTTCCTTAACCAAAACAGTGGGAGCATACCGCTTGCTTGGTAGGCTCTCTTTCTATTTTATTATAATACACCGCAGCAGGTTTGTCAAGGGGGGTGCCCGAAAATCTCAATATTTTTCTCTGTTTCTATAGACAAGCCACGAAAAGTATGCTATAATAACAAAGAGATGCGCATTCTCAGCGGCACAGTTCGTCAGAATGCCGAAAAATGAATACATTTCTCCACATCTGTGGAAAATCATAGGAAAGGATCAAACCATTATGAAGAATACCGCAACCAAGATCAACTGGAAGGGCATGGAGTGCATCCAGCTCTGCGCCGGAGGCTATACCGCACTGATCGCTCCGGGCATCGGCTCCAACGTGCTGCGTCTCCACGATGACGCACACGGCGTGGAATTTTTCCGCTGGGACGAGAACAACACCCCGGAGGACATCAAGCAGTCTGCCGAAGTCTGGGGACTGCCCACCCTGTATCTGCCGAACCGTTTTGCAGACGGTGTGCTGAAAACCTCTGATGCGACTTACCAGCTGCCGGTCAACGAGGCTGCGCCGTTCCACAACCACATTCACGGATTCCTGCACAAGCGGGAACACACCGTAGTGGCATACTCTGCCAACGAAGAGGGCGCATGGCTGCGGACTGCTTATATGTACAACGAAAGCGACCCGTTCTTCCAGTATATGCCCCTGCCGTTCACCGCAGAGTTTTTCTTTGTGCTGAGTGAATACGGTCTGGAATACAAGTTTTCCATCATTAACCAGTCTCAGAAACAGCTGCCCATTTCCGTAGCGACCCACACCACCATTTCCGCACCGTTCGTAGACGGCGCAAAGGAAGAGGATATCCGCATCCAGGCGCCGGTTGTGGAGAAGTGGACGCTGAACGAACGCTGTCTGCCCACCGGCGAGATCCTGCCGCTGAGCGACTATGATAAGGCTTATCTGAACGGCACGACCTGCCCGGTAAAGCGCATTGTGGATAACGATATGTACACCGCCGGCAAGCTGAGTTACCGTGGAAAGCCGTTCCGTGGCGTACTGATGACTGACATCGTCAGCAAAAAGGGTATCGGCTATGAGGTATCGGACGGCTACCACTTCTGGATTCTGTGGAATGACCGTGGCGAAAAACACTACTTCTGCCCGGAGCCGATGACCGCAATGATCGATGCGCCGAATCTGGATATGCCGGCAGAAAAGACCGGCTACACCGAACTGCCCAGCGGTGCGATCTACCACCTGGCACAGCATTTCTTCACCATCCTGCCGGAAGAGGCATAAACGCCGGCTGACACTGCTTTTCGCTATTGTAACATTACATATACCGTAGGGGCGAACATTGTTCGCCCGGGCTGTCCGAGACTCCCCCGTCAAGCCTGCGGCTTGCCACCTCCTCTAGGAGAGGAGGCTTTGCGAATTTGTCTCCTCTCATAGAGGAGATGCCCGACAGGGCAGAGGAGTCGCCGCCTTATTGTTTTGAAAACACATCGTAGGGGCGAACATTGTTCGCCCGGGACGCTTTTCCTATTCCGGGAAACACTGTCCTAGGGATAACGCTTCAAACCCGTCCGGCGGAATCGCTCGTTTCCCTCGCTGTCCGCCTTAGGCTTGCAAACGCCTTTTGTCTTCCTTTTCCTGTACGTGCAGCGTTGGTATTCTAGGCAATTGTTTTGAATGTGGTTTTTGTTTTTTTCATAGCGTTTGCCACGCAAATTGTCTCCTCTCATAGAGGAGATGCCCGACAGAGCAGAGGAGTATTTAGTTTCCCTTGAAAAGGGGGATTTCAAAAGCTACTCTTCTTTTTTTCTTTCCTGAAAAGAAAAAAAGAAGCAAAAAAAGAAAAGCTTTTCGCCTACCCTTTTATGAAAAGGCAATGTATCGCACGACTGGCAGTGTGACTCCTCCGTCAAGCCTGCGGCTTGCCACCTCCTCTAGGAGAGGAGGCTTATATTGGATTTTCCAAACAAAAATACCCAACCTCAAGTGAACACTGGACACTCTGCCCTCTGTTCACTTTGTTATATCCGAAGAAAGGAGACCGCCCATGCAAATACAGGAAACCCTTTCCCGTCTGGACACCCTGCTGCACCAGTGCAAACTGGACGAGGCAGAGGTCTGCCTTACCCAAGCCATCGCCCAGGCGCAGGCAGAGCAGGACATGGAAAGCGAAAAGCTCCTGCGCAACGAGCAGATCGGGTTTTACCGGGACTGCGGCAAGTTTCCCCAGGCGCTGGGCACCGCCGCCAAAGCCCGTGCCCTGTTCGAAAACGCCGGGGACACCCACAGCATTTCCTACGCCACCACCCTGCTGAACTGCGCCAACGCCTATCGTGCTGCCGGGAAGTACCAGGATGCCTTTGCCGCCTTTGAGACTGTGCAGCAGCTTTACGACGCTTTGCTGCCGCCCACAGACGGCAGAGTTGCCAGCCTCTGGAACAACCTGGCGCTGCTCTGCCAGGAGACGGAACAATGGGAACGGGCGTGCAGCTGTCTGCGCCGGGCGCTGGAACTGGTGCAGAATGACCCCGATCCCACCCGAACTGGCATCTCTGCGGCGAATCTGGCGGTGTCCCTGCTTCGGCTGCACCGGACCGAAGAGGCGCTCTCTTACCTGGAGCAGGCGAACCGCATCCTTGCCGGAAAAACGCCCTCGGATTTTCACTACAGCGCCGTCCTCGCCGGGTTCGGCGATGCGTATTACCAGCAAGGAAAGTTTGAACTGGCGGCGGATGCCTACGAAAAAGCCCTGCCGGAAATCGAACTGCACATGGGGCGCAACAACTTTTATGATATCGTCTCCGACAATCTGACCCAGACCTATGCCAGACTGAGCGGCAGCCGTCCGGCGTTTTCTGGGCTGGAACTCTGCCGGAAGTACTATGACGCTTTCGGCGCACCCATGCTGGAACGAAATTTCGGGGACATTCTGCCCCGGCTGGCGGTGGGACTCGCCGGCGAAGGCTCGGAGTGCCTGGGCTATGACGATGCCCTGTCCCGTGACCACGACTTCGGCGCAGGGTTCTGTATCTGGGTGCCGGACGATCTCCCGGAAGAGACAGTTCAGCGGCTGCAAAGCGCCTATGCCGCCCTGCCTAAAAGCTATTACGGTATCACCCGGACGGAAATGCCCGAGGCAGACGGCAGAGTGGGCGTGTGCCGGCAGAGTGCCTTTTTCCGGCGGCTGCTGGGAACGCCCGGCGTGCCGTGGACGGAACAGGAATGGCTTGCCGTCGGGGACGGAATGCTGGCGGCGGCGTGCAGCGGCGCTGTGTTCCGGGACGATGCCGGAGCATTTTCCGGCGTGCGCCGCAGGCTGGCGCTGGGCTATCCGGAAGAGGTGCGGCTGCGGCGGCTGGCACAGGCGCTGGGACGCATGGCGCAGTGCGGACAGTATAACTATTCCCGGATGCGCAGCCGGGGCGATATTCCCACGGCACAGCTGTATCTGGCAGAGTTCTGCAAAGCCGCCATGCAGGCAAAACACCTGCTCTGCGGCAGATATGCGCCCTATGAAAAATGGCTGCTGCGCAGTACCGGAGAACTGCCCGGCAGCGAGAAACTGGCACAGGAGATTCGGCAGCTGCTGTGCCTGTCTCCGGCAGAGGACGGCAGCCAGTACATCGAATCCATTTGCAGCTGCATCAGAAAGGAGACCGCAGACATGGAGACAAGACCCCAAGAGAATACCGGCGCATTCCTGGCGGAAAACGCCAAAGCGCTGGCGGCGCAGGCACAGGCGCTGGAAAGGCACAAAGCCACAGTAGAGCGTCTGACGGAATTGGAATTCCGCACATTTGACAAGGTGCAGGGCATCGGCGGACGGGCTGCCTGCCAGGACGACTGGGAGACCTTTTCCATCATGCGCCGCAGCCAGTATCTGCCCTGGGAAGAGGAACTGCTGGAGCAGTGGCTTGCGGCATTCCAGGCGGCGGCAGATGCCGGACGCAATCTCATTATGGAAAAATATGCCCGGATGATGGAAAGCACAGACCCGGCAGAATATGCCGCCTTTGCAGACCAGCTTCCGGCGCTTTCGCCGGAATTTGTCCAGCTCCGGGAGGCGGTCATCGCCATTCAGATCCCGTGGATGGAGGAATTTGCGGCGCAGTATCCCAATCTGGCATCCCGTGCCAGAGTCATTCACACGGCAGAAGATTCCCCGGCGCAGACCTCCTATGAGACCTATCTCCGGGGCGAGCTTTCCGTGTATCCCTTTGAGATCCTGTACGGTTACGGCAGATGGGTGGTATCCCTGTACCAGTCCGGTGAAAATCTCACGTGCCTGACTATGGCGGAGACCGTCCGTGCGTATGGATACGGCTCACTGGAGGACGCAGAAAAAGCCTGCGGAGAAACACCGCTCAGCGGCATTCCACTGCATCTCTGAGCCACGACAGAAAAGGAGAACCGACATGAAAAAAAGACAGCGTTTCGCCGCTTTGCTCCTTGCGGCAGGGATGACCGTTTCCGTTGCCGCACCCCTGGGCGCAGCGGCGGAGACTACGGACAAGACAGCCGACATGACCGCATTCTACCAGGAATGGAAGTCGAAATATGTGCGGCAGAATCCCTATGTGACAGACGAGACCCAGTACTATGTGTACTACAGCGAGGATACCTACAGCGGCGGCGAGCCTGTGCCGGTGACAGTTTCCGAGGCGCACGGCTACGGGATGCTGATCGCCGTTTCCATGGCGGACTATGACCCGGATGCCAGAGCAATTTTTGACGGCATGGTGCGGTATTACCAGGCGCACCCCAGCGAGATCGGATTGCATCTGATGGCGTGGCAGCAGAGCGACAACGGAAAGTCTCTGACGGAGACGGACGGCGCAGACTCTGCTACGGACGGAGACATGGACATCGCCTATGCCCTGCTCCTGGCGGACAAGGTTTGGGGCAGCGGCGGCAGCTACGACTACGCCGCCATGGGAAAGGCTGTGATCGGGGATATCATGACCTATGAAGTGAACCAGGAGACCTGGACGCTGAGCCTGGGCGACTGGACTTATGGGGAGAGCTCCGACAGCAAATACTACGGTGCGACCCGGGCATCCGACTTTATCCTGCAGTATCTGCCGGTGTTTGCGGCGGTCTCCGGGGACGACCGCTGGACAAAAGTCTATGACAGCACCAACGCCATCATTGACAGCATGGTGGACAAATACGGCACGGGACTGCTCCCGGACTTTCTCATTCCCGACGGCAAAGGCGGTTACCAGCCGGCGCCGGAAAACTATCTGGAGGATGTGACCGACGGACAGTACGGCTATAACAGCTGCCGTATCCCGTGGCGCATCGGCATGGATGCGGAGAACAATCCGGCGGCGAGAAAGTGCGTGGATGCGCTGAACCGGTTCATTCAGAAACAGACCGGCGGCGACCCGTGGGAGATCATGGCAGGCTATACGCTGGAGGGAAAGCCCACCGCAGACTATAACGACCTCTGTTTCACCGCACCGTTCCTGGTGGCGGCGAAGTACAGCGAGGATGCAGACTGGAACGAACAGCTCCGGGACTGCGTGGTGAATTACGGGGACGACGTCTACTTCGGAGACACCATCAAAATGCTGTGTCTGATCGTGGATGCCGATGCCTGGATGGTGCCGGAGACCGGGGAGACTGAGACAAAGGGCGATGTGAACCTGGACGGCAGCGTCACCATGGGCGACATGGTGCTGCTGCTTCGGCATCTGCTCGGCAGCGAGACGCTGACCCAGGCGCAGGCGGCACAGGCTGACCTGCATCCGGACGGCGTGGTCAACGGACTGGATCTCTGCCGGATGAGACAGGTGCTGAATGGGTAAAACAGGATAAAGAAAAAAACCGTCTTCCACACACAATTATGTGGAAGACGGTTTTATTTGTATGAGTACTAAGTGAAAATCAAACTGTTTGTGCAGTTAAAGTCAAGCCAAGCGGTTTCATAATCTTTACCAGAGTTTCAAGGTTGGGAACGGTTTTGCAGGACTCAATTCTTGCAATAGAGGACTGCGGCATATGACACATATCAGCAAGTTCCCTTTGAGAATATCCTAAAGCGTTGCGCTGTTCAATCACAGCAGAGATAATAGCTGCCACGGTTTCCATTTCTTCCACATATGCTTTTCCCTGCGGACTGGTTGTTTTAACGTGTCCTTTATAGTCATTCCATGTCCTCATAGATCATTTCCCCTTTCTGAATAAATAATCATCTCGCTCAGACTTTGCTTTTTCAATGTCTTAGCGCTTACATCGACACTGTGGCTTGTGCGGTATTGCTTACCCCTTCGACGGCATCACCTTTGCCAGAGCGCCTGCCAGACCGGACAGCGGCAGGGTCTGGAGCCAGATACGTCCCGGACCGGTGACCTTGGTGTTGAACAGCCCTTCGCCGCCCAGCAGCACATTGCCCACGCCCTTGACCATTTCCACATCCAGGGTGCAGGTCGCCTCCATGGCTGCCAGGTTGCCGGTGTCCACCATCATGGTCTGTCCCGGTGCCAGGTCATATGCCACCACGCTGCCGTCGATCTCCAGGAACAGCATACCGCTGCCGGAGAATTTCTGCATGATAAAGCCCTCGCCGCCGAAAAAGCCGCCGGCAATTCTCTTCTGGAAGAACAGCTCAAAATTGACGGTGGATTCCGACGCCAGAAACGCCGACTTCTGCGCAATGATGGAGCGCTGCGGCGTGATCTGGATGGGCATGATCTCACCCGGCACAGCGGATGCAAAGGCGATCATGCCCTGACCGCCTTTGGCGGTGTAGTGGTTCTGGAACATCGTCTCGCCGGTAAACGCACGGCTGAACATCTTGCCCAGTCCGCCGCCTTTGGTCTGCATCTCCATGTTGGGCGTCATCCATGCCATTGCCCCTTTCTGGCACAGAATGGTCTCTTCCGGGTCGGCGGTCACAACGACCACCGGATAGGGCTGTCCCTGAATCTGATACTGCATAATAACATCCTCCTGGTTTTGGCGTATTCCCGTTTGCGGGAACACGGTTTTGTGTGTTTAGGCGGTGTCGCCTTTATCCCTGCAATCCCTTTGCGCCGATGTGTACCTCTCCGGCGTGGAGCGTTTCCACATTGCCGAAACTGTCCCGTACCACTAAGCCGCAGTCATCGGCAATTTCCAGCACGGCGACCTTTTTGACAGTGCCGTCATCCTTTGCCAGCTCCACGGTCTGCCCGATGAGACAGGAACGGCTGCGGTATTCCGTCAGAAAACGCCGCTCCGGAAGTCCCTGGAGCGCCTGCTCCATCTCGTACAGCACCGCCGCCAGCAGCTGCGCCCGACAGACGTGGGTGTCCGGCATGGATTCTTCCAGTGAAGTCACCGTGTGCCGCAGTTCCTCCGGCAGGGCGATGCTGGTGTTCCGGATGTTGATGCCGATGCCGATGATGGCGTGTTCCAGCTTGCCGGATTCCAGGCTCACGCCGCCTTCGGTGAGAATGCCGCAGAACTTTTTCCCGTGCAGATACAGGTCGTTTACCCACTTGATCTGCACCTGTGTGCTGTAAAGGGCATCAATGGCTCTGGCGGCAGCGACGGCGGCGCAGGCAGTCAGCAGCGGCGCATCCTGCAGAGAGACCGCCTTGGACAGGATCATAGAGAAGTACAGTCCCGATCCGGCAGGGGACACAAAAGTGCGGCCCTGTCTGCCTTTTCCGGCAGTCTGGCAGTTGGCGGCAACCACTGTGCCGTGCTTTGCCCCGTCCCGCACCAGCGCCTTGCAGGTGTTGTTGGTGGAGGGAAGTTCCGGGTAGACATACAGGGGATGTCCCAGGATGCGGCTGTGGAGATAGGGACGGACGGTCTCTTCCGTCAGCAGGTCTATGCCCTGTGCCAGCCGATAGCCGGTCTTTTTCTTTGCCTCGATGGGAAAGCCCTCTTCTTGTAACAGGCGGACAGCTTTCCACACAGCGTTTCGGCTCACGCCCAGCTTTTGCGCCAGGGTCTCGCCGGAGAGATACTGTCCGGCGGCCTCCGTCAGACAAGTAGCAACGGCATCTTTTACACGCATGGTCTGTCATGCTCCTTTTCAAATTTTGTGGATTTTTGGATATTTTTATTATATAGGATTTTCATGATGTTGTCAAGAAATTGTTTGCGGCAGAAGGCGTTTTCCTATAACCGTAGGGGCGAACATCGTTCGCCCGGGACTCCTCTGACTCCACCGGCACTGCGTGCCACCTCGTACTGAGCGGTCCCCTTTGTCACCTACGGTGACATTTCCCCACCCCGTGGGGAATCACCTCTAGAAGAGGAGGCTTTGCGAAAATGTCTCCTCTTTTAGAGGAGATGCCCGATAGGGCAGAGGAGTCTTTTGCCTCCCTTGAAAAGGGAGGTGGATGCTCCGTAAGGAGCAGACGGAGGGATAATCCCCCTGTCAGCTAACGCTGACATCCCAGCACAAGGCACACCCTACGGGCGCCTTTTCAAGGGGAACTTTCTTGAAGATTGGTTTGTTTGAAAAAGACCACCGTAGGGGCGAACATCGTTCGCCCGAGACTCCTCCGTCAAGCCTGCGGTTTGCCACCTCGTACTGAGCGGTCCCCTTTGTCACCTACGGTGACATTTCCCCACCCCGTGGGGAATCACCTCTAAAAGAGGAGGCTTTGCGAAATAGTCTCCTCTCATAGAGGAGATGCCCGGCAGGGCAGAGGAGTCAGATGTTGAACAGCCTCTCCCCATTCCGGCAAGTCTGCTCCAGAATCGTCTGCGTATCCGTCCCACGAACCAATGCCGCCGCCTCGGCAGTATAAGGGATCATACGGCTGTCACAGCGCTTTCCCCGGAACGGCACCGGCGCCATATACGGGCAGTCCGTCTCCAGCACCAGCTTGTCCTCCGGCACTTCCGCCAAGGCTTTCAGCGCCTTTTTGGCATTCTTAAAGGTCAGCACGCCGGTGAAACCGATGTACATTCCCAGTTTCAGTACCTCTCTGGCGGTCTCGGCACTGCCGGAAAAGCAGTGTACCACGCCACGGGGACGCATCTCCCGTAAGATGTTCACATAGTCCTCGGTGCAGTCCCGGGCGTGGATGATGACCGGCAGATCCAGCTGTTTCGCCAGATCCAGCTGCTCCCGGAACAACCGGATCTGTACATCCCGGTCATAGCCCTCATAGTGATAGTCCAGCCCGATCTCGCCCACGGCAACCACTCTGGGGTCTGCCGCCATGCGCTCCAGCTGCGCCAGATAATCTGCCGGCTGCTGCCCGGCGGTCTCCGGGTGGATGCCTACGGCGGCATAGAGGTAGTCGTAGCGCCTTGTCAGTGCGATGCCGGCGGCACTGTCCTCCAGCGTCGTTCCGGCGAGAACGGCGTGGATGATGCCCTCTTTCGGGAGCGCATCCAGCACCTGGTCACGGTCCTCGTCAAAGGCGCTGTCGGTGTAGTGGCTGTGGGTGTCAAAAATCTGCGTAAACATAGGGACTTCCTTTCTCCGGAATGCCTGTGCGGTTGTGGGGTTTGCTGAAAAAATCCCTGCCGGACAAGCGAAATCTATTCATATCTAAGACTTGCAATTTTTCCTGTTTCGTGCTATACTAAAGGGTATGCCGGCGAATGCAGCCGAATTTTCGGTGCTGCTCCCGGTCATAAAAAACGCAGTTTCATCATACCATATTTGATAGAAAAATGCAAGTGAGCGTGTTCAGACGCTGGGCAGGTCATTTTTTTCAGAAAGTCACCCGGTGTGCCTTGTGCTGAACCGGATATCGTAAGTTAATATAGGCTCCCCTAATAGGGCACCCGAAGGGCGTGCCTTGTGCTGAGCTGGCAAGCCATAGGCTTGACTGAGGGGTCAATCCTCCTGTCAGTTTACGCTGACAGTTCAACACAAGACACACCCCTCAGACATCCTGTCAAGGGGAACCCATAAAACACATACCGCCGTTTCAGCGGCGAAAACCGTATCCAAAAAGGAACGTGATAGATCATGGAACAAGAACAGCAAAAACGCTATCGTGCATGGGCGGAGATCGACCTGAACGCCCTGACCCATAATGTACAGACCGTGCAGAAACTCCTGCCGGCGCAGACCCAGTATATGGCGGTGGTGAAGGCCAACGCCTATGGCCACGGAGATGAGGCGATCTGCCGGAAACTCTGGGAACTGGGTGTGCGCTGGTTCGCCGTCTCCAATCTGGAAGAGGCGCTTTCCGTGCGCCAGTTCTGCCCTTACGGCGAGATTTTCATTCTGGGCTATACGCCGCCGGAATTTGCGCCGGAGCTGGCACGGAACAACATCATCCAGGGCGTGCTGTCCCTGGAATATGCCCGTCAGCTCCAGCACTTCGCCCACCAGCCGGTGCGCTGTCATATCAAGCTGGATACCGGCATGGGACGCATCGGGTTCCGGGGCGATTCTCCGGCGGAATGCGCCAAGGCGCTGCTGCCCCTGTTCGACCTGGAAAAGCTGTCTATCGAGGGCATTTACACCCATTTCGCTGTGGCAGATTCTCCCGAGGCAGACGATGTGGCATATACCCAGGCGCAGGAGGACAGCATCGTTGCCGTTTATGACGAACTGGCAAAGCTGGGGCATCCGCTGAAGCATCTCCACTTCATGAACAGCGCCGCCACCGTGACACGCCCCAACCCCAGGGCAACGCTGGCACGGGTGGGCATTATTATGTACGGCTTAGAGCCGAACTATCCCATTCACGTTCCCATGGAGCTGCATCCGGTGATGTCGCTCCGGAGCGTGGTCTCCCACGTCAAGACCGTGGAGGCTGGTGCGTGCATCAGCTACGGCAGAACATATACCGCTCCGGGAACACGCACCATCGCCACAGTCACCATCGGCTATGCAGACGGCTATGCCCGGCTGCTGTCCAATAAGGCAGAGGCACTGCTCCACGGCAGACGCTGCCCCATTGTGGGACGTGTCTGCATGGATCAGCTCATGCTGGATGTGACCGATGTGCCGGAAGAAGTCAAGCCCGGCGATGTGGTCACTATGTTCGGCACAGACGGCGGCGAGACCATCACCGCCGATGAGCTGGCAGCACTGTACGGGACGATCGGCTATGAGATCATCTGCGGCATTTCAAAACGTGTGCCGAGAGATGTGATCGGGGCGTAAGGAACGGCGATGGAAAAGAGAGACTCCTCAGTCAAGCCTGCGGCTTGCCAGCTCCTCTATAAGAGGAGCCAAATAAAAAGTCTCCTCTTATAGAGGAGATGCCCGGCAGGGCAGAGGAGTCAATTTGCCCATTTTGAAAAGGCGCACTATAGGGGCGAACATGGTTCGCCCGAAACTACTCAGTCAAGCCTGCACAGGATTTTCCATTGCAATTCCCGAAAAAATCAGGTACAATCATTCCTGTATAAAAAACTAAAATTTATAGTAGCTAAAATCTATAGAAGTTAAAATCTCTGTCTCGTGGGAATGCCTGCCGGACAAATTGTGAAAGCCGACGCAGATGCGTCACAGGAAAGGAGCAGCTATCCATGCTTGAAACACAGAAGATCCCCTATGCACTGGGAATTGACGTGGGTTCGACCACTGTCAAGACGGTTTTGCTGACAGAAGAAGGCGAAGTGCTTTCTTCCAGCTATGAACGCCATTTTTCCAAGGTCCGTGAGACCGTGTGTGCAAAGCTGGCACAGCTGGCGCAGGAATATCCGGATAGAAAGCTCCGGGTCAGCATCACCGGCTCTGCCGGACTGGGACTGGCGCAGGCGGCAGAGCTGCCCTTTGTCCAGGAAGTACACGCTGCGTTCCTGGCGGTCAAGCAGCGCTATCCCCAGGCAGATGTGGTCATCGAGCTGGGCGGCGAGGATGCGAAGATCATCTTTCTCACCGGCGGCGTAGAACAGCGCATGAACGGCAGCTGTGCCGGCGGTACGGGCGCATTCATTGACCAGATGGCGACCCTGCTGGACGTGAGCGTGGATCAGCTGGATAAAATGGCGCTGGCGGCAGAAAAGGTCTATCCCATTGCCTCCCGGTGCGGCGTGTTCGCCAAGTCGGACATCCAGCCCCTGCTGAACCAGGGCGCACGCCGGGAGGACATCGCCGCAAGCATTTTCCAGGCGGTGGTGGACCAGACGGTCTCCGGTCTGGCACAGGGCAGACGCATTTCCGGAAACGTCCTGTTCCTGGGCGGTCCGCTGTCCTTTTTGCAGGGACTGCGCAACGCCTTTACCAAGACGCTGGAACTGGACGAAGAACACGCCCTGTTCCCGGAGGACGGCAGAACCTTTGTGGCATACGGCAGCGCCGTTTCCGCATCGTCTCTGACGGATACCTATACCTTAAATGAACTGGAAGAGATGCTCCGGAACGCCAAGACCCAGACGGCACTGGTGGCAGACAAGCCGCTGTTCAGCTATCCAGAGGAATACCAGCGCTTCCGGGAGCGCCACGCCGCACACGATGTGGCACGGGGTGACTACCGCACCTATGCCGGAAAGGCGTACCTGGGCATTGACGCCGGCTCTACCACCACCAAGATCGTGCTGCTGTCGGAAAACCACGAACTGCTGTACGAGTTCTACGCCTCCAATAAGGGACAGCCGCTGGACTGCATCCAGCGGGAACTCTCTGCCCTGTATGAGGGGCTGAGTCCGGACTGCACCATCTGCGGCAGTGCCGTCACCGGCTACGGCGAAGATCTCATCCGTGCCGGGCTGGGCGTGGACTTCGGCATCGTGGAGACTGTGGCGCACTTCAAGGCAGCGTCGTTCTTCTGTCCGGAGGTAGATTTTATCATCGACATCGGCGGACAGGATATCAAGTGCTTTCAGATCAAGAACCACAGCATCGACAGCATCATGCTGAATGAGGCTTGTTCCTCCGGCTGCGGCTCGTTCATCCAGGCGTTCGCCGTGGCGCTGGGCTATGACATCGCCGATTTCTCCAGGCTGGGTCTCTTCGCCGAGCATCCGGTAGATCTGGGTTCCCGCTGTACCGTGTTTATGAACAGCAGCGTTAAGCAGGCGCAGAAGGACGGTGCAACGGTAGAGGATATCTCCGCCGGTCTGTCCGGTTCTATCGTCAAGAATGCCATCTATAAGGTTATCCGTGCGCATAACCCGGAGGAACTGGGACAGCACATCGTGGTACAGGGCGGTACGTTCCTCAACGACGCCGTGCTGCGCTGTTTCGAACGGGAGATCGGTCACGACGTCATCCGTCCGGCGATCTCCGGACTCATGGGCGCATTCGGTGCGGCGCTGTATGCCCAGGAGAAGAGCAGCGGTACCAGCACCCTGCTGAATACCCAGGAACTGAAAGACTTCTCCTATACGGCAAAGGCAGCCACCTGCAAGGGATGTACGGCGCACTGTGCGCTGAGCATCATCCGGTTCAATAACGGCGGCCGGTTCATTTCCGGAAACCGCTGTGAAAAGGGCGCAGGCAAGAAGGAGTCGGAGCAGATGCCCAATCTGTTCGAGTGGAAATACCGGCACATCCTGGCGCTGGAACAGCAGAACCAGCCGGAAGAGCCGAAAGCCACCGTGGGACTGCCGCTGGCGCTCCACTACTACGACCAGATGCCCCTGTGGCACACGTTCTTCACGGAGCTGGGCTTTGCGGTGAAGTTCTCCGAGGAAAGCACCCGGCAGACCTATTACAAGGGACAGAGTACCATCCCGTCAGATACGGTGTGCTATCCGGCGAAGCTGACACACGGTCATATCGAGAGCCTGCTGGAACAGGGCGTGGACTTCATCTTCTACCCCTGCATGAGCTATAACATCGACGAGGGCGATTCGGACAATCACTATAACTGTCCGGTGGTGGCGTATTATCCGGAACTGCTTATGGCGAACTGCGAAAAGCTGAACCACAACAATTTCCTGTACCCGTTCCTCGACCTGAACCGCCGCAGCCACGTAGTAAAGACCCTGTCCACCATGTTCAGCCGCTATGCCACCAAAAAGCAGGTGGAGACGGCGCTGGAACACGGCTTTGCGGCGCTGGAGCAGTACCGGAAAGACATTGTGGCAGAGGGCGAAGAGATCGTCCGGCAGGCGAGGGACGCCGGAAAGCAGATCATCGTCCTTGCCGGCAGACCCTACCACATCGACCCGGAGATCAACCACGGCATCCATAAGCTGATCGGCAGCCTGGGGCTGGCAGTCATCACTGAGGACAGCGTGGCGCACCTGGCGCAGACGCCGGAACTCCAGGCGCTGAACCAGTGGACCTACCATTCCCGGATGTACCGTGCCGCCAAGTATGTCACCACACAGCCGGATATGCAGCTGGTACAGCTGGTGTCCTTCGGCTGCGGCATCGACGCTATCACCACAGACGAGGTGCGGCGCATCCTGGAGACCGGCGGCAAGCTGTATACCCAGCTGAAGATCGACGAGATCAGCAACCTGGGTGCCATCAAGATCCGCCTGCGCAGTCTCATCGCCGCTATGGAGCAGACACAGAACCAGACAGAACCGGAGACGGTGTGAAATCTTTTGTCAGTGAAAATTGTAGTATACTGTAATTTTCAAAATTCTATAGATTAGGCTCCCTTGAAAAGGCAAAAAACTCTTCTGTCCTGTCGGACACCTTTTCAAAGCGGGCAAACCGACTCCTCTGCCCTGCCGGGCATCTCCTCTAAAAGAGGAGACAATATGAAGCCTCCTCTTATAGAGGAGGTGGCACGAAGTGCGGTCGGAGTCGCCCGCAGAGTTTCTCAGCATGATACAGCAGCGCAAAACTGCATCCCACCCAAAACCCAGAGCATTCCAAGGAGGTAACCATACCTATGGCATACGCAAAGTTTACACCGGAAATGAAAAAGACATATACCATTCTTGCACCCAATATGCTCCCCATTCACTTCCATCTGCTGATCCGCATCCTGGAACAGTTCGGGTATCATGTGGTGCTGCTGGAGTCTACTTCCCGCACGGTCGTGGAAGAGGGACTGAAAAACGTACATAACGACACCTGCTATCCGGCGCTGCTGGTAGTGGGACAGTTTATGGAGGCGCTGAAAAGCGGCAAGTATGACGTAGACCATACGGCGCTGCTCATCACCCAGACCGGCGGCGGATGCCGTGCGTCCAACTATATCCACCTGCTCCGGAAGTGCGTGGCGGAACAGTTCCCCAACGTGCCGGTGATCTCGCTGAACTTCGCCGGACTGGAAAAAGACAGCAGTCTGGAGCTGACGCCGGCGCTGTGCATCAAGATGGTGTACGCCGTGCTGTATGCCGATATGCTCATGACCCTGTTCAACCAGTGTCGTCCCTATGAGCTGAACGAGGGCGAGTCCCAGCAGGTGCTGGATGCCTGGCAGGAAAAGCTGCCGAAACTGTTCGAGAGCAGCAAGTATCTTTCCGCAGAGAAGATCTATGCCCAGATTCTGAAGGACTTCGCCGCCATCCCACGGAGCAAAAAGCCCAAGATCAAGGTAGGCATTATCGGCGAGATCTACGTAAAATATTCGCCGCTGGCGAACAACCACCTGGAGGACTTCCTCATCTCCGAGGGCTGCGAGCCTGTCGTGCCGACTCTGCTGGAATTTGTCCTGTACTGTGCGGCAAATACGGAGACCAACAGCCACCTGTATGACTACAAGAACTTCAAGACCCTGGCGTTCGGGCTGGGCTATAAGTTCCTGCACAGCAAGCAGGTGCAGATGATCAAGGCGATCCAGAAGCACGGCGAGTTCACGCCGCCGCACGATTTCGAGGATCTGCGCCGGGCTGCGGATAAGTATATCAGCCAGGGCGTTTCTATGGGCGAGGGCTGGATGATTACCGCCGAAATGGCAGTGCTGGCGGAGACCGGCACGGAGAATATCATCTGCACCCAGCCGTTCGGCTGTCTGCCCAACCACATCGTGGCAAAAGGCATGGCGAGAACCATCAAGAACGCCTATCCCAACGCCAACATTGTGGCGATCGACTATGACCCCGGCGCAACACGGGTCAACCAGGAAAACCGCATCAAGCTGATGCTGGCGAACGCCCGGATGGAGCAGGAGAACAAGGTCTGATGGTGAAGTCCATTTGTTTTACCGGACACCGGCACATCGCCAAAGAAAAGCTGCCGGCGGCGCTGGCGGAGCTGCGGCGTGTGCTGGAAACGGCGATCCCTCAGGGGTTCGTGGATTTTTACGCCGGCGGTGCGCTGGGATGGGATACCTACTGCGCACAGACCGTGCTGGATCTCCGGGAAGAGTATCCCTGCATCGCCCTGCATCTGGTGCTGCCCTGTTCCCGTGCGGAGCAGACGGCACGCTGGACAGAGGCGCAGAAAGCCGCCTATGACTGCATCTACCGGGAGGCGGATTCCTGTGAGTTCGTCTCCGTGGACTATACCAAGGATTGTATGCGCCTGCGGAACAAGCGCCTGGTGGAGCTGGCGGACTGCTGCGTCTGTTTCTGTGGCGAGCCGGAGGGCAGGAGCGGCACGGCGCAGACCGTCCGCATGGCACGGCAAAAGGGCATCCCGGTTATCAATCTGGCATCGTGAAATACAAAAGCCACGTCGGCGTGACGTGGCTTTTTTTGCGTATGGAAAGGGATGCTCAGTTCCGGGCAGCAGCCTTTTCATTTCGCCGGAACAGCAGACGGAACAGCCAGCGCACCAGCGGTCCGATGTAGAACACCTGTAAGATCAGTGCCGCCGGAAAACACTGCCCGGCAAGCTGGATCCAGCGTGGGAAAAAGCCCGGGTTTACGCCGCCGTGGAGCAGGGACGCAAACAGCGTCACCGCCTGGACGACCATGGAGACCGTCAGCCCCTGCACCACCAGGGTGAACAGGATCTGGGGCAGTTCCCGTGGGTGCAGCAGTTTCAGTGCGATGCGTGGCGCAATGCGGCTGACGCCGAAAAAGACCAGCAGGAACACAAAGGCGAATTCGATCCACATTTCCCGGATGGACTGGGCGAACAGACCATAGGTCACGCCGCCTGCCCGGAGCACCCCGGTATAGCAGGTCATGGAAAAGACCATGCAGAATACCATCAAGGCGGTAAAGACCACGCTTTCCAGTTTTGTTTTTGGCATATGCAGTTATCCTCCTTTTCCGCAAAAAAAAGAAACGACATTAAAATATTCCGAGACCATCAGACATGGGTCTCAGAGATATTTAATGTCGTTTCTTTTATGCGGTTATTCTGTAATTATAATACCACGTTTTTTCAAATTTGTCAAGAGTGAATCAAACTAAAATCACGCAAATCATTTTTGCAACTGATGCACTTTGTGTTGAATTAGCAAGTCATAGGTTTGGCTGAAGAACGAATCCCCCTGTCAGCTTACGCTGACATCCCCCTTTTCAAGGGGGATTCCCCACAGAGTGGGGAAATGTCACCGTAGGTGACAAAGGGGACCGCTCAGTACGAGGTGGCACGGAGTGCCGGAGGGATTATCCCTTTTATTTGTTTGTTCTAATATCTCAGCACAAGGTGTACCTTACGTTATCGTTTCAAAGGCAGTTTTCTAAAAAATTGGTCCATGGCTTTTTCAAGAAATCCCTTGCATTTCCGGCGGAAATATGCTATACTGAAAACAGACTGACGGCACAGGCGGCGATGCCTGCGCCGGAAACAACCACAGGAGGATACTATGGCAAAGAAAAATCAGAAAATGGTGGAAGAGATCACGGCAATGGACGTGGATTTCGCACAGTGGTACACCGATATCTGCAAAAAGGCAGAGCTTGTCTCTTATACCAGTGTAAAGGGCTGTATGGTCATTCGTCCCTACGGCTATGCCATCTGGGAAAATATACAGCGCATCCTGGACGCAAAGTTCAAGGAAACCGGTCACGTGAACGTCAATATGCCCATGTTCATCCCGGAGAGCCTGCTCCAGAAGGAAAAGGATCACGTAGAGGGCTTTGCGCCGGAAGTGGCATGGGTCACCTACGGCGGCAGTGAAAAGCTGGAAGAGCGCCTGTGCGTTCGTCCGACTTCAGAGACTCTGTTCTGCGATCACTACAAGGACATCGTACACAGCTATCGTGACCTGCCGAAGCTGTACAACCAGTGGGTCAGCGTAGTGCGCTGGGAAAAGACCACCCGTCCGTTCCTGCGCTCCCGGGAATTCCTGTGGCAGGAAGGACACACCATCCACGCTACCGCAGAAGAGGCGATCCAGGAGACCGAGCGTATGCTGAACGTATACGCTGACTTTTGCGAAAAGTGCCTGGCAATGCCGGTGGTCAAGGGCAGAAAGACCGAGAGCGACAAGTTCGCCGGCGCTGTCTCCACCTATGCCATCGAGGCACTGATGCACGACGGCAAGGCGCTCCAGGCTGGTACATCCCACTACTTTGGGGACGGCTTTGCCAAGGCGTTCGGCATCCAGTTTGCCGGCAAGGACAACAAGCTGGCATATCCGCACCAGACCAGCTGGGGCATGACCACCCGTCTGATCGGCGCTATCATCATGACACACGGCGATGACAGCGGTCTGGTTCTGCCGCCGGCAGTGGCTCCCGTACAGGCTGTGATCGTCCCCATCGCACAGCACAAGGAAGGCGTTCTGGACAAGGCGAACGAGCTGTACCAGGCACTGGCTGCCAAGGGCATCCGGGTCAAGCTGGACGACTCCGACAACTCTCCGGGATGGAAGTTTGCGCAGTACGAGATGAAGGGCATTCCGGTTCGTATCGAGATCGGCCCGAAGGATATCGAGTCCGGACAGTGCGTGGTTGCTGCTCGCTTTAACGGCGAAAAGCAGACCGTTGCCCTGGACGAGAACTATGCGGCGCTGTGTGACACCGTGACCGACCTGCTGGAGAACGTGATCCCGCAGGGAATGTTCCAGAAGGCGCTGGAAAACCGGAAGAACAAGACCTATGTCTGCCAGACCATGGACGAGATCACCCAGGCGCTGGAAGAAAAGGGCGACGGCTTTATCGAGGCAATGTGGTGCGGCGACGAGGCGTGCGAGGACAAGGTGAAGGAAGTCACCGGCGTTGGCTCCCGCTGCATTCCGCTGAACCAGCAGCACATTTCCGACAAGTGCGTCTGCTGCGGCAAGCCGGCAAAGCACATGGTGCTGTGGGGCAAGGCATATTGATCTTACCGCAAACAGAAGAATAACAGCAGCCGTCCGGTTCGCCGGGCGGTTGTTTTTTGTTGTTGGATAAAATTGTTCCAGAATCACCGTAGGGGCGAACATCGTTCGCCCGAGACTCCTCTGACTCCTCCGGCACTGCGTGCCACCTCCTCTAAAAGAGGAGACTTTGCGAAATTGTCTCCTCTTATAGAGGAGATGCCCGGCAGGGCAGAGGAGTTGATTTGCCTCCCTTGAAAAGGGAGGTGGATGCTCCGTGAGGAGCATTCGGAGGGATAATCCCCCTGTCAGCTAACGCTGACATCCCCCTTTTCAAGGGGGACATTCTTAGAAATTAGTTTGTGTGCTTGAAAAATATTACCGTAGGGGCGAACATCGTTCGCCTGAGACTCCTCAGTCAAGCCTGCGGCTTGCCAGCTCGTACTGAGCGGTCCCCTTTGTCATCTACGATGACATTTCCCCACCCCGTGGGGAATCACCTCTGTAGAGGAGCCTTATATCGAGTTCTCGAAACAAAAATCCCCCGGAGGGGTCATAGGCAGCTTGTCTGCCGTGACGTTCCCCTTTCTTGAACGCTAAATTGGGGCGAAAGGTCAGCGGTGGCTTGCTATCCTTGGGCAAGTCTGCCGTCGCCATTTCCGCTGGGCGACGGACTGACCCGCCGTCCGTTGTAAATTGGCTATTGCAATTTTTGTTGTTTTCTTGTATAATAAAAGATACAGCATACCGGGAAGGCATAGGCTTTCGGGGGAACGGGTGCTGTTTTCGCATTCGTTTTGTTCCGGCAGAAAACCGCCCGGAACACTCGGGAAAGGAATCTCTATGAAACATATGACCAAAAAGATCGCCGGACTGAGCCTCGGTTTGGCGCTGGTGCTGGGCTGCGGCGTGGGTACGCTGTCGGCTGCGGCAACCTCGGTGGGCGATGTGATCGCTCATGCCTACGCTGTGGGTCTGCCGGAGGCGCAGATCCAGCAGTGCATCGCTCAGTACAGCGGCGGCAATTATACCTCCGAACAGTGCGATAGGGCAATCGCTGCCCTGGATAACTGGGCAAGCCAGCGTGACCAGAAGATCGAGGACGAACTGAACAAAGGCACTACTGCCCCGGCAGATAACGCCGACTCCTCCGCCGGCGAGACGACCACCACCGCCGCAAAGGCAAACGGCAGCAGCGCAGCGCAGACGACCACACCCTCTGCCAAGGATTTTATGGATATGACCCTGGATGAAAAGGTCAGCTATATCAATAGCCTGCCGGCAGATAAACGGGACAGCTTCGTGCAGAACATGAGCAACGACGAGCGCAACAGCTTTCTGAAACAGCTGGACACCAGCGACCAGCTGGATATCATCGCCAGCATGGCAGACGTGGGCGAGGCGTTCGGCGTGAACTTCTCGGTGGATGAGATCTCCGACGGCGCAATTTCCATCAGCGCCCATGACGCAGATGGCAACCTGGTGGGCGTGTCCACCTTTGGCAATACGGTAGAGGCGACCGGTATCCCGTATACCGTTCCGGTGCTGATCGGCGGTGGCGCAGTTGTCCTGGCGGCAGCCGGACTGGGCATCGTCCTCTGCCGCAGCAAGAAATCGTGAGGCGGCGTGTATGAAAAAGAAAACTACATCCAGACTGCCGCTGCCCCTGTTGGCGCAGATCCTGCTGCCGCTGCTGGTGGCTGTGCTTTGCGCCGGCATCCTGCTGCTGGGCAGCATTCGCCCGTATGAGATGGCGAAAACTTATCTGAAAGTTGCCTTTATGGACGGCAGCGGCGTTGTTTCTGACAACGGCACAAACGGGCTGAACATCGTCCAGACGGACATCGACACCGACTATACCGGCGAGACCGCAGAAGAGGGTACGCCGGTGGTCTCGGACTATGGCAGCCAGTGTGCTGTGCTGGAGGCGAAATCCATCGGACTGTATGCGCCGGTCTACTGGGGCGGCGGTGCGGAACTGCTGGAAGAGGGCGCCTGCCAGACACCGGCATCTGCACTGCTGGGCGCATCGGGAAACTCTGTCATCAGCGCCCATGTCAACACCTTTTTCCATGATCTGAACCAGCTGAAGGTGGGGGATACGGTGACGGCGTATACCACCTACGGCAAATTCACCTATGAGGTCACGGAGCAGATCACCTTTGACGCATCGGACAAGTCTTATTTGAAAAAGACGGACGACGAGCGTCTGACCCTGTACACCTGCGAGATGCAGCTCCTCGGCTCATCCTCGAAACGGGTGGGCGTGGTCTGCAAGCTGACGGATAAGGCGTTCTATACCGATGCCGGCACAAGTGCGGAAGGAGGCAACCAATGAGCAAAGCAACAACTTCCGGAATGGGAAAAGGCGGACTGCTGCTCCGGCTGATCCTGTCGATTCTGCTGGTGTTTTCCCTGCTGGGAACAGTGGGCAGCGCCGTGGGCGTTTCCGTCCTGTGCGGTCCGTCCCAGCTGATCTCCCAGATGCACCGACACGATGCTGGTCAGAAGGTCTACGACAGCCTGAATACCAGGTTCCAGAACGACTATAACACCACCGCTGTCCCGGCAGAGGTATACATGGACACCATCTCCGTGGACTGGCTGGAACAGTGCATGGAGAACAAGGTGACGGCGCTCTATGGAAAAGGCAGCGGAGACATTGATTTTTCGGCACTGGAGAGCAGCATCACAGACTACTTTGAAAAGTACGCAGAGGAGAACAACTGCGCAAAGGATGATACCTACAACGAAAAGCTCCGGGAGACCATCGACAACGGAGAAAAGGTCATCTCCGATGCCACAGACCTGCTGCGGACAGAGACCCTCCAGAAATCGGGCTATCTGTCCAAGCTGCATAAGCTGCGGACACTGACCTTTGCAGGCGAGGGTGTCTGCGGCGTGCTGACGGTACTGCTGCTGTTGCTGCTGCGGAACCGCTACTGGATCGGCACCGGCTGTTTCGGCGCAGGCGCATTGCTGACTGCCGGGGCAGGGGTGATCTTCGGCACAGGCGTGATCCATCGGTTCGTACTGAAAGAGGCGGCTGTTTACGCCGTCGTCACCGGCACGATGACGGCACTCACCACGGCGGTGCTGGTCTCCGGCATCGTCCTGCTGGCGCTGGGCGTGGTGCTGCTGGCACTGCATCTGAAAGGACAGCGCTCGGAGAAAGCGGAATAAAGGCAACACCGCACAAAGCTTGTGCGTAAGATGCGAAGCCGGATTTTTCGGCAGATTGCATAGAAATTTCGCAGGCATACTTTGTAGTCGCAATCAATCCTAGTGCGACGCTCCTTTGTCCTCGGGCAGAATCCTGCCTCGAACGCAGTCGTCTGGCAAGGAATTTCTGGGCAATATGACGGAAAATCAGCAAGCAGATTGCGTGCAAAGCCGTCAGGCGGGCTTTGTGCGGGGTTGCCTAAAGACAAATCCAGACAGAAACAGCCGCACGGCAGGAGATGCTGTGCGGCTATACTATTTATATAGGGATTTCGGCGTGCAGGAGACCGGTAAAAGCGTGAATTTTGCGGCTTTACAAAAAGTTTACAAAATAATCGAAAGAAAAATCGGCAAAAGGCTTGCATTCCTTCCGGAAAGATGCTATAATATACAAGCGTGATTGCAATAGATATGCGATGAAGCGAAAGGTTGCTGGCGGTATGTCAGGTAATTTTCGTGGAGTATGTCCGATTTAAAACCGGGCGAATCAGGATAACCACACAGTCTGTGTACATTTCACCAGCATGGCTCTAGCTATGCCGGTTTGTACTGCTGTTTGCACTGGCTCGGAAACATTTGCGTTTTCGAGCTTTTTTGTACGCCGGCGCTGGAAACACCCGGCGGCGTGGAAAACTTCCTGACGGAGAGCAGAAATTCTCCGGCCCCCCAACAATACGAAGGAGGCGAAAAAAATGGCAGTCAACGAAAAAATCAGAATCAAGATCAAGGGCTATGAGCACGCTACAGTAGATGCAGCAGCAGCCAAGATCGTAGAGGCAGCAAAGAGAAGCGGTTCTCAGGTTTCGGGTCCGATCCCGCTCCCGACCGATAAGGAGATCGTCACCATCCTGCGTGCAACTCACAAGTACAAGGATAGCCGTGAGCAGTTCGAGCGCCGTACTCACAAGCGCTTGATCGACGTTGTACGTCCGACGCAGAAGACCACTGAGGCTCTGCAGAAGCTGGAGATCCCGGCAGGCGTAGACATCGTAATGGAACTCAAGTAAGAATCTCTGATTCTGAAAGCGGCAGAAATTGCCGCAGGGCGGTAGGCATACCGCCGGTCATGTTGACGGATCTGAATCGTCAACCAATAACCAACAGGAGGAAATCAAAATGCAGAAAGCAATTATCGGCAAGAAGGTCGGCATGACCCAGATCTTCGATGAAGCCGGAAAAGTGATCCCGGTTACTGTTGTAGAAGCTGGCCCGTGCGTTGTCATCCAGAAGAAGACAACCGAAAACGACGGCTATGATGCAGTTCAGCTGGGCTATGGCGATGTGACCACAAAGCACGTTACCAAGCCGATGCAGGGACACTTCGCAAAGGCAGATGTCGCAGCCAAGAAGACACTGAAGGAATTCCGTCTGGCTGACTGCGCAGCTCTGAACGTAGGCGATGTCGTAAAGGCAGACACTTTCGCAGTAGGCGACAGCGTAGATGTCAGCGGCACCAGCAAAGGTAAGGGCTATGCCGGCGCAATCAAGCGTCACAATCAGCGCACACTGAGAGAAACTCACGGTACTGGTCCGGTAGGCCGCCAGCCTGGTTCTATGGGTGCCTGCTCCTCCCCGTCCCGTATCTACAAGGGCAAGGGTATGGCAGGTCACATGGGCGCTGAAAAGGTTACCATACAGAATCTGGAAATCGTAAAGGTTGACAGTGAAAATAACCTGATCGCCATCAAGGGTGCTGTCCCGGGCGCAAAGGGTGGAATTGTTGTCATCACTGACAGCGTGAAAGCGTAAGGAAGGAGGAAACATCAATGGCAAAGATTGCAGTATTTGATATGGCTGGCCAGCAGGTGTCTGAGAGAGAACTTTCGGATGCAGTTTTCGCAGTGACTCCTAACGAGGCAGTGATGCACGCAATGGTCGTAAATTATCTGGCAAATCAGCGTCAGGGCACACAGTCTACACTGACCCGCACTGAGGTTGCCGGCGGCGGCAGAAAGCCGTGGAGACAGAAGGGAACAGGTCACGCAAGACAGGGTTCTATCCGTGCTCCGCAGTGGGTACACGGCGGCGTTGCACTGGGCCCGAAGCCCCGTGACTATCGTTACGCTCTGACCAAGAAGACAAGAAGAGTTGCTATGAAGTCTGCACTCTCCACAAAGGTTCTGGATCAGAACATGATCGTTCTGAACTCCCTGAAGGTGGAAGAATTCAAGACAAAGACCATCGTTGCAATGCTGAAGGCACTGAACGTAGAGGGCAAGGCTCTGCTGGTTACCGCTGAGGCTGACCAGAAGGTCGTTAAGAGTGCAGCAAATATCGCAGGCGTGAAGACGGCAGCTGTCAACACCCTGAATGTATATGACATCCTCAACTATGACAAGTTCATCGTTGCAGAGGATGCTGTCGCAAAGATCGAGGAGGTGTACGCAAAATGAAAGCAGCACAGGATATCATTCTGACTCCGGTCATCACCGAGCGCAGCGTCGACGATATGGCTGAGAGCAAGTACACTTTCAAAGTAGCAAAGGATGCCAACAAGGTTGAAATTGCAAAGGCAGCAGAAGAACTGTTTCAGGTACAGGTTCTGAAGGTTAACACCGTAAACTGCACCGGTCACACCAAGCGCATGGGCAGAAGCGTAGGCAAGCGCCCGGATTTCAAGAAGGCTGTTATCACCATCAATCCGGAGCCGACCGCAGACAAGGACGGCAAGAAGCGCAAGGGTACCATCGAATTCTTCGACGGTATGTTCTAAGTTACAGATAATTAACAGGCTGTAACAAGTATGGGAGTGATGCTCCCGCAAATCTGGCATTTTATGAGGAGTGAAAAGAATGGCCATTAAGACCTATAAACCGACGACCCCGTCTCGCAGAAATATGACTGTGACCGATTATTCGGGTCTGTCGAAGGTAAAGCCGGAGAAGAGCCTGCTCGAGCCGCTGAAGAAGAACTCGGGCCGCAACAGCTACGGCAGAATCACCGTTCGTCACAGAGGCGGCGGTAACCGCAGAAAATATCGTGTCATCGACTTCAAGCGCAGCAAGGACGGCGTGAACGCAACTGTTCTGACTCTGGAATACGATCCGAACAGAAGCGCATTCATCGCACTGGTTCAGTATGAGGATGGCGAAAAGCGCTACATCCTGGCAGCTGAAGGCCTGAAGGTCGGCGACGTAGTTCGCTCTGGCTCTGATGCAGACATCAAGCCGGGTAACGCACTGAAACTGATCGACATCCCGGTTGGTACCTTTATCCACGCAATTGAGCTGTATCCGGGCAAGGGCGCACAGCTGGTACGCAGCGCCGGCAACATGGCTCAGCTGATGGGCAAGGAAGGTGCTTTCGCACTGGTTCGTCTGCCTTCCGGCGAAATGAGAAAAGTTCCGATCGAGTGCCGTGCTTCTATCGGCCAGGTTTCTAACATCGACCACGAAAACGTACATTACGGTAAGGCTGGCCGCATGAGAAACAAGGGCTGGAGACCGACAGTCAGAGGTTCTGTTATGAACCCGAACGATCACCCGCACGGTGGTGGTGAAGGTAAGTCTCCGATCGGTCGTCCGGGACCTGTTACTCCTTGGGGTAAGCCGGCTCTGGGTTATAAGACTCGTGCAAAGCACAAGGCATCCGATAAGTATATTGTAAAGCGCCGCAACGGTAGATAAGGGAAAGGAGGAACACACTCATGAGCAGAAGTATCAAAAAGGGACCTTACGTCCAGGAAGTCCTCCTCAAGCGTGTACAGGCAATGAACGAAGCCGGCGAGAAGAAAGTGCTCAAGACATGGAGCCGTTCTTCTACCATTTTCCCGGATTTCGTAGGCCACACTATCGCTGTGCATGACGGTCGCAAGCACGTTCCGGTATATGTAACAGAAGATATGGTAGGACACAAACTGGGTGAATTCGCACCGACAAGAACCTTTAAGGGTCACGCTGGTTCTAAGACATCCAATAACGGAAAGTAAGCGGAAGGAGGAGATCACATGGAAGCAAGAGCATATCTGAGAAATGCCCGCATTTCACCCCGCAAGGTGCAGATCGTTCTGGATCTGATTCGTAATAAGCCTGTTGATATCGCACTGGCAACTCTGGACCTCACTCCGAAGGCTGCCAGCCCGCTGCTGGAAAAGCTTTTGAAGTCCGCAATTGCAAATGCAGAAAACAATCACAGCATGAACAAGGATAATCTTTATGTTGCAGAGTGCTTCGTAACACCGGGTCCGACCATGAAGCGGATCATGCCGAGAGCACAGGGCAGAGCCTATCGCATTTTGAAGAGAACTTCACATATCACGATTGTTCTGAAAGAAGAAGAGTAAAATCCAGTAGGAGGTTGAGTTATGGGCCAGAAGGTTAATCCGCACGGTCTCCGTGTCGGCGTCATTAAAGATTGGGATTCCCGCTGGTTTGCGAATAAGTCTGACTTCGGCGATACGCTGGTAGAAGATTATAACGTTCGTAAGTTCATCAAGAAGAACCTGTATGCAGCAGGTGTTCCGAAGATCGAGATCGAGCGTTTCGCAGATAAGGTTAGAATCCACATCCACTGCGCAAAGCCGGGCGTTGTTATCGGCCGTGGCGGCGCAGAGATCGAAAAACTGCGTGCGCAGCTGGAAAAAATGCTGAACAAGCAGGTTTATGTCAACATCGTAGAAGTAAAGCAGCCGGATATGGATGCACAGCTGGTAGCTGAAAAGATCGCACTGGATCTGGAGAATCGTATCTCCTTCCGCCGTGCAATGAAGCAGTCCATCGGCAGAACCATGCGCCTGGGCGCAAAGGGTATCAAGACAAAGGTTTCCGGCAGACTGGGCGGTGCAGAAATCGCTCGTTCCGAAAGCTATCACGAAGGTACCATTCCGCTTCAGACCATCCGTGCTGATATCGACTATGGTTTCGCAGAAGCCCACACCACCTATGGCCGCATCGGCGTAAAGGTTTGGATCTATAAGGGCGAAGTTCTCAAGGGTGACGCTGCTAAGGCTGCCGCTCAGAGAGAAAAGGTAGAGAGAAAGTCCCGGGACAACAACCGTGGCGGCAGAGATGACCGCCGCCGTCGTGACAACCGGAACGGTGACCGCAGAAATGGCGGCAATTTCCGCCGTGACGCTAGAAGAGAAGGAGGTAACCAGTAATGCTGCTTCCTAAGAGAGTAAAATACCGTCGTGTTCACAGAGGACGTATGACGGGTAAGGCAACCAGAGGTAATTTCGTAAGCAACGGTGAGTACGGCATCCAGGCACTGGAGCCGGCATGGATCACCTCAAACCAGATCGAAGCAGCCCGTATCGCTATGACTCGTTATATCAAGCGTGGCGGTCAGGTTTGGATCAAGATTTTCCCGGATAAGCCGGTAACAAAGAAGCCGCTCGGCACTCGAATGGGTTCCGGTAAGGGCGCTCCGGAGTACTGGGTAGCAGTCGTTAAGCCGGGCAGAGTTATGTTCGAGATCGCAGGCGTTCCGGAAGAGACCGCACGTGAGGCAATGCGTCTGGCTATGCACAAGCTGCCGATCAAGTGTAAGTTTGTAAAGGCTGAAAAAGGAGGCGAGCAGTAATGAAAGCAACCGAGATCAAAAATATGCCGGTAGATGAGCTGAACGCAAAGCTGGACAGCTTGAAGGAAGAGCTCTTTGCACTTCGTTTCCAGCTCGCAGCAAATCAGCTTGAAAATACAGCTCGCATTAAGGCTGTTAAAAAGGACATTGCTCGTGTAAAGACAGCACTGCGTCTGTCTGCACAGCAGTAAGTAGGAGGGTTTTACTGTGGCTGAGAGAAATTTGAGAAAAACCAGAGTCGGCTTGGTTGTCAGCGATAAGATGGATAAGACTGTCGTTGTAGCTATCGTCGATAATGTAAAACACCCGCTGTATAAGAAGATTGTCAAGAGAACCGTTCGCCTGAAGGCACACGACGAAAAGAACGAGTGCAGAGTCGGCGACCGTGTTGAGGTTATGGAGACCCGTCCGCTGTCCAAGGACAAGAGATGGCGTGTCATCGAAATCCTCGAAAAGGCAAAGTAATTCGAAAACATCAATAGAGTACAAACAGAACGGTTTCCGATAAGGTCGGAAGCGATTCTGAAAGGAGGAACTCGCTGTGATTCAGATGCAGTCTTATATGAAGGTTGCGGATAACACCGGTGCGAAAGAACTGATGTGCATCAGAGTTCTCGGCGGCACTCGCAGAAGATATGCCAATATCGGCGATGTCGTAGTCGCATCTGTTAAGAAAGCAACACCCGGCGGCGTGGTTAAGAAGGGCGATGTGGTCAAGGCCATAATCGTTCGTTCTAAGAAGGGCCTTCGCAGAGAAGACGGAACCTATATCCGTTTCGATGAGAACGCTGCTGTTATTATTCGTGATGACAAAAACCCGAAGGGCACTCGTATCTTTGGGCCGGTAGCAAGAGAGCTCCGTGATAAGGATTACATGAAGATCCTGAGCCTCGCACCGGAAGTACTGTAAGGCGGAGGTGTCAAGATGAGTAAGGTACACGTAAAAACAGGTGACACCGTTGTCCTGCTGACTGGTAAGGATGAATATCTGTACAATGACCCGAAGGATAAGTCCAAGGGCAGAAAGACCGGCAAGGTCGTAGCAGTCAGCCCGAAGGAAGGCAAGGTTATCGTTGAAGGTTTCAACGTGGTAACCAAGCACGTAAAGCCCACTCGTATGGGTCAGGTCGGCGGCATCGTCGAGACCGAAGGTGCACTGTACGCATCTAAGGTACAGCTGGTTTGCCCGAAGTGCGGCAAGCCCACCAGAATCGGTCACGTGATCGAGGACGGCAAAAAGCTGCGCACCTGCAAAAAGTGCGGCAAATCTTTTGAGTAAAGGAGAAACGATATGTCTACGCTGAAAGATTATTACAATAGCACCGTTGCTCCTGCAATGATGAAGAAATTCAACTATGAAAATGTCATGCAGATCCCGAAGCTCGACAAGGTTGTTGTTAACGTAGCAGCCGGCGAAGCAAAGGAAAATGCAAAGGTGATCGATGCGATCATGACAGATCTGGCAGCAATCACCGGTCAGAAGCCGGTCGTTTGCCGTGCAAAGAAGTCGGTCGCTAACTTCAAACTGCGTGAGGGTATGCCGATCGGCGTTAAAGTTACCCTGCGCGGCGAAAAGATGTATGAGTTCGTATACAAGCTGTTTAATGTCAGCTTCCCCCGTGTACGTGACTTCCGTGGAATCAACGGCAATTCCTTCGACGGTAAGGGCAACTACTCTACCGGTATCAAGGAACAGCTGATCTTCCCGGAAATCGAGTACGATAAGATCGACAAGGTAAGAGGTATGGATATCAACTTCATCACAACGGCACAGACCGATGAGGAAGCAAAAGAACTGCTGTCTCTCCTCGGCGCACCGTTTGCGAAGTAATCAGGGAGGAAACAGTCATGGCAAAAAAGGCAATGAAATTAAAGCAGCAGAGAACTCCCAAGTTTTCCACACGTGCTTACACCCGTTGTAAGATTTGCGGAAGACCCCATTCTTATCTGAGAAAGTACGGCATCTGCCGTGTTTGCTTCCGTGAACTGGCTCATGAGGGCAAGATTCCGGGCGTAAAGAAGGCAAGCTGGTAAAAAGGAGTTCTACGAAAAGGAGGTCATTGGCATGCAGATTACAGATACAATAGCAGACATTCTGACAAGAATTCGTAATGCGAGTTCCGCACGGCACGCCACAGTTGACGTTCCCGCTTCCAATGTAAAGAAGGCAATTACCCAGATCCTGTTGGACGAAGGCTACATCAAGGGCTTTCAGGTAATTGAGGACGGCAAGCAGGGCGTGATCCGCATCACACTGAAGTATACAGACAACCGCTCTCCGGTCATCACCGGTCTGCGCCGGGTTTCCAAGCCGGGTCTGCGTATTTATTCCAGCTGTGAAGATATGCCGAAGGTACGCAAGGGATTGGGTATTGCAATCGTTTCTACCTCTAAGGGCATTATGACAGACAAGAAGGCTCGTGAGCTGAACGTCGGCGGCGAAGTCTTAGCATTCGTTTGGTAAGGAGGACACGGGATTATGTCAAGAATAGGAAAAAAACCGGTTAGTGTTCCTTCTGGCGTTGAAGTAAAGTGCGAAGACAACCTGGTAACCGTAAAGGGCGCAAAGGGCACACTGTCCAGACAGTTCTCGAAGGAACTGGGCATCGCAGTTGAAAACGGCGAAGTGATCGTAACTCGTCCGACTGACGACAAAGAGCATCGCTCTCTGCACGGTCTGACCAGAACACTGATCGCAAATATGATCGAAGGCGTAACCAACGGTTACTCCAAGACCCTCATCATCGAGGGTGTCGGCTATCGTGCCGCAAAGAAGGGCAAGGACGTCGTTATGAACCTGGGCTATTCTCACCAGGTTATCGTCACCGAAAATGACGACATCAAGCTGGAAGTTCCGCAGCCGAATACCATCGTCGTAAGTGGTATCGACAAGCAGAAGGTCGGCCAGTTTGCCGCAGAAGTACGTGAAAAGCGTCCGCCGGAGCCTTATAAGGGCAAGGGCATCCACTATGTCGACGAGCGTATCATCCGCAAGGAAGGTAAAGCCGGCAAGGGCAAGAAGTAAGCAGAAAGGAGTAAACCGCTATGATTAAAAAGATGGATAGCAAGAAAGCCAGAGCAAAAAGACACGCAAGAGTTCGGTCGAAGATCTCCGGTACTCCTGAGCGTCCCCGTCTGTGCGTTTACCGTTCTACAAAGCATATCTATGCACAGCTGATCGACGATGTCAACGGTGTGACCCTGGCATCCGCATCCAGCATGGATAAGGCATTTGAAGGCGAAGGCGGCAATGTTGAAGGCGCACGCAAGGTCGGCGAAATGATCGCAAAGCGTGCAGCAGAAAAGAACATCACTGATGTTGTATTCGACAGAGGCGGCTATCTGTACCACGGCAGAGTCAAGGAACTGGCTGAGGGTGCAAGAGAAAACGGACTGAAGTTCTAAAACAGGGGAGGTATTACTTTGGCTAAAATTGATCCGCAGGGACTGGAACTGGCTGAAAAGGTCGTTTCCATTAACCGAGTATCCAAGACCGTAAAGGGCGGCCGTATCATGAAGTTTGCTGCACTGGTAGTAGTAGGCGACGGAAACGGTATCGTGGGCTTCGGTCTCGGCAAGTCCGGCGAAGTTCCGGACGCAATCCGCAAGGGCATTGAAGATGCCAAGAAGAATCTCATCCAGATCCCGCTGAAGGGCACCAGCATTCCGCACGAGATCGTCGGAAAGTTCGGCGCAGGCGAGGTCCTGATGAAGCCGGCTGCTCCCGGTACCGGTGTTATCGCCGGCGGTCCGGTTCGTGCAGTCATCGAAGTTGCTGGTATCAAGGATATCCGTACCAAGTCGCTGCGCTCTAACAATCCGTGCAACGTGGTACGTGCAACCATCAACGGTCTGGCTTCTTGCACTACAGCAGCTGAAGTTGCTGAAAAGAGAGGCAAGACTGTAAAAGAGATCTATAAATAAGGAGGGTGCGAAATGGCAAAGAATATCAAGCTCGTAAAAAGCCTGATCGGTCGCAAGAAGGATCAGATTGCTACAGCAAATTCGCTGGGTCTGAAGAAGGTCGGCGATGTCAGCGTACAGCCTGAAAATGAGGCAACCCTCGGCAAGATTCAGAAAATTTCTCACCTCGTAGAGGTAACAGAGGCATAAGTTAATATCTAAGGAGGTGCAATAGCATGAAGCTTCACGAATTGTCCCCGGCTCCGGGCTCGACAAAGGAAGTAAAGCGTATCGGCCGTGGCCACGGCTCTGGTAACGGTAAGACCGCAGGTAAGGGTCACAAGGGTCAGAACGCCCGCAGCGGCGGCGGCGTACGCATCGGTTTTGAAGGCGGTCAGATGCCGCTGACCAGACGTATCCCGAAGAGAGGTTTTAACAACATCTTTGCAAAGGAATACGCTATCGTAAACGTTTCAGATCTGAACAAGTTCACAGAGGGTACTGTCGTTGACGCAGAGCTGCTGAAGGCAGCCGGCCTGATCAAAAAGGCTTGCGACGGCGTTAAGGTACTCGGTGACGGTGAGCTGACAACCAAGCTGACTGTTAAGGCTGCAAAGTTCACAAAGAGCGCAGTCGAAAAAATCGAAAAGGCTGGCGGAAAAGCAGAGGTGATGTAACGTGTTCAAGACGTTGAGAGATGCTTGGAGTATTCCGGAGATCCGGAAAAAGCTCCTGTACACATTACTGATGCTCCTGATTTTCCGTCTCGGAAGCGCCGTAGTCGTTCCGTTCCTGGACACCTCTACGGTAAGCACCTGGATGGCATCCAACGCAACCGGCGGTAACTTCCTGGAATACCTGGATATCATCACCGGTGGTGCGCTGTCTCAGGCAACCGTATTTTCTCTGTCCATCACCCCGTACATCAACGCTTCTATCATCATGCAGCTGCTGACTTATGCACTGCCTCCGCTGGAGCGTATGCGTGATGAGGGCGAAGAGGGACAGAAAAAGCTCAACAAAATCACAGCTGCTGTTTCCTTGGCACTGTCCGTGTTCATGTCCTTTGCTTATTATCTGACGCTGAAAAATCAGATGAACGCAGTCGTGGACGGCGGTTCTAAGGCAGCCAACGTCTTTATCGCATTTGTTATCATCCTGTCCTTTATTGCTGGTACTTCCATCGTCGTTTGGATGGGCAACCAGATCAACGATAAGGGTATCGGAAACGGTATCTCCATGCTCCTGTTCGCCGGCATTCTTGCAAGATTCCCGGTTATGGCAGGTACTCTGGGAGAACTCACCAAAAACGAACCCCAGCGCTACTTCTTCGAGAGCCTGGGCATCCTGGTACTGTTCATCGCAATGATCGCTTTCATTGTATTCATGAACGCATCAGAACGCCGGATCCCGATCCAGTATGCAAAGCGTGTTGTCGGCAGAAAACAGTATGGCGGCCAGTCTACCCACATTCCGGTAAAGGTTTGCATGAGCGGCGTTATGCCGATCATCTTCGCCATGTCCTTTATGTCTCTGCCCAGCACCATCAGCCTGTTTAAGCCGGTATACACAGACCCCACCGGCTTCTGGCAGAAGTTCTATAACGGATTTATCAACTTCTTTAATACAAGAACTTGGACCTATGCACTGATTTACTTCATTCTGATCATTGCGTTCAACTACTTCTATGTATCCATGCAGTATAATCCGATCGAAATCGCCAACAACCTTCGTCAGAGCAACGGCGGCATCCCGGGCATCCGTCCCGGCAAGCCGACTTCGGACTATATCCAGCGTGTTCTCTCCAAGATCACTCTGGTGGGTGCGTTCTTCCTGGGCATCATTGCGATCTTCCCGATCGCTCTGAACTGGATGGACCCGAACCTCAGTTCTCTGGCAATGGGTGGTACTACCATCCTGATCGTTGTCAGCGTAGCACTGGAAACCGTCCGCACGCTGGAGTCTGAAATGATGATGCGTCATCATAAGGGCTTCCTCGAATAAGCAAGGAGGCATATTCCCATGAATCTGATTCTCTTAGGCGCACCGGGTGCCGGCAAAGGCACTCAGGCAGAAGTGATCTCACAGGCACTGTCGATCCCCCAGATTTCCACCGGCAATATGCTGCGTGAGGCAGTCCGCACCGGCACCGAATACGGTGTCAAGGCAAAGGCTGCAATGGACAGCGGTGCCCTGGTCTCCGATGATATCGTCATCGGCATCCTGAAGGAACGCATTGCACAGGACGACTGCAAGAATGGTTTCATTCTGGACGGTTTTCCCCGCAGCGTGCCTCAGGCAGAAGCGCTGGACGAAATGGGCGTGAAGATCGACAAGGTTCTGGAGATCTTCGTTCCCGACGAGACCATCAAGCAGCGTGTCTCTGGCAGAAGAGTCTGCGAGGGCTGCGGTGCAACCTATCACATTCAGTTCAAGCCGTCAAAGGTTGAGGGCGTCTGCGACAAGTGCGGCGCAAAGACCATCATCCGCAAGGATGACCAGCCGGAAACCGTGCTGGACCGTCTTGCCGTTTATCACAAGACGACTGAACCGCTGAAGGCATATTACGAAAAGCAGGGCAAGCTCGAGACCGTCATCGGTCAGGAGGAAGTGGCTGATACCACTGCTCTGGTATTGAAGGCTGTGGGCGTAAAATGAGTGTGACGATCAAATCTAAGTCTGATATACAGAAATTGCGGGAGGCAGGCAGAATCGCTGCAAACGCACTGGTCCATGCCGGAAAGGTGATGCACCCCGGTATGACCACCAAGCAGCTGGATAAGTCCATTCACGATTTTATCGTGGGCTGCGGCGCAGTTCCTACCTTTTTGGGCTACGGCGGTTTTCCGGCAAGTGCCTGCATTTCGATCAACGACGAAATCATTCACGGTATCCCCAGTCACAAGCGTGTCATCCACGAGGGCGACATCGTCAGCGTGGACGTGGGCGCAACCTTTAACGGATTTGTCGGCGACACAGCGTATACCTTCGCTGTGGGCGATATCTCTGAGGAGGCAGCAGATCTGCTGCGTGTGACAGAAGCCAGCCTGTACGCTGCCATTGATGCGGCACAGGTGGGCGCACGTCTCGGTGATGTGTCTCATACCGTGGAAGAATATTGCGGTTCCCGTGGGTACGGTATTGTACGGGAATACTGCGGACACGGAATCGGCCGTGAAATGCACGAGGATCCGGAAGTGCCGAACTACGGCAAGCCCGGTCACGGACTGCGGCTGATGCCCGGCATGACGTTCTGCATTGAACCGATGATCAACGGAAAAGGCGATGCCGTCCGTGTTCTCGGTGACGGCTGGACGGTCGTGACCCGCAGCGGCTCTCTTGCGGCGCATTTTGAACACGAAATTGCAGTGACGCAGGATGGACCGGTGATTCTAACCAGACCGTAACGGAGGTTTCCGGATGGAAATAACGAGAGGTCTGGTGGTCCGTGCGCTCGCCGGACGGGATATGGGAGGATTTTTCGTGGTACTGTCTGTGGACGGCGGCTATGCCGAGATCGCAGACGGAAAGCGGCGCCGGCTGGCGTCGCCCAAGCGGAAGAATCTCCGCCATCTCCAGCGGACGAACCAGTGCATCGCACTGGACGGCGTGACGGACAAAAAGCTCAGAAATTTGTTGAAACAATATCAGGCGTGTGAGCAGTGACTCATATGCCCCGAAGATACCCATTGGGGAGGTTATCAATTTGTCAAAGCAGGATGTCATTGAGGTAGAAGGCGTCGTTCTCGAATCTTTGCCGAATGCAATGTTTAAGGTGGAGCTGCAAAACAAGCACACCATTCTGGCACACGTTTCCGGTAAGCTGCGGATGAACTACATTCGCATCGTGCCGGGAGACAAGGTGACCGTCGAGATGTCGCCCTATGATCTGACCAAGGGCAGAATCACTTGGAGAGCCAAGTAATTGTGCAGATAACGCACAGGGAAACCGGTTCCGGAATTCTCCGGAATGTCGTTTTCCATCGTAAATAGCGCAGGCGGCATCGTCCGGCTGCACAGTTGTTCCGAGAAGGAGGACAGTTGCAATGAAAGTAAGACCTTCCGTAAAGCCGATTTGCGAAAAATGCAAGGTGATTAAGCGTAAAGGCAAAGTAATGGTAATCTGCGAAAATCCGAAGCATAAGCAGCGTCAGGGCTAAGCTCGGGATTTTTAACATGGAGGTGCAAGAAGAATGGCAAGAATCGCAGGCGTAGACCTTCCGAAGAACAAGCGGATCGAGATCGGTCTGACTTATATCTACGGAATTGGCCGCAGCACAGCAGATGAGATCCTGGCAGGTACCGGCGTAAACCCGGATATCCGTGTCAAGGACCTGTCCGAAGAGGACGTAGCAAAGCTGCGTGACTATATTGACAAGCACATCGTGGTTGAGGGTGACCTCCGCCGTGAAGTTGCTCTGAACATCAAGAGACTCGTAGAGATCGGTTGCTATCGTGGCGTTCGTCACCGCAAGGGTCTGCCGGTAAGAGGCCAGCGGACAAAGACAAACGCAAGAACCCGCAAGGGTCCGGTAAAGACCATCGCAAACAAGAAGAAGTAAGGGAGGGTATTTCGTTTTGGCACAGCAGAAAGGCAAGAAGGTTGTTGTTCGTCGCCGCAGAGAACGTAAGAACATTGAAAACGGCGCTGTACACATTCAGTCTACATTCAACAACACCATCGTAACGATCACCGATACACAGGGCAATGCCATTTCATGGGCAAGCTCCGGCGGACTGGGCTTCCGTGGTTCCAGAAAGTCGACTCCGTTTGCAGCACAGACCGCAGCAGAGACTGCAGCTAAGGCAGCAATGGAACACGGCCTGAAGTCGGTAGAAGTATACGTAAAGGGACCGGGATCTGGTCGTGAGGCTGCGATCCGTGCACTGCAGACTGTAGGTCTGGAAGTCAAGATGATCAAGGATGTTACTCCGATCCCTCACAATGGATGCCGTCCGCCCAAGAGACGTCGTGTCTAATCACACTAGCAGGAGGTGTAATATATCATGGCAGTAAGCAGAGAACCGATTCTCAAGAGATGCCGCTATCTGGGTATCAGCCCGATGGTTATGGGTGTCTCCAAGCAGTCTAACCGCAATCCGGGTGCAGGAAACCGCAGAAAGGTTTCTGAATACGGAATGCAGCTGAAAGAAAAGCAGAAGCTGAAGTTTATCTACGGCGTAGGCGAAAAGCAGTTCTATCACCTGTTCGAAATCGCATCTAAGATGGAGGGCAAGGCTGGTGACAACTTGATCGCTTGCCTGGAATCCCGTCTGGACAGTGTGGTATTCCGCATGGGTCTCGCTCTGACCCGCAGAGAAGCAAGACAGCTGGTAACTCATGGTCACTTTACCGTAAACGGCCAGCGTGTGGATATCCCGTCTTATCGTGTCAAGGAAGGCGACGTTGTCGCTCTGTCTGAAGGCAGCCGTGACAGCGGTAAGTTCAAGGACGTTGTTGAACAGACCGCAGACCGTACCGTTCCGGTATGGCTGGAACCGGATAAGGAAAACTTCTCCGCTAAGATCGTTCGTATGGCTAAGCCGGAAGATCTGGACTATGAAGTTGCAGCACACTTGATCGTCGAGTTGTACTCCAAGTAATCATCTGCAATTTACGGAACATGAGAAGGATCTCTTTGGAAATCACCGCTGTCCCATTCCGGACGGCTCTGGTTTCCTGAGGGATCTTACGCAAGGTCCTGACGTACCAAGGAGCATCTGCGGCCGTGGTATGCCAGGAACAACCACAGACAAAGCTACCAAGCATAGGAGGGTGTTTTTATGCTGGAGAAGATTGAAAAGCCGGAACTCGACACAGTGGATCTGCGAAGCGACGGAAAATACGGTAAGTTTGTATTGGCACCGCTGGAACGTGGCTATGGTATCACCCTTGGCAACAGTCTGCGGCGTGTGCTGCTCTCCTCATTGCCCGGTGTGGCTGTGAATTCCGTGAAGATTGATGGCGTACACCATGAATTGAGTACGATTCCCGGTGTGAAAGAGGATGTGACCGAGATCATCCTCAGCCTGAAGGGACTCACCGCAAAGCTCTACGGCGACGGACCGAAAACGGTTTATATCGAAGCCGAGGGCGAGTGCGAAGTTACCGCCGGCGACATCAAGACCGACTCTGAAGTGAATATCCTCGACCCGGGTATGCACATCGCAACCCTGGGAAAAGGCGCAAAGCTGTATATGGAAATCGTCATTGATCGTGGCAGAGGCTATGTCTCTGCGGAGCGCAACAAGCAGATGATGAATACTCCAATTGATGTCATCGCAGTAGATAGTATCTATACCCCAGTCCTGAAAGTAAACTACCACGTAGAGGACACCCGTCTGGGTCAGGTCACCGACTATGACAAGCTCACACTGGAAGTGTGGACAGACGGCACCATCTCTGCAAAGGAAGCGATCTCTCAGGCAGCAAACCTCCTCAACGAGCATCTCAAGCTGTTTATTGACCTCTCAGATGAGGCAAGCATCGCCGAGGTCCTCGTCGAAAAGGATGACAAGGGTAAGGAAAAGATTCTGGAAATGACCATCGAAGAACTGGATCTGTCCGTTCGGTCATTCAACTGCTTAAAGCGTGCCGGAATCAATACCGTGGACGATTTGATCAACAAGTCGGAGGAAGAAATGCTCAAGGTGCGCAACCTGGGCAAGAAGTCCTTCGATGAAGTGCGGGAAAAGCTCCAGTCTCTGGGCTTTGATCTCGCCAGTGAGGAAGACTAATCGTCTGGTTCACGTAAAACACCAGACGTTCAACAAGACCGAGCCTTGTGGGTTCTCCCCGCCGGAGCGCCTACAGCTAGAAAAAGGAGTGAATAACAATGCCGGGTACCAGAAAACTGGGCAGACCGACCGATCACAGAAAGGCTATGCTGCGTGGAATGGTAACATTCCTGCTGGAAAATGGTCAGATCGAAACAACTGTCACTCGTGCAAAGGAAGTACGTGCAGTTGCTGAAAAGATGATCACCATCGCTAAGTCGGATGATCTGCATTCGAAGCGCCAGGTTTTGGCATATGTAACCAAGGAGAGCGTCGCTAAGAAGCTCTTCGACGAAATTGCACCGAAGTATGCTGACCGCAAGGGCGGCTATACCCAGATTGTAAAGATTGGCCCTCGTCGTGGCGATGCCGCTGAAATGGCTATCATCAAGCTGGTTTAAGATGTAATGTGATTCGGCACATCGCTGATGTGCTGCGATAAGAACAGGCGGAGTTATCCCTCACCCGGATGCTCCGCCTGTTTTTCTGTCTGGAACGCATTCACCGCCGCAGCAGAAGACTCCGCAAAGTGGAAAACCAACCGCACAGCTTTGTGGAAATCCGCACCGAACCGGGCGGCAATGCACTTTCCACACTGTGGAAAACGGTGCACCGGTTTCGCCGGAAGTGTTTTCCACAATTGGCTGTGCAAAAGGGAAAAGATTGTGGAAAAGGGTCTCCGCCCCGGCAGATGTCAGCTCCGGTGCAGAACGGGCGGCAGCTTTTGCGGAATTTCGACGATGATTTTTGTGGGAAATCATAAAAATGAAGTATAGTTTTTGTGTGAATGTACTAAAAAATGCGTATGTCTCTTTACATTTTGCGAGTTTTAGAGTATAATTTGAATGAAGGTTTCTGCCTGTCACGCAGCGCAGAGATCCGGCAGAAAGAAATGCCGCCCGATACCGGGGAATTTCTGTACGCAGCACGCTCCGGCAGCATGGCGTCGGCGGCTGTCTGAGTCGGTTTTTGCCCTTGTTTTTGCGATGCTGCACCGCCTTTTTTTCAAAATCCGGTGCAGCGTTTCCGGCGTATCGGGATATTATACAATTATAGCTTTCCCGATTCAGCCAGTTTACACAAAAACTTTGCGTATCTATTGACTTTTCTGTTGGGATATTCTATAATAAGAATAATTGGAACAGCATGAATCAGAGAAGCGATTCCTGCGGAGATTTTGACCAAATTTTATCATTTGCAGAGCGCCGGCCCGGAACACCGGCGGGGCTGCAAACAATTCAGAGGAGGATAACACATGAAGGCAACAAAAACACTTGCCGGCGCTTTGGCACTTACAATGCTTGCTTCTACTGCTGTTTCTTTTCAGGTTTCGGCTGCGGACGCATCTGTAACCCTGAAGGGTGCCAAGGTAGAGGCTGAGGCTGGCGGCGCATTTTCTGTAGATGTATCTCTGGCAGACATCCCGTCCACCAAGATCAACGTAATGGACTTCGCCGTAACCTATGACAACACTGTCCTGAATGTAGACAGCGTCAAGATCGGCAAGTCTGCGGACGTTGATGTTTCCGGCGACAGCACAGCCGCAGATGCGCCGGTGTTCAACACCAACATCAAGGACAGCGAGATCACTGTCAGCTGGTCTACTGCGCTGGGTTCTGCATCCTGGATCGCTGAGGACGGCGTAATTCTGACCATCAGCGGTACGGTCAAGGACGATGTGAAGGACGGCACAGTTACCCCGATCGACTTCGCTCCGGTCACCCGTGAGACCTATCAGGGCTCCGGCGAGAACAACAAGAGCATGGTCATCGGCTATGTAAACGGCAAGGATGCTGCATCCTACACCATTAAAACAGAGGCTGGTTCTGTGACCGTCGGCAAGTCCGGTCAGACGACCACCGAGACCACAGTCACCACTTCCGGCGAGGATACTACTGAGACCACTTCTAAGACCACTGCCAAGACCACTGCATCTGAGGCTCCGGCAACCAGCGACAGCAAGGGCAGCGAGACCAGCGGCGGTACAGTTGAAGGCAGCGTCCTGTACGGCGACGTCAACAGCGACGGCCGTGTGGATATCACAGATGCTGTTATGCTGAACAAGGTCGTAGCAGGCGCAGTTACACTGGACAATGCGGTTCAGAGAAAGAACGCTGACTGCAACGGCGACGGCGAAGTGACCGGTTCTGACAGCACAGTGCTGCTCCAGTTCCTGGTATCCATCATCAACACACTGCCGTATACAGAATAAGCTGTATCACGGGCAGCGCCTCTAAATTTTGTATATTTGGGAGACGCTCTCCGAGGGGAAAGGGTCTCCTGATTATAGGCAATATTTCATTTACGTATTTGTCGGCAAACCGCCGGCAAGGAAAGGAAAGGAAAACATGAAGAAACGAACAAAGAAGGTATTATCCTTCGGCGTTGCAGCTCTGATGGCAGTCTCTGCACTGCCGTTCAGTGCGTTGTCGGTTACGGCTTCGGTTTATAAGGACCAGACCGCAAACGGCGGCACACCGTATGACTTTGTCCTGAAAGAACAGGGAACTGGCGTACAGGAGATCCAGGTAAGCAAGGACGACGTTGACGCTGGCAATGTCACCAAGACTCTGGATGTTTTCATTGACTCTGATGAATGGGCTGATGACAACTATCTGAACCAGGTAACCCTGAACTGGGTAACCACCAAGGGCAGCACTTTCGCTGACGGCGGTGCAGTTGACAACAAGATCTATTATGAGAATGTTTTCAATGCACAGGATAAGGGTGCAAAGCACGAAGTTGCTATGCCGGACGGTTCTACCGTAAACACCGTTTATAATGGTGTATTCTGCCTGGCTCCGATGTTCAAGAGCAAGAAGGGCTGGAGCTATACCGATGCACAGAGCAACGGTGTCGTAAGAACCATCGCCTGCGATAAGATCTTCGGCGCTGACCTGGTAGCCAACGGCGACAACAAGGTTAAGTTTACATATGAGTACTATGCAAATGTAGACGATTATCTGGCTGACAAGGGCGCAGACAAGGCTACGCACAAGACCAAGAAGACACAGGAATGCGAAGTTCTGACGAACGAAGACGGCGTTCCGTACATCACTTACAGCTACATCAACCAGGGTGCTGAAGTTGCTGCAAACTATGTAGAAAAGACAGTTGTTGAAGAACTGCCGTGCTACACCACCACTCGTTTCGTAAAGAACACAGACGGTGATGACTGCGTACCGGATATCAACAACTACTATTCCTGGGGCTTTATCGCTGCTGACAGTTCTGACCGTACAAAGTTTGTAACCGGCGATTCTATGGCACTTCGTTTCACATCCTTCGATGTGGTTATCCCGAAGGGTACAGAAGAGGGTACATACTATGTACAGATCTGCAGCCGTGATGCTGACAAGAACCTGGTTCCGCTGCGTACCGCTGCTGATTTCGCATCGGTAAAGGCTGAACAGGATGCAAAGCGTGCAAGCGGCACACTGGAAGATATGTCCACTGCGATCCACGGCAAGAAGGCAACTTCTACCTATTCTCTGCCGCAGGATGCGTCTAAGGCAATCGTAAAGATCGTTGTCGGCGACGGCGTTGGCCCGGCAGAATCTTCTACTACCACAAGCGCAACCACAACCACTGAGAGCCAGACCACAACCACCACTTCTGAGACTCCGACAGAAGGCGGTCCGGTTTGGGAGATCGGTACAGTTGACTGCAAGCCGGCTGATGAAGAAGTCGAGCTGGATGTAGCACTGAAGAACGGTATCAAGACCGACGGTGTCGTTGGTGCGATCCAGGTTCCGGACGTTACTCGTAAGATCCTGGAGATGCCGGAAGGCTACAAGATGGCAAACTGCTTCGTAGCAGGCGATGCTTATTCTGACCTGTCCAAGTCTGTTATGAACACCAAGGAATATGCTGAGAACGGCCGTCTGGGCTTTGCTTACTCCAGCGAAACCGGTAAGTTCGATCCGGCTGGCGACCTGCTGGCAAGCCTGACCATGAACATTGCAGATGCAGATACAGTTAAGGCAGCTGCTGCTGAGGCTGGTCTGGAAGCAAAGAGCGACGAGAAGGGTACTTATTACCTGTTCCCGGTTAACTGGATGGAAGACGGTGTAGACATCGGCTACAGCGTAACTCCGGAAGGTACAAAGGAAGTTGAAGTTAAGCGTTTCGACTATCGTGACGAAAACAACAACGATATCCACACTTCTGTTAAGTATGTAACCGGCGGCTTTAAGGTTTACACCGATGCACCGGTTGTTGAAAAGGACATCACTTGGGAAATCGGTACAGTTGACTGCAAGCCGAGCGATGAAGAAGTTGAACTGAACGTAACTCTGAAGAACGGTATCAAGACCGACGGTGTCGTTGGTGCAATGATGGTTCCGGATGTTACTCGTAAGATCCTGGAAATGCCGGAAGGCTACAAGATGGCAAACTGCTTCGTAGCAGGCGATGCTTATTCTGACCTGTCCAAGGCTGTTATGAACACCAAGGAATACGCTGAGAACGGCCGTCTGGGCTTTGCTTACTCCAGCGAATCCGGTAAGTTCGATCCGTCCGGCGATCTGCTGGCTACTCTGACCATGAACATTGCTGATGAGGCTACTGTTAAGGCAGCAGCTGCTGAGGCTGGTCTGGAACTGAAGTCTGACGACAAGGGCTCTTACTATGAGTTCCCGGTTAACTGGATGGAAGACGGCGTAGACATCGGCTACAGCGTAACTCCGGAAGGCACAAAGGAAGTTGAAGTTAAGCGTTTCGACTATCGTGACGAAAACAACAACGATATCCACGCAACTCGCGTAAACTATGTAACTGGTGCATACAAGGTATATGTAGATGCAGAGACTACAACCACTACTTCTGCTGAAACTACCACAAGCACCACAAGCGCAACCACAACCACAACTACCACAAGCGCAACCACAACCACAACAGCACAGCAGACCACAACATCTGCTACTACAACAAGTGCTGCTCAGACCACAACATCTGCAACGACTACTACAATCACTGTAGAGCCGATCAAGGATAAGATCGTTTGGTCTCTGGATAAGATCACCGTTGAACCGGGCGCAGGCTATGACAGCGACGTAATGTACGGCGCAGCAATCAAGAATGCGATCAAGACCAGCGGTCTCCAGGGTACTATCGAACTGCCGGATGCTACCAAGAAGCTCCTGGGCTGGCCGTATGGTGAGGACACCATGAAGGTTTACGGCGCAGACGGCAGCGTATACGAGACTATGCCGACCTTCATCACAGACTTCGCTAAGTTCTGGAACGATGAAGCAAACAAGACTCTCCACTTCGCATTCACCGACAAGGATTCCTACACTGCTCCGACTGCAGCAGACGGCGCACTGTTCCAGCTGCCGATCGGCATCGCTGATGAAGCAACTGTACAGGCTCTGGCAGCAGAGTACAACCTGGAATATGATGAAGCTCAGGGCGGCTATCTGTTCCCGGTTAACTGGGCAGAATACGGCACAGACACTGGCTACTCCAAGGATGGTCAGGGCAATGTCGTAGAAGTTGCTGTTGACCGCTTCGCTTACACTGACGCAGCAGGCAACAAGATCGACTTCAACCAGAACGTAACTCTGGAAAATGGTTACATCTGCGTAAAGGTTGCTAAGGTTACTACTACCACCACAACTGCTGGCACAACTACCACAACAACCGCTGCAACTACCACAACAACCGCTGCAACTACAACCACTGCAGCTAAGACAACAACTACTACAGCTGAAACATCCGCAACAACCACTGAGTCCACTACTGTTTCTTCTGACACAACAGCAAGCACTGAGTCTTCTGTAGGTACAACATCCACTAAGGTTTCTTCTGACACCACACCTGCTGGCAAGCCGGATGTTAAGGTAAAGGAAGATGCAAACTTCTACCTGTCTGAGGATGCTCGTGACTTCGCTAAGACCGATCTGATCGCAAGCGCTACTCTGGACGGCAAGGATGTAACTGCTGACCTGACCTTCGCTTATGCAACTCCGAAGGAAATGTACGAGAAGCTGCACGGTGCAAAGGCTTATGTAGCAAACGACCTGGATATCCTGTACAAGGGTACCAAGGTTGCAACTGCTAAGGTTTACATCGGCATCAAGGGCGATACAGACCTGAACGGTAAGGTTGACTCCACTGATATGTTCTACAATATGTACTATCAGGCAAGACTGGGTGCCGGCATCAAGGATGGCGTAACTCTGCTGGAGAACAACAAGGATGCAAACCTGGAGAAGCTGTCTTACTTCCTGACCGATATCGATACCGAGAGCAAGGAAGGCAAGAACACTGCTGACAAGTCCATCACTCCGACCGACCTGTTCTATCAGATGTACTACATCGCTCTGCAGGGTGCTGGTTACAAGGATACTACTTGGACTGACGTTTGCCCTGAGCTGAAGGAACTGAAGGGTTCCTGCTGGTACACCGGCAAGTAAGTTCTGCTTACAAAGAACGTGAAAACGTTTTTGACAACTCGGATATGACATCATAAGAAAAACCCGATGCGGGAGCGATCCCGTGTCGGGTTTTTTGCGTTCTGCCGCAGGAAACGGCTCGAAAAAAGGTTTGTCTTGACAAACCGCCGGTCAGTGTGCTATACTGAGTGGCAATCGCATAAAATACAACATACAAGAGAGCGGTTCCGTGACCGGTGGCGAATGCCGGCGGTGCGGCGACGGAAAGGAAGACGGATTATGGGATGGATAGAACTGCTGCTGACGGCGGTCGGGCTTTCGATGGATGCTTTTGCGGTGTCCGTCTGTAAGGGGCTTGGAATGCGCAAAATGCGGTACGACCGGGCACTTGTGATCGGGTTGTACTTCGGCGTGTTTCAGGCGATCATGCCCCTGCTGGGCTGGCTGCTGGGGGTCTCGTTTTCCCGGTACATCCAGGCATTTGACCACTGGATCGCATTTATCCTGCTGGCGTTTATCGGCGGAAAAATGCTGTGGGATGTGTTCCACGAAAAAGAGGAGGAGACCACGGAAAAGGTGGATGCCCGGCTGGATCACAAGGAATTGTTCATGCTGGCGATCGCTACCTCCATTGACGCCCTTGCGGTGGGCATCGCTTTTGCCTGTCTGGATGTGCAGATCTGGAGTTCCATTTCCATCATCGGCTGCGTGACCCTGGTGCTTTCTTTCTGCGGCGTATGGATCGGCAATCGTTTCGGCAATCGCTTTGAGAAAAAGGCAGAGATTGCCGGCGGTCTGGTGCTGATCCTCATTGGCGTCAAAATCCTGGTGGAGCATCTGGTGCAGCACCAATAATATGCCAAAATTTCCCTTATTCTTTTCAAATTCATGTTTATATTTTTGTACGAATTTGTTACAATATATGTATGATTTTGTGCAAGGAATGAGGACTTTACATGGCACAGGAAAAACCAGAACATCATAGAAAGCGCAGACAGCTTGTCTGGATGATCGTCAGCCTGCTTTTGGCGGCGGCGGTGATCGTTTCGGCGATATGGCTGCGTTCCAACCGATATTTTTATTCCAGCGAGTCGCACTCCCTGGAGGCTTTTCGTGGGTTAGAAGGAAAGGGCGAGGTGCAGTCGCCGGAGGATTCAGCGAACCTGGCACGGCGGCAGGAACTGCTGCTGAACGGTCAGGCGGAGAACGATGCCATGATCGGCTGGCTGGTGCTGCCGGGAACGATGATTGATTATCCGGTCATGGGCGGCAAGGACAGCAGCCGCTATGCAGAACAGAACTATGACGGAAAGTATGATAAATACGGAACGCCTTACCTGGCGGAGACGTGCTGCACGGATTTCAGCGATTATTTTTCCGTGATCTATGGGCATGATATGAACAACAGCACCATGTTCGGCAGTCTGGAACGGTTTCAGAATGCAGATGTGTTTGCGGATGCCCAGGACGGCGTGCTGATTCTGGAGGACGGGCAGCATCGGCTGACGCTGACGGCGAGCATTTCGGCGACGGCGACGGTGCAGGCTCTGGTGGAAGATCTGACGGATACCGAACAGGCGCAACCCGAACAGCTGTCCCAGCTGCTGCAGCTGGCGGCGGTGCAGACTCCGGATGTTTCTGTGACAGAGGACGACCGCTGGGTGCTGCTCTCCACGCTGGACTATGCAGATGAAAAAAGCGAAAACGGCACGCCGTCTATGCTGCTGCTGAAATTACAACCGGCGTGAGCATATTGCAATGCGACAGGGCAGGGAAACTTGCCCTGTTTTTTGTCCCTTTCAGGGGAATTTTTCTCCCAATCTGCCGGGTTGACTTTGTTCCGGCAAATGTGCTATAATAAAAGTGTTGAGAAATTGGATAGATGGTTTCACGGGCTGAATTTGCCTGTGATATTGGAAACGTACATTCTCCGGAATGATTCACGAACAACACGCTATGCCAGAACGGCGGCACTGCACGGTTTCGGTGCAGGACTGCCGAAACCTGTCTGCATCGGTACGCAGACCGGAATGGCTGGGTGCAGGTGCGAAATTTATTCTAGGAGGATTTTTTTATGCCCAAAAACAAAGTGCAGGAAGTTATTTTTACCGTTCTCATGGTGTTCGTGATGGTCTACGCCATGATCTGCTACAACATTGCCGTAGAGACCGGCGGCATGACGAATCTGGTCTTTCTCCATGCGTTCCGGGAACTGCTGATTATGGGACCCATCGCATTTCTGCTGGACTTTTTCCTGGTGGGCGGTCTGGCGAAGAAGGCGGCGTTCCGCATCGTCAACCCGGAAAAGGACAACCCCTTTCACCTGGTTCTGGCGATTTCAGCGGTGTCGGTGCTGCTGATGTGTCCGTTGATGAGCCTGGCGGCAACCCTGCTGTTCAAGCACGCCGGCGTGCAGATTGTCGCTGTCTGGTTTGAGACAACGGCAAAGAATTTCCCCATGGCACTGCTCTGGCAGCTGTTCTTTGCCGGTCCGCTGGTGCGGTTCGTGTTCCGGCATCTGATGGCACTGGTGCAGCCCCGGGAAAAGGCGGCTGTCACAGAAAAGGCTTGATGTAGAACGCAAAAATCCCGTTCCATTCTGCTGCACATACAGCAGTGTGGGACGGGATTTTGTTTGACATTTTTCGCAGAGTATGTTATACTAAAACTCTGAGGGCATACCTAAAACGGTAGGTGGTTTGTTTCTGCTCCCACTGCTCATTTGAACAGATGGGAGGTGATCGGTATGATGGATCATTTTATCACCCTGGGTGACTTGTTGAAACTCGGCAGTTTCCTGCTGGATCTAACAAGTGTGATCTTGTACATTTACTACAATCAAAAAAATAGTAAAAAGCATCACCATAAAAAGAAAAAGAAATAACCGCCCCAAGCTACCAAACTGTGGCGGTTACTTCTTTTTAACCTAAGCAGTGGGAGCAGACCGTCTACTGGTATGCTCTCTTTCTACTTTTATCATACATCATTTTCGCCGGAATGTCAAGTGGTTTTTTCCACGTTCTTTCAAAATGCGGATGCCGCAGGGAAACGCTCAAAAAATCTGTGTAAAATTGTAAAAAAGTACTTGTATTTTGCTTGTTCCTATGCTATAATAAAAGTACTAGCCAGGGATACGAGCCTGGCAAATCTTACTATTTTACGAAAAGGAGTTTCCCCATGAAATTTGGCTATTTTGATGACGCAAACAAGGAATACGTCATTCAGAATCCGAAGACCCCGTACCCGTGGATCAACTACCTCGGCACACAGGAGTTCTTCTCTCTGATTTCCAACACTGCCGGCGGCTATCACTTCTATAAGGATGCCCGTCTCCGCAGAATCACCCGTTATCGCTACAACAATGTACCGGTAGATATGGGCGGTCGTTACTTCTACATCAAGGACGGCGAGACCGTATGGTCTCCGGGCTGGTCTCCGGTAAAGACTGATCTGGATGCTTACACCTGCCGTCACGGCATGGGCTATACCGTAATCTCCGGCAAGAAGAACGACATCTCTGCTGAAGTGACTTTCTTCGTACCGCAGAACTACAACGGCGAGATCCAGAGCCTGGTTCTGAAGAACGAGGGCAGCGAGGCAAAGACCATCAAGCTGTTCTCCTTCATCGAGTGGTGTCTGTGGAATGCACAGGATGACTCCACCAACTTCCAGAGAAACTTCAACACCGGCGAAGTAGAGATCGAAGGCTCTACCATCTTCCACAAGACCGAGTATAAGGAACGCCGCAATCACTTCGCATTCTACACCGTAAATGATTCCATTGACGGTTATGACACCGATCGTGAAAGCTTCCTGGGTCTGTACAACGGCTTTGAGAATCCGCAGGTCGTTGCAGCCGGCAAGGCATCCAACTCCGTAGCAGACGGCTGGTCTCCGGTAGCATCACACTATAAGGAAATCACACTGGCTCCGGGCGAATCCAAGCAGCTGATCTTCATTCTGGGCTATGTAGAAAACCCGAAGGATCAGAAGTGGAACGCTGACGGCAGCATGAACAAGTCCCGTGCATACGAGATGATCGAACAGTACAACACACCGGAAAAGGTTGCTGCTGCACTGGCTGAACTGAAGGCAATGTGGGATGCACTGCTGTCCAAGTACAGCGTCAAGACTCCGGATGACAAGATGAACCGCATGGTCAACATCTGGAATCAGTATCAGTGCATGGTCACCTTTAATATGTCCCGTTCTGCATCTTACTTCGAGAGCGGTATCGGCCGTGGCATGGGATTCCGTGACTCCAACCAGGACCTGCTGGGCTTTGTACACCAGATTCCGGACAGAGCAAGAGAGCGTCTGATCGACCTGGCATCTACACAGCTGGAAGACGGCGGATGCTATCACCAGTATCAGCCTCTGACCAAGAAGGGCAACAACGAGATCGGCGGCGACTTCTCCGACGATCCGCTGTGGATGATCCTGTCTGTGGCTGCATACATCAAGGAATCCGGCGACTACACCATCCTGGACGCTATGGTACCGTATGACAACGACGAGTCCAAGGCAAAGACCATGATGGATCACCTGGAGAAGAGCTTCTTCCACGTGGTAGAAAACGTTGGCCCGCACGGACTGCCGCTGGCAATGCGTGCAGACTGGAACGACTGCATCAACCTGTCCTGTTTCTCTGACGAGCCGGGCGAATCCTTCCAGACCTCTACTTCTCCGAAGTACGGCGAGGATAAGTATTCCAAGGTTGCAGAGTCTGTAATGGTTGCTGCGCTGTTCACTTACGCTGGTCCGGAATATGTGGCTATGTGCAAGAAGAAGGGCGACGAGGCTGGTGCTGCAAAGGCACAGGCTGCCATCGACCAGATGAAGAAGAACATCATGGATTACGGCTGGGACGGCGAATGGTTCCTGCGTGCGTATGATGACTTCGGCAAGAAGATGGGCTCTCACGAGTGCGAAGAGGGCAAGATCTTCATCGAACCGCAGGGCTTTGCTGTTATGGGCGGCTGCGGCAAGGAGACCGGCGCAGACTTGAAGGCTCTGGAGAGCGTAGACAAGTATCTGAATTCTACACACGGTCTGGTTCTGAACCAGCCGGCATTCACCAAGTACTACATCGAGTACGGTGAAATTTCTACTTATCCGGGCGGCTATAAGGAAAATGCTGGTATCTTCTGCCACAACAACGCATGGATCATCTGTGCAGAGGCATTTGTTGGTCACGGCGACAAGGCATTCGAATACTACAGCAAGATTGCTCCGGCATATCGTGAAGAGAAGTACTCCGACCTGCACCGCACCGAGCCGTATGTATATGCGCAGATGATTGCAGGTAAGGATGCAAAGCGTCACGGCGAGGCAAAGAACAGCTGGCTGACCGGTACTGCTGCATGGAACTTCGTAGCTGTTTCCCAGTACATCCTGGGTGTAATCCCGGATTGGGATGGTCTGAAGATCGATCCGTCCATTCCGCACGAATGGGATGGCTTCACCATTTCCAGACAGTTCCGTGGTGCAACCTATGATGTCACCGTCAAGAACCCGAACCACGTTTGCAAGGGTGTTGTATCTGTTACAGTTGACGGCAAGGCAATCGAAGGCAACGTACTGCCGGTATTCAGCGATGGCAAGAACCACGCTGTAGAAGTTGTAATGGGCTAAGCTGAAACAGTTTTGAACAATAGAACGATTTGAGTAAATCGGAAAAATTTCCTTTCAAATCAGAAAAGGGACTGCCATACAAACGGCAGTCTCTTTTCGTTTTTGTGCGTATTTGCGGCGTGGATTGCATCTTCTCCTAGAGAAAATGCCCTGCCGAAAAAATCGTAGGGGCGAACATCGTTCGCCCGAGACTCCGACCGCACTGCGTGCCACCTCCTCTGTAGAGGAGGCTTTTCTAAATAGTCTCCTCTCATAGAGGAGATGCCCGACAGGGCAGAGGAGTCTTTGATCCCTTGAAAAGGTAAATCTGTAGGGGCGAACATTGTTCGCCCGAGACTCCTCCGGCACTGCGTGCCACCTCCTCTGTAGAGGAGGCTTTTCTAAATAGTCTCCTCTCATAGAGGAGATGCCCGACAGGGCAGAGGAGTATTCAGTCTCCCTTGAAAAGGCGCCCGCAGGGTGTGCCTTGTGCTGAGATGTCAGCAGAGGGATTTACATAAAATTTCCCTTCTTTTTTTCTTTACTGAAAAGAAAAAAAGAAGCAAAAAAAGAAAAGCTTATCGCCTACCCTTGCCTTGTTCGGCAGTGTATCACACGACTGGCAATGTGTTACATTAGATTATTTATGACATAAATTCCCCGGAGGGGTCATAGGCAGCTTGTCTGCCGTGACACTGCCCTTTTTTGAACGTTAAATTGGGGCGAAAGGTCAGCGGCGACTCGCCGCTCGCCAACCCTTGTTCTGTTCGGCAATGTATCACACGACTGGCAGTGTTATTGCAGTTCCCATGGGCATTCTGCCGCATACTGCCGCAACTCTCCCGTCACCGGATCCAAAAACTCCAGCGAATCACAATGCAGCATATGATGGGAAAAATCCCTGGTATCGCCGCCGTACAGGTCATCCCCGGCGAGCGGATACCCCAGATGCGCCATATGCACCCGTATCTGATGCGTCCTTCCCGTTTCCAGCCGGAGCGAAAGCAGGGTATACCGGTCACTGTGCCGGAGCGGTACAAAGTGGGTGACTGCCGGCTTTCCGTCTGCCCGGACACAACGCCGGATGACAGAGCCGTCCTGCCTGCCGATGGGCGCATCGACCGTGCCGCTTTCGGTGAGGATGCCGCAGACCAGCGCCAGATAGGTTTTCCGGGTGCTGCCCTGGAGCTGCTTTGCGGCGTAGGCAGACTTGGCAGCCAGACAAATGCCGCTGGTGTCCCGGTCCAGCCGGTACACCGGGCGAAACGGCAGCTCCGGGAACTGTGCGGCAAACACATTCCCCAGGGTGTCGCTGTGATGCCCCTGCGAGGGATGCACCGGCATATGCGCCGGCTTGTTGTAAATGATGTAGCTGTCCGTCTCGTCCAGCACCGGTACAGAAACCGCCGCCGGCTGAAGTGCCGAGGCGTTTTCCCGGTCGGTGAGAACGATCTCGTCTCCGTATCGTACCGGATCAATGGTGCGGATGGGCGCTCCGTTGCAACAGATGCCGCCGGGGATCCGCTTGAGCCGTACCAGCATCCGGTGCGAAACGCCCTTGTGCCGCCGGAGAAATTGTTCCAGGGTCATAGGGTCGGGACAGTCCATTCGAAAATGCAGTTCTGCCAGAAAAAACACGTCCTTTCGTATAAAATCATGCAGCGCAGGGAAAGATAGGAGCAGAAGAGATCGGAGGGGAATGCCATGCAGATACGTCAGAACCAGCAATTTTGCGCACAAATGCTCCACGCCCACCGCCGGCTTGGACTGGCTTGCTGGGGATGGTTGCTGCTGGGCAGTTTGCTCTGGCTGCTGGAACTGCTTGCGGCGGCGCTGGTGCTGCGCATCCGGAACACACTGCCTGTTTCCCTTTTGACAGAGCAGGCGCTGCTGTGGCGGCTGGTGCAGCTTTTCTGGCTGGTTCCGGCGTGGCTCGTCTGGAACTGGTGCAGCTGGTCGCTGTGGCGGCGTTGTACCGCCGTGGTATCCATGCTGCCGCACCGCCGTCCTGCCGGGCGGAAAAAACAGCTGTGGCTGGCGCTGCAAAACACCCTGCTGCGTACCCTGCTGCTCCAGACCGTGACGCTCTGTCTGTTCGGCGCATACCAGCTGGGAAAGGCCGGGGCAGCCCATACGGAAAGCGCACCGTATCTGTTCGCCGCCGTGCAGCTGCTGGTGCTGGGGACACTTTGCCTTCTGGGGTGGTGCTATGTCTGCCTGGGGCTGTGGTGCGTGCCGTTCGTCTGCTTTGCCCGTCCGGAACTGCCGGCGTGGAAAGTACCCCTTGCGGCAATGCGTGCCATGCACGGCGGCAGAAAGGAACTGCTGGCACTGCTGGGCTGGTATGGCCTGCAGATGCTGCCCGTGGTGACCATCCCCTGGGTGTTGCCTCAGGCGGTGCTGTCGGTGACGGTGTTCTGTAATCTCCGGGTGCAGATGACGGCGGAGCGGACAGCAGACGGCGCATACCGGTCGTTGCCCCGATATGCGCCGTCTGACAATTGAAAGGTGGAGAAGTTGTCACATCAGTCTATGAAGATCAATTTTTATAATATTGCCTTCTTTGAAAAGGAATATTTCTTATGAGATAACGAAGTAACTTGGTATAGGCTCCCCTAACAGGGGAGCTGGCAAGCCGTAGGCTTGACTGAGGGGTTACCTCCCAGCACAAGGAGACGCCTTTTCAAGGGGAACTCTATTAGAAATTGATTTCAGTCCCTGTTGTGCAGGTTCGCCTGTTCCAAAAGGGTGTTCAGCTTTTCCACAAGTGCCTTGCATTCCGCAATGGAGACCGTTCCGCCGCCAAAGGAGAGCAGGCCACGGACCGGCATATATCGCATCATGGCTTCCATCATATCTGCGGTGCTTTCGCCCATGGAGTCCGATTCGGAGGAATCGTTCATGCCAAATGCCCCGGCATATTTCATGATCTCCTGGTCTGCGCCGGGGATGCGCAGGATGTCGCCGATGGTGGTATTCAAAGTGATCTCCGCAGGCAGCGCCCGTTCTCCGTGGATGAGGACGGTCTTTTCTGCGGTGAGGTTGTCCGAAGAGTTGCCGGCAGCCAGCTGATATGCGCCGGTCTCTACGACCCAGCGCTTTTTCTGGGTGCAGTAGTACGCAAAGGCGCTGGAACCGTGCAGGGTAAAGGTGACGGTTTTGGTCTCGCCCGGCTGGAGTTCCACCTTTTCAAAGCCACGCAGTTCCTGCACCGGACGCTGTACCGAGTCGGTTTTGGTCTTTGGCAGCACATACAGCTGCACCACTTCCTTGCCTGCCCGGTCGCCGGTGTTGGTCACGTCTACCGAAACCGTCATCACGTCGTGAGACTGATACTCGTCCTGTTCGGTGCGCAGGTTGGAGATTGCAAAGGTGGTATAGCTCAGCCCATAGCCGAAAGGGAACAGCACCGGCATCTTTTTGGTGGCGTAATAGCGGTAGCCCACGAAAACGCCTTCCCGGTATTCCGTCACATCGCCCTCGCCCTGGTATGCCACATAGGACGGGTTGTCCTCCAGCTTGACCGGGAACGTCTCTGCCAGGTGACCGCTGGGGTTCACGTCGCCGTACAGGATCTGCACCGTTGCGCCGCCCACAGCCTGACCGCAGAGGTATGCCTCCAGCACGCCCTTGACCTTTCCCAGCCAGGGCATCTCCACCGGAGAACCGCCGTGGAGAACAACGACTGTGTTGGGATTCGCTGCGGCAACTGCCTCGATCAACGCATTCTGACAGTCCGGCAGACGCATATGCTCCCGGTCATAGCCCTCGGATTCAAAGATGTCCGGCAGCCCGGCAAATACCACAGCCACCTTCGCCGCCTTTGCCGCTGCCACAGCCTCTGCGATCAGATCGTCCCGGATCACATCGTCCGAGGTCTCATAGCCCTGGGCATAGGTGACCGGATAATCCTTTGCCATTTCCAGCGCAGATTCCACCTTGTGGCAGTTGATGTGAGAGCTGCCGCCGCCCTGGAACCGGGGCGACTGCGCAAATTTTCCGATAAACGCTGCCGGAACCGTCTTGTCCAGCGGCAGGATGTGATCTTCATTTTTCAGCAGCACCATGCACTGGGATGCGATCTCCCGTGCCAGTTCGTGGTCTGCGTCCCGGTCGAACACAGCGCCCGGCCGTCTGCCGTCCAGATAGCGCTGGACGATGCGCAGGATGCGTGTGACGGCTCTGTCCAGGACAGATTCCGGCAGTCTGCCGCAGCGCACTGCCTTGACGATCTCTGCATCACGCATACCGCAGGAAGAGGGCATTTCCAGATCCATGCCTGCCTCCAGGTCTGCCACACGGTCGTTGACTGCGCCCCAGTCGCTGACCACATAGCCGTGGAAATTCCACTCGCCCCGGAGAATATCCGTGAGCGCCTCTTTGTTCTCAGCGGCATAGACGCCGTTGATCCGGTTATAGGCGCACATCACCGTCCAGGGCTTTGCCTTGCGGATGGGACGCTCAAACGCCGCCAGATAGATCTCCCGTGCGGTGCGCTCGCTCATCTCCGAAGAACTGCTCATGCGGCGGTGTTCCTGGTTGTTGGCATAAAAGTGTTTGATGCTGGTTCCCACATCCTGGCTCTGTACGCCACGGATGAAATAGGTCGCCATTTCGCCGGCAACATAAGGGTCTTCGGAGTAGTACTCGAAGTTTCTGCCGCAGAGCGGAGAACGCTTGATGTTGACCGCCGGTCCCAGCAGCACGCCCACATTTTCCGCCTGGCACTCGTTGCCCAGCGCCTTGCCCATGCGTTCCACCAGTTCCCGGTCAAAGGAAGAGGCTGTGGCGCAGCCGGCAGGAAAGCATACAGCTTTGATGCTGTCGTTTACGCCCATGTGGTCGCCCTGTTCATCCTGCTTGCGCAGTCCGTGAGGGCCGTCGCTCATCATCATGGCAGGGATGCCCAGGCGCTCCACCGCCTTGGTGTGCCAGAAGTCGCCGCCGGAACAGAGACCGGCTTTTTCTTCCAGCGTCAGCTGCTGCAGTAATTCGGGAATGTTCATTTCTGTGCTTACCTCCTATAAATCAAAAATCTATATCTGCTTTGCCAATACCGCAAAGCCGTATTTTTCTATATTCAGACTGCCGGAGACAGTCTCTCCGGTGAGGACGTTTTCATAGGGCTGATCCAGCTGCACTGCGGCTGCGCTGTCTCCGAAGTTCTGCACGAAGATCAGCTTTTCCGTGTCGCTTTGCCGCCAGGTCAGACTGACGCCGTCCGGCACAGCGGTGCGGATGGCATAGGTGAGATCACACGCCGCCGCCAGCTTTGCATACAGCGCATGGAAAAAGTCCGTGTCGGCGGAGGCGCTGACGTGATACGCCACGCCCTTTCCGAACTGGTTTTTCGTCAGCACCGGCTTTCCGGCGTAGAAGTCCGTTTCATACACGGCGAGCGTTTCGCAGGTGGTGGGATGGCAGATCTCGCACAGCTCTTTCAGCAAATACGACTTGCCGTTCCAGGTGGTGCGGTTGGATTCGCAGTCATACAGACTGTCCACTTCCTCCACCCACAGCCCCAGCACATCGGAAAGCTTGTCCTCGGTCGCCTCGCCCAGAAAGCTCAGGTCGGTGTCGTTGACCACGCCGGTGAAACAGGTGGTTACCAGCGTGCCGCCGTTCCGGACGAACCGGCGCAGCTTTTCCTGGATGCCGTCCCGGAACAGGTACAGCATGGGTGCGATCACCAGCTTGTAGCCGCTGAGGTCAAAGGTGCTGTCGATGATATCCACATTGATGCCGTTTTTCCAGAAATAGCTGTAGTTCCGGCGGATATTCCCGAAATAGTCCAGCCCGATGTTTCTCGGCCCCTGGCATTTGTCCAGCGCCCATTTGTTTTCCGTGTCGAACAGGATCGCCGTTTCCGCCGGCGTGCCGCTGCCGTATACCCGGTCGGACAGCTGTTCCAGCACAGCGCCGATGTCGGTGACTTCCCGGAATGTCCGGGTGTTTTCCGTGCCGGTGTTGGAGATGACCGCCGAGTGGAACTTCTCACAGCTGCCCCGGCTCTGGCGCAGCTGGAAGTACTGCCCGGAATCTGCCCCGTGCGCCACCGCCTCGATGACGGAAAGCTGGTGCATCCCCGGCTTTTTCAGCTTGCTGACGCCCTGCCAGTTGGTGGCGTTCGGGGTGCATTCCATGAGCAGGAACGGCTTTTTTTGCAGCGACCGCATCATATCGTGTGTCATGGCGCAGTCCTTCGCCACTTCCTCGTTGCCCATATAGGGGTTGTGCCATTCCGGATAGTTGTCCCAGGAGATCACGTCCAGCGCATCCCGGAAGGCGAAATAGTTCAGTTCATAGGTGTACATGGTCATCATGTTGGTGGTGACCGGAATGTCCGGGTTCACCGCCTTTACCGCAGCGATCTCCGTTTTCATAAAGTCCACGGTCTGGTGGGTGACGAACCGCCGCCAGTCCAGATCCAGCCCGTGAACGGAAGTCTCACCCACCGGGCTGGGGCTGTGTACCTGTGACCAGTCCGTATAGGTGTGCGACCAGAAGTTTGCCCACCAGGCGTGGTTCAGCTTGTCCAGCGTGCCGTATTTTTTCTGTACCCATTCCCGGAACGCCGCCTGGCACAGCTCGCAGTGGCATTCGCCGCCGAACTCGTTAGAAATGTGCCACAGGATCACCGCCGGGTGGTTGGCGTAGTGTTCTGCCAGCAGGGTGTCGATTTGGGTGACCTTTTCCCGGTACAGCGGCGAGGTGTAGCAGTGGTTCTGGCGGTGACCGTAGAAGTTCCGCAGCCCGTCTGGACGGACACGCAGCACCTCCGGATATTTCTGCGCCAGCCACTGGGGTCTTGCGCCGGAGGGCGTGGCGAGGACGGTGTAGATGCCGTTGGCATAGAGCCGGTCGATGATCTCATCCAGCCAGCCGAAGTCGTAAACGCCCTCTTCCGGCTCCAGCTTTGCCCAGGAGAAAATGCCCAGGCTCACACAGTTGATGTGGGCTTTCCGGAACAGCCGGATGTCCTCTTCCAGAACCTCCGGCTGATCCAGCCACTGTTCCGGGTTATAGTCGCCGCCGTGCAGCATATGGGGAAATTTCGGGGTCGCCGGTGCAAATCTCTGTGCCATGGTTTTGAACTCCTTTTTTCGTCTGAATGTACAAAAAGTGCATTCGAATCGTTTCGTTTTTTGATAGTTTTATTGTAACACATTTCAAAACAAATAGCAAGGGCAAATGCAAAATTCTTTTTGGGAATCCCGGCGGAGCAGGCGATTTCAGCAGTTCGACGAAGTTTCGGCGCAAATTTTGGCGATTGTTCACAAATACGGCGAATCTGCGCCGCAGAACGTCCCATTTCGCCGGAAAGCGGGAGATTCCGGGGAAAAGCGGCAAAATGTGAAAACGATTCCCTTGCGGTTTTCAGCCGCTTTTCAGCGTGATTTCACGAAATGAACACATTGACCCTGTATACTAAAACCATGCTCAAAGAGAGCATGTAACATCCTCTAAACCGTTTCGCATACACCCCGATGCGGAACGGAAAATCCCCAATAATCCCTATATCATAGCAAAAAACGTCCCTCACCCCGGGGCGTTTTTTGTTTTATCTAAAAAAGTCTCTCTAACAGTTCCCCTTGAAAAGGCAACCGTAGGGCGTGCCTTGTACTGAACTGGTAAATATAGGCTCCCCTAACAGGGGAGCTGGCAAGCCGTAGGCTTGACTGAGGGGTGAATCCCCCTTTTCAAGGGGGACTTTGTTTCCCTTGACTGAGGGACTCATTTTCTTGTCAACCGTGCCTATGGACTTTTCGTATCACATATGTTATAATAGATACATTCTACAGAAATACAGGGATGTCCTGTGTGTGAAAGGACTTATTTCATGAAACGTGTCGTTTTTCTCGGTGCAGCGGCGGCAACGCTGGTGCAGTTTACCAAATATGACTTGACCGCACTCCAGACGCTGGGCTGCGAGATCCACATGGTCTGCAATATGCAGAACGGCAATCTCTCAGAGGCTGCGCTCCACGAATACAACCAGACTTTTCCCCAGCTGCACTGGCACGACCTGCCGTTTGCGGACAGCGCCGCCGCACTGCGCCGCAACCACCAGGCATACCAAAAGCTTTTGCCGCTGCTGAAAGAACTGAAACCCGATCTGCTCCACTGTCACGGCACGATCGCCGGACAGTACGGCCGCCGTGCGGCGCAGGAGCTGGGCATTCCCGTGTTTTACACTGCCCATGATTTCCGGGTGTTTCACGGCTGCCTGCTGGCAGAACGGGTGTATTTCTCGGCGGTGGAACGCAAATACCGGAAAGCGACAGAGGTGTTCTTTGCCGTATGTCCCGAAGATGCCGCTTATGCGAAAAAGCATCTGAACCAGGCGGAGGTAGTCTCTCTGCCGGATGTGGGGCTGGACTGCGACAAATACGCCATGCCGGAGCGCAGCCGGGAAGTGGTGCGAAACGAACTGGACATTCCCCAGGATGCGGTGGTGCTGCTCTCGGTGGGAACGCTCCGGATGCAGAAACGTCTCCGGGTGATCCTCCAGGCAATGGCACGCCTGCGGAACCGGGAACAGCTGCACTATGTGATCTGCGGCGAAGGACCGGATATGCCGTTTTTGCAGAAACTGACTCGTCAGCTGCATCTGGAAGAGCGTGTCCACCTGCTGGGCTACCGGACGGATATCCCGGATATGCTGGGCGCTGCGGACATTTTCTGTATGCCGTCCCGGCGTGAGGGCTGCGGCATGGCGGCGCTGGAGGCAATGGCTGCAGGGCTGCCGCTGATTACCGTGCGCAGCCACGGCACAAAAACATATGCGGAAAAGGGCGAAAGCGGCTTTTGCCTCAAGGGTGACCTGGTCACCAGCTGCGCCGACGCCATCGAACAGCTGGCGGATAACAAGCTGCTCCGCCGGCAGATGGGCGCACGCAACCGTGCCGCCGCCGCCGCCTTTTCCGATGCAGACCGCATGATGCTGCTGCGTGGGTACTATCAAAAGGCGCTGGGGGATTAAAACCCCGTTTTCGAAAGCCGGACACATTCTCCCTACCGCTGCATACAATACAGTGAGGAGGAGAGACCCATGCAGTCAACCAAATCTGTCTGTCCGCTGTGCAGTCTGGCGTATGGAGAGACCGCAGTGATCGCCAGCGTCTATTTGCACGGGGCGATCCGGCGGCGGCTCCAGGATCTCGGCTGGATTCCCGGCACAGCGATCCGATGCCTGCAAACTGCCGGCGGCGGAGACCCCACTGCTTATGCTGTGCGTGGCGGCGTGGTCGCCCTGCGCCACCGGGATGCAAAAATGATCCTGGTACACAAAAATGATTCTGATACAATAGAATGACAGAAAAAAAGCCCCGGAAAGGGGCTTTTTTTGGTTGCGATGAAAGTGGTATGTTATGCCTGGTGGACTGCGTCTGCCAGCGCCAGCAGTGCGGATTCGTCTCCCGGCTTTACCGCAGAACGGATGGTGACGGTCTGTTCCAGGACGGTGAGGTCCTTCATGGTGTCCAGGAGCGTGTGCATTTTCTTTGCGGCACAGGGCGCCCACGAGCCGTTTTCCACCAGAGCGATGGTGCGTTTCTGGAACGCTTTGTATTGCAGGTGGAGCAGGAATTCTTCCATGGGCAGGAACACGCCGCCGTCATAGCTTGCCGCCGCCAGTACTGTCCGGTCGAACCGGAACGCCTGTGCCACAGCCTCTGCCATGTCGCACCGGGACAGATCCAGCAGCACCACGGTTTCGCCCAGGGCTTTCAGCCGCTCTGCCAGCAGGGCAGCCGCCTGTGCCGTGTTGCCGTGAATAGAGGCATACGCCACCAGCACGCCCTTTTCCTCCGGGGCATAGCTGCTCCAGGTCTGGTACTTTTCCAGATAGGGCGCAAGGTCGCCGGTCAGCACTGGACCGTGCAGGGGACAGATGGCGCAGATGTCCAGCTTTGCCGCCTTTTTCAGCAGCGTCTGCACCGGTGCGCCGTATTTGCCCACGATGTTAAGGTAATACCGCCGTGCCTCGTCTGTCCAGGGCTGGTCGGTGTCTAGCGCCCCGAACTTGCCGAAAGCGTCTGCGGAGAACAGCACCTTTTCGCCGGACTCATAGCACACCATGACTTCCGGCCAGTGTACCATGGGTGCCATGACGAAGTGCAGGGTGTGGCTGCCCAGTTCCAGCGTCTCGCCCTCTTTGACGGTACGGGTGGGATTGCCCGGCATATCGCCCAGGAACTGGGGCAGCATCCCCAGCGCCTTTGCAGAGCCAACCAGGGTCATGTCCGGATAGCGTTCTGTGATCGCCCGGATGCTGCCGGCGTGATCCGGCTCCATGTGGGAGATCACCAGATAGTCCGGCGCTGTGCCGTCCAGCACCTCAGTGACCTGTTCCAGCCACTGGTCTGTGGCACGGGGATCTACGGTGTCCAGCAGGGCTGTCTTTTCGTCCCGGATGACATAGGCGTTATAGGAGACGCCGTCCGGGACGGGATACTGGCTCTCGAACAGATCCAGGGTCTTGTCGTCTGCGCCCACATAGAAGATCTGCTCCGAATGGGGAATCGTTTTCAGCATGGTAATACCTCCTCAGAAACTGCTTAATAGGAATAATTCTCATTTATTTTAGTATAACAGGGAAATGCAGGAATTGCATGAAGTTTTTTTGTGCATTTTAAGAATTCTTCGGGCGATGTTTGGCAGTGGGATTAACCCCTCAGTCAAGCCTACGGCTTGCCAGCTCAGCACAAGGCACACCCTACGGGCGCCCTGTTAGGGGAGCCTATATTATAAAATATCTACCTCAACACAAGGCACACCCTGCGGGCGCCTTTTCAAGGGGGACATAATGCGAGACAATAAGCCTCCCTTGAAAAGGGAGGTGGATGCTCCGTAGGAGCAGACGGAGGGATTATTTTCTATCAGCTTTAGCTGACAGGGGGATTCATGTTTCAATCAAATCTAAAGCCTCCTCTTGTAGAGGAGGTGGCACGCAGTGCCGGTGGAGTCTTTCGGTATCTTTCAGAAAACCGGATTTCCGCAGCGTTCAAAAATAAGGCTTGCATTTTTCTGCGGAATACGGTATAATAAGATGAATCAATATGTTTGCATGAAGCAGAACTTGTGGAAAGCCGGCGCTCCAGGGCGATTTTCCGGGGAAATGGGTTCTGACAAACGGGAGGATTATTAAATATGCCAAAATATGTATTCGTCACCGGCGGCGTTGTGTCCGGTCTGGGTAAGGGAATCACTGCGGCTTCGCTGGGTCGCCTGCTGAAAGCCAGAGGCTATAAGGTCACCATTCAGAAGTTTGATCCGTATATCAATGTTGACCCCGGCACGATGAGTCCGTATCAGCACGGCGAAGTGTTCGTTACCGATGACGGCGCAGAGACGGACCTGGATCTGGGTCACTATGAGCGCTTTATTGACGAAAGCCTTTCCATCAACAACAATGTCACCACCGGTAAGGTTTACTGGACCGTTCTGAACAAGGAGCGCCGGGGCGACTATCTGGGCGGTACAGTACAGGTAATTCCGCACATCACCAACGAGATCAAGGACCGTATTTACCGTGTCGGCAAGGAGTCCAATGCGGATGTGGTCATCACAGAGATCGGCGGTACAGTAGGCGATATCGAAAGCACACCGTTCCTGGAGGCGATCCGTCAGTTCGTGACCGAGGTGGGCAGAGGAAACGCCATGTACATCCATGTTACCCTGGTGCCGTACATTGCCGGCTCCAACGAGCTGAAATCCAAGCCGACCCAGCACTCCGTCAAGGAACTGCTGTCCATCGGCATCCAGCCTCACGTGGTCGTTTGCCGTACCGAGCTGGAAATTCCGGAGGATATGAAGCGGAAGATCAGTATGTTCTGCAACGTCCGGGAAGAAGATATTATTCAGAATATGACTGCGCCGTCTCTGTATGAAGTTCCCATGATGCTGGAGAACGAGGGACTGACCGACAGCGTCTGCCACCACCTGGGTCTGGAAAACCGTGAGCCGGATCTGACCGAGTGGACTGCAATGACCCAGCGTCAGCACAATGCGGACAAGGATGTGACCATCGGTCTGGTGGGCAAGTATGTGGCACTCCAGGATGCGTATCTGTCCGTGGCAGAGGCACTGCATCACGGCGGCATCGTCAATGATGCCAGAGTCAAGATCCTGTGGATCGACTCCGAGAAGATCACACGGGAGACTGCACCGGAAATGCTGAAGGAATGCGACGGCATCATCGTTCCCGGCGGTTTCGGCGACCGTGGCATCGAGGGCATGATCGAGGCGATCCGCTATGCACGTCTGAACAAGGTGCCGATGTTCGGCATCTGCCTGGGTATGCAGATGGCAGTGGTAGAATTCGCACGCAACGTGGCTGGATTCCCGGATGCCAACTCCTCTGAGTTCGAGCCGGACGGCGCACACAGCGTCATCCACATCATGGAAGATCAGAAGGACATCGAGAACATGGGCGGCACCATGCGTCTGGGGCTGTATCCCTGCAAGCTGACACCGGGCAGCCTGGTACAGCAGATCTACGGCGAAGAGCTGATCTACGAGCGCCACCGCCACCGTTTCGAATTCAACAACAATTTCCGCAAGCAGCTCACCGAAAAGGGCTTGCAGATCGCAGGACTGTCTCCGGACGAGCGTCTGGTAGAGATCGTTTCCCTGCCGGATCACCCGTGGTTCATCGGCGTACAGTTCCATCCGGAATTCAAGTCCCGTCCGAATAAGCCGCAGAAGCTGTTCGCATCCTTTATCGGCGCATCGCTGAAAAACCGGAACAAGAAGTAAAAATACAGTATTGCCTTGACATCTCAGGGAGGTGTGATTCATGAGCAAAATGCTGATCGTAGACGACGAAGAGAAGATCCGTGCCGTGGTGCGGGAATACGCAGAGTTTGAGGACTTTGAGGTGACCGAGGCACGGGACGGCATGGAGGCGGTTGCACTCTGCCGGGAAAATGACTATGATATCATTATCATGGACGTGATGATGCCCCGGCTGGACGGCTATTCCGCCTGCAAGGAGATCCGGAAACAGAAGAGCATTCCGATCATTATGCTTTCTGCCCGTGGAGAAGAATACGACAAGCTGTTCGGCTTTGAGACCGGCATCGACGACTATGTGGTGAAACCCTTTTCGCCGAGGGAATTGATGGCACGGGTGCGTGCTGTTCTGGCACGGAGCCATGCAGCACAGAAGAACGGCGCCGATGCGCCCCAGCAGCGTCTGAAATTCGGCGGTCTGGAGATCGACCTTGCCGGACGGGAAGTCTATGTGGACGGCGTGCGTGCCTCCATGACACCGAAAGAGTATGATCTGCTGTTTTATCTGGTGAAAAATAAGGGACTGGCACTCTCCAGAGACAAGCTTCTGGAAGAGGTCTGGGGATATGATTTCTTCGGGGACGACCGTACTGTGGATACCCACATCAAGATGCTGCGCGGCAGCCTTGGACCGTATCGCACAGATATTGTGACCTTGAGAGGAATGGGATATAAGTTTGATCCGGAAAATGACGCATCATCCGCATCACCGGCTCGGTGAGCGAAATCTTCGCATCGGCGTAAAAATCTGGCTGTTTTTCATGCTGTTCGTGTGCGTGGTCTTTCTGCTCATGTGGCTGTTCCAGGTCATCTTTCTGGAATGGTTCTATGAGTCCATGAAAATCCGGGACACCGCAAAGCTGGCACAGCAGCTGGTCTCTGACTATGGCAGCGATGACTTTTCGCAGGATGCCCAGGAAATTTCTCTGCAAAACGAAATGTGCATTGAACTGCTCAACACAAACGGCAGAGAAGTCTATTATAATTGTGTATACAACGGCAAGTGCCTGCTGCACGGCGAGGGAAACGGGACATTTTTCTATCTCATCGACCTCCAGAACAGCAGCACCGGCACGATCTGCCGCAAGGTCTCCAACCCGAATCTGCAAAATCAGATGCTGGTCTACGGCTGCACCATGTACAGCAAGGATGACGGCAGCGTGCTGGGCTATCTGCTGCTGAATTCGCCGCTGGTGCCGGTGGAGTCTACTGTTTCCATTCTGAAACGCCAGACCATGATGATTACCATTATGCTGGTATTCTTCGGCTTTCTCATTTCGTTCTATGCGGCGAACCACATCGCCACGCCCATCACACGCATCACCAAATCGGCAAAGCGTCTGGCGCACGGCGATTACGCGGTGAAGTTCGAAGGCGGCGGCTATGCGGAGGTAGACGATCTGGCGGAGACGCTGACCTATGCGGCGCACGAGCTGTCCAAGACGGATCAGATGCAGCGTGATCTGATCGCCAATGTTTCCCACGACCTGCGGACACCGCTGACCATGATGAAAGCGTATGCGGAGATGATCCGTGACCTTTCGGGAAACAATCCGGTGAAACGGGAGCAGCATCTGAATATTATCATCGAGGAGACCGACCGGCTGACCCAGCTGGTCAACGATATGCTGGATCTGTCAAAGCTGGAGAGCGGCGCACAAAAGCTGGACTACAGCACCTTCGACATTGCCCAGTGCATGGAAGAGATCGTCCACCGGTATGAGGGCGTGTCGGAGCGGATGGGATATCACATCCATCTGACGCTGGACAAGTCCTGCATGGTGCGCTGTGACGAGAGCAAGATCGACCGTGTCATCGGCAATCTCATCAACAACGCCATCAACTACACGTCCAAAGAGGACAAGCAGGTGTTTGTGACCCAGCGGAATCTGCCGCAGTGCGTGCGCATTGAGGTGCGTGACACCGGCGACGGCATCGAAGAGGACAAGATCAAGCTGATTTTCGACAAGTATTACCGTTCAGAGAACCACAAGCGTGAAGTGGTGGGAACGGGACTGGGGCTGTCCATCGTCAAAGAGATTTTGAAGATGCACAACTACAACTACGGCGTAAACAGCAAGCTGGGCGAAGGCTCGACCTTCTGGTTCGAAATCCGGGACATTGTGCCGCCGGATACAGCGGAACAGCCGGAATCGGAAATCCAGTGACTTTTTGAAGAGAAAGCGGACAGCGCAGAACTGTCCGCTTTTTTTGTTGGTGTGATTGCATTTGTATCGGCTTAAAAGGCACACCGTAGGGGCGAACATGGTTCGCCCGGGACTCTTCTGACTCCGACCGCACTGCGTGCCACCTCCTCTAAAAGAGGAGGCTTTGCGAAATTGTCTCCTCTCATAGAGGAGATGCCCGACAGGGCAGAGGAGTCTTTTGCCTCCCTTGAAAAGGGAGATGCCCGATAGGGCAGGGGGATATATTATCTTTGGGTCTCACGCCCCAAACCCGTTCGGCGGAATCGCTCGTACCTCGCTGTCCGCCTTTGGCTTGCAAACGCTTTTGTTTGCCTTTTCCTGTACGTGCAGTGTAGGCTTTCTGGGTTTCTCTTGTGCAGGTGGTTTTTGTTGTTTTCATAGCGTTTGCCACGCAAATTGTCTTTGTATCGTTTTGAAAGATTCACCGTAGGGGCGAACATTGTTCGCCCGAGACTCCTCAGTCAAGCCTACGGCTTGCCAGCTCCTCTGTAGAGGAGCCAAAAGAAAAGTCTCCTCTCATAGAGGTGATTCCCCACGGGGTGGGGAAATGTCACCGTAGGTGACAAAAGGGACCGCTCAGTACGAGATGCCCGACAGGGCAGAGGAGTCTTTTGCCTTCTTCAAAAAGGTGAATCTGTAGGGGGCGATGCCCAGCCTGTCGCCCAGCGGAAATGGCGACGGCAGACTTGCCAAAGGATAGCAAGCCACATCGCCCCGTTCCCTTTCTGAAAAAAGGTTTACCGTAGGGGCGAACATGGTTCGCCCGGGACTCCTCTGACTCCTCCGGCACTGCGTGCCACCTCCTCTAAAAGAGGAGGCTTTATCAAATCGTCTCCTCTCATAGAGGAGATGCCCGACAGGGCAGAGGAGTTGTTTTTGCCTTCTTTGAAAAGGTGAATCTGTAGGGTGCGACGGGCTGACCCGCCGCACCGCAATCACCTACTGAATTTGTCGCATTTGACAAAAAAGAAATCTTGTTGTATAATAAAACAATCACATTTTTCTGCAACTGCGGAGACAACAAAGGAGAACTGTTATGAGTACATCAACCAAAAACCGAGCCACGTTCCATTCACGGCTGGGCTTTATCCTGGTATCTGCCGGGTGCGCCGTTGGTCTGGGCAATGTCTGGAAATTTCCCTATATCTGCGGCGAAAACGGCGGCGGCGCTTTTCTTATCATTTACCTGCTGTGCCTGCTTTTGCTGGGACTGCCCATCGTCATCTGTGAATTCGCCATCGGCCGTGGCAGCCGCCGGAGTATCTCCCAGGCGCTGAATATCCTGGAACAGCCGGGCAGCCGCTGGCATATCACCAAATACGCCGGCATCGCCGGAAACTATCTGCTCATGATGTTCTACACCATGGTCGCCGGCTGGATGCTCTACTATGCGTTCCTGTACGGGTCGGGAAAGATCACGGCGGTTTCTGCCGAAGAGACCTCCGGCTTTTTCTCCCGGATGCTGGATAATCCGGGGCTGATGATCCTCTTTGCAGCAATTGTCATTGTCCTCTGCATCGGTATCTGCGCCCTGGGTCTCCAAAACGGCATCGAAAAGATCACCAAAGTCATGATGATGCTACTTATTGTGCTGATGCTGGTGCTTGTGGTGAACTCGCTCCGGCTGAAAGGCGCAGGCGAAGGTCTGAAATATTTCCTCGTCCCCAGCTTTTCCCGTCTGAAAGAAAACGGATTCGGCTCTGTGGCATTCGCCGCTATGACCCACGCTTTCTTTACCCTGAGCGTGGGCATCGGTGCGATGGAGATCTTCGGCAGCTATCTGAAAAAGGGACGGCGCATCACCGGCGAGGCGATCAACGTTGTGGTACTGGATACCTGCGTTGCCATCATGGCTGGCCTCATCATCATTCCGGCGTGCTTTTCCTATGGCGTCCAGCCGGATGCCGGCCCGTCCCTGCTGTTTATCACCCTGCCCAATGTGTTCCATCATATGGTGGGCGGACGCATCTGGGGCTGCTGTTTCTTCGTGTTCATGTCTTTTGCGGCGCTTTCCACCGTCATTGCCGTGTTTGAAAACATCATCACCATGACCGTAGAACTGGGCAGCTGGACCCGGAAAAAGTCCCTGCTGGTGAACCTGGTGTTGATCTTCGTGCTGTCTCTGCCGGCGATCCTGGGCTTTAACCTGCTGTCCGGATTCCAGCCTTTCGGGGATGGTTCCAGCGTAATGGATCTGGAGGACTTTTTGGTTTCGTACAACATCCTGCCGCTGGGTTCTCTGGTGTATGTGCTGTTCTGCGTCCGGAAAAACGGCTGGGGCTGGGAAAAATTCCTGGCGGAGGTCAACGAGGGAACCGGCCTGAAACTGCCGGGCTGGCTGCGAGGCTATATGGCGTATGTCGTGCCGACGCTGATTTGTCTGATCTACCTCAAGGGCTATTACGATATGTTTGCCGGAAAGGGAACGGGAACGCTTATCGGCTGGATGGCGTTCGCTGTGCTGCTCCTGGCGGTGATCTTCTGGGTGTGCTTTTCTGTGGGGAAAAAGCCTGCAGCAAAGGCGGAAACCAAAAGCAAGTGACCTGCGGCTGACATAGTATCAGTCTCATACAAACAAAAAACCGTTTCGCTGTCGGAGACCCCGGCGTGCGAAACGGTTTTCGTTTTATTTAGTGCATTGCCTTGTTTACTTTCTTCTGCCACGCTTTGCGGTGGTGGTCGGTTTTGCTGCGGCAGCCGGCTTTGCAGCGGTTGTCTTTGCAGTTGTTGCAGCAGCCTTTACCGGCTCTTCCTTTTTCACAGCGGTTTCAACCGGCTTGACAGCCTTTTCTGCTGCGGCAGGCGCAGCCTTCGGTGCAGCGGCTTTGGGTTCCGTCTTTGCCGGTTCTGCCTTCTTTGCAGCGGCAGTCTTCGGAGCCTCAGCCATTTTCGGTGCAGCCTTGGCAGCGGTTTTCTTTGCCGGAGCCTTTGCCTTCGGTGCAGCAGCCTTTTTCGGTGTCGGCAGGGTTGCCAGAACTTCACGGAATACAGCCACCTTGTCCCAGTCGCCCTCCACGGTCAGAGCGTCTGTCTCTGCGCTGCGCAGTGCGTCCAGCAGCTCTGCGGCGTCAGCGGATACCAGTACATCGTGACCCTTATAGTCATACGGTTCAATGGTCAGCTTGTCGCTGTCTGCGGAAACTACGGCATAGAATGCGCCGCAGCCCTCACCGGAAACGTCGAACTGTACTGCAACGGCAGTGTCCGCATTCTTGGCGCTGGCGTTTTCCAGCATTGTTTTTGCCTGTGCAAACATCTCTTCAAAAGTCATTTTCTGTCATTCCTTTCGCTCCATCCGGCAAAAATACGCCGGAATCTCATATGCTTTTCCTCTTTATTATAGGCGTAAATCGGGGAAATGTCAAGGAGAATGCAGATAAAACGTGAAAAATAAGCAAATATATTGCATAACCAGAAAAAGTGCGGTTTCAAATTTGTGCAGTTTCACGAAAGAAAAAGCTTGACAAGCCGGTGAAAATAGGGTATACTTGTAAAGCAGATTACTTTTACAGGCAGGAGGCGGCATGGAAATGTCCAAGGATTTGCGATTTGCCATGCTGTTGGACTGCTACGGCGAATTTCTGACTCCGCACCAGTACCGGCTCACAGAGCTGTACTATTGTGCAGACCTGTCCCTCAGCGAGATCGCTGAGATCGTGGGCATCACCCGTCAGGGCGTCCGGGACGGCATCAAGCGTGGGGAGCAGATCCTGCAGGAGATGGAAGAAAAGCTGCAGTTTGCGGCAAGGCTGAATGCGCTGCGGGAAAACTACAGCGCCATTGCCGGGTCGCTGGAGCGCATCCAGGCACAGGCGGCAGATGTACCGGCGGTGCGGGACGAGTGCCGCCGGGCAATGGAAAGCGTCCGCCACGGGCTGGAGCTGCTTTGAAAAAAGACGAAGGAACTGCATTTTGTAAGGCTCTCCTTGAAAAAGGCGGATGCCGGCGAAAGCCGGCAGAGGGTTATCCCTCCGGCACTGCGTGCCACCGCCCTTTTCAAGGGAGGCAATACAATTGTTTTTCTTTGAGAGGAGGAGATCATTATGGCATTTGAGGGACTGTCGGGAAAGCTGAACCAGGTGTTCAAAAAGCTGAAATCCCACGGGAAGCTGACGGAAAGCGATGTCAAAGAGGCGATGCGTGAAGTCCGCATGGCACTGCTGGAGGCGGATGTCAGCTATAAGGTGGTCAAGGATTTTGTCAAGAAGGTCTCCGACCGTGCAGTGGGCGAAGAGGTCCTCACCAGCCTCACCCCGGCACAGCAGGTCATCAAGATCGTCAACGAGGAACTGTGCAATCTGATGGGCAATGAAAATGCCCGGATCCAGTTCCCGTCCAAGCCGCCGTGCATCATTATGATGTGCGGTCTCCAGGGTTCCGGTAAGACCACCCACGCCGCAAAGCTGGCGAAGATGCTGAAAAAAGAAGGGCATTATCCGCTGCTGGTGGCGTGCGATATCTACCGTCCGGCGGCGATCAATCAGCTGCAGGTGGTGGGTGAGCGTGCCGGTGTCAAGGTCTTTGAGATGGGACAGATCGACCCACGCATCATCGCCAAGGAGGCGCTGAAGTTCGCCAAGGATCACGGCAATGACGTGGTCATCCTGGATACCGCCGGCCGTCTGCACATTGACGTTGCGCTGATGGATGAGCTGAAAGATCTGAAGGAACTGACCCACCCCAACGAGATCATGCTGGTGGTGGACGCCATGACCGGTCAGGATGCCGTCAATGTGGCAAAGGCGTTCGACGATGCCCTGGGCATCGACAGCGTGCTGATGTCCAAGCTGGACTCTGACACCCGTGGCGGTGCGGCGCTGTCCGTGCTGGCTGTCACCGGCAAGCCCATCAAATATGTGGGCATGGGCGAAAAGCTGGACGAGTTCGAACAGTTCCATCCCCAGCGGATGGCATCCCGTATCCTGGGCATGGGCGATATGCTGACGCTGATCGAAAAGGCGGAAAGCACCATCAGCCAGAAGGATGCCGAGAAGATGGCGAAGAAGTTCGAGGAAAACCGGTTCGATATGAACGATCTCCTGGAACAGCTGCGTCAGATTCAGAAGATGGGTTCGCTCAAGTCCATCATCGGTATGCTCCCCGGCGTGGGCAGCAAGCTGAAAGATGCAGACATTGACGACCGGCAGTTCGTCCGCATCGAGGCGATGATTACCTCGATGACCAAGGCGGAGCGTGCAAAGCCCTCGATCATCAACCCGTCCCGCAAGCGGCGTATCGCTGCCGGCAGCGGCACGAAGGTGGAGGATGTGAACCGTCTGCTGAAACAGTTCGACCAGATGCAGAAGATGATGAAGCAGTTCGGCGGCAAGGCAGGCAAGGGCGGAAAGATGAACCGCCGTGCCATGAAACGCCTGGCAAACATGAATCCCGAACAGCTGCAAAGTTTGCAGGGTGGCATCCCGGGCGTTCCGCCGGGGCTGATGCCGCCGAAGAAGTAAGAGATCCCGCAGGAAACTGCTGGAGATAGATTTGACATTTGTCAAGAATAATACATGGAGGTAAATTCAAATGGCAGTAAAGATCAGACTGAGAAGAATGGGCGCAAAGAAGGCTCCGTTCTATCGTATTGTTGTTGCTGACGAGCGTTATCCGAGAGACGGCCGTTTCATCGAGGAGATCGGTTTCTACGATCCGACCAAGGAACCGACCGTAGTTAGCCTGGACGCTGACAAGGCAAAGACCTGGCTGAAGAACGGCGCACAGCCGACTGATACCGTTAAGGTTATCCTGAAGAAGGAAGGCGTACTCTAATTTCTTAGAGGCAACACCGAGTGCGGGGTCGTTCTGCAAAGGCAGAACGGGATTGCTCCGCCGGTGAACCGTATCGGCGCTGTCCGGCTGGACGGTGCGTGTGCTGCACAACGGGTACGGCTGACCAGTGGAGCAATCATGTGACCATAGAAGGAGGAAAAGATCATGCAGGAACTGTTGCGAGTGATCGTTGCCGGTCTGGTAGAAGATCCGACAGCCATTCAGATCACGGAAGATGCCCCCAATGAAGAGGGCGTGATCGTTTATCATCTGCACGTTGCACCGGATGATACCGGGCGTGTCATCGGAAAGCAGGGGCGCATTGCCAAGGCGATTCGTGTCATCATGCGTTCCGGCGCAGCAAAGTATAATCAGAAGATCGCTGTCGAGATCGACTGAGGAACAGCTACAAACAATCCATGCAGGCGGACAGAAATGTTCGCCTGTTCTTGTATGTACAGAAAGGACTGCTCATGAAACAATACCTTGAAATCGGAAAGATCGTCAACGTCCACGGACTTCGTGGCGACATGAAAGTCGTGCCGTGGTGCGACGATCCGGAATTCCTGTGCGAATTCGATACCCTGTACCTGGGCAAGGCGCAAAAGCCGGTGACGGTGACTGCCGCACGCCTGCAAAAGGGCAACGTGCTGCTGCATCTGGAGGGCGTGGACACCGTGGAGGAGGCAGAAAAGCTGCGGAATCAGGTGCTGTATATGGACCGGGACGAAGTGGAACTGGAAGAGGGCGTGTACTTCATCCAGGATCTCATCGGGCTGGAAGTGCTGGACGTGGACACGGGCAAAAGCTACGGCAAGCTCACCGATGTGATGCAGACCGGCGCCAATGACGTGTACGAGGTCAAAGATGCGGACGGAAAGACCGTGCTGATCCCGGCGATCCCGGATGTGGTGCAGGAGACCGACCTGGACGGCGGCGTAATGCGCATTCGTCCGCTGGAGGGCTTGTTCGATGCAGATTGAGATCGCTACCCTGTTTCCGGAAATGTGTGAGGCGGTGCTGTCCGAGAGCATCATCGGCAGAGCCAGAAAAGCCGGGCATATCTCTGTCCGCTGCTGGAATATCCGGGACTATACCCTGGACAAGCACCGCCGTGTGGATGATGTGCCTTACGGCGGCGGCAGAGGCATGGTCATGCAGGCAGACCCCATCTACCGCTGCTATGAGGCGGTCTGCCGGGATATCGGCACAAAGCCCTATGTGATCTATATGTCCCCCAAGGGAAAGGTGCTGGAACAGCAGCGCTCGCTGGAATTGTCCGTGATGCCGCATATTTTCGTGCTTTGCGGGCATTATGAAGGTGTAGACCAGCGCATCCTGGACGAGATCGTGGACGAGGAGGTCTCCATCGGGGACTATGTCCTCACCGGCGGCGAGCTGCCGGCGCTGGTGCTGGTGGATACCATTGCACGGATGGTGCCGGGCGTTCTGCCGGAAAACCTGTGCTTTGAAGAGGAGAGCCATTTCGGCGGACTGCTGGAATATCCCCAGTATACCCGTCCGGCGGTGTGGCACGACCGGGAGGTGCCGCCGGTGCTGCTCACCGGACACCACAAAAACATTGCAGAATGGCGCAGCGCACAGAGTCTGGAAGAGACAAAAAACAAGCGCCCCGACCTTTATGCAAGCTATTTGGATAAAAAATAACTGTTTTCTTTGTGGAATTTGAACAAAATATGCAACTTCGGAAAAAGGGGAAAATTCCATTTTGACATTGTTGTCATGTTCCACAAAGATTCAAACGAAAAGGGAGAACGGTTATAACAACACGTAGAAAATTCCGGAAAATCGGACAATTTCTGCAAAAAATGCGTTGACGTGTTCCGGAAAAAACGGTATAATGGTAGCATAGAAGGGAAGAGGAATGCACAAATTGTTTCCAGGGGAATGGAAACCGCAAAGCTTCTTCAAACCAACGTATGATGCGTGAAAGCGCAGGATCATAAGGATGGGAGAGTTTTTATCATGTTTGTAAAAGAAGTTACAGTACAGAATCAGGTTGGTCTGCACGCAAGACCGGCTACATTTTTCATTCAGCGTGCCAACGAGTTCAAGTCCTCGATCTGGATCGAAAAGGAAGAGCGTCGGGTAAATGCAAAGAGCCTGCTGGGTATCCTGTCTCTGGGTATCGTAGGCGGCACTGACATCAAGATCATTGCGGATGGTTCTGATGAGCAGATCGCAGTAAACTCTCTGGTAGATCTGGTAGAGAGCGGTTTCAGCGACTAATTCGCTGTTGTTTCGACAAGAGAACCTCACGGGGGAGCAAGTTCCGCCGTGAGGTTTTTTGTTTTTGCGCCGGCTTAGCTGCCGCTCAGCCCATAGCGCACCATATTTTCACAGAAAATGCCGTAGCCCCGTGTGGGGTCGTCCACAAATACATGAGTCACTGCGCCCACCAGTCTGCCGTTTTGCAAAATGGGGCTGCCGCTCATGCCCTGGACGATGCCGCCGGTGATCTCCAGCAGTTCCGGGTCTGTGACGCATACGGTCATGTTCCGGGTGCTGTCCGTGCCGCTGTAGTCGATCTCTTCCAGCATCACGTCATATGCCTTCGGCGTGTCGCCGGAGACAGTGCAGAGGATCTGTGCCGGACCGGTCTCGATCTCCTGTTTCAGCGCCATGGGAACGGCGTCCTCAGCGGATGGATTGTGGTACAGCGTCCCGAACACGCCGCAGCGGTTGTTGCAGATCAGCTCGCCCAGGGATGTCTCGTCCGAAAAGCTGCCCTGGAGCATTCCCGGACTGCCGGAGACGCCTTTCACCACCTGGGAGATGGTCACAGCAGCTGCCTCGCCCGAACCAAAGGGCAGGATGTCGCCGGTGTCGGCATCGCAGATGGGATGCCCCAGACCGCCGAAACCGCCGGTTTCCGGCTCATAAAAGGTGATGGTGCCGATGCCGGCGCTGCTGTCCCGCACCCAGATGCCTGCCTCATAGCGGTTGTCTGCGGCGGCATATGCCGGCGTCAGTGTCACCGTGCAGGTCTCTTCGCCCCGTTCCAGCGTCACTGTAACGGGAACACCGTCCGAATCGGCGATGGCGTCCTGGAGCGACTGGTTGGAGTCGATGACCTGTCCGTTCACAGAACGGATGAGGTCGCCGGTCTGGATGCCTGCCTCCTGTGCCGGACAGCGCCTGCCCTCCGGAGTGTCCACCCGTTCCATGCCCACCACCATAGCGCCGTCCATGCGGAGCTTGATGCCGAACGGCTCGCCGCAGGGGACGAGCATGGGCGTGTCGATCTCCTGGACTTCCACCTCCTTGACGGGAATGACGCCGAAGAGCCGGAGGGATGTGGTCTCGGCAGTGCGTGCCGATGCGGCTGCCGCCTGGACGGTGTGCGCCGTGGGAACGGCAGAGATATGGAGCGCCGTGTCGACTTCCAGCTGGCTGCCGGTCTGTACATAATAATTGTCCGGCAGCTGCCAGGCGTAATATGCCGCAGCGCCGTATAACTGCAGCAGCACGGCAGCACCGAGAACTGCCGTGCGCTTGATCCAACGTATCATTTTTGTATCCTGCCTTTCTGGTATATTTATTTTTTGCCCCGTATCTATCGTGTGCAGTACGGCAGCGCTTATCAGCGACAATGCAAGGAAAAAACATAGGGCAGTTGTTCTCACAACAGGCAGCAACTGCCTTTCCGAAAAACGGGAGAACCACTTCCGCAATTCCAAAACATCCAAAAATTTGAAAATGAAAGGATCTACCGCCATGAAAACCAAAAACGCCGCCTCTCGTCCCATTCCCACCGCCGCACAGCTGAAAAAACAGCGTGTCCGCCGGGTGAGCTGTATCATCCTCCGCATCCTGCTGGTGCTTTCCACCATCCTGTTTACCTGGATCACCTGCTGGGGCTGCGGACTGGGCTGGATCAGCCGTGCCAGAGCCGGCAGCAACTGGCCCATGTCCTTTGTGGGCTACGGGCAGATGCTGCTGGTGGGTTCGGGTCTGCTGACTCTGGGGACAGTGCTTGTCCTGCTGTGCCGGAAGAACTGGCTCAACTGGGCGGCGGCAGGCAGTGCGGCAGGCGGCGTGGTGCTGTGCCTGCTGGCGCTGTACCATGTGGCATCCTATGCGAAGGAGCATTCCTTTTACAGCCAGCTGATGCAGATGCCGGCGGCGACGCTGTACTGCGTACAGATCCTGCCGGTGATCCTGCCCTTTGTCTGCGTTACGGCGCTGGGACTGTTACAGTTCTTTTCGCCTGAGGCGGTACAGCGCCGCCGGGACAGAAAACTGGCGGATTCGGCAAAGGCGCCGTCCATTCTCTGAGTGTCCGGAACGTCCTGTATGGTTCTTCTCTGCTTTTTACACAGATTTTACAAAGATAATTTCTTTTTCGACAAGTTTCAGCCTTGCAGTTCTCCAAAGAATGTGGTAAAATTATAGGGTAGAACAAAAAAACAGGAGGTAACAAAATGGACAACAAAAAAATAAAAGTCCTGATCGGAGACGACAGCGCCGAGTATGGCATAACCTGTGCTAACGAACTGCGTGCGCTGGGTCTTTACGTCGTGACGAGACGCAAAGACGGCAAGGTCATTCTGGATGCGATCCGGAACGACACGCCGGACGTTGTGGTAATGGACGCAGTGCTGCCTGGCATGGATGCCATAGAGATCCTCGAGAAATCTCAGACATTCGCTCATGCGCCGGCTTTCATTATCACGTCATCTTATGAGAACACATTTATTGAGCGCCAGGTCATGGAAAAGGGTGCGGCGTATTTCATGCTGAAGCCGTTTCACATTTCGGCGCTGGGAAACCGCATCACAGAACTGGCATCCAACGGCATTCCCGACAAAGCGGCATCTGCGCACCGGACACTGGAGATGGTGGTGACGGAGATGATCCACCAGCTGGGCGTGCCGGCACATATCAAGGGCTATCACTATCTGCGTGCAGCCATTCTGGCATCCATCGAGAACCAGGCACTGCTGGAGAGCGTCACCAAGATGCTCTATCCCACGGTGGCGCAGCAGTTCGACACCACCTCTTCCCGTGTGGAGCGTGCCATCCGCCACGCCATTGAGATCGCATGGGACAGAGGCGACCTGGACACCATCAATTCCTTTTTCGGCTACACGGTGAATAACTGCAAGGGAAAGCCCACCAACTCGGAATTCATTGCGCTGCTCACGGACAAGCTGCGGCTGCAGTACGGAAAGAGCGGTATGCGGCATCACGCCTGAAAATCGCTGCGCTTTGTGAAAAAATTTATTTTCTCTGCGTAAAATCTTCTTACAGTAGCGCTCTGTTTTGTGGTACAATAAAAACAGCTATCTGCTCTCTGCACTGCCTGTCCGCCGGGAGACATAGTATTATCTTATGCGAAAGGAATTGATTTTATGACAGACGGAGAAATGTTTTTTAAGAAAATGGAGCTAAGCGATCTACAGTGCAATCCTTTTGACATGATCGGAAAATCATGGTACTTACTGACATCCGGCACACCGGAGGACTACAACACCATGACGGCATCCTGGGGTGCGATGGGTGAGATCTGGGGCGCACCGTCCTTCCACTGTGTGGTACGCACCAATCGGTATACCCTGCAATATCTGGATCGGAACGAACTGTTTTCAGCGTGCTTTTTCGATCCGGGCTATAAACCGGCACTGCAATTCTGCGGCACACATTCCGGCCGGGACTGCGATAAGGCGAAACAAACCGGATTGCGGCCCGTTCTCCTGGACGGAACCACTGCCTTTGCACAGGCACGCCGTGTGCTGATCTGCCGGAAACGCTATACGGCGATGATGCAGCCCGAGGGCTTCATCGAACCGGAGACCTATGAAAGATGGTACGGCACCGACCCGATGCACCGGGAATTTGTGGGTGAAGTACTGGCATATTATGAAAAACTGCACTGAGTATTCCCGAAATCAAAAAGCCTCTGTCCTGTGACAGGGGCTTTTTTGCGTGGAGCAGGCGCTTTGCACTGCATTTTTTTCACGGAAACATAAAAATATACAGGAATAACTGCATATTATGCGTAAAATATTGCAAAAGGAAAAAAAATCCGTATATTTATGCAAAAATGCTTGACATCGCTGAAAAAAGGTGTATAATAAAAGACAAGAGCATTTGCAGCGGATCAAAAAGGGCGGTACAGATGCGATAAATTATGCTGATGGAGGAGTTTGCATCATGGCAAAGGCAAAAAAGGACATTAAGAAAGTCGTTCTGGCATATTCCGGCGGTCTGGATACTTCGATTATCATTCCGTGGCTGAAAGAAAACTACAACAACTGCGAGGTTATCGCAGTTTCCGCAGACGTAGGACAGGGTACGGAACTGGACGGCCTGGAAGAAAAGGCAATCAAGACCGGCGCATCCAAGCTGATCGTACTGGATCTGAAGAAGACCTTCGTAGAGGACTACATCTTCCCGACTGTACAGGCTGGCGCAGTATATGAGAACCGTTACCTGCTGGGTACCTCTTTCGCTCGTCCGATTATCGGTAAGGAGCTGGCAAGAATCGCTCTGGAAGAGGGCGCAGACGCCATCTGCCACGGTGCAACCGGCAAGGGCAACGACCAGGTTCGTTTCGAGCTGGCAATCAAGGCATACGCTCCGGATATGGCAATCATCGCTCCGTGGAGAGAATGGACCATCAAGAGCCGTGACGAAGAGATCGACTATGCAGAGGCACACAACATTCCGCTGAAGATCAACCGTGAAACCAACTACTCCAAGGATAAGAACCTGTGGCATCTGTCCCACGAAGGTCTGGATCTGGAAGATCCGGCAAACGAGCCGCAGTATGAGAAGGAAGGCTTCCTGGAACTGGGCGTTTCTCCGATCCAGGCTCCGGACAAGCCCACTTATGTGACCATTCATTTTGAAAAGGGTATCCCGACCGCTATCGACGGCAAGGAACTGGGCGCAGTAGAGCTGGTAGAAAAGCTGAACGAACTGGGCGGCGCAAACGGCATCGGTCTGGCTGACCTGGTAGAAAACCGTCTGGTCGGCATGAAGTCCAGAGGCGTTTATGAAACTCCGGGCGGCACCATCCTGTACCACGCACACGATGTGCTGGAGACCATTACCCTGGACAAGGAAACTGCAAGAACCAAGCAGTATCTGAGCATCAAGTTCGCTGATATCGTATACAACGGTCAGTGGTATACTCCGCTGCGTGAGGCACTGACTGCTTTCGTAAACGAGACCCAGAAGACCGTTACCGGTGATGTTAAGCTGAAACTGTACAAGGGCAACATCATCAATGCCGGCGTAACTTCTCCGTACACTCTGTATGATGAAGAAGTTGCAACCTTCGATGCAGAAGACGTTTACAACCAGAAGGACGCAGAGGGCTTTATCAACCTGTTCGGTCTGCCGATCCACGTAAAGGCTGTACTGGATCAGAAGCGGAACAACAAGTAAGCCAATCAGCGAAAATAAAAACCGGTGATTTTGCCGGAGGCAAAAGGCGGCGTTCAGTCGCCTTTTGTTGTTGTGAGGGGTGTATGAAAAAGAAAAGCAAAGCAGCGGCAGAGCCGACGCTGGTCTTTTACAAAAAAGTAGAATGGGAACAGATGGCTTTTCGCCGCCGGCGTGAGGAGATCATGGTGGCAGTTTCTGTGCTGCTGCTTTGTGTGCTTACCATTTTTGGCTGGGCTGCTGTCGGCATTGGCGTTATGTGCGGTGCCTTACACGCCCTCTATAAAGAGAAAAAGAAAGCTATACCATGCAGTCTGAGGCTGTCGCCCTCCGGCATTTGTTATTGGGGAGAGCGATTCGAGTCGTTTTCCTGGCAGGAGATACAGCGATTCGAGTCGTTTTCCTGGCAAGAGATACAGCGAATCCAGCTGTACTGCACACATTACGGAAACCGGAATATGATATCTTTGCAGATCTGCGTGAAAAAAGATCATGCAGAAACTGAGCGGCGTGCGCTTTTGTTTGACGATATGGAACCGCTGGAAGAAAAATACAGGCTGGCACAGCAGTGGATCGCACACTATCATCCGCACACGGAATATACAGAATCAGAAAAGGACGGATAAAATTATGGCACTTTGGGCAGGAAGATTTTCCAAAGAGATCGACGCAGGCGTAAATGCGTTCAACTCCTCTATCGCATTTGATGCACGGATGTACCGGCATGACATCCAGGGCAGTATCGCCCATGCCACCATGCTGGGTGACTGCGGCATCATCTCCAAGGAGGACAGCAAGACCATTATCGAGGGGCTGACTGCCATTCTGGCAGATCTGGACAGCGGCAAGCTGGAATTTGACCCCAACGCAGAAGATATTCATATGTTCGTGGAGGCAGAACTGACCAAGCGCTACGGCGATGTGGGCAAGCGTCTGCACACCTCCCGTTCCAGAAACGACCAGGTGGCACTGGATCTCCGGCTGTATCTCCGGGACGAGATCAAGGAAATTCGTGGTCTGGTGGAAAAGCTGTGCGCCGTACTGGTCAAGCTGGCAGAACAGCACACCGAGACCGTACTGCCGGGCTACACCCATTTGCAGCGTGCGCAGCCGGTGACTTTTGCACACCACCTGCTGGCGTATGTGCAGATGCTGCTCCGTGACCTGGGCAGACTGGACGACACCGCAAGGCGCATGAACGAATGCCCTCTGGGCAGCGGCGCTCTGGCAGGTACGACCTATCACATCGACCGGGAAGAGACCGCATCCCTGCTGGGATTCGATGCGCCTATGGCAAACAGCCTGGACGGCGTTTCTGACCGTGACTACTGCATCGAGCTGGCAAACACCCTTTCCATCATCATGATGCACCTGTCCCGGTTCTCTGAGGAGATCATCCTGTGGTGTTCCTGGGAGTTCAAGTTCATTGAACTGGACGATGCCTTTGCAACCGGTTCGTCCATCATGCCCCAGAAGAAGAACCCGGATATTACCGAGCTGATCCGTGGCAAGACCGCCAGAGTGTACGGCGATCTCCAGACCCTGCTGACCATGATGAAGGGTCTGCCGCTGGCATACAACAAGGATATGCAGGAGGACAAGGAGGCGATCTTCGACGCAGTGGACAACGTAAAGCTGTGCCTGGAGACCTTCACCCCCATGCTGGAGACTATGCGTGTGCTGAAAGACAATATGCGTGCCGCTGCGGCAAAGGGCTTTATCAACGCCACCGACTGCGCAGACTATCTGGTCAAGAAGGGTATGCCGTTCCGGGATGCCTATAAGATCTCCGGTACACTGGTGGCAGAGTGCATTTCCAAGGGTCTGACTCTGGAGACACTGCCGCTGGAGGAATACCAGAAGATGACACCGCTGTTCACCGAGGACGTTTATGATGCCATCAGCCTGGAGACCTGCGTGCGTGGCAGAGTTTCTCAGGGCGGTCCGTCCCCGAAGGCTGTGGCAGAACAACTGAAGCTGGTTAAGGCAAAACTGGGGCTGGCATGAAAAAGCGGCAGATGAAGTTTATCCTGGCGCTGTGTTCGGCGGCGGTGGCGGTCTGGATCGGCGGAGAGATCCTGCTGGGTCTGGTGCTGGATCTGGGGCTGACGGTGTCCCGGATCTGGGCGATTGCCGTGATCGTGCTGACCTGTGCCTTTAGTCTGTGGAAGTGTCCACGGGAATAGGAGAAATTATGAGAAAATGGATCGGGATCCTGATGGCGGTCGGGTTCTGCCTTTGCGCTGGCTGCGGCAGGACGGCTTCGCCTGAAGCTTCGGAAACGGTGACATCGTCCGCAGTGACAACGGCAAAGGTACAACTGGATGCGGTGCAGACAACTGCTGCTGTGCAGGAGGACGATGCCGCGGCAGTGACGACCAAGAAGAAGGCTGTGGATGCGCCGAACGGGAAAAAGCTGACGGCGGTGACTCCAAAGCAAACGCTGGATGCTGTGGAAAAGCAGGAGATCACAACTGTGGAAACGCAGAGTACGACTGCCATAGAAATGGTATACTATAGTGCAACTGGCTCTTATTGGCATCTATCGGAGGAATGCGCCGAAGAGGATTATGTCCACGTTGTGTACAATATGCAGGGAGAGACAATGCCTGCACCGAAGCCACGCATAACAAAATCGCCGAAAACAATGATCGTCGGCGGAAAAACGCCCTGCCCGAATTGTGCGGCAGGGGAATGAGGTGGAAAAATGGCTGTAAAAGTATTTATTGACGGACAGGCCGGCACGACTGGTCTGCGTATCCATGAGCGTCTGGCAGACCGGAAGGATCTGACCATGATTACCCTGACCGAGGAAACCCGGAAAGACCCGGAGGCAAGACGTGCCGCCATTCTGGAAAGCGACGTGACATTCCTGTGCCTGCCGGATGATGCCGCAAGAGAGGCTGTGGCGCTGGCAGGGGATGCGGATGTGCGCATCATTGACGCATCTACGGCGCACCGCACCAATCCGGACTGGGCATACGGCTTTCCGGAACTGTCTCCGGAACACCGGGAAAAGATCCGCACCTCCAAGCGTGTGGCAGTGCCGGGCTGTTATGCCAGCGGCTTTGCGTCTCTGGTGTATCCCATGGTACACAGCGGACTGCTGCCTAAGGATTATCCGGTGCAGTGCTTTGCCATGTCCGGCTACAGCGGCGGCGGCAAGAAGATGATCGCCGAGATCGAATCGCCCGACCGTGCGCCGGAGCTGTACAGCCCTCGCTTTTACGGTCTGGCAAACAACCACAAGCACCTGCCGGAGATGCAGAAAATTTCCGGTCTGGAAAAGAAACCCATGTTCACCCCGATCGTGGACGATTACTATAACGGCATGGTGGTATGCGTGCCGATCCAGGCGGCGGTCTCCGGCTTTTCGCTGGAACCGGAACGGGTACAGGAGATGCTGGAACGCCACTATGAGGGCTCCAACTTCGTCCATGTACAGCCGCTGAAAACGCCGGCAGAGATGACAGCCACCAAGCTGAGCTGCAACGACCTGCGTGACACCAACCAGATGGAGATTTTCGTGTTCGGTGACGCAGAGCAGATTCTGCTGTGTTCCCGTCTGGACAATCTGGGTAAGGGCGCATCCGGTGCGGCAGTGCAGTGCATGAACATTATGCTGGGACTGGATGAGACTGTGGGCTTGCTGTAAAAAAATAGCCTCTCCTGAAAGGAGAGGGGGACCAGCGAAGCTGGTGGAGAGGTTTGGGTGAAATTTTTCTTCAAGTTGTGGATTTCACAGAATAATCCCCCTGTCAGCTTACGCTGACATCTCTTACCGAGCCGTCCCCTTTGTCACTTCGTGACATTTCCCCACACTGTGGGGAATCACCCTTTTCAAGGGGGACTTTCTTAAAAACCGATTTATGTGCCTATGGGCGGCATTACAGATAGCTTTTAGAGAAACGGCATAGTAGGGGACGATGCCCACATCGTCCCGCCTGTCGGCTTTGTACGATGCTGTCTTGAAAAAGAGAAATCGAAATCAATCAGAGAGGAGTCATACCTCATGGAAAAAGTAGCAATGGAAGGCTATACCTTCGTGGACGGCGGCGTTTGTGCCGCAAAGGGATTCCGTGCCGGCGGCGTATACTGCGGCATCAAGGACAACCCGGACAAGAAAAATGACCTGATGGTGGTTGCGGCAGATGCCATGTGCAATGCGGCTGCGGTCTACACCCAGAACAAGGTGAAGGGTGCGCCGGTGCTGGTGATGAAAAAGCATCTGAAAGCCACCTGCGGCAAGACCATGGCAGTGGTGGCAAACTCCAAGAACGCCAACACCTGCAACGCAGACGGCGAGGAAAAGGCGGAGACTATGTGCGCTCTGACTGCCAAAGAACTGGGTGTCAAGCCGGAAGAGATTCTGGTCATGTCTACCGGTGTTATCGGGCAGATCCTGCCCATTGAGCCGATTCAGAACGCCCTGCCGGCGCTGTGCAGAAATCTGAAAGCCAGCGCAGAGGGTGCGCACGAGGCGGCTGTGGCAATTATGACAACAGATACCTTCGCCAAGGAGATCGCTGTGGAATTTTCACTGGGCGGCGTGACCTGTCACCTGGGCGGCATGGCGAAGGGCAGCGGCATGATCCACCCGAACATGGCGACCACGCTGAACTGCATCACGACCGATGCGGCTGTGCCGGCAGAACTGCTGCAAAAGGCACTGTCTGACGTGGTGAAGGTGACCTATAACTGTCTGTCTGTCGACGGCGACCAGTCCACCAACGACACCTGTCTGCTCATGGCATCCGGTGCGGCAGGCAATCCGGAAGTTGCGGCGGATTCTGCGGAATATACCGTGTTCCGGAACGCCCTGTACTGCGTCATGATGAATTTGACCCGGATGCTGGCGTATGACGGCGAGGGTGCGACCAAGCTGCTGGAGTGCAAGGTCTCCGGGGCAAAGGATCTGGACACTGCCATTGCCGTGGCAAAGAGCGTGGTATGCTCGCCTCTGCTGAAGTGCGCTATGTTCGGCGCAGACGCCAACTGGGGACGTGTGCTGTGTGCCGTGGGCTATGCTCCGGCAGAGTTCGACATCAACCAGGTGGCAGTGACACTGGCATCCCGTGCCGGTTCTGTGGATGTGTGCAGAAACGGCGCAGGCATCGAGTTCTCCGAGGACATCGCCAAGAAGGTGCTGCTGGAGGACGAGATCGAGATTCTGGTGTCCATCGGCGACGGTCCGGCGGCGGCAACGGCGTGGGGCTGCGATCTGACCTATGACTATGTAAAAATCAACGGTGACTACCGTTCGTAAGAGAGGCTTTCGAAAATGGGAGAGATATTGAACAGTGTGCGGGCGCAGGTGCTGGTGGATGCCCTGCCCTACATTCAGAAATACAACAACAAGATTCTGGTGGTCAAATACGGCGGCAACGCCATGACCAACAACGAGCTGAAACAGGCAGTCATGGACGATATCGTGCTGCTGTCCCTGGTGGGCGTCAAGGTAGTCCTGGTACACGGCGGCGGTCCGGAGATCAGCGATATGCTCAAGCGGCTGAACATCGAGTCCAAGTTTATCGGCGGTCTGCGGTATACCGATGAGGCGGCTGTGGACGTGGTAAAGATGGTGCTGTCCGGCAAGGTGAACAAGGAGCTGGTCAGCCTGCTGACACGGACACGGGGCAAGGCACTGGGTATGTGCGGCATCGATGGGCATATGCTGACCGCAGAGCGCAAGCTGGGTCCCAACGGCGAAGATCTGGGCTTTGTGGGCGATATCGTAAAGGTCAACGAGCAGCCCATCCTGGATGCGCTGAACAACGGCTATATTCCGGTAATTGCTACGGTGGCGACCGACGATTTCGGACAAGCTTACAACGTCAATGCGGATACGGCGGCGGCACGGATCGCTGCACAGCTCCGGGCGGAAAATCTGATCCTGATGACCGACATCGCCGGACTGCTCCGGGACAAGGACGATCCGTCTACCCTCATTCCGTTTGTCAACGTCAGCGAAGTGCCGTTCCTCAAGCGCAAGGGCATCATCTCCGGCGGCATGATCCCGAAGATCGACTGCTGCGTAGAGGCGGTGCGCCGTGGCGTGAAAAAGACTGCCATCATTGACGGCAGAGTACCGCACTCCATCCTCATTGAGACCCTGTCCAATGAGGGCATCGGAACACAGTTCCGATAAGCGTCAGCCGGGGGATACCGGCAAAAAACAGCTCGTCCTGCCTCCTTTCCACAGGCGGCTGGTCTGTGTCGGAAGTGATGCGGACGGGGAGCAGAAAGGGTTTTTGAAAAAATGAGTTTGTTAGAACACGCCGCAGTAGAGGCGGCAAAGAAATTTGCGGAAAACGAAGAGAACCGGACGGACACCAGAGGCGTGGTGAAAGCGTCCAGGGTGTTTCCGGTGGTCTCAGTGTTTTCCGTTCTGATGGGTATTGCAATGGCACTGCTGAAATTAAAGCAGGGCGGTGTGATGTTTTATGTGCTGGCGGCAGCGTTTGTGCTGCTGGGCGTATTTCTGCTGATCTACGGTCACAATTTCAAGATCGAATATGACCGCACCGGCATCACCGTATACAACTTCTTCGGAAAGCCGAAACAGTATGAATTGCAGGACGTGCAGAAGATCGAACTGAAAAGCGACGGCTATACCGTTCTGACCGCCAAGGGAAAAATCCGGGTGGAAAAGGACTTTTTCCTGGGGTCGGATGCGTTTCTGGCATATCTGCGTGACTATATGAAGGAGAAAAAGGCATGAAACTGACATCTGCAAGAAAAGATTATGGGATCTACGGCTTTATGGTCGCAGTATTTCTGGCTGGAACGATCGCTTTCTTTGTGCGGTACGGCACAAGCGAGATCTGGTACACGCTGCTGATGATCGCTTTCCTGCTGCTCAGCCTGTACTTTTTCAGCTGCACACTGCGGTTCCGGGTCATGTGGGATGAGGAAGGCATCCGTATCCGGCAGAACTGGAAACCGGAAAAGCACTACGCCTGGACGGAACTGGAACAAATGTACATCGAAGATCAGTGCATCATCCTGTATCTGGACGGCAAGAAGTACGGCTTTTCACAGGGCTGTCCCAATTCCATGGAACTGATCGACTTTCTGGAACAGAAATTTTCCGCTGAACAGGCGGCAGAATAAAGGAAATGATGAAAATGACAACACAAGAGCAAATGAACCAGTCCGTTATGGGAACATACGGACGGTTTCCGGTGGTCATCGACCACGGCGCAGGGGAATCCTGTGCGGATGAAAACGGAAAGACCTATATCGACTTCGGCAGCGGCATCGGCACGACTTCGCTGGGCTACTGCAACGAGGCGTGGACAGAGGCGGTGTGCCGGCAGGTCAAGACCATGCAGCACACCTCCAACCTGTACTACACCAAGGTGCAGGCGGACTTTGCACAGAAGCTGTGCGAGACCGCAGGCTATGAAAAGGTGTTCTTCTGCAACAGCGGCGCTGAGGCAAACGAATGCGCCATCAAGCTGGCGAGAAAGTACAGCTTTGACAAATACGGCAAGGGCAGACACAAGATCCTGACCCTGGTGAATTCGTTCCACGGCAGAACCCTCTGCACCCTGTCTGCAACGGGACAGGACGTGTTCCACAACTACTTCTTCCCGTTCGTGGAGGGCTTTGACTATGTAGTTGCCAATGACATTGCCGACCTGGAGTCCAAGCTGGACGACACAGTCTGCGCTGTGATGCTGGAATACATCCAGGGCGAAGGCGGCGTGAATGCGCTGGAACAGGCATTTGTGGACGCTGTTTTTGAAAAGTGCGCCGCAAAGGACGTGCTGGTCATTGCAGACGAAGTACAGACCGGTGTGGGCAGAACCGGTACATTCCTCGCCGGGGAACAGTTCGGACACCATGCCGACGTGACAACGCTGGCAAAGGGCATTGCAGGCGGTCTGCCGATGGGCGCTTGTCTCGCCAGTGAGAAGTGCGCCGGCGTGCTGGACAAAGGCTCTCACGGCTCGACCTTCGGCGGCAACCCGGTCTGCTGTGCAGGCGGTCTGGCTGTGCTGAACACGGTGACAGCGCCGGGGTTCCTGGACGAGGTAAAGCGCAAGGCAGCACTGCTCCGGGAAAAGCTGGCACAGTTGCCGGGCGTGGAGAGCGTCAGCGGTCTGGGGCTGATGATCGGCATTGCCCTCAAGGACAAGAAAGCCATCGACGTGGCAAATGCGGCGCTGGAAGAGGGACTGCTGGTGCTGACGGCAAAGACCAAGGTGCGTCTGCTGCCGCCGCTCACCATCACAGACGAGGAAATCGAAAAGGGCGTTGCCATCCTGGCGGACGTTCTGTCGAAATAAAGGAAACACTGCATAAAGCCCGCCTGACGGCTTTGCACGCAATCTGCTTGCAGATTTTCCGTCATATTGCCCAGAAATCCCTTGCCAGACATACAGTCTGCCTGCGAAATTTCTATGCAATCTGCCGAAAAATCTGACTACGCATCTTACGCACAAGCTTTATGCAGTGTTTCCTAAATGAAGGAGTTAGACTATGAAACACTTACTGAAAATGCTGGATCTCAGCACCGAAGAGATCATCGAGATCCTGGATCTTGCCGATCAGCTGAAATATGAGCTGAAGCACGGCATTCCCCATCCCCATCTGAAGGGCAAGTCTCTGGGCATGATCTTCCAGAAGGCTTCTACCCGTACCCGTGTTTCCTTTGAGACCGGTATGTACCAGCTGGGCGGTCATCCGCTGTTCCTGTCTGCAAACGATCTGCAGATCGGCAGAGGCGAGCCGGTACAGGATACCGCACGTGTACTGTCCCGGTATCTGGACGGCATCATGATCCGTACCTTTGAGCAGAAAGAAGTGGAAGATCTGGCAGAGTACGGCTCGATCCCGATCATCAACGGTCTGACGGACTTCTGTCACCCGTGCCAGATACTGGCGGATCTGATGACCATCCGGGAATTCAAGAGCAGCTTTGACGGCTTGAAGATGTGCTTTATCGGCGACGGCAACAACATGGCAAACTCTCTGATTGTGGGCTGTCTGAAGGTGGGTATGTCTGTAGCTATCGCCTGCCCGGACGACTATCAGCCGGACAAGGAAGTCCTGGACTTTGCGGCACAGTACGGCGACAAGTTCCAGATGACCAACAAGCCGCTGGAGGCTGCCAAGGACGCCGATGTGGTAATCACAGACGTATGGGCATCCATGGGCCAGGAAGGCGAGGCAGAAAAGCGGAAGAAGGCATTCCACGGCTATCAGATCAACGACGAAGTCATGGCACAGGCACACGAGGACGCTATGGTGCTGCACTGCCTGCCGGCACACCGTGAGGAAGAGATCACCACAAAGGTATTCGAGACACACGCAAACGAGATCTTTGAAGAGGCAGAGAACCGTCTGCACGCACAGAAGGCTGTTATGGTGAAACTGATGGCGTAAGAGCCAATAAAAATACAGATAAGGCAAACCGCCTGTGGAACGACTGGGTTCCGCAGGCGGTTTTTTATTATGAAATACTTGACAACAAGAAATTGGAATTGTATAATAAAAAAAGAAACAATGTATAAAAGGGGAATCAACTTATGAGCGAACTGAGGGAAATGATAGAGAAGACCTTAAAAGAAATGGACGCTTTGGATATGAAAATATCTGTAGAGAAATATCAAGAGGAAATAGGAGCAAATGATAAAGAAAATATTGGGGTTCTTAGCGATGGAACAAGATACTACAAAAAAATGGTATACAAGTATCTAACAGAAAATGGTTATCGGATGTCACCAGAGTATGTGGAGATAGCAGCAAGAAAGTTCCCGGTAAACGAATCAAATGAGGAAAAAATAACTGTAAATCGAGAAAAAGCTGTAGAACACAATGATTTACAGGATGTCAGAGAAGAAGATCTGGCAACATTTTTACAGTTAAAGATATTGGAACAACTGGCAGAACTGAAAAACAATTTTGGAGAACGGAAATATCAATACACTGTAGATGTGATTTATGATAATCGGCATGGCGGAACAGATGTGGAGGCGTTAAAGAGAAGTTTAACCTGGCATGGAGAGCAGGGCTATCGCTTAAAAGAAATGATTACAAATGAATTAGGGAAGAATTCTATGACAATAGGTGTTGGAAATTATTCTAGTGGCGTAAATTCAACACAAGACCAAGTTGTTTTGGTTTATGAAAAGTTAGTTGAATTATGATATATTGATACGGGAGGATATATGGACGGACAAAAAATTGCAGTCATACTTGCCGTGATTTCTTTGATCTATATTATCGCAAAGTTGTGTGCGGATACACCGTCAGAGCCGAGCGTTTTTGATTCCTTCTATGAAGAGAGTCAGGATGAGACCAGTGCGCATGAGGATTCCAGCAGCAAGGTCAAGCGTGAGTATTCTTATCATTTTCCGGAGTATAACAGCGATACCGATGAAATTGACGATGAATACGAGGGCGCAGATTATGATGACTACGATACCAACTGGTTTGATGATTACGACGACGATGAGGGCGATTACGACTATTAGCGAAATAAACAAAATTCAACAGGAATATTTTACATCGATTTTACTTGACAAAGTCAAAATAGCGTGGTATAATAATAAAGCTGTCGCACGGGAGCGGTAGTCAAGAGGACAAATGAATGAAAGAAAGTGGAAGAGCGGATCGGGAGATCGACAGCGGCCGGTGGAATTTGTTCAAGAAAAGTTCACTTGACAAAAGCGTGAAAGTGTGATAGAATGAATAGGCTGACTGTTTTGGACAGGCTGTCGAGGATGAAAAGAGAATGATGGGTTGAACATCAGTTCACAGATTGTTTACTTGACAAAAACGACAGAATGTGATAAAATAGAAAAGCTGGTCACGGCGAGAAGGAAAGAAAAGAAAACGATCTGAACTTCGGTTCACAAAATGTTTACTTGACAAAAGCTTCTGAATGTGATATAATATAAAAGTTGCAGCACGAAAGCTGCTTCGAAAGTATCTTGAAAATTGAACAATGCACTACAAGCGAAAAAGCCCTTGAAATTCCAAGAGATTGGAACTTTAAGAAGTCAGAAAAGACGAAAAAATCACAAAGGTAATTGCGAGCGAAATCGTGATTGCTAGGATCGATATAAAGATGCGAAAGCATCTGTATATACAACTTAAATAAAGAGTTTGATCCTGGCTCAGGACGAACGCTGGCGGCACGCTTAACACATGCAAGTCGAACGGAGAATATCGAAGCTTGCTTTGATATTCTTAGTGGCGGACGGGTGAGTAACACGTGAGTAACCTGCCTCTGAGAGTGGGATAGCTTCTGGAAACGGATGGTAATACCGCATGAAATCATAGTATCGCATGGTACCATGATCAAAGATTTATCGCTCAGAGATGGACTCGCGTCTGATTAGCTAGTTGGTAAGGTAACGGCTTACCAAGGCGACGATCAGTAGCCGGACTGAGAGGTTGATCGGCCACATTGGGACTGAGACACGGCCCAGACTCCTACGGGAGGCAGCAGTGGGGAATATTGCACAATGGGGGAAACCCTGATGCAGCGATGCCGCGTGGAGGAAGAAGGTTTTCGGATTGTAAACTCCTGTTGAAGAGGACGATAATGACGGTACTCTTTTAGAAAGCTCCGGCTAACTACGTGCCAGCAGCCGCGGTAATACGTAGGGAGCGAGCGTTGTCCGGAATTACTGGGTGTAAAGGGAGCGTAGGCGGGACGGCAAGTCAGATGTGAAAACTATGGGCTCAACCCATAGACTGCATTTGAAACTGTTGTTCTTGAGTGAGGTAGAGGTAAGCGGAATTCCTGGTGTAGCGGTGAAATGCGTAGAGATCAGGAGGAACATCGGTGGCGAAGGCGGCTTACTGGGCCTTTACTGACGCTGAGGCTCGAAAGCGTGGGGAGCAAACAGGATTAGATACCCTGGTAGTCCACGCCGTAAACGATGATTACTAGGTGTGGGGGGACTGACCCCTTCCGTGCCGCAGTTAACACAATAAGTAATCCACCTGGGGAGTACGGCCGCAAGGTTGAAACTCAAAGGAATTGACGGGGGCCCGCACAAGCAGTGGAGTATGTGGTTTAATTCGAAGCAACGCGAAGAACCTTACCAGGTCTTGACATCGAGTGACGTACCTAGAGATAGGTATTTTCTTCGGAACACAAAGACAGGTGGTGCATGGTTGTCGTCAGCTCGTGTCGTGAGATGTTGGGTTAAGTCCCGCAACGAGCGCAACCCTTACCATTAGTTGCTACGCAAGAGCACTCTAATGGGACTGCCGTTGACAAAACGGAGGAAGGTGGGGATGACGTCAAATCATCATGCCCCTTATGACCTGGGCTACACACGTACTACAATGGCAATATAACAGAGGGAAGCAATACAGCGATGTGGAGCAAATCCCCAAAAATTGTCCCAGTTCAGATTGCAGGCTGCAACTCGCCTGCATGAAGTCGGAATTGCTAGTAATCGCAGATCAGCATGCTGCGGTGAATACGTTCCCGGGCCTTGTACACACCGCCCGTCACACCATGGGAGTCGGTAACACCCAAAGCCGGTCGTCTAACCTTCGGGAGGACGCCGTCTAAGGTGGGATTGATGACTGGGGTGAAGTCGTAACAAGGTAGCCGTATCGGAAGGTGCGGCTGGATCACCTCCTTTCTAAGGAGCACGAACGAAAGTTCATAAGCTTCGGTCAGCAAGGGAGACCGCAAAGTAGAAAGAAAGCATTGTTCAATTTTGAGGGTACTGAAGAAGACGGTGCCGCAATGAGAAGCTTGAAAAACCGAGGGAAACCCGAAAATGGGGGTGTAGCTCAGCTGGGAGAGCACCTGCTTTGCAAGCAGGGGGTCAGGAGTTCGATCCTCCTCATCTCCACCATAAGGGCGCATAGCTCAGGTGGTTAGAGCGCACGCCTGATAAGCGTGAGGTCGATGGTTCGAGTCCATTTGTGCCCACCACTTACCAAAGGGTAACCTAAGGAAAAAGCAAATGTCTTGCTTGCAAGAGCAAATATCAGTAGATGAAAAAGATCATCTGTTGATATCTGTTCTTGGAAAAGGACAGAAAAAAGTGCAGCTTGAAAACAGAATAATGAAAGCAAATGCAAGTGAAAACTACGAGTAAGTAGAAACAACGACATGAAGGTGAATAACCAAAATGTTGGGTAAAAAATACTACAAATAGTTGGACGCGAAAATTCTGAGAAGAACCAAACGAACAAATGGTAAAGCAAAGAAGAGCGCAGAGTGAATGCCTTGGCATTGGGAGCCGATGAAGGACGTGGTTAACTGCGATAAGCTGCGGGGAGCTGTAAGCAAGCTTTGATCCGCAGATTTCCGAATGGAGCAATCCACATGAAGTAGTTCATGTATCCATACGTGAATTCATAGCGTATGGAGGGGAACCGCCTGAACTGAAACATCTAAGTAGGGCGAGGAAGAGAAATCAACCGAGATTCCGTAAGTAGTGGCGAGCGAACGCGGAAGAGGCCAAACCGAGAGAAGAAATTCTTTCGGGGTTCGGACTGCATTTAGTATTCTTGATCTTTAGTCGAACAGTCTGGGAAGGCTGACGAGAGAGTGTGATAGTCACGTAGACGAAAAGGAGAAAGAGCGAGCAGTATCCAGAGTACCGCGGGGCACGTGAAATCCCGTGGGAAGATGGGGGGACCACCCTCCAAGCCTAAATACTACCCAATGACCGATAGCGTAAAGTACTGTGAAGGAACGGTGAAAAGAACCCCGGGAGGGGAGTGAAAAGAACCTGAAACTCTGTGCTTACAAGCACATAGAGCACGTCAATGTGTGATATGGTACCTTTTGTAGAATGGTCCGGCGAGTTATGGTATGCAGCGTGGTTAAGGACTTCAGGTCTGAAGCCGAAGCGAGAGCGAGTCTGACAAGGGCGAAAAGTTGTATGCCATAGACCCGAAACCGGGTGACCTAGCCATGTCCAGGCTGAAGTGGAGGTAAAACTCCATGGAGGGCCGAACCGACCTCCGTTGAAAAGGCGGCGGATGAGATGTGGCTAGCGGAGAAATTCCAATCGAACCCGGATATAGCTGGTTCTCCCCGAAATAGCTTTAGGGCTAGCGTTGTATTAGATTACCGGAGGTAAAGCACTGAATGGGCTAGGGGCTGAGAAGTTACTGAACCCTATCAAACTAAGAATGCCGGATAATTGATGTACAGCAGTCAGACTATGTGAGATAAGTCTCATAGTCAAAAGGGAAACAGCCCAGACCCACAGCTAAGGTCCCAAAATGGATTTAAGTGGAAAAGGATGTGGAATTGCACAGACAACCAGGATGTTGGCTTAGAAGCAGCCACTCATTAAAAGAGTGCGTAATAGCTCACTGGTCGAGTGACTCTGCGCCGAAAATTCAACGGGGCTAAAATTCATACCGAAGCTTGGGCTTGACAGTAATGTCAGGGGTAGGGGAGCGTCGTATACGAGGTGAAGTCATAGCGGAAGCGGTGGTGGATTGTATACGAGTGAGAATGCCGGAATGAGTAGCGAGAATTATGTGAGAATCATAATGGCCGAAAGTCTAAGGTTTCCTGAGGAAGGTTCGTCCTCTCAGGGTTAGCCGGGAGCTAAGGTGAGGCGGAAACGCGTAGCCGATGCACATACGGTAGAAATTCCGTAGCCTCCGAAGATTTAAGCACAGGGACACTTTTGAAGGGCTGAGCCGGGCGTTGGTTGCCCCGGTCGAAAGGGACACGATTGAGTGGAAGTCAGTTTGGAAAGAGGCGAGAAAAGCTGTGTGTATATGAAAGGAGCCCGTACCGCAAACCGACACAGGTAGACAGGAAGAAGATTCTAAGGCCAGCGGGAGAAGGGTTGTTAAGGAACTCGGCAAGTTGACCCCGTAACTTCGGGAGAAGGGGTGCTTACGAAGGTAAGCCGCAGAGAATAGGCCCAAGCGACTGTTTAGCAAAAACACAGCTCTATGCTAAATCGAAAGATGACGTATATGGGGTGACACCTGCCCGGTGCTGGAAGGTTAAGAGGAGATGTGAGAGCATTGAATTGAAGCCCCAGTAAACGGCGGCCGTAACTATAACGGTCCTAAGGTAGCGAAATTCCTTGTCAGGTAAGTTCTGACCCGCACGAATGGTGTAACGATTTGGGCACTGTCTCAACAACCCACCCGGCGAAATTGTAGTACCGGTGAAGATGCCGGTTACCCGCGACTAGACGGAAAGACCCCATGGAGCTTCACTGCAGTTTAATATTGGATTTCGGTATTTCATGTACAGGATAGGTGGGAGACTGGGAAATACAGGCGTCAGCTTGTATGGAGTCATTGTTGGGATACCACTCTTGAGGTGCTGGAATTCTAACCTGTGGCCTTGAATCAGGTCAGGGGACATTGTTAGGCGGGCAGTTTGACTGGGGCGGTCGCCTCCTAAAAGGTAACGGAGGCGCTCAAAGGTTCGCTCAGCATGGACGGAAACCATGCCAAAGAGTGTAAACGCATAAGCGAGCCTAACTGCGAGACTGACGGGTCGAGCAGTAACGAAAGTTGGAGTTAGTGATCCGGCGGTATATGTGAGTGGAAATGCCGTCGCTCAACGGATAAAAGCTACCCTGGGGATAACAGGCTGATCTCCCCCAAGAGTCCACATCGACGGGGAGGTTTGGCACCTCGATGTCGGCTCATCGCATCCTGGGGCTGAATTCGGTCCCAAGGGTTTGGCTGTTCGCCAATTAAAGCGGTACGCGAGCTGGGTTCAGAACGTCGTGAGACAGTTCGGTCCCTATCTGTCGTGGGCGTTGGAGATTTGAAAGGAGCTGTCCCTAGTACGAGAGGACCGGGATGGACGCACCTCTGGTGCACCAGTTGTCACGCCAGTGGCACAGCTGGGCAGCTATGTGCGGAACGGATAAACGCTGAAAGCATCTAAGCGTGAAGCCGCCCTTAAGATAAGATCTCCTTTAAGACCCCTTGTAGACTACGAGGTTGATAGGTCTGATGTGTAAGCACGGTGACGTGTTTAGCTTGCAGATACTAATCGGTCGTTCGCTTTTCCTTTTGTTCATTAGCGTCAATTGGCATTTGAGTTCATTGTTTTGTTTGAAAGTTTTTAAAGAAAAATGGGTTTTACCCCTTGACAAAATGGATCTTATATGCTATAATTTATTTATAGCAAACGCACCATTAGCTCAGTTGGTAGAGCAACTGACTCTTAATCAGTGGGTCCTGGGTTCGAGTCCCCGATGGTGCACCAAATGAGGCCCGTTGGTCAAGCGGTTAAGACTCCGCCCTCTCACGGCGGCATCACCAGTTCGAGTCTGGTACGGGTCACCATTTTTCTTTAGTCGGTGTTTATGGCAAAGAGGTTCCACCCGTTCCCATTCCGAACACGGCAGTTAAGCTCTTTTGCGCCTACGATACTTGATCATCTCGATCTGGGAAAATTGGTCAATGCCGACACAAGAGCATATGAAAATATGCTCTTTTATATTCCTCTATAGCTCAGTCGGTAGAGCATGCGGCTGTTAACCGCAGGGTCGTTGGTTCGAGTCCAACTGGAGGAGCCAGAAAATGAAAGCGAATCACGAAAGTGGTTCGCTTTTTCTGTTTTATATGCCAAAGGAGGTGCGGGAATGCTGCGAATTGCAATTGTGGATGATGAAACGGCAGAAATTCAAAAATTGCAGGAGCTGGTGGAACAATTCTTCCGGGAAAAGCAAGTGGCGTATCAAATCACAAGTTATATCAGCGGAGAGACTTTCTTGGTGGCGCAGCAGCAGTGCGATTTGATTTTCCTGGATGTGCAGATGACAGGAATTGACGGCATTGCCACAGCACGAAATATTCGGCAAAACGACCGAAAGGCTGCGCTGATCTATGTCAGCAACTTTTCAGAGAAAATGGCAGATTCCTTTGCGGTGCATCCTTTTGCTTTTCTGGAAAAGCCGGTCATGCGGGAAAAGCTGTGGATGCACTTGCAGGATTACCTGGATTATTACGAGCCCCAGCCGGTCTGCCAGAACGATGCGCTTACGCTGAAAGGCGAGCATGGCAGCCTGATCGTCCGCGTGCAGGACATCCTTTATCTGGAATATGCGGGGAACCGCAAGGTGCAGATACACCTGAAACAGGACGAAAAAACGGTTTACGGCAGCATTACAAAATTTCTGCAGCTGCTGGAGCCGTTTCACTTCATATCACCACACAAAAGCTATATCATAAACCCCAGACAGATTCAGTCGGTCTGCCAGCTGGACATTATTTTGACCAACCAGGACAGAATCCCCATTGCGCAAAAGCGCCAGAAACAAATCGTGGCGCAAATCAGCGACTACCTGCATCAGCACTTAAAGGAGAATCTCCGATGAACCTGTTTATGGACGTCTTTTTGAACATCTGTACGCTCCTCTCCGGCTATCTGGCGCTGTGGAAACTGCTGGACAAGCGTGAAATGCCCAACCGCTTTCTGTGGAACTGCGCCAAGTGGGGCTATGTGCTGCTGGCGGCATTTTTGCAGGCGTTGGTGAGCCAGCTGCATATCCCGTGGCTGAACCTGGTCACCATTGCGATTTCGTTCGTAGGCATGACAAAGCTGTTCTTCCGCTGTAACCTTGTGCCACTTTTGCTGTACGACACGGCGGTAATGGTCTGCCTGTTTGCGGCAGATATGGTCTCCAGCCTGGCGGTCTCTGTGTCGCTGGGGGATTCCGTCTCGGAAACGCTGCAACGAACAGACGTGCTGCTGGCCCGCTATTTGCTGTGCATCATTTTGTGTTTTATGCTTTGCAGCATCTTTCCCCTGTTTTTCAAGCGCCGGGAACTGTACGAGATCTACTGGTATGAGGTGATTGCCTACGGGCTGCTGGCGGCGTTCGAGATCACTTCGGCGGCATATATTGTGCATCGCCTGCAATTCTTTTCCTCGGGGCTGTTCGTGATTCTCTTCACGATGGGCTGCCTGGTGCTGGACATCTATCTGGTATTCGTGTTTTACCAGCTGGCGGAGAGCCGGAAACGGGAAAAGGAATACTCGCTGATTCAACAGCAGTCCAACATCCAGCTTTCCGTATACCGGGAGCTGTCACAGAAATACGCCGACTCCGTCCGAATTGCCCACGATGCCAAGAAACACGTCCGTGCGCTGGAAGATCTTGTGCAGAGCGAACAGGCGAGCCAGTACCGGGACTCCATCTGTGCGGAGCTGAACAAGCTTTACCCGGCGTTCGAACACGAGAATCCGCTGTTTTCCGTCCTCATCAACCATGCGCTCTATCGTTCGGAGCGCAACGGCATCCGGCTGGATCTGCGGCTCCATGATGCAGACTTGTCCATGCTTTCGGACATGGATCTGACCATCCTCTTCGCCAACCTGCTGGACAACGCCATTGAGGCTTGCACATCACTGCCGGCGGAAAAGCGAAAGATCCAGCTCATCCTGGAACAGGAAATGGGCTTTCTCATCATCCATATCACCAACCCCTTTGCGGAGCTTGCACCGCTGCCGCACCATAAGTATGGCTCTACCAAGCCCGGTCATATGGGCGTGGGACTTTCGAATGTGCGGCAGACGGTGGAAAAGTATCACGGCGTTTTCTCGGTGGATACGGATGCTGAGGTGTTTGCCGTTGCGATTACCATTCCGGTGGCACAAAAATGAAAGAACTATTTCCCAAAGGTGAGGAAAATTGCAGGAAACCAGCGTTTGATGCAGATAAAAAGCGTTTGGTGGAAATGCCTTGCAGAATGCTGGGAAACCTGCTATACTGAAACCATAGGGAAAATATGAAAAAGTGAAAAACGTTTTGCGGCAGTGATGCCGTAATAAATTTCGGGCAGCACCGTATCTCCTTGTACGGCACTGCCCGATTTTTTTCTATGATGCAATCAACGAAAAAAGACTTGACTGCAATTTACAGTCAAGTCTTTTCCAATTTGGCAGGGGCACCAAGAATCGAACTCGGGACACGTGGTTTTGGAGACCACTGCTCTACCAGCTGAGCTATACCCCTATGATAAGATGTTTTATACAGGGAACCTGCAACATAAATTATTATAGCACAAAAAAATACGCTTGTCAACCGGTTTTTGCAATTTTTTTTATTTGACATTTGCACAAGATGTACACATATCTGAAAATGTACGGAATTCCGGCACAAACGGGGCAGAAAAGGGAAAAACTGCCCCACGGTTTCGACAAAAGCTGACACCGGAATCTGCTATAATAGACCTGTCGGAGATCGAAGGACACCTTGTGCCGCAGCGTCTCCGGCAGGTCTGACAAAAGGAGGCTTTATGATGCAGGATCTTTGGAAACAGGTAGCAGAACAGTATCATGTCTCGGCAGAGGAAGTACAGGCGGAGATCACCAAGGCGATCGAAACCGGAATGCAGACGGCGGAACATTCTGTGCGCCGGGCGTGGGCGGAGATTCCACGGCGCTGTGATGTGCCGGAACCGGAAGAGGTTGTGGCATGGCTTGTCATACAGGCGCTGGCGGCAGGCGTGCTGCCGGACGGTGCCGCAGAACGGCAGGAATATGCCGTAAAACGGTGACACAGCACACAGCGCCCCGGAAAAGAAACCCGGCGATGATACATCTTCTGACAATCCCTGCAAAAAGGACGGCAAAGCGCCGTCCTTTTTGCGTTTCAGACAGCCGCTTTTTCTGGAAGGATTTTTTTACCGGTTCACAATAAATCCAAATAAACCGCCGGAAAATCCCTTGCATCTTCCGGGAAACTGTGCTATACTAAATAGTATACAGTATCGCCGCCGGATAGAACGGCGGAGACGGAAAAAAGCATTCCGGATACTGACATTGAAGAGAAAGAAGTGCAAAATACAATGACAAGAATTACAATATTCTCCGGCTTTCTGGGCGCCGGCAAAACCACTTTGATCCAAAAGCTGATCCGTGAGGGCTACGTAGGCGAAAAGCTGGTGCTGATCGAAAACGAATTCGGCGAGATCGGCATTGATGGCGGCTTTTTGCAGGATGCCGGCGTAGAGATCACCGAGATGAACTCCGGCTGTATCTGCTGCAGCCTGGTGGGCGATTTCGGCAAGGCACTGGAAAAGGTGCTGGAACAGTATCACCCGGACCGCATCCTGATCGAACCGTCCGGCGTCGGCAAGCTGAGCGACGTTATCCGTGCCGTGCAGAACATCCACGCCCATGACGTAGAGCTGGACGGCTTTACCACAGTGGTAGATGCCAAGAAGTGCAAGATGTATCAGAAGAACTTCGGAGAATTTTTCAATAACCAGATCACATATGCCAGCTGCCTGATTCTGAGCCACACCGCAGGTCTGTCTCAGGATAAGCTGGATGACTGCGTGCGCCGTCTGCGTACCTGCAACGAAAAAGCGCCTATTGTCACCACAGACTGGGATCAGCTCACCGGCAAGCAGCTGGTAGAGGCAATGACCCAGAAGAACACCCTGGATGACGAACTCCAGGAACTGCTGGCTGAGGCGGCAGAGCATGACCACCACCATCATCACGATCATGATGACCACGAGCATGAACATGAGCATGACGAGAACTGCACCTGCGGCTGCCATGACCACGATCACGACCACGAGCATGAACACCATCATCACGACCACGAGGAACACGACGAGAACTGCACCTGCGGCTGTCACGATCATGACCACGATCACGAGCATCACCATCACCACCATGCAGATGAAGTGTTCACCAGCTGGGGCGTAGAGTCTGCACAGAAGTATACCCAGGAGGAGATCACCAATGCGCTGAAGGCACTGGAAGATGCAGACAAGTACGGCATGATCCTGCGTGCAAAGGGCATTGTCCCGGCAGAGGACGGCACATGGATCCACTTCGACTATGTACCGGGAACCCCGGATGTCCGCACCGGCAGCGCCGGCACGACCGGACGGCTTTGCGTTATCGGCTCCGGCATTCATGAGGATGCCCTGGCAGCCCTGTTCCACGCAGAATAAAAGGAGGACAACAACATGGCAGGAGGACAACAGCCCCAGGAAAACGACGTTCCGGTATACCTGTTTACCGGCTTTCTGGAGGCAGGCAAGACCAAGTTTATTCAGGAGACCTTAGAGGACAAGCGGTTCAATTCCGGCGAAAAGACCATGCTGCTGCTCTGTGAAGAGGGCGAAGAGGAATACGACATTTCCGCAATGCCCTGCCAGGATATCTACATCCGTACCATCGAAGAGCCGGAAGAGCTGAACCCGGCGCACCTGGAGGAACTGCTGAAAGAATGCGGCGCAACCAGAGTGGTGCTGGAATACAATGGTATGTGGCAGCTCCAGCAGCTGTTCCAGAATCTCCCGGACGACTGGGCGGTATACCAGGAAATGTTCTTTGCGGATGCGACCACATTCCTACAGTATAACGCCAATATGCGTAGTCTGGTAGTGGACAAGCTGAACACCTGTGAACTGGTGGTGTTCAACCGTTTCACCAAGGACATGGACAAGATGGAATTTCATAAGCTGGTGCGTGGCGTCAGCCGCCGGACGGACATCGCCTATGAATACACAGACAACCACGTAGAATACGACGAGATCGAAGATCCGCTGCCGTTCGATGTTAACGCACCGGTGATCCGCCTGGCAGACACAGACTTCGCTCTGTGGTACCGGGACATTATGGAAGACCCGAAGAAGTATGACGGCAAGACGGTTTCGTTCCGTGGCATCGTGGCAGTAGACCCGACATTCCCGCCGAATACCTTTGCGGTGGGCAGACACGTGATGACCTGCTGCGTGGAGGATATCACTTACAGCTGCGTTGTGGCAGAGTGGGAAAAGGCAAATATGCTCCAGACACGGCAGTGGGTGCAGGTAACGGGTAAGATCCATGTGCAGAGACATAAGCTGTACCGTGGAAAAGGCCCGGTGCTGCAAGTGCAGGAAGTCGTGATGACCAGCGCACCAGAGCAGGAAGTGGCAACGTTCTATTAAGGCGAAACATACACATGGTGGAAAACTGCGCCGGACAATAAAGTTTTTCGATCCAGCAGTTTTTCAAAAATGCTGGCGAGGACTAGGGCGAGAAGCCCTGGTCGCTGTCCTCGATAAAGTAGGGGGCGATGCCCAGCCCGTTGCCCAGCGGAAATGGCAACGGCAGACTTGCCCAAGGATAGCAAGCCACATCGCCCCGGTGTCTTACGAGGAAAACGGGTTCGGTATAGCAAAGCTGCGTTCAAAAAGAAATATCTTGGAAAAGTCCCAGCGGGATTTTTCCAACGTATGTTTCCACCCATTCCGCACAAACTCCCTACAGCTGCAAATGCAGCCAAGGGAGGCGAATGCAGATGAAAAATCGTTGGACAGCCGGCTTGTTGTCCGGTCTGCTGACAGTGGCGCTGCTCCCGGTGACTCCGGTCAGCGCCGTCAGCGGCGAAGTGATCGGCTATGGACAGGGAACCGCCGTGGACAGTGAAAACCGTCCTCAGGATGCCGTGGCATTCGACGCACAGTATGCGCAGTACGGCGCCTATGCTACCACACCCGACCACAGCCGCATCCTTCTGACCTTTGACCAGGGCTATGAAAACGGCTATACCGGACAGATCCTGGACACGCTGAAAGAAAAACAGGTGAGCGCCGTCTTTTTCCTCACCGGCGACTACGCCAAAAAGGAAACTGACCTTGTGAACCGCATGATTGCGGAGGGACACGTCCTGGGCAACCACGGCATGACCCACGCCAGCCTGCCCACGCTGACCGAATCCGAGGCAAAGGCAGAGATTCTGGATCTGCACCAGTATGTGCTGGACAATTACGGCTATGAAATGCAGTATTTCCGGTGTCCCTGCGGGGAATACTCCGAGGCGGCGCTGGAGACGGCACAGGAATGCGGCTACCGCACCTTGTTCTGGAGCGATGCCTATGTGGACTGGAAAACTGACGCACAGCCCGAACCGGCACAGTCGCTGGAACGGCTGAAGGCACACGCCCACGGCGGCGAGATCCTCTTGCTGCACTCGGTGTCTTCGACCAATGCGGCGATCCTGGGCGACCTGATCGACGCACTTCGTGCAGAGGGCTACACCCTGTAGCGATTCGCAGAAAATGACCGAACAACCCGGCTTTTGTCCGGGTTGTTTTTGCACAGGACACGGGAACTTGTACATATCCTACAACAATGCTATGATTTCACAGGGGAAGCTATGTGCAATACATCGAAAATTCAAAAAGCATAGAAAACCTATTGACACCATAGGTGAAATGTGATATAATACAACCATAGCAACGAAACCGAACCGAAAAATGCCGGAAACGGCAGCGGACATGATAGAAAGGAATATGGATTATGGCAAATCAGGAATATCGTTTTGAAACCAAGCAGGTACACGTGGGACAGGAACAGCCGGACCCGACCACTGACGCAAGAGCAGTGCCGATCTATGCGACCACCTCTTATGTGTTCAAGGATTCTGCACAGGCAGCAGGCCGTTTTGGTCTGACCGAACCGGGTAACATCTACACCCGTCTGATGAACCCGACCAACGACGTATTTGAAAAGCGTATCGCAGCACTGGAAAACGGCGCAGCAGCACTGGCAACTGCAACTGGCTCCGCAGCCATCGACTACTCCATCCGCAATATCGCAGGCAGCGGCGACCACATCGTTTCTTCCCAGACCGTATACGGCGGCACATACAACCTGTTTGCAAACACCTACGCAGAGATCGGCATTGAGACCACTTTCGTAGATGCACACGATCCGGCAAACATCGAGGCTGCCATCCGTCCGAACACCAAGGCAGTTTACGTTGAGTCTCTGGGCAACCCGAACTCTGACGTGGTTGACATGGAGGCAATCGCAGAGATCGCACACAAGCACGGTCTGCCGCTGATCGTGGACAACACCTTCGCAACTCCGTTCCTGTTCCGTCCGCTGGAACACGGCGCAGATATCGTGGTACACTCCGCAACCAAGTTTATCGGCGGTCACGGTACTGTAATGGGCGGCGTTGTTGTAGACGGCGGTAAGTTCGACTGGGCAGCAAGCGACAAGTTCCCGGGACTGTCCAAGCCGAATCCGTCCTATCACGGCGTTGTTTTCACTGAGGCTTGCGGCAATATCGCTTATATCATGAAGCTCCGCACCACACTGATGCGTGATACCGGTGCGACACTGTCCCCGTTCCATTCGTTCCTGCTGCTCCAGGGTCTGGAGACCCTGTCCCTGCGTGTAGAACGTCACGTGGAGAATGCGCTGAAGGTGGTAGAATATCTGAAGAACCATCCGATGGTCAAGAAGGTAAACCATCCGTCCCAGGCAACCGGCAAGGCGCTGGAACTGTACAACAAGTACTATCCGAACGGCGGCGCATCCATCTTCACCTTTGAACTGAACGGCACCAAGGAGCAGGCACAGAAGTTCACCGAATCTCTGAACATCTTCTCTCTGCTGGCAAACGTAGCAGACGTAAAGTCCCTGGTGATCCACCCGGCATCTACCACACACTCACAGATGACAGAGGAAGAACTGCTGGCAGCCGGCATCACACCGACCACCGTTCGTCTGTCCATCGGTATCGAGCATATTGACGATATCCTGGCAGACCTGGAACAGGGTTTTAAGGCAGTGCAGTAAGAGAAATACCGATAGCGATTTCGTAAGAGAGAACTGGTTATCAATAAGAAAAGCGGGGAGCGCCGGAAACCAGCGGCAGTCCCCGCTTTTTTGTTCCGTTTTCTCTATGAGAAAAAGTTTTATGAAATAGTCTCCTCTTCTAGAGGAGATGCCCGATAGGGCAGAGGAGTCTGTCGATTTTCTCACCCTTTTCTCCGTGCGCCAAAAGCATGGCGCAGAGATTTCGCTGTCTGCGGACAGCGACCAGGGCTTCTCGCCCTGGACCTCGCCAGCATTTTTGAAAAACTGCTGGAGCGAAAAACTTTATTTTCTTTGAACAACGAAAAATGTTGAAAATCTTATTGCACGCAAAGCAATTTTTTAGGAAAGTCTTCTGTGAAAAAAGAGCAAGTCAGTGTATACTGATAGGGGATTAACCCCTCAGTCAAGCCTACGGCTTGCCAGCTCCCCTGTTAGGGGAGCCTTAAAAGGCTACCTCGTGAGAAATATTTTTTTAAGAGAAACAATTATAAAATTGGATTTGTGTGTTCCCACCGGGACATTTTCAACCAGAAACGGAGGAATCCCATTGCAAATATACGCAGACAATGCAGCCACCACAAAGCCCTGCAAGGCAGCAATCCAAGCCATGGTGTCCTGCATGGAACAGAACTACGGCAATCCCTCCAGCGTCCACCACATCGGACAGGCAGCTGCTGAGGCACTGCTCCAGGCTCGCCAGGACATTGCCGCCTGCCTGGGCTGTTCGGCACGGGAAATTTACTTCACCTCCGGCGGCAGCGAGGCGGACAACCAGGCGCTGCGCTCTGCCGCCTATGCCGGTGCAAAAGAGGGCAAAAAACACATTATCTCTACCGTGATCGAGCATCACGCCATTCTCCACACGCTGAAACAGCTGGAAGAAGAGGGCTTTTCCGTGACGCTCCTGGAGGTCTCCAAAACCGGTATCGTCACCCCGGAGCAGGTCGCCGCCGCTATCCGACCGGACACCTGCCTGGTGAGCGTGATGTTTGCTAACAACGAGATCGGTACCATCGAACCCATTGCGGAGATCGGCGCAGTCTGCCGGGAAAAGGGCGTGCTGTTCCATACCGACGCTGTCCAGGCGGTGGGGCATATTCCGGTAGACCTGGCGAAACTGCCGGTGGATATGCTTTCCCTGTCCGGGCATAAGTTCCACGGACCAAAGGGCGTGGGCGTGCTGTACGCCAAGCGTGGCACACCGCTGCGCAGTCTCATCTGCGGCGGCGCACAGGAGCGCAGCAAGCGTGCCGGAACGGAGAACCTGCCGGCGATCGTGGGCATGGCGGCGGCGCTGAAAGCGGCGTGTGCCGACCTGGAAAAGAACGCTGCCTATGTGGCAGACCTCCGGGATAAGCTGATCGCCGGACTGGAGCGGATTCCCCACAGCATCCTCAGCGGCGACCGGGAACAGCGCCTGCCGGGCAATGTGAACTTCTGCTTTGAGGGCATTGAGGGCGAGGCACTGCTGCTTCTGCTGGATGCCAAGGGCATCTGTGCCTCTTCCGGTTCGGCGTGTACTTCCGGCTCCCTCGACCCAAGCCATGTGCTGCTGGCGGTAGGCGTGCCGTATGAGGCGGCGCACGGCTCTCTGCGGCTGTCGCTGTCGGAGGAGAACACCCCGGAGGAAGTCGAATATCTGACGGAGACCATCCCGGAAGTGGTGGCATATCTGCGTGGAATGTCGCCGGTGTGGCGTGATCTGGAAGAAGGGAGAAAGCCCCATGTTATATAGCGCAAAGGTCATGGATCACTTTATGAATCCCCGGAACGTGGGAGCGATGGAGGATGCGGACGGTGTCGGACAGGTGGGCAGCGCACGGTGCGGCGACTCCATGAAGATCTATCTGAAGATCGAGGACGGCATCATCACCAAAGCCACCTTCGAGACCTTCGGCTGCGGCTCTGCCATTGCGTCCAGTTCCATGGCGACGGTGCTGATTACCGGAAAGCCGCTGTCCCAGGCGCTGGCGCTGACCAACGAGGCAGTTGCCGAGGCGCTGGATGGTCTGCCGGAGAAAAAGCTGCACTGCTCCGTGCTGGCAGAGCAGGCAGTCCGGGCAGCTGTTCGGGACTATTACGACCGAAACCACATCCCATACAACCCGGCGGAACTGCCGGTGTACGAAGAGGATTAAAGGCAACACCGCACAAAGCCCGTTTGACGGCTTTGCACGCAATCTGCCGAAAAATCCGACTGCGCATCTTACGCACAAACTCTGTGCGGTGTTGCCTAAAGAAAAAACGCTCTGTATTCGGAAACAGTGCCGAATACAGAGCGTTTTCTATGTTATGTTTATGCCTTTACTGCCGCCATGATCCGTTCTGCCATCTCTTCCGGCGAAACGCCGCCGGGAATCACGTGAGAGGCGTGCGCCCGGTAGGTGCCGGAGCGCTTGTCGAACAGCTGGTGCAGCTCATCCCTGGTGCTGCGCTGGACGATCGGGCGGTTGGTGTCGCCCTGGATGCGTCCATAGCAGGTGTCAAAGGACTCGTCCAGCAGTACTACTGCGCCGTTTTTCCGGGCGTAGTCTGCGCTGTCCGGGTTCAGCATTGCGCCGCCGCCGCAGGAGATCACAGCATTCTGTGTGCAGAGCGTCCGGATCGCCTCAGCCTCTTTCTTCCGGAAATACGGTTCGCCGTCCTGGGCGAAAATGTCCGGGATGGACTTGCCTTCCTGTTCTACGATATAAGCGTCTGTGTCGATCAGCGGCAGCCCCAGCTTTTTCGCCAGGATCTCGCCCACTGTGGTCTTGCCGCAGCCCATAAAACCGCAAAGAAAAATCGTCATGCTGTCCCTCACTTTTTGGCGTTCTGTTCGTCGATCAGTTCTTCCATGTCGCAGATGATGGACTCGATCTGCGCATCGCTGTAGCTGTCATCGTTCCAGATCTCGTGCGCCCGGACTGCCTGGAGTACCAGCATGGCTGCGCCGCCTTTTGCCACCTTGCCTTTTTCCAGCGCCTTGCGCAGGAACAGGGTCTTGGTGGGATTGTAGATCACGTCGAAGAAATAGTCTGCGCCGTCGATCAGCTCGTCCGATACCGGGCAGGCGTCCACCTTGGGGAACATTCCCACCGGCGATGCGTTGATGATGACATCGAACTTGTCGTGGATGTCTGCGGTCACCGCATACTGTACCTTGGCATCCGGCATGGTCTGCTTTGCCTCTCGGATAAACTCTTCCACCAGTTCCCTGTCCTGGGGAATGATGCCGATGGTCAGATCTGCCCCGTGGCGCAGTGCCTCGGTGGCGATCATTCTGCCCACGCCGCCGCAGCCGATGAGCAGGACCTTGCCGTCCATGGGATAGTCCTTCACCGACATGGTGAAGCCGTCGCAGTCCGTGTTATAGCCCACCAGCTTGCCGTTCTGGTTCGCCACGCAGTTCACGGAGTTGTACCGCTTTGCACTTTCGTCCAGTTCGTCCACCATGGGGATAATTGCCATCTTGTGGGGAATGGTAATGTTAAAGCCCTGTAAGCTGCGCAGGAAAGGCTCCTTGCCCTCCAGATGCTCCGGAGCAATATCCGTCAGCGTATAGCTTGCCTCTCTGCCTGCCATGGCAAACAGGCGCTCGTGGATAAACGGGGACATGGAGTGTCCCAGGGGATGTCCGATCAGTGTGTACTGTTCCATTATGCCAGCACTCCTTCCAGTGTCTCACAGTTTTCCACATTCTTTGCGGTAACGCCCTTGAGGGTCTTTTTCACCAGACCGGTGAGGACGCTCTTCGGACCGAATTCCACAAAGGTGTCGATGCCGGCTGCCTGCATGGCTGCCAGTTCGTCGGTAAAGCGCACCGGAGAGACGATGTGTTCTGCCAGCGCCTTGGGCATATCGGAGAAGTCTGTCCGGACTGCGCCCAGCACGTTGGAGTAGAAGGGAACAGCGGGTGCGGAGAACTTCACATCCTGGATTGCTTTATAAAAGGTATCCGCAGCCGGCTGCATCAGCTTGGTGTGGAATGCGCTTGCCACAGCCAGCGGCACTGCTCTTGCCTTCAGCGCAGCGCAGGCAGCAGCTGCCTTTTCCACAGCGTCCCGGTCGCCTGCGATCACGGTCTGTACGCTGGAATTGTAGTTTGCCGGGATAACATAGCCCTCGGTCTCGCTGCAGATGCGCTCCACTTCTGCCGGGGCAAGTTTCAGAATGGCACACATTGCGCCGTCTGCTGCCTTTGCTGCGGCATCCATTGCCTCTGAACGAGCCTTGATGACCTTGAACCCGTCCTCCAGGGAGAGCATTCCTGCGGCTACCATTGCGGCATATTCACCCAGAGAGTGACCGGCAACGGCGTCATAGGTAAAGCCACGCTTTTTGGCTGCCTCCAGGCAGACCAGAGAGGTTGCCATAATTGCCGGCTGTGCATAGATGGTGTGCGCCAGTGTCTGGGCGTCGCTGTCTGCGATCACTGCATACAGGTCAAAGCCCAGCACCTCGGATGCGACCTCGAAAATTTCCTCCAGCGCAGCGTCCTGCTGCACCAGATCCAGTCCCATCTTCTCATACTGTGAACCCTGTCCGGAAAAAAGTGCGATTGTTGCCATAACGACCATTCCTTTCTCATAAGAGTGTACAAAGATGTACAAAATAAGCCTCTTGAATTTGTGCAAAAGATAGTATTTCCTCTTTCGGGACTTGAAAAACCACCCGGAAACATTGCAAATTGCGTAAAAATATTCTATAATAGAAAGTGTATCCTGTGATTGCAGGGGAAATCTAAATTTTACAGGGCGTGCCGAAACCTCTGTCTGCGGTACGTTCCCTATCTATCATACCACAAAATGAGGAAAGTGACAAGAGGAACGGAGGAATTTTTTCCATGGGAATTCATGTTTTAGGAACAGGGAGCTATACGCCTGCATTTCAGGTGACCAATGAAGATATGGCAAAGATCGTCGAGACCAACGACGAATGGATCAGAACCAGAACCGGTATCGGCACACGCCACATCTCCGACGGAGAACCCACCTGGTATATGGGCGCACAGGCTGCCAAGCGTGCCATCGAGGCGGCAGGCATTGATCCGCTGGAGATCGGTCTGCTGATCGACACTACCATTACGCCGGAGTACTGCACGCCGTCTATGTCCTGCATCATCCAGCGGGAGACCGGCGCAGCCAATGCTGCCTGCTTTGACATGAATGCCGCTTGTTCCGGCTTTGTCTATGCTATGGACACGGCGCACCGTTTTCTGAAAACAGACCCTACTATGCGCTATGCCCTGGTGGTGGCAAATGAGAGCCTGTCCAAGATCACCAACTACAATGACCGTTCCTCCTGCATCCTCTTCGGTGACGGCGCAGCTGCTGCGCTCATCGAATACAAGGAAGATGCGCTGTACACCAGCCATCTGGGCGCAGACGGCACCGGCGCAAAGTTCCTCTATGCCCACAGCGCACTGCCTCAGTCTCCGTTCGTAAAGCCGGAACGTCTGGCAGAGTATGACGACGGCATCGGCGCAGCTCCGGAGGGCTGGGAACACGCTATGCTCCAGGACGGCAGAGAGGTGTACAAGTTTGCCACACACGCTCTGGCAAAGGCTGCGACTATGGCGGCAGAGAAGATCGGGTTCGATCTGAACGACCTGGACAAGATCGTGCCGCACCAGGCGAATATGCGCATCATTGAGACTGCGATGAAGTTCCTCAAGCAGCCTATGGAAAAGGTCATCACCAACATTGAATATCACGGCAATACTTCCAGTGCCTCGATCCCCATCGCTTTCGATGAGGCAATCCGTGCCGGAAAGATCCAGCGCGGCGAAAAGGTCTGCCTGGTCGGTTTCGGCGCAGGTCTGACTTATGCGGCGCTCATCATGGAATATTGATCGAAAGAATACATATTAGTTAGGAAGGAAAATAGCTATGGAAACCAGAATCACAAAACTGCTGGGGTGCAAATACCCCATGATCCAGGGCGGTATGGCATGGATCGCAGAAAGCACACTGGCATCTGCTGTCTCCAACGCCGGCGCAGTCGGTCTGATCGCAGGCGGCAGTGCACCCATCGACTATCTGCGTGACCAGATCCGCACCTGTAAAGAAAAGACCAAAAACCCGTTCGGCGTGAACATCATGCTGATGAGTCCCAACGCCGATGATCTGGCACAGCTGGTCATTGACGAAAAGGTGCCGATCGTGACCACCGGCGCAGGCAATCCCGGAAAGTATATGGAGGCATGGAAAAATGCCGGCATCAAGGTGATCCCGGTAGTGCCGTCTGTGGCACTGGCAAAGCGCATGGAGCGCTCCGGCGCAGATGCCCTGGTGGCTGAGGGAACAGAGTCCGGCGGCCATATCGGCATGAACACCACCATGTGTCTCGTGCCGCAGGTGGTGGATGCAGTAGACATCCCGGTCATTGCAGCCGGCGGTATCGCTGACGGCAGAGGCATCGCCGCAGCGTTCATGCTGGGCGCAGAGGGCGTACAGCTGGGAACCCGTTTCCTGGCGACCGAAGAGTGCCAGATCTCTCCGAAGTATAAGGAACTGGTGCTGAAGGCAAAGGATACCGACAACCAGATCACCGGTTTCTATTCCGGCAGCCCCTGCCGTGGCATCAAGACCAAGTACACCAAAAAGCTCCAGGCAATGGAAAAGGCAGCCTGCCCGCCGGAAGATTTCGAGGCAATGACCGTCGGCTCGCTCCGCAAGGCAGTGGTAGACGGTAACGTGGACGAAGGCTCGTTCCTGTGCGGTCTCATCGCCGGCATGATCCACGATGTCAAGCCCTGCAAGGAAGTCATTGACGAGATGTGGGCACAGGCATACAAGCTGCTGGGCAAAGAATAAGAAGATATCATTTGAAAGATAAAGGAGAGACCATTATGGCAACAGCATTGATTACGGGTGCATCCCAGGGAATCGGCGCTTGCATCGCAAAGCGTCTGGCAAAGGACGGCTATAACGTAGCCATCAACCATTTCCCCAGCGATTCCGATAAAGCAAACGCAGAAAAGGTAGCGGAAGAATGCCGCAGCTTTGGCGTAGAGGCAGAGCTTTTCGCTGCAAACGTGGCAGACTATGCCCAGTGTGAGGCAATGACCAAGGCAGTCAAGGAGCGTTTCGGCTCGATCGACGCACTGGTCAACAACGCCGGCATCACCAAGGACGGCTTGATGGCACGGATGTCCGAAGAGCAGTACGACGCCGTTATCGCAGTCAACCAGAAGAGCGTGTTCAACATGATGAAACTGGTGGGTACTGTGATGATGCGCCAGCGCCACGGCAGAATCGTCAGCCTGGCATCTGTAGCTGGTCTGTACGGCAATCCGGGACAGATCAACTATTCCGCATCCAAGGCTGCCATCATCGGCATGACCAAGACTGTAGCAAAGGAACTGGGCGCAAGAAACGTCACCGTAAACGCAGTGGCACCGGGCTTTATCAAGACACCCATGACCGACGCCCTCACCGAAGAACAGCGCAACAAGATGCTGGAGCTGGTGGCAATGAAGCGCTACGGCGAGCCGGAAGAGGTTGCAAACGTGATCTCCTTCCTCTGCTCGGATGACGCAAGCTATGTCACCGGTCAGACCATCGAGATCTCCGGCGGACTGATGATGTAATTTAGGGCAGCACTAGGAACCCAGTTTGCCGCAGTACGGCGGCAGAGAGAGAGGAAATATGAAAAGAGTAGTAATCACCGGACTGGGTACGGTAAACCCGCTGGGCAGCACCGTAGAAAAGTTCTGGGAAAATATAAAGAAGGGAACACTGGGTGTTTCCAAGATCGACAGCTTTGACACAACCGAACTGGGTGTCAGCGTAGCCGGCATTATCCGTGACTTCGACCCGGCAGAATACTTTGACCGCAAGGACATCCGCCACATGGAGCGTTTCACGCAGATCGCTGTGGCATCTGCCATCCAGGCACTGCAGGATGCCGGCACAGACTTTAAGGATATGGATCCGTACCGTGTCGGTACGATCATCGGCTGCGGCATCGGCGGCATTGGCAGAATCGAGGAAGAGCATGACAAGTACCGTGCAAAAGGCCCGGGACGCATCTCTCCGTTCTTTGTCCCCATGATGATCGGCAACATGGCGGCTGGTCAGGTTGCCATCCGCACCGGATTCCGTGGCGACAACTTCTGCACCACCACCGCCTGCGCATCTGCGACCCACGCCATCGGCGAGGCGTTCCGCAAGATCAAGGACGGCTATCTGGATGTCTGCCTGTGCGGCGGCAGCGAATCCACCATCACCGAATTCACCCTGGGCGGTTTCCGCACCATGAAGGCACTGACCACCGAGACCGACCCGGCAAAGGCATCCACTCCGTTCGATCTGAACCGTGGCGGCTTTGTCCTGGGCGAAGGCTCTGCTGTGCTGGTGCTGGAAGAATACGAACACGCAAAGGCACGTGGCGCAAAGATCTACTGCGAGCTGGCTGGCTACGGCGCAACCTGTGACGCATACCATATGACAGCGCCGGCAGACGAGTGCGGCGCATCCTCCAAGGCAATGATCGAGGCATACACCGAGGCTGGACTGAAGCCGGAGGATATCACGTATATCAACGCTCACGGCACTTCCACACATCTGAACGATATGTTGGAGACCAAGGCAGTGAAGATCGCCCTGGGCGAAGAGCAGGCACGGAAGGTCAAGATCAACTCCACCAAGTCCATGACCGGTCATATGCTGGGCGGCACTGGTGCAGTGGAGGCGGCTGTCTGCGCCCTGTCCATCCGTGACGGCTTTATCCACCAGACTATCGGCTATACCACCCCGGACCCGGAGTGCGACCTGGATTACTGCGTAGACGGTCCGGTAGAAATGCCGGTAAATGCCGCACTGTCCAACTCTCTGGGATTTGGCGGTCATAATGCCACACTGTGCTTCAAGAAGTGTGTGGACTAAGGAGAATCAGACATGAGTGAAAAGATTTATAACATGGTGGATCTGGAAACCATTGAAAAGCTGGCGGATATCGTATCCGCAAAGGATCTGGGCGAGATCACCATTGCGGACGGCGAAAAAACCATTACCGTAAAGGGCAAAAAGTGTCCGCCGCCGATGGGCGCTCCGGTGATGCCTGCGGTTCCGGCAGCAGCGCCGGCTGCTCCGGCAGAGACCCCGGCAGCCCCGAAAGCCCCGGCAGGCAAAGCCATCAAAGCACCGCTGGTCGGCACATTTTACGCTGCGCCGTCTCCGGATCAGCCGCCGTTTGTACAGGTGGGCGATACCGTGAAAAAGGGCGATGTGGTGCTGATTATCGAGTCCATGAAGCTGATGAACGAAGTCACCAGCGATGTGGAAGGCGTAGTACAGGAAATTCTCGTGAAAAACGGCGATGCGGTAGAATATGACCAGCCGCTGATGATTCTTGCGTAAAGGAGTGCAGACATGGCAGAAGTATTGTTGAATCAGGAACAGATCAAAGAGATCATTCCCCACCGTGACCCGTTCCTCCTCATTGATGAGGTTCTGGAAATGGAAGTGGGCAAGCGTGTTGTGGCACGGAAATATATCAAGGCAGACGACTTTTGGTTCAAGGGACACTTCCCGGAAAAGCCGGTAACGCCGGGCGTTCTGATGATCGAGATGCTGGCACAGGCAGGCGCAGTCTGCATTCTGTCCCAGCCGGAATTCAAGGGCAAGATCGCTCTGTTCGCCGGAATCGACAAGGCGAAGTTCCGCCGCCAGGTGGTGCCGGGCGATGTGCTGGATCTGGAAGTAGAGATCATCGCACAGCGTGGTCCGGTGGGCGTGGGCAAGGCGATTGCCAGCGTAGAGGGCAAGCGTGCCGTGACCTGTGAGATCAAATTCGCAGTGGAGCAGTAAGGCGGCAGCGATATGTGGAAAAAGGTTTTAATTGCAAATCGTGGTGAAATTGCCGTGCGCATCATCCGTGCCTGCCGTGAGGCAGGACTGCAGTGCGTGACGGTCTATTCCACTGCGGATAAAACGGCGCTGCACGCAGAGATCGCCGACGAGTCGGTCTGCATCGGACCGCCGTCGGTACAGGACAGCTATCTGAACATGAATGCGCTGATCTCTGCCTGCCAGAACACCGGCGCAGAGGCGCTGCATCCCGGATTCGGCTTTTTGTCCGAGAGCGCAGAGTTTGCGCAGCTGTGCATCGACAACGGCATCACCTTTATCGGTCCGTCTCCGGCGTCTATCTCCATGCTGGGCGACAAGGCACGTGCCAAGGAGACCATGAAGGCAGCCGGCGTTCCGGTCATCCCCGGCTCTGACGGCGCTGTGACCTCTGTGGAAGAGGCGAAGAAGATCGCCGCAGAGATCGGCTATCCGGTATTGGTAAAAGCATCTGCCGGCGGCGGCGGACGTGGTATCCGTCGGATCGACCGGGAGGATCAGCTGGAAGAACAGATGTCTGTGGCAAAGGAAGAGGCAAAGCTGTTCTTCGGCAATGATGAAGTCTATCTGGAAAAGCTGATCGTAGGACCGCATCACGTGGAAATCCAGATCATCGCCGACCAGATGGGCAACACCGTGGCGCTGGGTGAGCGTGACTGCAGTATGCAGCGCCGCAACCAGAAGGTGCTGGAGGAAAGCCCCAGTCCGCTGATGACGCCGGAACTGCGGAAAGCCATGCAGGAGGCGGCTGTCCGTGCGGCAAAGGCGTGCGGCTATTATAACGCCGGAACCATCGAGTTCCTGGTGGATGATGACCGGAACTTCTACTTTATGGAGATGAACACCCGTATCCAGGTGGAACACCCGGTCACCGAGTGGGTCACCGGCGTGGATCTGGTGCAGACCCAGCTGCTGGTGGCACAGGGCAAGCCCCTGCCGTTCACCCAGGACGACATCGAGGTGCGTGGTCATGCCATCGAGTGTCGCATCAATGCGGAGAATCCGGAACAGGGCTTTCGTCCGTCTCCGGGCAAGATCCGTTCGCTCCATATCCCCGGCGGTCCGGGCATCCGGGTGGACAGTGCCGTATACCAGGGCTATACCATTCCGCCGTATTATGATTCCATGATCGCAAAGCTGATCGTCCACGCTCCCACCCGGAGCCAGGCGATCATGAAAATGCGCTGGGCGCTGGCGGAATTTATCGTGGACGGCATTGACTCCAACATCGATTTCCAGCTGCGGCTGATTAAGAACAAGGATTTCGAGGCCGGTACATATGACAACACTTTTTTGGAGAAATTCCTTGCGGATTCCAAGAATGACAAGGACAACGGAAAGTAAGGTGAAACTGTAACTATGGCATTGGAAGAATTGTTCAAGAACGTCACCAAGCGTTTCAACGACGATGCACCGGAGGAACACGAACCGGTGTTCAAGTGTCCCCGCTGCCAGCAGACCACGCCGGAAAGCAAATTCCAGGAGCTGAACAAGGTCTGCCCGCACTGCAACTATCATGCACGTCTCACCGCAGCTGAGCGGATGCGTCTCACCGCAGACAGCGGTTCGTTTGTGGAATACGATGCAGAAATGCACAGCGCCGATCCGCTGGGCTTTCCGGGCTATGCCAAAAAGGTGGAATCGCTCCAGACCATGACCGGCATGAAAGATGCGGTCATCACCGGAGAATGCACCATCAAGGGTTCCCGCACCGTCATTATTGTGATGGATTCCCATTTCATGATGGCGTCCATGGGCAGCGTGGTGGGCGAAAAGATCACCCGTGCCTTTGAAACGGCGACGGAAAAAGGACTGCCGGTAGTGGCGTTTACCGCATCCGGCGGCGCCAGAATGCAGGAGGGCATCATCTCTCTGATGCAGATGGCAAAGACTTCGGCAGCCGTGGCAAAGCACAACGATGCCGGACTGCTGTATTTGACAGTCATGACAGACCCTACCACCGGCGGCGTGACCGCATCGTTTGCGTCTCTGGGGGATATTATTCTGGCGGAACCGAAAGTGCTGATCGGCTTTGCCGGCAGACGTGTCATTGAAGGCACGATTCGCCAGCGCCTGCCCGATAACTTTCAGCTGGCAGAATTTTTACAGGAAAAAGGGTTCGTGGACATGATCGTGGAACGCCGCAGTATGCGCAGTACGCTGTCGCATCTGCTGAAACTCCACGGCTATGACCGGGAACAGGAAGCAGGAGGTGCGTGACAATGGAAGAACAGCAGCAGCGCCGGACGGCGTGGGAACGCCAGCTCCTGATCCGGGACAAAAACCGTCCCACAGTCCGGGACTATATCCCACGGATCTTTACCGATTTCTATGAGATGCACGGCGACCGGAACTTCGGCGACGACGGCGCCATCATCGGCGGCATCGGCAGACTGGACGGCATTCCGGTCACCGTTCTGGCACAGGTGAAGGGCAGAAATCTCCGGGAAAACAAGGCGTCCAATTTTGCGATGCCCCATCCGGAGGGCTACCGCAAGGCACTCCGCCTGGCACACCAGGCAGAAAAGTTCCACCGTCCTGTGATCTGTCTCATCGACACCCCGGGCGCATTCTGCGGTGTGGAGGCGGAAGAGCGTGGACAGGGCGAGGCGATCGCCCGGAACATCGCAGAGTTCATGATGCTGAAAACCCCGGTGATCTCCGTGGTGCTGGGCGAGGCTGGCAGCGGCGGCGCACTGGCGCTGGGCGTATGCGACGACCTGGCAATGCTGGAGAATGCGCTCTACTCCGTGATCTCGCCCCGTGGCGCAGCGTCCATTCTGTGGAAGGATGCGTCCAGAGAGCAAGAGGCGTGCGAAGTCATGCAGATCACTGCAGAAGATATGGTGCGGTTTGGCGTGGCAGAGGCGATCATTCCGGAGCCTGAGGCAGGCGCTCAAGGCGATATAGACAAAATCTCGGCAAATATCAAGGAATATTTGTCAAAAACGATAGCAGAAAAATTGCAAAAAGATATTGACGTTTTGCAAAAAGAACGGTATACTAAGTTTAGGAAAATTGGCGTGTTCGAGGAAGTCTGAGAATGCGCTGGTTTGGAGAGCGGAAAAGTTCGCTTTTCGGCTCTGACGCCGCCTTTCCGACGGAAAGGTGCAACATCAATTTTTGGAGGAAGAAAAAATGGCAAAAGAAGAAATTTTCGACAAGCTGAAGGAACTGGTCGTAGATCAGCTGGGCGTTGAAGAGGACGAAGTAACAATGGAAGCTACCATGCAGGACGATCTGGGCGCAGACTCTCTGGACCTGGTAGACCTGGTTATGTCTGTAGAAGAAGAATTCGGTGTAAAGGTTGCTGACGAAGATCTGGAAAACATCAAGACCGTTGGCGACATCGTAAACTACATCGAAGAAAGAGCGTAAGCTTTCACCAAAGACAGATCTTTTTTGAAGAAGTCTCCCTTGAAAAGGCACCCGTAGGGCGTGCCTTGTGCTGAGATGTCAGCGTGAGCTGACAGAGGGATTTTCTCTCTGATGCTTTATGCTGCTTTTTCAGGAGCGGCGTAGTGAAAAAATTGATTTGTACGGCAGAAATACGGAGCGTTATATCTGATATAGATGCCAAAAAAGGAAGAGCCGGGGCAGATTTGATCTGCCTCGGTTTTTTGTTTTTGGTGCGAGTACTGGATTTTTCGGAAAAAACGGCATATTCTCCCGTGATTTTGCCGGATGTGGCGGAAAAACATTGACTTTTCCGGCGAAATCGGTTATAATAAAATGTACGTGTATTCTGCACAATTTCGGCAGTACCGCAGAAAGCCGCCTGCGGAATTTCTGTGCAGTCTGCCGAAAAAACGAACGGCTCGTCTCACGCACAGGCTTTGTGCGGTGCAGCCTTACTTTCAATCGGGTCTGTTTTCAGGCAGACCCCGGACAGGATGTTTCTATGAAAATTTGTAAAGAAATCTATCAGTACCGCCAGATGATCTTCAGTCTGGTGAAAAAGGACCTGCGTGGCAGATACAAGGGTTCTGTGCTGGGCTTTCTCTGGACGTTCATCAATCCGCTGATGCAGCTGGTGGTGTATACGTTCGTGTTCACCTATATCATGAAAGCCGGCATTGAAAAGTATTATCTGTATCTGTTTGTGGCGCTGATCCCGTGGATCTTTTTCTCCTCGGCGATCACCGGCGGCTCCAGCTCCATCGTGGCGCAGAAGGATCTGATCAAGAAGATCTACTTCCCACGGGAGGTCATCCCCATTTCCTACGTGACCAGCTGCTTTGTCAATATGCTGCTGTGTTTCCTCATCATTTTCCCGGTCATGGTGATCTCCGGCATTTCGCTGAATCCGCTGGCGCTGCTGTGCCTGCCTGTGGTCATGGTGGTGGAATACTTCCTGGCGCTGGGCATGGCGATGCTGTCCTCGGCGGTCACCGTGTATTTCCGTGACCTGGAACACATTCTGGGCATCGTCACCATGGTGTGGATGTATATGACACCGATCTTCTACTCCATCGATATGATCCCGGAGAAACTGCGGTTCGTCTATCACATCAACCCCATGTCCTCTGTCATCAGCTGCTACCGGGACGTGCTGTACTATTCCCAGGTGCCGGATCTGACCAGCCTGGTGGAGGCAGTCGTGCTGGGCGCATTGTTCCTGGTGCTGGGAATGCTGGTGTTCGGACGACTGAAAAAGGGATTTGCGGAGGAATTGTAAATGGCGGCAGAAAGCAAACAGGAAAATGCAATTGTAGTAGACCATGTGAAGAAACACTTCAAGGTCTTTTTGGACAAGGGGCAGAGTTTCAAAGAGCGGCTGCTGTTCCGAAAGCGCCGGCGCTATGAAAACCGCCAGGTGCTGCGGGACATTTCCTTCACGGTAAAGCGTGGCGAGGCGGTGGGTCTGATCGGACACAACGGCTGCGGAAAAAGCACCACGCTGAAACTGCTGACCCGTATCCTGTACCCCGACAGCGGCACGATCACCATTCAGGGACGTGTTTCCAGTCTGATCGAACTGGGTGCAGGCTTTCACCCGGATATGAGCGGCAGAGAGAATATCTATACCAATGCCTCTATCTTCGGGCTGAGCAAAAAGGAGATCGATGCACGACTGCAAACCATCATCGACTTCTCCGAACTGGAACCGTTTATCGACAATCCGGTGCGAACCTATTCGTCCGGTATGTATATGCGTCTCGCCTTTTCCGTTGCCATTAACGTGGATGCGGATGTGCTGCTCATTGATGAGATCCTGGGCGTAGGCGATGTCAATTTCCAGGCGAAGTGCTTCCAGAAACTCCAGGAGATCAAGGCGGACGGCACGACCATCGTGATCGTCTCCCACTCCATGGGACAGATCGAGCAGATCTGCGACCGCTGTATCTGGATCGAGGACGGTCTCATCAAGGAAGAGGGCATCCCGAAATATGTGGATGAACACTACCTCTCCGAGATGGAACAGCTCCGCCTGGCACGAGAGGAGGCAGAACACCAGAAAGAACATCGGGAAAAGGAGACCGACTCGGAACAGAAACCGGAAGGCAAGTCAGAGGATGCTGCCGACCAGGAGACACTCTCCCGGCAGAAACTCCCGGCGTTCTGCGAAAAATCCGCAGTGCGCCTGGGGACGGGACAGGTACAGTTCACGGATGCTGCCCTGTTGGCGGCAGACGGCACGGCACAGTATGTGTTCCGCACCGGAGACGAGATTACCCTGCGGCTGAAGTATCACTGCGCAGAACCGGAGAAAACGCCCAGGGGCAACTTTGGCTACGGCATTTTCCGGGAGGACAGCGTCCACTGCTACGGCACCAATGTGGAGATCGAATCCGATTCCTGGGTAGCGCTGCAAAAGGACGGCGAGATCCAGGTGCGGTTCCGGAACCATCTGCTGCCGGGACGGTATTTCCTGGATGTTGCAGTTCATGCACCGGATGGCACCTACTATGATGACATCCGCCGCATCCAGGCGTTTGCAGTCACGTCAGAACACCGGGACATCGGCGTATGCCGCCTGGAATCCCGCTGGTTCGTAGACGGAACAGAACTGGAGCGCAAGACAGGAGAATAAGAAAAGCTATGAGCGATATTGTGAAAAAAGGTTTTTTCCGCCGCTGCATCTACCGGGCAACCGGAGCATATCTGCTGGAACAGCATATTCAGCAGTTGGAGCAGCAGCTGGAACAGGGGATAGAAAGAGAAAGGAAAATGGAGGCGTGCATCCTGTCCTTACAGGAGCGCACCGACCATATGGAGGTGCATTCTGACGCACAGGATGCCCACCGGAATGCGATCGATGCCCGTTTGCGGCAGACAGACGCAAGTGCAGATCAGACACGGATCCGTCTGGAAAAGGCGGAAGAGGCGCTGCGTGAGGCAGGGCTGCTGGCGTCGGAACTGCACCTGTTCAACAAGAAAAGCTATTCCCAGGCAGGCGAGGATGCCATTCTCATGTACATTTTCGTCATGCTGGGTGTACCGCTTTCACAGTGTACGTATCTGGATCTGGGGGCAAATCACCCCTGTGATATGAGCAATACCTGGTTCTTCTACCAGCAGGGCGCAAGAGGTATCCTGGTGGATGCCAACCCGAAACTGGCGGAAGAACTGCGGCAGGCACGTCCGGAAGACCGGGTCATCAACGCCTGCGTGGGACCGGTGTCCGGGGAAACACTGGATTTCCACGTGCTGAGCGCTGACGGTCTGTCTGCGCCGGGCGATGTCTCGGAGGTACTCCGGGAAAATCCGTCTGTCCGGGTGCTGGAGACCATCCCCATGCAGACTGTTGCAGTAAACGATCTGATGGAACAGCTGGGCGGTGCGCCCAAGATCCTGAACCTGGATATCGAGGGCATGGAAATGGAGATCCTGCGGAGCATCGACTTCGACAAATATCGTCCCACTGCCATGATTATTGAAATGATCCCGTATTCCAAGCAGCTGGTGGCAGGGCAGAAAAACCAGGAGATCCTGCGGTTCATGCAGGAAAAGGGGTATGTGGAATATGCCTTCACCGGCATCAATTCCATCTTTTTGGATATGAAGTTTTATGAAAAGGTAACCGGCGTTTCGCTGGAAAAGTAAAGGAGTGTCACACGAATGAGTGTCAATGTAGAAGAGATCATGTCCGGTATCCGGGCAGAAATTCAGGAAAAGGGTTACAGCAGTGATATGCTGTCATTTGCCGATGTGCCGGCAGATGCCGATGCCGGGATCTATGTGGAGCGGTTTGATGCCGATATGCTCCGTGGAAACGTACAGTATATCAGCGAACACCACCGGGTAGACCCCTATCGTCCGCTTTCCGGAAATCCCGTCGCCGTCTTTTTCAAGAAGGTGCTGCGGAAGTTCATGAGCTTCTATGTCGAACCCTATGCGGCAGAACAGAGCAGCCTGAATGCGAACATCGCACAGGCAGAACAGCAGGTGGAACTGTACATTCGGGAATCCCGGATGCACAGCACCAAGGAACTGCTGGAAAAGGTGGAGGCACTGGAACTCCAGCAGAAGAATACCAAGATCGCCATGGAGCAGATGCAGGCACAGATCGCTGCGCTCCAGGCAAAGCTGGGTGAGGAGGGCGCTCGATGAAAGTATTGCAGCTTTTGCCGACGCTTGCTATGGGCGACGCCATCGGAAACGATGTCCGTGCGCTGGAAAAGGTCATTCGTGGCATGGGCTATCAGACCGGCATCTATGCCGAAGTCATTGACGGCAGACTGCCGGAAGGCACTGCACAGCAGGTGGAAAAAATGCCCCGTCTCTCCGGCGAGGACGTGATCCTGTATCATATGTCCACCGGCTCGGAGCTGAACTTTTCGCTGGAAAAGTACCCCTGCCGAAAGCTGATGGTGTTCCATAACATCACACCGCCACGCTTTTTCAAGGGCTATAACGATGCGGCAATGGAATCCGCCGAATACGGGATGCGTGGACTCTGCCACCTGGCAGACAAGGTGGACGGCTGTATGGCAGACTCTGCCTATAACGGGGATATCCTGCGGGAACTGAACTACCGCTGCCCCATTACCGTCCGTCCGATTCTGATTCCCTTTGCGGATTATGCCAAAGAGCCGGACGCATCGGTCATGGAACACTACAAGGATGACGGCTATACCAACTTTATCTTTGTGGGACGTGTTGCACCGAACAAAAAGCAGGAGGATGTCATCCGGGCATTCTACTGCTATAAGAAGTACTGCAATCCCAAGTCCCGGCTGTTCATCGTCGGTTCTTATAACGGCATGGAGCGGTATTACCACCGCCTGCGCCGCTATGTGGGCGCGCTGGAATTGGATAACGTGGTATTCACTGGACACATTCCCTTTGCGCAGATTCTGGCGTATTACCATCTGGCAGACCTGTTCCTGTGCATGAGCGATCATGAGGGATTCTGTGTGCCGCTGGTGGAGGCGATGTATTTCAACCTGCCCATTCTGGCATACGATTCGTCCGCCATTTCGGACACCCTGGGCGGCAGCGGCATTCTGCTGCCCACCAACGATCCCATGGAGGCAGCCCTTGCCGCAGACCGGGTGCTGCGGGATTCGGAGCTGCGCCGTGAGGTGATCGCAGAACAGCACAGACGCCAGCAGGAATTTGCGTATCCGGAGATCCGTAAAGTGTTTGAGGGACAATTGCAGCACTTTATCGATACCGTTCCGCCGGTTTCTAAGAAACGGAAGTAAGCGGAGACACGGCAGTGCCGGATCCCCGGCAGAAAAACAGAGGATAAACAAAGGATTTATAAGAAAGGTGTTGCCGGTAAGGCACATTGGCAGGAGGTTTCAACATCATGCAGAAAATAGGTTTCGTCATTCCGTGGTTCGGGGAAAACATCCCCGGCGGTGCAGAAATGGAACTGCGGGAAGTCACAGCACACCTGCAAAAGGCAGGGATGGAGGTAGAGATACTTACCACCTGTGTCAAGGAGTTCACCGCAGACTGGAACGAGAACTACTACGCCGCAGGGACGGCAGTGGTAGAGGATATTACAGTCCGCCGTTTCCCGGTGCGCCGGCGTGACACCCAGGCATTCGACCGGGTGAACCGAAAGCTGATGGACGGCAAGCAGATCTCACCCAAGGAAGAGCAGATCTTCGTGGAAGAGATGGTCAACAGTCCGCAGCTGTATGAGTATATGCGGGATGCGCAGGACGAGTACGGTCTGTATGTCTTTATTCCGTATATGTTCGGCACGACCTATTACGGAATGCAGGTCTGCCCGGAAAAATCTGTGCTGATTCCCTGTTTCCATGATGAGGCATATGTGTATATGCGCCTCTTCCGCCAGGCATACGTAAAGGCACGGGGCATGATCTATAACGCCATGCCGGAAATGGAACTGGCGAACCGGGTCTATGACTTCACCACCACAGAGCAGATCTGCATGGGCATCGGCATGGACACCAAGATCCAGTCGGATGCGGATGCGTTCCGGAAACAGTTTGGCATCGACAAGCCTTTTATCCTGTACGCCGGCAGAAAGGACGTGGGCAAAAACGTCCACACCCTGCTGCGGTATTTCGCCGAGTGGAAACACCGGAAACAGGACGACCTTCAGCTGGTGCTGATCGGCGGCGGCGATATCGCCATTCCGGAGTCGGTGAAGGACGACGTCTACGACCTGGGCTTTGTCTCCAAGCAGGATAAGTACAATGCCATGGCGGCGGCGTCCCTGCTGTGCCAGCCGTCCCACAACGAAAGCTTTTCCCTGGTCATCATGGAGAGCTGGCTCTGCGGCAGACCGGTCCTGGTCTCTTCGCAGTGCGCCGTGACCAAGGACTTCGCCAAGCGTTCCAACGGCGGACTGTACTTCAAGGACTATTTCGAGTTCGAGGGATGCGTGGAGTATATCCTGGAGCATCCGGAGGCAGCCGCAGAACTGGGCGCAAACGGCGGCGCATTCGTCCGGGAGAACTTCGAGTGGGATATTATTGTAGAAAAGTACCGGACATTTTTCCAGAAGCTGATGGGAGCGTGAGAAGATGAAGCGAATCGCACTGGTGCATCCCCGGTATGGACTGGAGATCAGCGGCGGCAGCGAGACCTATGCCCGGAAAATCGCCGAGCATCTTGCCAATCGGTATGAGGTGGAGGTGCTGACCACCAAGGCAGTGGACAGCGCCACCTGGAAGGACTGGTACGTCCGTGACGTGGAATCCATCCACGGGGTCACGGTGCGCCGGTTCTCGGTGCAGCAGATGCGCTCCAGGGATTTCCAGGCATTTGATGAGGCATACCTGGCAGAGCTTGCCCAGGGACGGCAGAATCTGGTGACGGAGAAAGAGTGGTTCGAAAAGCACGGACCCTATGCGCCGGACTGCATCCGCTATCTGCGGCATTACCGGGATACCTATGCGGCGATCCTGTTTTTGTCGGATGCCAACTATCTGACCTATGCCGGGATGCCTCTGGCAGGAAACCGGGCGGTGTTTATCCCCATGGCGCAGAACACGTCGTTTTTGCAGTTCTTTTCGCTGGAAAGCCTGTATCAGAGACCCAGGGCGTTCGTGTTCCTGTCGGAGGAGGAGCGCCTGCTGGTGCGCCGCCGGTTCCCACGGACAGAACCCATTCCCTGCGCCGTGATGGGGCTGGGGATGGATGTGCCACGCCAGACCGACCCCGGTACATTCCGGCGGCAGTACGGGCTGGAGGACGAATATCTGCTTTATGTGGGACAGGTGGACGAAAAGAAAGAATGCCCCATGCTGATGCGCTATTTCATGGAGTTCCAGCGGCGGACAAACAGCCGGCTGAAACTGGTGCTTGCCGGAAAAAAGATCTGCCGCATCCCGGAGCATCCGGACATCCTGGCGCTGGGCTTTTTGCCGGAGAACGAAAAGTTCAGCGCCATCGCCGGCGCAAAGGCGGTGGTGATCCCGTCCAGACAGATGGGCGTCTCCATGACCCTGCTGGAATCCATGGCGATGTCCGTGCCGGTGCTGGTGAACGGCGGCAGCCCGGTTTTGCTGGGACACTGCAAAAAGAGCAACGGCGGTTTGTTTTATCAGAATTATTTTGAGTTTGAGGGTGCTGTGCGCTATCTGATGCAGCATCCGGTAGAGTATATGCAGCTGTGTTCCAACGCAAGGGCGTATATCACAGCGAATTATGATTGGGAGAGTATCATGCAGCGCTTTTCACAGATCATCGAGTGGGTCAGTGCGGAGAAAAACTGACGGCGGCGCTGGAAGAAAGGTTTTGTCTGCCGGGATGCCCGGCGAGGTGTGCCTTTTAAGGAGGAAATTGAAAAAGGGATGAGTTTATTTACAGGAGTAGTACTGCTGGGCGTTGTCCTGGCAGCATTGACCATAGGCATTTGGTGGAAAAAGACCAATGTGGTGGAGATGCTGGCGTTCGGCGTGATCTACTGGCTCTGCGCATGGGTCGTGACCGCCATGGGCTTTTTTGTGCTGGATGTGTTTTCTCTGCTGCCCTGTGCCGTCGGAACGGTGGTACTGGAACTGGCAGTGGGCGCTGCGGCACTGATCGTGCGGAAAAAACGGGACAAGACACCCTGGCGGGAACTGATGACGGTTTCCTGGGACATCCGTCCCTACTGGCTGCCCATTCTGGTGTGCGCCGGCGGATTTGTGCTGGTCGCCATGAAACACGAGCTGTTCGGCATGGGACAGGACGAGGGCGTCTATCAGACCGTTGCCATCAACTTTCTGAACGGCGTCACCGACCGCCAGCAGGATTTCCCGGAATACCATACACTTTCCGAGGCACAGCAGGAGACCTTCCGCAACAGCGTGCATTCCTATCTGGTGGGCTATGACATCGGCAGCCGGGCATACCCGGATACGGTGTATGACCTGAGCGTCAGCCCGGTTTCCGGCATCTATCACGGCATCCCCACGTATGCGTCACTGCTGGCGATGTGGGGAAAGCTGTTCGGCATGGCACAGATGCAGGATGTGCAGACCGTATTTTACGGCTGCACCATTTTCCTGGTGTTCTTCCTCTGCCGGAATCTGAAGCTGCGCCGGAGCAGCACAGCCCTTGCGTGTGCAGCGGCGGCGGCATCTCCGGTGGTGATCTGGGTGGCAAAGTCTGCGCTGACTGAGGGATTTCTGTCGGTGCTGATGGTGCTGTTCCTCTATTTCCTGACCGATGAAGAACATCCCCGGCGGCAGTGGATGTCCATTTTGCCGGTGGTTGTTTTTTCGTGCTTCCACGTGTCGATTTATACGATTCTGCCCCTGTTTGTGGTGCTTTACGGCGGAATGTTCTGGCTCACACGCCGGAAAAGCTTTGCCATTCTCATGCCCCTTTCGGTAGTGATCTACTGCATCAGCTTTTTCGCCATGCGCCACGTCCAGCCGTTCTACACGATGAACAACTACAGTCCGCTGTTCGGGCTGGGCATCTCCCAGGCAGATCTGCCTACACTGATCCCGGCAGTCTGCGCCGGAGCGCTGGTGCTGATCGGACTGTACCTCTTCCTGATGCACCGCCTGGTACACCGAAAATACCGGGACATCACCCCGGAGAACTATCTGCTCCGGGTACAGGACTCCCGCCTGGGCTTTCTCCTGGTGGAACTCCTGCTGGTGCCGCTGGTGATCTACATTGTCCTGAAGTGCGTTACTGCAGAAGAGCCGCTGGCGAAACTTCAGGGCAGCGCCTTCTGGGGCTTTATCTGCGGCACAGGGCTGCTGCTCCTGCCGCTGGCGTGGGGCATGGGCATTGTCCGTCCGAAGTTTTATCTGGAATCCGCAAAACGCCTGGTGGTTCTGGTGGCGGCATTCTACTGCGTCCTGTTCTATTCGGCATTTCTGCGGTTCGATGTGGAATACTACTATTATTACGGACGGTATCTGGTGCCGTTTCTTCCCATCGCTGTGGTGTTCGGCGCAATGACCATCGACCGGCTGCGTGCCAGGGTGACGCTGCCGGTCATGGCAGCAGGGCTGCTGTTCGTGTCGCCCTATGACCGCTTTTTGATGAACCACGTGGACGACACCCGTCTGCAGTGGTCGGTGCTGGAAGATGTGGCATCGGAGATCGGCGAAAACGACTGCGTGATCGTGGACAGCGAAAATATGTGGACCATGTACCTGCCGCTGCGTGCCATGACCGGCGCAGATGCGTATCCGGTGATGGCGGATCCCCAGACCCAGGCAGAACAGCTCCAGGAGAAATACGACCATGTGTTCTATCTGGGCAGCGGTTCGTGGAATGACACCTTCGACCAGCAGTTCCGCCTGGTTTATGCAAACACGGCGGAGTGCAGCACGGATGAAAACTATACCAACCGGGGCAGCCAGGTGGTGATGTTCCCTCTGGAATACTCGGAGAGCAGCCGGACCGTATCCCTGTATGAGTTCTGGCAGGAGGAACTTTCTTATGCTGCGGCGGACTGCGCCGGAACGGAATACCGGGGCTTCTATACGCTGGAGGGCGAGTTCTGCTGGGCATATTCCACCAATGCGGCGGTGCGCTGCAATCTGGAAAAACAGGATTACACGATGATTGTATCCCTGGGCTGTACCATTCCGCTGAAGGAGATCGGACAGGAGACCTATCCGGTGATTGTTCTGGTAAACGGCGAAAACGCCGGGACAATGGTCATTGACGATACGAACAACGGTCAGTCGGTCTCCCTGGACATTTCGGGAGATCTGCTGAACGAGGGTGCAAATGTGATTACATTACAGTCCGAGCTGTGGTCGGCAAGCACGGTCAACCCGGCTGATGTGCGGCTTTTGGGAATCCCGCTGAAAAATCTGGAATTTGCGGCAGCGTAAGGAGAAAGGAACGGAGAAAAATGAAACTGATTATACAGATCCCATGTTATAACGAAGAGGAGACGCTGGAACTGGCATACAACGACCTGCCCCGGCATATTGACGGCATCGACACCATCGAATACCTTATCATCAACGACGGCAGTAAGGACAACACCGTGCAGAAGGCACGGGAGCTGGGCTTTCACCATGTGGTATCGTTCCGTCGGAACAAGGGGCTGGCACGTGGCTTTATGGCTGGACTGGATGCCTGTCTGCGGCTGGGTGCAGACATTATCGTCAACACAGACGCCGACAACCAGTACTGCGGCGCAGATATCGAAAAGCTGGTACGCCCGATCCTGGAACGCAAGGCGGATATGGTGATCGGCGAGCGTCCCATTGATGAGACAGAACACTTCTCCTGGAAAAAGAAGAAGTTCCAGCACCTGGGCAGCTGGGTGGTGCGTGTGGCATCCAAGACGGATGTGCCGGATGCGCCGTCCGGATTCCGTGCGTATTCCCGTGAGACTGCCATGCGGATGAACGTGGTCAACGAGTACACCTACACCCTGGAGACCATTATCCAGGCAGGCAAAAGCAAGATGGCAGTGACATCCGTTCCGATCCGCACCAACCCGGAGACCAGACCGTCCCGTCTGTTCTCCAGTATGTGGCGGTATATGAAACGCTCTGCATCCGTCATCCTCCGTTCTACGGCGATGTATCGCCCCATGCACTTCTTCGGCGTTCTGGGGACAGTGCTGTTCCTGCTGGGTCTGGCAGTGGGCATCCGGTTCCTGGTGTTCTTCTGCATGGGCGCAGGCGGCGGCCATGTGCAGTCCCTCATCCTGGCGGCAGTGCTGATGATGATCGGTTTCCAGACCATCACCATCGGACTCCTGGGAGACACCGTAGCGGCAAACCGCAAGATCCTGGAAGATGTCCAGTACCATGTGCGGAAGATGGACTATGACAGCAATCCGGAAACACAGACCCCGGATGATGTGGCGCTTGCGGAAGAGAACAAGTCCTGATCGAAGAAACACTGAATACACCGCAATAAATGACCCCAGGCGCCGCCGGCAGAGATGTCGGCGGCGCTTTTGCGTGGGAATGCGGAAAAAGTCTCAAAACCCATTGCAAACTTGCCACATCTGTGCTATAATAAAAATGTATATACCCGGTAAAATGCCGGGAAGAGAAAAGGAGCTTTTGACTATGGACGCAAGTACATTCCCCATTTCATTGACGTATCATCTGGTTTTTGCCCTGATCGCAGGCATTTTCTTTTTGGTGCAGTTTATCCGGCTGCGCCGGCCGTACCAGCTGCTGCTGGCAATCGGCATCCTGGCATCTCTGCTGATCCACGTCGGCGATCCGCACAACAAGGTCTGGTTCAACACCATCGGTCTGTTTGAACTGGTGATCCTGGTAGGTGCTGTTGTTTTGTCCGTGGCTGCACGGGTGAAGGCAAAAAAGGCGGCAAAGGATACGCCGGAAGATGCAAACGGTGCGGCAGAACCTGCTGACGGCACGGAGAAAACGGAATGAAACTGGTAGTCACAGACGGCGCTACGCTGTCCGGCGGCGGTGTCTCTCTGGACGGCTTTCGCCGGTTCGGGGAACTGGTGGTCTATGACCTCACCGCCCCGGAACAGCTGGCGGAGCGTGTGGGCGATGCCGATGCAGTGCTGTGCAACAAAACGCCCATCCCGGCGGAGCTGTTTGACCAGTGTCCGAACCTGCGCTATGTGGGCGAGTGCGCCACAGGGTATAACAACATTGATATTGCTGCGGCGAAGGCGCACGGCGTGACCGTCTGCAACGTAGGCGGCTATTCCACCGATGCGGTGGCACAGCATACCTTTGCCCTGATCCTCCACCATTACAGCCGGGTGGCGGAATATGACACAGCGGTGCGGCAGGGTGCATGGAAACAGGCAAAGACATTCTGCGTGATGCCCTATCCCATGCAGGAACTCGCCGGAAAGACTCTGGCAGTCGTCGGCTATGGCAGTATCGGCAGAAAAGTGGCTGCCATCGGTGCGGCGTTCGGGATGCGCCCGGTGATCGCCACCCGGACACAACCGGCAGACTGCCCGTATCCGCTGGTGACGGTGGACGAGGCGTTTCGCCTGGCGGATGTGCTGACGCTGCACGTGCCGCTGACGGAACAGACTGCCGGCATGGTGAATGCCCGGCGGCTTTCTGCCATGAAACCAACGGCACTGCTGGTGAACACTGCCCGTGGCGGACTGATCGTGGAAACAGACCTGGCGCAGGCACTCCGGGACGGTGTGATCGCCGGAGCGGCGCTGGACGTGCTGACCGAAGAACCGATGGGAGACACGCCGCTGGCTGATCTGGAAAACTGCACGCTGACCCCTCACGTCGCCTGGACACCGCTGGAGACCCGGCAGCGTCTGCTGGAGCAGGCAGTGGAAAATGTACGCTGCTGGCTGGACGGCAAACCGCAGAATGTAATCACTGCACCATAAGGAGAAAAGTCGAAAATGATAGATGTATCCAAGAAAAAGCGCATTGTCCTCAAGCTGGGGACTTCGACGCTGACACATAAAACAGGAAAGCTGAACATTCGCCGCATGACCAATCTGGTGCGCATCCTGTCCGATCTGCACAACGAAGGCAGAGAACTGCTGCTGGTATCCTCCGGCGCTGTGGGCATGGGTGTGGGCAAGCTGAATCTGTCGGAGCGCCCCAAGGACACTCCGTCCAAACAGGCGGCGGCAGCAGTGGGGCAGTGCGAACTGATGCACATTTATGATGATATGTTCGCCAAGTATAACGTGACTGTGGCGCAGATCCTGCTGACCCGTGCCACGCTGACCAACGAGCGCCTGCCCCACGTGCAGAACACCATCGGGCGGTTGCTGGAGATGGGCGTTATTCCCATTGTCAACGAAAATGATACCGTTGCCATCGACGAGCTGGAACTGGAGATCGGCGAAAACGACTCCCTGTCTGCCACGGTTGCGGCGGCAGTGGGCGCAGATCTGCTGGTGATTCTGTCGGACATCAACGGGCTGTACTCTGCCGACCCCCGCACCAACGCCGATGCGCAGGTCATCCGGGAGGTACACAAGATCGACGAGCATATCGAGCAGATGGCAGGCGGCGCAGGTTCGGCACTGGGCAGCGGCGGCATGGCGACCAAGATCAACGCCGCAAAAATTGCCACAGAGGCTGGCGTGGACATGGTCATCATGAATGGCAGAGACCCGGAACAGCTGTATGCGCTGTTTGACGGCGAACCGGTGGGAACGCATTTTATGGCAGAGTAAGACGTTTTTTGCAGTATGTGTTGTAATACGCAGTGAAAAAGTTCTTCATATCAGTAAAGTTTTTTGATCCAGCATTTTTTTAGAAAAATTGCTGCATCAAAAAAATCTTCTTTTAATCGTCAATTCCACTTTTTATCATTCGGAAAGGAGCATTCCCATGAACTATGCAGAAACCCTCGGCGTCAAGGCAAAGGCTGTGGAATCCGCCATTGCCACTGCCGCACCCCAGGTGAAAAACAACGCCCTTGCCACCATTGCCGATGCCCTGCTTTCCCGGCAGGAGGAGATTCTCGCCGCCAATGCCAAAGACCTGGAGGCGGCTGTGCAGAATCACATGACCGCATCGCTCCAGGATCGCCTGCGGCTGACACCTGCCCGTATTTCCGGTATGGCAGATGCGGCACGTCAGCTGATCGCTGCGGAAGATCCTATCGGTTCGGTGGACAGCGGCTCTGTCCGTCCCAACGGTCTGCAAATCCTCAAGACCCGTGTGCCGCTGGGCGTTATCGGCATTATCTTTGAGTCCCGTCCCAATGTTACCGTGGATGCGGCGACCCTTTGTCTGAAAGCCGGAAATGTTGTCATTCTCCGTGGCGGCAAAGAGGCGATCCATTCCAACACCGCACTGGCGGAGATCATGCGGGATGCAGTGGAGACCGTGGGACTGCCCAGGGACATCATCCAGCTGGTAGAGGATACTTCCCGTGAGACAGCGGCAGACATGATGCATCTTACCGGATACCTGGATGTGCTGATTCCCCGTGGCGGCGCCGGTCTGATTCAGGCGGTGCTGCGCCAGTCCACCGTGCCGGTCATCGAGACTGGTGCCGGAAACTGCCACGTCTACGTGGACAGCTGCCTGCACGGCGAGCCGGATTATGAAATGGCAGTGCGCATCATTGACAATGCCAAGACCCAGCGCCCGTCCGTCTGCAACGCCATCGAGGGACTGATCGTCCATAAGGACGTTGCCGCAGAGATTCTGCCCAGAGTGCAGGCGGCGTTCCGTTCACACGATGTGACCATTTACGGCGACGAAAAGACCCGGGAGATTCTGGGCGATGCGGTTCAGCCGGTGACCGAAGAACTGTACGACACGGAATTCAACGACTATAAGATCACCGTCAAGGTGGCAGACAGCCTGGAGGATGCAATGGCGCATATCGCCAAGTACAGCACCAAACACTCCGAGTGCATCATCACCCGTGACCTGGACGCTGCCCAGAAGTTCCAGCGTACTGTGGATGCGGCTGTGGTCTATGTGAACGCCTCCACCCGGTTCACCGACGGCGGCGAATTCGGCTACGGCGCAGAGATCGGCATTTCCACCCAGAAACTCCACGCAAGAGGTCCTATGGGTCTGCACGAGCTGACTACCGTGAAATATCTGGTCACCGGCAGCGGACAGATTCGGGAGTAACCTCATGCTGCCCATTCTCTGCGGCATTGCCTGTGCGGTGCTGGTGATTCTCGATGTTTCCGGAAAACTGCATCCGGAACGCACCCGTTCCCAGGTCTTGCTGCATCTGTTTTCTCTGTCGGGCGCATTGCTGCCGCTGATGCTGGCAATGCTTTCTCCGGCGGCATTTCTGGACGATGCCGCAGCTATGAATCCGGTCTTTCGTGTTCTTTGCACGCTGCCGTCTCCGGTGCAGTGGGTGCCTGGCGTGGGGATGCTGCTGTGCGTCATGACCTGGTGCTATACCATGGTGCGCATCTGTACCTGCGTCCCCGTTTCCCGAACCGGCAGTACCCCCAAGCTGGCGGCAAAACAGCAGCTGACTTTTCTCTGGTTCTCCCTGCCGTTTTTCCTGCTGATGCTGGTTTCCGGCGTGGTTTTGCTGGTGTATCTGCTCAGTGTCTGGTGGATGTTTGCGGTGTTGGTACTGCTGTTCGGCATTATCTTCCTGCCGGCAATTATTTTTGGTGCTGTGATGCTGGGCTATGTGACACTTTTGATGTGTCTGCCCCTGCTGCTGTATTTGATTGCCCTGTTAATTCCCTACGTCATGGGCATTGTTTACGGCAACCGGTATCTCATCGCCTGTGCGCCCTGTCTGGGCTGGAAAAAGCCCTGGCGCATCTTCCTGCAGGTTGTCATGTTCCTGCCCTGTCTGCGGTGGGTGGTGACGGCAATCACCATGGAAAAGATGCGGAACGTATCATAAATACAAACGCCCCGGCAAACGGTGAAAAGTTCCGTTTGCCGGGGCGTTGCTTTTACTTTATAGGATTAGCCGACCGCATTGTCATCGTTCAGCTGTGCCAGTTCCTTTTGGTATCCCTCCAGCGACTGGGCGGATTTCGCATCCTTTACCTTGGGGCTTTCCTTATAGCGGTAGTCCTCAATGCTCTGCTCGTCCAGCCGGAAGAACCCGTCTCCGGCGGTGAGGTCATAGTAACCGTAGGCGGACTGCGCCTCGTTCGCCATCTCACCGGAATAGACCTGGACTTCTTTCAAGTCGTTGCCCTCGGTGAGATAGTACTGTGCGATGTACTCCGTGTCCATGTGACAGCTGTTGATGAAAAAGCCGATCTCGTTTTCTGAGCCGTAGATCTGGGTGTGCGCACCGTTTCCCGAACCGTCCACCTGGACCGGCTGCTTGTCTGCGTCCGTTGTCCAGACGTAGAGGGCATAGTCTGCCTCGCTGTAGCCCGTCCGGACGATCAGCTCCGGCGTGCCGTCCTTGTCCATGTCGTAAAGCACATAGGTGAACGGCAGGAGCGTGTCGTCGTTTTCCTTGTCCTTCTGATACTGCTCCGCATAGTACTGTATCACGTTGGCATACGGGTCAACGCCGTCGGCGGAAAAGTTCAGTTCCGGCGTGTCTGTAAAAACCGGCGTAGTCTCCGGTCTGGTGTCCTGCGTCAGTTCATCTGCACTGTGAATTCGGGTGCAGCCGCTGGACAAAACGCCGGTCAGCACCGCCGCCAAAAGAATTGCTTTGGGTCGCCGCATGAAAAAGCCTCCTTATTCCACCGGTTTCCGCACCACACTGCGTGCCGGAAAAGCCTGGTCACAGCAGATGGAACACTGCATCATCGCATGGTTTGCGGTCTCGATGGATTCGCCGTCCTCGTTTTGCAGTCCCTGCGCCGTCACCGTCACCGGCGGCTGTCCCGGCGAGACGATCTCCAGGGTGTCGCCGGCGAAGAACCGGTTGCGCTGGGTGAGATAGAGCCTGCCGTTTTCCCAGCGGTTCACCACGGCGACGACATCACAATTGCGCACATAACTGCTGTCTGCATAGCGCTGACAGGCGTTTTCTCTGCCGTAGAAAAATCCGGTGCAGTATTCCCGGTGGCTGACCTGCACCACCTCATCCAGCGCCCATTCCGGCGCCGGCTTTCCAGCCATGGCGGCATCCAGCGCCGCACGATAGGCGTTGGTCACGACGGCAACGTAATAGGCGGATTTGTTCCGTCCCTCGATTTTCAAGCTGTCCACGCCGGCGTCCAGCAGTTCCTGGAGATGCTCCACCATGCACAGGTCCTTGGCGTTGAAAATGTACGTGCCTTCGTCGGTCTCCTCGATGGGGAAATACTGTCCCGGCCGTTTGGATTCCACCAGCTGATAGTTCCAGCGGCAGGGCTGTGCGCACGCACCCCGGTTGGCGTCCCGTCCGGTGAGATAGGCGGACAGGAGACACCGTCCGGAAAAGGACATACACATTGCTCCGTGGACAAAGACCTCCAGCTCCATTTCTGCCGGGATCTTCGCCCGGATGCCGGCGATCTCTTCCAGGGACAGCTCCCGTGCCAGCACGGCACGTTTCACGCCCATGTCATACAGCGCCCGGCAGGTGCTGTAGTTGACGATGCCCGTCTGTGTGGACATATGGATCTCCATATCCGGCGCAAGCTTTCGTGCCATTGCCAGCAGTCCCAGGTCTGCCAGGATGAGCGCATCTGCGCCGGCATCCTGTGCCTCCTGCAAAAACTGGGGGAACATGGGAATCTCCTCGTTCCGTGGCAGGGTGTTGCAGGTGAGATATACCTTTTTGCCGTACTGGTGCGCCAGGGCAACTGCCTCGTGCAGCTGCTCGGCGCTGTGGAAATTGCTGGCGGCGGCACGCATACTAAAGCTTTCCCGTCCCAGATAGACGGCATCAGCGCCGTAGTCCAGCGCCGCCCGGAGCCGTTCCAGATCGCCGGCAGGCGCCAGCAGTTCCGGTTTATTCCTCTGTGCCATCGCTGTCCTCCTCGCTGTTTTCCTCGGCGGCAGCAGATTCCTCTGCCGCTGCCTGCTGACCCTGTACCTTCTTCTGATTTGCCTCGTGTTCCTGGATGGTCTCGGCGAAATAGGTCTCCTTGGTGTCGATGTTGGAGTAGAAGAAGTAATAGTTGGTGTTATCCGGATACAGCGCCGCCTGGATCGCCTCAATGCCCGGATTGCAGATCGGACCTGCCGGGAGACCGGTACACTGATAGGTGTCATAGGAGGTGTACAGATCCTCGTTGTAGGATTCGCTGTGGGGCTTGATGACCTCTTCCACATACTTGGTGGTGGGGTCGGACTGGAGCAGGGGATATTCGGTGGCGTTGTTCAGACGGTTCCAGAATACCGAGGAGATAGTCGCCATCTGTTCGGTGTTGCCTGCCTCTGCCTGTATCATGGATGCCAGGGTGATGGTCTGATCCAGGGTGACGTTCAGTGCATCCATGCGGTCGTACATATCCTTGGTGATCTTGTCGTTGAAGTTCTCCAGAATCTTCTGGCAGACCAGTTCCACGTCCATTTCCTGGTAGAAGGTATAGGTGTCCGGGAAGAGATAGCCCTCCATCTGATAGAATTTTTCGTCCTGGAAGCTGGGCAGGTGGTCTTCATAGGCATAGCCGAATTTGCTGTCATGGTTGAAGTGGTCCAGGAACTCGTCTGCGTCGCAGACGTTGTTCTCTTCCAGCAGGTCTGCCGCATCCACCAGACGAATGCCCTCCGGGAATGTGACGGAGACGGACAGGGAACTGTCCAGAGGCTTGCTGACCAGTTCGCTCAGAATGGTCTCATACGCCATATCCGGACGCAGCTCGTGGTCGCCGGGCTTGATGTCCTTGTCCTTGTCGCTCATGCCGGCAATAAAGACAAAGAAATCCGGCTTGGAAATGATGTCCGCCTGCTGGAGCGTCTCGGCGATCTCCTTCATGCTTGCGCCCTGGGGGATGGTGACGATCTTGGTGGAACTGTCACTGTTGATGCCCAGCAGGTCTCTGCCGTAGACGATCAGCGCACTGGACAGCAGGATCGACACGCCGATGATGACGATAATCATAATGAGGGCGCTGATGATCCGGTGCTGTTTCCGCTTTTTCCGGGGACGCTTTGCCGATGTACTGGCATTGTTATTATTATGTACCGGCTCCGGGTGAAAGGGTTCGCTTTCGCCCTCCAGGTCGGCGTACAGGGGATCGTCCTCGATGGCGCTCCGGGATGCGGTTTCGCCGCCGGAGAGCATTTCCCACTGCGCACTGTCAAACAGGGTGGTCTGGGTGTTGCTGTCCGGCTCCGGCTGAGCGTTTGCCGGCTGAAATGCCTGTGCTGCCGGCTGGGATGCAGTCGGCTGGCTCTGCCGGGGCGCAGCCGGTTCCGATGCGGGACGTTGTGCCGGCTCGGATGTTCTCGGCGGCGGTGTCGGGGCAGACTGCCGTGGTGCAGCAGCGTCTTTCTGTGCAGCCGTTTCCCGCAGAATGTCGTTCAGCAGCTTGTCACGGTTAAAGTCTTTGTTATCCATTCCATACCTCCAGAGATATTTCCGTAGCGATACCGTCCAGACGCTGGTCTGTCGGTTCTGTTGGCACGCAGTCCGTCACAAAAGAGGACAGCGCATAGCCGATTTTTCGCAAAAAGGGATATGCCCGCAGAAAGCGGTCATAATAGCCGGCACCGTAGCCCAGTCTGCCGCCGTTTTGATCGAAAGCAAGTCCCGGCACCAGGCAGAGCGGCGCTTGTCCGGCATCCGGCAAGATCACCGGCAGAGTTTCCAGCGGCTCTGCCACGCCGAAACTGCCGGAGACCAGCTGACTTTCCAGGGGCTGTTCCGGGGAGAGCCGGTGAAACGCCATGCGCCGTTCCGGGAGACATCTGGGTACGGCAACCGTTTTTCCGTCCGCCAGCGCCCGGCGCAAGAGTTCCCGTGTTTCCGGTTCCTGGGGCAGGGCAACGAAACAGAACAGCTGGCGGCAGTCCGCATAGAGACTGCTTTCCAGAAAGCGGCGGCAAAGGCGCTGTTCCCGGCTGGCTTTTTCTGCCTGGGGCATTGCTTTGCGGCGGCTGCGCATTTCCTGCCGGAGCGCCTGTTTCGCCGCAGCCTGGTCAATCACAGAGGATCGACGCACGGATCTGCGCCTGCGCCTCCTTGCCCAGCATAGCGCCAACCAGTTCCAGACCGAAGTCTACGGCAACGCCAGCGCCACGGGCAGTGATATACTTGCCGTCCTGGATCACGCCGTCGCTGCAGATCTCTGCGCCCAGCAGATCTTTCTCAAAGCCGGTGTAGCAGGTCGCTGTCTTGCCCTGGAGCAGACCCTTGTGTCCCAGGATAGACGGGGCAGCGCAGATCGCACCGATCCAGCGGTCATTTTTTGCGCAGTAGTCGATGGCAGCCTGTACGGTCTCAGATGCCTCTTCGTTCAATGTACCCGGCATACCGCCCGGCAGCACGATCATTTCCATATCTGCGCCGATCTGTAATTCTTCGGCGGTGATGTCTGCGGTCACCGGGATGCGGTGCGAACCGGTGACGATCTTTCCGGTGACACCTACGGTGGTCACGTCCAGCTTGGCACGGCGGAGCATATCCACCGGCGCAAGCGCCTCGACTTCTTCAAAACCATTGGCAAGAAATACATAGATCATAGTAATTATCCTTTCTGTATCTGATAAAACAAGTTTGTCCCGGGGCAGCACCACACAAAGCTTGTGTGTCGCTTTCCTAGGTTTACAGCAGCTTTTCCGGGGTATCGCAGGTCGCCGTCCATTTTTCCAGGAGCAGTTCCGGATAGTAGGACAGCTTGGACTTGCGCAGTCCCGGAATGCCCAGATCCTCTTCCCGGTTCAGATAGGTGTAGTCCATGGCAAAATGCGCCGCAAACGCCTGCGCCATTGCCGGATATGCCCCGTGAAAACGGGTGTCCGCCTTTTCGATATGCACGCCGAAGGTGTTGCTGCAAATTGGTTCGCCGATGGAAAATGCCGCCAGCTCGCCGTCCACCCGGAGCAGACCGCCTTTCAGTTCCAGCGCCTCGAAGTTCTGGAAAAAGGTGTGGATGGCATACTGCTCCGCCACGCTGGATGCGTCCGAATAGCCGTCTTTGGCGTTGTAGCTTTCTGCCGCAAAGGTGATGCACTCGTCAAAGTCGTTGGGCGTGATCTCCGAAAAAACAGCCCCGTATTTGGAAAACTGGGCGATGTGGTTTCGCTTTTTGTGATACTTTTTCCCGGCGAGCGCCACAAAATCGGCGGTGCGGTAGAGATAGTCCGCATCATCCCGATTGTTTTCCAGGGTGAACACGCCGGGGAACAGCGCCTGTATTTCCGGCAGCGTCTGGCTGGTCAGCCCGAAGATGACCAGCGGCTTTTGCCGTTCTGCCGCAAAGTCAGCCATTGCAAGAATCGCCTTCCGCAGGTCGCCGCTGCCGCAGGGATAGGAAAAGTGGGGTGCGCCGTCCTCGGTGTCGAAACTGCAGGTCAGATAGAAGTTTTCATATTGGCAGATCTGGGAGTCTGCCGCCCGGCACCATGCCAGGTTGTTGGCAAAGCTGTATTCACAGCCCATAAAATCAGACTGTTTCAGCGCCTCCTGGATCCAGGGACGGTCTGCCAGTGTGATCTTCCGGAAATTCAGCATTCCAAAGCCTCCTGTATACGCTGATATAGGTTGTCCCGAATCTGCTCGATGGGGTAGAGGTGTTCGCCGTCGGAAACTTCCACAAACTGCCAGCCCAGCTTTGCCCCGGCATATGCGGCGGCACGGCTGCACTGTTCCAGATAGGCGAGGTCTGCCTCGTGGATGTCCTTTTTGGCGGCGTCACCGTCATAGCGCTTGGACAACAGTTTTTGTGAAAGCGCCAGCGGCAGGGACAAAAACAGCACCAGATCCGGTCTCGGCAGTTCCAGCTTGTTGTACTCATAGTCCTCCAGCCAGCGGAGATAGTCGTCCCACTGCTCCGGCGGCAGCTTGCTCATCTGATGGATGGCGTTGGAGGTGGTATAGCGGCTGGCGAGAATGATCTCTCCGGCAGCATAGTTTTTCTCCCAGTCCAGCTTGTAGTTGGCGTAGCGGTCTACGGCATAAAAGCTGGATGCGGCATAGGCGTTGACGCCGCCGGGCGTGTCGGAAAAGTCGCCGTGGAGATACATTTTCACCAGGGCAGCCGAGGGCTTGTCGTACATGGGAAAGCTGATGGATTTTACGGTTTTGCCCTGTTCTGTCAGCAGCTTGCCCAGCGCCTCGAACTGCGTGGACTTGCCGCAGCCGTCCAGCCCGTCCAGTACAATGATCTTACCTTGTTTCACCATGGATCACCTCAAACTTTTCCCGTACTTCCTTTGCCTTGCCGCAGCTCATCTTGCCCTCGGTACATCCGCCGCAATAGCAGGACGGACCGGCGGTGCGGAACAGCGCCGGAGAAACTTCACAGCAGAGCCGGAGCATTTCCGTCGCAACTGCCCGGATCTCCCACTGCGCCCGGTTGCAGCACCGCAGCCGGAAAAAGTTCCGGAGGCTGCGGACGTTCATGGTCAGGATCATCTTTGTCTCACAGGCGTTGGGCAGCACATAGCGTGCGTCCTCGATGGCTTTTTTCTCCGCCTTGGTGCGGGCTGCCTTTTCGGAACATCCCTGCGCCAGAAATTCCGGCACGTACTTCGCCGCCAGGGCATCTGCCAGCTGGTTGTAGCTGTCGATGGACTGCTGCATGGCGCTCTCATAGGCTTTCAGCAGCTCCGGATCAGCGGCGATCGCCGGCGGCGTCACGAAAACGAAGTGATCCTGCCGCACATAGCGCTGGCTCTGCACGGAAAACGATGCAATGCGGTGACGTGTCACCTGTGCCAGGAACGACCGGGAAACGCCCTCGATGCCAAAGGTAAACGTCACGTGTTCCACCGGGCTTTCGTGTCCGAATCCAGCCAGCATTTCCACGAATTGTTCCGCTTTTTCCTGGGAGATGGACTCCCGCAGTGCCTCTACGTCTGTATCTGAATAACAAAGCCGGGCTGCCGCAGCGACAGTCTGTTCCGGTGTTGGGGTATGCGCCAGCAAAACCACTTTCATTCTATCACACTCCTGCATTTTTATATGATCTGATATCATCTCATTATAACACACAATAGGGCAAAGTGCAAGTCCCTAGCTGGAAAAAGAGAACGCCGGCGCACGGTGGAGGGATTCTGGTGAATTTTTTTGAATTGCAGATTTCACAGCAAAATCCCTCAGTCAGCCTGCGGCTGCCAGCTCAGCACAGGGCACGCCCTTCGGGTGCCTTTTCAAGGGAGCCTAATCTATAAAGTTTTATAGTAGGGGCGAACATCGTTCGCCCGTGACTTCTCAGCCAGTCTGCGGCTGTCAGTATCTTTAAGAGCGGTATCAATTTTGCCTCCTCTCTTAGAGGAGGTGTCCGAAGGACGGAGGAGTCGTGGAGTCGGGGATGTCAGTTCCTTTGTACAAAAATATCGAGCTGCATCTGCCGGCGTCACATCATAAAAAACAAAAAAGCGCTCCGATTCAAAAATCGGAACGCTTCTGTTATCTGAGCTGTCAGATCAGCTTAGTCGCTGACATACGGCAGCAGTGCAATGTGTCTTGCACGCTTGATTGCAGTTGTCAGTTCACGCTGATGGAATGCACAAGTGCCAGTAACTCTGCGGGGCAGAATCTTAGCACGTTCAGTCATGCACTTCTTGAGCTTGGCAACGTCCTTATAGTCGATGCGCTCTACACGATCTATACAGAACATACAAACCTTTTTGCGGGGGCGCTTGCCGCCACGCTGAGATCTTTCTCTCTCCATGATGATTTATCCTCCTATCTGCAATGCGGTATTTTCATTCGCTTGATCAGAAGGGAACTTCGCCGTCGCTGAGGATCTCTTCGAAGTCGCCCAGGTCGCCCAGCTGTAAAGAGCCGGGAGCATTGTTGGATGCCGGTGCCTGGGGAGCCGGTGCTGCCTGGGGTGCAGGCTGCTGGTATGCCGGGGCAGACTGTGCAGGCGCTGCTTGTGCATAAGCAGGCTGCTGATAAGCGCCCTGGTATCCGCCGCCGTTTTCCTGTGCGGCACGCTTGGACTCTCCGAAGGAAACATTGTCAGCCTGAACGTCCATGCTGTAGTGCTTGACACCGTTCTGGTCTGTATAATCGCTGTTGCGCAGACTGCCTTCCACAATGATCATACTGCCCTTGTGGAAATAACGGCTGACAAACTCCGCTTGCTGTCTCCAGCAGGTAACACTAATGAAATCAGCTTCCCGTTCGCCGGTCTGTTTGTTGGAAAAGCGCCGATCCACTGCCACACGGATGCGGCAGACAGCGACGCCGCTCTGTGTCTGCCGGAAATCCGGATCCGCACAAAGCCGTCCCATCAAAATCACTTTATTCAGCATATCGTTTCCCTTTCTGAAATTGGTCTTACTTTACGGTAACCAGAGAACGCAGAACGCCGTCTGTGATGTTCAGAACACGCTCTACTTCTGCCGGAACATCCGGAGTGGACGTAAAGGTATACAGTGTGTAGTACCCGTCCGGCTCATCGTTGATCGGATATGCCAGCTTACGCTTGCCCCACTCGTTTACTTCGTCCAGTGTGGCAGAAGATGCGATCTTCTCACGGAACTTTTCAACCAGCTCCTTAGCAGCTTCCTCACCGTTCTTCAGACTGAAAACCGTCATCAGTTCGTAGGATTCCTGTTTCTTTGCCATACTCAATACACCTCCTTTTGGATTTCGCCCATGCAGCGCATGAGCAAGGATAACACACCTATTATACCAAACCCGACAGAAAAAGTCAAGCCCTTTTGCAAAAAAAAATCGCACCGAAAATCCCCGGCTTTTTGTACACTTCTGTCAATGCCGGAAATATCGGTGCGATGATCCACAATTGATTTTACGCGCTTTGCATACCTCGCATATAAAAAGAAATAATCGTCTCAAACTCCAATCACGGCGATTATCCTTTTCACCAAATGTGGGAGCAGACCGTCTGCCGGCGTGCCCTTTTCTATTTCTTATGATACGTCATTTGCTCGGATTTGTCAAGCAAAAATTTTGTTTTGGTCGTTATATTTATATAATAGTATCCCGCCTATCCCAGACCCTCCGCCTGTGCAAAGGTCATGCCGGGATGCAGCGCCATGTTGAGAGAACACGCCAGCAGATCTCCGGCGTGGTCGATGAGCCGGTCGATGTCCCTTGGCGTGACCATCATATTGGGGCGATCTTTCGGGACGCTTTTCCCGTAGATGCCCTGGACGGCAGTGTGCAGGTCTACCACCGTAGGGATTCCCAGGGCAATCACCGGTACGCCCAGGGTGCGCCGGGAAAGCTCTGCCCGGCGGTTCGCCACGCCGCTGCCGGGAGAGATGCCGCTGTCGCTCATCTGAATCGTTTTTCCCAGCCGGGAAAGCTCTGCACAGGCGAGGGCATCCACAGCCACCACTGCCGCCGGCTGGATCTGTTTGCAGACCGCCTCAATCAGTTCCGCCGACTCCATGCCGGTCTGCCCCAGCACGCCGCCGGCGAGGACACAAACCGGGCGCAGCTCCGGCAGATAGGAAAGTTCCTCTTCGGACAGCGCCGTCCGGAGATGGCGTGTCGCCAGAACCTTCGACGCCACCCGTGGACCCAGTGCGTCCGGCGTAATGGCATGGTTCCCCAGCCCGGCGAGAAAGACACAGCCCTCTTCCGGCAGAAAATGCCCCAGCTCCTCCGCCAGTTCCTCTGCCATTGCCTCATAGTCGGCGCTGCTCCGGGATATGGCGGCTGCCTCTAATGTAACATAGCGTCCGGCAGGCTTGCCGATGGGTGCGCCGCAGACGTCGTTTTTGATGCGGATCTCTGTGACGGAAAATGCTTTTCCACGGGTCTCCTGGATGATTCCCGGCAGGTCGGGTGCGGCGGCGGTGCGTTCTACCGCAAGGTCGGTGCGAAACTGCTGTGTCATGGCGAAACCTCCTGGATTTTGTGCAAACTGCTGGCTTTTCACGGGAAAAAATTGTGGCGTTCCTCGAAAATACCTATTGCAATTTGTGACGGGCTGTGTTATAATAGAATTTAGTCACGGCGTTCTCATCGATGAGCGCCAGCATTTGGTCGTTCCAAATTGCGGGGAAATTTCCCCACTGAATGGCAGTACCGTGTCAATGCTGTCATTAGTGTATGACGTACAGAATCCGGTGATTCGAGGGAATTCTACCCATTATTTTGATTGTTGAAAAAGGAGATCTGAACTATGCCGAATATTCGTTCTGCTAAGAAGCGTGTAAAAGTAAGTGCAACCAAGACTGCTGCCAACAAGGCTCGCAAGTCCAATCTGAAGACCATGATCAAGAAGGCTGACGCAGCCTGCGCAGCAAACGCAGCTGACAAGGAAGCAGCTGTACGTGTTGCAATCAAGCGTGTTGACCAGGCTTGCGCAAAGGGTCTGATGCACAAGAATGCAGCAGCTCGCAAGAAGTCTCAGCTGGCAAAGAAGCTGAACGCTGCAAAGTAAGCGGTTGCTTATCATTTTCACAAAAAAGAAAGAGCGTATGCCCGAACGGGTGTACGCTCTTTTTACGTTACCTATCATTAAGGCAATACCGCACAAAGCCCGCCTGGCGGCTTTGCACGCAATCTGCTTGCTGATTTTCCGTCATATTGCCCAGAAATTCCTTGCCATACGACTGCGTTCGAGGCAGGATTCTGCCCGAGAACAAAGGAGTGTCGCACTAGGATTGATTGCGACCGACAGTATGCCTGCGGAATTTCTATGCAATCTACCGAAAAATCCAGCTGCGCATCTTACGCACAAGCTTTGTGCGGTATTGCCTTAAAGCGGAAGTCCGAAACTGACCTGTAGTGCATGATCTACCCGTGTCATGGACGGCTCATCCAGTTCGCCCATGCGGTCTTTCAGCCGCCGCTTATCCAGGGTGCGGATCTGCTCCAGCAGGACGATGCTGTCCTTGGTGAGTCCGCAGGTCGCTGCCTGTACGTCAATGTGGGTGGGCAGCTTTGCCTTTTCCCGGCGGCTGGTGATTGCCGCAGCGATCACGGTGGGGCTGTGCCGGTTTCCGACATCGTTCTGCACAATAAGTACCGGTCGGATACCGCCCTGTTCGGAACCTACGACAGGACTGAGATCTGCATAATAAATTTCACCACGCCTTACCAGCATGGAAATCCCTCCTTTTGTCATAAAAGCAACAGCAGCAGAGTTGGTGCTGCGAGTGTTGTTGATTCTGCGGCGCAGACACGTTCTGAAAACGTCTGCCGTTTCTATTATGCCCGTGAACGGATAAAATAAACATGGGCTTTTGTTTTGCATTTTTTATCATCATATTCCGGGAGGGGAAAATGGGTGCGTCAGCGCAGATAAGACGGGAGCAGAAATTCCAGTCCGGGCAGATTCCGGAGAACGCCGAAGAGCAGCAGTACCGCCACGCTGCCCCAGAGCAGGATGTTTTCCGCCCGGCTACCTTTGGAAAACCAAGCTGGATTCCACAGCGCCCGTATCAGAATGCCGGCGAGCCAGAGAGGAGCGAGCAAGGCGGCGGCAAGGTTTTCGCCGGCTGCACCGGCAAAGTCCAGCCGCAGCAGCTGCATACAGAGATGGGTCATGCCGCAGCCCGGACAGGCAAACCCTGTGATTTTCTGGAAAATGCAGGGGATGCGCAGCGGCGTCAGCTGGGTGAGGAGAAAATATGCCAGCCCCAGCAGCAGAAAAACGCCTGCCGTCTGGAGCTGCTTGCGGTAAGTGCGGAAAAAGGCACGCAGATTCTGGAGCAAAGAGACACCTCCGAACAGAAAAAGCTGCACGGAAACTCCGGTGCAGCTTTTGTATTTCAACTTTTGTTTTGGATTATGCCAGCTGGTTCAGCTCGTTCTGCATCAGTGCATAGGAAACGATGCTCAGTCCGACGATCGCCAGGATCAGATACAGAATGCCGCTGTTTCCGGCAGGCAGTCCACGGGATGCCTTGATCTGGTCGAGGTTGTCGCCCTGCTTATAGAGCCAGTACCACATATAAATGCCGCAGGTGATGATGCCCAGCAGGATCACGACGCCGCCGGAGGTTGCGTTCGGGTCGCCTTTCAGTGTGTTCACGTCTTCTGTCAGCTTATAGATCCAGTACAGACCGTAGATGCCGCAGGTGATGATGGACAGGATGATGCAGAGCGCAATGTTTCTCTGCTCGATGTGTCCGCCCGGAAACGGGTTGCCGTTAAATACCGGAGGCGGTGTCATGCCGCCGTTGGGCGCACTGCCCTGGAAATTCGGCTGTGCCTGAGGCGGAATCGCACCGTTGTTCGGGGCGCCGTTGGAAACGGGAGAACCGCAGTTCGCACAGAACGCTGTGCCGTCGGGATTGTTGCTGCCGCAGTTAGGACAAATCATAAGTAAACTCCTCAAAATGTATTTCTGACCATACCGCACAATCTTGTGCAGTGCGTCAGTCCGATATCATACATCTAGTATAGCACAGTTCACTGCAATTGTCAACGAAAAAGATGGAAAAAGAACATAAATTTCTATCTGATTTTTCAAAAGGCGGAGTACAGCGCCGAAAGCACACTGCGCCGGACATTTTCACAGAGATTCCGCCGCTCTTCCACGGATTTTCGCCTTGCTTGTCAAAAAATTAACAGCTTTCCACCCGGATTTTGCGCATATTTCCGAAATGTGCGCAAAAGTAGTGACAAATGGGAACGGGTATGCTATACTAAAAGGGAAACGTGGCGGCGTGAGCCGCTGTGGAGGAGATACTGCTGCCCGGCGTGCGAATATCCTGCTGTCGCCGGCGCAGAAAAAAGATTCTGCGGCAGAAAGATGCCGCAATAAAGGATAGGAAGCGTGAACGTTATGGAAAACAATTTTGACGTGATTATTGCCGGCTGCGGTGCTGCCGGACTGTACGGTGCGATCAATCTGCCGTCGGACTGCCGTGTCCTGCTGCTGTGCAAGCAGGAACTGACCCTCTGCAACTCTGCGCTGGCGCAGGGCGGTATTGCCGGGGTGTACAAGTCGCCGGAGGATTCCATCGAACTGCACGAACACGACACCATGGTTGCCGGCGGTTTTACCAACAACCCGGAGACGGTGCATATTCTGACGACCCATGCCGCCCATGAGATCCAGGCAATCCTGGATTTCGGCGTGGACTTCGACCGGACACCGGACGGCGAACTGCACCGGACGCTGGAGGGCGGACACAGCCGTCACCGGATCTTCCATCATAAGGATGCCACCGGCGCAGAGATCCTGGACAAGCTGATTAAAAAGGTAAAGACGCTGCCCAATGTGACCATTCTGGAACACGCTATGATGATGGGAATGCAGAAAACGGAGACCGGTTTCTCGGTGAATGTGATGCAGGGCGGTTCCTGCATCGTTTACAGCAGCCACTTTATGATGCTGGCGACCGGCGGCATCGGACGGGTCTACCAGTTCACCACCAACTCCAAGATCGCAACCGGCGACGGCATTGCGTTTGCCTATGAGAACGGCGCAGAGATCCGGAACCTGCATCTGATCCAGTTCCATCCCACTGCTTTCAACGACCACCACACCAGAGAGTGTTTCCTGATCTCGGAGGCTGTCCGGGGTGAGGGCGCATATCTGCTGAACTGCAACAAGGAACGCTTTATGGACCGCTATGACGAGCGCCTGGAGCTTGCGCCCCGTGATGTGGTTTCCCGTTCCATCATTCTGGAGAGCCGGGAGACCCATTCGGACAACTTCTATCTGGACATCTCCTATAAAGACCCGGAATTTGTCAAGAACCGTTTCCCCATGATCTACGAAAAGGTTATGGAACAGGGCTATGATATGACCAAGGAGCCGATTCCGATCTTCCCGTGCCAGCACTATCTGATGGGCGGCATCCAGGTAGACGACAACTCGGAGACCACGGTCCCCAATCTGTACGCTGCCGGCGAATGCTCTCATACCGGCGTACACGGCAACAACCGCCTCGCCAGCAACTCCCTGCTGGAGGCGCTGGTGTTCTCCAGACAGGCAGCGCTGGATATTGCGAAGAAGCTGCCGGATGCCCCGAAGGAATACCAGGCGGCAGAATTTCCGGCAAAGCCGGGTGCTGTGAAGATTCCCAAGGGACTGCGCACCGAGATTCGTCAGATCATGCAGGACAACTTTTTTGTTATCCCGAACAAGGAAAAGCTGCCGGAGGGATTCCGGCGCATCACGGAAATTCGGGAGCAGCTGCTGAACGGCAACTATATCCTGGATGCAGACTATGTAGAGGCAAAGTCTCTGGCAACAGTTGCATATATTATTCTGAAAGAAGTACTTTAAGAAGTACCTTAGATGTGTTTTAAGCAAGACGAAAGGAAAAAATACCCATGTTACAGCAAACCTATATTGACCGACTGATTACTACGGCACTGGATGAGGACATCCACTATATTGATGTGACCACCGACAATCTGCTGGACGACAGCCACACCAGCGAGGCATATTATCTGGCAAAGGACAGCGGCGTGCTGTGCGGCATCGACATCGCCAAGCGTGTGTTTGAACTGGTGGGCGGCAATTTCTCCATGGACATCCGTATCCATGACGGCGAGCAGGTCAAGAAGGGCGATATCATCGCAACCATGACCGGCAGCACCAAGACACTGCTCAAGGGCGAACGGACGGCGCTGAACATTTTGCAGCACATGAGCGGCATTGCCACGGCGACGCACCAGTGCGTGGAGCTGGTTGCCGGAACGAATGCGCAGATCACTGACACCCGAAAGACCCTGCCGGGACTGCGTCCGCTGCAAAAGTATGCCGTGACCGTGGGCGGCGGCAAGAACCACCGCTATAATCTGTCGGACGGCGCTATGCTGAAGGACAACCACATTGACGCATACGGCGGCATTACGCCGGCAGTGGCTGCCCTGCGGAAGAAGATCGGTCACATGGTGAAGATCGAGGTCGAGGTGCGGACGCTGGAAGAACTGGAAGAGGCACTTTCTGCCGGCGCAGATATCATTATGCTGGACAATATGAGCTGTGAGGATATGACCAAGGCGGTACAGCGTGTGAACGGCAAGGTGATGCTGGAGGCATCCGGCAACGTGACGGCGGAGACCATCCGTGGCATTGCGGAGACCGGCGTGGACATCATCTCCCTGGGCGCACTGACCCATTCTGTGAAGTGCTTTGATATTTCCATGCGCATTTCGGAGAAGAAGTAAAAGACGGAATTATCCGATACGGCAAGCCGGCGGTGGCATCCCATCGTCGGCTTTTTGTATGCCTTGCAAGAAAAAATGTGAATCTTTCTGCAAACGTCTTGACAATTTCACGGAAACAGTGTAAAATAAAAATGTTGTATCAAATTACAAACGATTCCCGGCGGTGATGCCGGGTTGACGCTGCGTTTTATCGTGTGCGTTTTGTTTTATTCATGAATCCCGTTCCGGCCGGGCGGCGTGCCTGCCGGACGAGTTCCGATAGAGTATGAAGGCTCTTAGAGCGTGCGCCCTATAAAAAGAAATGCACGTTTTTTGTGGGGTACACTTGAATAATGAGAATTGCCTTTTTCTAGGAAATGGGCTTGTAGTGGCACAAAACCGGGCAGGAGAACCGGCTGTGCGGCATACATGAAATGAATCTTCCGGCAGAGAACGCCGCAAAAACCGCAGAATCGGAGAATGCTGCGGCTTTTTCCGTGATGCCTGTGAAGAGAACAAGTGAATACGAGACGCACATACCCCTTTGGGCGAAAACGCTGCTGTGTTGTATACAGATAGACACTGAGGGATCGTTTTCTCAGGAGGGCGCTCCCTGCAAATCAGCATAAGGAGGTAGTGCAGAGAGATGCAAGAGATGAATTGGGCGCTGATGATCGTGCTGTGTCTGGTCGCTCTGCTGATCGGTGCGGCGGTCGCCGGATTTCTGGCGTACCGCAAGGGCGTAGCCAACGGCGCCGAACAGCGGAAACAGCAGGCAGAAGCAGCCATCGGTTCCGCCGAAAAAGAAGCCGGACGCATTCTGGAAGATGCAAAAAAAGAGGCAGAGGCAAAGCGCAAGAATGCCATGGTGGAAGCAAAAGATGAGATCTATAAACTCCGCTCTGAGGCGGAAAAAGAAATCAAGGACAGACGCTCTGAGATCGGACGGCAGGAACGCCGCATCCAGCAGAAGGAAGAGAATCTGGACAAAAAGACCGACAACCTGGATCGGAAAGAAGAGTCCCTCAAGCAGCGGCTGAAGAATGCAGACCGCAAGCTGGCAGAGGCAGAAGAAGTCAAGGAAAGCCAGCTGAAGGAACTGGAGCGTATCTCCGGTCTGACACAGGATCAGGCGAAAGAGTACATTCTCAACTCCCTGGACAGCGAACTGGTACACGAAAAGGCAGTCAAGATCTCCTACTATGAGCAGCAGATCAAGGACGAGTGCGAAGAAAAGGCACGGAGCTATATCTCCCTCGCCATCGCAAAGTGTGCCGCAGACCAGGTGTCCGAGACGGCGGTTTCTGTTGTGGCGCTGCCCAACGACGAAATGAAGGGTCGCATCATCGGCAGAGAGGGCAGAAACATCCGGACACTGGAAACACTGACCGGTGTAGACATTATCATCGACGATACGCCGGAGGCAATTGCGCTTTCCTGTTTCGATCACGTCCGCCGGGAAGTGGCACGTATCGCACTGGAAAAGCTGATCGCAGACGGCAGAATCCACCCGACCAAGATCGAGGAAATGGTGGAAAAGGCGCGCCGGGAAGTGGAACACCGCATCCGCCAGGAGGGCGAACGTGCCGTTCTGGAGACCAATGTACACGGTCTGAACAACGAACTGGTAAAGCTGCTGGGACGGCTGTATTACCGCACCAGCTATCGGCAGAATGTGCTGATGCACTCCATCGAAGTGTCCAAGCTCTGCGGCGTTCTGGCATCGGAGCTGGGCGTAGACGCAAACCTGGCACGGCGTGCCGGCTTGCTCCACGACATCGGTAAGGCGCTGACCGCCGAGATCGAAGGCTCTCACGTGCAGATCGGCGTAGATGTCTGCCGGAAGTACAACGAGAACAACGAAGTCATCCACGCCATCGAGGCGCATCACAACGATGTGGAGCCGAAAACGGCGATCGCCTGTATCGTACAGGCAGCGGATGCCATCTCCGCAGCCCGTCCGGCAGCGAGAAGTGAAAACTATGAAAACTACATCAAGCGTCTGCAAAAGCTGGAAAGCATCTGCGCATCCTATGAGGGCGTGGAGAAGTGCTATGCACTCCAGGCAGGCCGTGAGATCCGTGTAATGGTAGTGCCGGAAGTCATCAACGATGAAAAGATGGTGCTGGTGGCACGGCAGATCGCAAAGCAGATCGAGACGGAAATGGATTATCCGGGACAGATCAAGGTAAATCTGATCCGGGAAAGCCGTGTCGTGGACTATGCGAAGTAACAGAAAACAAAAATGACGAGCCGGGTGTTTCTGCGGAGACACCCGGCTTTTGCTTGAAAATTGATTTTGCTCTTGACAAATTTTCCAAAATATCGTATGATAAAAATATATTGTCTTATCAAATGCGGGACAATGCAGAAAGGGGAACGAGACATATGGAACACGATCATTCTCAGCATCCGGCGGCGATCCCGGCGCAGATGCCGCCGGAGTCACAGCTGGCAGACGTGGCAGAGCTGTTCAAGATCTTTGGCGATCTGACACGGGTACGGATCATTTTCGTCCTCTTTCAGCACGAAGAATGCGTCCGGGATATTGCGCAGAAACTGGAAATGACCCAGTCCGCCATCTCCCACCAGCTTCGTGTTTTGAAACAGTCCCGGCTCGTGGTCAGCCGCCGTGAGGGAAAAACCATTTTTTACTCTCTGGCGGATGCGCACATTTCCTCCATCTTCGGACAAGCGCTGGAACATATCCAGGAATAGCCGGAAAAATGTTTGGAAAACCTCTTGCTTTTTTGCATGGCATCTGCTATAATAAAGAGTAGCAGGGTGTGTCCCTGCGGAAACATACACGGAGGTGAATTTCCATGGCATATAAAATTACTGACGCCTGTCTCAGCTGCGGCACTTGTAAGGATGCCTGTCCTGTAGACGCTATCTCTGAGGGTGCTGACAAGTACGAGATCGCTGAAGATGCTTGCATCTCCTGCGGTTCCTGTGCTTCGGAATGTCCGGCAGACGCAATCGAGGCTGACTAAGCCTTGTTGGAACAAACAGACAAAAAAAGCTGTCCCACTCCGGCTTCACACTGGATATGGGGTGGCTTTTTCTTTTTGAGGCGAGCTTTGCACAGACAAAGCCGTCTCTGGATAGAAAGGAATTGGAATATGAAAACAACATTACAGCGTGCAGTCTGCCTGCTGCTGAGCAGTGCTTTGCTGCTCTCTCTGGGTGCCTGCGGCAAAAAGAAGGAAAAGGAAAACTCGGTGCGTGACGTGGCAGAAGAAACCTCTGCGGAGACCACGCAGGAAATGCGGAAGGTGGAGAGTCACGAGGGCAAGATCGGAGAACAGGTCACAGACCAGGAAGTCGTGGCAACGCTGAAAAAGGCGTATGTTTCGGACTATACCTTTACGGAAAATGACCAGGAGATCGGGCTGACCTTCTTCGAATTCGAGATCCAGAACAACGGCGACGAGGAACTGGTCGCAGATATGCTCTCCCGGACGTTCGGCTTGTCGGCAGACGGCGAGGCATATGCCGGCATCAGCATCCGTGGCCCACGGTTTATCTACCGGCAGTTCGGCGAAGAGGGCGGTACATTCGATGACCCGATCCAGCCCGGCGAAACCCGTGACGGTTGGATCTGCATGGAAGTGCCGGCGGATTTCCAGACCCTGCGCATCACTTATTTCCCCAGAGCCGGTTTCCTGGACTGGGATGAGGCGTATCTGTATGACATCGACCGCTCTGACATGGAGGCTGCACCGCAGCCGGTAGAGGCATTTCAGTAATCCGGAATCATTGGAAACGGCAGGCGGTACCTTGTGGCTGACCTGCTTTTTTTCGTAAGCAGAGAAAAAATGTTCTGTTTTTCAGAATTTACACTTGACTTTTGCAAAACATCCTGGTAGAATCCCGGTTGACAGAGAAAATCTGCCGGAAAGGAGCTACAGAAAGATGGATATGCAAAAGATGTGGAACGCTTATGCGCAGGAATGCCGTGTGCTGCGGGAGCGCATTGCGGCGCTGCGGCAGGCGCTGGAGGATGAAAAGCTGATGCCGATGGAACGGCACGAGCTGGATCGGAGAAAACGTCTGCTCAGCGAAGAGGCACGGGATCTGGAATGGAGTATGCGGAGCATTGCCGTCTATGCGGCGCAGGAAAAGGCAGGGGATGCCGTATGCGCATGACCGCCAGAACCGCATGGGAAGAGATGTTGTTTCCGGAGGATCTCCGGGTGGAACGCTGGGAAAAACAGCGTGTCGCTTGTCTGATCGCAAAAAATATTATGGAAAACGAGATCTCGGCGAGACAAAAACAGATCCTCGTGTTATACTATAAAGAGAAGAAAACCATGCCGGAGATCGCACGGCAGCTGGGTGTCTGTATCTCTACCGTTTCCCGGACGCACCGCCGTGCCTGTGAAACGGTGCGCAGCCGGCTGCGGTCGTATGGACTTTTGGGATGAGGTTTTCTTCGAAAATTGGAGAATCACACGATCATGAATACACCAGTCTATGACTTTTTGATAAATTACGCACAACAAGATCCGGTTCGGCTGCATATGCCGGGGCATAAGGGCAGATTCGGCGCACCGGCGCTGCAAAAGGCGACGGCGCTGGACATCACGGAGATCACCGGCGCAGACAGCCTGTTTGAGGCATCGGGCATTCTGGCGGAGAGTGAAAAAAATGCGTCGTCGCTCTATGGGACGGCGTATACGTTCTACTCCTGCGGCGGCTCGACCCTCTGCATCCAGACCATGCTGCTGCTGATGAAACAGCAGGGGCGCAGGGTGCTGGCGGCGAGAAATGTACACCGGGCGTTTCTGAACGCCTGTGTGCTGCTGGATATTCCCGTGCAGTGGATCTATCCCAGGAAGAGCGACGGCATTTTGTCGGGAACATACGATCTGGCAGATTTTGAGGCGGCTTTGCAGGCACAGACCAGACCGGCGTGCGTCTATGTGACATCGCCGGATTATCTGGGACGGATGGCGGACATTGCCGGACTGGCGGAGCTGTGTCACCGGTATCACGCCAAGCTTTTGGTGGACAATGCCCACGGCGCTCATCTGGCGTTTTTGCCGTGGCAGTGTCACCCCATTCAGCTGGGTGCGGATTATTGCTGTGACTCGGCGCATAAGATGCTGTCGGGTCTGACGGGGACAGCGTATCTCCATGTGCGCAGCGACATTGACACCGAGCCGGAACGTGTCCGGGATGCGATGGCGATGTTCGGCTCGACCAGTCCGTCCTATCTCATGCTGGCATCGCTGGACTGGTGCAACCGGGAACTGGCGTCGCCCCTGTTCCGGAAACAGCTGGAAGAAGTCCTGAACCGCATTCAGCAGCTGAAATGCCGGTTTTCTCCCCGGTACTGCTTTACAGACGGAGACCCCATGCACCTGACCATAGATGCTTGTGCAAGCGATTTGGACGGGCAGGAGCTGGCGGCGCATCTGGAGCAGCACCAGGTCTTTGTGGAGTATGCTGACCGGTATCATGTGGTGCTGCTCTTTTCGGCGGCAAGTAAGGACTTCGATTTCGAGACGCTGGAGGAACTGCTGGAGAATTTTGTGCCGACCCGTGTCGCCGCAGAGGAAAAGTTTTCGCTACCCCGTCCGGAGACGGTGTGCGGCATCCGGGAGGCGGCGCTCGCACCCCAGGAGATCGTCCCCGTGGAGGAGAGCATCGGGCGCATCTGTGCGGCGGTGAAAGTACCCTGTCCGCCGGCTGTTCCCATCGTCCTCAGCGGAGAACGCATCGACCGGGACTGCATTGCAGTGTGCCGTGGATATGGTATTGCGGAGATCAGCGTGGTGCAGTAGGAGGCGCATATGGAACGATTTTATGGAAATGCACAGGTGCAGGAGACGCTGCACCAGATGCTGAAAAGAGACCGTGCGGCACACGGCTTTCTCTTTTACGGAGAAGCCGGGCTGGGAAAAAAGACGCTGGCAAAGCGGTTCCTGGCAGAACTGCTCTGTACCGGGGCGGAAAAGCCCTGCGGTGTCTGCAAATCCTGCCGGATGCTGGCGGACGGCGTGCATCCGGATGTGCGCTTTGTGGAACACAGCGGAAAGCGTGGCGGATTCTCGGTGGATACGGTGCGTGAGGTCTGCATGGATCTGGCATCGCCGCCCAACGAGGGAGACGCCAAGTGCTATGTATTCGGGGACTGTGACCACATGGACACCCGGACGCAGAACCTGCTGTTGAAGGCGGTGGAAGAGCCGCCGACTTACGGCTACTTCATTTTTACGGCAACGTCGCCCACGGCGCTTTTGCCTACGGTGCGCTCCCGTATCGTGTCGCTGGCGGTGTCGCCGGTCACGGAGCAGGAGTGCCGGACGGCGCTGGAGGAACACGGCGTTTCGCCGGAGGATGCGGCAGAGGCAGTAGGGGTGTTCCACGGGAACATCGGGCAGTGCTTAAATTTTTTGGAAAATATGCCAATTCGTGAAGTCGCCGGATTGACAAAATCCGCAATCAATAGTATAATAAATAAGAATGAATACGCATTTTTACAGGCAGTTTCTCAGTTGGGCAAGGAACGGGAACGGACGGCGCTGTTTCTCAGCCTGTTTGACCGCACCATCCGGGATGCGATGGTGTGGAAGTATGATCCCCGGGCAGAGGGCATCGGCTGTGATGCGCCGGGCGCAAGAAAGCTGGCAGAACGGCTCTCCAGCAGCGCCGGACAAGCCATGCACCAGGCAGTGGACAGAACATATGCTGCCATGGAGGCGAACGTGAATCTGCCTCTGGCGCTGGCGGCGTTTTGCGCAGACTGTATGGACGGCTGAGCGCTTGATACGGTATTGCCTTAAAATAGAAAGGAATCGTGTATGATTGAAATTATCGGCGTTCGGTTCAAGAACGGCGGCAAGGTGTATTATTTTTCTCCGGGGAGCTGGAAGGTGAAAAGCGGAGACCTGGTCATCACAGAAACTGCCCGTGGTACGGAATGCGGTGAAGTGGCGATCGCCAACAAGCAGATCCCCAAAGAGCAGGTGACGGCGCCGCTGAAGCAGATCCTCCGGGTGGCGACCCGGGAGGACCGGCGCACGCTGGAACAAAACCGGAAAAAGGAAGAGCGGGCATTCCAGGTATGCCAGCAGAAGATCGCCTATCGGAATCTGAAAATGAATCTGGTGGACGTGGAATGTACGTTTGACAACAGCAAGCTGCTGTTCTATTTCACCGCAGACAACCGGGTGGACTTCCGGGAACTGGTAAAAGATCTGGCGGCAGTGTTCCGCACCCGCATCGAGCTGCGGCAGATCGGCGTCCGGGACAAGGCGAAGATCCTGGGCGGCATCGGCATCTGCGGCAGAGAGTTCTGCTGCAAGGGACATTTGCAGGACTTCCAGCCGGTCTCCATCCGCATGGCAAAGGAACAGGGTCTGTCCCTTAACCCCACCAAGATCTCCGGCTGCTGCGGCAGACTGATGTGCTGTCTCAAGTATGAGCAGAACGTCTATGAGGAACTGCTCCGCATTACGCCGAAGGTGGGCGCTGTCGTCACCATGCAGGACGGCACCAAGGCGAAGGTCTGCGAGACCAATCCGCTGACAGGCGACTTAAAGGTCATTCCGGAAAAATCGGATGTACCGGTCAAGGTGAAACGGGATGATGTGACGCTGCTGCGTGACGGAAAGATCAAGGTCAATCCGGCGGAACGCAAGGCACTGAAATCTCTGGAAGATAAATAGCATTTATAGGAGGTAATTCTTATGGCATCCAAAAGCAACCATCGTCGTGTCCGGTATGACCGCATTCTTGCGGTACTGCTGGTTCTCATTCTGCTGATCGTTCTGCTGGTGAAGTGCTGCTCCAGCTGTTCCAGCAACAAGAACAAGAAGAACAACGGCACGGTGACCACCACACCCACCCAGGAGACCACTACGGCTCCGACCGAAAGCGACTACAGCAAGACCGTTTATCTCAGCCCGTCCAACCAGGAGGACAACGCCTTTTATGTGGGCGATACCAACGAGGCTGCTGTCTGCCGCATTCTGGCGCAGAAAACCGCAGCGATTTTGGAACAGTCCGGCGTGACCGTCATCGTGGCTGGAGACAACGACAGCATCCAGACCAAGACGGCAATGGGCGACAAGAACCTGGCGGCATATGTGGCGATCCACACCAATGCCGGCACCGGCGTGGGAACAGACTGCTACTACAACGCATCTTCGGAGGCAAGCAAGAATCTGGCACAGGCAGTGTATGATCCGGTAGCAGCGCTTACGCCTACCGCAGACCAGGGTCTGATCGACGGCTCGCAGAGCGGTTCGGACAACTATCAGTATGAGATCGGCGCAAACAAAAGCCCCAGCTGCCTCATTGAAGTGGAGTATCACGACGGCCCGAACGTGGCACAGTGGATTCTGGACAACGAGGACAACATTGCGGCGGCACTGGCACAGGGCATCTGCAATTATTTGCAGGTGACACCGTCCAACAGCGCATCCGCAGCAGCCACCACAGCACTGGGCGGTGACAACAGTGCTGCATCCACCGATACGACAGCAGCAGAAACCACGGCATCCGGTGCAGCCGGCGCCGCTGATGCAGGCACACAGAATGCAATCCAGAATCAATTATCAGTTGGAAACTGACCGGATTCTGGCGCAGCTGCCGGAGGATCATGTGCCGGCGCTGTTCCTGCACAGCTGCTGTGCGCCGTGCAGCAGCTATGTGCTGGAATATCTGAGTCAATATTTCAACATCACCCTGTTTTTCTATAACCCGAACATTTCGCCGGAGTCGGAGTATCTCCACCGGAAGGCGGAGCTGAAACGTCTGGTGCAGGAGCTGCCCCTGGGGCATCCGGTGCGCATCGTGGACGGGGACTATGTGCCGGAACGGTTTTATGCTCTGGCAAAAGGTCTGGAAGACCTGCCGGAGCGTGGGCTGCGGTGTCAGAAGTGCATCGGGCATCGTCTGGAAGAGACGTTCCGCATTGCCTTGCAGCAGCCGGAGCGTCCGGACTATGTCTGCACGACGCTGACCATCAGTCCCCACAAGGACGCCGTTTTCATCAATACAAAGGGAACGGAATTGGCGCAGCAGTACGGCATTGCATGGCTGCCCACGGATTTTAAGAAAAAAGGCGGCTATCAGCGCTCGATCGTACTGTCCAGAGAATATGACCTCTATCGGCAGAACTTCTGCGGCTGTGTGTACAGCCGTCTGGAGGCGGAACGCCGGGAAAAGGAGATGGCATCATCATGAGCAGCTGGGATGCAGCGCAGTATCTGAAATTCGGCGCACAGCGGACACAGCCGTCCAGAGATCTGGCGGCACGGATTCCGCTGGAACAGCCAAGGAAGATCATCGACATTGGCTGCGGTCCGGGAAACAGCACGGAGGTGCTGCGGCAGCGGTTTCCGCAGGCGGATATCCTGGGCGTGGACAGTTCGCCGGAAATGATACGGGCGGCGGCACAGGCGCATCCGGAAATGCGGTTTCAGCTGTGCGATGCCGGCACGGAACTGGGGACGCTGGACAGGGATTTTGATGTGGTGTTTTCCAACGCCTGCATCCAGTGGATTCCGAACCATCCGAAACTGCTCCGGGAAATGATGCAGCTGCTCCGTCCGGGCGGCATTCTGGCGGTGCAGATCCCGATCAACCAGAAAGAACCCATCCACCAGATCATCCAGGCACTGGCGGCAGGGGAAAAGTGGAAAGCGCATTTTCCGTCGCCTCGTATCTTTTACCAGCTGACGGTTTCGGAATATTACGACCTGCTGGGGGAGATCACGGACAGCTTTGAACTGTGGGAAACGGTCTATATGCACGCTATGCTATCCCACGATGCCATTATGGAGTGGTATCGTGGCACGGGACTGCGGCCGTATCTGGCGGCGCTGACCCCGGAACTGCAGCAGGAATTCGAAAAGGATGTGCTGGACGGCGTGAAGCAGGCGTATCCGGTACAGAAAGACGGCAGCGTGATCTTTCCGTTTCCACGGCTGTTCTTTTTGGGGGAGCGGTGAGTCGGGGAGAATGTGCGTTTGTCTGAGAGGATAATCCCTCCGGCTGCTCCTTATGGAGCAGCCACCTCGTACCGAGCGGTCCCCTTTGTCACCTACGGTGACATTTCCCCACCCCGTGGGGAATCACCCTTTTCAAGGGAGGCATTCACCATGTCCCCCTTGAAAAGGGGGATGTCCCGAAGGGGCAGGGGGATTATATTTCAAGGAACCTTCTAAAAATTTTTCTGTGCGTTTTGTGCAAAAAAGCAGTTGACAAGCTCCGGCATTTGTGCTATACTAGTTCTTACGAAAGCGTTGAAGGGAACGGCACATTTCGCCGGGGCTTTTTTGCAGAGAACCGCTGTCACCGGCTGAGAGCAGCGGCAAAAAGCCAAGAAATGCGCATACCACTCCCGGAGTCTGCCCAATCCGCAGCGGCTTGTCCCCGTTATCGGACACCACGAGGTGTATGTGCCTTTGACACGTACATGAAACAAGGGTGGAACCACGATAGATTTTTCATCGTCCCTTGCACAGTCCTTTACTGTGTAAGGGACTTTTTGCATTTACTCATTCTGGAAAGGAAGATGGAAGTATGATTCAACTGACATTGAAAGACGGCAGCATCCGGGAGCTGGAAGCACCCACCGCTGCGGCAGAAGTTATTAAGGGCATCGGCATGGGACTGTACAAGGCAGCCTGCTGTGTCAAGCTGGACGGCGAGGTCTGTGACCTGCGCACCGTCATCGACCATGACTGCACATTTGAGGTCATGACCTTCGACAGCGAAGAGGGCAAAAAGACATTCTGGCACACCGCATCTCACGTGCTGGCGCAGGCAGTCAAGCATCTGTATCCGGAGGCAAAGCTGGCAATCGGTCCGGCGATCGACACCGGTTTCTATTATGATTTTGACGTAGAGCATCCGTTCAGCCAGGAGGAACTGACCAAGATCGAGGCTGAGATGAAGAAGATCGTCAAGGCAAACGAAAAGCTGGAACAGTTCTATCTGTCGCCGGAAGAGGCTGTGGCAAAGCTGAAAGAGATGGATGAGCCGTACAAAGTGGAACTGTGCGAGGAACACGCCGGAAACGGTGAGCCGATCTCCTTCTATCAGCAGGGCGATTTCACCGATCTGTGCGCCGGTCCGCACCTGATGGCTACCGGCACGATCAAGGCGTTCAAGCTGCTGTCCTGCACCGGTGCATACTGGAGAGGTTCAGAAAAGAACAAGATGCTGTCCCGTGTGTATGCTGTGGCATTCCCCAAGGCGTCGATGCTGGAAGAGCATCTGGCAAAGCTGGAAGAGGCAAGAAAGCGTGACCACAACAAGCTGGGCCGGGAACTGGAATACTTCACCACCGTTGACGTTATCGGTCAGGGTCTGCCGGTGCTGCTGCCCAAGGGCGCAAGAGTGGTTCAGCTGCTCCAGCGCTGGGTAGAAGACGTGGAACAGGCACACGGCTGCCTGCTGACCAAGACACCGCTGCTGGCAAAACGGGAACTGTACAAGATCTCCGGTCACTGGGATCACTATCTGGACGGTATGTTCGTGCTGGGCGATCCCCACGATGAGACCAAGGAATGCTTTGCCCTGCGTCCTATGACCTGCCCGTTCCAGTATCAGGTATATCTGAACCGTCAGCGTTCTTACCGTGATCTGCCGATGCGTCTGACAGAGACTTCTACCCTGTTCCGCAACGAGGATTCCGGCGAAATGCACGGTCTGATCCGTGTCCGCCAGTTCACCATTTCTGAGGGTCACTACATCCTGCGTCCGGATCAGCTGGAAGAGGAGTTCAAGAACTGCTTGCAGCTGGCAAAGTATTTCCTGGATACCGTAGGACTGCTGGACGACTGCACCTTCCGGTTCTCCCAGTGGGATCCGGCAAATCCGGGCAACAAGTACGAGGGTACATCGGAGCAGTGGGAAGAGGCACAGCGTGTGATGGGCAATATCCTGGATCACCTGGGCGTGAAGTACGAGGTTGGCATCGACGAGGCGGCGTTCTATGGCCCGAAGCTGGACATCCAGTACAAGAATGTATTCGGCAAGGAAGATACCCTGGTTACCATCCAGATCGATATGCTGCTGGCAGAGCGGTTTGGTATGTACTACAAGGACAAGGACGGTCAGAAAAAGCTGCCGTACATCATCCACAGAACATCCCTGGGCTGCTATGAGCGTACGCTGGCATACATGATCGAACACTTCGGCGGCGCAATGCCGCTGTGGATCGCACCGGAACAGGTTCGTCTGGTACCCATCGCAGACCGTCATCTGGACTTTGCGTATGAGGTCAAGAAGGAACTGGAGGCTGCCGGTCTCCGTGTTGAGGTGGACAGCCGTGCCGAAAAGGTGGGCTGGAAGATCCGCCAGGCAACCATGGAAAAGGTGCCGTATATGCTGACCATCGGCGACAAGGAATGCGAGGAAAAGACCGTCGCAGTCCGCAAGCGCAACGGCGAGGATCTGGGCAGCATGAGCGTGGCAGAGCTGACGGCAAAGCTCACCGAAGAGGTTCGCACCAAGCAGAAGTAATTGCAGAAGAAACCGGACGGCGTGTCCGGTATCGCCTGAAACAGAGAAAAGCGGGTACTGCGGTATCCGCTTTTTTGTGCAGTTTTGTGAAAAATCAACATTTTCCAGTTGACAAGGTCGGTGGGATACGATATAATAAGAATAGTCGTATTTTTTGGGTGAAAGAGAGAATGTAGAGAATGGGTAATACAAAAGCCAATCTGACAGAAGAACAGGTAACGGAGATCACCCTGTCCTCCCTGAAGGAAAATCCGGAGGGCGTGACAGAATATCCCATCCTGGAATTTGATGATCGTGCGCTGCGGCTGCTTTCTTCCGGCGTGGCGGAGACGCTGCGCTACAGCGAAGTCAAGCCCCGTGGCGGTTTGGGTTATCGCTTTGTGAAACGGCTGTTTGACATTGTGGTTTCGTCGCTGGGACTGATCCTGCTGGCAATTCCGATGGGCGTTGTGGCGCTGGTGATCTATCTGGACGACAAGGGTTCGCCGATCTTTTCGCAGGCACGCCTTACGGAAAACGGAAAGGTCTTTCGGATGCACAAGTTCCGCTCTATGTGCGTGGATGCGGAGAAGAAGTTCGCAGAGGTGCAGAAGGAGAACGAGACCGACGGGCTGGCGTTCAAGAGCGAGAACGATCCACGCATCACCAAGATCGGGCGGTTCATCCGCAAGGCGTCCATCGACGAGCTGCCGCAGCTGTGGGATGTTTTCTGCGGTCATATGTCGATCATCGGTCCCCGGCCGCCGCTTCCGAGAGAGGTTGTCCTCTATACGCCGCACCAGATGCAGCGGCTGATGGTAAAAGGCGGTCTGTCCTGCATTTGCCAGGTAGAGGGCAGAAGTGACATGGAATTCGACAAGTGGGTGGAATCCGACATCGAATACATAAAGACACGCAGCGCCGGACTGGATCTGAAACTGCTGTTCAAGACCATCGGCGTGGTGATTATGAAAAAAGGCGCAAGATAAGAGAATAAGGTTCTGGAGAGCCGCTGGGCAGGGAGTATGTTGTTGTGGAAGGACAATTATCCTTTTTTGAAACGAAAAGTCAAGTAAAAAAATATAGTAAAACTGTTAGTGTAGATCGTATTCCTGTAGGAAAAAAATTAAAAGTCATTTCGCTTTTTAGTGGTTGTGGAGGTATGGATTTAGGATTTCGAGGTGGCTTTTCTGTATTTGGGAGAAATTTTGATAGAAATCCTTTTGAAATTGTTTTTGCAAACGACATTGTAAAAAAGGCTTGTGACACATATACATATAACTTTCACTCAAAACCATGCTGTGGAGATATTCGAGATTTAGATTATACTTTGCTCCCAAAGGCTGATATTGTAATTGGAGGATTTCCGTGTCAGGATTTTAGTTTAGCCGGAAAAAGAAAAGGGTTAGCTTCCGAAAGGGGACGCCTGTATTTGGAGATGAAAAAAGTAATTGCATATAGTAATCCAGTTGCTTTTGTTGCAGAAAATGTAGATGGCATTCGCAGAAATACAGCAGACTGTAATTCTGCATTAGATGTGATTTTAGATGATTTTCGGAAATTAGGATATCGTGTTGAATACCGGGCATTGAATGCAGCAGATTTTGGTGTGCCTCAAAATCGCATAAGGATTATCATAGTGGGAATCAGAGATGATCTGTGTAAATCAATGAAATATCCCAGGGAGACTTTTGGTGGTGTGACAGGAAACTCATGGATGACTGCAAAAGAGGCGATTGATGATCTGTGGAATGTAATTGATAAAACGACAATCAAAAATCATACGTCTAAAGATTATTCAAAGGCAAAGTTTTATCCCGGAAAGAATATGCAGGGGAACTGTCAAATTAAAGCGGATAAGCCGTCTCCGACAATTCGATCGGAACATCATGGAAACATTGAGGCACATTACAGAACGAACAATCCCAATAATCCTTTAGATATGACTGGATGGAGAAGACTTAGTGTACGTGAATGTGCTAGACTTCAGTCATTTCCAGACTCATTTGAATTCCCGGTTTCTGCCTCTGATGCGTACAAACAAATTGGAAATGCAGTACCGCCAATTCTGGCGTGGAATATTGCCAGAGCGCTGTATATTACATTGAATTCATAAAAAACCAGGCTTGCAAAATGCTGTGCAAGCCTGGTTTCTTGTTTATTTTAGTTTTTTCAACGACTCTTTATATTGATCTTTTTCTTTGTCTGATAAAGAATCATATTTTTCTAGAAAATGCAGAACAAATTTCTTTAGACAATGGTGAAACCACGGTTCGTCTCGATTTATCTGTTTTGAAAAGACGATATCATTCCATTGCTTTGCGAGAACTTCTTGCCAGTCATATAAAAGGGAATGTTTTAGAGCATCATCCTCACTGGCGACATAACATAATTTGTTTTCTTCAAAAAAGCGATGACTGTTATTCCATTGTTTTAATTCATAAAATGAAACTTGTGGTCTGGGACTTCGGTCTGGAAATTGCATTTTGGTATTAACAGCATTTAAGTATTGTCCTGTCGTAATGTCAATCTCATTTTTGTTATGTCGAATGAAAATGACCCATTCCTGTGGTTGAACCTGTTGGATACTTGAACCAGGAATAGAAATTTTTTTAGTGGGTTTTAGTTCAATTGTAACATACTCGTTCCCGTTAGGTGTGCTTAATTCTATACAGAGATCTGGGTTGGTATAAACAGAATTTTTCTTCTTAGAAATGATCGCTTTAACTTTTTCATCAATTTCATTTGGCAGTAAAACACGGCAGATTGATATTTTAGATAAATCATCTATCGTACAAAAGGAAGGAACGGAATGGTCAGAAGATTCTACAGTAAGTTGAAAATTTGGAAAGGAAATAGAATTACATTTGAATTGAATTGTGCTTTTCAGATATTCTTTTAGAGGTCTGTCTGTGTTTGCCTCATCAGATTGAAAAGAAATATTCAGTAATTCGTGCTTATGGGCGTTTAGGTATTGTTCTAGTTCAAACATATAGGCATACATAAAAAGGTCTGTTTGGTTCATAGTAATTCTCCTTTGTTATTAAAATAAAAATAGTATATTTACAGGAATTTCTAAGGTGTCTGCAATGTTGAAGATAACTTCTAAAGAAATAGGAGTATACATATTTGGTGCCTCAATGTTACTCATATGCGTTCGGCTAATTCCGATTCTTTCTGCAAGCTGTACTTGCGTAAGTTTTTTTAATTTCCGTTGATGTGCTATATTGAGTCCAATACGGCGATATTTCTCGTAATTGCTTAATTTCATATAATCAGCCATGAAACCACCTCTTCTTTTATTATAACACAAAGTTTAATTTGCAAAAACAAACTGTAGCTTTGCAAAAATATAGCTTTTTGCATTATTATCTTGTAAACCCATCCCCATTTATGCTATAATAGAAACAACACTTTAGGCAATGTCACGCAAAGTCCGCCGGACGGCTTTGCGTGGTGCTGCCGCATCACAAACAAGCGAGGTGAAAAGCCGTGTCCCTGCGCCACGGTGAACAATGAAACGATTGGTTGTTGGCATAACTGCCCATGTTGACTCCGGAAAGACTACTCTTTCCGAGGCACTGCTATACCGCACCGGAGAGATCCGCAAGCTGGGACGGGTCGATCACCAGACTGCATTCCTGGACACCCACCCTATGGAACGGGACCGGGGCATTACTATTTTTGCGCACCAGGCGAGCATTGACTACGGCGGCGCATCGTATACTCTGCTGGATACGCCGGGACACGTGGACTTTTCCGCAGAGACCGAGCGCACCATGCAGGTGCTGGACTACGCCATCCTGGTCATCAGCGGCACGGACGGGGTGCAGTCTCACACGGAGACGCTGTGGAAACTGCTGGAACGCTACCACGTGCCGGTGTTCCTTTTCGTCAACAAGATGGATCTCGCCGGGGCAGACCGGGCGGCAGTTCTGGAACAGCTCCAGACCCGGCTCAGCAGCCGCTGCGTGGACTTTTCCCGGGACGGCAGTGACGGCTTTTATGAGCAGGCGGCGCTTTTGGAAGAGTCCTGGATGGACACCTATCTGGAACAGGGCAGCATTGCGCCGGAACAGCTGGCACGGGGCGTGGCTGCCCGGAAGATTATCCCCTGTTATTTCGGGGCTGCGCTGAAACTGGAGGGCGTGGATGAATTCCTGGAAGGGCTGCACCGCTATACCCTGGAACAGGCGTATCCGGCGCAGTTCGGGGCAAGGGTGTTCAAGATCGCATCGGACGAAAAGGGAAACCGGCTGAGTTATCTCAAAATCACCGGCGGCAGGCTCCGTGTCCGGGACGGCATTTCCTATGCGGCATCCAACGGCAAGGAGATGCAGGAAAAGATCAGCCAGATCCGGATCTATGCCGGGGCAAAGTTTGAGACCAGAGACGCTGCGCCTGCCGGAACGGTCTGCGCCGTGACGGGCTTGAGCCGGACGTTTATCGGACAGGGGCTGGGGAGCGCCGCCGACGGCATTGCGCCCGTGCTGGAACCGGTGCTGCGCTACGGGGTGCAGCTGCCGGAGGGTGTCCATCCCACAGATGCGCTGAAACAGCTTGCCCAGCTGGAGGAGGAAGATCCGGCGCTCCATGTGGTGTGGAACGATCACGCCGGACAGATACAGATGCAGCTGATGGGCGAGGTGCAGCTGGAGGTTTTGCAGCGGCTGATTGCCCAGCGGTTCGGCATGGAGGTACAGTTCGACGCCGGACAGATCACCTATAAAGAGACCATCGCTGCGCCGGTGGAGGGCGTGGGACACTATGAGCCGCTGTGCCACTATGCGGAGGTGCATCTGCTGCTGGAGCCGCTGCCCCAGGGCAGTGGGCTGCAGTTCCGGACAAGCTGCCGGGAGGACGACCTGGACCGGAACTGGCAGCGGCTGGTGCTGACCCATCTGGAAGAGAAAACCCACCTGGGCGTACTGACCGGTTCGCCTATCACCGATATGCGTATCACGCTCTGCGCCGGAAAGGCACACGTGAAGCACACCGAAGGCGGCGATTTCCGCCAGGCGACCTATCGTGCGGTGCGCAACGGACTGCGGAAAGCGGAGAGCGTTCTGTTAGAGCCGTGGTATGACTTCTTACTGGAACTGCCCACCGGGAATGTGGGACGTGCCATGACCGACTTACAGCAGATGGGCGCAAAGTTCCAGCCGCCGGAGACGGAGGGCGACCGCTCGGTCTTACAGGGCAGCGCACCGGTGGCAAAGCTCCGGGGCTATGCCGCTGAGGTGACCGGTTATACTCACGGCATGGGTCGGCTGGTCTGTTCCCCGAAGGGCTATGCGCCCTGTCAGAATCCGGAGGAAGTGATCGCCGCTGTGGGCTATGACTGTGACGGCGATCTGGAAAACACGGCGGATTCCATCTTCTGTGCGCACGGCGCCGGGTATGCGGTGAAGTGGGACGAGGTGGAACAGCATATGCACCTGCCCAGCTGTCTGACGGCACAGCCGGAGGAAGTGGATGTGCCGGAAACGCCGGTGCGTTCTGCGGGCGCAGCCTATCACGGCAGCCTGGCAGAGGACAAGGAACTGATGGCGATTTTCGAGCGCACCTATGGGAAGATCGAGCGCAGTCCCCGGCAGGCGCTGTATACGCCGAAGGAAGAGCCGGCGCAGTATCACGGAAAGCCTGACCCGGCGTATGACGGCGAGGAGTATCTGCTGGTGGACGGGTACAACATCATCTTCGCCTGGGACGAGCTGAAAACCATTGCCCGGGACAACCTGGACGGGGCGAGAGGACAGCTGATGCACATTCTCAGCAACTACTGCGGCTATCGGCAGTGCCGGCTGATCCTGGTATTTGACGCATACAAAGTAAAGGGACAGCACGGCGAAACGGAGCAGTATCACAACATCACCGTAGTGTACACCAAAGAGGCAGAGACGGCGGATTCCTACATTGAAAAGGCGACGCTGGATCTTTCGAAAAAGCACAAGGTGCGTGTGGCGACTTCGGACGGCATGGAACAGCTTATCATTCTGGGGAACGGTGCGCTCCGGGTGTCGGCGGAGGAGTTCCGGCAGGAGGTGCTGCAAACCGAAACGGCGATACGGGCGTATGCGTCGCAGCTGAAACAGGGGAAAAAGACCATTACGGAAAAGCAGACGCCGAAGAAATAGGGTGCATTGCCTGCCGGTGCATTCCGGCGCTTTCGCTGAATTTATGCCCCGAAAATAGGCGCTTTTGTCAATTGTCTGCATGGGAAAAATATGCTATAATGAAAGAAAAACAGGCGGGTGTGGGTGGTGACTGAATCCGTTTTATGATTGGTTAAGTTGACGGTGGATTACCCCTCAGTCAAGCCTACGGCTTGCCAGCTCCCCTGTTAGGGGAGCCTATTGTTAGGGGAGTCTATATTAAAAACTACCTCAAGGACAGGGGAATTCATGCTGCATTCGACTCTGTGTGCATATACAAGGAGGGAACTTGACATGAAATTGGGGAAAAGGCTGCGTGCGGCAGCGGCGCTTTTGCTGTCGGCGGTGATGCTGCTGTGGACGGGACTTCCTGTGACGGCGGCGTATGAGAACACGCACAACAATACCGGAAAGCCCTCACAGGATATCCTGGCGGCGGCGGAATCCCAGCTGGGCTATACCACTCCGGCAGACGGCGCAAAGTATAACCATTGGTACGGGGCAGTCAACGGGAATTATACCTATTCCTGGTGTCAGACGTTTTTGTCCTGGTGTGCGGAGCAGGCGGAGATCGGCACGGATGTGATCCCGAAAGAGACGTCTGTTTCTGCCGCCTGGGGCTTTTTCCAGGCAGACAAGCGCTTTCTGAAGAGCCAGTCACAAGGCGGCAGTGATACGCCACGTGCCGGAGACATTGCCTTTTACAGCGAGACCGGGGATGCGGCGGCGCTGACCCATGTGGGGCTGGTGACCGGTGCGGAAAACGGCACGCTGTATACCATTGAGGGAAACGTCTCCAACCAGGTCATGCGCTGTGAGCGGCAGCTGGATTCGGTGCAGATCATCGGCTATGGCTGTCCGCTGTATGCAGATCTGGAAAACCGGATCGTGCCGGAACTGCCGGTGATGACGGTCACGCCCGGAATGACCAACCTTGCCACCAGCATTTCCTGGACGGCATCTGCCCATGCGCAGAAGTATCTGCTGGTGATCTGGGATGCAGACGGGAACGAAGTGGTACGGGAGGAGACCACCGGCGTCCGGTTTCAGAAACTGCTGCCGGACGGGGATTATACGGCACAGCTTACCGCAGAAAACAGCGGAACGACTGTCACAACGGAAAAGCAGGCGTTTACCGTGACGGAGAATCATAATCCGCTGCCGTTTTCCGCTGTGGTGAATGCCGGGACGGATGAAGAGCCGTCTACGGTCAGCTGGACGGAGTCCGTCGGGGCGCTTTCCTATCGGGTGTGCTTTGTGAATGCGGACACCGGGCAGACGGCGGAGACGCTGGAAACTGACAATACAGTACGCACCTGCGAAAAGCAGCTGGAACCGGGGAATTATACCGTACAGGTCACGGCGTGCAGCGGCAGCTATGAGACCGCATCGCCTGTGCTGTCGTTTACGGTGAAATACCGGCGTCCGGTGACAGCGCCTGTGCTGGAAGTGAACGGCGGCACATACAACACGTCCACCACGATCACGTGGGATGACGGAGAGCGTGCCGTGGGATACCGCATCAGGATCATACGGGAAGAATTCTGCTATGAATTCAGCCATCTGGTTTGTCCGCCCGTGGGCGTGGACAGCTCGCTGGATCTGGTATACCAGAATGACATCACCATCGTGGAAGAGGATATGGGAATGCAGCACAGCTGGTCCGGCGTGCTGACGGAAGGCTTTTATTGGGTGTATGTCACCGCCTATAATGCCGCCGGAGATACGGCTGAGGCATATCATAGCTTGAATGTTCGTGTGCCGCTGGAAGGCGACTTGGACGACGACGGCAAGTTGACGCAGCAGGACGCTGCGCTGCTGGAACAGTATCTGCTGGGCGATCTGGCGTTTTCTCGTTATGGAATGACGCTGCGTGCGGATATGGACGGAGACGGCAGAGTCAACGGGTTCGATCTGGCGCTGCTGCGGCAGAAGATCGCATAAATACAGAAGGAGAACAGGATGAAACTGGGAAAAAAACTGCGTGCTGTCACAGCCGGACTGCTGACGGCGGCGTTCTCTGTGGGAATGGGTGCATTCCCGGGAACGGCGCTGGAGACTGGCGCCGGAGAACTTGCCGGATTACAGGCGTTTCTGCTGGGGAACAGCGGCACCGGCGGGGCAGACTATAACGGCGACGGCGTTGTGGACGGCATGGATCTGACGCTGCTGCGGCAGAAAACCGGAGCGCCCGGCGAGATACAGGACGGCTATACCGGCTTTATCCACGCAGACGGAAAGCAGCTGGTGGATGAGGACGGAAAGCCGTATACGATAAAGGGCATGGCGTTCGGCAACGAGGTGTGGTCGAATCCGTCGGCAGAACCGACACGGCATCACGATGCGGAAAGCTATCAGGAACTGGCGGAGATGGGTTTCGATTCTGTCCGGTTCTATCTGAACTACGGGCTGTTCGAGTCGGACAGCGATCCGTATACCTACCGGGAAGAGGGCTTTGCGTGGCTGGACAAAAACATTGCCTGGGCAAAGGCGGCAGGCATCCGGCTGGTGCTGAATATGCACTATCCCCAGGGCGGATATCAGTCGCAGGGTGACGGCACGGCGCTGTGGACAGAGCCGGAAAACCAGAAACGGCTCTGCGCCCTCTGGACGGAGATCGCCCGGCGCTATGCAGATGAACCAGTGATCCTGGGATACGGGCTGGTGAATGAACCGGTGGTTGCGGCAGCCAGCGGCGAAAAGAGCCTGGAACTGTGGCAGTCCGTGGCGCAGACGCTGACGGACGGCATCCGCACGGTGGACACCAACCACATGATTTTTGTGGAGCGGATGTGCGCATCCCAGGATCTCGCCGGGACACAGGAACAGTGGGTCAATTTCAACGACGAAAACAACTACGTCCGGCTGGACGATGACAATACGGTGTATGAGTTCCACTACTACGACCCCCACGCCTTTTCCCACCAGGGCTTTGACTGGGCAGGGACACTGGGGAATGACGTGTCGTATCCGGACGAAAGCTATCTGGTGTCTGGCGGCAATACCCAGTGGAGTACGTCTACCTTTGCCGGCGATAAGGCGGACACCTCCGATACCGAGTGGCAGTATCTGAAAAGCGGAAAGATCACGCCGAAGGCAGACGGTACGCAGGTCATCAGCCTGGTGTTCCAGGCGGAGAATGTGGGCAGCTATGGCTATGCCCGTGCGGATGAACTGCGTCTGGACGAATACGACGAGGACGGCAACTGGGTGCAGACCATCTATGCGGAGGACTGCGATGATACCACAGCGCTGAACTTCTGGTCCAGCGACAAGTCCGGCGGACTGTACTACACTTCCGGCGAGGGACACTTGAAAAAGGGCTGTCTGATGATTACCGGCACCACAGACGATGCCAACGGCGGCACACGGTATTTCTGCCCCACGCCGGGACACAGCTATGAGGCAAGCGGCTATTTCCAGGTGAACACGAAGAACGCCGGGGCGATCGTGCGGCCTCGTGTGGATGTGTGGGATGTGGATTCCATCGACGTACTGAACCGGGCGTATCTGGAAAAGACCATTGCGCAGAACATTGCATTTTCGGACAAGTACAATGTGCCGGTATACTGCGGCGAATTCGGCGCAGGCATCCACTGCTTTGAGAATGACCGGGGCGGTGACCGCTGGCTGGATGATGTGATGGACATTTTCCACCAGAATAATATCAGTTTCAACTATCACTCGTTTAATGAATACTCGTTCGGGCTGCACAACGGCAGCGGTCTGCCAACGGCGGAGAACCGGAACGACACCTTGTACCAGGTACTGGTGGACAAACTGAAAAAATATGCAGAATAAGTGAGAGGAATACAAAACATGACAAACGCAGAAAAGCAGTTAAAGGAAATGGAAGAGCAGATGCGCCGGGAACAGGCGTCGCAGAAAAAGGAGAAACAGGGCAGATCGGCGAAACCCTATGCCGTGAAAAAGGAGTCCCATCCGCTGGCATCGTTTCTCATCGGGCTGGTGCTGCTGGGCGCCGGAATTTACTGGGTGCTGAACTCTTTCGTTGTTTCGTTCTCCTGGGGCAGCCTCTGGGGCGGATTCGGGATGAACACCTCGCTCGCTACAGGGCTGATGCTGGTGCCGCTTTTGATCGGCATCGGGCTGTTGTTCTTCCTGGATCGAAAGTGGATCGGCTGGGTCGTGGTCGCCATTGGCTTGCTGGCGATTCTGGTGACACTGCTGACCTCGGTGCGGTTTCGTCCAATCACGGCGTCGCTGTGGCAATATGTGGTCATGTTCGGCATGATCGCCGCCGGCTGCGGTCTGGTGGCACGGGGCTTGCTGAAGAGCAGGGATTAAGGCAACACTGCACAAAGTTTGTGCGGTAATGAAAAGGCGTATTGTCATGGGCAGTACGCTTTTTTCGAGTCTGTTTCATAAGGAGTAAATGCAGATGAAAAAGAAACTTTCCCGCTGGACGGCGGTTTTTACGGTGCTGCTGCTCTGCATGGGGCTGTGTTCGGGGCTGCCGGTCAGTGCGGCGTATGAGAATACTCATATAAACAGCGGAAATCCACGAGTCGATATTGTGGAGATTGCAAAGTCGCAGATCGGTTATCTGGAGGGCAGCCTGGAAGGGACAGTTAAGGGGAATAACAACTACACGAAATACAACGTGTGGAACGGTCGGATCAGCGGCTACGGCTCGGACGGCTATGGATATCCCTGGTGTCACACCTTTGTGTCCTGGTGCGCCAATCAAGCCGGCATCGGTACGGGCGTGATTCCCAGAACCGCAGGGACAGGCACGGGAAGATCGTTTTTCGTGAGACAGGGGACATATCAGCAGAGTGCGGCGAACGGCGGCAGCTATGTGCCGCAGGCAGGAGACATTATCTATTATGGTTCCGGCTCTTCGCCGTCTCATGTGGGAATCGTCTCCGGCTGCAACGGCAGCACGGTCTACGCCATAGAGGGCAACTGCTCGGATATGGTCACTACGAGAGCCATCGGACTGTCGGATGGCTATATCATCGGGTACGGCGTGCCGAATTATAAGAGTGTGAATCTGCCCACGACGGCAGTTCTGTCCAAAAATCAGAATTGGTATGATATCAGTGATACTGTTGTTTTGACGGTATCTTCGGATAATGCTACAAATTATTTTTTGTCTATTACAAAAGACGGAAACAGCGTAGTGCAAGGAATTGAGATACCTGGAACATATAGCATTTCAGCAGCTGATTTGGGCTATGGGGATTACTATGCCTGGGCATCTGCCGCCAACAGTTCTGGTGGTGTTGATTCAAATGGTATCACTTTTTCTATTGTTGGCGGAGCGGCTTATTCTAGCGTGGAAACAGCGAAAAGTATGTATTCACTGACAGATACTGTTTCAATTTCAGTTAGCACAATTTGTGCAAAAGGGCAAGTAATCGGAATTGATAAAAATGATACGACAAGAGTTGTAACAGAAGACTGTGATTCCACATATCAAATTAGTGCCAGTCAACTTGGTGTTGGAAAATATAGTGCCTATTTTTCTGTTTATAATGGTTCAGGTGCTGTTGATACAGAACGAGTTGCTTTCTGCATCTATGCGCCGGAGGATCTGGGAACGGATTTTTGTGCTGAAATCGTTCATGTGAAAACGGAGAAAATGCTGACTGATGCGGCGGATGCGTCTGTGGATGTATGCAATGCGGCAGGGGATGCGGCGCAGGTATGGCAGTTCATAAAAAACAGAGACGGCAGCTATAAAATCACAAACAGCAAGACCGGAAAGGTGCTGTCTCCCGGCGGCGATGCACAAGACTGGTATATCTGCGGAGAATCCGGAGCGTATTATTTGAAATCGAAAAATGCGGATCAGGTGCTTACTGTGGCAGATGACAGCGAAAATGTGCAGATGAATGACTGGAACGGGACTGCCGCACAGAAGTTTCAGATACGGAAGCAGGCGGTTTCCGGTGACCTGAACAGTGACAGCATTCTCACCGTCACCGACGCCGTTCTCCTCCAGCGGTACATCCTGGGCGAGAAAACGCTGACGCAGACCCAGCGGCAAGCCGCCGACCTTAACGCAGACGGCGTGGTCAACGGGTTTGACCTGGCGCTGCTGCGGCAGAAGTTGGTGGTATGAAAGGAGTAGGTGCCGATGAAAAAGAAACTTTCCCGCTGGACGGCGGTTTTTACGGTGATGCTGCTCTGCATGGGGCTGTGTTCGGGGCTGCCGGTCAGTGCGGCGTATGAGAACACTCATAGAAACAGCGGAAATCCACGAGTTGACATTGTGGAGGTTGCAAAGACGCAGATCGGCTATCTGGAGGGCAGTCTGGAAGGGACAGTTAAGGGGAATAACAACTACACGAAATACAACGTGTGGAACGGGCGGATCAGCGGCTACGGCTCGGACGGCTATGGATATCCCTGGTGTCATACCTTTGTGTCCTGGTGCGCCAATCAAGCCGGCATCGGTACGGATGTGATTCCCAGAACCGCAGGGACAGGCACGGGAAGATCGTTTTTCGTGAGACAGGGGACATATCAGCAGAGTGCGGCGAACGGCGGCAGCTATGTGCCGCAGGCAGGAGACATTATCTATTATGGTTCCGGCTCTTCGCCGTCTCATGTGGGAATCGTCTCCGGCTGCAACGGCAGCACGGTCTACGCCATAGAGGGCAACTGCTCGGATATGGTCACTACGAGAGCCATCGGACTGTCGGATGGCTATATCATCGGGTACGGCGTGCCGAATTATAAGAGTGTGCATCCTGCGCCGTCGCTTGGCGTGACGCCGGGAAACTCCTCTACGGAAACGGTTTTTTCCTGGAATGCCCTGGACGGCGTTACAAGGTATGATTTGAAAGTGTGGAAAAACCAGGTCTGGGACGGCGATGCGTACTGGGTAGCATGGGGCGCATCTTCGCCTTGTTCCACCGTTCTGCCGGAGGGTACGTACCAGGCGTATGTGGACGCTTGCTTCGGGGACGATGTGCAGATGAGCAATGTAGTGGAATTTACGGTGAAAAAGGGCTGCCGGCTGGAAGTGCAGGCAGGAAATTCGCTGACGGGAACGGCTTTTCTCTGGAACACCGCAGACGATGCCACCAGGTATGACGTTAAGGTGTGGAAAGACAAGATCTGGGAAGGCGATGCGTACTGGATAGAATGGGGCGCATCTTCGCCGTGTTCTGCCGTTTTGCCGGAGGGAACGTACCAGGCATATGTGGACGCTTGTTTCGGGGATGATGTGGCAATGAGCAATGTGGTGACGTTTTATGTTGCGGCGGCACTGCCCGGTGACCTGGACGGTGATGGTGTCCTCACCGTCACCGACGCTGTACTCCTCCAGCGGTATCTCCTGGGAGCGGACACGCTGACGCAGGGGCAATGGCAGGTCGCTGACTGCAACGCAGACGGCGTGGTCAACGGGTTTGACCTGGCATTGCTGCGGCAGAAGTTGGTGGGATGATCCAATTTGTATTGCAGGGCAGTGGGCCGATGCGGCATCGATCTCTACTAACAAAAAGACCGAAATTCTGCAAAAAACAGTTGACTTTATGAAATGTTTGTAGTATACTAAAGATATGGAAATATTTTTCCGCAATGACGCACACATAAATTTGGGAAATTTTGTGCAGAAGGAGGAATTTTTTATGAGAAGAAAAGAATGGATGAGAGTTGTTGCGGCACTTGCGGCGTTTGCAGTGCTGGGGACAGGCTCGGCGGTCACGGCGGCAGCTGAAGAGACCGGTACTGTGGTCTCGGAGACGGACAGCACAGCGGATAAGACGGTGTTTACCGGCAGCTGCGGTGAGGACGCCACATGGACTTACGACAAATCCAGCGAAACGCTGACGATTATGGGAACAGGCAGCGTGGAGGCATACGTCAAGGCTGGTGTTATGATAAAGACGCCGGGCTGGCAGGTGGTCAATGATTATGCGGCAAAGCATATCGTGATCGGAGATGGCATCACCGAAGTGGGCGAGGGCTTTCTGGACACCTGCATTTACGGCACAACAGAACCCAGAACATTACAGGTCAGCAGTACGGTGACCAAGATGGATCTGAACCCGGCGCTCCAGGAGAGAAGTGTGACGTTTTACGGCACAAAGGGTTCCTGGTTCTATGAGCAGGTCTATGAGACCAATCGTTTTGTGGACATTTCCACCGGTGAGCCGGACAAGGTCCCGACTTCCGGTACATATTCGGACGGCGCATCCTGGAACTATGACGAAAAATCGGAAACGCTGACCGTCAGCGGTGACGGCGGCATCACAGAGAAAGAGTTTACCACTTATTTCGGCTGGGATCGCCCGGTAAAGAGAATTGTGATCGGGAAAGAGGTCAAGCTGCCGGACTGGAATTCGGATGTCAGCGGGCTGAATCTGTTTTTCCGTGCGCTGATCTCAGATGCAGAGACCGGAAACGGTCCGTTCCTGTCCATCTATCCGGACAGCGAGGCTGGAAAGGCTTATGAAGATCTGGTGGCATATCGGGTCTCCAAGGGCAGTACGGAAGAGGAAGTAAGAAGCGGACTGGAAGAGGTCGTGGCATTCCTGGATGCGGATATCGCATATACCGGGGCGTGCGGCGCAGAGGGCAGTGAGATCACCTGGAGCTTAGACCCGAACACCAATACGCTGACTTTCTCCGGCACCGGCACCATCCGCACCTATGACGGACCCAACGCAAAGTTTGAGAATCCGGCGTGGAACGACTGCAATGTGAGCATCAACCACATCGTAGTGGGCGAGGGTATCACCGATATCGGCTCGTTTACTGACGATATGTTCTATTATAATTCGGACAGCGGCTGCGCATGGCAGGATCGGACAATTGAAATTCCGGACAGCGTGGAGAGCTGGGAGCATCTTTCCCCGAACTTCCTGTATGAGACCAAGTACGGCACGGCGTTCTACTATAGAAATGCCAGCCAGAAATCCATTCGTCTCAGCTGCAGCGGTGTCACAGATAACCCGGTATATCCGGTAGAAGGCACATCGGCGCTGGGCGGTTCGTGGCGCTTTGATTATGAATCCAGCACGCTGACAATTTCCGGACCGGGATTTGTGGAGTATAAGGATATTGAGATGTATCCTTTCACCAAGGTCGTGATAGACAGCAGTGTTACCATTGGAAGTACTTATCAGGATCAGGATTTCAGCACGGCACTGCTGATGTGGTTCCAGCGGCTGAATACCATTTCGGATACAGAACCGGGTCGTCTGGAGATATCGGTACTCTATGACGAGAACAGCGATTTCCAGCAGGAATTTGCAAAGCTGCCGGAATCCGTTCGTTCTGAGACACAGCGTGTTTCTGCACTGCACAGCGTTGCAGTGGGCGATGTCAACCAGGACGGCAGAGTGGATGTGACCGATGCGGTACTGCTCAGCAAGGCAGTTAACGGCAGTGTCACTGTATCCGATGCGCAGAGAGAGACCATGGACTGCGACGGAGACGGCGACATTACGGCGAACGATGTGACTACGCTGATGCGTTTCCTGGTTCACCTGGAAACAGAACTGCCGCCGAAACAGTAACATTAGAACCTGTCTTCACAAGCGTATACAAGTGTCTTTTCGGCAAATTTTGCTGCATACTGCGTTAAAAATACTTGCCGGGCGACTGCGTTCGAGGCAGGATTCTGCTTGAGAACAAAGGAGTGTCGCACTAGGATGGATTGCGACCGACAGCCCGCCTGTGTATTTTTGCCTTGTCTGCAACAAAATTATGCTCGAAAATCCACATATATTTCTTGCGAAGACAGGTTCTTATTTAGCGCCTGGCGTTCAGACGCTTTCGGATAGGAGAAAGGCGCATCAGAAATGGTGCGCCTTTTCCGTATGCGTCACAGAGAAAGGAGTTTGTATGAAACAGAAATTTTGCCGGTGGCTGGCGGTTCTGCTGTCTGCCGTGATGCTGCTGTGGACGGGGCTGCCCGTTTCGGCGGCGGAAAATACCTTTGTGTATACAGGCAGCCCTTCTCAGGATATCCTGGCGGCGGCGGAATTCCAGCTGGGCTATACCGCTCCGGCAGACGGGGCAAAGTATAACCATTGGTACGGCGCAGTCAACGGAAGTTATACCTATTCCTGGTGTCAGACGTTTTTGTCCTGGTGTGCGGAACAGGCGGAGATCGGCACGGATGTTTTCCCGAAAGCGGTTTCGGTGGCGAGTGCCTACGCCGCTTTCGCCGGACAAAAGCGCTATCAGAAAAGCGCTGCGCAAGGCGGCAGCTATACACCACGTGCCGGAGATGTAGCGTTCTACAGCGAAAACGGGGATGCGGATGCGCTGAGCCATGTGGGGCTGGTGACCGGGACAGCAGACGGTACCCTGTACACCATCGAGGGAAATGTTTCCAATCAAGTCCAGCGCTGTGAGCGGCAGCTGGACTCGGTGCAGATCATCGGCTATGGCTGCCCGATGTATGCCGACCTGCCTAACCAGATCGTGCCGGAAGCGCCGGTCGTGACGGTTGACCCCGGCACATCCGAGTACCGCACCAAGATCGACTGGACGGAGTGCGCAGATGCACAGCGCTATCTAGTGGTACTCTGGGACAGCGCTGGGAAAGAGCTGGTGCGGCAGGAGAGCACGGACTGCTACTATTATGATTATCTGACAGAGGGCGATTATACGGTACAGGTCTCTGCCTGCAACGGTGAAAATTATGCCGATTCGGAAAAGGTGGCGTTCCGTGTGGAGGAGCATTCTCAGCCAGGTCGGTTCGACATCCAGGTGCTGAGCGGTTCGGGAACGACGCCGACCCGGCTGCACTGGAAGATCACAGACGGCGCAGAGGGTTACCGCATCTGCATCCGGAACAGCGTGACCGGGGAAATCGTCGCCGAAGATGAGCTGGGGCTGAACACGTGGTATCCGGTCTCACTGCCCGGCGGCAGCTATGAGGCAGAAGTGACGGCGTACAATCCTTGTTTTGAGCGGACGGTGACAAAGCAGTTCCAGCTCAGCGCCGGGACGCAGTTACAGGGCGATTTCAACAATGACGGCGTTGTCAACAGCGCCGATGTCAGCGAACTGCAAAGCTGTTTGCTGGGGAAGAAAGCGGTTTCTGACCCGGCGGCTGTGGTGCGGTCGGACATGAACGGTGACGGCGTTTTGAACGGGTTCGACCTGGCATTACTGCGGCAGAAGTTGGTGGGATAATAAAAACTCCTCCACCAGCTACGCTGGTCCCCCTCGTACTGAGCGGTTCCCTCTGCCCTGCGGGCATCTCCCCACCCCGTGGGGAGTCACCTCTTTCAGAGGAGGCACATTCGCTGCAACATCTGTTGCGCATCAGTAGGGGCAGATGCCCACATCTGCCCGAACGCCATGCCATAATATTGGGCGTTGCCCCTATGGTTTTACCATAACCAACAGAAAAAGCTGTACCCCGGAGAATGGTTCGTTCCGGGGTACAGCTTATTTTTTCTATTCGTGTTCTGTTCGCTCAGCGGATCTTTGCGCCGACCGGCAGGCTGTCATCCGGGAAGATGACCTTGACGTCGCCGTTGGGCATATCTGCCGCACAGATCATGCCGCAGCTCTCTACGCCGCACAGCTTTGCCGGTTTCAGATTTGCTACCAGCATGATCTTCTTGCCGATGAGGTCTTCCGGTTTATACCACGGTGCGATGCCCGAAACCACCTGTCTGCCGCCCATGCCGTCATCCAGCTGGAGCTTTAACAGTTTCTTGGACTTCTTCACCTTTTCGCATTCCAGTACCTTTGCCACACGCAGATCGACTTCACCGAATTTTTCGATGCCGATCTCGTCTGCCAGCGGCTGGGGCGTGAATTCCGGTTCTTTCGGTTCTTCCTTGGGCTGTGCCGCCAGGATCAGCCGGTTCAGCTCGTCGATTTCCTTTTCCACGTCGATTCTCGGAAAAATGATATTGCCCTTGTGTACCGTCACATTTGCCGGCAGTGTGCCGAACTGGTCTGCGGTGCTGTATGCCACATCTGCCTCGGATGCGCCGATCTGCTCCCAGATCTTCGGCATGGTCTCCGGCATGAATGCGCTCAGCGGAACGGTGACGATGCGGATGGTCTCCAGCAGGTTGTACAGGACGGTTGCCAGACGGGTGCGGTTTGCCTCGTCCTTCGCCAGAATCCACGGTGCAGTCTCGTCGATGTACTTGTTGGCACGGGAAACTACCTGGAAGATCTCCGCCAGCATACGGTTCAGCTGGGTCTGATCCAGCAGTCCCTCCAGCTTTTCTTTCAGTCCGGTGGCTGCGGCAATCAGCTCGTCGTCGAACTCGCCCGGCTGACGCTCTTCCGGCAGCGTGCCGCCGAAGTACTTGTCCACCATGGCTACGGTACGGGAAACCAGGTTGCCCAGACCGTTCGCCAGGTCGGAGTTGATGCGGTTAATCATGATCTCGTTGGAGAAAGAGCTGTCTGCGCCCAGTGCCATTTCCCGGAGGATGTGATACCGGATGGCATCTGCGCCGTAGCGGTCTGCCAGCAGGAACGGGTCAACCACGTTACCCAGGGACTTGGACATCTTCTGTCCGTTGAAGGTGATCCAGCCGTGAACTGCCAGATGCTTCGGCAGCGGCAGATCCAGCGCCATCAGCATTGCCGGCCAGATAATGGCGTGGAAACGCATGATGTCCTTGGCAACCATGTGGACATCTGCCGGCCAGTATTCGTCGAAGTCGTGGTATGCGCTGTTCTCATATCCCAGAGCGCTGATATAGTTGGACAGCGCATCTACCCACACGTAGACCACGTGCTTGGTGTCGAAGGTGACCGGGATGCCCCAGGTGAACGAGGTACGGGAAACGCACAGGTCTTCCAGGCCGGGCTTGATGAAGTTGTTGACCAGTTCTACCGCACGGGTCTTGGGCTGGAGATAGTCGGTCTCCAGCAGCAGCTTTTCGATGCGCTCTGCAAAGGGTGCCATCTTCATGAAGTAAGCCTCTTCCTTTGCCTCGGTGACCTCCCGGTGGCATTCCGGACAGCAGCCGTTTTCGTCCAGCTGGGACTCCGTCCAGAAGCTTTCGCACGGTGTGCAGTACTTGCCCTTATATTCGCCCTTATAGATGTATCCCAGGTCGTACAGGCGCTTGAAGATCTTCTGTACGGTTTCTACATGATAGTCGTCTGTGGTGCGGATATAGCGGTCATAGCTGACGTGCATTTTTTCCCACAGTGCTTTGAAGGTCTTAACGACCTCATCTACATATTCTTTCGGCGTGATACCCTTTGCCGCCGCTTTCTGTTCAATTTTCAGACCGTGTTCATCTGTTCCGGTGAGGAAAATGACATCATAGCCCTGCATTCGTCTGAACCGGGCGATAGAATCGCAGGCTACAGTGGTGTAGCAGTGACCGATGTGGGGATTTCCCGACGGATAGTAGATCGGTGTCGTGATATAATACGGCTTTTTTGACATACAAGGTCCTCCTTAACATTTGTTTGCCCGAAGGCTCTACCTCTTATTATAGCACAGTTTTACGGCGTTGTCCATGTTTTTTTGAAAATTTTAGGGGTGGGTGAGGGGAAATGTGGGGGAGTTCTGGGCATGGTACCAAACAAATTGCTGGTGTCAATTTTGCCATCGGTGTGTGTGCCAGACTTAACATTAGGAATATGATTCCTGTATTATCTCTTGGAGAAACAAAAATATCGGATTTTAGGGGGCTTTTTGCACTTTGTTAGTTATGTGTTAGTTGTTGAGTTGTTCGTATAGAAGTGAAATGCACCGAAAGTTTTTGAGCAGGCATTGTGAGCAGTTGGCGTCATGATGCTTTTTTTCTGTATAGAATCGATTCCAGCGTGAAATCATAAGATTGACCGCAGGGGAAATACTTGACTTTTTCTATTTCTTATGCTATATTTGTGAAAGAAACGAAAGAAAGTAAAAGAAAGAGAAAGAAAGGGGGTATATGCTTTTGGACGACAGCAGTACTAAATTCAAGAGAATCTATGTAAATAAGGCAGACTTACGAAATATGTGGTGGACTAGAGGGAACATTGCACAGGCTGAATTACTTGCGGAGGAAGACTTTATATGACAAAACAAGCACGCCAAAACTATAAATAGTGGGTTCTTGGCGTGCTGTTTTATGAGAGAATGGGATTCCAAATACGCTATATTTCAATATGCTTCTGAATGAGTTTGCAATGCGACTTTGGACATCATTTCCTGGAATTTTTTTTGTTTTTTAGCATTCCCTTGAATACATCTTTCGGCGAGCCATAGAGATGCAGAAAAGCGATCAGCTGCTTGTCTTAGCTTTCCGATCATGAACGGGAACAGCTTGCTAAACGTCCAGAAAATTGATTCACTGGCACATTTGATTACCAGTTCCTCGCTATAAACCTTATTTTTTACAGCAACTGCAAAAAATTCGAATTTAGAGAGCATGATTTTATATTCTTTTTCTTGTAGATCTGATTTGATTTCATAGAGTTCAGGACAATATATTTTGCTCAGGACCTCATCTTGCAGCTTGTTTAGTGCATCTATTGTCAGGCGAGTTCGTTCATTATCTTGCTCATGATCGGATATATTTCTGGAAACGTCAAAAGCTTTGTACGCTAAACAGACTGCCACTAGACTTCCTACTGCTGAAGCAGTATCAACAATTGCTTGATATATTTCTAAAGACATACAACATCCTCCTTATTCTCCATAAACCTCAAAATACTACAAAAGGACAACCTCGAATTGAAAAAACGAACTTGTCCTTCTGTCATAATGATTTGTCTGTCTAACATGGCATAAGTTTGTAAAATATGGGCTTACTTCACGTATCCCACATACTCACCGTAATGCCAGCCTGCCACATCATAAGTCAAACCTGCACCAGTAGCTGCGGCGTAGTTCAGGAGCTGTTTTACATCAGAATAATTTACATCATCGCAGTTCATGATTCTGCCGTCCTTGTTTCCATCTGCTGCCTCTACTTTTTTTGCGGAGTCCAGTTTATATTTTGCCGGATTCATCTTTGCAATAGAAACCATCAGAGCTTTTCCGTTTGCTGTTGTCAGCAGGCTGCCGTCAGCCTCTGCGATATTGTATGCAGACAGCATGATCGCAGCATCCTTGGAGTTGACCTGTTCATCGCTGTTCAAATCGCCAATTACGTAAAAATCATACTGCTGACTGGTATAGCAGCTGATCTCATTGTTCTTTACAGATTCGAACGAGGCATCTTCTACGGTTACTTCTGCGTCACTGGTAGTATAGAAGGTTACCAGAGTGCCGTCATCCTTGGAATCGTCCAGAGATGCACTGGTGATAACAACCTTGCTGCCGTTCTGTACAGCAGATACGATAGCATCACCATAAGCACTGCCGTTTGTTGCGGCAACCATACCGTCCACAGCCAACAGGTCTGCGGTTGCGTTCAGCGTGATGTCAGATGCTGAAAAACCGGTGTTGTTCTCGATGGACAGTGTTACTGCGGTTGCACCTTCCGGAATAACTGTGCCGTCAGCGGCGGTGAATGTTTCTGCTACAGTGCTGTAGGAAACATTGACTGCGTTTACTGCCTCAGCTGCGCTTGCAACAACGCCTGCGCAAGCAGATACCATTGTAGCTGCAGATAAAGCAGCAATAATTTTTTTTACAGACTTCATAAGTAGTACCTCCCTTTCGGATATGTAATGATTTTTAAGTTGTCTCCTTTCTTTTGCTCTCCTGATAAATCAGCAAAGCAAAAGTCACTTTTTCATTTTCAAGAACAGGACTATCTCTATTTTTTCAGTCCTGCTCCACGCAGAGCGCACTCGTACATAATGTCGAACAAGTCGCTGGTGTCAATGTTGCCGTCGTTGTCTGTATCAGCCTCAATATTGGGAACATAGCCCCTATAATACCGCCTTACACTGTGAGGTGCAACTGCTTTATCAGCAATATGCAGCATGGTCCAGTAGATGTCATTGACTTCATATGGTTTTCCATTTCCGTCTGCATCGCCGAGCATAGGAGCATCGTCAAACACACCGTCGCTGTCAAAGTCATATACCAGTTCACTGCACCCTTTTTCGGTATTGAATTGCAGCAGAACATTTTTCGATCGGATAAAATTAATGTAATAACTGCCAAACCAGTCGAGGTATTCTTCGTAGCTATGGCTGCCGCCAAATGAAGCTTGCTCTTTTTGTGAGGCAATTGGAAATGCCTGTACATATACTTCTCCATCACCAGTGATTGCAAATCCAGTATCCTGTTTTGAAACCGTCACCGTTTGATTCGGTAAGACTTCAATATCAATAGTACTGCTGGCTACTGGCATGAAATTGTAATTGCCTTCATCGTATGAAAAAATATATGATAATGCGATTTTTTGTGTATCTGTATTGGTATAGGTCACGCCATCTTTAGAGAAATCGATTTTGCACTTTGAACCAACACCTTTTAGTTCAGGATCCTCCCGATCATATTGTTCCATTCTGAGACGATAACCTTCACCGTCAATACTAAAAGCAAATCCCGACGCACGTTCATTCTTTTCCAAGTGGAAAGAAGAACCTTTGCCAAAGAAAATATACTCTCCGTAATTGACTTTGCCTAATTTCCAAAAATCGTACGTCTGTCCATCCTCTGTGGTAGAACTTAGATCCATCTGATCTTTTCTGCCATTGAAGAATTCTAATTTCACGATTTCTGAAACATCAGTGTTAGTTTTTGTAGTACCACGGATCGGTGCCTTATAAGTCAGCAGAGAATCATCATCTGAGGCATACAGTAAGACATCACCATTCTCCGAAGAGGCTTCATATGCCGGGATGCAGAACTGTTTGGTCTCCGAATTGATATAGATGCAGGCATCATCCTTAAAAGCCGATGTTTCTGTACCTTGCTTCACACAATTGCTGTCATAAGTGACAATGCAGGTGTCATAACTGATGCCGTCGAATGTCCAGTTACCGGACAGTTCATCCATGCCAACGACAGCGTGTGTGCCGCCTTTTTTGGTAGCAATACCAGCCATAAAGTAAGTGCCTTTTTCCTTGCAGCGTGCTGCACAATCCAGAAACATATCCGTATGCTCTTCCTTGGACAGCATCGAAGGTGCTGCAATAATTGCGAGTTCCACCGCTTTATATAGCTGCAGAGAGTTGTAACAAGTAATCAACGCATCCACATCATCAGTCAGCGTTACATCGTATAATGTTTCTGCACCCTCTTGCAAATCGCTCGGAGTCAGTTCGCCATTGTGGACCAATACCGAAATGGCAGCCATACCGAAACAAAGACCGCTTTTATAAGATATATCGGGAATATGTTTACCGTAACCTGAATTTATTTCCGATTCCGTCATATTATCCCTTACTGGATCGTATACTCTTTCTGTAAAATCTTCTTGCGATAAAGTACACAGGTGATTCACAAATGAAAAAGTATCTTTGTACATTCCCTTCTCGATCGCAGCCTTTTCCAACTCGCTTTGCGCCGATGACGCATCCGCTTCGTAAAGCGGGATTTCTCCCCCTGTCACCGAATCATAAAGTGCATCTCTTAACTCGTCCGTGTTGTCTTCCAATGCCTCCTGTACCAGCTTATCCGTATAGTCCAGAACAGAGTATTCTTCTGCTCCGACTGCTGTCGGCTGATAGGTCAGTATGCACGTTGCGGCAGTGGACAGGGCTAAGAGTGTTGCGATTTGTTTTTTCATAAAAATATCCTCCTGTTGTTTTGTATAGCGGGTGTGAGTGTGAAACACTCGGTTTTTGTTTTACTTTAGTATAGCAAAATTGGGCGACGGAAATCAATACTTATGACGTAAGTAGAATTCGCTGTAACAATTGTGAAAGCAAGTGCAAGAGATGCGAGTAAACCGCAGTATTTTGAAAAGAACTTCCGCATAAAAAAGACCTCCCTTCACAGATTATCTTTTCGGTATTGCTATTATACCATAAAAAAAGTACCTGTGCGAGAAGTCTACGAAACTTACAGTGTTTTCGACGAAACTTACAGTTTTTCATATTTTGTCTTTATTTATTGGCCGCATTTTCTTACAAATAAAGTGCTACTTCGGCATCAAAATAGACATCATTATGGTGGAGTTGACAGATTCCATCATATTTTTCAGCTGCTGATTCTACATTTTTCAATCCATATCCATGTGATTCTGTATCTTCTTTTGTTGTTACGATTTCGCCATTTTCATAATGAACCTTTCCTGGATAGGTGTTTTTTACAGCAACAAAGAGCATACCCTTTCGATAAGTCATTGCGATTTTCAACTCACGTTTTCCGTCGGTTTTTTGAAGTGCCTGTACTGCATTGTCCAGCAGATTTGTCAGAATTGTGGAAAGGTCTACAATTTCTATGGGAAGTTCTGTTGGTATAACAATGTCTACGGTTACAGCAACATTCCAATCAGAAACGGATCTTAACTTGTAATTGATAATGCTGTCTACCACAATATTTCCTGAAGTAGAATACAATACAGACTTTTTTTCTTCCTTCTGTATCAACTCCTGTAGATATTGCGAAGCCTCGTTGGTTTTGTGATCTTCAAGAAAAGTTTCTACAATAGAAAAATGATTGGAAATGTCATGGTGAAATCTTCTGGTGTCTTCCACTGCATTCTGCATCAGCTGACACTGGTTCTGGTAGTAATTTTTTTCTTGCTCTGCCGCTGTTGCTTTTGCAGCCCGTGCATATGCAATTGACAGTGATTCATACAGAAAAAATACTACAATATTGATGATAAATAAGAGAATCATGGAAACTGTGACTGATTGTGCTGTCACTCCAGAAACAGTTGTAAACAGCAATTCGACGCCAATTGTCAGGATTGGTATGCACGGAGAAACAAACATTGTCCATATGGGGAGAATCTTTTGCTCATTTCTGTGATGAGAAAAATATCCTAATAGCAGTACAACCCAAAAGATTACCATACGGGATAAGAAGATTCCAATTTCGTTTTCATATTCATATTTTTGGAGGGGTTCTATATAGGCGTTTTTTGTTACTACAGATACAATCAATTCCGCTGCAAATGCTAAAATAATATATTCAAATATAGCAAGGAAGCGCTTTGGAAAAGTGGTATTATAGCATAATGAGATAGAAAAAAGTGAGACTATTGTGAAAATCAGATTCAAAAAAGGAATGTTTGCAACGAAATGAATCCCAATTGTCAATACAAAATAAAGTGCATAAACGCTAATTGTAATTGCCTTATTTCGTATCTGTACTCCAAAAAGTGATCGGAAAAAGTAATAAATAATATAGATAGAAAATAATTCTGAACAAGCGTATACAATATCGTAGTTGGATAAACTCATATGGACTCCTTTCGATTGATAGCAAATTGTTCGGCTCTGATCTCTTTTCGTTTTGACTGTGCGATTGGCAGTTCAATTCCTGTAGATAGATATACTTTATCATAGGCATATTTACGCACATATAGGTGATGAACCAGATATGTTTTGTGAATACGTAAAAATTGAAAGGATTTTAACTGCTTTTGCACATGATCCAGCAAACCGTAAAAACTGTCTTTATGATATTCGTTCTGGGTGTAATAGTGTATGATAATCTGGTGATCCTCACTCTCAAAATAAATAATATCTTTGATTGGTATCTTCACAATGTCATGTCCCGTTTTGTATGTAAATGCATCGGCTTGTAAATGCAATCGATGAATCAAGCGTTCAAATACCTTTTCAATTTTTTCTTTGTTGATCGGTTTATGTACAAAATAAAGTGGATCATATTCAAAAATTTCAATGGCATACTCCTTATTTCCTGAGATATACGCAATCTGTGTAGAATCGTTTTTTAGGTTATCCCGAATCATTTTACTAACATCAATACCAGTAAATTCAGGCATTTCAATGTCCAGAAAAATCAAATCGTAAAATTCACCGTTTTGTAAATGCTCGCATAGTTCTTTCCCACTGTAATAGATGTCGGTATCAATTGCAATGCCCTTATTGGTTGTAATTTCAATTAAAATCGCTTCAAGTTGTGTGCCAATTTCGACAGCGTCATCCACGAGTGCAATTCGAATCATACAATATACTCCTCTCACTTCTTTTTTCGCTTTATTTCCATCATACCATAAAAGTTTTCAAAAAGCAAGAATTTATTTTGCTAAACAAAGAAACGGTATGCCCACAAAAAGGACATACCGTTTTCTTGTATAAGTAGGGAAGAGCCTATCATCAGAAATTTGATATTTGCCTGCAAAACGTGATGCAAAGCAAATAGTATCCGAACAAAAGTCACTTTTTCATTTTCAAGAACAGAACTATCTCTATTTTTTCAGTCCTGCTCCACGGAGAGCGCATTCATACATAATGTCGAACAAGTCGCTGGTATCAATGTTGCCATCGTTGTCTGTGTCAGCTTCAATATTGGGAACATAGCCTTGATAGTATCTTCTTGCACCGTGAGATGTAATTGCTTTATCAGCAATATGTAACATAGTCCAATAAATGTCACTTGGTTCATATGGCTTTCCGTTTCCGTCTGTATCGCCGAGCATAGGAGCATCGTCGAATACGCCGTCACCATCAAAGTCGTATACCAGTTCGCTGCATTCTTTTTCTGTATTGAATTGAAGCAAAACATCTTTTGAGCGAATAAAATTAATGAAATAACTGCCAACCCAGTCGAGAAATTCTTCGTAGCTATGGCTTTTGCTAAATGCAGTCAGATCTTTATGTGCAATCATTGGCATTGTCTGTACATATACTTCTCCACCGCCGGTGATTGCAAATCCAGTATTCTGTTTTGAAACAGTCACTGTTTGATTTGGTGCGACTTCAATAGCAATGGTACTTCTGGATACTGGTGTAAAATTGTAATTGCCTTCATCGTATGTGAAAATATATGACAGTGCAATTTTTTGTGTATCTGTATTGGTATAAGTTATACCATCTTTAGAGAAATCGATTTTGCACTTCGAACCAACGCCTTTTAGTTCAGGATCCTTCCGATCAAATTGTTCTATTCTGAGACGGTATCCTTCACCAAGAATACTAAAGGCAAATCCCGACGCACGCTCATTCTTTTCCAGATGGAAAGAGGAGCCTTTTCCAAAGAAAATAAAATCTCCGTAATTGACTTTGCCTAATTTCCAAAAATCGTACGTCTGTCCGTCCTTTGTGGTAGAACTTAGATCCATCTGATCTTTTCCGCCATTGTAAAATTCTAATTTCACGGTTTCTGAAACATCAGTGTTGGTTTTTGTAGTACCACGGATCGGTGCCTTATAAGTCAACAGGGAATCATCATCTGAGGCATACAGTAAGACATCACCATTTTCCGAAGAGGCTTCGTATGCTGGGATACAGAACTGTTTGGTCTCCGAATTAATATAGATGCAGGCATCATCCTTAAAAGCCGATGTTTCTGTATCTGGTTTCACACAGTTGCTGTCGTAGGTGACAATGCAGGTATCATAACTGATGCCATCGAATGTCCAATTGCCGGATATTTCATCCATGCCAACCACAGCGTGTGTGCCGCCTTTTTTGGTGGAAATACCTGCCATAAAGTAAGTGCCTTTTTCCTTGCAGCGTGCTGCACAATCCAGAAACATATCGGTATGCTCTTCTTTGGACAGCATTGCAGGTTCTACAATGCTTGCGAGTTCCACCTCTGAATATAGCTGCAGAGAGTTGTAATAAGCAATCAACGCATCCACATCATCGGTCAGTGTCACATCGTATAACGTTTCTGCACCTTCTTGCAAATCGCTCGGAGTCAGTTCACCATTGTGGACCAATACCGAAATGGCAGCCATGCCAAAGCAAAGTCCACTCTGATAAGCTATATAAGAGATATCTGTGCTATAACCTAAATCTAATTCCGGATCTGTCATATTAGCACTTACGGGATCAGATACTCTTTCTGCAAAATCTTCCCGTGATAAAGTACACAGGTGATTTGCAAATGAAAAAGTATCTTTGTACATTCCCTTCTCGATCGCAGCCTTTTCCAATTCGCTTTGCGTCGATGCCGCATCCGCTTCGTAAAGCGGAATATCTCCCTCTGTCACCGAATCATAAAGTGCATCTCCCAGCTCGTCCGTGTTGTCGTCCAGTGCCTCCTGTACCAGCTTATCCGTATTGTCCAGAACAGAATATTCCTCTGCACTGATCGTAGCTGGTTGGTAGGTCAATGTACACGCTGCGGCGGTGGACAATGCCAACAATGTTGCGATTTGTTTTTTCATAAAAATCTTCCTTTCATGTATAAATTACAACAATACACCTCATGTGTGTTGCTGCGATTACCCTTACAATTCAATTATTACCTTATAGATATAAGGTCTCCCTCTTATCAAGATTATAACATATTTTTGCAAATAAGTCAATGTCATTTGCGTAGTTGGTATGTTTTTTTGCGTAGTTGGTAGTTTTACAGCATTTTTTTGCATTAAAGCATCCAGGATTAACCAGATTATTTTGTTGAGCAAAGAAATGGTATGCCCATAAAGGACATACCGTTTTTTCATGTTCTCATCCTCATCTCTACATACTTTTCCACTGACTCAACCGGCACCTTATATCTGTTACCCTCTTTGAACCCTTTTAACTGTCCTGTTTGCAAAAGCTTATAAAACGTACTCCTGCCAATCTTCAAAATCTCCATGACCTCTTCTCTTGTAAGTATCTCCTTTGTTGTAAGCATATGCGACCTCCTATTTCCGTTAATGCTCATTGACATATCTCTCAATTTCTGCCGCAGGGATCAGCGTTTTTCTGACGCTTAATCTCTTGCACTGCAATTTGCCCTGTTCGATCAGTCTATAAACCGTATGCACACTCAATCCCAGCATATTTGCTGCCTCGCTAACTTTCAGCAAGTATTTTGTTTCTGTGTACTGTAGAGCTACCATAATTATCACCTCCTGCTCTTTACGAATATGTTCGTATTTTTTTGGAGCATTTGGTGTTTTTTCATACGGCTTGCTTGGATACACAGTCTTTTTTATGGGATATTATGTGTGATTTCAAGTTATATCTGATTTCCACAAGTTATCCCAGTTTTCCACGAAAAGAAAAAATGACTGAATTGCTCGGAATTTGAAAATCAAAATAATCCGATGCAATCCAGTCATTTGGTTGCCCTATTTCTCGTACCCTTCATAATAATACGATTGTTCGATTCCTTTGAAAATTACTTCTCTGTCATTGACCTTATCCGTCAAATTCTGTTGTATCAGAAACCGCAGTTCCAGGTCGTTTACCGTACTTCTTTCCATTGCCTGCAAATACTGTACCTTATCAATTTTCGCCCAGTCCGTCACTTTGCCCAGACGCTTTTTGAGGATCATGTCCAGCCAGATTCTTGTACTTCTGCCATTGCCCTCCATGAACGGGTGTGCCACATTCATTTCCACATATTTTGCGATAATTTCCTCAAACGTGTTTTCAGGCATCTTCTCGACTGCCGAAAGAACCGCATCTAAGTACAAGCTGTTTGCAAAACGGAAATTGCTCTTTGCAATATTCAAGGTTCTGATTTTTCCGGCAAAATCATACAGCCCGTCAAAAAGGAACTTGTGTATTGACTGCAAACCTTTTACTGTACCAACTTCTATTCTATCGATCTCACCGCTTATAAATAACTGCTTGGCTTTCTCAAAACTCTCTCGGTCAATTTCTCTTGTCGTCATTGTTGTTCCTTTCTCTGTAATATCAGAAATCACTCTATCTCTATTATACCAGAATGCTCTCATTTACACAACAGCATTTTCAATTAAGCCTCTCACAACCCACTCCACACCCCCACTGAGAACAAGCCATTTCGCCACAATGCAGCCAAAACAAAAATAGGCTCAATCACACTGCCACAGCATCAGAAACGCCTTGATACCCAGTTCCTTTCTCAGAACCATATTGTGTTATCCAGGACTTATCTCCTGTAACTCGTTTGATGTAGTCCAGAAAAGCATACAGCTCTGATCTGTTCCCTGCGAACATTGCCCCATCTATATAGCTGACCGAGTTCATAACAAAATGAGCGTGATAAACCGACGAACAACCACCATATTTCTTTGAGCAGGGCTTTCGATGTATTGCGTAAACGATCTGATACTTGTCCGAGAAATAAGAGGCAATGCTCCGGCTCATAGATTCCGCCCGCTCATAATTATCACCCCAAGTCGATCTCGCATCATACACGACAATAAAATGAAATGCCGGATTTCCACTGGTCTTACCGAAATATCTCTTCACAGAAAGAAACTGCTCGTAAGCATTGTATATATCCACGTTTGGACTATATCGTTTATCATAGTCCGTATGTATGCCCATTGTGTAATTCAGAACGTTATACAGATATTGCAGTTCATCACTCGTGTTTCTGATCACTTTAAAGATTCCCATACATCTAATCCTCCCTCTACAAACAAGCCCATTTTTTGCTGCAAGTTCTCGTACTTTTCTTGCGGCGATACAGAAGTAAATAGGCCATCCAGATCATGTGCTTTCTGCCGCAGTTCCTCTTTTCGAATATATTCCGTGCTGTCAATACTGTCTGCAATCTCAAGCACCATATTCACAAGCTCCTGCATCCGAACTGCCATTTGTGGTGTAATACTATTGTTTCCATGTACGGCACAATCCACCATATAACTGCTAAACGTCAGATTCTTTTCCTTTGCTTTTTCTTCAATTTGTTGTACTTGTAACGGGGAAAGCTTAATGCTCTTTGTAATGGATTTCTTTTCTTTTTCACTTCTCATAATAACGTCCTCCTTCTGATTATATATAATACAATCATGTAATAGTGATATATACTGATATACTACATACTCTATTATGTTATATATGATAACAATATATATGTATACTACTATATATATATCTACTATGATTGATTACTAAGCTGCATTTTATTGGTTGATAATGATTATTATTTTACAAATTCTGCAAGACAGAGGTAATGGTAATACCTCTGTCTCCCTACATCTGATTTGGCTATATTTGTACCGATATGACTGTATAATAACTGATCTGTCTCGATTCAGCTTTACTTTTATGTTAGGTCGTTTGTAGAAAAAAGTAATACTTTTTTTCGTGAATTATATATTATTACGGTGAATCTGTGCCAGGTACTGATGATACGATCATGTCGACCGCATAGAAAAACCGCCTTCGGGCGGAACATAGGGACATAACAAATCAGCAAAAGGAGGGAAAAAGATGTTTCAGAATAAGCGATTTTTGACCAGAGGCGTACAGGCAGAAATTCCGATGGAGCTGCAATTGTTTCTGTGGAACTGCATCGACCAGCTACCAGAAGAACGAGATTACTTTCAAGTCTTTGAACTGAAAGAAATTGACGGAAAGCAGCACATCCACCACTTTTCCGAACAGCCGGAATACAGTCAAGACTACATGATTGACTTAGCAAACCCAATCAATCAAAAGGTCTATGTTATTGACGACACCGACCATTCTACCATGCTCTTAGCAGAAGAATATTAGCCCAAAACACAAAGCCCTACCGATTCCATTCGGTAGGGCTATTTTCATTTTACGGAGGAAAAACAAATGAGTGAAGAAGTAAAAACAACCGAAGAAACCTTGTATTGTGAGTGTTGTGGCTGTCTTATCGATGACAATAACTACACCGAGTGGAACGGGCAAATTATCTGTTCTGATTGCCTGGAAAACCACACCACCACCTGTGAATGCTGTGGGGAACGCATCTGGGACGAGGATGCCTATGGCGATAACGACATTACCCTTTGCAGTCATTGTTACCATCACAACTACACCAGATGCAGTTGCTGCGACGCTCTTTTGCACGAGGATGATGCTTACTATCTGGACGGCGAAACATACTGCCGTGACTGCTACGAGGACGAACGAGAGGAAAGCAATCTGATTCACGAATACGGTTACAAACCGAATCCCATTTTCTACGGCGAAGGCAACCGTTACTTTGGCATCGAACTGGAAATCGACGGAGCTGGCAGAGATGATGATTTTGCGGAAGAACTGCTGGACATTGCAAACGCTCACGCTGACTTACTTTACATCAAGACAGACGGCTCGCTGGATGATGGCATGGAGCTGGTTTCCCATCCCTGCACCATGGACTATCACATCAATGAGTTCCCATGGGAAGATATTATGCACCGTGCCGTTCGTCAAGGCTACCGTTCGCATCAGACAAGCACTTGCGGCTTGCATCTCCATGTGAACCGAAACGCTTTTTCCGACAATCAGGAAGAACAGGATGAGGTGATCTCCAGAATCCTGTATTTTGTGGAACATCACTGGAATGAGCTTTTGAAGTTTTCTCGCCGTTCGGAATACACCATGAACCGCTGGGCGGCAAGATACGGCTATGAACATACCCCAAAAGCAATCATGGACAAGGCAAAAAAGGGTGGAAACGGTCGCTATGCTGCTGTGAACCTTTGCAATTACCACACCGTGGAATTTCGTTTGTTCCGTGGCACACTCAAGTACAACACGTTTATCGCCACCATTCAGCTAGTCAACCGTATCTGTGACGCTGCCATGTACAACACAGACGATTCCATTGCAAAATTGTCATGGTCGGATTTTGTGGCAGACATTACAGAGCTAGAATTGATTCAGTATCTGAAAGAACGTCAGCTGTACATCAATGACAAGGTAGAAGAAACGGAGGAATATTGATATGTGTGCATTATTTGGTTGGCTGGATTACAAAGGCGTTGTGTCGGACAGACTGTTGAAAAAGCTGACACAGGCTCTGGCAAATGCGGCGGAAGAACGAGGAACGGATGCGTCTGGCATTGCCTATGTGAAAGGCGGCAAGGTGACGATTTTTAAGCGTCCGAAACCTGCCCACAAGATTCGCTTTAATGCCCCCAACGGCACAAGAGCGGTTATGGGACATACGAGAATGACCACACAGGGCAATGAAAAGTTCAACTACAACAATCACCCGTTCTATGGTCATGCCGATGTGGACTTTGCCTTTGCTCACAATGGTGTGCTGTACAATGATAAAGAACTCAGAACCGAAAAGCACCTGCCGCAAACGCAGATTGAAACTGATAGCTATGTTGCAGTACAGCTGATTGAACAGCAGAATAAGCTTGACTTCGATTCACTCAAAAACATGGCAGAGTTAGTTCAGGGCAGTTTCTGCTTTACCGCTCTGGACGAGAACAACACGCTGTATCTGGTGAAAGGGGCAAATCCCATGTGCCTGCTCCACTTTGCAGAGCTTGGGCTTTACATCTATGCCTCAACCGAAAGCATTCTGAAAAAGGCGTTGCAGAAGTCTGGTTTCCACAAGTATCGATTTGAAGTGTTGCATGTGGAAGAGGGCACGATCTTGAAGATCGATCGCTATGGCTTTCTGACCTGCTCCACCTTTGAGGTGCAGGAAAATTTCCGGTTCAGCAAGTGGGCTGATTGGTATGACGAGTTGGAAGAGGAATATTACACGCAGCAAGAGGAGTTGCTGTTGGAGATGTGCAGCTGCTACGGCGTGACAGAAGATGACGTTCTCCTGCTGTTGGACTACGGCTATTCTGCCGATGAGATCGAGGAGATTCTGTGTGACAGCAACTTGCTTTTGGAGACGATCAACGCCATTCAAAGTGAAGAGATTTTTGCACAGCAGTAATTACAAGAAGAACCGTTCCAAAAAGTGTACTTTCTGGGACGGTTCCTTTTTTCTCGAAAACCTGTGCCAAAAAGTCCGTTTTTGACTTTTGAGACGTTCCAAAAGCGGCAGGACTTTTTGAGACAATTCAGAGGTGTTTTTATGGACAACAGAACATTTGGCTATGCCCGTGTTTCCAGCAGGGAACAGCACGAGGACAGACAGATCGAGGCTCTCACAAATTATGGCGTCAGCAGGGACAATATCATTGTGGACAAATGCTCCGGCAAAGACACTGAGCGTGAGGGCTATCAGTATTTGAAAAAGCAAATTCTCAGGAGCGGCGATACGCTGGTGATTAAGGAACTGGACAGACTCAGCAGAAGTAAATCTGACATCAAGCAGGAACTGGAGTTTTTCAAGTGCAAAGGCATTCATGTCAAAATCCTCGACATTCCCACTACATTGACCGACTTTCCACCAGAACAAATGTGGGTCATGGATATGATCAATGCGATTTTGATTGAAGTGCTTGGGAGCATTGCAGAGAATGAACGCCTGAAAATCAGACGCAGACAGCGTGAGGGGATTGATGCGGCGAAAAAGAAAGACATCAAGTTTGGGCGGCCAACGCTGGAACTGCCCGAAAACTGGGAAATCGTGATGCAGGCTGTTGAGGCAAAGCAAATCACCGTATCCCAAGCCATCGGTCAACTGCATATCTCCCGTTCTTCTTACTATCGGCTAAAGCAACATCAATAAAATGATTTGGTGTAACATTTATTGTCAGAGGCTCCTTGTGAACCTCTGACAATTATTTTTTCAAAAGATTATTTGATGATAAGGGGAGGGCTTGGCGTCTGCCCTCCCCTTAAACCCCACCACGCCCTTGACTGCGGCTTTGCAAGCCTTGTCAATTCCTCTACAGAAAGAATTGGCTGCGATGATAAACCTGCCATAATACAATTGAGTGGGATACATTATATTTTGGTTCCACGTTCCAGGTGTTCTTTGCGTTTGAAGACAAAACAGGTTTCCCTCTTGCAGACTGTCTTATTACTGTATCCTGTCCCAATTCTACGATCAAACTTGATTAAGACTTGGAACCTGGAACAGTTATACCATCATACCCTAAATTTTATTTTCAAATACTATATTTTCTGCTTTCTCTATATATAAGCCGAATGAAAAAGTACTTTTACAAAAAATAATTTCAATGAGATCGGAAACAATTCCCGTGTTGAAAGCAAGCAAGGTTCAAAGAACCGCAGGCTTGCTTGGTGGAATCAGAGATCTTTCTCTGATTCCGTGTGGAAAGGGGAAATCTCTACTCCTATTTTTTACAAAGCAAATAAATTTTTTGCATTTTTTTATCGATTTCATCAAATTCATCTTCATTAAGCATAGTTACATACTGTTTATTTATATCGAGACGTGTATTTTCATTTAAAACACACAAACCAAACTGATGCAAGACGGCTGAATAAAATTCTAGGTAATCTATACATAATCTTAGATTTTTAGAAAATTTAGTAAATAAATCGAGGTGAGCACCAGAATACTCTTGGAACTTATGTGTTTTTTTAATTGTCTTAGAAACTATTTCATAGGCCTTGGCAAGAAACTCATATTCTATCATATTGTCATCGTTACATTTTACTGTTTTCCTGTATCTCCACTTGTAGATTATATTTGCAGTAAGTAGATCTGCCATAGTCATTTCAAAACCATCGAGGAAAGTTCTGGAACCTTCTTCAATACGAATACCAATAGCATCATATATGTCTGTTACAGCATCATCAGACGATATGTAATTTTTAGTTATTAAATCTTCTCTTTCATGTACGATGTCTACTTGGTCTGCATGATCTAATAATTCTATGACCTTATACAATCCTTTGTAACTTAAATTTGCGTAGTGCTCTATTGTTCTACTGATATCTGTAGTTCCTGTTGCAAAACAAGGATTCAGATCATAAATCATTTTATAATATTGAAATATTTTAGCTGTATATCTGTTGAATTCCCAGATAAGATCAAAATTATAAATCAGTGGTGTGTCATTTGTTATATTATCAACAGAAGATATGATTATTTTCATAAAGGTTTTATTTACAATTACATCTTCTATTTCACTTTCACCTTCGAATATGTGCAGCAATTTTTCGATTATATCATATATTTTATCTATCTTTTCACCAGCGTTTTTGTCATCTTTTTTTACTTTCAGCATTGACAGATTATAATCAAATAAAGTCATCAAAGCGGCGACGCATCTATTTGCAAAGTCATGTGGTTCAATGGGTAACTTTTCAGGTGATTTTTTAGTTTCACCTGGGTCAATAGTTTGTAAGTCAGGGTAGAGGTAAAATTTTACACGGCACAGTATTGCATTTATTACTCTTGCGGTTAATCTTGCTGTCTCCTTTTTATTTTTTAGGTGATCACGTAGTGTACCTCCATGAACAATATAAATTTTCGGTTTGCAGTCAAGTGTCGTTTCTGTTTGAGATTCTACATAGTTACCTGTCGTTTTACCTGAAAATACAATATCAACGATTGTATTAACTACATCAAATTGTCTCATGTTTAATCCTTTCTAACCGTATATTTTTATGGTTTAGATAAAAAAGTGATTCTCATTGTACAAAATGCACAATAAAAAACCAGAGATTTATCATTATTTGTGTAAAAGTGTTGCAAGAATAATTGAGTTCTGTTATAATACACTTACAGCTCAAGCAGCTGGCATCTTTACAATTAAATAAAGGAGGAAAACAAGATGAATGAAACAAATTCTCATTTACCCCCTGTGCAGGGTGGAAACGGATTGTTTGTACCAATCACACTTGAAGAGATGGCAAAAAGTCCTGAAATCTTTGGAAGAGCAGGCGCAGTGTGTTCAGAAGTGGCAGGAACTCCACCTGTCGTTTCTCAAGAACTGCAAAACGCTGTGACTGAGCCAAAAGTCCAGAGACTGAATTGTGCAAATGCTAGTGAGATATTTTATCTGGTGGTAAACACACTCAATCAGCAAAAACCTCTATGGCGGTACCAAAACCACTTTTACATGAAGGAGAACAATGTATATGTTCCTTACAATAAGAAGGTCTTCATATGCAGAGTGTATTCTGATGTTACAGCGCTTGGCTATGAGTTCACACAGCCTGCCATTTGCAGTATTACAAATGAGTTGGAAATGCGAGCTGATCTGTACCAAGGAGAGCCAAATGACGAACGCTATACCTATTGCTCGAACGGCTTTCTGAATAACCGCACAGGATTGTTTGATATTGTTTCTGATTACTTTCCGACCATTCAGCTTACCGGGGCGTATCTGGGATCTGGCCCGCAGTATCATCCTAACATGGACCGTTTCATGTCAACTCTGTTTGCTGGAGATAAGACGCTTGAAGAGAGAGCATACCAGATCATTGGCTACTGTATCAGCAGTGACGCTCATGCGAAACGCTTTTTTGTTTTCCCTGGTGCTTCTGGAGATAACGGTAAATCTACCTTTATCCACCTGATACGCAGCTTGCTAAGTCCTTCTGCAGTCAAAGGCTTATCCATGAAAAATCTGCTTGGCGGCAATTTTGCAATGTCAGAGATTCAGGAGGCACGGATCAACGTTAGCTCTGATGAAGGCGCCTTGGAACTCAATACAGATCAGCTGGCAAAGCTAAAGAGCATCTCTGGACATGACCGGCTTACGGTTGACAAGAAAAATTCGAATCAGGTCAGCTTTACGTCTACTTGTAAGGTCATTATCGCAAGTAATCACAATATTGGTATGGCGTACAGCAGCAGTGACAGCGCCATTGCTCGCAGAATCTGCACACTGCCATTTGATGTGAAGATCCCGAAAAGTCAGCAAAATCCGAACATTGTTTCAGAGATACTGGGGTCTGAATTGAATGCGGTCACAACAGAGGCTTTGAATGCGTTTTTCAGACTGAAAGCAAATGGCTATCACTTTGCCGGTGACGATGCCGGGCTGGATGACTACGCTCTGCAATTCACGCCGATCAATGCGCAGTATCACAACATAGAACGTTTTGTGCAGTGTTATGTGAGATCTATGCCCGGTAATTTCGTGCTGACAAAAGACTTGTACGATGTTTTCCAGCATTGTCTCGACTTTAACTGTGATGTATTCAAAGATGTGACAGGCTTTTCACAGGCATTAAACAATTACCTTCTCTCGAATGGATACGTTGTAAAAAAAGTCAAAAAGCATCAGGGAAACGGATATGAGGGCATAGCCATTTCTAATTCATAAACCGAAAGGAGTAAAATGTTATGATGAGAACGATTAAAGACTTGAAATCAAAAACATCTTCAATGGAGTCCGACGGTGTGTATATCATGCCGTTCAATCCGAAGTATGAAAAAGATGAACTTGAAGAAAGAATGCTGAAAGTAGTAGAGGAGCAACCGAGCGTTGCTCTACGATTCTTATGTTTGATTGGCGATTATAAAGTTGGCACCTCAAAGCAGTATATCAGTCAGATCATTGATTCGAACGATATTCCAAACTTGGGAGAGTCAATGCTTATCGTCTCTCCAACTGGTTCTGGCAAGACAAGCGCAGTAATCAAGATGATCAAGCACACCTCAATGCCGGTCATCTATGTGACCAACAGAAAGATGGCGCTTTGTCAGTTCAAAAAGGACGATATCAAGGCATCGAAAGGACTAGATGTTCCTGCAGAGTTGCTTGACAGCATTTCCTTGGGAGAGAACATCATCGCCATTACCTATCAAGAACTTGCTGAGACAACGTATAAGTATAAAGGCAAAAAATACCTCCTCATACTTGACGAAGTCCATTGTCTGCTGGAAGATGCTAATTTCTCAGTGTACGCAGAGAAAATCATTCGGTATCTGAAAGCAAATCGTGACAATACCGCTAGAATTTACCTCACGGCAACACCAGATGCGGTTACTCCTGTGATAGCGGAAATAGAATGTGAATCAGGACAAGAGCAGGCGCTTTTTGCAATGGACTGGGATACCAATGTAAAATCTGTTTTCCATGCGTATGCTTCGTACAAAACAAGATTGAAGATGGTTTACTCGATGGAAAGCAATTGGAACTATATCAACTTCAAGCTATACACCCCAGACGACACAAAGGAACTTGCTGATTATATCAAACGAGAAAATGAGCAGGGCACCAAAAGCCTGATCTATGTAAATGATATCAGCAAGGGAAAAGTGCTTCAAGAAGTGTTAGGCAATACCCAGCACATCTACTCAGATGAAGACAAACGTGCAGAAATTGCAGAGATCGCTCAAAATGAGAAATTTTCAGATCGAAACCTGATCACCACCAAGGTGGCTGAGAACGGAGTGTCCTTGCACGACGATGAATTGAATCTGATCGTTGTCGAAACACTGGATCCAATCACACTAAAGCAGGTGATTGGCAGAGCGAGAGTCAACCGCAAGAATCCCAGAGAGATCACGGTTCTTATTCCTGACTACTCTATGACCGACATCGGCAATGCGATTGCAAGTGCAGAGCAGCAAATGAAAATGGTCAAAGAGGTCAAAGCAGATCCGGATCTGGCATTGGAGTATGCAGCGAAGTATCCTGCGCTCGTATATTACGACAGTAAAGTAAAGCACCCTGTTGTAAATACAATGGCAGAAAAGGCGCTTGCGTATCAGATTGCCTTCCTCAGAGGCTTGCGAAAAGACCCCGAAAAGCCTCATGCCTTTGCCCAGGCTGTCCTTGAACTCTATGGCAAAAAGCCAGTCATCTCAGACGATATGTTCCTGTACTATGACAGAATCCTTGACTTCAAGACGAAGGCTGCAGAGGCTTTTGATACATACAAGAACTCTGAGAAGAACGCCGAGTGCCTTGACAGCCTCAAAGCAAAGCTGAAGGTTGCCTGCAACAGCACCAAGGTTTACAATGATGGCAAACAGCTCACTAGCAACATTCAAATCAGTACGGTCAATGACATACTGAAGGCAGCAGGAATTGCGTACGAAATAAAGGCAAAAGTTGAAGTTTTCAACATTAGCTCTGTCTAATTATACCATTACCTATAAGCACTTGTCAATAGGGGAGAATGATTTTTCTATTGACAGGCACTATTATTTCAGTTGTATACTATAGTTATGACAGAATAATCTGGCTATATCTAAAAGGAGGAATTTAACATGGAAACACCTAAATTTACTGGACGAAACGTCCCTATCACCGAAATCGCAAAAGCAACCGGCAAGAGCCAGCAGTTTATACGCATTGGCATTCAGAAACGTATCCTTCAATTTGGATATGCCCTCAAACAAGAAGGATCCAGCGAATACAATTACTTCTGCCCAGACAAAAAGGTATGGGAGGAGACCGGCTATTTTAAGGATATGAGCAATGACGACGTAGTATAAAGTTGTTTAAGGCAAAGAAGGGAGATGATGCCAATGAAACTGGGAAACGGCGTTGGCACAGTTTATAAGCTGTCCGGCAAAAGACGTAATCCGTATATCGTACGCAAAACAGTCGGATGGGAGATCGATGTGGAAACAGGCAAGTGCAAACAGGTCTGCGTTACCATCGGTTATGCTCCGACAAGAGCAAAAGGTCTTGAGATGCTTATGGAGTACAACAAAAATCCATATGACATTGCGGTATCAAAGATCACTTTTTCTGAGGTGTTCGACAAATGGGCATCTGAGAAATTTCCGACGATCTCGGAATCGAATGTAAAGGGCTATCAGGCATCCTATAAGGCTTGTCAGCCGCTGCATAACCGAGTATTCAAGGATCTGAAACTGATGGATCTGCAGAGCGTTGTAGACACCTGCGGAAAGAATTATCCCACACTTCGTAAATTGAAGGTGCTGCTGAACCAGATGTACGACTATGCTATGAAGTACGAGCTTTGCAGCAAGGACTATTCACAGTACGTGAATATCCAGAAATTCAAGAACAAGAATCCAAACAAAATGGATCGCACGCCGTTCACAGAAAGCGAGATCCAGGCTCTTTGGATGCAGAAGGACGATATCTATGCGCAGATCGTACTGATGCTGATCTACAGCGGTGTGCGTGTGTCAGAACTGCTCGACTTGAAACGTGAGGATGTTCACATAGACGAGCATTGTTTCAACGTTGTGCATAGCAAGACCAGCAGTGGCATCAGAATGGTTCCGATACATGACAAGACCTATCCCATATTCCAAAAGTGGTATGAAGAGGGCTGTGAGTATTTGCTGCACACACCCGATGGAGGTCACTTTACATATCGCAACTACTACGATTCCTATTGGACTCCTATCATGAAACGCATCGGATGCACGCACAAGCCCCACGATACACGCCATACTTGTATTTCTATGATGGCAGCAAAGAATGTCAATCCTACACTGATAAAGAAGATTGTAGGACATTCAGGCGCAATGTCGGTTACTGAAAAGGTCTATACACACGTAAATGTGGAAGAGCTTTTGGAGGCGATCAATAAGATATAAGAAAAAGCTGAGACTTCGGTCTCAGCTTTTTTATACAATATACAGTTCAATATCGCCTACAGGTTTGACAATGTTTTTATCAAAAAAGGCATCCGTTCAAAGAACAGATGCCTTATTTTTTTGTTAGTTACCTGTTAGTTACGTGTTAGTTACCGCCTAAATAACACCCTATTTTAGGCAAAATCGAAACGACAAAAACGACGCAAAACAGGTGATTTTCAGCACTCCCAAACGGGATAAAATTATCTCTTGGAGAACTGCGGTGCACGACGTGCAGCCTTCAGACCGTACTTCTTACGTTCCTTCATTCTCGGGTCACGAGTGAGGAATCCAGCCTTCTTCAGGACCGGACGCAGTTCCGGGCTGTAAACCAGCAGCGCACGGGAGATGCCGTGACGGATCGCACCAGCCTGACCGGTAACACCGCCGCCTGCAACAGTGCAAACAACATCCATCTTGTCCATATTTTCTGTCAGATTCAGCGGCTGACGAACGATCAGCTTCAGAGTATCCAGACCGAAGTATTCATCGATGCTTCTGCCGTTGATGGTGATGCTGCCGTTGCCCGGATACAGACGAACTCTTGCTACAGAGTGCTTCCGTCTGCCGGTGCCATAATAGTATTTAACCTTAGATTCGTACATCTTTTCTGCTCCTTTCCCTTAGAACTCGCAAACTTCCGGCTTCTGAGCCGCCTGCTTGTGTTCTGCGCCCTTATAAGTACGCAGACGCTTCAGCTGGTTTGCGCCCTGGGTATTGTGGGGGAGCATTCCCTTGACAGCGATCATCATTGCTTCATCTGCTTTTTCTTCCATCATAACCTTATACTGTGTCTTCTTCAGACCACCGATCCAACCGGTGTGCCAGTAATAGTACTTCTTCTCCAGCTTGTTGCCGGTCAGAACTGCCTTGTCACAGTTGATGATGATTACGTTATCGCCGCAGTCAACGTGCGGTGCGAATGTGGGCTTGTGCTTACCACGCAGCAGGTGTGCAGCCTTTGCAGCCACACGGCCCAGCGGCTTGCCGGCAGCGTCCAGCACATACCACTTGCGATCTACTTCGCCAGCCTTCGGCATAGTTGTTGCCATAGTCAATTCCTCCATTGAAACTTCTATCAAAAATAATCTCGATCCCGGAAAAACGGGATCAGGCAGAGGGCAGTTGGGTTAGACTGCACTGCCGGCATTTCGCAAGATTATAACCGGTCTCTCTGACAGTACAAGAACTATTATACCACAGAATCGGGCGAAATGTCAAGCCGAAATCCGCAGTTTTTTTTCGATTTTCAGAGGAAATCGGCTGTGAATTTTGTGCATATTGCCATTTTGCCCGGCAACCCCTTTTGCCGGCTTGCAATTTCCACAGAACTGCGATATAATAGTATAGGCAATTCCGCACAAAACCCGTCGGTTGGCTTTGTACGGTTTTGCCGGTATCGACAGGACTCTGCGGTCACGCAGGAACGGGAGGCAACAAACATGAGACAAGAACCATCTTCGGAGAACTGCCGGCTGGTCTATCTGACACGCCGTGCCTATGAGACCGGAGAGATCCGGCTGCTGCTCCGCACGGACAATGTCTGTGCGGAAAAAGACACCGGCTGGCAGCTGCTCCAGGGCAGCGAGACCGGGCTGGAGCTGTCCAATCCCGGAAACAGCCTGCTGGTCTCTGTGGCACGTGCGCTGGAGATCGAGCCGAAGCTTGCGCCGTTTCTGACCGCAGATACGCCGCCGCAGAAGGCGGCATATGCCTATGACGAAAAAACCGCCGGCTACCGTCCCACCGCATACCCGGAGGACGTGCCGACGGAGATATGACAAAGCGGGCGGAGCGAATGCTCAGCCTGTGATGACATGGCTTGCGTCTGCGTTGGCGAGGATCATATAGTACACCAGACAGGCAAGCATACATATAATGAAAAAAGCGATCACAACACGCAGCCGGAAACGCAGAAACGGTTTCGGCTTGTGGATATCATCAATTCGGTGCAGCTGCTTTTGTCTTTTGCGCATGATACAGGACTCCTTTCTGTGGATGTCGGTATTCCTGTTACTATTATAAAGGATGGCGCAGCATTTTGCAAGCATTATTTTTGCAGCACCGGAATTTGCCTTGACAAAGGAGAAAAACTTATGTGTGGTTTTGTAGGATTCACCAATCATATTGACAACTCAAACGTGGTCCTGGGCGAGATGCTGGATAAGATCAAGCACCGTGGCCCGGACGCTGAGGGTACTTATATTGACGAGGATATTGCACTGGGACACCGCCGCCTGAGCATCATCGATGTTTCGGATGCCGGCACACAGCCGCTGTACAGCGAGGACGGCAATCTGGCGCTGCTGTTCAACGGCGAGATCTATAACTACCAGGAGATCCGCTCCCGTCTGATGGAGGCAGGCTATCACTTTGCCACCCAGACCGACTCTGAGGTGCTGATCTACGGCTACCAGGAGTACGGCGCAGAACTGCTCCAGCAGCTGCGTGGAATGTTCTCCTTCGTGATCTGGGATAAGCGTGAGAAAAAACTCTTCGGCGCAAGAGATTTCTTTGGCATCAAGCCCATGTACTATGCACAGATGGGAGAGACATTCCTGTTCGGCTCGGAAATCAAGAGCTTTCTGTGCCATCCGCACTTCAAAAAGGTGCTGAACACCGCCGCACTGGAAAACTATCTGACCTTCCAGTATTCGCCCTGTGACGAGACCTTTTTCCAGGGCGTGTATAAGCTGCCGCCGGCACACTATTTCACCTATCAGAACGGCAAGTTCGAGATGAAACGCTACTGGGATGTGCATTTCAAGGCAGACCAGAAACCCGACCTGGATACCTGGGTCAACCGCATTTCCGATACCTTCCACGACAGCGTAAAGGCGCATAAGATCGCCGATGTAGAAGTTGGCTCTTTCCTGTCCAGCGGCGTGGATTCCAGCTATGTGGCAGCTATCGCCGATGTGGATAAGACCTTTACTGTGGGATTCGGCACGGAAGAGCGCTACAACGAGATCGGCTGGGCAAAGGGCTTTTCTGAGGCGATCGGCAAGAAGAATTACAACAAGGTCATTTCCCCGGAGGAATACTGGGAAAAGCTGCCCATGATCCAGTACCACATGGATGAACCGCTGGCAGACCCGGCAGCCATTGCCCTGTACTTCGTGTGCAATCTGGCATCCCAGTCGCTGAAAGTCGTGCTGTCCGGCGAGGGCGCAGACGAGATCTTCGGCGGCTATAATGTCTACAGCGAACCGGGCGGGTCTGCCTATGACAAGCTGCCCCGTGGACTGCGCCGTGGCATCGGTCACATTGCAGAGAAAATGCCGGCGCACCGTGGCAGAAACTTCCTGGTACGCAAGGGCAAGGATCTGGAAGAGCGCTTTATCGGCAACGCCTATATGTTCACCCCGGAAGAGCGCAAGGCACTGCTGAAGATTCGCACTAATGCGCCGGATCCCATGGCGATCACCAAGCCGTTCTACGACAAGGTGCAGGATCAGGACGACGTGACCAAGATGCAGTACCTGGATCTCCATATGTGGATGGCGGGCGACATCCTGCTGAAAGCCGACAAGATGAGCATGGCGAATTCCCTGGAGCTGCGTGTGCCGTTCCTGGATAAAAAAGTCATGGAACTGGCAGAACAGATTCCCACACGCTATCGTGTGACACGGGAGGCTGTCACCGACGAAAAGACCCCGTATATCACCAAGTATGCCATGCGTCTGGCTGCCAAGAAGGATACACCGCCGCAGACTGCCAAGACCGCAGCCAAGAAAAAGCTGGGATTCCCGGTGCCGATCCGTGTATGGCTAAAGGAAGACAAGTACTACAGCATCGTCCGGGAACGCTTTGAGAGCGACGAGGCAAACCGCTTTTTCCACACGGAAAAGCTGGTGCGCCTGCTGGACGATCACCGTGCCGGAAAGGCAGACAACAGCCGGAAGATCTGGACGCTGTATATGTTCCTGGTATGGTATCAGATTTACTTCCCGGAGGCTTGTGGCGCATAAGTGCTGCATAAAGGAGGGATAGACCTATGCCAAGCCATGTAACCTATGCCTATATCCGGCAGAATCCCGATATCCGGGAGTATATCCGCCGTGCCGATATGTCCCTGGCGGCGATCGGCTATACGGAGCATTCCTTTGCCCATGTGGAAAAGGCAGCGCACAATGCTGCCATGATCCTGGAGACGCTGCAATACCCGGCACGCCAGGTGGAGCTGGCAAAGATCGCCGGATTTCTCCACGATATCGGCAACGTCATCAACCGGAACGACCACGCCCAGAGCGGCGCAGTCATGGCGTTTCGTCTCCTGGACCGTCTGGAAATGCCGGTGGATGAGATCTGTTCCATCATTTCCGCCATCGGCAACCACGATGAGGGAACGGCACAGCCGGTGGATGCCATTTCGGCAGCGCTGATTATCGCCGATAAAACCGATGTGCGCCGCAGCCGTGTGCGCAATACCGATTTCATGACGTTCGATATCCATGACCGTGTCAACTATGCGGTGGAATATTCCAACCTGCATTTCAGCGATGACCAGAAGTCCATCGTACTGGATCTGACCATTGACACCGAGATTTCTTCCGTGCTGGAATATTTCGAGATCTTCATGGAGCGAATGCTGCTGTCCAAGCGTGCAGCGCTGTTCTTTGACAAGAAATTCAAGATGTACATTAACGGCAGCAATATTTTATAAGAGGTCGTCTTTGTTTGTGAAACTGTACTTTATGATGAAAAATAATTAAAAAGATATATGAAATTACAGGAGTGGATATTTTATCTATGAAGGCGGACAGAAATAAAACAATTGATATTTCAATAGATGAAGGGAAAGAGTATCTTGATAAATGTATTGTTGTCGATGATAAGACAGGTGTAGATACAATTCTCGATAAAACAATAATAGGGGATATGTATACAGTAATTCCATTTCTTCCTGAGAAATTTGTTGATTTGCTGATTGTTGATCCACCATATAATCTCAATAAAAACTTTCACGGGAAAAAATTTAAAAAGATGCCTGATGTTGAATATGAGGAATATGTTGATTCGTGGATTCAAATGTTAATACCATTATTGAAAGATGAAGCATCGGTTTATGTGTGCTGTGATTGGCAGTCAAGTCTTATCATTGGAAATGTCTTGAAAAAATACCTTTATGTGCAAAATAGAATAACATGGCAAAGGGAAAAAGGACGTGGGTCAATTAGCAACTGGAAGAATGGTATGGAGGACATTTGGTTTGCAACTAATGCAAGAAATTACACATTTAATGTTGATTCTGTTAAGATAAGACGGCGAGTGGTTGCTCCATATAAAGTGAATGGAAGACCTAAAGATTGGGAAAAAACCAAAGAGGGGAATTTTCGTAATACTTTTCCTTCCAATTTTTGGGATGATATATCTATTCCCTATTGGTCGATGCCGGAAAACACAGCGCATCCAGCACAAAAATCAGAAAAACTATTGGCTAAATTGATTCTTGCAAGTTCAAATGAAAATGACATAGTCTTTGATCCTTTTTTAGGATCAGGTTCCACTTCTGTAACGGCAAAAAAATTACATCGGCATTATGTTGGAATTGAACAAAACAAGCAATATTGTGTTTGGGCAGAAAAAAGATTGGAAATGGCTGATAAGGATAACACAATACAGGGTTATACAGATGGAGTGTTTTGGGAAAGAAATACAAATGCTCTTCAAAAGAAATTTAAGGAAACGGGACAATTAACGCTATTTGAAGAAGGCAATGACAATGTATAATAAGTTAATTATAAATAGTCTTATAAATTTATTAAAGAAAACAACGGAAAGGTTGATAAAAAGAGTCTCATAGATTTAGTACAAAAGAAATTCTCGCTTGTGAAAGATGGGAAGGTTTACTGCTGTGCAGATTTTTCTATTCGATTTAGCAGTTCAAAAAAGAAACATATGAGCAATACTGTGTTGGCATTATCAAAACTGCAAAAATATGATAAAAAACCTTTTTTCGTTTGCATAGTTACTCCAGATACAAATTATATTTTGCTGGCCAATACAACTTTTTTGAAAAAAATAAGCCATTCATCGAAAGAATTACGAGTGGATAATATTAGAGGAAGCTTTAATGGAACTGATATAATGACACAAGTAAATGGCTTGGAGAATGCGCCTAGTCATTTTGAAGAACTTTTTGCTTTCCATAATGAAACTTCTTTTCAGGAGAATTTAGAAAGATTAGTTGAAGCTACAAATGGAATTGTGGGCAGAGAACAAAAGTTTGAAATAACTCAAGAAAACAAGTTGAAAATTTTATCTGCTGTGTCGTTGACTTGTAATTTTTTGAAATCTACAGAATATGAGACTTTAAGAGAAGATCTAGATGCCAGAGTGCGGTCTGTTCAAGGTGAAATTGCAATTGCATCTTTGATTGATAATGTAAATGTACGTGGACGAGTAATTGAATATCTAATAACGGATAATGGGTCTACATTAAAGGATCAAATTATTTCGGCATTACGAGGAAAGACGGAATTGCCACAATTTCAAACAAGAGATGCGTTGGGAGATTATTCAAGAAGTTTTCTAAAATATCAAACAGAAACAGATATAAAAACAAAGGTGATGTTTTTAGCGGGAAATCCGAAAGCCTATAATGTTGATAAACTATTGGAATTTTTAACAGAAGAAAAAGCCGTCTATATGATATATATTCTTGGAATTGACGAGAATGGAAAAATCACATCACGTCTCTGTTCTGTTTTTGATGAACGGCTTATAGAAAATACAAGCATCATTCATCATTGGGCGGGAAGAAACAGGCGAGGGGTAGCCCAATTTAAGGGTGAAGCATTGTCTCAGATATTATTAGAAAAGAATTTTCCTGTTGTTGATGAACAGGCTGCAAAGCGTTTTCTAACGATGCTAATAGAATTGTAGAATTCATTTGGCGATTTGCCAATGGATAATATAGGAAATAGGATGAATAAACTGATTTTTATCTGGAATTCATCCAAAAACAACGGAGGTACAATATCATGATTTCACCGTATCCGCATCTGATCGACCTGAACGATTATCCTGTTTCCTGGTGGAAACAGGTGGTAGACCTGGGAGAGCAGATCAAGAATCACCCGGAGATCTACGCAGGCGCCTGCAGCAACAAGATCATGGCGACCCTATTCTATGAGCCGTCCACCCGTACCCAGATGTCGTTCCAGACTGCAATGCTGCGTCTGGGCGGCAGACTGATCGGTTTCGATAACCCGGCAAACTCGTCCGTCTCCAAGGGAGAGACCTTGAAGGACACCACAAAGATCGTCAGCGGCTATGCGGATATCCTGGTCATGCGCCATCCGGTTGCCGGTGCGGCAAAGGCTGCGGCGCTGTCCGCAGACTGTCCGGTCATCAACGCCGGTGACAGCGGTCACCTCCACCCGACCCAGACGCTGACCGACCTGCTGACCCTGAAATGCGAAAAGGGCAGACTGGATCATCTGACCATCGGTCTCTGCGGCGATCTCATCAACGGCAGAACGGTACACTCTCTGCTGAAAGCAATGTCCTGCTTTGAGGGCAACCGTTTCATTCTGATCTCCACACCGGAACTGGGTCTGCCGTCCTATGTCAAGGATATTCTCAACGCCAGCAACTGCGAGTATGAGGAGATCTCTTCTCTGGAAGAGGCACTGCCGCAGCTGGATGTGCTGTACATGACCCGGATCCAGCAGGAGCGCTTTGCCAGCCGTGAGGAATATCTGGCACAGAAGGACACCTATATCCTCACCGTCAAGAAGATGCAGGCAGCGAAAAAGGATCTGATCGTACTGCATCCGCTGCCCCGTGTAGACGAAATTGAAGTGGCTCTGGACGATGATCCTCGTGCCATGTACTTCAAGCAGGCAAAGTATGGTATGTACGTCCGCATGGCGCTTATCATCACTATGCTGAACCTGGACACCCACACCACACTGCTGCACGGCAAGACCTTCCCCGGCGCAGCCTGCAAGAACCCCAACTGCATCACCTGTACAGAGACATATCTCCCGAAAAGCTTTATTCCGCTGGGCAATTCTCTGCTGGAATGCGAGTTCTGCAACGAGCGCCTGCTGATGGAACACTGAATTTCTGAATAAGCGAAAAGCATCATTTCCCGACTGCATACACGATTGGACTGGCGTGCGGCAGTCGGGGAACGATGCTTTTTTTGCACAAATATATGGCTGTTTCATGATTGAATTGTACAAATTCTTCACGAATCCGGTTTATTTTCTGTGATTCCCCTTGCACAAAAATTTGATTTGTGCTATACTAAAAGGGTAGAAACTTCCTGTGGAACGGCAGAGGTCACCCTGCCGGATGGAACCGCCTTTCGGCGATGCGGCAGATGCCGAACGCCGGAATACACAGCAGAAACCACAGTCCGGTGAACGGCAGACAGATCTGCCCATAGAGGTTTAGCGGCATATCGCTGTAGTCCCACACGTTCCATCCCATGACAAGATTGTCCGCAACGCCCACGGTGAATTCCAGCGCCGTGATGAGCAGAGCGCCGCAGAGACACTGGAGCAGCCGGGTCTTTGGCGGCGCAGCGGCACGGATCAGATAGAGTCCCACGGCGGCGGCACCGCCGGTGAGGGTCATGGTCCAGTGGGTATATCCACGGCATACAATTTCCAGCAGACTATAGGTAAAAGCCCCCAGCAGAAAGAACCAGCAGAGTTCATAGGGCTTGTGATGCAGTTTCAAGGGATCACCTCTTTGTTTTGATGCTGTCTGTAGTCTGCGCTGAAAACCAAAAAATATACAAAGCGGCATCGCCTGCAACCGAAAAAACGATGCTGTAACTATCTGAGGAGGTATCACAATGCGAAAAAGTGGTATTTTGATGCACATTTCCAGTCTGCCGTCTGAGTTCGGCATCGGCAAGCTGGGCGATTCGGCTTATATGTTTGCCAACTTCCTGCGGGACTGCGGTGTCCAGGTGTGGCAGATCCTGCCGCTTTCGCCTACCAGCTACGGCGATTCTCCGTACCAGTCCTTCTCCGTCCACGCCGGAAACCCCTACTTTATCGACTTCCAGCGCCTGGAGAAAAAGGGCTATCTTGCGCCGCCGGACTATGCGGATATTAACTGGGGCGATGATCCCCGCCGGGTCGACTACGCCAGAGTGTATAACTACTGTTTCCACGTACTCCGGACCGCATACAGCCGTTTCCGGAAGGACGATCCGGGCTATCTGACCTTCTGCGAGGCACAAAAGGCATGGCTGCCGGAATACGCCCTGTTTATGGCGCTGAAAGATGCCCATGAGGGAAAGCCCTGGTATCAGTGGGAACCGGCGCTGGCGCAGCGTGACTCCAAGGCACTGGAAAAGGCAAAGGAGACCTATGCCGACCAGATCGACTTCTACAGCGTGCTGCAATACTGGTTCTACCAGCAGTGGGGCGAACTCAAGACCTACTGCAATCTGAACGGCATTTCCATTGTGGGAGATATTCCCATTTATGTGGCATATGACAGCGTGGATGTCTGGGCAAATCCGGAGCTTTTCCTCCTGGACAAAGAGCGAAAGCCCATCGACGTTGCCGGCTGTCCGCCGGATGTCTTTTCGCCCACCGGTCAGCTGTGGGGCAATCCGCTGTATGACTGGGCATATCACAAGGAGACCGGCTTTGCCTGGTGGATCGACCGCCTGAAGAGCGCATCCACGCTGTACAACACCGTGCGCATCGACCATTTCCGTGGATTCGAAAGCTATTATGCCATCCCTTACGGCAACAAGACCGCAGAGATCGGCGAGTGGCGGAAAGGTCCGGGCATGGCGCTGTTCGATGCGGTCAAGGCATCGCTGGGCGATCTGTCCATCATCGCCGAAGACCTGGGCTTTGTGACGCCGGAAGTGCGCAAGCTGCTGAAAGACTCCGGCTATCCGGGCATGAAAGTACTCCAGTTCGCCTTTGACGACGACCCCAAGAGTACCTATCTGCCCCAGAACTTTGAGACTTCCAACTGTATCGCCTATACGGGGACACACGATAATATGACGCTCCGTGGCTGGATCCACGGTTCGCCGTCAAAGACCATCGCTTTCGCCAAGCGCTATCTCCACTGCCGGAGCGCAAACGATCTGCCGGCAGCCATCCTGCGGCTCACCTGGAGCAGCACGGCAAAGCTTGCGGTGGCACAGATGCAGGATTTCCTGGATGCCGGACCGGAGGGCAGAATGAACACACCGTCCACTACCGGCGGCAACTGGCAGTACCGCACACTGACCAGCGACTTTAACCCCAGACTGGCAAAGCGGATCTACCAGCTGAATGAACTGTACAACCGCCTGCCGGAGGAGACAGCGCCCAAGCCGCTGTCGAAAAAACGGCAGAAAGCAGCAGAAAAGGCAGCAGAGAAAGCTGCTGCGGTAAACGAATCCATGAAACTGAAGAAGAAGGAGAAGAAGTCATGATGAATAAGGAAGAACTGAAAAGCGGCATTCTGAACGCCCTGCACGGAATCGACCCCAAGACGGCAACTCCGCAGCAGCTGCACCAGGCGCTGGGTGAAACCATTATGGAGGCAATCGCACCGGACTGGAACAAGAGCATGGACGCACACGAGCGCAGCCGCCGTGCCTGCTACTTCTCCATGGAGTTCCTGGTGGGTCGTGCCGTTTACAACAACCTGCTGGTGCTGGATGTGATGAAAGAGGCTGAGGCCGCTTTTGCAGAACTGGGCGTTTCGCTGGCAGACCTGGAAGTTATCGAAGATGCCGCTCTGGGCAACGGCGGTCTGGGCAGACTGGCTGCCTGCTTCCTGGACAGCGCAGCAACGCTGGATCTGCCGCTGGATGGCTATGGCATCCGCTACAAGTACGGTCTGTTCAAGCAGTACTTCGAGGACGGATTCCAGAAGGAAGTGCCGGACGACTGGATGCGCTACGGCGATGCCTGGTCGGTGCGCCGGGACGAGGATGCTGTTCTGGTGGAATTCGAGGGACAGACCGTTCGTGCCGTGCCGTATGATATGCCGGTGATCGGCTGCAAGACCAGGCACATCGGCAATCTCCGCCTCTGGCAGGCAGAGCCGGTGCATACATTCGACTTCGACCTGTTCAATCAGCAGAAGTACCTGGAGGCTGCCGCTGAGACCGTCTATGCAGAGGATATCTCCCGTGTTCTCTATCCGAACGACGACACCTGGGAAGGCAAAAAGCTGCGTCTGAAACAGCAGTATTTCTTCTGCGCCGCATCGCTCCAGGACATTCTGAAAAAGCACAAGGCAGTTTACGGCACGCTGGACAACCTGGCAGACAAGCTTGCCATCCAGCTGAACGACACCCATCCGGTCATCTCCGTGCCGGAACTGGTGCGCCAGCTGATGCTGCCGGAAAACGGCTATACCTTCGACCAGGCATTCGGCATGGCAAGAAAGATCTTCCACTACACCAACCACACCGTTATGCCGGAGGCACTGGAAAAGTGGGACTGCAATCTGGTGCAGCAGCTGCTGCCGGCAGTCTATGATATCATTCTGCGCATCGAAGAGCAGTTTATGACCGAGATGTACCAGAAGGGCGTGGACAAGGCGCAGGCAAACCGCATGAAACTGGTGCAGAACGGCATGGTGCATATGGCACATATCGCTGTGTATGCGTCTGCGCACACCAACGGCGTTGCGGCGATCCACACCGAGATTCTGAAGGACTCCGTGCTGAAAGACTGGTACCAGGTTTATCCGGAGCGTTTCCAGAACAAGACCAACGGCATCACCCAGCGCCGCTGGCTGGCACTGTGCAACCCGGAACTGTCCGGACTGCTCACCGAGCTGCTGGGCTCTGACGACTGGAAGATTCGTCTGGACGAGCTGAAAAAGCTGGAGCGCTATGCCGATGACACCGCTGTGCTGGAGCGTTTCCTGGCAATCAAGCAGACCAAAAAGGAACAGCTTGCCGCATATATCGCAGAAAAAGAGGGCGTACAGATCGACCCGAATTCCATCTTCGACATTCAGATCAAGCGCCTGCATGAGTACAAGCGCCAGCTGCTGAACGCATTCTCCATCCTGTACCTGTACTTCGGACTCAAGGACGGCAGCATTGCGGATATCACACCGGTGACCTTCCTGTTCGGTGCAAAGTCTGCGCCGGGCTATCGCCGTGCCAAGGCAATCATCAAGTTTATCCACGAGGTGGCAAAGCTGGTAGAGGCAGACCCGGTAGTTTCACAGAAGATCAAGGTGGTATTTGTCTCCAACTATAATGTTTCCTATGCAGAAAAACTGGTGGCTGCGGCTGATGTTTCCGAGCAGATCTCCACTGCCGGCACAGAGGCATCCGGCACCGGCAACATGAAGCTGATGCTCAATGGTGCAGTTACCCTGGGTACCTATGACGGCGCAAACATTGAGATTGTGGAAGAGGCAGGGGAAGAGAACAACTATATCTTCGGCGCAAAGGTAGAGGAACTGGAAAAGATCATGCCGACCTATGACAGCCGCAAGCTGTTCTCTGAGAATGCAAAGATCCGCCGTGTGGTAGAGACGCTGATCGACGGCACCTGCTGTGACGGCGGCAGCGGCGATTTCCGGGAGCTGTATTACTCGCTCCTGGACGGCGCAAGCTGGCACACACCGGATAACTACTATCTGCTGGGTGACCTGGAATCCTACGTGGCAGCCAAGCTGCGCTGCAACGGCGACTACACCGACCGCATGGCATTCGCCAAGAAACAGTGGCTGAACATCTGCAATGCCGGAAAGTTCAGCTCTGACCGTACCATTGCGGACTATGCCGAAAACATCTGGGATATCCAGCCGGTCAAGGTGGACTGACAGAGACCGTACTGCATGGGAGGTGCTGAAACGTGAGTGGATGGATCGCATTTGGCTGCTTTCTTCTTCTGGGAATCACAGATGCTGTATTTGCGTGGAAACTGAACGGTGAGCCGTGGGCGTTTCTGATGGCTGGTGATCCGAAACTGCCCGACGGAGAATATGTCTATGTGCCGTCCCGCTTTCAACAGGCAGCAAAACTCCTTTGTCTGTTCTATGCCGTTGTCTTTTTCCTGTCGGCATTGGCGGCACTGCTGACGCAGGCGCTCCGGGTGCTGCCCAGCGGCTGGATGGCAGGAATACTGTACCTTCATGGTGCAGTTCTGACGCTGATCGCCTTTGGAATGCTGGCATATCTGGACAGCTACTGTCAGACGAAAAATGAAGTTCTGGTAGAGGCAGAAGAGGGCTAAAGAAAATTTAATTGTACAAGAAAACGCCATGGTATTGCTGCCATGGCGTTTTTGTATGGATTCGTTTTTGAAGATTCCGGTTTACTTCATTTTCTGACCGCAGGAACCGCAGAACTGGCTGTTCAGCGCATTGGGTGCGCCGCAGTGCGGACAGAACTTTGCAGTTGCAGAGGCATCTGTGTTGTCTTTCTTGCTGTCGCCGGTCATTTCTGTGTAGTGGAATTCCGGCTGTTCCGCTGCCGGTGTTTCCACAGGCGCAGCCGGCTTGTCGGTGCTCTTTTGCAGTGCCGCTTTCTTTTGCTTTTTCTTGACGGCGGCGTTGGTGAAAATGCCGATGAGCGCAAAGATCACGCCGTATCCGGCGGGGATCAGTGTTGCCAGAACTGTGGGCTGTACCAGCGTCGGGAGTCCCTTTTTCGTGAAGAGCAGGGCATCCGGCACATGAAACGCCTCAACCAAAAGCAGGGTCACGCCGCAGCCTGCCAGTACCAGCAGTCCGGGAATCGCCGCAGCCCAGCCGTAGCCGGCAAGCATCCTGCCCTTGCGCCAGTGCTTTTTCACTGCAAGGATCAGCCACAGGACAAAGCAGCCAATGGTCAGAACGCCAAAGGTGATGATGCCGGACATTCCGCACAGCATCCGTGCGGCGAACTGCTTGAAACCGCTGCCGACGGCGCTGTCCAGGGCATCGTTCCAGGCGTTTATATCATCGCCCATAGTCCATTCCAGAGACTGGCGGTCTGCCTCAGCAAAAACAACGCCGGTCTCTTTCCGCATGGTGCTGCCCAGGTCGTTCTGCATCAGATCGGCGATATCCTCCACGCTCGCTTTCGGCAGTTCGGAACTGTCGCCGGTCAGATAATCGCTGAGGTCATCCAGATAGTTGCAGAAAAGGGCGTTGAACTCCGGCTGCTGTACCAGCACATCGGCGTATTCTTCCGTCAGATTCGGCGCATCCCAGAAGTACCAGTCATAGAGACACTTTCCCAGCTGTTCGGTTTTGCCGTTGTCTTTCAGCTGTACCTGAGACAGGTCCATCTGGGAAATGGAGCCGGAAAGGGTGTGCTGGGGCAAAAGGCTGTGCAGGATGCTGCTGCAAAGCAGGGCAATGCTGAAAAGCAGTGTCAGCAGAAACAGCAGGATCGAGCCGAACACTGCGCCGGCACGGGACGGTTGTTTCGCCGGTTTCGCCTTTTTTTCCGGAGCAGCGTCTGCTGCCGGTTTGGATTTCTTTTTTGCCATATGGATTCCTCCTATTGTAGCGGTTCTGTTTTGTTTCTATGAAGAAAATTATAGCATAGGAATGCAGTGGGAATGTGTATTTTTTGAAAACTTTACCGGATACACTGCATCATCGGCGATTATGTATACTTTTCCCAGCTGCGGATGCGCTCCCGCATTTCGTCGATGCCCAGCACGCCGCAGGCAAATCCCTTTTTGATAAGGATATCCGGCAGGTATTCGTCATACTTTTCGAACATGGGAATCTCCTTGGGATAGACCAGCTCCATGGGATCAAGGGGCTTGCGCTCCTGTTCCAGCAGCACCTGGAAAAAGGTACGCTTGTCCGCTTTCATCTTGAACTGGATGAAATAAGGTCTGGACGGGGACAGCCCGGTGAGGGTGAGGGATTCGGCGCAGCGTATCTTGAGAAAGCGCTCCATGGCGAGAAAGGCGTACGTCCCCAGCCAGGGGAACAGACACCACATATCGCCGCCCAGACAGATCAGCGGCTCTTCCGTCAGCCCGGAGTTCTGCGCCGTGTGCCGTGCCAGCTGTAATCGTGCCGCCGCATTCTGCATGAGATAGGGATACTGCCTGGATTCCAGCAGCACCCGTTTCATGCGTTCCAGAATTTGGGTGTGGATATCGCCGGGGCATTCGCCGAAGTACGCCGGCACTTTGCCCTTGATCTGTTCGCAGTATACCGTGTGCCGCTTGTGGTCGATCTCGTCCACCACCCAGACATGACCGGCAATGGCGATCTTTTCGCCCACCGGCGGCGGCTGAACGATCGTTCCCAGCTCCTGGGAGTTCCAACGCACGGTGTATTCCACATTTTCCTGGAACACGGCGTAGAACTTATAGGAACTGGTGAGCCGTTCGCCGGCAATGCCCACGATGAGACCGCCGGTCTCAGTGCGCTGGATGTGGTCGATCTCCAGCAGATGCCGCAGCAGGAGCTTGAAATCCTCCTGGGAGACCCGGTGGAAATAGCTGAGCGTCAGCACACGGGATGCCAGTGCCGCCGGTGTCATTTCGCCGCAGGATGCCAGGGTACACATGGTCTGGTGGTAGAGCAGGCTGTAGGGCAGCCGGTCCAGCCGTGGCGGCTCGACCCAGCGCTCTTCCAGATAGACCTGTACCAGGGCAATGCCCTGTAAGAGTTTCCACGGGATGGTGGTGGGCAAAAGCGCCCGTGCCTCCGGCGGATCTTCCCGTATGACGAACCACATCTCCGGCGGCAGATCACGCCGTCCGGTGCGTCCCATGCGCTGTAAGAATGAGGAGACCGTAAAGGGCGCATCCACCTGGAATGCCCGTTCCAGTCTGCCGATGTCGATGCCGAGTTCCAGGGTGGCAGTGGTGACTGTAGTCAGAAACAGGTCGTCGTCCTTCATGGCAGTTTCCGCCGTCTCCCGGTAGGCAGAAGACAGGTTGCCGTGGTGGATGAGAAACCGATCCGGTTCGTGGCGTGCCTCGCAGTACTGCCGCAGGGTCGTGGTGACCGCCTCGCATTCCTCTCTGGAATTGACAAAGACCAGACACTTTTTCCCACGGGTATGCTCGAAGATGTAGCCGATGCCGGGGTCTGCGTGTGCCGGGGCAGTGTCCGTTTTGGGGGCAAGCTCCGGCAGTGCCTGTTCCGGCAGATGCTCTGCCGCTGCCTGCTGATCCTGCACATAGAAATGTTCCATGGACAGCCGCCAGCGCACGCCCTTGCTTTCGATGCGTGGGATCACCGTGCCTCTGCCTGTTCCGGCAGCCAGAAATGCGCCGGTCGCCTCCAGATCGCCAATGGTGGCAGAAAGCCCGATGCGCCGTGGATTCACCCCAGCCATGCGGCAGAGCCGTTCCATCAGACAAATCGTCTGACCGCCACGGTCGCCACGCATCAGCGAATGCACCTCGTCAATGACTATGTACCGCAGGTCGTGAAACAGCTTGGTGAGTGCGGCGTGTTTGTGGAGCAGCATCGCCTCCAGAGACTCCGGCGTGATCTGCAAAATGCCAGAGGGATGTTTCAGCATCTTTGCCTTGTGGGACTGGGAAACGTCGCCGTGCCAGTGCCAGACAGGGATGCCAGCCTCGGCGCAGAGGTCGTTCAGCCGGAGAAACTGGTCGTTGATAAGCGCTTTCAGCGGTCCGATGTAGATAGCGCCCACAGAGGTGGGCGGGTCTTCGTAAAACTGAGTGAGGATGGGAAAAAACGCCGCCTCGGTCTTGCCGGAGGCGGTGGAGGCGGAGAGCAGGACATTTTCATCCGTGTTGAAAATGGCATCGCCTGCTGCGACCTGGATGGCACGCAGGGATTCCCAGTCGTTCTGGTAGATAAAGTCCTGGATAAATGGGGCATAGCGTTCGAAAATGGACATGGGGAAACCTCTTAAATGTCAAACTCGGCGAATTCCGGTGCGACTGTGTTGTCGCCCTCCGGCTGTGCCTGGGCATAGGAAAAGCTGTCGGACCGGAGCAGTTCGGAGACGTTCAGCTGCGGATTCTGATAGACGATGTCCAGCAATTCGATAAAGTCCCGGATCACCTCACGGGGCGTGATGTGGGAGTCTGCGCCGATGCGTCCGAATTCGATCTGCAGGAACTGGATGCGTTCTTCCTGGGTCAGCGTCGGCGTATAGCCGAACAGCTGGGCATGGATATCCGTCAGCTTTTCGGTCAGCACCAGCAGTTCCTCGTTGGTCAGCGCCGTCAGATGGATCACCGGGGCAAGCATATCCTTTACGCCCTCTCGTCCGAAACGGCCTTCCGCCAGCCGGGAGCGCAGCGCCTCATAGCTGTATACGCCACGGCGTGTGTCCTCGATGCACTGGGGTGTGCCGCCCATGATGATGCCCAGATACTGCGCCTTGCCCTGGAGCGTGTCGTTGTACATGGTGAGGATCTTCTCGTAGTTATACTGCCGGGTGATGCTGTTGGGAACCTTGTAGATGTTCATCAGTTCGTCGATCAGCACCAGCATACCGCTGTAGCCCGCCTTTTTCAGGAACATGGCAAACAGTTTGATATACTCGTACCAGTCGTCGTCACTGATAATGATATTCACGCCCAGTTCCGACTTCGCCTCGGTCTTGGTGGTGTATTCGCCCCGGAACCACTTGACGACCTTTGCCTTGCTTTCGTCGTCGCCGTCCCAGTAGGCATTATAATAGAGTGTCAGCAGCTTGGCAAAGTCGAATCCGTGTACCATTTCATGGAGCGTGCCGATGACCTCGTAGATCTTTCGCTCCACAGCTTTCCGGAACAGGGGATCGTCTGCGGAAAGCCCGGACTCCGCTGCGGTCTCGCTCTGTACGCTGCTGATCCAGCGGTCGAGGATCAGCGTCAGTGCGCCGCCGTCCGGACGGGTCTTGGTGGACATATTCCGGATCAGTTCCTTATAGGTCGCCAGTCCCTGTCCCTTCGTTCCCTGGAGCCGCCGCTCCGGGGAAAGGTCGGCATCCACTACCACGAAGTTCCGGTCCATCACATAGCTGCGGATGGTCTGGAGCAGAAAGCTTTTGCCGCTGCCGTATTTGCCCACGATAAACCGGAACGATGCGCCGCCGTCTGCGATAATTTCAACGTCGTGGAGCAGGGCGTTGATCTCCTGTTCTCTGCCTACGGTAATATAGGGCAGTCCGATGCGGGGAACTACGCCGCCTTTCAGCGAATTGATGACCGCAGATGCGATTCGTTTTGGTATTTTCATAGTGATCGTTCCTTTCTATGCGGTTTCAGACAGACGTTTCCAGCAATGCTGCAACGTCTTCGGCGTAATCCTCGATCAGTTCCGGCGTGTCACCGTCAAAGAGGATCACCGTGTCGCCGAAATCATCGAACAAAGTCTCGTTGATGTGGTCTACCAGGACGGACAGCATCACATTGCGCTGCCGGAGCAGGTCGGCGTAGGGTGTCCCGTCCAGGAGACAGCGCAGGAATGCAGTCTCAGTCTCGCTGAGCCGGCTGTCCTGAGCCGGCGTGTGTTCCGACTCTGGCGCAGGGGTCGGTGCGGCAATAACGGGCGGTTCGGGTTCCTGGGTCACATCTTCATCCACCAGCAGCTTGTCCCGTGTGGTATCTGCCGCCTGGCGGATGTTTTGCAGCCGGGAAAGGTCGAACTGTATCGGCTTGGGTTTCGGCGCTGCTGCTCTCCGGCGCTCTTCCAGAAATTCCGCCAGCGCCTTGTCCAGTGCCTGCTGGATATACTTGGGCAGTTCTGTCTCTTTCAGCGGATGCCCGTAGTCCGTCAGAATGCGCAGCTTTTGGTCGATGGTTTTCAGAAACAGCCCCAGGCGTTTGCTGCCCTTGCTGTAGTCGAAATAGGTCTCACACGTCCACTCACCGTTCCGGCAGTGATAGGCGTGGCAGGGGCTGAGGACAAAGTCGCAGTTCTTGTGCGGGTCTTGTTCGAAAAATACGGCGTTGGTGAACATATGATAGGGCAGTTCGCTCTGCCTGCCGAAGAGATATTCCAGGAAGGAAGTCTTTTTGTGTTTCTCGAAGTAGACGCACAGGGCGTGGAAACAGAAAACAGCCCCTTGTTCCATCAGCCGGGTCTCGTCCCGGTAGAATCGGGAACGGACAATGCTTTGCCCGGACAGGGCAGACAGCGCAGAAAAGATCTCCTCCTTGCTGTGTTCGGACTCGTCCAGCAGTACGGGGAAGTAAGTGTCAAACGCCGTGCCGTGACCGGCGTCGAATTCTTCCAGCAGTGCGGCGTCCATGCCGTAGTAGATCACATAGTCGTGCATCCAGCTGGAAAAATAGCACAAGCCGTTGTGCGGATCGACCTTTCCGTAGTCGTAGTAGAACTGCCGCAGCATCTGAAAGCCGGTCTCCGGGTCGGGTACGCCGATCTGGTTCAGCAGTTCAAAGCAGTACACCTCAGCGTAGGAAAGGGGAATGTGTTCCACAATGCCCCGGCGTACCTTTGTCCGCCAGGTGAAATAGGTGCGCAGCTGGCGGTCGCTCATGTCCCGGTAGGTGGGGTAGTAGGAGAAGAAATCTGCGCTTTCGGGTGCGTTGTCGGTGAAGTCCTCCAGCAGCTTTGCCTGCCGCAGAAACAATTCGTTGTAGGAATAGTGATACTGGTTCGGACGCTGCGCCAGCTTTTTGGCATCTGCCAGCGGTTTGGGCAGGCGGCGTGCCATCTGCGCCGCCGTCCGCAGGATGGGTTCGTCGTGATATTCGCTCTGTATCTTCGATGCCACATTTTTCAGTTTGGGGTTGTCCAGGATCTCTGCAATCAGATCCATGATATCCGGCATAGCGCCGCCTCCTTCCGCACAAAATACTCTTTCTTCAATATACCATATTTTATCGGAAAAGTCAAACCACAGCGAAGAAAAAGAGCAGACACCGCACGAAACGGCATCTGCTCTAAAGGCAATACCGTACAAAGCCCGCCTGACGGCTTTGCACGCAATCTGCTTGCTGATTTTCCGTCATATTGCCCAGAAATCCCTTGCCAGACGACTGCGTTCGAGGCAGGATTCTGCCCGAGAACAAAGGAGTGTCGCACTAGGATTGATTGCGACCACAAAGTCTGCCTGCGGAATTTCTATGCAATCTGTCGAAAAATCCGACTGCGCATCTTACGCACAAGCTTTGTGCGGTATTGCCTTTCCAAATATTTTGGTTTAGTCTGCGCTCGGAATGGAGTTGATGATGTGTACCAGGAACTTCAGCAGTACCACAGCATCGTTTGCGCCGACCTCGTTGCTGCCGTCGCAGTCTGCGTTCCGCTTTGCGGTGTCATCCAGTGCCACTGCGCCTGCGACTGCCTTGTTCAGCAGGACAGCGTCTGTGATATCCACTCTGCCGTCCAGATTGACGTCACCATAGAGGACATCGCCCATCACGCCGGTGGAAGAGGTTGTCGTGGTTGTGGTTGTAGTGACGGATGAAGTTTCTGTTGTGTTCTCATGATCTTCAACAGTAACCTTGAAAGAAACCTCGGCAAAGGACAACCGATAGTTCAAGATCAAATCCGAGCTTGCTTTCACACGAATGGTATATGTGCCCGGCTTGGAACTGTCAAATTCCGAAGTGTCTATGGTAAATTTATCCGGATAATCGGCAGGCGATACCTTGTCATAGATCACATCACAGCTGTCTTTTCCGTAATAGTACTTCAGGGAAATTCGCAGTCCGGTGAGATCCAGATCCTCCCCAACACGATAGGTCAGCTTCTCCGGCTCGTCATCCAGCAGAAGTGCGCCCTCGGATTCATAGATAATATCGTCTGAAGTGGTCGTCATTGTAGCTTTTGTTGTCGCCGTGGTAGTTGTGGTCGTCTCCGTGGTCGTCGTGGTAGACGGCTTGGTTGTGGTGGGTGTGGTAACGTCCGGCTTGGTGCCGTCCGGCTCTACGCCCCAGATCAAGGTGTCGCCGTCATACATGGTGATATGGTCGGTCGCCACCATTGCATCTTCGCCGCCCTGTTCCAGACCGGCATAAGAATAGTCGTTTGTGGGATCCCATACGCCCTGGATGTTGTCCGGGATGGAGATGCGGAACTGGCATTCGCTGCGGTGTTCCGACTGACCGGTAGGCATCACTACGCTGCCGTCCGCAAAGGACAGCTTGACATAATAGATGTTGCCGTCATACTGGATCGGGTCAGAAATGGAGATCTTGCCCTTGTCGCCGCTGTGCTGGTCATAGCCAACCTTGACAGAGACGTCATTGATGGAATAGCCTGCGTCTACCAGTTCGCTGATGTCGAAATAGTAGTTGTAGGACAGGTTCTTGATGGTTCTTGCCGGCCATGCGCTGTGGTTCATGGCGAATACTTTCAGCTCGGTATAGCTGGATGCGGACTGGTTGATGGATGCCTTCATGAAGAATTCATCCCACTTCGGTGTCTCTGTCGGCGGGAAGTCCTGGTCGGATGTGCCGCCGTATTTGTCTACCATAGCGCACAGCGCTGCGGTGTAGCCTGCGTTGTAGTCGATGGCAACTTCGGTATACTGATAGTCGCCGATCTTGTCGGAATAGCCGTCCTTCTGATCCGGGCCGCCCACCAGAGCGCCATACAGAATGTGTGCATGAGGCTTTGCATCCTCGCCCTCGGTCTGACCGATGTTGCTCCACTTGTCGTTCCATGCGCCGCTGGAGGTTCTGTGATGCCATGCCTGGGGATAATCCTCACCCATGCCGACCACATAACTGAAATTCTTGGAGTTGTCGCCGAAGCAGTAGTTCATGACCTTGTCGGCGAACTTGGTGTACTTTTCAGCCTTAGCGGTGTCATCCTGATACAGCTGATCCACTGCCACATATGCCAGGAAAGCGGTGGTGGTGGCGTGGCGGAGCGAACCCCACTGGAACAGCCACGGCAGACCGTCCGGCGTATAGGTGATCTGCTTGCCGCCGTAACCGGTGGTCCAGTATTCCAGATGCTTGGTGAACTGATCCTTCCACTGGGATTCCCCGGTGTTGATGGCATACAGCAGCATACCGCCCTGCATCACATCGTCCCAGCACATACCCCAGGTGTACTTCATTTCGCTGGACTGCTCTTCCTTGCCCAGGTTCGGGATATAGTCGGTCTTGCAGAGATCCAGGTACTTCTGCTCGCCGGTTGCCATATACAGCCAGTTTGCAGCGTAGAACAGGTCATCGTAGAATGTGGTGATCTTGTAGTAGGACTGTTCCTCCGGGTCGTCGCCGATGGAACGCAGCTTGTCGGCACGGTCGAACAGGTCAACGGCGTGTTCCAGGTATTCCTTTGCCTTTTCCGGCTGGGAATCCTTGAAATTCAGATAGCCGGTGGCAAGCGCAGCCGCCATGTCTGCCTCGATGCAGCTGTCCTCACAGGTGTAGTACGGGCGCTGGGTCTCGCCCTTCATCAGCTCGTACTTATCCATATACACTTCCGCAGAACCCCACCAGACGTGGTCGAAGGAACCTTCGCCGATCATGTATACGATGTTGTCGCCCTGGTCGCAGCCCACCAGATAATCCAGCGCAAACTGGAGGTTGTTCTCGTACATGGTGCGCTGACCAGCCTTGTCTACGCCGTCGCCGTAGTTCAGCAGACCCCAGCCCAGGAGCGCTGCGGAATACGCATTGGTCAGCGTAAACTTCAGATGGTCGCCGGCGTCGAACCAGCCGCCCGGCACATAGTCGTTTGTCATACAGTCAGAGCGCCAGCTGACCTCGTTCCAGTCCGGCTTGACGCCGCTCTGCTGTACCTCGTAGAAAAACATCGACTTCTGGAGTGCTTCTCCGTAATTGTACTTGCTGTTGCTGTCCGCAGCAGTGACCACGGCGCCAGGAACAGCGGATGCGACCCCGGTAAACGCCAGCACAGCGGCGGAAATCCCGGCAATCCACTTCTTCATAGACAATCATCCTTCCTTTCCAAAAATACTGGTACGCTTTGTACACGAGAAATTGTCCAATTATTTTTATTGTATCATATCTTACATGGGATGTCAAGATTTTTTGTGTAACTTGTCAAAACTACCGCCGAAAAAAGCTGTCGAAGAATCAAACACGCATTTTGCGAATAAGCTTTGTGCTGCTGTAATTCTTTTATTCTGTATAGCTAAGAATTTTTGATGATAGGATGCTGTTAAAGTGAGAAGTGTTTCCGTTTTTTATTTGGGTATAATCCTTATCCTCATACACATACAAGTGCAATGTGATTTCACCGTCGATTTGTTTTAGATGGCTTTTTAAGTCATTAAATTCCTCTGATAGATTTTCATGCTGCATATATTCTGATTTTGAAATCAACAAATTAAAACAAGCAGATAATTTTCTGTTTTTCGAAGTTAATGAAATAAACGTATCCGCAGTGAGGTCTGTAGCATATTCTGACGGAAAGCATACTTCTGTGCAGCTATATTCTATGATATAATCATCTAAACCGGCTTGTAAGATATACGGATCTATCCACTGAATCATTTTATCCTTCATCAATTTTCCGTAATAAGATTCGTTTTTTACATATAATTCTATTTCTTTATTGACTCGTTTTCCGTATACCTCTGCGCTGCATTCCGTGTAGTACTCGCCGTCTGTAATGCTGACAGTCAAATTATAATATTGTTCTGCTGACGAATCTGGTCCTAAAAAAACGCCTCCGGCAATAGCCTGATGGGTAACCGCAGCCTGTACGTCATATTTCTCTCTAAAATATGCTTTTACAACATCCTCTGCATTTCCCTCAAGTTGTTTCAGTTCAGTTTCAGAGATATGCGAGGTATCTTTACGTATGTTTTCATGAAAGCAACCGGTAAAACTAGCCATGCAGATTGCAATAAGTGCAGAAGTCAACAATATGTTGCATAAAAAAGTTCGTTTCATAGTATCCCCTTTATATGATATTTCATGTTTAAGACGGCATCGTACAAAGTCAGCCTGTCAGACTTGTGTAGTGTTGTCTTTATTGTATCATGCTTTGTATCAAACGTCAATTTTTGATATTGCCTGCAAAAATCATTGCAAAAAAAGAGCAGCATTCCTGCTGCTCTACTGCAATTCCTGTTCCAGCGTGTCGAAATACTCTGTCTGAAAAAACTCACCCAGGGTGATATCCAGCCCGTCGCAGATCTTTTTAATGGTAGATATGGTGGGGCTGTTGTTGGGGCGTGCGAAAATATTATGCACGGTAGACTGGGTCATTCCGCAGAGCATGGACAAGTGGTTCAGCGTTATATTCCGTTCCCGGCAGAGTTCCCGGATACGCTGTTGGATCGCTTCCGTTAACGTCATGTATTGAATCTCCTAGTAACGATGTGGAAAGAAAATCGCTGAAACCGGCGCTTACGGCACTTTCCAGCGAATCCCTCATTGTTCATTATAAGAAATCTGGCGTATGAAAGGTTAACTCAGCTGAGTTGACAAAAAGGGAATTTTGTGGTATAGTTAAATGGAAACTGTTATTCACGGCTTGACAGATGCAGACCTGTTCTGAAAAAACGGGTGCAAATCGACAGAAGGGGAGTGCTGCGATGACCTGTACCATTACATCACGTGGATTTGAATTGCTGCTGGCACTGCAGATCGCTCCGCCGGAGCGCTTTCCGAAAAATGCGCTGTCCATTCTCAAGTGCAATCTGCTGGAGATCCTCTGCGCCCTGGTGGAAAAGGGATATACAGACTTCTATGTCAACGGCGCATACGGCATCCCGTTCTGGTCGGCGGAGATGATCTGTGCGCTGAAACTCTACCATCCGGCGCTGCGCCTGCATCTGGTGCAGCCTTATCCGGAACACAACGCCGGGTGGAAACCGGAACTCCGGGAACGTTTTCAACAGATTCTGGAAAAGGCGGACGAAGTCTTTTGCGCCGAGCCGGAGGAAACGGCGGACTGCTATGAGGCGGCAGACCGCATCATGTGCAGCGCCAGTGATCTGCTTGTGATATTCGGGACGAGAAGTGCAAACCGGAGCATGGTCTCCTATGCCGGGATGCAGGACGTGCCGGTGTTTTCGCTGAAATGGGAGAACCTTTTGATTCCGTAATGAAAAAAGCTGCCGCAGAAATACGGCAGCTTTTTTGCGTCTGGGTCAGCCCTGCATGGACTGGAACTTTTTCTTGACCGCCTGGATCTTTGTCATCTCGGCACGGTCGGTGGGATACCAGCCCTTTGCAGCCATCTGGTCATACAGCGTATCCTGCATGGCGAGAGAGTCGCTCAGCGCATGGCTGAACGCCTGGTGTACGTTGCTGGTGCAGGATTCGATGGTGCCGTGCATATACAGGTCACACACGCCCTTTTCCAGCAGCAGAATGTTTTCCATTACGTTTTTGTCGTCCATTTTTGTTTCCTCCATTTTATGGGAACACACGCTACAGCAGTCCGTAGAATGTCCGGAACAGCTGGCGGTGTTTTTCTGCCATCTGCATCACGCACTGTTTCAGCGTTTCGTCCTGGATCTGCTGCGCAGCCTCATTGCACTTGGTCTGAAAATACTTTTCATGTCCCAGTGCATCCTCCACGTATAGCAATTCTTTGCTTGTCATTTTGCATCACCTCCCAACGTATTGTGTGCCGCCGAAAAGATTTTATACAGGATTCAGAGCCTGCCTTCCACGAAATCTACACCATTTCCACAATCTCGTGAAAAACCGCCCATAGAATTCGATTGCATTCCCAAAGAAAATATGTTATAATATTCCTTGCAATTCAGAGAGGAGCGATCCCATGCACATTTTACATACAACACCAAAAACGGATGGTTTTTCCATGCCGGCGGAATTTGAACGGCACGCAGGCTGTCTGCTCATCTGGCCCGAACGGGGCGACTCTTGGCGCAGCGGCGGCTGGCCGGCACGAAAGGCATTTGTGGCGGTGGCATCTGCCATTGCACAGTCAGAGACCGTCACCATGCTGGTCTCGCCGGCACAGTACGAGACGGCACGTGCCATGCTGCCGCCGGAGATCCGTCTGGTGGAAATGGAGACGGACGACTCCTGGGCGAGAGATGTCTGTCCCACCTTTGTCCGCAGCGCTGCCGGAGGCATTCGTGGCATCGACTGGGGTTTCAACGCCTGGGGCGGTCTGGAGGACGGGCTGTATTTTCCGTGGGACAAGGACAACCATGTGGCACGGAAGGTCTGCGACTTGTTCTGGACGGACACCTACGACAGCCGGGACTTTATCCTGGAAGGCGGCAGCATCCACAGCGACGGCGAGGGAACTATCCTCACCACGGAAAGCTGCCTGTGCAGCGCCGGACGCAATCCGCAGATGACAAAGGCGGAGATCACCGAAAAACTCTGCGTCATGCTGGGTGCGGAAAAGGTGCTGTGGCTGCCCAGAGGCATCTACGGAGATGAGACCAACGAACACGTGGACAACGTCTGTGCGTTCACTGCGCCCGGCAAGGTGGTTCTGGCGTGGACGGACAACGAAAACGACCCGCAGTATGCCCTTTCCAAAGCCTGTGCCGACTATCTGGAACAGCAGACGGACGCAAAGGGCAGAAAGCTGGAAGTGACACAGCTGCCCATTCCGCAGACGCCGGTCTGCGTCACCCAGGAGGAATGCGATGCGCTGGATCTCTGGGACGGCGAGCCGACCCGGAGCGTGGATGAGCGTCTGGCGGCATCCTATGTAAATTTCTATATCGCCAACGACAGCGTTCTTGTGCCGCAGTTCGGCGACCCGATGGACAAGACTGCCTGCGAGATCCTGGCGGCGCAGTTCCCCACACGAAAGATCATTCCCATTGCCGCCAGAGAAATTCTGCTGGGCGGCGGCAATATTCACTGTATCACACAGCAGATACCGGAAGGAAGGAGCAATTCTCATGCGTAAAGTAACTGTTGCCGCTGTACAGATGGCGTGCGTCCCCGATGCCGCAGAAAACCGCCGCACCGCTGAAACTATGGTGCGCCGGGCGGCGGCAGACGGCGCACAGATCATTCTGCTGCCCGAACTGTTCGAAAACCCTTATTTCTGCCAGGAACGCCGCTATGCGTCCTATGACCTGGCGACCACGCCGGCAGAAAATCCGGCGATTCAGCAGCTGCGTCGGGTGGCTGCGGAATTAAACGTGGTGCTGCCGGTCAGCTTTTATGAAAAGGCAGGCAATGTGCTGTACAATTCCGTTGCCATTATTGATGCGGACGGCACCGTCCTGGGCATCTACCGCAAGACCCATATCCCGGACGACCACTTCTACCAGGAAAAGTTCTATTTCACGCCGGGGGATACCGGATTTAAGGTGTGGAACACCCGGTATGCCAAGATCGGCGTGGGCATCTGCTGGGATCAGTGGTTTCCGGAGGCGGCACGCTGTATGGCGCTTGCCGGCGCAGAACTGCTGTTCTATCCCACTGCCATCGGCTCTGAGCCGATCCTGGAGGTGGACAGTGCGCCCCACTGGCAGCGCTGTATGCAGGGACACGCTGCGGCAAATCTGATGCCGGTCATTGCGGCAAACCGCATCGGCACAGAGACGATCACGCCGGACGAAGAGAACCAGCAGCAGTCCTCGGCACTGTCGTTCTACGGCACATCGTTTTTGACGGACTGCACCGGCGCTGTGATGCAGCAGCTGGGACGGGACGAAGCAGGCATTGTCATGCAGACCTATGACCTGGATGAAATGGCAGAAATGCGTATGAGCTGGGGCGTATTCCGGGACAGACGGCCGGAATATTACGGTGCGATCAGCAGTCCGGCAGCGATAGTTTTGCCGAAATAACTGTTTTGTTACCAATATTTCATTTTGAATATTCCAGATAATGGGTTTCATTAGCTTGAAAAATTGTGCAGAATGGGCGAGCGTGTCATCTGCTTTTTGTGCAGTGCGCCGAAAATTCGACACTTTTTTCAATCTGTGCGGCAAATTGATTGACAGCAGCATCAAACATCGGTATAATAAATAGTGGATTCATGACAAATCGATTACAATTGACGGCGAATTTTTGTCAATTGGATACGAACGCAGACGACAGCGATTGCAAAATGGAAACAGCGGTCGCTAGAAAGGAATGCTGCCCGGGCGGGCGTGTGTTCCTTTGACACGAAAGGACGTGAAACCAATGGCGCAACCGATGCGCAAAATACTCCTTGCCGCAGCCAGCGGACTGCTCGCATCGCTTTTGATCGGTGCAGTTTCTGCTTCGGCAGAGGAGACGGATGTGCAGGAAACGACACTGCACCTGAACCGTTTTATTGTGACAGACAGCGGCAACCGTGTATTGACGGGCAGCTGTGACGCAGACCAGATCACACAGACAGGCTGGTATGTTTCGGATGACGACAGCCTTTATTATTATTACAACGACGGCAGCTGTGCCCAGGAAGAGACCACGCTGGACGACGGATATACTTATTTGTTCGCCTCGGACGGCGCACTGCGGACAGGCTGGCAGACGGTCGAGGGAAAGCGTTATTATTATGACGCAGAGGTCGGCACACCAGTGTTCGGCTGGATGAATTACCAGGATTCCCTGTACTACATTGACCAGGATGCCGGAAAGCTGACCGGCGTGCAGAGCATCAACGGCACACCGTATACCTTCGATGAATACGGATGCGTACAGACCGGCTGGATCACGTATGATGACGGCTCGCTGTACTGCTACAACAAGGATGCTACCGTGGCTGCCGGCTGGGCAGTGACAGATGCCGGAACCTATTACCTCACAGCGGACAAGGGTGCAGTTTCCGGACGTTATACCATTAACGGCAAGGACTACTACTTCTCCGCAGACAAGCTGATGCAGACCGGCTGGATCAAAGACGGCTCTTCTGCCATGTGGGCAGATGCTAGCGGCGTTCTCGCTGCCGGACTGACACAGATCGACGGAAAGACCTATTGCTTTAGTGAAAAGGGTTATCTGATGACCGGCATATGCGCCATTGACGGCGTGACCTATTATGCGGACGCCAACGGCGTAATGCAGACCGGACTTCAGGAGATCAACGGTAGCTATTATTACTTCAACGAAGAGACCGGCGCACTTCAGACCGGTTGGGTGGAAATCGCCGGCGCACGGTTCTATTTTGACCCTTCTACCAGTGCCCTGCACACAGGATGGCTGGAGACAGAGGATGGCATGCTGTATCTGACCACCCACGGCGTGGCAACTGGCGTACAGACCATTGACGGAAAGGTTTACGGGTTTGACGCTGCGACAGGCGTTCGTCTTACAGATTGGCAGGAGATCGGCGGAAAACTGTATTACTTCAATTCGGAGAGCGGCGCGGCATATACCGGCTGGACTGCAAAGGACGGCGGCAAGCTCTATATGACAGAGAACGGCGCAGCATCCGGACTCATTACCATTAACGGAGACGTTTATTACTTTAACCCGTCCACATTTTTCATGCAGACTGGCTGGGTGACCGTAGGGGACACTTCCCGTTACTTCGATCCGACGACCGGCATCATGACAGAGACTGGTCACCAGGCAGTACAGCTGAACGTGGTGGACTATAAACAGTTCGACTCCAAGTGGAGCAACAAGGTTATCAACTATTCTACCATCGGAAAGGTAGGCTGTGTGACCACAGCGCTGGCGATGAAGTATTCTTACCAGACCGGCACGAATACTACACCGGATAAGATGGTGTCCAAGCTGACCTACAGCAGTGACAATCTGATCTGGTCGTCCTGCACCAAGCTGGGATACCAGGTAGAGGATGTCAGTGGCAGCATTTCACAGAAGGTGATGCAGAAGATCTACGATCAGCTGCTGAACAACACACCGGTTGTGATCGGTGCAAAGAAGTCCAACGGCAGCCAGCATTACGTGCTGATTACCGGTTACACTGGTTCAAAAGGCACTGCGTTCTCCGCAGAAAACTTTATCATCAACGATCCGGGTTCCAGCAAGCGTACAAAGCTGAGCGAATACCTGGCATTGTTCCCCAATCTTTATAAACTCATCTATTAGTTTTTGATTCTGAAATTTCGATCTACAATTTATCTTTTCTTTTGATTCGCCGTCACCACAGGGGTGACGAGCTTCCGGTTCGGAAGTGACCATACATCTTGATTTTGACACAACAATGAATATTTGCATTGTTCCTCGCAGCGTGTTTGCCTGCGGGGATTTTTGTTTGTTATGGTAAATCGCTGCGCCGGACAGAGCCAATGCAAAGCTTTCCTGCACAGCGATGTGGAACTGCCAGACTGCATATCGCTCAGAATCCACGGAAAGCCTGCTGTGAGCGATTTCCCATGATTTCCGGTGTCTCTTCTCCTGCTAACACAAAAACGCCCGATACAAGCCGTATATTGCTTGTATCGGGCGTTTTGTTTTTAGAACCTGTTCCGTTATCTGTTGTGCGAAAGGATACGGAACGGGAAATGATATGCAAACGAGGAAGTTTACTTAAATACTGCCAGCAGGAAACCGGCTGCGATTGCAGAACCGATAACACCGGCTACGTTCGGACCCATTGCGTGCATCAGCAGGAAGTTAGCCGGATTTGCCTTCTGACCAACCTTCTGGGAAACACGGGCTGCCATCGGCACTGCGGATACACCGGCAGAACCGATCAGCGGATTTACCTTGCCGCCGGTAACGATATACATAACCTTACCGCCGAGCAGACCGCCAACGGTGGAGAAGCAGAATGCCAGCAGACCCAGAACAACGATTTTCAGTGTGTTCAGTGTGAGGAACGAAGATGCAACGGTGGTTGCACCAACGGAGATGCCCAGGAATACGGTGACAATGTTCATCAGCGCATTCTGTACGGTATCGGACAGACGCTCTGTCACGCCGCATTCACGCCACAAGTTGCCCAGCATCAGGCAGCCGATCAGCGGAGCGGTGGACGGCAGCAGCAGGATAACGACCAGAGAAACGACGATCGGGAAAATGATCTTTTCGGTCTTGGAGACCTGGCGGGTCATTTCCATCTTGACTTCCCGTTCCTTCTTGGTGGTCAGCAGCTTCATCAGAGGCGGCTGGATCATCGGGATCAGCGCCATATAGGAGTATGCTGCAATAGCGATCGGTCCCAGCAGTTCCGGTGCCAGCTTACTGGTCAGGAAGATTGCCGTCGGGCCGTCTGCGCCGCCGATGATACCGATGGACGCTGCCTGGTTGCCGTCAAAGCCCAGGCAAACTGCGCCGAAGAACGCCAGGAATACACCCATCTGTGCGGCTGCACCCAGCAGCAGGTTCTTCGGGCTGGACAGCAGCGGACCGAAGTCGGTCATCGCACCGATGCCCAGGAAGATCAGAGACGGATACAGACCGGACTTTACGCCGATATACAGGATATCCAGCAGTCCGCCGTTCGCCATGATGTGTCCGTAGCTGTGGTAATACTCGCCGCCTTCTTCCAGGAACGCATTCCACAATTCCGGATGGTACAGGGCGTTGGCGGAGCTTGCGCCATCTACAAAGAAGTTGGAGACGTTGACCAGCAGGCAGCCGAAAGCGATGCCCACCAGCAGCAGCGGCTCAAACTGTTTCTTGATGCCCAGGTACAGCAGCAGGCAGGAGACTGCGATCATGACCAGGTTCTTCCAGCCGCCGTCGGCGAAAAAGCTGACAAAACCGGAGTCATTCAGCAGGTTCTGGAGGGTTTCAAGCATATTCATGAATACACCCCTCCTTTACGCCAGGACGATCAGCGGAGAACCAGTCTCTACAGTTGTTCCCTTGGAGACAACGACCTGTGCAACAGTGCCGTCGTGCGGTGCCAGGATCTCGTTTTCCATTTTCATGGCCTCCAGAACGACCAGCAGCTGTCCGGCCTTGATCTGTTCGCCCTCCTTGACCTCGACACGGAGAATGTTTCCCGGCATCGGAGAATTTACCGGTTCGCCGGCCTTCAGATCCACCTTTGCCGCCGGAGCCGGTGCAGGAGCCGCTGTGGCTGCCGGAGCTGCCTCTGCGGCAGGAGCTGCCGCCGGAGCCGGCGCACAAGCCTCGTATTCGTCCAGCAGGACAGCCTTTCCTGCCTCGACTTCTACTTCATATACTTTGTCATTCAGCGTAACTTTATACTTCATCCTCTTTGACCTCCTTGATCGATACGAAGTGCAGTTCATTCAAAGGTGTATCCAGCTTGTTCGCAACGATCGCCATAATCATTGCAGCCTCCTTGTCCGGTACATCAAAACGCTTGATGTGACCGGCAGAACCCGGTGCAAGCGGCTTTTCCGGTTCTGCTGCCGGTGCTTCTGCCGGAGCGGCAGCCTTTTCCGCAGCTTTCAGTGCCTCCGCTTTCTTTGCCTTTGACTTGAACACGGCACCCATAATATACAGTACCAGCATCAGCAGGACCAGTCCGACGAAAACGACACAGTAGCCAAAAATGGCGGTGATGCCTGCCTCGCCGATGCCCATGCTTGATGCGCTTATCACATTTAGTGGCATAGCTGTTCCTCCTTACATGGCCTCGATGGTATAAACGGCCTCGTTCTCCTCCTGTGCCTTCCGGTTTTCCAGGAACTTCACGGTCTGATCCGGATAGCAGATATAGCTCATGATGTCCTCTTCCGAACGAGCCAGATCGCCCAGCGCCTTCTTGGCATCTTCGAATTCCTGTCCGGTGCGCTTCTGGTCTTCAATACGGCAGTCTACCGGCTTGCCGCCTTCGCCCAGAACCTTCTTCTGGAGCGCCTCGCTGACCGGAGCCGGGGCGATGCCGTATTCACCCTTGATATAGTTCTGGATCTCCTTGGAGATCTGGCGATAGCGCTCGCCAACCAGAACGTTGGTAACTGCTTGGTTGCCAACCATCTGAGACAGCGGTGTAACCAGCGGCGGATAACCCATATCAGCACGAACCTGCGGGATCTCTGCCAGAGCAGCGTCGAACTTGTCCATTGCCTTCATATCGGTGAGGTTTGCAATCATGTTGGACAGCATACCGCCCGGAACCTTGTAGACCAGCGCCTGTGCGTCTGTTCCCAGGCTCTTGGGGTTGATCTGACCGTTGTCGATATACTTCTGCTTGATGGGCTTGAAGTAGTCGTTGACTTCGTTGAGCAGCTTTTCATCCAGACCGGTCTCGATGCCGTACTGCTGGCAGGCATAGAACATGGTCTCGGTGGACGGCTGAGAAGTACCGCCGGAGAAGCAGGAAGTAGCGGTGTCGATGACATCAATGCCGGACTCGATCGCCTTGGTCAGTGTCATATACGCCATACCGGTGGTGCTGTGGGTATGGAGGATCAGCGGCATATCGCCGACAGCGTCCTTGATGCCCTTGATGAGGTGTTCAGCCTCATACGGGGTCATGGTGCCTGCCATATCCTTCAGGCAGATGGTCTGGAATCCCATGCGCTTGAGTTCCTTGCACATTTCCACATACTTTTCTACGGTATGCACCGGACTCTGGGTGTAGCAGATACAGCCGGAGGCGATGGTATTCTTGGTGGCATACTTCATGGTTGCATTCAGCGCAGTTTCGCAGTTGCGGAAGTCGTTGAGTGCGTCAAAGATGCGGATGATGTCGATGCCGTTCTTGATGGAAAGCTCGATGAACTTTTCCACAACGTCATCATGATAGTGCTTATATCCCAACAGATTCTGTCCACGCAGCAGCATCTGCAGCTTGTTGTTGGGCAGGTTTTTCCGGAGTTTCCGCAGACGTTCCCACGGATCTTCGTTCAAATACCGCAAACAGGAGTCAAAGGTCGCACCGCCCCAGCACTCAATGGAATAGTACCCTGCCTTATCCATGGTCGGCAGAATATCGGCGTAGTCCGCATAAGGCAGACGGGTCGCCATAAGAGACTGGTTTGCATCACGCAAAACGGTTTCTGTAAACTGTACTTTTCTCATATAGAACCTCCTCGTCTTTCGACAGTTTTTGTGTCCGCAGCTTTCCCTGCGTACCACACGGCACCGCACACGATCCCCCGTGTGAGCGCCCTAACATTCCTAGTATATCACAAAGTGATTTCCTTTTCTATAATTTTTCCAAAACTCTTTTCTTTCTTTTGTGTAAATGCTTTTTTGCTTATGGGAAAACGGTACAAAAGCCATCTTTTTTCACTTGCTTTTTTTGCCGGACAGCATTCTGAAAAGCGAAAACCGCACACACGCTTAGTATGTGCAGTTTCGGGCAAAACAAAACACCTGCACCGGCGGTTTTGCCAATGCAGGTGTTTGTATAGAAGGATGTTTCAGAGCTCATTTGCATCTGTTCAGAAGAGAAACGTTCTCTGATGAGATTATCGGAATCATTCAGCGGTATACGGCAGCGAGTTGATGATGTGAACCAGGAACTGCAGGAGAAGGATCGCATCATTTGCGCCGGTCTCGTTGTTGGCATCGCAGTCAGCGTTCTTCTGTGCTGTGCTGTCCAGGGAAACTGCGCCGGCAACTGCCTTGTTCAGCAGGACTGCGTCTGTGATATCTACTCTGCCGTCCAGGTTGACGTCGCCGTAGAGAATCGAACCGGCGATCACAGAGCCGCTTGTAGCGGAGACGGAGGTTGTGGAAACCGTTCCCGTTGCAGAAACAGAGCTTTCTGCGGTCGAGGTCGCCTTATCGGTTGCAGAGGTGGTTGCGATGTCACTGGTTGTCTTTGCCGTTGTAGTCGTGGTGTTTGTTGTTGTTGTCGTGGTCTGCTTTGTCGTTGTGGTGGAAGAAGTGACCGGCTTGGGATCTTCGCTGCCGTTGATCTTGCCTACCACGATGCCGCAGCCAACAGTGGACATATAAACGGTGCCGAAGGTGTTCATATCGCCGACAACATAGTTACCGTTGCCGGTACCGCCGTACAGGTGGTTCTGGTTGATGAGTACCCAGGTCTTGCCGCAGTCGGTAGAGCGATAGATGCCTTCCGGATCAGAGTCTGCCGGCTTGCCGTACATATACAGGGTGTACGGGTCGCCTTCCTTCTGTGCAGCGCCGTAGCCCATGGTCTTGCAGTAGCTTACGTTGTCCATCTTGGTGACAGTTTTGCCGTAGTCGGTTACCAGATATGCGCCGTAGTAGCCGGCAGCAATGGCAAATGTGCCTTCGTCCAGATAAGCGATACGATATGCGTTGTCGCACTGGTCGTACTGGCAGATGGTCTGAGCGTCCTTAAAGGTCTTGCCGTAATCATCGCTGACCATCAGAATGTAGCGTGCGTCTGTGATGTCAGCCTTGGGCTTGCTGTAGAAATAATACTGGTTGTAGTAATAGCCGTATGCGTAAACATACTGGGGATTCTTTTCGTCTACACACATCCAGATGGTGCTGCTCAGGCTGTCGCTGGTGGAAGCAGTGCTCCATGTCTTGCCGAAGTCATCGGTATAGGAGATCTTGCCGCTGCTGCTGACCAGAATGCGGTAAGAGCCGTCCTCCAGCTGGTTGATGGCAGCCTTTGCACCGGAGCAGGGAATGTTCGGCAGTTCCTGCCATGTAGTGCCGTCTGTGGTGTAGTAGCCCTTTGCGCTGCCCTCTGACAGACGTACCATTACGTCCGGATTTGCCGGGCAGTATGCGATGCCGCCGGTGGATGCAGTGGTGTCAGTCAGCTTGTTCATGCTGGGTGTCAGCTGGGTCGCTGTGCCGTCTGCATTATGATAGAAACCGTCATAGTCACCGATGACCGAAACCGGATCCTTGCCCGGACGGCTGATGAAGTCCAGAGATACCACTTCTTCAATACCGTCTGCGGCAAAACGGATGGTGGGGCATTCTGCCCAGGTGTCCTCACAGGTGAATACACCGTTACCGGAAACGACCCAGAACTGGTCGCTGTTTCTCGGATCCAGTGCAATGCAGCCGGACCAGTGGATCGCCTTGTCCCGGATCCAGCTGTGACCGCCGTCCTGCAGGTAGTTTGCAATCAGCGGACCGCCCCAGCTGGCACGGTTGCCCGGTGTCATTTCCGTCCAGGTCTCGCCGCCGTCCTCAGACTTGAAGAAACGGTCGCCCCATGCAATGGCATCCCGATCCCAGGCATCTTCCGTCCAGGACTGGGAGTACCACTGTGCGCAGGTCGTTGCCACCAGTTTGTTGGCATCATTTTTGTCGCTGGTCACTGCGCCGTAGCCGACATTCAGTTTTTTCGTGTTGCTGCTGATGCCTTCTGTCGGTGTGATATCCTTCAGCTCGCCGGTTTTGGGGCTGTACTTGTAAGCATAGCCAGTGCCACGGTCGAACATCAAGCCGTTTACATAGGTAATAAGCAGGTTGCCGTCTGCATCCAGGTTGATTCTGGAAGGCATCTGCTCGGTGGGCAGATCTTCGCTCAGCGGCTGGAAGTCATCGCTTCCCACATCTGCCACGTGGAGGTTTGCCTTGCCCTTGACGGAAGTGCCGACGTAGACCTTGCCGTCTGTAATTTTAATCGTAGCAATACCATTGACGTTCAGGTATTCGTCATCTGCGACAGATCTTGCCATATGTTCTGTCCATGTCGGCCACTTGATGCTGTATTCGAACAGCCCCAGCTTATCATAGCCCATGACCGGACTCCAGGTGTCGCCGCCGTCCTCACTCATAATGAGGGCAGAATCGCCGGCAGTGGCATCGCCGCCGCAGTAGATGATGTCCGGATTGTCCGGATCGACTGCGATTGCTTCACCGGTCTGTCTGCCGTAGCCGTTGCCGTGTACCTGGATCAAATCGGTGACATCGATCTCTTCAAAGGTCTCGCCGGCGTCGTGGGAACGGAAAATAACTGTCCGTGCGTCGCTGAAATATGCACAGCCGCACAGCAGATACAGCGTGTCGTCATCGTTCGGATCAACGCACATTGCATCTACGCTCAGAAAGCCTCTGTCGGCATCGTTCAGAAATCCCAGCAGCTGTACCCATTTTTTCTGCTCGTAGTCATAGCGGTATGCGCCGCCTACGTCGGTGCGGGCATACATCTGGTCGTCGCCGGTGATGATGCCGGAGACAAAGCCGCCGCCGGCAATGTTCAGTGTGTCCCAATCCATAGAGGATTCAATGGACTCTGCGGCATCTGCACGCAGCGAGGTAGTCACGCCGGCAGTGCCGATCCCCGTACACAGCAGGGTCGCTGCGGTCAGAACGGAGATGAATTTGTTCTTTTTCGTCATGGAGTTTCCCCTTTCCAAAAATAAGCGTAGTTGCGGCTCTTTTGAACCGACTTCGGCTTGGTTTCATTTCTTACTTATTATAGCACGGGTTGTGATATTTTTCAAGAATGAAATCACATCTGCTGAAATTTTTGTGCATTCTATCTGGTTGCGAGAGCAATTTTGTGACATAATGCACAAAGTGCTTAAAAATGCACAAATCACAAGTGTGATGTTTGGTGAAAATATCAAATGACATGGGAGGAAAAGTGTGGTATAATACAAGGGATGTAACCGCTTTGTAAGAATTAGAGTGGTTTCCTGTTAGAATTATTACAATTTGGAGAAAAAACAGGGAATTTGGAAACAAAGAGCGAATGAGAAAGAGAAAGGGATCATTATGGCAAAACAATCCAAAGGCAGCGTCTGGGACAAGTTTTCCCGGCTGGGTGTCATCCTCGTACTATTATATGTGATGTTTATTATTCTGGGATTTGCGGTGCGGCTGCTGTTCTTTTCGGACGAGCGTGGCACGAGCATCATTCCGGACGGAAACGGCGTTGTGGCATCGGCGCAGGGGACATCCGCACAGAGCAGTGCGGCATCTGAGGCAGCCACTACCAACGAGAACATTCTGGATCTGAGCGTGGACAAGACGTATCTGGCTGTGCTGGAAGGCGGCACGGCTGCCATTGCAGTGAATATGTCCACCACCGGTGCAGCGACTGCCGGCGATCTGGTCTGGAGCAGCAGCGATGAGGCAGTTGCCACCGTGGACGACTCCGGCAATGTGACCGGCGTGAAAGCCGGCAAGTGCGATATCACGGTTTCGGTAAAGGGCAATGACGCCATCGCCCAGACCGTTCCGGTGACAGTGCGCCACCTGGAGCAGAAAGACGGCTGCACTTATGTAGACGGAATCCTGATCGTGAACAAGAGTTACGGACTGCCGGAAAGCTATGATCCGGGTCTGGATGCCACCACAAAGGCTGCTTTTGAACAGATGAAGGCTGACGCAGAAAAGGAAGGGCTGAATCTGTACATCGGTTCGGACTTCCGGGACTATGCGTACCAGGTGAAGATCTATAACAACTATAACGATCTGTACGGATGGGAGATGGCAGATACCTTTTCGGCACGTCCGGGCTATTCGGAGCATCAGACCGGACTGACCATCGACTGCAACACCATTGATGATGCTTTCGGCGAGACCGAAGAGGCAAAGTGGCTGGCGGCGCACTGCGCAGACTATGGCTTTATTATCCGTTTCCCGGACGGCAAGGAGAACATCACCGGCTATCAGTACGAGCCGTGGCACATCCGCTATGTGGGCGTGGACACCGCAAAGGAGATCATGTCCCAGGGACTGACGCTGGAGGAATATCTGGGCGTGAAGTCGGAGTATGCAGGAGCCTGGGAAGGGTAAGGATAGTCTTTTCAACTTGTAAAATAAAAACGCTGTATGAAAGTGGATTGACTTTCATACAGCGTTTTTTTGTTTATATAGTTCGGTTGAAAGAATGGGAATGATTAGGATTCGGAATCCTTATTGGTTTATTGCTGCGAAATTTCACGATTCATTTTTGCAGACAAAGTAATTGCCGAAACTTTGCCATCACTAAAATTAAAGGACGCATATCCGGATTCTCTGCAATCAGGCTCAGACTTATCTGAAACAGCATTAGGATTTTCAAAGTACATATATGCGTCGTAATATGTAACATAATCTGGTTCGCCAAATGCGTTTTTTACATCATCTTCGGTAGAACCGATTGTGATACCTTTCGTGATTTCAAAATTATAGTCATTTTCTTCATTGTCACCGCCGGAAAACATCAGCTTGTAGAATTCAAGGTCTTTTGAGCCAAAAGAGCTGGCATAGTCCATAGTTTTATTGCCATTGTTAATCAATGCGCTGGTTCCTATAGTGACCCCAGTATCTTTGTTAACACAGTTCATAGCATACATGTAGACGCCTTCTGTGTCAATATCTCCATCACTCTTATCATTATCAGACACTTCGTATCCCAGGGCGTTCAATGTTTTTGATGTGATTGGGGCTTTTAACACCTTACCATCAACCAACATCTCGTAATCCCAAAGTCCGTTGTCGGTTAAGGTTGTCTGTACTTTAACTTTTGTGCTGTCTTTTTTGCTATCAGAGCCAGAACCGCATCCGGTCATGCTTACCACGCCCATTACAGCAGCCAGTGCAATACCCATAATCCTCTTTTTCATTGTTTTTCCTCCTAAAAATGATATAAAAAAAGTGCGCAGCCAAGAGCCACGCACTGAAAAAATGCATAACTCTGGTTGTTGCGACACAACTCGACACTTTAAGAAAAAGCATACGAAAATAGAGTATGCACTTTTACCGAAATTGATAAAAGTGTATACTTTCACTTAAAGTGTATTGAGTTGTGTCGCACCATAAATTATAGCATATTGCGGTGCGTTTGTCAATAAAAATACAGAAAAAGCAGCAATACAGGAAACAATTTTTTATTCTGTCTGCTTTTCTATATTTATAATAGTATACTGCGTACAAGTGCATGGGATTATGACAGCAGAACGCACCCGAACCGCCGCAACCCTGCCCGCACTTGAAAAAAACAATCTAAAATCCAAAAAAAATTTCAAAAAACTATTCCAAAATGAAGAAAAATGTGCTATAATAGTATCAAAGCCGTCCAACCGCACAGCGATTTGCGGCAAAACTATCAAAAAAGAGGTTTTTGACATGGAAATCAAAAAACAACTGACGACTTGTCCGAAAGAAAAACCCAAGGACGAGAGCAAGCTGGGATTCGGTCATATCTTCACTGACCATATGTTGGTAATGCCCTATGATGAGGGACAGGGCTGGCATGATCCGGTAATTATGCCGTACGGCGACATTACCCTCAGCCCGTCTGCAATGTGCCTGCACTACGGTCAGACTGTTTTCGAGGGTCTGAAGGCTTATCGCCGTGCTGACGGCGGTGTACAGCTGTTCCGCCCGGACGAAAACTTCAAGCGTCTGAACCGCTCCAACGAGCGTCTGGTTATTCCGGAACTGCCGGAAGAGCTGGGTCTCCAGTGCCTGAAGGAACTCATCTCTGTGGAAAAGGACTGGGTTCCCCACACAGAGGGCGCATCCCTGTACATTCGTCCGTTTATTTTTGCAGTGGATCCGTTCCTGGGCGTACACCCGGGCGAACACTATCTGTTCATGATTATTCTGTCTCCGTCCGGTCCGTACTATGCTTCCGGTCTGGATCCGGTCAATATCTATGTGGAAAACAAGTATGTCCGCACCGTTCGTGGCGGTATGGGCTATGCAAAGACCGGCGGCAACTATGCGGCATCTCTGCACAGCCAGGCTGATGCCTATGACCAGGGTTATTCCCAGGTTCTGTGGCTGGACGGCGTAGAGCAGAAGTACATCGAAGAAGTCGGTGCTATGAACATCGCTTTCGTTATCGACGGCGAAGTTGTAACACCGTCTCTGGAAACCGGCTCTATCCTGTCCGGTATCACCAGAAAGTCTGCACTGGAACTGTGCCGCTCCAAGGGCATTCCGGTTTCGGAACGCCGTATCACCATCCAGGAGATCGCAGATGCTTATGACGCAGGCAAGCTGTCCGAAGTATTCGGTACCGGTACTGCCGCAGTTATCTCCCCGGTAGGTCACCTCAAGTGGGGCGATAAGGTCATGACCATCAACAACAACAAGATCGGTCCGGTTTCTCAGATGATCTACGATACCCTGACCGGCATCCAGTGGGGCAAGATCCCGGATGAATTCGGCTGGATCGTTCCGATTGACTAAGCAGACGGCAGAAATGGAAGTACATTTCGAGGATTTGAAAGAAGAGGATCTCAGAGAGGTTTACGACCTGTGCATGGAAACATTCCAGGAGTCGTTTGCTTTTGAAGAGATCGAGGAGACCTTTCAGCTGTGCAGGAATGATGCGCACTATCGGTTTCTGGTCGGAAAATCCCAGGGGAAGGTCGTGGCGTATACCTCGATCAACATTTTCCACAACCTGTTTGACGGCCGCCGTCCCATCATGACCCTTTGGTACGTCTGCGTCAGCAAGGAAGTGCGGCGCAAAGGCGTGGGACGTCTGCTGTTCCGGGAGATCGAAAAGATCGCAAGGGAAAACGACTGCGAGATCATTTATTTTACCTGTTTGCAGGAAAATACCGGGGCGCAGAATTTCTATCGGTCGCTGGGCTATACAGATGAAAAGGAAAAGGCATTTGTAAAGTATCTGGATTGAGAAAAGGCATCGAACATTCTCCTTTCCAATTTCTCCGCAGCACTGCCTGTTGTTTGAAATAACATGATAACAAAAAAGATAGTTTCTCACAGCGTCAAGCATGAGAAACTATCTTTTTTTATGGGCGCAGTGCCGCAAGCAGGTGGTTCCAGGTGGCGGCGTCTACTGTGCCGCTGGGCGGCAAAGGCGTCAGCTCCTGGAACTGCTGCACCGCATTTTTGGTGGCAGTGTCGTAAACGCCGCTGCTCTGTACCTGCGGAACGGCAGGAAACGCACTGTGGATCGCCTGTAGAACGCCCTGTATCACAAAGACGGCGCTGCCCTTGTCGCCCGGGGCATAGGCAGTGATGCCGGTGGGGAACAGCCGGAGATGCAGTACGGTTGGACGCACTTCCTGTCGATATGCCTGTGCAATGGCGTTCCAGGTGGCGGTGTCGGTCTCGCCGGTGGGCGGCAGCTGGTTCTGCTGCTGGAACAGCCGGACAGCGTTTGCCGTATTTTCGCCGTATACCCCGTCCGGAATGAGATGCGGCAGCTGGCTCTGGTGAGAAATGCCGTGGAGATATGCCTGCAATTCCAGGATATGCTGCCGTTTTTGTTCGTCTGTATAAGCCATGGGATGCCTCCTTAGGTGATGATATAGCCCGGTGCCTGGAAAGGCTGTTTGTCATAACCGTATTTTAAGTCGGAGTACAGGCTGGCAATGGCGTTCCAGACGGCGGTGCCGACCACACCGGTTTTCGGATAGCCGAAAAGTTCCTGGAATGCCATTACGGCGGATTTTGTCATGGGACCGAAATAGCCGGTGGCGTTGACGGCAGGAATCTCCGGATAGGTGCCGTGGATATAGGTGAGATACTGCTGCATCAGACGGACATACTCGCTGGTAGTGCCCTCCCGCAGAACCACGCCGGGGTAGAGCACCACGTCATTGACCGAGGTGTCCAGCGGTATCGATTCCACAATGCCGGTGTAGGCATCATAGAGGGCGTTCCATGTGGAAAAATCCACCACGCCCGTCACCGGAAGCCCGAACGCCTGCTGGAGGGATTTGACGGAAGTTTCCGTCTGTTCTCCGAAGTAGCCGGTAATTTCCACCGGCTGTATGGCGGCATAGTAGGCTCCCACCACTGCAAGATGATACTGGAGGGCACGGATGTTCTTGCCCTGCATTCCGATGTGGAGATCTTCGGTATAGGTCTGTTCGATCTCCTGCTGGGTGATGCCCTCGGAGTTCAGCTCCGCCAGATTTTTTACGCTGGTAAAAATGTAGGAGATCTGATACCAGGTCGCCTCATTTACCACGCCGGTCGCCGGCAGTCCGAAGATCTGCTGAAAGGTTGTGACGGCATCCTGGGTGATATAGTCGAAATCGCCTGCTGCATCGCCGATTTTGGGGATGGCAGGATAGTTCCGGGAAATGCGGTTCAGCTGTACCTGGATGGTGCGCACCGGATCGCCGGAAAGTCCCAGAGACAGATCATAGCCCGGATAAGAGGGCGTGTTGGTCAGAACGGGGACGTTTGTCACGATGTCGATATCGTTGCCGTAATAGCTGGTGAGGATTTCATAGGGCGTCATGCCCTGCTGTGCCAGGGACACTGTACCCCACTGGGAAAGTCCGTCGCAGGTCACAGTCGTGCCGTTGCAGAATGCCGTGAACAGCGGTTCTACATTGCCCTGCCGCCGGACATAGGAGTTGAACAGTTCATCCACCAGCTGGCTGATATTTTCGAAAACCTCTCTGCCGTAGATGTACTTCTGGTCAAACTGGGTGGAACTGGTGATATCGAAAGGATACCCACGGGAGCGATACCATTCCGTGTACACCCGGTTGAGCGCAAAGCTGATGATGGCGTAGATGTTGGCACGGATGGCATTTTCCGGCCAGGTGGGGTAGATCTCGCTGGAGACTACGTTCTTGATGTAATCCGGAAAGGCGACTGTGACGTTGTCCGCCGCCGCATCCGGTCTGCCCAGGTGGACCGTAATGTCTCTGGGAATAAAGGGTTCTCCGACTGGCATACCGGTATCCCTCCTTTACAGATTGGGTTCGTTGTTCTGATAGACGATCGGCTCCGGCGATTCCTGCAAATAGCTGGGCAGGGGAATCATGGCGAAGATCTGACGGGAAGTCGTTCCGGCAAAGACCGGCACAGCCTCGCTGATCTGCTGATAATAGCCGTCTGCATAAACGCTGACATCATAGGTGCTGTAGGGCTTTCGGGTCTCGCTGCTGTCCAGCGAAAGGGATGCCGCCGGGACGGGCAGCGAAATCTTTTCCGTTTCGCCGCTCTCGTTGGTGACGGCGGTGTGCCGCAGATGCAGCTGCTGTTCCGTGCCGTTTGTCACCAGGACGGACACGCCGCTGATGGCACGGGCGTTTCCGGCACTGCGTGTGATGATCTGGAGCCAGCCGATGGCAGGCTGTTCCGGGGATGTCTCGTCAATTTCCAGCTGCGGCGGCGGAACGGTTTCTGCCGGCGGCGCTGTCTCTTCCGTTTCCGGCACAGTGTCCGGCGGCTGCGGCATCTCTTCGGGTTCTGTTTCCGGCTGCTGCATCTCCGGTTCGGCGGCGGATGGCTGCGGAACTGCCGCAGGCGCTGGCGTGGGAGATGATGCCGTTTCCGGTGCAGATGCCTGCACAGTGTGATAGAGTCGCATCAATTCTGCCTGGTATTCTTCCGGGGTCTTTTCCATAGGGATAGCCTCCTGTTGCTTTTTTGACAGCATATGCCGCCGCAGCCGGGGATATGCAAAAAAGCCTGTCCTGTTCGGGCAGACTTTTTCACGTTCAACCATTGCCTGTTGAAAAGGCTATCTTTGCTTTGCGGTTGCCGGCTCTGTCAGCGCCTCCTGCCGGAACAGGAAGGTCATGCACCACAGTGCGGCGATCGCCACAAGAATATAAATGGCACGGCTGATGAAAGACGCCGCACCGCCGAAAAGCCATGCCACCAGGTCGAATTCGAACACGCCGACCAGACCCCAGTTGACACCGCCGATGATAAGCAGAATCAGTGCGAGTTTATCCCACATTACAAAATCCACCTCTTTCCGGCAGCCCCCTGTAAAAATACTTGTCCGCTTTTCACGGCTGCACAGGGTTAGTTTTCCCACGGGATCGGGGAATTATACGCCGGCTGGGGGAAGAAATCGCAAATTTCGTGAAAATTCGACAAAAAGCTGCGTTGATACGACGTATTTTTTCATAAGGAACATGGATTTCACATCCTGCTTTTTGTGCAGTTCTACAAAAAACGTAGAAAAAACCTGCTTTATTTTATTTTCACTTGACGGCGTGCGTGCAATCGTGTATAATAAAAACAGTGATAATAAAACTCCGTGCAAGAGGAGTGGCTGTGGATTGATAAAATCCTTGCTTTTTTTATTTTTTCATAAACGATTATCACTCGTTTTGTTGTCTCCTTTCTTTTGTTCTATATTTTGTTTTTGCCCGTTCCTGTTTGGGAAACGGGTCTTTTTTTACCCTTTTTGAGAAAACGCAAAAAACAAAATCGCCTGTCCATCCAGTCCGATGGCGCAGGCGATTTTTTTATATGTTTATTGTTCGGGAATCATTTTCGACAGCGGATTGTCCGCAGCTTGTCCGCCGGGTACAGCGCTTGTCCGGAATCGGGGAAAACCCCGTTTTTGAAAAACGAACGAAAAATAATTTACGTTAGAAAAGCAATGCGCTTTGCGGCTTACTTGCTCTTGATTGCAGCCTGTGCAGCAGCCAGTCTTGCGATCGGCACACGGAACGGAGAGCAGGAAACATAGTCCAGACCGATCTCGTGGCAGAACTCAACAGATGTCGGGTCGCCGCCGTGCTCACCGCAGATACCGCAGTGCAGCTTGCTGTTGACCGGCTTGCCCAGGTCGATAGCCATCTTCATCAGCTTGCCAACGCCAGTCTGATCCAGCTTAGCGAACGGATCGCTCTCGAAGATCTTAGCGTCATAGTATGCGCCCAGGAACTTGCCAGCGTCGTCACGGGAGAAACCATAAGTCATCTGAGTCAGGTCGTTTGTACCGAAGCAGAAGAAGTCAGCTTCCTTTGCGATCTCGTCAGCAGTCAGAGCAGCTCTCGGGATCTCGATCATGGTACCAACTTCATAAGACAGGTCAGAACCAGCTGCAGCGATCTCAGCGTCAGCAGTTTCAACAACGACCTTCTTAACGAACTTCAGTTCCTTGACATCGCCGATCAGCGGGATCATGATCTCCGGCTTAACGGTCCAATCCGGGTGGTTCTTCTTTACGTTGATTGCAGCCTTGATGATAGCCTTGGTCTGCATCTCAGCGATTTCCGGATAAGTAACAGCCAGACGGCAGCCACGGTGACCCATCATCGGGTTGAATTCGTGCAGAGAAGCGATGATAGCCTTGATCTGATCTACAGTCTTGCCCTGTGCATCAGCCAGCTTCTTGATATCTTCTTCTTCGGTCGGTACGAATTCGTGGAGCGGCGGATCCAGGAAACGGATGGTAACCGGATTGCCTTCCAGAGCCTCGTACAGAGCCTCGAAGTCGCCCTGCTGCATCGGTTCGATCTTAGCCAGAGCAGCCTTTCTTTCCTCAACGGTGTCAGAGCAGATCATTTCACGGAATGCTGCGATTCTGTCAGCCTCGAAGAACATATGCTCGGTACGGCACAGACCGATACCTTCAGCGCCCAGCTCACGAGCCTTCTTAGCGTCTGTCGGAGTATCAGCGTTAGTACGAACCTTCAGAGTTCTGTACTTGTCTGCCCAGCTCATGACACGGCCGAATGTACCAGCGATAGATGCGTCAACGGTCGGGATGATGCCGTCGTAGATGTTACCGGTAGAACCGTCGATAGAGATGTAGTCGCCCTCGTGGAAGGTCTTGCCAGCCAGCTCGAACTTCTTGTTCTCTTCGTCCATCTTGATGTCGCCGCAGCCGGATACACAGCAGGTACCCATACCACGTGCAACAACGGCAGCGTGAGAAGTCATACCGCCACGAACAGTCAGGATACCCTGAGATGCCTTCATACCGGTGATATCTTCCGGAGAGGTCTCCAGACGAACCAGGATAACCTTTTCGCCCTTAGCGTTCCAAGCCTCTGCGTCGTCAGCAGTGAATACGACCTTACCGCAGGCAGCACCAGGAGATGCGCCCAGACCCTTGCCCATCGGAGTAGCAGCCTTCAGAGCCTTTGCATCGAACTGCGGGTGCAGCAGAGTGTCCAGGTTTCTCGGATCGATCATCAGAACTGCTTCTTCTTCGGTCTTGTGTCCTTCGTCTACCAGGTCGCAAGCGATCTGCAGAGCTGCCTGAGCGGTTCTCTTACCGTTACGGCACTGCAGCATATACAGCTTCTTGTTCTCAACAGTGAATTCCATATCCTGCATATCGTGATAGTGGTTTTCCAGAGTCTCGCAAACCTTGATGAATTCGTGGTAAGCTTCCGGGAATTCCTGTTCCATCTGTGTGATCGGCATCGGAGTACGAACGCCGGCAACAACGTCTTCGCCCTGTGCGTTGATCAGGAACTCGCCCATCAGCTTCTTTTCGCCGGTAGCCGGGTCACGGGTGAATGCTACACCGGTACCAGACTCGTTGTTCAGGTTACCGAATACCATCGGCATTACGTTTACTGCGGTACCCCAGCTGTACGGGATATCGTTGTCACGACGGTATACGTTTGCTCTCGGATTGTCCCAGCTGCGGAATACAGCCTCGATAGCCAGCTTCAGCTGTTCTACCGGATCAGACGGGAAGTCTGTGCCCAGCTGCTTCTTGTATTCAGCCTTGAACTGTTCAGCCAGAGTCTTCAGATCAGCAGCAGTCAGATCTACGTCGAACTTAACGCCCTTTTCTTCCTTCATCTTGTCGATGAGCTGCTCGAAGTACTTCTTGCCGACTTCCATAACAACGTCGGAGAACATCTGGATGAAACGTCTGTAGGAGTCATATACGAAACGCTCGAAAGCCGGATCCGGGTTGCCCTTGATCATAGCAGCTACAACGTCGTCGTTCAGACCAAGGTTCAGGATGGTGTCCATCATACCCGGCATGGATGCACGTGCGCCGGAACGAACGGAAACCAGCAGCGGGTTGTTCAGATCGCCGAACTTCTTGCCGTTGATCTCTTCCATCTTCTTGACGCCGTCCATAACCTGTGCCATGATCTCGTCGCTGATCTTGCGGCCGTCCTCATAGTACTGTGTGCAGGCCTCAGTTGTGATGGTGAAACCCTGCGGTACCGGCAGACCGATGCTGGTCATCTCAGCCAGGTTTGCACCCTTACCGCCGAGGAGATTGCGCATGGTCATGTCGCCTTCGCTAAACATATAAACCCATTTGTTTGCCATTGGTAAATACCTCCAATTTTAATATTCGATTCTATGGCCGGCTGCGTGATTGCGTCCGGGGAATTCTGGCAAAATTCCCGCTTTCAACCGGCACATTATTATTATAGCATATTTCAGATGAAAATACTATACACTTTTCAAGAAAAAATTGCGCCTTTTTTTGTTGCAAGTTATACAAAAATCACAATGCACGATTTTTTTTTGAAAAAAGGCTTGCAATCCTTTCAAGATTTTGTCATAATGTAAAAAGGGACTTTTTCGGATGGCGCATCCGGGAAAGGGATACTAGCCAATTTCCTTGTCCGGCGCATATCCCGGACGAGATGTTACATTACAGGAGGAACAGAACTATGAATCAAGTTGTTATTCTTGCCGGCGGACACGGCAATCGTATGAAGGCAGCAATCCCGAAGCCTATGCTCCAGGTGCTGGACGTTCCCATGCTGGGCTGGGTCATCCGTGCCTGTGAGGGCGCAGGACTGAGCCGGATCTGTGTGGTCACCGGCTATAAGGCGCAGTATGTGGAGCTGTATCTGGGCGACCGTTACCGCACTGCACTCCAGGCAGAGCAGCTGGGCACGGGTCATGCAGTGATGCAGGCAGAAAAGTTCATGAAGGAATTCACCGACGGCAACACCTTGGTGCTGTGTGGCGATGCACCGTTTATGGACAGCGAGACCATTGCCAATGCGCTGAAACTGCATGAGGCACAGGAGAACGCTGTCACAGTCATCACAGCGAATCTGGAACAGCCCAAGGGCTACGGCAGAATCCTCCGCACGGAGACCGGCATTGCGGCTATCGTAGAGGAAAAGGATGCCACCGAGGCACAGCGTGAGATCCACGAGGTAAATTCCGGCGCATACTGGTTCAAAACCAAGGCACTGCTGGAACTGCTGGGCGGTCTGTCCCAGTCCAATGCGCAGGGCGAATACTATCTGACCGACACCGTTGGTCTGGCGCTGGAGCGTGGCTGGAAGGCAAGCGCATACCGCAGCGAGAACCCGGATGTGATCCTGGGCGCAAACACCAGAAAAGACCTGCTGCATCTGAACAAAGTGGCACAGGAGCGTGTGCTGGATAAGCACATGGAAAACGGCGTAAACTTCGTCAGCACCGACGGCATCATCATCGGAAATGATGTGGAGATCGGCGCAGAGACTACCATTCTGCCGGGTACTATTTTAAGAGGAAAAACCAAGATCGGCGCAAAGTGTACCATTGGCCCGAACTGCCTCATCGAGGACTGCAAGATCGGCGACCATGTCACACTGAACTATGTCCAGGCGTTTGAGTCGGAGATCGAAGATGCGGTCAAGGCTGGTCCGTTCGTTCATATCCGTCCGAACTCGCACCTCAAGAACGGCGTCAAGATCGGTGACTTCGTAGAGGTCAAGAACTCCACCGTAGGCGAGCAGACCGCCATCGCACACCTCACCTATGTGGGCGACAGCGATGTGGGCAAGAAGGTAAACTTCGGCTGCGGTACCGTTACAGTAAACTATGACGGTCTGAAAAAGCAGCGCTGTGTCATCGGCGACAACTGCTTTATCGGCTGCAACACCAATCTGATTGCTCCGGTGGAACTGGGTAAGGGTGCATATACCGCCGCAGGTTCTACCGTCACCAAGGACGTGCCGGATTATGCCCTGGCTGTGGAGCGTGCAGACCTCAAGGTCAAGGAAGGCTACAGCCTGAAAAAGCTGAAGAGCAAGCTGTTCCCGGAGGACGGCGCAAAGAAGTAAAAGTCCATCCGTGGGCTGGTGCGGACAACTTTTTGAAATACGAAAGGATTCATGCGGCATCGGGGCATTTCCGGTGCCGCATGAAACAGGTTTGAGAGAAAATGGGTATTTTTGATTTATTCAAGCAGATCGAGTCGGGGTCTGCCGGGAATCTGCACGGCAAGCTGACCTGGATCGTTGCCGGGCTGGGCAATCCTGGTCTGGAATATGAGAACACCCGGCACAACGCCGGATTTCTGACCATGGAAGAACTGGCGAAACAGTGCGGCGCAAAGCTGGATCAGATGAAGTTCAAGTCGGACTGCGGCGAGGCGATGCTGGGCGAGGTGCGCTGTCTGCTGATGAAACCGACCACTTATATGAATCTCAGCGGCGATGCCATTGCGGCGGCGGCGAATTTCTACAAGATACCGCCGGAGCAGGTGTTGGTCATTTATGATGACATCTCTCTGCCGCCGGGAAAGCTGCGCCTGCGCCGAAAGGGCAGTGCCGGCGGTCACAACGGCATCAAGAGCATTATCGCCCAGCTGGGAACAGAGGAGTTTCCACGGATCCGGGTGGGTGTCGGCGCAAAGCCCAATCCCCAGTATGATCTGGCGGACTGGGTGCTGTCGAAGTTCAGCGAGGAAGATATGAAGGCACTCCAGCCGGCGCTGGAACACGCAGCGGATGCAGCGAAGAAAATCGTCAGCGGCGACATGAACGGCGCCATGAATCTGTACAGTCACTAAGCAACAGCAGAGCAAAAGCAACACGGAAAGGAGACAGCCATGCAGTTTTTTGCAGCTACATTTGAACAGCTGACAGCATACCGGGAACTGGTGCGGTCACAGCAGGAAGGAGTCACGCCGGTTTCGTTCACCGGTGTGTCGCAGATCCACAAAGCGCATCTGCTGACGGCGCTGTGCCGGGAAAATGCACCGGTGCTGGTGGTCACTGCCGAGGAGACAGAGGCACGGCGGCTCTGCGATGACATCAACGCCATGCTGGATGAAACGGCGGCATGGATGTTTCCGGCAAAGGAGGTGGTGCTGACGCCGGTAGAGGGCATCACCACCGCCTATGAACACGCTCGTATCGCTGCACTGACGGCGCTCCGGACGGGACAGTGCCGGGTGGTCGCCGCCAGCATTGAGGCACTTTTGCAGCCGACCCTTTCACCGGAACAGCTGGACGACTCCACGATTTTGCTGCGCCGGGACGGCACGGCAGATCTGGGTGAACTCATCCGCCGGCTCTCTGCCTGCGGCTATGTCCGTGGGGAGAGCGTTTCCGGACAGGGACAGTTTTCCGTCCGGGGCGATATCCTGGATGTGTTCCCGGTACAGCTGAATGCGCCGGTGCGTATTGAGTTCTGGGATGATACCATCGACACCATGGTACATTTTGACCCGGAGACACAGCGCCGGACGGATGCTGTTGACGAAGTGCGCATTCCGCCGGCAAGGGAGACCCTGTGCGACCCGGCAGCGCTGGCGGAAAAGATCCGGAAACTAGGAAAATCCCTGCGCAGCCGCAGGGCAGACCTGGCACGGGAAAAGCTGTATGCCGATGCCGACCAGCTGGACGCCGGGATGCTTCCGGTGCATCTGGACAAATATGCGCCGCTGCTCCGGGAAAAGCCGTCCATGCTCTATGATTTCGGCATCGGGACGGTCTGCTGGAGCGAATACGGCGCAATCGTGGAGAGCCAGCGTGGACTGATGGCGCAGTACCAGGAGGACTGCAAGCTGCTGCTGGAAGAGGGCAGCCTTTGCCGTGGGCTGGAGGGCTACTATCAGAATCCCACGGAGGTTGCCGTACAGCTGGACAAACGCTTTCAGGTGTATCTCAGCAACTTTTTGCAGGGCGGCGAACACGTGGAATTTCAGAAACTGCTCAGCGTCCAGGCGGTGCAGAATGCGCCCTGGGGCGGTGAGCTGCGTCAGCTGACAGAGGATCTGAAAGCCTACTGTGAGCAGGGCTACTGCACCATGCTCTATGCCGGCAGTGAAAAAACGCTGCCTATTTTGCAGCAGGATCTCCGGGAAAGCGGCATCTGCTGCGAACTGGCGAAGCCGGACAGCATCTGGAAAGACGGCACGGTCTATCTCCGCACCGGCAGCCTTTCCGGTGGATTTGCCTATCCGGAGATCAAGACGGCGCTGATTTCCCAGGCGAGAACGCTGCGCTCCGGTACACGCCGCCGAAAGACACATCACCGTGGGGAAGAGATACGCACCCTGGCAGACATTACGCCGGGAGATCTGGTGGTACACGCTCTGCACGGCATCGGGCGCTTTCTGGGCATCCGCAAGCTGGAACTGGAGGGCGTGACTAAGGATTATATCACCATCCAGTATGCCGGTAAGGAAAATCTGTATGTGCCGGTCACGCAGCTGGATATGGTGTCCAAGTATATCGGACCCCGTGAGGATTCCAACGTAAAGCTGAGCCGGCTGTCCTCGCCGGAGTGGCAGAAGACCCGGAACAACGTGCGCCGTGCGGTGCGGGATATGGCAGACGAACTGCTGGCGCTCTATGCCAAGCGGGAAAAGACCAAGGGCTTTGCGTTCTATCCGGACGACCAGGAACAGCGTGACTTTGAGGCACGTTTTCCCTATGTGGAGACGGAGGATCAGATGGCGTGCATTGATGAGATCAAGCACGACATGGAACGAGAACGCCCCATGGATCGGCTGCTCTGCGGCGACGTGGGATTCGGCAAGACAGAGGTGGCACTCCGGGCGGCGATGAAATGCGTCATGAGCGGAAAGCAGTGCGCTATTCTGGTGCCGACCACGGTTCTTGCCATGCAGCACTACCAGACGGCGCTGCGGCGGTTTGAGCATTTCCCGGTGAATGTGGTGATGCTGTCCCGGTTCGTCTCGGCAAAGCGGCAGAAGGAGATCCTCAAGGAGATCAAAAGCGGCAAGGCGGATGTTATCATCGGCACCCACCGCATTGTGCAGAAAGACGTGGAATTCCACGCCCTGGGTCTCGCCATTGTGGACGAGGAACAGCGGTTCGGCGTGGCGCACAAGGAGAAGTTCAAGCAGATGTTTGCCGGCGTGGATATGCTGACCCTGTCTGCGACGCCCATTCCCCGGACGCTGAACATGGCGATGAGCGGCATCCGGGATATGTCCGTCATCTCCCAGCCGCCGCAGGACCGCTATCCGGTGCAGACCTATGTGATGGAATACAGCGAACCGATGCTGGTGCAGGCGATTCAGCGGGAACTGAAACGGGGCGGTCAGGTGTACTACATCCACAACCGCATCGACACCATCGAGTTCACCGCATCCAAGCTGCAGAAATACTTGCCGGATGCCCGTATCCTGGTGGCGCATGGTAGGATGGGTGAGGCGGAAATGTCGGAGATCTGGCGCAAGCTGGTGGAACACGAGGCGGATATCCTGGTCTGCACTACCATTATTGAAACTGGTGTAGATGTTCCCAATGTGAACACGCTCATCATTGAAAATGCGGACTGTTTCGGACTTTCCCAGCTGTATCAGCTCCGGGGACGTGTGGGACGCTCCAACCGCCGGGCATATGCCTATTTCACATTCCAGCGGGACAAAGTCCTCCGGGACGAGTCGGCGAGACGGCTGGCGGCAATGCGGGAATTCACCCAGTTCGGCAGCGGCTTTCACATTGCCATGCGTGATCTGGAAATACGTGGCGCAGGCAGTCTGCTGGGCGGACAGCAGCACGGACACATGGAGTCGGTGGGCTACGATATGTATCTGCGGCTGCTGGGCGAGGCTGTGGCAGAGGCAAAGGGCGAGCCGATCCAGAAAACCGCAGAGTGTACGGTGGATATCCAGATCAGCGCCCATATTCCGGAAAGCTATATGGAGAGTCTGAGCCAGCGGCTGGATATGTACCGGAAGATCGCCAGCGTGCAGAACAGCGAGGACGAAATGGACCTGCTGGACGAACTCATCGACCGCTACGGCGAGCCGCCCAGGGAAGTGGTGGGGCTTATCACCGTTTCCCGGCTGCGGAACACGGCGGCACAGCTGGGCATCACGGAGATCAATCAGCGTGGCGGCGTGATGCTGTTCTATCTGGCACATCCCACGCCGGAGATGATCGGGGCGCTGTCGCAGAAATACCGGGGCAGAGTGCAGTTCGGCAGTGTGGGGAAGTCCTATCTGGGTGTCAAACTGGAGGACGAACCGCCGCTTGAACTGCTCCGGGATGTGCTGGAAATATTGGAAAAAACCGGGAATGGTATCAAATAATGCAGAAAAAGCACGAAAACCAGACTGCAATTTTGTATGGTTTTCGGCGAAATCAACGGATTTCACTTTGAGATTTAGGCAAAATGTGCATAGACAGTTTTTTTGAAATATGCTATAATACAGAAAGAATGTGGTATGCACTGCTCGGCGGTGTGTGAAAATTAGGAGGAGTTTACGATGAAATTTATGAAGAAGATCGCTGCAGTTGTGGCAGCTACAGCAGTGGCAACTGTTTCTATGGTTGCAGCTTCTATTTCTGTATCCGCAGACGGCAAGAGTGAGCCGCCGTATACTGCATGGATCGCTACATCTATGGGTAAAAACCAGATGTGGAATGCAGGTGACTGGGAAGATAAGAATGCCAATATCACTGGTGACGGCGTGTACACGGTAAGTGCAACTGTACCGGAAGACGGCGGTTCTGAAACAGTAGAGTTCCTGTCTCTGGAAACAGATATCAACGTTTATGCTTTTGTAGCAGAAGGCGGTGACTATAAGACAGAAGGCACACTGAAACTGGAAATCAAGAAGATCTGGGTAGGTCACTTTGACGGCTCTGAAACAGAGATCGCTTACAATGGTCCTGGAGACAAGGCATACTGCACAAGAGATGACGGTTCTTCTGCAAGAATGAACATCCTGAATGAATGGGGTGGCGGAGTTCAGATGACCAATGACATCGACAAGAACATTCCGGGCGGTATCGCAGCAGGCGAGACCATTAACATTCAGTTCGCTGTAAGCGGCATCAATGCCGGCGGCGGTACTGCAACCACAGATCCGGCGTCTACCACTGAGGCACCGAAGAACACGGATCCGAATGGCACAACCGCAGATCCGAGCAAGACCACTGCGGCAGGTGAAACTACGACTACCGCAGCAGGCGGCAGCAACGGCGGTTCTTCCAATGGCAGCAGCTCCGGCAGCAGCAATGGTTCCACAAACAATGCGACCACTTCTCAGACCGGCGACTTCGGCATTGCAGCAATCGTGCTGGGTGCGGTAGCAACTGCGGCTCTGGGCGCAGGCGCATACACCATCACCAGAAAGAAGAAGTAATCGACTTCTGGAATCTATTATTTTAGACAATCTCATTTTTTCATTTTTACCCCTATAATACAGGAAAACCCTCACTCGAAAGAGTGAGGGTTTTCCGTTTTTACAGGCTCTTACGCATTCCGGTCACGCTGCATGACCGCCAGCTGGTCACAGCGTTCGTTTTCCGGATGTCCGGCGTGTCCCTTGACCCAGTGGAAGGTGACCTGGTGCTTTTCCAGCAGGGGCAGCAGCTGTTTCCAGAGGTCTACGTTCAGTGCCGGCTTTTTGTCGGACTTCACCCAGCCCCGTTTCTGCCAGCCGTAGACCCAGCCTTTGGTGACGCTGTCCACCACGTATTTGCTGTCCGTGGTGAGCAGCACGTGGCACGGCTCTTTTAAGGCGGAGAGTGCGGCGATCACGCCGGAAAGCTCCATGCGGTTGTTGGTGGTCTCGTGTTCGCCGCCGGAAAGTTCCTTTTCGGCTGTGCCGTAGCGCAGGATCGCACCCCAGCCGCCCGGTCCGGGATTGCCGCTGCACGCTCCGTCGGTAAAGATCTCTACTGTTTTCATACGTTTCCTCCTGTGTGATGTGTCTGGTTTCTATTATACTATAAATTGCCGGGCTGTGCAACTGCTTTGCGGCAGATTCGTGCAGAGTCCGGGAAAAATCCGGCGACGAATCCGGCGGCAGTCCAAAAAACGAACCCACGATTTGTGCAAGTTGCCTGGCTGAAAAGCTTGACCTGTGCCGCTTTTTATGCTATAATACAAGTGTTGGATTCGTTAAAACGAATCGTTTTTTGGTACGATTAAAACTGGAAGGGAGTCTTTCACGGAAATGAAAACTTTGAAACGTATGCTGGCTGCGCTGATGGCGCTGACAATGATGGGCGCACTGGGTGCCTGCGGCGGTTCTGACAGCTCGAAGAGCGCATCCTCTTCGGAGGCAGAATCTGCTTATAAGGAAAAGGATGATGTCGCTGTAGACGCATCTCTGGTGGACGATATGGTCAAGGATGACCCGGATATCAAGGGACAGACCATCTACTGGCTGGCAGACTATGACATCAACCCGAAGAACAACCAGGACAGAAGCGTTGCACTGTCGCTGTTTGAGGATAAGTACGGCGCAAAGGTGGAGTATGTCTCCTGCACCTCTGACACCAAGTTCGATACGCTGGCAAGCCGCATTCTGGGCGGTGACCCGGTGGATATGTTCCCGTATGAGTGGGATGCTGTGCCGAACGGCGTCACCAAGGAGCAGTATCAGCCGCTGGACGACTATCTGGATCTGGGTGATGATATCTGGTCGGATATGTCGGACGTTATCGAAATGTTCAAGTATAAGGACAAGCACTACGTAGTACCGTACTGTCTGTCTGACCCGCTGCTCATCACTTATAACCGTTCGCTCTGTGAGGAAAACGGTCTGGATGACCCGTACGAGCTGTACAAAAAGGACAAGTGGGACTGGGATACCTTCATGGATATGATGAAGACGTTTGTCTCCAACGCCAAGGACGGCGAGACCCGCTACGGCATCAACGGCTGGTTCGGTCAGGCAATGGTGCAGTCCACAGGTGAGACCTTTGTCAAGTATGACGGGACAAAGTTCTCCAACAATATCAGCAGCCCGGCAATCGAAGAGGCTGAAGGCGTGATGGAAGAGATCATGAGCCTGGGTCTGTACGACCCGACCTGGTACGGCTATCTGCCGGACGACGGCTCGACCCTGTTTTTCGGCATGGCAGACTGGGCGCTGGGTGCATCCAACGTCAAGGCTGACCCGAAACCGGACTATGAGGATAACGGTTATGTAGAAGAAAACGATCTGATGATCGTGCCGTTCCCGAAACAGCCGGGCAGCGACGAGTACTATCTGAACTGCAACTTCGGCGCAAAGATGCTGGTCAAGAACTCTGACAAGGGTGCAGCTGTTGCGGCGTACATTAAGTGCGAGCGTTTGGCATCCATGATCGACGAATACAAGGATGCAGCCAAGGAAAAGGCAATCATTCCGGAAGTGAATGCACAGGGCAAGCTGAAGTCCTATGTGACGGAAGAACAGTATGATGCACTCCAGGATTACAAGGATCCGAAGAACATCACACCGGTATTTGACTTCGGCTATGGCATGGGCAGCAGAATGTACGGCGACGGCGAATACACCTATGAGACAAGAGGTGTCATGAACAATCTGACTTCTGCACTGCTGAACGGCGACAAGGATTCCTGGGCTGTTCTGCGTGATGAGTGGTCTTCTGTCATTGACGAAGTGATCGACGGCTACAACAACAAGTAAGGCGTGTTCCTATAAAAAACATTTTGAAAAAACCAAAAGCTTTCCTGTTTTCGGACGGGAAAGCTTTTTTGTTGCCTTTTGCAGGAAAATGTGGTATAATAAAAACAATGGCAATTCCGAAGAGAAAGGACGAAAACCATGCAGAAATTCATTTATCGGCTGACCATGTGCCGGAGCAAAGGGTATATTCAAAAGCAATACGGAAAATCGTTTTGGAAATCGTTCCGGGAACATTCGGACGCTGTGTTTCGTCAGGTGGCGGCAGAACTGCCGGACATCGGGGACAGTATTTTTTCCTTTAATTATGCCTATGCGCCGTCCTATGTGGCGTGGTATCGGTCTATGCGTCAGCTGGGGCTGGATGCCGGGCAGGCGGACGATCTGATGTGGAAGATGAATGAGAAGATGCTGCTTTCTGTGCCGAAACCTTTCCTGCATATGGCAGGGAAAAGCTATCTGAACAGCTTTCGGAAAAAGGCGAAACAGCACTTGCAGCGGCAGGGAAAACCGGGCTTTTCGGAATACGACTGGCTGATCGACTACCGGGATATAGATGCGAACAGCTTTGAGATCGACATCCGGCGCTGCGGATTTATCACTGTGGCAAAGAAATACGGCGTAGAGGGAATGCTGCCGGGAATCTGTTCTGTGGACTATATGGTTTCCCATTACATGGGCAACGGCTTTTCCCGTACCAAGACGCTGGGAGACGGGGACGAGTGCTGCAACTGTCACTATGAACTGACGGGAAAGTGTCCGCTCCGTGCGCCGGAGGGTATGAAGTAAGCGTCAGCCGTATAAAAACGACACCAGAAAGGAGGTTTCTCATATGGATGCACTTTTTCAGCCGGTCGCCAATCTCAAAGGCATTGGCGCAAAGCGAGCTGAGGCGCTGGCAAAGCTGGGGATACAGACACCCTATGACTTGCTGTATCATGTGCCACGGAGCTATCTGGACTACAGCCATCCGGTTCCTGTTGCGGCGGCATCCTTAGGAGAGACCAACGTGATCCGGGTGCAGATCGTGCATAAGCTGGCACCTCAGTTTATCCGCAAGGGCATGACTATCTTCAAGGCGGTGGCAACCGACGGCGTAAGCGATGTGACGGTCGTCATGTACAACAACCAGTACGGTTTCCAGGCACTGCATCCGGGGAGCTGGTACCGGATGTCGGGAAAGATACAGGGGAATCTGCTGCGGCGTGAGATTCATGCGCCTCATGTGCTGGCAGACAACAGCAAGGAACTGATCTATCCGGCATATCCGCTGACCAGCGGCATTACGGCGAATCTGCTGGTGCGTGCGGTGAAACAGGCGCTGGAACTTATGAAGGCACAGCCTTTCGAGTGGATGCCAGAGCAGATGCGGCTGGAACATGGTCTGCTGCCCCTGGGAACGGCGCTGGAGCAGGTGCATTTTCCGTCAAATCCGGCGTTGATGGAGACGGCACGGCGGCGGCTGGCATTTGATGAGTTGCTGCAATTGCAGCTGGGGATGCTGCTGCGCCGGGCGGACAACCGGACGAAATCGGCGTATCCCATGCGCCGGGACACAGATCTGTCACCCTATTATGCGGCACTGCCGTTCACCATGACAGACGGGCAGAAACACGCCGTGGAAGAGATCACGGCAGACCTTTGCGGCGATGTCCCTATGAACCGGCTTTTGCAGGGCGACGTGGGCAGCGGCAAGACGGCTGTTGCGGCGGCGGCGTGCTATTTTGCGGCGCAGAACGGGATGCAGTGCGCATTGATGGCGCCGACGGAAATTCTGGCGGTGCAGCATTATCACACCATGCAGCAGTTTCTGGAACCGCTGGGCGTTTCGGTGGGACTGCTGACCGGGTCTGTCCGTGCCAAGGAGCGCCGGGAGATCTATGAGGCGCTTTCTGACGGCAGCATGGCGCTGGTGGTGGGAACGCACGCCATTTTTCAGAAAGAGGTCACCTTTGCACGACTGGCGCTGGTCATTACCGACGAACAGCATCGGTTCGGCGTGGCACAGCGGACACTGCTGGCAGATAAAGGCGGCTGTCCCCACAAGCTGGTCATGTCGGCAACGCCGATTCCACGGACACTGGCACTGATGATCTACGGCGACCTGGATATCTCTGTGCTGAAAGAATTGCCTCACGGCAGACTGCCGGTGCAGACGTTTGCGGTCACGGGAAAGCTGCGCCAGCGTGCCTATCATTTTATCCGGCAGCAGCTGGAGCAGGGACACCAGGGCTATATTGTCTGTCCCATGATCGACGACCGGGACGAAAGCGAATTGCAGGCGGTGTCCAGCTATGCGGAGAACATTCAGAACGGTGCGTTTGCACAGTATCGGGTGGGACTGCTCCACGGCAGAATGAAGGCGGCGGAGAAGGATGCGGTCATGTCGGCGTTCCGGAACCACGAACTGGATCTGCTGGTCAGCACCACGGTGATCGAGGTGGGCGTGGATGTGCCGAATGCGACTATTCTGCTGATCGAGAATGCGGAGCGGTTTGGATTGTCGCAGCTGCACCAGCTGCGTGGTAGAGTGGGGCGTGGCAGCGCACAGAGCTACTGCATTTTAATGACAGATCATGTGACGGAGGAGTGCCGCGCCCGAATGCAGATCATGAGCCGCACCAGTGATGGCTTTCAGATCGCCGAGGCAGACCTGGAACTGCGTGGACCAGGTGACTTCTTCGGACAGCGCCAGCACGGTCTACCGCCGTTACAGATCGCAGACCTGTCTCATGACACACAGCTGCTCCACGAAGTGCAGGAAACGGCAAAAAAAATTCTGGAGCAGGACCCGGATCTTTCTGCGCCGGCACACGGTGCGCTGCGGCTGGAAGTACTGCGGCTTTTCCGGCGCAGCGGAGAAAATGGGAGAAATTAGCGATTTTGGCTGTCTTTTCTGTATAGTATATCATATTATACAATGTTGAAACTATACAGATGTCACAAACTGCACTTTTTTTCGATTTTTTTGAAAAAAACGCTTGACAAAACCCTTGCAATGTGATATACTGTAATAGTCGCCGGTGAGGAAAACACAAAACACACCGAAAAGACACCAAGTGGAAGCTTAGCTCAGCTGGGAGAGCATCTGCCTTACAAGCAGAGGGTCATAGGTTCGAGCCCTATAGTTTCCACCATACGGTCTGGTAGTTCAGTTGGTTAGAACGCTGCCCTGTCACGGCAGAGGTCGTGGGTTCGACTCCCATCCAGATCGCCAGCAATGCAGCCTTGCTGTGATGCCTCTGTAGCTCAGTCGGTAGAGCAGGGGACTGAAAATCCCCGTGTCATTGGTTCGATTCCGATCGGAGGCACCATGAAACGTGTTACTGCAATACGTTTCGGATGCGGATTTAGCTCATCTGGTAGAGCGCCACCTTGCCAAGGTGGAGGTAGCGAGTTCGAGCCTCGTAATCCGCTCCATTGCATTGTATTATCTCTTCCATTGTAAAGCACACAAGGAACGCTCTTGTGTGCTTTATTTTTTTTGCGGACGCAGAAAACGGGCAAATTCAAATCCGTTCGCGTTCGACAGAAACCGCTTGACACTGCGGCATGGAACGTGATATAATCAATGCCAGACTGGAACAGGTCTCATGAAACCGCTGAACAGGCTCTAACGGCTTTGTACGGCGTTTTCTTAGAAAGGAATCATACATGAAACTATTACACATCGGAGATGTTGTGGGTGCGGCAGGCAGCCGTTTTTTACAGGAACGTCTCCCGAACATCAAACGAACGCACAAAATTGATATGACAGTTGTCAACGGGGAAAACTCCGCCCAGGGAAACGGTATCACCAAGCACTCCATGGAGCAGATCTTTTCTGCCGGGGCAGATGTGATTACGACGGGAAACCACTGCTTTAAGCGGCGTGAGGCGCTGGCAATCTATGACAACCCGGTGGTGCTGCGCCCGGCGAATTATCCGGAGGGCTGTGTGGGACATGGCATCTGCACCATTGACTTTGGTCCGTGCCAGGTGGCAGTGCTGAATCTGTCCGGAACGGCGTATCTGGATCCGCTGGACAATCCGTTCACCGTGGTGGAAGAACTGCTGGAGGAGATCGAAACGCCGAATATCCTGGTGGATTTTCACGCTGAGGCAACAGCGGAGAAAAAGGCGATGGGCTATTTCCTCGCCGGACGGGTGACGGCGGTAGTCGGTACGCATACCCATGTGCAGACGGCAGACGAAACGATTTTGTCGGAACATACGGGCTATATCACAGATGTGGGCATGACCGGACCGGAGGAATCTATCCTGGGCGTTGCGGTACAGCCGGCGCTGGATCGGTTCCGGTTCCATTTTCCTACACGGTTCACAGAGGGCAGCGATCCCTGCTTTTTGAACGGCGTTATCATTACGTTTGATGAAAAATGTGGCAAATGTACGAAAATTGAGCGCCTGATTGTTCGATAATGCACAAATTTTTCGGCAGGGACTTGCAATTTCGCAGGCTTTGTTGTATAATGATGGTGAGCAAATCATGTGCCGGAATCCGGAACGGCAACGCTCCGGGAAATTACACGCATTTTTCTGCCCCGGGAAACCGGCGGACAGAATGATCGGATGCAGTATATCACAAATGGTTGTACTATGGGAGGCTTTTATCATGGAAGTATTGAAAGTATCATCGCACTCTTCTCCGAATTCTGTTGCTGGCGCAATCGCTGGTGTGATTCGTGAAAAAAAGATGGTTGAGGTACAGGCTGTCGGTGCTGGCGCAGCAAATCAGGCCGTGAAAGCAATCGCAATTGCCCGTGGCTATCTCGCCCCGATCGGTGTGGATCTGATCTGCATCCCGGCATTTGCCAATATCCAGATTGACGGAGAAGACCGCACTGCAATCAAATTGATCTGTGAAGAACGGTAAATTCGTGATACAAACAGAAGCGCTGCCAGTGCAATAGATCTGGCGGCGTTTTTTTATATAAGAATATAAGGCAGCACTGGGCTTTCTACGGCGCTGTCATAACAATAGGAGTAGATTATGGATTATGATTCGTTCCATTCGGCGGTCGGTACTGTGCTGATTCTGGCGGCGGTGCTGCTCTGCGGACTGCATCTGTGGTTCTCGGCGGCGATGGCGTCGGTACAGAAACTGGGCGGTCAGATGAGCGCTCTTGCAGAGGACAAGCCGAAAATGCAGTATTATCTGAAACACAAGAATCGGCTGCGCATTACGGCAGTGGCGGAGGTGATCTCGTTTACGGCAATCCTGGCGCTGGCGGCGTATTTGCTGGTATTTGAAAAAGGCTGGGCGCATCGGTGGAATCCGTGGGTGACGCTGGTCGTTCCGGCGCTGGCTGCATTGGCGCTTGTACTGATCCTGGACGGCTGCGCCAGAGGACTGGGCAGAAAACAGGCGGAACAAATGGCGGAAAAATCTCTGGGATTGGTGAAACTGGAGGCACTTCTTTTGCTGCCGGTCTATGGAATCTATGAGGGCATGGACTGCCTGGCAGGAGGAAAGCGTCCGGCAAAGGAACACGTGACCGAAGAGGATATCCTGCATCTGGTCAATGCTGGCAATGAAAACGGCGTGATCGAAGAGCAGCAGCGTGAAATGATAAACAATATTTTCGAGTTTGATGATATCCCTATTTCAGATGTCATGACGCACCGGAAAGAACTGGTGGCAGTGGACGTGGAACAGGCAATCTCTGACGTGGTGCAGCTGGCAATTGAGGAGAAATATTCCCGGATGCCGGTGTATCAGGATAATATTGATAACATTATTGGCGTGCTGAATGCCAAGGATTTGCTGGAACTGATCGGATGTCCCGATATTTCCGGTTATTCAGTAAAACGATTTCTACGTGAGGCGCTGTTTGTGCCGGAAACGGCAAAGTGCGATGACGTATTGTCGGAGATGTCCCGGAAAAAGGCACAGATGGCGATTGTGGTGGACGAGTACGGCGGTACTGCCGGCGTGGTCTGCATGGAGGACATTCTGGAAGAAATTGTGGGGAATATTCAGGATGAGTATGATGAAGAAGAGGCAGAGGTGCATCGTGTGACGGATTCGCTGTATCTAATCAATGGACACGCTGATCCGGAAGAGACGCTGCCTTTGCTGGGACATGAGTTGCCGGAGGATATGGCGTTTGACACCATGAGCGGCTTTGTAGTGGATTTGCTGGGGTATATTCCGGAGGCGCATGAGAATCCAACGGTGCAGTGGAAGAATATTCGGTTTACGGTGCTGACGATGGAGGAAAACTGGATCTCACGGATCAAGGCAGAGATTTTGCCGGAGCAGGAGACAGAGGAAATAGAAGATAACTGAGACGGGATAAGTGCAGATTTGAAGGAAATAGGCTGACAGAATCTGGATATTGTATATCTTGTACAATATCCAGATTTTAATGTTCACAAACTTATGCTTGACAAAGTCGAGCGAGCGTGTTATAATAATAAAGCTGTCGCACGGGAGCGGTAGTCAAGAGGACAAATGAATGAAAGAAAGTGGAAGAGCGGATCGGGAGATCGACAGCGGCCGGTGGAATTTGTTCAAGAAAAGTTCACTTGACAAAAGCGTGAAAGTGTGATAGAATGAATAGGCTGACTGTTTTGGACAGGCTGTCGAGGATGAAAAGAGAATGATGGGTTGAACATCAGTTCACAGATTGTTTACTTGACAAAAACGACAGAATGTGATAAAATAGAAAAGCTGGTCACGGCGAGAAGGAAAGAAAAGAAAACGATCTGAACTTCGGTTCACAAAATGTTTACTTGACAAAAGCTTCTGAATGTGATATAATATAAAAGTTGCAGCACGAAAGCTGCTTCGAAAGTATCTTGAAAATTGAACAATGCACTACAAGCGAAAAAGCCCTTGAAATTCCAAGAGATTGGAACTTTAAGAAGTCAGAAAAGACGAAAAAATCACAAAGGTAATTGCGAGCGAAATCGTGATTGCTAGGATCGATATAAAGATGCGAAAGCATCTGTATATACAACTTAAATAAAGAGTTTGATCCTGGCTCAGGACGAACGCTGGCGGCACGCTTAACACATGCAAGTCGAACGGAGAATATCGAAGCTTGCTTTGATATTCTTAGTGGCGGACGGGTGAGTAACACGTGAGTAACCTGCCTCTGAGAGTGGGATAGCTTCTGGAAACGGATGGTAATACCGCATGAAATCATAGTATCGCATGGTACCATGATCAAAGATTTATCGCTCAGAGATGGACTCGCGTCTGATTAGCTAGTTGGTAAGGTAACGGCTTACCAAGGCGACGATCAGTAGCCGGACTGAGAGGTTGATCGGCCACATTGGGACTGAGACACGGCCCAGACTCCTACGGGAGGCAGCAGTGGGGAATATTGCACAATGGGGGAAACCCTGATGCAGCGATGCCGCGTGGAGGAAGAAGGTTTTCGGATTGTAAACTCCTGTTGAAGAGGACGATAATGACGGTACTCTTTTAGAAAGCTCCGGCTAACTACGTGCCAGCAGCCGCGGTAATACGTAGGGAGCGAGCGTTGTCCGGAATTACTGGGTGTAAAGGGAGCGTAGGCGGGACGGCAAGTCAGATGTGAAAACTATGGGCTCAACCCATAGACTGCATTTGAAACTGTTGTTCTTGAGTGAGGTAGAGGTAAGCGGAATTCCTGGTGTAGCGGTGAAATGCGTAGAGATCAGGAGGAACATCGGTGGCGAAGGCGGCTTACTGGGCCTTTACTGACGCTGAGGCTCGAAAGCGTGGGGAGCAAACAGGATTAGATACCCTGGTAGTCCACGCCGTAAACGATGATTACTAGGTGTGGGGGGACTGACCCCTTCCGTGCCGCAGTTAACACAATAAGTAATCCACCTGGGGAGTACGGCCGCAAGGTTGAAACTCAAAGGAATTGACGGGGGCCCGCACAAGCAGTGGAGTATGTGGTTTAATTCGAAGCAACGCGAAGAACCTTACCAGGTCTTGACATCGAGTGACGTACCTAGAGATAGGTATTTTCTTCGGAACACAAAGACAGGTGGTGCATGGTTGTCGTCAGCTCGTGTCGTGAGATGTTGGGTTAAGTCCCGCAACGAGCGCAACCCTTACCATTAGTTGCTACGCAAGAGCACTCTAATGGGACTGCCGTTGACAAAACGGAGGAAGGTGGGGATGACGTCAAATCATCATGCCCCTTATGACCTGGGCTACACACGTACTACAATGGCAATATAACAGAGGGAAGCAATACAGCGATGTGGAGCAAATCCCCAAAAATTGTCCCAGTTCAGATTGCAGGCTGCAACTCGCCTGCATGAAGTCGGAATTGCTAGTAATCGCAGATCAGCATGCTGCGGTGAATACGTTCCCGGGCCTTGTACACACCGCCCGTCACACCATGGGAGTCGGTAACACCCAAAGCCGGTCGTCTAACCTTCGGGAGGACGCCGTCTAAGGTGGGATTGATGACTGGGGTGAAGTCGTAACAAGGTAGCCGTATCGGAAGGTGCGGCTGGATCACCTCCTTTCTAAGGAGCACGAACGAAAGTTCATAAGCTTCGGTCAGCAAGGGAGACCGCAAAGTAGAAAGAAAGCATTGTTCAATTTTGAGGGTACTGAAGAAGACGGTGCCGCAATGAGAAGCTTGAAAAACCGAGGGAAACCCGAAAATGGGGGTGTAGCTCAGCTGGGAGAGCACCTGCTTTGCAAGCAGGGGGTCAGGAGTTCGATCCTCCTCATCTCCACCATAAGGGCGCATAGCTCAGGTGGTTAGAGCGCACGCCTGATAAGCGTGAGGTCGATGGTTCGAGTCCATTTGTGCCCACCACTTACCAAAGGGTAACCTAAGGAAAAAGCAAATGTCTTGCTTGCAAGAGCAAATATCAGTAGATGAAAAAGATCATCTGTTGATATCTGTTCTTGGAAAAGGACAGAAAAAAGTGCAGCTTGAAAACAGAATAATGAAAGCAAATGCAAGTGAAAACTACGAGTAAGTAGAAACAACGACATGAAGGTGAATAACCAAAATGTTGGGTAAAAAATACTACAAATAGTTGGACGCGAAAATTCTGAGAAGAACCAAACGAACAAATGGTAAAGCAAAGAAGAGCGCAGAGTGAATGCCTTGGCATTGGGAGCCGATGAAGGACGTGGTTAACTGCGATAAGCTGCGGGGAGCTGTAAGCAAGCTTTGATCCGCAGATTTCCGAATGGAGCAATCCACATGAAGTAGTTCATGTATCCATACGTGAATTCATAGCGTATGGAGGGGAACCGCCTGAACTGAAACATCTAAGTAGGGCGAGGAAGAGAAATCAACCGAGATTCCGTAAGTAGTGGCGAGCGAACGCGGAAGAGGCCAAACCGAGAGAAGAAATTCTTTCGGGGTTCGGACTGCATTTAGTATTCTTGATCTTTAGTCGAACAGTCTGGGAAGGCTGACGAGAGAGTGTGATAGTCACGTAGACGAAAAGGAGAAAGAGCGAGCAGTATCCAGAGTACCGCGGGGCACGTGAAATCCCGTGGGAAGATGGGGGGACCACCCTCCAAGCCTAAATACTACCCAATGACCGATAGCGTAAAGTACTGTGAAGGAACGGTGAAAAGAACCCCGGGAGGGGAGTGAAAAGAACCTGAAACTCTGTGCTTACAAGCACATAGAGCACGTCAATGTGTGATATGGTACCTTTTGTAGAATGGTCCGGCGAGTTATGGTATGCAGCGTGGTTAAGGACTTCAGGTCTGAAGCCGAAGCGAGAGCGAGTCTGACAAGGGCGAAAAGTTGTATGCCATAGACCCGAAACCGGGTGACCTAGCCATGTCCAGGCTGAAGTGGAGGTAAAACTCCATGGAGGGCCGAACCGACCTCCGTTGAAAAGGCGGCGGATGAGATGTGGCTAGCGGAGAAATTCCAATCGAACCCGGATATAGCTGGTTCTCCCCGAAATAGCTTTAGGGCTAGCGTTGTATTAGATTACCGGAGGTAAAGCACTGAATGGGCTAGGGGCTGAGAAGTTACTGAACCCTATCAAACTAAGAATGCCGGATAATTGATGTACAGCAGTCAGACTATGTGAGATAAGTCTCATAGTCAAAAGGGAAACAGCCCAGACCCACAGCTAAGGTCCCAAAATGGATTTAAGTGGAAAAGGATGTGGAATTGCACAGACAACCAGGATGTTGGCTTAGAAGCAGCCACTCATTAAAAGAGTGCGTAATAGCTCACTGGTCGAGTGACTCTGCGCCGAAAATTCAACGGGGCTAAAATTCATACCGAAGCTTGGGCTTGACAGTAATGTCAGGGGTAGGGGAGCGTCGTATACGAGGTGAAGTCATAGCGGAAGCGGTGGTGGATTGTATACGAGTGAGAATGCCGGAATGAGTAGCGAGAATTATGTGAGAATCATAATGGCCGAAAGTCTAAGGTTTCCTGAGGAAGGTTCGTCCTCTCAGGGTTAGCCGGGAGCTAAGGTGAGGCGGAAACGCGTAGCCGATGCACATACGGTAGAAATTCCGTAGCCTCCGAAGATTTAAGCACAGGGACACTTTTGAAGGGCTGAGCCGGGCGTTGGTTGCCCCGGTCGAAAGGGACACGATTGAGTGGAAGTCAGTTTGGAAAGAGGCGAGAAAAGCTGTGTGTATATGAAAGGAGCCCGTACCGCAAACCGACACAGGTAGACAGGAAGAAGATTCTAAGGCCAGCGGGAGAAGGGTTGTTAAGGAACTCGGCAAGTTGACCCCGTAACTTCGGGAGAAGGGGTGCTTACGAAGGTAAGCCGCAGAGAATAGGCCCAAGCGACTGTTTAGCAAAAACACAGCTCTATGCTAAATCGAAAGATGACGTATATGGGGTGACACCTGCCCGGTGCTGGAAGGTTAAGAGGAGATGTGAGAGCATTGAATTGAAGCCCCAGTAAACGGCGGCCGTAACTATAACGGTCCTAAGGTAGCGAAATTCCTTGTCAGGTAAGTTCTGACCCGCACGAATGGTGTAACGATTTGGGCACTGTCTCAACAACCCACCCGGCGAAATTGTAGTACCGGTGAAGATGCCGGTTACCCGCGACTAGACGGAAAGACCCCATGGAGCTTCACTGCAGTTTAATATTGGATTTCGGTATTTCATGTACAGGATAGGTGGGAGACTGGGAAATACAGGCGTCAGCTTGTATGGAGTCATTGTTGGGATACCACTCTTGAGGTGCTGGAATTCTAACCTGTGGCCTTGAATCAGGTCAGGGGACATTGTTAGGCGGGCAGTTTGACTGGGGCGGTCGCCTCCTAAAAGGTAACGGAGGCGCTCAAAGGTTCGCTCAGCATGGACGGAAACCATGCCAAAGAGTGTAAACGCATAAGCGAGCCTAACTGCGAGACTGACGGGTCGAGCAGTAACGAAAGTTGGAGTTAGTGATCCGGCGGTATATGTGAGTGGAAATGCCGTCGCTCAACGGATAAAAGCTACCCTGGGGATAACAGGCTGATCTCCCCCAAGAGTCCACATCGACGGGGAGGTTTGGCACCTCGATGTCGGCTCATCGCATCCTGGGGCTGAATTCGGTCCCAAGGGTTTGGCTGTTCGCCAATTAAAGCGGTACGCGAGCTGGGTTCAGAACGTCGTGAGACAGTTCGGTCCCTATCTGTCGTGGGCGTTGGAGATTTGAAAGGAGCTGTCCCTAGTACGAGAGGACCGGGATGGACGCACCTCTGGTGCACCAGTTGTCACGCCAGTGGCACAGCTGGGCAGCTATGTGCGGAACGGATAAACGCTGAAAGCATCTAAGCGTGAAGCCGCCCTTAAGATAAGATCTCCTTTAAGACCCCTTGTAGACTACGAGGTTGATAGGTCTGATGTGTAAGCACGGTGACGTGTTTAGCTTGCAGATACTAATCGGTCGTTCGCTTTTCCTTTTGTTCATGCGTCCTTTGTTACGCACTTCATTTGTTCTTCATTTATCTCTGTTTTTTAGTTCGCCGGTGTTTATGGCAAAGAGGTTCCACCCGTTCCCATTCCGAACACGGCAGTTAAGCTCTTTTGCGCCTACGATACTTGGTCATCTCGATCTGGGAAAATTGGTCAATGCCGGCTTTTCTTTTAGGGAGTCTTTCATTTCGAAAGGCTCCCTTTTTCGTTGCCGCTTCTTTTACTTTATATATATCCTTATCCTTTTTTATCACTTCCTCATTCGCTGAATTCACCCTTTTCTTTCATCCTTTTTTCTAACCCTCTTGACAAATCTATCCTCTCTATGGTATAATATTCTTCGTTAATCCCACTTCCGGGCCATTAGCTCAGTTGGTTAGAGCTACCGGCTCATAACCGGTCGGTCCTGGGTTCGAGTCCCCGATGGCCCACCATTGCAAAGCCGCCAGTGTTTTCATGCACCGGCGGCTTTTTTCATATTGACAGGACGCAGTCGGTTCGGTTATAATAAAGGTATTAGAATTCTTATTAACGGGAGGAACAGCATGAAAGCAATCATTTTTGATATGGACGGAGTTTTGTTTGATACGGAGCGTGTCGGCGATCAGGCATGGCGGCAGGCGGCGGAGGAAATGGGCTTTGCACAGATAGACGATGCCATTTTCCGGTGCCGTGGGCTGAACCGCAATGACACCAGGGCTTTTTTTGAGAAGAATTACCCGGACTTTGACTACCTTGCATTTCACAAGCGCAATCACGAGATTATGGCGGAAATGTTGGCGGATGGGATGCCAATTAAGCCGGGTGCGGTGGAATTACTGCAATGGCTGCGGCAGGAGGACTGGCGTGTGGCTCTGGCGACTTCTACCGGGCGGGAAAGTACCATGCACCACCTGGAATCGGCAAAGATGGTGGATCTGTTTCATGCGATCATCACCGGGGAACAGGTGGAACATGGCAAGCCCGATCCGGAGATTTATGAGATTGCCTGCGATGCCATTGGCGCAGATCCGGGGCTGAGCTTTGCCGTGGAGGATTCGCCCAACGGGATTCGCAGCGCCGCTGCGGCAAATCTGCGTGTCATCATGGTGCCGGATCTGGTAATGCCGAACCTGGAACTGCGTGAGCTGACAGTTACCGTGCAGTCTGATTTGTTCGGCGTGCAGAAGTTCTTGGAGAAATTCGGAGATTTGTAAATCTTAAATTTTGTGCATTTTGTAAAAAAAAGTGTGTGTATTTGTGCGAAGTGAGAATTGACGGTTTCCCGTGGGTATGATATACTGAAAGTAAGCCGAGGTGTCATTTCGATTTTATGGGAGAATGACAACGGTTTTTAAGGAGGGTCACTGATGAAAAAAATTTGGACAAGGATATCTTCTGCCGTTTTGGCGGCACTAATGCTGTTTTCTGCGGCATTGCCGGTTTCCGCTTATACTTCTAAAGACCTTGCGTCGGATGAGAAAACGGATGCCCCTTATTATGCGAACTACACGTTTGACCAGTTTTATGCGCTGCCTGATGCGGAACTGGAGCAGATTTTTGAGGAATGCGACACGTACCATGAAAACATTCAATTTCGCTGTGCTTATGCGACGTTGGAACAATGTGATGCCATGGTAGAAAAATATGGGGACAGTGCAGAAAGTGCAGATTCTGCCTCGCTGGATGCTTTTTGTGCGGAATTGGGCATTCCCAGAAAATATGTGGATGCGGTTCAGTTTCATCATTCTCCGGATGAGACATATCAAGTGAATACGGACGGCGAATCAAGCACACTTTATCGCTCCTTTGACATCTATACGACATTTCAGTATAAATTGCCTGCGATCACTTTGTGGAAGGAAGAAAGCAAGGTCGCCAATATCATCGCAACCCTTTTGGTACTGAATCCGGATGTTTATGTAGATTTGTCGCTTACATACCTCGGCTACGGTGTAAACCCTGCTATCTACCATGCGGGAGACGTGAACTGGGACGGCGTGATTGACGTGTCGGATGCCGTGCTGCTGTCTAAAATTGTAACGACCGGCACCCAATGTCAGTATGTTACGCTGGCAGACTGCGATGGAAACGGCGAAGTGGACAGCCGGGATGTGGTCGCTTTGATGAAGTTTTTGATTCATCTGGTGGATACGCTGCCTTGTGCGGAATAACCCAAAACTGAATAACAAAAAAGAGGCGGAGCATTTCACTTGGAAGTGTTCCGCTTTTTCTTTTGTAAATAAATTGTAAACAATGCAAAATCACGCTTGACGAAATTAGCACATATGCTATAATAGTGTTAGCACTTAAAAAGCAAGAGTGCTAAAGCGGCACGATTGCAAACCACTTTGACAGGAAAGGAGTCGCATTTCTCCGGGAATGCGGAAGAAACATATGGAACAGAAACAATTTCAGGCAGAATCCAAAAAGCTGATGGACATGATGATCCATTCTATCTATACCCATAAGGAGATCTTCCTCCGGGAACTGATCTCTAACGCCAGCGATGCTATCGACAAGCTGTATTTTAAGTCGCTGACCGATGACAGCGTGGGCATGAACAAGTCGGACTTCAAGATTACGCTGGCGGTGGACAAGGATGCACGCACACTGACCATTACCGATAATGGTATCGGCATGACCAAGGAAGAGATGGAAGAGCATCTGGGTACGATCGCAAACAGCGGTTCGCTCCAGTTCAAGAAGGAAAACAACCTGGCAGAGGACAACCAGATCATCGGTCAGTTCGGTGTCGGTTTCTACTCCGCATTTATGGTGGCAAAGCGTGTGACAGTAAAGTCTCTGGCGTTCGGCGAGACACAGGGCTATGTATGGCAGTCTGAGGGCGTTGAGGGCTATACCATGGACACCTGCGACAAGGATACGGTCGGCACGGAGATCACCCTGGAACTGCTGGACGATGTGGCAGCAGACGAGGACGGCAACGGCGGCGAAAATTACAGCGAATTCCTGGATCAGTACCGGATCCAGAGCCTGGTAAAGCGATACAGCGATTATATCCGGTTCCCCATCTGTATGGATATGACCAAGAGCCGCAAGAAAGAGGATTCCGACGAGTACGAGGACTATATCGAAAACGTCACGCTGAACAGCATGGTTCCGCTGTGGCATAAGAATAAGAATGAGATCAGCGAAGAGGAGTACAACAGCTTCTATAAGGACAAGTGCGGCGATTATACCGATCCGCTGTGCCATATGCACGTCCGGAACGAGGGTACGATCACCTATGATGCCCTGCTGTATGTGCCGTCGCACACACCGTTCAACTATTACAGCAAGGACTACGAAAAGGGCTTGCAGCTGTATGCAAACGGCGTTCTGATTATGGAGCGCTGCGAGGATCTGCTGCCGGATTATTTCAGCTTTGTCAAGGGTCTGGTAGACTCGGAGGACCTGTCGCTGAACATCTCCCGTGAAATGCTCCAGCACGACGCACAGCTGCGCCAGATCGCACGTAGCATTGAGCGTACCATTAAGAACGAACTCCAGCGTATGATGAAGAACGACCGGGAGAAGTATGAGAAGTTCTTCCAGTCCTTCGGTTTGCAGCTGAAATACGGCATCTACCAGGATTACGGTATGCACAAGGATCTGCTCCAGGATCTGCTGCTGTTCCCGTCCTCAAAGGACGGCAAGCTGGTGTCTCTGAAGGAATACGTAGACCGTATGCCGGAGGGACAGGACAAGATCTACTATGCAGCCGGCGAAAGCGTTGCACGTATCGAGTCCCTGCCGCAGACCGAACAGGTCAAGGACAAGGGCTATGAGATCCTGTACTTCACCGAGAATGTGGACGAGTTTGCAGTCCGCATGATGCAGAACTATCAAGACAAACAGTTCCAGTCGGTTCTGGACAGCAATCTGGATCTGGAATCCGAAGAGGAAAAGAAAGAACTGGAAGAGAAACAGGAATCCAGCAAGGATATGCTGGAGGAAATGAAGAAGGCACTGGAGGGCAAGGTCGGCAATGTCAAGCTGTCCGGCCGCTTGAAGTCCCACCCGGTCTGCCTGTCCAGCGAGGGCGAACTTTCCATGGAAATGGCAAAGACGCTGAACGCAATGCCGGGAACAGAAGGTCAGAAACTCCAGGCACAGACCGTGCTGGAGATCAATCCGGAGCATCCCATCTATCAGCGTCTGATGGAACTCCAGACCAGCGATACCGCAAAGCTGGACGAGTATGCAAAGCTGCTGTATGACCAGGCACTGCTGATCGCCGGTATGCCGGTAGAAGATCCGGTGGCATTCTCGAACCGTATCTGCGATTTGATGTAAGTATTCTAAAAACAGAAAAGACATCCTTTGAAAAGGAAACAGCCGTTCTGCGGGATGCAGAGCGGCTGTTTTTTGCGTCTGGCTGTAAATTGTTTTTGAACGGACAAACGTCTGTCTGGCTCTTTGACTATAATAAAAGCATGGACTACATATTCTGAAAGTCATTGGAAAGCAGGTCCATGAATGCAAGGCAAAGACGTTTGTTGTTGGGAGAAAGCCGCTGAAACTTTTCCAGCAGGATCGTACTGTCTTTCGTGTAATCTGTTTGGCGGACAGTGCCGAAAAGAATACGGTCCGGGGTTGTTTCTAAAGCGGTACAGAGTCTGAGGAAAACTTCTAAACTGGGAATAGAGCGGGCGGTTTCAATGCAGGAAAGGTATTTGTCATTGATCTCCGCACGCTCACAGACTTCGTACTGTTTTAGTTTCAGCTCCTTTCGTCGCTTTGCAAGATTTTTTCCGATTTGCGGATAGTCCAGTATCATGTGTTATCACCTCTGCTATTAAGAGTATCGGAGCAGTTTCTGAATGTAAACAGATGAAAAGTTGAAAAACGACTTGACAACGGAAAAAATATAGCTTATAATAAGAATATACACGTTTTTGCTGGAAAAATCCAATTGTAAGAGAGAAAAAAGTGAAAACGATGCGAAATGGCAGGTGAATCGGTTCAGCGCAAAAAACAGCACAGGGAGGATGAAAGCGGCATCAATTTTGTGGGCAGAAACAACCCGGGGCAGGCAGGATGAAAGCCAGCGTCCCGACAAAACTATGAGATAGGTACACGGAGGTATATTATGAAAAAGAACACCATCCTTTTTGGGATTTCCATTGTCAATATGGTTTTATTTTTGATCGGCATGATTATTCTGTTTGCCGCCGCTGCCAGCGGTTCGGCGGACGGCAATAACTTTGCGTTAATTTTGTCGATTATTTCGGGCGTGATCTTTGAGATCATCACCATTGTACAGATCGTCAAGGAGAAGAAAAGCGCCAAGGAAGACAGCTCCTTCTTTCCGTATTGTGTCGCTTGTTTCAAAAAGAAAAACGGCAAGCCCATGTTTCAGCTGGTCGTTGCGGCAATTCTGAACGTGCTGCCCCTTGCCCTTTTTATTGTGCTTTTGATCGCAATTGTTCTCTTTACTTCGTCCGACAGCAAAACGGCGAATAACATTTCCAAGGGCATTGACCTCATCGCCGACAACAGCCAGACAAGCGGCAAATCGAAACCCAAGAAAAATACGGCGAGTCAGAGTAAAAAGTCGGGAGAAAGCGGTAAGAGCAAAGATCTGAGCAACCAGGAATTGAATACAATTGCATCCCATAGCGGCAATGATATGAAAACGATCACACCGGGAGACGACAAGAAAATCAAGAAGATCTACCAGGACAATCCGGGAATCAGCGATGAGGATGCCTTCGAGATTTTCAAAAAGAGCAATCCCAATGCAACCCTTGAAACTGTCCGTGCACATAAGCCGACATTAAACAACACCAATGACGAATTAAATGTGATTGCCCGCAGCGGCAACAATAACATCAAAACGACAACACCGGGAGACGACAAGAAAATCAAGAAGATCTACCAGGACAATCCGGGAATCAGCGATGAGGATGCCTTCGAGATTTTCAAAAAGAGCAATCCCAATGCAACACTCGAGACTGTTCGTGCACACAGACCGGAAAACAACTATACCAATGACGAATTAAATGTAATTGCCCGTCGCAGTGACAATAACATCAAAACGACAACGCCTGGAGACGACAAGAAAATCAAGAAGATTTACCAGGAGAATCCGGGAATCAGCGACGAGGATGCCTTCGGAATCTTCAAAAAGAGCAATCCCAACGCAACGCTTGAAACCGTTCGTGCGCACAAGCCGAGATAAAAATTTCACACTGGAATCCAAACAGCCGTCCTGCACATTATGATGCAGAGCGGCTGTTTCTCTGTTAATTTTCCCGTGGCTTGTTTTGGTGTGTAACCTCAAATTCAGGTGCAAGAACCCGATTTTCACAAAGGCATTGAAAGGCTTTCAGATGTTCTAATTCGTGTTCTAAAATTTGTATGGTTCTTGTAACTTGTTTCTGTGTGTCATAATATAAATTTTCATAGTCTATCATTGCAAACCTCCATACTATATCCTTATATAATTATATACTTGTATAAAGGAATTGTCAAGAGAAAAAATATCCTGTATAGTAAAAAGAGATGTTTTTTCTTTGGAGGTGGCATGATGGTTCGGCTGCGGTTGGAACAGCTGCTGCAAGAGCGTGGCATCAGCCGGTATCGTCTTGCGCAGATGACGGGAACAAAGTATCCGGTGATCGATAATTACTACAAGAATCGTGTCACACGATATGACAGTGAGGTGCTGTCACGAATTTGTGCGGCGCTGCACTGTGAGATCGGAGATATTCTGGAATACTGCGAAGAAGATCAAACAGAATGAACAGCCGTCCTGCAAAATGCAGAGCGGCTGTTTCTCTTTTCCCACAATTGACAATCCCCGGAAAACATGGTACAATAGACTGTATTATATGGTACAATAAACTGTATTATAAGGCAACACCGCACAAAGCACGCTTGGCAGCTTTGCACGCAATCTGCTTGCTGATTTTCCGTCATATCACACAGAAATCCCTTGCCATACGACAGTATGGCTGCGGAATTTCTATGCAATCTGCCGAAAAATCCGGCTGCGCATCTTACGCACAATCTTTGTGCGGTGTCGCCTAAAATTTACAACAGAAAGGATTCTCTATGCGCTTTTTGAAAAAGTACTATAAATTGATCGGGACGATTGTGACGGTGATCGCCCTGGTGTTTGTGGTAAAGAAGATCGTGACCATGGATGTAGATTGGTCGATGTTTGCGTCGGGCAGGCTGATTGCAATGATTACCGGCTGTGTGCTGATACAGACGGCTGTGATTCTGTTTATGTCCATGCCCTGGGTGCGGTTCGTCCGCATCCTGTCCGGGACAAATATTCCCATGAAAGATGCACTGCCGGTGTATACCAAGTCGAATCTGATGAAATATGTGCCGGGCAATGTTTTTCAGTATGTGGGCAGAAACCAGCTTGCCGCCGACCTTCATATCAGCCACGTGGACGTAGCCTGTGCCACTGTGCTGGATATCGTCTGCTCCATGCTGACGCCGCTGCTGCTGATCGTGGTGCTTATGGGAAAGAATATGCTGGAACTGATCCGCACATACCGGAACAATTTCCTCATTGTGCTGGGTGTCGGCGTTGCGGTGCTGCTGCTGTTGTTCCTGGTGCTGCGCTGGAAGTTCCGGGAGCCGCTGCAGCGCTACTTTGAAAAGTACCGGAAACTGCTGAACCGGAAGATCCTGCTGCGTGTGCTGGGCGTGTTCCTGCTGTACGTGGTGCAGTACATCATCTCCACGGCAATGTATGCCATTCCGGCAGCATTCCTGTTCGATGTGCCTGGGGATAAACTGGGACTGTTCCTGGGAACATACCTGTTCTCCTGGATCGTGGGCTTTATCACACCGGGTGCGCCCGGCGGCATCGGTATCCGTGAGGCGGTTATGATAATGATGTGCGGCAGCTTTCTGGATATGAATACCATTATGCTGTACGCCGTCACCCTGCGGATCATTTCCACCTTTGGCGATATCGCAGCGTTTCTGATCGGAATGCTGCTGGAGCAGGTCTGGAAACGGCAAAAACAAAAGAACGCATGAAAAAAGCTGTCGGCAAAAAATTGCCGGCAGCTTTTCGCTTGTCCGCAGACGCTCTTATGCGTTTGCAGGTGTTGTGCTGTTGTTGGTGGATGTATGAATATTGACAAATTCCGGGTACAGCTTTCGGGTTACCTCAAAAGTTGTCTCATCAATGGGCTTTGCCATATAGAGATCGACGTGAATGCCGTGTGCATAAACGTGATCGACTTCACCGATGGCGTGCGCACCGGAATCCAGCGACTTTACATAGACGATGTCACCAACCTGTGTGTTCGGGGTGATGGTAGAAACCGTGTAGGTCATTTTCTCTGTCAGCATTTTTCACTGCTCCTTTCCGAGTCATATCATTTTTATTTTACTACATTTCTCTCTTTTCGTCAAGTGTTTCCTTAAAATTCTTATGGCAGCACGATTTCCTTTTTAATTCCCGTGTGCGGTGGAATAAGCACAGGCAACGGAACTTATGATAGTATGAGGGCAGAACTGCAAAAAAACAGGTCTGTCTTTCAATTGGAATTCTTTTTCTGCAAAACGGGCTTGACAAGTGCTTCAATATGTGCTATAATCTGAATATGAAAATCATTTTCAATTTCAAACAGAGATGCAGAACGTATGGCAGGCAGACTGTGGAACTGCACAGGCAATATGGAAGTGAGAACAAGATGAAACGAAAACTGGCATTTTTACTGACGCTCTGTTTCGGATGGAGCGTTTTTTTCAGCGGCTGCGGCGGCACACTGCCGAAACCGGACGGCAAATTGCAGGTGGTCTGCACCATCTTTCCGGAATATGACTGGGCGAGACAGCTGACCCAGGGCGTGGACAGTGTAGATTTGACCCTGTTGGTGAAGAATGGGACAGACCTGCACAGCTACCAGCCGTCAGTTAAGGATATCGCCGCCATTTCCAGAGCGGATGTGTTCTGCTACGTGGGCGGTGTTTCGGACACCTGGGTCAATGATGTGCTGGACACCACGGAGAATCATACGGCAAAGCTGGTCTCTATGGTGGATGCGGCGCACGCCGACGAGGAAGTCCTGGCAGAGGGAATGCAGGACGATGACCACCATCATCATGACCACGATCACGACCATGACCATGACGCAGAAGAGGAAACAGAGGTGGATGAACACGTCTGGTTGTCTCTGCGGCGTGCGCAGCTGGCGTGTGCGGCAATGCGTGATGCCCTGTGCCAGGCTGACCCCAGCCACGCAGAGGCGTACCAGGCGAATTATACCGCCTATGCCGGGCAGTTACAGGCGCTGGACGCCGAGTATCAGACCATGACCGAAACGGCAGAGCGCAGCACCATTGTGGTGGCAGACCGCTTTCCGTTCCGCTATCTGGCGGAGGATTACGGGCTGACCTATTACGCCGCCTTTCCCGGCTGTTCCGCAGAGACGGAGGCAAGCTTTGAGACCATCGTCTTTCTGTCGGACAAGGTGAAATCGCTGGGGCTGTCCTGTGTGCTGACCATGGAGGGCAGCAATCATTCGCTGGCAAAGACGATTTTGGAAAACGCTGGCACGGACGGCAGCATTCTGACGCTGCAGTCCCTGCAGGCGGTGTCGCAGAGCGAGATCGACCAGGGGGCAACATATCTCTCGAAGATGCAGGAAAACTACAGCGTGCTGGAAAAGGCGCTGAACGAAGGGAGCAGGGAAACATGGCACAATTGAGATGCAGCGATGTGACGCTGGGCTATGAGGGAACGGCAGTGATGGAGCATCTGTCGTTTTCCGTCAGCGCCGGAGATTACCTTTATATTGTGGGAGAGAACGGTTCCGGCAAGAGTACGCTGATGAAAGCCATTCTGGGGCTGAAATCTCCCATGGCAGGAAAAATTGAAACGGGAGACGGACTGAAACCCGACGAGATCGGCTATCTGCCACAGCAGACTGCAGTACAGCGTGACTTTCCGGCATCGGTGCTGGAGATCGTCCGGTCGGGCTGTCTGAACCGCAGCGGACTGCGGCCGTTTTACACCAGGCAGGAAAAGCAGCTGGCGCTGGACAACATGGAACGGCTGGGCATCACCCATCTGGCGAAACGGTGCTATCGGGAACTTTCCGGCGGTCAGCAGCAGCGTGTCCTGCTGGCACGGGCGCTGGGTGCGACCCAGAAAATGCTGGTGCTGGATGAGCCTGTGACCGGGCTGGACCCCAAGGCGCAGACGGAGCTTTACGAACTGATCGCAAAGCTGAACCGGGAGGACGGCATCACCATCCTCATGGTTTCCCACGACATGGAGGCGGCTGTCAAATATGCGTCCCATGTGCTGCACATCAGCAAGACGCCGCTGTTTTTCGGCACAAAGGCAGACTATCTCCGGAGCAGGATCGGACAGGCATACACAGGAGGTGTACAGGCATGAGTATCTGGGAAGAACTGACAGGCTATCTGTCGTTTTCATTTGTGCAGTATGCGCTGATTGCCGGCGTGCTGATCGCTCTGTGTTCGTCTCTGCTGGGCGTAACACTGGTGCTGAAGCGTTTTTCCGTCATTGGTGACGGTTTGTCGCACGTGGCGTTTGGTGCGCTTGCCATTGCCACAGTGCTGCGGCTCAGCAACAGTATGCTGCTGGTCATGCCGGTGACGGTGGCGTGTGCTGTGATACTGCTGTGCGCCAATCAGAGCGCAAAGATCAAAGGCGATGCAGCCATTGCCATGCTGTCCGTGAGCGCCCTTGCGCTGGGCTATCTGGTGCAGAACTTGTTTTCCTCTTCCGCCAATATCTCGGGAGATGTTTGCAGTACATTGTTCGGCTCTACGCTGATTCTGACCCTTTCCACAACAGATGTGTGGGTCTGCGTGGGAATGTCCATTGTGGTCATGGCAATTTTCCTGCTGTTTTATCATAAGATATTTGCGGTGACGTTTGATGAGACCTTTGCGGCGGCGACAGGCATCCGTGCGAGAATGTACAACCTGCTGATCGCTGTTGTGACCGCAGTCATCATCGTGCTTGCCATGAACCTGGTGGGTTCGCTGCTGACATCGGCGCTTATCGTTTTTCCGGCGCTTTCGGCAATGCGGCTGTTTCGGAGCTTTCGGGGCGTGATCTGCTGTGCCGGGGTGATCTCGGTGGTCTGCGCTGTGGCAGGGCTGCTGATCTCCATTCTGGCATCCACGCCGGTGGGCGCAACGGTAGTCATTGCCGACCTGGTGGTATTCCTGGGATGCAGCGCCGTGGGTGTGCTGGTGCGGCGGTAATGCCTTGAAAAAAGAAACCGGTCATGCAGATGTGTGTCTGCATGACCGGTTTTGTGTTTGTGGGGATGGGTTATTTGGATTGTTCTGCGGCTGCCTTTTTGCCAGGCTTGGGAATCATGCCGATGAGCCAGTCCACCAGCTTCCAGAACTGCTGGAACAGGAAATGTGCGGCAAAGGAAACGGCTGTGATCGCCAGAAGAACTGCCAGATTAATCAGCCAGCCCGGACGCTGCTGTTCGAACATCTTGCCCATGATCTTCCAGCCCAGCCATTCCTGGACGCAGTAAAATTCCAGGCTGAATGTGCCGAAAAAGGACAGAACCTTTGTCAGCCCGATGCCTACCGGCTTGGTGTACTTGGCATGGCTCAGAATATCCAGGAACTTTGCCATCAGGAACGGCAGGGAAACGGAGATCATAAAGTTCGGAACGCAGCAGTTCGAGGTGGGAACCAGGAGATAATAGTCTTTGTAGTTGGTGATGTATGCCAGATAAAGTCCTGTCACAAAGGTAATGGCGATAAGGCACCATGTGCCTTTGGTAAAGGTGGTCTTTTTCTGCTGTGTCAGCCAGCCCAGCAGAACGCCTGCCAGAAAGACCGGGATGCGGTTTGTGAAACCATAGAGGTCGCCACGCATGGTTTCCCGGACAAACAGGGAAAATACCAGCCAGACCTCCAGGGAGCAGAGGAAAAAGAGTACCGGCTTTTTCGTTTTGGTGAAAAGCTTGTAGTACCACGGGAAGAACAGGTACAGCGTCAGAATCGCCGGAACGAACCAGAGAAAGCTGTAGATGCTTTTGGTGTAAAAGTTGATGCCGGAGATGTTTTTCCAGAATTCGATGATGGGCCATTTCTCCAGGGCGCATCGGATGATCGCCATGACCAGAAACGGCAGCAGAATGCGCTTGATGCGGCGATAATAGAAGGTGAGGACATTGCCCTTGCGGATGGCAAAGGTCAGACCGATGCCGGAGAGCAGGAGAAAGATATCCACGCCGCAAAAGCCGATACGCTTGAGATATCCCTCAATGTTTACGCCTACCTGGTTGTTGACGAACAGAGTCACCCACTCGTGGAAAAATAAAATCCACAAGGCGGCAAAGCCCATGATCGCTCCACGATATTTCGAGATCAAGTCCAGTCCGTGTACCCGTTCCGGTGCTGCCGGTTTTTCCGGCACAGCCGTCTGGGGCGCTGTTTTTGTTTCCTTTTTCATAAAATCCTCCTTAAATCCGGTGAAATACAGCTTCTATTATACCATGTTTTCTAACAGATGTCAAACAAAAAGCCGATAAAAATTTCCGAGAAATCTAAAAAATTGACACATCCCGGCAGATATGCTATACTATAGAATATCAGATGACCATACTGCACAAAATATCAGAAAGGAACTACTGACATGAAACTGCGTTATCTATTCCTACTGCCGGAGCTGGTACTGCTCTTCTTTTTTGTATTTCCCATTTTCAAACGCATCTGCAATCCGGGGAACCTTGCCGGGATCCTGGTGTGCCTGTTTCTGCTGTTTGTGACACTGTTTCCGCAGGTGTTTGCCCGGTGGATTTGTCACCTGTGGGGACACCTGGGCGGAAAGATCGGACTGTCTGCGGTGTGCGTGCTGACGGCGGCTGGTCTGGTGTTTTCTGCGGTGATGTCTGTGCAGATGACACGGGCTGTCCTGCGCCATCCTGCACAGCCGGAAACCGTGGTCGTGCTGGGCTGTAAGGTGCGTGGCACTCGTCCCAGCCGGATGCTGCTCCGGCGGCTGGAGGCGGCGCAGAAGTATCTGGAGGAAAATCCGGAGGTCTCCTGCATCACCACCGGCGGACAGGGCGCAGGGGAAGATATCCCGGAGGGACAGGCGATGAAAACCTGGCTGGTGGAACACGGCATTGCCGAAAGCCGCATCACGGCAGAGACTACCTCAAAGGACACCCAGGAGAATCTGGAACACGCCGCCGCCATTTTGCAGGAGCAGGGACTGGACAATCGCATTGTCATCATAACAGACGGCTTTCACCAGTATCGGGCGTCGCTTTTGGCGAAACGTGCCGGGCTGGAATCGGAGAGCGAAAGCGCATGGACCAATCCGCTGTACGTGCCGACCTATTGGGTGCGTGAGTGGATGGCACTGTTCCAGCTGCTGGTGCTGGGACACGGATAAACGAAAAAGCAAACACGGAAAAGAGACCAAACAGGAGGTATTGCCGATGGAACTGGAACAACTGACCCCCAGAGTGTATCAGCTGCCCTTTTCGCAGGAAAACGACCGCCCGGCGCTGGGGTATATCCGGGGCGACCGGTTTTCGCTGATGGTGGATGCCGGCAACTCGCCGGAACACGTCCGGGATTATCAAAAGGCAGTGGAAAACGCCGGATTTCCCCAGCCGGATTTTACGGTGCTGACCCATTCCCACTGGGATCACTGTTTCGGGCTGTCTGCCCTGTCGATCCCGTCCATTGCCTGTGTGCAGACGAGACAGTCTCTGGAGATGGTCTCCCGGCTGCGCTGGACACCGGATGCCCTGGCGGAAAACGTCCGGAAAGGCATCGTGCCGCAGCTGTGCGTGCCACGTATCCAGGCGCATTTCCCCGAACCGGAACAAATCCGGGTAGCGCTGCCCACGGTAATCTTTTCAGAGCAGATGACCCTTGACTTGGGAAACTGCACCTGTGTGTTACAGCACGTGACCAGCGCTCACGCCAGAGATACGGTGATCGTCTGGGTGCAGGAAGAGCAAATGGTGTTTCTGGGCGATGCGGTGTACCAGGAACTGGTGGTGGACACCTGGCATGAGCGTCCGGCAAAGCTGCGGCAGCTGATTCGGGAACTGGAACCGCTGGAATTCCAGCTGGCACAGCCGGCGCACCAGAAAGCCATGTCCAAAACAGAACTGCTGGCGTGGTTTCAGCGGCGGCTGCACCGGGCGGAACAGGCATAGGGCATACTCCGCAGTTCCTGTGCATAAAGTGTACCAAAACAAAACCAGCAGTCCTGCCGCAGTGATGGTGCAGTGCTGCTTTTGCAGGAGGACACGGTATGCAATGCACTTGGAAAACCATATGGAAACGGGCAGGAATCGTTCTGACAGTCAGCGCCGTCAGTGTGGCGGCGGTCTATTTCGGCGGCACCAGGATACAGCGAGCCGTCACGACCATGACAGCCCCGGAGAAAGAGCCGCCGGTAATTGTACTGGATGCCGGACACGGCGGTGCAGACGGCGGCTGTGTCTCGGTAAACGGCGTGCCGGAAAAGGGCATCAATCTGAATATTCTGCTGAGTCTGCGTGATCTGCTGCGCATGGAGGGCTACACCGTGGAGGTCACACGGGATTCTGACAAGAGCATCCACGATGACGGTGTAGAGGGCATCGCCAACCAGAAGAGTTCGGACATGGATAACCGCCTGGCGCTGTTCAACCAGTATGACAATGCGGTGTGCATTTCGGTGCATCAGAATCAGTTCACCGACCCGGCGTATTCCGGCGCACAGATGTTCTATTCGGACAACGTAAAGCGCAGCGGCACACTGGCGCAGTGCCTGCAAAATGCCTTTGTGACCCAGCTCCAGCCGGACAATGCCAGGGAGATCAAGCAGTGCGGCAAGGAGCTGTATCTCTGCTATTTCAGCGAAAATCCCACAGTCATGGTGGAATGCGGCTTTCTGTCCAATCCAGACGAGGCGGCGCTGCTGGAATCGGAGGAGTATCAGCAGAAAGTGGCGTTTACGATTTTTTCCGGATTGCAGCAGTATCTGGAGGAAAAGTAGAAAATATGTGGAAAGCACAGCGGCGTGTGATGTGTCCGTAAATAAACAAAACCCCGTCCCACCCCGGTTCGCACAAAGAACCAGGATGAGACGGGGTTATTTTAGAGCCTGTTCCACATCTTTTTCCGCACGTTTTTTCGGCAGATTTTGCCGTTGACTGCGTCAAAAAGCCTTGCCATACGACAGTATGCCTATGGCTTTTTTCCTTGCCAACGACAAAATCATGCTCGAAAAGCCGTATATAAAAGATATGGAACAGGCTCTTATACTATAATTACTTGTTCAGATACTTCCGGAGGAATGCGAAAAGGGATTCCATCTGTGCATCTGTTCCGATGGTGATGCGCAGATAGTTCCGGATGCGTGGGGAGTCGAACCAGCGCACGAAGATGTGTGCCTGGCGCAGTGCCTCAAACAGCTCGTGTGCATCGCAGTCTGGGTGCGTCACAAACAGGAAGTTGCTCTTGGAATCCGGGAACTGAAAGCCCATTTCCGCCAGCACCTGCTTGGTGTGTTCTCTGGTTGCCACGATCTTTGCCGTGATTTCCTGCAAATAGGCGCTGTCCTGTACCGATGCTGTGCCGGCTGCCAGGGCAGAGCGGTTCATGGTGTAGGAGTTGAAGGAATACTTCACGTCGTGGAGCGCCTTGATGAGTTCCGTAGAGCCGATGGCAAAGCCGATGCGCTCTCCTGCCATGGCACGGGACTTGGAGAAAGTCTGCACCACGATCAGATTATCGTACTTTTGCAGCAGCGGCAGAACAGACTCGCCGCCGAAGTCCACGTACGCCTCGTCTACCACGACCAGTGACTCCGGATTGTGCCGGATGATCTCCTCCACAGTGGCTGCCGGCAGGGCAATGCCGGTGGGTGCGTTGGGGTTCGGGAACACAATGCCGCCGTTGGGCTTGTTGTAGTCCTCCGGCACGATCTCCAGCTTGTCGTTCAGCGGCTGCACTTCATACGGGATGCGGAACAGATCGCACCATACCGGATAAAACGCATAGGTGATGTCCGGGAACAGAATGGGCAGATCGCTGTTGAAAAAGGTCTGGAAGATCATCGCCAACACATCGTCTGATCCGACGCCGGTGAACACCTGGGATTCCTCTACGCCGTAAGCCCTGGCAATAGCAGCGTTCAGCTGGTGTGCCGTGGGGTCGGGATAGAGCCGCATCTGTTCTGCCTGGCTCTGTGCCAGAACTTCCTGCACTGCCGGTGCAGGCGGATAGGGGTTCTCGTTGGTGTTCAGTTTTATCATATCGGGAAAATCCGGCTGGTCGCCCGGCACATAGGGGACAACCTTGCGGATGTTCTGCTGAAAGCGCTTCATTTGCATCACGTTCCTGACTTTTTGAATTTCCGTCCGGAGAGAACGGTTTTGGAATACCCTTAGTATAGCACATTTTTCCGGCTTTGTCAAAAAGCGTGTTCGCCCGGACAAAAGTCAGATCAATCCCAATGACGCAAAACCAAACAGCCGGCTCTGCACTCCTGCAAAAGCCGGCTGTTCTCTTCAAGTGCTGCTTATCCCAGCGCCACATCCAGTGTCATCATCAGCACAAACCCCACTGCGTAGAAAATCGTTCCCACGTTAGAATGGGGCGCCTCGGACATTTCCGGGATCAGTTCTTCCACCACCACGTAGATCATAGCGCCTGCGGCAAAGCTCAGCAGATAGGGCAGGATCGGCAGTACCAGTCCAGCCGCCAGTACAGTCAGTACTGCACCGATCGGCTCTACCACGCCGGAGAGCGTCCCGTACAGAAACGCCTTGCCCTTTCCCATGCCCTCTGCACGCAGGGGCATAGAAATAATAGCACCCTCCGGGAAGTTCTGGATGGCGATGCCCACCGAGAGCGCCAGCGCAGCGGCAGCGGAGATGGACATATTCCCGGATGCCCAGCCGGCGTAGACCACGCCTACCGCCATGCCCTCCGGAATGTTGTGCAGAGTCACCGCCAGCACCAGCATGGTGGTCTTTTTCAGCTTGCTTTTCGGACCTTCTGCCTCACTGCTGTTCATGTGCAGGTGCGGGATGAGATGGTCCAGCCCCAGCAGGAAAAAGATACCCACCAGAAAGCCCACCGCCGCCGGCAGAAACGCCAGCTTTCCCATTGAGGCGCATTGTTCCATCGCCGGGATGAGCAGGCTCCATACGGAGGCGGCTGTCATAATGCCGGCGGCAAAGCCGGTCAGCGCACGCTGAATGCTGCTGGAGAGCGAGCGCTTCATAAAAAAGACGCACGCCGCACCCAGCGTCGTTCCCAGAAACGGGATCAGGATTCCACGGAAAATTTCCAGATTCATTTGTCTGCCTCCAGTCTGTCGGCAAAGGCACTTACTGTTGCATCTGTGCCTTTACCAGTTCGATCAGTTCCATTACATCTTCCGGGGGATGTACGTCATAGAGGATGCCGTATGGGATGGTATAGTCCCAGTCCACCGGAATGGTCACCAGCAGGGGATGCACGTCACGCCAGCACTCGATGGTCAGCAAGACGTCATCGGTCTGGGCGCAGTGATTGAATACGCTCATATCATAATATTGCGGCGTATCGATAATGTGAATCTGCGGATGACAGACTTCCAGGTCATGATGGATCTTGTCGTTGATGGCAGAGTCTCCACGGGGTACCATCATCAGATTCTGCCCGTAGAGGTCAGAGATAGTGAGCCGTTCTTTGGATGCCAGAGGATGCCCGGTGCGCACCGCTACGCATTTCCGGTAAGTTCCCAGTTGGAGAAAGTGGCAGTGCAGCAGCCATTTTGCGGAATCGCATACGCCCACCAGGAAATCGAACTTTTCGCCCAGTGCGGAGATCTCCTGTAAAATGGTGGTGTGTTCGTCCTCAAACGGCACAATGTTGAGCCGATATCCCGGAAAATGGGAGGAAAGACGGCTCCACAGGTCTACAAAAGGCTTGCAGGGGTTCAGGATAGAAGTCCCCACGCAAAATGTTTTCTCATAGTCCGACATCCGCTGTCTGGCACGGCGCACGGCACGGGCGGAATAGTCAAACAGAAACTTTGCGTCTGCATAGATGGATTCTCCTGCCGGTGTGAGTCGGATGCCCTGGTTGGTGCGGGAAATCAGCTGTAACTGCAAATGGGATTCCAGGGTGTTTATCTGTTTCATGACGGCAGTGGGCGAGAGGTACAGCTTTTCTGCCGCTTTGGTAAAACTGCCGCAGTCCGCCGCACAAACGAACGCCGTCAGCAGGGGATTATACATGACTATCACCTCGTATCAACTTTTGGTTAATATGATTATAACACATCGGGGATTCCCTGTCAAGGCGGTTTGCGGTATACTATAGATAAGAGATAAGATAACCAGGCAGGGCAGAGCCGGAAAAGCGGCTTTGCGGCAGATAATTCAGAAAGGAGCAGACGATCCATGAAAAAACTGATCGCATATTATTCCAGAGCAGACGAAAACTACTTCGGCGGGCAGCGCCGCTATATCACAGAGGGAAACACAGAAAAGGCGGCGAAGATGCTGGCGGAACTGACCGGGGCAGATCTGTTTCAGATCGAACAGAAGGTTCCCTATGCGGCAGATTATGACACCTGCATTGCCCAGGCGAAGAAAGATTTGCAGGCTGGCGCAAGACCGGAGCTGGTGACGCTGCCGGACAGCCTGGACGAATACGACGAGATCTACCTGGGCTATCCCAACTACTGGGGAACCATGCCCATGGCAGTGTATACATTTTTGGAGCATTTCGATTTTTCCGGAAAGACCATCCATCCGTTCTGTACCCATGAGGGCAGCGGACTGAGCGGTACGGAAAAGGACATTCAGCGTGCGGCAAAGGGCGCATTGGTTGCCAGGGGACTTTCCATTTACGGCAGCAGCGTAGACCAGGCAAAGCCGGCGCTGGAAAAGTGGAGCAAAAAGGACTAAGCCAATGAAAAACGTATTACTATTGATTGGTGCAGGACAGATCGGTATGGCGATCGCCCGGCGGATGGGCTATGGCATGAAAATCGTCATCGGAGACAAGCGTGCGGAAAATGCCCGGGGAAATCGCCAAAACCATGTGCGATGCCGGATTTGACGCCGTTCCGATGGAGACCGATCTCTCTTCCCGGGAATCCATCCGGCAGACCATTGCCGCTGCGGAACAGTACGGCAGCATTCAGATGCTGGTCAATGCAGCCGGTGTTTCACCCAGCCAGGCATCCGTGGAAACCATTCTGCGTGTAGACCTTTATGGTACGGCAATGCTGCTGGAAGAGATGCGGACACATATTGCAGAGGGCGGTGTCGGCGTGACGATTTCCAGTCAGTCCGGTTTCCGGATGCCCCAGCTTACCGCAGAAGAGGACGCACTGCTCGCCGAAACACCGGCAGAGGAACTGCTCTCCCTGGAGATGCTCCAGCCGGAAAAAATCCGGGATACGCTCCATGCGTACCAGCTGGCAAAGCGCTGCAATGAAAAGCGTGTCATGGCAGAGGCGGTGCATTGGGGTGAACGTGGCGCAAGGATCAACGCCATTGCGCCGGGCATTATTGTCACACCGCTTGCCATAGACGAATTCCACGGAGAGCGTGGCGCATTTTATCAGAATATGTTCGCCAAGTGTCCGGCGGGCAGACCGGGAACGGCAGATGAAGTGGCAAATGTAGCAGAACTGCTGATGAGCTGGAAGGGCGCATTTATTACCGGTTCCACATTTTTGATGGACGGCGGCGCAACAGCATCGTATTTCTACGGGCTGCTGAAACCGGAGCAGGCATAAATTTAGACATAGGAGGAAACCGAAATGGAATTTGTAACGTTGAACAATGGCGTAAAAATGCCGCTGGAAGGCTTTGGCGTGTTCCAGGTGCCGGACGCTGCGGTTTGTGAGCAGGCAGTTTCCGATGCCATCGCCGCAGGCTATCGGCTGATCGATACCGCTGCCGCATACTTTAACGAAGAGGCAGTGGGTGCGGCAATTGCCAAAAGCGGTGTGCCTCGGGAAGAGCTGTTCATCACCACAAAGCTCTGGGTGCAGGACGCAAGCTATGAGGGCGCAAAGAAAGCCATCGATACTTCGCTGAAAAAGCTGAGACTGGATTATCTGGATCTGTATCTGATCCACCAGCCCATGGGAGACTATGTGGGCGCATATCGTGCCATGGAAGAGGCATACCATGCCGGAAAACTCCGTGCCATCGGTGTCAGCAACTTCTACCCGGCACGCCTGGCAGACCTGTGCGCCACTGTTTCGGTCATTCCGGCAGTGAACCAGGTGGAACTCCACCCGTTCTTCCAGCAGCCGGATGCGCTGAAACTGATGCAGGAATACGGCGTAACACCGGAGGCATGGGGACCTTTCGCAGAGGGGAATCACGGCATTTTCACCCATCCGGTACTGACCGCCATCGGCGAAAAGTACGGCAAAAGCCCGGCACAGGTGGCACTGCGCTGGAATGTACAGCGTGGCGTTGTGGTGATTCCGAAGTCTGTCAAGGCAGAGCGCATGGCACAGAATTTCGACATCTGGGATTTCACCCTGTCGGAAGAGGATATGGCAGAGATCGCAAAGCTGGACATCGGACACAGCGAGATCGTGGATCACAATAACCCGGATTTTGTGAAAATGCTGCACCAGCTGAAAGTGCATGATTAAAAGGAGAAAACGCTCATGAAATATACAGAGAAAGCACAGTTTGAAACCGCAGATGCGTTCGGCATCGGCGCACCCAATGACGCATATGCACAGTATTTTGTCGGACAGTCGTTTTTGAAACCGCTGACCGAACCGGGAAAAGCACCGGTATTTCTGGCAAATGTGACCTTTGAACCGGGCTGCCGGAACAACTGGCACATTCACCACGCCACCAAAGGCGGCGGACAGATCCTGGTCTGCACTGCCGGCGAGGGCTGGTATCAGGAAGAGGGCAAGCCGGCTGTGGAACTGAAACCGGGCATGGTCATTACCATTCCGCCGGAGGTCAAGCACTGGCACGGTGCCAAGAAGGACAGCTGGTTCAGCCACATTGCAGTAGAATGCCCCGGCGAAAACTGCAGTAATGAATGGTGCGAGCCGGTCAGCGACGAAGCATACAATGCGCTTTAAGATAAGGCAATACCGCACAAAGCCCGCCTGGCGGCTTTGCACGCAATCTGCTTGCTGATTTTCCGTCATATTGCCCAGAAATCCCTTGCCATACGACAGTATGCCTGCGGAATTTCTATGCAATCTGCCGAAAAATCCAGCTACGCATCTTACGCACAAGCTTTGTGCGGTATTGCCATAAGAAAAGAGAAAGGATTTGATTTTATGGCAGTGAAACAAACCGCAGGCAGAGATGCCCTGGGAGAATTTGCACCGAAATTCGCAGAACTCAACGACGATGTCCTCTTTGGTGAGGTGTGGTCCAGAGAGGAAGAACTCTCTCTGCGTGACCGCAGCCTGGTCACCGTGGTCTCTCTGATCGCCATGGGACTGACAGACAACTCGTTCCGCTATCACCTGGAGTCCGCCAAAAAGAACGGCATCACGGCGTCAGAAATGGCAGAGATCATCACCCACGTCGCTTTCTATGTGGGCTGGCCGAAAGCATGGGCAGCGTTCCGCATGGCAAAGGAGGTCTATGAGGCATGAAGGCACTGGTACTGTTTTATTCCTACGGCGGCAACACACGCCGTATCGCAAAGCTGGTTCAGCAGGAGACAGGCGCCGATCTGTGCGAAATCGAGACCGTCACTCCGTATACCGGCAGCTATAACGCAGTCGTAGACCAGGGACAGCGTGAGGTCAACAGCGGTTTTGAACCGGAACTGAAACCGATTTCCGCCGACCTCAGCCAGTATGACACCATTATCCTGGGAACACCGGTCTGGTGGTATACATTTGCCCCGGCAATGCGCACACTTTTGGCGCACCAGGATTTTTCCGGAAAGGTGATCTACCCGTTTGCCACAAACGGCGGCTGGCTGGGACATACGTTTCAGGATATTGCGCAGATGTGTTCCGGCGCAAAGGTGCAGAGCGGACTGAACATTCACTTCGACTCTGACCGCCTTGTGACACCGGAGGCAGATATTCTGCGCTGGATCAAGAAGATCTCGTAAGGGAAGAATCCCTTGCAAAATATATTGCATTCATTTCTAAAAAAGGGCTTACCGTTTTTTCGGTAAGCCCTTTTTGTGTTAGGTTTATGTAGGGGCGGATGCCCACATCCGCCCGATGCGAAATGTTTCCCTTTTTGGGGATACGGGGCGATGTGGGCATCGCCCCCTACAAAATCACATTCCTATGTAGAAATCCGGTTTATTTTGTCGAATTCTCTTTTGTTACAGCTGTGGTGTCGCTGTTCTTTTCCGAGAGCATTTTCAGCGCCTGCATTCCCAGGATCACCACGCCGCCGATGAGGAAGAACAGGATGCTGAAGGTGTGCAGACTCATGGCATCCTGCGGTTTTTCCAGCGTTGTGGGACCCATGAAAACGGAGTAGAGCGAGCCGAGCATCATGCCCAGGATCAGATAGACCGTTGCGCCACGGTGTTTGGTCAGTGCGTTCTGGATCAGCTTGATGATGCTGATGATGCCGGTGATAACGCCCAGTCCAAATACGATCAGAATGGGCAGCATATGGAAATCCAGATGCAGCAGATCGTGAATGCCGCCGATGATAGGAATATACAAGCCGAAGATCAGCAGCAGGGTAGAGCCGGAAATACCGGGCAGAACCATAGCGCAGATGGCAACAGCGCCGACGACGAAAGCGTACAGATACATTCCGATGCCGGGATGACTCAAGTCCTTGCCGCCGCCTACAAAGGTGTTTGCATAGGTGATCGCTGCCACAAGCGCTGCACCGATCAGAACGAAAAAGCACATTTTCCAGCGCTCTTTCAATACCTTTCGTTCCTCATAGGCAACTACCGGAATCGCAAAGATGATAAAGCCGATGAACAGGGAAGAGACCCGGTAGATCTGGGACTCAAAGACATTCGCCAGAACCAGAACGGAAGAGCAGAAGCCGACCGCCCAGCCGATGCCCAGCTTTACGAGATACTTGAGCGCATCAATGCGCTCCGCCTTTGTGCCGGAGATCAGCGCATTCAGAGAGCCGATGAACTTGTCATAAAAGCCCATCAGAAATGCGATCGTGCCGCCGGAAACACCCGGCACGCTGTCCGCCAGCGCCATACAGAAACCATGCAGTACGGTAATCAATTTTTTCATGTGTTTTCTTTTGTCCTTTCTTGTGCTGTGCCTGTCCGGGCAACCGGAACAGACCGTGTCTATGTACAACTTATTTTATTATACACGTTTTTGACTTGTTTGTGTAATAATAAATCGTTTCTATATATACTATATTTTATTTTTATACTGTAAATTATATTGGAAATAGGAAAAAGTTATATCAAATCCTCCCAGTGAACCGGAATGCCGGCGCCGTTGCAGGCAACATAGTACATCATGAGAAAAACATCTGTGGAATCCAGCTTACCGTTGTGGTCAACATCCAGCTTTTCCAGCAGAGCGTTTTCCAGTTCGGGATATTCCGTAAAGGTGTAGTCCGCATGACCGGCACCGTGGTGGGCGCAGTACAGCATGACCAGGTAAATGTCTGTGGTGTCCACTCTGCCGTTGCGGTCGGCATCGCCTATCAGTTTTGGCCATTCTTCCGGGAGTGTGGTGGTTGTTGCAGCTGTTGTGGACGTGGCGGTGGAGTTTGTGGTTGTGTTGGTGGTGGTCGAACTTGTTGAAGTCGTAGTAGATTTTGTCGTTGACGTGCTAGTGGTTGAGCTTGCCGAAGTCGTGGTAGGTTTCGTTGTTGTTGTACTAGTGGTCAAGCTTGTGGAAGTTGTGGTAGGTTTTGTAGTTGTTGTGCTAGTGGTCAAGCTTGTGGAAGTTGTGGTAGGTTTTGTGGTTGTTGTGCTGGTAGTTGAACTTACAGAAGTTGTGGCAGGCTTTGTCGTTGTTGTGCTAGTGGTCAAACTTGTGGAAGTAGTAGGTTTTGTAGGTGTTGTACTGGTGGTTAAATTTGTAGAAGTTGTGGTAGTCTTTGTCGTTGTCGTGTTGGTAGCTGAACTTGCCGAAGTCGTAGTAGGTTTTGTGGTTGTTGCACTGGTAGTCGAACTTGTAGAAGTCGTAGTGAGTTTTGTTGTTGTACTGGTAGTTGAACTTACAGAAGTTGTGGTAGGCTTTGTCGTTGTTGTGCTAGTGGTTAAACTTGTTGAAGTTGTGGTAAGTTTCGTGGTTGTCGTACTGTTGGTCAAGCTTGTAGAAGTTGTGGTAGGCTTTGTTGTTGTACTGGTAGTTGAACTTGTTGAAGTGGTGGTGGGTTTTATTGTAGTGGTACTGGTAGTTGAACTTGTAGAAGTAGTGATGGGTTTTGTTGTTGTACTGGTAGTTAAGCTTGTAGAAGTCGTAGTAAGTTTCGTTGTTGTACTGGTAATTGAACTTGTAGAAGTCGTGCTAGGCTTTGTCGTTGTTGTGCTGGTAGTAAAACTTATTGAAGTGGTAGTAGGTTTTGTTGCTGTTGTACTGGTAGTTGAACTTGCCGAAGTAGTGGTAGGTTTCGTTGTTGTCGTACTAGCAGTTGAACTTGTAGAAGTCGTAGTAGGTTTTGTGGTTGTTGTACTTGTGGTAGAACTTGTGGAAGTGGTGGTAGACTTTGTCGTTGTCGTGCTGGTAGTAAAACTTGTTGAAGTGGTAGTAGGTTTTGCCGCTGCCGTGCTTGTGGTAGAACTTGTTGAAGTCGTAGTAGGCTTTATCGTTGTCATACTGGTAGTCGAACTTGTGGAAGTGGTGGTAGGCTTTGCTGTTGTCATACTGATAGTTAAATTTGTCGAAGTGGTAGTAGGTTTTGTCGTTGTTGTACTAGTGGCTGAACTTGTGGTGGTTGTGGTAGATTTTGTTGTCATGCTTGTGGTTGAACTTGTCGAAGTTGTAGTAGATTTTGTGGTTGTTGTACTGGTCGTTAAACTTGTGGAAGTGGTAGTAGGTTTTGTCGTTGTTGTACTTGTGGTAGAACTTGTGGAAGTGGTAGTAGTCTTTGTCGTTGTACTGGTCGTTAAACTTGTAGAAGTCGTGGTAGGCTTTGCCGTTGTCGTACTGGTAGTCGAACTTGTAGAAGTCGTAGTAAGTTTTGTTGTCGTACTGTTGGTAGAACTTGTCAAAGTTGTGGTAGGCTTTGCTGTTGTACTGGTAGTTGAACTTGTGAAAGTAGTGGTAAGCTTTGTTGTTTCACTAACAGCCGCACTATCCGAAGTAACCGTTTCGCCGGAAGAAACCGTTGTTTTACCGGCAGTTGTGGCGGTTGTCGTCATTGTTGTGCCGGAAGTCGTTGTTTCTGCCGATTTTCCGCCGAACGCTTTCAGCATCGTCTTTCCGTCCTGCGCCCACCAGACCGCATCGCTGCCCTCGTTGCCATTCAGTGCTGCGGCAACTGTTCCGTCGGCGAATGCGGATTCTTCACAAATTGAAACGTGTTCGGGAACAGTAACATTCCCAATGGCAGGAATTAAAATGTTTTTAGCACAAAAGCAATATGTAAAATAGTCTGTTGTTGGAGAGTGCAGATATCCTGTCAGTAATCCAACTGTTGCGTTAGGTGATGTAAATTGAATTGTTCCTAGGAAATAACAGCTTTTAATATTGGTATAGCAGGTTCCAACGACACCGCCAATCGTTCCGCCAGCTGCTGTTACAGTTCCGATGAAACAGGAATTTTCAATAAAACCAGGATCTCGTAAATCACAGACCAAACCGCCGGCATTATCTCCGCTGGCGGTGACTGTTCCCTCCAGAAAAACATTTTGTATTTTTCCTAAGCAATTGGATGCGATTCCGGCAACCTGCTTTGAACCAGAAACATCGATTCCTTCCAGCCATAGGTTTTCTACGGTTCCCGTTAGTTTCTGAAATAAACTGGTGTTTCTGCCGCCACTGCATCGAAGTCCAGTGATCTTATGATAATTTCCGTTGAAAGTCCCGCCATATTCAGAGATCGAAGTCCAGGCGTCCTTTCCCGTCATATCAATATCAGCGGTCAGTTCTGCGTTGATGCTGCTGTCCTTGGCGGCATCTGCTGCGAATTGCAGCAGTTCTTCTGCGCTGCTGATCTGGATTGGCTGGTTCTCGGAAGTTGTCTCTGCATACACGCTGCCGCCGGCAAATGCGCTCAGCAGAAATGTCAGCAAGATCAGAAGTGCTGCTCCGGCACTGCATAAACGGTTGCTTTTGATGCCCATTTTCATGTTATTCCCCTTTTTTCGACAAAATTCGACAAATATTTTCGCTAAGAAAACAGGACACAGAATCTTCTGCATCCTGTTTTTCTGTAAGACTTTTTTCGAAACCGATGCCCCATGATTGGTATACAGGTTCAAAAAAAGCTCTCCAATTGTCAGACATATCATGAATCTATTTCAATCACATCACATTGTCTAACAATTGAGGAGCAATTTAATGATAAACTGCTTTCACTTGCTTTTAAGACACAAGAAACGTTTTATTCTTCCGTCTCTTCTGTCTTTTCCGCAGCCTCTGCTGCCTCCTTGCGTTCTTCTGCCTCTACAGCAGCAGTTGCAATGGCATTTCTGCGGTAAGAAACGATAAATGCACGAACAATGGCAAATACCAGATAGCATACAAACAGGAGTGCCTCAGCGATCAGCAGCGGACGCATCATGTTGGATACTGCATTGGACACTGCGTTGGAAACGCTGCCGCTTGCCGGAACCAGAACGCTGTAAGAATTTGCATAAGATGCAGTCTCGAAGTAATCGTCTGCAGTTGCATTAACATCGTCAATCAGCTTGTTCAGCTTGTCGCATACGGTCTTCATGTCAGTCTCGACCTTTTCCTGGTCCTTTTTGCTTGCCACAGCAGAGCTGTTCAGCTTGTCCAGACGGGACTGATAATCTGCGATCTGCTGCTGATAAGAAGATACGCTGCTCTGTGCATCTGTCTTCTGGGAGATCAAATCATCATATGCCTCAGACGGCTGTGTCAGTGCAGAACTGCTGGTTGCATCTGCGCCAGCCATAACCACCATGGAATCCTTCTGGTAGTTCTTGATGGAGTCGGTGATCGTTGCCAGCTTTTCATTTGCGCTGCTCAGATTGCGGTTCAGATTGTCGATGCGGTACTGATAGTAGATCGCCAGGGATGCCTTGTCCTTTGTCACGTTTTTGCCGAGGACATAAGAGGAAAGCGTTGCGTAGTCCACACTGCGCAGGGTGTTGATAGACTCGTTCAGATCGGCGAAAGTATAACCGGTATCGCTGGAGCGGAACCGTGTGTTGTCGTTCTGCGAAAGGGTGGATACGTAGTTCTGGAGAGAGTTCAACGTCGAGGAGAACACATCCAGTGCCTGCGGATAGTCATAGGTGGTATAATCCACAGCAGTCAGCGCATCGCCCAGGGCATCGTTGTAGCCGTAAGTCCGCATGAAGTAGGTCTTGTAGTTGCTCAGCATGGTGTTCAAGAAATCTGCCGCCTGAGAGCGGTTCATTTTAGAATTGCCGTAAGCAAACTGGATCTCAAAACGTGTCGGATAATAGGACACATCCATCAGCTTCTGTGCGGCATCCACGGAATTGGTGGATTCGAAGATGCTCTTGTAAGCGGTCAGCTCGTCAATGGTGTCGTCCGGGACAACGCCGGAAATGGTGATGGCGCTGCGGATGGCATCGGTATTTTTTGTGTCCATGCCCAGATCTGTCAGTGTGCTTTCAATGATGGACGGGGATTTCAAGGTGTTGGCATCAAACTCGTTGCCGTTCGGGTCCAGACCCTTTTCGATTCCGTCATAGGTAAAGCCGACCATAGCGGTCAGCGGTGTTGCCTTGCTGTTGGAGAGCAGCATTGCTCCGCCGAATACGGCGCCGGCTGCGATCACTGCGATTAGCACCCAGGGCAGAAAATATTTTTTCATCTGCCGGAAAATATCCATCACCGGAATGGTAATGGTATCTTCCTCTTCCTGTGCGCTCTGCACCAGTGCAACAGTTGCAACTTCCGGTTTCTGTTCTGTACTCTTTTTACTCATCTGTAGTTACTCCTAATAGCATTAAAAATCGTTGTTTTATGGCAGAAAAACTTCTACATTTCATTATACCACAGTTTTCGCCCTCTGTAAACCGGATATTTTTTCAAAAAACGGTCTGCAATTTCGCAAAAAAACAGCATTTTTCACAATATCTGCGCCTGCGGTACGGCTTATCTTCGGATTGACAGCGTTTTCTACCGTGTGTTATAATAACAGGGTACATTTTTCGCAAAAGGAGCGCTTTCCTATGGCATACTATATTTATGTACTCCGCTGCAAGGGCGATACACTTTATACCGGCATTACCCCGGATCTCCGGCGGCGGATGCGTCAGCACTGCGGTCAGCTTGCCGGCGGCGCAAAATACACCCACAGCCACAAACCGGAGGCGCTGCTCCGGGTGTGGGAAACTGTCGACCATACTGCCGCCGCCCGGTTTGAATGCGCTTTCAAGCAGCTGACCCGCACCCAAAAGGAACAGCTGCTCCAGATACCGGAGCAGTGGGATGCGTTTCTTTCCCTGGATGCAGAACCAGCGGCATATGCGCCCATTGAAACGTTGCCGCTGGCAGATTATCTCAGAAAATCAACCCCGAAAAAAAGTGACTGAATCCAGTCACTTTTTTCATTATAATACACATACGCTCACGAACGCCGCTTTTTATACTGCAGTTCCTCCGGCAGGAACCCGCTTCGGGCAAGGGCATAGGTTACCCACACCGCCGCCACAGGCAGCAGATTCCAGAGCGCCAGAAAAATGGTTTTTCCCCAGGAGAGAGACGACACAGTCACATCCATGCTGCAAAGGTTGCAGAGCTGCAAAAACGGCGCATCCAGCAGCTTGTACCACCGATACCAGTGTTCCGGCAATACGCCTGCTTTCGCCAGGCACAGCGTCAGCCCCAGCACGAGAAACGGCAGCGCCGCCGCAACACTGTAAAACAGCTGCCGTCCGATGGTGTTGGGCAGTTTCCGGTGCTGATCCTCTTTGGCACGATTCAGCGCATAGTTGACGCAGACACAGACCAGCACTGCAATGGTGCAGATACAGCTGATGAGCCGGAACAGACCGCCGCCCACCGCAGACAGCGTGACCGCCAGAAACAGGCACAGCACTTCCGCAAAGAAATATGTGCCGAGTCCTTTGGCAAAATTTTTGAATTCCATATTTCACCTCCTGTGGAAACGGATTCCTCGGTATATCGGATGCTTCTCCGGAAAAAATAACAGCAATGGCAGACGTTTGAAACCTCTGCCGACCCAAAAAGGAGGGCAAAGTCATGTCTCCACAGGAACATCACGTACTGGACGAATTTTACAAAAATGCCGTGATGGGAGCGGATGCCACGAGCACCATTCTCCCTAAGGCAGACCACCCGGCACTGCGGCAGGAGCTTTGCAAACAGCTGGAGTTCTATCAGACCCAGAAAGACACCCTGCGCAGCCAGATGCAGAAAAGCCATGTGCAGCCGGCGGAACAGAACGATATGGCGAAATTCTGGGCAAACGCCAGCATTCAGATGCACTGCCTGGGCGGCGCATCTTCCAATGAGATCGCAAAGCTGATGCTGAAAGGCACCAATACCGGCGTCATCCAGCTGACCCAGGTGCTGCACGGCAATCCCGGCATTTCCGATCAGCTGAAACGCCAGGGCAAAGCGTTTGTCCGTCACGAAGAGGCGTATATGGAACGCCTCAAAGCTTATTTATGAGAGGTAGTGCCATGAATCCCGAACAGGAAAAAGCCAGACAAAGTGCAGAAGCCGAAATGAAGATCTATACGCCCCACCGGGTGATCCAGGAAAAATGCGACAATGTGGCATTTGACAACGCACCGGTGCGGATCTACGAGCGGCCGTATCATCCCAACCAGCCCACTTCGCCGCTGGGATAACCCACCGGCTGCGAAACCAGCCTGCTGTCGTATCTTTTCGCCTACTTTTTTATGTCCCACTTAAAAGGCGCCCGTAGGGTGTGCCTTGTGCTGGGATGTCAGCATAAGCTGACAGGGAGATTACTTTGATTGCTTGTTTTTCGAGATATTTTCGATACACGCTATAGATACGCCGGCAGGCGCTTACATCTTTTTCTCTTGTTCCTTTGCAGCGCAGTCGGCGCACAGACCGTACAAAACCGTTTTCGTATGATCGATCACAAAGCCGTGATGTTCCAGCAGATGCTCGCCCAGCTGATTCAGATAGTCACAGCTGACATGGAACAGCCTGCCGCAGCAGGTACACTTCAAGTGAAAATGCTCCTGGCACAGATGCGGCTCATCGGAGAGGAACTGATAGCAGGCGCTGCTCTTGCCGTCCAGCACATATTTCCGCACCATGCCCTCTTCCACCAGCTGTTCCAGCGTCCGGTAAACTGTGGCAGTTCCCACCGGCGTGGCATTGTCCTGCAAGTGCCGCACCAGCTCTGCTACAGTAATATGCCTGCCCTCGCTGTTCTGCAAAAAAGCCAGGATATATTCCCGCTGTTTTGTTTTGTATCCCATGATATGATATCGTCCTTCCAAAGCCGGAAACGGCGCATACCGTCCGGCAGATTTCCGGTCTATCCAAATTGCCGCAGCAGAAAACTGAAAACAGTGTCTGCTGCGGCAATCTTTTTTCATTCGTTCGATTAGTCCTCGATGGTGACCTTTTTCATGACCTGCGGCACCATCGGCTTGTCGTTGTAGTCCGTCTGAACCGATGCGATCTCGTCTACCACATCCATGCCCTCAACGACCTTGCCGAATGCAGCATACTGACCATCCAGATGGGGCGCATCCTCGTGCATAATAAAGAACTGAGAACCTGCGGAGTTCGGGTTCATGGCACGAGCCATGGACAGCACGCCACGGGTGTGCTTCAGATCGTTCTTTACGCCGTTTGCAGCAAATTCACCCTTGATATTCCAGCCGGGACCGCCCATACCGGTACCATCCGGGCATCCGCCCTGGATCATAAAGCCCGGAATGACACGATGGAAGATCAGTCCGTCATAAAAGCCCTGCTTTACCAGCTTTTCGAAGTTCTCGCAGGAGATCGGTGCAATCTCCGGATACAGTTCGATCTTGATCTTCTTTCCGTTTTCCATTTCAATGACTACCATTGTCTATGTTCCTCGCAAAATCATATATTTCCGGCAAAAACGGCAAATACCGCTGTTTTTCCGGATATCGGACAGCCCGGAAACGCCCGGAAAGTCCTATCCTATTGTACCACATGACAGAGAAAAATGCAAGGAAAATTTCTTGGTTATCCCACGATATCTTCCCACGTGGTAGGAATCCCTGCGCCGTTCTGCGCAATATACAGCATGAGATAGAACACATCCGTAGAATCCGCCCTGCCGCTGCCGTCGATGTCTGCCGCCTTTTCCTGTGCTGCCGTCCAGTCGGGAGAGATTCCCACGGCACTCTTTGCGATGCCCAGCATAAGGTAAAACACGTCTGTGGAATCCAGCGTGCCGCTGCCGTCCATGTCACCTAACAGCAGCCCTGCGAATATGTCATAGTGCATGGCTGCCTGTTCCAGCGGTTCGTTTTTTTGAGCAATATAGACCGCTTTCCATGCGGTTTCTGTCATCGCCGTATATACATCCGTCAGACTGGTGCAGTTGTAAAAGGCAACCGTGCCGATCTGTGTGAGATTTCCCAGTATGGTGATCTGTTTCAGACTGGTGCAGCCGGAAAATGTATTGTCAAAGATCCTTGTCACGCCAGCCGGAATCTCCAATTCCTGCAATGCGGCGCAGTTGCAGAAAGCGCTTTCTTCGATTTGGGTCAGATTCGCCGGAAGATTGAGCTTTTTCAGACTCTGACAGTTCCAGAATGCGCCCCAGCCGATGCGTTCCACACTTTCGGGAATAACTACTTCCGTTACCGCTGTACTGTTGAACGCATACGGTCCGATCTGCTTCACGCCGTTGGGAATCACGACTCTGCTGTCCGTACACGCAGTGGCATTCACCAGAATATGATTCACCTGCACCAGCGGATTTTCCGCCTGGCGCTGTTTCAGCCACACTGTACTGCCCAGCGCATCTATGCCGATGTACTCTACCGTTTCCGGAATGTCCAGCTCTGCCAGCGCACTGCAAAAGCGAAAACAGCCGTCAGAAATGGCGCTCAGCGTTTTTGGCAGCGTCACATCCTGCAACTTGGTGCAGCCCCAAAACACATATTTTCCCAGAGTCTGTACGGTGTCGGGAATTGTCACACGGGTCAGACTTTCACAGGCTTGAAAGGCACTCTCTCCGATTTCCGTCACCGGTTTTCCCTCGATCTCCGACGGAATCACGACTTCTTCCGCATTTTCGTCACACTTCGTAATCACAGCCCGGTCAGATTCTAAAGTATAGGTCAGCGCCCCGACCGTACCGGTGTCCGCAGTCTCTGCCGCCGCAGCCTGCATTGCTGGCAGAACCAGCTGTACCTGCGGCATACCTACAGCACAACAGATTCCGGCAAGAACTGCCGCAATTGGTCTTTTCCAGTTTTTCATAGGATGCTCCTTTTATCCGATAATATCTTCCCATACAGTAGGAATCCCTGCGCCGTTCTGCGCAATATACAGCATGAGATAGAACACATCCGTAGAATCCGCCCTGCCGCTGCCGTCGATGTCCGCCGCCTTTTCCTGTGCTGCCGTCCAGTCGGGAGAGATTCCCACAGCACTTTGTGCAATGCCCAGCATGAGGTAAAACACATCTGTGGAATCCAGTGTGCCGCTGCCGTCCATGTCGCCTAACAGCAATGTCTCAAATGTACTATTATAATGTACCACAGCCTGTGCCAGCGACTCGTTCCCCGATTCGATCTGAATATTGTTCCACTCGTCCTCTGCCATAGCCGTATACACAGCAGATAACTTTGTGCAGTCTGAAAAGGCGGACTCTCCGATCTCAGTTAAATTCCCTTGAGTTGTCAGCGTTTCCAGACTGGAACACTGCCAGAAAGCGCCCCAATCAATTTTTGTTACACTTTCCGGTAGTATGACCTTCTGCAAATTTTCGCACTGATAAAAGGCAAAGTTACCGATTTCCGTAATGCCGCCCGGTATTTCTGCCGTTGTGCCGGAATATGTTGCCCCGTCGATCAGAATATGGTTCACCTGTACCAGCGGATTCACTGCCTGCTGGTTTTTCAGCCATGCCGTATCACAGAACGCATCCAATCCAATTTTTTGCAGTGTTTCTGGGATATCCAGCTTTTCCAGCAAGCCGCAGGAACGAAAGCAGTTGTCTCCAACGGAAACCAGATTTTTCGGCAGCGTCACATCTTGCAGTTTGTGACAGCTCCAGAACGCATTTTTCCCGATTGTCTGTACGGTATCCGGGATTTCCACGCTGGTCAGCTTTTCGCAAAATTGAAACGCACCTTCACCAATTTCCAGCACTGGTTTTCCCTCGATCTCTGAGGGAATCACGACTTCTTCCGCATTTTCATCACACTGTGTAATCACAGCCCGGTCAGATTCTAAAGTATAGGTCAACGTCCCGACTGTTCCGGTGTCCGCAGTCTCTGCCGCAGCAGCCTGCAATGCCGGCAGAACCAGCTGTACCTGCGGCATACCTACAACACAACAGATTCCGGCAAGAACTGCCGCAATTGGTTTTTTCCAGTTTTTCATATGATTCTCCTTTTATCCGATAATATCTTCCCACGTGGTGGGGATTCCTGCGCCTTTCCGGGCAATATACAGCATAAGATAGAACACATCCGTAGAATCCACCTTGCCGCTGCCGTCGATGTCCGCCGCCTTTTCCTGTGCCGCCGTCCAGTCGGGAGAGATTCCCACGGCACTCTGCGCAATGCCCAGCATAAGGTAAAACACATCTGTGGAATCCAACGTACCGCTGCCGTCCAGATCGGCGAGTTCGAGTTCGTGTTCCGGGGTTTCATCTGCTGTATTACCGGATTTTAGTCCGGTGATGGTGAAACTGACAACCACTTGATCGTTTGGTTGCAAGCCATCCGTCACCTTGACATACTCGTCAGAAGATTCTTCGGAACGCAGATCATGGATGTTCGGTCTGCTCCAGACATTCAAAATATTCAGCTGAATGCTTTTGCCGTCATCTGCGGCACGAAGTGCGCCGTCAGACGGTCCGGTATATGTCAAAGGCGTAGCGGTGCCGTCCGGATGCTGTACCGCAATGGAATCTACTGTGAGATGGAGCGTACATTCCGTATCCTGCAATCCGTAATAGGGGATACTTGCTCCATCCGGAATGTAATCGTATGCGTTTATATCCGTGGAAAGTATCAGACAATTTATAAAATCTGTGCTGCTGTTGATTGCAGCGCTGACTGAATAACTGCCGTCTTCTGTGATAACGGCGTCTTTTCCGGTTGTGCTGTTTTTTTTAGCAGCGGAACTGTCGTCATCGGGAACCCATCTCATATTTGTGCCAGCTGAAATCGCCAGAAACACCTTATGCGCCGTGCTTTCTGGCACAGACGAGTCGGCGAATGCTTCCAGACTGACGGAACAAACCAACATCACAGCGGCAGCCGCTGCTGCAATTCCTTTTTGCAGATACATTTTCAACATCTTTGCTTTCTCCTCAACCGGAGTGTGTCCCCATAAGCGCCTGCGGAGAAATTTTTCCGCACAGACATTTTATACAGACACGCTCTGCCCATATTATTTTTCCGCAGCCTCTCTCGCATCCTTTTCCAGCACGGAAAACGCCTGCCGCAGATTCCGCACGCCGGCGATCCGGATCTGATACGAGCCGCCTTTCAGTTCGTGCAGGCACTGCTGCGGTACGATACAGCGTGTAAAGCCCATGCGCTCTGCCTCCCGGACACGCCGCCGGATGTGCGAAATGCCCCGGACTTCTCCGCCCAGTCCCACTTCGCCGAACGCTACCGTTTTTTCCGAGATGGGCTTGTCCACCAGAGAGGAATACAGACACAGCGCCGCCGCCAGATCGCCTGCCGGTTCGTCCAGCTGAAAGCCGCCGACTACGTTCAGATACACGTCCAGCGTCCCGAAAAACAGCCCCAGATGCTTTTCCAGCACGGCAATCAGAATCACCATGCGGCTGTAGTCAAAGCCCTGGGTCTGGCGGCGTGGCGCAGAGAATCCGCTTTTTGTCGCCAGGACCTGCATCTCTGCCAGGATCGGACGGGAACCTTCCATCATGCAGGTGACACACGTTCCCGAAACGCCCTGGGGTCTGCCGTCCAGCAGCATGGCAGACGGGTTGGGGACTTCGTGCAGACCGCTGTCCTGCATCTCGAATACGCCGATCTCATTGGTCGAGCCGTACCGGTTTTTCACCGCACGGAGCAGCCGATAGGAAAGGTTGCGTTCGCCTTCAAAATACAGCACGGTATCCACAATGTGCTCCATGACCTTTGGCCCGGCAATCGCACCGTCCTTGTTCACGTGTCCCACGATCCAGATGGGGATATCCAGCTGTTTTGCAGTGTGCATAAACAGATTGGTACACTCCCGCACCTGGGTCAGACTGCCGGGGCTGGAAGAGATCTCTTCCATACGCATGGTCTGGATGGAGTCGATGATGACAATATCCGGACGGCTGGCGGAGATGGTGTCGCAGATGCTCTGGGCATCCGTGACCGTCAGCAGGTACAGGCTCCTGGTTGTCACGCCCAGACGCTGCGCACGAAGCTTGATCTGCTTGGCAGATTCCTCGCCGGAGACATACAGCACGCTGTGAGATTCCCCGAAATACTGACAAATTTGCAGCAGCAGCGTGCTTTTTCCGATGCCCGGCTCGCCGCCCAGGAGAACGATAGAGCCACGCACCAGACCGCCGCCCAGCACACGATCCAGTTCGCCTACGCCGGTGTGATAGCGCACATCCGCCGTGGTGTCCACCTCGTCCAGTTCCTGTATCTTGTCCGAAAGATCCACCGGTTTCCGGCGGCTGTTTCCCACCGCCTGCGCCGGCAGCGGAACATCCTCCTCCAGGGTGTTCCATGCGCCGCAGGACGGACACTTTCCGTTCCACTTGGCGCTTTCATAGCCGCATTCCGTACAGCGGTAAATGGTTTTCGGTTTTGCCATAGAGCGTTCTCCTTTGCTGTTTGTTGTTACTTGTATTATACCATGAAACGGCAGGAGATGCAAGGCGGCTTGCTTTCCGCAGAACGGCAGCGAAATCAATTTTCAAAAATATGCTGATTAAAATTATGAAGTTTGACAAGTAAGGCTCCCCTGAAAGGGCACCCGAAGGGCGTGCCTTGTGCTGAGCTGGCAGTGCGTAGCACTGACTGAGGGGTTTTCACTTATGTCGAAAACGTCATAAAAAAGATTTTACGAAAGAACCTCTCCACCGCCTAACGGCGGTCCCCCTCCCCTTTCAGGGGAGGCTATCATGAAAATTGATATTCGTTGCGGCACATTTTCTGCTATTGAAACCTGTTGAAAATTGTGGTATAATGAAGAAAATGAATCAGAGTGTGTTCCCAGTAAATGCCGCCGGAAAGACGTGCATCTCATTTTGTGGGATACATTTCGGGAGTGGGAGGCTTTCGATGCGCAACATAAAAGAGACGCTGCATGAAAAAAGAGGAAGTCCCCTTTCGGAGACTTCCTCTTTTTATGATATAGGAGATACATTTATGAAACTGCGGTGATTACCGCAGGGGAGAACATTCGGGATCACTGCACGGTGATCTGCTTTACTTCCGGCTTTGCCGGCTGTTTCTTCGGCAGCGTCAGTTTCAGCACGCCGTTTTCATATGCCGCATCAATGCGGTCTGCATCCACGTTGCTGATATCCAGGCGCTGCAAATACTTACAGAAACTGCGCTGCCGCTGCAAGTATGTGCCTTTCTTAGCCGTGTCAGTCTGTTCAGCAGAACCTTCACTATCGGACGCATCTTCTGCTGTTTTTTCTGTGGTATGCTCTGCCGCAATGGTCAGCACATCGCCCTCCAAGGACAGCTTGATTTCTTCTTTCTTGAACCCCGGCATATCTGCCTCCAGCACATAACTGTCGCCAGTATCCCGCAGGTCAGTTTTCGGCACCTTTGTGATCTCAGTATCTTTCACTGTATTCCACAATGTGTTTGCAAAAGGTTGAAAAATGGTCATCATAAGTCATTCCTCCTTGGAACTGTCTCTGAGCGCTTGCTTTACACGCTCGTTTTTCTTTGTTCTATGCGCCTTTTCAGCGCTTTTTCTCTCTTTTTCTTTTTGGTTTTGCTATCTCAGATTTTTTTCTGCATTGCTTTTCTCTTTTCAACATTACTTTAGTGGATCTCCAGTTGACGGGAAACCGGCTTTGCCGGCTGCTTTTTCGGCATGGTCAGCGTCAGCACACCGTTTTCATACACAGCGTGCAGTCCGGACGCATCCACATTGCTGATGTCCAGTTTCTGTTCATAAGAACTGGTGCTGCGCTCCCGGCGGAGATAGGTGCCGTCCTTTGCCTTTTCCTCTTCGGTCTTTTCCTTGTGGACAGCGGACAGCGTCAAGGTGTCGCTCTCTACGCCGATCTTGATCTCATCCTTCTGGAATCCCGGCAGCTCTGCCTCCAGCACGTAGCTGTCACCGGTGTCCCGGATGTCGGTCTTGCAGGAACTCATCGCAGCGGATTTTCCGCCGAAGAATTCATTCTCCCAATCTCGCATGGAGCGGAACAGATCATAACCTGTACGTTCAAACGGTGTTAAATATGTCATCATAAAGCATTCCTCCTACGAATGATGTTCTATTATTTTTGTGGTAACGGATCGGATGCGGTTCGCTCTCTTTTTCTCATCTTCCGAACCCCTTTCCGTTTACAAGTATCATATTACCCCTGCTATGTGAAAGTTCAAGGTCGGTTTTGTGAAAACTGGATGAAAATTAGCACTCTTAGTAAATGAGTGCTAACAAGTGCTAATGCAGAGTGCTAAGCTGATGGAACGGCAGAAAAAACGGGTACAGCGTTGTGTACCCGTTTCTATTTCATGTTTGCAGACAGGGGATCATGAAAGGGAGCAAGCCGGCTGGCGGCATACCCTCACTTAAACTGATACACCGCAATATTCTCAAAGCCGTCCAGCAGCGTGTCCATTTTGCGGAACGCAATGGCAGTCCCCTTTGCCACACAGTGAATGGCATCCTTTGCCACAACACACTTGACCTGGAGCGTCCGCTCTACCAGCTTTCGCAGACCGCCCAGCATCGCACCGCCGCCTGCCATGAGGACGCCGTTTTCGTAGATGTCGCCTACCAGTTCCGGCGGTGTCTCTTCCAGGACGGTCTTGATTGCCTCGATGATGTCCGCCACCACATCTTCCACAGCCTCGAAGATCTCCAGCTCGCTGACTTCCTGCATTTCCGGCAGACCGCTGACCAGATTCCGTCCCTTGACCCATGCCGTAACATCCGCTCTGGGGTCGTAGAGGTTGGTCATTTCGATTTTCAGCCGCTCGGCAGTGCGTTCGCCGATGAGCAGCTTGTACTTGGTCTGCATATACCGGATGATCGCCTGGTCCAGGGTGTTTCCGGCGGCACGGACGGAGTGGGAGGTGACGATGCCGTTCATGGAGACGATGGCAACGTCTGTTGTGCCGCCGCCGATGTCTACTACCATGTTGCCCCGTGCCTTGCCGATGTTTACCCCTGCGCCAATCAGAGCGGCAATAGGCTCATCAATGAGATACGCCTTTCGGGAGCCGGCGCTCATGGCTGCCTCGACTACAGCACGCTTTTCCACGTCCGTGATAAAGGACGGCACACAGATAATGATGCGTGGCTTGGTGAGCCGATGTCCGGTGACCTGGAGAATAAACTCCCGGATCATGTACTGTGTCATCCGGTCGTCGGAGATCACGCCGCCGGAAAGGGGACGGATCACTTCAATATAGTCCGGGGTCTTGCCGATCATCTGATAGGCACGCTTGCCCACAGCCAGGACTTCCTTGGTGTGGGTGTGATAGGCGATCGCAGAGGGTTCGCTGAGTACAACGCCCTTTTTCCCTAAGGTGATGACGGTGTTTGCCGTTCCTAAATCAATGCCAATGTCTGTTTTACTCATGACGATTCCTCCTGTTCTGGTGCGTCCTGTTCGGTTGCGCCGGACGCTTCCGGCTGTTCCAGGCGCTGTGTCTGCGCAGTGCTTTTTTGCTGTTCCAGCATATCCCGCAGACAGGTATATCGATTCATACGGCGGTTGTTTTCCACCATCTGATAAATGACTTTTTGTGAGCCGATCATAATCAGTAGCCGTCTGGCTCTGGTGACGGCGGTATACAGCAGATTCCGGTAATACAGTTTCGGGAATCCGCCCAGCAGCGGCATGACCACTGCCTGGAATTCGCTGCCCTGGCTCTTGTGGACAGTGACAGCGTATGCCAGCTCCAGCTGATCCAGCTGTTCAAAGGGATAGGTGGCACGTCTGCCGTCAAATTCCGCCACCACTTCCTGGGTCTGCCGGTTGATGGCACGGAGATAGCCAATGTCTCCGTTGAAGATGCCTGTGCCGTTTTCGCCGTCCTTGTGCCAGATAATGTCATAGTTGTTCTTGATCTGCATGACCTTGTCGCCTTCCCGGAAGGTGTAGAGCATGGACTTTACCTCCGGCAGAGAAGGCGAGGGCGGATTCAGCACCGCCTGGAGCCGCTGGTTCAGTTCGATCACGCCCATAACGCCCTTGCGGGACGGGGTGATGACCTGGATATCCTCCATGGGGGAGTAGCCGTATGCCTTGGGCAGCCGGGTCTTGACCAGTTCCAGCATCAGCTCTGTTGCAGCATCCGGCTTCAGCCGCTGGAAAAAGAAACAGTCGCTCTTTTTCTGGGTGAGATCCGGGTATTCACCGCCGATGATCTTGTGGGCATTGGTGATGATGCTGCTCTTCTGCGCCTGGCGGAAGATCTCTTTCAGTGCCACCACCGGCACTCTGCCGCTGTCGATCAGATCCCGGAGCAGGTTGCCTGCACCCACGGACGGCAACTGGTCACAGTCGCCCACCAGCACCACCTTGCAGCTCAGCCGCAGCGCCCGGAGCAGATGCTCGAACAAAAGCACGTCCACCATGGACATCTCGTCCACTACCATCACATCGCACTCCAGGGGATTGCGCTCATCGTGCTGGAATCCCATGCCGCCGGATGCGTCGTATTCCACTTCCAGCATCCGGTGAATGGTGCTTGCCTCATAGCCGGTGAGGTCAGAGATGCGGCTTGCGGCACGTCCGGTGGGTGCGGCGATCATGACACGATAGCCCTGCTTTTCATACAGGGAAATGATGCCGTTCAGCGTCGTGGTCTTTCCCGTACCCGGACCGCCGGTGAGGATCATAATGCCACGGGAAAGCGCCGTCACAATGGCTTTTCGCTGTAAGGCGGCGTATTCCATGCCCTGTTCCTGTTCCTGGGCGTCGATCATCTTTTCAAACTCGCTGTTGTCCTCCGGTGCGCTGAAATCCTGTATTACACCGATGCGGTCTGCGATGTAGTGTTCCGCAATGTAGTAGTCCTCCAGATAGACATAGTCCCGTCCGTTTTTCTCATAGACACAGAGGGTATGCTCGTCCAGCGCCCCGGCATAGGCAATCTCGAAATCTGCCTCGTTGACTTTCAGATAGGCGCACGCTTTCGGGCGCAGCCGATCCAGCGGCAGACAGGAGTTCCCGTTGTTGGTGTTGTATTGTAAGATGTAGATGATGCCTGCCTGGACACGCTGGGGCGCATTCTGTGCGAACTGCATCCCCTGTGCCACGGCATCTGCTTTCAGAAAGTCCAGTTCCACGCCGGGAACACAGAGCAGATAAGGATTCGCCGCCAGCAGATCAATGGCGCCGTTGCCCCATTTCTGATATGCACGCATGGCATATTTGGAGCGGATATCATACTGCGCCAGAAACAGCATCAGTGTCCGGAGCGAAAAAATCTGCTTGACTTCTGCGGCGATAGACTCACATTTTTTCGGAGAGATTCCCCGGATCTCCAGGAGACGGGTCGGCTCTTTTTCCATGATCTCCAGGGTGTGATCTCCGAAGTTTTCCACGATTTTCTTTGCCAGAGACGGTCCGATGCCCTTGATGGCGCCGGAGGAGAGATAGCGCTGGATGTTCAGCGCATCTGCCGGCAGCTTGCGCTCCCAGTACTGCGCCCGGAACTGCATTCCATAGCGTGGATGGGTGGTGTATTCGCCGTCCACCGAAAGCTGTTCGCCCTCTTCGGTCTCGCCCATTTCGCCGACCACCGTAATCAGTGTGCCGCCGGCATCCAGTTCCAGGACTGTATATCCGTTTTCTGCGTTGCAGTACATCACGTGTTCCACAGTACCTTCTAAATGGAGTGGTTTTCTTTCTTCTGCCGCCACTTTGACCGCCTCCTTTCCCAATGCACTCTTTTTATTATACCTGTTTTTTCGACAAATTGCAATCATTTTTTTCGGATTCCGCACCGCTGCCAAAAATTTTCGTCAACTCCGACAGCCGGCAATAGCAAAAGCCTCTGTGCCGTCTGCAAAATGCCGTGCAGCCCTGTTCCAGGCTGCCGTCCGGCGTGGCATCCACCAGCCAGACTGTGTGCACCATGTCCCGGTCGGTCCAGGTCAGCTGGGCAGCCAGTGCGGCGCACTGCCGTTCCCATTGCGCCTGGCTTTCCAGGAGTGCAAGAGTCGCCATATGTTCCGGCAGTTCATGGGAAAACAGCCGCCGGCACAGCCCCAGTGCTGCCAGAGCCGTCACCGCCAGCAGACAGAATACCAGCAGACAAATCAGTCCGTTCACAGCGTTCACCTCCTGTCACATTTTATGTGAGAACCGGAAAAATGGTGCAGAAAAAGGGCAGTCCCTTAAAAGGACTGCCCGGATACTTATGGGATTGCAAAAATTCCCACCGCAGGCGGAAACAGGCTGAACACGCCAAAGCAGACGGCGATGACTGCAAGGACAACTGCGCCGAACACGCTGCTGCCACGTCCTCGCCGGGCGTATTTCCAGGTGTAATACGCAGTGACAGCCGCACCCAGCACAAATGTGAGGATGTCTGCCCACAGCCAGTGCCTGCCGCAGATGCCGGTGTAGGTATAGAACAGCGCCGTAATGGTCAGCATTCCCAGCAGCACACTCTCTGCCCGTACCTGTACGTAGCCTTTCCAGCGGTGTCCCAGCCAGATATATTCCCAGACCGTATAGAGCAGCACCGGGAAAAATAGGAGTTTCAGATGTTCCCAGGTGCTTTCACTGACGGCGGCATACAGCCCTACCACCCGGTTTTCGCCCGTCCAGCCGTATAAAAAATGGAGCATCGTTCCGAAAACGATGCTCCAGATAAAACCGATCCAGACGCTTCTGCGGAATTCCTTCATAACGCATCACCTCAGTGACAGGATATGCGGAATCCCCAGGACTTGTGCCTGTACAGCCCGGGTCTTATTTTTCTTCCGGCAGTCCGAACTTTCTCCGGACAGCGTCAACGATAAGATCTGCCGTGCCTTCTACGCCCAGCAGGTTGCTGTTCAGAAACAGATCACGGTACCGGGTATTGTTGACCTCACAGCCGGTGTGCGAGCGGTAATACTCTGCACGTGCCTTGTCCACTTCTTCGATGATGCGCTGCGGCTCGGCGTTGGCGAGTCCCAGCGTCATGATGCTGTTGCGGATCCGTGCCTGATAGGGTGCAAAGATATAGCAGCGAATCACATTTTCCCGCTCCCGGAGCAGATAGTCCGCACAGCGTCCGATGATAACGCAGTTTTCACTTTCTGCGTGTTTCAGCACTAATTTGCTCTGCAATTCAAACATCCGGTCTTTTTTCAGCGCACTGCCGATGCCCAGAGGATATGCCATCTTGTAATATCCCGATTCGCTCATGCCGTTTTTGCTGAATTCCACCAGAGAATGGAGTGTGCTGTCGATCTCCTCTGCCTCTTTTTCCAGCACATTTCTGTCGTATAGGGGAATGCCCAGCTTTTTCGCTGCGGCAACGCCAATGTCCCGGCCTCTGCTGCCGAACTGCCGTGTAATGGTGATTACATAATTTTGCATGGAGAAAGCCCCTTTCCTTTTCATAATATCATGATATTGCTCATCATATTCATCATACCACAAACTGTTCCGTTTGTAAATATGGAATATTACACGAGAAACCCGTGTGTTTTTCGGAAAAGTTGGCGGTTTTTTGGTGGTATTTATGGTTCTGCAACAGACTCGAAAAAAAGCACTGTGCATTATACCGAATACCGGCGCAGTCTTTTGTTCCGGATTCTGTCATTTCGAAAAAAACGGTTGCAATTTAATTACAATTCACAAAAAGCTATTGTATTCTTGGCAGTTATTGTGTATAATGATAGATGTAGAAACCAAAGTGCCGTAACGGCATGGGCGGTACTTTGTGAAATGAGGTGTATCTTTGATGAAGAAGATTATATTTTATACCATTCAAACGGCTGCGATCTGGACAGTCATGGCGATCATACTATATGTGCTGAATAAGATGCACATGGACAACAGCCTGTTTCTGACCACAACGCTCAGAAGTTTCTGAACCGGGGAGCGTTTCCTCGGAAATACTGACTTGAAAATGATACAACAGAGGCAATGCTGCATTGCAGGACGGATGCGGCATTGCCTTTTTGTGCATGGAAAGGAATTTGGATATCATGCAGCTTTGGAAAAAACTTTGCACATTCCTGACAGCAGGAATGCTGGCGCTTTCTGTCAGCCCGGCGGCAATTTCGGCTGTGCCGGAGATCTGTGCCGCTGCGGCAGAAAACACCAGCACTTACGGAGAACTGAAATACACCCTCACCTCTGACCGTGCCATTATTACCTCCTGTGAGAAGAGCGCCGTCAGCGTGACGATCCCCGAAGAGATCGAAGGCAAGCCGGTGCTGCAAATCGCAGAAAACGCATTTTACAGCCGCACAGAACTGACCGATGTCACGATCCCGGATACGGTGCGTGCGCTGGGATCACGTGCGTTCTATGGCTGTTCCAAGCTGAATCATGTGCAGCTACCCAAGTATCTGCTTACCATCGGCAGCGGCTGTTTCATGTCGTGTGCCAGCCTGTCAGAGATCACGATTCCGGGAACTGTCCGGAATATCGGGAACAGCGTGTTTTTCCAAACGCCCTGGCTGGAGGAGCGCCAGGCGGAAGATCCGCTGGTGCAGGTCAACCATATTGTGATAGACGGTGAAAAATGTACGGATGAGACGCTGGTGATTCCGGAGGGCGTTACAGAGATCTGTGATGCGGCATTTATGGTGAATCTGAAGATCAAAGAGGTCATTCTGCCGGAAAGCCTGCAAACCATCGGCGCATCGGCATTCTGGCAGTGCCACAGCCTGGAAAAGGTGGAGATTCCGGACAGTGTGACAAGAATCGACAAAAGGGCATTTTATGACTGCACGGCGCTGCGTGAGATCACATTTCCCGCCGGTGTCACCACTATTCCGGCGTATGTGCTTGCCAATTGTCTCAGTTTGGAAAAGGTCACGCTCAAGGGACAGCTGACGGAAATTAGTCAGAGTGCCTTTTCGCTAAGCACGCAGCTAACTGACGTTTATACTGTCTTGTCTGAGTCGGAATGGAATGCGCTGCCCATCGGCGACGACAATGACGGGCTGGACGGTGCAGTGATTCACTACGATACCCCGGCGATGCTGAACCTGGGGGACATGGACAACAGCGGAAAGGTGGATTCTACGGATGTGTTTTATCTCATGCTGGGAATTGCACAGCGTGGCGTGGGACTGGAATCCGGCTGGACGGCTGCCCAGGAACAGGCGGCAGATGTGGACGGCAATGGTATAGTGGATTCCACTGATGTGTTTTATACCATGCTGTATATCGCCCGGAACAGCGTTGGGATTCCGACGGAATGGGCGGATATTTGCGGGTAGAATCTGGAAATTTTTACATTATAAGCAAAAAACGGACTGTTTCAGAACCTCTTCCGAAACAGTCCGCTTTTCATTTATAGGCAACACCGCACAAACTTAGTCGTTGAAGTAACGCTTCAGGAAACCGGCAAATGCACAGCCGTGTCTTGCCTCGTCCTTTGCCATTTCGTGTACCGTGTCGTGGATGGCATCCAGGTTCAGCTGCTTTGCCTTTGCTGCCAGAGCCTTCTTGCCTGCGCAGGCACCGTTTTCAGCGGCAACACGCATTTCCAGATTCTTCTTGGTGGAGTCGGTAACAACTTCGCCCAGCATCTCTGCAAACTTTGCAGCGTGTTCAGCCTCTTCGTAAGCAGCCTTTTCCCAGTACAGACCGATCTCCGGGTAGCCCTCACGGAACGCAACACGTGCCATTGCCAGGTACATACCGACCTCGGAGCATTCGCCGTTGAAGTTCTCACGCAGACCCTGGATAATCTCTTCGTCTGCGCCCTGTGCTACGCCGACAACGTGCTGGTCAGCCCATGCCAGATTCTCTTCTTTCTGCTCCACGAACTTGTCTGCCGGCGCACCGCAGAGAGGACATGCTGCCGGTGCAGCCTCGCCCTCGTATACATAACCACAAACTGAACATACAAACTTTTTCATGAGTACTACCTCCATAAAGTAATTTTTGCATGGGATCCAATCTCCCTTTGCTTGTCCTTATTATAGCACAGGAAAAATTGATTGTCAAGACTGATTCTCAACTAGTTACAAAAAGTTAACATATAAATCTGATGAAAGAGATAATGCACCTTGTAGAAACCCATGCAAACCGTTTTTTAAGGGGAACTTTCCCGTTGATTTTTGCGCCAAAAACCGGCGTTTACTTGACACCAGGCGCATTTTGCTTTATAATAAGTATCACGACAAAAACAGCAGAATGAGAAAGGGGGATTTTTGATGAAAAAGCAATTTTTGGGACGATTCCGGAAAACAGATCCGGCGAACATCATGAATCCGGAGAACTATAACCGTCACCTGGAGCAGGTGGAAGAAGGAGATGCGTCTGCACAGGAATCCGGGTATGCCTGGTTTCGGATGATGGCGGAACAGGGCTATGCCAATGCGCAGTTTATCACAGCCATGTGCCTGCGGGACGGCATCGGAACAGAACCGGATGGTGAACAGGCGCTGGAATGGCTGGAACGCTCTGCGGCGCAGGGCTATCACGAGGCGCAGTTTTTGCTGGGCGTGTATCATCTGCACGGCGGCATGGACGGGGTGGAAGAGGATGAGGCAGAAGGTCTCCGGCTGCTGGAACTGGCAGTGGAACAGCACGACCATGATGCGGAATACTTTCTGGGAATGCACCTGCTGAATCTGCCGGGAGAGGGTACGGATGCGGAAAAGCGTGGCTTTCTGCTGCTCCAGGCGGCGGCGCTGAGCGGCGTGGCAAAGGCGGAGTATGAATTGGGACGCTGCCTGTACTTTGGCGTGGGAACAGAGGCAAACCGGGAAGAGGGCTTTTCCTGGGTGAGCCGTGCGGCGGAGGCAGGACTGGCTGACGCACAGGACTTCACCGGAATGTGCTGCATTTACGGAACGGGAACAGAGACAGACGAAACCGCAGGCATCCAGTGGCTGGAAAAGGCGGCGGAACAGGAATTGCCGTCCGGACTGTTCCATCTGGGCGACTGCTATTTCCAGGGGCATGGCGTGGCAGAGGATTTCACAAAGGCTCGCTATTACCTGGAAAAGGGCGCAGCGGCCGGCTCTGCGGAGGCACAGTTTGCCGTGGGAATGCTCCTGCTGAACGGAGAGCGCATGAAAAAGGATGCGGAACAGGCGGTACAGTTGCTGAGCCGCAGTGCAGCGCAGGGCAATGAAGAAGCCATGCTCCAGCTGGGACTTTGCTATCTGTCCGGCGACGGCGTGCCGGAGGATGCGGAAAAGGCGTTTTCCGTCTTTGAAAAGGCGGCGCAGTCCGGCAATGCGGAGGCAGTCAATATGCTGGGGCGCTGTTATATGGACGGTACCGGTGTGGCACAGGATCAGAAAAAGGCATTCGAGCTGTTTCAAAAGGCGGCGGCAGACGGACACGCCGCTGCGGCATACAATCTGGGTGACTGTTATTTCAATGGCCTCGGCACGGAACTGGACGAGAAAAAAGCGGTGGAATGGTATCAGAAATCTGCGGAGCAGGGCGTTCCTATTGCGCAGTATCTGCTGGGGACTTGTTATCACTTCGGCAGGGGACTGCCCCAGGATGAAAAGCTGGCGCAGGAGTGGCTGGAAAAGGCGGCAAAGCAGGATTACCGGGATGCCCAGTATGCCCTGGGAATGTGCCTGTACTACCAGGAAGTGACCTCAGAGACAGAGGACAGCCAGGCGGTCTACTGGTTTCAGAAAGCCGCAGAACAGGGCGACATCCCGTCGAAATGCCAGCTGGGCATCTGTTACCTGGACGGTAACGGCGTCAAGCGTGATACGAAGTATGCGCTGCGGCTGTTCCGGGAGGCGGCAGATGCCGGAGATGCAGAGGCACAGTTTCAGCTGGGTACGTGCTACCGGTTCGGCAGCGGCGTCAAGCCGGATTCCGAAGAGGCGGTATATTGGCTGGAAAAATCGGCAAAGCAGAACAACGCCTATGCGCAGTTTGCCCTTGGCACTTGCTACCAGGACGGTGAGGGTGTCGATGAGGATATCGACACAGCCCTGGACTGGTTTGAACGAGCGGCGGCGCTGGGACTTTCGGATGCTCAGTGTGCCATCGGTACATACTATTTCGACGAGGAAGAGGACAAAGAAACCGCCCTGCAATGGTTTTACAAGGCGGCAAAACAGGATAATGAAAACGCACAGTATATGATCGGTGTGTGCTATTATGTAGGCGACGACAGCGAGGATGACGAGGACGCTGTGGACTGGTTCGAAAAGGCTGCCGAGCGTGGACATGACGGAGCGCAGTATATGCTGGGCTACTGCTACATGAACGGAACCGGTGTAGACCAGGATGACGAAATGGCACAGTACTGGCTGCACCAGGCGGCACAACGTGGCAACTACGATGCCAAGGAACTGCTGTCTGAATTTTTCTTTGAAGAGTTCGAGGAGGATGACTTCGGGGACGAGCCGGAGTATGATGACGAGGAAGAGGAGGAAGAAGAGTAAGGTCTGCGGCAAGCATGGTTCGTTTTTAGGCGTTTGCAATTCAAAAAAGTCTCCTCTTTTAGAGACGATTCCCCACGGGGTGGGGAAATGTCACCGTAGGTGACAAAAGGGACCGCTCAGTACGAGATGCCCGACAGGGCAGAGGAGTCAGTCTTCCCATTTTGAAAGGGCATACTGTAGGGGCGAACATTGTTCGCTCGTCAATCCTTTTTCATTTTGAAAAACGCTGTCCTAGGCTTGACTCTTCAAACCTGTCCGGCGGAATCGCTCGTTCCTCGCTGTCCGCCTCTGGCTGCGCAAACGCTTTTGTTTGCCTTTTTCTGTACTTGCAGCGCAGGCTTTCTGAATGTTTGTTTTGGGTGTGGCTTTTGTTATTTTCATAGCGTTTGCAGCAAAAATAGTCTCCTCTTTTAGAGGAGATGCCCGACAGGGCAGAGGAGTTATCTTGTCTCCCTTGAAAAGGGGGATGTCAGCGTAGCTGACAGGGGGATTCAAAAAGCAACTCTTCTTTTTTTCTTTGCTAAAAAGAAAAAAAGAAGCAAAAAAAGAAAAGCTCCTCGCCTACCCTTATTCCGTACGGCAATGTATCACACGATTGGCAGTGTGTTTACGTGTATTTGCGTGCATTTCTTATTTGGAAAATCCACGCATATCCTGCCCTTCCAGCGTCAGCAGGTCGATTTTCCGGCGGTCATTTCCGAAATAGCCGCCCAGCTTTCCATTTGCCCCGACTACCCGGTGACAGGGAATCAGAATGGCAATGGGATTTCGTTTCATTGCGCCGCCCACCGCCTGGGCAGACATCTTCGGGATGCCCATTTCCCGTGCCGCCTCTTTTGCCAGCGTGCCATAGGTCGCCGTATAGCCGAACGGGATCTGCTGTGCCAGCCGCCAGATGCGCAGCTGGAACTCTGTGCCTTTGGGACAGATCGCCGGCGGTGCGCCCGGGTCTTTTCCCTGGAAATATTCGTCCAGCCAGAGACAGACGCTTTCCAGAAACGGTGTACTAGACTGCGACATCGTTGCCGGTACATCAAATGCCGCCTCGATGAGCGCATCGTCCTCTGCGGTGAGCCGGATGTTCCCCAGTGGGGAAACGTAAATGATCTGGGTTTGCATGAGCTTGCTCCTTTGATAAAAGTACAGCCTGAGAATTCTCCCATTCTCAGGCTGTTTTCGGTTCTGTTATGCGCAGGCGGTCTCCAGTGCGAGTCGCATCATATCGGTGAAAGAGGTCTGCCGCTCTTCTGCGGTGGTGAATTCACCCCGGAGCGGACAGTCGGAAACGGTCACGATGCACAGCGCCTCTTTCCCGGCGGCGGCAGCGTTCATGTACAGTGCCGCCGATTCCATTTCCGTGGCGAGAACGCCCATTTTTGCCCACTGCGGCAGAGGACTCGGCTCACGGTAGAACACATCGGTGGAAAACAGATTTCCCACCTGTACCGGGATATCTAGGCGCTTTGCGGTCTGATACGCCTTTTCCAGCAGAGAAAAGCTGGCGATGGGCGCATAAGTGCCGGGCAGCGCATACTGTGCCGCATAGTTGGAGTCGGTGCAGGCGGCCTGTCCCAGAATCACATCCCGCAGTTGTACGTGGTCTGCCACACCGCCGGCAGTGCCGATGCGGAGAATCCGGTCCACGTCGTATTCGTGAAACAGCTCGTAGGAATAGATGCCGATGGAAGGCATCCCCATGCCGCTGCCCTGGACGGAGACCGGAACGCCGTGATAAGTGCCGGTATAGCCGAACATTCCACGGACGGTGTTGTAACACACGGCATTATCCAGAAAATTCTCTGCGATAAACTTTGCACGCAGGGGATCGCCCGGCATGAGGACAGTTTTTGCGATGTCGCCTTTGTTGGCGGCGTTATGCGGAGTTGGCATAGCGATCAATCCTTTCTCACTTATTTTAGGCAACACCGCACAAAGCTTGTGCGTAAGATGCGAAGCCGGATTTTTCGGCAGATTGCATAGAAATTTCGCAGGCATACTGTCGTATGTCAAGGGATTTCTGTGCAATATGACGGAAAATCAGCAAGCAGATTGCGTGCAAAGCCGTCAGGCGGGCTTTGTGCGGTGTTGCCTTTATAGATTATCTGCGTTTCAGACGTGCCAGAGTCTGGGTGACAGCGCTGAAGTTGTACAGTACCATAAAGATGAATCCTACCGTCAGAATGAGGATCCACATCGGCGGCGCCTCCACGACCACAATGCCCAGCAGGAATAGGGCTGCGGTGTTGGCGGCAAACTTGGCGTGGTTGACCGGGAAGGGAACATATTTCCGGGCATCCACGATGCGGATGCAGTAGCAGACGAAATAGCTGGCAAAGGTTGCGATGGCTGCGCCCATAATGCCCCAGATATGGATGAGGATGATGTTCAGCACGATGTTTACCACGGCTGCTACCAGGCTCGTCCAGAACGAGTGGGTGGTGTGCTGGGTCGCAGAGTATACGCTGCTGAGGAACTGGTTAAAGCACATCATAAGAACGCCTACGATCAGCACCGGCGTATACGTAAATGCAGTGGCATATTCCGGATACGTGTTGGAGTCAATAAGGATGTTGGAGAGGATCCGCACAAAGACAATGAGTCCGGCGCTGGCGATAAACATAAACGACTGGTATGCGTCGAATACCCGATGATAGAACCGGCTGCGGTCCTTGGAGTCGTTCTCTTCGATGGCGGACATATTCCACGCCTGGAAAAAAATCGTAGAGATGGTGGAAATCAGATTCGGGATCTTGGTGGAAACGCCGTAGATGCCGGCAGCAGTTTCTCCGACCAGACCGGCAGGCCCGGACATATACCGGACAAACAGACGGTCGGAAAATCCGGTCACCAGCCAGAGCAGGGCGGACGGGATCAGCGGAATGGAGAACTGCAGCATCATGCGCAGGATCTTCTTGTCCATATACCGCAGCCGGAAGAACCGGTGCAGTCCGGCGACGCCCCACAAGAACAATCCCGACAGCAGGTCGGACAGGATGACGGAGATCAGAAAACCGGTAACGCCAAGATGGAATCCGGCAATAAATGTAACATTAAAGATAAACAGGGTCAGCGTGGCGAGAATGCCGTCCATGGCAAAGAGCCGCACCAGCCCTCTGGCTCGCACGAACTGTGAGGCGATCTGCCGGAAACCGGAGGTGATACAGTAGATCACCAGCAGCACCACATAGCCCTCGGTATAGGGCAGAAAGTTCAGCAGGGGTGAGAGCAGCAGCAGAACGCCGATACCAAATGCCTCTGTGACACAGGCGGAGGTAAAGACCTTCCGGTTGTCGAAATTCTTGTCGATGCCGTAGCGGATGACAGCGTCCGCAATGGAAAATGTGATAATGGGAATCAGAAAGTTTGCTGTCTGTTCCAGCAGTTCCTTGGTGCTGTTGTCGCCGGGGTTGATGTTTCCGGTGTAAAGCCGTGTCAGCAGCAGCAACAGGATCTTCGACCCGAACGAACCGATGGCAAAGATCAGCGTGTTCGAGACCAGCTTTTTGTATTTGTTCATGAAAGACCACCTTTGTTGAGACAATGCCGCACAGGGATGCACAGCACTGCCGTTCTGTTTCGCTTTTCAGAGTGTATTCACATAAAAATGGCTGTGTGTGAAATTTTGCCGAAAAGGCGTGTGTTTCATTCCTGTGTGAATGCACTCTGATACTATTATAACATAAATCGTCGGAAAATGGAACGCTTTTTTTCAAATCTGCTTTGGAAAACGGAAATTGTACGATATGCACAAATTGAAGTCATAACTTTGTACATTCCTACAAATCGAAAAAACTTTTTGAAAAAGTGCAACATTTCGGGCTGCTCGATTGTATCCATAGTGAAGGGATTTTTAGCGGCGTGAAGAACGCCGCCGTATCGGAAATGAAAAGGTGTGTTTTTTTTATCGTGAGATGTTTCGGTTTTTCAGGCGGCACAGAGACCGGGCGGAAACAGGCGCTGAAAGGGAAACACTGATGAAATGGAATGCGCCGTATGCGGCGATGTTGCACAGAAAGGAACGGCAGTTCAATTTCACCAGTGCTTCCGCACGACGGGAGAGTGCATTGGAATCTCCTACTTTTCCATTTCCTCTGGGATGTGTTTTCACAGATGTTTTGTGGAAACACACTCCGATTTGACAGTGCGTATCAGCGCTTTGGGGCGCTGCCTTGCAGCCGCTGTCAAACGGCATCCGGCAGACAGTATTTTACTGCTGTTTGCATTCTATACATACTTTGTTTATGTTTATGCTGTATGATAAAAGGTAGAAAGACAGCATGAGCAGCAAAACAGCGTAGGACAGAAAATCGGCTTGCGCTGCGGAAAAAAATTGCCGAGGTGCAGACGATAGGGGGCGTTTCCGTGCCGCAGGATGAAACCACTTTTGCGCAGTTTTATGCACGGCAGGTCAATACGGTATATCGGATATGCTATGTAAGGCTGAAAAATCAGATGGATGCAGAGGACGTGACGCAGGAGGTATTCCTGCGGGCGATGCAGCAGCCGCAGCTTTGGGGAGACGATGCACACGCAAAGGCGTGGCTGATTGTGACGGCATCAAATCTCTGTAAGAATGCGGTGCAGCACTGGTCACGTTCCAAGCGGGAAGAAGTTGAAGATTGGGAGGCCTTTCTCGGAGCGACAGAACCGCCCGAGGAAGAGTCCGCTGTGATGACAGCGGTGATGCAGCTGCCGGATCCGTATCGGACCGTTGTGTATCTATTTTATTTTGAGGGATATTCCGGCATGGAAATTGCCGGAATGCTGGGAAAAAAGGAATCTACAGTCCGATCGCTGCTGCATCGGGCGAAAAAACGACTGTCCAAGGTGTTGGGAGGTGAGCCGTATGCGAAATCAGGAAGATGAAATGCTGAAAAAGTGTTTGCGTCAGACTATGGAACAGATCCAGCCGGATGAAGAGACGAAAAAACGGATGTATCTGGAGATCATGCGGCGGGCATCTGCGGCAGAAAATGCGAAAACTGCTGCGCAGAAGAAACGCCCCTGGTATCTGCGCTGGCAGACCAGTACCGGCATCTGTACGGCGGCGCTGCTCTGCGTGGTGATCGCTGCGGCATCCATCCACAGCAAGATGCCGGACGGCACCAACCAGCTGGAGGTCGTTCCGCCGGCTGCGGTCACGACTGCGGTTGAACCGGAGGAACGCCCGGACACTGAGACAGAACCTGCGGCGACCGCAGAAACCACTCTGCCGGAAACGGCATCGGATGCAGATGCGGCGGTGCAGAGCAGTGCGAACACAGAGATGAAAACCATTGCAGAAGAACCGGGAGATATTCCGGAAGTGATAGAAGGACCTGCGGACAACACAGCGCCGCAGACTACAGGAAAGCACAATGCACCTGCGGTAACGACTGCTGTGCCGCAGACCAGCAAGCCGGCGGAGACGGCCCGTGCAGCGGAGACTTCGAAGAAAGCGGACATTGTGACAACGGCTGCACCGGTGGTGACAACACTGCCGGAGACCTCAAAGGAGCAGGAAACGGAGACAGTTCCCATCCGGCAGAACATTTACCTGTACTATAAGCTGATCTGGCGCAACAATCCGTATGACACCAACTATGATGAAGTTCCCGGCGGAGTGCTGGATAACTATCTGGGCTATGGTGTGACCCAGGGCAGCGATGTCGATGACACATACACGGTGCTGATCTATTCCATCACAGGCGTTGACCCCAGACAGCAGGTAGCTGTCCAGTATGTGGGCGAAGAAAAGTATTATGTGTTTACCATACAGTAAAAGTGTGTTTTGGGGAAAGTGAAAAAATGAAATCTCGTTATGATGCCACGATATCTGCCGTGGCATCATTTTTTATGGAAATCGCTTGACAAAAAAACGAAAAAACAGTATACTAAAATAGAATGAAACGAGGTGCGGAATGCACAAAAATTTGCAGTTCTGGAGGTATTGAATTGGCAACCAAAAAAATCAAACAGCTGGAAAAGATCCTGATCGCTGTGGGGATCGCTCTTCTGGCAGTGGTAATCATCTGCATTGTGGTGTTCAGCCGTGCGGACAAGGTCTCTGCGCCGGAGGCGATTCCGGTACTGACTACCACTACGACAACCACCACGACCACCACCGTTACCACGACCACCACGGTGACCTATGACTACACCATGCACATCGACATGGAAAAGGTGAGACAGCACCACGAAAAGAATCCGGATGTGGTCGGCTGGGTCTATGTAAATGATACACCCATTGACTATCCCATTGTGCAGAAGGACGACAATGCCTACTATATTGACCGTGACTGGGAGGGCAATCACAGTTCTGCCGGCAGTATCTTCGAGGACTTTCGTGGCAAGATCAACGAGACGGAAAACACGCTGCTCTACGGTCACAACATGGGCAACGGCTCCATGTTCCACTCTGTCAAGAGCTTTAAGGAAGAGGAATGGGGCAGACAGCACATCTACTTTGAAGTGGCAACGCTGGAAAAGCGCTATCTCTACCGCATCGTGGCATCGTCCGTGCTGAACGGCGAGGACGGCGCAGCGTTTGATTACTGGAACCGCATCACACTGAACCAGGAAGAGTTCCAGAAGTACATCGAGGAAATACGCTCCACGGCGCTTGTCTGGTATGCGCCGGACGATGATCCGCCGACCTACGGCGATAAAATGATCGCCCTGCAAACGTGTAATTCCGGCGCAGACGACGGCATTCGCTGCATTCTGTTCGGACAGTGTCTGGGTGAGTATTAAGCGCATCACATCGACAAACATAAATAAAAAGGGCATCCTGTGGAAACAGGATGCCCTTTGCTTTTAGCAATTCATTAGAACCCATTCAGATGATACTTTGTCATCAGATCGGGATAGCATTTATAGCTGTAGTCCAGGTCTACGTTGCCGTTGATGCCGTTGATGTTGCCGGAGTTGGAATACTGCCACATACCGTAGCTTGTCTTGGAATAGGACGGGCGGCTGACATTGAAGTGTGCGACCCAGATGTCATAGTCCTCCAGAACCGACTGATAAACATAGGTGTTCAAAAAGCTTGCGTAGCTGTACAGGGAAACGTAATAGCCCTTGGATTCCATGACCTCGCAGAATGCGTTGATAACGGCGGAGACCTGTTCCTTGGTCAGTGCGGTCTGCACCTTGTCCTCAATGTCCAGAACCACCGGATACTCAAACTGGTATCCCTGGATGACGCTGGCGAAAAGCTCTGCCTCCTGCCTTGCCTCAGCCGGGGTAGTGGCGTAACTGTACCAGTATGTACCGCAGGCAATGCCGGCGGCCTTGGCATTTTTCATGTTCTGCTCAAAGTAAGGGTCTTTCTGGTTGGCGACCTTGCCGTAGCCTGCACGGATCATCGCAAAGTCGATGCCGTCAGCCTTTACCGCCTTCCAGTCGATGTTGGTCTGATACTTGGAAACGTCCACGCCACGGTAAGAATCCTTTTGCGCCCATGCGCCGCCACGGTTCGTTGTGGTGGTAGTCGTTGTCGTGGTGGTGGCTGCGGTCGTAGTTGTCGTGGTGGTGGCTGCGGTCGTAGTTGTCGTGGTGGTCGTAGTAGTTGTTGTCGTAGTTGTTGTCTCCGTTGTTGGCGCAGCAGTTGTCACGGTCGTGTCTGCGGTAGTTACCGCTGTGCTGTCGGAGGAGACAGTGGTTGCCGGAGCGGCAGTGGTCGTGGTCTCTTCCGTTGTAAAGACCGTCGTTTCCAGCGGTGTGGTCTCTGTTGTGACAGAGCCGTTTGCGGTATCCCATTCACTCAGAAATGTGATGGAATCCTCTGTGTAATCGCCGGTAGCACCCTGATAAGCGCACCAGTACATCAGCAGGAAAATGTCGGTGGAGTCGATTCTTCCGGAGTGATCCACATCCAGGAGCGTCTGATTCTTCTCGGAAAAGGTGGACGCATAGCCGGCGCCGAAATAGGCGCAGTCCAGCAGTGTGGCATAGCTGAGCGTCAGAAAATCGCCTCGTTCGGCATCCTGTACCAGCTGTTCCGGTGACTTCACCAGATTCGGGATCGTTTCGGAAATGTCGGCATCTGCCGTGTTGTTACCGGCAGCGGAAACGCTGCCAAAGGGCAGACAGGATGCGCAGAGAATCGCTGCGGTGAACATACTGCCCAGCTTTTGAAGAACGTGATTTGCCATCGTGAAAGCCTCCTTGCGGTTTGCTTTTTATGATTACTAGATAAAGTACAGATAAATGAGCCCCGCCGCCTGCAAAACTGCCAGCAGGGGAAAGAAGAACCGGAAATACCAGTGCCGGGTCTTGTGCCGGAAGAAAAACATTCCGGCTGTGCCGCCGATGCCGCCGCCCAGGATCACTGCCAGAAACAAGGTCTTTTCCGGGATGCGCCACAGGTGCTTTTTGGCACGCTGCTTGTCGATGCCCATAAGGGCGAATGCGACCAGATTGACTGCGGCAAAATAACCCAGCTCCAGATACAGCTGCACCATTATGCCTGCCCTTTCTGGAAACGGAGCTGACGGGGCAGCGCAGCCGCAATGGCATCCTGCACGGCGTCGTTGGGAGTGAAGATGATGCGTGTTGCACCGTATTCCTCTGTCTCCAGGTCGGCGTAATATTCGCCCTCGCCGGTGTTGTCGGCACAAAGCACAACGGTTCGTTCCGTGTCGTCCGGGATATCGTCGGTCATTTCGCCGTAAGCGTCAAACTTTCCCACATCCACCGTGATGAGGTGTACCCGTTTCCGGCGTGCAATGATCTTGTCCACATCCATTTCTCCGTTGGTGACGGCATATTCATATTCCACCGATGTGCCGGAGATGAGGTAGTATGCACCATAGATAATGGCACAGGTGATGACCAGGATAAACGGGATGTGTGTCACAAAAACCAGAAATACAGATGCAGCGCAGAGCAGCACTGCAAGCAGGATGATCCCAGCCTTTTTGGCATTGTCCTGTGAATCCGGACGTTTTTTCACCATGTATTCCGCAAAATTGTCCATATGCGTAAAACTCCTTTTTCGAACAAGCCGGATTTTCGGTCTCCGCCTGTTCTTCTGTCGTTCTGCTGAGGATGCCCCGAAAAGAAAACTGTACCGTCTTGCAGTAAAAATTGGAATTTGCCCATCTTTTTTGTGCAAGTTGCTGAAAACATTTCTCTTTTTGCATCACCCAATTTCTATTATAGCATATGCCGCAAAAAATTTCAAGAAAAAATTTTCAAAAGGACTTGATTTTTTTTGTAAAAGCAGGTATAATGTGATTTGAAAACACAGTGACGAAGCGAGTAGGCATAGACTGAGGCGTCCGCATGACAGAAAAAATGCGGAAATTGCGGTGGGAATCCCATCGCCGCCGAAAAGGAGCCGCCGGTACAGAGAACGGGGTGCGCTGAGAACCCGTCCGGCGGAATATGCTGAAGTTCCCTTCCGAGTGGCTGGGCTGAACCCGGAAAAGTGTACTTGCAGTGCAAACATTTTTCCAGAATTAGGCTTGGATGTGGCGTTCGCATTAAGGACAGAAGAGTGACGGCTCTTTGAAAATGGGTGGTTTGAACAAGCATTTGCCTTGTCCTGTTTTCGCAGGACAGGGCTTTTTTTATGAAGTGTCCCATAGAGCCAAATGACCGCAGGAAAGCGGAGGAAAGGAACGATATTATGAAAGAACAACTGGAAGCGATCCGTGCCGCTGCCAAGCAGGCACTTTCGGATTGTGCAGATTCCAAGCTGTTGGAGACACTGCGTGTGCAGTATCTGGGCAAAAAAGGTGAACTGACCGGCATCCTCAAGCAGATGGGCAAGCTTTCTGCCGAAGAGCGCCCGGCAATGGGTCAGCTGGCAAACCAGGTGCGTGCCGATATTGAGAATGCCCTGGCGGAAAAGCAGAAAAAGCTGGCAGATGCAATGCTGGCGCACAAGCTGGAATCCGAGACGCTGGACATCACGCTCCCCGGCAAAAAGCAGAAGGTGGGCAGTATGCACCCACTGACCATCGTGGAAAACGAGATCCGGGAGATCTTCCTGGGCATGGGCTTTTCCGTGGCAGATGGTCCGGAGGTCGAATACGATTACTACAACTTTGAGGCACTGAACCTGCCGCCGGATCACCCGGCACGGGACACCCAGGATACCTTTTATATTACAGACAACATTCTGCTGCGTACCCAGACCTCTTCGGTACAGGTACACGTGATGGAAAACCAGAAGCCGCCGATCCGTGTGATCTCTCCGGGACGGGTTTACCGTTCGGATGCTGTGGATGCCACACACTCTCCGCTGTTCCATCAGATCGAGGGACTGGTCGTAGACAAGGGCATCACCATGGCAGATCTGAAGGGTACTCTGGAACTGCTGATGCAGCGTCTGTACGGCGATGACTGCAAGATCCGTCTGCGTCCCCACCACTTCCCGTTCACAGAACCCAGCGCAGAGGTCGACGTTATGTGCTTCCAGTGCCACGGAAAGGGCTGCCGGATGTGCAAGGGCGAAGGCTATATCGAACTGCTGGGTGCAGGCATGGTCCACCCGAAGGTGCTGGAGGGCTGCGGCATTGACAGCAGCGTATATTCCGGCTTTGCCTTTGGTCTGGGTCTGGAGCGTATCGCAATGCGCCGCTATAATATCGGCGATATGCGTCTGCTCTATGAGAACGACTATCGATTCCTGGAACAGTTCTGAGTGGGAGGTAAGAGACGATGAATTTATCTATGAAATGGCTGGCTGATTATGTGGACTGCGGCGTTTCCGTCAAGGAATTCTGCGCCGGCATGACCATGAGCGGCTCTAAGGTAGAAACTTATGAAACAGAAGGCGACGCTGTCAAGAATGTCATTGTCGGCAAGCTGGTTTCCATTACGCCCCACGAAAACTCCGACCATCTCCAGGTCTGCCAGGTAGACGTTGGCGGCGATGCACCGATCCAGATCGTGACCGGCGCACAGAATATTGTGGAGGGCGCACTGGTGCCGGTGGCGATGATCGGCGCAGATCTGCCCGGCGGTGTACATATTAAAAAGGGAAAGCTCCGTGGCGTAGAGAGCAACGGGATGCTCTGCTCTCTGGGTGAACTGGGTCTGACCAAGCACGATTTTCCCTATGCCATCGAGGACGGCATCTTCCTCATTGAAGAGGACTGCAAGCCGGGACAGGACATCCATGAGGCGATCGGTCTGAATGATACCTCTGTGGAGTTCGAGATCACCTCCAACCGTCCGGACTGTCTGTCGGTAGTAGGTCTGGCGAGAGAGGCTGCCGTAACATTCGGCAAGCCTCTGAATCTGAAAGCGCCGGAATTCCACGGCTCTGAGGACAAGCTGAGCGACAGCCTGTCTGTGGCAGTGGAAAATGCACAGCTCTGCCCTCGCTATATTGCCGGCATGGTAAAGAACGTGAAGATCGGTCCGTCTCCCCGCTGGATGCGGGAACGGCTCCGTGCCAGCGGCGTGCGCCCCATCAACAACCTGGTGGATATCACCAACTATGTGATGCTGGAATATGGTCAGCCTATGCACGCATTTGACCAGCGTTACGTCAAGGACGGCAAGATCGTTGTCCGCAATGCCAAGGACGGCGAGACCATCACTACACTGGATGGACAGGAGCGCCAGCTTTCTCCGGAAATGCTTATCATTGCCGATGCAGAAAAGCCTATCGCTGTTGCAGGCGTTATGGGCGGCGAATACAGCGGCATCATGGACGACACCAATACCGTTATTTTCGAGTCCGCTTACTTTGAACCGGTACAGGTTCGCCGCACTGCAAAGAAACTGGGAATGCGTACTGACGCATCGGCACGGTATGAAAAGGGTCTGGATCCGGACGGCTGCCAGCGCACACTGAAACGTGCCATGGAACTGGTAGAACTGCTGGGCGCAGGCGAACCGGTGGCAGAGTTCATTGAAGTGGACAACCGCACCGCAAAGCCGGCAGAGATCCCCTTTGATCCGGATTGGATCAACCGTTTCCTGGGAACAGAGATCTCCCGGGAAGAGATGGTAAAGACACTGGAATCCCTGGATATCCAGGTGAAAGGCGATGTCTGCGTATCGCCCAGTTTCCGGATCGACCTGGAGCGCCCGGCGGATATCGCAGAGGAAGTTGCAAGAATCTACGGCTACAACAACATCCCGTCCACAGTCATCCGTGGCGTGGCTGAGGCACAGCTGACACCGCAGCAGCAGTTCCTGCGGAAGGCAGAACAGACCATGGTAGGTCTGGGATACTACGGCACACTGACCTATTCGTTCACTTCGCCGAAGTGCTTTGACCGCATCGGTCTCCCGGCAGACAGCAAGCTGCGCAAGACCATCACCATCACCAATCCGCTGGGTGAGGACACCAGCATCATGCGGACGACCACACTGCCGTGTATGCTGGATGTGCTGGCAACCAACTACAAGAACCGGAATGCTGCAGTGGCACTGTATGAGATCGGCAAGGAATATCTGCCCACCGGTCCGGACACACTGCCCACCGAGCCGAACCGTCTGACCATTGGTATGTACGGCGGCGATGCAGATTTCTTTGCACTGAAGGGCACTGTGGATGCGCTGCTGAAGGAACTGCGTCTGCCGAAATGCACCTATGTGCGTCCGTCTGAGGCAGAGGGTGTCTTTGAGGAATGCTGTGCGCTCCATCCGGGCAGAAGTGCAGTGATCCTCAGCGGCGAAACACCCATCGGCTACCTGGGCGAGCTGCACCCGACCGTACAGAAAACCTACGGCATCGGCACCAGAACCTATGTGGCAAAGCTGCTGGTACAGGAAATGGCTGAGATGGCAGAGGCAGAAGTGACCTATCGTCCGCTGCCGAAGTTCCCGGCAATCACCCGTGACCTGAGCCTGCTGTGCGATGATGCACTGCCGGTTGGCAAGATGGAAGAGGCAATCGAACAGGCTGCCGGCAAGCTGCTGGAAGAAGTGACTCTGTTCGACGTATACAAGGGCGACCAGATCGCTGCCGGCAAGAAGAGCGTTTCGTTCTCTCTGCGGCTGCGCTCTCACGAGGGTACGCTGACCGATGAGCAGGCAGATGCAGCCATGAAACGTGTGCTGAAAGCACTGGCTGCCATGGATGCTGTACTGCGTGAGGCGTAAGCGCCGTGTACTGTATCTGAGGTGATTCTCATGAAAGAAAAAACCGAAAAGCAGCCAAAACCGAAAAAGGAAAAACGGGAACGCACACCACGTGAGGCAACGGCATTGATGCTGGGGCTGGTTTCCCTGGGACTTGCCGCAGCAGGCATCGCATCGCTGATGTGGGTGTCTGTTCTGGTGGCAGCAGTCCTGGGCGGCTGTGCTGTTCTAGGCGGATTCGCCAGCCTGATGGTGGGAAAAGGCGGAACGCTCCCGGCAATCGTTGCCGCAATCGCCGGCTTTCTGACGGTGCTGTCTGCGATCATTTCTATGAAAATGCAGTGATTTTGCTCTGATATAACGAAAAAAGCGGAGAAGTCGTGAGACTTCTCCGCTTTTTGTATGTCGTCTGAAAATTAAGACAGGTTGGAAAGCTGATCCAGAATGCCGCTTCCAGCCAGAATCACCGCATTGACGATCCACATAACGATGCTGATGACAATGCCGATGATGCCCAGGATCATGCCGGCTTTCTGCTTGCCGTCAGTGGAACCCTCTTTCTTTGCCAGCACTGCCAGAACGATGGCAATGATGCCGCAGATGATGCCGGCGATCGGAATGCAGATGCCAATCAGCGAGATAATGCCCAGAACCAGGGCAGCAGTTGCTTTTCCGTTTTTCTGCTCCATTTTTTTACACCCCCTATTTCCCGATATCATTTGACAAATCACACGTAAAAAATATGGAAGTGTCAAACAAATTTATTATACCATAGAAATATGCAAATATCAAGTAAATAAATTGTAAATTCAAAATTCGAGAAAATTTGATATTGTGTTGGATTTCACCTTGCTTATCGGTAATGTTTCTGAACATTTGACAACTACAGGTATCTGTGTTATCATAAAGTCATGCAGGCGTTGTGCAGTGATGTGTTATCACGCATAAGAAAGTTCTCCGGAACGGTAACTTCTGGGGCTTTCGCCTTATCTATAAAAATAAGGCAGAATTAAGTAGGCTGTTGTCGGCATACGCTCCATTCAACCGCTTGCAGAGTCTGTACAGCACAATAAATTTTTCAAAAATAGTTGACAGTATCAGAAATCTGTGATATACTAAAACTAGCTAAGAGATATTTTGTAGTGCTGTTAGACACGCAAAAAAAGAAAGCCCCCAGAGCTGCAACTCCGGGGGCTTTTGTTTTAGGGTGTGTCGGGCTTATGTTATCTGTTCACCCATTTGTAGAGATTGTAGCTAATAATCTCCACCGTAACAGACACCAAAAGAGATATTAAGTAATACAGCGTTAGACACCTCCTCCCTGACGGAAGAAGCCGACAACCTATCATAACACACAGAAACCTTTTTGTCAATCCGACAGAGACGATGTCGGATCGTGATACATTGTGAAAGGAGCATTCCATGATGCTGCACCAACTGACCTGGCAGGAGATCTGCCGGATGATACCCAAACGAAAAACCGATGCCCAGAAAGGCGATTTCGGACGGCTCCTGTGCATCACCGGGAGCCGGAATATGCCCGGCGCCTGTCTGCTTTCCACACAGGCGGCACTGCGTGGCGGCGCCGGTCTTGTCACAGTGGCGACTGCGCCGGAGAATCCCATGCGTTTGGCAGCTGCTGCGCCGGAGGCGATGTGGCTCTCGCTGGAGACAGACGAAAACGGCTTTCTGACCAACAGCCGGCGCAACCGGGAACAGCTTGAAACGCAACTTCGCCGTGCCAACGGGGTGCTGCTGGGCTGCGGCTTAGGGGTGACGGACGAGACAAGACAGCTGGTGCGCTGGGTGCTGGAAAATGCGGCGTGTCCGGTGGTTTTGGATGCGGATGGTCTAAACTGTGCGGTCTCCTGCATAGAGTTAAGCAGACGGACGGGGACGAACTGGATCCTGACACCGCATCCGGGCGAGATGGCACGGCTCACCGGGCAGACAATTCCGCAGATACAGGGAAACCGTGCGGAAACGGCGTCTCGGTTTGCGGCGGCGTATCCGGTGACACTGGCGCTGAAAGGTGCAGGAACACTGGTGGCGCAGGGCGAACGGCTGGCGCAGAATCCCACGGGAAATCCGGGGATGAGCCGTGGCGGCAGCGGTGACGTGCTTGCCGGACTGATTGTAGCTTTTGCGGCGCAGGGGCTTTCGTCCTGGGATGCGGCTTGTGCCGGCGTGTATCTCCACGGACTCGCCGGGGACTGCGCCGCTGCTGCGCTTTCTCAGCAGGCGATGCTCCCACGGGACTTGCTCGCCTATCTGCCGCAGGTGTTGGCAAAGCTGGAACAGGAGCGGTAAGCCGCAGGGTGTCTCCGTCTGATGACACAGGAGGAGATTCATATGAAACGAAAATACAGAGCAGTTCTGGGGCTGATCCTTGCCGGAGGCGTTTGTCTTTCCGGCTGTTCCAAGCCGGGCGGCGAGGCAAGCGCAGCCCAGAAACTGGGCGGAAGTTTCACCACGGAGATGACCATGCAGATGGAGGACTGGACCGCCGCAGGCACCCTGTCCCGGCTGGGAGACGGTGCGTGGAGCGTTGCCTTTGCAGAGCCATCCACGCTCGCCGGGGTGGTGCTGGACTTTTCCGGCGGCGAGGTCACGGCATCGTATAAGGGGCTGGGTTTTTCTGTGCCGCAGTCGGCAATGCCGGCAAAGTCCGTGCTGAGCCAGATGATCCTAGTGGTGGATGAACTGGCGCAGCAGGAGGAGATCACCGGGAAGGAGAAGGACGGCGGCGTGGCAGTCGAGGGCGAGTCGGAGGGCAATCCCTATACGCTGACGCTGACGGAAAGCGGCGATCTGGCTGGCTTTTCGCTGGAAAACTTCGATGCCGAACTCACATTCACGCAGTTTCAAGCCGGGGCAGATGTGGCAACGGAGATCACAACAATGGAATAAAAAAAGACGAAAGAAGTCGCCGTACCGTGATAAACTGTACGGCGACTTTTTAATTTTTTCGCTGCAATTCATGAAATATTTTTATGTTCGATGAACTGCATTCACAGGGATATGGTATAATAAAGGATATAAAATAAAAATATGGGAGAAATCTTCCATATGGAAAAGGGGTAATTTTCATGCAAAAGACACGCAGATTTTTTTCGAAACTGACTGCTGCGGTGCTTGCCGGTGCGATGCTGGTTTCCGGCGGGGCAGTTTCCATGACGGTTTCCGCCGCATCTGCAAAGCCGGTTCTGAACACGGATGTTACAGTGCCGTCGGCAGGCAATGTTCTCATCGGGATGGAAGGCACCTATGCCAATGACATAAAGGCAGCGCTGGATTTGGTGAATCAGTATCGCCGGGAGGCTTGCAACAACGGCTATCCCAATCCGGTGGACGGCAAAAAGCTGACGCCAAGCGACTATGTCCCCATGCAGTGGTCTGCCGGGTTGGAATATCTGGCACGAATCCGTGCAGCGGAGAGTTCTCAGACGATTGCCCACGAACGCACCAACGGCTCTCACTGTTTTACCATTCAGACGCCCGGCGGCTATAGTTCCGGCGGCGAGTGCCTTGCGTGGTGGAGCTGGGGGCTGGATATGAAATCCGGTGTGGAACTGTGGTACAGGGAAAAGGACGCCTATCTGAACAAAACCGGCGGCATAACGGGACACTATACCAGCATGATCTCACCCAATAACCGCTATGTGGGCATGGGCGCATTTGGTACAGGCACTGCGCAGTATGCCAGCACTTCCTGCGCCGAGTTCAGCGGCACCAACACCAGCGAGACGTTCCAGTTCACCTACGGCGACTGCATACAGACGCTGGAAGTGCCGGCAAATGCGGTGACGATCTCTTCCAACCAGAGCAAGTATCTCTACTACGGCGACCGGAAAACCTTACAGTTGACGGCATCTTATAACGGAAACAGCGGCTTTCCGGTGGAGTATGCCAAGTGGAGTTCCTCTGCGCCCGGCGTGGTAAGCATTGAGGGCGACAACACTGCTGTGGTAAAGGATTACGGCAAGGCGACGCTTACCGCAGACCTGGGCGGCAAGACCTATACACTGAATGTAGAAGTAAAAGATATTGTCAAAGGCGATGTGGAGTGCGACGGCAAGATCGACAGCTCCGATGTGTTCAGCACGCTGCTCCATGTGGCAAGCGTTGGCGCCGGTGTCGGCGGAACGCTCACCGACGGGCAGCTGGCCGCAGCAGACATTGACGGAGACGGTACTGTCAATTCTACCGATGTGTACTATTTGATGTATTACATTGCCTTGAACGGCGCAGGAATTCACAGCACGTGGGAAGATGTGCTGCAATAAGAAAAATAAGTACACCACTTCCCGAAACCCTATAAAAAACTGAAACCGTGTGCGAAACAATTTGCACACGATTTTTTTGTGTCAAAACGGTCAAAATTCCACAGTTCACAAAATATTCTCAAAAAGTTGTTTCTTTTTTTTTTTTTTTTTGCGTTATAATAGACAATGTTACCATTTATCATGGATAACTATGCAGAAACATCATGGTATAATTGTGAAAGGAGTAAACGAGGATGCAAAAAATGAAGAAGTTTTTGGCGGTATTGACGGCTGGGGTGCTGTGTGCCGGGGCGCTGCCGGTGATGCAGGTGAACCTGCCGCAGATGTCCATTACGGCGAGCGCAGAGACTGCGGACGGACTGAGCTACCAGCTCATCAATGACGACACAGAGGTAGCGATCACAGGCTGTGACGGCGATATGACTTCGGTCACCGTTCCGTCGGAGATCGAGGGAAAACCGGTGACACAAATTAACAGTTACGCATTTTCCTCAAAATCTAAATTGCTGAAAGTTACAATACCGGACAGTGTGACTTCCATAGGTAACGCTGTTTTTAGTAGCTGTGCGCACTTGAGAAGTGTGACTATGGCAGACAGTGTTGAAACTATGGGATACTCTGTATTTAATGGATGCTCTGAATTGAAAGCTGTCAAGTTCTCCGGTAGCTTAACGGAAATTGCAGGCTCGACATTTTATGGATGCAGTAATTTAACAGAAGTTGCGTTTCCGGATTCTGTAACTTCCATAGGCAATGCGGTATTTTATGATTGTTCACGGTTGAAACAGGTAACCTTGCCAGAAAATTTGAAAAGCATGGGGAATGAAGTGTTTTATAGATGCTCTGCATTGACCGCTATAGACATTCCAGACTCGGTAACGACTATGGGAGAAAGTGTGTTTTATTACTGCACTGCGTTGGAACAAATCTCCATGCCTAGCAGCTTGACAAGCATGGGCAACAGCTTTTTTTATGGTTGTTCTGCTCTGACCTCTGTGGCTGTTCCAGAGGGTGTTTCCGTTTTGGAAATGCATACTTTTGATAACTGTACCAATTTGGCAGAAGTAACACTTCCTAGTAAATTGGATAAAATTGAGAACGAAGTGTTTCGTAAGTGTACTTCATTAAAGGCGATAGCACTGCCGGAAGGTTTGACTGAAATTAAAGAATATACGTTTAACGGTTGCGAGCAATTGACAGATATTGTGATTCCGGATTCTGTAGTTTCCATTGAGACTGGTGCATTTGGAGATTGCAAGAGCCTGGAACAAATCACAATTCCCGACAGCGTGTTTAGTTTAGGAGAATCTGCATTTTCTGGCTGTTCTTCTTTGAAATCTGTTACAATTTCGAATGGTATTATGTCTTTGGAAAATAGAACTTTTTCGAATTGTTCCAGCCTGGAACAGGTCACGGTTCCAGAGGGTGTTACTGATTTAGGAAACTATGTTTTCAGTGGTTGTTTGGGATTGAAACAAGCAACTCTTCCTGATAGTGTAGCGAAAATCGGAGAATATGCTTTTGAAAACTGTAATAGTTTGGAACAGATTTCGATTCCGGATAGTGTGACTGATTTGGGAAAAAGTGCTTTCAGCGGTTGTACTTCCTTGAAGTTTGTGAAGCTTTCGGATAGCATTACAACTTTAGGTACTTACACTTTTTATGGTTGTTCCGATTTACAGAGTATACTGCTGTTCAAAAACTTGAAGAATATTGGATATACTTCTTTTTATCGTTGTGAAAGTTTGAGTGATGTTTACTACACTGGTTCGGAAGAGGACTGGAATGAGATTGACATAGGAATGGAAAATCAGCCGCTTGAAAATGCGGTACACCATTACAACTGGAATCCCAACGACCCGATTCCGGAGCCGACAACTACCACAACAACTGAAACAACGACCAGTACAACAACCACCACCACAACAACCACAACAACAACAACTACTATCACGACAGAAAAAAACACTACATCCACTTCGGATACAACTACCACCGCAACCAGCGCTACAACCACCACATCACAAACCACCAACACGACCAATACCACGGCGACCACTTCCACAACTGTGACCACGACTACGACCACCGATGCCCCGGCGAATGCTGTCGGCGATGCGGACGGAGACGGCAAGATCGACTCCAGCGACATCTTCGACATCATGCTCTACGTGGCTTACTGCGCTGTCGGCAAGGACGGCGGTCTCACTGCGGATCAGATCGCCGCTGCGGACGTGGACAAGAACGGCAAGGTGGATTCTACCGATGTGTTCTATGTGATGTACTACGTTGCCCTCAAGGGTGCCGGTACACCCAAGACCTGGGAAGAGATCATCAAGTAAAGCACATACCGCAAATTAAAACAGCATCAAAAAACAGCTGTATTCCGGATATTTCCGGCGTACAGCTGTTTTTGCTTATTTTGTAGTTTTTCTGCCTGCGGCGGTTTTCCGCTTTGCGGCAGGCTTTGCTGTGGTCTGCTTTGGCTTTTCCGGCAGGATACGCAGCATGATGCCCGAGAACGGCGGCAGTTCCAGCGTGAACTGCATCCCGGTGCGTGTGGTGTCACCGGTAATCGTCCGCTTGCTCTCCTTGACGCTGCCGTGGAAACGCTCCCAGTCCGTGTGCAGCAGCGGCTTCAGTCCGCCGCAGTCCGGCAGGGTAAAGGTGTAGTTCTGGGTCGCCTCGTCCGACATATGGAGCAGGATCAGGATGCGGCTGTCTCCGGAGCGGCGCTCCATGGCGTAGATGCCTTTCTGCTCCTGGTGGCAGTCCACCCAGCAGAATCCGTTTCGCTCATAGTCGTCCCGGTACAGCGCCGGCTCGGTGAGGTACAGCTTGTTCAGTTCCAACATAAAGTGGTAGAACGCATCGTGGATGGGATATTTCAGAATGTCCCAGTCCTGCTGCTGCTCCTCGGTCCACTCCCGGAGCTGTCCCAGCTCGCTGCCCATGAACAGCAGCTTTTTGCCGGGGTGCGCATACATATATAAATAGAGCAGCCGTGCCTGCGGGAATTTCTGCTCGTATTCGCCGAACATCTTCTGCATGACCGTGGCTTTTCCATGGACGTTTTCGTCATGGGACAGCGGCAGCAGGTAGTACTCGTTGGGGAAGTACATCATGGAAAATGTCAGCTTGTGATAGGTCTCTTCGTCCCGGCGCACCCAGGGATACTGCCGGAAATAGTCCAGAGTGTCGTTCATCCAGCCCATGTCCCACTTGTAGTCGAATCCCAGTCCGCCGTATTCCACCGGACAGGTCACGCCCTCATAGTTGGTGGAATCCTCGGCGATGAGCATTCCCTCCGGATGCAGCTGGTGGAGTCCCTGGTTCATCCGCTTGAGGAAGTTGATGCTTGAGGGATTCGTGCCACGGTTCGGGTCTCCGCCCCAGTAGATGAGCCGGCTCACCGCATCCATCCGCAGTCCGTCAAAGTGGAACACGTCCATCCAGTAGTTGGCGCAGGACTGGAGAAAACTGCACACCTCGCCACGGGCATGGATAAAGTTGCAGCTGCCCCATTCGCTGTAGTTGTCCTCTTTTTCCGGGTATTCGTACAGCGTTGTACCGTCGTAGTGGTTCAGCGCATAGCCGTCTACGGCGAAGTGTACCGGCACAAAGTCCAGGATTACGCCGATGCCTGCCTGGTGGCAGGTGTCGATGAGCTGCATCAGCTGGTGCGCCGTGCCGTACCGGGAGGTGGGACTGAAAAATCCGGTGTTCTGATAGCCCCAGGAACAGTCTGCCGGATGCTCGCTCAGCGGCATGAACTCGATGTAGTTGTAGCCGGCTTTTTTCACGTAGTCCACCAGTTTCGGGGCGATCTCCTCATAGGTGTACCAGCCGTTGGGATCGTCCGGGTTGGTGCGCCAGGAACCCAGATGCACCTCGTAGATATTGACGGGCTTGTGCCGGTGGTCGCCACGCTGTGCCAGCCATTTCTTGTCGTGAAAGGTGTAGCTGGACAGGTCACGAATGATCGAGGCGTTGTTGGGACGCAGCTCCATGCCGAACCCGTAGGGGTCGCAGTGGTCGATGACGTCGCCGTCCGGATTCTGGGGAGTGATGCGGTATTTATACATCTGTCCCGGAACAGCCTCCGGAACGGTCAGCTCATAGACACCGCCGTCATGTACCTTTTTCATCGGCATCGGCTCCCACTCGCCGCCTTCCCAGATCAGATCGACGGCTGCGGCATTTGGCGCAAGGGTGCGGAACACAACGCCCTCTTCTGTGACGTGTGCGCCGAAATAAGTATGGGCATCAAAGGAATTGCCCAGAAAAAACTGATGAATATCCATGGGGTTTGTTCACTCCTCTATGTTGTTTCGCAATTGTACGTAAAATTTTACGCAAATACATAGGATTCTAGTACTATTATACTAAAACTGCATACAGTATTGCAAGCACCAAATCCATATGCAGTGTTGCATTATAGACAAAAGTTTATTTTCTGTAGGGCATCCGAACACTTTTTGAGAAAATACGAAAAAATTTTTGGAAACCCATTGCATTTGAACCCGAAATGCGGTATAATAAATGTAGCGGACATTCTGAAACAGGAATATCTGTTGCACCAAATTGAATTAGGAGGCACTTTTTTATGTTAGTATCGGCAAAGGATATGATGGACAAGGCAAGAGACGGCAAGTATGCAGTCGGTCAGTTCAACATCAACAATCTGGAATGGACAAAGGCAATCCTGAACACAGCACAGAAGCTGAACTCCCCGGTTATCCTGGGCGTTTCCGGCGGCGCTGGCAAGTATATGACCGGTTTCAAGGTTGTTGCAGATATGGTAAAGGCTATGGACGAATCTCTGGGTATCACAGTTCCGGTTGCACTGCACCTGGACCACGGTACTTACGATCAGTGCTATGACTGCATCAAGGCAGGCTTTACTTCCATCATGTTCGATGGTTCTCACTTCCCGATCGAAGAAAACCTGGCAAAGACCAAGGAACTGGTTGCTGTTGCGCATAAGCTGGGTCTGTCCATCGAGGCAGAGGTCGGCGCAATCGGCGGCGAAGAAGACGGCGTTATCGGCAAGGGCGAATGCGCTGATCCGCAGGAATGCAAGACCATCGCTGATCTGGGCGTAGACATCCTGGCTGCCGGCATCGGCAACATCCACGGTGTATATCCGGCAAACTGGGAAGGTCTGAGCTTCGAGACACTGGAAGCTGTTAAGAAGGCTGTCGGCGCTATGCCGCTGGTACTGCACGGCGGTACCGGTATCCCGGACGACCAGATCACAAAGGCAATCTCCCTGGGCGTTGCAAAGATCAACGTAAACACAGAGTGCCAGCTGGTATTTGCTGAGGCTACCAGAAAGTACATCGAAGAAGGCAAGGATCAGGTAGGCAAGGGCTTTGACCCGAGAAAGCTGCTCCTGCCGGGCTACGAGGCAATCATGGCTAAGGTAGAAGAGAAGATGAACCTGTTTGGTTCTGTCAACAAGGCATAAGTTCTTCTGACACTTGCAGAGAAAGGAATGTGTTCCCGATGAAAAAGACGCTACAGGTTATACTCTCTGTACTGGAGATCGTCATGTACACCACAGGCATCCTGGTTTCGGCAAAGACCTTGGTGGAACTGGCACATTCTGACGAATGCGAAAACAACACAGAAGAGGCGTAACCCTCTGAAAGAAACCGGTTTGCATTGAAACGGATGCAGACCGGTTTTTTGTGTGCAGCAGAGAAAAAACAAATATGATGCGAAAAACGTAAATTTTTTTGGAAAAAAACGTACTTTTTTCTTCAAAACCCTTGATTTTTTCGTCCGGCAGTGTTATAATAATGATAATCATGCAGCAAAAGACCGGAACCCCACCGGTCTTTCGTTTATGTTGGCACTTTTTTGATTGCAGAGCGCAGTGAAAAAAGAATGCAATACGCTGGAAAAAGGAGCAGATGCCATGAAAATGAAGAAGTTCGGCGGGACAGAAAAAGTGGTCTATGACCTGGTGAAGCCCATCGCCGATGAACAGGGCTATTCCATCTGGGATGTGAGCTTTGAAAAGGAGGGTGCATACTGGTACCTGCGTGTTTTCATCGACCATCCGGACGGGATCGACATCGAGGACTGTGAAAAGATGACACGTCCGGTCAATGCGGCGGTAGATGCCGCAGATCCCATCGCACAGGCATACGTGCTGGAGGTCGGCTCGGCAGGACTGGAACGGGAACTGAACCAGCCCTGGCACTTTGAAGAAACTCTGGGCATGGAGGTCCGTGCCAGAGCCATCCGTCCCATCGAGGGCGAAAAGGAATGGATCGGCGTATTGACAGCGTATGATACAGAACAAATCACCATACAGCCGGAGGATCGTGAGGCGCCCATAACTCTGGCGCTGCGGGATCTGTCGTATGTGCGGCGGTATGTAACAGTAGAATTTTAATCAACGGAGGCATAGTGAAGAAAATGGACAACAGTTTTTTTGAGGCGCTTTCCTCACTGGGAAGCGAAGCAAATGTGGATACTGCTCTGCTGGTGGAAAAAGTAAAGTCTGCCATGCTGAAAGCAGCCAGAAAGGCGTATCCGGAGTGTGAAGAAAACATCAGCGTAGAGATCGACCCGGCGACCAAGACATTTGAGATGTACCTGCGCCAGACCGTGGTAGACGATGAGCCGATCGACGCCAATGAGGTCAACATCGACGTGGCACGCACCATCGACCCCAACGCCTGTGTGGGCGGATTTATTGAAAGACGGCTGGACATCGCCAAGTTCGGCAGAGCAGCCGCACAGTCTGCAAAGCAGTCCATCAAGGGTGATCTGCGTGAGATCAACCGGGAACGCATCCTGGGCGAGTTCGAGTCCCTGGAAAACGACTGCATCACCTGTGAGGTGTCTCAGGTCGAGACCGGCGGCACAGCGACCCTGCTGTATCACAAGACCGAACTGTATCTGTTCCGCAACGAGCAGATCCCGGGCGAAGTGCTGAAAGAGGGACAGCGTGTCAAGGTTTACATCACCACCATCGCCAACAAGCAGAAAAAGCCCATCATCAAGATTTCACGTGTCCGCAAGGAACTGGTAAAGCGCCTGTTTGAGCTGGAAATCCCGGAGATTTACGACGGCACGGTGGAGATCAAGTCCATTTCCCGTGAGGCAGGCTCCCGTACAAAGGTGGCTGTCTGGTCGAACGACCCCAATGTAGATGCCATCGGCGCCTGCATCGGTCCGAAGCGCTCCCGTATCTCTGCCATTGTGGCTGAGCTGAACGGCGAGAAGATCGACATTATTCCTTACAGCGAAAAGCCGGAGGAATTCATCGCCAAGGCACTGGCACCGGCAAATGTGCTGGATGTTCAGATCCTGGACGAAGAAGAGCGTACCTGCACCGTTAAGGTGCCGAACAACCAGCTTTCTCTGGCAATCGGCAACAAGGGTCAGAACGCAAAGCTGGCAGCAAAGCTGACCGGCTATAAGATCGACATCAAGCCGGAATTTGATGTGCTGCATCAGAACGATGCTCCGGCAGAGGAAAAGGCGGAGACTCCGGTGGAACAGCCGACAGATGCACCGGCAGAGACAGAGGCAGCAGCACCGGAGGCGAACAGCGTTGAAGAGTAAAAAAATTCCCATGCGGCTTTGCGTGGGATGCGGCACCATGCAGCCGAAAAAAGATCTCATCCGGGTGCTGAAAAATGCGGACGGTGAAATGAAACTGGATTTTACAGGAAAACAGTCCGGACGTGGCGCATATCTATGTAAGAACATGGAGTGTCTTGCAGCAGCCAGAAAGGGACACCGCATCGAGCGCTCTTTTGGCTGCCGTGTACCGGAAGAAGTGTACGAGGAGATGGAAAATGCACTACAGGCAGAACTGGCAGGGGATTCTGAGCATCTGTCGTAAGGCAGGAAAGCTTGCCATGGGGCTGGAACCCACAAAGGATGCCATGTACCGTGGCGAAGTCTTTGGCGTATTGGTAGCGTCGGATGCGTCCCCCAAGACGCAGAAAGAGGCGGCGTTCTATTGCAGCCAGGCAGAAGTGCCTTGCCTGCAGCTGGACTTCACCAAGGCAGATTTCGCCCAGATGATCGGCAGAGGCAGCGGCGTGCTGGCGGTGTGCGATGAAGGATTTTTCCGTAAGATGCAGACCATCGCCGCAAAGGAAAACGCCTCGCCGGAAAAGTGAAAATTGTTCCCGGAGCAATCCGGGTAAATAGACAGCGCTGCCGGAAACGGGCGGCGTGTGCAGACGCAGGTTTGGAATGCAGCGGAAGAACAGGCGGTTCTTTCGGGCGTTCCTTGGAGAAAAGGAGGATTTTCGCCTATGACGAAGAAAGTGAAACTGAGTGATGTAGCACGGGATTTACAGATCTCAACACAGGAACTGATCGGATTCTATCAGGAACGGGATGCCAACGGCAACACCAAGAAGGGTGTGACCGGTCTGACACCGGAAGAAATCAACCTGGCACTGGAGTATTATTCTCAGAAATCTCAGGTAGAGAGCCTGGATGCGTATTTTGCATCCAAGGACACCCCGAAACAGAAACAGGAGAAAAAGCCGAGCGAGAAGAAACCGGCAGAAAAGAAGGCATCTTCCGAGAAAAAGCAGTCGGAAAAGAAACAGCCGGATAACAAAAAGCAGCAGAAACCCCAGGCTGCGGAAAAGAAACCCCAGGCACAGAAATCCGAAAAGCCGGCAGAAAAGAAACCGGCAGCTGCGGAAACAGCTAAGCCCAAGCAGAACAATGCGCCGAAGCATGAAAAGCCCAAAAAGCAGCAGGCAAAGGCACAGAAACACGGCGAGCGTCTCCATGTAGAAGTGGAGATGGCATCTGCGGACAGCATTACCACAGAAAAGCGCCGCACTGTCGATACCCGTGGCTCTTATGTAGATCTGGATAAGTATAACCAGCGCTATGAGCAGATTGCTCCGGCAAATAAATACACCAACGACAAGTATTCCACCAAAAAGCAGAAGATCAACCAGAAGTCTGCACAGCGCAACAAGCAGCGCTATTCCAACAAGCGTGAGACAGAGCAGGATAAGCTGCGCCGTCTGGAGCTGGAGCGTGCCAGAAAGCAGCAGCTGCGTGTCCGCATCCCGGACGTGATCTCTGTGGGTGAACTGGCGACCCGTCTGAAAGTTACTGCGACCGAGGTCATCAAAAAGCTGATGATGCTGGGCGTTATGGCTACCATCAATGAGGAAATCGACTTCGACACCGCATCTCTGGTGGCAGAGGAACTGGGCGCAAAGGTAGAACACGAAGTGATCGTGACCATCGAAGACCGTCTGATCGACGAGGATGACGACGCCGAGGATACCGAAGAGCGCTGCCCAGTTGTTGTAGTTATGGGTCACGTTGACCATGGTAAGACTTCTATCCTGGACCGCATCCGGAATGCACACGTTACCGCAGGCGAGGCTGGCGGCATCACACAGCATATCGGTGCATACCAGGTAAGATATGAGGGCAAGGACATCACATTCCTGGATACGCCGGGACACGAAGCGTTCACTGCCATGCGTGCAAGAGGTGCAAACATCACCGATATTGCCATCCTGGTCGTTGCCGCAGACGACGGCATCATGCCGCAGACCGTTGAGTCCATCAACCATGCAAAGGCTGCCGGCATCACTGTGATCGTTGCCATCAACAAGATGGATAAGGAAGGCGCAAACCCGGATCGTGTCAAGGAAGAACTGACCAAGTACGGCATGGTATGCGAAGAGTGGGGCGGCGACGTGATCTGCGTTCCGGTTTCTGCAAAGACCGGCGAGGGCATCGACGAACTGCTGGAGAACATCCTTCTGGTTGCAGAGACCAGCGAACTGAAAGCCAATCCGGATCGCCGTGCAAAGGGTACGGTTGTGGAGGCTCGTCTGGACAAGGGACGTGGCCCGATCGCAACTCTGCTGGTACAGAACGGCACACTCCACACCGGCGATGTCATTATCGCAGGCACTGCGGTAGGCCGTGTTCGTGTTATGACCAACGACAAGGGCAAGACCGTGCATACTGCCGGCCCATCCGTTCCGGTAGAGATCACCGGTCTGGCAGAAGTGCCGGAGGCAGGCGATGTATTCAATGCTGTTGAAGATGAGCGTCTGGCAAGAGAACTGGTTGAGCAGAGAAAGCACGAGGCAAAGCAGGCGAAGTTCAACGAATACCAGAAGGTAACGCTGGATAACCTGTTCAGCCAGATCGAGCAGGGCGAAATGAAGGAACTGTCTCTGATCGTAAAGGCAGACGTACAGGGTTCTGTTGAGGCAGTGACTCAGTCCCTGGAAAAGCTGTCCAATGAGGAAGTTCGTGTCCGTGTGATCCACGGCGGCGTCGGCGGCATCAAGGAGAGCGACGTTATGCTGGCGAGTGCATCCAATGCGATCATCATCGGCTTTAACGTGCGTCCGGATCAGACCGCAGAAGAGATCGCAGCCCGGGATAAGGTAGATATCCGCACATACCGTGTCATCTATGATGCGATCGAAGAGATCGAGACCGCAATGAAGGGTATGCTGGCACCGAAATACCGTGAGGTCGTTATGGGACGCATCGAGGTGCGCCAGGTTTATAAGATCTCCAATGTCGGTGCAGTTGCCGGTGCTTATGTGCTCAGCGGCAAGGTCACCAGACAGTGCGAGATCCGTGTGGTTCGTGACGGCATCGTGATCGCTGAGGATAAGATGTCCAGCCTGAAACGGTTCAAGGATGATGCCAAGGAAGTCGGCGAAGGCTATGAGTGCGGTATCACTCTGGAGAAGTTCCGTGACTTCAAGGAAGGCGACATCTTCGAGGCGTTCATCATGGAAGAATACAGAGACTAATCCGATACAGACAGCACTTCGGAAGAGGATTCGGAGGATGTGCTGTTTATCGTTTACAGAAAGGAGCCGTACAGCATGGCAAACTTCAAAGCAAACCGCACCGAAGAGGATATCCTGCGGGAAATGACAGCGATTTTGCGGGAACTCAAAGATCCACGCATCGACCCGATGCTGACGGTGGTCCGTGCAGAGCTGTCCCGGGATCTTTCGGACTGCAAGATCTTCGTCTCCAGTCTTTCCGGCAAGGATGCCGCCAAGGAATCCTGCAAGGGACTGGACAGCGCCGCCGGCTATATCCGGCGTGAACTGCTGCACCGTCTGAAGATCCGCCGCAGCCCGGTGCTGCACTTTGTGGCAGATGATTCCATCGCACACAGCGCAGAGATCGACCGGATGCTGCACCAGATCCAGCCGGCAGTGGAAGACATCCCGGAGGATGACAGCACAGAAAAGGAGTGAACGTGATGCAGGAACTGACATTGGCAAAGACTGCCGCATGGCTCAAGGAATGCGAAGATGCGTATATTCTGATTCACCGCAGCCCGGACGGAGACTGCATCGGCGCCGGATATGCGCTGGCAGAGATGCTGCACCAGCTGGGCAAGCGTGCCGTGGTGCTGTGCAATGACGAGATCCCGAAGCGATATCAGTTTATGCTGCCGGAAGAGGACGGCACAGCGGCGCATTTTGAACCGCAGTGCATCATTGCCGTGGATGTGGCAGACGCCAAGCTGCTGGGCAGCAGCGTCCAGGAACACTACGGCAGCCGGGTAGACTTGTGCATCGATCATCATGTTTCCAACGTCCCTTATGCCAAGGCACGTCTCCTGGATGGTGCGGCATCGGCGGCGTGTGAGATCCTCTATCGGCTGAGCCGCATCCTTCCGGTGAAAATGACCGATCATATGGCGCTGTGCCTGTATACCGGCATGGCGACAGACACCGGCTGTTTTCAGTATGACAATGCCGGTCCGGAAACCCACCGGGCTGTGGCTGCGCTGATGGAGATGTGTCCGGATGTGCGCTATGCGTGGATCAACCGGGAGATGTTTGCCGTGAAGAGTTTCGGCAGACTCCAGCTGGATAAGCTGCTTATCGACCATATGGAGCGCTATCTGAATGACAAGTGCATCCTGATCTGCGTCTCCCAGGAGTTTCTGCGGAAGTTCCAGGTGGATGAGGCAGAGCTGGAGGGCATCGCCGGATTTCCGCTCCAGGTCGAAGGCGCTGAGATCGGCATTACCATGAAGGAAAAAGAACCCGGCAAGTTTCGCATTTCCATGCGGTCGGCGGATAAGGTCAATGTATCCGCCATCTGCCAGCGCCTGGGCGGCGGCGGTCATGTGAAGGCTGCCGGATGCCAGGTCTGCGGCACCGCTGACGAAGTGCGCAACATCCTGCTGGATGCAGTGCAAAAAGAATGGAGCAACGCATGAATCTGGACACAGTGCAGGGTGTACTCTGCATGAATAAGCCCACGGAATTCACCTCCTTTGACGTGATCGGCAAGCTGCGTGGTATTCTGCATATGCGGCGGCTGGGACACACGGGGACGCTGGACCCGATGGCGACCGGTGTGCTGCCGGTGCTGGTGGGAAAGGCAACACGTGCCTGCGATATCCTGCCGGATCAGACCAAGTCGTATCGTGCGGCGGTACAGTTCGGCTGGGAGACCGACACCGAAGATGTGTGGGGAATCCGGACAGCGGCGTATCCGGAGATGCACGTGACAAAGGAAATGCTGGACGAAGTAATTCCCCGGTTTCTGGGAGAGATCCAGCAGATCCCGCCCATGTATTCGGCGGTCTCCGTCGAGGGAAAGCGGCTCTATGAGCTGGCACGAAAGGGTGTCGTGATCGACCGCCCGGCGAGGACGGTGCAGGTGGATGACATCACCCTGGAAGAATGGGACGAGGAAAAGCAGACGGCGGTGCTGTCGGTGACCTGCGGCAAGGGAACGTATATCCGTACCCTGCTGTCGGATATCGGCAGGGCGCTGGGCGGCGGCGCTGTGATGACGGCGCTCTGCCGGACGATGGCGCATGGTTTCACACTGGAACAGTGCTATACGTTTGAGCAGGTGACAGAGTTCTGCCGGATGGGAACACTGGCAGAGCATCTGATCCCCACCGACCGGCTGTTTGCGGCGCTGCCGGCACTGCATCTGACAGAACAGCAGACCGCTCTTTACGGCAACGGCGTGAAACTGGCGCTGAGCCGTGTGGAGGGCATCCTGCCGGATCAGGAACAATACCGGGTCTACGGCGCAGACGGCTGCTTTTTCGGCACGGCGCAGACCGACCGGAAAAGCGACGAACTGCGTGTGGGAAAGAATATGAAGTAGAAAGGCGGAAACGGGCTTGGAAAAGCTGAGGCGCATCACTGCACCGCTGGCACAGGAAAGTGCCGTGGCGCTGGGATTTTTTGACGGTGTTCATCTGGGACACCGTGCTGTGCTGGGTGCTGTGGCACAATGTGCGGCGGCGCAGGGGCTGATGGCGTGTGCATTCACCTTTGCGGCAGATTCCGTCCCGGTCAAGCAGGGCGTGCCGCTGACCTACCTTTATACCGATGCCCAGAAAGCGGAACTGATGCAGGACTGCGGCATCCACGGCGTATACTGCCCGGCGTTTTCGGAACTCTGCGCCCTGGACGGCGAATCGTTCTGCCGGCAGGTGCTGGTGGAACTGCTCCACGCCAGAGAGGTGTTCTGCGGCGGTGATTTTCGGTTTGGCGCAAAGGCGGCGTGGAACATCGACAGTCTGCGGGAATTCGGCAGGCAGATGGGCTTTGCCGTGCATCAGATCGACCCGGTGTTTTGCGGCGGCGAGAAAATTTCGTCTACGGCGATCCGTGATGCGATCCGTCGGGGCGAGCCGGAGACCGCAGCCGGAATGCTGGGGACGGCGTACCGCATCAGCGGCAGCGTTGTCCACGGGGCAGCGCTGGGACGCACCAGGGCAGTCCCCACCATCAATATTCCCTTTGCACCGGGACAGCTTGTCCCCAGGTACGGGGTTTATGTTTCCCGGACGCACACGCCCCAGGGCAGTTTTGATTCCATCACCGATGTGGGCGTAAAGCCTACGGTGGCAGATGCCCAGGCACCGGCGGCGGAGACATTTCTGCTGGATTTTTCCGGTGATCTGTACGAACAGCCCTGCCGGGTGGAGCTGCTGCATTTTCTGCGTGACGAACGAAAGTTTCCGGATGTGGAAAGCCTGTACGGGCAGATCGCACGGGATCAGGAGCAGTGCCGGGAATGGCTGAAGAATCATAAAAACCTATAAGAGCAGACAACTCTTTTCTGAATAGAGACAGCGGTGCTGTCAAGACAAAAATGCGAAAGGAAGTTCAAAGCAATGAACAAGCGAGTAAGAACCAGATTTGCGCCCAGTCCGACGGGCTATATGCACATCGGCAATCTGCGGACGGCACTGTATGCCTATCTGATTGCCAAGAAACAGGACGGCGATTTTATTCTGCGAATTGAGGATACCGACCAGGAGCGCTATGTAGAAGGCGCAGTTGACGTGATCTATGACACCCTGCGTGTTGCCGGTCTGAACTGGGACGAAGGCCCGGACATCGGCGGCCCGGTTGGTCCGTATGTGCAGTCTGAGCGCATGGGAATGTTCAAGTCCTATGCGGAAGAACTGGTCAAGAGCGGCCACGCATACTACTGTTTCTGTGACAAGGAGCGTCTGGACGAAGTGCGCAAGATCCAGGAGGCATCGCACATTGCACCGATGTACGACCGCCACTGCCGTGACCTGTCTCCGGAAGAGGTACAGGCAAAGCTGGACGCAGGCGTGCCGTATGTCATCCGCCAGAAGATGCCGCTGGACGGCACGACGACCTTCCACGATGACATCTATGGCGATGTTACCGTAGAAAACAGCACCCTGGACGACCAGATTCTCATCAAGACAGACGGAATGCCCACCTACAACTTTGCCAACGTAGTAGACGACCATCTGATGGGTATTACACACGTGGTACGAGGTAACGAGTATCTGTCCTCTGCACCGAAGTACAACCTGCTGTACCAGGCATTCGGCTGGGATGTGCCGGAATATGTACACTGCGCACCGGTCATGAAGGACAAGACCCACAAGCTGTCCAAGCGAAACGGCGACGCATCCTTCCAGGATCTGATGGCAAAGGGCTATCTGCCCCAGGCAGTCATCAACTTTATTGCACTGCTGGGATGGGCGCCGTCCGGTGAGTATAACGAGCAGGAGATCTTCTCCATGGACGAACTGAAAAAAGCGTTCGAGATCAGCGGCATCAGCAAGTCGCCGGCGATCTTTGATGACAAGAAGCTCCGTGCCATCAACGGCGCATATGTGCACAAGATGGATCCGGCAGAGTTCGCCAAGGCAGCTGAGCCGTACATCCGTGAGACCGTAAAGCGCACGGATATCGACATGGCACTGCTGTGCAGCGTTCTGCAGAACCGTACCGAAGTGTTTTCGGATATTCCGGAGCAGGTAGACTTCATTGACGCAATGCCGGAGTACGATCTGGAGATGTACCGTCACAAGAAGATGAAGACCACGCCGGAGACTGCACTGGATGCACTGAAGGAGACGCTGCCAGTGCTGGAAGGCGTAAGCGAGTGGGATGTGGAGCATATCCACGAGGCACTGTTCGCAAAGATCGCAGACCTGGGCGTAAAGAACGGCTGGATGCTGTGGCCGCTGCGTACCGCCGTTTCCGGCAAGCAGTTTACACCGGGCGGCGGCGTAGAGCTGTGTGCGATCCTGGGCAAGGAGGACACACTGGCTCGTATCCGCAAGGCAATTGATGCGCTCTCCGCATAAGATTGCCATCTTTCGTAAGACTATCACGTCATTATCACAATTGGATGATAAACTATAGCTAGTTTTTGTGTGCCGGAGCGCCGGGATTTTTTCGTTTCGGAGAGACCGCAGGCTCGGCATACAGCAGAAGGAGGCAATCACAGGGATGATTGAAGTCAAACATCTGACGAAACAATACGGGGATAAGCTGGCGGTCAACGACATCAGCTTTACCGTAGAGGACGGTGAGATCCTGGGACTTCTGGGACCGAACGGCGCCGGAAAGTCCACCACCATGAATATGCTCACCGGCTATATCAGCTCCACATCCGGACAGGCACTGATTAACGGCATCGACATTCTGGAAGATCCGATCAAGGCAAAGGCACAGATCGGCTATCTGCCGGAGCTGCCGCCGCTGTACCTGGATATGACCGTCATGGGCTATCTGAACTTTGTCTATGACTTGAAAAAGTGCAAGCTGCCACGGCGCTCGCATTTGAAGGACGTCTGCAATCTCTGCCGGATCAGCGACGTTTCCGGCAGAGTCATCAAGCACCTGTCCAAAGGTTACCGGCAGCGTGTGGGTCTGGCACAGGCGCTCATCAACAATCCGCCGATTCTGATCCTGGACGAACCTACCGTTGGTCTCGACCCGAAACAGATCATCGAGATCCGTACCCTGGTGAAAAAGCTGGGCAAAAAGCACACCGTGATCCTGTCGTCTCACATTCTGACCGAGGTGCAGGAAGTCTGCGATCGTGTGGTCATCATCAACCATGGTCAGATCGCTGCGAATGACACCATTGACAACCTGTCCAAGGCAGTTTCCGGTGTCAATCGTCTGGTGGTTCGCATCAACGGACCGAAAAACGAGGTCCTGCAGGCGATTCGTGGGCTGGAAGATGTCACCAAGGTGCGTGCCGACATGGAACGGGAACCGGGCATCTTCGAATTCGAGATCGAGGCAAAGCCGGACGCAGACATTCGCCCGGCGCTGAACCAGATGGTCGAGTCCCACGGATGGTACATTTATAAGATGGATCTGGGCGTAATGACGCTGGAGGATGCGTTCCTGAAGATCACTATGGGCGAGGGCGTAAAGCTGTCCGCCGCCAAAAAGAGTGAACCGGCAGCAGCATCTGCACCGGAGAAAACAGAAACACCGCAGCAGGAAACTGCACCGGCAGAAACGGAAAACGAACAGCCGGCAGATGCGGCAGAGACAAAAGAAGGAGGCGAGGCGTAATGGGTGCCATTTATCGGCGTGAGATCGGGGCGTTTTTCACCTCCAGCATTGCCTATGTATTTCTGGCAGTGTTCTATCTGGCAGCAGGCTACTTCTTCTTTGGCTCATCCCTGGCGATGTCTACCACAGATATGTCCAACCTGTTCACCAGTCTGTTCTTTATCGTAACCATTCTGATTCCGGTACTGACCATGCGCTTGTTCAGTGAGGAAAAGAAACAGAAAACCGAGCAGGGGCTGCTGACTGCACCAGTGTCCATCGGCGGCATCGTCATGGGCAAGTATCTGGCAGCGCTCACCCTGTACACCATTGGCCTGGCGATCATCTTCGTCTATGCGCTGATCCTGAGCTTTTTCGGGGCAGTGGCATGGGGTATCGTGATCTCCAACATTCTGGCGCTGTTCCTGCTGGGCGCAGCATTTATCGCAGTGACCCTGTTCATCTCGTCTCTGACGGAAAACCAGGTCGTTGCTGCGGTGGTAGGCATGATCGTTCTGCTGGCGCTGGCACTGATCGACGTGGTGGCTCGTTATGCAGAGAGCGTTCCGGTAGTTCCCACAGTGCTGAATGCGCTGTCGTTCTATACCAGATATTATGATTTTACTGCGGGTCTGTTTGATCCGGCCAGTGTGCTGTTTTATGTCAGCACGGCAGTGATCTTTAATTTCTTTACTGTACGTGTGTTCGAAAAACGGCGCTGGAGCTGAGAGGAGGACATCACCCATGGAAAATCAGAAAAAGGAAAAAACAACCGAGGCTTCTCTGGAAAAACAGCAGAAAAAGCTGAAAAACCGGAAAAAGCTGAAATACGGCGGTCTGGCGACTGCCATTACCGTGATCTTTGTTGCAGTTGTCGTATTGGTCAACGTGGTCGTTACCCAGCTGGATAAGCGTTTTCCGAACGCAAAGTTGGATCTCACTACCGCAAACCTGTATGAGATCAGCGACGAGACACTGGACTACATCCGCAACCTGGATAAGGATGTAGATGTTGCCATCTCTTCCGATGAGGCGACATTTACCTCTGACAAATACAACAAGATGATCGCTGAAACACTGTCCAAGTACCAGGGCTATTCTGACCGCATCAATGTCACCTATTTTGACACCACCAAGGATCCGGATGTGCTGTCCAAGTACCAGGAACTGTACGGCGGTTCGATCCAGTCCGGACAGGTCATCATCAACAGCGGCAAGCGTATCAAGGTGTACAACACCCAGACCGATATGTTTGAAGTCGATCAGCAGAAGTATCAGTACTATCAGTACGGTATGGCAAGCTTCTCCGACTGCATCACCGCATTCAAGGGCGAGCAGACGCTGACTTCCGGCATCATGAATGTGACCGACTCCAACCCCAAGACCGTGGGCATTCTGGCGACCAGCAACGGCTCTCCCATCTTCGCACAGACCAGTTCCAGTGCAGACCCCAACACCTACGCATTTTATGCTATGGAAAATCTGCTGGACGAAAACGGCTATGATGTCAAGCGTCTGGACATGATGACCGATGAGCTGGACACTGCGACCTATGATATTCTGGTGCTGCCTGCGCCGAAAACCGACCTGACCATGGATTCCATCCAGAAACTCCAGGACTTCATGTATAATGACGGCAACCTGGGCAAGCAGCTGGTTTACATCGCAGACTACACCCAGTCATCCACCCCGAATCTGGACGCTTTTCTGAAAGAGTGGAACGTACAGGTGGACTACAGCTCTGTCATTGACGAGAACAACAGTTCCAACCAGCAGGTAAACATCCTGCTGTCCCAGAACAGCAACAGCAGCTTTGTTGCCCCGGTCGTAACCGTAACGGACGACGAGGACTATAACGGACATCTGGCAAACACCAGCCTGCCTATCGTTGCACCGATGGCACGTTCCATCCAGACACTGACTGCCAACAACGGCAGAACCGTAACATCCCTGCTGACCTCCTCGGAGACCTCTTACTGCTATCCGCTTTCGCCCAAGACTTATAACACCGACAGCACAGACAGCACTGCGGCAGACGGTGAGACCCAGGCGGCAACGGAGGCAGCGACTGAGGCTGCAACCGAGAACACCACTACCACAACTTCGTTTGACAAGGACGCAGCACCCCACGGTGCAAACACCGTCATGGCGCTGTGCCGTGACCAGCAGTCCACCGGCGATTCGTTCATCGAGAGCGATGTGATCGTGCTGGGTTCTATGTCCATGCTGGACGCTAACCTGGTGCAGAACTCTTCGTACAACAACGCAGAATATTTCGTCGGCCTGCTGAACTCTGTTTGCGGCAAGGAAGACAGCATCGTTGTGGCATCCAAGGATCTGACACAGACTTCCATCACGGCAACAGCAACACAGCTGAAAGTGATTCGTCTGGTTGTCGTATTCCTGATCCCGCTGACTGTTGTGGTTGTCGGCGTGATCGTGGCAGTCCGCAGACGTTATCGTTAACCGAAAGGATGGAGCATCATGCGTAAAAAAACGCTGGGAATCATCGGCGGCGTCGTATTGGTGGCAGCACTGGGAACGGCATCGTTTTTCCTGCTGAAAAATCCGCCGGCAGAGGAGTCATCCTCTTCCGCAGTATCCGATGAGGACAGCAGCGAGAGCATTTCGCTGACCTCAGAGGATCCCAACGATGTCACCTCAATTGATATTACAAATACTTCCGGAAGCTTTGAAGTGGTCCGCACCGCAGAGGGCAGCGGCACCGGAGATGACCATGCGGCATATGCCGTTTCCGGCTGGGAAGATCTTCCCATGGACACCTCTACCCTGTGGACGCTGTCCAACAACACCGCATCTATGGACACCACCGGCGTTGTGGAGGAAAACTGTTCCGATCTGGCGAAGTTCGGGCTGGACGATGCCGAGGCGACCGCAGTGACCCTGCACTTCGCCGACGGCAGCGACTACAGTTTCCGTGTGGGCAATGCGGCGGCAAATGCAGAAAACACCTATCTTGCGCCGGCGGACAAAGACACTGTCTATACGGTAAAAACTTCCCTGGTGGCGAATTTTAGCAAGAGCGCCGAGGACTTCCTGTCCAAAACCATGCTGGAAGCGCCGGCAGATACCAACGATTATCCCATTGTCAACAAGCTGACCATAGACCGCAAGGACATGGACTATACCCTGGAACTGGACTACGACGAGGCAGCCGCAGACGATACATCCATGGGCGGCATGGTGGCAAGCCACGAGATGGTTTCGCCGGTGCCGGCATATCTGAGCGTAGACCGTTCCACTCCGGTGGTGACGGGAATGTTCGGACTCAAGGCGGAAAAGGTAGCTGTACCGCATCCCTCTGCGGAGGATATCGCCAAGGCAGGGCTGGACGACCCGTTCGGCACGGCGACTATGGCGTGCGAGGACAACAACACCTATGTACTGACATTCGGCGAACGCTTTACCGAAAAGGATGAGGAGAGCGGCACAGAGACCGCATACTACTACGCAATGCTGAGCGGCGTGGATGCGATCTACCAGGTGACGGAAGAAAACATGGTCTGGGCGACAACAACGCCCACCGACATTGCCTCCAAGCTGGTTTTCGGCACTTACGTCTGGGATGTAGGTGAGCTGAACGTGAGCGTGGGCGAGGAGAAGTTCCAGTTCAATGTTGTGGGCAGCGATAAGGATACCGCTGTGGTAACGCTGAACGGCGACAGCACCGAGTCCGACCGCTACCGTCAGTTCTACTCGTTCCTGCTGAACACCACGGCGGAGACGGTCAAGCTGGACGGCACGCCGAGCGGCGATATGCTGGCGGAGATCAGCCTCAAGACCCAGGACGGCACATTCGAACGGGATCTGCAGTTCTATGCCATCGACGATTTCACCTGTCTCATCACCGTGGACGGAAAGTCGGCGTATACCTGCCGGAAGAGCTATCTGGATACCCTGCTGAACAATATGAAGATCTACAGCGACACAAGCAAAGAATTTACGACAAACTGGAGTTAAGGAAACATTGGTTTCATCCGTGTTGCCTTGACCGTTCCGGAGAGATCCGGGACGCTGCCGGAGAAAGGAAGGAACAGCAATGAATCAGGAATTTTTTATGTATCGTGGATATCCGCTGGTACGCAAGGGAAATGAAATCTATTACGGGTATATGTCAGAGCCATTCGTGGTAATGATGCAGATCGTGCATCAGCAGGAAGTCAACGGGCTGAAGGTTGCAGATAAGATTCGTGTCTATCAAATGGCAACCAAGGAACCGGATCCTGTGAAGGCGATCACCAAGACTTCCGACCGACCGAATCTGTATGAGGCGGTAGATCTGGCAAACGTCTGGCTGAAACGTGCTGAAAAGGACGTAGCAGCAAAGTAAAGGCAAAATAAATCCGATTTGCTTTCAAAAGAGCATCTCTGCACGGGAGTGATCCTGTGGGAGATGTTCTTTTTTTAGCCTCCCTTTTTCAAAAATAGGCTCCCTTGAAAAGGCGCCCGTAGGGTGTGCCTTGTGCTGAGCTGGCAGCCGTAGGCTGACTGAGGGATTTTGTGTAATCTGAAAATTAAGGGAAATTATTATGCCAGAATCCCTCCGAGCGGCTTTGCCGCCCACCTCGTACTGAGCGGTCCCCTTTGTCACCTACGGTGACATTTCCCCACCCTGTGGGGAATCACCCTTTTCAAGGGAGGCTTTGCGCAGGATAGCCTATAAGAAAGAAAAATGGATTTGCATGATATTCTTTCAATTTCCCCTTGCATTTTTCTGCACCTTATGTTATAATATGAAATGTAATTTTTTGATATGACAAATTTAGGAGGATGTAACATGAAATTGTGGAGAAAACTGCTGGCGGCAGTAACTGCCGGAACAATTTGTCTGGGGAGCATCGGGGCAATGCTGTCAGTCAGTGCGGAAACAGAGTTGGATTCTTCCTCCATATCCGAAAATGTCGCAGAGGTAAAGGCGTCAGAGGGAGCGCATACGCATTATTATGGGGAATATAGCACTGATTGGGATGAATGTGATGGGTGGTATTCATTTGTGGTTCATAATGATGGCAATGGAGCATACTCTTTGTTTGGCGATGTTAGAGCTTGCCAATATGCAATTGACCATGGATATGTTCCGAATGAAGGAGATGAAGCGTATGGTGCTTTTTGGTTTGGAAACAATCCGCCCACAATAACGACTACAAAAGTCACCACAAAAGCAACTACCAAAACCACCACCACTACCACCCAGCCGAGTGTCCCCACCGTCAAAGAGGGCAGTCTGGACAAGGGTGATATTGACGGCAGCGGCAGTCTGGATTCGACAGATGTGTTCTACTCCATGCTGTACATCGCCAATACTGCGGTAGGGAATACCGTCAAAATCAGCAAGGAACAGATCACTGCCGCAAACGTGGACGAAAGCAGCAGCGTAGATGCGACTGATGTCTATTATCTCATGTACTACATCGCACTCCACGGTATTGGCATAGACGTGTCCTGGGACGACGTTCTGGCAAAGTAAAATGGAAAGCATATCCTGAAACCGGCTCTTTGAAAAAGGAGTCGGTTTTTTATTTAGCCTCCCTTGAAAAGGGTGATTCCCCACAGGGTGGGGAAATGTCACCGTAGGTGACAAAGGGGACCGCTCAGTACGAGGGGAACCAGCGAAGCTGGTGGAGGGATTTTAGTGATAAGTTATAGATTTCACAGAAAAGTTTCCCAGTCAGTCTACAGGCGCCTTTTCTGGGAATTGTAGTTTAGGTTATGATCCCCCTGTCCCTTCGGGACATCCCCCTTTTCAAGGGGGACTTAATTTGCTCTCGTTTTCTCAAAAAATCCCTTGACAGCACCGCCAAAATCCGGTATAATGAAAGGCAACACCGCACAGAATGTGCAAAAACATCACCGAAAAGGAGAATATACATGGAAGTTTACCGCATTCATATGGGAAAGGCGAAGTGCGCCGTTGATCTGGGAGACGGCAGTGAGCGTGGCGAGTATGTCAGCCAGGACTATATCCTGGCGAAAATGGGCAGACCGCACCGGAGCATCAGTCTCATGTACTGCTATTATCCCCTGGACAAGGGCTGGCCGGGCCGTGCCAGCGTGGTACACGCCAGCCCCGATGTCAGCTTTGCCTGGGACTATCCCTACGACGACTATTTCACCTATAAAGGCGGACTGGGCGGCAATACCGACGGCGAACCGTTCAACTATATGCGTGAGATCCGGCAGCACGGACAGGATGTTTCGCTGACGCTGACCATCGACCCCCACGTTTCCGACGAACATCTGGCTGCCATCGGCGAGGATCTGAAACCTTTCGGCAGAGTGTTCCTGCGCATCAACCATGAGGCAACGGGCAACTGGTTCTCGTTCAACAAGCGCTGCACCTACCAGGAAGTGGCAGACTTTTTCGTCCGTGCCAGCCGCATCATCAAGGAACACGCACCGAACGTGCAGACCATTATCTGCATTGGCGGCATCGAGGATCTCTCCAAGGAAGAGATGGAAAAAGAAACTGAGTTCGCACAGACCATTCCGGCAGCGGATATCTGGTCAGTGGACAAGTATATGGCGCTCCACTGGGGCTGGCCCTATGACGTGGCAGAACACGGCGGCACGACTCACAGCCGTGGCACTGTGGCAGATACCTACGAAAAGACCAAGCGCAGCTTTGAACGGTTCCGCTATCTCAACGGCGGCGTGGCAAAGCCTATGACCATGGCAGAGTTCAACGCCGACGGCGATGTGACCGGACCTTATGAACAGGCAGACATGGTAAAGGAATTCTGCGATAAGCTGGAGTCGGAACAGGCGGACTGGTTCAGCGCTTTCACATTCTATCAGTTCCGTGACCGTGGCAGACTGGGTCTGGAGATCGAAGACCCCAACAATGCCGATGTGGGCATCGCACAGCCGGTGCTGGACACCTATAAAGAGATCATCCAGCGTGACTGGTTCAAGCCCCAGATCACACGGCAGGAGGGCGAAGTACAGCTGCCGGTGACACTGCGCTGGAGCAACTCTGAGGATGCCGAGGGCCTGGCGATTCCGCTGCACTTCGAGAAGAACCCCACGTTCTGCGAGGTGACCTTTACCGAGGAAAGCAATCTGATGCTGGAACTGAACGGCAAGTGGTTCTATAAAGCCCCCAAGACCAAGACCGTAGATCTGATGGCGGCGTTCTTCGAAAAGCCCCTGCAGGGCGAGGCAGATATGACGCTGAAAATTTTTGCGCCGCCGGCAACCGGCGAGAACGACCTGTCGGCAGAGGATGGACTGTACCACTGCGACGCCGTTCTCCACGAACTGCCCCAGATCCGCATCCGTTTTGCACCGGTAGAGGCATAAACCGGCGGATTCTGACAGGAGCATATTAGTGCTTTTTCCCTGCAAAAATACCCCTTGACAAAAAGTTGTGAATCATGTATAATTTAAGTAACGATATGAAAACTGGAATTGTAAGAGATGATTTGAAAAGATGAAATACCATCTCCAAAAAAAGGCGATTCCGGAGAATGGAGCTATAGAATATGGGACTTTTTGACAAGGTAAACCAGGTAAGCCGCAGCGTAAGCGAATCCTCCAAGAGTGCTGCTGAGACCAGCAATCTGAAGAAGAAGATCGCTTATGAAAAGGAGCGTATCCAGGAAGTTATGACTGAGATCGGCAGACTGTTTTATGAGAATCCGAACGGCGATCATAAGGCAGAGCTGGAACTGTGTGCAGACATCGACGACAGAAAGCGCCGCATTGCTAGTATGCAGGGCGATTTGAGTTCTCTGAAGGGTGTTCGTATCTGCGGAAAGTGCGGCGCTCGGTTTGATGAGAAGTATACTTTTGGTTTCTGCGGCAACTGCGGCGCAAAGCTGGACTAAAGGAAACGATGAAACAGAAAAGAACGGCACAGCCTCTTGCAGGATGTGCTGTTTTTGTGTGAGGAGTGGAAAATAAAATGGAAACAATGCTTTCTTTTGACTGGAAGAGTGTCAGTGTCAATTCTGCTGAGGTGATTGCTCTGATGCGGAAACACCGGAATGAAAAGCTGGATGTGCTGTTTCATTATGCAGACGGACTCTATCGGGTGGGTGTGAACCCGGAAAACGCCAGAGAACCCTTTTACATGGATGATGAGACCTATCCGTCCATGTTTGCGTTTTGCAGTTCTGCCTGCATCGAAGGCGGCTTTCTGCTGCCTGACCTCCAGGCACCGCTGCATATCCTGGCAGTGAATGACGGTGATCCGTCCGCATATTTTGCATAGAAAGTGTAGGAAATCAACATGGAAAAGAAACCGAAAAACAAGTGGCTCTCCTTTCTGGCTGACGGTATGCTGTCCGGTCTGATGATCGGCATTGGCTGTGTGGTCAGTATGTCCTGTGAAAACCGCTATCTGGGTGCATTTTTGTTCTCCCTGGGGCTGTTCTGCATTGTGCAGTTTCAGTACGGTCTGTACACCGGTAAGGTAGGATACATCTTCGACCGGGACAAGGCATATCTGGGTGAGACGTTCTTCACGTTCCTGGCGAATGCCATCGGCGCAAGCCTTACCGCCGGCATCGTGCATCTGACCCGGTTCGCCGCAGATACACCGGTAAACGGTATGGATGTGACGCTGATCGACCGTGCGCAGGCGACCATGTCTGCAAAACTGGATGACAGTCTGCTGAGTTCCTTTGTGCTGGCATTCTTCTGCGGCGTTCTGATGTTCTCTGCGGTAGAAGGCTCTCGCCGGTGCAACGAGAAGAAGAACTTCATCGGCGGCGTGTTCATCGTCGTTATGCCGATCATGGTGTTCATCCTCTCTGGATTCAACCACTGCGTGGCAGATGTGTTCTATTATTTCATGGCTGGCTGCCCGAATCCGCTGCGAGCGCTGTGCTATTTCCCGGCGGCAATTCTGGGCAACCTGTGCGGCGGCGTGTGCATTCCGCTGCTGAAACGCCTTTCCCGGAATCCGCTGTAAAGGCAACACCGCACAAAGCCCGCCTGGCGGCTTTGCACGCAATCTGCTTGCTGATTTTCCGTCATACTGCACAGAAATCCCTTGACATACGGCAGTATGCCTGCGGAATTTCTGTGCAATCTGTCGAAAAATCCGACTACGCATCTTACGCACAAGCTTTGTGCGGTATTGCCTAAAATTTTATTGTGTTAAGGTAAGCAAAAGCCGCACATGACTTCACTCATGTGCGGCTTTTTGAAAAGGGAAACCGGGCAGTCATTTTTGCAGGAAAAGCGGAGACGGTTTCTGTTTGCCGTACATAGAACGGTTTCCGCTGCACAGCCGGGAAATGGTGCAGACAACGGCAAAATAGGGCAGGCAGGAGAATCCGAACACTTCCGTTCCGATGCAGATGGGCGCCAGCCAGGTGTTGGAGGCACTCCCGAACACTGCCGCATAGCAGAGCGCCGCACCAAACACAGCCGGGAGTCCGAACAGCGGCGCAGCGACAGCGCCCAGGCAGGCACCGATGGCGAACAGCGGCGTGACTTCACCGCCCTGGAATCCGACGGCAAGGGTGCAGACGGTGAACAGCAGCTTGCCCAGAAAGTCGAACCAGTAGATCGTTTCGCCGTTGCAGGCAAGGGAAATCAAATTTGTGCCGAGTCCGGTATAGCGTCCCTTTCCGCAGAGGAAGAGAAGCAGCGCCAGCACTGCACCGCAGACGGCGATGCGCAGCAGGGGATTGGGGAACAGTTTTGCCGCCCAGGATTTTCCCTGTTTCAGCAGCAGGGTGAAGATACCGCCGGCAATGCCGGAGAAAACGCCCAGCAGAAGGATCGGCACGGAAAACGGTGCAGTATCCACATCCGGCAGAGCAACCTGAAAGGTCTCCAGCCCCAGCGCCGCAGAGACCCAGTTGGCAGAAACGGCGGCGAGAACGGCAGGGAGCAGCGCACGGTATTCCAGCCTGCCCACTGCCAGGACTTCCAGGGCAAAGCAGACTGCCGCCAGCGGCGCATGGAACAGACCGCTGAAACCGGCAGCCATGCCGGCAATGGTCAGAATGGGGACGGCATCGGGGATATCCCGGAACCAGGGGATGCGCCTGCCCATGTTGTGGGAGACCGCAGCACCCAGCTGAACCGCAACGCCTTCCCGTCCGGCACTTCCGCCGCAGAGATGGGTGAGCCAGGTGCTGCCGATCAGAAGCGGAATGAGCCGGAGCGGAATGCGTTTTGCCTTGCCGTCGGCGGCGTCGAAGATGAGGCTCATGCCCTGGGCGCTCTCTTTGCCGTATTTCTGGTAGACCCAGACCATCAGAACGCCGGCAATCGGCAGAAACGGCAGGCACCAGAGCAGGTGGTTGCTGCGGAATGTGCCGATCCACAGGAGAATGCGCCCGAATCCGGCGGTGAGCGCACCGGTCACAATGCCGGCGGCGATCGCCAGACCGCAGAGCGCTGCGGTGGGAAGTATGGAATTGCGAATGTTGCTTTTCATAGACAGGACCTCCGGAAAAATAAAAAAGCCGACAGCATCTGCGTCAAATGCAGATGTCATCAGCTTGTCAGCGGTTTTGGAATTCCAGGGGAGAACATCATTCCCCGAATCAGATTGTACTTATATTATACAGTATCTTTCAGAATCTGTCAAGAAAAAATCAGAGAGGAATCATTGCCATGAAAGAACAGCGAAAAATCGTCCTTGGCGGCGAGACGGTCTCCTATACCCTGGAACGCAAGGCAGTGAAAAATATCAATCTGCGTCTACGACCGGATACCGGGCTGTCCGTTTCTGCGCCGAAGTATGTGGCGCTGTCCCAGGTGGAGCGTGTGCTGATGCAGCACCAGCAGAAGATCCTGGAGACACTGCGCCAGTACCAGACCGCAGCGGCGGAAAGGCGGCAGCAGTATCCCCGGAGCTTTTCCACCGGAGAAACGGTACTGTACCTGGGGAAATACTGTACTCTGGAAGTTCTCCGGGGCAGCCGGGAATGCGTGCAGGTGCAGGGGGACAAGCTGCTTTTGCTGGTGAAACATCCGGAGGATGCCCAGTGCCGGGAGCGTGTGTTCAACAGCTGGTGGGAGACCAGCTGCGAAAAGGCGGTGCGCAATCTCTGCCGGGCGGTCTATCCGGTGTTTGAGGCGAAAGGCGTGGCGTTCCCGGAGATCCGGTTTCGCAGGATGGTCGCTCAGTGGGGAAACTGCCGCCCGACTCGTGGCGTGCTGACATTCAATCTGCGGCTGCTGGCTGCACCGGTGCGCTGCATCGAATATGTGGTGATCCATGAGTTTACCCACTTTCTCCATCCCGACCACTCACCGGCGTTTTATGCGGAGATCGCCGCGGAACTGCCGGACTGGAAACAGCTGCAGGAAACTTTGCAGCATATGGTAGAAACACGGATATAGCGCGGGATTTCCGGCAAAATTCCGAAAACCAGCCGTTTTTTTCCGATCGTTTCTCCGGAGAGTTGACAATATGGCTAAAAAAGCCGCAGCCGCTTTGTTCAGTTTCCATATATTTTTCGTGTGAAAGGAAAAAACTGTTGATTTTTTTTGTGCGGTATGATAAAATAAACTTCGGGCATGTCTGCACTTTTTTTGAGAATTGTCCTAGAGTGGGGCAGAATGTGCAGAAGAAATGCGAAAAACGAAAGGAGCTTTTTTTATGAAGAAACTTGGGCTCGGTAAACGGGTGCTGGCGTGCGCTGCCAGTGCTGCGACGTTACTGACCGGAACCACAGCGTTGTCTGGACTGACAACACTGGGAAGCATGGCGGCATCTGCTGCATCTTATGACAACTATGCAAAGTTGCTGCAGTACTCCATGTATTTCTACGACGGCAATATGTGCGGTTCTGACGTTGACACTGCCTCTCAGTTCAGCTGGAGAGGCAGCTGTCACGGCAGCGATGAAGTAGACGGCGGTTTCCACGATGCAGGCGACCACGTAAAGTTTGGTCTGCCGGCTGGCTACACCGCTTCTACTCTGGGCTGGGGCTATTATGAATTCAAGGACAGCTATGATGCACTGGGACAGACGGCTCATTTGCAGGCGCTGACCAACCGTTTCTGCGATTTCTTCAAGGCAAGCACAAAGCTGAGCGGCGACACCGTAACAAGCTTTTGCTACCAGGTAGGCGTAGGACAGGCTGACCACGACGTCTGGTGTTCTCCGGAATCCCAGAACGATCAGAGCCTGCGTACCGCATACTGGACTTCTGATGATGCCAGCGACATCGCCGCAGAATATGCAGCAGCACTGGCAGTGAACTACATCAACTTCGGCAATGCAGAAGACCTGAAGTATGCAAAGGCACTGTACAATTATTCCATCAAGACCAACAAGGCAAATTGTCCGGAGGCTGCAAACTTCTACAACTCCTATGACTATTATGATGACCAGGCATGGGCTGCAGGCTGGCTGTACCTGGCAACCAACGACAGCACCTACAGCTCGTTCCTGAATAAGTTCATGAACGACACCAATGCAGGCAAGTCCGGTCAGTCCGGATGCAAGTGGGGCGTATACTCCACCATGTGCTGGAATAATGTCAGCCTGGGCGCTGCAATCCTCCAGAGTGAGATCACCGGCGATGCAATGGACTGGGCAAAGGTCACTACATATCTGAACGGCAAATGCACCAGTGAAAGCACCTATTACTGCGAGAGCGACTGGGGCAGCGCACGTTATAACACTGCACTGCAGATGGCAGCACTGGCTACCACGAAGTATTCTGCAAAGAGCGGCATGGATTATTCCAGCTGGTGCAAGGCACAGATGGGCATGATCCTGGGCAACAACCCGAAGAATGTGAATTTCGTTGTCGGCATGGACAGCAATTCTGCAAAGTATCCGCACCACAGAGCTGCATCCGGCTATCAGAGCTTTGACGAAATGAAGGGCAAGACCGACTACAGCAGCAATGGCCACACGCTGGTCGGCGCTCTGGTCGGCGGTCCGGCAGATTCCAACTTCACTTATACCGATTCTGTAAACGACTATCAGGCAAACGAAGTTGCCCTGGACTATAACGCAGGTCTGGTCGGTGCAGCAGCAGGTCTGTACTCCATTTACAAGACTGGTTCTGTAGATTCTAGCATTGAGGGTGTCAGCGGCGGCGCTGTAGTTACCACTGCTACTACAAAGGGAACTACCACAACCACCACCGGAAAGACCACTGCAACCACTAAAAAAACCACAACCACTACTACTACAAAGGCTACTCAGAAGACAACTGTGACAACTACTACTGTACCGGGCGGCAGCGGCAAGACTGCAAACATCAGCACCGGTACACAGACTGGTACCGCAGGCGACAAGCAGGCATATGCAGAATTCGCACCGAACGGCGCAAAGACTGCGACTCTGTACTATAAGGTCAAGACCAGCGACACCAACTCCAGCGGTGCATTCGGCACATGGACCGGTACCTGGGAACAGGAAGACTTTGAAGTAACTGTCGGCGCAAACGGCGAGTGCAAGGCAACCTATAACATTCCGTCCAACGTAGGACAGACCGTTAAGGCCATGGTCTTCTATCCGGATGCAAGCAGCGTAGAGATCGAAAAGGTTGTTCTGGATGAGAGCAGCACACCGGTCACCACAACAGTTACCTCAAACGGCAACACCTCCGGCGGCAAGAACGCAAACATCACCACCGGCACACAGACTGGTACTGCAGGCGACAAGCAACTGTATGCAGAATTTGCACCGAACGGCGCAAAGACTGCAACTCTGTATTATACCATTTCCACCAAGGATACCAACTCCAGCGGTGCATTCGGCACATGGACCGGTACCTGGGAACAGGAAGACTTTGAAGTAACTGTCGGCGCAAACGGACAGTGCAAGGTAACCTATAACATCCCGTCCAACGTTGGACAGACCGTAAAGGCAATGGTATTCTATCCGGACGCAAGCAGCGTCAAGATCGACAAGGTCGTTCTGGACGAGGGCAGCACTCCGGCAACCACTGCATCCAGCACAAAGCAGAACCCGACAACTACTGCTACTACTGTAGCACCGGGCGGAGATGACAAGACTGCAAACATCAGCACCGGCACACAGACCGGTACTGCAGGCGACAAGCAGCTGTATGCAGAATTTGCTCCGAACGGCGCAAAGTCCGCAACCCTGTACTACACCATCTCCACCAAGGATACCAACTCCAGCGGCGCATTCGGTACATGGACCGGTACCTGGGAACAGACCGACTTTGATGTTACCGTTGGCGCAAACGGTCAGTGCACCGCAGATTATGTGATCCCGTCCAATGTCGGACAGACCGTAAAGGCAATGGTATTCTATCCGGATGCAAGCAGCGTCAAGATCGACAAGGTCGTTCTTCACTACGGCAACACCGTAACTACCGGCACAACAAAGGCACAGCCCTCCAGCGGCGGCAAGTACACCAAGGATGTAAACCAGTCTGTCGTTTATGACGAACTGCCTGCTGGTGATAAGATGCTGGGCTGGAAGTGGTCCGACCTGGGTGTTCCGGCTGGCGAAAAGGTAACCAAGGTTGAGATCAACATCTCCACCAGCAAGAAGCAGATCGGCAAGTGGCAGGGCGCATTCGGCTCTTCCACCAGCGTAGCACCGGATTACTGGACACAGTCTGATGATATGGAACAGACCATCGACGGCAAGACCGGCAGCATTGTATGGAACGTAGATTCTGCAACCTCTGAGATCATCCAGACCCAGTACGGCGGCGAGCTGAAGTTCGGCGTTTGGTGGATCGACTGCAACAAGTTCACCATCGACTCCATCACAGTTTACACAGACGCTTACGGCGGCAGCAGCACAACAGTTACCACTTCCAAGACAAGTGCAACTACACAGAAGACAACCGCAACTACTTCCAAGACAACTGCGAAGACAACTTCTACCACAAAATCCAGCACACAGAAGCCCAGCGATCTGCCGTCTGCAAGCATGTACGGCGACGTAAACCTGGACGGTCGTGTAGACATCACAGACGCTGTTATCCTGAACAAGGCAGTTGCAGGCGCAATCTCCCTGAATCCGCAGCAGCAGGCAAATGCAGACTGCTGCACCGATGACGGCGTAGGCGCTAACGATGCGATCGTTCTGCTGAAGTTCCTGGTTTCTCTGGTAAAGTCTCTGCCGTCTGCAGACTAAGCCACAGGCGCTGAAACGGCGTAAAAAATTATCGAAATCGTATATTCAAAAGCGGATATCGTCAAAACTTTTGGCGGTATCCGCTTTTCTGTGACAGCATATCCGAAAAAACTGTCGTTACATATGTCATGTTGCACAAAAAGAGAGGAAACTGTTTAGCAAGTTTTACTGAAATTTGAAAATCCGCTTTACAACAAAATTCTCATGTGTTATAATAAATGAAACGAGAAAGATATGCCCTGCGACGGGATACGTGCGTCTTGAAATCCGGTCCCTGCGGTGTGTATCAGCCGGCGAGTTCGGCAGAAGAAATCGTTGCAAAAGGAATATGCGTACCTATATTCCAAAATCTCAAATCATTCATTTTCAAGGAGGATATCTATGCTGAAGAAAAAACTCGGCAAGAAGGCACTTGCCTTTGCTTCCGCTGCAGTGATGGCAGTTTCTGCTACCGCTACAGGTCTGACAGCGCTGTCTATGACTGCGTTCGCAGGCGAGGAGCTGGGCGAAGGTACTTTCGAAAACGGAAAGGGCTTGCCTTGGCACATTTGTGAAAATGCAACTGCTGTCATGAAGTTCGATATCACCGACGGTATCTATGCGATCAAGCTGGAAAATGTCGGCGGTACTTCCAACGGCGGTGAGAGCCGCTGGGACTGCCAGTTCCGTCACAGAAACCTGACCATTGAAAGCGGTCACACCTATCGTATCACCTACAGCGTAAAGCCGTCTAACAGCGGTCACATGTACGCAAAGCTGGGTAATATGTCCAACGACGACCAGGAACTGTGGCACAGCAACGGTGAAGAGCTGAGCATGAGCTACGAAGAAGGTCTGACACAGACACAGCTGGAAGACAAGCTGAAGAGCGCTTCCAAGACCGGCAACAAGGTAGACTACGGTCAGGGCTGGGATGCTTGGTATCACAAGGAATATCCGGCAAACCAGTGGACCACTGTTGCTTATGAATTCACTGCTGACCAGACCGTTGAGGGTACTGCAGAGTGGACCTTCCACATGGGCGGTCAGGGTGCATATGCAACACAGGGCGACTGCTTCCCGAAGGACACCGTTATTCTGTTCGATAACCTGGCACTCATCGATATGACCGATGACAAGACAGACTATAAGGCAGAGGCAGCTTATGAGCCGACCGGCGTTGAAGTAAACCAGGTTGGTTACTATCCGAACGGTAAGAAGGTCGCTACTGTTGTTCTGTCCGACGGCGACACACAGAAGTATGACTATGAGATCAAGGATGCCAGCGGCAAGACCGTTTACAGCGGTACTACTGACGGCAACACCCAGTATGACAAGTCTGGCGCATGGGATTACACCCAGCAGATCGACTTCACCGATTTCACCACAGAGGGCAAGGGCTACACACTGACTGTTGCAGGCAAGACCTCTCTGCCGTTTGATATCGACAAGAACCTGTATGAGAAGTACAACGAAAAGAGCATGCTGACTTATGCCCTGAACTACTTCTATCAGAACCGTGCAATGGATACTGACGACCAGTACATTCCGTCTCCGCAGACTGTAGACGGTAGCAGCAAAACTCTGGGTCGTAAGGATTCCAACCACTGGCCGAACGATACTGCTTACATCGCAGACAAGTGGGTTTACATCTACACTTCCAAGCCGAGCTACAGCCAGTCCATCGACGTATCCGGCGGTTGGTTCGACGCAGGTGACTATGGTAAGTACGTTGTAAACGGCGGTATCTCTCTGTGGACTCTGATGAACATGTATGAGAGATCCAAGATGGTAGGCAAGGCTGACAAGTTCGGCGACGACTCCTCCGTTATGACCATTCCGGAAAACAAAAACGGCATTCCGGATATCCTAGATGAGTGCAAGATCGAACTGGACTTCTTCCTCAAGATGATACGTGACGACGGTATGGTTTACCACAAGGCTCACGACTATAAGTGGACCGGTCTGGCTGTCGCTCCGTATGACCAGAACGAAAACGGCAAGGAAAACAAGGCTCCGATGCGAATCGTTAAGCCGGTTACCTATGCAGCAACCCTGAACGCATCTGCAGCATTTGCACAGGCAGCTCGTCTGTTCAAGGACTATGATGCAGCTTATGCAAAGACCATGGAAGACGCAGCAATCAAGACCTATGCTGCAGCACAGAAGAACTACAAGCCGTTCACAAGCTGGGGCGGCGACACCAAGGGTGAAGGCGGCATCTCCGCTGACATCATGTACGCTCCGCTGGATCAGAACAAGGGCGGTGGCCCGTACGGTGATACCGAGGTCAGCGACGAATTCTACTGGGCAGCTTGCGAACTGTACATCACAACCGGCGACAAGACCTATTATGATGAACTGATGAAGTATGGTACCAACGCTTATGGTACTGACAATGCAAAGGCACTGGAAATCTCCACAACTCTGGTTGGCGGTGAGAACAACGGTTCATTCTCCCTGTTCACATGGGGTACTCTGAACTCCGTTGGTTCTATCTCCCTGTATGTAAACTCTCAGGATATGCTGGATAAGGGTCTGCTGACTCAGGATGAAGTAAACACCCTGAAGGCACAGGTTCTGAAGGCAGCTGACTCCGTTCTGGAAGTACAGAACAAGTCTGCATACGGCATCCCGTACGTAGGTCATGACTATGACACAACTGTATGGAAGTATGACGCAGCATCCGGCAAGGGTGAATCCCAGACTCTGAGCCTGGAAGGCGGTTATGAATGGGGTTCCAACTCCATGGTAATCAACAACTCTATGGCACTGGCACTGGCTTATGACGCATCTAAGGATGTAAAGTACATCGATGGTGTTACTACCGCAATGGACTACCTGATGGGCCGCAACCCGCTGGAACAGGGCTATGTAACCGGTTACGGTGAACACCCCACAAAGTACCCGCACCACAGATTTTGGTCTGGTCAGCTGAACAGCAACGACTTCCCGTATGCTCCGTACGGCGTTCTGTCCGGCGGCCCGAACTCCAACATGGAAGACCCGATGGTTCAGGGTCAGGGCTACAAGGTAGGTTCTATCGCTCCGATGAAGTGCTACCTGGATAACGTTGAGGCTTGGTCTGTAAACGAGTGCACCATCAACTGGAACTCTCCGCTGTGCTGGGTTGCATCCTTCCTGGATGACGAAGCTCCGAACATCGTTCGTGACTCCAGCGATACAAAGCCGACCACAACAACTGACGGCAAGACTACAACAACTGAGACTACAGCAACCACTGCTACAAGCGACAACGATTCTTCCTCTACTGCATCTACAGATAAGAGCGGCGAATCCACTACTACCACCACAAACGGCGGTTCTGTAACTCCTGGCGACGTTCTGCTTGGCGATACCAACCTGGACGGCCGTGTAGACATCACAGACGCTGTTCTGCTGAACAAGAAGGCTGCAAACGCAGTTGACTTCAACGCACAGCAGCTGCTGAACGGTGACTGCTACGATCAGAATGGCGAAATCGACGGCAATGATGCTACCGCACTGCTGAAGTTCCTGGTACACATCATCAAGGCTCTGCCGGAGACTTCCGATCTGAACGCATAATCGAAGTCGTTTTTTGAAACGATCTCCGTAAATAAAAAAGGCGCTGTGGCTGTAATGGCTGCAGCGCCTTTTTGTATTTGCAGAAAATGTCGAAATTTCCTATTGACAATCCCGGCGGAATCATGTATAATAAAAACAACAGTAGTGCGGCATATTTCGTGTGGCACTGCCGGCATACCTTATACCTTATCAAGAGTGGTGGAGGAACAGGTCCTGTGAAGCCCGGCAACCGGTTGACGTTTTCGTCACATACGGTGCCAATTCCTGCGGTATAACCGAGAGATGAGGGGTTTGTACAAAAAGTTTTGGACACCCTGCGAGGGTGTCTTTTTTTGATACTATTCCCGCGAGACAGAAAGGAACAAATCGAATGGCAAGAACTCTTTTTACATCCGAATCCGTAACAGAAGGACATCCGGACAAGATCTGCGACCAGATCTCTGACGCAGTGCTGGACGCTATCCTGGAACAGGACAGCAAGGCACGTGTTGCCTGCGAAACTACAGTCGCTACCGGCATGGTGCTGTGCATGGGTGAGATCTCCACCACGGCCAAGGTGGACATCCAGCAGATCGCACGGGACGTGATCGTGGACATCGGCTATGACAGAGCAAAGTACGGCTTTGACGGCTATACCTGTTCTGTGCTCCAGGCGATCAACAAGCAGTCCCCGGATATTGCAATGGGTGTAAACGATGCGATCGAAACCAGAGGCGGCGAGACTACCGAGACCGGCGCCGGCGACCAGGGCATGATGTTTGGTTATGCCTGCGATGAGACGCCGGAACTGATGCCGCTGGCAATTTCGCTGTCCCATAAGCTGTGCAAAAAGCTGGCAGAACTGCGAAAGGATAAGACACTGACTTATCTCCGCCCGGACGGCAAGGCACAGGTCACCGTGGAATACGATGGGGACAAGCCGATTCGTGTGGATACAGTTGTCATCTCCACCCAGCACGCTGCAGATGTGACTCTGGAGACCATTCGCCGTGACATGATGCACTATGTGATCCCGGCTGTGATCCCGGCAGAACTGCTGGACGAAAACACTAAGTATTTCATCAACCCCACCGGACGTTTCGTGGTAGGCGGTCCTCAGGGCGACAGCGGTCTAACCGGACGGAAGATCATCGTAGACACCTACGGCGGCACAGCTCGTCACGGCGGCGGCGCATTCAGCGGCAAGGATCCGACGAAGGTTGACCGTTCCGCTGCCTATGCGACTCGTTATATTGCGAAGAATATCGTTGCGGCTGGTCTGGCAAAGCGCTGCGAGGTGCAGCTGGCATATGCCATCGGTGTGGCAAATCCGGTTTCCATTCGTGTGGATACATTCGGCACCGGCACTGTTTCTGAGGAAGTGCTGGCAAAGGCAGTACCGGAAGTGTTCCAACTGACACCGGACGGTATCATTGAGATGCTGGATCTGCGCAAGCCGCAGTACCGGAAACTGGCTGCCTATGGCCACATGGGTCGTGAAGACCTGGGCGTGGCATGGGAGCGCCGGGACAAGGTAGATGCTCTGAAAGCAGCAGTTGCAAAGGTGCAGTAAGCGGCATCTGTATCAGTTGAATTGATAGGAACAAGGCTTTTCCCGAGGGATTGGGGAAAGCCTTTTCTGTTACTTTCAAAAAAGCTGTGACCAATTCGGCAAAAAAGCGGTCTATAAGAGTGAAAGGAAGTGAAAATGATGCAGGATGAAGAGTTGATTCGTCTGTATGTAACACGTTCTGAACGTGCAATTGCGCTGACCAGCGATAAATACGGCGGCTATTGCTGGACCATAGTCAATAAAGTAGACAGAAGAAGAGAAAAGAATCAAAAAAGATCTTCAAATTGAATGGGAGATAAAAGGTCATTAGCAGAGTGAGGTCGTTTGAAATTGTAAAAGTGAATATATTCAAAAACAGACAATTCCAATTCATCAAAAGAGGCATATGAACGGCGGTTAGTTTCTTCAAGTTTCAAAAACTTGAAAAAAGCTTCTGCTACGGCATTGTCATAAGGATGCCCCTTTTTAGAAAACGACTGAATAAAAGAAGCTCTGTCCAGCCTTTTTCGGAATTCATCGCTGGTATACTGAGAACCTCTGTCTGAGTGGAAAATCACATTTTCAGGATAATTCCTGTTTTTTAAAGCAGATTCAAATGTATCCAGGACAAGCCTGGCATCGATTTTGCTACTTATTTTATAAGCTATCACACGTCTTGAAAAAAGATCAATGATAACGCATAAATAATAAAATCTTCCTCCGGCTTTTATGTATGTAATGTCGCTGCACCATGCTTTATTTGGCTCTTTGGGATTAAAATTCTGCTTTAATATGTTGTGACAATCTCTGTCACTGGATTTATTTGCGGCTTTGAATTTCGGCTTGACAGTTGACATTTTAGGAAGCTGCATTTGCTTCATCAGTCGGTACACTCTTCCCTGACTGATATGTATGCCATAATTAACTTCAAGAACCTTGCGCATTTTCTGAGCTCCGTAACGGCATTTTGCTTCGGAATAAATCTGTAAAATACAGTTCTTTATATTTCTGTTTTCAATTGCTCTTTTAGGTTCTTTAGAGTTAAAATGCTTGTAATAGCTGCTGCGGTTTACATTCAGAACACGACATAGGGTTATTATTGCATGTTCGTGCCGAAGTAAATGTACAGCTCTCATTCTTTCCCTGAGCGTGGAGTCATTATGGCAAGCGCTTTTTTTAATATGATGTTTTCCTCCTCAAGCTGTGCGTTTCTTTTTTGCAGTTCCTTTATCTGCTTTGCTGTCATAACAGTATTGTCGTCGACCCTGACTTCCGAATAAAGCTTTATCCATCTTGAGATCGCACTTACCGATATTCCGTATTCCTTGGAAAGCTCAGTTTGGGTTTTTCCGTTCTGGTGTAATGCCACGATGTTCTTTTTAAAAGTTTCATCGTATTGCAGCTGTTTGTTTGTCATTTTTTCCTCCTTGGTTTTTCTTCTTTCGTGTTTTCTTTTATTATACTACTTTTCTTTTCCCTTGTCTACTTTTTTAGTATAACACCATTGCCATACGATCGCCTATCAGATTTTGAAAGATTTAGAGGATTCGGAAGAATGCGTAAATGATACTTACTGGAAAGCGTGGAATGTGATCCCGCCAACGATGCCGAAATGTTTCAAAGCCTTTCTTGGGAAAATTACCCGGAATCTGGCACTGCACCGCTGGGAGAAAAACAGCACGAAAAAACGTGGCGGAAATCAGATTCCGTTCCTGCTGGATGAATTGGCGGAATGTATCCCATCCCAGGAAGACATTCCGAAAAAGGTAGAGGATGCTGAAATATGCGCACTGTGCAATCAGTTTTTAGAGATGCTTTCCAAGGAAAAACGCATGGTATTTGTGCGGCGGTATTGGTATTGTGATTCGGTATCGGATATCGCAAAAATGGTATCATTTTGGAGAAAGCAAAGTGAAGATGATGCTGTCCCGGACACGAAAAGAACTTCGGGATTATCTGGAAAAGGAAGGTGTTGAACTATGAAAGAGTTTCGGCTTTTGTATCTCATTGGAGACATCCAGGACAAGTTTATTTTAGAGGCGGCACAGGAACAGCAGGACACCAGGCGAGGCGGATTTTCGAAAAAAATCCGGTATTGTGCTTTGGGACTGTGTGCTGCAATGGCACTGTGTGCCGGATTGGTGGTATATACGCAGTTCCAGCGCACTTCGGACAGTTTGGTAGGCCGTCCAAAGGTGACTACCGCAGTGACAGATGACGATGTGCAGATCGCAAACCCATTCCAGGAATGCACCGACCTTTCCGAGGCGGCACAGATCGCCGGGTTCTCCATTACAGCACCGGATTCCTGCGTCAACAGTTCTGGTAAAGTTATACAGGCGATACAGAATGATATGATTGAGATCATCTACCAGGACGACGCCGGCAATGAACTGGCACGAATCCGGAAAGGGCTTGGCACCAGCGAAATCAGCGGAGACTATAACTTATATGAGAACGATTCTACCCAGGAAATTGACGGCAAGAGTGTACACATTCGTGGAAACGGCAGATTGGTCTATGCCGCAGACTGGACAGACGGTGTTTATGCGTATTCTGTGACATTTGAATCCGGCGCAGCGGAAGACACTGCGGAAGATGTTATCATGGCTGTGTATTAAAATGCAATGCTATCTCCTGTTTCTGTATGCTCCCTTATGCAGAAATGTGATATAAAAGATACCTCCTGCTTTTCTCTGAGCAGGCAGTATCTGTGCAAGGTCTGAAAAGACCGCTTCCTCCTTTATTACAGCGTTCTGTTTTCAAGGCAACACCGCATAAAGCTTGTGCGTAAGATGCGTAGTTCGATTTTTCGGCAGACTGTATAGAAATTTCGCAGGCATACTGTCGTATGTCAAGGAATTTCTGTGCAGTATGACGGGAAATCGACAAGCAGATTGCGTACAAAGCCAATAGGCGGGCTTTGTACGGTGTTGCCCTTCCCCCATTGAAACAGAACGCTTTTTTATTTCCCATTCCGGAACAACTTTCCCAACGCCTCCCGAATCTGTGACAGGGCATCTGCGGCAGTGTCCGGTTGAAAGGTTGTTTCATAGTCGTAGACGGCGACGCCGTCCGTTCCGTTTGTTTCCAGCGCCAGTTTTGCCTGACGAATGGGCAGCGTCGGCTCACTGCACCACTCCATGCTGCCGCTGCCTGCCCAGGTGTCCTCTTTGCCGCACTTGTGCGTGCCGATGCCGATGACCAGAGAAACGGACTCGCTGGAAACTGTCTCTGTCCAGGTTTGCAGCGTCTCCGCAAAAGGTGCGGTTTCGTTGGCAAAGCCGTAGTACAGTTGCGGAATCAGTACATCGCAGTAGCCGGTTTCCGTCCCCCAGCGGCGCACGTCGGCATATTGTTTCGTGTAGTTGCCGTCCATCGTTCCCTGCGGACTGATACTCAGCTGTATTGCCGGAGACGCAGCCTTAACGGTGCTGTAGATCTGCTGTACCATGGCATTGACCTGTTCCAGCCGGAATGCGCCCAGATCGTCCGCTTTTGCATCGGCAAATGCAGCTGCATCAAAGGCGGTTTCTGTGGTGGGGTAGAAGTAGTCGTCCAGATGGATGCCGTCCACATGGTATTGCGCCAGAATTTCCGCCACGCCGTCTGCCACCAGCTGACGTACTTCCGGATATGCCGGGTTCAGCCACCAGTATTCTCCCACTTTGCACAGATAGGTGCCGTTCTTCTGCGGATCGCTGTACCATTGTTTTACCGGATAGCTGTCCGACATCGATGCCATGGCGGAATCCTTTTGCAGCCGTAGCGGATTCACCCAGCCGTGGACGGACAAATGCAGCTGGTGCGCCTCTTCCAGCAGAATGGAAAACGGGTCATAATCGCCCACTTCCTTTGCCGGCGGAAAGAGGGCAGATTGATAATAGGCGTCTCCGAATGCCCGGAGATGGAGATAGACTGTGTTGATCCCCATGTCTGCCACCTGCTGAAAGCGCTGGCGCACAGCATCACGGAACTGATCTGCCGTCTTTCCGGCAAGAATCTCCCCGTAGTCCAGATAGGGAAACCACATCCCGTATACCGTGTCATAGTGGTACGCTGCTGTTTCGGTGTCATCCGGCGTGCAGTCTGTGGTGCCGCTGGCAACGTGCAGCTGTTCCACCTGCTGGACGTGTTTGGTGATATCGTCGCAGAAAGCGGCGTTTTCCGGTACGCTTTGTTCAGTCTGTGCGGCGCATCCGCTCAGGAAGGCCAGCAGAAAGGCTGAAAAAATGGGGATAATTTTATGTGTCATGGATGTTCAACCTCCGGAATGGGTGCAGTTCCGTGAAAATCCCACGGAAAAATTTGTGGAAATACAGCGAATCACCGAAAAGAAAAATTCGCCTTGCATTGCCTGTGAAAAGATGCTATAATAAAAGTATGTTTCTGATTGCGAAAAAATGCGGAAAAGTCTGTCCTGCGTCCAAAAAAACGTGTGATGCAGGACGGCGATACGGAAAAGGAGAGAAAATTTATGTTGTCTGATATCGAAATTGCACAGCGTGCAGAAATGTACCCTATCGGTAAGGTGGCAGCGGAACTGTCCATTGAAGAGGAAGATATCGAGTACTATGGTCACTACAAGGCAAAGCTGTCGGAGCAGCTGTTCAAAAAGCTGGACAGCAAGCCGGACGGTAAGCTGATTCTGGTGACCGCCATCAACCCGACACCGGCAGGCGAGGGCAAGACTACCGTCAGCGTAGGTCTGGCAGACGCACTGCACCAGATCGGCAAGAAGGCAGTCCTGGCACTGCGTGAACCGTCCCTGGGTCCGGTATTCGGCATCAAGGGCGGTGCAGCCGGCGGCGGCTATGCACAGGTCGTTCCCATGGAGGATATCAACCTGCACTTCACCGGCGATATGCACGCCATCACTGCGGCAAACAACCTGCTGTGTGCTATGCTGGATAACCATATGCAGCAGGGCAATGTGCTGCGCATCGACCAGCGCCGGGTTATGCTCAAGCGTGTGCTGGACATGAACGACCGTGCGCTGCGGAACATCGTCATTGGTCTGGGCGGCAAGGTGGACGGTATTCCCCGGAGCGACGGATTCCAGATCACCGTTGCCTCCGAGGTTATGGCAATCCTGTGCCTGGCATCTGACCTGGCAGACCTGAAGGAACGCCTGGGCAAGATCCTGGTGGCATACGATCTGGACGGCAATCCGGTTTATGCCAAGGATCTGGGCGCAAACGGTGCTATGACAGCACTGCTGAAGGATGCCCTCAAGCCGAACCTGGTACAGACCCTGGAGCATACGCCGGCGCTGATTCACGGCGGCCCGTTCGCCAACATTGCGCACGGCTGCAACTCGCTCCGTGCCACAAAGCTGGCGCTGAAACTGGGCGACTACTGCGTGACCGAGGCAGGTTTCGGCTCTGATCTGGGCGCAGAGAAGTTCTTCGACATCAAGTGCCGCTACGGCGGTCTGAACCCCAGCTGCGTGGTTCTGGTCGCAACTGTTCGTGCGCTGAAATACAACGGCGGCGTGCCGAAAACAGAACTGACTACCGAGAATCTGGATGCACTGAAAAAGGGTATCGTAAACCTCCAGGTGCATATCGAGAATATGAAGAAGTACGGCGTACCGGTAGTGGTTGCCATCAACCGTTTCCAGTGCGACACAGATGCAGAGCTGAACTTTATCCAGAAGTTCTGTGAAGATCTGGGCGCAGAATTCGCTCTGACCGAAGTGTTCGCTAAGGGCGGCGCAGGCGGCAAGGAACTGGCAGAAAAGGTCTGCAAGACCATCGAGACCAAGCCGTCCAATTTCCACGTACTGTATGACACAGACCTTTCCGTAGAGGAAAAGGTGGAAAAGATCGCAAAGGAGATCTACCGTGCAGACGGCGTGACCTTTACTGCTCCGGCAAAGAAAGCGCTGGCACAGATCAATGCTCTGGGCTGCGGCAATCTGCCGGTATGCGTGGCAAAGACACAGTACTCCCTGTCGGATGATGCTGCGAAGTTGGGCAAGCCGGAACACTTCACCATCACGGTCCGTGACGTGACACTGTCCAACGGCGCTGGCTTTGTGGTTGTTCTCACCGGCAACATCATGACCATGCCGGGTCTGCCGAAGGCACCGTCGGCTTTGAAGATCGACTGCGACAACGACGGCAACATTACCGGATTGTTCTAAGGAGATGGAACAGACGTGTTGAAAATACAGAAAACGACGGCATCGCCGGCGGAGACCATTGCCTTTGCGGAACAGCTGGGGAAACAGCTGCACGCCGGAGATGTGATCGCCTATTTCGGCGGTCTCGGCGTGGGAAAGACCACCTTTACCCGTGGACTGGCAAAGGGCATGGGACTGCCGGATGTGGTTTCTTCGCCTACCTTTGCCATTGTGCAGGAATACCACGGCGACGGACTGTCGCTCTACCATTTTGATATGTACCGCATCGAGGGCGCACTGGATCTGGAATCCACCGGGTTCTATGACTATCCCCTGGATGAGGGCGTATTTGCCATTGAGTGGTCGGAGAATATCGCATCGGAGCTGCCGGAGAACTGCATCCGCATCACCATTGAGCGGCTTTCCGATGACGGCAGACAGATCACAGTAGAAGGAGATGAGCGCTTTGCGAATCTTGGGGATTGACACTTCCGGAAAAGTAGCGGCTGCGGCGCTGTATGACAGCGAAAGCCGCTGCCTGCTGGCGCAGCAGACGGTTTATACAAAACGTACCCATTCCCAGGTGATCCTGCCTCTGGCAGAGCGTCTGCTGGCGGACACCGGGCTGAACTGGCAGGATGTAGACGGTTTCGCTGCGGCGAAAGGTCCGGGTTCCTACACCGGGCTGCGCATCGGCATTGCGGCGGTAAAAGCCATGTCCTACGCCCTGCAGATCCCTTGCGTGGGAATCTCTACGCTGGAAGGGCTGGCGTGGCAGAATCTGTCCTGGCAGGGCGTGATCTGTGCGGTCATGACGGCGAGACAGTCTCTGGTCTATGCCGGACTGTACCAGAGTGACGGCACGCAGATCACAGCAATGCAGCCGGACGGAATGCAGCCTGCGGCAGAACTGGCGCAGCAGCTGGCATCACTGGAACAGCCGGTGCTGCTGGCGGGCGATGCAGTGGAACTGTTCCGGGCGGAGCAGGGTCTGACGATCGCATCTCCCATGACACGTCTGCAAAACGGCACAGGCATCTGCCTGGCAGCGGCGCAGGCACAGTGGCAGGCCCCGGCGGAACTGATGCCGGAGTATTTGCAGCTGGTGAAAGCGGAAAAGGACTTGCAGGAGAAACAGCGGGCAAAGTGATTTTCGTGTATCTTGGAAAATACACCTTGCAATTGTCCGGTAAATATGCTATAATAGAAGTATCTCAAGACAAAGGAGTCAGAAGAACATGAAAATTTGGATTGGATGTGACCACGCCGGCTATGAACGCAAGCAGGAGGTCATTGCGCTGCTGAAAGAACGGCAGCTGGAAGTGGAGGACTGCGGCTGTAACGGCGAAAGAGCCGATTATCCGGTGATCGCCAAGGCAGTCGGTACTGCGGTGGCATCTCATCCGGGTGACATGGGGATTCTGATTTGCGGCACGGGAATCGGTATGTCGATCGCTGCAAACAAGATCCGGGGCATTCGTGCATCACTGTGTGCAGATGCGTTTTCCACCAAGTACACCCGTCTGCACAACGACGCCAATGTAATGTGCATGGGCGCCCGGACACTGGGCAGCGGTCTCGCATTGGAACTGGTGGAGATTTTCCTGGATACGCCTTTTGAGGGCGGCAGACACGAGAACCGTGTGAATATGATTACTGAACTGGAAAAAGAATGGTAACAGGAGGATAAGAACATGGCAGGGATTCATGTAGTAGACCACCCGCTGGTGCAGCACAAGATCTCACTGATGCGGGATAAAATGACAGGCGTAAAGGAATTTCGGGAGCTGACCTCTGAGACAGCAATGCTGATCTGTTATGAGGCGACCCGGGATCTGCCGATGAAGGAAGTCACCATCGAGACACACCAGGGCATCGCTAAGACCAAGGTGATCTCCGGCAGAAAGCTGGCTTTCGTTCCCATCCTGCGTGCAGGTCTGGGACTGGTAGACGGCGTTACTTCGCTCATTCCGGCGGCAAAGATCGGTCATATCGGCATTTTCTGTGAACCGGGTACACACGATGCCGTGAAGTACTATTCCAAGATGCCGGATGACATCGCAGAGCGTGAAGTTATCGTGATCGATGCTATGCTGGCAACTGGTACTTCTGCGATCGCAGCCATCAAGGATCTGAAGGAAATGGGCGTCAAGAGCATTAAGTTCCTGTGCATCCTGGCTTGCCCGGAGGGTCGTGACGCTCTGCTGGCAGCGCATCCGGATGTTGACATCTACTGCGGCGGCGTGGACGAGAGCCTGAACGAAAAGGGCTATATCGTTCCGGGTCTGGGAGATGCCGGCGACCGTATTTTCGGCACAAAGTAAGACTTATAAAATCACAAAAATAAAACCGCAGCGGAAAGTTTTTTTCTTTCCGCTGCGGTTTTTCGTTTTTCCAAACGATGTTTATTCGTATTTTGCGATAACTTCCAGGGACACTTCTTTCCGGGTGCGCCGGGTGTCCATGGCGCTTTTTTCGATGTAGCGGTGCGCCGCCTCTTCGGTCATGCCCTGTTCGGAGATGAGCAGGAATTTGGCACGGGAAACATACCGCATCTCTTCCAGCTTTGCCCGGAGCTTGTTGTTCTCCTTTTGCATCGTCAGCAGACGGTGCCGGAAAGCGCTGCCGATGCGGAGCGCTTTCACCAGTTCCTGCTTGTTCAGTGGTTTGGATACCACACAGACACCGTAGTCGCCGGTGCGGTTGACCATCTCTTCCGCCAGATCTGCCTTGCAGATGAGGATAACGCCGGAGCAGGTGGATTCGCAGAGCTTGACCGCCAGCTGGTGACCGAATTCGTCTTTCAGCGGTGTGTTAATCAGAATCAAATCATAATCGTCGTGGGGAATCATGCGTCTTGCCTCGCTGCCGCTGGAGACGACTGCAACGGAGCCGCAGCCACAGGTTTTCAAAAAGCCGATCACGCCGTCCAGCCCTTTTTCAGAGCCGGAGATAATCAGTGTGCGTTCGGAATACACCGTTGTGTTCCCTCCTCTTTTTCAGATTACAGCTTGCCGGCTGCTTAAAAATACCGCTCAAAGCAAAACGCCTCCGGGTCTTTTGCCAGATGATATGCGTCCACTTCTTTCTGCATTGCGGCGGAAAAGTCGTGGAGAATTGCCTCGGGAACGGTGCTGCGGACAAAGTCGCTCTCCTGCGCCAGCCGGATGGATTCTTCCAGGGAATGGGGCAGCGTGGGAATGGCGGAGTTCTCGTTGGCAGCGTTCATGTTGTCGTACAGCTCTTCGCCGTTCTGGATGCCAGCCATGCCGGCACTCAGCAGCATCTGAAATGTGATGTAAGGGTTGCAGTACGCATCAGCGGAGCGGAACTCAATGGAGCCGTCTCTGCCCGGCGCATACAGCAGCTGTACCAGCGGAATCCGGTTCTCTTCTGACCAGTTGATCCGGGACGGTGCGGCACGATAACCGAACCGGTCGTAGGAGTTGATGGTGGGGTTGGAGAACATGGTGAATTCTCTGGCACGGTTAAGGATTCCGGCGATAAAGGCTCTGCCCTCCGGTGTCAGGTCTTTGTGGCTCGTGCCGAAAATGCTCTTGTCGTCTTTCTTGATGCACAGGGTGATCTTCAGTCCGCTGCCGCTGCAGTCCTTGAACGGCTTCGGCATAAAGGACGCATAGAAACCGTTCTGTGCCGCAATGGTCTTGACAACGGTCTTATAGTGTGCCATGTTGTCGGCTGCGGTCAGCGGATTGCTGCACGCAAAGTCGATCTCGTTCTGTCCGGGGCCGTGCTTGTGGCAGGATGTGGTGGGATTCAGCCCCATCTCCTCCAGGGACAGACAGATCTCACGGCGTGTGTTTTCGCACTTGTCCAGCGGTGCAACGTCCAGATAACCGCCCTGGTCGCAGGGAATCCGGGTGGGCTTTCCTGCCATGTCGGTCTCGAACAGATAGAACTCACAGCGTGTTCCCATTTCGCACTGATAGCCCTGTTTCTGGAGAGACTTCATGGTCTCCCGGAGATTCCGGCGCAGGTCGCCCTCATAGGGTGTGCCGTCCATGTGATACAGCTTGCAGAAAAAGCGGACCACACGTCCCGACTGGGGCCGCCAGGGCAGGATGGACAGGGTGGAGGTGTCCGGTTTCAGAAGCAGGTTCTGATGGGATGCCTCCAGCAGTCCGGTGGCGTTGAACGGGATGCCGTCAGTGATGGCACGGTGCAGTTCCCGTGGCATGATGGCAATATTTTTCATATTTCCAAACGTGTCGCAAAAGGTCATGCGAATGAATTTTACGTCATTTTCCTCGATGAAGTCGGATAGGTCAGTTTCAGAAAAAAACATATGATACCTCCTGAAAGTGTACTATTTTTATTATACCTGGTTTGCAGAACATTGTAAAGATACTTTCATGTGGATTTTATGGAATCTTTTTGAAAATCATTTCCAATATCCGACTGGATGGGCTGTCAGAAAAATAAATCTTTTGTTTTCGCGTAAAAAAAGTAAAAATAATATTGCAATTGTGTAGAAAATGTGGTACAATAGCAGTATCAGAAGAAAGGATTCTGATGGCATAGGAGCAAAAATGACCAGACGACTTGAGGTGATCTTTATGAAAAAGCTGTTTTGTATTGGATTGATTGGAACGATGCTGCTGTCGGGCTGCGCCGGCGGAAACACATCTTCGCAGGAGAGCGTTGAGACCAAGCCGGCGAAAACAAAACCGGCAGAGACCAGCATCGCAGAAACAGATATGGCAGAGGGCGAAGGGATGAACGCCATTGTTTACAACGGGACGTGTTACTACGGCGTGGCGTTTTACGGTTCGGAATCGACTGTGCCGTCTGACGCAAAGCTGCTGGGAAAGGCGGCGGACTCCAGTGAATGTCTGACTGTTTCCCTTTATGAGCAGACACCTGTGCCGACAGAGGAACTGCAGACCAACTGCGCCGACCCGGGAACGGATGTCTATGCCGTATTCGGGGACAGCGGAAACGTGATCGAGTTTTACACTTCTACGGACGGGGAACATGGCTATACCTACTACATACTGAAAGATCTGACCACAGAGATGCCGGAATATTACACCGCCGGATAAGGCGGAACGCACCGATTGGAAGAAACGCTGAAAAAGGGGACTGTCGCAGGGCAGTCCTTTTTCGTTGGCAAACTGAACAGTTTTTGGGAATGCGGATTGGCGAAAATCACGATTTATGCAGGTTATGCAGAAAAAAGGCGGAAATACTTGCAGAAAGGTGCATTTTTTGGTATAATATAAGTACTGTGCTGACGAAAAGCAGCACGGGAAAAGCAGAAAGCGAGGAATGTACAATGAGTGATATGATAAAAGGCACGATGATCTCCTATCGTCCTGACATAAAAGTGCTGGATGCCACCATCCGGGACGGCGGTCTGGTGAACAACTTCGAGTTTACAGACGATTTTGTCCGCAAGCTGTATCTGACCAACCTCCGTGCAGGCGTGGATATTATGGAAATCGGCTATCTGGCAGACCCGGAACTGTTCGAGGAGTCCAAGTTCGGCAAGTGGAAGTTCTGCCACGAGGACGCTATCCGGAAGGTGCTGGGGGATATTCTCGACCCGAAGATGCAGCTGGCAGTGATGGCAGACGTGGGACGTGCCAACGTGGCTCGTGACCTGCCGGACAAGAAGGACAGCATCCTGGATGTTGTCCGCATTGCAACCTACATCAACACCATCCCGGCAGCCATCGAGATGATCGAGACCTGTGCGAAGAAGGGCTATCACACCACAGTGAACATTATGGCGGTTTCCAAGGCGCAGGAGTCTGAACTGGAAGAGGCGCTGGAAATGCTGGGCAAGAGCAGCGTTGAGGTCATCTATCTGGTGGACAGCTACGGCTCTCTCTATCCGCTGCAGATGCGTCAGCTGGCACAGCGGTATCTGGAGGCAGGCGAGAAGTACGGCAAGAAGATCGGTATTCACGCCCACAACAACCAGCAGCTGGCATTCGCCAACACCACAGAGTGTGCGATGATGGGCGTCAGCTATCTGGATGCCACAATGGCGGCAATGGGACGTGGCGCAGGTAACTGTGCAATGGAACTGCTGCTGGGCTTTTTGAAAAACCCGAAGTATGACATCAAGCCGGTGCTGCGTTTCCTCCAGGATGAGATGCAGAAACTGAAAAATGACGGCGTGGTATGGGGCTATGACATCCAGTACCTGCTGACCGGCTATCTGAATCAGCATCCCCGGACAGCGATCGCATTCACCAACGACAAGCGCCAGGACTATTTCACATTCTTCCAGGAATTGCAGGAGAATGAGGTCTGAGGCGGAGAAAATCAGGGTAAAAAAATAACGGGCTGCTGCACTTTTTGAATGGTGCGGCAAGCCCGTTTCTCATATCATCAAATATACCCCAGGCTCTTCAGCACGAACAGCCACATCGTCAGAGAGAACGCACTGAGCAGGGTGGTCATCATTACGGTGCAGGCAGTGATGGTACCCTCGTGTTTCATGTTCTTTGCCATGACAAAGCAGCTGCACGTGGTGGCGCTGCCCAGCATAATGAGAATGGCGATGAGCTTTTCCGTGCGGAATCCCAGCCAGACCGCCGCCGGCAGAAACAGACCGCAGAACAGAAACAGCTTTACCGCAGAGATGCCCAGCGTCAGCCCCAGCTTGCCCTTGGCACTCTTCAGCTGGAACGACGCACCCAGGGCGATCAGCGCCAGCGGCGTTGCCATATTGCCCAGGTAGGATACGGATTTTTGCAGGATCACAGGCTGCGGGATTTTCAGCACTGACCAGAGCATTCCGGCGAGAATGCCCAGGATAATGGGATTGGTCGCCACATCCCGGAGCGTGCGCAGCAGCAGCTTTCTGGCGCTGGGCTTTTCGCCGTCATGGGGCGCAGTGAGGGAGAGGATGAGGACAGCCGCCACGTTGTACAGCGGCACAGTTCCCACGATCATCAGCGCCGCCATGGTGGCGTGACCGTAGATGTTGTTGACAAAGGCGATGCCCAGGATCGCAGCGCTGCTCCGGTAGGATGCCTGGATGATCTCGCCACGCTCCGACCAGCTTTTGCGTGGCAGGGACAGGAGAAAGGCAATGCCGATGCTGAGAAAGGTGGCGCAGAAACAGAACAGGACGAACTTTCCGTCCCAGACCGAGCGGAAATCCGCCTGGGACAAGTCCATGAACAGCAGCGCCGGCAGCAGTGCCTTGAACACGAACTGGTTCAATTTCCCGGTGGTGTGGTCGTCCAACAGGTTTACTTTTTTCATCAGACCGCCGAATACCATCATCAAAAATACGGGAATGGTGGCGTTTAGGCTGAAAGAAAGGTTTTGCAGTACAGTCTGCATGGTTTTCACATCCATTCGATTTATTCTGTCTATCAGTGTACCGCATTTTTTCTCATTTGTCAAATTTGTAGGAACCAACAAAAATGAGAAAGTCTTTTCGTGATAACGCACAAATATTTGATTCCGCTCAATTTATTTTATGTGTCTGATTGACAATTCCGAAAAAATATGATATAGTTTTTATCATAGAAATAATGTGGGAATAGTGGGTAGAAATTGTATTCCGTTTGTTTTGCGCTCTGTACGGACATGAAACAGGCGCTGAATGAGGTGATTGGTATGGATATGAATTTTCATGTAAAGAGTTACCAGCAGCTTTTTGATTCGTTGCAAAAGAATGTGAAAACTGTGGATGATCTGATCAGACTGCTGCAGGATCAGATGCAGAAAGTGGCACGTGTTTTTTCGCTGGGAAAATTTGAACTGCGGTTTTATGCGGCAAAATCGGTGATGGATCCCAATGGGCAGGACGACTGTTATCTGATCTATGAGAGCGAAAAGGGATTTGATGCGCCGCCTTGTGAAGAAAAGGTGCAGATGGACGAAAACTGCAGCGCTGTCTTTTACTTTTATCCGGAAAAGGATACCGCATGGACACAGCCCCAGGCGGAAATGCTCCAGTTCCTGTCTCACCAGATCTTTCTGATGCTGGAACGGGTCAAGCTGGTACAGCTGCTGCGGTGCATTTCCGTAACAGACCTGCTGACCGGTGCGCTGAACACCCGTGGCATCAACGAGACCGGCGGCAAACTTCTGGCGCAGGGCAAACTGAAAGACTACGCCTGCGCATTCGTGAACATCAAGAATTTCAACTACATCAACCGTGCGGTAGGCGCACGAAAAGGCGATGTGGTACTGCGTGAATTTGTGCGTCTGTCTCAGAATATGCTGGAGAAAGACGAGTTCTTTGCCCGGATGGGCGGTGACAACTTTGTGCTGCTGGCGAAAAAAGAGCATATGGGCAACCTGCTGAAAAAGATCGGAAACCAGTATGTGACGGTCTCCAACGAGGACAAGCAGATCACCTTTGATGTACGCTCCCGAATCGGGGTATACGATATCCGGGAAAACCAGAACACAGGCGAGGTAATCAACGCCGCATCGACTGCAATGCACGTGGCAAAGATGTCCGGAAAGACGGATATGCTCCACTTTGACGACACGATGCTGGAAAAGGCACTGCGTCAGAAAGAAGTGTCGCAGATGTTCCCCAATGCTCTGGAAAACCAGGAGTTCGAGGTGTTCTATCAGCCGAAGGTGACCCTTTCGGACAACCAGCTCTGCGGCTGCGAGGCACTGGTGCGCTGGTTCCGGAACGGTGTCATGGTGCCGCCGATGGACTTCATTCCGGTGCTGGAACGAGAGGGCAGCGTCTGCAAGCTGGACTTCTATGTATTGGAACGTGTCTGCCAGAACATCCAGGACTGGCTGTCGAGAGGAATCGAACCGGTGCGCATCTCCGTGAATTTCTCCAAGATGCACCTGAAAAATCCGAATCTGGCGGAAGAGATCTTGGCAGTGCTGAAAAAGTACAATGTCTCTGCCAAATACATTGAGGTGGAACTGACGGAAATGTCCGGCTATGAAAGCTATGAGACACTGCTCCGCTTTGTGCAGACCATGCACGAAAACGGTGTCAGCACCTCCATCGACGATTTCGGCACAGGCTATTCTTCGCTGAACCTGCTGAAAGATCTGAATGTGGATATCATCAAGCTGGATAAATCCTTCCTCAACAACATGGAAAAACAGGAAAAGCACCGGAAAAACGATGTGATCGTAATCAAGAACATCGTAAACATGGTGAACGATCTGGATATGGAAGTGATTGCCGAGGGCGTGGAGACCCAGAAACAGGCGGAATTCCTGCGTGGCATCAACTGCTGTATGGCACAGGGATTTCTGTTCGACCGTCCGCTGCCTCACGACGAGTATGAAAAGCGTCTCAGCGGCGACCATGTGTACCATATTTCCGAGACGGAATAAAATACGACAGCCCGAGGGAAATGTACCTTCGGGCTGTTTTTGCACCCTGCCGGGAGCGGCGGATTTTATTTGTAAGCAAATCCGGATTTTTCTTTTATCTTTTCAAAGTCGCCGCAGACTTGACAACAGCGCCTGTTTTTTGCTATAATAATACGGTATAAGAATCGTATTGTAAATGGATGGCTTGCCGTGTATTTGCAGTGCCAACTACGAAAGGAATGATATTGAATGGGACTGACCCTGACGGAAAAGATCCTGAAAGCACATCTGGTAGAGGGCGAAATGGTAAAGGGTTCTGAAATCGGAATCCGCATCGACCAGACACTGACACAGGATGCCACCGGTACAATGGCATATCTGGAATTTGAGGCAATGGGTGTACCTCGTGTACGCACTGAGCGCAGCGTGGCTTATATCGACCACAACACACTCCAGAACGGCTTTGAAAATGCAGATGACCACCGTTTTATCGGCAGCGTTGCAAAGAAACACGGCATCTACTTCTCCCGTCCCGGCAACGGTATCTGCCACCAGGTACATCTGGAGCGTTTCGGCGTTCCGGGAAAGACCCTGATCGGCTCTGACAGCCACACCCCGACTGGCGGCGGCATCGGCATGATTGCTATGGGTGCAGGCGGCCTGGACGTTGCAGTGGCAATGGGCGGCGGTACATACTACATCACCTGTCCGAAGGTAGTAAAGGTAGAACTGACCGGCAAGCTGTCTCCGTGGGTGGCTGCAAAGGATGTTATCCTGGAAGTGCTGCGCCGGATGTCCGTAAAGGGCGGTGTCGGCAAGGTCATCGAATACTGCGGCGAGGGTGTCAAGACTCTGTCCGTTCCGGAACGTGCCACCATCACCAACATGGGTGCTGAGCTGGGTGCGACCACTTCTATTTTCCCGTCGGACGAAGTGACCAAGCAGTTCCTGGAGGCACAGGGCAGAGGCGAAGTCTGGAGCGAGCAGAAGGCAGATCCGGACGCTGTTTATGACGAAGAACTGCACATTGATCTGAGTGAACTGGTGCCGCTTGCTGCATGTCCGCATTCTCCGGACAATGTCAAGACCGTGGCTGAGATCGGCAAGCTGAAGATCGACCAGGTCTGCATCGGTTCCTGCACCAACTCTTCTCTGCTGGACATGATGAAGGTGGCGCACATCCTCAAGGGCAAGACTGTAAATCCGGATGTTTCTCTGGCAATCGCTCCTGGTTCCAAGCAGGTGCTGAACATGATGGCAGATATGGGCATCCTGGGTACACTGATCGCTGCCGGCGCACGTATTCTGGAAAGCGCCTGCGGTCCGTGCATCGGCATGGGACAGTCTCCGAACTCCGGCGGTATCTCCCTGCGTACCTTTAACCGGAACTTCCTGGGACGCTCCGGAACCAAGGACGGTCAGATTTATCTGGTTTCTCCGGAACTGGCTGCATATTCTGCACTGACCGGTTATCTGAGTGACCCGAGAGAACTGGGCGAGATGCCGGACTTCGTCCTGCCGGAAAAATTCAGTGTCAACGACAACATGATCGTTCTGCCGGCACCGGAAGAGGAAATGGACAAGGTAGAGATCCTGCGTGGACCGAACATCAAGCCGTTCCCGGAAACTGCTCCGCTGGAGGCAACCATCGAGGCTGGCTGCTCTCTGAAGGTCGGCGACAACATCACCACCGACCACATCATGCCGGCAGGCGCAAAGATCCTGCCGCTGCGTTCCAACATCCCGGCAATTTCGCAGCACTGCTTCACCGTTTGCGATGAGGCGTTCCCGAGCCGTGCCAAGGAGATGGGACAGAGCATTATCGTGGGCGGCTCCAACTATGGACAGGGTTCCTCCCGTGAACACGCTGCACTGGCACCGCTGTATCTGGGCGTCAAGGCAGTTCTGGTGAAGAGCTTTGCCCGTATCCACCGTGCAAACCTCATCAATGCCGGCATTCTGCCGCTGACCTTTGTCAACGAGGCAGACTATGAGAAGATCTCCCAGGGCGATGTTCTGGAACTGGCTGACATCCGCAAGCACGTTGAGGCTGGCGAAACGACGCTGACACTGGTCAACAAGACCACCGGCGCTGAGATCCCGGTACTGTGCGAGCTGACCGGACGCACCAAGGATATCATCCTGGCAGGCGGTCTGCTGGATTATACCCGTGACAAGCTGAGCAAGTAAGTGGTAGATTCGGAAAAGACAGAGAAAAGCGGAAAGTGGCGGAAGTTCTGGAATTGCTATCAGCAGGAACTGTTTGCAGTGTTTCTCGTGTTTTGTGTGATTGCTCTGCTTGACGACAGGGACATAACAGATTATCTGGAACTGCTGTGGAAACGCCCGGTTTCCGGGATCGGACTGCTGGTACTGCTGTTTTTGCTTGCCGGCGGTGTGCATCTGGTGAGAAGGCTGATACGGCAGCTGCGGCAGGAAAAGGATAAGCCGGAATGACAAACACAAAAGGATTTCTCAACCGCAACCAGCTGAAATATCTGGTGATTGCCGCCATGCTCATCGACCATATCGCCTGGGCATTTGTTCCCACGGCGTCGCTGTTGGGACAGGTCATGCACGTCATCGGACGGCTGACCGGACCGACTATGGCGTATATGCTGGCAGAAGGGTATCACTACACCCGGAACGTAAAGAAATACGCCATGCGGCTGGGCATTTTCGCCGTGATCTCGTGGCTGCCGTTCAGCTATTTCGAAAGTGGCGGCATCCGTCCGGCATTCGGCGTGATCTACACGCTGTTCCTCAGCCTGCTGGCGATCTGGTTCTGGGACAAGGCAAAGTGTTCTCTTTCGGTGAAGTGGCTGGACATCTTTGGGCTGTGCCTGCTGTCCGTATTCGGTGACTGGGCGATATTCGATGTGCTGTATGCGCTGACCTTTTTCCGATATCGGGAGAGCCCCAGGGAAAAATGGCTGTCGTTTGGCGGCATTACACTGGTGTGCTGTATGAGTGTGCTGACATCAGAACCCATGTGGAGTGGTCTGTTCCAGTTGGGTATCTTTCTGGTGATACCGCTGATACAGTACTGCTACAACGGCGAAGGCGGCAGCAAAAAGCCGTTTCACAAGTGGTTTTTCTATGTGTTCTATCCGCTGCACCTGTTGGTGCTGGGCGTTTTGCGATGGGTGGTGTTTGCGTAAATGTTCGGATTCTTCAAAAAGAAAAAAGCACCGGAGCAGGTATCTGAGGTGCCATATATTCTGGCGATCGCAGACTGCATCAGCCATAACAATTCCACGGTGCATGACAGCCTGGAACGCTGCCGAAATGATCGGGCAGCGTATGCGGCGCAGTTTGCGGAGCGATTTGCCGAACGTGGCATAGACGCCGCATCCTGCGACATGGACACCCTGTGCTGGATCGCCATGGCGGATGAACTGGAGGCAGCCCATGCGCTGATCGGCGTGGACAGCAGCTCGGAGCTGGAGGACTTTCTCTGGGCAGTATCCCAGCTGAACGGCGGTGAAAAACTAGACTTTTCCGGACTGGACTTGTCGGAGGATGCGGACGTGTTCCAATGGTGCGCCGCCTGCAACAAACTGCTCCGGCAGCAGGGAATGCTGCTCTGCGGTGTGGACATTGACAGCGATGATTTGCAGCTGATCCTTGTGACGGCTGCGGAATATGACAAAATTTCTGCGTTGGCAGAACAAGCCGGGCATCGTATCGCTCCGGCAGAAACGCTATAATATAAGGCAATGAGTAAAGACAATGCGTGCAATTTGAGGAGGAAAATCAAATGGCAAAGATTCAAATGACAACGCCGCTGGTCGAGATGGACGGCGACGAGATGACTCGTGTTCTGTGGCAGTGGATCAAGGACATCCTGCTGACCCCGTATGTAGACCTCAAGACTGAGTACTACGACCTGGGTCTGGAACACCGTGAAAAGACCAAGGATCAGGTGACCATCGACAGTGCAAACGCTACCAAGAAGTACGGCGTTGCTGTCAAGTGCGCTACCATTACTCCGAATGCGGCAAGAATGCCGGAATACAACCTGTCCCAGATGTGGAAAAGCCCGAACGGCACCATCCGTGCCATCCTGGACGGCACCGTATTCCGTACCCCGATCCTGGTAAAGGGCGTTGAACCGTATATCCCGACCTGGACAGCCCCGATCACTATTGCACGTCACGCTTACGGCGATGTGTACAAGAATACCGAAATGAAGGTAAAGAAGGGTTCCAAGGCAGAACTGGTGGTTACTGACGCAGAGGGCAACGAGAGCCGTGAACTGATCTTCAACTTTGAGGATACCGACGGCATCGTACAGGGTCTGCACAACAAGAACAACTCCATCGCCGGCTTTGCACGTGCCTGCTTCAACTACGGTCTGGATCTGCATCAGGATGTATGGTTCGCAACCAAGGATACCATTTCCAAGAAGTACGACCACACCTTCAAGGATATCTTCCAGGAGATCTACGACAACGAGTACAAGAAAAAGTTTGAGGCTGCCGGCATCGAATATTTCTACACCCTGATCGACGACGCAGTGGCTCGTGTGATCCGTTCTCACGGCGGCTATATCTGGGCGTGCAAGAACTATGACGGCGACGTGATGTCTGATATGGTTTCCACAGCTTACGGCTCTCTGGCAATGATGACTTCCGTTCTGGTTTCTCCTGCCGGCATCTATGAGTATGAGGCAGCACACGGTACGGTACAGCGTCACTACTACAAGTATCTGAAGGGCGAGGAGACCTCTACCAACTCTGTTGCTACCATTTTTGCATGGAGCGGTGCAATGCGCAAGCGTGGTGAACTGGACAAGCTGCCGGAACTGATGGCTTTCGCAGACAAGCTGGAAAAGGCAACCATCCAGACCATCGAGGACGGCATCATGACCGGTGACCTGTATCTGATCTCCAAGCTGGAAAACAAGAAGAAGGTCAACTCCAAGGAATTCCTGGAGGCGATCAACGAGCGTTTGGCAAAGCTGATGGCGTAAGCGCATATCCGCACAGATACACCTCTTTGCAGAATGGAAATCGGTTTATAGGAGAGCGATTCGTTTGACACAAAAATATGACGCATCATCGTCCGTTGTGCGGCGGCTGCCCCGGTACTACCGGCTTTTGGGAGAACTGGAACGCAGCGGACAGGTCCGTACTTCGTCCCGGGAACTGGGACGGCGGCTGGGCATGACGGCATCACAGATCCGGCAGGATCTTTGCTGTTTCGGCTGTTTCGGACAGCAGGGCAGCGGCTATTCCGTGGCAGAGCTGCGGGAAAATCTACAGCGTATCATGGGATTGTCAGAACAGCTCCCGGCGATCGTAGTGGGTGCCGGCAGCCTGGGAAAGGTCGTCTCTGAAAATGTCCGCTTTGAACAGCGTGGCTTTCGGCTGGTGGGGATTTTCGACATCAAGCCGGAACTGATCGGCAGACAGCTTGCCGGGCTGCCTATCCAGTCCATGGATGCGCTGGACGCATTTTGTGCGGCACAGCAGCCGGCTGCGGCAGTGCTGTGTCTGCCGAAAGAGTCGGCGCAGACTGTGGCAGAGCGGCTGGTCTCTCTGGGTGTGCGTGGCTTGTGGAATTTCAGCCACTGTGATCTGGCAGTGGAAAATGCACAGGTCGTGACCATGCACCTGGACGACAGTCTGATGACACTCTCTTATAAGCTGCACAATCTATAAAACAAAAGGGTACTGGTTTCAACAAGAACCTGTACCCTTTTTTGAAAGGAAGAACTAGTATGTCACAGGTACAAGACACCTCTGTGATCCTGGTGTGCGCCGGAAACGCCACCCGGATGCAAGGAAAGAATAAGATCCTGCTGCCGCTGGGAGATACCAATGTGATCGGCATGAGTATGCGTGCCTTCGAGGCTTGCCCACGTGTGGCGGAAATCATCGTGGTGGCACGTCCGTCCGATCACGATGCCATCCGGGAAACGGCACAGCAGTGCGGCATCACAAAATTCCACGCCATCGTTGCCGGCGGTTCGACCCGGCAGGAAAGCGTGATGTGCGGTCTCCGTGCGCTCTCCAAAGGCACAACAATGATCGCCGTCCACGACGGCGCACGGCCGCTGGTAAAACCGGAACACATTGCACAGGTCATCCGGGACGCATCGGTTTTCGGCGGTGCGACTCTGGGTGTGCCGGTAAAGGATACCATTAAGGTGGTCAATGACCATCTGATCGTGGACACGCCCTATCGTCCTCACCTGTTTATCACCCAGACACCCCAGGTGTTCAAGCGGCAGCTGTACTTTGAGGCAGTGACCTTTGCGGAGGAACACGCCCTGGATTTCACCGATGACTGCCAGCTGATCGAGGCGATCAACTGTAAGGTCTACATGACCGAGGGGGACTATACTAACATCAAGATCACCACGCCGGAGGATATCGCCATTGCGGAGATCCTGCTGGCTCGCCAAAAGGAGGAGGCATAAATGGAAAACATCCCGTTTCGCATTGGACACGGCTATGACGTTCACCGTCTGGTGGAGGGCAGAAAGCTGATTATGGGCGGCGTAGAGATTCCCTATGAAAAGGGACTGCTGGGGCATTCCGACGCAGATGTACTGCTCCATGCGGTTTCGGACGCACTGCTGGGTGCGCTGGCGCTGGGGGACATCGGCAAGCACTTTCCGGACACAGACCCTGCCTATGCCGGAGCAGACAGCTTAAAGCTGCTGGAACTGGTGGTGGAAAAGGTAAAGGCACAGGGCTATGCCGTGGGCAATCTGGATGCCACGATCCTCTGCCAGAAACCAAAGCTTGCACCGTATATCGTTCCCATGCGGGAAAAGATCGCAGCAGCCTGCGGTGTTTCTGTGGAACAGGTCAGCGTGAAAGCCACCACAGAGGAAAAGCTGGGCTTTACCGGAGAGGGACTGGGCATCTCGGCGCACTGCGTCTGCCTGCTGGTAAAGGCATAAAGGAAACACTGTATAACTCCTGTCACCGCATCGCCGCCGTTCTGCATATACTGACACGGGGAAGTGTTTCCCCGATCAATATGCAAAGGGGTGAGAAGATGTTGGAATGTAAAGCGGCAATGGTCTCCTATACCCAGGCGAACCGGGCACGACAGGCGCTGCAGCAGTATGGCATCTCCAGTGAGATACGCCGGCTGGAACACCTGGGGCCAGAGGGCTGCGGTTTTGTTCTGGCGGCAAGAGCAGACTGCGGCCGTGTCTCCGCACTTCTGTCCAGAGAGGGAATTCCGTTTCGGAGTCCCCGGGGAAGGACGTGATATGCGGTGACGGTGAACTTTGACAATGCGGCAACCACCTATCCCAAGCCGCCGGAGGTGCGCCGTGCCGTAGCGGATGCCATTGCACGGTACGGCAACGCCGGACGTGGCGGACACGTCATTGCGGAGCGCACCTCCGAAATGGTGTACCATGCCCGTGAGACGGTGGCGGATTTTTTTGATGCCAAGGTGGAAAATACCATCTTTACCTTAAACTGCACCCATGCGCTGAATGTGGCGATTCAGGGTGTGCTGAAACCGGGTGACCATGTGATCCTCAGCGACCTGGAGCATAACTCGGTCTATCGCCCTATCGCTGCGCTTGTCCGTGCCGGAAAGGTGACGTACAGCCTGCTGGAGGTCTCCGAGAACGACAGCGAGACCATCCGGCGTTTGCAGGGACTGTTCCGTCCCAACACCAAGGCGGTGGTCTGCACCATTGCCAGCAATGTGACGGGGCAGATTTTGCCCTATCGGGAGATTGCACAGGTGTGCCGCAGCCACGGCGTCTGCATGATCGCTGACGGCGCACAGGCGTGCGGTATCCTGCCCTTGTCCCTGGAGCGGGACGGGATGCACATTCTCTGCACCGCAGGGCATAAGGGCTTATATGGCAGCACCGGCACCGGAATCCTCATGACGGACTGTGCCTTTCCCATCCAGCCGCTGATGCAGGGCGGAACGGGCAGTGCGTCACGGAGTCCGGAACAGCCGGACTTTCTGCCCGACCGGCTGGAATGCGGCACGCTGAATGTGGTAGGTGCGGCGTCGCTCTGTGCCGGGATCGACTTTGTCCGGCGGCAGACGGTGGCAGGACTGTACCGGCACGAAAGCCGTCTCTGTGAGCTGCTGTGCGACTCGTTGGCGGATGTGCCGGAGATCACTGTGTACCGCAAGCCGGGCGTGGCATACGTGCCGATCGTCTCTTTTACGGTGGATGGTGCATCGCCGGAGGAGACTGCCGCATATCTTGACAAACAGGGCTTTTGCCTGCGTGCCGGACTGCACTGCGCACCGCTGGCGCACGAAAAGCTGGGGACAAAGGACGGCACTGTCCGGTTTGCGCCGTCGGCGTTCAGCCGGGCATCCGATACCCTGCGCCTGGGGGCAAATCTGAAAAATTATGTCAATATTCTGAAAAGTCCAAAAAACCTATTGAAAAATTCCGGTGATATGTTACAATAGTAATATAGGGCATTCTCAGCGACGGGAATGCAGACAGAACCGGAGAATAGAACCTTCGCCGGACAGAAAAGCGTGATGCTCTGTCCGGCGTACATATCAGAGAAGTCGGAAAGGAAGGATGATGCGCATGGCTTTACGGGATATCCTGGATATGATCTTCAGCGTTATCAAAACAGCAGAACCGGTGGATATCCTGGATATCCTGGTGCTGTCCTATGTGGTATATCTGGGCATGAAGCTGGTGCGGGAGACTCGTGCCGGACAGCTGCTCAAAGGCGTGTTCCTGCTGATTCTGGTTTACATCATCTCTGCCTGGATCAATATGAAGGCGATTTCCTATCTGCTTTCTGAAACGCTGAACATCGGACTGATCGCTCTTATCATCCTCTTCCAGCCGGAACTGCGCCGGACTCTGGAAAAGGCAGGGTACACCAAGCTGGGACTGCGGTTCAGCAGCAGCTCCAATGTAGACAGCTCGGTCTGGAGCAGGACCATTGATGTGATTTGCGATGCCTGCGTGGAGCTTTCCGCCACATCGACCGGTGCGCTGATCGTCATTGAGCGGCAGACACGGCTGGGAGAACAGATCGACAACGGCACGATACTGGACGCCATCCCCAGCAAGGAATTGTTCGGGAACATCTTTTTCAACAAGACACCGCTCCACGACGGTGCGGTGATTATCCGGGACGGCAAGATCCTGGCGGCGGCTTGCTTTCTGCCGAAACCCCAGAAGGAAGAACTCATCAACAAGCGTCTCGGCTCACGCCACCGTGCGGCGATCGGCATGAGCGAAAACTCCGATGCCGTGGTGATCGTGGTTTCTGAGGAAACCGGGGCGATCTCTGTGGCGGAAAACGGCGTGCTGAAAAGCGGCTTTACCAGAGAGTCTCTGCACCAGCTTTTGACAGCACGTCTGATTACGGCGGGCGAAGAGACGACCATCGGCAGAGTGGCAAAGAAGATCCCGTTCCTCAAACGGCATCACAAGGACGACGGAAAGGAGAAGGCGTATGCCCAAGAATCTGTGGAAGAACCGACAGAAAAAGACATCACAGAAGAACCGGAAGTCCGGAAGTGACCGGGCGCTGTTTCAGCGGATCTATGACAGCCGTCCTGCCATGATGATTACTTCTGTGGCGATTGCCATTGTCCTTTGGTTTGTCATTTCCATTGCCATTTACCCCACGACGCCCAGGACGCTGCACCATGTGCCGCTGAAAGTGGAGATCGCCGGAACGTCTGCCGAAGAAAACGGACTCAGCGTCATCGACTATGACATAAAAGATGTGACGGTGCAGATCGAGGGCAAGCGCTCGAAAGTCGGCAACATTGAGGCGGACAATCTGACCGCAGAGGCTGTGGTGGAAAACGTGACCTCTGCCGGCACAAAGACCCTTTCCATTACTGTCACCGGAAACGGAAATGAACAGTTCAACGTGAAGTCCATTTCGCCCTCTACGGTGAATGTGACCTTTGATAAGATCGACACCTATACCTTTGAAATCAAGCCCTCTGCGCCGAATCTGACGTTTACGGACGGCTGTGTCCTGGACGAAGAGAACTTCGCCTGCACGCCGTCTACCATTGATGTCACCGGGCCGCAGAAACAGCTGGATCAGGTGAAATACTGCGTGGCAGAGACCCAGCAGAAAGAACAGCTCAGCGCCTCCAAGATCTACACCACGGATACGCTCCTCTTCTATAACGAGGCAGGGACGCAGGTGGATTCCAAGGACTTCACCTGGGATGTGGCGGCGTTCTCTCTGGAAGTGCCGGTATTGTACCAGAAAACCATGGATGTGACCTATCAGATCACCAACGCCCCGGCGAACTTCGACCTGGACGCATTGAAACAGCGGCTGCATCTGTCAGAACAGCAGATCACCCTGGCTGCGCCCAACACCTCGATGGAGGAGATGAGCGAGTTCAACATCGGCTCTGTGGCACTGCGGGATATCGACCTGGATTATTCCAACGACTTTGTGGTCAATGTGCCGGATGACTATGTGAACCAGTCGGGATTCTCTACCGTGACATTGTCTCTGGATTCCGCCGACCTGGTGAAAAAGGACTTTGTGATCTCGGATATCGGCGTGGTCAATGCGCCGGGAACGTATGATTTCAACGTGCTGACACAACAGCTGAAAGTCAGCATCATCGGACCGGCAGACGTGATGGATGAACTGGATGCCAGCGACCTGACCGCAAATGTGGATCTGCTCAGCTATTCCACCCAGGCAGGCGCAGTGGACAGCGATACCATCACATTCAACTACACGCCCACGATCTCGTGCAGCAAGTATAACACCGTCTGGGCGGTGGGCGATTACCGTGTTGCCGTGCAGGGCGTGCGCAGTGCAGCCACGACAACTGCCGGAGCAGGTCAGAATCCGTCGACGGTGACAACAACTGGAAATAATTAACAGTGTAAATATTTGGATAAAGGACAGTTTCTTGATGAGATTGTCCTTTATTTTTTTATTTGCAAATGGTTTTTACTGGCGATGTGAAATGATTCTATGCAAGTTGCACAAATCAAATAGGAAATCTTCTATCTCGAAATTCGAATGTTCATAAAATATACATTTACATTTGGCGGTGCAATTGCTATAATGTATATAGCTAAAAAATGAATGTACCATTTTTTAAGCATAAATATTCATGACAGTTGCTGTTGTGGATGCAGAAAGAAAAGATTGGAACAGATGAAAAAACAATTGAAAGAAAGAGGAGCGATATACATGAGCAAAGTGATTCGCAAAAGAGTAAGCGCACTTCTGATGAGTGCGGTAATGGCGACCAGTTCCGTTGCGGTTGCATCCGGCAGCTTTATGGTTGCAAATGCGGCTGAGGGCGAGACTGTGAACATTGGAAAGACGCTGGCAACTTCTATCCCGAATCCGGACGATAAGGACAATCCGCTGAATGCAGATAAGTGTACCTATCTGTGCAAATCCAAGACAGATGATTATACTTCATTTACTGACACAGAGGGTAAGTCGCCGGCGGATATTTACGGTGACAGTATTACCTCTTTGCAGTTTAATCTGAAGTCTGACCAGATGGTCACAGATTTCTCTTACTACTTCGGCGCAACAGATACTAAGGCGAACGGCTACTGGTGGGGCTTTGAAGAAACCGATTCCAAAGGTGCAATCAAGTGCAAACCATATGCCAAGGAGTTCTCTGTTGTTGTAGAACTGCCGTCCAGCGTAGCCAAGGAACTGTCCAGCAATAAGGATGCAAAGTTCCAGTTCCAGAACTGCTATGCCGGTCTTATCAGTGAAGAGGATCACACCACACGCACCACTGATGCTGAGATCGAACTGGTGTCTATCACAGTAAACGGCACGACCGATACCAGCAACGGCGAAAAGCCAGACTGGATCTATGAAGTAGACCCGACTCTGCCGAAGGGTGCAGAAAACACCGGCGGTCTGAACTATTCCAGCATCATCGGAAACGGCAAAGTTTCTGACGTGCAGGAGAACGGCGATAACGTAACTGTAAAAGCCATCAACTCCCTGAAGCTGAATGACCTGGATATCAAACTGACACCCGGTGACAACTGCAGTGAAGAGTATTACGCATCTGACGCATTCAAGGAAAAGAACGACGGCGTGGCTCTGGAATCGGAGGCAGCGATCCGTGAGGCAGGTCTGCCGCTGAACAGCCACAAGTTCACCTATGGTGAATTCAACTTCCGCCCGGGTGCTACCGTTGCGGATGATGCAAAGGTAAAGTCCCTAAGCGTTACCATTAAGGTGAACGGCGAAAAAGGTGAAGATGTAAATGTAAACCGCTTTATGTACGGCGGCGGTCTGAACGTGGCTTATAAGAGCCTGGCAGATACTGAGTATGCTAAGGAACAGGCTGGTTTGAAGGGCAGCAGCGGCGAAGGCGGCGTTGCAAAGACAGTCGGCTATTGGTACAATGACATTGGTCCGGAATCTCTGAAGCAGTGTACAGACGCTGGCGTAAAGTGGGGCAACGGACTGGGTGACTTCACCGTCGGCGGCGGCACAGACCTGGCAAAGCAGGAACTGGGCAGCTACTTCACCGTAACCTGGGACGTTCCGGAACAGGTCGTTGACTGCGAAACTCTGGCAGAAAAGAGCCAGATCTCCTTCCAGCTGTGGTATGCAGCACTGAAGGGTGCAAAGTTCACAGACTGCAGCATCGTTGCAGCTGAGCTGACTTATGAAGAATCCGTCACATTCCCGTGCAGCGGCACTGCTTCCATCAAGAATGCAGGTTCCAACAGCGTGGGCGATGCAACCGAGATCCCGTATGCTGACTTTGGCATGAAGTATGACAAGACTGCTGATGTTTATGCAGTCGCTTTTGATGTAACCACAGACCAGGACGCAAATCAGGTACAGTTTGGCGTAGGCTCTTCCACTCTGGAAAAGGCTGACCTCACTGATAACTGGTTCCAGTCTGATGATATGTTTAAGAACGAAGGTTTGAACACCACAACACCTACACTGCTGTACTGGGAAAAGAGTACCGCAGGCAACCGTCCGGATTCCACAGATGATTCTCTGGAAGATACACCGTACAAGGATGCAGAAGGCACAAAGACCTACAGCTTTATGTGGATCGTTCCGCCGACACTGGCAGAGGGCATCCGCACAGAAAGCACCGGCAACACACTGAACGCATGGAACCAGGTTGACACAGAATCCGAAGATGCACACATGAGCTTCGGCGTTTGGTATGCAGGTCTGGGCGAAACAAAGTCCACCAAGTACACCATTAACAACGTAACCGTTTACTATGCGGCAGACGATCAGAACAATGAGAAGAAGCAGGATATGTTCGAAGATACCCTGGAAGTTGTTGATTCCATCGATGTTGTACTGGGCGAAAAGGTAAACCTGGAAGTAAACGTTCCGAACTGCACCGGTACACCGGACGACAAGACCAAGGTTGGCGTTGCTGCTGATCCGGACAACGACAAGATCCTGGTTATCAGCGGTAAAAATGTTGGTACTACAACCGTGAAGGTTACCACACCTGGCGGTCAGACCAAGGAAGTGACAGTCAATGTCCTGCCGAAGGCAACTGAGACTACTCCGACCGTGACTACCACGACAACCACTTCTCAGACGACTACCACAACCGCAAAGACCACTACTACCACTGCTACTTCTAAGACTACCGCAACAACTGCAAGCACAAGCAGCACAACCGGTACGACAACCACAGAAAAGATCATCCCGCTGTACGGTGATGTAAACTGTGACGGCCGTGTGGATATCACAGACGCAGTTCTGCTGAACAAGGCAGTTGCCGGCGCTGTAACACTGGAAAGCGCACAGCAGCAGGCAAACTCCGACTGTGATGGCAATGGTGAACTGGGTTCGAACGATGCAGTTGTTCTGCTGAAGTTCTTGGTAGCACTCATCAAGTCCCTGCCGAGCGAGGAATAATTCAAACTGTTTTGACAACATGAAAACCCCATCATAAAAAAGAGAGCCGCAGAGCGTGATGCCCTGCGGCTCTTTTGCGTGTTTCAGGTAGTGTGGACACTGGGCTGGTCTGCCTCTTCCAGCTTTTTTCGCAGTTTGCGGATGATCTTTTTTTCCAGCCGGGAGATGTAGGACTGCGAAATGCCGATCGCCTCGGCGACTTCCTTTTGAGTGCGTTCTTTTTTGCCGCAGAGTCCGAACCGCATCTGCATGATCTCCTGTTCCCGTTCGCCCAGCTCGGAGACGGCGGCAAGGAGCATCTCCCGTTCCGCCTCGTTCTCGATGTCCCGGCTTACGATGTCCTCGTCTGTCCCCAGGATGTCGGAGAGCAGCAGCTCGTTGCCGTCCCAGTCGGAAGAAAGCGGCTCGTCGATGGAGATCTCGCCACGGAGCTGGGCATTTTTCCGCAGCACCATAAGGATTTCGTTTTCGATGCACCTGGAGGCGTATGTCGCCAGCTTGATCTTCTTGTCCGGACAGAAGGTCTCCACTGCCTTGATGAGACCGATGGTGCCGATGGAGATGAGATCCTCCAGCCCCAGCCCGGAGGATTCGAACTTTTTGGCAATGTAGACCACCAGGCGCAGATTGTGGACGATAAGGGTCTCCCGTGCGGCGGTGTCGCCCTGGTGCAGCCGGGCAAAAACCGCCTGTTCCTCCTCTTTGGAGAGCGGCGGCGGAAAGGTATCCGAACCATTGATGTAGTCCACCCGGCAGAGCGGAGAAAATTTTCCCCGCAGCTGGGAGAGCAGCAGGCGGAATTTCCGGAGAATGGGTTGCATGAAAAGGACTCCTTTCATTCGAGTAGTTGTGGGTGAAAGATGGCGTTCTGTTGCGTTCCGCCGATGCCGACCATGGCATCCACCCGGCGGCTTTTTCCGGTGGTACAGTTCCGGATGCACACCTCATCCGGACGAAACAGCGGCAGCAGTCCCTGGGCCGTTATGGTGGCGCAGGGGATCAGCCGGTAGCCTTTCAGCTGTTCCGGCGGCGTGCCGTCCAGGAGCGGCGCAAGGGCTGCGGCACTGCATACAATGACCGGTGTGCCGGAAAAGGTGTCCGTCAGATTGTTGCCGGTGTCTGCCAGTCCGTCCAGTACCAGCTGGCGGCTGCCCAGCCGGAAAAAGACCTGAAAGCGGTCGTCCGTGTGCCGGTGCCGGCGGCGGAGCAGGGTGCAGATATGGAGCAGAGAATATGCGGCGGCAGTGAATAGAACCAGCTGGAACAGGGAAAAATTGAGATAACAGCAGCTGTTTCCCCAGGCGGCAAATCCTCTCGGCGTCAGACTGTCCACCGCCAGGATCAGTCCGGCAAGCAGGAAGTTGCAGAGAAAAAAGCAGCCACACTGCCGGAAAAAGCTTTCCCGGTGCAGTCCGAACGCCAGGACTACCGCCGCAGCTGCTGCCAGAAGTTTCAGCAAAAGCTGAAGCAGGACCGGTAAAGGCGGCAGCAGGATCAGCAGAGAAAACAGACTGCTCCCGGCGGCAGCCAGTCCGCACCGCAGCCATCCCAAAGGCGTATGCGTCAGCTTTGCAGCCGCACGCAGCAGAAAATAGTTAACATAGAGGCTCTGCAACAGCAGAACGTCCAGGTAGATCGTGGGCAACTGTCATCACCTCTGAGAACCAGTATACCACTTCTGCGGTGCGATACCTGTCGGGAACGGACGGGGGAATTCGGTGGGTGATGCCGTATGGATGGCGTTTGTGTGCGAAATTTTTATGACTTGACGAAAGCAGTGGAATTGTGGTATAATAGCATTGACAAAGGTGTCACAGATGGGGATCTATGGACATCGTTGTCACAGAAGAAAAACCGTCCATGATTCAACGGAAACGACTGGATACAGTCAATCGCTGCGAAAATACGTCAGCGCTCGTTTCGTGCCTGTCGGCGCATCTGCCGGAACAGGAAACGGGTTCTGATGCCTTTTCGCTGTATTTTCCCACAAATCTCTCACGCTTTTGGAAAAAAGAAGATCCGGGACTTCTTCTACCCGGATGACACCGGACTGTTTCGGCGTTTCCCAAAAAAGGAGTATTTGAATGAATCAAACAGAGAACAACCGACCGTTGGTGGATGGCGTTCCGGCGCTGGAACGCAAGCTGAAGGAAGTGCGTGAGGCACAGGCACAGTTTGCGACATTCTCGCAGGAACAGGTAGACCGGATCTTCCGGGCAGCTGCGCTGGCTGCAAACCACGCACGTCTGCCGCTGGCAAAAATGGCAGTGGAAGAAACCGGAATGGGTGTCGTAGAAGACAAGGTAATCAAGAACAACTATGCCGCTGAGTATATCTACAACGCCTATAAGCATACCAAGACCTGTGGCATCATCGAACAGGATCCCGCCTATGGCACGACCCGTATTGCAGAACCGATCGGCGTAGTGGCTGCGGTCATTCCGACCACCAACCCCACGTCAACGGCGATCTTTAAGTCGCTGATCTGCCTGAAAACCAGAAATGCCATTATCATTTCGCCCCATCCCCGTGCAAAGAAAAGCACCATCGCTGCGGCGAAGATCGTGCTGGATGCAGCCGTGAAGGCAGGTGCACCGGAGAATATCATCGGCTGGATCGACATTCCGTCTCTGGAAATGACCAACACGCTGATGCAGGAGGCTGACATCATTCTGGCAACCGGCGGTCCGGGAATGGTGCGTGCAGCATATTCCAGCGGCAAACCGGCGCTGGGCGTTGGTGCCGGCAACACCCCGGCAGTGATCGATGCCTCTGCGGATATCCGCAAGGCGGTAAACTCGATCGTACACTCTAAGACATTTGACAACGGCATGATCTGCGCATCGGAGCAGTCTGTGATCGTTGACAAAACCATTTATGACGCAGTCCGCCAGGAATTTTTGAAGTGCGGCTGCTATTTCCTCACGCCCGATGAGACTGAAAAGGTGCGTAAGACCATTCTCATCAACGGCGCACTCAACAGCAAGATCGTAGGTCAGCGTGCGGCAACCATCGCAGGACTTGCCGGCGTGACCATTCCGGAGGAAACACGTGTCCTCATCGGTGAAGTCACTTCTGTGGACATCAGCGAAGAGTTCGCACACGAAAAGCTCTCTCCTGTACTGGCAATGTACCGTTCGGAGAACTTCGAGCAGGCAGTGGAATATGCGGACCAGCTGGTCAAGGACGGCGGCTATGGCCATACAGCATCCCTCTATGTGGATGAGGTCAACCACTGGGAAAAGATCGAACAGTTTGCGGCACGGATGAAGACCTGCCGTATCGTAATCAACACACCGTCCTCTCACGGCGGTATCGGTGATCTGTACAACTTTAAGCTTGCGCCGTCTCTGACGCTGGGCTGCGGTTCCTGGGGCGGAAACTCTGTCTCGGAAAACGTAGGCGTAAAGCATCTGCTGAACATCAAAACCGTTGCTGAGAGGAGAGAAAATATGCTGTGGTTCCGCACACCGCAGAAGGTGTACTTCAAAAAGGGCTGCCTGCCGGTTGCCCTCCGTGAGATCCAGGATGTGCTGCACCGGAAACGGGCCTTCCTGGTAACAGATGAATTCCTGTTCAAGAGCGGCAAGATGAGCTGCATCACAGAGCCGCTGCAGCAGATGGGAATTCCGTATCAGGTATTCTCGGACGTACAGTCTGACCCGACCCTGGCGTGTGCGAAGGAAGGCGCAGAGCTGATGCGGACATTCCAGCCGGATGTGATCATTGCTCTGGGCGGCGGCTCGGCAATGGATGCCGCAAAGATCATGTGGGTGCTGTATGAGCATCCGGACGCAGATTTCGCCGATATGGCAATGCGTTTCCTGGATATCCGCAAGCGCACCTATGAGTTCCCGGAGATGGGCGAAAAGGCATACTTTATCGCTGTGCCGACCTCTTCCGGTACTGGTTCGGAGGTAACGCCTTTCGCAGTTATCACCGACGAATCCACCGGCGCAAAGTATCCGCTGGCAGACTATCAGCTGCTGCCGAATATGGCGATCATCGACACCGATCTGATGATGTCCCAGCCTCGTGGTCTGACCTCGGCATCCGGTATTGACGCAATGACCCACGCTCTGGAGGCATACGCTTCTGTGATGGCGACCGACTTCACCGACGGTCTGGCACTGAAGGCGCTGAAGAACATCTTCACCTATCTGCCGGAATGCTATGAGAACGGCGAACACGCACCGCTGGCACGGGAAAAGATGGCGAACGCATCCACAATGGCTGGTATGGCATTTGCAAACGCATTCCTGGGCGTGTGCCACTCTATGGCGCATAAGCTGGGTGCATTCCACCACCTGCCTCACGGCGTGGCAAATGCGATCCTCATTACGGATATCATGCGCTACAACATCGCAGAGGCACCCCAGAAGATGGGAACCTTCTCGCAGTATCCGTACCCCAATGCACTGCCTCGCTACTGCGAATGCGCACGGTTTGTGGGCGTGACCGGCGATACAGACGAAGAAGTATTCGAAAACTTCATTGTCAAGATCGAAGAACTCAAGGCACGTGTGGGCATCAAAAAGACCATCCGTGACTACGGCGTAACGGAAGAGGACTTCCTGGCAACGCTGGACGAAATGTGCGAGCAGGCATTTGACGACCAGTGCACCGGTGCAAATCCCCGGTATCCGCTGATCTCGGAGATCAAGGCAATGTACCTCAAGGCATTTTACGGCGAGACCCCGGCAGAGGAGAAAGACTCGGCTGAGAAAGGAGCGTAAACAATATGGAACCGTTGTTGGAAGGACTGGAAAAAACCAGCTATCATGAAAGAAATACCCGTGTCAAGGTGTTTGGACACGGCTTTAAGAAATCGGATATCCTCAACGAGGCACTGAACCAGGCTCGTGTGGAGGAGACCGGTCTGCGCATCCCGAAGCTGCTGGAGGTGCGGAAGGTAGACGGCAAGTGGGCAATCGTCACTGAATTCGTCGAGGGCGAGACCCTGCAGTCCCTGATGGAGCAGCATCCCGACCAGCTGGAAAGCTATATGGAACAGTTTGTTCTGCTGCAAAAGGAGATCCAGAGCAAGCGTTCGCCGCTGCTGACCAAGCTGAAAGACAAGATGAACCGGAAGATCAGCCAGTCCGGACTGGACGCTACCACACGGTATGACCTGCACACCCGGCTGAACGCCATGCACGACCATATCAAGGTGTGCCACGGGGACTTTAACCCCAGCAATGTCATTGTCGACAAGGACGGTAGACTGTATGTGATCGACTGGTCTCATGCCACACAGGGCAACGGCAGCGCCGACGCAGCCAGAACCTACCTGCTGTTCAAGCTGGACGGCAAGGACGACTGGGCGGAGCTGTATCTGAAAATGTTCTGCGACATGAACGACGTGGCAAAGCAGTATGTTTCTCAGTGGCTGCCCATTGTTGCAGCATCTCAGCTGGTAAAGCAGAATCCCCAGGAAAAGGAATTCCTGATGCGCTGGGTCAGCGTGTTTGACTATCAGTAACGACAAAAGCGAGCAATCGCACAGATAGAAAAAGGCGGACGGGGTGAACCTGTCCGCTTTTTGTGTGCAAAGAGTAACTTCAAAAAGTTTCCCTTGAAAAGGGGGATGTCAGCTTTAGCTGACAGGGGGATTAACCCCTCAGTCAAGCCTACGGCTTGCCAGCTCCCCTGTTAGGGGAGCCTACACATTACAGAGTATCCATACAGAGTATCCATCTCAGCATACAGCACACTTTGCGATGGATTTTTCAAGTGAGATAATTAAAAATTGTTGTGGTCGTGTGCCTGCCCTCTGTACAACGCCGCAAAAATATGGTATACTATCTATACAACACTGCACAAAAACTCGAAGGAGGTCAACCCATGACAAACGAGCCCTTTACCGAGGAGACGACCGGACAGATCGACCCGCAGAATCCCTTTGACAATGCGCTGGAGAATTCGGCATACCGGACGGATTACCGCCGGTTTCTGCCGCAGATTTTGCTGCCCGGCTTTCAGATACCCCTGTTCCCGGAGCGTGACGAGCGCCGGAACATTCGCCGCCAGATGAACACCGCCGGCGCAGGGATGCTGCTGGGGACGCTTATCGCACAGCTGCTGTTTCCGCTGGCAGTGCTTTTGCTGCTGCTCTGCATGGACGGCACAACAGCATCCTATTTCAACGGCGACCAGTCCGGCGCAGTCCGCACCATCATGAACAGCGGCATCTACATGGCACTGCACTGTCTCATTCTGGCAGGCTCTAACGTGCTTGTCGCTTTGCTGGGCTGCCGCAGGATTCGCCAGCCTCTGGGCGGACTGTTCCGCACCACGGATTTTTCCGGGTGGAAAGCATTCCAGTACATCTGCATCGGCATCGGTCTGCAGTACGTTGCCGTGCTGATCTACGCCGTGCTGAAATATGTGGGGCAGGGGCTGGGGATGGAGTTCCCGGAAGTGTCCTTCGACTATTTCCAGACCGGACAGTCCACCATGCTGGTACTGCTTTACACCTGCATTCTTGCGCCGATCACGGAGGAACTGCTGTTCCGGGGCTTTCTGCTGAAAAGTCTGTCAGTGGTCAGCACCCGGTTCGGCGTCATTGTGACGGCACTGCTGTTCGGACTGATGCACGGCAATGTCCAGCAGGGCATCCTGGGCGTGCTGGTGGGGCTGTTTCTGGGGAAAATTGTGATTCGCCACAACTCGCTGACACCGTCCATTCTGGCGCATATTGCGCTGAACACCAGTTCTACTCTTATCAGCGTACTGCTGGCACTGCTGCCGGAAAACATCGGGAACGTGGCGATTTTGCCGCTGGAATTCGTGGTGCTGGCGATGGCGGTCATGGGCGTTGCGTTCTGGTTCGGGAAAGAGCGCAAGGAACCCCTGCCGTATCCCACCCAGAAACAGGCGACCCGAAACCGTGTGTTCTGGTCGTCGCCGCTGCTCCTGCTGGCATTTGCCGCACTGCTGGGGCTGATGGTGTATCATGCAATGGCGGTGTGATTATTTCCGTGCCGACTCCTTCGCCACAACTCCTCCGCCCTTCGGGCACCTCCTCTATGAGAGGAGGCTTAATTTGTCTCCCCTTTAGGGGAGATGTCCCGAAGGGACAGAGGGGTTGAGCTGGCAGCCGTGAGGATGACTGAGGAGTTTATAGTTTTTGGTAAGGTAAACCATGTAGGGGTCGATGCCTACATCGACCCGAGCGTACAGAAAAGGAAACGGCGAAACCGTAGGGGCGAACATTGTTCGCCCGTGCCGACTCCTTCGCCACAACTCCTCCGCCCTTCGGGCACCTCCTCTATGAGAGGAGGCTTAATTTGTCTCCCCTTTAGGGGAGATGTCCCGAAGGGACAGAGGGGTTGAGCTGGCAGCCGTGAGGCTGACTGAGGAGTTTGCATTGTAAAAGCAACATTCTCCCTATGTGTAATCCATTACACGTAATTTGTAAAATGTGTCTGAAATTGCAATTAAAATGTGCGGATAATTCTTCGACATAATGCGCCGTCGACAAATCGACCGTATTTCAGAAAACAGATGGATTCCCACAGATTATATGCGGTTTGGACACAACTTTATGACGATCGTCGATGCGCCATCAGAATTGTGCAGAAAATGGAAAAAGATGGCAGTCAAAAAGGACACATTTGCGTGATTTTTCTTCCAATTTGTGATTATGCACAAAAAGTGAAATAAAATGTTGTAGTAAAAGCGGAAACTGCACAAAGTGTATTGACAAGTGCGCCAGATTGTGCTATAATAAATTTGCAATCAACGAGAGGGAACGTTGATAAGAACTCTCGTTTGAACTTCCCGGTTTCTCCGGATGCGACGCCGGCTAACCGCAAAACGGATGAAAACTGAGAACATTGTTATTTTATTTTACTTTATAAAATTGAAAGGTGGAAACCAATATGAAAACCCCGATGAACATTTATAACACTGCAATGAAGAAGAAAAAGAACCGCAAGGGCTTCTCCCTGGTAGAACTGATCGTTGTTCTGGTAATTATGGCAATCCTGGTCGCTGCACTGGTTCCGTCCTTGGTTGGTTATATTCGTCAGGCAAGACAATCAAATTCTAAGGATGAATGTGCATCTGCTGTGCAAGCTGCACAGACAATTGCCTCGTCCGCATATGCGTCGAGCGATAAAAAATATGTAAACAATACATCCGGTAGTGGTGATGTGACATTTACTACTTTTTCTGGTGATGTGAGTGCTGCAACTAATTATCTGTCAGCCACATTGACACTTGCAGAACTGAATGGCTCGGGAAGTGCTGCTATTACAAAAATTGAATTAGGTAGTGGTGCAAGTGAGGGCATCGTTACTAAGCTTGTGATGACAGCTTCAAATGGTGATACTGTTACTTATGATACATCTGCATCTCCTAAGTATAGTGTAAGTGCATCTTAACTTGATTTTCCCATCTAACATCTAAAACAATACAAAGCATTCAGCACATTGGGTGCTGGGTGCTTTGTTTGGTTTCTGGGCTTTTGGCGTTCTGTCGGTTGTTTTTCACTTTTGTGAATTGTTTGTGGTGAAAGAGAGGAGATACCGCATGACTCCTCAGTCAGCCTTACGGCTGCCAGCTCCTCTGGAAGAGGAGCCAAATAGCCTCCTCTCATAGAGGAGGTGCCCGAAGGGCGGAGGAGTTGGCAGGAGTCGGCGAGCGGAAAAATAAGCAAAAGTATTTTCTTTTCTGTACACTTGGGTCGATTAGGCATCGACCCCTACATAATTCGCCTTACCAAAAACTATAAACTTCTCAGTCAGCCTTACGGCTGCCAGCTCCTCTGGAAGAGGAGCCAAATGGCGGAGGAGTCGGTAGGAGTCGGCGAGCAAAAAGTCAGAGAAAGGACAAAACAATGGAAAACGAACGACCACCGATGTATACCGGATATAATCGTGCGTTAAAAGAAAAAGCCAGAGAACTGCGAAAAAATATGACAAAACAAGAGCGCCATTTGTGGTACGATTTTTTAGGGTACCGACAGGAAAATTGGAAACGCCAGCGGGCGATTGATGGCTATATTGTCGATTTTTTCTGCTACTCGGCGAGGCTGGTAATCGAACTGGACGGCTCGCAGCATTATACAGAAGAGGGCGAGGAGTATGATGGTATCCGTACTGAGGTTCTGGAACGATATCAGCTAGAAGTTATGCGTTTTTTGAATTCTGAGGTTGACCGGAATTTTGATTATGTTTGTCTTGCAATAGAGGAAAAGGTGCGTGAAAGAACTGGGAGTCCTTTCTAAACATCGACTCCGCCGCCAAGACTCCTCCGCCCTATCGGGCACCTCCTCTATAAGAGGAGGCGATTTGGCTCCCCTTTAGGGCGCCCGCAGGGTGTGCCTTGTGCTGAGCTGTCACCGTAGGTGACTGAGGGGTTGAACGGGCGGATGTGGGCATCTGCCCCTACAGTGGCGGCGTGCAAAACGCTTGAAAATATAACCCAATCGCCAGGACACGACAAGAGGTGAATACCGTGCCAAATTACAAATACCGTGCCACAGCCATGAGCGGAAAGACCGTGCGTGGCAATCTGGTGGCATCCGACCCGGAGGCACTGCTGAACGAACTGAAAAAACAGGACCTGTTCCTGCTGGACTATACCCAGACCAACAAAACTTCGTTCGGGTCGAAACTGAAACCCAAGGAACTGACCGATTTCTGCCGCCAGCTGGGCAGCCTGCTGGATGCCGGCGTTTCGGTGATCCAGTCTTTCAACATTATTTCCAACCGTGCCAGCATCTCCAAATTCGCCCGAAAGTCCTTTTCGGATATCACCACGGATCTGAAACACGGCAAGGCGCTTTCCGAGGCGATGGCAGACCAGGGCAAGGTCTTTCCCGAACTGCTCATCAGCATGGTGCGTGCCGGCGAGGCGAGCGGTAAGATCGGCGATACCTTTCTCAGCATGGGACAGCACTTTCAGAAACAACAGCGCATCAAGTCTCAGGTCAAGGGCGCTCTGGCGTACCCCATCGTGCTGATGATCCTGCTGGTGCTGGTCATTATCGTGATGTTTACGTTTATCCTGCCCATGTTCGGCGATATGTTCACGGACATGGAACTGCCGCTTATGACAAGGGTTCTGATGGGCATAAGCAATTTCCTCACCCATTACTGGTATGTTGCCGTGGGCGTGGTGGGTGCGCTGGTGGCGCTGTTTATCTTCCTCATGCGGACGCCGGCAACACGGCTCGCCATCGACCGGATGGTAGTGCATCTCCCGAAGATCGGAAACCTGGTGCGCATCGTCTATACGGCAAGCTTTTCCCGGACGCTGGCGTCGCTGTATACCAGCGGTCTGTCCATTCTGAATGCGCTCCAGATCTCACGGGACACGGTGAACAACAGCTATCTCCGCTCCCAGTTTGACGGCTGTATCAAGAGCATCCGGGTGGGAAATGCCCTGTCGGAATCCATTATGGCGATGGACGGCTTTGACAGCAAGCTGGGCGATACCATCAAGGTGGGCGAAGAGACCGGTAAGCTGGACGCAATGCTGCTCTCCACCGCAGACGACTATGAGTATGAGTCCAGCGCCGCCATCAAGTCCATGATGTCCATTATCGAACCGCTGATGATCGTCATTCTCGGTATCGTTGTCGCAGGCGTTATGGTCTCCGTTCTGGTGCCGATGTACTCCATGTACGGCAATATCGATGAAAATACCACCGCAGTTTTCGCCTGGATCGGGCGGACGCTGGGCAGATTTTTGGGCTAAGAGAAGAGAAAAAGAGGTGAACTTTCGTGAAGAAAAAGGGTGTTTCCGCTCACGTGTATATCACAAACAACAAGATACAGGTGCTGACCGGCAGCTGTGTGAAGAATAAGCTCCAGGTCGTGAATTTTTACGAAGAACCCCTGGAAGAGGGCTGTATCCTCAACGGCATTATCATGAACAACTATTCGCTCCAGAATACGCTCACCCAGATGTGGCAGAAGAACAACCTGCCCACAAAAGATGTGACGCTGGTGGTGAACGGCAGTTCCATTACGGTGAAACCGCTGAAAATCCCTCAGGTGAATCCGAAGAACGTCCCGGGTCTTATCCGGGCGGAGTTCAAGGATATTGAGGGCGTACAGAATATGCTGGTGGATTATTCCGTGGTGAACCCCAAGAACCAGGACGGCTCGTGCAGCATCCTGGCGGTGCTTTCCACGAAGGAGTTCGTCACCAGCTATATCAGCCTGTTCAAAGAGGCGAAGATCGAACTGGATGTGATCGACCTGGTGCAGAACTGCCTCATTAAGATGATGAAACGGCTCAAGTCGCTCCAGAATAAGACCTATGCCGTGTTTATCCTGGATAAGAATATGCTGATGCAGTGCCTGTTCTCCAACGACAACTTCGTCATGACACGCCGCAGCCGCATCCTGGCTGACCCGGCGGACGAAGGGTTCGAACGGGAAGTGGGGCAGAACATCAACAGCATCATCCAGTTCAACAAGTCGGAACAGACCGGCGCAGACATCACCGATATTTTCCTCTGCGGATTCCCCGGAGATTCGGTGCAGATGTTTCCGCATTTTGCAAGCAATTTCGGCGTGACCGTCCGGGCTTTCCCGGAATACCAGCCGGGCGAGCTGGGGCTGTCGGAGGGAATGAATCCCGGTGACTTTATCGTGCTGCTGGGCAGCTTGATCCGCTATTCGGACTAAATCGGACAGGAGGGATTTGGAATGGCAAAAATACCAAAGAAGGATATGAACCTGTATCCTCTTGTCGTTGCGCCGAAAAAGAATACCGTGAAAAAGGGTGCTCTTTTCGCCGTGGCAGGTGCGGCTGCAGTCGTGCTGCTGGTCGGCGGCTATGTGGGCGCAAGAGTCTATGTCCACACCCAGGAAAACCTGGTGGCAGAGATGCAGGAAAAGGCGAACGATGCGGAACTCATGGAAAAGATCAACAACGCCAATGCGGTGGCAGCGGACATCAATACGCTCCGCACCGCCGGGAACGCCTACAGTGAGATACGGGTGAAGATTGACGGCAGCCAGGAATACTGCGATAACTTTTCTGACGACCTGGTGGAAAAGCTGGTCTCCTGCGAAGATACCGTAAGCCCCAGCAAAGGTGCAACCAAGGTGGCGAAGATCACGGGGCTGTCCTATGACGGTTCGGTGCTTTCCATTGATGCGTATTCGACTGACAGCCAATATGTCTCCACGTTCGTGGCGAATCTGACACGGCTGGGACTGTTTTCCACGGTCACCTATGACGGCTATACCTTTTCGGAAGGCACGTATACCTATACAATAAGCGCTGTGTTCAAGTCGGCGGAGACGACAGTAACTGACGCAGACGGCAATCCCGTAGAGACGACAACGGAGGTGGCACAATGACAACTGAAGTTACTCGGAAACAGGCGATATTGCTTTCTGTGCTGTGTGCTATATTGGTCATTATACTGTTTTGGCAATTTCTGATTAGTCCGCAAATAAAAAGTGCGTCAAAAGCAAAAGAAGATCTGGAAACGCTGAACCAGCAGTATTCCGATCTGCTGGTGCAGAGCGAGAGCTATGACCAGAACATGGCGGCGCTGGACGGCTGGAACGAAAAGAACAGCGAGGAGACCAAAAAACTGTTTCCGCTGAGCGATGCCGAGCGCATCGACCGCTTTCTGACGTTTGTCATGCACGAATGCGGCGTGACCGTAAACGGGCTTTCCATCGGACAGACCATGCAGTACTACATTGACGGCGAGGGCAATCTGGTGACGGCGTCTCCGGATGACGTGGCAAATACCGCCGGAACATCCGGCACAGACGGTTCTGCCGCAGACGGCAGCACAGCGGCTTATACGGCAACGGGTGAGTATTGCTGTGACTTTACATATACCATGGAGGGCGATTACCGCAACATGAAACAGATGCTGGATTTTGTGAACCGGGTATCTTTCCTGGGAATCACCGCATACTCTTTCAACAGTGTGGAAAAGCAGGAAACTGCCGCAGCAGACGGCACGACGACCGGAACAGAGGATAAATTCCAGGATCTGTACAGCTTTACGATGACCATTACAGCGTATATGTATAAGAGTCCGCTGGAGACAGACCGGGATACACAGACAGAAGAATCCACAGCTGCTGCCGCAGAAACGCCGGCAGCGTAAAATGGGTGATGCCATATGAAACGGAAAACAGCACAGCGAAATGGCTCGGCGATTCTCTGGGCGGTGCTGGTGATGCTGATGATCTCGCTGATTTCTGCCGGGATCATCCTCGTTGACCGGATGTATTTCATGCGGGAGCAGGAGGAAAACAATCGTCTCCAGGCGAAGTTCTATGCGGAATCTGCCATCGAACTGGTGCAGTCGGATATCTGCAAAGAGGGAACCGCACTGACAGACGGCACGGACGGAACCTATACCAGTATGTATGTCAGCGCCGGCAATACCGCAGAGACCTTTACCATCTCGTTCCCGGATGCCGCAAACTGGACTTGTACGGTGACGGTCAACCACTCTGTGGTGAACGACAGCGAAAGCGATGTGAATAAAAAGCGGCTGTCCGGAGAGATCTACCTCACCGCAAAGGTGACACGCAATACCAGCGGCGGCGGAGAAAAAGAGCTTTCAGAGGTTTGTGCAAAGCTGGCGGTGAAAAACAACACCTGGCAGCTGATCGGCTTTTATCATCTGTAAGGAGATGGGCGTATGCGAAAACAACATAAGGGAACGACTGTGGTAGAAGTGGTCATTGCCTTTGCGATGGTCTCCATGTCCTTTGCCATTGGCATGATCGGCATTGCGTCCGGGTCGAACTTTATCAATTCCGGCGCACGGCTGAAAAATCAGCAGCGGAAAACGGCTGCGGCAGACCTGGACGGGAGCGGTGCATCGGTGTCGGACGATACCATTACCGTAACCGGAAAAGACGGCACGACAACGACGTTTGAAGTCCAGAAGCGTTCGGCGGACGGATTTGTGAAGTACAGTCCGAAATCGTAAGCGCTGTCCGGCGCAGAATGCCGGGCGTTCCGCTGCGGCAAAGGAGGATGACCAGATGCGGAGGATAGAAAAAAACCGAAAAGGCTTTACGCTGGCAGAAGAAGTCGTGACGGTTCTGCTGATCGGCATTCTGGTGGCATCGGCGTCGGCAATTCTGCTGAACGCCATGCGTATCTTCTGTCAGAATGTCATTATGTTCAACGCCCAGTCCAAGGGCATTGCGGTCATGGAACAGCTGGAGGATCGGCTGAACTATGCAAAAGAGATCGGCGGTTCTTACGGCGGCATTTCAGATATTTCCCGCAAGGCGGACTGTGCACACCAGGTTTTTCTATCGGTCAAAGATGACGATGACGGGAAAAAAGAACTGGTGGAGGACGGTTATCTGTATTATTCCGATGCGGAGGACAGCAAAAATGAGATTCACAACGTCCTCTGCAAGCTGGGAAATTATGATGCGGAGATCGATCTGAAAAGCGGCTCCGGGAACACGGCGGTTCTGACGGTGCGCATCAAGCGGAATGACACGGTGTACTATTCGGAGGAACGTACCGTGGCACTGAAAAACAGCAGCGTTACGGTAATCACTGCTGCGGATTCATCCCATGTCTACAGCAATACGGGTACATCCACATATTTATACATCGGCAGTTTGGAATAAAGGTAAAACAACAGGGGAAAGGTGAGAGCATTGAAGAATTTACCAATCGGCGAAGTGCTGAAGGAATACGGCTATATCACGCAGGAACAGATCGACCAGGCGCTGCAGTTCCAGAAAACGCAGACCGGCAAAAAGGTGCGGTTTGGCACACTGCTGAAAGAAATGGGCTTTGTCACAGAGACCCAGGTTCTGGAGGCGCTGGGGAAAAAGCTGGATCTTCAGATGGTGAATCTGGAAGAGTACGAAGTCAATGTGGATGTGGTGGCGAAGGTCCCGAAACAGCTGGCAGAGAAGTATAATGTCATTGCGCTGTCGGAAAATGACGGGAAATTGCAGCTGGCAATGTCCGATCCGCTGAACTTTTATGCCCAGGAGGATATCCGCCAGATCGTGGATATGCCGCTGGAGGTGCTGCTGAGTGAGGAAAAGCGGATCAAGAAGGCAATCGAATATTACTACGCCGAGATCAGCACCAAGCAGGCGGCGAAAAAAGCGAATATTTCCGCCGAGGATATTGAAGTGCCGCAGCTCACCGCAGACGATGCGGACGACGATGTGCCGATCATCAAGCTGATAAACTCTCTGCTGGTGCGTGGCTACAGTACCAACGCCAGCGATATCCACATTGAGCCGTTCAAGGATTTCACCCAGGTGCGTATGCGTATCGACGGACAGATGATCAGCTATCTGACGCTGGAAAAGGCGCTGCATAACTCCATCGTTGCCCGTATCAAGATTATGAGCAATCTGAATATTGCCGAAAAGCGTATCCCCCAGGACGGCAACTTCCACGCTGTGCTGGAGGGCATTGATATCAGTATGCGTATTTCCATCCTGCCCACCACACACGGGGAAAAGGTAGTTATGCGTTATCTGGTTTCGGATACCAAGATCGACCACGCCGGACACTTCGGCATGAACGATTATTCCTACAATATGCTGATGAAAATGATGTCTGCGCCGAACGGCATTATCTACATCACAGGGCCTACCGGTTCCGGTAAGACGACCACGCTTTACATGGTACTGCAGCGTCTGGCGGAGCGTCCGGTAAACATTTCCACCATCGAGGACCCGGTGGAAAAGGACCTGCCCAATATCACCCAGACATCGGTGAATGTGACTGCCGGCATGACCTTTGCCGTGGGACTGCGTGCTTTGCTCCGTCAGGACCCGGATATCATCATGATCGGTGAGACACGTGACGCAGAGACGGCGGAGATCTCCGTCCGCTCGGCAATCACCGGACACCTGGTTGTCTCCACCCTGCACACCAACGATGCGATCTCTTCCATCGTCCGTCTGGCGGACATGGGCGTTGCGCCGTATCTGATCTCCAACTCCGTGGTAGGCATCGTGGCACAGCGTCTGGTGCGCAAGGTCTGCCAGTTCTGCAAATACGAAGAGCCGGCAACGGCAGAGGATATCGCTATTGTGGGCGACGGCATCCCCATGATTACCCGGGGCAAGGGCTGTAAGGTCTGCAACAATACCGGCTATAAGGGCCGTATCTCCATCCACGAGATGGTATACATCGACAAGACACTGAAACGCATGATCGCCAGAAGTGCAGACAGCCAGGAAATGCTGGAATATGCAAAAAAGACCCAGGGAATGCGCAGTCTGATGGACAGCGCCATCGACCTGGTAAAAGAGGGCGTAACAACGCCGGAAGAGGTCATGAAGATCGCTTATTATTCGGATTAAACAGGGAAAGGATGGTATACTGCCATGACAATGAACGAACTCATTATGAAGGCCCGGGAGAAAAAGTGTTCCGATATCCATATCAGCGAGGGAATGCCGGTTTCATTCCGTATCCACGGACAGCTGCTGGACAGCGGCTTTTCGTTTCCGGCGGCAGAAACACGGGAAATGATCCTGTCCATGCTCAGCGATGAACAGCGGGAACAGCTGGAAAACGGCGACGACGTGGACTTTGCCATTGAAACGCCGGACTATTGCCGTCAGCGTGTCAACGTGTTCCGGCAGATGAAAAAGGTGGCGGCAACTATCCGACTGCTGAACAACACCATCCCGACGCTGGAACAGCTTCAGATGCCGAAGGTGCTGCAAAATCTGGCAGACCAGCCCAGAGGTCTGATCCTGGTGACAGGACCGACGGGAAGCGGTAAGTCCACCACCCTTTCCGCCATGATCGACTACATCAACAAGAACCGTTCGGAACACATCATTACCATTGAGGACCCGGTGGAGTATGTGTATGAGTCCGGAATGTCCGTCATCCACCAGCGTGAGATCGGCGTGGACACCAAGAGCTTTGCGGCGTCTCTGCGGTCGGCGCTCCGTGAGGATCCGGATGTGATCTTGGTAGGAGAAATGCGTGACTATGAGACCATTTCCGCCGCTGTTACCGCAGCTGAGACCGGACACCTGGTCATGTCCACCCTGCACACCACAGGTGCGGCGCAGACCCTGGACCGTATCATCGACAGCTGTCCGCCACACGCCCAGAACCAGATCCGGACGCAGCTGTCCACGATTCTGAAGGGCGTTATCACCCAGGCGCTGATTCCGCTGGCAATGGGCGGCGGCCGTGTGGCTGCCACAGAAATTCTGGTGGGAACAGATGCTGTGGGCAGTCTGATCCGTGACAACAAGTGCTTCCAGCTGGCAACGGTGATGCAGTCCGGCGCAGCGCTGGGAATGCACACACTGAACGCTGACCTGGCACGCCTGGTGAGAGCCGGCACGATCCGCCGGGAGGATGCGATTCGGGTATCCAACAACAAGAATGAGATTCTGGACCTGCTGAGTTAAGGAAAACTGCGGCGTGTCCGTCTGTAGATTTTCAGAGAGGTGAGAGAGATGAAACAAAATCGAAAGGGCTTTTCTCTTGTGGAGCTGATCGTGGTGCTGGTGATTATGGCGATCATTGCGGCACTGTGTGCGCCCAATATCTCTGCCTATGTGCAGGCGGCGAAGATACAGAACTATCAGACTGTGGCGAACAATCTGGCGGACGAACTCCAGACCCAGCTGCCCCAGAGCCGGTATTGGAACTGGGACGAGGTAAAGCAGAGTGCCGAGGGGATTCTGCGCTCAGATGCCGGAAGAGGCGTGACGCTTTTGAGCAGCAGTGATACCGAGGAAAAGTATCAGGTCACCGGTGCCAGCAGCGATGCCAATGCGGTGTTTACGGTGACGCTGACCTATCAGCCGGCAGACAAAACCAGCCAGAAAGTGGATGTTGCGGTTTCCTGCGATGGGTATGCTGCGGCAAAGGCGGAGCAGAGCTGTAGTTTGGTTTTGAAGACGAATTATACGGATGCGGGAGCGTATCCGATGAGTAATACTGTAACTGAATCAAAGGATTCTGGCTGGGGTGATTTAAAAAACAGAATAAAGACAGATAATGAATGGAAAAACTTATTTGCTAATGACGAAAATTATAAAAAATATGACTTTGGAGTTAATAGTGTTGTCGGAACTCAAGATAGTGACAGATACATTATTAATACAACAGACTATCCAATTAATGCAGTCAAATTTGTACAGTATGGCATGCAATTTAAATATGACGGGCAAGCAGTATATCCTATAATGCAGGCGCAAGCTGGAACGACAAACGGTACATTTGGCTCAGGTGGTCAATACAACGTTTGTGGTAATAATGGAGATTTTAAAAATGTATACATCTATGTTGGAAGTAAATCTAATGTGGAAAAATATAAATTTATTAGTCAGTATGAGTTTGGCACAGCAGAATTTGTTGCGGATATGAATAAAAATGATTGGTATTCATATTGTGATGTAATTGATGTAAATAATAAATATCAAATAAAAACCGATCAGGTAGGTGAGAAGTTTAGTTCAACTTATAATATTGATATAGATAAAATAATTTATCGTACTTATCTTCGAGATGCTGACACGGGTTATGAAAGTTCAAGGGGTTGGATTGTAGTTACTGGCGGTGTGAGTGGTAATAAGCCAAGTGGAGATGCTATTAATGTGGATCCAAGTTTAACTATGGTCTATTTTGATACAACAGCAAAAAAAATATCCGATACAGAATATAAGCAGCCAACAATATACGGTGAAAAGGTTACAAAATTAGATGGTGATGGAAGTACTGCAATTAATACTTCTATCATGAAAAAAGATAAAGATGGGACATATACTTATAATGGCTACAAAGTTGTAATTGAAAACGGTCGTGTTGAATTACATGTCCCAATGGAAAATGGAAAAGATTTTCGTTATAATAAAGACTGGAGTAATGGTGGTAAAGTAGGAAAATATGATTTAAATAACAACTTGATTGAATATGTTGATGCAAGCAATCTAAATATTCCGGACGGCTATAATAGTGACTGGGCTTATTTGGAAAATCATGAATGGATTTTTTATTACGAAGGAAGTCCATTTGTCATTCAATATTACAAACATCATGTGTGCTTGGACTTGTATCAAACAGGCTATAAAGTAGGAAGCACATTACAGTTAAAAGTAAGAGGGGTAGATGCTTCTAAGTTACAGAATACATTTAATGCGAATGATGTAAATCAACTTTCTACTTTTACTAATAAATTAGAAAATGCAGGAGGTGATCATAATTCAGGAGGATATCTTCCTGGAATGGCTGGCGTAACCATTGAAAAGGTAGAAAATGAAGCAAATACTGCAATAATAAATATACCATGGACGTGGGATACATATCCTTATGTGTGTATTACATATAGTGCTGCTTTAAGTTCTGTCGGTGCAGAGATATCTATGAAATGGATTGGCGGAAACACAACTACATCTACAACAACAACGAATTCATACACCCCCATGCTCACCCTCAACGGCGACAACACCTACACCAACATCACCCTGGACTGGACGAAGTGCGACTATATCACCAACGTCGGCGAGGTGGGGATTCAGTTCGACAAATATCCGTCGAATCTCAAATATGACGTGTATTCCAAGGATTATACCCAGCTGGCATCCGGTCAGAGCCTGTCAAAGTTCATGATGAACAGCAACAGCGCAGTAACGCCCTCTGCGGCAGCCGATAAGATCGTGCATCTCTACTGCAAGGGACTGAGTCCGGAGGATATCTCCTGTAGTATCGTGGCACCCAGTGCGCCGATCACAACGGATACCACAACGACAACCACAACCACTACAACTACCTCCGCCGAAACCGAGACCACGGCGAAAACCACTTCTGCGGCGGAGACCACATCGACTACAACAAGCAGCACGACCACCACGACAACCTCTGCCACAACAACGACAAGCACGACCACTTCCACCACAACGGAGACTTCGACAACCACAAGCACCACGACAACAGCAACCACTTCTTCGACGACTACTTCTGCGGCGACCACTTCCACAGTCACATCCACATCTGCTGTGACATCGTCCTCTGTAAGCACGAGCAGTACGAGTACGTCTGCTACAACAAGTACAACTACAAGTATTACAGCGACGACTACCACTTCTGCGACGGAAACTTCCGGCAGTGTGGTGACAACTGTGGTGACCGGGGTGAACAATTATCAAGTACTGACAATTCCAAATTATAAATTATTGAGCAAGGTTGAATTTGAATTCGCTGGAGAAAATGCACCTGTTGACTGGGACTGTCATTTTACTGATTCAAATGGGTGGAATGATACATTTTCAAAAACATTTAGAACAGATGATCTAGTAAATAATAAATATCAAATTGATTGCGAAAATATAAATCAACAAGGCTATCTAAAAATTGGAACATATACACGGCAGCCTAAAATGAGTATTAAATCCGTTACTTTCTACTATAGAAATCCGAATGTCATAATTACCAATAAACTGCCGGATGGATATGCGGTTGACAAGGCAAGCGGTACAGCATTGCTGAATTCTTCTTATGAGTTTACTGTAACATGGAATCCGGAAGAATACCGTACTCCGACAGTGAAATGGAATGGTGTTACCATGATTCCTGTAAATAAAGAAGATGATAAAGCCACATATGCTGGTAAGATTGATGGCGATGTGGAGATTGTCGTTTCTGGTAGAAAGGAAGATTTAAGCGGAAATACGTTGGTAATTGATGATTTTAATTATGGAACTGAATATGATATATCTAAGTATTGGTATATTGATGAAGATGGTAATGGTCAAATACCAAAGGAAATCCAAGTTGAATTTTCAGATGGTAGCTATAACTTAAGAGCGGTTTTGTCGGCTGATAAATTTAAGACAACCTGGGGAGAAGGCAACGGAATTTTTGAATATTGTGCTTCCAAAAATAGCAACGGTGGAGAAACCTACGTTATTTCAAGTGATGTAATAAGTAAAATTAGTATGATAAAAAATGCAAAGATTAAATTTGAGAATTGGGGAAGTAATGCTAAAGTAGAGGCTATCAAGTTTGTATATGCAGATAATTCTGAATTAGCCAAAGCTGTTCGGTATATGTCGAGAAAAGAAAATATTGCTGCAATTTTAGATTCAGAACTTTCTCATCATGCAGTTACAACTTCTGCTAGAGAAACTAGCTTTACCACCACCCCTCAAACCACCACAACAACAACCACTACCACCACCGCCAAGCCCATCGCCGCCAGCGAAAACGGCAAAAACGTTGGCCTGGACGAAACCAGTGCGGCTGGCTGTGACATCACATTCAGCGAATCTCTGTTCAACGAAAGCGGCGTGTGCTACTTTACCATCACGCCCAAGGCAGGCTACACCCTGTCCGACGGCTATACCGTAAAGGTCGGCACAGAGGTGCTTTCCCCGAAGAACAACTACAACCCCAAGACCGGGCAGTGGTTCTTCTGGAGCAACAAGAGCATGACGGACTATACCATCCACGTGGAGGGTATTTCTCCGGCGGCATAACGAAAAAAGGCGCATTCCCGGATACGTTCCGGAAATGCGCTTTTCGTTTATTGATACACTCTGATTACCGCAGACCGCACAGCTGCAAGTACAGGTTTGCAATGGGTTCGCCCACCACCAGCGCCAGCGCCATGCCGGCAGACAGATACGGCCCAAAGGCGAATCTGGAGTCCCCGGTCTTTGCCTTGTGGATCAGCCCGAAGATACAGCCCAGGATCAGTCCCAGGAACAGCCCGACTACAACGCCCTTTACTCCCAGGAACAGTCCGCCCACCAGCATCAGTTCCGCATCGCCACGCCCCATGGCACGCTCGCCGGACAGGATCACCAGCAGGAACAGGGGGACGGACGCTGCTGCTGCGCCAATGAAGTGGGAGAGCAGGGTGCTGTTTCCGGTGCAGACATCATAGACCGTGGCAGCAATGCCCAGCAGCCCAATGAATCCCAGCACATACAGATTGATGAGCTGGGTGTCCAGATCCATGAAAAAGACGACCACCAGCGCCGAACAGAACAGGCAGACCAGCCCGGCATACAGCGGACGGTCAAAGATGCCGAAGTATGCGTAGATCAGCACGTATAGCACGGCGTTCAGACTCTCCACCAGCGTATAGCGGAACGGGATCTTTGCGCCGCAGCTGTGGCATTTTCCCCTGAGCCGGCACCAGCTGAAAATCGGGATCAGATCCCGTTTCCGGATGGGCGTGCCGCAGGTCATGCAGTGGGAGTTGTTCCGCCACAGGGATTCCTCCTTGGGCAGCCGGTAGATACAGACGTTCAGAAAGCTGCCGATGGCTGCACCAAAGGCAAAGATGATGCAGTACAGCAGCGCATAGCATAGGTAATACATAAAGCAGATTCCTCTCTTTTTTACTTGCTTTATTGTATCACACTTTGAAAAATGTGTCAAGAAATATGGAAAATTCGTGTACAGCAGAAAAAGTGAAACACTGTGCGGATACAGCGGAAAAAACACGGCAAGCCCCTTGACGAAACCGGCAAAAAGTAGTACAATATTGTAAGAAGCCGGTGCATTGCCGGTTAGCATTTATGGGAGGTATACACCATGTCTGAAAAGTTTATTGTTGAAACATCTGCAAGACACGTACATCTGACTGCCGAGGCATTTGCTGTGCTGTTCGGTGAGGGAAAGGAACTGACAGTTAAGAAGATGCTGTCTCAGCCGGGACAGTTCGCAAGCGAAGAGCGTGTAACTATCGTTGGTCCGAAGAAGGAACTGCCGAACGTTTCGATCCTCGGCCCGTTCCGCAGCGCAAACCAGGTAGAGCTGTCTGCAACAGATGCACGTTCTATCGGTATTGCAGCACCGATCCGGGAATCCGGTGACGTAGCAGGCTCCGGTGCATGTACGATCGTTGGTCCGGCTGGTCAGCTGGAGATCTCTGAGGGCGTGATCGTGGCAAAGCGTCACATCCACTTCACCCCGGAGGATGCAGCGAAGGCTGGCGTAAAGGACAAGGATATCGTTTGGGTACGTGTTGAGACCGACGGCAGAAAGGCAATTCTGGGCGACGTGGTTTGCCGTGTTTCCCCGAACTATGCAACTGCAATGCACATCGATACAGACGAATCCAACGCCATCGGCGCAGGCCGCAATCAGATGGGCGAAATCGTCAAAGTGGACTAATCATATTTTTTGTAAGAGCCGGAAGGTTCGAAAGAAAAACGGCGGATGCTGAATCCTTTTGGCATCCGTTGTTTTTTTAGAAAGGAACAACATTATGAAATCATGGAAAAAACTCACGGCACTGCTGCTCGCCGGCGTTCTGGCAGGCTCGGCGTTTACCGGATGCGGCAAGCAGAGCAATGACAGCAGCAAGCCGGAATCTTCTGCCGCAGAGGAATCCTCCGTCAAGGAGACCGAAGCCGCAGCGGAAACCACCGAAGCGACTACCACTACCGTACACGTAAGCCCTACAGAGACGGTTTCGTCTACGCTGGGTACGGAACTGACGGATATCAACGCCATGCTGGACAAGGGCAGCGACACCGCCAACAACTATAAGGCAAAGCTGGACAACTTTATCCAGGAAGGCGACGTGGTACAGTCCTTTACCTTTATCGTCTATTCTGCCGACGGCTCGTCCAGTCTGGGCGACTTCAAAGGCGGCTACGGCGTCTCCGTCAAGGACGGCTGTGCCAGCGCAACCGATGCCGGATGGTATCAGGCGGCAGACTTTGAACAGTCCCAGAACAGCGCCTATGCGGAATTCACCTGGAATGTTCCCACAGAGATCCAGACCGAGATCGACCCCAGCGGCGAAGTCCTGTTTGGTCACTGGTGGAGCAATGTACAGCAGGTAAAGCTGTCCAGCATTGTCTGCACCTATACCCGCACCAAGGAAGTTCCGGTAGACGGCACCAATTCTGTCAGCCCGGCATCCACCCTCAGCTTTAACGATGAGGCAGCCAAAACGGCGAAGATCGCACTGTCTGATCTGATCGGTGCAGACGACACCCTCCAGACCGTGACGTTCGATATCAGCAGCAGCGGCGCACTGGGCAAGTTCACCGGCGCATTCGGTGTGTCTGTGGATGAGAATGCAGACTGCGCAACCGATAAGGGCTGGTATCAGACCAAGAATGTCTGCGTGTTTACCGATTCTTCCAGCCTCTCGCTGACCTGGATCGTGCCGGATGAGGTCAAGGAGAGCATCGACAACGGCGGCGAGGTGATGCTGGGATACTGGTGGAGTGACCAGCCCAGCATTACGCTGAACAATGTGAGTGTCCGCTACAGCAACAGCACCGGAACGACCACCAAGACGGAGACCAAGTCGGAGGAATCCTCCAAAGGCGGCGAAGTGACAGAAGTGACCGGCGATATTCCCACCAAGGATCAGGTCAATGCCATGAGCAGCAAGCAGATCGTGGAAAACATCAAGGTGGGCTGGAACCTGGGCAACAGCCTGGACAGCCACGACACCAATTCCAGCGATACAGAAACCGGCTGGGGCAACCCCAAGACCACACAGCAGATGATCGATACCGTAAAGGCTGCCGGCTTTAATGCAGTTCGTATTCCGGTCACCTGGGGCGAGCATATGGCAGCAGACGGCACTATTGATGCGGCATGGATGAGCCGTGTCAAGGAAGTCGTAGACTATGCCTATAACGACGGGCTGTATGTCATTCTGAACGTACACCACGACGACGAACTCTGGCTCGTCCCCACCAAGGATAAGCTGGAAAGCGACAAGGCTACGCTGACCACCATCTGGAAACAGATCTGTGCCACCTTCCAGGACTATGACCACCGTCTGATCTTCGAGGGCATGAACGAACCCCGTGTCATCGGCTCTGCCGAGGAGTGGACCGGCGGCACCCAGGAATCCTATGATGTCATCAACCAGCTGTTCCAGGCGTTTGTGGACACCGTCCGTGCATCCGGCGGCTCTAACACAGACCGTACCGTGATCGTCACCGATTACGCACAGTCTGCGGAGAAGAACGCCATCGGCGGTATGATCGTTCCCAAGGACGACCACATTATCGTTTCCCTGCACATCTATGCGCCGTGGAATTTCTGCGGTCCGGACGACACCCGTGCCGACTGGGGCAGCGACAGCGATAAGCAGGAACTGGACACCACATTCCAGTACCTGGACGATACCTTTATCAGCAAGGGCATTCCGGTTATCATTGACGAGACCGGCTGCGTCAACAAGAACGAGAACACCTCTGCCAGAGTGGCGTGGTTCAGCTATTATCTCAGCGCTGCCAAGAAACACGGCATCAAGTGCTTTATCTGGGACAACAACGAAACGAAAAACGGTTTCGGACTGCTGAACCGCAAGGACTGCACCTGGTATTATCCGGAGATCATCCAGGCGATCCAGGACGCTACAAAATAAAGCTGAATGTTGGCGAATTGCATAAATCATTCACCGTACGAATGTATAAAACGTAGAATTTCTATAAAAACTGCAAAAAAATTCGTCTGAAACGTGCAAAAAATCGAAAAGTATGCTATAATAAGAGAAAGCACTGGGAAAGGGAATCCTGTTCCTGTTTCTCAAACTAGAGGAGGCATTTTACTATGAGTCATCGAATCATTACCATTGAAAGAGAATATGCAAGCGGCGGCCGTGAGATCGGCGAGATGATCGCAGAGCGGCTGGGCATTCCGTGCTACAATCGTGAAATTTTACAAATGGCGTCTGAACGCTGCAACGTCTCCATGGAGTACCTGGAGACTGCGGAAGAAGCAGCGCCGAAGAGCTTTTTATACACGCTGATGCTGACCTCCAGCCCCACACGCACCATCGAAGAGAACCTGCCGCTGTCGGATAAGGTCTATATCATAGAGACCAACATCATCCGGGAACTGGCAGAAAAAGGCGACTGCGTGATCGTAGGACGCTGTGCAAGCTATATCCTCCGTGATCTGGAAAATCTGTTCAATGTGTTTATCTATGCGGACACCAAGTCCCGTTCAGAACGTGCCGTGCAGGAGTATCACGTAGACGAACGCCGGGTAGAGGCAATGCTGCGCAAGATCGACAAGCGCCGTGAGACCTTCTACAGCATCAATACCGGCGGAAACTGGTACGACAAGGACAATTATGACCTCTGTCTGAACAGCGGCGCACTGGGACTGGAGCTGTGTGCGGATATTGTGGTAGAGACGGCGAAAAAGACCATCTACCGCTGATTTTTCCAAAGAGAATCGAATTTGCAGAAACAGGACGGAGGCACACGCTTTCGCCCTGTTTTTTTGCGGCGCAGCGGCAGAAAACAGGAAAAAACAGTGTTGACAGATTGTAAAAAATGGTGTAAAATAAAAGAGAAAACCAGTTTCGCTTTGGGTACGGGACTGGTACGCAGAAAGGACGGTGATTTTTATGAAGAAAGGAAAGGTCGTTTCCATCGTGACAGCAGGGATCATGGCGCTGGCTGCACTTCCGGCACTGCCGGCGGGTGCGGCGGAAGAGATCTACTGTCTGGGAGATGTGGACATGGATCACGTGATTACCGGGCATGACGCCGCTATGGTGACACGGTATCTGAATGTAGATCCGCATCTGCTGACAGAGGAACAGCTGATGCTGGCAGATGTAAACGAGGACGGCGTGGTGGATCAGAGCGATGCCGACTGGATCTACGAAAATCAGAGGTATTCGCTGGGAGACAGTTTCAAGATAGGCAGAAAAGACCGGGGCTTGATGCTGGATTCCACAACACTGTATTTTGAGCTGTATTACTGTGCGAGGGAGTATGCCGGTTATACACATACGGTGGTCAACAGCGCATCCGCAGTTGTCACGACCCATGAAAAGTGGACGGAAAACGAAAATGCAAATATCGTCAGCAAGCTGGACTATAATCTGATGGATGTAGACGCAGACGGCGATGTGGACATGGTAGATATTTTTGTGACGGCGCAGTCTTGTGCGCTGAGAGGTGCAGGTTATCTGAAAACCGGCTTTTTTGCGGACGGCAGATATGACCTGGATCCGGCGCTTTTGGATGTGTCAAAACTGTGTACCATAAACGGATTAGGTCTTTTCGATCAGTTTTAATGGTCTCATTTTTAGGGACTGCATGAGCTTCATGCAGAAAATGAGAGCATAGGCAATATGAAGGAGGTTTTTCATATGAAAAAAAGAAAGGTGTTATCATTCCTCACAGCGGCTGTTCTGACAGTCGGCGCAGTGCCGTTCTCTGTGATCCATGCAGCTGCGGCAGATGAGACTTATGTGCAGGGCGATGTAGACATGGACGGTTATATCACCGGACATGATGCGGCAATGGTCAGCCGGTATCTGAACGTAGACCCGGAACTGCTCAGCGACCAGCAGAAGGCGTTGGCGGACATGAACGGTGACGGCGTGGTGGATCAGAGCGACGCAGATGCTATTTTTGCGCAGAAGGTCTGCGGCTTAGGCGTTACGTTTCAGAAAGGTGAACGTAAAAACCCGAATGTAACGGATGTATACATGGTACGATATTATAGTTACACGAGCAATTACAGGGACTATAAAGTAGTAGCAGATCATTCTCTGGAAAAAGATGATATTGATGATATAATCGATCAGCTGGAAAGCCAGCGGGTAATCAGTCTGAGAGATTTTAACCTGATGGATGTAGATGCAGATGGTGTTGTGAGTGAGGATGATGTTGAGGCATTGATTTGTGCGGTCTCACGCGCAGGCGCACAAGTAAAGCCCATATATCCTGCAGAAGATCGCTATGATATGAATTTAGTGGAATATTTTGATGTAGAACCGGGCGATCTGGATATGGATGGCTATGTGACCGGGCATGATGCGGCAATGGCAACTCGTTTTCTGTATGTAGATCCCACGCTGCTGACAAAGGACCGGCAGATTCTGGGGGACATGAACGGTGACGGTGTTTTCGATCAGGCAGATGCCGATTTGATTCACGAGAAACAGACCTATGCCCTCTGTGATGTACGGTACAGCCGGAAATCAGAAAAAGAAACGATCAGCTCCACTGCTGTAATGGATGAACTTTACATGGTGGCTCTTCAGGGCGTAAAAGAAATTGGTCGTTCCCTTGGTATTACCAACAAAGGCGATAAATTTGTAAAATCGAATAACGGGAAGAGCTTTGATGAAAGTATGGCGGATCGCAATATTGACAATGAGCTGTACTGGAATCTGATGGATGTGGATGCAGACGGTGACGTCGATCTGGACGATGTCTATGCAACAATGGTATCCTGTGCATTCACCGGCAGCGGTGCCAGCGACTCTTCGTTCTTCTCGGAGGGACGCTATGATCTGAACTTTGATCTGATCGCAGACTATGCGAGAATCCACAACGTCCAGCTTGGAAACGTTCAGCTTGGATAAAAAACACGGTACAAGTGAATCATAAACGAGCCGCCGGCAGGGAAAACACTGTCGGCGGCTCGCCTGTTTTCCGGGCGGCGTGGAAAGGCAGATGCACCGCCTTGACATTTCACCCGGAACACACTATAATAAATCTATCCGGCAATTCTGGAAATTGCCCGAAACTTTTCGAAAGGAATCTGATTTATGAAATCGATCTATACCTGCCCGTACTGCGGCGCAAAGTCATTCAATCCGCTGAAAAAAGCCTTTACCGGCGGACTGCACACCAAAGGCAAAGTTTGCATGGAATGCGGTCAGCACTGTGTCAACGGAAAGGCATCCATGATTTTCAGCGCAGTGGTGTACATTGCTGCCCTGGTGCTGGTGATGCTCATTTACTTCAAGGGAAATTCCACCTGGGACTATGCGTATATGGCTGGCACGATCGTGGCGGCGTATGTGTTGTGCCGGATTTTCGATGCCTTTTTTGGTCCGCTGGAAAAGCCTATCCGGAATGACGTGCTGAGCTGATGGCTGCCGGACTTTATATCCATGTGCCGTTTTGCCGCCGGAAGTGTCCGTACTGCAACTTCTATTCCATCGCCGCCGAACCGGAACTGCTGGAACGCTATACCCAGGCGGTCTGTCGGAATCTGCGGCACTATGCCTGTGCAGAACCTGTGGATACCGTTTATTTTGGCGGCGGCACACCGTCTCTGCTGTCTCCGGCACAAATCGCACAGATCCTGGAAACGGCGGCGGATTGTTTCACCCTGTCCCCGGATACAGAGGTGACAATGGAGGCAAACCCTGCCGCTGCCGCACCGGAACAGCTGCGCCGGTTCCGGGAAAGCGGCGTAAACCGGCTGTCTTTCGGGGTGCAGTCCCTTTCGGACAGCCAGCTGAAACGGCTGGGTCGGCTGCACACGGCGCAGGAGGCGGTCGAGACCGTCTGCGCTGCCGCAGCGGCAGGATTTGACAATCTGTCCTGTGATCTGATGCTGGCGCTGCCGGGACAAACGCCGGAGGAACTGGAACAGACCATCCGGGAAATGACCCGGCTGCCCATTGTGCATATCTCCGCCTATCTGCTGAAAATCGAACCGGGAACGCCTTTCGCCAGACAGCAGATTGCGGCGCAGTGTCCTGATGAGGATGCGGCGGCAGATCTCTACTTACAGGCGGTGGAACAGCTGAATGCTGCCGGATTCGCCCAGTATGAGATCTCCAACTTTGCCAAGCCCGGCTTTGAGAGCCGTCACAACTGCAAGTACTGGCACTGCGAGCCGTATTTGGGCATTGGTCCGTCGGCGCACTCCTGCTGGAACGGGAAACGATTTTTCGTGCCGTCCTCGGCGGCATCCTTTCTGGAACAGCCGGTGCAGACGGTGGAAACTGAGGACGGTGCGCCCTGCACCCTGGAAGAGCGCCTGATGCTGGGACTGCGGCTGACAGAGGGCGTTCCGGCGGCGTGGCTGGCAGAAAAAAAAGCGGCGGTGGAGCGCTACTGCAAGCTGGGATTCCTGCGGCGCACCGGAGACCGGGTGGCATTTACGCCGAAGGGGTTTCTGGTGTCGAATACGATATTGGCGGAGCTGGTGTTATAAAAAATCCCTCCGCAAGTATAACCTTCCCCATTCCGGTGCATACTCTCATCGAGGTGAGCAATATGAAAAAACTGGAATGGGCATTGCTGCTGGGTATGGTCGGTGCTGTCTGCTGTTCGGCGCTGACGGGAACGGCGCAGAGTTACCGGTCTCTGGAACAGAACGTGCTGCGGCTGCATATCCTGGCGAATTCGGACAGCATCGACGACCAGGCGCTGAAACTGAAAGTCCGGGACAAGGTGCTGGAACAGGCGGACACACTCTTTGCCGGCGATGCGGAATCCGTGGAGGATGCGGAGACCATTGCCGCAGAAAATCTGGAAACCCTGGAACAGACGGCGCAGCAACTGGTCTGGGATGAGGGCTATTCCTATCCGGTAAAGGCTCAGCTGGTGGAAATGCCCTTCGATGACCGTACTTACGGGGACTGGGTCATGCCGGCAGGGGAATACACCGCCCTGCGCATCACCATCGGTGCGGCACAGGGTCAGAACTGGTGGTGCGTGATGTACCCGTCTCTGTGTGTCCCCAATGCCTGCGATGTCACCGCAGACGAAGAGACCGCCGAGGACGCTTTTGGAAAACCGGAGCAGGATCTGCTGCGGCATCATGAACGCTATGCGATAAAGCTGAAATGCGTGGAATGGCTGGAAAAATGGTTCTGAACGCCTGCTGCGTGCTTTTGCGCACAGATAAATGTGTAAATAAATTGTAAAATATCGAACGGATGCTTGACAGGCGAATGATAATATGATAAAATAGCAAAAGTAAACAAAGAAGAGCATTCCCGTTCTCACCGTTTGGCGTTTAGTCGAAACGGTCAATACTCGTGTACAACGGCTTTTCTCTCCGGAGAGAGGACGGTTTTGACGAATGGAGAAGGAGTGTTCACCTGGAAAAGTGGACGCTTTTTTTTGTTTGAAAATAATATGTTTGGAGGTGCTGGCTTATCAGCAAACAAGAACTGCAGATCAATGAGGAAATTCGGGACAGAGAGATTCTGGTCATCGACCAGAACGGCGAAAAACTCGGAACAATGTCTGCAAGAGATGCGCAGAAGATCGCCTATGAAAAAGACCTGGATCTGGTAAAGATCGCACCGGGTGCAAAGCCGCCGGTGTGCCGGATCATGGACTACGGCAAGTACTGCTTTGAACAGCAGAAACGGGAAAAAGAGGCACGGAAAAATCAGAAGGTTGTCTCCATCAAGGAGATCCGTATGTTTTCTGCCATCGACACCCATGACTTTGAGACCAAGGTCAACCAGGCAAAGAAGTTTTTGCAGGGTGGCGACAAGTTGAAAGTTTCAGTCCGTTTCCGGAAACGTGCCATCGCACATCCGCAGATCGGCGAAGAACTTCTGAAGCGTTTCCAGGAAGCGTGCAAGGAAGTCGGCGTTGTTGATAAGCCTGCGAAAATGGAAGGCCGCAGCATGGTCATGTTCATTTCACCGAAGGCATCGAAGTAAACAGGAGGAATTCACCATGGCAAAGATCAAGACCAAGACACATTCCGGTGCAAAAAAGCGCTTTAAGATGACTGCTTCCGGAAAAGTAAAGTATCAGAAGACCAACAAGAGACACAGACTGACTCAGAAGGACACCAAGCGGAAGAGAATCGCTCGTACCGTAGGTATCGCTGACAGCACAAACGCACCGGCACTGAAAAAGCTGATGCCGTATCTCTAAGCCGAACGACAGGGCTTTAGACTGGAATCTGAGAAATAACGGAGGTAAATAACTATGGCACGTATTAAAGGTGCAATGATGACTCGTAAGAGAAGAAATAAGACCCTGAAGCTGGCAAAGGGCTACTGGGGCAGCAAGAGCAAGCACTTCAAGATGGCAAAACAGGCTGTCATGAAGTCCGGCAACTATGCTTACATCGGCAGAAAGCAGAAGAAGAGAGAGTTCCGTCAGCTGTGGATCACTCGTATTTCCGCTGCCTGCAAGATGAACGGCATCAACTACTCCCAGTTCATGAACGGCTGCAAGAAGGCTGGCATCACACTGAACCGCAAGATGCTGTCTGAGATCGCCATTCACGACGCAGCAGGCTTTACTGCAATCGTAGAACAGGCTAAGGCTGCTCTGTAAGGATCGAATGCGAAACACGCTCTGGAAACGATACGGGGCGTGTTTTGTTGTATCATGAGGAAAATCCGGAATATTCGGCAGTACCGCTCAAAGTCCGCCTGACGGCTCTGCACGGTGCTGCCATAACGAAAGCTGGTGGAAAACGATATGGAAACGCTGCTGAAAATTTCGGCGCATGATAATGCTGCGGTGAAACAGTACCGCAAGCTGGCACGTTCCCGGAAGGAACGGACAAAGACCGGATTGTTTGTGCTGGAGGGCTTTCGGCTGGTGTCGGATGCCGTGAAAAACGGTGCGGCGCTGACACAGCTGTTCTGGACAGAGGACGGTCTGGCACGCTGGCAGGCAGAGGGTTTGCCGGACGTGCTGCACGGCACACGCTGCGCTCTTGTCTCGGACAGTCTGGCGGCGGAACTGTCCCAGACAGAACACACCCAGGGCGTGTTCGCCGTCTGTCAGATACCGGAGCCGCCGGCGCTTTCGGCGCTGATCCATACCGGCGGCAGCTATGCCGTGCTGCACCAGCTGCAGGACCCCGGAAATGCCGGCATGATCCTGCGTACCGCAGACGCTCTGGGGCTGGACGGGGTGATCTACAGCGCAAGCTGTGACATCTACAGCCCCAAGGTGGTCCGTGCGACCATGGGTTCTCTGTTCCGTGTGCCGCTCTGTTGTGTGCCGGAGATCGAACCGGTGCTGGCTGCCTGCCGGGATGCCGGTGTGGAGTCCTGCGCCGCTGTGGTCTCCGGACAGGCGGAACTGGTGGGACAGTGTCTGTTCCGGAAGGGGACGGCGGTGGTGATCGGCAACGAGGGGAACGGCTTGCCGGAAGAAGTCTCTGCCGCCTGTGACCGCCGGGTGACGATTCCCATGCACGGGACGATCGAATCCCTCAATGCGGCGATGGCTGCCGGCATTATCCTGTGGGAAGTGCAGAAAGCGGCAGCCGCCGGAAACGGAGGGCAGTGACATGGAAGAGATTCGCTGCCTGCTGTGGCTGGTGATGGTGTTCGGCGCAGGAAGTCCACGGATCTGGAAAGCGCTCCACCGGTATGGTTCACCCCAGAAAGCGGTGGAGGTGCTGCAAAAGCCGGAATCCGATGCGGCACTGCACCTGCCGGAACATACGCTGCGGCGCATCCGCCAGACCGGCGAGGCACAAGTGGAAGAAATGCTGGCACGGTGCGAAAAGCTGCGCCTGTCCATTCTCTGGTACGGCGACGAGGCGTATCCGCCGCAGCTGCTCTCCATTGTGAATCCGCCGGTGCTGCTGTTTTATCAGGGCGACAGCTCCCTTTTGCAGGAACACCTGCTGCTGACGATCGTGGGAACTCGCAATCCCTCGCCGTACAGTCTCCAGGTGGAAAAGACCATCTGCCACGATCTGGTGCAGATGGGATTTGTTCCGGTGACGGGATATGCCGTGGGCATCGACATCACGGCGAACCGCTGTGCGCTGGAGGCGGATAAGCCCAGCATTGCGCTGATGGGCTGCGGACTGGATGTTGCATATCCCCAGCCCCATGCCAATTTGAAATATGAAATTGCCAGGCGTGGCTTGATCCTGTCGGAATTTCTGCCGGGAACATCGCCGGCTCCATCGAATTTTCCCTTGCGAAACCGGGTGCTGTCCGGGTTAAGCATGGGAACTTTTGTCATACAGGCACCTGCCAGGAGCGGTGCGCTGATTACGGCGGAGAACGCCATGGAACAGGGACGGGATGTTTTTTGCATTCCGCCGGCAGATATATTTGACAAACGATATATGGGTGTGATAAAATATCTTCGGGACGGTGCGATCCCGGTATTTGACAGCCGGGACATCGTCTATGAGTATTACACCAGCCATGCCCACATGATCGGGGCATCGGCACTGTACGATGAGACACGGGAAAAATCCGAGAGTTCCGTGATGACGCTGGGAGAATCCGACGCTGTGCAGCAGCCTGGCCGCCGGAAACAGCGTCCGCCGGAGCCGGAGATTCCGGAAGAGACCGAACCCGACCCGGCGATCGACCCCATGCCGGAGGAAGAGCTGGAGGGTCTGGCAGGAGAGATCCTGTCTCTGCTGCAAAGACAGCGTGTGATGCACATGGATCAGATCGCAGCGGAGCTGGAGGTTTCCATGGAGGAACTGACCACAACGCTGACGGAACTGGAACTATACGGGAAACTGGAACGCCTGCCGGGAAAACAATTCCGGCGGATGCGTTAGTGCGCAGGAAAACCTGCGGAAACACGGAATAAAGCCTGTGTGCAAAGCTGTTAGGCAGGCTTTATGCAGCGTTTCCCTGTTTTGAAGACGATTTTGCCTTGAGAGAGAACGAGAGAGAGTTATGTCGAATTTAGTGATCGTGGAGTCGCCGGCAAAGGCGAAAACCATTCAAAAATATCTGGGCAAGGGCTATGATGTCATTGCCTCTATGGGTCACATCCGGGATCTGCCGAAGTCGAAACTGGGTGTGGATGTAGAAAACGGCTTTCAGCCTCAGTATACTGATATGAAGGGCAAGGAAGACGTTATCAAAAAACTGAAAGAACACGCAAAAAAGTGCGACCATATCTATCTGGCAACTGACCCGGATAGAGAGGGAGAAGCCATTTCCTGGCATATCGCACAGATGCTGCATTTAGATATGGATGCCGATGACCGGGTGGAGTTCAACGAGATCACCCGGAGCGGTATCCAGGCTGGTATGAGCCATCCCCACAAGATCGACCTGGATCTGGTGAATGCCCAACAGGCACGCCGTATCCTGGATCGTCTGGTAGGTTATAAGCTCAGCCCGTTTTTGTGGAAAAAGGTGCGCCGTGGTCTGTCTGCCGGACGTGTACAGTCGGTAGCTGTGCGCCTGGTGGTAGACCGGGAAAACGAGATCCGTGCGTTTGTTTCCCAGGAGTACTGGTCCATTGATGCGAAGTTTACGGCGCCGCCGTCCCGAAAGGTGTTTGCGGCAAAGCTGGTGAAGGTGGACGGCGAACGGGTGGACAAGACGGAGATCCCGGACAAGGCTGCCGCAGATGCTCTGCTGGAACGGCTGCAAAATGCCAGCTATTCCGTGCAGAATGTGAAAAAACGGGTGACCAAGCGCCACCCTGCACCGCCGTTTATCACCTCGACCCTGCAGCAGGATGCCTCCTATCGCCTGGGCTTTCAGTCCAAGCGCACCATGAAGGTGGCACAGGAACTGTACGAAGGCGTGGATATCGACGGACTGGGTGCAGTCGGTCTGATTACCTATATGCGTACCGACAGCCTGCGTATCTCCGCAGAGGCGCAGCAGGCAGCCGCAGACTATGTGACCGGAAAATACGGCGCAGACTATCTGCCGCCGGAGCCGAGAGCATATAAGTCCAAGAAGAACGCCCAGGATGCCCACGAGGCGATCCGTCCGTCTATGCCGGACATGACACCGGAGCGGGTGAAGTCCAGTCTGACTGCCGACCAGTACAAGCTGTACCGGCTGATCTGGGAGCGCTTTATTGCAAGCCAGATGGCAGATGCGCTGATGGATACGGTGTCTGTGGACATCGAGGCAGACAACTGCATCTTTAAGGCAACCGGCTCGACCGTGAAGTTTGACGGTTTTACCGTGCTGTACGACGATGCCAAGGGCGACAAGAGCGAGAACAAGAACCTGCCGGAGCTGGAAAAGGGCATGGAGATCAAGGTGAAGTCTCTGGAAGGCAACCAGCACTTCACCCAGGCACCGCCACGCTATACAGAGGCGACGCTGATCAAGGCGCTGGAAGAAAACGGCATCGGCCGACCGAGTACCTATGCGCCGACCATCACCACCATCACCACCCACCTCTACGTGGAGCGTGAGGGAAAACAGCTGAAACCCACCGTCCTGGGCGAAGTGACCACGGAACTGATGAAAGAGCATTTCCCCAACATCCTGGATGTGAAGTTCACCGCAGAGATGGAAAACAACCTGGATGATGTGGAACGTGGCAAGAAAAGCTGGGTGGATACGCTGGAGGACTTCTACGGCGATTTCTCAAAGACGCTGGAGACTGCCGAGGAAAAAATGGAAGGCAAGCGTGTCAAAGTGCCGGATGAGGAGACGGATATCGTCTGCGATCAGTGCGGCAGAAATATGGTCATCAAGATCGGGCGCTACGGACGCTTTCTGGCGTGTCCCGGATTCCCGGAGTGCAAGAACACCAAGAAGATCGTCCAGGAAACTGCCGGTTCCTGTCCGCTTTGCAATAACAAGATCATTCTGAAAAAGTCCAAGCGTGGCAGAAGTTTCTACGGATGCAGCGCTTATCCGGATTGCAACTTCATGACCTGGAATGTGCCGACCGAGGAAAAGTGTCCCCAGTGCGGCTGTACCCTGTTCCAGAAAGGCGGCAAGTCCGGCACGCTGGTATGCGAAAAGCCGGGCTGCGGCTATTCCCGTCCGGTAGGAGGTGCGTAAATGGCAGACGTAACCGTGATCGGCGGCGGACTGGCAGGCTGTGAGGCTGCCTGGCAGCTGGCAGAGGCTGGCTTTTCCGTGCAGCTGCTGGAGATGAAACCGGTGCAGTACACGCCGGCGCACCACTATGAGGGGTTGGCGGAGCTGGTCTGTTCTAACTCGCTGAAAGCCGACCGCATCAATTCTGCGGCAGGGCTGCTCAAGGCGGAGATGACCCGCCTGGGTTCACTGCTGATGCAGTGCGCCCGGAAATCGGCAGTGGCTGCCGGCGGTGCGCTGGCGGTGGATCGGAAACAGTTTTCCGACCTCGCCACCGATGCCATCCGGAATCACCCCAACATCACCCTGGAGACCGCCGTGGTCGATCGTATCCCGGATACTCCGGTAGTCGTGGCGACCGGACCGCTCACAGAAGGCGCACTGGCGGCAGACATCGAAAAGCGCTGCGGCACACGGCTCAGCTTTTTCGATGCGGCTGCGCCCATCGTCAGCTTTGAGAGTCTGGACAAGGAGAAAGTGTTCTTTGCGGCACGCTACGGCAGAGGGGATGCAGATTATATCAACTGCCCCATGAACAAGGAAGAGTACGAGAACTTCTACGAGGCGCTGATTGCCGCAGAACGTGCGCCTCTGCACGACTGCGACAAGGATGCGTTCCGGGTCTATGAGGGCTGTATGCCCATTGAGGTACTGGCATCCCGTGGCCCGGATACCATGCGGTTCGGACCGCTGAAACCGGTGGGACTGACCGATCCACGCACGGGTCACCGTCCGTGGGCGGTGGTACAGCTGCGCCGGGAAAACCAGGAGGGAACCATGTACAATCTGGTGGGATTTCAGACGAATCTGAAATTTCCGGAGCAGAAACGGGTGTTCTCCATGATTCCCGGTCTGGAACACGCCGAGTTTCACCGCTATGGCGTGATGCACCGGAACTCGTTCCTGGACAGCCCACGCCTGCTGGATGCGGACTATCATTTCCGTGGACAGGACACCCTGTACTTTGCCGGACAGATGACCGGTGTGGAGGGTTATATGGAATCGGCGGCAAGTGGCATTCTCGCCGGAAAGAACCTGGCACGCCGCTTGCAGGGCAAAGCGCCGCTCATTCTGCCACGGGAGACCATGATGGGCGCACTGGCGGCATACATCAGCAGCGCACCCACGGAGAATTTCCAGCCTATGGGTGCAAATATGGGCATTCTGCCCGACCTGCCGGAGCGCATCCGTGGAAAGCAGGAAAAGTACCAGGCGTATGCCGACCGTGGCATGGCGGCGCTGGAACAGTATCTGCGTGAGGCAGAACAATAATACAAGGGAGATCATACATCTTGAATATACTAATCGACGCATTCGGCGGTGACAACGCACCGCTCGAAGTGATTCGTGGCGGCGCACAGGCGGTGCAGGAACTGGGCGTAACGGTGACGCTGGTCGGAGACGAGCAGAAGATCCGGGACTGCGCCGAGGAAAACGGTCTGCCGCTGGACGGCATGGAAATTCTCCACGCCCCGGCAGTGTTCGACATCCACGAAGAACCCACATCGCTGCTGAAACAGCACGCCGACACCTCCATGGCAGTGGGAATGCAGGCGCTGCATGACGGCAAAGGCGATGCCTTTGTCTGTGCCGGAAGTACCGGCGCACTGCTGGTTGGCGCAACCTTTCTGGTAAAGCGCATCCCCGGCATCAAGCGTGCTGCGGTCGCTCCGGTGCTGCCCACAGAGACCACGCCGTTTCTGCTCATTGACGGCGGCGCAAACAACGACTGCCGCCCGGAAATGCTGGTGCAGTTCGCCATTATGGGCAGTGCCTATATGCAGAACGTCATGCAGGTGGAAAAGCCCCGTGTGGCACTGCTGAACGTGGGCGCAGAAGAGACCAAGGGCAGAGAACTGGAACTGGAATCCTACGTCCAGCTGTCCCAGGCGCCGGTGAACTTCATCGGCAACATTGAGGCGAGAGAGCTGCCTGCCGGCGCAGCGGATGTGGTCGTCACAGACGGCTTTACCGGAAATGTGGCGCTGAAGCTGTACGAGGGCATGGGCAAGTTTATGGCACACCAGATGAAGGGCAACCTGTTCGCAGGCGCTGCCGGAAAGCTGGCGGCGCTGCTGATCCTGCCGAAGATCAAGGCGCTCACCAAGAAGATGGACTATAAGGCAGTGGGCGGCGCTGTGATGCTGGGCGTACAGAAACCGGTCATCAAGGCGCACGGCAGCTCTGATGGCACGGCATTTTTCAACGCCATCCGCCAGGCGAGAGACTGCGTTGCCGGAAATGTGGTACAGACCATTGCAGAAAATACCGGAAGACCGGTAAAGAAATAGAGGGAAAGCAATCATGGAACATACAGAGTATGTAGATTTGGGACGGTTTGAAACCTATATCCACTATCATTTCAAGGACAAGCACCTGCTGTTGGAGGCGCTGTCCCATTCATCTTATGCCAACGAAAAGCGCAAGACACGCAAGTGCAACGAGCGCCTGGAATTCCTGGGAGACAGCGTGCTGTCCATCGTGGTTTCCGAGTTCCTGTTTCACAAGTATCCGGAACTGCCGGAGGGCGAGCTGACCAAGCTCCGGGCATCTATGGTCTGTGAAAAGGCGCTGCACGTTTTCGCCAAGGAGATCCACCTGGGCGAATTTTTGCTGCTGGGCAAGGGCGAAGAGCATACCGGCGGCAGATTCCGTTCGTCCATTCTGGCAGATGCCTTTGAGGCAGTGATCGCTGCCATTTTCCTGGACGGCGGCATGGATGCGGCAAAGCGGCATATCCTGCGGTTTATCCCGGATGATCCGGAAGAGGAGAAAAAGCAGCCCTCCGGTTTCCACGATTACAAGACCCAGCTCCAGGAAGTGGTACAGAAGAACCCGGAGGAAAAGGTGGAATATGTGCTGGTCAGCGAGTACGGCCCGGATCACGACAAGGCGTTCGAAGTCGAAGTCTGCCTGAATTCCAACGTGATCGGCAAGGGCATGGGACACAGCAAAAAGGCGGCAGAACAGCAGGCAGCCAAGGAGGCTCTGTCGCTCATGGGATATGGCAAAGCATAAGACTCTTGCCTTTTTCATTCCGCACCGTGGCTGTCCGCATCAGTGCAGTTTCTGTGACCAGCGCACCATCAGCGGCACCGTCCATGCGCCGGAGCCGGAAGAGATCACACAGACCTGCCGGGAAATGCTGGAGCGCAGCGGAACGCTGGAGTCGGCGGAGATCGCCTTTTTCGGCGGCAGTTTTACCGCAGTAGAGCCGGCGTATCAGATCGCCCTGTTGGAGGCGGCACAGCCGTTTCTGGGAACAGGAAAGTTTTCCGGCATCCGCATCTCCACCCGTCCGGATGCCGTTGATGCAGCGGTTCTGGAACGGCTGAAAGCCTATCATGTGACGGCAGTGGAACTGGGCGCACAGAGTATGTGCGACCGTGTGCTGCGGCTGAATGCCCGTGGACACGATGCACAGGCAGTCCGGACGGCAAGTGCCATGCTGCGGCAGGCAGGCTTTTCCCTGGGCTTGCAGCAGATGGTGGGGCTGTACGGCAGTACATTGCAGGACGAATACGACACCCTGGAACAGCTTTTGGCGTGCCGGCCGGAGACCCTGCGGATCTATCCCACAGTGGTACTCGCCGGAACAAAGCTGGCGGAGTACTGTCAGCCCGGCGTGTATCCGGCGCTGTCACAGGAAGAGGTGCTGGACTACTGCGCCGATGCCCTGTGCCGCTGTCATGAGGCTGGGGTGCGTGTGATCCGGCTGGGACTGCACGACACGCCGTCGCTCCGGGCAGGGATGCTCGCCGGATATTTTCACCCGGCATACGGAGAACTGGTGGAATCCCGTCTGTATCTGCGGCAGCTGCAAAAGGCGGCGGCAGACTGTGGAAAACCGGAACTCTTTGTGGAAACAGCACCCCGTACCATGAGCAAGGTGCTGGGACAGCATGGTTGCAACCGGAAAATGCTGGCAGAGCAGGGCGTAACGCTCCGTGTGCAGGAGAATGCGGCGGTGTCGCCGGGAACACTTCTTGCAAATGGAAAATGCTGTGGGGTGTATGGCAATGTCTCGGAGAAATGAGGGAATATATGACCGGAAAGAAATATAGGGTCGTGGCGCTCATCCTTGCGGCGGTCATTCTGGCGGCAGGCGGTGTGCTGTGTTACAGGCATTTTCATCAGACGGCGCAACCTGTCACCGCAGAAGCATCCGCAGAGACTGCGGCGGCGGAGACGGTGATCTTCCGACAGAAGGATGACCGCTGGAAAGACGATGCACTGGGGGATTCTGCCTATCACATGGCGGATTCCGGCTGTCTGACCTGTTGTGTGGCGGCGGCGCTGCAAATGCAGCAGATCTCTGTGGACGGTTTGCCGGAAGATGCCGATGCCGGAGCAGTGAACCAGTTCTTTTCGGAACAGGGCGTGTATGACGGACAGGGAAATTTGCAGTGGGACGTACTGGAACAAGTGACAGGCGTTCCGGTGCTGCGGCAGGATGCTGCGGAACTGCCGGAGGGCGCACTGGACGAGTATCTGGCGGACGGCTGTTTTCCCATTGTCCGGGTGAAGATGCCGAAAAGCGGCAGCACCCACTATGTACTGCTGACAGGCAGCGAGGACGGGACGTATCAGTGCATGGATCCTTTGCAGAAAAAGGAACAGACCGTGCCGCTGTCTGATTTCCACAATCAGATCTATGCCGTGCGTGTGCTGCAATCGCCAAAATAAATGTTTCGAAAGAGGTGAGACATCGAAATGTATCTGCAATCCCTGGAATTACAGGGCTTTAAGTCCTTTCCCGATAAGATCAAGCTGCACTTTGACAAGGGTCTGACCGCCGTAGTGGGACCCAACGGCAGCGGCAAGAGCAACATCGGCGATGCGGTGCGCTGGGTGCTGGGGGAACAGTCTACCAAGACGCTCCGTGGCAACAAGATGGAGGACGTTATTTTCTCCGGCACAAAGACCCGGAAAGCAATGGGCTTTGCGGCAGTTACGCTGGAGATCAACAACGAGACCGGCGAACTGGGAGATGCCTATGGTGCTGTAGTCAGTGTTACCCGAAAGCTGTACCGCAGTGGTGACAGTGAGTACCGCATCAACGGCAAAAATGTCCGTCTGAAGGATGTGACGGAACTCTTTATGGATACCGGTATGGGACGTGACGGCTATGCCATCATCGGACAGGGACGTATCGCTGAGATCGTCAGCGCCAAAAGCACCGACCGCCGGGATATTTTTGAGGAGGCGGCAGGTGTCTCCAAGTTCCGCTATAAAAAGCAGGAGGCGCAGCGCAAGCTGGATGCTGCACAGGAAAACCTGGTGCGTCTCCAGGATATCGTCATGGAACTGGAATCTCGTGTGGAACCGCTCCGGCAGCAGGCGGAAAAGGCAAAGCAGTATGTGGAGCTTGCCGGGGAACAGAAACAGCTGGAAGTCTCTCTCTGGGTGCGACGGCTGACGGCACTCCGGGAAAAGCTTACCGGGCTGTCGGACGGCTATCTCCAGGCACAGGCGGAATATCAGAACGCCGAACGGGAGATACAGCGGACAGATGCCCAGGTGCAGGAAGGCTATCGCCGGATGCAGGAAAGCACGCTGAAAATGGAAGAGATCCGTCAGAAGATCCAGCAGGCGGAAGAAGAGGCGGCACAGCTCCGGGCGGCGGTGGCAGTGTGCGAGAACGACATTCTCCACAGCCGTCAGATGCTGGAAAGTCTGCACAGTCAGAAAACGGAGACGGCGGAACAGTCCAGGAGTATGGAGAGCCGGATGGCATCCCTGTCGGAACAGACCGTGCAGCTGCGGCAGAAACGTGAGTCGCTCCAGGTGACGTCGGAACAGGCGGAACAGGAATGGGAGAGACTGAAACAGCAGGCGGCACGGCGTGGGCAGGAATACGAGCAGGCGAACGGCATCCTGCAAAAGCTGCTGGTGCGGCAGAGCGAACTGCGTGTCATGCAGCAGACTGCCGCCGGACAGCAGGAAGAACTGAAAGCCCAGCTGACGGAACAGGGAATGCGGCAGAGCGCTTTGCAGCAGGCGTGTTCCAGTCAGAATATGGTCTACGATGCCGCCAGAGAAAAGGCGGAGCAGGCGAAGGCACTTTTCGAGCAGGTGCAGAACCAGCGTGCCGGTTTTCAGAAACGCTACGCCCATGCGGTGCAGGCGCTGGAAGAGGGCAGAAAGAACCGGGACCAGGCGGCGTTTGCACTCCGGGAAAAGCGCCAGCGCCAGAAACTGCTCCAGGATATGGAGCGGAACATGGAGGGCTTTGGCGGCAGCGTCAAGGCAGTTCTTCGGGCGGACGGCGGAAAGCCCCGTGGGGTGTTCGGCACGGTGGCACAGCTTATCACCACCGACCAGAAATACGGCGTGGCGCTGGAAACCGCACTGGGCGGCGCCATGCAGAATCTCATTGTGGAAAACGAAAACGCTGCGAAACAGTGGATTCGCTTTTTGCAGCAACAGCGTGCCGGACGTGCTACATTCCTGCCGCTGACTTCTGTCCGAGGCAGAACGCTGAACGAGACCGGGCTGGAACGCCACGAGGGATTTATCGCCATGGCGAGCGAACTGGTGCGCTATGACCAGCGCTTTTCCGGCGTTGTCCAGTTTTTGCTGGGGCGTGTGGCTGTGGCAGAGGATCTGGACAGCGCAACGGCACTGGCAAAGGCGTATCAGTACCGGTTCCGCATTGTGACGCTGGACGGACAGGTCATCAATGCAGGCGGTTCGTTCACCGGCGGTTCGGCAATGCGTTCCGGCGGTATGCTGACACGCCGTGCGGAACTGACGGCGCTTTCCGGTGAGGTAAAGGCGCTGGAACAGCAGGAGCAGGCGGCGGCAGCGGCTTTTCAGAAGGCGCAGGCACAGTCGGCGCAGCTGGAACAGCAGATGGAAGAACTCCAGCAGCGGTGCCGCCGGGCAGAATCGGAACAGGTCGCCGCAGAGGCACAGCTGGAAAAGGAACAGTATCTGCGAAAGCAGAACACAGAGCGTCTGGAAGAGGCGGCATCGCAGCAGGCAGTACTGCAGCAGCGGATGCAGGAGACTGCGGATAAATACACCGCCGCTGCCGAAGAGGCAGAAGAGGTGGAAAAAGCGATACAAAAGGGACAGGAGATGCTGTCCCAGGAGGCAGACCAGCGCAGCGCCCTGGAACAGGAGCAGGCTCGTCTGGCGGAACAGCGCTCACAGCTGAAGATCAGCATGATGGAGCTGGAAAAGGATATGGATACCTTGTCCAGAGAGATCCAGCAGCAGAGCGACCAGCAGGATTCCATGGTAGAAAAGCTGGCGCAGATCGACAGGGATATTTCCACCCAGGAAGAACTCATCCGGCAGAAACAGGACGAGATCACCCGTGGAAACAAGACTCTGGAACAGATGAAAACAAGCCGCACTGACGGTCAGGCGGAGATCCGGCACTGGCAGCAGGTGCATGATGCCCAGGATCAGCAGATCCGGGAGATGCAGAGCGGACTCCGGGAGACCAACGCCGTCCGGGAAAAGTTCTCCGGCGAGATGAGCCGGCTGGAAGAGCGGAAAATCGCTGTCCAGAGCGACTATGACGGCGTAATACGCCAACTGCTGGAACAGTATGAACTGTCTCTGTCAGAGGCGCAGGAGCAGGCGCAGCCCCTGGAAGATCTCCAGGCGGCGCAGCGGGAACTGCAAAGTCTGAAAAGCCGCATCCGTGGATTGGGTACGGTCAATGTGGCGGCAATCGCCGAGTACGAAGAGGTCTCCGCACGGTATCAGTTCCTGTCGGAACAGATGCAGGATGCAGAGACGGCAAAGCGGGAACTGGAAGACCTCATCACCTCGCTGACCGAGGAGATGCAGCGCATTTTTTCGGAGAGCTTTTCCATTATCAACCGGAATTTCCAGGAGATCTTCCGGGATCTGTTCGGCGGCGGCGAGGCACGCCTGGAACTCACCGACCCGGAAAATGTACTGGAATCGGGCATCGAGATCAAGGTCGCACCGCCGGGAAAGGTCATCAAGAATCTGATCTCTCTGTCCGGCGGCGAACAGTCGTTTGTGGCAATCGCTATCTATTTTGCCATTCTGCGGCTGCGGCCGTCTCCGTTCTGTATTCTGGACGAGATTGATGCGGCGCTGGATGAGGGCAATGTCCGGCGCTATGCCCAGTATTTGCAGAATTTTACCGATACCACACAGTTCATCCTGGTGACCCACCGCCGGAGCGCCATGGAAGAGGCAAGCGTCCTCTACGGCGTGACCATGCAGGAGGACGGCATTTCCCGTCTGCTGCGGATGGAACAGGAAGAACTTCAATAGAAAGGACAGGTGTACCATGGGCTTATTTGGCAAGAAGAACAAAAACAAAGAAAAGGGCGTACCGTTCTGGAAACGCAATAAACAAAAGCAGGAAGAAGAACTGGTACAGGAAGAACTGACGGAGCAGGAAAGCCCGGCGGAAGAATCTGACGGGGCATTCGCTGGGGAAGAAGAGGACATCGCCGCCGCTGCCATCCGGGAACAGGAAGCGCAGGAGCAGGACGAGGTGGAGAAAGCCCGTCTTGCGGCACAGGCAGTGGTGGAAGAATCAGAACAGCACCAGGAGGCAATTGCCCTGGCACGGCAGGCGGCATTGGAGGCTGCCGGGATTCTGAAAAGCGAAGAGTCCAAGCCGGAAGAAGAAACTGAACCGGAAGAAGAATCCGAACCGGAAGAGGAAACTGAACCGGAAGAAGAATCCGAACCGGAAGAGGAAACTGAGCCGGAAGAAGAGGCTGAACCGGAAGAAGAAACTGAACCGGAGGAAGAAACCGAACCGGAAGAAGAGACTGAGCCGGAGGAAGAGACTGAACCGGAAGAAGAGACTGAGCCGGAAGAAGAAACTGAACCGGAGGAAGAGACCGAACCGGAAGAAGAAACTGAACCGGAAGAGGAGACTGAACCGGAAGAAGAATCCGAACTGGAAGAGGAAACTGAACCGGAAGAGGAAACCGAGCCGGAAGAACAGCCGGAGAAAAAGGGCTTTTTCGCCAAGATCCGTGACGGACTGCGCAAGACAAAGGATGCCATGATGTCCCGGATGCAGCAGGTGTTGAACGGGTTCACCAAGATCGACGACGACCTGTTTGACGAATTGGAAGAGACCATGATTACCAGCGACCTGGGACCGGAGACCTCGGTGGAGATCTGCGAGACCCTGCGCAAGCGTGTGAAAGAGCGTGGTGTAAAGGATCCCCAGGAGATCATGGGCATGATCCAGGAGATCATTGCAGAGATGCTGGGCGAGGATCAGACGCTGGAATATCCTACAAAGCCCACCATTGTCATGGTGATCGGCGTCAACGGCGCAGGCAAGACCACCACCATCGGCAAGCTGTGCCATCAGCTGAAAGGCGAGGGCAAAAAGGTGCTGGTCGCTGCGGCAGATACGTTCCGTGCGGCTGCCATTGACCAGCTGGAGGTCTGGACACAGCGTGCCGGCGTGGATATTGTCAAGCACGCCGAAGGCTCTGACCCGGCATCGGTGGTCTATGACGCCATTGATGCGGCAAAGGCAAGAGGCTGTGATGTGCTGATCTGCGACACCGCAGGACGGCTGCATAATAAGAAGAATCTGATGCAGGAACTGGCAAAGATCAACCGCATCATTGAGACGAGAGCAGAGGGATGCCATCGGGAAATTCTGCTGGTGCTGGACGCAACCACCGGACAGAACGCCGTGAACCAGGCGAGACTGTTCCAGGAAGTGGCAGATATTTCCGGCATCGTGCTGACAAAGCTGGATGGTACTGCAAAGGGCGGTATCATCGTATCCATTCGCAATGAGCTGGGCATTCCGGTAAAGCTGGTGGGTGTGGGCGAAAAGATCGACGATCTCCAGCCGTTCCACGCACAGGACTTTGTCCGTGCCCTGTTTGAACCGACGGAGGAATGACCATGGAAAAAATCATTATTGCATCCAACAATGCCGGAAAGCTCCGGGAGTTCCGGGCAATCCTGGAACCATTCGGGCTGGAAGTTGTCTCTCAGCGTGAGGCAGGCTTTTGCCAGGACGTGGAAGAGACCGGCACCACATTTGCAGAAAATGCGGCGATAAAGGCAAAGGCAGTCTATGCGGCAATGCACTGTCCGGTCATCGCCGATGACAGCGGTCTGATGGTGGACGCTCTGGACGGAGCGCCGGGCGTGTATTCCCACCGGTTCGCCGGAGAGGGCGCAACGGATGCAGACCGCAACGCCAAGCTGCTGCACAAACTAGACGGCATCCCCGCAGAAAAGCGCACGGCACGGTTTGTCTGCTCGCTCTGCTATCTGGATGCCAACGGCACGGAAAAGGTGTTTTCCGGTGTCTGTGAGGGCGTGATCGGCACAGCACCCAGAGGAGAAAACGGGTTCGGCTATGATCCGCTGTTCTATGTGGACGGAAAGTCCATGGCGGAAATGACAGAGGCGGAAAAGAACCGGATCAGCCACCGGGGAAGAGCGCTGGAACAGCTGAAAGCATTTTTTGAAGAGAAATAAAAGGAGAACTTTTTTATGTTGACAAGCAAACAACGGGCGACCCTGCGTGGCATCGCCAGCACATACGAAACCATTTTCCAGGTGGGAAAAGGCGGCATCAGCGATACGCTGGTACAGCAGGTCAGCGATGCCCTGCGCAAGCGGGAACTGATCAAAATGCACGTACTGGACAACTGCCCTCTGGATGCCAGAGAGGCGGCGCAGGAGCTGGCGGAAAAGACAGAGTCAGAGGTGGTACAGGTCATCGGCAATCGTCTCGTCCTGTTCAAGCGCAATCCCAAAGAGCCGGTGGTAAAGTTCTGATGCAGCGCATCGGACTGTTCGGCGGCAGCTTTAACCCCATCCACAACGGGCATCTTCACCTGGCGAAAGCAGCAAAGGAAGGGCTGGGACTGGACAAGGTCGTGCTGATCCCGGCAAATGTCTCGCCGTTCAAACAGGATGCGCCGGGCATGGCGTCCGGGGCGGACCGTCTGGCGATGTGCCGGCTTGCCGCAGAAACGCTGTCCTTTTGTGAGGTGGACAGCTGCGAGCTGGAACGCTCCGGGGTCAGCTATACGGTGGATACCGTCCGGCTGTTCCGGGAGCGGTATCCGGAGGCGGAACTGGTGCTGCTGGTGGGCAGCGATATGTTTCTCTCATTCACCCGGTGGCACTGCTGGCAGGAGATCCTGGAAATGGCTGCGCTGGGCGTGGTTTCCCGCATGACGGGAGATCTGGAACAGCTGCGGCGGCAGCAGGCGTTTTTATTGCAATATGGCAAAATTTTTTTGTGTGATGTTCCGGTCTATACCGTATCTTCTACAAAAATTCGTGAAAACCGAAAAAATCACACAGATTTTTCTTGCTATTTACCGCAAAAAGTAGTACAATATATAGTATCTCATAATTTATACGACTAGAGGCAACACCGCACAAAGCCCGCCTGACGGCTTTGCACGCAATCTGCTTGCTGATTTTTCGTCATATTGCCCAGAAATTCCTTGCCATACGACAGTATGCCTGCGAAATTTCTATGCAATCTGCCGAAAAATCCGGCTTCGCATCTTACGCACAAGCTTTGTGCGGTGTTGCCTAGAGGTTCGTCCGGGATTTCGGACGGGCGGTTTGTGTGATCTGCTGGAAACGAACCCCAGACAGATTCCGAAGAAAGGAGTCTGCTTTTATACATGGAACAGCTGGAAAAATATGACGAATATCTGAAAGAACATCTCTCTCAGAAACGGTATACCCATTCGAAGAATGTATCGGATGCCAGTGTGATGCTGGCGAAAAAATTCGGCTATCCGGATGTGGAAAAGGCTCGGTTTGCCGGGCTGGTGCATGACATCTGCAAGGAAGAGCCGGAGGATGTGCAGTACACGCTGATGATGCAGTCTGCGATGGATGTCTGCGCAGAGGAACGCAGTGCGTTCAAGGTCTGGCACGGCATCGCCGGAGCGGAGCTGCTGCGGACAAAATTCGGCGTGATGGATATGGATGTGCTTTCGGCGGTGCGGTATCACACCATCGCAAGAGCAGGAATGTCCGACCTGGAAAAGATCGTCTATCTGGCAGATATGATCTCCGTGGAACGGGACTATCCGGACGTGGAGACCATGCGGAAAAAGGCGCTGGAAAGTTTGGATGAAGGCATGGGCTATGCACTGAAATATTCTCTGATGAAACTGGTGCGCCGGGATGCACTGATCCCGCACCACACCGTAGAGGCATACAACGAAATTTTGAACAAGCTACACCGGCAGGAAGGATGATTATTGCAGATGAGCAGAAAAAACCACTCGGATGAATACGGATACTATGCACCCAAAAAGCGGAAAAAGAACAGCCCACGGGATATTATCACAATGGTGGCAGGCATTGTCATCAGCGTGGTGCTGATTCTGCTCATGGTGTTCAATGCACCGATCATCAATTTCAAGAAAGTTGACGGAAATACCATTACCACACAGCAGGTCTCCATTATGAAGTACTGGAAATTGTGGCAGCCGCTGGTGGAAAAAGAGGGTACGCTGACAAAGGTGGATTCCAATGACTCGGCGCTGAATCTGAAAAGCGATCTGGATTCCAATTTGAACGATGGTTTGGATCTGGAACAGACCATCGAGGGACAGTATACTATCCTGTTCCTGGGCATGGACGAGAGCGGCGAGCTGTCTGACGTAGACTGGATACTCCAGTTTGATCTGATCGCCGGCTCCATGAATATTCTCCAGATTCCCCGTGACTCCTATATGCCGGACTATGCGTCCTATTCCACGACGAAGTTCAACAGCATTTATCACAGCGGGCAGGAGACCGGCGTTACGCCCATCCAGCGTGTAGTGGATGCCATCCGGGAAAATTTCTGCATCTATGTGGATGCCTATGTGAAGCTGAACTGTGTGGATATCGCCAATATTGTAGATTCTGTAGGCGGCATTCCCATCACACTGCCGGAGCAGATCACCTATGAGGCAGACAAGGTGCTGCCTGCCGGTGAGCAGACGCTGAACGGACAGCAGTCGGAGTGGTTCGTGCGTTTCCGCCACGGCTATGCCGAAGGTGATATCGGACGTGTCAAGGCACAGCGTATCTTCCTGGCGGCAGCCATGGAAAAGATGCTGAACATGAGCCAGACGGAACTGATGAGTGCGATGCAGAAGATCTACAAGAACCAGTGGATCGCAACAGACCTCTCTCTGGAACAGATCAGCATGGTGGCAGACTTTGCCTCCCAGCGGCTGACTATGGACAACGTCAATGTCTTTATGGTGCCGGGTGAGGGTTCGACCTATTATCCGGGCGACGGCTCTGCGCAGTCGGTGTATTCGATTCACAAATCGGCAACCATCGACCTGCTGAACGGCCATTTCCGTCCGTACCAGAACGAGATCTATCCGGAGGAAAGCGCCATCGTGGAGCTTGTGCCGGAGGGCGAATATCTGGCGAGAGACTATGACGACACCCAGGAAAATCTGAACGATATCAGCAAGGGCGACAGCAATGACGGCGCCCAGTAAATAAGAGCGTGCTTTGTCATCGGGCAGGCTTTGAGAAAGGAACAACTATGACGCAGCAGAAAATTTTGGAAGCTATTGTAAAGGCACTGGACAGCAAGCGTGCAGAGGATATCCAGGTACTTCGTGTGCAGGATCTGACCATTCTGGGCGACTACTTCATCATTGCCAACGGTACGAGTACCACACATACCCGGACGCTGGCGGATGAGGTCGAGTATCAGATGTCAGAGAAAGGCGTAGAGCCGATGCACCGTGAGGGCAGAGGCAACGGCTCGAACTGGGTCGTGCTGGACTATGCCGACGTGATCGTTCACGTGTTCTGTAAGGATGCCCGGGAATTCTACCAGCTGGAACGCCTCTGGGCAGATGCAGAGCCGGTGGATATTTCGCAGTGGGTCAAGCCGGACTGAGTTTAGAGCGTTGAAAATGCCCCACTGGGGCATTTTCAAGGGTAAGCTTTTTTCAAAAGGGCAGCCAGGGGAAACGGTCGTGTTCGTTTCCCCTCGAAAATCTGTCGATTTTCTCACCCTTTTCTCCGTTGCGCCAAAAGTATGGCGCAGAGAGTTTCGCTGTCTGCGGACAGCGACCAGGGCTTCTCGCCCTGGACCTCGGCAGCATTTTTTTAGAAAAATAGCTGCATCAAAAAAATCTAATGCCGCCTTCGGCGATTGGATTTTAGAAATAACGATAGAAGAAAGGATCCTGCCGTATGGAAACCATGGGTAAAAAATGGGTATTTGGCATCGGGCTTTATCTGATTCTAAAGGGCGTTCTGAATCTGATCCTGGGATTCAGCGTCTCCAACATCATCATGCTGATCGTCGGCGTGGTTGCGCTGGTGCTGATGCTGAATCGTGTGCCGTACATCAACTACATTGTCGCCGTTTTCCTGGCGATCATGTTTCTGACCCACATTGGCGCAAACCTCAGCAATCTGGGCAGCCAGTGGATCTACCTCCTGGAGGGTCTGCTGGATCTGGGCGCTGCTGCAGTGTTGGTATTTGAAAAGAATGTTAGGGCGTTTTTTGGTAAATAACAGCGGGAAACCGAAAAAGTCAAAGACGGAATGGCGAATACTTTTTGTGGTTCTTGTCTTTTGGATCGCAGTGCTTGTCAAATTTCTTTTACCGGACGGCAGATGGCAGATAATGCGTCAGCTACAAGATGAATATGGGGAAGCGTTTACGATTTGTGATAGCCATATTCAAAAGACAGACAGCGGAATCTATACTTTTTATACGGTTTCACCGAAAGAAAATCCAGATGTGGTATTTATTGTCATATCCGGTTGGTCAAAGGGCCGTTGGGATGGTTTGCTGCCAATCTGGCATTTTCCGCACAAAAGTGTGCGTGAGAATTATAAGACAGCTGCCTGGGCGGCTTTTTGTCAGGAGCATCAAATCAATACGATGGTAACAGAAGAATTTGTCATGGCATTCGGGACACCGCAGGAGAGTGAACATCTTGACTTTGATTTTATTGAGGGGAATCCCTCTTTTGATATGACGTCGGACAGCTTTTCTGAAACAGCAGAAGAGATCTACGCACTTTACTGTGATTTTTGGGATACGTCGCCGTTTTCTCATCTGAGTACCGAACCGGACAATGCGCATCAGACCACATACGCAATTTATGTGAAGTTTTACCATGCCGGACGGGAAATTGAGGGAGAGGACAGTCGTGTTCGTGTAAGATGCCGGTTTGACCTGAATGAAACATGGAGCTGTGACAGTATCGAAGAAAAATTGAGGGAAACGGCGTCACAGCCTTGGAAGTATGTTGAGTAAATTATAATTAAAGGAATGATAAATACATGAGCAACAAATATGATTTTGCCTCTGTCGAACCAAAGTGGCAGAAGTACTGGGAAGAACACGGTTCGTTCCGTGCCAAGGAAGACCACACCAAGCCAAAGTTCTATGCGCTGGTAGAATTCCCGTATCCCTCCGGTCACGGTATGCACGTAGGACACATCAAGGCGTATTCCGGTCTGGAAGTTGTCAGCCGCAAGCGCCGGATGCAGGGCTATAATGTACTGTTCCCCATCGGTTTTGATGCCTACGGTCTGCCGACTGAGAACACCGCCATCAAGACCGGTGTGCATCCCCGTAAGGTGACGGACGACAATATTGTAAAATTCACCGGACAGCTCAAGCGTGTCGGTTTTTCTTTCGACTGGTCGAGAGTGATCGATACCACCGATGAGCAGTACTACAAGTGGACACAGTGGATCTTCCTCAAGATGTTCGAAAAGGGACTGGCTTTCCGGGACAAGACCCTGGTCAACTACTGCCCCAGCTGTAAGGTGGTTCTGTCCAACGAGGATTCCCAGGGCGGAAAGTGTGACATCTGCCACAGCGAGATCGTCCAGAAGACCAAGGAGGTCTGGTATCTGCGCATCACAGAATACGCAGACAAGCTGCTCCAGGGACTGGAAGAGGTAGACTATCTGCCCAACGTCAAGCTCCAGCAGCAGAACTGGATCGGCAAGTCCACCGGTGCGTTTGTCAACTTCTCCATCAAGGAACACGCAGATGAAAAGCTGCGCATCTATACCACACGCCCGGATACCCTGTACGGCGTGACCTTCATGGTCATTGCGCCGGAGCATCCGATCATCCAGAAGTATCGTGACAGCATCGCCAACATTGCTGACCTGGATGCGTACAAGGCAGAATGCGCCAAGAAGAGCGAGTTCGAGCGGACACAGCTGGTCAAGGACAAGACCGGCGTGAAGATCGAAGGTCTCACCGGCATCAACCCCATCACCGGCAAGGAGATCCCGATTTATATTTCCGACTATGTTATGATGGGCTACGGCACTGGTGCGATCATGGCTGTGCCGGCACACGATACCCGTGACTATGACTTCGCCAAGAAGTTCGGCATTGATATCATCGAAGTTATCAGGGGCGGAGACATCTCCAAGGAGGCATATACCGGCGACGGCGAAATGGTGAACTCCGGTATTCTCAACGGCATCTCCAACAAAAAGGATGCCATCGAAAAGATGCTGGAAGTGCTGGCAGAAAAGGGCTGCGGCGAAAAGGGCGTACAGTACAAGATGAAGGACTGGGCGTTCAACCGTCAGCGCTATTGGGGCGAGCCGATTCCGATTGTATACTGCCCGAAGTGCGGCATGGTGCCGGTGCCTTATGACCAGCTGCCGCTGCGCCTGCCGCCGGTAGAAAACTTCGAACCCGGCAAGGACGGCGAAAGCCCGCTGGCAAAGATCGAATCCTTTGTCAACTGCAAATGCCCGAAGTGCGGCGCAGATGCAAGACGGGAAACCGATACCATGCCCCAGTGGGCAGGCTCTTCCTGGTACTTCCTGCGCTACTGCGATCCGCATAACGACAAGGAATTTGCATCCCAGGAGGCACTGAAATACTGGATGCCGGTCGACTGGTACAACGGCGGTATGGAACACGTAACACGCCACATGATCTACTCCCGTTTCTGGCACAAGTTCCTGTATGACCTGGATCTTGTTCCCACTTCGGAGCCGTATGCAAAGCGTACCGCACAGGGACTGATCCTGGGACCGGACGGCGAAAAGATGTCCAAGTCCAGAGGAAACGTGGTAGACCCGAATGATGTGGTAGATGTCTATGGTGCGGATGTGCTGCGTCTGTATGTGCTGTTCATGGGTGACTATGAAAAGGCTGCGCCGTGGAGCGAAAGCAGTGTCAAGGGCTGCAAGCGCTTTATCGACCGTATCTGGGCGCTCCAGGACAAGATGACCGACAGCGACAGCTACAGCGATGCCCTGCGCTCCAAGATGCACAAGACCATCAAGAAGGTGTCCGAGGATATCGAGGCAATGAAGTTCAACACTGCCATTGCGGCAATGATGACTCTGCTGAATGATATCTACGATGCCGGCTCGATCACCAAGAAGGAATTCCGTGATCTGCTGATCCTGCTGTATCCGTTTGCACCGCACATCTCTGAGGAGCTGTACCAGGTGATCGGCTGCGAGGGTGTTCTCAGCGAGCAGGAATGGGTGACCTATGATGAGGCGCTGTGCGTGGACGATATGATCGAGATCGTTGTCCAGATCAACGGCAAGGTAAAGGCAAAGCTGGAGATTCCGGCAGATGCAGAAAAGGATGACGTTCTGGCACAGGCAGCCGCTGATGCAAAAATAAAAGAAGCCACAGCAGGCAAAACAATCATTAAGCAAATATATGTACCAAAGAAACTTGTGAATTTTGTGGTAAAATAACAAATTTCTAAGTTTGCAGAAAAAGGTCTTGACAAATTCTGCAATATGTGGTACAATGTTTTATATTGCAAAAATAGTTTGCAGCGAAATAGGTGAAGCTGATACCCGATGTTCCCGACTGGGGATTATTGGTGGTATAGATCGGAAGTCCGACCGTATGGTCTGGCGGAAGATTAGCCTCTGCCGTAGCGGCAAAGGGAGGGAAATGTAAGTGGCAGAAGTTCGCGTTGGTAAGAACGAGTCTTTGGACACCGCTCTGAAGCGTTTTAAGAGATCTTGTGCGAAGGACGGCGTTATCGCTGAAGTTCGTAAGAGAGAGCATTACGAAAAGCCTTCGGTAAAGCGTAAGAAGAAGTCTGAAGCTGCTCGTAAGCGCAAGTATTGATAAATCGTATTGCGAAACACAGCAGGCGGGCGCACTTTCAAAGAGTGCGCCCGTTTTTTGTAAATGAACGACCATCGTTCGACATTTCCGGCAGGGAAAAAGGCGTATAATGTAACTGCGGTCTGCACCGCTCTGCCGAAAGGAGGGACAGCCATGCTGTTTCATGCAAAAATCGCACTGCGCAGCGTATGCGATATTACACCGCATCTTCTGGAAAAACTGGGCGTCCGGGGATTGCTGCTGGATATAGACAACACACTGACCACCCACGACAACCCTGTGCCGGCACCCGGTGTCGAGGCATGGGTCGCCGGAATGCAGGCGGCAGGCATTTCGCTGTGCCTGGTGTCCAACAACCATCCGCCCCGGGTCGCACCATTCGCAGAGCGGCTGGGGCTGGACTTTGTCTGTGAGGGAAAGAAACCGCTGACCAAGGGCTATCGGGAGGCAGTGGAAAAGATGGGGCTGTCCCGGAAGGAGGTCGCCGCCGTGGGAGACCAGATCTTCACGGATGTGCTGGGTGCAAACCTGTTTCGGGTGCCCTGTATCTTTGTGTTCCCCATGGAGATGGAAAAGACGAAGTTTTTCAAATTCAAGCGGCGGATGGAGATTCCGTTTCTGCCGAAGAAAATATACGAAGAAAAGTAAGGAGCTGAACTGCTATGATGCAAAAAGTTTTGGTGATCCACGGACCGAATCTGAATCTGCTGGGAGAGCGTGAGCCGGGCGTTTACGGCAATACCACTTTCGCTGATCTGAACCGGATGATCCTGGATCGTGCAGAGGGTCTGGGACTGGAGTGCGAGATCTTTCAGTCCAACCACGAGGGTGCGATCATCGACAAGCTGCACGCTGCACGGAATACCTTTGACGGCGTTGTCATCAATGCCGGGGCATATACCCACTACAGCTATGCCATTCATGATGCTATTCACGACATCCGGATCCCTTGTGTGGAAGTACATATCAGCAACATTTATGCACGGGACGAGTTCCGTTCCCACTCTGTGCTGAGTCCGGTCTGCGCCGGAACGATCGCCGGTTTCGGCATCAACGGCTATTTCCTGGCGCTCCAGGCACTTTCTGAAATGTAAGGAGATGTTTTCATCATGCAAAGCCGTTTGGAAAAACTGATGCAGCAGCTGCCGCCGGAGACAGACGCTGCGGTCATTCAATCTGATGTAAACCGCCGGTATTTCACCGGGATGCAGTCCTCTGCCGGAACCGTCGTCTGCTTTCGGGATGCCGCCTATCTTATCATCGACTTCCGCTATATTGAAAAGGCACGGGAATGCGTGAAGGACTGTACCGTTATCGAGCAGCACGACCTGTTTGCACAGCTCCGGGAACTGTTCCAAAAGCACAGCGCAAAGACCGTCTCTGTCGAGGCGATGGAAATGACGCTGAGCCAGTTCTCCAAGCTGAAACAGCAGCTGGGGAATCTGGTGCGGCTGGATTACAGCGATACCCTGAGCCGTGTGATCTATGCGTGCCGCACGGTGAAGAGCGAAGAGGAGATCGACAAAATTCGCAGGGCGCAGCGCATTGCGGAAATTGCCTTTGCGGATATCTGCAATTTCCTGCGTCCGGGCATCTCGGAGCGTGACGTGATGCTGCGGCTGAACCAGACCATGATGGAAAACGGTTCAGAAGGGGAATCTTTCCCCACCATTGCGCTGACGGGCAGTGCCACTTCCATGCCCCACGGCGTACCCTCTGCGCAGCGTATCGTGCAGAGCGGCGATTTCGTACTGATGGATTACGGCGCTATGGTGGACGGCTATCACAGCGACATGACCCGTACTGTCTGCGTGGGAAAGCCCAGCGAAAGAATGCAGCAGGTCTATGATATCGTGCTGAAAGCCCAGGCTGCCGGCATTGTGGGCGCAAAACCCGGCATCACCGGCAGAGACATGGACAAGCTGGCACGGGATATCATCGAAGAGGCAGGCTACGGCGACAACTTCGGGCATTCCCTGGGACACGGCGTGGGTCTGGAAATTCACGAGTTCCCCAATGCCTCGCCGGGAACGCTGGCAAAGCTGGAGACCGGGAACGTGGTCACGGTAGAGCCGGGCATTTACCTGCCGGGCGAATTCGGCGTGCGCATCGAGGATTTTGTGGTCATTCGGGAAAACGGCTGCGAGAATCTGACCGAGGCGCCGAAACAGCTGACGGTGCTGTAAGATTTTTCCGGCGGAAACGTAAATTTTTTTGCGGAAAGTCTTGCAAAGACGGCGATTATGTTGTATAATAAATTTAAGCAATGTTTTTTATGGGGATTCTCTGCTTGGACGCAGGGCGTTTCCTGTCGTTGCATGAAATATAGGGAAACAGGAGAGCGTGTTCCCACGGCGGAAAACACTCGAAAGGGATCGACCCCCATTCCCTAGAAATAAAACGGAGGTTTCAATTTATGATTTCAGCAGGCGATTTCAGAAACGGTATCACATTTGAACTGGACGGCAACGTGGTACAGGTTATCGAATTCCAGCACGTTAAGCCGGGTAAGGGTGCCGCTTTCGTCCGCACCAAGTATAAGAATGTTATCACTGGCGCAGTGGTAGAGCGTTCTTTCAACCCGACCGATAAGTATCCGACCGCTTATATCGAGCGCAAGGATATGCAGTATCTGTACAGCGACGGCGATCTGTACTACTTCATGGACATGGAGACCTATGAGCAGCAGCCGATCGATAGCTCCAAGCTGGGTCCGGCATTCCAGTTCGTTAAGGAGAACATGGAAGTTAAGGTTCTGTCCTATAAGGGCAACGTATTCGGCGTAGAGCCGCCCAACTTTGTTGAGCTGGAAGTTACCGAGACTGACCCGGGCTTCAAGGGCGATACTGCTACCAATGCAACCAAGCCGGCTACACTGGAAACTGGCGCAGAGATCAAGGTGCCGCTGTTCATCAACCAGGGCGACATGATCCGCATCGACACCAGAACCGGTGAGTATATGGAAAGAGCATAAGCGAAAGCATCTGCTTGACGCAAACATTTTCGGTGCTGCACGGAAAAATGCAGACCGTGTTTTGAACAGGAGGTATTTCAAATGAACCTGACGGATAAGATGGCGTATTTGCGTGGAATGGTCGACGGTATGGAACTGGATCTGACCAGCACAAAAGAAGGCAAGGTACTGGGACAGCTGCTGGATGTCATGCAGGATCTGACAGCATATGTCAGCGATCTGCAGACCCAGGTAGACGAACTGACAGAGGTTTGCGATCTGTTTGATCAGGATCTGGGCGATCTGGAAGACATTGTCTATGATGAGGACGATGAGGATGACGCATACTATTCCTGTGACGACGATGACGACTTTGATGATGACGATTTTGACGACGACGATGATGAGACACTCTATGAGACAGTCTGCCCGTCCTGCAATAATGTCATCGCTCTGAGCGAATCTGTTCTGGAAGAGGGCGAAATGCCGTGTCCGTGCTGCGGCGAGATGCTGGAGTTTGACTACAGCGATCTGGACGACGACGCTTTTGAAGTGCCGATTGACGTGCCGGCAGAGGACGATTCTGCGGAATAAGATTCGACTGCTGTCCGTTTATACGGCAGCGCTGCAAATATGTATTTCAAACAAGCCGGCGGTCTGTCGGCTTGTTTCATTCGGCTTGTCAGAATTTGGGGATGTTTCCGGATACGGGACAGGCTCCGGCATCCGGCACAGTCAATGAGATTGCATGAGGTGAAAGAATTGTTTCAAATCGTAGAAAAGAAAAAGCTCAACGATGCAGTTGTGATGGTACGCATTGTTGCACCGCTGATCGCAAAGAAGGTTCTGCCGGGACAGTTTATCATTTTCCGGCTGGACGAATTCGGTGAGCGTGTACCGTTGACCGTAGCAGATTATGACCGTGAAGGCGGCACAATTACGCTGATCTTCCAGATCGCCGGTGAGACCACACGCCAGTTTTCACAGCTGGAGGCAGGTGACACCATCCTGGATCTGGTCGGACCGCTGGGCGTTCCCACAGAACTGCCGGAAGGCACAAAGTCGGTCTGCGTGATCGGCGGCGGCGTAGGATGTGCCATCGCATATCCCCAGGCAAAGCACCTGCACAGCCTGGGTCTGGAAGTGGATACCATCGTTGGTTTCCGCAACAAGGATATTGTCATTCTGGAAGATGAATTCCGTGCGTGCAGCGATAACCTGTATCTCTGCACCGATGACGGTTCCTACGGCACAAAGGGCTTTGTGACCAATGTGCTGCAGCAGCAGCTGGAACAGGGCAAGAAGTATGACGTCGTCATTGCTATCGGTCCGGTTCCCATGATGAAGTTTGTCTGTAAGACGACCGAGCCGTTCCAGGTAAAGACCATCGTTTCGCTGAACCCGATCATGGTGGACGGAACCGGAATGTGCGGCGGATGTCGTGTGACCGTCGGCGGCAAGACCAAGTATGCCTGCGTAGACGGTCCGGACTTTGACGGTCATCAGGTAGATTTTGACGAATTGATGCGCCGCAACGGCACGTACAAGCGGCAGGAGCAGGAATGCAATCTGTTCCGGAAGGAGGTACAGTGACCATGGCAGGAAAATTCAATATGACACCGACAAAGGTTCCTATGCCGGAGCGTGATCCCAAGGAACGTGCAAAGTGTTTTGAAGAAGTTGCAATGGGCTATACCCCGGAACAGGCACAGGAGGAGGCGACCCGCTGTCTGCACTGTAAGGCAAAGCCCTGTGTCAGCGGATGTCCGGTAGGCGTTCCGATCCCGGATTTCATCGCTGCTGTGGCTGCCGGAGACTTCCTCCAGGCGTATGACATCATCCGCACCACCAACAGCCTGCCGGCTGTCTGCGGCCGTGTATGTCCCCAGGAGAACCAGTGCGAGGGCAAGTGCGTCCGTGGCAAGAAGGGCGAGCCGGTTGCCATCGGCCGTCTGGAGCGTTTTGTGGCAGACTATGCCCGTGAGCATGGCTATACCGGCAAGCAGGAAAAGGCTGCGCCGAACGGCAAGCGTGTTGCCATTGTAGGCGGCGGCCCGGCTGGTCTGACCTGTGCCGGAGATCTGGCACGCCTGGGCTATCAGGTAACTGTCTTTGAGGCATTCCAGGTAGCCGGCGGCGTTCTGATGTACGGTATTCCGGAGTTCCGTCTCCCGAAAACCATTGTACAGCAGGAGATCCAGTCGCTGAAGGATGCCGGCGTAGATATCCAGCCGGATATGGTCATCGGCAAGATCCTGTCCATCGACGAACTGATGGCAGGCGGCTATGATGCAGTCTTTATCGGTTCCGGTGCAGGTCTGCCCCGGTTCATGAACATTCCGGGCGAAGGTCTGGTGGGCGTATGCTCCGCAAATGAGTATCTGACCCGTATCAACCTGATGCACGGCTATGACCCGAAGTATGCGACACCGGTCATCCAGTCGAAGGTTGTGGCTGTTGTCGGCGGCGGTAACGTGGCAATGGATGCTGCCAGAAGTGCGCTGCGTATGGGCGCAGAACACGTGTACATCGTATACCGTCGTTCTGAGGCAGAGATGCCGGCACGTCTGGAAGAGGTACACCACGCCAAGGAAGAGGGCGTAGAGTTCCAGAACCTGTGCAATCCGGTAGAGATTCTGGGCGATGAAAACGGAAGAGTCAACGGCTTGAAGTGCATCCGCATGGAACTGGGCGAACCGGACGAAAGCGGCAGACGCAGACCGGTTGCTGTTCCGGACAGCGAGTTTGTCCTGGATGTGGATACGGTTATCATGGCGATCGGTACTTCGCCGAATCCGCTGATCTCTTCGACAACAGAGGGCTTGGACACAAATCGGTGGGGCTGTCTCGTAGTCAACGAGGAAATGGCTACCACAAAGGACAAGGTTTATGCCGGCGGCGATGCTGTCACCGGTGCGGCAACCGTCATTCTGGCGATGGGTGCCGGAAAAACAGCCGCTGCGTCCATCGACGAAGTGCTGCGCAGCAAGGCGTAAGCATTTTTCCCGAAAGCGCAGGGCAAACGTAGAAAGGGCTTTTGAACATGAGTAAGAATTTCGCAAGACTGGGACTGGCTGCCAGCACAGCAGCTCTGACAGGCGCTGTTTGCAGCATGACTGCATTTGCCAGCGGCACATCTTCTACGAGTACATCCGGCGGCGGCTTTGGCACAGTGGGCTATCTGATCTTTATGGTGCTGCTGTTCGCAGTGATGTATTTCATTCTGATTCGTCCGCAGAAGAAAAAGGACAAGGAAGCAAAGGCAATGCAGGACAGCCTCCAGGTCGGTGACGAGATCGTTACCATCGGCGGCATCGTAGGTCTGGTGGTACAGGTCAATGAGGATAATATCGTCATTGAGACAACCAGCAACCGCAACAAGCTGCGCATCAAGAACTGGGCAGTACAGGAAAATCTGACCATGACCGAGAATGCAAAGCGCAAGCAGGAGGCACAGATCGCTGCTGCCAAGGAAAAGAAAGCATCCAAGAAGAAAAAGAAGGGTTCTGACGACTCCGACCAGGGTATGCTGAAGGACTAAGAATCCCAGTGCATTTTCGCAAAAGAACGGGCTGTATTCGTACAGTCCGTTTTTGCGTTCTATCACTGGCGGGTGCTGCATATGCTGGGATAACAGTGTTTAACGGAGGTGCAGCCCATGGAAACCACACGACCCCAGTCCCGGAAAAGCCTTTGGGTATCCGGCGGCTGGTATTTGCTGGCGGCGCTGCCGGTGGGGCTGGGGATTCTGACCGGCGTACTGAGCATCCTGGCGGCGATGATGCTTTTCGCCGATGCGCCGGAGTGGATGCTGCGTCTTATGGCAGGGATAGCGCTGGTGTTTTCCGGGTACGGCATGGGTCGCTTTGCCGGATTCCGCCGCCGCCGGAAAGGCTGGCGCTGCGGACTGTTCTGCGGACTCTTCCTGTGGGCAGTGCTGACGCTGGCGAGCCTGGTCTGGCTGCATACTGCCGGCAGTCCGGTGCGGCTGTTGTGTCTCTGCGGCGGCGGTGTCTGGGGTGGGATTTCCGGCGTCAATGCACCCCATCGGAAACCGCCCAGATAGCCGGAGGGTTCTTTTGCAAGATGTAAACTTTTTTCCTATTTTGCATGGAACGCTTGAAAATCCGGTGATTTTGTGATATAATGTAGTTAAACTTTTTTTGGGGGAGGGTTTCGAATGAAGCACATCAAGACCATCAATGCAGCAAACCTGAAGGCTTCTGCTGCAAAGGGCGGCTGCGGCAAGTGTCAGGCTTCCTGTCAGTCTGCTTGCAAGACTTCCTGCACAGTAGCGAACCAGAAGTGCGAACACTAAGTGGTTTTTGAACCGCTTAACGCAAGTCTGCAACCGATAGAAAAAAGGGACAGTTCGTTGTCCCTTTTTTCGCATTTATAAGAGTTATGCTGCTTTTCCCCATGCAGCTGGAAAGAGGAAACAGAATTATGATTCATAAGTATAAATTGGGCGACTATAATGTGGTATTGGACGTAAACAGCGGCGGCGTTCATGTGGTGGACGAGCTGACCTATGATATGCTGGACAATATCGCACCGCCTTTTGCACCGGAATGTCCGGAAGAGGTCGTGACAAAGCTTTCCCGGTTCTATGACCCGGAAGAGATCCGTTCCTGCTATGCCGAGATCCTGGAGGCATATGACGAGGGCATCCTCTTCTCCCCGGATGACTACGAAAAATATGCCAACTTCGCTGTGGCATCTCCTATCAAGGCGATGTGTCTGAACATCGCCCACGACTGCAACCTGCGCTGTCAGTACTGTTTTGCCTCTACCGGCGACTTCGGCGAGGGCAGAAAGCTGATGTCCTATGAGACCGGCAAAAAGGCAGTGGATTTCCTGCTGAAAAATTCCGGGGATCGTGTGAATCTGGAAATGGACTTCTTCGGCGGCGAACCGCTGATGAACTTCGAGACCGTCAAGAAAATCGTGGAATACGCCCGTTCTCAGGAACCGGTCTACAACAAGAAGTTCCGGTTCACCATCACCACAAACGGTATGCTTCTCACCGATGACAAGATCGACTTCATTAACCGGGAGATGTCCAACGTTGTTCTGTCCATCGACGGCAGAAAGGATGTCAACGACCGGATGCGTCCCCGTGTGGACGGCAAGGGTTCGTATGACAGAATCGTCCCCATGTACAAAAAGCTGGTAGACCAGCGTGGTGAAAAGGAATACTACGTCCGTGGCACATACACCAAGTATAACCTTGACTTCTCTGACGACGTCTTTGCACTGCTGGATGCCGGTTTCGACCAGATCTCTGTAGAGCCGGTTATCGCTGACCCGAAGGAACCCTATGCCATCACCGAGGCAGACCTGCCCCGTATCTTTGAGGAGTACGAACGGCTGATGCAGAAGATCCTGGACTATGAGGCAACCGGCAAGAAGTTCAACTTCTTCCACTTCATGCTGGACCTGGATCAGGGACCCTGCGCCATTAAGCGTCTCCGGGGCTGCGGCTGCGGCAACGAGTATGTGGCAATTACACCGGACGGCGATATCTACCCATGTCACCAGTTTGTCGGCGAGGCAGATTATAAGATGGGCAACGTGGACGACGGCACATTCAACCGTGAAATGAAGTCCGACTTCGCCAAGACCCATATCTACAGCAAGCCGGACTGCCGGAACTGCTGGGCAAGATTCTACTGCAGCGGCGGCTGTAATGCGAACAACTACCAGTACAGCGGCGATGTCCACAAGGCATACAAGCTGTCCTGTGAGATCGAGAAAAAGCGTCTGGAATGCGCCATCGTGCTGAAAGCCATCCGCATGGATCGGGATGCTGCAAAGCAGGAAAGCGCTGAATGATTTGAAAATATTGTGATACGATAAAAAACTCCCGCAGTTTCAAGGATTTCTGAAACTGCGGGAGTTTGCTTTTGGGGATATAACCTTAGATCAAGTCGAAGTGTGCCAGCGCCTTTTCCAAGCCGTCGTCAGCAAGGTTTGCGGTGATGTAGTCCGCATAGGGGTGCAGCATGGGACTGTCGCCCATGGCGATGCCCGTTCCGGCAGCCTCCAGCATGGGACGATCGTTCAGACTGTCGCCCACGGCGAAAACATGAGAGCGGTCTGCACCCAGCAGCTGCATCATCTTTTCCATGCCGGTGGCTTTGGAACAGCCGCAGGGCACCATTTCAGCAAAACCGTTTCCACGGTCGATATAGTCAAACTTTCCCGTCAGACCTGCCTGGAAACCCTCCAAATCGCTTTCGCCGTCATACCAGATGACAAACTTGTCCGTGTACCAGTCCCCATCCTCCGGCACATCGGCGAACGGCAGCTGCTTGCTTTCGTAGAGCTCCAGCAGCTTTTGCAGGTTCGGCAGCGTTCTCGCCTTGCGGTCGATGAATATGGCGTCGCTCCGCTCATACAGAACGGCAACGTTGGTGCGGCGCACCAGTTCTACCATTTCACGGCTGCGTGCCGGGGTCTGCTTTTCGTGGAACAGGACCTTTCCGTCATATTCCAGTTCTGTGCCGCAGCCGTAAATGTAGCCGTCAAAGCCGATCTCCCGGAGAAACGGGTCTACATTCATGGCGGTGCGTCCGGTGTTGATGAGGGTGGCGTTGCCCTTTTTCCGGGCTGCCTGGATGGCACGGACTGCGGATTCCGGCAGATAGCCGTCCTCGGAGATGATCGTGCCGTCAATGTCAAAGAAAATGAAATTTTTCATAAAATCACTCACTTTACGGGAATTTCAGATTTGCAGGTTTCAACCATGCGGAAAGTGTCTTGTTTTTCAGGCGTTCTTGAACAGGCTGACCATTTCCAGTGCAGACATAGCGCAGTCATAGCCCTTGTTGCCTGCCTTTGTGCCGGCACGCTCGATCGCCTGTTCGATGGTGTCGGTGGTCAGTACGCCGAACAGTACCGGCAGACCGGATTCCAGACCCACCTGTGCAATGCCCTTGGAGACCTCAGCGCAAACATAATCATAGTGGCTCGTAGAGCCACGGATGACTGCGCCGACGCAGATGATGGCGTCATACTTGCCGGAGAATGCCAGCTTTTTGGCAGCCAGCGGAATTTCAAATGCGCCCGGTACCCATGCCAGGGTGATGTCGTCGCCGTCTGTGCCGTGGCGCAGCAGGCAGTCCTCAGCGCCGCCTACCAGCTTGGTGGTGATGAATTCGTTGAAACGGGATGCCACAATGGCAATTTTCAGTCCCTTGCCGTCATACATACCTTCCAGTGTTTTCATGATATTGTACCTCCTAGAGTTTTTGTGTTTTTCTCAGAAATGCAGATAATGTCCCATCTTGAACTGCTTGGTCTTGAGATACCGCAGGTTCTCCGGCTTTTCCGGAATGTCAATGGGAACACGCTCGGCAACTTCCAGTCCGTATTCGCCCAGTTCTGCGATCTTTTCCGGATTGTTGGTCATGAGCCGCAGGGAAGTCACGCCCAGATGCTTCAGAATCTGCGCACCTACGCTGTAATCCCGGAGATCCGGCGCAAAGCCCAGCTTGATGTTTGCCTCTACGGTGTCCAGACCATCCTCCTGTAACTTGTACGCCCGGATCTTGTTCAGCAGACCGATGCCTCTGCCCTCCTGGCGCAGATAGACCAGAACGCCTCTGCCCTCTGCGTTTATCATGTCCAGCGCACGATTGAGCTGTTCGCCGCAGTCGCACCGGCAGGAGCCGAACACATCGCCGGTCAGACACTCGGAGTGTACCCGGCACAATACCGGCTTGCCGTCCGACACATCGCCCATGACCAGGGCAACGTGTTCGTCGCCGTTGATAGTGTTGCGGAAACCGAACATCTGGAAATGCCCGTGGACGGTGGGCAGTTCTGCCCGTGCCACTTCTTCCACGAAGTTGTCGTGATTGCGGCGGTAGTGCTGGAGTTCCCGGATGGTGATAAAGGACAGACCGTGCTGTTTTGCAAAGTCCGCCAGCTTTTCCCCACGCATCATGGTGCCGTCGTCGTCCATGATCTCACAGCAGAGACCCACCTGGGTCAGTCCGGCAAGACGGAGCAGGTCTACCGTAGCCTCGGTGTGACCGTTCCGTTCCAGAACGCCGCCGGGCTTTGCCTCCAGCGGGAACATATGTCCCGGACGGCGGAAATCGCCGGGATGCGCCGCCGGGTCTGCTGCCATGCGTGCCGTCAGACCACGCTCTACCGCAGAAATGCCGGTAGTGGTGTCGATGTGGTCGATGGAAACGGTGAACGCCGTTTCGTGGTTGTCCGTGTTGTGGGAAACCATCTGGGTCAGTCCCAGCCGGACAATGTTGTCATGGCTCATGGGCATACAGATCAGTCCCTTTGCGGCGCTTGCCATGAGGTTGACGTTTTCCGTGGTGGCGAACTGTCCGGCGCAGATGAGGTCGCCCTCGTTTTCCCGATCCGGATCGTCTGTCACCAGAATGCACTTGCCGTTCCGCAGATCCTGCAAAGCTTCTTCAATGGTGTTATATGTAATTGCCATAGAAATGACCTCCTTGGTTGTGTAGGTTATGGCTCATTTTGTTGCTTTAATTTTGTTGCCTTAAAAGAATCCGTTCTGTTGCAGCAGTTCCATAGTGACGCCGCCGCTTTTGGGCTGTATCAGCTTTTCCACGTACTTGCCGATGATGTCGGTTTCCAGATTGACGATCTCACCGGAGCGATGTTTCAGCAGGGTGGTTTCCTCACCGGTGTGAGGAATCAGGCTCACGGTGAAATCCGTGTGGGAAACCTTTGCCACCGTCAGGCTGATGCCGTCAATGGCAATGGAGCCTTTTTCCACCACATACCGGAGTAGTTCCGGTGCGGCACTGATCGTCACCAGCACTGCGTTGCCCTCCGGCTGCATGGAACGAATTGTTCCCGTGCCGTCAATGTGTCCGGCAACAATGTGCCCACCGAATCTGCCGTCTGCCGCCATGGCACGTTCCAGATTCACTTTCGAGCCGGTTTTCAGCTGCCCCAGATTGCTCCGTCGCAGGGTTTCCGGCATGACATCCGCCGTGAAGTGGTCTTCGCCCATGCGAACCACAGTCAGACAAACGCCGTTCACGGCGATGCTGTCGCCGATGGCAGTGCCTTCCAATACTTTGGATGCGGTCAGTTCCAGTTCGCATCGGTTCGGTGCCTGGTTCAGCCGCCGCACCGTTCCCATTTCTTCTACGATTCCGGTAAACATCAGCATGACTCCTTTCGGGTGTATTCCAGCAGCAGATCCTGCCCCAGCCGTGTCACCGTGGGTGCAGACAGAAGAACTGCCTGGTCCGGGGTGGTGATGCCCATGCCGCCGATGGGGGACAGACCGTCTCCGCCGAACAGTTTCGGTGCGACATAGACCTGCACCAGGTCACAGCAGCCCTCCTGTAATGCCGCCGCATGGATGGATTCGCCGCCTTCGATCAAAATGCTGTCCAGTCCACGCTGTCCCAGCTGTTCCAGGCAGTTCCGCAGGGAAATGTGTCTGCCGTGCAGATGCTCTTTCGGCACGGGAAGATTTTCGTATCGGGCGAGGAGCGATTCCAGGTCTGTCTGGTGCAGCAGTTCCGCCTCCAGAACAGTGACACCCTTTTGTTCCAGGGCTGCCTTTTTTTCCTTGTCCGGGGCGTGGCAAAAGACGATGACCGGAACTTCGCCGGCAGTCTGTACCAGCTTGCTCTCCATGGGAATGCGCAGCCGGGTGTCCAGTACCACACGTACCGGCTGAGACGGATTCTCACAGCGGCAGGTGAGCATGGGGTCATCTGCCAGAACAGTGCCGATGCCCACGCAGATGGCAGCCACACGCTTTCTCGTCTGCTGGACGTGATTCCGGGCAGCCTCACCCGTCACCCACTTGGACGCACCGCCGGCGCAGGCAATCTTGCCGTCTGCGGTCATGGCGTACTTCAAAATGGTGTAGGGCATCTTCGTGGTGATGTACCGAAAAAAGATGGGGTTCAGCTGGTCGCACTTTTCCCGGAGAAAGTCCGGGAAAACCTCGATGCCGTGTTCCCGGAGAAACGCCACGCCTTTTCCGGAGACCAGAGGGTTCGGATCACGGGAGCCGATGTACACCCGGCGAATGCCGCTTTCCACCAGTGCCTCAGTGCATGGCGGCTGCTTGCCGTGGTGGCAGCATGGCTCCAGGGTGACGTAGATATCCGCACCGGCAGGGTCTTCGATGCAGTGCTTCAAGGCGTTTCGTTCTGCGTGGAGATCGCCGTATCTGGCGTGCCAGCCCTCACCGATGATGCGGTGGTCTTTGACGATCACCGCACCCACCAGGGGATTGGGGTTGGTGAACCCTGTGCCACGCCGTGCCAGCTGAATGGCACGTTCCATATAAAAAGAATGCTCTGTCATGAAAACACCTCCAAAAAATGCCCTGTTCTGCAAATGCACAACAGGGCAGGAAAAACGGCTTGGAAAGATGCCGTTATGATTCTGGATTCTGGGGGAAACACGTAAAATTGATTTTGCGTGGCTTCTCTCATCCGGACTATACCGTCGGTTTCGGAATTGCACCGAATCAGCCAGTTTTCGAAACTGGTTCGCAGACTGCGGCAAAAACGCCGTTCACTGCCGGTTCTGAATTACACAGTACCCTGAAGCTGTCTCTAGTATACCACCCTTTCCGGCAGTTGTCAAGTAACTTTTTTATGGCAGGAACATTCATAGGAATTTCACCAAAAAGCGGTTTTCTTGTGTTATAATAACTATGATTATAGAGAAAATCATCTGGGGAAGGAGTTCGATAGAATGACAGATGAAAGCATGAGAAAGACCATCGCCGGGAACATCTCCCGGTATCGCAAACAACTGGGTATGACACAACTTGATCTTTCCGAAAAGATCAATTATTCTGATAAAAGCATTTCAAAATGGGAGCGTGGCGACGGCATTCCCGATGTGCCGACCATGGTGCAGCTGGCAGAGATCTTCGGGGTATCGGTGGATGATCTGATTTATCCGCCGCAGGAACAGCCGCAGCAGCCGGTAGAGTCAGAAGAACCGGAAAAGCGCGCAAAACCGGGGGATTCTACTGACGGTAGATTCTGCTGGAGGCACTTTTTCATCACTCTACTCTCCATTGCCGGGGTGTGGCTGGTGGCAATTCTGATCGTCTGCCTGTTCCAGTACATTGCGCCGGGCATCGCCGACCTGTGGGACGGCAGAGTGATGTGCTATGCGGTGACAGCATCCTTTGTGGTGTTCCTCATTTTTGCCAGTCTCTGGTGGCCACGGGCGTGGATCTTCATTGCCATTTCCGGCATCGTCTGGGGTGCGGCGCTGTCCGTTTTCGTGACATTTTCCGGGATCTCCGGAGGCGGCGTGATCTTCGCCCTTGCCGGCGTGCTGGAACTGCCGGTGTTGCTGTGCTATTTCTGGCGCTGCTCTGCAAGGCATCAGTGGCTCATCCCGTATCCGTTCCCAAGGAAAAAATAAAACAGGTGCGAAAGGCACAGTACTGCAATCGTGAAATGGATTTCAGATGTATCGTGATGAAATCGTTTCCGTATTGCGGCACTGTGCCTTTTTTTGTCAGAGAATCGAAAATTCTCAAACGGGTAGAGTGGTTCTGCACGGGAGTAGGTGGATTCTATCTGAAAAAAGGGGTATACTAAATGGTGCAAGAAGCAAGGCGAAAAGCGCCAAGGAAAGTGAGGAACCCCTACATGAACATCACACAGAACATCGGTATCCGCATTTGCGGCACAGGCAGCAGCGTTCCGACACGCACCGTGACCAACGACGATATGGCAACCATCGTGGAGACCAGCGACGAGTGGATCTCCACCCGTACCGGCATCTCCGAGCGGCACTTTGCCGACCAGGAGACCAACCTGTCTCTCGGCACAGAGGCTGCCGAAAAGGCGATCGCAATGGCTGGCATCCCCAGGGAAGAGATCGGCGTTGTGATCTGCGCCACCATTACACCGGACAACATCGTGCCGTCACAGGCGTGCCTGCTCCAGAAGAGCCTGGGTCTCACGGAACAGATCTTTGCCTTTGACATCTGCGCCGCCTGCACCGGTTTTCTGTATGCCATGCACACGGCACGGTCGCTGCTCTGCACCATGCCGGAAAAGAAATACGCCCTGGTTGTGGCAAGCGAACTGCTGAGCCGTGTCACCAACTTTGCAGACCGGAATACCTGCGTGCTGTTCGGCGACGGCGCAGGTGCGGCAGTCATCACCCTGGATGAAAACAGCCGCTATGCCTTTGACTGCGGTGCAGACGGCAACACCGAGGTGCTGTACTGCCCGAAGTTTTATCACAACACCAACCCCTTTGCCGCATCTCTGCCGGAACAGCCGGAACAGCAGGTGAAGATGGAGGGCAGAGCCGTGTACAGCTTTGCAGTGCAGGCACTGTCCGGCAGCATTCGCCGTGTGGCGGATCAGGTGGGCGGCTATCCGGAACACTACATCTGTCACCAGGCAAACGCCCGGATCCTCCAGGCGGCAGCCAAGCAGCTGAAAGAACCCATGGAAAAGTTTTTCCTGGACATTGCAAAATACGGCAACACTTCCGCAGCATCCATTGCCATTGCCTTGGATGACTGCGTGCGCAGCGGCGCTGTCAAACGTGGAGAAAGTGTGATGCTTTCCGGCTTTGGTGGCGGACTCAGCTACGGCACAGCATATTTCACATTCTGAGGAGGCAGCACCATGTATCGCAGAGAGACCAAGGAAAAGGCGGCATATGCCGGCAATCGTACCCGGAGAACTGACAGCGTGAAACAGCACGAGATGGCGGCGCTCCGGGAGATGGAACAGATGGTGCTGGCAGCGGAAAACAGCGGGGGAACATCCGGATTGGAAAAGGCTGCGGCACATCTGGAAAGTTTTTTGCAGCAGGTCAGAAAGACCCGTATCCTGGACGAGAAACAGCGTGCCATGGAGGCGTTCCGGGGAAAGTTTGAGGACGGCTATACCTGGCGCAATGGCTTTCTGCGGAACGTGGCACGGTTTGGCGGCAGACGGGCGCTGGCGGATCTGGAAAGCGGCAGAGTCTGGAGCTATACCCAGCTGAATGCAGAGGCGAACCGTTTCGCCCACGGACTGCTTCGTGCCGGACTGCGGAAAGGCGATGTGGTCATGGTACAGCTCCACAACTGCCCGGAGTTTGTGTTCGCCTATCTGGCGTGCCACAAGACCGGCATGGTGTTCTGTCCGGTGAACTTCCGGCTCTCTGCCAAGGAGATCGCTGACTGCATGGACAACAGCCATCCGAAGGTGTTCCTGTCTGAGCCGGAAGTCCAAGCAGAAGTAGACCTGGCGCTGACCAGAACCGGTTCTGCGCCCCAGATTCTGCTGACTACCGAGGAAACAGCGCCGCACAGCTACACCGGTTTTGTGGCGGACTGTCCCACAGACGACCCGGCGCTCTCCTGGGAACTCTCCATTTACGATGAGACTCTGCGGCTTTTCACCTCCGGCACAACGGGCAGACAGAAGAGCGTTTGCCTCACCAGCATCAATGAGGTGCTTTCTGCCCACGATGTGATGATTCATTTCCCCTTTTCCTTTGCCGATGTCTCCATGAACACCACCCCGTGGTTTCACCGTGGCGGACTCCACTCCGGCGGCATTACGCCTACACTGTATGCCGGCGGCACAGTGGTCATCCAGCGGAAGTTCCAGGCGGCGCAGACCCTGGATGCAGTGGAAAAGTACGGGCTGACCTTTATCATCGGCGTTCCCAATGTGCTGGAACTGCTGGCGGAAGAGCAACAGAACCATCCCAGAGACCTGAGCAGCCTGCACGGCATCGTGACCATGGGCAGTCCGCTGGAACGTGCGGACTGTATCCGGTATCAGAAGATTCTGACACAGCGGATCTTCAACGGCTACGGCACAACGGAAACGTTCTGGAACACGTTCCTGCGGCCGGACGATCTGCCGGAAAAGGCAGGCAGTGCCGGACGTTCCTGTGTGGATGATGATGTCCGTGTGATCCGGGTCTATGACGACCACACCGCATCGCCGGACGATCTGGCGGCACGGGACGGCAATGAAGTGGGCGAAGTTATCATTCGCTCGGATGCCAAGTCGGCGGCGTTTTATTTCGGCAATCCGGAGGAGACGAAACGGCGGTTTCACGATGGCTTTTTCTACACCAACGACCTGGGAACATGGGACGAGAACCATTTTCTCCGGATCGTGGGCAGAAAGGATGATATGATTATCTCCGGCGGCGAAAACATCTACCCGGTAGAGGTGGAAGAGGTGCTGAACCTGCACCCCGGCGTGGCAGACTGCATCGTTACGGCAGCGCCGGATGTGAAACGTGGGGAGATCGTGACGGCGTATATCATCCCGTCAGACCCGTCTCTGACGGCACAGCAGCTGGAGCGCTACTGCAAGGAGAGTCCGCTGCTCGCCAACTATAAGCGGCCGCACTATTACCGCTTTGTCACAGAGCTGCCCCGGAATGTCACCGGAAAGAAAATGCACTGTGTTATGAAACAGTTGGCAGAGCTGGACTGCCGGGAAGGCAGACTGACACGGGTATAATTGTCTGCTAAAGCTGCTGTGAAAAACACATACCGCATTCTGCAAGGGGATGCGGTATTTTTTTATGAAGGGATTAATCCCCCTGTCCCTGTGGGACATCCCAGCACAAGGCACACCCTACGGGCGCCTTTTCAAGGGGGACATGATGAGCGACAATAGACTTTCGTAGAAACTATTTTTCTGTCAGGTTTTCTTTGTCACACACCATGATATCTCTTTATCTCGTAAAGTGATTTGTATAAAAATCCAGGATTTTCTGTTGCATTTTTTCATGAAATATGCTATAATAAAAATTAAACAGATTCGCAGGAAAGCTTGCGGAAAGGAGCATCTATGAAGAAAATTACCATTATCACCGGACATTACGGTTCGGGAAAAACCAACCTGGCGGTGAACCTCGCCCTACAGCTGGCAGATGCCGGAGAAAAGGTGACGATCGTGGACTTTGACATTGTCAACCCCTACTTCCGCACCGCCGATTTTGCGAAACTGTTTGAAGAACGTGGGGTGACGCTGGCGGCATCCATGTATGCCAACACCAGCCTGGACATTCCGGCGATTTCATTTGACATGGAGCGCATGGCGTATGAGCCGGGGTATCTGATCGTAGACGTGGGCGGCGATGATGCCGGCGCCATCGGTCTGGGACGGTATGCAGAGGGCTTTTCCGCCTATGCGCCGGATCAGCTGGATCTGTGGTATGTGGTGAACCGCTACCGCTATCTCACGGAAGAACCCGGAGAGACCCTGGAACTGATGTACGAGATCGAGGCGGTCTCCCGGATGCGCCACACCGGGATCGTGAACAACTCCAACCTGGGAAAAGAGACCATGGCAGACACCGTTTTGCAGGCAGTGCCGTATGCGGAAGAGATCGCAGCGCAGGCAAAGCTGCCCCTGGTCTACACCACCTATCGGCGGGATCTGGACGTTTCAGTCGCAAACGGACTGCCGGTGGATGTGTTTGTCAAGCCGGTGTGGGAGGAGTGAACTGAGGTCGTCGGGCGAATGAAGAGTGCAATCCTCTCTGTTCGCCTGCATTGATATCCCGGCAAAAAGCGCTTATTTCACCGTAGGGGCGAACATTGTTCGCCCGGGATATTCGGAAACGCATCAACAGGCGAACATCGCTCGCCCCTACAATACCATTTTATACAATCTTGATTTACAACGCCTTATTTTATAAGTGTTTTGTAGAATAAAACGCACGCAGAAAGGAGTGAGGAATATGGAGAAAATGCAGGTTCGTTTTGAACGCTGTAAAGGGTGCGGTCTCTGCGTGACAGTCTGTCCCAAGCAGATCGTTGCCCTGCAAAAAGAACACCGGAATGAAAAGGGATATTTCACCGCAGTATGTACCGACCAGGATGCGTGCATCAGCTGTGCGATGTGTGCGATGATGTGTCCGGATTGTGCAATTTCAATTCAAAAGTGAAAGAAGGTCAATAACCAATGGAAAGAAGTCTGATGAAGGGCAACGAGGCATTGGCAGAAGCGGCGATCCGTGCCGGCTGTAAGTGTTTCTTTGGCTATCCGATCACACCGCAGACCGAGCTGTCTGCGTATATGGCAAAGCGCATGGAAAAATCCGGCGGTGTCTTTTTGCAGGCAGAGTCGGAGATCGCAGCCATCAACATGGTGCTGGGCGCTGCATCCACCGGCGTTCGTGCCATGACATCCTCCTCTTCGCCCGGCGTTTCGCTGAAGGCAGAGGGCATCTCCTACATGGCAGGCTCTGATCTGCCGGGACTCATCATCAACGTACAGCGTGGCGGTCCGGGACTGGGTTCCATCCAGCCGGCGCAGTCTGACTATAATCAGGCGACCCACGCCATGGGTCACGGCGATTTTCATATTCTGGTGTATGCGCCATGTTCCGTCCAGGAGATGGTGGACACTGTAACGCTGGCTTTCGACAAAGCGGATCAGTACCGTATGCCGGCAATGATCCTGGCAGACGGTCTGCTGGGTCAGATGATGGAGCCGGTCACATTCCCGGAACCCCGCACCACACTGCCGGACAAGTCCGACTGGGCTGCCTGCGGTCACAAAAACCAACGGGAACACCACATCATCAACTCCCTGTACCTGGATGCGCCGCTGCTGGAGGCAAAGGTCAAGGAGCGTTTCAAGCGCTATGCTATCATCGAAGAGACCGAGACAGACGCAGAGCTGTACTGCTGTGAGGACGCAGAGATTGTGGTTACCGCATACGGCGCATCGGCACGTGTGTCCAAGTCCGCAGTGACTGCCGCACGTCGCAAGGGTATCAAGGCAGGACTGTTCCGTCCCAAGACCCTGTGGCCGTTCCCGAAAAAGGAACTGTGCGAGGCAACTAAGCACGCATCCCACATCCTGGATGTGGAAATGTCTATGGGTCAGATGATCGACGACGTTCGTCTGGCAACAGAATGCCGTCTGCCGGTATCGTTCTTCGGCAGAACCGGCGGCGTGATCCCGACTCCGGCAGAAGTATTGGCGGAGATTGAAAAATTGGCAGGAGGTGCAGAATAATGGCTGTTGTATTCGATCATCCCAAGTCCCTGCTGGATGTGTCCACACACTTCTGCCCGGGCTGCGGCCACGGTATCGTACACCGTCTGGTCTGCGAAGTCATTGATGAAATGGGCATCGAGGGCGACACCATCGGTGTAGTTCCGGTAGGATGTTCCGTTATGTCCTATAACTATTTCGGCTGCGACGTCATTGAGGCGCCCCACGGCAGAGCGCCGGCAGTGGCTACCGGTGCAAAGCGTGTGAACCCGGACAAGTTCGTCTTTTCCTATCAGGGCGACGGCGACCTGGCTGCCATCGGTACGGCTGAGACCGTCCATGTCGGCACACGTGGGGAAAACATCGTGGTCATCTTTATCAACAACACGACCTACGGCATGACCGGCGGTCAGATGGCGCCCACCACCCTGCCGGGACAGGTGACACAGACCACGCCGTTCGGCAGAAACGTAGAGACTGCCGGCTATCCCATCCGCATCTGCGAGATGATGGCGACTCTCAGCGGTACGGCGCTGGCACAGCGTGTTGCCATCGACAGCGTGCCGCACATCCGTGAGGCAAAGAAGGCGATCCGCAAGGCGTTCGAGAATGAAAAGGAAAAGCGTGGCTTGTCCATCATCGAGGTGCTGTCCACTTGTCCAACCAACTGGGGTATGTCTCCCACAGAGTCCATGCAGTTCGTCAAGGACAAGATGATCCCTTACTATCCGCTGGGCGTATATAAGGATGTTACCGCAGAGGAGGGCGCAAAGGCATGACAACAGAAATTATTTTAGCAGGCTTCGGCGGACAGGGCATCCTGTTTGCCGGAAAGATCCTGGCATACTGCGGTCTGATGGCAGGCAAGGAACTGAGCTGGCTGCCGTCCTACGGTCCGGAAATGCGTGGCGGCACGGCAAACTGCTCCGTCTGCATCTCGGATGAACCCATCGGCTCTCCGGTCGTCACCACCCCGGACTACCTCATCGCCATGAACGGTCCGTCCTATAAGAAGTTCATTGATGCAGTCAAGCCGGGCGGTCTGGTGCTGTTCGACAACTCCATCGTGGAGGAGACCTGCGAGAGAACGGATATCACGGCGATCTCGCTGCCGGCAACGGATATGGCGACAGATGCCGGACTGAACGGTGCGGCAAACATGGTGCTGCTGGGCAGAATGCTGGCGGAGACCAGCCTGTTTGACCTGGACACCGTGAAAAAGGCAATGGAAAAGTGCATTCCGCCGAAACGTGCGCATCTGATCGAGGCGAACCTCAAGGCAATTCAGCTGGGCATGGCTGCAAAGCAGTAAGGCAGCCCGGCTTAACAGGATAACAAAAACGGCTGTGAGCCGCCCGGAAAGGCAGCTTACAGCCGTTTGTTTTTGAGATATGGAGTTATTTTACGATGGAATCCCAGTCTACCGGGACACCTGCGCCCTTGCTGGCGATGTAGAGCATCTCGTAGAAGATGTCGGTGGAGTCCAGCGTGCCGTTTTCGTCGATGTCCGCCGCCAGGAAGTTTTCACCCTCCAGCAGGTCATCGGTTCTGCCCACAGCCTTTTTCGCACAGGAGTACATCATCTCGAAAACGTCTGTGGAGTCGATACTTCCGTCGGCGTTGGCGTCGCCTTTGGTGTAGGTGATTTCCTTGGCGTTGACGGTGAGGGTGTAGTTGATGTCAGAGGAAAGGTATGAACTTGCAACCTTAATAAAATAAGTGCCCTTTTCTAATTTAACCGTGTCTGATTTTACATTGGTTTTATCTCCATTTACGGATTGTTTCAGAAGAGCATTTTCATCACCTGAAAGAAGTGAGAAATTCCAGAATGTTCTATTATCTTCCAAATCGACATGGTTAAAAGAAATTGAAACTTCACTAGTCTTATCTACTGTAAAGCTGTAATAATCAACATCATTATTTTTATACAGGTTTCCTACACAGGCAGTTGCAACGGGAATTTTATTTGCAGTTTCTATTGTATCATTGGATTCAGCCTCAAATACCCCATCACTGGAAAATGTATTTGAAATAATATAATCTACATCATTATATAAAAAGGCAGACTTAACAACAAGATAGTATGTTCCCTTTTGCAATCCCATTTTTGAGGTTTTCTGATTTGTTGTTGTACCTGAAATTTCCCAGTCGCAAATTTTATTTCCCTCTGCATCAGTCAGGAAATAATTCCAAAAGTCACGAGAATCTTCTATATCAGTATGCTTGAAATTAAATTGGATGAGTCCATCCTGTTCTAAATTCAGAGCATAATAGTCAATATCTTTATCATCATGAATGTTTCCTGTGATGCTGGAATTCAATGCAAAGGTATTTGCAGCACTTAATTCATCGTTATGTTCTTCTTCAAATTTTTTCTCATCAGTACTCGGAGTGAAATTTGCTTGAATAGTATAGGTGTCTTTTAGAGAAAGAGAATCGGAAGTGACTTTGATATAGTATTTTCCACTTCTCAATCCAATTGACTTAAAAGTGACTTTTAAGTTGTCGGCACTTTTTTTCCAAGAATCAATTTGATTTTCATTCTCATCTAAAAGATATATATCCCAAAAGTCTCTGTTATCTTCATTGGATGAGGTACTAAATTGAATTGCAAGAGAACCGGGATTATCAAGATTTATGCTATAATAATCAACGTCATTGTCATTGCGGATATTTCCGGAATATGGAGTATTCACTGAGATGGGATTTGCACTTTCTGCGTCGTTGTTGAATTCTGCTTCGTAGTACGTTGTTGTTTCTGAAACTGGTGTATAAGTTACATTTAATGTGTATGTTTCTTTGGAATGAAGAGATGCTGTTGAGACAATATAATAATAAGTTCCTGCTTTTATTCCCTCATTATCGGTTCGATAAGCAGTTCCTTCTCCGTCAATATCCCATTCCTGTACAAGTGTATTGTTTTCATTAACGAGTTTGAGAGTCCAAAATGAACGATAATCGTTTAATGAGGGTCGAGTGAATGTTGCGGACAATGTGCCATCTTCTTGTAATGTAACTTTATAACAGTCTACATCGTTATCAGAACTCAAATTTCCCGTTACCTCTGTGTTGACATCAATCGCCTCAGCGGTTTCGATGGTGTCGTTTTTGCCGGACTCTCCCTCGGTCTCTGCGAATGCCGGGAGCGCTCCCAGACTTCCTGCGCAGAGCATACCGGCGGTCATAAGCGCCAGCAGCTTTTTGCTTGATTGCTTCATTTTACGCAACCCCTTTCTTAGATGATACTCCTATTATAGCATAATTTGAGCGGTTCCGCAATAATTTGTCTCCGATTTTTCTGCATTTCACTAAAAAACGGCGTATTTCGTAAAAAAATACACTGTTTTTTTTTTTTTTTTTTGTCAATTATTCACAAATGAGAAACAGGGCGATTTTGCCCCAAAAGCCTACTTCACGATGGAATCCCAGTCTACCGGCACGCCTGCGCCCTTGCTGGCGATATAGAGCATCTCGTAGAAAATGTCGGTGGAGTCCAGCGTGTCGTTTTCGTCGATGTCCGCCGCCAGGAAGTTTGCGCCCTCCAGCAGGTCGTCCGTTCTGCCCACAGCCTTTTTCGCACAGGAGTACATCATCTCGAAAACGTCCGTGGAGTCGATACTTCCGTCGGCGTTGGCGTCGCCTTTGGTATAGGTCAGCATCTCCGCCTGCATGGTCAGCGTGTATTCCAGGTCGGAAAAGCCGCCGATGCCCTTGTGCCGGACTTCCACATAATACGTGCCGCCACGCACCAGAACGGTCTCGCTTTCCGTTTTGGTCTTGCCCAGCGCCGCATCCAGGGTGACCGCCTTGTCCTCCCGGAGCGTTCCGGTTTTCTCGTCAAAGGGATAACAGGTCACCGTCCAGGGCGTGCCGCTGCTGCTCAGATCGTCCGGCAGGGCGTGTTCCAGGCACAGGGAAAACTGTGCGGCGCTGTCCAGGGTGACTTTGTAGTAATCCACGTCCGATTCGTCGGAAAGCTTTCCCGAAACGGGCGTGTTGGGCAGCATGACATCCGCACGGGAAGTGCTGTCGTTGGGTTCGCTCTCATAGGTGCTGTCGGTCGGGGTGAAGTCGGCGGTGAGGGTGTACTGTTCCGCACCGGACCAATTCCCGTTTGTCATGGCGTTTGTCTTGACCTGGATGTAGAATGTGCCGGGGTCAAAGCCCTGCTCCGGAATCGTCACTGAGGCAGTTCCCTGCGTCAGTTCGGTTTTGCCGATCTGCTCCCGGTCGCCGTTGTAGAGGAACAGACTCCAGCCCAGGTAGCCGCTGCTCTGGGTCTCGTCACCGAGCGTGACAGAGAGCTTTCCGGGCTGGTCGGTGGTGAAGGTGTAATAGTCCGTGTCCTGGTAGTTGTGGAAAACGCCCCGGCAGGGTGCGGAAAGGGTGAGGGCGTTGGCGTTGCTGAAACTGTCGTTGGGTTCCAGCTCATAGGCGCTGTCGCTTTCCCACTGGCTTTTCGGGGTGAAGTTTGCGGTGAGGGTATAGGTGCTTGCGGGCGGATAGTCGGCGTAATAGGGGGCGAGGGAAAGATAGTACACGCCGGCTGTCCAGCCGTTCGCCGGGAACTGGGTGTTGCTGTGGACGTAATCATCCTGGCTGATCTCGTTGCCGTCGGCATCGTAGAACGTGATGCGGTAGCTGTCCCCGAAGTCCGAGACCCAGTCGGCGATCATGCTGACTTGCAGCAAGCCGTCCTCCGGCAGGGTGAACTGGTAGAAGTCCACGTCACCCTTTGCGGAGATGTCCCCGGAAACTGCGGTGTTCAGCGGCAGTTCCTCTGCCGTGGCGATGGAATCGTTTTCGCCGGCTGTCCCGGCGGATTCCGCATCCACGGCGAGGGGAGCGCTCAGACAGCTGATGCAGAGCATCCCGGCGAATATGGCGGCAAATCGTTTTTGTTTTGCGGTTTTCATGTGTGGTATCCTTTCTATGTGCTGCAGATTTCATGGTGATTTCTGCTAACAGTATACCATAGAAAGGTTAATTCGCAACAAATTATGGCGTTAAATGTTCGTAAAGCGAAAAATACCGCACGACAGCGCCTGCAATGCAGCGTTTGCCTTGTGCGGTATCCTCTGTTGTATTGTTATTCTGTGCCGGAAATGGCTGTCTCTGCGGCGGTGGTCTCAGTCAGACGCTGTTCCAGCGCCGGAAATGCCGGCGGGACAGGCATTGCATCCAGCAGAGGACAGAGCGCATTCAGCAATGCAGGATAGGCGGCATTTCCCAGATGCACACCGTCTCCGGCAGAGTACATTTCAGCCAGACCGCCGGAGGCAGGGTCGCTTATCACGGCATATGCGTCAAAGTAAGCGACATTCTCTCTGTTCAGCTGCTGTATCGTCTGTGCCAGGGCAGCGTTATACTGCTGAATGCTTGCGTTGCTGGTGAAGTCTGAAGAGGGCAGGATGGGTGTGATCCCGGCAACGATGATATCGCTGTCCGGGCAGATGGTCAGGATTTTTTCGATCTCTGCGGCATACTGCGCGGTGTATTCCTCTGCACTGAGCAGATTGATGTCGTTCATGCCCATGGATAAGTAGATGTACGGCGGCTGTTTTTCCCGGAGCACTTCCAGGATATCCTTTTCCGCGCCGCTGCTGTCTGCAAAGGTGAAATCGTGAATGTTGCGGATGGCAACGCACCCCTTTGCCAGTCCGTTTTCCTCCGGGATGGCACCGTACAGGGAAAAACCGGAGGCAATCGAATCCCCGACTACCGTAATGGCATGCGGATAGACCGCATGGCGCTGCTGCAGCTGTTCCGGTGAGAGCGTTGTGACCACTGTGGTGACAACTGGCGCATTTGCCGCCTGCACATCGGGTTTTCCGCCTTTTGCGGCACAGCGGATCAGCGAGATCAGCAGAAACACAATGAGAAAGAGAAGCAGTGCCGCCAGGATCATGCGGTCATAGCGCATATGCCGTTTTCGAACAGGTGTTGGAGCATCCTGTGCCGGAATGGGAATGTTTTTTTGCCGGGCTGACTGCTTTTGCAGCGTGCTGAGATGGTTTCGCAGATTTTCCAGTGCTGGTTTTGCATTGGAAAATTGTTTTTTCACAAATTTTACGAATTTTTCCAGCTGTCGGGAAATACTGTCCGGCAGCTTTTTCTTTTGCATTTTCATTTTTGATACCCCATTTTCCCTATTATCATAAGAGTTTGCTGACGTGCCTTTTACACGTCTGAATTATCAGGGCAGCGCTGTACAAAACACACCGAACAGCTTTGTGCAGTGCTGTCTTGGAAAATCGTTTTCACCGATTATGAAAACAATCCTGCGCCCAGCATAGCCAGCCCCACCAGCCCTGCGCCGACGCACAGCAGCGTGATGCCTGCCACGCTCGCCTTGGATACCACGTGGTCGATGTAGGCACACCGGGGGTCGGTTGGGTCGTAGACTACGGGCAGCTTGCTGCCCGGCTGCCAGGTCTCCCGTGCCATTTCCTCCATGCTCCGGGGATGATGTTCCAGCCGGGCGTGAAAGATGTCGTTCCGCACGGCGATGCAGTTCTTTTGGTCGGCATCGTTCCGGAAAAGATTTGCCGATCTGGAAACGGTCGCCACGCCTCTGTAGTGGAGACGGGCGGTATAGCTTACACCGTCCACTTGAAACGATGCCACCGGGGCAATGGATGGACCGCCGCTTTGCTTTGGCTGGTAGTGATAGCGTATCACAGTTCCCTCTGTCCGGGCGCAGCAGCGCCGCCGGAGCTTTCCTGTCCGTCGGAAAAAGGGGATGGAGAGCAGGGCAGTGAGGATGCCTGCGCCGCCGATGGCAAGGCAGGCGATGAGGTTGGGGGTCAGTGTCATGGATGTTCACCTACTTCATGTCAGATTTGTCGATGAGATAGCTTGGCTTCACGAAAAGCCTTACCAGTTTCGGGTATTTGTCTGCATGTCGCACCACATAGCTGAACACCAGCACAGACAGCAGCCAGAGTACTTCGAAACCGCCTGAGAGGAGTATAAGTTCGTTTCGTGCCTTTAAGGTGTCGTGGTTATAATTCGCCAGAGAAAGATAAACATGATCGGCGGATTCCAGCTGTATGATCGGAATCAAGTCTTTCTTGTTCTGGTCACTTTTTGGAAAAGACACAATAAATGTCACTTTGTCCGCAATTTCCTGTTCTATCTGCGCCATTTTTGCCGAATCGGGTTCGATTCCCCAGGTGTAGAAAGCGGCAGTGTATCCCGGCAGCTCCAGTTCCAGCCGCTTGTCGCCGTCATCATTTTCTGTGAACTGGTAGGACGTAACTGTACAGGTTTCCTGGTACAGATCTTTCGGAGAAACGGCACGGTCTAAGTGCAGCAAAAACAGCGCCGCTGCCACCGGTATCAAGCCGATCAGAATAAAGATAAAGACAAATTCACCGGGATTGTAGACATTTCCGCCGAACAGTTTTGCCTGCTCCGGTGTGAGAAACTCGGCATCCGGGGCGTGCATCCTTGCAATATGGGCGAATTTTTTTCCATTGCCCGCCATCTGGTCAATGAGAATGATGCGGTGTCCCACGTGGATGGTGACATCTTTGCCGCACCGGATCTTTTTGATCTGGCTGTAGGAATAGGTGTGAGAGATCCGCAGCATATCCCGGTAGGTAAAATTTTCCGGCGTGTAGGTGATTTTCTGGTTCACCGTGAGGATTAGTACCAGTCCCAGCAGGCAGAACAGCCCCAGTCCGATCAACACAGGGATGCCGGCAGACTGGTACAATGCGATCAGAAACAGAATGAAAAACAGGAGAAAATCGACAGCGCCGAGGAAAGGAACATAAATGGGGATCTCTCCGGCAGTGCCGTAATGCCATTTCGGGTTCTTTTTCCGGTGTTTGTTTCGTTTTGCCATGATGTTATGCTCCACAGATTCGCAGGATCGCCGCCGCCATCATCCGGGTGTTTTCCTCCAGCTGTTCCAGCGGCAGGAACTCGTCGTCTCCGTGCATATGGTAATCCCAGCCGGGGTATTCCATGCCGAACGCTACGCCGCCGGGAATGTCATGCACATAGGTGCCGCCGCCGATGGCAATGCACTCGCCCGGTGTACCGGTCTGTTCCTCGTAGACCGCCAGCAGGTCCTGTACAAACGGGGAATCTTTCGGGGTATGGTGCGGATCGCTCTGAATCAGCGCCTCGCACTGGAATCCCTTTGCGGCAAAGGCAGCCTGTACCTGTTCCAGAACGGTCTCCTTGGTGGTGCAGACCGGGAAACGGATGTCCACACAGCCGGTGAGCGTGCCGTTTTCCACGTGGAGCATACTGCAAATGCAGGTGAGTGCGCCGGATTCCGTGTCGGCGCAGGCGATGCCCAAACCGCTGCCGTCGGTGCAGCCGTGGGGGAACAGCTGTGCCAGCGCCCGGCAGTCGGCAAAGGCGCTGTCACTGCCCAGATAGGTCAGCAGTCCGGTGATGGCGTTGTCGCCGCTTTCCGGCGTGGATGCGTGGGCTGCAATGCCCTTGTAGGCGAGTTCGTTTCCTTGGCGGGTAATTTGACTGCCCTGTTCTGCTGTGCCGCAGAACGCCGCAGAAAGGCTCACAGCGGCATCTGCCGGAACGGCGTTTGGCGCAGTGCCGGCGGAGAACCGGGCGATGGGGTCGGCGGTCGCTTTGGTGAACTGTAACCGGAGCATTCCCTTTTCCAGGTGGATGATGGGATAGCTGCCGTCCGGGGTGAACACCTGCGGCGGCATGGCGTGGCGTGCCATGTAATATTCCAGGTCGGTTGAGCCGTTTTCCTCGTTGCAGCCCAGCAGGAACCGGACGTTTTTCCGGAGCGGAATGCCGGATTCCCGGATGGCACGGAGCGCATACAGCACTGCCACAGCCGGACCTTTGTCGTCGATAGCACCTCTGCCGTAGATTCTGCCGTCCCGGATCTCTGCGGTGAACGGGTCGGACTTCCAGTTGGACGGCACAGCCGGGACAACGTCCAGGTGGCACAGGATGCCCAGATGCTGGGGCAGGGATGCGTCCCAGTCGGCGGCGCCCATGTGGTATTCATAGTTGGTGCAGGTCATGCCCAGTTCTTCCAGCTGGTGCAGCATAAAGTCCAGGGCATCTGCGGCAGGCTTGCCGTAGGGATAGCCATCCTGGGGCTGGGGTGCGGCGACGCTGGGGAATCCGATGAGACGGGACAGAGTCTCTACAGCGTCGGCATGGTTGGTGTGAATGCGGTTGCAGACTGCTTCTGGCAGCATAGTGAATCCTTCTTTCTGTATGTAGGAACACGGCGCACCGTGTTCGAAAACTTAGAAACTTTATTGTACCTGGTTCAGGATCGTGCCGTCTTGGAAGTAAGCATCCAGATTTTCCAGGGTGACTTGTGCGATGTTGTGCAGTGCCTCGTTGGTGAGGAACGCCTGGTGTGAGGTCAGTACCACATTGGGCATGGAGACCAGCAGGGAGAGCAGGGTGTCCCGCTTTACCATCTCAGAGCGGTCCTCAAAGAAAAATTCGGTCTCTTCCTCGTAGACATCCAGTCCGGCGCCGGCGATCTTGCCGTTTTTCAGCGCATCCAGCAGCGCCTCGCTCTCCACCAGCATTCCACGGGAGGTGTTCAGCAGGTATACGCCGTCTTTCATCTGGGCGATGGTGTCGGCGTTGATGAGATGCCGGGACTGCTCCGTCAGCGGACAGTGCAGGGAGATGATGTCGCTCTGGTGCAGCAGCTCCTCCAGGGAGACGTAGGGAAAGTCAGCGTCTTTCAGCGGATAGGGGTCATATGCCACCACGTTCATGCCGAATCCACGGCAGATGCGGATGAAGATTTGTCCGATCTTGCCCGTGCCGATGACGCCCACAGTTCTGCCGTGGAGGTCGAATCCCACCAGACCGTTCAGCGAAAAGTTAAAGTCACGGGTGCGGAAGTATGCCTTGTGGATCTTCCGGTTCAGCGTCAGCAGCAGTCCCATGGTGAATTCCGCCACGGCATACGGGGAATAGCCCGGCACACGCACCACGGCAATGCGTCCGGCGGCAGCGTTTCGGTCTACGTTGTTGTAGCCGGCACAGCGCAGGGCGATCATTTCCACGCCGGCATCGCACAGCCCGTCGATGACGGTTTTGTCCAGGGTGTCATTCACAAAGGGAATCACCGCCCGGCAGCCTTGCGCCAGGGAGATGGAATCCGGCGTCAGCTTGTGTTCGTAGTACTTGATGTGATAGTGCTGATTCAGCTGGTCGAACCACTTGCGGTCATAGGGCTTGGTGTCGAAAAAGGCGATGCGTTCTTTTTTCTCGGACATGAGATGCTCCTTTCAGGATTCCCGGTTTGCGCCGGGAGAAATGCGTGGCTTGAGATAGCGGCGGTACAGAACCGGAAAATTCCCCATGCTGAAATCGTAGCAGAAGAACATGACGTTTGCGATGCCAAGCAGTATCCAGCCGCCGTATTTGCCGTAGTCGCCCAGGGATTCCAGCAGCTCCTTCATGCCCAGTACGTAGACGGATACCCAGAAGAACGCCAGCACAGCGGCGTTGAATACCGCCAGGCGGAGCAGGAATCCCACGAACTTCCAGCGAAAGCGCTCCATGAGATGGCGCAGCAGGGGAAAGTAGCCGAAGAAGAACAGGAACGCCAGAGAGGCATCCTTGTTGGGCGTGACGAAAATGGACAGCAGTCCCACGGAAAGATAGGTGAGAAAGCCCCAGTAGCCGCTGGTTTCCAGTACCATGATATAGATAAAGGCGCTCGCCAGCATGGGCAGGATCAGGTAGAACATGGGGAAAACGCCGGTGAGAAACATACAGGCAATGCAGAGTGCAGCGATAATGCCGCCGAGGGCAATATGATAGCTGAGAGACTGCGCCGATTCTTTGTGTTGACGCATAATAAAATACCTCGTTTTTGTGGTTTTTTTAAGTTAAGGCAATACCGCAAAAGCTTGTGCGTAAGATGCGCAGCCTTTGTTCGGTATTGCCTTAATTCTACCAGAAAAAACGAGTCGTGTCAACAGACAGCCGGATATTTGTGGACACATTTTTAGTATGCCCGTTTTTGTGCCGTGTAAATCAATTTTATGGTTGTTTGTCTTTTATAAGTTCCGGGAAAATATCCCCCTGTCCCTACGGGACATCCCAGCACAAGGCACACCCTACGGGCGCCTTTTCAAGGGGGACATAATGCGTGTCTCATTGTAGGGGCGAACATCGTTCGCCCGGGATATTTGGAAACGTACCAACGGGCGAACAAGATATCCCCCTGTCAGCTTACGCTGACATCCCCCTTTTCAAGGGGGACATGATGAGTGGGAATAAGCCTCCCTTGAAAAGGGTGATTCCCCACGGGGTGGGGAAATGTCACCGTAGGTGACAAAGGGGACCGCTCAGTACGAGGTGGATGCTCCGTAAGGAGCAGACGGAGGGATAAATTTGATAAAAAGTGACAAACCTCTTTTTGCGCAGCACCGTCTTGACCTTTTTTGCGAAAAACGGTATAATAAGTCGTATATCGGATGATTTTATCACAGGAGGTAATTTTTTATGGATCTCATCTCGATTTTTCCGGCGCTCTGGACGGCTGGGGCGGACACTGCCACGGGCACTACGGATCTTGTTCCCTCAGTGCAGGATGTAGTGGACACCATGGGTGAGGAGGTCAAGCAGACCTCCAGCATCCTGAGCAAGATCTTCCAGCCCATTCTGGACAAGCTGCCGTCTCTCATTTTTGCGGTACTGTTCCTGCTGATCGGAATGTTTCTGGTTAAGCAGATCATGCGCATTCTGAAACGGGCGTTCAACCGCTCCAATATGGACGGCATTATGTCCAGCTTTATCCGGTCGGTCGCCAAGATCATTCTCTATGTGCTGCTGATCGTCATTGCCCTCTCTATCCTGGATGTCCCCATGGATTCCATTGTGGCGGTCATTGCATCTGCCGGCGTGGCAATAGGTCTGGCGCTGAAAGACAGCCTTTCCAACCTGGCAGGCGGTTTTATCATCCTGTTCTCGAAACCGCTGAAAGAGGGTGACACCATCGAGGCGGACGGTGTCATGGGCAAGGTTGAGGCGATCACCATCCTGTATACCCGTATCGTCACCGTGGACAACAAGACAGTGTTCATCCCCAACGGCGTGGTCGCCAGCGGAAAGATCATCAACTACACCGACAAGGAGACACGCCGGGTGGATCTGAACTTCGGCATCAGCTATGAGGATGACATTGACGCTGCCCGTGCTGTGCTGCTGGACGAGGTAAAGGCTGCGCCGGAGTCGCTGGATGCGCCTGCACCTAAGGTTGTGGTACTCAGCCACGACGAAAGCGCTGTAACGCTCCAGCTCCAGGTCTGGACGAAGAGCGAGGATTACTGGCCGCTGCACTATCGCCTGCTGGAAAGCGTCAAAAAGGCGTTCGATGCCAAGGGCATTTCCATTCCGTATCCGCAGATGGATGTACATTTACCGGAAAACACTTCTAATTCCGACAAATAATCCATGCTTTTGGAAATGCGTTCGCCGGGAAAAAGGCTGCCAAATATCTCCATGCGCAAAATGTTGCATCTGATTGTATTTATTATATAGAATATTTGTAAACTATATGTGATTCTCTTGACAGAGGGGGTAGACAGGGGTATAATATAAATATCCTTTCTTAAAAATTTTTTTCATAAAAATTCCCTTACTAAAACTCCCGTCTGCTCCCTCAGGCGGGAGTTTTACTTTTTCGGAAAAAAACGGGAGAGATCCCGAAAAAAAGGCGCTGACCCATTGCGAACGGGTCAGCGCCTTTTGGTTGTTGTGTGAATCACACAAATCAATTTTTTAGAAAGTCCCCCTTGAAAAGGGGGATGTCAGCATAAGCTGACAGGGGGATTACCCTTTTAGTGAAATTAAAGCAGTTAAAAACTGCGTGATTACTGCACGTACGCATTCCAGGTGACGTTGTTGCCTACCGCTTTGTTTGCGATGTACAGCATCAGATAATACATATCCGTGCTGTTCAGCGCTGCGTCACTGGTCATGCCCCATGTGTCGAAGTCCATCAGATACATGAGGAAGGATTCCATGTATTGGTTAGAGGATTTGCCGTCATAGAGCTTGGCATCATCGCTGCCCACGCCCTTCAGTGCGATATAGTACATGAGATAGAACAGATCCTGGCTGTCTACCTTGCTGTCGTGGTTGATGTCGCCACGTTTGCCTACCATAATGTTCTGGGTTACGTTATTGCCGGTGTCTTTCCACTTCAGCAGGCTGCCGTTGCAGTACAGGGGCATATTCTCAGAGATGAAGAAACCGTCCTGTGCCTGCTTGTCGTACAGGGTCTTGGGGGTTGCGCCGTAGCAGTCCACCAGACCGGTGATGTCCACGCCGGTTTCCGTGGTGGAATCTGCATAGGTCACATCTGCGGTGATCTTTGTGGCAAAGTCTGTGGCACGGATCGCCTTGGTGTTATCATCGGTGTAGAACTTCACGTCGTCCTGTTCGGTATCTGTGACCACCAGGCTGTCCACGCCGACAGCGATGGAAGTGCCGACCAGTTCGGTGGGAAATTCCTTGCTTCTGCTGCTGGTCAGCTGGCAGGGTGTCTCGCCGGATGCCGCAGACTGACGGTCCAGGAACTTGATGTCATATACGCCGGGCTTGGTACCCTGCTGGATTACCACGTTCACCTGGAACAGCGGAAACTCGTCAGAGGCATTGCCCAGGAAGGATGCGCCGTCTTTCAACTGTGAAGTACCAGCCACCCACATCACGCTGCTGCAGGTGTCCGGCAGCCGTTCGCCCGCCGGGGTGTCCGGATTGTACCGGGGAATGGATGCGGTCTTGGTGACGGTCTGGAACGTGGTCTGGTCGATATACTCGTAGGAGTATACGCCGTTGCCGTCTGCATCAACGGTGACGTCACAGGGGAAGTCCTTGGTCGTCTTTGCCTTGCCGTTTTTACGGTCTTCTGCGCTGGTATAGAACGAAGCAGAGAATGTGATCTTGCCGCTGCCGGCACTGTAGAGTGTAGAGCCGAAGATCGGGTCACAGGCGTATTCTCTGGCGGTGAACATGGGGGAGTTGTTGGTATAGGTGTTGTTCTTGCCGATCAGTGAGCCGAAACAGTAGGGAACCTGGTCTGTGGTGAACGAGCCGACGCTGCTGTTATAAGTCTTTTTCTCCGAGTTTTTGTGGGCGTTGTCGCCGGTGGTGATGTCCTTGAAGTAAACATCGCCGGTCTTTTCGCCGTTGTGATAGGCGTTGTACTTCACCATGGCAGAGCCGAAGGTGTTGGCGGTGCTGCCGGTGATGTAGACCGATGCCGGGATGACAACGTCGCCGGCTGCCACTTCTTCTGCGGTGACGAAGTTCCGTTCCGGAACAAAGCGCAGCTGATAGGGCAGGGTATTTTCCGTACCGGTTGCTGTCAGTGCATTTTCACTGTATGCGGCATCGATCAGCGCATCGCCGTCCTCCTGCGCAGCGGCGGAGAATGCCATGGTCTGCGGCAGCAGGAGCGATGCCGTCATGACAGCGGCACTGACCAGAGAGATCATTTTTTTCATAGAGCGATCCTTTCTTGAAAACAGCGTAATCACGCTTTTGCTAAGCCGCCATGGCTGCCTCCGCAGGAACAAGGCGGCGCTTGAGTTTGCGCATATCCACAAAGTAGACGGTGATGAGCAGCACATCGGCAAAGATCCATGCCACCGGGCTTGCCATAATGGCAGCCATATAGCCGAAGGTGGGGACAAAGCCGAAGCAGACCAGAGAACGGGCGGCCAGCTCGCTGACGCCAGCCATCATGGGCATGAGACTGTATCCCATGCCCTGGAGGGAATTGCGCAGGATAAAGAGAACGCCGAGTACCGGATAGAACACGGCATTCCAGCGCATATACTGCACCGCCAGGCGGATGACCTCGGTCTCAGACGGATCCAGGAACAGATACGCCGTGTATTTTCCCAGGATCCAGAGAAAGGCGATGCAGAAAGCGCAGTAGCACATGGAGACATACATACTGAGACGGATGCCGTCCCGGATGCGGTAGAACTTTTTTGCACCCAGGTTCTGACCGCAGAATGTCGCCATGGTGATACCCAGAGATTCCAGAGGTCCCATGACAATGGCACAGATCTTCTGCGCCGCTGTGACGCTGGTAACTGCCAGAGACCCCAGGCTGTTGACGGAGGTCTGCAAAATGATGGAGCCGATGGCGGTGATGGAAAATTGCAGCGCCATGGGCAGACCGATGGAGAGCAGCCGTCCGCAGCGTTTCAGCTCCGGCTTGCATTCGCCGTGCTGGAAACGCATGATGTGAAACTTTTTATACAGATAGATCAGGCAGAGGATGCCGGAGATGCCCTGTGAGATCACGGTGGCATAGCCTGCGCCGGCAACGCCGGACTGCATCCCCACCAGGAAAACCAGATCCAGGATGATGTTCAGCACGGACGAGACCGCCAGGAACAGGATCGGGGATTTGCTGTCGCCCACGGCACGCAGGATCGCAGCCAGGCTGTTGTACAGCACCGAGGTGAGAATGCCGCCGAAAATGACAATGATGTAGTCGTAAGAATACTGATAGATGTCATCCGGTGTTTTCATCCAGTGCAGGATCGTGCCTGTGCCGATCATGGTGAGGATGGTCAGCAGAACGCCGATGAGCGCTCCCAGATAGTAGGAGTTGGCGATGTTCTTCCGCATACTGTGATAGTCGCCTGCGCCGAACGCCTGCGCCACAGGAATGGAAAGTCCCGTGCAGATGCCGGTGGCAAATCCCACCACCAGAAAGCTGATGGCGCCTGTTGCACCAACGCCAGCCAGCGCACTGGCACCCAGATAGCGCCCGACGATGACGGTGTCCACCATGCTGTAGAGCTGCTGTAAAATGTTGCCGAAAACCATCGGTCCGCAAAAGCGGAGAATCAACCCCAGCGGCTTTCCGGCTGTCATATCCTTTGTCATAACAGAGAATCCCCTTTCAGAAAAGTACGTTTCTCTATTATAGCAACATCATATGCTTTCGTCTAGTCGCATTTCCGCCAAAGATTCCTGACTGAAATCGGCGGAAACTTGTGGATTTTACAGGAACTTCACCACATTTTAACGCAATGCGTTTTTCGTGTGTCAGCTTTGCATTGTTTCGTGGAAAAGTCTGGAATCTCGACAAGATCCGCCTTTTTTCAGCCTTTTCATTTTCGGGAAAAAGTGCTATACTGGTAGACAGAAAGAGATATCACAGAGCCGTTTCGCTCGCAAAAGAACAGGAGTATCACAATGAAACTGAAAACCAGAAAGAGATCCGACCTCCAGCCCCGGCTGTCCGAACCCATCGTCTATATGGAAGTGTACGGCAGCAACCGTGTGATCTATCGTGTCACCGCCGGGAGCGTGATCCGGCAGAGCGTCTCAGAGCCGTTTTACGGTGTGACGCTGGAGGACCTGCGCACCGGCGAACGATACAGCATCGCCGACTTTTCGTCCGATCTGGAACAGACCATCCGCTTTGCCAATGCGCTGGTGCAGCAGGAGATTCGACCGTCCAGCCTGTATGATGCAGCCCTGGCGGCGCTTTCCCGGAAGGCAGGGGTTATTTGCCGCCCGTCTTGTCCTCCCGGAGGATCTTTTCCCGATAAGCTGCCGCAGCCTGTTCCTGCCGGTTGTCTCCAAAGCGGTAGTACACCTTATCTTTGAGAATATCCGGCAGATACTGCTGGCGGACATAGTGGTTAGGATAGCTGTGGGGATAGAGATAGTGCTGTCCCCGGATGCTTGCCTCTGCGCCGTCAAAGTGTTTGTTCTGCAAATGCCGTGGAAAGTCCGGCGCACCGTATTCCTCCACGTCTGCCATTGCCGCATTGATCGCTTCGTAGGCGCTGTTGGACTTTGGCGAAGTGGCGAGGAGTACGACTGCCTCCGCAATGGGAATGCGTGCCTCGGGCAGCCCCAGCTGAAGGGCGCTGTCTACGCAGGCTTTCGTGATGACAATTGCCTGGGGATATGCCAGACCCACGTCCTCTGCGGCAATCACCAGCAGCCGCCGGCAGACAGACAACAGATCATTTGCCGCAAGCAGCCGTGCCGCATAGTGCAGGGCTGCGTTTTCGTCTGAGCCACGGATGGACTTTTGCAGCGCAGACAGCAGGTCATAGTGCTGGTCGTTGTCCCGGTCATAGCGCATATTGCTGCGCTGGGTGAGTTCCTGCGCCAGCTCGTCGGAGATGACGATGCCGTTTTCGGTGTGTTCGCCGGAGAGAACGATCAGCTCCACCGTGTTCATGGCTTTGCGGACATCGCCGCCGCAGCCACGGGCGATCCAGCCGCAGACGCCGTCTGACAGGTGGATTTCTTCGCCCAGTTGCTCCGCCATGCAGCGGAACCCACGTGCCACGGCACGCTCCATCTCCTCCGGCGGGACCGGCTTGAACTCGAACACGGTAGAACGGCTGATGAGCGCATTGTACACCGCAAAATAGGGGTTCTCCGTGGTGGAGGCGATCAGCGTGATCTGTCCGTTTTCCATGTACTCCAGGAGCAGCTGCTGCTGTTTCTTGTTGAAATACTGAATCTCGTCCAGATACAGGAGGATGCCGTTCATGCCGGAGAATGTGCCGACCTCTGCCACAACGTCCCGGATATCTGCCGTAGAGGCAGACGTGCCGTTCAGCTTGTGGAGCGTCATAGAGGTGCTGTCGGCGATGATGCGTGCCACCGTAGTTTTTCCCACGCCGGACGGTCCGTAGAAGATCATGTTGGGAATCTTGCCGCTTTCGATAATGCGCCGCAGGGGTTTTCCCGAGGCGAGCAACTGGCGCTGTCCCACCATGTCATCCAGGGATGCCGGACGGATTTGGTCTGCAAGAGGTGTGTGCATGGATTATTCGTACAGCGGATACTTTTCGCACAGTTCGCAGACGCTCTCACGGACTTCTTCTGCCTTGTTCTCGAAGTCGGATGCGGTGAGGTACATTGCCTGTGCGATGATATCCATATCAGCCGGCTGGAGACCACGGGTGGTGACTGCCGGAGTACCCACACGGATGCCGCTGGTGACAAACGGCTTCTGCGGGTCGTTGGGGATGGCATTCTTGTTGACGGTGATGAACACTTCGTCCAGGCGGCGCTCGAATTCCTTGCCGGTGAGGTCGCCGAAGGGACGCAGGTCAACCAGCATCAGATGGTTGTCTGTGCCGCCGGATACCAGACGGAAACCACGCTTGGTCAGACCGTCAGCCAGAGCGGATGCGTTTGCAACAACGGTCTTGCCGTAGGTCTGGAATTCCGGTTTCAGCGCCTCGCCGAAGCAGACAGCCTTTGCAGCGATCACGTGCATCAGCGGACCGCCCTGTGTGCCGGGGAATACTGCCTTGTTGATCTTCTTTGCCAGTTCCTCGTCGTTGGTGAGGATCAGACCGCCTCTCGGTCCACGGAGGGTCTTATGGGTGGTGGTGGTGGTGATGTCAGCATACGGCACCGGAGACGGGTGAACGCCTGCGGCAACCAGACCGGCGATGTGCGCCATGTCTACCATCAGATATGCGCCCACAGACTTTGCGATCTCGGACAGACGCTTGAAGTCGATGATGCGGGGATATGCGCTTGCGCCGGCAACGATCAGTTTCGGCTTGACTTCCTTTGCCAGAGCCTCGGCACGGTCGTAGTCGATGTACTCGTCATCGCCCAGCTCATAGGGAACGAAGTTGAAGTACTTGCCGGAGATGTTGACCGGAGAACCGTGGGTCAGGTGACCGCCGTGCGCCAGGCTCATGCCCATTACGGTATCGCCGGGCTGGAGCAGTGCAAAGTATACGGCGGTGTTTGCCTGTGCGCCGGAGTGGGGCTGTACATTGGCATACTTTGCGCCGAACAGCTTGCAGGCACGCTCGATGGCGATTTCCTCAACCACGTCAACATATTCGCAGCCGCCGTAGTAGCGCTTGTGGGGCAGACCCTCTGCGTACTTGTTGGTGAGGGCAGAACCCATCGCTGCCATAACTGCCGGAGAAACCAGGTTCTCGCTGGCGATCAGCTCCAGGTTGCGGCGCTGGCGACCCAGCTCCTCATTCATTGCCTGTCCGACCTCCGGGTCGAACTGGGATACAAAACCAATGGTGTCCATCATATTCTGGTACATGGTAAAAAAACTCCTTTATGATAAATTGGGAATGCCGCTGCATTTCCCTATACTTTTTCATTATACAATATTTCGGGGAGAATTACAAGCGTTTTGCGGAAAAAATGAAATTGGCAATGAAATAGTTTCTTTGAAAGACAGGAAAATATTCTTGGATCGAAGAAGTTCCTGTTCTGTTTCCGTGAAAAAATCACGCTTACAGCGAATTTCTTTTAATTGGGGAAAATCAAGTAAAATGGAAATATCGTCGTTTTTCATATCTGCAAACTCTAATATTTCAAACCAATCAAATTTTTCTAGTTTGGACAGGGAAAAATCCTCTTTGCGGTAGAATTCTCCGTTAAAATATCCATAGTGAAATTGTTCTGAACTGGAAAATCTCTCGTTTGTTGCAGGGTCAAAGTTACAAATTATGATATCTCCCAGTCGGTCACATGACTCAGAACCAAGGGTGATTTTTTTCCCGCATAAAAAAGACCTGGGATTGTTTTTGATGTATTTGGATATATAGTCAGCAACTTCACACATTCTCACTAATGCACTTTCTTTTTCTTGACCGGAATTTTCAAAATACATCTTAATCTCGTTGCTTTCCTCATGATAAGACAGAGATGTGCATTTTATGCGTTCATTTTCAACGCAGATAGTTTGATTTATTTTGTATTCTATATATTTTGTTTCATATCTGAAAGCAACATTATCGTAACAAGATACGACTAATGCTGATGTGAGAATCAAACGAACAGCCAAAGCCAGTGCAATTAGAAAATGTTTTGTTTTTCGATTCATGTGTTCACCTTTGACAGCGGCATAGGGACAACGATTGGGTAAATGCTGATTTTTGTCGCTCTTAGCCGAAAAATGCTTGTGTATACTTTTTTATTGTACGATATTTCGATGGAAATTACAAGCGTTTTGCGGAAAAAAGATAGGGAGTGGTTTCTGTTGCTGTCTTTGCAAATTAGGCTCCCCTGTAGGGGAGCTGTCACTGCAAGTGACTGAGGGGTTCTTCTGTGATATCAAGAAAAAGATTTCATGAAGAAACTCCTCCACCGCCTTACGGCGGTCCCCCTCCTCTTTCAGAGGAGGCTCATACACAACAAAAAGCGGAGAACGTCCCAAAAAACGTTCTCCGCTTTCTCTTTTCTCCGCTTGAGACCTGCCGCTTACAGTGCGGCGATGACCTCAACCTCTACCAGCACGCCCTTGGGCAGGTCTGCCACGCCGACGCAGCTTCTTGCCGGCTTTGCGTCGCCCATTGCCTCGGCGTACACTTCATTGAATGCGCCGAAATCCCGTGCAACATCCTTGAGGAAACAGGTGGTCTTGACAACCTTGTCAAAGCTTGTGCCTGCTGCCTCCAGAACGGCTTTCAGATTCGCCATGACCTGCTTGGACTGTCCTACGATGTCAGCCGCCTCTACATTGCCGGTCGCCGGGTTAATGGCGATCTGACCGGAAGTGTACAGCATATCGCCGATCTTTACCGCCTGGGAATACGGTCCGATTGCGTCCGGTGCGTTTTTGGTGTAAATGGTATCCATGATAAAAACCTCTTTTCTTTGATATAGGTGTCATGATGAAAATATTTGCTGGGGTGTAGAGGAGAATCCCTCCGTCTGCTCCTTATGGAGCATCTACCTCCCTTTTCAAGGGAGGCTTATTACCACTCATTATGTCCCCCTTGAAAAGGCGCCCGTAGGGTGTGCCTTGTGCTGGGATGTCCCGTAGGGACAGGGGGATTAATCCCTCAGTCAGCCTACGGCTGCCAGCTCCCTTTTCAAGGGAGCCTAATCTATGAGATGTGAAAAATTACAATATCGTAGGGGCAGATGCCCACATCTGCCCGCCGCCGCACGGCTTTTCCGGATTCTGCTTAGTCCACCAGATGGAATCCTGCGTCCATCAGTGCGCTGCGGATCTCCTGGATGTGGGCGTAGTCTCTCGTCTCCATGGTGATGCGCAGGAAACAGCCGTTGATGTCGCTGCCCTCATTGGCACGCTCGTGGTGGATGGAGATAACGTTGCCGCCCAGGTCTGCGATGATCCGGGAAACGTCCTTCAGCTGACCCGGCTTGTCCAGCAGCTCAATGTTGAGCATACAGCTTCTGCCGGACATGAGCAGACCACGCTTGATAACACGGGACAGGATGGTCACGTCGATGTTGCCGCCGGAAACCAGGCAGACTACCTTTTTGCCCTCTACCGGGACTTTGTGGAACATTGCCGCAGCCACAGATGCCGCACCTGCGCCCTCTGCGATGAGTTTCTGTTTTTCGATCAGTGCCAGGATGGCTGCGGAGATCTCGTCGTCTGTTACGGTGACGATATCATCCACATACTTCTTGACATACTCAAAGGTGTGGGGACCCGGCTCCTTGACAGCGATGCCGTCGGCGATGGTGGAAACGGAATCCAGACAGGTGATCTTGTCGTTGTGGATGGACTCGTACATACTGGGTGCGCCGCTCGCCTGTACGCCGTAAACCTTGATGTTCGGGTTCAGCTGCTTGATGGCGAATGCCACGCCGGAGATCAGTCCGCCGCCGCCGATGGGGACGATAACTACATCAACGTCTGCCATCTGATCCAGGATCTCCAGACCGATGGTGCCCTGTCCGGCAATGACGTTTTCGTTGTCGAAGGGGTGGACAAAGGTGTAGTTGTGTTCCTTCTGGAGTTCCACAGCCTTGTTGTAGGCGTCGTCATAGACACCCTTGACCATGCAGACCTCTGCGCCGTAGCTCTTGGTCGCCTCTACCTTGGAGATCGGTGCGCCGTCCGGCAGGCAGATGAGCGCTTTCATGTGGTTCTTTGCCGCAGCCAGCGCTACGCCCTGGGCATGGTTGCCGGCAGAGCAGGCGATAACGCCACGAGCCTTTTCTTCGTCCGTCAGCTGGGACATCATGTAATAGGCGCCACGCACCTTAAAGGAACCGGTCACCTGGAGATTTTCGGTTTTCAGAAACAGATCGCAGTCCGGACACAGTTTCGGTGCCTGGATCAGATCGGTTTTCCGGATCACGCTCCGCAGAACGTGGCTTGCTTGATAGATTTTATCCAATGTCAGCATGGATAGGACTTCCTTTCCATAATAAGATTAAGGGCAAAGCCGTCAGGCGGGCTTTGTGCGGTATTGCCTTAAGAATACTGTGTCAGCAGTTGGTCGATCAGCTGTTTTGCTGCACGGGCGCTTCTGCCGCTCTTCTGGAGAGCGAACTGTTCTGCCTGTGCGTCCAGCTCTTCTGTGGTGATGTCCAGACCGTTCTGTTCCGCCAGAGCGTGGACAATCTCCAGATACAGGTTTTTCTGCGGCCGGCTGTAGGTGATGGTGATGCCGAACCGCTCTGACAGAGAGATGCGCTCCTGTACGGTGTCGTTGGAGTGCTTGTCGCTGCCGTCGTCGAAGGTCTCTTTGACCAGGTGGCGGCGGTTGCTGGTGGCGTAGATGACGGTGTTCCGCATCCGTGCCGCAATGCTGCCCTCCAGGGTCGCTTTCAGCGTGCCGAAGTTGGGGTCGTCCTCGGAGAAAGTCAGATCGTCGATGAAGAGGATGAACTTCAGCGGATTCCGGCACAGGTGATCCATGATCTGGGGGATGTAGCACAGCTGGTCCTTGTTCAGTTCAATAAGCCGCAGCCCGTCGTCCTTGAACGCATTGGCAATCGCCTTGACGGTGGCAGATTTGCCTGTGCCGGCGTCTCCGGCGAGGAGAACATTGGAGGCATACTTGCCGGCCAGGAGCGCCTTGGTGTTGTCCACCACGATGCTGCGCTCCCGTTCGTATCCCACCATCTGTTCCAGAGAAATGGGGTCGGGATACTGCACCGGCACCAGCTCGCCGCCTGCGCCGACGGTGAACATATGATGCCGTGCGTAGATGCCGTAGCCGTGCTTGGCGATCTCTGCCACACGCTGGGTGTAGAGCGCATCCAGATCGGTCTTATGGGTCTGCCATGCCGGCAGGGGAATGCTGGTCTGCATCTCTGCCTGGATCATGGCAGGGGTCAGCATGGCAATGCGGTTCAGCAGTTTCAGTTCCGTGTGCAGGCAGGTCTCCAGGTTCGGGGAGATGGGTTCGCCGGCACCGGCACGCTGCACATAGACGTTTTCATGCTCCAGAACGATCTGTTCCAGATAGCCGGTGAGGTCATCTGCCCGTTCATACAGGGCAGAGACCATGGCGCTGTAAAAGCGAATTTGTGCCGGGGTGTTCTCCTTATCGGTGTGACAGAACTGCATCAGCGCCCGGATCACCGGATCCTGCTGCAAACTGCGGAAAATGACAAGGGCATCCAGCCCGTATCCGATTTCTTCTCTGGGAGTCATATGGGTTCATCTCTTTCGACTATTTTTATAAGTATACTGCTTACTTCAGCAGTGCAATGATCTTTTCGGTGCATTCGGTGCAGGACAGCGGTGTTACGCCCTCGCCAGCCAGGTCGGCCGTGCGGTAGCCTGCGTTCAGATATGCGTCCACAGCGTCCTCGATCGCCTGTGCCTCGTCCATGAGGTCGAAGGAATAGCGGAGCATCATGGCTGCGGAGAGGATGGTTGCGATGGGGTTCGCCTTGTTCTGTCCGGCGATGTCCGGTGCAGAGCCGTGGATCGGTTCGTACATACCACGCTTGGTTGCGCCCAGTGATGCGGACGGCAGCATACCGATGGAGCCGGTGATCTGGGATGCCTCGTCGGACAGGATGTCGCCGAACATATTGGAGGTAACGACTACGTCGAACTGTCTCGGGTTCTTGACCAGCTGCATTGCGGCGTTGTCTACCAGCATATCGGTGAGGGTCACATCCGGGTAGTCCTTTGCCACTTCGTGAACCACTTCACGCCACAGGCGGGAGCTTTCCAGAACGTTTGCCTTATCGATGCTGATGACGTTCTTGTTCCGTTTCTGTGCGGTCTCGAAAGCCACACGTGCGATACGCTCTACTTCCATCTTGCTGTAGCACTCGGTGTCGTATGCCTCTTCGCCGTACTTGCCTTCCCGTCTGCCACGTTCGCCGAAGTAGATGCCGCCGGTCAGCTCACGCACCATCATGATGTCGAAGCCCTTTTCCACGATATCTTCCCGGAGCGGGCAGTCGCCTTTCAGTGCCGGGTACAGCTTTGCCGGACGCAGGTTGGTGAACAGACCCAGCGCCTCACGGATGCCCAGCAGCGCCTTTTCCGGGCGGAGATGCGGCGGCATCTGATCCCACTTGTTGTGACCTACTGCACCGCCCACGGCGCCCAGCAGGACGCTGTCGCTTGCGAGACAGCCGTCAATGGTCTCTTTCGGCAGGGGAATGCCGGTGGCATCAATGGCACAGCCGCCGATGAGGTACGGGGTGCAGTTGAAGGTGTGACCGTATTTCTCGCCGATCTTGTGGAGAACAGCAACAGCGCTGTCTACGATCTCCGGGCCGATACCGTCGCCACGGAGTAATGCAATATTGAAATTCATGGGAAAGACTCCTTTTTGTTTGGGAAACACTGAATAAAGCTTGTGCGTAAGATGCGTAGTCAGATTTTTCGGCAGATTGCATAGAAATTCCGCAGGCATACTTGATGTATGGCAAGGGATTTCTGGGCAATATGACGGAAAATCTGCAAGCAGATTGCGTGCAAAGCCGTCAGGCGGGCTTTATGCAGTGTTTCCTTTGGTTTGGCAGAACAAATCGTCTGGATAGCCCCGTTTGTTCCGCAAATACTCTTTCATTATACACCAAGACTGTGAAGATTACAAGGTTTTTGTGAAAATTCTGCATTTCGCCACAAAAAAGCCGGTACGCAGGGCGCTGTGTCGGTGATTTTGGTTGCGGATTGACTGGAATGGGGTTGTATGGTATAATGGAAATGTGGTAAATCGGAAGTTGTGGAGGTAATTATGTAATTATGAAAGTGAATAACAGTTTATCAGTTACATTGAAAAAAGTATTATTGATTATATTCGGTCTTTTGCAGGGAACGATCGGAAATTATCTGGGATTATTGGGATTTGCATTTGCATTTCCGCAAACTGATTCCTATTCAAAAGACTATGATGAAGATATGTTCCTTGTCCCATTTGGGTATGTCATGATGCTTACCTGGCTTATTGTGACAATAGCAGCGGTTATACTTTTGCGAAAAAACAAAGCAAACTTATTATCCTATGTCATTCCTTGGGTAATTGGTTTTATCGGATGCTTGATCGTAATTAAGTTATGGTAAATTCCAGTTTTTTCACATGAGAAGAACGCATAGCGGGCACTGTGTCGGTGAAATTTGCGACGGATTGACTGCGTTGGAATTATGCGGTATAATGGAAATGCGGTAAATCGGAATTTGTGAGGTGGTATAATGAATAAAATTAAGCTGACTGCACTTCCTTGTATATGTGCAGATGTTTTTTACGGTACTGAAATAATCAGACCGGGGGGAGAAGCATTGAATTTTGCTGCGCATGCCTCGCACTTTAAGGATATAGATGTTACGCTTCTTGGTGTTGTCGGAAAAGATAAATATGCAGAAGCGATAATGGATTCAATATCAAAGCTTGATATTGATAAAAGCCATATACGCATTGATGAAAGGTATCAGACTGCAAATAATATGACTTACCTTACAGAATCGGGCGATAGGTATTATAAAGATGATTCATGGAACGGAGAAATTCTCGATAACATCGTACTGAATGATAATGAAATCAAAATCTTATCAAGGTCCGATGTAGTCTTTGTTCATTTCTGGGCTTCGTGTTTTTCGCAAGTAGTTGAACTGAAGGAAACTCTTGGCTTTAAGCTTGCGGTAGATTTTGATGTATATAGAGATTTTGCAGATATGGAACGATTTGCTCCGCATGTTGATTTCTTTATGATAAGCGGCTCGGAAGAACTCCTGCCGAAGTTCAAAGAATTATCGAATAAATACCGTTGCCTGTTCAACGTGTCACTTGCAGAACATGGAAGCGTTACATACTTTAATGGACAGGAATTCAAAGTGCAAGCTGTGAAAGTTGAAAGCATAATTGACACGACCGGTTGTGGTGACAGCTATCACGCCGGATTTGTCTGCTCATATATGCTCGAAAATAATATTGAAAAGGCTATGAATGTCGGTTCTGAAATTGCAGCAGAAACCTTAAAACATTACGGTGGATTCTGAATAATCAGAAACACAACTTCCAGTTTTCAGACAACAAAAAAGCTGTTGTACCAAACAAATGGTACAGCAGCTTTTTGCATATCATAGGGTTTCAGAGAACCGCTTATTTCACAGCGCCCTTCTTGATCGACTCGATCAGACCGCCGTTTGCAATAATGGTCTGGATAAATTCCGGGAACGGTGCCACGTGGAATTCCTTGCCGTTGGTGACGTCACGGATGACGCCGTTGTCCAGGTCAGCCTCTACGGTGTCGCCCTCGCTGATGGCGTCCACAGCCTCCGGACACTCCACGATCGCAAGACCGATGTTGATGGAGTTGCGGTAGAAGATCCGGGCAAAGCTCTTGGCGATGACCAGGGCGATGCCGCTTTCCTTAATGGCGATGGGAGCGTGTTCCCGGGAAGAACCGCAGCCGAAGTTCTCGCCGCCGACCATGATGTCACCCGGCTTTACACGGCTGGTAAAGGTGGTGTCCAGGTCCTCCATGCAGTGGGAGGCAAGCTCTTTCTTGTCAATGGTGTTCAGATAACGTGCCGGGATGATAACGTCCGTGTCCACGTTGTCGCCGTATTTGATGACAGTTCCGTTCAGTTGCATGATTACAGTACCTCCTTCGGGGAAACGATCTTGCCGGCAATGGCACTTGCTGCGGCAACTGCCGGGCTTGCCAGATATACTTCAGATTCCGGGTGACCCATTCTGCCCACGAAGTTCCGGTTTGTGGTAGAAACCGCACGCTCGCCTGCCGCCAGGATACCCATATGACCGCCCAGACACGGGCCGCAGGTCGGGGTGGAGACCACGCAGCCTGCCTCGATGAAGTCCTTCAGCAGACCGTTTTCCATGGCTTTCAGATAGATCGACTGGGTTGCCGGGATGATGATGGCACGGACGTTCTTTGCCACCTTTTTGCCACGGATGATGGAGGCTGCCTCTTCGATGTCCTTGTAGAAACCGTTGGTACAGGAGCCGATGACAACCTGGTCGATCTTGACCTCGCCCACCTCGTCGATGGTGCGGGTGTTGCCCGGCAGATGCGGAAATGCTACGGTGGACTTGATCTCGGACAGGTCGATCTCGATGACCTCGTCGTAAACTGCGTCCTCGTCTGCCTTGTAGACAACCGGCTTGCGGTCGCTGTGTTCTGCCACGAATGCCAGCGTCTGGTCGTCCACCTCGAAGATGCCGTTCTTTGCGCCGGCCTCGATCGCCATGTTGGTCATGGTGAGACGGTCGCTCATGGACAGGGATGCCACACCTTCGCCGGTGAATTCCATCGAGCGGTACAGTGCGCCGTCTACGCCGATCTTGCCGATGATGTGCAGGATCACGTCCTTGCCGGAGATGTACGGGTTCAGCTTGCCCTTGAGGACAAACTTGATGGCAGACGGCACCTTGAACCATGCCTTGCCGATCGCCATGCCGCACGCCATGTCGGTCGAGCCGACACCGGTAGAGAATGCGCCCAGTGCGCCGTAGGTGCAGGTGTGGGAGTCTGCGCCGATGACAACGTCACCGGAAACGACCAGTCCTTTTTCCGGCAGCAGAGCGTGTTCGATGCCCATTTGTCCCACGTCGTAGAAGTGGGTGATCTCCTTTTCGCCGCAGAAATCACGGCACATTTTACACTGGGTAGCTGCCTTGATGTCCTTGTTCGGAGCAAAGTGATCCATGACCATGGTCACCTTATCCTTGTCGAAAACATTGTCCTTGTTCAGCTTGTTGAACTCCCGGATCGCAACCGGGGAAGTGATATCGTTGCCCAGCACACGATCCAGATTGACCAGGATCAGCTGACCGGGTTCAACAGAATCCAGACCGGCGTGTGCGGCAAGGATCTTCTGTGTCATTGTCATACCCATGGGGTGAGTTCCTCCTTTATTTGATTTGCCTTAGTCCATCCGGTTGATGATCGCACCCTTATCCGCAGAGGAGACCATCTTGGAATATCGTTTCAGATAGCCGGTGAGGTTTTCCTTGACCAGGATCTTGGTGGTCTTTTTCCGCTCTGCCAGCTCCTCGTCAGAGACCTCCAGCTGGATGCTGTGGTTCGGGATGTCGATGGAGATGATATCGCCGTCCTGTACATAGGCGATGGTGCCGCCGTTGACAGCCTCCGGAGAAACGTGACCGATGGCTGCGCCACGAGTCGCACCGGAGAAACGGCCGTCTGTGATGAGGGCAACGTCCTTGTCCAGACCCATGCCTGCGATGGCAGAGGTCGGGGACAGCATCTCACGCATACCCGGGCCGCCGGCAGGTCCTTCATAGCGGATGACAACCACATCGCCCTTGACGATCTTGCCGCCGGTGATGGCTGCGATCGCCTCTTCCTCGCTGTTGAATACCTTTGCCGGGCCCTTGTGTACCAGCATCTCCTTGGCTACGGCGCTGCGCTTTACCACGCAGCGATCCGGTGCCAGGTTGCCCTTGAGGACAGCGATGCCGCCGGTCTCACTGTACGGCTGGTCGATGGGACGGATGATGTCGGTGTTCTTGTTGATACATCCCTTGATGTTCTCTGCCATGGTCTTGCCGGTGACGGTCATTACGTCGGTGTGGAGCAGGTTCTTCTTGGTCAGCTCGTTCAGCACCGCATAGATGCCGCCAGCCTCGTTCAGATCCTCCATATATGCGTGGCCTGCCGGAGCCAGGTGGCAGATGTTCGGGGTGCGTGCGCTGATCTTGTTGACCATATCCAGGTCGATCTTGATGCCGCATTCGTTGGCAATTGCCGGCAGGTGGAGCATACTGTTGGTGGAGCAGCCCAGCGCCATGTCTGCGGTCAGTGCATTTTCGAAAGCGTCTGCGGTCATGATGTCACGGGGACGGATGTTCTTCCGGTACATATCCATAACTGCCATGCCAGCCTGCTTTGCCAGCTTGATGCGCTCGGAGTATACTGCCGGGATGGTGCCGTTGCCCTTGAGACCCATGCCCAGGACTTCGGTCAGACAGTTCATGGAGTTTGCGGTGTACATACCGGAGCAGGAACCGCAGGTGGGGCAGGCGTTGTTCTCGAACTCTTCTACGTCCTCCATGGTGAATTTGCCGGCAGCGTAAGAGCCGACAGCCTCAAACATACTGGACAGGCTGGTCTTTTTGCCCTTGACATGACCGGCAAGCATCGGACCGCCGCTGACGAATACCGTCGGCACGTTCACTCTTGCGGCAGCCATCAGCAGACCGGGGACGTTCTTGTCACAGTTCGGGATCATGACCAGGGCATCAAAGTGATGCGCCAGCGCCATGCACTCGGTGGAATCTGCAATCAGATCACGGGTCACCAGGGAATACTTCATGCCCTTGTGTCCCATGGCGATGCCGTCACAGACTGCGATCGCCGGGAAAACCACCGGTGTACCGCCAGCCATGGCAACGCCCATCTTAACGGCATCGACGATCTTGTCGATGTTCATGTGTCCCGGTACGATCTCGTTGTAGGAGGAGACAATGCCGACCAGCGGACGCTCCATCTCTTCCTTGGTCATTCCCAGTGCGTGGAACAGGGAACGCTGGGGTGCTTTGTCCACACCCTCACAGTAAAAATTACCGCTCATTTTTTTCACCTCATATAATTTCGGAAAAATTGCTTTTCCGTGTGTCACAATGGATCTCAGATACAAAGCAGGCGCTTATGTGTAGCCAAAAACTGCTTTCCCGATATTGTGTCAGGAAAGCAGTTTCTGCGCTATAGTTTTATCCTGCGTATCCCATCAATTTAGAAATGGGGGATTGCTGTAACCAGATTAGTTGTTGATCAGCTTGTCTTCGCCGTTCCAGCTGTACAGCTTACGGATCTCTTCGCCGACCTTTTCAGACGGATGCTCAGATGCCAGCTTACGCATTGCACGGAAGTGTGCCTGGCCGCCTGCCTCGCTCATATCCAGCAGGAATTCCTTTGCGAAAGAACCATCCTGGATGTTCTTCAGGATCTGCTTCATGGTCTTCTTGGTCTCTTCGGTGATCAGCTTCGGACCGGTGATGTAGTCGCCGTATTCAGCTGTGTTGGAGATGGAGTAACGCATACCTGCGAAACCGCTCTGGTAGATCAGGTCTACGATCAGCTTCATCTCGTGGATGCACTCGAAGTAAGCGTTTCTCGGGTCATAGCCAGCCTCGCACAGTGTCTCGAAACCAGCCTGCATCAGAGCGCAGACACCGCCGCACAGAACAGCCTGTTCACCGAACAGGTCGGTCTCAGTCTCGGTGCGGAATGTGGTTTCCAGAACGCCGGCTCTTGCGCCGCCGATTGCCAGACCATAAGCCAGTGCCAGATCCTGTGCCTTGCCGGTAGCATCCTGCTGTACAGCAACCAGGCACGGAACGCCCTTGCCTGCCTGATATTCCGAACGAACGGTGTGTCCCGGTCCCTTCGGAGCGATCATGGTAACGTCAACATCTGCCGGCGGAATGATCTGACCGAAGTGGATTGCGAAACCGTGAGCGAACATCAGCATATTGCCCGGTTCCAGGTTCGGTGCAATGTCCTTCTTGTACATTGCTGCCTGCTTTTCATCATTGATCAGAATCATGATGATGTCAGCCTGCTTTGCAGCCTCTGCTGCGGTGAATACTTCGAAGCCCTGTGCCTCAGCCTTTGCCCAGGACTTGCTGCCCTTGTACAGACCGATGATTACTCTGGCCTTATCGCCCAGAGATTCCTTGGCATTCAGTGCGTGTGCGTGACCCTGGCTGCCGTAGCCGATAACAGCGATGGTCTTGCCATACAGCAGAGACAGGTCACAATCTTCCTGATAAAATACCTTTGCAACATGATCCATTGTGAAAGACTCCTTTGAATAAATTTGGGTTTCAGAAATGACATTCCTGTGCATTTCTGACGCAGTACCGCCGGTTTTCCGTGCAGTCTGCTGATCCATTTATATACGGCTGCTCACGCATCTTTCAGGCATGAGCCGCCTCTTTCAAGAGCGACCAGACCGGTGCGGCACATTTCCATGATGCCATAGGGTTCCAGAAGCTCAATAAAAGCGTTGATCTTAGAGGACTCGCCACGGATTTCGATGACCAGTGCCTCCGGGGAATAGTCGGTGATCTTTGCACGAAAGACATCGACTACGGACATGATGTCCTGCCGCTTGTCTGCTACATTGTTGATCTTGATGAGCAGCAGTTCACGGATGACGGTCTGATCCCGTTTCATGACCTTCACGGTCTTGACATCGTACATCTTTTCCAGCTGCTTGACGATCTGGTTGCAGATGCTGCGGTCGCAGTGGGTGGAGATGGTGATGCGGGAGAATTCCGGCGATTCGGTCTCGCCCACAGTCAGTGTATCAATATTGAATCCTCGTCTGGTGAACATCCCGGAAACACGGGACAGCACACCGGAATGGTTTGCAACGAGGACGGAAATAACAAAGCGTTCGATTCTATCCATGATGGCACACCCCTTTACATTGCAGAAATATCAACGATGATATCGTCGATGCAGCCGCCCGGCGGCAGCATGGGCAGTACGAATGCGTCGCAGTCGATGGCACAATCCACCAGGACCGGACCGTTTTCTGCGAATGCCTTGGGCAGGACTTCCTTCAGCTCCGCCATGTTCATGGCACGATAGCCCGGCATACCGAATGCCTCAGCCAGCTTGACGAAGTCGGTCTTGCGCTCCAGGGTGGTGTTGGAATAGTGCTTGTCGAAGAACAGGGTCTGCCACTGGCGTACCATGCCCAGAACGCCGTTGTTCATGATAAAGACAACGACCGGGGTCTGGTTGGTGACTGCGGTAGCCAGTTCGTTCAGATTCATGCCAAAGCTGCCGTCGCCGGTGACCAGAACGGTCTTTCTGCCGGTGGCAGTTGCAGCGCCGATGGCTGCGCCCAGACCAAAGCCCATAGTTCCAAGACCGCCGCTGGAAATAAAGGTGCGGGGTGTCTCGAAGGGGTAGTGCTGTGCCACCCACATCTGGTGCTGTCCCACGTCTGTTGCCACGATAGTGTCCTTGTCTGCCACGGCAGCGATCTGGTCGATGGCGGTGAACGGTGTCAGCTCGTCCGGATCCTGTGCCTCCAGCTTGGCAGTCTCTGCCTGGAGTTCTGCCACACGAGCCATCCAGTCCGGGTGGGTCTGCTGGGGCAGCTTGTCCATCAGACGGGTCAGGATCTCCTTCATCGAGCCGGCAATGCCCAGCTCCACGCTGATGTTCTTGCAAAGCTCGGATGCGTCGATGTCGATGTGGATGATCTTGGCGTTCCGTGCATACTTTGCGGTGTTGCCGGTGCCTCTGTCGCTGAAGCGTGCGCCGGCGGTGATGATGAGATCTGCCTCATTCTGTGCGATAGAGGAGGCATAGTGACCGTGCATACCCTCCATGCCCAGCCAGCGGGGATTGGAGGTGGGAACGGCAGAAATGCCCATCATGGTGCAGCCGATAGGTGCGTCGATCTTTTCTGCCAGTGCCAGAACCTCTGCGCCGGCGTTGTCGGTGATCGCACCGCCGCCGATGTAGATGTAAGGCTTTTCCGCAGCCAGGATCATTTCCGCAGCCTTTTCGATCTCGCTCTCGTTTGCTGCCGGAACCGGATTCTTTGCAACCGGTGCCTGTGCGGTGTATTCATACAGTGCGTTCTGTACATCCTTGGGGATATCCACCAGGACAGGTCCGGGTCTGCCGGACTTTGCGATACGGAATGCCTCACGGATGGTGTCCGCCAGATCTTCCACACGCTTTACCAGAAAATTGTGCTTGGTGATGGGCATGGTCACGCCGGTGATGTCCACTTCCTGGAAGCTGTCCCGTCCGATCAGAGAGTTCGGCACGTTGCCGGTGATGGCAACCAGGGGAACGGAGTCCAGATATGCGGTAGCGATACCGGTGACCAGGTTGGTCGCACCCGGACCGGAGGTGGCGATGACTACGCCGACCTCACCGGTGGCACGTGCATAGCCGTCCGCAGCGTGTGCTGCGCCCTGCTCGTGTGCTGTGATGATGTGGTGGATCCGGTCCTGTGCCAGATACAGGGCATCATAGATGTCGATGACCTGGCCGCCCGGATAACCGAATACCGTAGATGCGCCCTGTTCGATCAGGGTCTCTACGATGATTTGTGCGCCTTTCAACTTCATGTTACTTTCACCTTTTATTTTTGAATTTCAGATTATATAAGATACAATAGATACAGGGAGATACGGGACAGACCCGAAACGTATGCCGCCCGGCACGCTTTTCATAAAGAACCGCACCGCCGCCGCTCCTGTCCGGCAGCTGTGCCTACAAAAAAAGCCCTCGGCTGCAAGTACCGAAAGCTTCCAATCTTCATGCAAGCGTTGCGGCAGAATAACAGCCGTTCGCACTTTTCTTTGGAACACCGGTGTGTGCAGCACAAATTCCGCTTCGGGTCAAAATGACTCGAGCGCCTAGTTCCACGATAATCACTCGTGCTGCCAACCGGCACATAGCGTCGCTGTACATCGCCGTACACTCCTTTTCCAAAAAAATCCCTGCGAACCCTGCCGCATGACGGTGCAGATACACCGCCGCTGTGATTCGTATGTGTTTAGTATAGCACTATGTTTTCGCAATTGCAAGTAGCTGTCTTTTATTTTTACATTTTAGATACGTTTTGTTCAATAAATTGACAGGATACAAAGAAAAAACCGGCGGTTTTGGTGAAATCGAAAGAAATTTCGCAAAATTGCTTGACAAACAAAGGGGAGAATGCTATAATGAAAATAATCACAGTGCCGGAGAACGGCGCTGGTGTATCATGAAGAAAAAGGCTTTGACAGGAAGATAAGAGAACGCAGACTGTGTTTCAGAGAGCCGGCGGCAGGTGTGAGCCGGCAGCAGGGCGTTCAGGATAACTGGTCCTTGAGCCGCAGGCGGAACATACGGGCGCTGTCCCGTGTCAGTAGGCTGTGCCGGACACTCCCCGTTACCGGAGTACACATTGTCAGATGTGATGAGCGGGCGCATCAGCTGCGTCAAAAAGAGTGGTACCACGGAGAATATGGATCTTCGTCTCTTTTGTACAGATAGGTTGTCTGTATGGAAGGGGCTTTTTTTGTAGACAGAACAGCCGCAGATCACACAAACAGGAAAGGAATGTATCTTATGAAAAACGTAGAACAGTACGCACCGCAGTTTTTTCCGGTAAAGAATCCGCCCATGCGCTGGGCATCCAAGACCATGATCGAAAAAGCACCGGTCTGGTGCAGCGTTGACCTGCGGGACGGCAACCAGGCACTTATCACACCCATGAACCTGGAAGAAAAGCTGGAGTTTTTCCGTTATCTGGTGAAGATCGGCTTTAAGGAAATTGAGATCGGCTTTCCGGCTGCGTCGGAGACGGAGTATGAGTTCTGCCGGACGCTGATCGAGAACGATATGATCCCGGACGATGTAACCATCCAGGTGCTGACCCAGGCACGGGAACACATTATCGCAAAGACCTTTGAGGCGCTGAAAGGCGCAAAGCACGCCATCGTACACCTCTATAATTCCACCTCTGTGGCACAGCGGGAACAGGTGTTTAAGAAGAGCAAGGAAGACATCATCAAGCTGGCGGAGCTGGGCGCAAATCTCTGCAAGGAATACCGGGCAAAGACCGAGGGTCACTTCCGCTTTGAGTATTCGCCGGAGAGCTTCACCGGCACAGAGCCGGAATTTGCCCTGGAGATCTGCAATGCCGTATTGAAGATCTGGGAGCCGACACCGGAAGATCCGGTCATCATCAACCTGCCGGTCACCGTTTCCCACTCCATGCCTCACGTGTATGCGAACCAGATCGAGTATATGAACGACAATCTGTACCGGCGTGAAAACGTGGTCATCTCCCTGCATCCCCACAACGACCGTGGCTGCGCTGTGGCAGACAGTGAGCTGGGACTCCTTGCCGGCGGCGACCGTATCGAGGGAACGCTGTTCGGCAACGGCGAGCGCACCGGTAATGTGGACATCATCACACTGGCGCTGAATATGTACTCCCAGGGCGTCGATCCGGAGCTGGACTTCTCCAATATGCCGGAGATCGTGGAGATGTACGAGCGTGTCACCAGAATGCACGTGTATGAGCGTTCGCCGTACAGCGGTCAGCTGGTATTCGCTGCGTTCAGCGGCTCGCACCAGGATGCCATCGCCAAGGGAATGCACTGGAGAGAGGAACACGACTGCAAGCACTGGAACGTGCCGTATCTGCCCATCAATCCGGAAGATGTGGGACGTGTGTACGAGGCAGACGTAATCCGCATCAACAGCCAGTCCGGCAAAGGCGGCGTCAGCTACCTCATGGAAACCAAGTACGGTTATCACATTCCGCAGAAGATGCGGGAGTCCTTCGGCTATCTGGTCAAGGGTGTCTCCGACCACGCACACAAGGAACTGATGCCGGAAGAGGTGCTGGACATTTTCACCAAGCACTATGTCAATGTGGAAACACCGGTCTCCATTCCGGAAGTCCACTTCGTACAGAAGGGCGAAAATGCCATCGGCACAGAGGTCACCATCTCCTATAAGGGCAATACCGAGACCGTACACGGAGACGGAAACGGCCGTCTGGATGCGGTTTCCAACGCCGTAAAGGCACATCTGAACATGGACTTCGCACTGACCACCTATACCGAACACGCTCTGGAAGTGCGTTCCAACTCCAAGGCTGTGGCATATGTAGGACTGGAAAAGGACGGAAAGACCTATTGGGGCGTGGGTATCCACTCGGATATCATCAATTCCTCTATTTCCGCATTCCTCAGCGCACTGAATGCCATGATCGCAGGTCTGGAGAAGTAATTCTGATTTGCAATAACGCTGTTTTCCACATTTGAGTCATTCACTGTGGAAAACGGTACAATAGAAAGAGAAAGCCGCCGTGCAGTGAATGTTACTGCACGGCGGCTTTTTGTATTGTCTCAGCGTTTTTTAGAAGTAGGTCGCCATGGCTACCAGGAACATAGCGTCCATGCTGTACCACTTGCCCTTGTACTGGAACACGATGAAGTCCTCGGACTCGTTGTCCTTTTTCTCATCGGAGCGATAGCGTACTTTCAGCTCGTATTTCACGCCCTTTTTTACTTCCAGATCGCTGGCATCCTCAAAGTCGAAGTAGTCGGCGAAGTCGTTCTTGTCCAGCTTTTCCTTGTCCTCAAAGGTGACCTTGATGTCGTCGTATTCGTCATAGTATTTGTCCAGATAGTCCTGCACATCGTTGGTCAGTTCCTTGCGGCTCAAATCGTTGTCATCCATCAGTTCTTTCAGATAATCCTTGGGTACGGTTGCCATCAGATCCTTGGCATCGCAATTCTCAATGGCTTTGTAATAGTCCTTGACCACGCTCTTGGAGCTGCTGCCGAAAAAGGAGCAGAGCAGGACAATCACCAGAACGGCTGTCACCACGATACAGCCTGCCGCAATGAGCAGTCCCTTGGTGTTCATGCCCAGGAACGGCTTTTTGCCGCCCGGAACGGCAGTCACTGCATCTGCGCCCATGCCGTCCGGCTGCTGGGGCTGTTGGGGTGTTTCGTTTTTCGTGCCGCAGTTCGGGCAGAATTCGTCTTGCGGATTCAGTTTCGCTCCGCAGTTTTTGCAAAATGTCATGTGCTTTCCCTCTCCCTATCGTTTGTCGTTTTTCACCATTTGCCGCAGTTTTGCGAAGGCGGCATCCTCGCCCTGTTCTGCCAGGATGGTCAGCAGTTCTGTCAGCTGCCGCTCGGTCTCCGGATGGAGCATCCCACGCTTTTTGGAGGCGGAACGCTGGAAATAGTCCAGGGGACAGTTCTGGTCGTAGCGGTCTTTCAGATAGATCTTGCTGGCAGCCACCCGGTCACAGAACATCTCCGCCAGAAAGCGCACCGGCATTTCCACCGGCTCGACCCGTTTGGTTTTCGGGTTATAGTCCGACCAGTACTCGAAGTGGTGGCGGTTGCGCCCCTTGTGGTGCATCCACGCCAGAGAATAGCCGTATGCCTCACGTTCGGCTTCGTTGGGGCTGCGTTTGCCGTCCTCATAATAGCGGACACCCTGCCAGAACTCTGTGGGGCTGTACTTGGAAAGATCGTGGCGCAGTCCCTGCCAGAAGATCCCCGCTTTGCGGCAGTGCCGGATAACGGCGTGCCGGTGCCGGGTGATGGTGGAAAGATGTCCCCAGAAAGAATGCCAGCCCATAACAAGAACCTCCTCTGTGTGGAATACCTCTTTCAGTATACCGCTTTTGGAAGGAAAAGTCAAGGTTTATGTGGAAAGAAGAATTCACGCCTCAGTCAGCCTTACGGCTGCCAGCTCCTCTAAAAGAGGAGCCTGGAAAAAGAGTCTCCTCTTTTAGAGGTGATTCCCCACGGGGTGGGGAAATGTCACCGTAGGTGACAAAAGGGACCGCTCAGTACGAGATGCCCGACAGGGCAGAGGAGTTGTTATGCCATTTTGAGAAGGGATACCCGGAAACCCACCAACGGGCAAACAAGATATCCCCCTGTCAGCTTACGCTGACATCCCCCTTTTCAAGGGGGACAAGATGAGTGGAAATAAGCCTCCCTTGAAAAGGGAGGTGGCACGAAGTGCCGGAGGGATAGTTTCTATGTCGGTGCAAGGTATCCCAATCCACTGTAGGGGCGAACATCGTTCGCCCGGGATACCCGGAAACACATCAACGGGCAAACCATGTTCGCCCCTACAAAGGCGCTGGGAAATTATGCAAGATAATCCCGACCTCTGCTCCTCACGGAGCATCCACCTCAGCACAAGGCACACCCTACGGGCGCCTTTTCAAGGGAGGCTCATTTATTGTCCCCCTTGAAAAGGGGGATGTCCCGAAGGGACAGGGGGATATAAAGACGCTGTCAAACGGAAATACACGAGATTATCCTGTAAGATGTTGTATTTTCCCCCGACACCCCTTGACTTTTCCGGAAAACCTGGTAGAATCCCCAGGTGCGGAAGGGAATCCAACTTGACAGGAGAGATTTCCGATGAAAGAAAAAATCTGTGCCGGGCTGGGAATGCTCGGCGGTATGCTGGCGGTGGCACTGGGCGGCTGGGACACCGGTCTCCGGGTGCTGCTGTGTCTGATGGCGGCAGATTTCTGCACCGGGCTGGTGAATGCGGCAGTGTTTCACCGTTCGCCGAAAACCGGAGACGGCAGGCTGGACAGCCGGCGCTGTTTCCAGGGCGTGTGCCGCAAGGCGGAGATGCTGGTATTTGTGGGCGCTGCCCATGCCATGGATCTGCTTTTGGAAAGCACCTTTCTGCGCAGTGCTGTTCTGATCGGGTTCTGTGCCAGCGAGGTCATTTCGCTGACGGAAAACGCCGGCTGTATGGGGCTGCCCTTGCCGGCGGCGTGGAAAAACGCCGTGAGTCTGCTCAACCGCAAATCCGAAACCGACTCGCAGGAAAAGGAGTGACACGCTATGCAGATACAAAACGCATATCTGACCCACAACCGTCCCCGAACCATCCGGAAACAGACCACTGCCATTGCGGTACACTGGGTGGCGAATCCCGGCAGTTCCGCCATGGCGAACCGGAACTATTTCAACAGCACCAGCCGCTCCGTGTCCAGCAATTACATTGTGGGATTGCAGGGCGAGGTGATCTGCTGCATTCCGGACGAGGAGATGAGCTGGTGTACCAATGCAGCGAACAGCTACACGGTTTCCATCGAGACCTGTCACCCCGACTGGACCGGGGCGTTCGGCAGCAAAACCTATGCCAGCCTGGTGGAACTGACGGCGCAGCTGTGCCGGAAGTACGGGCTGCATCCCCAGCACGGCGGCGTGATCCGGCACTATGACGTGACGGGAAAGGTCTGCCCCAAGTGGTTTGTCCCGGCGAGCAAAGGCGGCTCTGACACGGCGGACGGGGCGCACTGGCAGCAGTTCCTGCGGGACGTGGCGAACGCTATGGGTACCGGAAACGCTGCGGCATCTGCACCGACAACGGCAGCGTCTGCCACAGGATATCGGGTAAAGGTCACGGCAGATGCCCTGCACATCCGCAGCGGAAACGGCACGTCCTATCCGGTGGTTGGTTGCATCCGGGACAAGGGCGTCTATACCATTGTGGAGACAAAGGGTGACTGGGGCAGGCTGAAATCCGGCGCAGGCTGGATCTGTCTGCGGTATTGCAGGAAGGTGTGAGAGGGTAAGGAAGATTCCTCTGTTGAATTTATCCCTCCGGCACTTCGTGCCACCTCAGCACAAGGCACACCCTACGGGCGCCTTTTCAAGGGAGGCTTTTTATTATGTCCCCCTTGAAAAGGGGGATGTCAGCGTAAGCTGACAGGGGGATATTCAGAAATCAACCAACGGGCAAACAGTGTTCGCCCCTACGGTGAGGTGGGATGCTATAGGGTTTTCTGATACATGACTCCTCAGTCAGCCTTACGGCTGCCAGCTCCTCTAAAAGAGGAGCCTAGAAAAAAGTCTCCTCTCATAGAGGAGATGCCCGACAGGGCAGGGGAGTTGTCGTGTCCCTTTGAAAAGGGATACCTGGAAACACAACAACGGGCGAACAGTGTTCGCCCCTACGGTGGGGCATATGTCCCCCTTGAAAAGGCGCCCGTAGGGTGTGCCTTGTGCTGGGATGTCCCGAAGGGACAGGGGGATAATCCCTCCGTCTGCTCCTTACGGAGCATCCACCTCCCTTTTCAAGGGAGGCATATTTATCGTCCTCGGTGGGATGCCATAAGGTTTTCCATTTCCGGTACACTCGGGTCGATGTGGGCATCGACCTCTACAGGGGAACTTCAAAGGGCAAAAAAGATGCCTGAAAAACGCAAAAAGAGCTTGTCGGGAACGGCTTTATCCCGGCAGGCTCTTTTTGTTATCTGGTGTTGTGATCCAGTTTCACGCTGGTTTATCTTTTTCGGTTATCCTGGAACAGGACGGCTCAGAACCTGTCTTTAGTGTGCGGCGAACTGGGTGATATCCGGCACGCCGATGGACGTAGTTCCCTCACGGAGCATTACCAGGGTCAGTTCCGCCATATGGGTGGGTGTTTCCGGACATCCGTTTTTCAGCCAGTGTTCTACCAGCCCCACGCATCCGGCAAGGGCAAAGGAAATGGCATACTGGAGATCCTGTTCCCGGAGTTCCTTCGGCGCAAACGAGCGCAGGGTCTGGAGACCCTTGTCCCGGATCATCTTCTCGATGTTCCGCAGAAAGGCGATGTCGCCGTTCGGTCCGATGAGCGCCGAACAGAGCTGGGCATTCTCCGAGAGGATGTTGAACGTCTGTTCCAGAAAGGCGAAGAAGTTCTTCGGCGTTTCCGGCAGCGTCCAGTTTTCGTTGACGGCATCCATCAGCTGCTGTAACAGGCGCTGTTCTGTCTTTTCCAGCAGGTCGTAAATGTCTGTGTAGTGGAGATAGAAGGTGGAACGGTTGATGTCCACCAGGTCTGCCAGCTCCCGGACGGTGATCTCCTTGATGCTCTTCTGCTGGAGCAGGGTGGTCAGTCCGTTCAGGATCAGCGCCTCGGTGCGGCGATAGCGCCGCTCTTGTTTTATATTGTTGGTCATGTTGTTTCATCCTTATCTTCGGCAGCACGGCACAGGTCTCGTGGGGTGCTGTCCATTATAATAGTATACGAAGCGGCGTCTGTCCGGCATTCGGGGATTGCCGGAGCCACTAATAAACATAGTGTTTATTAGTAGACGTAATTTGTGAAATCAACGGTTGCAAATTCACTTCCCTTATATTATAATAGATACAGGACGAAAAGTCAACAGTTTTCTATTTATAGACAAGATTTTTTTTATAGACAGCTGTTCTTCGTCACAAGAATCGAAACAAGACCGTGCATTCGGGGAAAGCGGTGATTGTTTCATGCAGAAAGGAAGTAGGTATTTATGCGATCAAGCGGTTCCGGAAAGAAACAGAATTTCTTCTGGCGGCACTTCAATGGCATCGCAATGGCGGCAATTGTTCTGATCCCGACCATCTATACCACCTTGTTCCTGGGTTCCATGTGGGATCCTTACGGGAATGTGGATCAGCTGCCGGTGGCAGTGGTCAACAATGACAAGTCGGTGGACTATGAGGGCAAGGAACTGGCTGTCGGAGACGAACTGGTAGACAAACTGCGGGAAAATGACCAGCTGGATTTCCACTTTGTCAGCGCAGACAAGGCAGAAAAGGGAATTGAGGACGGCACATATTATATGGTCATCACCATTCCGGAAAACTTCTCGGAAAACGCCTCCACGCTGATGGACGACGAGCCGCAGAAAATGGAACTCCAGTATGTCACCAATCCCGGCACGAACTACATCGCAAGCAAGATGAGCGAAACGGCGCTGGCAAAGATCCAGAAAGAAGTTTCGGAGAGCGTGACCAAGGAGTATACCGAGACCATCTTCGACCAGTTGGGTACGATCGGCAGCGGCATGAGCGATGCGGCTGACGGTGCGCTCCAGATCCAGGACGGCGTGTCCGATCTGAAGGACGGCAACACCAAGATCACCGATAATCTGAAGCTTTTGTCGGACAGCTCCCTTACTTTCGTAGACGGTGCAAAGACCCTGGAAAGCGGTCTGAAAACCTATACCGACGGCGTGGCAACGGTCAACAGCGGTGCGCAGACATTGTCTGACGGCATGGATCAGCTGGCGAGCGGCGCAGGCACGCTGGCAGACGGCGCAGTGGCACTGTCTGACGGTTCCGGTACACTTTCCAACGGTGTCAGCAGCTATACCGACGGCGTTTCGGCAGCCTACAGCGGCGCACAGACCCTGGACGGCAGCAGCAGCCAGCTGGAAAACGGCGCAGCAAGCCTGACCAGCGGTGCGGCACAGCTCCAGCAGGGCAGCGCACAGATGACTGCCGGCCTGCAGACCCTGTCTGACAGTCTGAGCGGCAGTCTCTCCGCAGAGAGCCTCCAGCAGATGCAGCAGCTGACCGCCGGTCTGACACAGCTCCAGCAGGGCATCGACACACTGAACACCACCCTGCAAAACACTTCCATGCCGGATACCAGCGCTCTGGTACAGACGCTGACCGCCAGTCTGACGGCGATCGGCACCAGCGCACAGGATGCCGGCGCACAGCTGCAAAGCTTACAGTCCGCACTGACCACCATGACCCAGACGGAAGTATTCCAGTCTCTGGATGCGGCATCCCAGCAGGAACTGCTGTCGTGCTTCTCCGTCCCCATGAGTTCTCTGGCAACGGATATCTCGGACATTGGCACACAGGTGACCGGCTTGTCCAAGGCACTGGAAGGCACAGATCTGAGCAGCTCTGCCAGCGCAATGGAACAGCTGAAGTCCAGCGTCAGCACACTGGCTGCCGGCGCAGACCAGGCACTTCCGGGCGCACAGCAGGCGATCACCAGCCTGTCCGGCGGCTTACAGTCGGTACAGTCCGCAGTGGATGCACAGCTCATCCCTGGTTCTCAGGCACTGGAGGCTGGTCTCAGTCAGCTGGCTGACGGCAGCAGCACTCTGGAATATGGTGTATCCAAGTACACCGGCGGCGTGTCCAGTCTGACCGACGGACTCCAGACCCTGGATTCCAACACCGGCACGCTGGTGGGCGGTGCGTCCTCGCTGAACAGCGGCGCACAGACCCTGGCAGACAGCGTTCCTACACTGACCAATGCAGTTTCTCAGCTGCAGAGCGGTGCATCCCAGCTGGCTGACGGTACTGCACAGCTGGCGGCAAACAACGACACGCTGAACAGCGGCGCAGCACAGCTGGCAGACGGCGCAGGTCAGATCCAGGACGGCGCATCCCAGCTGGCAGACGGCTCGGTAGAACTGGGTGACGGTCTGGTACAGCTGTCCAACGGTGCGGTAACGCTCCAGACTTCCATCGCCGACGGCGCAGACGAGGTCAATAGCATCGACAGCACCGACAAGACCTATGATATGTTCTCTGCGCCGGTAATGACAAACGAGACATATGAGACGACCGTTCCCACAAACGGCAACGCTATGGCGGCGTACATGATGTCCGTTGGTCTGTGGGTATCCGGTCTGGCATTCTGCGTTATGCTTTCGCCGTATCATCAGAAGATCGGCGCTCGCAAGCCGGGCAAGGCATGGCTGCTCACACTGGGCAAGCTCTGGGCATTGGGTCTGCTCCAGGCAGTTCTCATGATCCTGTGCCTGTCCTGGATCAACGACTTCCAGCCGGAATATATGGGCAAGACACTCATCATCGCCTGCCTGGCATCTGTGGCATTCCTGACGCTGGAATATTGTGTCAACTTCTTCCTGGATATCATCGGTGACTTTATCCTGCTGGTATTCATGGTACTGCAGCTCAGCGGCTGCGCCGGCACATATCCGCTGGAACTGTCCGACAAGTTCTACCAGGTTCTGAACCCGTTCATGCCGTTCACCTATACCGTTCACGGTTTCCGCAGCGGCATCGCATCCGGTCTGGACATCACCACAGACTGCGTGGTACTGGCAGTGATCGCTGTCGTATTCGCAGGTCTCCTGCTGGTTGGTTTCCGCAAGCGTGCGAAGAAGGAACAGGAGTCTGAGGTGGAAGTTTCCGAAAAGGCAGTTTCCGGCACTCCGGTTCAGGCATAATCACGACATCTTGAATTTTCCCATTATATAAGAACAAGTTTTCGCAAAAAGTGATGCTCGAAAATCCACATACATTTCTTGCAAAGACGAGTTCTGAAAGCAGCGTATCGGTTTGATCTCCGGTACGCTGCTTTTTTTGTGTCAGTGGGGACGAATCACATTGAGATCACAATGTGATTCACATTGTGATCTCAATGTTACCAGCGTCGAGTAACATTGTAGATACAGAGATAGAGATAGAGAAAGAGTCAGAGTAAGAGTTAGAGTTAGATTCAGAGATAGAAAAAGAGACAGATGCAGATACAGAGTTATTGTTATATCCAGAGGTGCAGCCATGCGGCTGCTTTTTCCGGAAACAAGGACAACGACTGCTTTCGCATGAAAGGCTGGATATTCTGTTGCAATGGCTCTTCTGATAAGACGGGAAAGATGCTTGCCGGATACCAACCATAAAAAAAGCACACCAGGTATCGTCTACCCAGTGTGCCGATGTTTGATTCTGTTACAGCAGTCCGAAGAATGCGGCGATCACATCCGCCTCAGCCTCTGCCATTTTTTGCAGGTTGGCATCTGACAGCAGCCAGTTGGTGGCTCGCAGGTTGGTGTGATAGCTGTGTTCCAGCAGGATCGCCGGTGTCCCCACCTTGGTTGCGCCACGGAGAACGCCGTAATAGTCGCCGTTGTCGCCCTGGCGTTTCCAGATCGTTCCGGCTTGTGCTGTCCCCATCACCTGGTGTACCACGTTCGCCAGCTGCTGCCCCAGTACATCCATAGTGCCGGTCACGGTGCAGCAGGCAAGGGGTGCGTCTACAGATGCACTGTTGCAGGCGTTGCTGTGCAGGCTGAGGAACAGGTCGCATCCGGCGGATTTCTTGCCCCGTGCCTCCAGCCCCAGGTCGCCTGCCTGGGTCGTCCGGGTGGTGATGACTTCCATGCCCCGTGCCTCCAGCGCCGATTTCAGCTTGAGGTGGAGCTTCCAGCTCATGTCGGATTCAAAGTATGTACCGTTCACCGGACTGCGGTTGTATTTGCCGTAGTGTCCGGCATCCAGACAGATCTTGATTTTCTTTTGCGTGCCGTCTGCGTTGAAGGTGTACTTCTTTCCGTCGATGGTGACCGTTCCCGTCGCCATATTGCCGTTTTCCAGGAAGTAGTACTTCTGGCTGCCGATGGTCTGCCAGCCGGTGAGCATTGCGCCGTCTGTGCCGAAGTAGTACTTCTGGCTGCCCACCGCCTGGAACCCAGTCTGCATGGAGCCGTCTGAGGCAAAGCAGTACTGTTTGCCGTCCACGGTCTGGATGCCGGTTCGGGCAATGCCGTCCGTGCCGAAGTAATAGCGCTTGCCGTCCAGCATCTGCCAGCCGGTCTGCATCTCATAGTTCTCGCTGAAATAATAGCGGTTTTCGCCGTCCTCTGCCCAGCCGGAGGTCAGCTCGCCGTTCGCATCGTAATAGCGGACGGTCTGGTCATCGAAGATGCACAGCCCCAGTTTCTGGGTGCCGGTCTCCTCGTCCAGCAGATAGCGGACACCGTCCACCGTGTATTCTCCGGTCACCTTGCCTGCGGCATCGTCCACATAATAGCGGCTGCCGCCGTAGCTGACCCAGCCTTCCACCGGCTTTCCCGTCTCCGGGTCGTAGTATCGCCGCACCCCGTCTACGGTGCGCCAGCCGGTCTTTTGTGCGCCGGTGTAGTCGAACAGATAGGTCACGCCGTCGATCTTCTGCGCACCCACCGCCGCCGCATAGGTGGCGCTGTCATAATAGTGCCAGGTGTCGTCGATCTTCTGCCAGCCCGTCATCTGCGTGCCGCTGGAGTCGAACAGATACAGAACACCGTCTATCGTTGCCGCCTGGATGGCGTAAGAGCCGTCGCTGTACTGATACTTTCTTGCGCCGTCTTTCATGACCCAGCCGCCCGGATTTTCCTCCGGCGCAGGGGAGAGTTCCGGCAGCGTGGACGTCGCCACAGCCGGGGCAGCCGATTCCAGGGGTACGGCATCCGCCGCAGACGCATTCAGACCGCCAAAGAAGAGCATTCCGCCTGCCGCCGCACCCAGGGTCAGCAGGGAAAGCCACTTGGGATAGTGCATTTTTCAACCTCGTTTCTATATTGCCTTGTCTTGCGAAAACAGGTCGGTTCACCGGGAACTGCCTGTTCCATTCTCACGTTTCCAACACATCCTTTACATTATACATGATTTCGGCACATTTGTCAAGCATTTTCTTGTGATTCTGCCAAAAAGATTTCTACCGTGGTCATGCTTTTTGGCTTTTCCGCATATACATAAGCAAAAACACAAAAACAAATCCGGGAAAGAAGGAATCCTATGAACGGTCTGACAACCAAAGCAGCACGGGAACGTCTGAAACAGGACGGCGAAAACGAACTGGCGGCGGCAGCAAAGCTCCATCCTCTGCGGATGTTCCTGGGGCAGTTCCGGGATGTGATGGTGCTGATCCTGCTGGCTGCCACAGGTGTATCCGCCTTTCTGGGGGAGATCTCCGACGCTGTCACCATCATCCTCATCGTTCTGCTCAACGCCATTCTGGGCTTTTTGCAGGAGTACCGCACGGAACAGACGCTGGAGTCCCTGCGCAGTCTCACCGCACCCACCGCCACGGTCTGCCGGGACGGAAAGTGGCAGACCATTCCGGCACGGGAACTGGTCTGCGGCGACTGCATCCGGCTGGAGGCAGGGGACAATGTGCCGGCAGACAGTGCGCTGGTGCGTGCAGACGGGCTTTCGGTGAACGAGTCCATCCTCACCGGCGAATCCGAGGCGGTCTCCAAGCAGTCCGGCGACCCGGCAGACACCCGGAACGATCTCCACAAGAAAAACGTGGTCTATGCCGGAACAGCTGTCCTCCACAGCAGCGCCGAGGCAGTGGTCATTGCCACGGGTACACGCACCCAGATGGGGCAGATCTCCGCCATGCTCCAGGAGGTGAAACAGGATCTGACACCTCTGCAAAAGCGGCTCGCCGGGCTGGGAAAGGTGGTGGCGCTACTCTGTCTGGGGGTGTGCGGCGCTGTCTTTCTGGCTGGGGTACTCCGGGGCGAACCGGTCTTTGATATGCTCATGACCGGCATCACCATTGCCATCGCCGCCATTCCGGAGGGACTCCCGGCGACGGTCACCATTGCACTGGCGCTGGCGGTGAGCCGGATGATGAAGCGCAACGCCCTGGTGAACCGGCTGCACAGCGTGGAGACCCTGGGCTGTGCCAGCGTCATCTGCTCCGACAAGACGGGGACCATCACCGAAAACCGCATGACCGTCACCGCAGTCCGGGTAGGCGGCGAGTCGTTTTCCGTCACCGGGACGGGGCTGCAAAAAGCCGGCGCCATCCAGCAGGACGGCAGGAATGTCAATCCCCTGTCGAAACCGGCGCTGAAGGAACTGCTCATCTGCGGCGCACTCTGCTGCACTGCCGAGATACACAGTCCACAGGAGTCCGCCCGGCGTGACCGGAGCGCCAGAACTGACAAGGGCAGCTGGTCTGCCACAGGCGACCCCACCGAGGTGGCACTGCTGGTGGCGGCGGAAAAAGGCGGCGTTTCCCGGCAGGAGCTGCTGCGCTCCCATCCGGTGCTGCGCTCAGAGCCGTTCGACAGCGAGACCCGGCGGATGTCCGTCACCGTCACCCAGGGCGCAGGGACGTGTACTTACTGGAAAGGGGCAGCGGATGCCATCCTGCCTCTGTGCGGCTTTCAGATGCGTGACGGAAAGACCGTGCCGTTTTCCGAGAGCGACCGTGCGGCTGTTCGCCGGAGCGTGACGGAACTGTCCGACCAGGCACTCCGGGTGCTGGCGTTTGCCCGGCAGGAGGACGGCGCCTGCGTCTTTCTGGGGCTTGCCGGAATGCTGGATCCGCCCAGAGAATCCGCCCGGACTGCCATCCGCACCTGCGCCAGAGCCAACATCCGCACGGTCATGATTACCGGCGATCACAAGAACACCGCCGCCGCCATTGCGAAACAGGCAGGACTGCTCCGGGGCAAAAAGGCGATGACCGGCGACGAACTGGACGCTCTCAGCGATGCCCAGCTGGACGCCTGCCTGGATCAGTACACCGTCTTTGCACGGGTCAACCCGGCGCATAAGCTGCGGCTGGTGCGTGCGTACCGGCGGCGTGGCGAGATCGTCGCCATGACGGGAGACGGGGTGAACGATGCGCCTGCCATCAAGGAGGCGGACGTTGGCGTTGCCATGGGAAAAAGCGGTACGGATGTGGCTCGCCAGGCGGCAGACGTGGTGCTGACGGACGACAACCTGGCGACGCTGGTGGATGCGGTGGAACAGGGACGCTGCGTCTACGCCAACATCCGGAAGTTTGTCCGATACCTGCTGTCCTGCAACATCGGCGAGGTGCTGACCATGTTTCTGGGCATTCTGATGGGGATGCCGGTGGTGCTGCTGCCTACCCAGCTGCTGCTGGTGAACCTGGTGACGGACGGTCTCCCTGCCATTGCCCTGGGACTGGAACCGCCCGAACCGGAGGCGATGCAGAAACCGCCGAGAAAGCCGGACGAAAGCTTTTTCTCCGACGGGCTGATGGGACGCATCTTCTTCCGTGGCATCCTCATCGGCATCTGTACCCTGGGTGCGTTTTCTACCGTGATCCGCACCGGCGGCACGCTGGAGGCTGCCCGGACGGCGGCGCTCTGCACGCTGATCCTGTCCCAGCTGGTACACGTCTTTGAGTGCAAGTCCGAACGGCGCACCCTGTTCTCCATGCCCTATGGGAACAACCTGTGGCTCATCGGCGCTGTGGCAGTTTCCCTGGCAGTGCTGGCGGCGGCGGTGGTCTTTCCCATGCTCCGGGTCATCTTCTCCACTGTTATGCTCACCCGTCCCCAGCTGTACATCGCCCTGGGATTCTCCCTGGCTGTGCCGCTGTGCAGTTCCGTTGCCGGGCTGTTCCGGCGGAAAAAATAGGAAGTTTCCCTATTATAATAGTATAGCGCAGCCGTCCGGTGTTCTGCCGTGGCGGCTGTTCTGGCGTGTTTACGCTTTTCTAACTTCCATTTTACAAAATCATGGTGGACGGCGGCGGACTCGCTGTGGTACAATAACAAGGCGCAGAAATGCGTGAACGACTGAAATATTGTGAGGTGAAAAAGGTGGCAAACGGAGATAGTTGCAGGTCAAACGGACGAAGGCGGCGTCCGGCATATCAGAAACGGCACGGACGGCTGCGTCTGCTGCCTTTTTTGGCATAGCCTTTTTGGAACGCTGTCTTTTCTGCCCTGTCTGACCTGCTGTCGGACGGGGCATTTTTGTTTCCTTTGACTTCGGGCAGCACGACCGCCATTTGTGCGGTGTCTGTCCCTGCTATCGTGAATTCGGGAGACCGACCGAAGGAAAGGATGGTTCCAATGGAAAAGACAATGGTACTGGCAAAAACAGCAGAAAAGCCCAACTATGAGAGCGAGATCCTCCGCATTATCCGGGGGAACACTTCGCCGAAAGCCATGCTGAATCAGCTGGAGGATTATCACGGCAGCGACATTGCGGATGTGATCGAACAGCTCAGCGAGCAGGAACGGAAAAAGGTGTTCCGCATCTGTCCGGCGGAGATGCTGGCAGAGGCGTTCGCCCACCTGGAGGAGGAAAAGGCAGGGGAATGCCTGAAAGAGATCAGCCCCAGAAAGGCGGGCGAGATCGTCTCCGAGATGGAGACGGATGATGCGGTGGAGATCCTGCACACCATCGGCAGGGAGAAACGGGAACTGATCCTGGATGCCCTGGACGAGGATATCAAGAAGGAGATACGGCTCATCGCATCCTTTGACGAGGACGAGATCGGCAGCAGGATGACCACGAACTGCATCGTCCTGCACGAGGGTCTGACGGTAAAGGATGCCATGAACGAGCTGGTCAGACAGGCGGAGGAGAATGACAACATGACCACCCTTTTTGTGGTGGACGAGACAGACTGCTTTTACGGTGCGATCGCTCTGAAAGATCTGATCGTGGCGAGGAGCGGTGTGCCGCTGGAAAGTCTCATTGCCACATCGTTCCCCTATGTGTACGCCAACGAGACCATCGACGACTGCATCGAACAGCTGAAGGACTACTCCGAGGACTTGATACCGGTGCTGGACAACCAGAACAAGCTGCTGGGCGTTATCACGGCGCAGAGTCTGATCGATGTGGTGGATGAAGAGATGGGCGAGGACTATGCAAAGCTTGCCGGTCTGACGGCGGAGGAAGATCTGAACGAGCCGCTGAAACAGAGCGTGAAGAAACGCCTGCCCTGGCTCTTTGCCCTGCTGCTGCTGGGACTGCTGGTGTCGGTGGTCGTGGGTGCATTCGAAAAGGTGGTGGCACAGCTGACGCTTATCATGGCGTTCCAGTCGCTGATATTGGATATGTCGGGAAACGTGGGGACCCAGTCCCTGGCGGTCACCATCCGGGTGCTGATGGACGAGAACCTTACGTTCCGGAACAAGCTGCGGCTGGTGGGCAAGGAAATGCGTGTGGGCTTTTTCAACGGTCTGATCCTGGGCGTGCTGTCGTTCGCCATGGTGGGGCTGTACATCATGCTGTTCAAGCACAAGACCATGCTGTTCTCCTTTGCGGTTTCCGGCTGCATCGGCGTTTCGCTGATCCTCGCCATGCTGATCTCCAGCGCCGTCGGCACGCTCATTCCGCTGTTCTTCAAGAAGATCAAGGTAGACCCGGCAGTTGCGTCCGGTCCGCTCATCACCACGGTGAACGACCTGGTGGCAGTTGTCACCTACTACGGCATGAGCTGGATTTTACTGCTGAACGTTTTGAAACTGGTATAAGATATATGTGTCTCTACAGAAAATGCGGCACACTGGGCAGACGATACCCGGTGTGCTTTTTTACGTCTGCTTTTTTCGTGAAAGTGCTGCACGAAAATCGATTTTCATAAATATACTGATTAAAATTATGGAGCTTGACAAGTGAGACTCCCCTGAAAGGGGAGCTGGCAGTGCGTAGCACTGACTGAGGGGTTTCCACTTATGCCGAAAACCTTATAAAAAGATTTTAATAAAGAACCTCTCCACCGCCTAACGGCGGTCCCCCTCCCCTTTCAGGGGAGGCTATCATGAAAATTGTTTTTCGTGAAAGTGCTGCACAGCAGGTTGACATTTTCCATGAAATATGTTACAATTTATGATATGAGCATATTCGGGGAACGAATATGGGAAAAACGGCTGCTTTTCCGAAAGACGGCAGAGCGGCGTATCAGAAAGGATGAAGTTGTATGAATTTTGTAACGGTCCTGTTTTTCCTGGGACTGCTGCTGACGATCGTGGCATCCGTGGGGCTGCTGCGTCTGACGGGGAAGAAAGCACCGCAGGAACAGCGTCTCTGGCCGCTGGCACAGAAACCGGCTGCTGACGAAATGGCAGAAACGGAAAAAGATACCGAAAATGCGGAAGATGCCGCACCGGAGCAGGCTGCGCCGAAAGCGCCTGCCGCCGGGAAAAAGCGGCTGTCTGTGCCGAATCTCATCGTGCTGGCAGTCTCTGCCATGCTGGTGGTGCTGGGACTGGGCGACCTGTTCGGCATCGCCGATTATGGTCAATTTGAGGGCGCTTTTCTGCTCATGGGCATTGCTGCCGTGTTGCAGTATGCCGCCTGTCTGCTGTACCAGTGCCGGAAGAGCCGGACGGTGCGCTTTTTCAGCAAGCTTTTGCTGGTCATGACCGTGCTGGAACTGACGGTGTTCCAGTATCCGTCCTATCATCTGATGCTGGGCGACTATCCGGAGAAGATTCTGCTGCCCTCGGATGCCACGGTGGAATCCGGGGACTATACCCTGGACGAGAACCTGCACACGCTGACCATCACCGGCAAAAACGAGTGCGTTATCACGTTCAACGATCTGAACGTACCCATCGGGACAGTCCGTGCCGTGGCAAAGCTGGGGAAGGACACCAAGCAGTCCCAGATGGTGCTGGATATGGCGGATGCCACCCATGTGGACTATCGGTTCGATATCGCCAAGCAGGCGCTGGTCAAGGACAGAGAGAATACCCAGTACATCGCCTGTGAATTTTCCGGGGATGTCTCCAAGCTGCGTCTGAAGTTTACCGGAAAAAATGACGGGGACGGGGTAGTCCTGCAGAGCGTACAGCTGAATGCGCCCATTCCCTTTGCCGTTTCGCCGCTCCGGATGGCGCTGGTGCTGGTGCTGGGAACGCTGGCTTATGCGGTGGCGTGCAGCACTACGCTGAAACGCCCGTATCTGGAGACGAAAAAGCTCTGCCGCCGTACCATTACAGTGATGACCGCAGCGGTCATGGCCGTGGCAGTGCTGATCGTTATGGCAAAGCTGCCCGACGGCGGTTTCGCCGGACAGTTCAAGCTGGACAGCGGCAACCAGATCACACAGGAACAGGTGGACGCTTTCGAAAACGGACAAATTTCCCTGCTGAAAGAAGTGGACGATGCGCTGCTCCAGGTGGAGAACCCTTATGACTGGGGAATGCGAAACGACTCCGGCGCAAAGGCGGAGTGGGACCACGTATTCTATGACGGCAAGTATTATTCCTACTACGGCATCGCACCGGTGGTGCTGCTGTATCTGCCGTATCACAAGCTGACCGGACACTACTGCTCCACGAACCTGTCTATCCTGCTGTTCAGCCTGGTGGGACTGCTGTTCCTGGCAATGGCATATCTGGCATTCGTCAAGCGCTGGTGCAAAAACGTCTCTGCCGGAAACATCATCGCCGGCATGGCGATCCTGTTCAGCTCCTGCGGCATCTGGTACAGCGTGGGACGCACGCTGTTCTATGAGATTTCCATTTCCTCCGGATTCGCCTTTGTGGCACTGGGCGCTTATTTCCTGTTCAGTTCCAACGTGCTGAGCGAGGGCAAGGTGTCTCTGGTGCGGACGGCGCTGGCATCCCTGTTCCTGGGCATCGCCGTGCTGTGCCGTCCGACTCTGGCGGTCTATGCCGTGGTGGCAGTGCTGTATTTCCTGTACGCCATCCCCAAGTCCGGGAATGTGCTGGTGCAGGCAGAGGACGGCACTTCGTCTCTGGCAGTCCGCAAGCCCCGGCGCATCGCCTACGTGCTGTGCGCAGCCCTGCCGCTGCTGGCGCTGGGCATCACCCAGATGGTGTACAACTATGCCCGGTTCGGCTCGCCGCTGGACTTCGGCATCCAGTATTCGCTGACCATCAACGACTTCACCCATTCCCAGTACCACACCTCGTTCGTGCTGATCGGTCTGTGGAATTATCTCTTCGCCCCGCCTCAGTTCCTGCCGGAGTATCCGTACATCAGTACGCCTTTCTCCAAGCTGGACACCAACGGCTTTTACTTCAACGATGACGGCAACACCTCCGGCATCCTGTTCCTGGCGATCCCGGTTGCGGCATATCTGCTTGCCCGTGCGGCACTGCGCCGTCTGCCGGACACCAAGACACGCTGGAAATACGGCGTGATGGTGGGACTGCCCTGCGTGGTCATGCCGCTGGTCATCATCTGCTCGATCTGGGAAAGCGGCTATGCGGTGCGCTATACGGCGGACTTCTCCTGGGAGATTCTGCTGGGCGCACTGACGATCCTGTTCTTCCTGTATCAGAAGTCCAGGAACGAAACGAAAAAGGATCTGACCCGGAAGTTTATGGCGGCTGCGATGCTCTGCGCTGTTGTGGTAAACGGCGTGCAGATCTTCAAGTTCGCATTCCCCCAGGATCAGTACCCGGCGATCTGTGACCATCTGACACAGCTGATCGCATTCTGGAAGTAAGGAGCATGAATCTGATGGATACATTATATTTGGTCATTCCGTGTTATAACGAAGAAGAAGTGCTGCCGGAAACTTCAAAACAGCTTCTGGCGAAAATACAGTCGCTGATGGCGGCGGAGAAGGTCTCGGAGAAGAGCCGCATCGTCTTTGTCAACGACGGCTCGAAGGACCGCACCTGGGAGATCATCCAGGCGCTGCACCAGGAGAATCCCATTTACCAGGGCGTGTGCCTGTCCCGGAACCGGGGACACCAGAATGCGCTGCTGGGCGGCTTGATGACAGTGAAGAATCACTGCGACATGGCAATTTCCCTGGATGCCGACCTCCAGGACGATATCGATGCCATTGACGAGATGGTGGACAAGTACTATGCCGGAAATGACGTGGTCTACGGCGTGCGGAATGCCCGGAAAACGGATACCTTTTTCAAGAAGTTCACCGCCGAGGGCTTTTATAAGGTCATGAAGATGATGGGCGCAGACGTGGTGTTCAACCACGCCGACTATCGTCTGATGAGCCGCCGTGCGCTGGACGGACTGGAATCCTTCAAGGAGGTCAATATGTTCCTCCGTGGCGTTGTTCCCATGATCGGCTATAAGAGCGACAAGGTGTACTATGCCCGAAAGGAGCGTTTCGCCGGAACTTCCAAGTATCCGCTGAAAAAGATGCTGTCCTTTGCCTGGGAAGGCATCACATCCCTTTCCACAAAGCCCATCGCCCTCATTACCCGGCTGGGTACGCTGATCTTCCTGGTGAGCATCATCATGCTGATCTATTCCTTCGTGCGGCACTGCATGGGCGCAACCATTACGGGCTGGACTTCGCTGATCGTGTCCATCTGGGCAATCGGCGGCTTGCAGCTCCTCGCCATCGGCATCATCGGGCAGTACATCGGAAAGGTCTACTTAGAGACAAAGGAACGCCCGAAGTTTATCATTGAAACGTATCTCTCCGATGAGGACGCAGATGCGGATAAGGATAAGACACAGAAGTAATTAAAAGTAACACTGCATAAAAATAAATCCTCGGAGACTTGTTCCGGGGATTCTTTTGGAGGGTTTGGTTATGGCATATATTTCCAACGAAAACCGTTATTCTCAGATGGAATACCGCCGCTGCGGAAACAGCGGGCTGAAACTGCCCCTGCTGTCCCTGGGGCTGTGGCACAACTTCGGCGACACCAATAGCCTGGAGCGGATGGCACAGCTCTGTGAGACGGCGTTTGACGGAGGCATCACCCATTTCGACCTGGCGAACAACTACGGGCCGCCTGCTGGTGCGGCGGAGCGAAACTTCGGCAGACTGCTGAAAACCATTTTCGCCGGTCACCGGGATGAACTGGTCATCAGCACCAAAGCCGGCTATGATATGTGGGACGGTCCCTACGGCGACGGGGGCAGCCGGAAGTATCTGCTGGCGAGCCTGGATCAGAGTCTGAAACGGCTGGGTGTGGACTATGTGGACATCTTCTACCACCATCGCCCCGACCCGGAAACGCCTCTGGAGGAGACCATGGGCGCACTGGCGCAGGCGGTGCGGAGCGGCAAGGCGCTGTATGTGGGGCTGTCCAACTATGACGGCGAGACCATGCGCCGGGCGGCGGACATCCTGGAACAGCTGCACTGTCCGTACATCATCAACCAGAACCGGTACTCCATCCTAGACCGGGAGACGGAGCGCAACGGCATCCTGGATGCCAGCGCCGACCGGAAAAAGGGCGTTATCATTTACAGTCCCCTGGCGCAGGGAATGCTGACCGACCGCTATCTCCACGGCATTCCGGAGGACAGCCGCATCCGCACCGACGGCAGATTTTTGCAGGCATCCCAGCTGACGGAAGAACGCCTGGCGCAGCTCCGGCAGCTGCAGGCGATCGCACAGGACAGGGGACAGACGCTGGCACAGCTGGCGCTCTGCTGGATCCTGCGGCAGAAGGCGGTGACCAGCGTGCTGGTGGGCGCATCCCGTCCGGAACAGATCACGGACACCCTGCAGATCGTGGGGCAGAAACCGCTGACCGATGAGGAACTCCGGGCAGTCGATGCAGCAGTAGGACTGTGAGAACCGGCGTGTGCGGCTTTTTCAAAAGGGGCTTGACAATCCCGAAAAAATAGCGTATAATAGGGATAGAGAGAGGGCATACCAGTAGACGGTCTGCTCCCACTGCTTGAGTTAAAGATTTAACCGCCACAAGTTTGGAGACTACGGGCGGTTATTTCTTTTTCTTGCCGTGGTGATTCTGATTACTATTTTTATGATTATAGTAAATGTACAAGATCACGCTGATACAATCCAGCAGAAAGCTGCCGATTTTCAGCAGATCACCAAAGGTGACGTATTGATCCATCATACCGATCACCTCCCATCTGTTCAAGTGAGCAGTGGGAGCAAAAATCAGAAAAAGACTTGACCGCCTACCGTTATTGGTATGCCCTCAGACATACAGTATACCACGTTTTGCAAAAAATGTCAAATGAAAGCATCTGCAATTTTTCAGCAAAAAGCCCCTTGACAAAAGGGGCGTGATGGCGTATAATAGAGATGGAGAGAGGGCATACCAGTAGACGGTCTGCTCCCACTGCATATTGGTTAAAGAATAACCGCCACAGTTTGGACGCTACGGGCGGTTATTTCTTTTTCTTGCCGTGGTGATTCTGATTACTATTTTTATGATTATAGTAAATGTACAAGATCACGCTGATGCAATCCAGCAGAAAACTGCCGATTTTCAGCAAATCACCAAAGGTGACGTATTGATCCATCATACCGATCACCTCCCATCTGTTCAAGTGAGCAGTGGGAGCAAAAATCAGAAAAAGACTTGACCGCCTACCGTTTCAGGTATGCCCTCAGATATTCAGTATACCACGTTTTGCAAAAAATGTCAAACAAAAAATCCGGCAGCAGGACTCAGATTCCTGTTGTCGGATTTTTGCATTTCCATGTAATTTACGCTTGACTTATGCTTTTCTTATGCCTGGTTTCAGCATTTGCTTGTCCTTATGTTTAATGACTTCCATCATAATAAGCGCCATGATGACAGAGCAGATGTCCGCAATGGGCTGGGCGAAGATCAGACCGTCCAGACCGATCAGAGCGTTGGCGATGAACAGTACCGGCAGGAAAATGAATCCCTGGCGGCTGACGGACAGGATCAGAGATGCCAGACCGTGTCCCATGCCCTGGAAAGCGTTGTTGTTCACGAAAATGATACCCAGGAACGGTCCGGAAACCATCAGCGCCCGGAGCATCTTCACGGCGTAGTTCTGCTGGGTGATAACATCTGCCGCAGAGCCGGAAGAGCCGGAGGTCATAAAGATGCTGATGACCGGCTCAGTGAACAGGAAGTACAGCGCCGTCAGAATCAGCCCCAGCACCAGGGTGCAGACCATGCTGAACCGTACCACTTTTGTCATCTTGGTGAAGTTCCGTGCGCCGTAGTGGAATCCCACCAGCGGCTGGATGCCGATACCGATGCCCAGCTGGATGAACACTACCAGCATATTTGCTTTCATGGCGATGCCCATGCCGCCGGTGGCGAGAACGTCGATGTTATTCAGCAGCCGGTTCAGCACCAGGTTGGACAGGCTCATCAGCACATTAGTGAAAAACATGGGGACGCCGATGGAGAACACGCCGCTGAAAATGCCGCCTTTCATGGTGAAGTGCTTCGGATTCGGGGAGAGCATGGTGCGGCTGACTTTCAGATAGATGAGGTAGAACAGCGTTGCCACCGTGTTGCCGATGCTGGTGGCGATGGCTGCACCCTTGACGCCCATGCCCATGGCAAGGATCATGATGGGGTCCAGGATGATGTTGGTCACAGCGCCGATCATCATGCCGAACATGGAGACTTTCGCCGCACCCTCGCCCTTGACCAGGTTGCTCATGGCGCTGCTCAGCACCGTGGGGATTGCACCCACGCCGATGTAGAACAGATAGTCCCTGGTGTACTGTTCCAGATTCTGATAGTTCTGCACCAGCTTGTCATAGGCGTCGCCGGAAATATCCTTGGAAATATTGGCGATGTTGGCGGACGCATCTGCACCCACCAGCGGCAGGATCCAGCTCACGCCCAGGGTCAGCGCCAGGGTGGCGAGCAGTCCCACAAAGACAGCGCCCCAGAAACTGAAGCTGCTGATTTTTTTCACCCGTTCATATTCCCGTGCGCCCAGAGAACGGGAGATAAAGGCGCAGCCGCCGATGCCGAACAGGTTGCCGAATGCCATGAGGATCATAAACACCGGGGTCGCCATGGAAACGGCATTCATCTGATAGGGGTCGTGGGTCTGTCCTACAAAGACTGTGTCCACCATGTTGTACAGCACGGTGACCAGCATACTCAGCACCGACGGGATCGCCAGTACTGCCACAGCTTTGGGGATAGACTCGATCTCAAAAACGGAGGTTTTCTTTTCTTTCATTTGCATATAGGCATAACTTCCTTTCTGTTACGGCGAAAAACGAGGCAGAAATGCGGTGACATTCTGCCTCGTTTGCATTTGTTCGGTTGAGGTACTCTTATACGTTAAAGCGGAACAGCACGATGTCGCCGTCCTGCATCACATATTCCTTGCCTTCCAGACGCACCAGTCCCTTTTCCTTGGCAGCCGCCATAGAGCCGCACGCCATCAGATCGTCATAGGAGACAACTTCGGCACGGATGAATCCCTTTTCGAAATCGGTGTGGATCTTTCCGGCAGCCTGGGGCGCTTTCGTTCCCCTGGTGATGGTCCATGCACGGACTTCCTGCTTGCCGGCGGTCAGATAGGAGATGAGACCCAGCAGAGAATAGCCCTCCCGGATGATGCGGTTCAGACCGGATTCCTCCAGTCCCAGATCTTCCAGGAACATTGCCTTGTCGTCTGCCTCCATGTCTGCGATATCCTCTTCGATCTTCGCACAGATGGGCAGTACTGCGGCGTGTTCTGCCTCAGCAATCTGCTTGACTTCCTGGTAGTGTTCATTTTTGTCCACGCCGTTGCGGAAGTCCTCTTCGCTCATGTTTGCGGCATAGATCACCGGCTTTGCGGACAGCAGCGGCATATCGTGGATCCAGCTCAGCTCGTCCTCGGTGAAGTCAAAGCCACGGGCAGACTTGCCCTCTTCCAGGTGCGCCTGGAGACGTTCCAGAAAGTCCACCTGTGCCTGGAGCTTTTTGTCGCCCTTCAGCGCCTTTTTGGTGCGGTCGATGCGGCGTGCCACCATCTCCATATCGGAGAAGATCAGCTCCAGGTTGATGGTCTCGATGTCCGATGCCGGATTGATTCTGCCGTCTACATGGATGATGTTATCGTCCTCAAAGCAGCGTACCACGTGGACGATGGCGTCCACTTCCCGGATGTCGCCCAGGAACTTGTTGCCCAGACCTTCGCCCTTGGATGCGCCTTTTACCAGTCCGGCGATGTCCACGAACTCCAGGGTAGCCGGGGTGAACTTGTCCGGCTCGTACATTTCAGCCAGCTTGTCCAGACGTGCGTCCGGCACAGAGACGATGCCTACATTTTTTTCAATGGTGCAGAACGGATAGTTTGCCGACTCTGCGCCTGCATTTGTCAGGGCGTTGAACAGGGTGCTTTTGCCCACGTTGGGCAGCCCAACCATACCTAATTTCATTGTAACAGCTCCACCTTTTTGAAGAGCGTGCGCAGCATCCGGCATATGCAGAGAGATGCGCCGCAGGCTCTGAGATTATCCGGCATTGCGCCGGGGATTGACATATCATTGACACATACATTATAGTTTAGCACAGAAAGCCGGATTTGTCAAGATTTTTGCGAAAATGCGCTCGAGAATACTCTGCACAAAAGTGTAAACCATCCGTCCAATCGTAGGGGCGAACATTGTTCGCTCGTTCCGGTATCAGAGATTGTCTATTATGTCCCCCTTGAAAAGGCGCCCGTAGGGTGTGCCTTGTGCTGGGATGTCCCGAAGGGACAGGGGGATTAAGTTTGCGGTTCACTATTTCAGCACAAATCGCATCCCCAAAAAACCCCCTTGCAATCTCTTCCGAAATTTGCTATACTATTATAACAGCGATACATTCAAGCAAAATCGAAACGGAGTGAATCTATATTGAATATCCCACAGAAACTGGCTGACGAGTTCCAGCTGCGGCAGGAACAGATCGACAACACCATCGCCCTGCTGGATGACGGCAAGACCATCCCCTTTATTGCACGCTACCGGAAAGAGCGGACCGGCTCGCTGGATGACCAGGTGCTGCGTGCCATCGACAACCGGCTGCAATACCTGCGCAAGCTGGAACAGCGCAAGAGCGAGATCCTTTCCGCCATCGAGTCCCAGGGCAAGCTGACCCCGGAACTGACGGAAAAGATACAGAAAGCGGAGACTCTGGTGGAGACGGAGGATCTGTACCTGCCGTATCGTCCCAAGCGAAAGACCCGTGCGTCTATGGCGATCGCCCGTGGCTTGGAGCCGCTGGCACGGACGCTGATGGCGCAGGATGCCGGAACAGACCCGGTGCAGGCGGCACAGGCGTTCCTCACGGAAGAAGTGCCGGATACGGATGCGGCGCTCCAGGGCGCAATGGACATCCTGGCAGAGGAGATGGCGAACGACGCCGACCTGCGCAAACAGATGCGCCGTCTGGTGATGCTCACCGGTACGATACAGTCCCACGCTGTGGATGCGGATGCGGAAACACCCTATCAGAACTACTACGACTATGCCGAACCGGTAAAGCGCATCGTGGGTCACCGTGTCCTCGCCATCGACCGTGGCGAACGGGAGGGCGCACTGAAAGTGGCAGTTACGCTGCCGGAGGGACACGGGGCATCCATGCTGATCCAGAAGTTTGTGAAGAACCAGAGTCCCTGCGGAAAGCTGGTGCAGACTGCCGCAGAGGATGCGTTCCAGCGGCTGCTGTTCCCGGCGGTGGAACGGGAGATCCGTAAGGCGCTGACCGAACAGGCGGCAACGGCTGCCATCGGCGTGTTTGCGTCCAACCTGCGGCAGCTGCTCATGGCGGCACCGCTGAAAAACCGAACCGTCCTGGGCGTAGATCCCGGCTACCGCACCGGCTGTAAGCTGGCTGTGGTGGACGAGACGGGAAAGGTGCTGGATACCGGCGTGGCACACATCACCCTGGGAAAGGGCGCATCCCTGGAAAAGGGCAAGGATACCATCCGGAAGATGCTGCGGCAGCACCATGTGACCGCCGTCGCCATCGGAAACGGCACGGCGTCCCGGGAATCCGAGGCTGTGGTGGCAGAACTGCTGAAAGAGCTGCCCTATTCTGTGGCGTATATGGTGGTCTCTGAGGCTGGGGCATCGGTGTACTCTGCGTCCAAGCTGGCGGCAGAGGAGTTCCCGGAGTATGACGTTTCACTCCGGAGCGCCGTGTCCATTGCCCGGCGGTTACAGGACCCGTTGGCGGAACTGGTGAAGATCGACCCTCAGGCGATCGGCGTGGGACAGTATCAGCACGATATGCCCAAGGCGGAGCTGTCGGCGGCGCTGGACGGCGTGGTGGAGGACTGCGTGAACCACGTGGGCGTAGACCTGAACACCGCCTCGTTCTCCCTGCTGTCCCACATCGCCGGCATCAACCAGACCATCGCCAAGAACATCGTGGCGTACCGGACAGAAAACGGCGCATTCACCGACCGGAAACAGCTGAAAAAGGTGGCAAAGCTGGGACCCAAGGCGTATGAACAGTGCGCCGGATTCCTCCGTGTGCCGGGCGCAAAGAATCCTCTGGACAACACCGCCGTGCATCCGGAAAGCTATGGCGCAGCGGAGCAGATTCTCCGGGAATGCGGCTTTCAGCTGGCGGACATTGCCGGACAGGACCGCAGCGAGATCACATCCATTGCCAAGCAGCACGGTATCGCAGCCATTGCGAAAAAAGCTGGCGTGGGTGAGCCGACGGTAAAGGATATCATCAAGGAGCTGGCAAAGCCGGGACGTGACCCTCGTGACGAACTGCCGCCGCCGCTGCTTCGGAGCGGTGACATCATGGAGCTGAAAGATCTGAAACCGGGCATGGAACTGGTGGGAACGGTGCGGAATGTCATCGACTTCGGCTGTTTTGTGGACATCGGCGTCCATGAGGACGGGCTGGTGCATATTTCTCAGATCTGCGACCGGTTTATCAAGCATCCGCTGGAGGCAGTCAAGGTCGGCGAAGTGGTAAAGGTCTGGGTGCTGGATGTGGACTTGAAACGCAAGCGCATTGCACTGACCATGAAACCGCCGAAGAAAGGATAAAGGAGAACATATGGGATTTGGAAAGAAACTGACTGCCCTGGTATTGGCGGCGGCAATGACGGCTGCGGCGTGCAGCTGCGGCACGGAAAGCGGCAAAAGCACCGCCGGAGAAGAGAGCAGCCAGGCAGAGGAAAAGCCGGACTTCCGCACGGAAATGCGGGACGATATGACCACAGGCGACATCGTGGCGGAAATGGGGCTGGGCATCAACCTGGGGAACACCCTGGAGGCGTGCGGCGACTGGATCGACAGCAGCGGCGGCGTGAACAGCTATGAGACCGCCTGGGGCAGCCCTACGGTGACTGAGGAAATGATCGCAGGCTATGCTGCCGCCGGGTTCGACTCGGTGCGCATCCCGGTGGCGTGGTCGAATCTGATGGGAGACGACTACACCGTTGCGCCGGAACTGCTGGATCGTGTGGAGACCGTGGCGCAGTATGTGCTGGACAACGGGATGTACGCCGTGGTGAATCTCCACTGGGACAACGGCTGGATCGCCGGATTCTCCACCGACTATGACACCTGCATGGAGAAATACACCCGCATCTGGGAGCAGGTATCGGAGCGCTTTTCCGGTTACGGCGACCATCTCATTCTGGAATCCATGAACGAAGAGGGCTGTTTCGACGATCTGTGGAATCACTACAGCGGTTCGGAGGACGGCAAGGCGGAGGCATACGGCATCGTCAACCGTATCAACCAGAAGTTCGTCGATCTGGTGCGCAGCTCCGGCGGCAACAACCCGGAGCGCCATCTGCTCATTGCCGGCTATGCCACCGACGTGGACATGACCTGTGACGAAATGTTCCAGATGCCGGAGGACAGCGCCGGACGGTGCGCCGTGTCGGTACATTATTATACGCCGTCTACGTTCTGCATCCTGGAAGAGGACGCCGACTGGGGCAAGGCAAAGACCACCTGGGGTTCGCCCAGAGACCAGCGGATACTGGAAAAGGACATGGAAAAGCTCCAGACCCGTTTCCTGGACAACGGCATCCCGGTCATCATCGGCGAATACGGCTGTTCCACCGGGAACAAGACCGAGGACGCCGTCCGGACATTTCTCACGGCGGTGGCACGTGCGGCGTATTCCCGTGGGATGTGTCCCATGCTGTGGGACATCACCGGGGTGTTCTATGACCGCAGCAGCTGTAAAATGATCGACAGCCAGCTGGAGCAGGAACTCCGGGATATTGCAGAGACGGCGAGAAACTGAAAAAATTGGTAAAGATGCGCTCTGAAAACTGCCGGAAAAAGGCGTCAGAGCGCATCAAAATAGCAAGTTGTTTTTCACGCAATTTTTCAGATTTAGAAGAATTGCACAAAAACAGAGGTTGCTTTTATTCGTGCTGTATAAAAATGTGTGGAAAATGAAAAAAACGCTTGCAAAAAATCTACAAATATGCTATGCTGGTATATGGAGAAGTAGGGTGCAGGAAAGCACTGGTATGGCTTCATGAAGATGTGCGCCGACTGTGCAATTGGAAAGCGGAAAGCACGCAAATCAATTTTAAGAATGTCCCCCTTGAAAAGGGGGATGTCAGCGTAAGCTGACAGGGGGATAATCCCGACCCTTGCTCTTTACGGAGCATTCACCTCAGCACAAGGCACACTCTATGGGTGTCTTTGCAAGGGAAGTAATTAGAAAATTGATTTGTGTGAGCGGAAAGGGGGCAGCAGACGACTGGCACGGCGGAGGTACGGAAACCAAGGGGCAGAAAAGCTTCTCTGCACACAACCAAGGCGGCGCTATGCCGCAGAAAATCAAGAAAGGAAGAATGATAAACATGAAGATGAAGAAGTTTCTTTCATCTCTGACTGCTGGTGTAATGGCGGCAACCACCGTATTCACCAGTGCGCTGGTAACACCGGTTATGTCGTTTATTGCGACTGCGGCTGATGCTGACGCAATCGGTACAGCAACTTTAGTAGGTGTAGTCGGTGCCAATACGAATTGGGAAGCTGATGTAAATGCAACAAGTATCACTGGCGACGGCGAATACACCGTTTCCTGGAATCTGGATAGTGCATCAGACTCCATTAGTTTCCTGACAGTTCAGATCAGTAAGGCAGGAGACACCGAAAACTTTACCACTGATACATTTAAGGATCTGAAGGTATCTCTGAGTTCCGTTTCCATCAACGGCGAAGAGGTAGCAGATGCGGTAAAGGACGATAAGATTGTAGATACTGCTTTTTATGAAGGCGGTAATGCTGGTACGACTCGTATCTATCTGAACGGCAGCTGGGCAGGTAATCATGCTGGTGCGCTGGATAACTTCGATACAACTAAGGTAGAGAACGGTATCTCTAAGATTTCCGTTACCTTTACTGTAGAAGGCACCGGCAAGACCACCACAACCACTACCAGCGAGACCACTGCGGAAACCACAGAGACCACCGTTTCTTCCGCAGTTTCTTCTGATGTTTCCAGCGAGACATCTGAATCTGTTGTAACCACTGCATCTGCATCCTCTGCCGAGACTGTGACAACCACAACTGCTCCGGCAATTAAGGACGTAGAGGCAAAGATCACCACCGGCACCCAGAAGGGTAAAGACGGTGATATCCAGGCATATGCAGAATTTGACCCGAACGGCGCAAAGTCTGCAACACTGTATTATACCATAACTTCCAAGGATACCGAGTCCAGCGGTGCTTTCGGCACATACAACGGCGATTGGTTCCAGGAAGAATTTAAGGCAAGCGTTGGCGCAAATGGTGCCTGCACAGCAGATTACACCATCCCGTCCAATGTTGGCAAGACCGTAAAGGCAATGATCTTTTATCCGGATGCAAGCAGCGTCAAGATCGACAAGGTGGTTCTCCACTATGATTCCGCTGTTACCACATCCGCAACAACCACCAGTGTCACCACAACCACTGAGGCAGCAAAGTACACCAAGGTACTGACTCCGAAGGCTGAGGAAGACAAGGGTACTGACGGCAAGGCAAGCAACACCAAGGTTGAGTTCGACCCGATGGGCGCTTACAAGGCAATCGCTTACTACACCGTAAAGACAAATGACACCAACACCAGCGGCGCTTTCGGCACATGGAACGACAGCCTGCCGGAGGGTGAAGAGTGGCAGAGCGAGGAATTCAAGGATCTGGCCGTTCCGGCAAACAAGCAGGTCGTTGTTTCCTACAACATTCCGAAGACTGTCGGCGAAACCGTGCAGTTCATGGTTTATTACCCGAAGTTCGGTGATGTGACCATCGACAAGATCGTTCTGTGCTTCGACGAAGATCCGGATGCAACAACAACCTCCGTTTCTTCCACCACAGAGATCAAGACCACTGCATCCAGCGTGTCCTCTGAGACAGAGACCACTGCATCTGCAACCACCAAGGGAACAGAGTCCAGTGCATCTGAGACAACAAAGGCAACAGAGACCAGCGCAACCTCTGCAACTACCGAGACTGACAAGGCAACAGAGACCAGCGCATCTGCAACCACAAAGGATACAGAATCCAGCGCAACCTCTGCAACCACCAAGACTGACAAGGCAACAGAGACCAGCGCTACCGAAAAGGCAACCACTGTTACAAGCACCACCAAGCAGTCTGCAACCACAACTGCAACAGATGCACCGAAGGGCAAGGGCATTGTCATCGACATCGGCGAGGCTAACGCAGAGCCGGGCGAAGAGGGCGTTGAACTGCCGTTCTATCTGCAGAAGTATATCCCGTCTGAGGGCTTTAGCTTTGCAATTGATGTCCCGATGGTAACTGCAAAGATCCTGAGCATCAACAAGACCGAAGTTTCCAAGGACGGCGTGGATGAATATGTATCCGGTTCTGTCCGCAGAACTTCCAACACCGCAGGCTTTGAGGCATTCGGCGCTGACGAATCCGCAGCTCCGGAAGATCGCTGGATGTACTTCATGTGGACTGTTTCCGCCGGCACTGCAACCATCCCGGATGAAGAAAACGGCGCAAGCAACTTCATGAATATGTACTTCGACATCGCTGACAACGCAGCAGATGTTGCAGCAGAATACGGTCTGGAACTCCAGACAGATGCTGACGGCAATACCTACTACTTCTTCCCGGTCAACTTTGCACAGTACCAGAAGGTAAACTGGGACTTCTCCGGCACAGCAGGCAGCGCATACATCATGCCGAACCAGCAGTTCCTGGACGACAGCAGCAATGACCTGGCTACCACAGACGTTACTTACTACAACGGCGGTTTCCGTGTATACACCGACAAGAAGGATGTTACTACATCTTCTACCGCTGATACAACCACATCCATCACAACCACAAAGGCAACCACAACTACCGAAGAAAAGGATATGCCGATCAACCTGGACATCGATGAGGTTTATGTATATCCGCAGCCGGCTGGCGAAAACCCGGATTATATTGGCATTGAAGAAGAACTGGGCGTAAAGGTTATTGCCAAGGAAGGCGTAGACACCAAGAGCTATGGTATCAGCGGTGCAGTCGCATTCCCGGATGCAACCGCAAAGCTGTTCACCATTCCGGACGGCATGGAGAGCAAATTCGCAGTCAACGACTTCGGTTCCAGCGGCAGACCGAACATGATCGACTTTGCTGCTTATAAGAACGGCACATCCACCATCACCGACGGCAGCGACCGCTGGATCCGCTTCATCGAAGCATTCTCCAACGACGGTCCGCAGGATCCGGCTGAGCTGGATCGTATCTTCCACCTGGTATTCGATGTACCGGATGCAGATACCGTACAGGCAATCGCAGACGAATATGGTCTGACACTTCAGACCGGCGAGTATGACGGCAAGACTGTTCAGTACTACGAGTTCCCGGTAACCTGGGCTCCGGACGGCATTGACCAGATGCCCAGCGGCGGCACCATTGTTGATGTTGAGCGCTTTAAGTATCTGAACGGCGAGGGCGTGACCGGTGAGGATATCTTCGACGACCAGGTTGGTCTGAAGGATGGTGCGATCCGTGTTATCATGAAGGAAGTGGAAGATACCACAACCACAACCACAACTGTAACAACTACCACTACTACAAAGGCATCCACAACCACAACAAAGGCATCTGCTACAACAACCACAAAGGCATCCACAACTTCTACAACAAAGGCATCTGTTACAACAACGACAAAGGAATCCACTACGACAACAAAGGCGTCTGCTACAACAACTACAAAGGCATCTACGACAACAACAGAAGAAGCGACTTCTACAACAACAACCGAAAAGACAACCGTTTCCGAGACTTCCGGAACAACAACTACAAAGGCAACGGAATCCGAGGCTCCGGTAAGCACAACTACTGTAGAATCGACTACCACAGAGAGAGGCACATTCACCAAGAAGACTACAACTGTGACAACGACTACAGAAGATGCAAACTACACCAAGGTCTCCAGACCGACCGGAACAACCACAACAGAAACCACAACTTCTGCTGAGAATACCACAACTTCCAGCGAGACAACCACAAGCACTGGTTCTTCCAGCGATACTGTTACTTCTACCACAACAACCGAGACTCAGCCTGCCGGCAAGCCGGATGTTAAGGTAAAGGAAGATGCAAACTTCTACCTGTCTGAGGACACTCGTGCATTCGACCCGGCAGATCTGGTAGAGAGCGCAACTCTGGACGGCGAGGACATTCTGAGCCAGCTGACCTTCGAGTACGCTTCTCCGAAGGATATGTACGATGCACTGCACGGCGATATCGCTTATGTTGCATCTGACTTGAAGGTTCTGTACAACGGCGAAGAAGTCGGCACTGCTAAGGTTTACATCGGCATCAAGGGTGATACGGACTTGAACGGTAAGGTTGAGGCAACTGATATGTTCTACAATATGTACTATCAGGCAAGACTGGGTGCCGGCATCAAGGAAGGCGTAACTCTGTTGGAGAACAACCAGGATGAGAATCTGGAGAAACTATCTTACTTCTTGACCGATATCGACACCGAGAGCAAGGAAGGCAAGAACACTGCCGACAAGTCCATCACTCCGACTGACCTGTTCTATCAGATGTACTACATCGCTCTGAAGGGCGCAGGCTACAAGGATACTGTTTGGACCGATGTTTGCCCGGATCTGAAGAACCTGCAGGGTTCCTGCTGGTATGAGGCAAAGTAAGCCAAACCGAAACAGAACGTGAAAACGTTTTTGACAGCCTGGATATGACATCATAAGAAAACCCGATGCGGGAGCAATCCCGTGTCGGGTTTTTGTTTTCAAGCGGAGGGTTGTATCTGTTTTGTTTTTCGGCGGTGATACTTTCCTTTTTTCAAATTCTGTTTTGTTGTGTAAAAAATCGCAAACAAAGCTTGCAAATTTGAGGAAAATCGGCTATACTGAATAGTGGAGTATTGTATGAGCGTGTTCTGCATCCGGCGGATTTTCCGGGAGGACAGAACAGGCTCCGGGAACAGCAGTTCGGGACGGTGCAGAAATGCAGCGCCGGACTGCCGTAGAAAGGGGCATGACATTGAAAGCGATTGACGAAGCACGCCGGCTGCTCAGCTCTGAGGCGTTTACAGAAACCGCAGTGCTGCTGAGCGGCGGCACAGATCTGGCAGAAGCATATCGGACACGTCTGCTGCGTGCCATTGATACATTTACACAGCATTTCGGCAGCGACCGGGAGATCGCCGTTTTTTCTGCGCCGGGACGGACAGAACTGGGCGGTAACCACACTGACCACCAGCGTGGTCATGTGCTGGCGGCAAGCATCAACCTGGATGTGATCGCCGTTGTGGCACGCCGCACCGACCGGACTATCTGCGTGAAGTCCGAGGGCTTTCCGGCAGATGTGATCTCTCTGGATGAGCTGGAGCCGGTGACAGACCAGAAACCCACCGCAGCCGAGCTTATCCGTGGTGCAGCTGCCTGGTTCCAGCAGTACGGATGTCCGTTGGATACCGGCTTTGATGCGTATACCACATCCCAGGTCATGCCGGGTTCGGGGCTGTCCTCTTCTGCGGCATTTGAGGTGCTGCTGGGGAATATCTGCAACGCCCTGTACGCCGACAACCGGTTCACTCCGGTGGAGCTGGCGCAAATGGGACAGTATGCGGAAAACGTCTATTTCCATAAGCCCTGCGGTCTGATGGATCAGATGGCGTCGTCTGTGGGCGGCGCAGTTGCCATCGACTTTGCGAATCCGGTAAAGCCGGTGGTGCATCCGGTGAAGTTCGACTTTTCTTCCACCGGTTATGCGCTGTGCATCGTGGACACCGGCGGGAATCACGCAGACCTCACAGAGGAATATGCGGCGATCCCCAGGGAAATGGGCGCTGTGGCGAAGTATTTCGGCAAAGATGTGCTTTCTGAGGTGAAGTCGGAACAAGTGCTGCGCTCGATTCCCGAACTGCGAAAGGCGTGCGGCGACCGTGCGGTGCTGCGTGCCATGCACTTCTACCGGGAGGACGGCAGAGCCCAGGGCGAATCGGATGCCCTGGAGCGTGGGGACTTCGAGGCGTTCCTGCACCTGGTGCAGAACTCCGGCGAATCCTCCTACTGCCTGCTGCAAAATGTTTACCCATCCTCTGTGCCTGCGGAACAGCCGGTCTCCATCGCCATTGCAGTTGGCTCGGCAGTGCTGGGCGGACGTGGCGCCATCCGGGTACACGGCGGCGGTTTCGGCGGAACAGTGCAGGCATTTGTACCGTCTGTGCTGCTGACCCAGTTCCGGGACGGCATGGAGGCTGTGCTGGGCGAGGGCTGCTGCCACGTGCTGCAGATTCGCCCCATCGGCGGCATGACAATTTTGATCTGACGAAGATAGAATTTGACAGAATTCGAAAGGAAGCGTAAGAAAACATGGGAAAAATTCTGGTCACAGGCGGTACGGGCTTTATCGGCAGCCATACCTGTGTGGCACTGACCAACGCCGGCTATCCGGTGGTGGTCATGGACAATCTGAGCAATTCAAAGGTCGAGACAATCGCTCGCATCGAGATGATTACCGGAAAACACGTGCGGTTTTACCGGACGGATATGCGGGACGAGGCAGACCTGGAACAGATCTTTGAGGACAACAAGATCGACGCCGTGATACACTTCGCCGGAATGAAGGCAGTGGGCGAATCGGTGGAAAAGCCGCTGGAATACTACGAGAACAACGTGAGCGGCACACTGACGCTGCTGCGTGTGATGCGGAAGTACGGCTGCCGCACCATGATCTTTTCCTCCAGCGCCACGGTCTACGGCAGCCAGAACCCGGTGCCGTACCGGGAGGAGATGCCCACCTCTGCGACCAATCCCTATGGCTATACCAAGGTGATGATCGAACAGATCCTGCGGGATGTCTGTGCGGCTGACCCCAACTTCACGGCGGTGGCGCTGCGGTATTTCAACCCCATCGGCGCACACATGAGCGGTCTGCTGGGCGAGAACCCCAACGGCATCCCCAACAACCTGGTGCCGTATGTGGCACAGGTGGCATCCGGCAAGCTGGATCATGTCCAGGTCTACGGCGACGATTACGACACCCCGGACGGCACAGGTGTCCGGGATTACATCCACGTTATGGATCTGGCAGTGGGTCACGTGGCTGCGCTGGCATACGGTGCAAACCATCACGGATTTGAGGCGGTGAACCTGGGGACAGGTCACGGCAGCAGCGTGTTGGAAGTGATACACGCCTATGAGAAAGCCTGCGGCAGAAAGATTCCCGTGGAGATCACCGACCGCCGTGCCGGAGACGTTGCCGTTTCTTATGCGGATGTCTCCAAGGCGAAGGAACTGCTGGGCTGGGAGGCATCGGCAGACCTGCAGCAGATGTGCAGTGACAGCTGGCGCTTTACGCTGCAAAATCCAAACGGCTTATAATCGCTTGTGTCGGGAATCTGCGGAAACAGGTTCCCACAGAAAGGAATACATATGACAGGAAGATTTGGAAATGCGATCGACAATTTTCTGATTATCATGGTCGCAGTTGCCATTGTGCTGCTGCTGGTGGTGATGCTGGGTTCCCGGCAGAGTCCGTTCCGGCAGAAACTCAGCAAGCTCCTGGTGCAGAATCCCAATGCCGCAGACCGGCGGCAGCCGCTGGAATTCAACCGGGAATATTATATCACAGGAGAGAGACCTATGCGTAAACCAAATCGTGGAAAGAATCCGCCACGCACTGTGATCGCTGTGCTGGTGCAGAAGGTGGACGAACGCCGCCGCACCATGGATCCCAGCGGCACGATGAAGTTGTATAACGAGTACTACGAGCTGATCTTCAAGACGAGAAAGGGTGATGTCCTGCACATCGTGACCAGCAAGAAGGCGTACATCGAGACACCGTTCCACCAGCAGGGACAGCTGACGTTCCAGGGCGACCGTCTGATCCGGTTCCAGTATCCGGGCGGCGAGGTCAACGAGGATCAGGACGCTTTCACCAGCGCTATGCCGGCAGCACGCCGGGCGTAACAGGTACGCAGTACGTTGAGACAAAAGAAAAGGCATACCGTTTCCGAGCGAGACGGTATGCCTTTTGTGCGTTATGGAATTTTTACGGAATAATCATCACCGGTGTGTTGATGGTTACTTCGTCGTAGATCTTTTTGGCAACGTCCAGCGGCAGGTTGATGCAGCCGTGGGAGCCGTTGTTGATGTAGATGTCACCGCCGTATGCGCTGCGGTTCAGGTCGTGCAGACCAATGCCGGTATAGGTGACAGGCATCCAGTAGTTGACCCAGGTCTCATAGCCCTGTACAGCGTAGGTACCCAGCTTTCGGGGCGATTCTCTGGACCATACCTTGTATGCGCCCGGCGGTGTGGCACGTTCCGGATCGGATTCCTTACCGGTTACCACGTCGGACTCCAGGAAGAGTTCGCCGTTCACATAATGCCACAGATGCTGGTGGCAGATGTCTACTTCAATGTAGGTGTTTCCGGTGTATTTCACGCCGGCGTTGGAGTTCATGCGGAATCCTTCTACCTTATAGACCGGTTCGATGGTGACCGCATCGCCTGCCTTGATGTAATCCACCAGCTTTTCCACCGTGGCAGTCACGTTGGTTTTCCAGCCGTAGATGCCGTCCACGCCGATGGGCAGGGTAATTTCGCCGTCCTCGGTCGCCTTGAACTTGAAGTTGTAGCCGGTCACCAGGGTATCGTACTTGTCGGCGATATTTTCCTGTACCCAGGCAGTCGCCTTGTCCGTGTCTACGGTGATGTCGTCGCCGTCCGTGGTGATCCAGTCCATGATGGTGGCGTGATCCAGCTTTTCCGTGCCGACCGGATCGAAGATCTCTTCCCGGTCTGTCATGTCATAGGTAATTTCCACGGCGCCGATCTTGTTGTACAGCTCCAGAGTGGGTTTCAGACTCTCTGCGGTGACGGCTGCCTTTTTGTAGCAGTCGCTTTCCGCCATGTTGATGGTGTTGTTGCCCTCACGCATCTGCGCAATCGTGTAGTCGGACAATTTCTGGGTGTCCACCATGTTGCCGTCATCTTCCGGCTGGATGGTGAAAGAGCCGTCCTCGTTCTGGACAACCTTTGCGTCCGTAGGCGGCACATTGCCCCAGTCGTAGGCAGCAATCAGGCTGACCAGTGCGTCCTCGGAATAGGAGTCCTGGACTTTTACGGTGTACTCCGTCTTGGAGAATAGCTTTTTGAACCATGCGGCGTGGCTTTCGTCCGCCGGCGCTGCCAGGGCGTTGTCCGGCAGGGTGACGGTGCAGCCAAAGGAAGAACCCTTGAAGGTGATGGGGTCGCCGCTCTTCGGGATGAAGGTCAGCCCCATGTCCTGGGCTGTGCTGAGGACAGCATTCTGGGCATCTTCAACGTTCATGCCGCCGATGTCCACGCCGTTCACATAGGTTTTCGGCAGGAACTTTCCGTGATAGATCGCCAGCCCGGCAATGTAGCTCAGCAGCAGGACTGCCAGCACTGCGATGCCGGCAATGACGGCGATACGGCCGCCGTGACGCTCTTCCCGGACTTCTTCATAGTGCCGGGGCGGAACAGGGCGGGGGCGCTCTGCCACAGCCACATTGCTCTGCCGGGGCTGCTGCCGCCGCTGGGGAATTTCACGGGATTCGTTGTTCCGGGGCTGTCCGGAGCGGCTGGGTGGCGTCTGGGGTTCGCTGCGGTGTGAGGAAGAAACGGCATCCCGGATCTGCCGGGCTTTTTCGGAGCGGCTGCGCTCTGCGGCGGAATTGCCGGATGCGCTGCGGTACGCCTGTCCGGAAAAGCGCTGGGAAGTGCTTTTCGGCGTTTCGGGATGAAACTCGGATGCCTCTTTTGCCGCCAGGGATGCCTTGATCTTTTCCCGCATCTCGTCCTTGGTGAGATGCCTGGGGTCGTTTCCGGTGCCGCCGTGGGAATTCTGGTCTCTGTTGTTCACTGTTATCTGTCCTTTCTTCCATTTTACGAGGGCTGCCCCCGAAGAGCAGCGATCCCCGAACTTTGCCGGACGCCTCTCGTTCCATGCAGCGTTGATGAACGTCTCTTGATACCGGCAAATTCGAAAACAGCAGAACCTCTTTTATTGGAAAAATAAAATGTGTTGCAATTCAGAAAGGCGGCAGCTTTGCAGCGCATCAAGCGCCAAAGCACGATCTTGCCGCCGGCATATTTTCATACCTTATTTATTATACCCACTGTATTTGGGTTTGTCAACACTTTTCGACATGAAATATAAATTGTAAACACCTTTTACCGATTTGTTTCCAAATCGAAGTGGGAATTTGCACGGATTGTTGTAGTAATGTATGCAGAAAAACAGCCATATATTCCGTGAAAAAAGCTGATTAAAATAAACAAAACGATAAAATGTATTGTGCGTTATGCACAGAAAAATTCTTGGGAAATTTGGTGAAAAAGTACATTGACATAGACCGGAAAAAGGTGTAAAATAGGGGCGAAATCTGAGCTTGGACACCGGCTGTTCCGCACTTTCTGTGCGGTGCAGCGCAGCGTGAACACCGGAAAAAGAAAAGCGGTACAAAAGCGTATTGTATCGTTTCGGCACATGGGGAATATTGGAAAAGCCAATGTGTCCGTGCGGCGTTTGTCTATGCCGGAAAACGGGAGGAATCATTATCATGAAGAGTAAGAAAATTGGGGCAGGGCTGCTGGCATTTCTGATGGCAGCGACCACAGCGGCAGCGAGTGCGCAGACGGCGTTTGCCGCAGATCTGGGGACGGTGACGGACAATGTTCCGGCAATCACGGCGGCGAGTGCGTCTGTGTCAGTTCTCACAGCCAGCGGCGACCTGGAGGCGGCGTATGCAGAATGGGGCGCTGTCTCCGGTGCAACGGGCTATAACGTCTATATCAAGTCCGCAGGCGGCAGCTATACCCAGCTGGACACCATGCTGGTGCGCCAGTATCCGGATCGTTTCCGGGCAGACGCTGTGGGTCTGAAAGCCGGCAGCTATACCATGAAGATCGTGCCGGTGATCGGCGGCAAGGAAGATGCCTCCAAGGCGGCGGAGACCTCGGAGTTGAACGTAGAGGCGCATGACAGAAGCGGTTTTGGCTTTGTAAACGGTACTTCTTCCGGCGCATACAACGAGGACGGCACGCTGAAAGCGGATGCTATCGTGGTATACGTCACCGATGCCAACAAGGACACTGTGACTGCCAGCATCGACTCCACCGGCAAGGGTGCGGCAGATGTGACCGGCGTGCAGAACATCATCACGGCATACAAGAAGAACAAGGAGAAGCGTCCGCTGTGCCTGCGCTTTATCGGCAATATCACGGACCCGGCAGATATGCCCAAGGGTGATCTGATGATCGACACCGCCAAGGCTGGCATCACCATCGAGGGCATCGGCACAGACACCGTGTTCAACGGCTTTGGTCTGGTCATGAAGAACTGCTCCAACGTGGAAGTGCGCAACATCGGCTTTATGAACTGCGACAGCAGCGAGGGCGATGACTGCGGCCTGCAGCAGGGCAACGACCATATCTGGGTGCATAACTGCGACTTCTTCTATGGCCACGCAGGTTCAGATGCAGACCAGGTAAAGGGCGACGGCGCTCTGGACACCAAGACCTCCACCTATGTCACACATTCCTATAACCATTTCTGGGACAACGGCAAGTGCAACCTCCAGGGCATGAAGTCCGAGAAGGAGACCAACTATGTGACCTATCACCACAACTGGTACGATCACTCTGACTCCCGTCACCCGAGAATCCGCACCTGCTCCGTCCACAGCTATAACAACTACTTCGACGGCAACGCCAAGTACGGCATCGGCGTGACCATGGGTGCATCTGCCTTTGCGGAGAACAACTACTTCCGCAACTGCAAGAACCCCATGATGAGTTCCGGACAGGGTACAGACGCACTGGGCGAAGGTACATTCTCCGGCGAGACCGGCGGCATCATCAAGGCGTGCGGCAACTACATCGAGGGTGCATCCAGCTATATCCCGTATTCCCAGGACAGCACCTCTTTCGATGCCTATGAAGTCTCCAGCCCGACGGAAAAAGTTCCGGACAGCGTCAAGACCGTTTCCGGCGGCACAGGCTATAACAACTTCGATACCGATTCCAGCATCATGTACAGCTACCAGGCTGACGACGCAAAGGATGTGCCGGCGATCGTCACAGCCAAGGCAGGTCGTGTCCAGGGCGGCGACTTCCAGTGGAAGTTCAACAATTCCGTGGACGATGCCAGCTATGCAGTCAACCAGCCGCTGAAAGATGCGCTGATGAATTATACGCCCACTGTCGTTGCGATCGGCAGCGGCTTTACGGACACCACCACCGACCCGGTCGTGACCACAGAGACCACCAAGCAGACCACGGTGACAACGACAACCACCACCGTCAGCGTGTCCCAGGACACCTCTGCAACGGCAACGACTGTGACCACCAGAGATACCACACCCACCACACCGGATGTGCCGGTGGAAGGCGACATTTTCTGCTCGCCGGACGGCAAGGGCAGCGGTACTTCGGAAAAGGATCCGGCATCGGTGACCGACGCCATCTCCAAGCTGACCCCAGGTCACACCATCTACCTGCTGGGCGGCACGTATAACTTCTCGGAGATGATCCTCATTGACGACAAGAACAACGGTACGGCAGATGCCATGAAGACCATCAAGCCCTATAACGGCGCAGACGTTACCTTCGACTTCTCCGGACAGGGTGACGCAGACGCATCCAAGCGTGGCATCGTGCTGGACGGCGATTACTGGCACTTCTACGGCTTTGAGATCACAAAGGCTGCCGATAACGGTATGCTTCTCTCCGGCAGCAACAACAGGCTGGAGCGCATGGTATTCAACGACAACCAGGATACCGGTTTACAGCTGTCCCGGTATAAAACCAGTGCAGCTACCATTGCAGACTGGCCCAGCAACAACTTGATTCTGAACTGCACCTCCAAGAACAACTGCGACAACGCCACCATGGAAAATGCGGACGGCTTCGCAGCAAAGCTGACCTGCGGCGAGGGCAACGTATTTGACGGCTGTATGTCCTACAACAACAGCGACGACGGCTGGGATCTGTTCGCAAAGTCTGAGACCGGTCCGATCGGCGTTGTTACCATCCAGAACTGCGTGGCATTCCGCAACGGCTATACCGAGTTCGGCGAGGGCTACGGCAAATGTGACGGCAATGGTTTCAAGCTGGGCGGTTCCGGTGTCGGCTCTGCCCATGTGGTCAAGAACTGCCTGGCGTTCGAGAATCTGAACTGCGGCTTCACCGACAACAACAACCCGAAACTGGACAGTCTGACCAACTGCACCGCCTATAACAACGGTGTCGGCTCTAACGGCAAGCCCAATGTCAGCTGCTATCGCTGCACAGACGACGGCGCAGACTTCTCCAACCTCATCTCCTACTACAGCAAGGAGAATCTCACCGGCAACCTGGGCGTAAGCGGTCTGAAGATCACCAACGACAAGATGGTCGGCACGATCCAGAACACCATCTACTATAACTCCGGTTATTACCAGGTCGGCGCCAAGACTGCCATCAGCAACGGCGATAAGCTGGGAACAAAGGGCGCAGCCATTTCGGACGATGACTTCATTCTGGTGACCGCACCGGAAATGGGAACGGATTTCGACACCGCATGGCGCAACTCCAACGGTTCTATCAATACCCACGGCTTTATGCAGGTCAAGGAAAACAGCAGCCTGTACAGCATTCTGGGCGCTGCCTTCCAGGATATCGACACACCGCAGCCGCCGATCACAACGACAACCACCAGTGCAACGACTGCTACAACGGAAACTGCCACAAAGACAGAGACCAATCCGGCACAGTCCAGTGAGACTGCTTCTGCAACAGAGACAAAGCCGGCAGAGTCCAGCGTGACCGCATCTGCAACGGAGACCAAGCCGGCAGAATCCAGCGAGACCGCAACGGCAACAGAGACAAAACCGGCAGAGTCCAGTGCGACCGCAACGGCAACGGAAACCAAGCCGGGCGAAAGCACTACGGAAAGTGCAACAGAGTCCAAGCCCACAGAGACCCAGACCACCGCAAGCGAGATCGCAACGGAACTGCTCTACGGGGATGTGAACCTGGACGGCAGAGTGGATATCACGGACGCTGTCCTCATCAACAAGGCGATCGCCGGCGCAGTGGAACTGAGCGCAAACCAGCGCCACAACAGCGATGTCTATGCAGACGGCGAACTGACCACAAGCGACGCAACGACACTGCTCCAGTTCCTGGTAAGCATGATCAAGATTCTGCCTGTGACGGAATAAATGAAAACAGGCTCTGAAAACTGAATCAGAAGAAAGGCGGCTGTATTTCGGTACAGCCGCTTTTTTCGACAAAATATGACTCCAAAAATTTTTTGAATATGCCAAAAGCAAGACTGATTTTTTATGCAATCTGCCAAAAAAACAGCTTTTTCCGTTTAGTACAGCGCAAAGATCGGTATTGCTCTTGCAATTTTTGCCGGGATGTGCTATACTATAGAAAGCAATGCTGTTGATTTGTGAATGACGGCATCTGCACTATTTCTATCCCTGTAACTTCCTGCGTGACTGCGCAGTGCCGTTTTCGGGCGATAAATCTTGGATGAGGTGAACCAAATTGGCACAACTGAAAAAACCCACAATCAAAAACCCCGCTCTGGTATCCGCAATGGCAGAGTTCAAGGCAAAGCAGAATCCGCAGACTGAAAAAGAAATGCTGGACGCAATTGCTGAGGCATCCTTTATTGCCCCGATCGCTTTGCAGAAACAGCTGGATGAGGTAGAGCCGGACGAAAACGGCCAGCGCCAGATGCAGGCGTCTCTCATGGCAGTTTCCAACAAGGACGGCTCGAAGTTTTTCCCGGCGTTCACGGACTGGCTGGAATTTCTGAAGTGGAAGAACGATCCGGAGGCAGACACCATGGTCATCACATTTGACCAGTACTGCGGCATCCTGCTGAAACAGGGCGTGGATATCAACGGTATCGTTATCAATCCGTCAGAGACCAACATCGTGATCCGCAAGGAAAAGATGGCAGAGATGAAGGGCGTGTCTGTTCCCGCAGATGCACCGAAGAATCACCGCATCATGCCGCTGTTTGGCACCGAGAAGATCACCAACTCTGAGGTCATCATCGCCGCAGACCGTCTGCGCCGGGAGAACAACGAGGACGCAAAGAACAATCTGTTCAACGTAATGCGCAAGGCTCGTTTTGTCGCTCCGGTTCTGATGGAGATGCCGAAGGAAGTCAAGGCTGGCGAGAAGATCAACGCCCAGGCGGAATTCATTATGCTGAACCACGACGGCGGAAAGTTCATGCCGCTGTTCACCAGTTTGCCGGAGCTGCAGAAGTGGACAGGCGCACCGGACTGCAAGGCAGTTCCCATGAGCATGGCGAACTATACCGCAATGCTGTCCGACCCGAAGAGTACGGCTGCCGGCATCGTGATCGACCCGTTCTCCATGGGTCTGGCATTCAGCAAGGAACAGGCGCTGAACATCCAGCCCCGTCTGGAACTGCGTGACATCGAGGGCGTTCCGGAGGGAATGCAGGAGGCACTGAGAGACCACCTGGCAACCCTGCCGGCAGTCAAGAAGGCGTACCTGGACGGCATCAAGGCAAACGGCGCAGACGGCTATGTGATCGTCATGGATCTGGAAAAGGATGCAGATATCCCGACCATCGCAGACAGCACCGCACAGATCGCAAAGCAGTACGGTTCCTGTGTCGTTGCACCGGTAGATTCTCCGCTGGGCAAAAAGGTGCTGGAACGGAGAGAGACCTTCTACGAGGCGTAAGGGAAATATAGCGTAAGGGTAAGAACAAGGAAAAAATTTGAAGGAAAGAAAGGATGATTCAAATGAAAAGAAAAGCAGTGATTCTGGCAGGCGCTCTGGCTTGTGCGGCGGTTGTCTCTGCGGCAATGCCCATGCAGTGCAGTGCGGCAGGCGCACTGCCGGCTGGCAAAGCGTTTATCGCAGTCAACGGAGAAGTACTCGAACCCCAGGTGACCATCCAGGGAGACGGACAGTATACCGTTTCGTGTGATACGGCGGCGCTCCGGGAAAGCGATACGGTGCAGCTGTGGGTGGAAAACATTGACCCGATTCCGCTGGGAACAAAGGGTTCAACAAGCATGACTGTGGATTCCATCCAGTTCAACGGCAGTGCCGCAGCGGTGGACGGCGATATCATCGAAGCATCCAAGACGGACTTCGGCTATTCCAAGGATGTTTTCTGTGCGATGATCTATCGTTTCACACCGATGCAGTCCGATGCGGCAACCAATCACCTGGATGTCACCTTTACGGTGTCGAATCTGATCGACCCGGCGACCTATGTGCCGAGCAATGTCTCCACGGTTGTTGCCACAGGGACGACCACTATCGAATCCGGCAGCAGTTTCGGTGCATCCAACGGCGGCAGTGTGACTGGCGGCAGTGTGAAAACCAGTACCAGCGGCTCTCCGAAAACGGGAGATGCCGGCGTGTACGGGCTGATGGCTGTACTGGTTGTCAGCGGCGGCGCAGCATTCCTGGCAAAGAAGAAGGCTTAACATAATATATCACAGTATATAGAAAATCACCCCTGTTCTGCGGCAAGTGAAATGCCGTGAGAGCAGGGGTGTTTTTGTTTTTGGATTTATGCTTGAAAAAACTGCCGGAATGCCGTGGGCAGGGAAATCTCTGCGGCAATTTCTGCGGCGGTTTTCCAGACGAACTGCTCGTCCTGTCTGCCGCAGGTGAGATAGACGCCGTACAGCTCCCATTCCACGTGGGTGAAGATGTGCTTTCGCTCTGCCGTCTGGGTCAGATCCAACGGCTTGCACTGCCACCGGCTCACCTGGGCGATTGCCTCTTCCGTGGTGCAGATGCCGGACACATTGGGGTATTCCCACAGCCCGTGGAGCAGACCTTTTGCGGTGCGTTTCCGGACGGCGTATTTTCCGTCGCAGCAAAGCACAAACACGGTGTATTGTTCCTTGCGCCGGGGCTTTTTCTCGGTGCGCTGTGGGAGACGCATGGTGTCGCCGTACTGTTTTCCCAGACAAAGTTCCGCCAGGGGACAGACCTCGCACCGGGGCTGTCCGTTGGGCAGACAGACCGTAGCGCCCAGCTCCATCAGCGCCTGTGTCATCGTGCCGCACTGTCCGGGAATGTTCCGGTACACCTGTTCCAGCGACCGAGTGACGGCTGCCTTTTGTTCCGGGCGGTCGATCTCGCAGAAACTGTCCTGGATGCGTGCCGCCACACGCAGCACATTGCCGTCCACCGCCGGCGTGGGCAGGTCATAGCAGATGGAGCAGACTGCACCGGCGGTGTAGTCGCCTACGCCGGGCAGCTGCCGGACTTCTTCCCACGTTTCCGGGAATGCGCCGCCGTATTGTTCCACAATGACCTGCGCCGCCTTGCGCAAGTTGGCAGCCCGGCTGTAATAGCCCAGACCTTCCCAGCACTTGTTCACCTGGTCCTGTTCGGCGTTTGCCAGAGCAGGAATGTCGGGGAAGGTCTCCAGAAAGCGCTGGTAATAGCCCTTGACTGCCTCAACCCGTGTCTGCTGGAGCATGATCTCCGACAGCCATACCCGGTAGGGCTGCCGGTTCTTTCGCCAGGGCAGGTCTCTGGCGTGACCGGGATACCACGACAAAAGCGGCTGTGTCAGCTGTGCCATGACCTGTTCCTGCATGGCTTTCCACCGGCGCATCCGGGCGATGACCTTTTCATACACCGGGAGCATATGAGGTTCTTTGCAGATCTCCGACAGCTTTTCCACGGGGATCCAGTCCACGGCGGTGTTTTCGTCCGGGGCGATGCGCAGCGTCTCTCTGGTATCTGCAATCAGCCCGTAGGTCACGTTGTAGTGCTGGTGTTCCGGAACGGGTGTGCCGTTTTTCTGGTGCGCCCTGACCGGGAGAATGTCCAGGGACAGAACAGCGCCGGTGAGGGGATAGGGCTTTCGGATGCCGGTCTCTTCCTTTGCCTCCCGGACGGCAGTCCAGAGAAAATCGTTGGAACCGTCTGCGTGACCGCCCGTCCAGGCGAAGGAGTCGTAGATGCGGTGATAGACCATCAGCACCTTTTCCAGCCTGGTGTCCATGACGAATCCGGAACAGGTAAAGTGGCTTTCTGCGTGGCTGCGCCAAAGCAGCTGTGTGCCGTATTGTTCCGCCGCAAGGAGTATCTCGTTCCGGTCACGGCGTTCCTGTTCGGTTTCGGGAACATAGGCGGCGAGACGGGCTTTCCAGTCGGTCACATCCTGTTCCTGCATGACATTTCTCATGTTGTCTGTCCTTTCTGTGAGAGCCTGTTTCGACCGTCAGATACGAAACAGGCTCTTGCAATTGTTTTTCATTTTTCCGGCAGCAAAATCGTGATCTCCGTGCCGTGTCCCAGTTCGCTGCGCAGGGAGATGGTGCCGTTGTGGCAGTCTACGATGTGCTTGACGATGGACAGCCCCAGCCCGGTGCCGCCACGCTGTTTCGACCGGCTTTTGTCCACCCGGTAGAACCGTTCGAAGATGCGGCTCTGCGCCTGGAGCGGAATGCCGATGCCGTTGTCCGCAATGACGATCTTTGCCTGTGTACCCACGTGTTCGATGGTGATGGAGACTGTGCCGCCGGGATTGTTGTACTTGATGGCGTTGTCGATGAGGTTGATGAAAAGCTCCCGCATATAGCCTTCGTTGCTGTGCAGCAGGAGACATCTGCCCTCCAGATGTACCTGTATCCTGTTCCGCTGGATCTGGGGTTCCAGAATTTGCAGGGCGTTTCCGGCAGCCGCCGCCAGGTCTACCGGCGTGTTCAGCATCTCGGTGTGTTCCTCGATCTCCGAGAGCCGGATGATGTCGTTGATGAGAAAGAGCAGGCGTTCGCTTTCCCGTTCGATCATGGCGCCGTATTTCGCCACGTCGTCCTCTTTGGTAATCATGCCGCTGCCGAACATCTCGCCGAATCCCTTGATGGTGGTCAGCGGCGTTTTCAGCTCGTGGGAGACGTTTGCGGTGAATTCCTGGCGCATCTTTTCCGCCTTGACGTTATAGGTCACGTCCACCAGCAGCACGATCGTCCCGAAGATGCCGCCCATTTCCACACGGGTGATGTACGCCCGGATGTAGCTGCCGTCGATCTTCAGCAGCTGGCGCACGGTGCAGCCCTTGTGAAGATCATCGTCAGCCGGCGGCATATCGTGCTGCGGCTCTGTTTTGGACTTCCGCAGCGCATCCAGAAATGCCTGGTTGTCGGTGAGGATGAAGATGGATTTGTTGTCCCAGTTTTCCTTTTCGATGCTGAGCAGTGCCGTTGCGGTGCGGTTCGCCAGCTGGATCTTGTCAGAATCGTCCAGGATGAGGATGCCCTCTACCATATGCTCCTGGATGAGTCCGATGATGTCCCGTTCGTGGTACAGTTCCTTCTGCATCCGGCTCATCTCCGTCTGGAGCTTTGCCTGGGCTTTCTGGTCTTTTTTGTGCTGGTGCTGTGCCTGCTGTTTCTGGTGCAGGTACAGAAAGATAAATACCGTCAGCAGCACCGCTGTCACTGCAGCGAATGCCCATCCGATCCATTCCATGATTAGCCTCCGATCTTATAGCCGTAACCCCGTACTGTGTGAATGAGATTGGAACATCCTGCGGCATCCAGCTTTTGCCGGAGCGTTTTCACGTGTGCATCCACGGTGCGTGTCTCGCCCTCATAGGAGAATCCCCAGACCTGTTCCAAAAGGCGGTCCCGGGAAATGGCAGTGCCACGGTTGCGCACCAGATAGGACAGCAGTTCGAATTCCTTATAGGTGAGGACGATCTCTGTTTCCAGATAGACCACCGTCCGCTGATCCAGGTCGATGGTCAGATCGTGGGCAGACAGCACGTGGCTCTCCGCTTTCTGTACCGTGTGGCTGCGCCGCAGCACCGCCTTGATCCGTGACAGCAGTTCCATGATGCCGAACGGCTTTGTGATGTAGTCGTCTGCGCCGTTTTCCAACCCGGTCACCTTGTCGATCTCGCTGGACTTCGCCGACAGCATAATGACCGGTATCTCTGCGGTAGCGTCGTTGCCCTTGAGCCGCTTTAAGATGGAGATGCCGTCCTCATCGGGGAGCATGATGTCCAGCAGGATCAGCGCCGGCTTGTCGTCCCGGAGCCGGTGAAAAAAGCTTTTTCCGTCCGGGAATCCCTCGGCGGTATAGCCGCCGGACTGCAAAGCGCAGGTGATAAGCTCCCGGATTCCCGTATCATCCTCTACACAAAATATATTTGCCAACTTACATTTCCTCTTTCTTTCCCTGTCGGATCTCCCGGCGCATTGCCGAAACAGCAACTTCGATGGCGTGCGTCATGTCGCCGGCGGCGTGTGCATTGTCCCGCACCACCGCCTGGCGCTCCTGGTTCCACAGCATTTGCAGGATAGTGGCACACTTCACCCGGCGTGTCGCCGCCACGATGAACAGCGCCGCCGATTCCATCTCCGATGCCAGCGCTCCGGCGGCTTTCCACGCCTGCCAGTTCTGGAGCAGGGTCTGTGCGGCAGGCATGGTCTCCGGGGAATGCTGCCCGTAGAAAGAGTCCTTGCACTGCACCACGCCGGTACAATAATCATATGCAAGCTCCTGTGCGGCGCAGACCAGATGCTGTGTCAGACCGAAGTCCGGGACAGCCGGAAATGCCAGGGGAACGTATTCCTGCGATGTTCCCTCCATGCGGATAGCACCGGTGGGGATGATGAGCGTTCCCGGAATCAGTTCCGGCTGCATTCCGCCGCAGGTGCCGATGCGCAGAAAGGTGTGTGCGCCCAGCGCCGCCAATTCTTCCATGGCGATGGCAGCAGACGGGCCGCCGATGCCGGTGGAGGTGACGCTCACTTTCGTGCCGTCCAGTGTGCCGGTCCATGTGGTGAACTCCCGGTTCTGCGCCGTCTTTACGGGATGTTCCAGATAAGAGGCGATCCACTCGGTGCGTCCGGGGTCGCCGGGGAGAAAGACATACTTTCCGATGTCCTCCGCTGTGCATTGAATGTGAAACTGACGTTCTGACATAAGCGGTTCCTTTCTGCGTGTGAAACAGGTTCTGGCGGGCGGGGGTTGTCTTTGTTGTGCAAATGTGTTCCCTTGAAAAGGCGCCCATAGGCTTGACTGAGGGGTAACACACCAACGGGCGAACACTGTTTGCATCTACAGAAGTATCACAAAACGGAAACCGTAGATGTGCAGAATCCCTGTCTCACCGTAGGGGCGAACATCGTTCGCCCGGGTCGACTCCTCTGCCCTGCCGGGCATCTCCTCTAAAAGAGGAGACATATTAAAAAGCCTTCCTTGAAAAGGGAGGTGGCACGAAGTGCCAGAGGGATTATCTACATTTACACTTCTTGACAAATTTCCAGAATTCTGTTATGATATACCCATGAACAACATTTTCAGCACCACCGCCTAAAATCTGTGCGGTGGCATCTTGATTCTGGAGGAAAGATCATGCAGCAATACCGCAACTGGCAGCCGCAGGAGCCGGAGCATCATTATGATATGAGAGCGCTGGTCTTTGGCGTAGTGTCGTTTCTGTTCTGTCAGCTGCCGGTCCTGTCCATTGTGACGGGCATCATCGCCCTGGTCTATGCGGCAAGGGCGAAAAAACGGCAGCGCTGTTACAGCCACGGCATGGTAACGGCAGGCATGATATTGGGTATTATCGGGATCTGTATGGGTGTATTGTCCAGTATTTACTGGGGCTTTAATTTTCTGCGGATTCTCTGGATGCTTTCAGAGAACAACCGGATGGTGCCTGCGCCGTCCAACCCGGAGTTTTTCAACGGTCCGGGAACGCCGGCGGCATTTTTCCCGTTATTCTGAGTCCAGGTAATCCAGGTCGGAATCTTCTGTTTCAGCGCCGTGATCGGGCTGCGTCTCAATGCCTTCCGGGTGTGCATCTTCCGGGAGCGGCTTTACGACAGCAAACCCGCTCTCGGCGTTTTCTTCTGCCTGTTCCCGGCAGACCGGATCTACGTGGAATGTGACCGCCTGCTTACGGTTTGCGATCTCGTTGACACGCTCTGTGCCGCCGTATTCCCCGTCGATCGTCCAGGACACCGGCTCGTCGTCCAGCGCAGTGACTTTCAGATGTGAGGTGCGGAAATAGTGGAGATACTGTTTCGCCAGCCCCAGCTGGATCTTGGAGAACGCCATGACCAGCTTGTGGAATTCCACCAGGTTGGAGGGCTTGTGGATCAGTGTGACCTCGAACAAGCCGTCGTCCCACCGCACATCGGACAGCGCCAGGAACTTCGCCACAGAGGAAGAGTTGGTTACCATGCCGTAGAGGAACTCGTCCTCGATCACGCCGCCGTCGTACTCAATGCGCATCCGGTACGCCCGGATCTTCGGCAGCTTGGAAATGGCGTTGAGCAGGTAAGCAGAGTGTCCCAGCAGGTTCTTGAACTGCTGCGGCGTTTCATAGGAGATCTCCGTGAATGCGCCGAATGCAGCTACATAGGTGAAGTATTTGTCGTTGAAGCTGCCCACATCGCAGCGGAGATCTTCGCCGTGGATGATGCAGTCTACGGCTGCCTCCGGTTCTTTGGGAATGCCCAGTCCACGGGCAAAATCGTTGGTTGAGCCGAAGGGAATATAGCCGATGGGGCATTGGGTCTCGCTTTGCATACAGCCCTGGATGACTTCGTTCAGTGTGCCGTCTCCGCCGGAGCAGACCAGGATGTCATAACAGCCGGCATCACACGCCTGTTTTGCGCACACAGTGGCATCGCCACGATCTTGTGTGGGATGTACTGTCACCTGAAATCCGGCAGCGGTGAACTTGTCGATAATCATTGCAAGATGCGACCCAACTGATGCTCTGCCGGAATGCAGATTGCAGATAAAATAGATCTGTTTCAACTGTGATACCTCCTTTTTTCAAAAAAAGATGTTGCCTTTAGTATACCACAAATTTTACAAAAATGCAAGCATTTTGATTTGTGAACGCCTTTGAAAAATACTGTAAAAAATAACGTGTTTCCTGCGTTTTTCGGTGCTTTTTGAATTTTTTTTGCTTGCAATTTTATGTGCACTATAGTATAATGAGAAAACGGTACACAGATCGTTGAAAGTGGAAAAAGGTATAAGGCAGCGCCGCACAACATTTTATTCATTGTTTCCCTTGTGCAGTGATGCCGCTAAAAGGAGCGTGGCAGTTGTTATGAGTAAAGCTCAGAATAAAGTAAAAGGATTTACGCTTGTTGAACTTTTGATTGCCTCTGTGATTATGGGGATTCTTGCTGCAATTTTGGTGCCCACTCTGCTGCAATATATTGAACGAAGCCATGAAACCATTGACATCACCAATGTGCGTGAGGCATATCTCGAAGTCAGAACGGCATCGATGATCGATGGAGCAGCAGGTGTGTCCAGAACGGTAAAGCTTGAGCAAAAACGAGATGACTGGCAGTCGTTCAATCCTGTAACGATTGCGGGGATCAAACACTATACCTGGGAAGGGGATACAGATCACTGGAAGGGTATTCCCACGGCGAACGGAGAGTGTGAGATCACCTATACGCCTTCGACCGGCATCGTTTTCTACTGGAAAGGGAAGAGCGAAACCAGTACAGTTACTGGTATTGACTTTAACGAAGATCTGCATAGTGCACTGAATAACACGAGTATATTGTCAGATTTGATCGCAAATAAATCTAATCGCTTTGAGATCGATTCTCAGTGTCCCAATTCTACAATGGTACCGAAAGTACAGGAGCAGATCGGAGAAAGCAGTCTGCTGAATTATGGTACATGGGCATATTTGGGAAGCCCGAAAGATGCTTCCGGAAGGTATCTGTTCTGGACTTCGGTAGATACTGAAGCAGTTGGTGCGGGGAAAAAGATCCCTGTGATCATCAGCAGGGCAGATGGTGGATTTTATATCTCTGAAACAACAACGGCAGAACGATCGAATAAGGGTAAAAATTATGTCGCGGTCGTAGATCATATTTATAATTCTGCCGGATTCAGACCATACACCAAAGGTGAACGGTATAATAGTCTGACGGAAGCGTATGCGGCATATGAAAAACTGGTTGCAGAAAAATATCCGGATTATAAGGATGCACTGCCGAAATAAAACAGATCGTTAGAGAATTGAATGGTATAAAAATCCGGACTTGACAAAACGGCAAAAATCCGGTATAATAAAAGTCCATGAGCAGACTGTGTGATAGCGCAGCAGGAATGCTGTGAGGAAAGTCCGAGCATCGCAGGACGGGATAGCTGCTAACGGCAGCCGGGGGCGACCCTAGAGCCAGTGCAACAGAGAGATACCGCCGCAGGTTTCCTGCGGTAAGGGTGGAAAGGTGCGGTAAGAGCGCACCAGAGTGCAGGAGACTGTACTGCTATGTAAACCTTATCCGATGCAACGTCTATTGGTACACGCTGCCGCAACATTGGTCCGGTGGGCAGCGGCGTAATGGCGGCTTGAGCTGTGAGGTGACTCACAGACCAGATAAATTATCACACACGACAGAACTCGGCTTACAGGTCTGGTCATGGAGACAGCGCAGCGTTAATACTGCGCTTTCTTTGTATTTGCAATACTTTTTCGAAAATCAATTTATCAAAAACAGCTGCATAGACTGTTCCGGGAGGGAGAGCCGATGCAGAAACCAAAAACGACAGAATGTCCGTATCCGGTGCGTGTGACCGCTCCGGAGAAAAATGCGGCGAGAGCGGAAAGCGACCGGGTGCGGTGCGGAAAAATGCTGCGCCGGCTGATGCAGCTTTCTGAGGAGAAAACGGGACGGGACTGTCCGGAAAAACGGAGGATTTGACATGGATGCAGAAACGATGCTCTGGTATGAAAAGCCAGCGGAAAATTTTGACCAGGCGCTTCCCATCGGAAACGGCAGGATCGGGGCAATGGTTTTCGGCGGCGCAGCAGACGAGGTGCTGAAACTGAATGAAGATTCCGTCTGGTCCGGCGGAAAGCGGAACCGGAACAACCCGGATGCCCGTGAGGGTCTGGAAGAGGTGCGAAAGCTGCTCCGGGAAGAGCGCATCCCCGAGGCGGAAAAGATCACTTTCGAAAAATTACAGGGCGTGACACCCAATTCTCGGCACTATATGCCGCTGGGTGACTTGAACCTGCACATGGATTTCACCGGAAAGGCAAAGCAGTATCAGCGCAGCCTGGATCTGGAACACGCTCTGGCAACCGTGCGCTTTACGGCAAACGATATCACCTATGTCCGTGAGGCGTTCGTCTCCGAACCGGATCGGGTGCTGGTACTGCATATTGCCGCAAGCGAACCCGGCATGGTGAACCTGCGTGCCACTCTGGACGGCAGAGACGATTACTACGACGACTGCCGCCCGTGTACCGACTATCCCAATATGCTGGTCTATGACGGCGGCACCGGCAGCCGAAACGGCATCTTCTTTGCGGCGGCGCTGACCGGATTTTCTGAAGGCGGCACCATCCGCACCGTAGGCGGTGCGCTGGAAGTGCAGGGTGCGAACGAAGTGACCCTGCTGCTGAGCGTCGGCACAAGCTTTTACCACGGGGAACAGTACGAGGATGCGGCAAAGATGGATGCCTCTTATGCGGCAGACTGCAGCTATGAGGAACTGCTGTACCGCCATCTGACGGAATACCAGGAAAAGTTCCGCCGGGTGCGCTTTACCCTGCCGGACAACAGCGAAGGCGGCAGCGAGCTGCCCACAGATGAACGGCTCATGCGGCTGCGTGGGGACGAGGGCGACCACAAGGAGTGCAAGCTCCAGATCCACGACAGCAAGCTGGCAGTGCTGTACTTCAATTACGGCAGATATCTGATGCTGTCCGCCAGCCGTCCGGGAACGCAGCCCATGAATCTCCAGGGTATCTGGAACCAGGATATGTGGCCGGCTTGGGGCTGCCGCTATACCATCAACATCAACACCCAGATGAACTACTGGCCGGCAGAGGTCTGCAATTTGTCGGAATGCCACCTGCCGCTGTTCGATCTGATTGAGCGGATGCGTGCGCCGGGACGGGAGACTGCCCAGGCGATGTACGGCTGCCGTGGCTTTGTCTGCCACCACAACACAGACATCTGGGGCGACACAGCACCCCAGGATCTGTGGATGCCGGCGACCATCTGGCCCATGGGTGCGGCTTGGCTGTGTCTGCACATTTTCGAACACTACCAGTTCACCCAGGACCTGGACTTCCTGGATCAGCACTATGAGGCAATGCGTGAGGCTGCCCTGTTCTTCGTGGACTATCTGACGGAGAACGAGGACGGCGAACTGGTGACTTGTCCGTCTGTCTCGCCGGAGAATACCTATAAAACCGAGAGCGGCGCAAAGGGCTGTCTGTGCAGCGGTCCGTTTATGGATACGGAAATTCTGACGGTGCTGTTCCGGAACGTGATCGAGAGCAGCAAGCTGCTAAACCGGGACGGGGACTTCGCCGCAGAGCTGGAAGGTCTGCTGAAAAAGCTGCCGCCGCTGAAGATCGGCAAGTACGGTCAGATCCAGGAGTGGGCGAAGGATTATGAAGAGGTGGAGATCGGTCACCGCCATATCTCGCACCTGTTTGCCCTCTATCCGGCAGACCTCATCACGCCGTATCACACGCCGGAACTGGGCAAGGCTGCCCGTGCCACACTGATCCGCCGGCTCATCCACGGCGGCGGTCATACGGGCTGGAGCCGTGCATGGATCATCAATCTGTGGGCGAGACTCCTGGACAGCCGGATGGCATACGAGAATTTGCAGCAGCTGCTGGCGTGGTCTACCAACCCGAATCTGCTGGACTCTCATCCGCCGTTCCAGATCGACGGCAACTTCGGCGGCACGGCTGCCATCGCAGAGTGCCTGCTGCAAAGTCATTCCGGCGAGATCAATCTGCTGCCGGCGCTGCCGGAATCCTGGCCGGAGGGCAGCATCAGCGGTCTGCGTGCAAGAGGCGGCTTTGAGGTGGATATGACCTGGCACGAGGGCAAGCTGGAATCCGCAGTGATCCGTTCGCTGAGCGGCAATGTCTGCACCGTCCGTGCCAACACGGTGACCAGCGTGTCCAGCGATGCCGGCGCATTGGATGCCAAGATGGACGGGGCTTTGCTCACATTCCCCACGGAAAAGGGCATGGCGTACCGTCTGAAAGCGTAAGCGCACAGAGAAAGCAAGCTCGAAACATTCATAGGAGAAACGCAAATCAATTTTATAACTGCCTCTCTTGAAAAGGCATCCGTAGGGTGTGTATTGTGCTGAGGATGCACAAAGTGCAGTCGGGATAATCCCCCTGTCAGCTAACGCTGACATCCCCCTTTTCAAGGGGGACTTTCTTAAAAATTGATTTGTATTCATAGGAGATGGAGCAATTTTGAGAAAAGAGCAGGCGTTTGCTCTGGCGGCAGCCGGTTTGCTGCTGACAGGGTGCGCAAAAATTGAACAGGAATCCCCGAAACTTTCCACGGACGTTGCCACCGGTACCACGGAGCTGGCAACGGAAGAGACCTCGGCTGCGGCGCAGCACCCGTCTGTTGCCCTGCAGGTGCCGGAGATCACCCGGCAGGATGTTTCCATGAAACTGGAGGCGGAGGATGCCGCTGTTCCCACAGGCTGTTCGGTGGCGATGATGCCCCGGCTGGGCTATTCCGGGACAGGCTACCTCAGCGGTCTGGATGCCAAAAACCAGAACAGCCTGGTGCTGGATGCCGACATCCCGGCGACCCAGCACTACGATATCACCGTGGTAGTGGGTGCAAGCGCAGCCTCTACCTGTAAGATCCTGGTGAACGGCGAGTCGGTCTATACCATGAAAACAGATGCCACGGATAATTTTATGCGTGTCAAGATACAGGGCATCTTCCTCAGCGCCGGCGCCTGTGAACTGTCTGTGGTTCCGGTGGACGGCATCGTGGATATCGACTGCGTGGAACTGGTGAACAACACCAGCCTGTATGACGGCACATCCGAGATCGCCGCAGCGCCGGTGAATGCCGCCGCCACGGAAAAGACGAAACAGCTATACCAGTTCTTACAGCAGAACTACGGGCAGAAGATCGTGACCGGGCAGTATGTCTCCGACAGCAGCGGCAAGGAACTGGACGAGATCTACAACATCACCGGAAAGTATCCGCTGATTCGCTTTGCCGATATGAACGCCTATTCGCCAAACGGCGGCGATGAGACAAAAGCCACCGCTGTGGCAGACAGCCTGGCGTGGGCGGAAGAAGGCGGCGTAGTGGGACTGTCCTGGCTGTGGAACGCACCCACCGGAACGGCAAGCTTTTATGAAAAGGACACCTCCTTTGACTTGAAAACGGCGGTAACGGATGCGGATGTTGCCGGCAAGTCGGAGGAGAAACTGTCAAAGATGGTCTCCAACGGCGAGATCACCCAGAACTGCTATGCGCTGATCTCGGACATCGACCGCATTTCTGCGGCGCTGAAACCTCTGGCAGATGCCGATGTACCGGTGCTGTGGCGTCCGCTCCCGGAGGCTGGCGGCGGCTGGTACTGGTGGGGCGCAGACGGGGCAGAGACCTATCAGTGGCTCTGGAATCTGATGTACACCCGGATGACGGAATATCACCATCTGAACAATCTGCTCTGGGTGTGGAACGGACAGAGCAGCAGCTTTCTGGTGGACAGCAGCCAGTATGACATTGCGTCCCTGGACTTGTACGTGGAAAAGGAGGAGACCTACGGCAGCCGCTATGAGCAGTACGTGGCGCTGCGGAACATGGTTTCCTCCGGCAAGCTGCTCGCTATCAGCGAATGCAGCAATCTCCCGGATATGAACGCCATGTTCCGGGACAATGCGGTGTGGTCGTTCTTCGGGCTTTGGTATGCGCCGTATCTGGGCGAGTATACCGACAACAACGCCCTGGTGGAATTCTACAATTCCGAGGCGGCGCTTACCCGGGAGGACTACACGCCTGCCGGATGACCCTCGATTTCATAACAGAATACTTGCAGAACAGAGCGTATCGGATGCAGATGCGCTCTTTTTTTATGCGAAGTCGTGGGAAAACTTTCGTTTCTTTGAAGATGGGCTGGAATTCGCTTTTTTTGCGGAAAAGGGTTGACAACGGCGGTGTAATTGTATATAATGAACATATGAACAATCGTTCAAACGAAATTGCATGGAGGAAACGAAAATGAAAAAGGTATTTAAGCTGAATGATCTGGACTGCGCAAACTGCGCCGCAAAGATGGAGGCTGCAATTCAGAAACTGGACGGCGTAAAGTCTGCAACCATCAGTTTCATGACCCAGAAATTGACGCTGGAGGCCGACGATGCGGATTTCGACAAGGTATTGAAGGCTGCACAGAAGTGCATCAGCAAGGTTGAGCCGGACTGCGAGATCATCGTAAAATAAAGGCAATACCGCACAAAGCCCGCCTGGCGGCTTTGCACGCAATCTGCTTGCTGATTTTCCGTCATATTGCACAGAAATCCCTTGACATACGACAGTATGCCTGCGAAATTTCTGCGCAATCTGCCAAAAAATCTGGCTGCGCATCTTACGCACAAGCTTTGTGCGGTGTTGCCTAAACCGGTTCGCATGACACGAGCAACAGGAGGCGGTCTGTATGACAAAACAACAGCGTAAAATTCTGATCAAGATCATCATTGGTGCGGTATTGTTTGCCGTGGCAATGGCAGTCACCCATCTGCTGACGCTGCTCTGGTGGGCAGAGCTGCTGATCTTCCTGGCAGTGTATCTGGTGCCGGGATTCAGTGTGCTGGAAAAGGCTGTGCGGAACATTGCGCACGGGCAGGTGTTTGATGAGAATTTTCTGATGACGATCGCCTCCATTGCGGCGTTTGCCATCGGGCAGTATCCGGAGGCGGTGGAAGTCATCCTGTTCTACCAGGTGGGTGAGCTTTTCGAGAAGATCGCCGTAGGACGTTCCCGCCAGGCAGTGTCCGATCTGCTGGATCTCTGCCCGGATGAGGCGACGGTACTTCGGGACGGCAAGCCGGAAACGGTGCTGGTGGACGAAGTGGAAGTGGGCGAACACATTCTGGTGCGCCCCGGCGAAAAGATCCCGCTGGATGCGGAGGTCTTTGAGGGACATACCACCATCGACACCGCTGCGCTGACAGGCGAATCCATGCCGGTGACAGCCGGTGTGGGCGATGCGGTTTGCAGCGGCTGTGTGAATCTGTCCGGTGCGGTGGAACTGGTCGTTACCAAGCCGGCGTCGGAATCCACTGCCTCCAAAATCATGGAGCTGGTGGAAGAATCCGCCTCCAGCAAGGCAAAGACGGAGCAGTTTATCACTAAGTTTGCCCGGTTCTATACGCCCTGCGTGGTCATTGCCGCTGTAATTCTGGCAGTGCTGCCGCCGCTCATTACGGGGCAGGCGTTCTCCGGCTGGATCTATCGTGCGCTGACGTTCCTCATTATCTCCTGCCCATGTGCGCTGGTCATCTCTGTGCCGCTGAGCTTTTTCGGCGGTATCGGCTGTGCGTCCAAAAACGGCGTCCTGGTAAAGGGCAGCAACTATCTGGAGGCGCTCTCTCATGCGCAGACGGTAGTCATGGATAAGACTGGTACGCTGACCGAGGGAAAGTTCCATGTGACGGAACAGAACCCGGTGGGCGTGACGGCAGAGGAACAGCTGGAGTTGGCGGCGCTGGCAGAATCAGCGTCCAACCATCCCATTGCGCAGTCGCTGAAGGATGCCTACGGCAAAGCCATTGACGCAGAGCGTGTCACGGATATCCAGGAGATCGCCGGTCACGGTGTGGCTGCCAGGGTGGACGGCAGACAGGTGCTGGCAGGCAATGCGGCTTATCTGGAAGATGCCGGACTCCAGCCGGAAACACCCCACGCCATCGGCACGGCAGTGCATCTGGCAGTGGACGGCGTATATGCCGGATATATCCTCATTGCGGATGCAGTGAAACCGGATGCGGCACAGGCAGTGCAGGCGTTCCGGAAGGCTGGCGTTTCCACGGTGGCGATGCTCACCGGCGACAGCGAATCTGCGGCGAAGGCTGTGGGCGATGCCCTGCAGCTGGACGAAGTACACGCCAAGTGCCTGCCGGCTGACAAGGTGAAGTTCATGCAGGAATACCGCACCAAGCTGTCCAAGGGCAGAACGCTGGTGTTTGTGGGCGACGGCATGAACGATGCGCCGGTTTTGGCACAGTCGGATGTGGGCGTTGCCATGGGCGGTCTGGGTTCGGATGCAGCCATTGCGGCGGCGGATCTGGTCATCCTGGACGACAAGCCCTCGAAACTGGGGCTGGCGATCCACATTGCCAAGAAAACCATGGGCATTGCACGGCAGAACATCGTGTTTGCACTGGGTGTCAAGGCAATCGTTCTGGTGCTGGGTGCGCTGGGTCTGGCACATATCGGGGCTGCGGTCTTTGCAGACGTGGGCGTTTCGGTAATTGCCATTCTCAACTCCACACGGGCAATGCGGACAAAAGTGAAATAAGCGCTTGTGAAAAGCTTTTCGGGCAGATCTCCGGTCGGGGGTCTGCCTTTTTGTAAAATGTGCAAAAAAGTGGAAAAAAATCTTGACACGGCTTGTCTGATTGTAGTATAATAAAAATAATCACCATTCTTTCCAAAGGGTGGCGTGCAGGAAAAATGCGGCGCAGCAGGATTGCAGCTCCATTTTGAAATGCAGAAAAATCTGAACAGAAAAGGAGCATTTGCATATGCTGCTCGACAAATATTTACCACGCATCGAGTTTGACAGCTACGAGGACTTCAAAGAGAACTATCGTGTAAACATTCCCGATGACTTTAACTTCGGCTTTGACATTGTGGACGAATGGGCGAAACAGGAACCGGAAAAGAAAGCGCTGGTGTGGTGCAATGACCACGGCGAGGAAAAGACGTTCACCTTTACGGACATCTCCCGTCTGTCGAACCAGACCGCAAACTATTTTCAGAGTCTGGGCATCCGGAAAGGCACAGTGGTCATGCTCATCCTGCGCCGCCGCTGGGAATACTGGGTATGCGCTGTGGCATTGCACAAGATCGGCGCCATTTTGATCCCCGGCTCGCTGCAGCTGGCGAAAAAGGACCTGATCTATCGTGGAAACAGCGCACAGATCCACACCATGGTATGTCTGGACGACAAGTATGTCCTGGAGCAGGTGGATAAGGCACAGCCCTCTGTCCCCAGCATCCAGCACAAGATCGTGGTGGGCGGCTCTCACGAGGGCTGGCGCAATTTCCACGAGGAAGTGGAGAAGTTCTCCACAGAGTTTGCACGTCCCACCGGAGACGCCGGCACAAAGGCACACGATCTGATGCTGGTTTATTTCACCTCCGGCACCACCGGCGACCCGAAGATGGTAGAACACGACTACACTCATCCGCTGGGGCATATCGTTACGGCAAAGTACTGGCAGCAGGTGCAGGAAAATAAGCTGCACATGAGCGTTTCGGATTCCGGCTGGGCAAAGTTCGGCTGGGGCAAGATCTACGGGCAGTGGATCTGCGGCGCAGTGATCTTCGCCTATGATATGGACAAGTTTGTGCCGACCCATCTGCTCCAGAAGATGCAGGACTATAAGCTGACCACCTTCTGCGCTCCGCCGACCATGTACCGTTTCATGCTCCAGGAGGATGTGGCATCCTATGACCTGTCCAGCATCCAGAACTTTTCCACCGCCGGCGAACCGCTGAACCCGGAGGTATACAACCGCTGGCAGGAACTCACCGGCAAGGAGATCCGGGAGGGCTTCGGACAGACAGAGGGTTCTGTTCTGCTGGCAAACTTCCCGTGGATCACACCCAAGCCCGGCTCGACCGGCAAGCCGTCTCCGCTGTATGATATTGTATTGCAGCACGATGACGGTACGCTTGCCAAGGACGGCGAGCAGGGCGCTCTGGTGATGCAGAATCTGAAAAAGGCATATCCCACCGGTCTGTTTGTGGGATACTACAAGAACCCGGAAATGACACAAGAGATCCTGGGCGGCGGCAGCTATTGTCCGCACGATGTGTTCATGCGGGATAAGGACGGCTACTACTGGTTCGTGGGCAGAAATGACGACGTTATCAAGTGTTCCGGCTATCGTATCGGACCGTTTGAGGTAGAAAGCGCCCTCATCGAACACCCGGCTGTGCTGGAATGCGCTATCACAGCGGCACCGGATCCCATCCGTGGACAGGTGGTCAAGGCGACCGTTGTCCTCACCAAGGGCTATACACCCAGCCCGGAGCTGACAAAGGAACTCCAGAACCACGTGAAGCATACCACAGCGCCGTATAAATATCCCCGTATCATCGAGTACGTGGACGAACTGCCGAAAACACTGGGCGGCAAGATCAAGCGTGCGCAGATCCGTAAGGAAGACCAGGCAGCCAGCGAAAAGTAAGAATTTTTTTGATTTGTATAGAGAAAGCGTCGTGCAGAGGTTTCTGTACGGCGCTTTTTGCGTATTCACGCCAAAAATCACAAAAACAGATTGAAAATTCCAGGCAAATATGCTATAATAGAATCGGAGATTTTTTCGGATGCGAAATGCAAAATCAAAAAAGGAGGTTCGGGAGATGCGCAAAAGAGGATGTGCTTTTCTTTGCAGCGCAGTGCTGCTGACCGGGGTGTTTCTGCGGCTGCCTGGGGAAATGTGGCAGGTGCAGGCGGAGACCATAGACACGGCGGCATTTGCGGAAGAGACTGCCCGGCTGACCAACCAGTTCCGGCAGGAAAACGGGCTTGCGCCGCTGAAAATGGCGCCGGTATTGCTGGAACTGTCTGCCCGGCGTGCGGAGGAACTGAAAGACGCATACGGTCACACCCGTCCGGACGGGCGGGACTGGTTTACCATCGTTGAGGAGTCCTCGCTGGATGCCAACTGCTATGCGGCGGAAAATGTGGCAGCCGGCTATGATACGCCGGAGAGCGTGATCGCAGCGTGGATCGATTCCGATGCGCACCGCAAGGCGATGCTGGGAGAAAACTATCAGTATATCGGCATCGGGGTGAGCCAGCTGGAGGATGACCCGAATCATTACTACACCTACTGGGAAATGCTGCTCATCTCATCGGAACAGCCTCTGGAAGGGGAATATGAGCCGGGCGAAACGGCGAATCCCACGGTTTCGGAAAAAGGCGTTTCCCTTTTGGGGGACGTAGACCTGGATGGTACAGTGGAACTGGCAGATGCTGTGCTTTTGCAGAAGATACTGCTGGGACAGGTGACTGGAAATGCGGCGCAGCTGGAAAACGGAGACTGCTGTGCAGATGGTGTGCTGGACTGCCGGGATGTGACGGCGCTGATGCAGATGCTGGTATCGTAAGACGGGAGAGAGGGGACAGATATGTCACGAATTCTTTATGTGCTGGATTATCTCAGCCGCAATACGGATGCAGAAAAGGGTGCAACGCTGAAGGATATCCAGGCATATTTGCTGAATCAGACCAACGCAGGCTCGGTGTCTACACTGAGCATTCAGCGGGATATCGACCAGATCGACGCCATGGGGTATACGGTGGACATCCGGAAGGGGGCGCACAACACGTCCTATTATCATATGCGTGACCGTGGGTTCACCTTCAATGAGATCCGCTTTCTGGTGGATTCGGTGTCCATCAACAAGTTCCTCAGCAACGCCCAGAAACAGCGCCTGTTCCGGAAATTCGAGGTGCTGCGCTCAGAGTCGGAGGTGCGAAAGCTGGTGGGACGCATTACCCTCAGCGAGGTTGCGCCGCCGTCACTGGACCTGCTGGACAATCTGGAATGCGTGCATCAGATCATTGCGGAAAAGCGGAAAATTCATTTTCAGTACGGCAAGTATAACATCCACCGGGAAATCGAATACTATGACAAAAAGCGGAATCTGATCCCGTGCCAGGTGGTGTATACCAGTGAACGCTTTTATCTGAAAGCGGTCTCGGAGGACACGGGAGAGGTGCGGAACTATCGCATTGACCGGATGCGGAAGATCTTGCCAGGAGAGAAGATCGCTCATTTGCCAAAGCTGCCTAAACCGGAGGGCTTTTCGGCAGATATCTTTGTGCCGGAGGTGTATGAGGATGTTCAGCTGCGTGTTCGCCGGGTGCTGCTGGACGATATGATCGAACAGCTGGGGAACTATGCCCATGTGCGTCTGGACGAGAAAGACCCGGAGCATTACATCCTGGTGCGTGCCAGAATGGGCATTAGCTACGGGCTGTACCGCTGGATTATGAAGTACGGCGCCAGCATGGAAGTGCTTGCACCGGAGAGCCTGCGGAAAGAGGTGGCACAGCGCATCCGGGCGGCTGCTGCACTGTACAGCGACACAGACAGAGAGTAGTACACTGCACAACAAAAAACGGACAGCATTTCTGCTGTCCGCTGTGGGATTCTGTGGAATGATTACGCCTGTCCACGTTCCTTTGCCAGGGTGTCGTAGCGGTCCATCATTTCCTTGATCTCCGGGTCGTTGGTCAGTCCGTGCTGCATATGCAGATAGAACCGGATCGCCGGCAGGTCCTTGTTCTCGACTGCCTCTTTCGCCAGGGCAGTGATGACGCCGACAACGTCCTCGTTTGCGCCGCACTTCATGCCGTAGTGTGCAAACGCCTCATTGACCTCGTCCCGTGTGGGCGGTACAATTTTCTTCTTGGTGATGGTGTGGATGTGGTGCAGTTCTGCCGGAACCATGGGGTGGTCGGCATAGATCAGGCTTTCGTAGTAGAAGCAGACTGCACGGTCATAGTCCTTGACCTCGACGCAGTAAAAGCCCAGGTTGCAGTAGCACCGGGAAAGCTGTACCGGTGTCACAGCCACTTCCAGTGTCTCCTTGATAACGGAGAGCAGCTGGTCGTGGTCACGCAGGGACTTGTAGCATTCTGCCAGCTCGAAGTATGCGTCCGTGTTCATGGGGTTATAGCGGATGGCATCGTTGATGACACGGGCAGCCTCTTCTGCACGTCCCAGCTCCAGCAGGTTGTAGCCGTGGAGCAGCACCATCTGGGACAGGTCAAATACCGGACGCACCAGCTTTTTGGACGGGCGGTAGAAGTACAGATAGAGCTGATGCTCCAGGGTGTTGCGGAAGCTGAGGTATACCTCAGACTCCGTTTCCCGGTAGTTCATGCGGATCTTGGTGTACAGCGCCTCAGTCAGCTTGAAGGACTCGTCGATCTTCTTTTCCTGGATGAGTTTGTTTGCCTCTGCAAAGACAACGTCCAGGCGCTTGCCGTCAATGTACATCATCTTGTTGAGAACTTCCCGCTTGTCGTCGGGCAGGATCTCATATGCCAGGTCGGCAATGGCGCTTTCGATCTCTTTGGCGTTTTTTGCAGAACGGTACTTGTCTGCCTGGGATTCCAGATAGACCATGTCTACGCTGTATTCTCCGGTCAGACCCTCCCGGATTTTTTCCATAATTTCATTGATTGTCATAGTATAGCTCCTTTGTTGCCGGTAATTCCGGACGGTATAGTTTTATTATACAAGATTTCTGGGATAAATGCAAGTCTTTTTTGTGGATTTTTTCAAAGCAGTACCACACAGAGGAGAGAAAGGATACACAGGTATGCAGGAAATTCTTACAGCATTGGAACAGCGGCACGATCTGCCGGACGAGGCGCTCTGCGCTCTGCTGGAAACGGATGCCATGGATGGGGCGCTGTTTCAGGCGGCGGACCGCATCCGCCGGGAACGATACGGCACGGAGGTATTTGTCCGGGGACTGATCGAGTTCACCAACTACTGCCGGAACGACTGCTATTACTGCGGCATCCGCCGGAGCAACGGAAAGGTACAGCGGTATCGGCTGAGCCGGGAGGATATCCTCGCCTGCTGTACAGAGGGCTATGCGCTGGGATTCCGGACGTTTGTTTTGCAGGGTGGCGAGGACGCATATTTCACGGAACAGCGTGTATGTGAGATTGTCTCGGAGATACGGGAACGCTTTCCGGACTGCGCCATCACCCTTTCCATTGGCGAGTGGGAAAAATCCAGCTATGCGGCGTTTTTCCGTGCCGGCGCAAACCGCTATCTGCTGCGCCACGAGACCGCAGACCTGGTGCACTACCGCCGTCTCCACCCCGGCGCAATGTCGCCGGAACACCGGAAACGCTGCCTTTTTGATCTGAAAGAGATCGGCTACCAGGTGGGTTCCGGCTTTATGGTGGGTTCGCCGTTTCAGACCACGGCGCATCTCTGTGCCGACCTTCGCTTTTTGCAGGAACTGAAGCCGGATATGATCGGCATTGGACCGTATCTCACCCACGGCGACACACCATTCCGGACACAGCCTAACGGCAGTCTGGAACTGACGCTGCGGCTCATTGCAGTGCTGCGGCTTATGTTCCCGTATGCGCTGATCCCGGCGACCACTGCCCTGGGTACCATTCATCCGCAGGGCAGGGAAATGGGGCTGAAAGCCGGGGCAAATGTGGTGATGCCGAATCTTTCTCCGGTGTCGGTGCGAAAGCTGTATTCGCTCTATGCGGACAAGATCTGCACCGGGGAAGAATCTGCCCAGTGCCGGAGCTGTCTGGAACGGCGTGTGGCGGTGGCAGGCTATGCCATCGTGACGGATATCGGCGATGTGCGCCGGAACTAAGGCAACACCGCACAAAGCCGTCAGGCGGGCTTTGTGCGGTGTTGCCCTAACAGCAGGATGAGGTGTTCGAAAAAAATTTGCATAAAAAGTATTTGCATTTTTCGGAAAATATGATATAATAAGAAAGAACTGTGGCAGCATGGTACAAAGCCAGTGCGGTGCTGCCGGATGAGATTGCGTGGGGCTTTCTGCTGAAATGACGTGTTTTCGGTGATTTTGGCGGAGAGTGCCTGGTGTTTGGAGGGCTTTATATGAGTCAGGAACAACAAAAGAAAACCCGGTCTGCAAAAAATGCGCCGCAGAAAAAACAGATGCAGAAGCATCCGAATCCCCGCCGCCCGAGAGGTTCCGGCGGAAAGACGGCGGCACAGGTCATCGTCTCCCTGGTTCTGGTGGCGCTTGTGGGATATGAGGGATTTCATATGTACCGCTCTTTCACACCCATCTCACAGGGGTCGGAGAGCATGGATCTGGTGGGCGGCGGCAGCGAGTCTGAGGCTGCGACAGAACCGAAAACGGTCTATGAGAACGTCTCCGTTTCCAACGAAGATGTTCACGCCGGTGATCTGATCCTGGTCAACACGGATACCGCATATGTGGAGGAGAACCCCACGGAGATCGTGAGCATCTACGACCACAAGACGGACAACTACCATGTCAGCGGTACAGAGACCAGCCTGCGTCAGCCGGCGCTGGATGCGCTGAACCAGATGCTGGACGCCTTTTATGTGGCGACCGGACACCAGGACATGATCGTCATCAGCGGCTACCGCACCACACAGCAGCAGCAGGAGCTGTATGATGCAGACCTGGCAGAGACCGGCGAGCAGACCTCGACCCGTGTGGCACTGCCCGGACACAGCGAACACGAAAGCGGCTATGCCCTGGACTTCTCCCTGTACACCGACGGGGTGCAGTACGACTATGACGGCACCGGAGAATATGCCTGGATCAACGAGAACTGTGCGCACTACGGCTATGTGCTGCGCTATGCAGAGGACAAGCAGGAGACCACCGGCATCCAGGCAGAGCCGTGGCACTACCGCTATGTGGGACAGCCCCACGCCACCTATATGATGGAAAACAACGTGTGCCTGGAGGAATACCTTACCCTGCTGAAAAATTACACCGCAGATGAGCCGCTCTCCATCACCAACTGGGACGGCGAGATCTATCAGGTATACTATGTGGCTGCGGATACTTCCACGGATTCCACCTATGTGATGGTGCCGCCGGATGCGAAGTACACCATCTCCGGCAACAACAGCGATGGATTTATCGTAACAGTGGACACTGGCGAGATCCAGAGCGGAGACGCCGCAGCGGCAGCTGCGACAACGCCGGAGGACAGCGCAGCAGCAGATACGGAAACAGCAACAGAAACCAGTGCTGCCGAATAAATAGGAAAAGGTGATCTATCATGGAAAATGAAAAGAAACCAACGGAAGAGACTTTGCAGAAAGCCGGAAAGGGCTTGAAAAGCGTAGTCGGTGAGTTCAAGGAGTTTATTTCCAAGGGAAATGTACTGGACATGGCGGTCGGCTTGATCGTTGGCTCGGCATTCACAGCTATCGTGAACTCGCTGGTAGACGACATTCTGATGCCGATTATCGGCACAGTGCTTGCCGGCATCAACTTCTCGTCTCTGGGAATCACGATCCCATGGGGCAATCATCCGTTTATTGCCATCGGCAGCTTTTTGAACACGGTTATCACATTCCTGCTGACGGCGCTCTGCGTATTTCTGATTGTAAAGGTCATGAATATGTTCCGCCGGAAACAGGAAGAAAAGCCTGCACCGCCCAAGCCCAGCAAGGAAGAGATCCTGCTGACGGAGATCCGGGATCTGCTGGCGGCACAGCAGGGAAAAGAAACGACTGAGACCGAGGAAAAGAAAGATTAAATCTGACATCTTCTTACTATTCTACATATAGAAAAAACGCTGTTCCACGTGCAGGAACGGCGTTTTTTCGTGGGGATTATATTGTGTACTGTGGTTATTATGAAACCTGTTTTCGTTCTTTCAATTCTTGTTCTAGTTCTTGTATTGCCTTTTTCAATTCTTCGGCTGACATTTTTTTGATTTCATCTGGGATAATTACATTGTCATCAATAAACATTTTCATATTATTTTGCCTCCCAAAAATCAATTTGGTAATTTTGTTTGAGTCTTTTTGATTATATCATCATTGCAATTAAAAGTCAATGATGTTTTATTGAGAGCTTATCATAAAACAAAAAGCAGGAGCAGCCATATTCCAGGCTGCTCCTGCTTTCCTTTATGGAGAGGTTTCGTTATTTTGAGGATTTCTGTCTGTGTTTTTGTGTGCCGCCGTGACAGTTGCAGGCGTTCGGACAGCCGCCGCAGGTACCGCCGCAGGAATGTTTTCCCTTTTTGCGGTCACTCCGCATGGACAGAACGATCGCAGCAATGATTGCCACAACAATGATTCCGACAATGACACTTCCCATAGAAATGCCTCCTTTTGAAACATCAGGTCAATTTGAGTTTATGCCTTTACCTTAACGCCCAGCTTGTTGCTTTCCTTATACGGACGAACCAGCAGGTAGATCATTGCAATAATCAGAGCGAATGCAACGATCAGGCTGATGATGTTTACAACACCGTTGCCGGCAGTCATCAGCTGACCGGTGAACAGGTTGCCCAGCTGGTTTACGATCAGAGCGATTACATAAGCGAAACCGCACTCGTAACCAATTGCGAACCAGAACCACTTGGTGTTGTTCATCTCACGCTTGATCGCACCCATTGCTGCGAAGCACGGTGCGCACAGCAGGTTGAAGATCAGGAAGGACATACCAGCTACACCGGTGAATGCAGCTGCCAGATTTGCATAGGTGCCGTCGCCGCCGCCGTACAGGATACCCATAGTTGCTACGATGTTTTCCTTTGCAACCAGACCGGTTACGGCTGCAACAGTTGCCTGCCAGTCGCCCCAGCCCAGCGGAGCGAAGATCCAGCAGATACCCTTACCGATATAAGCCAGGATGCTGTGGCTCATCTGGTCCTCAGTCAGCATACCGAAGGAACCGTCTACCCAGCCGAAGAAGGAAGTGAACCAAACGAAGATGGTGGACAGGGTGATGATGGTACCAGCCTTCTTAATGAAGGACCAGCCACGTTCCCACATGGAGCGGAGAACGTTGCCCACAGTCGGCATATGGTATGCCGGCAGCTCCATAACGAACGGAGCCGGGTCGCCGGCGAACATCTTTGTCTTCTTCAGAATGATACCGGAAACAACGATCGCTGCCATGCCCAGGAAGTATGCGCCGGTTGCGATCCATGCAGAACCGCCGAAGATTGCGCCGGCGATCATTGCGATAAACGGCTGCTTAGCGCCGCAGGGGATAAAGGTGGTTGTCATAACGGTCATACGACGGTCACGTTCGTTCTCGATGGTTCTGGATGCCATGATGCCTGGGATGCCGCAGCCTGTGCCGACCAGGATCGGGATGAAGGACTTACCGGACAGACCGAACTTACGGAAGATACGGTCCATAACGAATGCGATACGAGCCATGTAGCCGCAGGCTTCCAGGATTGCCAGCAGGATGAACAGTACCAGCATCTGCGGTACGAAGCCCAGAACTGCACCAACACCGGCAACGATACCGTCCAGAACCAGACCCTTCAGCCAGTCTACGCAGTTAACAGCGTCCAGTCCCTTTTCAATCAGTACCGGAATACCCGGAACCCATACGCCATAATCTGCCGGATCCGGTTCGCCCTTTGCGAATTCGTCTGCTGCAGTGGTCAGGTCGTCCATGGAAGCGGTTTCTGTGGTAACTTCCAGTGTTTCTTCATCTTCTACATCATAAGAGAAGTCTGCGTTGTAATCCTTTTCATAGTTCAGGATCATGTCCTTTGCCGCTTCGCCGTCAAAGGTGTCTGCTTCTGCGTCGATGTAGCTTTCCAGATCAGCGGTATCCACGCCCTGATCGCCCAGATAAGCCACATAGCCGTCAATAATGGCATTGGTGTCGCCGTATTCATCTGCTGCATCATTATAAGAGCTTGTGCCGATGCCCAGCAGGTGCCAGCCATCGCCGAACAGTCCGTCGTTTGCCCAGTCTGTTGCGGCAGAACCAACGGTAACCATGGAGATGTAGTAAACCAGGAACATGATAACTGCGAAGATCGGCAGACCCAGCCAACGGTTGGTAACGATCTTGTCGATCTTATCCGATGTTGTCATGCCGGTCTTCTTCTTCTTCAGGCAGTCCTTGATGATGGATGCGATGTACAGATAACGCTCGTTGGTGATGATGCTCTCTGCGTCGTCGTCCATTTCCTTTTCGGCAGCCTCGATATCCTGTTCAACGTGCTTTTTGGTAGCCTCCGGAATGTTCAGCTGTTCCAGAACCTTGTCATCACGCTCGAAGATCTTGATGGCATACCATCTCTGCTGCTCTTCCGGCTGGTCGTGCAGGCAAGCCTCTTCGATATGTGCAATAGCGTGTTCCACACAGCCGCCGAACTTGTGCTGCGGTACCATGGGAACCTTGCTCTCAGCAGCCTTCATTGCCTCCTTGGCAGCCTCGTCAATGCCGGTGCCTTTCAGTGCGGAGATCTCAACAACCTTGCAGCCCAGTTCCTTTGCCAGCTGGTCGATGCGGATCTGGTCGCCGTTCTTGCGGACAATGTCCATCATGTTGATGGCTACCACTACCGGAATGCCCAGTTCTACCAGCTGTGTGGTGAGGTACAGGTTACGTTCCAGGTTGGTACCGTCGATGATGTTCAGAATGGCATCCGGACGTTCCTGGATCAGATAGTTTCTGGCAACAACCTCTTCCAGGGTGTACGGAGAAAGGGAGTAGATACCCGGCAGGTCTGTGATGATAACATCTTTATGACCTTTCAGCTTACCTTCCTTTTTTTCTACGGTTACACCAGGCCAGTTACCAACGAACTGGTTCGAACCTGTCAATGCGTTGAACAATGTGGTTTTACCAGCGTTCGGGTTACCGGCTAATGCGATTTTGATACCCATTTGATTCAATCCTTTCGTACATTTTATCTGTTAGTGATTGCTAATTAGTAGTTACTAACTTGTGACCAAAAAAATAATTCTGCCGTAAAATGAAGAGGTGAATCTACTGAAACAGCAGATCCACAGGTTTTTTATTCCACTTCGATCAGTTCGGCATCTGCTTTCCGCAGGGACAGTTCGTAACCTCTTACGGTAACTTCTACCGGGTCTCCCAGGGGAGCAACCTTGCGGATGTAGACTTCAACACCCTTTGTGATGCCCATGTCCATAATGCGGCGCTTTACAGCACCCTCACCGGTCAGTTTTTTTACCCGGACGGTCTGTCCGATTTTGGCGTCTTTTAATGTAGCCATTGTTGAATTCCTCCTCTTATATCATAATTTTTGCAGCCATTTCTTTGGTAATGGCAATACGAGTCTCTTTGACATTGACGATGAGATTTCCGCTGCCGGAATTCACCACCGTAAGTGTTCCGCCAACCACAAAGCCCAGATCTTCCAGGTGCTTTTTGGTCTCGGCACTTCCGCCAACCTTTTTGATGGTAACTTCATCACCAGGGTTTGCAAACATCAGCGGCATCATACCAGTTTTCCTCCTTTTTCCGAATGCGATCGCCTGTTTATGCAAAAGCAGAAACAAGCAAAATTTGTTAGAAAAAGCTAACCTATTGTAAAAACAGAAGAGTTAGAACGCTCTAACCCTCTTGATAGTATACAACTTCTGACCGCATTTGTCAAGGGAAAAACGCCATTTTTTGAATTTTGTGGGATTGCACAAACTGAAAATGAAAATGAGAAATCAGTTCGTAGATTTTTTCACAGGAATGCGTCGGGAACGTCTGCGGCGAGGATTGCAAAGCAGAATGGGCGTGACGGCTTATAAAGGGCTGGAGGTACGGAAGAGCTGATGCAGGGTTAGCCCGGTGGCGTTTCTAAGGGCGTTGACATTATAATGTATATATGGCATTCCTAATGTATATACAGAAAAGTCAATGAAAAATGGCTGAGGGGTTTTAGACTGAGACAATTGGGGCATGGTGCAGTGTCAGTTCAAACTAAAAGGATTTGTTTTATTTGAATCAATGTGCTTTTTAGATTGAATAATGCTGATTATACTTTTGATTATTTTGTATAACATACATAAAGCATTGCTTTATTTTGAAATTCTGATTTTTAGTTGACAAGTGTGCTGAATTGTGGTATACTATACAAGTCGGCACGAGAGGTGCAGACGAAATATATCGCGGGATGGAGCAGCTCGGTAGCTCGTCGGGCTCATAACCCGAAGGTCGTCAGTTCAAATCTGGCTCCCGCAACCAAATGGAAAAGAACATTCAAGCAAGTGAAACAGCTGGAGGTGCAAGTTTAGCTGTTGATTTGCCTGAATGTTCTTTTTTTATTATATCATGATGAATGCTTTTTGTCAATCCTTGTGAGTCGAGTTTTCTCGGCTCATTTTTTTTGACTTGAAAACTGCCAGGTCGGCAATGGCTCGCACTCGTCGGCGAATCCGTCGGCGTGAAATGTCAGAATGCCCATTTTTGATAGGATGGGACTGAAAACGTCCGAAAAGTTCTGGATGCCTACAACTTTTTTAATTTTGTTGGCGGAGTGGGAGTTTGACATTAAAATTGAAGGTTAGAGTGCTGCCTTTTCTGGAAATTGAAGATGGTTGTGAAAACCACATCACTTGCATCACTGGGTTTTGATTTGTTTGGTGAAAAAAGTGATGTGCTTTCTTTTTCGCAAGAAATTGAGAAATTTGCTCAAGTATATTGACATTTACATTGTAAAGTTGTATACTTAAATAAATATTTCCTAAGGAGGAATTTGACATAGAAATAAGTTATAAAAAACTGTGGATATTACTTGTTGAAAAGGAAATATCCCCAGTTAAATTAAGAAGAGATTTATGTATTGCAACGGGAACAATGACAAAACTGCGCCGTAATGAGGAAGTTGCTCTTTCGGTTCTTTTGCGGATATGCAATTATTTGAATTGTAATATTGGAGATATTTGTGATGCAATAAAAAAATGTAATTGAGGTGAAATGTTAGATATGGGCTTTTGTACAAAATGCGGCGCAAAATTAAATGATGGTGCAAAATTTTGCTTTGAGTGTGGGTCTTCGACTGATTTTAATCAGCGAAAATCTGTATATGATGGTGAATTGCATAAATGTCCCAATTGCGGTGAAGTTTTGAAATCATTTACTGCTAAATGTCCATCTTGTGGTTATGAGTTAAGAGGTACAAAAATTTCAAGTACAGTTAATGCGTTTACTGCACAACTGATACAGGCGGAATCAACACAAAAGAAAATTACAATTATAAGGAATTTTCCAATTCCAAATACAATCGAAGATATGCTGGAATTTATGATTTTGGCATCGTCTAATATTGGTGAAGAAACAAAAAATCCAATTTCTGAGGCATGGGAAGCTAAAATAGAACAAACTTATCAAAAAGCTTGTTTGATCTTCAAAAATTCACCTGAATTTTTGAAGATACAAGAAATTTATGATATTTCGACTAAAAAAATAAATGATAATAAAAGTCGAAGAGTACAGTATCAACATGAAAAAATACGAAAAGAAAAGCACCAAGAAAAGGTAAGTAAAATTAAGAGCATAGGTGAAATAATATCTGAAATTGCATCTGATATTCCACATTTAGTAGTTGTTTGGGGATGGTTAATCAGTGTTCTTATTTTAATTCCTTTGTGTAGAATTGATTTAGATAATGTTGGAACAAATGGCTATCAATTAGGTCTGATTGCTCTTTTAATTTCAGGAGCTATTTTTATGCCTATAGTTGTGAAAAAATGTTCTAGTTTGCCAAAGGCTGTTTTGTCGATTGGAATGATATTATCTATTGCACTTATGATTCCTTTGTGTTCAAAAAAATATGCAGTTGATGATATATCACCATATATTTTAATGCTATTAATTAGTATTATTTGTGATACAGTTATATTTTTTAGAATGTTTCGAAAAAAGGAAAATGAAATAGAACGCAGTAGTAAAGCATATTCTGTTATTATCGTAAGTTCTATTGTTGTTTTTTTAATAGTATACCTGATTGGCACGGCGGTTGTTTTTGTGAAAAACGGTACCTTTTACAGTAAAATGACTGAAGAAGATCATCATAGCTATTATGACGATAAAAATTATAATAATAAATATGATTGGCCTACAAACGGATTGAGTGAATACTTGCCAAAGCCAGAATCTGAATATGGTGAAATTCAAGTGAACCAGGACGATTATTTTAATATAGAAATTTATCAATCAAGTAAAACACAATATGAAGCATATGTGGAATCATGTAAACAAGAGGGTTTTACTGTTGATATTGATACAGATGAAAATTACTATTATGCTTATAATAAGGATGGATATCAATTGTATTTAAACTTTGATAGTAAGGGAAAATATATTGATATATCATTAGAAGCACCAATAGATATGAAAGATGCTAAGTGGCCTACAACTGGAATAGTATCGACACTGCCAACAATAGATGATTTTAAAGGAAACATTAGTTCAAATGGCAGTGATACATTCACGGTTTATGTTGCCAATACTTCAATTGATGAGTTCAATGATTATATTGATAGATGTTTGGAAGTCGGATACGATTATGATTATGATAGACATGATAAATCGTTTTATGCTACAGATAAATCAGGAAATGATTTGACAGTTTGCTATGAAGGTTTTGACATCATGTATATTTATGTTCGTAATTGGAAATGAAAAAGGAGTCTCGTATGTCGCTATTTAAAAAATCAAATAAAACTGGTGGCTTTATAGATGAAATTCGTTGCGATGAGCCATCTTATCTAATTTGGAAATGGCATCCGTTAGGTTTACAGTCTGAAAAAAACAATCGGGAAAATGCAATTCGTTGGGGTTCTTCTCTTCGGGTAAAAGAGGGAGAGGTTGCTGTTTTTGTCTACAAACAAAAAAATGGTATTTTTCAGGATTTTATAGAAGGTCCGTTTGATCAACGAATTCAAACTGCCAATTTGCCAATACTTTCGAGTATTGTAGGACTTATTTATGAAGGTGGCACACCATTTCAGGCAGAAGTGTATTTTATCAACTTGGCAAGGCTAATTCAAGTTTCATTTGGCGTACCATTTTTTGATGTCTATGATCCTCGCTTTCCCGATTTTTCTGTCCCAGTAGCAGTTCGGGGAACGATTAACTTTCGAATTGCAGATTATAGAGAATTTATAAGACTGCATAAGTTAAGTACTTTTCGTTTAGAAGACTTTCAAATGCAAATTCGTTCTTCTATAAATCGGTATATTAAGGATATTGTCGCTAATGCACCAGCCGTACATGATGTTCCAGTAATTCAATTAGAAACAAAAATTTCTCAAATCAACGATGCTGTGGAATACGATATCATACAACGAATGAAGGAAGATTTTGGTGTTATTGTAAGTAGTGTTGATATCAGAACTATTGAGATTGACAAGTCAAGTGATGGATATGCAAAACTGATGGCAATTACTCAAAATGTAACTACTGCAACAGTTAAAGCACAGACTGCTGCCGAAATAAAAAATATTCAGGAAAAGCAACGCATTGATATGGAAGATTATGGGGAGTCGTTACGAATTCAACGCAATGAAGCACAGTATGCACGGCACAAGCAAACACAGAGCGAACATTTCGCATCGTTTCAAGTAGAAGAACAAGCAAAAGTTGGAATTGCAGGTGCGGAAGCGTTGGGAAAAATGAATGCAAATGGTGTTGGAACAGTAGATTTTAATGGAAATGGTTTTAATCCGGCTGCTATGGCAGCTGGATTAGCCGTTGGAAGTGCAGTGGGACAAAATATTGTTGGTACAATGCATCGAATGATGGACGGAGGCAATCAATTGAATGAAATGACTCCGCCGCCTGTTCCAATATTGATGTATTATGTTGTAGTAGATGGAAAAGCAATGGGACCTTATAATATTGTAGTACTAAAGCAAATGATATCCTCTGGTACATTAACGTCAGAAAGTCTAGTGTGGACTTCTGGAATGAGCCAATGGGTTTCTGCAAAGAATGTTGGATCATTGACAGAATTATTTGAAAATGATGTTCCTCCAATTCCACAAAAAAATTAAAAAATCGCATCACTTTCCTCACCACCCCACTCAGTGAAAAAAGTGATACCCTTCCCCAAACTCTCTATAAAATCTTCTTCCATTTCCGAAAAAAATACCTGGAATCCCGTTGTTGGAATTCCAGGTATTTTTCTTATGCAGGGTTCTGTTCAAACAGAGCAGCATCCAGCTTGTCGGCGGCTTCCTGCTCGACTTTTTTCAGCACATGGCTGTAAATGTCCATGGTGATCTGATAGCTGGAATGTCCCAGCCGCTCTTGTGCGACCTTGGGAGAGATGCCAAGCGAAAGCATGATCGTGGCATTGATATGCCGAAGGTCATGAAACCGAATGTGTTTCAGATCATTCGCTTTCAGAAATCGCCGAAACTTCATGGAAAAGGAATCGCTTTTGTAGGGAGAGCCGTCCTCCTGGCAGACGATGTAATCATTTTGTCCGGCGTGGCGTTCTGCTTTGGTGTTTTTCAACAGCCGCAGCAGCGTTCCGGGAATCTGAATCTCCCGTCTGCCGCTCTGTGTTTTCGGGGCTTTGGTGATCGTTTGATTGTTGACAGTTACCAGATTTTCTTCGACAGTGAGACAGCCGGTTTGAAAATTCACATGATGCCACCGCAGTGCGAGCAGTTCTCCACGCCGCAGACCCAAACAAATCTCGATCATCAGCGGCAGGTAAAGAGCAGTGTTTCTGGCACATTGCAGCAGGGTCTCCACTTCTTCCATGCTGTACACTTCCGGTTGGCAATGTTCCAGCTTGGGCAGCGTGAGATCGTCACAGGGATTCTTTGGAATCAGTTCCAGCATGACTGCCTTTTTCATTGCCGCCGAGAGATTCAACAAGATGTTTTTGATCGTCTTGGGCGAAAGCGGCTTTCCGGTTCTGGGAGATGCCTTTTGCAGGGAAAAGATCCATTTCTGAATGTCAATGTTTTTTAGTTGCTGCAAACAGGTGTCTCCAAATTGTGGAATGATGTACTTTTCCGTCTGATCGATGTAGTGCTGTACAGTGGTAGGGGAAAGCTGATTTTTCACATAGATCTCCAGCCACTGGTGCATGAAATCCCGAACCGTGATCCGATTGTCTTTGACAAAAGTTCTGGTTTCCAGTTCATGGATCATATCCCGCATGACTTTTTCTGCTTGTTTTTTCCCGCACTGAATGGTTTTGTAATAGCGTTTGCGTTTTCCGTTGGCAAAAGAGGATTCTTCTTCCACGATGACCTGATAGGTTGTGATCCCGGATTTGGTCGTCCGCTTTCGCACATGACCGGTATATGGCATAAAACCGCCTCCTTTGAAAAGTATAACAGAATGTTCTTCGGGCTTTTCTTGAAAAGGGCAGAAAAGCATTTAGTATTCTTCTGCAAACAGCATGGTGGCATAGGGCTTTTGGTTTGCATCATATTCTGCAATTACATAGATTTTCGCTGTGACCGACGAAAACGGCACGGCAAACTGATAGTGTTTTTCATAAGGCGGCACTTCCTGACAATGCAAAACGATCTGCTGACTGCCTGCTCCGGAAAGTCGAAATATTTGCAGATAATCCTTTGGAACAGGCAGTTCTGCAATGCAGTTCCAGAGAAATAATTGCAGAAAAAGCGGTAGTTCCTCATGGATTCTTTTTGTCAGATAGCGGTTTTCTGAAAACATCAGCAGCACCTTCTTTCCACAAGTTTCTGTGCTTCTGTGGAAAATGGGATGTAGATATCCTCGCTGTATCCGTCCGAAGATGCCCAGACAGTGTGGATCCAGTCAGCATGGGAAAAAGAAAGGATCTCATAGAATTCCAAACCTTTGTCGAGCAGATAGGATTTCTCCTGTTTTTCTAAGAGAATTACAGAAAGGATATCACCCATGTCACAGTGATAGGTTTTTTCGATGTTTTCCATTTTCTGCACCAGATATGATTTGAGATCTGACGGCATTGCAGCATTTGAAATAGTTGCAATAGAGCGTAATTTTTGCATGATTTTCCTCCGATCTTGCTCTAAAAAAAGAGGCTCAGCGTCATGCCAAGCCTCCCGCAAACAGAATTTTTACTTACTCTTCTTAACCAGTGCCAGCAGCTCTACGCCGCAAGCGACACCCGCCAGAAACATTTCAATTGCAATCGGCATTGATATACTTCACCTCCTCCCGCTCCTGCATTTCGATGGCAATTCCAATGCCGCCGATCACCAGTGTCAGTACCAGTCCTGCGATAAATTCCTTCATGTCAAATTCCTCCAATTTTTCGTTTTGACTTATGCTTCACACTGTAACAGTGCTTTTGCCTCACTAAGTGCTTCTTCCATTGCCGCTGTGTCCATGAGCAGTTCTTCGATCTCGTCCGGATCATAGCCGACTTCCAGCAACAATTGTACCTCTTCTTCCGAAACGCCAAATGCGCTACAGTACTCCAACAGCAGTTCTTCCCGCTCATCTTCCATCCACCATTTTGCATAGTCCCAATTGTATGGGTTGAACATGGTGTGGATGTAGTCCTGCATTTCAAATGTACTCTTATGGAGATTGCCACTCGGAGATACTTCGATGATTTCTCCCTCAGATATTTCAACTTCACAAGCTTTTTCTGCTATATGAACTTTTCGCAGAGCATTGTCCAAAATGCTTTTTGTGCTGGCGTAAACGTACAATCCCAGTGCAGGAAAATGATACAAAGTCAACGGATTATTGCCTTTCACCAGAAACAGCGTATTGTCATTTCTCAAAATTGTAAAGACAAAACTGCCTTCCACAAGCTCTGCCATGCGTTTGATGTTTTCTGCGTCAAGGTTCTGTCCCTGTTCCAGAAGCTGCACGGCGATGTAGCTGTCGGTTTCGATCGGTGTCGTTGGGAGATGCTGTTCCCGGCGAAGCTCCCTGTCGTTGTACAGCACGCCGTTGTGGGCGAGGGCGAACGCCTCTTTGCCGCAGTGTCCCTCGAAAGGGTGGTTGTTGCAGTTTCGCTTCTCGCTGCCCTGTGTCGTGAACCGGGTGTGTCCGATGACCGCTCTCGTGTCCCTGGGAAAGAACAGCTTGACCTTGTGTGCCGGCTTGGGCTTTTTGTAGGTGATGATGCCGCTGCTCCGAACGTAGGCGATGCCCGTTGCGTCTGTGCCACGAACTTCTGCAGCGACCGAGAGGTAGTGTATCAATTTTTTCAGGACAGCATTGCTGATCTTACCCTTGTAATCTAAAAATCCAAACACTGCACACATTTCACATCTCCTCACTTTCCATCACGTACTCATTGACGTATAGTCTTCTCTCTTTTAGATACTGGATCAGTTCCGGCTCTTCGATGGAGCTTACAAACTCCGACCAGCTCATGGCATCGATGCCCTCCTCAGACAAAGAAATCGCCGCATCACAGATGTGGTTGACCATCTGCAATGTGGCGATGAATGTGTTATACTTTAATGTTCCTCGGAACAGGCGAAACTCAATGGTGTGGTAGTTGTTCAAATTGACCGCAACGTATCTGCCGTTGCAGCCGCTTTTCGCTTTCTCTAGGATTTGTTTGCCAGTCTTTTCAAAGCCAAATCTTGCACTCCAGCGGCTCATGTTGTAGCTGCTTCTGCGGCTGAACGTAAAGAGTTCATTCCAGTGCTTTTCCACAAAGAACAAAATCCGGCTGATGACATCTTCCTGTTCTGCTTGGTTGTCGCCAAAAGCATTGCGGTTGACGTGAATGTGCAGACCGCAAGTGCTAGTCTGATGAGAACGATAGCCCATGGAGACTGCTTCCCGGAGGAGTTCTTTCCAGTTCATTTCTTCTGTGTGATAATCCAGCGTCATGGGATGCGAAACAATCTCAAAGCCATCCTCCAAGCTGCCGTCCGACTTGATGTAAATGTTTTCTTCATGCACATTGGCGATGCTTTTGAGAGTTGCGGCATTGTCGTTATCCTTGCCGCCGTTATCCACTTCCAGTTCCACGCCGAAGTATCGTTTTCCGTTTCCGTAGAAATTGGGTGTGGGCTTGTAACCGTATTCCTCGATCTCGTCCTCAAACTCGTCGAAGCATCTTTCGCAGTAGGGCAGGTCGCCGTGCCAGCAGACAATGCTTTCCGGAACGATCTGTCCGCAGGATTCGCAGCGGTAGTAGTGGGCATCAAAGCAGTCTTGACAAAGGCAGGTGTCTTCATCGGAGACACTGTTTTGCTCCCAGATGGTTTCGCCGCAGTGGTCGCAGGTGACGCAGTGTTCCTCGACACAGTCATCGCAGAGCAGTTCATCGTCTACTGGTGTACCCTCTTCCTCCGCAAGCACTCTTCCGCAGTAGTCACAAATTCTTACTTCTTCTTCCATTTCAAGTTCCTCCAAAAACAAAAATTCCGGTAAGGCTGAAAGATTCACCTTACCGGAATTATAATATATATTTGATTTTTGGGGTCGATACGGGTGAGAAAAGTGATGTGGTTTTCGCAGCTCATTTCCGAAAACAACTCGTTTTTACAAACTGAAAATCCAAAGTGTTATACTGATATTGCGGTTACAGAAGCATTGCAGCCGATAACGAAACGGGAGGAATTTTCAATGTCTCAGAAAAAACGAAAATCAAACGAGTTTACAATAGGATACAAGGCAATGGTGACAGATTATCTGCTCTACGAGGATTGCTGCGACTATCATCTGAAACTGATTCTTGCGGTTTGGGATGGTGCGACTGTGCAGGCAGAGGTGAAATATTTTAGCTATCTGACCACATGGGGCAGCAGTCAATTCCGTGATTTGTGTGTGGATTTTGGCTTGCTGGCTTGTGCGGAGTCTGTATATTGCGATTTGAACCGTCTGCTGGGAGCCTATTGTATTGTGCAGTATTATCCGAAAAAGCAGCAAATACCGGAAGATAAAATTGACGAAGTCATGCCGGTGGTGTCGAATTGTGACAGGGAAAATGATTGGGATCATCTGCAATTTGCAGAACCATTTGCTCGTATTGCCGTGGCTGAGGAAAAAGCGGAAAGCACCATACCGCTGGCAAAGTATGTAGATGATATCGAAGAAACATATTGGTTTTGCATCGATCATCTATGGCTGCACCCGAACATTCGGTGTATCTATCGAAAGAATCTGCCGGAGCTTCCAATTCCCAGACATCCGGAACATGACAAGAAATGGATCTCGATGCGGAAAAGGGATTTTCCAGAGCACAATCTGTATGTTCCGGTCAAGGAGTATGACCTGCGAATGGAGCATGATGCGGAGTCATACTATGGAAAGGAGCCGTTGCGGCGGAATCGGTAAGGGGAAGCTGATAGAGTAGGGGAGATGTGAAAAAATCCGGTGAGGTTTGGGAGGAAACCTTGCCGGATTTTTTATGTGATAGGGTTGAAATTTGTAAGAAAAGGCTTACTTTGCCGAAACCAATTTCAGGGAGTTATCCAGACCGTCCAGAACGGCGAATGTGGAGTCGTCAATTTTGGTGAAAGCTACAATGTTGTCGCTGAGATAATTGGTGCTGGAGTTTTCGATGTCTTTGCCGTCTATGATTAGGATATCATGGTTTTCGTCACTTTTTTTATTTAAGGCACCTGTATCAGATTCCTGATAGTCAAGATTCACCTGATAGATGGAATGGTCTTCTGTCATGTAATACACGGCATCTGTGTCTACAAAGAACGGATTTTCATCAATGTTTGTTTTTATTTTTTCAGAATATTCTCCGTCCGAAGTTAGCAGCTGTGTCGTTTTTACAATACTAATTTTATCATCAACGCTGCTTGAAAGAGCAGTCAAATAATAATATTCATCATTATACAAAAAAGGATAAGAGAAGGAAGGATAACCTACATAAGGAACTTTTCCGGAAGCGAGAACATCACCCGTATCCAAAGAAAATTGATATCCATTTGTAAAGGCTTCATTTTCTGACAAAAAAGTAAAAGCTGTTGGCGAAACAACGTTGTAAGACTCTTCTATATAGCATACACTTTTATCTGCCTCTACATCGTAAATACCAATATTTTCATTCTGAACATTCAGGTAAAGCTTTCCGGTATACGGATTCACCCCATATGTTTTGAATGCATCTCGGTAATCGCTTTCGGATAAATCAACCGCTGTTTCTGTTTTATTTGTATTCAGGTCGTAATACATGATTTTAGCTTCGTCTTGCATATAGTAGATTCTATTGTTTACCGGATTATATTGAATTTTATATGTTCCATCATGTGTATTAAAATGTGCTAAAGATTTTACTCCATAAGTTGCCGTATTGCCAGCTGTTTTCTCTGTTGTCTGTTCCTCTGTTGCTTCCGTTGTGCACTCTGTCTCTGTCGCTTTTTCTGTGGTCTCTTCTTTGGATTCTGTTTCCGGTTCGGTGGATGCTTCGCTGCTCTCTTCGACTTCGGCGACGATGGCAGGCGTGGATACCGTTTGCTCCGGTTCATTTTTGTGGCTCATCAGATACCAGATGACCAATCCGGCGAGAAGCAGCAGCAGAATCAGGATTGCGATCAGGCAGCCAAGCGGCGACTTCTTCTTCTTTTTGACGGCAGCATTTTCCGGATTTAGAGTGCCGTTAGGATTGTTTTGAAGTGCACCGTTTGCATTTTTTGGTGCAATCGTTCCGTTGGGATAAGCCTGTCCGTTCGGCACCGGCGGGACAGGATAGGGCTGTGCACCCTGAAAGGTAGCGTTCGGTGCTTGCTGCCGAGGATTCTGTCCGTTTGGATTTGCAGCAGGATTCGGCTGACCGGCGATTGCAGCATTCGGAGGTGCTGCAGTTCCGGGTGCAGCAGCAGGTGAAAATGTTGCATTTTGACCTGACGGATTCGGGCTTGTCTGAGAAGCATTCGACACTGCCGGCTGCTGTTTCTGTGTCGGCGGTGCGGCGGCTTTTGCAGCGGGCTTCGGTGCAGCCGGATTCGCTGCTGCATTCACAGCCCCTGTTTTTTCCGCTGCCGCTGCGGGAAGTTTCCATTGCAGTGCGTCTGTAAAATACGTGACAACTTCTTCGGCTTTCTTTTTCTCTGTCGAGAATTCACGAATCAGTCTGCCAATGGCCTGCTGTACGGCAGCCTGTTTTGCTTTTTCGTCCTTTTCGTCTGCATCGATCAGAATCGAACCAATGTCGCTGTCGATGGCGTTTTTCACCAGATTGTGATTCGGAAAATCATTGCCCATCAGGTCATTGATATAGGCGTTCATTTTGGATTTGTTTTTCAGGATTTCCTTTCCGCCCATTTCCAGACAGTAGGCAATTCCCTCCGAAACCGAATCGAAATACTGGAACTTAGAGATAAATTTTTCTTTGCAATGGGGACAATGCTGCTTATCTGACAATTTTTCGTCAAACAAGCTCCATGTCTTATTGCATTTGTTGCACTTCATAATCAGATTCCTCTTTTCTCACATACTGCCGCCTTTTAGCGACATGTTGTTTTGTGTTTTTGTTTCTCCGGATAATCCGCACCAGGCACACGTTGCATAGGATTCCCCATGGTAGCAGGTAATCTTGGAACAGCGTGGACAGTGTAAAAAAGTTTTGGTTCCGCAAAAGGGACAGCCGTTATAATCGGGGGACGGGTGAAATGTTCCGTTCAAAACGGTTTCGTTGTAGCCCTCCGATTTTGCTTTGCTCTCGTCGATCGGGAACGCCCATGTCAGTGCCCAGTGGTCTGGCTGCTTTTCGACTCGGATGCCGTATAAGCGCCGGTTGCACTGGGGGCAGCGTGCAAGAACAATGTGTGCCTCTTTGATCGCCATGTTTTTCACTCCTCTTCCCATTCGTTTTCGCTTTCGCTGATGATCCCTTCCGGAACTGCGTCATTTACTTCGCCGGCATTGCCGCTTTCTGCTGAATCCGGTTCTGCTGCATCCAGAGAGAATTCCTCTGGCTGTGCGGATGCGGTTTCTGTTTCACAGGCGGGAATGTGGGCTTCCTGTGCATCTTGCTGCGCTGTGATTTCCTGTGACCGGTCATCCTCTGAAACCGTGGGACAGATTGCAGCGTTGTCTTGTGTTTTCTCCTCTGTATCAGCAACTTGCACCTGACCGGAAGCATCGTCTTTTTCTTCCCAGCCTCTTTGCACTGCTGCAATATCCCGTGTGACACCTGCCAGCTTCTGCTGCTGTTCAGAGAGATTTTCCTCGATTTTACGTTTCTTTTCCAGATACCGCTTGATTTTTTCCTCGGTTTCCGGCGTTTCAGCCGATTGTGACAAAAGGCGCTGTATCTTTTCCAGCTGGAACTGCAATTCCTGAATGGTGTCCTGCAAATGCTTTTTCTGTGCAGTTAGCGTCTCCAATTTTGTGATCTGTTGTAAGGTTTGTTCGATAGCGGATAACTTCTGCACATCCAGAATCCCCGCAATGGAAACATCGTCATGACTGCCGGATTTGGAGATGTTTGCAAGATTGGCTTGTAGCATTTCTGTTCGCTTTCGGAAATTGTCGTGTAAAAAATCAAGTGCAACATTGCGGTAAAAAGAGTGCAGCATCTCGGCAAATGTATCATCGATACCGTCCGTTCCTAGAAAAATGGCAACGGGAATCTGGTTGTCCCAGATGTGGCAGCGAAATTCACTGGCTGCATTTTTATCGCAAATGGAAGTGCAGCGGTTCAAATGGCAGTTCTCATCCCATGGAATCGGCTCGTCCATGGTCCCGTCCTCGTATAGGGCAACGCATTTCCCATCGCCGATGTGCAGACCGATGGCGTAGGATTTGCATAACCCGACCGCAATTAGAGTAGTACCGTAGGCTTTCTGTACGTGAGAATGCTCCTTTTGTATCAGGTCTGAGATCTCGCTTTCCGTATGTGCTCTGTAGTTTTCCTCGGTGAAAAATTGAAAGGTTTTCTGGTACTTTTCCGGCACTCTCTCCAGTTCGTTCGGCGTGAAAGGGGATTTGATCAGGTCATTTCTCACGGCAATATGCCATTCCGTAATGATGCTGTGGATCAGCTGTGTCACCACACTTTTTTTCGTTTTGGAGTCTGGAAACGGAAAGGTGATTGATTTTAGAAATTCCCGAATCTTATTGCAAGCGATCTCTGCGGCAAAGCGGGAACCTCGGTCGCTCCGGAAGTACTGCTTGCTGCCGTGACCGTCTGCCACAGTTGCAACGACACAGTCTGCATCCTGCAGATATTGTGTACTGTCCTGGCATACGGTATGGTTCAAGATATGCTGATAGCCCTTTTCTGAAACGGCAAATCCTTCGTACATCATCATTGTTTAATCCCATTCGTCATCATCATCGGAATCATCCGAACCCAGTATCATCGGTTCGGGCGATTCTTCGGTGCTTTCTATACTGCTGTATGCAGATTCCTTTTCTTCTTCCAGCATAACCTTTGCGGCTTCCGCCATCTGATGTTCCGCAGACGTAGAACGGACGTCCTTCACATCTGCCGGTGCTTCCGCAGAATCCTCGGAAACCGTTGCAGAGGTGCTTGCGATCTGTGAGGAGGTGACTGCAATGAAACGGATGATCTTTTTGAGGCTTCCGATGTCGTTTACAGTGAAAAGAAGTTCGACATTGCGAATCGCTTTTTTCAGCACTTCACGGTTGGCATCTTCGCCGATTGCGATTGCAATTTTCAACGCAGCCTGATACCACTTATTTTGCTGTAGCTTTTTCAGTGCAGTGAGGTAGTCATCTGTTGGCTCGCCGTCAGAGAGGAGCAGGATGACAGGCGCATAAAATCCGGAAGATGCTGCGCCTCGGTCCATGAATCCATTTTTGGACAGCTTGTCGTTCAGCTCCAGAAATGCAGCTCCCAGATCGGTCAGGCCGTTGGCGTCCAGCGGTTCCCAATCATCAAAGGCGTCCAGAGACATCAGAGCAGGCGTGACCCATTCACAGCCGGTGGAAAATTTCAACACGCTCAGTTTGATTTCGGAATCTGCCTGCGATTCGGAAAGATGCCGCAGATCCGGAATCAGTTCCTCGATTGCAGAATTGACGGCACCGATTTTTTTGCCCTCCATGCTTCCGGAGGTATCGATCAGGAAAAAGATCGGCATGACTCTTTTCGGGATGCTCTCTGCATTTCCCAGAAAACTGCTTAGATTTTCAGACATAGTCTAGTCTCCTCTTCTGTTATTTGATTTCCATATACTCATTTTTGATTTGAATGCGGATTCCCTTTTGAATCAGAACACGCTCTCCGGGAGCGACAGTTTCATTGTTGATCCGCCAAGATTCGCCGGACTTGTTCATGAGTGCAATTTTGGTTTTGGTTTTATTCTGTACGACCTTTGCTGTAACTGTCCGGCATTCGTTTTGGTCGTAGCAATCTGTGATGTAGGCTGTAACAATCTCCTGCTTGGGGAAAATCGGAATGCGGAAATATTGTGTCTGGATCCAGCCAATGTGCGTGATTGGCTGATGACAGCACATACACGTTGCATTTTCAGTGGTATATCTGGTTTCTTTTCCGCAATTGGGACAGATGATGACTTCCGACTGGAACCGAAGCAGATTTTGCAGCCACTCCTTTTCCGTGATTCCCATTTTGTCTTCGCACATGACTTCCTTGCTGAAAGCCTTGATAAAGGTATTCTGAATATATACCGGCATCTGCGGCCATCTCATCAGGAAGTTATTGTGCACGCCCTTTACCGGACGGTTGGACGCATTCTTGGGGTCGGCAATGAAAACAGGGGATTCGCCGTAATAGCGCTTCTGTCGTTGTTCCGTCATGACGGCCTTGCTCTGCGTCTGCTCGCCCTCCAGAGGGTGGTTTCTCAGCAGAAGCAGGAAAAGGACAACGGCAAGAGAAAACTGGTCGGTTCTCTTATCCGGCGTCTTTCTTCCTACAACGATAGATGGTGCCATGTATCTGCATTTTCCAGCAATCCCGGACTTTTCTCCAAACTGGGAAACGTTGTCGTTATCGCAGATCAGGACATCTCCGGTTTCAGGGTTCAGGAAGAAGTTGCCGTCATTCAAATCCTGATAGGAGAATCCACGGTTATGCAGAATCCGGAAACTCTCTACAATGTTGATGGCTGCATTCAGCAGCGTGTGAACACTGGAAAAGTCAATCTTTCCGATCAGGAAATCAGAAAAGTCATAGTAGTTATCGGGGCGCAGTTTCATAATGTAGCCAAATGTATCGTAGTACATACGGGTGATGGCAACGGGCCACAGGAATGAGTCTGTGGGAGCCTGTTCCCGGATGTTGTTTTGCAGGTTCTTGCGAAATCCCTCCATGTCCTTTATCGAACCTTTTTTGTACCATTTCAATGCCATCTGGTTTCCGAGATAGTCCACCAGATAGACATATCCCTGGCCGCCCTCTCCTAATTTCCGGACGATTTGAATCGTTCCCATGTTATCATCTAATTCAATTTGCATTCCTGCTTGCAATTCAGACATTTTTCTATCTCCTTTTCCTTAGTCCTCCGCAGCGAGAATCCGGTCGATTTCCCGAATGATTTCCAGCCTGCGTTTCCGATTTTCATTCTCTGCATTCAGCTGATTGTATTTTTCCTCTAAAATATGTGCCTTTTCCATGTTGATGAACGAGGTGAATGCCGCAGTTTCCAGACTTTTTTGTAAGCTGATAATATCCTGCTTTACCAGATCCAAGAAAGGAATTTCAATGGAAACCGCATTCATGACCTGTTCGTTTAAAATGTTCTTCAGGATGCAGACATCCTGGTTGAACTCGCTCGGAATCTTTTCAATTGTTTTTCTGTAGTTCTGAAAGAACTGCGCATATGCTCTTTCTGTCAACTGGCTTTCAGCGGAATTTGGACTTTCCTGTAGTGCATGTTCCAGCAGCTGATTCAGCTTGGTGACTGCTGGATTTTCCTGAATGGCAAAGAGTGGAATTGCATTGGCATCTGCCGTTTCAACCGGTGGGAGTTGAGCCAGAAGGGTGTCCAGTTCGGCGAGTGCATTGTTCGGATGCTTTTCACAGAAGTTTTGCAGATTGTGGTACAGCGGGCTGTTAACTGCGATCACTTCGTTTGTCACAGATTCCACCTTTACAATTGCATCGTTCAAAGAATTGCTTTGCGGGTCATTGTTGGAATTGATTTGCTGATGAAATAAGATCTGATAGTGCATCGACTGTTTGTCCGGCTGGATCTGCGGATTTTCTTCATCTGTAAACAGAGAGATGCTGTAGAAGTTGCGTCGGTCGTCATCAAATTTTTTATATCTTGCGATGTTTCCAAAGGGTGTGGAAATCAATATTTCAAACAGGCTTCTGGAGTAGCGGCGAATCAAGCTGTTATAATAGCCTTCCGGTGCAATTTTTCCGCATTGTTCGGAGATGTACTTTTTCAGTGCTTTCTCCAGCTCCTTGAAAAAAGGATGGGAAGGTGTCAGTTCCAGACCGGATTCAAATGCGGTTAAAATCTTCTTTTCGCTCTCACGATACTCTTCCACTGCCAAATGTACTACATTGTCGATAAACTCCTCATACATCGCAGTAAATTTGCTGTCCCGTATGGATGCGTCAAATCGCTCCAAAACACCTGCACCGGAGAGTTCCTCGTACTGTGCTCTTCGAATCTCGTCTTCGGTGATCTGATAGCGTACAGGGTCGATGCTTTGAATTGCATTTTTGCGTACTTTATCCGTGATTGGCTTGTTCTCTTTGCACTGCTGTACAATTTGCGTCCGGCACTCTGCCAGTGCGTTATGGATTCTCTGCCTTGCCGTTCTTTTTAGTTCGTCAACCAGATTGTCCATTTGCAATTCTATGCTGGAATTGCCGTCGATCTGATTTTCCTGTCGGAGTTCACTGAATAGTGCGAGCACATTTTCCTTTAAGTTGGCAATGCGCTGCTGCATCACTTGCAGGCGAACGGTATTGTTGTAGTCTTCAAGCAGGCTGCGGATGGTGTCGATGCCGTCTCCGGCAAGTCCTTTTTCTTTTAGGCTTTGTAAAATTGCACTTTGCGTATTGCCGTTGTCAAGTTCAATTCTTGCCCTTGCGGAGTCGGCCGTCAGGCGCTGTGCAATCAATGCCGTTGGCATGATTCTGTAATTTTGCAGTTCCTCTCGAATCCGCTGCAAATTATCCTGGAGTGTGGTTGCAATATCTGCACGGTTTGCGAAAACAAATAGCTTTTCCCCAATGGAAATGCCGTCATCGTCTTTGTCCACAGATTCAAAGAACTGTACCAGAGAATCATTGAAACTGGGACGATCTGCATTGACAATTAAAATGACAGCATCCGATTTTTTCATCCACGCTCTGGTCTGGTCTTTGTGTAGTTGTGTCGGAGAATCGAAACCTGGGACATCATATATGATCGCATTTCGCATGGCGGAAAGCTTATCGGAGCGTATCACAATTTCCTTAACGGCAAGTGCTTTTGCAGGATTTTCGATGTATTCCTTTACCTCGGTTTCTAGTTCATGGTTAACAAAATGCAGAGATTCAGAACCGATCAGATTTTGAATGCTGCTCCGATTTGTGATGATTTCGAGGATGTCGTTATAGATATTTTTCTGTTCCGAACGCAAGGGTGGCAATTGTTCGGTTTCTTTGTCCAGCAATTCCTTTGACCATTCGCTCCAATGCTGCGGGTTTTCAATGCCGAGAAGGTTCAACTTTCTGTGAAATTCCTCGTTGAACTGTGCATCGGAGTAGAAATCGACCTGTGCATCGTTCTCCGTGCCAAACCGGATGCTGGTTGCGGTGTATGTGCACCGTGCGTCTTTCGTCGGAAGAACATCATTCCCCATAAATGCGTTTGCAAAAGTACTTTTTCCGGATTTTTCAAGGCCAACAATGGAAATCTCAAAGGTATTGTTTTTTAGCTTTTCCTGAAAAAAAGTCATTTTTTTCAGAATTTCCCGGAGCTTTTGCTGATAAGAAATTTCAATTACCTCACTATATTTGGTATCCAATAGCTTTTGTACACAAGAAATCTCTGAACTCAGCCGTTCTAATGTTTCTTCACGATTCATCGATAGCTCGTCCTTTCTGATAAGCATATTTCTTCTCAAAAAAATTATTTTTCAAATGGTGAATACTATTAACCATCACTATCCTCATTATATCATATAATAGATATGATGTCAAATAATATTTACCATATCTTCAAATGAGGGAAACCAATATGTTCAAACTGAAAACCACCTTGGGTACCAACAATATCTGCGGACCGAATTTGATTCGGATCCGGCATGAAAAAGGGCTTTCTCAGCGACAGTTGGCAAAGAATCTGCAAATTGCCGGATATGACGTAGATCACCACTTTATCCGCCGCATCGAAAATGGAGAACGATTTGTGACAGATATGGAACTGGTGGCACTGGCAAAGGTGCTGCAGGTGGAGATCATGGACTTGATTGATCCGACAATTCCCGTGGCGGTGCAGAAAGATTCCCTTTGATTCTATTGTAGCAAATGAGCAGGACAAACGTCTGTCTGTTCAAAGAAATGTTACGGCTGTAATAAAAAAAGGACCGGCTTGCAGTGCAGCCGATCCTTTCCGTTATGATTTCTTGGGAGTATATTTCCGAATTTCTGCAAAACACGTGTCACAGTAGCCTAATCGCTTTTCCCAATGCAGCTGCTGTTCCGGAACGACTTTGCCGCAGCTTTCACAGCGGCAATTGCCGGAAGTGTCTTTCCAGGGTTGGTGCAGCTTTAACATTCGCAAAAATCGAAGCTGCCATGTTCCTGGTTGCAATAATGCTCATAAGCCCAGACAAACTGCATCATGTCCATTTCGTCCTGGAAGTTCGCTGAAGAATACTTCATCAGCCGGTTTACATAGAGGTTTCCGGATTTCGGGGACTGATAGAGATAGATGGTAAGCGGTACAAAGCAGGCATTGTGCAGCTCACACAGATCGATCTGCTCGTTGGGGTTGTCTTCTTCATAGAGCAGCCCAAGCGTCGCACAGAAGTGCTCGTAGTCGCCACGCCCTACAGAGCGAATGCGGTTGATGTAATAGTCCTTGTGTACGATGTGTCCTCTGTCTATAAGAGTAACGTAACAGTATAGCGTTAGTTCTTCCGGACGAAAGCGGTCTTTTTTCAGCTGGATCTTTTCGATAAATCCGGCACAGGGGCGATGCAGCTGCAGCGGCGGAAAACGGCGGTAGTTTTGGAATAATGCCGGAATCTCCCGTTCTGCCTTTTGATAAGAAACACTCTTTATCAGCATGAGATCTCGTTTCAGCTGCAGACGCTGTTCCCTGATCTCCGGAGCAAGGTTTGCCATATCTTTCTCAGTGCAGTAGGTTTCCGGCTGAAACCAGCGGATTTTTTCGTAGCAGTCGTCCAGTCCGAAAGCAATTTTCAGATCTGTATCGCCAAGAGGTGTGATGCTTTCAAAGCCACGGTCTGAAGAAAGGACAGCGGTGCAAGGTGTTCCAATGGCATAGTCGAGTTCCAGCACGTAGTCATTTCGATGTTCTGTTCGATCGGAAAACAGGTCGAACTCCTCGCAGAAATTCTGGAATGCTTCTCGTCCGTTGGTAAAGGGCTTGTTGAAACATTTCTGATGCTTAGCAATCTTGCCGTCGATCGCCAGTGCAGCGGTTACTGTAACACTGGGATACGGTTTTTCCACTGTCTGAATGTCTGTGATGATGCCGATAAATGTGCCGTCTGGGTAGTTGCAAGTGTCTTTCATTGAAAAAATCTCCTTTGTATTGATTTGCAGTTTTTTCTGCCTTTATAGTATACCATGCTAAAAATTCATTTTGTAAAAACGACTTTGCAGGAGGCGATCGTGTGACGGAAGAAGAATTGTACGCAGGTGCAGGTGAGGTTACCAGAAAGTGTTTGGATGACATTCTGGAATCGGAATATGGCTTTGTGCAGGACGATGAGGAAACTTACACATCGGAGTACCTGCTGACCTATCCGTGCAAAACATTTGCAGAGGGCTTGACGGATACGCTTTTGCAGTATGGATTCTCCGGACAAGCAGACGATGCCAAAGAAAAGATCGCCTATGTCCGGGAATGCTGTAAGCAGCGAGGGGTAACGCTCAATCCGGAAGTCATCAAAAGCTGGTTCTGCGGAACTCGTCCCAACAGCGGCGAACGCAGCCGGGACAGTCTGTTCCGGCTCTGTTTTGCTCTGGGATTGAACGACCGGGAAACGGCTTCTTTTTTTCAGAAGGTGTACTTTTCCTGTCCTTTTAATTTCCGCAGTGCAAAAGAAACGGTGATCTGGTACTGTCTGCGAAATGGACTGGGGTATCCGGAAATGCTGTCTCTGGCAGAGCAGGCGGAACAGCTGATAAATGGGGAAAGTACGGCAGAGGAAGAAATGCGCTATGAGCAGACCAGTCAGCTGGAAAATGCACTGCTGCAAGTTGGTTCCACGGAGGAACTGCTTTGCTTTTTCCGGGAAAACCGTCTGGATTTTCAGATGCCCAGAAAGACTGCCATTCACTATGCGAAGTGCTTGATACAGGAAGCCACAGAACTTGCCCAAAATGCAGTTGCAGATCAAAATGAAATTTCCCACCAAAAGCAGAAGTTCGGAAATGTTGATCTGCTGCTGAGTGTGATCTTCGGGGAAAATATGCGGACTTACCAGAAAAAGAGCTCCTTTTCCAAAGAGGCTGTTTTTCCGGAATTGATACGTTCTGATTTTCCCTTGGGAATGAACCTTTCCAGAATCAAACGGGGAGAACCGGTCTCAGATACAATTTTGAGAAAGACACTGATTCTGCTGAACTTCTATTGTTTCTTTGCAGTGCTGTTTGCAAAGAACAACACTTTTGATTCGTTTTGTGCCATTGAGTCCGATTTTCTGGACTTTGTTCATGAAACCAATGACCTGTTGTGCAGCAGCGGTCTGCCGGCTTTGTACGTGCGGAATCCTTATGACTGGCTGTTTCTGCACTGTGCCAATCATCCTTATCCGTTGGAGGAGCTGCGGTCTGCCATGCGGCGGTACTATTTTGATTTGTGTAATGCAGAAGAAAAGAGGAACTTACCATGCGAACGCCACTGCCAGTCGGCACACACCTGACCCTTTCCGCCATTGGAACCAAGCAGCAGATCACAGTGCAGATTTAGGAACTGATCGGAACAGGAGCCAGCTGTCTGGTCTATACGGCGGTTTGCAGGGACGGAGAACAAAACCAATTCTACCTCCGGCTAAAGGAGTTCTGCCCGGAAAATCTGCATCTGATTCGGCAGCAGGATGGCAGTTTGCTTGCGGCAGACGAAGAAACTTTTCAGCGGCAAATGCAAAGCTTTATCTGGGGGTATCAAAAGCAGATGCAGTTCCGGCAGTTCCCGGAGAGCTGCAACAGCATCAGCAATGTCCAGGGCGTTTTTGCTGGAAACGGCACCCGGTATATCGCTATGAACTGTCAGAACAGCATTCCGCTGGAACAGCAGGAACTGTCGCTTTATGACACATTTCGGGTACTGCGTGCAGTGGCACAGCAGCTGGACAATCTGCATCAGCATGGATATCTTTATCTGGACTTAAAGCCTGCCAATGTGCTGCTCTATCCGGAAACGCCGGAACTGGTGATGCTGTTTGATTTTGACAGTGCCATCGAAAAAAGCCGGCTTTCTGATGCGGTGATCTCCTGTACGGCAAAGTGGGCAGCACCGGAAGTGTTACAGCAGAACCGCAGAAAGATCGGCGTTGCGTCCGATGTCTATACACTGGGCGGTCTATTGTTGTACCTGTTGTTTCGCCGTGCTCCGGAAGTAAAGGACAGGAGAAATCGTGCGGTATGGGATGCGGAGTTTCCGGACTCGGTGCTTGCCGGAACTTCTCCGGAAATCAGACGCATGGTCACAGAACTGCTGCGAAAGACCTTGTCCGCCAATCCGGAAAAGCGGTATGCCTCCTGTGCGGAACTCCTGACACAGATCGAGCCTTTTCTGGATTCGTTTCGACAGCCAAAGCCCTATCTGCAAACAAAACTGCCCTTGGGTAACAACTATTTCTGCGGACGGGATATCGAATTGCAGGAGATCCATACCCTTTTGCAGCAGGAAAAGTTTCTGCTGCTCCACGGTGTCGGCGGTATCGGAAAGACAGAACTGGCAAAGCATTATGCCATGACGTATGCGGAGGAGTATGACGCCGTTGTATTTGTTCGGTTTCTGGACAGCATGGAGAACACCATTCTCAGCGATACCAATTTTCCCATTGTGCATTGTACACGCTCTGAGGGGGAAAGTGATGCGGCATATCTGGAACGAAAATTGCAGGTACTGCGTCAAATCTGTACGCTAAGGCATCTGATCCTGCTGGACAATTTTGATACCGGTGACTGCGAAAATCTGGACTTCCTGACAGAACTGCCTTGCCCCATTCTGGTGACCTCCAGAGTGGATTATGACGGTATTTTTCCTCAGTATGAGGTAGACATTTTGTCTGACGAATCGGCGTTGTATCAGATGATGGCGTACTATACCAAGAGAGAGCCAGACTTGTATACTGATGCCATATTGAAGGCACTGAACGGGCATACCATGGCAGTGGAACTGGTGGCGAAGCAAATGGCACTGCATCAGCTCACCTTCCGTGAAATGTATGAGATACTCTGTGCAGAAGGCATTTCCGGAGATGACGGCAAAGTGCGTCAGCTGAAAGACAGTACACTTCGGGAAAAAACGGCGTTCCATCATATGGAGATCCTGTTCTCGGTGCTGGATTTGTCCGAATCGGAAAAGCAGGTGCTTCGCTGTGCTGCCCTGGTCGGTGCAACGTCAATGGAACGGCAGTATTTTGAAGTCATCAGTGACTTGAACGAGGCAGAGATCAGCAGCCTGGATCGGCTGATTCAAAGCGGCTGGATCTCTGAAGTGTACCAGAATGAAATGTGCACTCTTTCCACCCATCCACTGATCGTAGAAGTGCTGTGTGAAAAACTGCGTCCGAACAGCAGGGAATGCAAACGAATACTGATTATGTCAGGTGCCGTTGCCAGTTACATTGAGAAATCTGAGAATGCAGAACAACGATTTTTATCTGTGCAGTGGCTGGATCATATGGCACATCATATTCAAGGTGATGACCCGGAACTGTCGTATTTCTTCGGCACCATGTGTTATCCGCATAGTTCTGTGTTGTCAGAATTGGGAGAGTTCCAGGATTGTAATATCATTGCAGCTGAGGCGTTGGAGTGTTTTCAGAAGAATTTTGGGGAACTGCATGAACAAATGCAATGGGCATATCTTATGGTAGGAGACAATTACCGCAAGGCAGGGGATAAGGAAAATGCCAAGCGATATTATGACCTGGCGATCCGGGTCTTGCGGGAAAATGATTATGAGACGGATGAACTGGAAGAACGAGTGGAGGAGATATTGCAGGGGATGTGATTTGAGGAAAGTGTGTCACTTTTTTCACGGTATATAAAGATAAGACCAGCCTGAGGTTCTATGATCGGAATCTCAGGCTGGTTGTTTTATCGGTTTTTTAGAAGTGAGAAAAGTGAGGTGCTTTTTGAAAATTTATACGATAGATTGTCAAGTCAAGTGCACCACAATCAGAGAAAAAATTTTTGAAGCACCTCGAAGGAAGTCAGGAAATTAAGACGTTTGCGGTATCGCTTCTCTGCATAATGTGCTGCGTAATCACCGTTGGCATAGCAGTTTCTTCGGAATTCACGGCTTACAGGTGACTGGACTCTTCCAAGTTCTTTGGCAATTGCCCGAATGCTTAGTCACTGCGCTTTCAAAACTCTTGACTTTTCTCTTTCTTCTGTGGTAAAATGGGTGTAATGACACATATTGCTTCCTCCTGTTTTATGGTTGTGTGGTGACTCCCATATGATAACACGAGTGGCTTTATGTGTCATTCATTTTTGTATTGTACTTATATTGTAATCTATCAAGGAAACGCTGAATAAAGCCCGCACCAAGTCCACTACCAACTCGGTGCGGGTATTCCTTTATTATTCCATATTTCCCTTTGTGCGGTACTGCGTAGGTGTCATGCCGGTTTCTTTTTTGAACTGCTGCATGAAGTAGATCTCGCTGTGATAGCCGCACTGTTCGGCAATCTCCGAAAGGGTGTTCTGCCCGTTTGCCAGCAGTTTTTTCGCCATGGCGATTCGGGCAGCGATCACATCGGACATGGCACTGACACCGAAATTTTGCTTGTACAGCCGCTGAAAATAGGCACGGCTCAACAGCATCATCTGTGCCATATCTGCGATGTTCCAGTTTTCCTGCGGGCGGCTGTAAATCTTTTGCCGGAGCGTGTTCATGTTCTTCCAATAGGCAAGCTGCTTTTCTTCCTCCAGCTGTTTCTGGGAAATGATATGGTCTACATAGGCGATCAGTTCTGCAAGGGATACCGTCTGATTGACCTTTTCGCAGAAGTAACTCATCAGCAGCTTGACATGCAAGCCGAATTCTCTTTCTTCCAGATGCTGATTGCAGTACTGCTGAATGGCATCGATATGCGTTCTGCCTGCATCAAACCGGTAGGAATAGGAACCGATCAGGTAAAAGTGGTCGCCGTTGCAGCGGCAGCAAATTTCGTTTCCCAAGCAGCTGCTGCTAAGGGCATCTGCCACAGTCATCAGAATTTTATCTCCCACACTACTGCCCTGTTTCCGGTTGACCTCGTGCAGATTGTAAATGTCCACTGCCACCAGCAGGAACTTCTCCCCGTGCAGAATGGACTGCTCATAAATTTCAGAGGACAACTCCTCGAAGCCGCGGCGGTTATAGATTCCCGTAAGCGGATCACGAATGGCAGTGAGGTGAATCCGCCCGCTGAACTGTTTCAGATAGTTTCGGATACGCATGGTTTCGAGAGCCGAGCTGACATATTCCGTCCACGTCAGGAACTGCTTGTCCAAGCTGTACTGTCCTCCCTCAAACTCTACTGCCAGAAATCCAAAGCAGCGGTCCTCATAGTGCAGCGGAACCAGATGATAGGCAGAGGGCGTTTCCGGATTCTGCAAAATTTCCACCAGTTCCTGCAGGTGGACGATCTCGTAATCGGAGCTGCCGTACACCTGCCGGAACAGGAAAAATGTATCCGGATACCCTGCTGTACGGTATGTGCTGCCATTGGTGCTGATGATGCCGTCCCAGTCCTCGCCGACACAGAGATAGAACACCTTGATGCGGCGAATCAGATATAACACGTGGTGCAGTTCTTTTGCGAATTCCATTAAGTTGTCCGGTGCGGAAATTTTTTGAATCATGCCGCTGTATTGGAGCAGATAAGCAAACTCCAGTTGCTCTGCCAGATCTCGCTTGTATCCGGCAAACACACCGTTTCCGGACATGGTACAGCCGCAGCTTTCCGCAGGCTCCAGCACTTCCGGCCGGCATGGAATGGGAGTACAGATTTCACCGGTGATTTTGTGGTGCAGCTGACAGATGCTGTTGACACCCAGATTATAGTTCATGTTTGTCATGCAGGTAATCGAGGGAACATTGAGCACGTTGGTCATAAACGGGTCATAGCCCACAACCGCAACCTCTTCCGGAACGGCGATGCCGTGTTTTTGCAGCGTGCGGATCAGAGCCTCAGCCATTGACGCATTGGCGCATGCCACCGCTTCCGGCATTGCAACGCCGCCGTCTGCAATGGCATTCCCCAACTGTTCGCCGGAGTGCACCCAGAAATCTCCGTAAAATATCATCTGTTCCGACACCGGAAGTCCGTGCTGCTGCATTGCATCCCGAAATCCCAGGACACGGTTACGGGACTGGTGCTGTTCCGGCGGACCAGTCAGGCAGTAAATTTTATGCTTGTGATGCACTTCGATCAAATGGTTCACCAGATCGCAGAAAATCTTCCGGTCATTCCAAAGCGGATACACCGAGTCACGGTTTTCCTCTCCAATATCCAGAAACGGCAAACCGGATTCCAGACAGATCTGGTCGATTCGCTGCCGCACCTCCGGCTTTTGAAACATGCCCTTTTGGGTGAGAATGCCGTCGGCATACCCCTTGTGAAACAGTGAGAGAATGTTCTCCTCTCCTGTCTGAAACGGCGTGTCGCGGTTAGTATTGGAGAAAAAGGAAAATGTGACAATGTCATAGTGGAGAGTATTCGCCTGTTTGGTGATGCCCTCTAATAATGTGTGGTTGTACTCCGATTGCAGGTCTGACAGGAACACTGCCAGAATGCCGCGCTTTTTCGGGAACGCCTGCATGATTTCACCGCCTTTTCTTATGAAAATCTGTTCTTCGGCAATGCTGCACAAAGTTTGTGTGATATTGCTTTTATTATAACGAAAAAAGCGGCAGCTGTCAACAAAAATTATAAGATATTATTCTCTTTATATAGAAATAATAGCACGATTTCTTATGAAATAGCATCATATCTGATTGAATTTCCTCGTGGATTGTGATAAAATATAGCTACAATCCACAATATGCAAACAGGAGGAATTGGGAATGAAACAACAGAGAAAGAACAAACACCTGCTGCCCGCCATACTGACTGTACTGGCAATTTTGGGCAGTCTGCTTGCGATTCTGCCGGCAAGGTCTGTGGCGGCTGCGGACGTGACGGCTTATCCGGCACAGGCGGTGCATTTCGGGGCGTACACCACAAACCGGAATCTGAACAATGCCGGCAGCGCTGCCAACACGCAGAAAGTCGCCGGAGCCGATTCAGAGGACTGGCGTATTGACTATGTTTCTGCCGGCGTGTACCAGATTGTCAGTCTGGCTGACGGCAAGTATCTGACCGCCAACGGCACAGCGTGTACACTGGCGGCAAAGGCTGCTGACAACAGTCAGAACTGGAACATCGAAAGCGTACAGAAAGACTTCGAGGGATACGATCTGTACTACAAGATCACCAGCGTTTCCACCGGTGCGGCGCTGACCTATTATCAGGGAAATAATACGATCGGACTGACCGCATACACCGGTGACGGTGCCCAGAAGTGGAAGCTGAATTGCAGCGGACTGGAGGGATACGCCGCAAATGCACTGGCAAACGGCAAGGAAAAAGCAGGAACTATTGGCGGTCTGCTAGGCGAAACCGTTTTCGTTTCCACCGCGGACGACTTGGAAAAGCAACTGAATACCACAGCGCCGAAAACCATTGTCATCACGGCGGACATTGATATGCAGAACAAGTCCCATACCCGCATTCGGGACAACAAGACCATTGTAGGCTCTTACGGGAACAAGACCATTTACGATTCTCAGTTCCGTACCAATGATACCTATGGTGCGGTGGACGACAATCCCAGCGACAACATCATTTTCCGGAATCTGAACATGATTGCAAAGAATGTGAAGAACCGGATCTTGATCAATATCTGGTCCTCGCGTCAGATCTGGGTGGATCACTGTACGTTTATCTCTTATCTGCCTTCGGACCATACGGGAAATGGGCAGGACGAAGTGGGAAAATTCATCTGGCTGAACACACCCTATGAAAGCTATCTGGATGCGAAGGACAACGGCAGAAGTCCGGACTATATCACGATTTCCTATAACACATTCAAGAATCGTTTCTGGACGGTGGCATACGGCACACAGAACAGTGAAACGTCCCGTTGCCGCACCACGCTGATGTACAATTGGTGGGACGAATGCGTCCGTCGCTGCCCGCAGATCGGAAACGGCAGCGGTCACATCTACAACAACTACTATTCCGGCGACGACAGCTTTTTGCCGAACAGCTGCAACCAGATCATCAGCGGCGAGGGTTCCAATATGGTCAGCGAAAACTGCCGCTTCCAGGCGGTTTCCGGACGGGAAATCATTGTACAGCCGGACACTTCTCCGTATCGGGACAGCGGTTCCTACACGGCGAAAACCAGTTCGGAAACCCCGACCAAGCTGAATTATACCGCAAAAGTCACCAGCACATGGAATCCCAAGGACAACTACGGCTACACACTGTTAGATGCCTACAACACCAAGGGCACAGATACCAAGGATTTCTGCACCAAATACGCCGGTGCTGCATCATCTTCCGGCGAACTGAAATACATCACAGACAGCAGCATGCAGACCTTTGCGGCAACTGTTTATATAGCACCGTTTTTGACAGACAGCTTTGATTCCGCCTATGGCAATCTGGTGACCGACTACAAACCGGCAGTCTTGCAGGAGGGTGCAGTCTACATGATACAGAACGTCAACAGCGGATTGTATCTGGAAGTGGACGGCGGAAAGGCTGCGGACGGCACCAACGTCCAGCAGTGGGGTGCAAATGAACCCGCAGCTCACAACACATGGCGGGTACTGTCGGACGGTGACGGCTACTATACGCTGTATCCGCAGATCGGTGACAAGGTGACCTACCTGCTGGACGTTGCCGGAAATGCTGCGGCAAATGGCACCAATCTCGGCATCTGGTCTGCCACCGATGCCGATGCACAGCGGTTCAAATTCTACGAAGCCGCAGACGGTGTCTATTATCTGCTCACCAAGACCAGCGATGACCAGAGCTGCGTTGCCGTACAGGGAGCTTCCAAAAGTGCCGGAGCCAACGTGGTGGAATGGGCAGTCAACCTTTCCGACACTTCCCAGCAGTGGAAGCTGACACAGGTAGAGGACACCGGCTGTGTCATGGATACCACTAAGACATACCAGTTCCGCAACGCCAACAGCAATCTGTATATGGAAGTGGTAAACGGAAAAGCTGAAGACGGCAGCAACGTGCAGCAGTGGGGTGCAGACCAGCCCGCAGCCCACAACTCATGGACACTGAAAGAATTCGGCGGCGGATACTACTACATTCTCTCCGCTCTGGCGGACGGTAAGACCTACTATCTGAATTCTGTCGGAGAAGCAGACGGCTCCAATATCGAGATCCGCACCAATAACAAATCCAGTTCGCATCTGTTCAAGTTTGTCAAGAACCCCGACGGAACATACACGATCCTGACACGCACTTCAAAAGATCAGGCTGCCGTAGAAGTGGCAAACGCAGAAAAGTCCAGCGGTGCCAATGTGCAGCAATGGACAGTGAACGGCAATGCCTGCCAGAAGTGGAACGCGGTCGCCTTTACCACGACAACTACAACGACCACTACCACAAAGGCAACTACAACTACTGCAAAGACTACTACAACAACTACAAAGATAACCTCAGCAACTTCTGTTTCGTCAACAACAGTATCCGGTACTACTACAGCAATAACAGAAGAACCGCCTGCAATTTCCGGTGACATCAATGCAGACGGCAAAGCGAATTTGGCAGATGTTGTGCTGCTGCAAAAGTGGCTGCTTGGAATTCCGGAAACAAAGCCTGCCGACTGGCGGGCAGGGGATCTGTATGCAGACGGTGTGCTGAATGGTTTCGACCTTTGTCTGCTCCGGCATACAGTGACATCTTCCGGCAATATCTAACGACACAGCTTGCAAATGTGTTTTGTGCATCGTTGCTTTAACTCATGACATTTTGTTCATCTGATTTCCTATAAAAGCCCGGGATTCTCATGCAAGATCTTGGGTTTTTCTTTTGTGGTAAATCTTCAGTATATTAACATATTGATAGATTTACAATATAAGTGCAACACAAAAAAAGAATGACACATAAAGCCACTCATGTTATAATATGAGAGTCACCACACAGCCATAAAAGAAGCATAAAAAATGCAAATGAAAAAACAATCGTGGAAAAATCCCAGATACTACGCCTATTTGTGAGCGTTCTATCGGTGCTGAAAATTGTTCAAGATATGGGCGCAATACTATTCTCGGTATGCAGAAAACAGGCTGTTTTGGCAACTGGGTTCTCAAGTGGAGAAAGGAATTGAAATTCTATAAGCATGATGCAAAAAACATATCACTTTTCTCACTGCATAGAAAGATAAAACTAGCCTGAGATTCTATGATTGGAAACTCGGGCTGGTTTTTTGTTTGTGTGGAAAGTGATACGAATTTTTGAGAATCACAACAAAAAAGCGGCAGCCTATTCTCAAAGCTGTCGCCTTTTCAAAAGAAATCAAATCATGAAATGCATTGGAACAGCATGGAACTTTCAGCGATTTCTTTCCTTTTCTCTGCGGTTTGGAACAGGACCGCAGAAATCTATTTCAAATGATTCTTCGCATTTGCGAGGAAAATCATAAGCGAATATATTGCCTCACTTCCGCAAATCCACATTCCGAACAGCGTCCCGTACTTTCAGCACGAACGCCGGCGAAACGGAAAGTTCGTCAATGCCCATTCGCAGGAATGTTTCCGTCAGCGTGGTATCCGCCGCCAGTTCGCCGCAGATACCGATCCACGCACCGTTGGCGTGGGCATTCTTGGCACTCATTTCGATGAGCCGCAGAATTGGACCATAGTCAATAAAGTAGACAGAAGAAGAGAAAAGAATCAAAAAAGATCTTCAAATTGAATGGGAGATAAAAGGTCATTAGCAGAGTGAGGTCGTTTGAAATTGTAAAAGTGAATATATTCAAAAACAGACAATTCCAATTCATCAAAAGAGGCATATGAACGGCGGTTAGTTTCTTCAAGTTTCAAAAACTTGAAAAAAGCTTCTGCTACGGCATTGTCATAAGGATGCCCCTTTTTAGAAAACGACTGAATAAAAGAAGCTCTGTCCAGCCTTTTTCGGAATTCATCGCTGGTATACTGAGAACCTCTGTCTGAGTGGAAAATCACATTTTCAGGATAATTCCTGTTTTTTAAAGCAGATTCAAATGTATCCAGGACAAGCCTGGCATCGATTTTGCTACTTATTTTATAAGCTATCACACGTCTTGAAAAAAGATCAATGATAACGCATAAATAATAAAATCTTCCTCCGGCTTTTATGTATGTAATGTCGCTGCACCATGCTTTATTTGGCTCTTTGGGATTAAAATTCTGCTTTAATATGTTGTGACAATCTCTGTCACTGGATTTATTTGCGGCTTTGAATTTCGGCTTGACAGTTGACATTTTAGGAAGCTGCATTTGCTTCATCAGTCGGTACACTCTTCCCTGACTGATATGTATGCCATAATTAACTTCAAGAACCTTGCGCATTTTCTGAGCTCCGTAACGGCATTTTGCTTCGGAATAAATCTGTAAAATACAGTTCTTTATATTTCTGTTTTCAATTGCTCTTTTAGGTTCTTTAGAGTTAAAATGCTTGTAATAGCTGCTGCGGTTTACATTCAGAACACGACATAGGGTTATTATTGCATGTTCGTGCCGAAGTAAATGTACAGCTCTCATTCTTTCCCTGAGCGTGGAGTCATTATGGCAAGCGCTTTTTTTAATATGATGTTTTCCTCCTCAAGCTGTGCGTTTCTTTTTTGCAGTTCCTTTATCTGCTTTGCTGTCATAACAGTATTGTCGTCGACCCTGACTTCCGAATAAAGCTTTATCCAATTGCGGAAGAAATGGACGCAGATGTATTTGTGATTACGCCGGTAAATGCGTACACCAGTGCCGATCTGAACTGGTCCGATTCCGGCAGCCGTGTGGTACAGGAACATGAGCATCCGGACACCAGACACGTAGAACTGGTGCAGACAACGCCGGACAATTTTGCAGACTACGACAATGTTTTCATTGGCTATCCGATCTGGTGGCAGGAGGCTGCCTGGGTGGTAGATGATTTCGTCAAGGAAAACGATTTCACCGGAAAGAATGTGATTCCGTTCTGCACTTTCATGAGTTCTCCGCTGGGCGAAAGCGGCACAAAACTTGCCGCAATGGCAGGCACCGGAAACTGGCTGGACGGGATGCGGTTCTCGAGCCGTTCCACCAGAGAATCGGTGCAGGAGTGGGCAGCCGGTCTGGACTTGACAAAACCGGAAACGGCAAGCAACATTCTGATTGCCTACCTTTCCTATCCTCTGCCGGATGGAGTAGATGCCAGCACCAGTGCAAGCCGTGTGGTTGTGGACGGACAGGTTTCCGGTTCTGTGGAGTACATGGCAAATGTGATTCAGAAGAACACAGGCGGTGATCTGTTTGCCATTCAGCCGGCGGAAAGCTACGGCGATGATTTCAACACCGTTGCAGATAAGGCACTGAGTGACCAGCAGAACGGCGTCTTGCCGGAACTGTCCGATCACATTGCAAATTTAGACCAGTATGACACGATTTTTGTGGGCTATCCCATCTGGTGGTATGATATGCCGCAGCTGATGTACAGTTTCTTTTCGGAGTACGACTTGAGCGGAAAGACAATCATTCCGTTCAACAGCCACGGCGGCAGCGGATTTTCCGGTTCTGTGGAAGAAATCGAAGAACTGGAACCGAATGCAACTGTTCGGACAGACGGGCTGACACTTTCCAGAAGTGTGGTGGCAGACTCGGAAAACCGCATTGTCACATGGCTGGAAACCATCGGACTGAAAAAGTCTGCGTAACCGTTAGATTGTTTCATTTCTCTCCATATATCTCCTCAGAAAGGCTGTTTGCTCCGGCAGGCAGCTTTTCTATTTTTATTCCACCACATTTCTTGTCAATCCACGCCGAATGTGCTATACTATTCTCGTCACTGCATCAAGAAATTTTCAAGTTTTTCCTGATATATTAAATGCAAAGGAGAAGATGTGAGAATGCGTGTTTTAATCGTAGAGGACGAAAAAGATCTGGCGAATGTCCTGTCCGAAATGCTGGAATTGGAAGGATACCACACGGATATCGCCAATGACGGAGAATATGGATTGGATTGTGCCATGACCGGAATCTATGACCTCATCATTCTGGACATTATGCTGCCCAAATTGGACGGCATTGCAGTTCTTCGAAAACTTCGGCAGAAACAGATCAGCTCTGCGGTATTGATGCTGACCGCAAAGTCCCAGATCGAAGACAAGGTAGAGGGACTGGACAGCGGTGCAGACGATTATCTGACGAAACCATTTGTCAGCAAGGAATTTCTGGCAAGAGTTCGGGCACTCTGCCGCCGCAGACCATTGGAGTATCTCAGCAGTGCCCTTTCATTTTCGGACATTTCGCTGGATTCTGCCCGTCACGAACTGCAATGTGGCGAACGACGGGTAAAACTCAGCCAGAAAGAATACGATATGATGGAAATGCTCCTGCTCAATCACGGACAGATCATTCCAAAAGAAAGCTTTCTCACAAAAATATGGGGATACGATTCCAATGCAGAATACAATTCTATTGAGGTTTACGTTTCTTTTCTCCGCAAAAAACTGACTGCCCTGCACTCCGGTGTAAAAATCAAAATTGTCCGTGGCGTTGGATATTATCTGGAAGGAGCGTCCGATGCAGCAGGAAATTGAACGACTGAAACGAAAATACATCTTTTCTGCCTCTGCAATTGTGATTGCAGTTATCTGGGAAATGCTGCTTGTCATGAATTTGCTGATACAAATGCTGTTTCGTGCCAACAGCAGCAATGCCGATGCCATGATTCTTCAGGCGGCAAAATCCTATGACTACCAGACAGAAACGCTGCTGCTTTCAGAGATGGAACAAAATGCTGACGGAGATTATCTGATTCCCAGAAGTATTCATTCTGTTGACAGCATTACGCTCAGCGGCACCATTCGCAGCGACTCTGATTCTGAAAGCTGGTATTGCGGCGGTGGCGGACTGATGTATCTGGAGGAAACTGCAAATCAGCAGGAGCTTGTCTATCGGGAGTACACGTTCAACAAGGACACTTCTGAGGTCACCATTGATTTTCAAAACGACAGCACACTGAAAAGGGAACGCTCCGCAGAGGCTCGTCAGACCAGCGGCTTAACGACAGATAATTTTCTGGTTTCTATCGTCTGGTGGACTTCACGGGAAGACGTTTCTCTCGCACTGGACAGGATCACCATACACTATCAGAAAGAACGAGCTTCCAACGACATTCTGCACCTATCCTATTCCGATCTGTTTGAAAATCAGATACCGGAAGCGTTATCGGAGCGAAACAGTTTCTATCTGGTCACGGATTCCGGCGGCAGTCTTTCTGCAGTGTGCAGCGGAAATCTGCCAACCCAAATCAGCAGCGAGGAGGCTGAAACGCTGGTAAGTGATGTTTTGCAGCAGCATCGGGACAGCGGCAGCATTTCGGTACAGAAATCCTATCAGTACACCATTGTGCCGTACCACGATTTTCAAATCATTTTGTTCCAGCAAGACCAAAGCGAACAAAAAACACTGCACCAGATTTTGTGGATCTCCATATTTTCCGGATTTTTGATGACTTTGATTCTGATTGCGGTGATTGTTTTGCTCTCTAAACACATGGTCAAGCCTCTTTCCGACAGTTTCAGTCGGCAAAAGCAGTTCATTTCCAACGCCGGACATGAGTTGAAAACACCAGTCACCGTGATTTCCGCAACCACTGATTTATTAGAGCGAAAGCATGGCAGTGACTGCCTTTATGATACCATAAAAGCACAGTCGGAAAAAATGAGCCGGCTGATCGCAGAATTGCTGGAGCTCACCAGGTTTTCTGAGAAATCCAAGGATACTGCGGATTTTCGCCTGTTCTCTGTTAGTGAGACCGTGGAAACTACACTGCTCTATTTTGAAAGTCGGGCGTTTGAATCCGAGCATTCGCTGCACCTGGAAATTGCGGAAGATCTGACCATGTATGGAGATGCCCTGAAAATCGAACGACTGGTTGGAATCCTCATTGACAATGCTCTGAAATATGCCGATGCCAAAACGGAAATCCAATTCTGTCTGACGGAAAGCAATCACAGGATTCTTCTCACTTGCTCCAATCTCTGTTCAGATTTGACACCAGAGCAAATGGAACACCTTTTTGACCGCTTTTATCGTGCAGAGGAATCCCATTCGCATCAGAAAGAGGGCTTTGGACTGGGGCTGTCTATTGCACAGGCTATCACCCAACAGCACAAGGGTGAAATCTCCGCATCTCTACAGGAAAACCGGATCACGTTTACTGTAAAACTGCAAAAATCATAAGGAGGAGTATATGAAACGCATTTTTCCCATACTTACCGCTGCCGTAATGGCAGTCTGCACACTGTCTGTTTTGCCGCAAACCGCCGCCTCTGCGATTACCAACGACGAGATTCTGGAGCAGCAGCTGACGATGCCGGTGATCTCTATTGACACACTGGGCAACAGCGTCAACACCAAGGAATCCTACACCGATGCGAAAATCACCATCTGGGACGAGAACGGAACCATAGACACCGAGGATGCCAGCATCTCCATTCGGCTCCGTGGAAACAGCACACTGAATCTGGACAAGAAAAGTTATCGTTTCAAGTTTCCGAAAAAGTCCAATCCGCTGCATCTGGGCGATGGTTCTGCAAAGTCGTGGAATCTGGTTGCCAATTATTATGACACCTCTCTTTTGCGGAGTATGACTGCCTATCATCTGGGCGATATGCTGGACAATATGCCCTATACACCCAACAGCCGCTCGGTAGAGGTGTATGTCAACGGCAGCTATCAGGGTGTATATCTGCTCTGCGAGGCGGTCAATGTTGCCAAAAGCCGTATTGCCATTACAGAAGACACCACGAAGATCGAAGATGACGGCTATCTGGTGGAGATGAGCCGCTATGCAGAGGAAAATGTATTCACAGTGGACTGCTGTCAGTATGAAGTAAAAAGTGATGTTTCCGGAGATCCGGAGATCGCTGCCAAACAGATCGCATATATTTCCAATTACACGGAGCAGGCACTTCATGCCCTGAAATCCGGCAGTCAGTCCGAGACAGAAAAGTATATTGACATTCCCTCTCTGGTAGACAATTACCTCGCCAATGAGCTGTGCAAAAATGTAGATGCCGGTTGGGACAGCTATTACTTTTCCAAGGATGCCGGCGGCAAACTAACTTTTCATCCCATGTGGGACTACGATCTGGCACTGGGAAACAATACAGAAGCTAAGGGAATTTCAGATGCCAAAGGACTGGGCATTTTTGACGTGACAGACAGTTCTGCCAACTCCAATCCGTGGCTGTGTTATGCGATCCGGTGCGACTGGTTCCGTGAAATGCTTCAGGCACGCTGGGACGAAAAGCTTGCTGAAATCGAAACACTTCCGGATTTTGTACGCACAGAGGCGAGTGCCAACGCTGATTCTTACAATCGGAATTTCACGAAATGGAATACACTGGGACGAAAAGTCTACAACGAAACAGACGAAGCAGCAGCGTTGAAAACTCATTCCGAACACGCAGCGTATCTTGCAAACTGGCTGAATCAGCGAATCACATGGTTGAACGACTACTATCATTCTGACGCATTCACAAAGGGCGTTTTTCTGGATGAGAGCGATCAGGAAATTGATGTGAAAAATGTCGTAATTGCCAGTGCCTTGATGTTCTGGGGCGGCAGCGGCACGATCGATACCAATAGCCCCGGATTTACCGCAGAGGCAAGCTCCGGATGGTGGGGCGGACAGGCTTTTTCCACAGGAATCATGCTCCAAAAAGGTCAAACGTACCGGCTTTCCTTTGATTATACCGCACCGTCAACTGCAAGCATCAATTATCGCATTCAAGCCAATCATGACAGCTACACATCATATCTGAACGGTTCGACGTCGGCAAACGGAACAACGCAGTCCTTTGAAAAGGAATTTACTGCCGGCATGACCGATTTCAACTGTGCCATTGTTCTGGAATTCAAGGGCAGCGGAACGGTGAATGTAGAGCATCTGTCGCTGGTTGCACTGGATCCGGAACCTGTTCGAGGAGATGTGAATGGCAACGGCGTATGGAATTTGTCGGATGTTATCGCATTGCAAAAATGGCTTTTAGCTGTTCCGGATGCCAAATTAGAGCAGTGGGAAAATGGGGATTTTTATGCTGACGGCAGAATTGATGCGTTGGATTTGTGCCTGATGCGGCAGGAGATTCTGTGGTAAGCAGGACTTTTGGTTTTATAGAAGGAATAACAAGAGGGCTTATGGCTCTCCTGTTTTTTATGGGATTATGGGCTGGTTCTTGCTTTTGAAATTGGCTTGCTTTTCGATTGGGAATGTGGTATAATGGAGGAAAATTGAATGTAGTAATTAGACTACAAATCGGAATTTGTGGAGATGTGTTTATGAATGGAGTCATTTTATATCAATCAAAATATGGTGCTACAAAAAGATACGCTGACTGGCTCTCAGAAGAGACCGGGTTTCAGTGTATAGAAACAAGAAAAGCTGATATCAACGAAATTGTTACATATGACACTATTATTTTAGGTGGAGGATTATATGCTTCCGGTATCGCCGGATTATCGTTTCTAAAAAAGAATATAAGTAAATTAACGGGCAAGAAGATCATCGTGTTTTGCTGTGGAGCATCTCCGTATGAAGAAAATGCGTTTCAGCAAATCAAGGAGCATAATTTGAAGGATAACTTGGCTGATATTTCTCTCTTTTATTGCCGTGGTGCGTGGGATATGGACGCAATGTCTTTTAAGGATAGAACATTATGCAATTTACTTAGAAGGTCGGTTGCAAAGAAAAATCCAGCTGATTACGAAATATGGGAAAAAGCACTGATGGCAGCTGGGGATCATAAATGCGACTGGACAGATAAAAAATGCATTGAGCCAATCATCGAATGTATAAATCAATAACTTCCAGTTTGTAGAATCAAAAGATCAACGATTGTGCTATGTGATTTTTAAGGGAAGATACAGCAAAGCGTATTACTTTTCTCACTGCATCATAAACGAAACCAGCCTGAGGTTCTATGATTGGAATCTCAGGCTGGTTGCCTTATATGTACCTGTTGATAGTGGGGAAAGTGATGTGTTTTACTCCTTCTTGGAGAAAAAAGCAACCATCTAAAATTACATCATATTTGATGACCTTTCCACCAGCAGAATCAATGAAAACATGACAACGATACAAAAGTACATGACAAAAATGATATACAATGCAATATGAAGCTGTTATAATAAACACAACAAGTGAAACGGGTGCTTTTCACAGGAGGGAATGGATATGAATTGGAGAAAAGCCGCAGCTGGTTTTACGGCAGCGATACTGTCTGTAACGACAGCGTCTATTTTTCCGCCGAAAACGGTTTCTGCCGCTGACGTTTGTGTCATCGATACAGATACGGAATACCAGACAATTCGTGGATTCGGCGGAATCAATCATCCGGAATGGGCAGGAGACCTGACGCAGGCACAGCGGCAGACGGCGTTTGGCAACGGAGAGAATGAGTTGGGGCTGACGGTGCTTCGGGTATTCGTGAATCCGGACAGCAGCCAGTGGAACAAAGCACTCCCCACAGCACAGTTTGCGACGCAAATGGGTGTCACTGTTTTTGCATCTCCGTGGGAACCGCCGGCGAATCTAACGGAATCCGGCGGAAGCAACGGCAAACTGCATCTGCCCAAATCCAATTATGCTGCCTATGCAAAGCATCTGAATGATTTTGGCACTTACATGAAGGCGAATGACGTTGATCTGTATGCCGTATCGGTACAGAATGAGCCGGATTATGCGTCCGAATGGACGTATTGGTCTACTGATGAAACAACAGACTTCATTGCCAACTATGGCGATCAGATCACAAGCACTCGCTTGATGTCGCCGGAATCTTTTCAGTATGCACCGGAAAATGCCTCATGGGTGCCGGACGGCGGCAAGAAATTTTACCGGAAGATCTTGAATAACAGCAAGGCAATGGAAAACTGCGATGTATTCGGTACACACTTTTACGGCACGCAGCGTTCGTGGATGGACTTTCCGGAACTAGAAAACAGCGGAAAAGAAATCTGGATGACAGAAGTCTATGTTCCAAACAGCGACAAGGATTCGGCGAATCGCTATCCGGAGGCACTGCAGGTTTCGGAAAATATCCATAACGCCATGGTTGTAGGCAATATGAGTGCTTATACATGGTGGTATATTCGCCGGAATTATGGACTGATGACGGAAGACGGAAAAATCAGCAAGCGTGGATACTGTATGGCACAGTATTCCAAATATGTTCGCCCCGGCGATGTGCGAATCGATGCCACGGAACAGCCGGCAGACAATGTCTATGTGTCAGCATATAAGGGCGATGACAATCAAGTGACGATCGTTGCCATTAACGAGGGAACGGAAAGCTACTCGCAGGAGTTTTCTGTAGATGCAGATGCACAAATTATAGAGGTTGACCGTTATCGTACTTCCGCCTCTGAAAATCTGGCGAAAACGGAAGATCTGGAGCATGACAGCAGCAGTTTCTGGGCACAGTTCCCTGCGGAAAGTGTTTCTACGTTTGTTGTGACATTGGAAGATCAGCCGACAGAGCCAGATGAAAACGGCTATTATTTTCACGATACTTTTGAGGAGGACAACTGCGACTGGCAGGGACATGGTTCAGCAGATGTTGCACTGAGCGGAAGAATGCCGTATCTGGGAACCAATGCACTCTTGGTACAGAATCGTGCCAGTGCGTGGAACGGAGCGGAAAAAACGTTGCCGACAAAAGCGTTTCTGGCTGGAAAAGAATACAGTTTCAGTGTATGCCTGAATTACATGGACGGAGAAAGTTCCAAAAATGCGGTACTTTCTCTACAGTACACAGATGCTGCCGGAGAAACAAAGTATGCCAGAATTGCATCTGTTTCCGCAGCAAAGGGAAACTATGTGCAGCTTGCAAATCCTAGTTTCAAACTGCCGGAGGGCGGAAAGGATTTCAAGATCTACGTAGAAACTGAAGATGATACGGATAATTTCTATATTGATGAGGCAATCGGTGCTGTGAAAGGAACTGTGATAGACGGACCGCCTGTGGTAACAACAACAACGGTGGTGACAACTACGACAACAACTGCTGCATCCACAACTACAACTACTGCGACAACAGAAGAACTGCCTGTAAATTCCGGTGATGTCAATGCGGACGGCAAGGGAAATCTGGCAGATGTTGTGCTGCTGCAAAAGTGGCTGCTTGGAATTCCGGAAACAAAGCTTGCCGACTGGCGGGCAGGGGATCTGTATGCAGACGGTGTGCTGAATGGTTTCGACCTTTGTCTGCTCCGGCATACAGTGACATCTTCCGGCAATATCTAACGACACAGCTTGCAGATGTGTTTTGTGCGTCGTTGCTTTAACTTATGACATTTTGTTTCATCTGATTTCCTATAAAAAAACCTGAGATTCTCATGCAGAACCTCGGGTTTTTCTTTTGTGGTAAATTTTCAGTATATTGACATACTTCATAAAATGCAGTATAATATTGTTATTCATTATAATCGTATTGACTGAAAATTTGACTGTGAGAATTTGATGAAGAGAGGAGTGAAAACTCTGTCATGTCCGAACAATCTTTTGTACAGCAAATCCTGACTGAACCGCAGCTCTGCTATTTCAGCCGGCAGTTTTCCAATATGTTTGGACTGCCGGTACGCCTTTACCGGCAGCAGGAGGAAATCTACGCCTATTCTCCGGTGCAGCTGGCAGCAGACCCTGTGACGCTCTGCATCACTGCACTTTTGCAGGAAACCGCACAATTGGGCTATTTTTCCTATCACGATATGTTTTACTATGGCTATGTCCGGCATCAGTCGTACTGCTTTATTGCAGGACCAGTCAGCGAACTGGCGATTTCGGAACACGAATTGAAAAAGCTGGGCTGCTCGCTGCATTTACAGCCGGAACAGATTCCAGCATTTACAGCTGAAATGAAAACACTTTCGGGAATGCACCCGGATACCCTTTTGCAGGCAATGATCTTATATAATTTCACAGTCAATCGAACCATGTACGACATTTCTGATCTGCGGATTTGGCAAAGGGAACAGAAAACCATTACAGCAGAAATGAAAGAAAGTGAGATCCTGTCCAGTCCTGAAAACAGGAATCCGGAAGGACATATGCGTTCCATGTCGATTGAGCAGGACATCATTCGGAAAGTGCAGCAGGGTGATGTAGACGGTTTGATCGACGGTGCAACAAAAATTCCGGCAGTTCGTTCCGGACAGCTTGCACCGCATCTGCTGCGGCATCACAAGAACTTCTTCATTCGTCTGGAAACCATTGTTTCCCGTGCGGCAATCCAAGCCGGTTTGCCTGCCGAAGAGGTTCTGGAAACGGAAGAACGCTATATTTCAAAATGTGAATCCCTGCCGGACATGGAACGCATCAAAAACTTACAGTATCACATGATTCTGGACTATGCCGATCAGGTGCGAAAGCTGAAACAATGCGGCGGCAGCCAATCCCGACTGGTGCGAAATGTGCTACAGTATATCCGCAGCCATATGGCAGAACCCATTCGCACCGCAGACATTGCGGCATACTGCGGCAAAAGCCGTGGCGGACTGACTACGGAATTCAAAAAGCAAACCGGCAGGAATCTGTCTGAGTTTATCCAGCAGCAAAAAATGCAGGAGGCGGAAACGCTTTTGCTGGAAACAGAGCAGAATCTCTCCCAGATCAGCAGCTTGCTGGGATTTTCGTCCCAGAGCCATTTTACCCGAGTTTTCAAAGAAATCTATGGCATGACACCCACAGAATTCCGGAAATCGCAGGGATAAAATTGGCTTGACAGATATACAAATCACATGACAATCCTGCAATACAAGAAAACCTCCTTCTGTTACAATAAGTGTAGTTTGAAACGAAACTTACAGCAACAGAAGGAGGATGTTTTTGTATGAACAAGCAAAAATGGCTGGCTGGACTGACTGCGATGCTGTGTAGTGTCGGTGCACTTTCCTGTTTCCCGGCGATTTCAGGAACAGTTTCTGCGGCAGAGCTGGTCAGCAACGACTTTGAAGTCAACTACGGCGGCTGGTACGGCAACGCTGATGCTGTAGCTTTGACAGCAGAAGACGGCATCGGTCGCAACACGTCCCGTGGTATGTCTGTTACCGGAAGAACCAGCACATCTGACGGTGCCAGTGCGGAAAAGGGCTTCTATCTTTCCGGCGGAGAAGCCTACACATACAGCGTGTGGGTGTACAGTGAAACCGATGAGCGTTTTCACCTGTCCCTTTCCTGTGCAGATCTGGACACGGCACAGGAATCAGAAACCGAACTGACGGCAAAACAGACCAGAGCCGGCAAATGGACGAAGCTTTCCGCTTCTTATCGTGCACCGGAAAACAGCGGCGAATTCCGGCTGACCATTACCACAGACAGCACTAACGATTTTGTGTTTGATGATGTCACCGTAACAGGAAAGTCGGACAGCAGTGAGGTTTCTGCGGCGGCTGCGGAAAAGGGACTGAAAGACGAGTTCGCCGATTATTTTCGGGTGGGCAATATTCTCAACGGCAGTACTGTGAAGAACTCCACCATTACTGCCAGTGTGCTGAAGGATTATAACAGCATCGAGTGCGAGAACGAAATGAAGCCAGATGCAACGCTGGTGCAGTCTCAGTGCAGCGGAACGAATATTGGCGTTTCTCTGAACAATGCTGCCAGCATCATGGACTTCTGCGTCAACAATAACATTGCCATGCGTGGACACACACTGGTTTGGCATAGTCAGACACCGCTGTGGTTTTTCAAGGAAAACTTCAATGCCAGCGGAAACTGGGTTTCCTCGGCGGTCATGGATCAGCGTATGGAAAGCTACATCAAAAATATGTTCAACGCCATCAAGACCCAGTATCCGGATCTGAACCTCTATGCCTACGACGTGGCGAATGAGTGCATCAGCGACGACAGTAACCGTACTGCCAACAACGGCGGCACCAGAGAACCGGGCGAGAACATCAGCGGACAATCACCATGGGTACAGATCTACGGCAGTAATGCCTTTGTGGAAAAAGCCTTTACCTATGCACGGAAATATGCACCGGAAAGCTGTGCCCTCTACTACAATGATTACAACGAATATTGGGATCACAAGCGGGACGCTATTTATAGTATGTGCAAGTCCCTCTATGAAAAAGGCCTGCTGGACGGCATTGGTATGCAGTCCCACATCAACGCCAATTATGACGGCTTTTCCGGTGTGTCGGCATACACCACGGCAATGAAAAAGTTTCTGTCCATTGGCTGTGATGTGCAGATCACAGAATTGGACATCACCATGGAAAACGGCAAGTATACCCTCCAGCAGCAGGCGGATAAGTACAAGGCGATCTTTCAGGCTGCTATGGACTGGAACAAGAATCCCAGCTCAGACGGCAGAGTGACCGCCGTGTGCATCTGGGGACCGAACGATGCCAACACATGGATCAAAACGGAGAACACCCCGCTGCTGTATGATACCAATCATCAGCCGAAGCTGGCATATACGACACTGACCTCTATGATCCCCCAGTCGGAGTGGGGTGACGGCAGCAATCCCGGCGGCAATGATAAACCCATTGAACCCAACGAATACGGCTGGTATTTCCACAGCACATTTGAAGGCGATACAGACAGCTGGGAAGGCAGAGGTGCTGCCAATGTTCTCACCAGCGGCAGAACCGCCTATGTGGGCAGTGAAGCATTGTTGGTGCAGAACCGGACGGCTGCGTGGAATGGTGCCGGAAGAACACTGAATCCCAAGGCGTTTGTGCCGGGAAAAGAATACAGCTTTAGCGTCAATGTGGAATACTTTGACGGCGATGCAACCGACCAGTTTTTCCTGAAGCTGGCGTATGCCGATGCCGACGGCGAAGCACAGTATGCTACCATAGCAGAGGGAACTGCCATTAAGGGCGAGTGGATGCAGCTTGCCAACAAGAATTATCGGATTCCAGAAGATGCCACGAATATGGTACTGTATATAGAAACCGCAGAGAGCACCAACAATTTCTATCTGGACGAGGCAATCGGTGCTGTGGGCGGAACGTCCATCATCGGTGCAGGGGAATCCAAGCCGTTTCATCTGGGCGATGTCAATGCAGACGGTGTCATTAACGGCATGGATCTGGCACTGGCACGGCAGGGCGTTTCCGGTGCATTCTCCGGCAATGCAGCAAGTCTGGCAGCAGACGTAGACCAGAGCGGCAGCGTAAACGGTACAGATCTCCAGCTGATTCAGGATTATCTGCTGGGAAAAATCACGGCATTCTCAAAAAGCAGTGCGGGTTCTGATGAAACGAATCCAACTGCATATATGGAACAGGTAAAAAATATGATGACAGAATACGCCCCGGCAGGAATTATGGAAGAAAAAGCTGGCGTTTCTTACGGTACTCTGAAAAAATATCAGTACTATTCCACAACACGGGAACGAAATGTCAACGTGAATGTGCTTTTGCCGGCCGGCTACAATGAAAACGAAACCTATCCAGTACTCTATGCACTGCATGGTTATTGGGAAACAGAGGATTCTTTGGCAGCCATGAGCAGTGCTCGTACCATGCTGGGCAATTTGAATGCAAATGGCGAAGCGGAAAAGATGATCGTTGTTTTTCCATATATCTACACCAGCAAAACCAAAGAGGCATGCGATGGGTTAAATCTGGAGAATTCGCTAAATTATGACAACTTTATCAATGATCTGACAAACGATCTGATGCCGTATATCGAAAAGAATTTCTCTGTGAAAACCGGACGGGAGAACACTGCAATTACAGGGTTTTCCATGGGTGCGAGAGAATCGCTGTTCATCGGCTTGACCCGTTCAGATTTGTTTGGCTATGTGGGTGCCGCCTGTCCTGCACCAGGACTGACACCTGGAACAAATTTGAGTATGCACCCCGGTCAGCTGCAGGAAAATCAGCTGAAACCGGCATACCAGATGCCGAATCTGATCATGATTACTGGCGGCGGGAAAGATGGTACAGTTGGCTCACAGCCTTCTGTTTATCACAATATCTTGTCTGCAAATGGAATTGAACATCTCTGGCATTCTGTTTCTGATGGAGGACATAATTCATCTAGCGTTCAGCCGCATTTTTATAACTATCTTCGTGGGATTTTTCAAAGTAAAAAATGATTTTCTCCCCAATGGGAAGAATCATTTGCAATAGATCTCTGCGGCTCTGTTCCAAGCCGCAGATGAAAAGAAGCTTCTGAAAATTCATGCTGTTCCAATGGTTTTTAGGTTTTGTTTCTTTGAAAAGCGGGGGCTTTTTGATAAGCTGCCGCTTTTTTCATAAACCTGTACGTTGGGAGGGCTTGCGGCAAAGCGTATCACTTTTCTCTATACAAACGAAAACCAGCCTGAGGTTCTATGATGGAATCTCAGGCTGATTTCGTTATTATCTTCTTGAAGTGTGAAAAGTGATATACTTTCCATTATTTAGGAAACGCTGAACAAAAGCACAGTTGAAAAAGCAAATCGATAATTACGACTAAAACAGCAGTATTTTGACTAAAATACTGCTGTTTTTCAACTTTTCAAGCTTCATTTGAAGCCGATTATCCGCAAAAGGGTACACTTATCCCCTTATAAGTGCTTTCTGACTTTTTATTTGTCCACGTTTTACCATCAGCAGATTGGCACACGCAAACAGCACATTCAGCTTGTTGAAATTTTTCGCAAGTCCACGATATCGAACTTTTCGAAAGCCAAATGTGTCTTTGATAATTTTAAAAGCATGTTCTACTTTGCAACGTACAGCGGATTTTCGGTTTTCAATGTAACGTTCCCAGTCAATCGCATGATCAGATACTTGCGGCAGGCTTTTCGGACGGCGGCTGATGCGAAAATCGATCTTACGAAAATGTTCGTTGTTTTTGATTTCATCCCGTTTCTCAATTCCAATATATCCGCTGTCTCCATATGCAACATGATCGTCCTCCCGCAGTAATTTGTGCGCTTCGGTTATATCGTGTGCATTGGCTGCTGTGGCTGTGATTGTATGCACCAAACCACTTCCGGAATCCACCCCAATGTGGCATTTCATCCCGAATTTCCATACATTTCCCTTTTTGGTCTGATACATTTCCGGATCCCGTTTCTTCTCTGCATTTTTGGTCGAACTCGGTGCAGAAATAATGGTTGCATCTACGATCGTACCGCCGTGCATGATATGCCCAGTAGCTTCCATCACACGATTGATCGCCTTGAAAAACACTTCCCCCAGATGGTTTTCTTCCAGCAAATGACGGAATTTCAGAAGCGTTGTTGCATCGGGAACCTGTTCCTCCATAAAGTCGATATTCATGAATTTCCGGAATGCATAGCTGTCATAGATGGCATCTTCCACGCCCTCATCAGAGAGATTGAACCAGATCTGCAACAGATACATCCGCAGCATTTTTTCGATTCCTTTTGTTGGTCTGCCACGCTTGCCGTTCGGATAATACGGGCGTACAAATTCTACCCATTCTTCCCACGGAATAATCTCATTCATGATGTCCAGGAATTCTTCCCGCTTCGTTTTCCGCTTTCTCAGGCTGTACTCATAATCGCTGAATGTCATCTGGCTCATTTGTCTTTTCCTCCTGCTTTTTTGTCTTTTTTCTATTATACCATATTTGCTGCGTAATGGGAAGATTTAATCAGTGTTTCCTTTAATATTCAAAGTGATCCACACCGCCGGATTTCACCCTGCACCGTTTCTGGCAGAAACAAATTCCAAGCTTTGCGATGTTTTCATACTGTTCGTCCCGCAGGCTTGCTTCATAGTCTTTTTCTTCGATTTGTTTGAGGGCATCTTCACAGGCTTTTGTCATCTGGTTGTACTTTTCCACAACCTTAAATTCCAGAATTGCGGCGTGATGCCATCTGGAACGCTGCTTTACCACCAGATCAAACCGTCCGTTGCCGGACTCTCGGTTAGAAACCACCATATAGCCGTTAAATCCGGAAACAAGTCCTGTCACGAAACCGTGATAATAGTTTTCCTGTTCGTCAAAACAGCTGATGGTGTTGGTCAGCCAGGTGCAGAGCAGGTCTTCCAGTTTTTCCGCATCTGCGTGGATCACAGATTCCAGAATGTCTGTTCGGCTGTCACGATTGATATGGTCGATAAACCACGAACGAATGGTGTTCTTGTAAATGCTCTTGATCTCCACATTGGGAATCACCATGTCATAATAGGTTTCGTCGCCAATCGTTTCACAGGAGATGATTTTCAGATAGCCGGTAAACAGCAGAAAACTCCAGATGTAGTCCTGGTTGACATCAATTGTACCGTAAGTCACGTCCTCAAAAATTTGCGTTTGAATTGGTGTGCCGTTGATGAGTTCCTCCACCATGGATTTGGTACGCTCGTTGGATTCCTCGATCAGACGCTTGACAATCCGATTGGAACTGGTGTTCGACCAATAAGGCTCACAGGCAACCATGTCGTTTTGTAGGTAGGAGTCAATGCAGTTGAGAACACTCCACGGGTTATAGATCTCCGTCAGCCCAAACCGATAGCCGTCATACCATTTTGCGATTGTTCCGGCATACTGTTCCAGGGAGAAGGTTTGCAAAATCTCTTTCATTTCCTCCTGGGTAAATCCGAAATACTGGGAGAACTTGTTCTTCGTGATGGAGTAAGTTTTCAGGTTGTTCAAGCCTGTGAAAATGCTCTCTCTGGATACCCGCAGACAGCCTGTCAGAACCGCAAATTCCAACGAGGGGTTGGTTTTCAGGGCAGACTCAAAGCAACTGCGAATCAGGTTTGTCATGTCATCGTAGAAGCCCTCGTGATAGGCGTTTTCTAATGGTACATCATACTCGTCAATGAGAATGATGACGTTTTTTTCATAGTATTTTGCCAGAACGTCGGATAAGGTTCGGATAGAATTCAAGTAAACATTTTGATCTGCTTTTTGCTCCATAATGTTTCGGAATATTTCTTTTTCCGACTGCAAAATCTTATTGGATTCTAAAATGATTTTATGCTTCTCATATTCCTTTGTAATCAAGTTTTTATACATATAAAAAGCATCTGTGTAGCTGGCCTGTTTCATGCTTTTCAGCGAAATGCTGATTACCGGATACTGTCCTTGATACGCCATGTATTCCGGATATGGTGTTATACTAAAAAAAGTAGACAAGGGAAAAGAAAAGGAGTATAATAAAAGAAAACACGAAAGAAGAAAAACCAAGGAGGAAAAAATGACAAACAAACAGCTGCAATACGATGAAACTTTTAAAAAGAACATCGTGGCATTACACCAGAACGGAAAAACCCAAACTGAGCTTTCCAAGGAATACGGAATATCGGTAAGTGCGATCTCAAGATGGATAAAGCTTTATTCGGAAGTCAGGGTCGACGACAATACTGTTATGACAGCAAAGCAGATAAAGGAACTGCAAAAAAGAAACGCACAGCTTGAGGAGGAAAACATCATATTAAAAAAAGCGCTTGCCATAATGACTCCACGCTCAGGGAAAGAATGAGAGCTGTACATTTACTTCGGCACGAACATGCAATAATAACCCTATGTCGTGTTCTGAATGTAAACCGCAGCAGCTATTACAAGCATTTTAACTCTAAAGAACCTAAAAGAGCAATTGAAAACAGAAATATAAAGAACTGTATTTTACAGATTTATTCCGAAGCAAAATGCCGTTACGGAGCTCAGAAAATGCGCAAGGTTCTTGAAGTTAATTATGGCATACATATCAGTCAGGGAAGAGTGTACCGACTGATGAAGCAAATGCAGCTTCCTAAAATGTCAACTGTCAAGCCGAAATTCAAAGCCGCAAATAAATCCAGTGACAGAGATTGTCACAACATATTAAAGCAGAATTTTAATCCCAAAGAGCCAAATAAAGCATGGTGCAGCGACATTACATACATAAAAGCCGGAGGAAGATTTTATTATTTATGCGTTATCATTGATCTTTTTTCAAGACGTGTGATAGCTTATAAAATAAGTAGCAAAATCGATGCCAGGCTTGTCCTGGATACATTTGAATCTGCTTTAAAAAACAGGAATTATCCTGAAAATGTGATTTTCCACTCAGACAGAGGTTCTCAGTATACCAGCGATGAATTCCGAAAAAGGCTGGACAGAGCTTCTTTTATTCAGTCGTTTTCTAAAAAGGGGCATCCTTATGACAATGCCGTAGCAGAAGCTTTTTTCAAGTTTTTGAAACTTGAAGAAACTAACCGCCGTTCATATGCCTCTTTTGATGAATTGGAATTGTCTGTTTTTGAATATATTCACTTTTACAATTTCAAACGACCTCACTCTGCTAATGACCTTTTATCTCCCATTCAATTTGAAGATCTTTTTTGATTCTTTTCTCTTCTTCTGTCTACTTTATTGACTATGGTCCAATAGATATTCTGCACTGCCGACAGCGGCGTGACAGCATTGGCACGGTCGATGACATCCACATCAACCTGCGACAATCCCCAGCCCCGGATCAGACCGTTTCCAATCAGTTTTCCCATAACCTCTGCCACATCTTCCACCGGAATCGCCGGATTGATGCGATGCAGGTAGTAGAGGTCAGCATAGTCCGTGCGAAGTCTGTCCAAAGAGGCAGTCAGATGCTCCCGCATTACAGATTCCAGCCCTTTTTCGGTAACTTCGCTGGCATCGAGATGCAGTTTTGTGGCAAGAACCACATTCTTGCGGAAATCATGAACCGCCTCGCCGACGATTCGCTCATTGTGTCCCTGGTTTTCCGGCAGCAGGTTTGGCCCGTAGGATTCGGCAGTATCAAAGAATGTACAGCCGAAGTCATAGGCTTTGCGAATTGCCGCAATGCTATAGTTTCTGTCTGGAATCTCGCCGTATCCGTGGCTGAATCCCATGCAATCCATGCCGATGGGGGATACTGCAATGTCTCTTAGTTTGCGTTTGGTCATTTGTGTTCCTCCATTCTGTATTGTAAGTTGGGATTTATGTGTCTATTCTTATCATTTCAGTGATTGGCTTATTTCTATAAATCAAATCTTCCCGTGAAGTAAAACCGTTTTTCTCCCAGAAAGCATTTCCATCAGTATTTTTTGAAAATACAACCAAAGCAGCCTTATTTATGCCTAATGCTTTTAATTTTCCCATAACTTCATTTACAAGTTTGTTAGCTATTCCTTGATGCCTGTAGTTAGGATTAACCGCTGTATGGTAGATATAGCCTCTTCTTCCATCGTTACCAGCAATAATTACTCCAATTATTGTTTGTTCTATCTCAGCAACAAAACAAGTTTCAGGGTTTCTGTTCAGAAACCTCTCTATTCCTTCTTTTGAATCGTCTAAATTATTTAATCCAATCCCTGAACATGACAACCATAATTGATAAACCTGCTTGTAATCGGATATATTCATTACTCTGATTTTCATTTTTAACAGTCCTCGTCCTTTGTCAACTTCCGATTTATAAAACTGATATCCTACATTTCATTTTCCCCATTATACTATATTCCAAACCAAAAGACAAGCCAATTTCCAAATGAAAATACGGCGTGAAGGTGAAAACTGACTTGAAAAGCAGAAACAGATATAAATAAATCGGTTTGTATTTACCTTCTTGATTCTGATTGCATTTATCACAAGCACGTCAAAATTACTCGTAGTTTTGACGTGCTTGTTTTTTCTCTTTCACCCTCACCTTGCATTTTCCCCCTTTTTATGATATGATGAAAACAAGAGGTGATTACATGATTCGCATTGCAATTGTGGATGATGAAAGAGAGATACTGGAACTTTTGTTCCGGATAATAGATGATACATTAAAAAGGGAACAGGCGCAGTTTGAAATAACCACGTTTTTGAAAGCGGAAGAGCTGTTGTCCAGCCATAGGGAAAAGCCGTTTCAAATTATTTTTGCTGACCTGGAAATGCCGGATGTTGACGGGCTGCATCTGGCGGAAGAACTTCGGAAAGAAGACCAGCATACCCTGTTGATTTTCGTCACAAATCATGATGAACTGGTTTTCCAATGCTTTCAGTATGAGGTGTTCAACTTTATCCGAAAAGACTTCCTGGAATCGGAACTGCCGTTGGCTGCTGCTTCTGCTTATCAGAAGGTGTGGAATCATACCTCAAAATTACAGCTGAAGTCCAAAACCGGGTTGCTTTCCCTGGCGGCAGATGATGTAGTTTATTTCGTTTCGGAAAACCATACGATTATGATGTGTGAAAAAGAGAATACAAAAGTGCAGGTGATGTACACCATGGAAAAGCTGGAAAAACTGCTTCCGCAAAATCAATTTGTCCGCTGTCATGCCGGTTATATCGTCAATTGTTTCTATGTGTTTTCCATCAATCCAAACGAGATCTTGCTGACGACAGGCGAACGGATTCCTTTGAGCCGACACCGGAAAAAAGAGATGAAGTCTGTTTTTCAGCAGTATTTAAGGGGTATATGAAATGGAGTTATTTTATCAGGCGTGTGAAGTGGCAGCAACAGGCTCTGAAGTGGTCATGATGCTGTATTTTGTCAGTAAATTTCTTGGATGCAGATACCAGGGCTGGCAGAATCGGATTTTTCAATTTCTATCATTTTTCGTGATTTTTAACTATATGATGATCGTGGATAAGATCTTTCTGCCGTACAATGCGGTGAAAGATTTTGTTGTCATGCTTTTGTATATCTTGTATGCGCTGCTTTTGACAAAAGGCGCAAGGCTCTATCAGATCATATTGCCGGCAGCTGGTATCATCATGATTGCCGGTATCAACATTTCTGTACATGGGATCATATCTGCTATGTTTCACTTAAAGGCAGAGCAGTTGCTGGAGGAACAGAATAATCTGAGAGTTGCCGCTCTGTTTATCACAAAGTTTTTGTTCTTTTTGCTGACGCAGGTGGTTTTGAACCGAGTTCATTTGAAGAAAGCAAAATTCCGGAAAAAAGAGTTTTTCTCGATTTTTATTGTCTTTTTTGTTTCCGCAGTCATGATGATCTATATGTTTCAATTTCAGTATAACAGTAAGCAAGTCAACATAAAGCAGTTTGTGATGGTCTTTTATGTTGGGATTATCTTGATTAACATTTGTGTACTTCCTCTGCTTTCGATGTTGGCAGAGAGAAACCAAAAGGAACTACAGTATACAATTATGCAGACACAGCTGGAAGAACAAAAGAAAACATATGACGCACTTTATACAGTCTATCACAATTTGCAGATTTTACAGCATGACATGAAAAATGAGCTGCTTTGCGTGCAAAAAGCGATTCTCGATGACGACCAGGAGAAAGCAGTTGCCACGCTGGAGCGGCTGACCCGGGAAAAAATAACAAACTTTCGTTCTTATGTTAAGACCCAAAACGATCTTGTGGATATGGTCTTGAATATCAAACTCAACTATGCGAAAGAAAAGGGCATTTTGGTTTCTTGTCTGATTGATACCGACTTTGCCGGTTTCGATGCAGACGATCTGGTAAATCTGCTTGCCAACAGTCTGGACAATGCCATTGAATCCTCCTTGCAGCAGAAAAAGAGAAAGGAAATTGCAATTGCCATAAAAAACAAGAGAAATTACCTTTGGATCGAGATAAAAAATGCGATCTCTTCCTCTGTTTTGCAGAAGAACGCAAAATTGCTGACGACAAAGGCAAACCGGAAGTACCATGGATTCGGCACAGAGTCCATTCGAAACCTTGTAGAAAAGTATGACGGCGGAACAGAGTATTACGAAAAAGACGGCTGGTTTGTTCTGGATATTATGATGCGAAAATCAGTATAAAAGCACCAGCTGTGAAAATGGCATTGTTTTCTGTCATTCAGCAGAACACCGGTACTGAAATGGTACGTTTTCTGCATTTGGGGGACGAAAACCTGCATTTGGGGAACAAAACATTGCATTCTGCGATAAAATGCGATATGATTGACTTACCGAAAAATGTGCTGAAAAGCACTGTGATTCCGGGCGAGTCCATATCGCATTTTTTGTGCGGAAAAGGCGCCAAACATACCAATTACGCAAAAAAACATACCAACTACGCAAATCGGGTTGACTTTTTGCGAAAATTCGGCTAGGATATTCACAAAAGACTGCGCCATGATGCCTGCCCTGTGAATGTCAGAAAACACATTGGGAAATGAGAACAAAGTATGAAAAACAGTAAGTTTCGCTGAAAACACGGTAAGTTTCGTAGACTTCTCGCACGGGTGTTCTTTTTATGGTATAATAAAATATAATTTTAATGAGGAGGAAGTTCCTATGAAGAAAAGAATTCTGAGTATGCTCACTGCTGCAATGATGAGCAGCACCTGCTTTTTTGTCGGTGCGGAGCAAATTTGTGCAGCGGAGTATCCTTCTTTTACACTGCGGTTAAATCAGCATACTGGAAACGCAGAGTTTATGGAAGATGAAACCGATAAAAAGGTGATCTTTACGGCTACTTGCTTAAAGTATTCCGGAAGCGATGTAGAACTGGTTGATGCCAAAACAAACGAAGTAGTCGCAAAAATGCTGGATGACGGCAACTTCGACGTTAGCGGAGATGACCTGGAAAATGACAGAACCTGGTCTGCTGTGCTGTCGTTTGAGAATGCGGCAGTTGGTTCTTATTCTTATTATGCTCGCCTGACAGATGCTGATGGGACAGTTTCTACCACAAAAACCTTTTCTGTTGTAATTTATGATGCGGTATCAGATGCTGATGCTGAAAGAATGGCAGAAATCGCACAAAAGGTAGGTGTACTGTCCAGCGATACCACATTTCAGAATGCAGATCAGGAAACCCGAAAGCAGATGGCAGATGCACTGTTCGAGCAGCTGATTGCAGAGGGATATGTAAAAGAAAACTCTGTGAACTATGATGAGGAAAAGCATTGCTATGCCTATCAATGTGAGGGTGTTGGCGGATTTTCTGATGTGACGTGTTATCTGGACATTGCGGTCAAAGACCCTGATCAAGTATCTCCTGGTATTGCGACTGATGTTACACTGAGTTCCAGTGCCAAACGGCTTCAGGTAGATTCAGAAGAAATGTCTGTTTTGTTTACGGCTGAAACAGCTGCGAATGTAGATTCCATTTCGCTGATAGATGCCTCTACAAATCAGGAAGTGGCAATGCTTTATGATGATGGCACAGCCACCTATCCAAATGACGGAGACTTGTACGAAAATGATGGCGTGTACTCCAATTATCTGGATCTGTCCGGAAATCAGGTAGGGGATTATTCTTATTATGCACAGTATACAGTGAATGGAAAGACCTATACTTCCGATACTGTTACAGTCCGTGTCTATCGCCAATTCACAGAGCAGGAACTGGCGGATATGCAGAAAATTACGGATACACTCAATGCATTGATCAATTCAGAAGAGTATGCAGCATTGTCTGTGGAGAAAAAGGTAAAGGCTCTATCCGACAGGATCAACTCCCTGGCAGAAGTGGATGAAACGTTGGGTTATGCACTGGTAGATGCCGATTCCATTCGGTATAATAATGTAACTTATCAGTTTGAATTCAAGGACTATATTGGACTGAACTATGTATATTATGCTTATACAATTCCCAATACGGACGCTACAGACAGTTCCGCATTCACCTATGTCAACCATGGAGATTCAATTGAGATCACCGGCTTTAACAATTCCGTTTCCGATGTTGTAATTCCCTCTGAAATCGAAGGACTTCCAGTTACTGCAATCTCTGTCGGAGCATTTTATCTCTCTACAATTACATCCATCGAAATCCCGAATACAGTAACTTCCATTGGCGAAATGGCGTTTTTGGGCTGTACTTCTTTGAAATCTGTGAAACTTTCAACTGGAGTTGCAAAAATTGATAAAAATGCGTTTGGTTCCTGCAGTGCTTTGCGGGAAGTCCAGGTTGCGAAAGATAACCCCAACTTTTCCAGCTTAGATGGTGTTCTGTACTCCAAGGCGCAGGACACACTGGTAATCTATCCGGCGGCAAAGACAGATGCTGCATATACCATTCCAGGCGGTGTTACATCTGTTGCAATGTACGCTTTTTCCGAAAATCCTTATCTGGAGACCATTGCAATTCCGAATTCCTTGATTAAGGTGGGAGATTCCGCATTTTTTAACTGCAAAAATCTGCGCTCAGTTTCCTATAACGGAACAGAAGAAGAGTGGAATCAGATTACCATTGGTTTGCTGAATGAAAAGCTGACAGGAGCTAACATTCAGTATCAAGAGCGAATCCTTGGAGACGTTAATGCAGACGGTGCATTGACAATTTCTGATGTGGTGCTACTGCAAAAGTGGCTGCTGGCTGTACCGGATACACAGCTTGCAGACTGGAAAGCGGCAGATTTCAACGAAGATCAGACTTTGAATGGATTTGACCTTTGCCAGATGCGTTATGCACTGCTGAAACAGGAAGAAAACGCCAAACAGTAAGGTCGGAAAACTTCAAATACAAACAGGCATACAGCATCTGTAAAAATAGATGCTGTATCCTTCCGGTTTGAAATGATGCAGCATCTAAGCGAATCTGTGCTTCTCAAAACAGCTGTTCCAAGTTGGGATGAAACTGTTCCGCTCATCCCAAAATCGCTTATGGTGTGTTTTTACGCCGGAAGGATGCAGCATCGGAAAGCGGACAAGGCTTTAGAATGTACCGTATGCCGGTATGCAAAAGTGTCTCTCAAAAGACTGTAAAACCCGTATCTTTCATTTTTCTATTGTAATTCCACGAAAGCTGTGATATAATAGAAATAACAGAAATCCATAAAACGGGAAAACGATGCTTTTGGACGCTTTAACAATCCATAAAAAGCAAAAGCTGCCGTTAGGCAGCTTTTTTAGGTTTCCTTGGTTAGCGATTTCTAACTAGCGAAAATGGAAGAGGAGTGCTGAACAGATATGGCTGAAAAGATAAAACTTTCCGGTGTGCCGGAAACGATGCTGCAAACGGTATACGCCCGTGCCAAAGAAAGCACAGGCCGTGGTGTCATTCAAGACAAAAAAGCGTTGGAGATCATCGACGAACTGGACTACGATTTTTCCCTCGCAGACAAGGATACTGCTATGCGCAGCGGTGTGATTGCACGCACACTGGTACTCGATCGGTTGGTGGGGGCGTGGCTCGCCAAAAATTCCGGTGCAGTGGTAGTCAACATAGCCTGCGGACTGGATACCCGATGCTATCGGATGCGTGGGTTTTCTTACTGGTACAACCTGGACTTGCCGCAGACCATGGCTGTTCGGGAAAAACTGCTGCCGGAAAGCGGTATGATCTCACAGATTGCTATGTCTGCCATGGACGATTGGGGCAGCAAAATTGCAGAACAGGATGTGCCGGCACTGGTCATCATTGAGGGACTGACCATGTACCTGTCTGAGGCAGATGTCAAGCGGATTTTTGCAGTGATTTCCAAGCGATTCCCGAAAGCTGCTGTGCTGGTTGAGATCATGAATCCGGCTGTTGCAAAACGATTCAAGGAAAAATCCATCGAGGGCAGCCGTGCGAAATTCACATGGGGCATAAAGGACGGCAAGGCGCTCGCAGCACTCTTGCCGGATTTCCAATTTGTCGAAGAACACGCTCTGACCGAAGGCATGGCGGTGTTTATGCCCATCTATAAGCTGCTTGGAAAAATTCCGTTTGTGCGCAATATTTCCAACAAGATCGCTGTTCTTGAAAAGGGGAAATCCATATGAGCATTTTCGCATCGTTGCTGCGCAGTATCTATAAGCTATCCGGTGCGAAAGACGAAGTTCTTATTTCAAGGAGGCAAAAGAGGATTTTGCCAAGATAACGGAAATCCTGAAAAAATAAAGCGGCAGTCCTGCAAAAAGAAGAAAAGGAAAAAGCGGAATGAAGAAGGTAACAGAATTAGAGGAAAGTATTATTAGGGACATTGGACACGTTTTCGGCTACTATGACTACGGCACGGAACATGGATTGATCGACGCATTCCCAAGCCGGGACGCTGTTGCATCATTTATCTGCGGTTATGTGCGCATGGCACTGCAAAGCGGAATGCTCTACACCGTGGGTGAAAACGGCGAGGGATATATTGCGTACAAACTTCCCGGGCAGAAAAATGCCAGTCTGAAAGCTGTACTGCCTCTGGCAAAGGGCTTGCTCGGCTCTATGAATTTCAGAGAACTGCTTCGTTTCACACGTATCATGTCAAAAGGCGGTTCGGGGCTGGGCAAACAGCTTGACAAAGCAAAGAAACCATATATCTATGTGGGGCTGGTTTGTGTGAGAGAGCCATACCAGGGACAGGGGTATATGCGGAAAGTGATGGATATGGCATTTTCTGAGGGCAACAGACTCGGCGTGCCGGTGATCCTTGATACCGACGCACGCTCCAAGTGTGATAAGTATATCCACCTCGGTATGGAACTTGCCGGTACACGCCGTTTTGGCGAATACGGCGTCCTTTATGATCTGATAAAATATCCGGATTCTTAGGGGTTGTTTGAAAAATCCGTACATTTGTCAAAACGCCCATAAATCACTGTCTGTGTCGTCGAAAATCCTTGCCAGGCGATAGCCTGCCTGCGGATTCTCTCCTAACATACAGTAATTTCTATGCATTTTTCCAAACATCGCTATTTTTCAAACAACCCCTAGGAACCGGAAGAAAAATGCAGAAATACAAAATAAAAGGAGAAAAGCAATGCTATTATATTCCGAAAAAATTCAATCGTTTACAACAGCGCATCCCTGCGAGAACGTCACCGTTGACGGCGCACAGTTTCGCTATATTCTGAGCGGAAAAACGGATGGGAAAACACTCGTATTCTTAAACGGCGGAATGAATACGCTGGGAATGTGGATGGATTACGTGGACGGACTGTCTGACGTCTGCCGTGTTCTTCTGTTTGACTATCCCCAGGAACTGCGCACCAATCAGGAACTGGTTGTTGGAATGCACGCATTCTTTCAGAAGTTCGGCATCAAAGATCCCATCTTTATTGGTGCAAGCGACGGCGGCATGGTCGCACAGATCTACACGCAAAAGTATCCCGATGAGGTCGGCGGTCTGATCTTGATTTCAACAGGCGGCATGGATGCCAATACACTCAAGAGTCTGAAAAGAAAGTACCGTTTTGCGCTGCTGATGCTGTGGTATCTGAAACGCTGCAATTATGAGAAGATGAAACCGAAACTTATTAAGCTGGGAATGAGCCACATCCGCAACGAAAGCGCAGAAGAGGTCGCCTATGCGCAGGATATGTTCGATACGATCTTCCGGGATTATCAGCAGGAAAAGGATGTACATATCTCAGGACTTCTCGCCGACCTGATGAATCAGATTCCTGTGACGGCGTCAGATTTTGCGGCGGTCCAGGGTAAAATTCTTCTGATCCTGCCGAATCAGGACTTTTTTTCCGGAAAAATGCAGGAAGATCTTATCAAGCTGATGCACGATCCGAAAATCGTCTATGTTTCCGGCGGGCATCTTTCCACCGTGCTGAAAGCAGACGATTATGTAAGAACGATTCGCAATTTTCTAAGCGAAATGAGCGAATAAGCACATTTCGGGACACAAACAGAGGAGGAAAAGACCATGATTATCCTGCAATTGCTGCTCTATTGTTTGCTGTTCACCGTAATGGTAAAGCTTTTCGTAATCGGCGGAGCGATCAATGGGCTGTATTTCTATCCCAAAGAGGTACAGGATCGTGCCATTGCATTGGGAATGACCGACCGGGAGACTGTGAGCCGAAAACGAAAATGGTTCATGACGGTGTTCTGCCTGGTGATGTTTATTGCACTTGTATTGATTATTGGTGTGTGGAATGGTGTTTCTGCTTTTGGCACAGCGTACTGGCAGGCACTGCTGTTTCTCGAAGTGATGAATATTTATGACGGCGTTGTGATCGACAAGCTATGGGTGGGACACAGCCGGTTCTGGGTGCTGCCGGGGCTGGAAGATATGCCGTTTGTGCAGACCTGGCGGCAGGTGTTGATAAAAAGGAGCATCATGGCGCTCATCTGGTTTGCCGGAGCAGCAGTTGTGGGCGGGATCATTACGTTGATTTTTTGAAAGAAAGCAGGGGATACTGCCATGAAAAGAGCCTATGCGAAGTCATCATATGCAAAGCCATATGAGCAATATTGCCGGGAAAAATACCCGGATGATGCTGAGCAGATTTTTGCGAAAGCCGAAGAATGCTACCTTGCATTTATGAAAGATATGCCCGATCTGGGGAAAAATATGATGGCAGCCAATATGCTGGATTGGTTTACGATCCTTGCATTTTATGAGGCGAGCGAACACAAACTTGACGGCGAGGCGCTGCTTGAGATCAAACGCCGTGCCGTAGACAAAATGAAATTCCTCGGAAAATTTGTTGACGGCAACCGGCAGAAGTGGCCGTATAAACTGTTTGAAAAGACATATGTGAAATATAACAAAATGCAGAAGGCACACCAGGCACGGGGCGAATGGATGGACAGCTGGCGTGTTGTAATCAACCCCGACCACCGCACCGAGGGCTTTTGCTTTCACCTTATCGGTTGTCCGATTGCCAAACACGCAAAGGAACACGGCTACGAAGAACTCTTGCCGTACCTTTGCAGGACAGACCACTATCTCGCTGAGGTCATGCACGCCCGTCTGATCCGTACCCGGACAGAGGCGCTTGGCGGCGATTGCTGTGACTACTGGTACGTGGGTGATAAAAGTCCTGCGCTAGAAGCATACAGGGATCTGGAACAGATATGACTCGGCACTTCAAATACAAACCAAAAAAATACCATACCGGAAACAATCGTTTTCCCGGTATGGTATTTTTTGTTCGGAATGCTAGGACATTATCACTCCGAAAGATTCTCCGTACAGAAAAGTTCAATGCAGTTGCTGACATCATCCGCAGTGTAATCCACAGAAATGCCCGATGCCAGCCAGTACGCATATTCACCGGCGTCGTACTGTTTCAGTGCATCCAGATCGCTGCCGTAGCGGAATTCGATGTGCCATGTGGTCGCCATGGTGTCGGGAGCCATGCAGAAGTAGGTGAACTCGCCGGAATCTGCATCATCGCTTTCATAGATGTACAGCCCTCTGATGTCCTCCATGCCGATATAGTGATAGGTATGTTCGAACAGTTCGCTGCCGTCTGCATCCTTGCCGGAAATGGTGGAACCATCAAACGTGAATGTGTCTACATCCTGTGTGAAGTCGCAGCAGTACGCCATGTTTCCGTCCGCATATTTCTTTACGGCATCTTCGCCGATCACAGTACCGGTCACCATAGAGGACATCTTTTCAAATGCACCTTCGGCGTTTTCCTCGCCGACCAGCTTTGCGCTGTCATCCAGCCAAGTCTGGCGGTAGTCGTCTGCCAGAATAACCGGCCACAGTTCACGATAAGTGCCGTTCAGATCGGTGAGCAGTTTCTCCGCAGCCTCTGCGTTTTCATCCGATGCGCTCTCAGATGCGGCAGAGTTTTCAGCCTTGGAGACCGAACTCTCTTCGCTTTTTCCGCAGCCGGTAAAAATAGATGCTGCCATCGCCAGGGATGCAGCCGCACATAATAACTTTTTGAAATCCATGTGATCTTCTCCTTTTTCTCTCACTTAGTTAGTGAAAACTAACACATGAAATTATACCATGGAGAACTGGCAGCTGCAATACCTGTTTGGACAATTTCTATCCAAACGGACAAGTCAGTCATGCTCCACACGGTTTCTGACATATTTCCGGAATGCAGAGGGTGTCATGCCGCATTCTTTCTGGAAGGCTGCGGAAAACTTTGCCGGATTCTCATAGCCTACCGCATTGGCGATTTCCGCAATGGAAAGCTCCGTGCGGAGCAGCATCTTCTGCGATTCCTGGATGCGGTAGGTTTTGAGGTACGCATATACGGAAGAGCCGTAGATGTCCGAAAAGTTTTTCTTCAGCGTTGTCGGCGCAATGCGGAATCTTTCTGCAAGTTCCGGAATGGTATAGTGCTTTTGAATATCGGAGATCATAAAGTCATGAATGGATTTGATCAGAGAGACGCTTTGGCGGTCGAAGTAGTGTTCCGTCTGATTGGACACTGTGCATTTCGTATCCGTCAGAAACAAGAGCAATTCCAGCACTTTTAGCTTGAGATAACCTGCCCGGTGCGTCTCTCTGACGGTGTATAGTTCCGAAAAAATATGGGAAGCGGTTTCATTTTTTCGCAGGATTAGGATCTGGTTTTGGTTGGATACCATTGCGTGGATCTTATCAAAATCCACAGACAGCATTTTCAGAATGGCGAGAAGTTCCTCAGAAAAGCGGTCGGGTTCTATAAAGATGCTGATTCCGTGATAATGCCTTGTAGGAAAGCAGGCATTTTCGGAACAGGTACAGGAACTTTTGACAGCCATATCTCCGGGTGCCATGTAGCAGCACAGCTGTTCGCCGGCATCGCACTCAAATCTACCTTCTGTGCAGTGGTTGATCTCGATCATGTTTGATGCAGTGTTCTGCTGTAAATTGCAGTACGCCATGTGAATATCGTTGAACGCAGCCTGGATGCCCTGAAAAACGTGATAGATCGTGATCGTTCCTGCGCCGGTTTCATTGTTCAGATGGTATATTCTGCAATCATCGCTCTCGTCGGAATAATCTGTATTTCTGCCGTATAGTGCGATAAGATCAAAGCTGTTTGGAAATGGCGTTTTTTCCATTATGAAAATCTCCTGTTTTACGATTCTGATTATCTTTATTATAATGGAATCGGGAACAGCTGTCAATCTGCAATATCCGGTTTCACTGCATACAAACAAAACCAGCCCGGAATTCTGTAACTGGAATTCCGGGCTGGTTCATTTTCGAGTGCAGCGAACAGACTTATTCGATCAAGCCGCTGTTTTTCAGCAGTATTTCAATATCCGTTCCCTTGACTTTTTTCAAGACGATTTTTAGCAGTTTCTTTTCCACAAAGGAAAGATTTTCGTCTGTGAGCGGTTTTTTGTCGATGGCGTAATAGCAGGCACGCAGCAGTTCCCGTACATCGTACTTGCTGCCCCAGACTTCCGGTACGCCACGGTCAATGTCCAGCAGGGTGTAAACGGATTCCATACCGGTACGCATGGAATATTCCGTGGTGAAGATCGTGTCACGAGGTGTTTCGGCAAACTGTCCGATAAAGGCAAAGTTAACGGCGCCGTCCGGAACGACACGGGGACGATCAGATTCTTTTCTCGGCTGGAAAAACGCATTGATATACGGCATAAAGCAGGTGGTCGTATTGCAGGCGTTCTTTGCCAGATCGTCAATTTTCTCTTCCGGTACGCCGATGTGATAGAGCCATTCCCGGCAGACCTCTTCGCCGGTGCAGTTCCGCATGGCTTTTTTCACATAGTTTCCCGGCTTGTTGGTGTTCAGAGAATACAGCCATACCAGAACCATGTTTTTGTCCTGGGATTTGAACTGCGGCTGGCGGTTGATGGTCCAGGAGAGATACCAGTTCTCTGTGCTGTCCTTGACGGTGACGATACCGCCGGTCGTAACTTTTCCGGTGCGTGGGTCACGCTTGCAGACGTCGATAATGTGCTGGATGATCTCCTCGTCCGAGGTGGCGACAGTTGCACTCATCCAGTTTGTGGCATCAATATCGCTGCAAAAGACTTCTGGTTTGCCGTATTCGCCGTGTTCTGCCTGTGATGCAATGGCTTTCCACAGATCCCACGATTCCCCGTATCCGTTTTTCAGATGAGACAGATCCGGTGCATGGGTCTGGTCGCCGTAGCAGGAAGTGTCTGTACAGCAGCCGTTGGTGATAAAGACCAGATCGTCCTCGATCAGATCAATGGTCTGTTCTCTGCCGTCCTTGCGGTATACGATCTGTTTGGCAACCTTCTTGCTGCCGACCGTTTCAATAATCACATTTCTGACATCCATGCCGTATTCGATCCGGACCCCGTGGGACTCCAGATATTTTACCAGCGGCAGGATCATGCTCTCATACTGATTGTATTTGGTGAAACGCAGTGCGCTGAAGTCCGGCAGTCCGTCGATATGGTGGACATAGCGGCACAGATACCGTTTCATTTCCAATGCACTGGACCAGCGCTGGAATGCAAACATAGTCTGCCAGTACAGCCAGAAGTTGGTCTCCCAGAACGAATCCGGCAGAACGTCGGAGATCTTCTTGTCCTCCAGATCTTTTTCCGGTGTCAGAAACAGTTTGGAAAGCGCCAGCGCCGATTCCTTGTCCAGCGCAAACTTCTTGTCGGTGTGCGCATCTTTGCCACGGTCCATGGAGGCACGGCAGAGGGAATAGTTGGGGTCGTGCTTGTTCAGCCAGTAATATTCGTCCAGCACAGAGACGTTGGGCGTTTCGATGGAAGGAACATCCCGGAATGTATCCCACATGACTTCAAAATGGTTGTCCATTTCTCTGCCGCCACGCATGAAGAATCCTTTTGTGATGTCCTTGCGTCCGTCACAGCTGCCGCCGGCAAGTTCCAGCTTTTCCAGCAAGTGAATGTGTTCGCCCTTCATCTGACCGTCACGAACCAGATAAAAGGCTGCGGTAAGACCGGCGAGACCGGTACCGATGATATAAGCCGACTTTTTGTCCACGTCCTTCGGCTTTTCGGGGTGTGCAAATGATTCATAAGTTCCTGCGGAATAATACATAACGATGCCTCCTTACGTCAGAGCTTGAAATTGGATTTTCATAAAACGATATCCGTTTTATGCTGGTTGTGTTCTTATGATTCTATTATACCCGAATTTTCAGAATCCACAATCAGCAAAAAAGGCTCTGTGATAAAAAATTTATCACAGAGCCGGAAAGTGTAAAAAAATCCATCAAAAATGCAGCAATGATAAAAACAGCGCTAAAGCGGCAATGCTCAAAGCCGGAATCTTGCAATTGCCGCAGAGATCGAACCTTGCAGCAGTTTCCCAAGCCGTACTACAATTTCCTGCGGCGATTCCCGCATATCATCCTTGATCCAGTCCAGCATGATGCCAATAAAAATATAGGCGTAGACCTTGGCGATGAACTGCTTGTCCTCTTCCCGGATCATCATGCCGGAAGATTCTTCTTCAATAACGTCCAGCAGCAGCTGATCCACCAGCGGCTGAAGATATTTCTCCACCTGTTCCCGATGGACACAGCGGTAGACATTCAAGATAAACGGTTTGTTTTCCTGGACTGCCGCAAAGATCTGCAAAAGTCCCTGCTGCCAGGTGTCATAAGTCTTTTTCTCATCCAGCGCACGCCGTGCATCCTCCAGGCACGCCCATTCCACAAGATCGTAAATATCTTTGAAGTGATAGTAAAAAGTCATGCGGTTGATGCCGCAGTCCTCTGTGATGTCCCCGATGGTGATTTTGGTCAGCGGCTTTTTCAGCAGCAGATTTTTCAGTGACTGCTCCAGCGCACGTTTGGTTACCTTTGACATATGCGGTGTGCCGCCTCCTTTCAGTTCTGGTGGCAGATCTGTTCCTTTGTCTGCATGGGACAGCAGACAAGCTGACTGCTGTCCAGGTTTTCGTGGTGCATATGGACCGCAGAGATCTGGTGATTGTTATAGGTGGTGTAGTAATAGATGCCCTTATCTGCATTGCAGCAGGAGGTGTAAATGGTAATCTCATACTGTCCGTCTTTGACTTCGCAGCAGCCACGCTGCTGATCCACTGCACCGAGAATGTGGAAAAACTGGCTGACGCTTTCCGTTTCAGAATTGCCGGAAACAGAATTTGCCCGGACAAAAGCGGCACGCACAAAGCGGGACTGGGAAGAAAGGTCGCCGGGGAGACCCAGTGCGCCCATTCCCCTGCTGTAGGATCTCAGCGGAAGCTCCGTTGAAAAATGGTTTTGGGGCTGTTTCGGGGAAAGGTGCATATAGTCGTTGAGCCGGAACATCTGCTCCGGAAAAGGCGGATTGTTCGTCAGCACGCCGGCAGGGTTTTCATAAACATGAATTCCGTCTGCCATGGATTCCACCGTAATGGTTTGGTTTTTGTCTGCGATGATCCAGTGCAGCTGCGCCGCCGGCATCTGCGCATGGAACGGCGTGTCCAGGAGATTGAGCCGTTGGATAAACGCTCTTGCCTCGGCTGTGTCGGCGCACTGGCTGAGAATCCATGGGATAAATTCGTATTGTGCCACATTGTCCGAATCATCCGCAGTCCGGGCAGCATAGCAGGCGTTTCCCACAAAGTTCAGCCCTGCCATACAAAGTCCTTTTTCGTTGACGGCATCGTAAAAAAGCGGATATCCATTGGCGATGTGTGCTGTTCCGATGATTGCATAGTGCTGTTCTGATACGCCCATATGCAGAAACGGCAGCTTGTACTTTCGTGGAAGAATGACGATCTCCTCGCCGTAAGAACTTTCATAATCTAAGGTTCTGCCAAAATAGAAGTCACTGGTCTGATAAGTTGCAGCTGTACACATTTGCAGGCTCCTTTCAAGGATATGATGAAAAATAGTATAACACAAAATTGCGGAAAATGCAAATCAGAGAGAAATTATTTTTGGTGCATTCCTTGTGCAGCGCAGTATCTCAGACAAACCGGGGCATCTGCTACGAAAACTTCCGATAAAGCTCTAAGGAAAACGGCATTCACTTCGACAGCCGTCGGAACTCCAGCGGCGGCACACCGTATGTTTCTGCAAATACCTTGGCGAATTTGCCTTGGTTCTCATAGCCCACTGCATTGGCAACCTCAATGACCTTCATTGTTGTAGATTCCAGAAGTTCCGCTGCTTTTTCCATGCGTTTCTTTCTGAAATAGCTGAGATAGCTTTCACCGAGGATTCCTTTTACGTAGAACTTGAAACTGCTTTCACTGACGCCGAATCGGTCTGCCAGTTCCTTTGCGGTGATCCGCTTGCTCAAGTCGCTTAAAATCAAAGCCTCAGCATCTTTGACAATTGCAATTTGTGACCGTGTGAAATAGATATCCGGTTCGCTTTCGGTGGGCATAGACAGCAGTTCGTGCAGGAGACGTACCGTGAAATACCGCAGCATCCCCAGCTCCGGTTCATCTTTCCCTGCCCATGCCTCTCTGACTAGTGCGAGCAGTGCATCGTTCATCCGATGCAGATAGATCCCGTTCTTTTCGCAGAACATTGCTGCGGTCTGCTCCGGCGGAACGCCCATTTGTGAGAGAAAGTCCTGTCCGTTTTCCTGATGCAGAATGTCCAGATCCAGATAGAACTGGATGCCCTCATACAGCCTTCCGGGATAATAGAAATCCTTTGTTGGCAGAATGGTGCTGAGGCAGACTTGATTTTCTTTCACAATGGCGTAGCGGTTCTGCGCAAGAGAGGCGTCGCACCGACCGTGAACGCAGAAATTCAGAATCAGCATTCGTTCGCCGTAGAGAGAGCTGTCTCCTTTTTCCCAGCTGCTTGTGTGGATCTCGTTGAACGAAATGCGGATACCGGGTGCCAGTGTATAGAAGTGCAGTAGACCTTCATTTTCTTTTTGAATCGTGAAGTGCTGATTTTTTGTATCCATAGTTTTATTATACCAGCAAACAGTGCCGAATCGCAAGAGATAAAACAAATTTTCCTGCTAAACGGGCTTAAAATACACGAATGGATTTTACAATTCCCGGAATTTCTGCTATAATTGCAGCTGGTTAGATTTTACTAACTGCATATTATTTGGATTAGGAGACAATGTTATGAATGCAGTCACACTTTCCGATGCAACCCCCGGCAGCCGGTATTGCATTTTGGAGATCAAAGAAGAAAGCCGTCTGGTCAATCGTCTGTCATCGATGGGGTTGCTCTGCGGCAGCATGATTGAAATATGTCAAAATCATAAGAAACAGCCCGTGCTGCTCTTTGCACGGGATACATTGATTGCGATCGGACGGGAAGAAAGCAAAAAAATCATGGTGGGAGGTGCTGCGCAATGAGTCGTTGTGAAGCCTGTGCGTCTGAGAAAACGTGTCACCCGAAGGACAGCAGCCGTTTCTATCGAAAGGATGACAAAACGCCGGTAATTGCCCTGTTGGGACAGCCCAACTCCGGAAAGTCTACCATTTTTAATATGATGACCGGTTCGCACCAGCACGTGGGAAACTGGCCCGGCAAGACGGTAGACCGCAAGGAAGGGGAATGCCGGTGGAATGGTCAGCGAATGATCCTGGCAGACCTGCCGGGCAGCTATTCGCTCTCTGCCGGTTCAGATGAAGAAGTTATCACCCGGGATTATATCACCGCCGGAAATGCCGATCTGGTGCTTGTGATGGCGGATGCCTCGCAGCTTAGGCGCAGTCTCTATATGCTGGCAGATTTTGTCGGAACGAAAGTTCCTGCGGTTCTGGTACTCAACATGATGGACGTGGCAAAGGGACAGGGCGTTACCGTCAACACGGATGAATTGTCCCGAAAACTGGGGATCCCGGTAGTTCCTATGTCTGCCATTCGTAAGAAGGACTACCGTTCTCTTTACGAAACCATACAAGCGGCTCTGGCGCAGAAGAATGTCATTGTAGGGGAGACCATGAACTCTGCCGAAGAAAAGATGGCTTATATTGATGCGCTGCTGGATGGGGTTGTGACCGCACAGAAACGTGCAGATCAAGCGTTCAGTAAGTTTGACCGTCTGGCACTTTCGCCGGTGCGTGGCAAGCTGATGGCATTCGGCATCATCCTGGTGATTTTTCTTCTGGCAATGCTCTTTGCCGGTGTCGTTGGAGGTATCGCATCGGCGGTGCTGACATCGCTCAGCGGCGTTCTGCGCACCGGAATGGAACACATTTCCGTTCATCCGCTGCTCATTTCTCTTATCTGCGATGTATTGGTCAATGTGCTGTATTTTGCATTGATGATGGCATCGTTTGTGCTGGGCATCACGCTGGGCTTTAATCTGATGGAAGAAACAGGATATCTTGCCCGGATCTCCTTTTTGTTTGACCACACCATGTCCAAGGTAGGCTTGCAGGGCAAAACCATTATGCCATTTTTCATGGGGCTGGGCTGTACCATTGCAGGTACAACCGGAACTCGTGTGGTAGACAACTGGGGACAGCGTGTGTTGGCAATTGCCATGAGCTGGGCAGTACCCTGTGCGGCGACGCTTTCCGTAGTGCCTACGATTGCCATTGCACTGTTCGGCAGCACCGGAGGATTCCTGGTCATTGTGTCGATCTTCCTGTTCATGTTCCTGATGATGTGGATCGTCTATAAAATTTTCGGCAATTCTCTCGCACCCAAAAAGGAACGTGTGGGACTCATTATGGAACTTCCACCATATCATAAGCCGGCGTTCCGCAATACGATGTATGTCACATTTCAGCGTACCCTTGATATTTTCCTGCGTGCGCTGCGTGTCATTTCGCTGGTATCCATCGTCTTTTTCGTGCTGACCTATGGCTTCGGCGGCAATGCAGAAAACAGCATCCTTTGCAAAATCGGTGTCTGGATCGAACCGGTAACCATGTTCTTCGGTCTGAAATGGCAGGCGTTTCTGGCATTCTGTGCGTCGGCGATCTCCAAAGAATCCCTTCTCGGTGTTCTGAATACCCTCTATGGCGCAGGCGGAAGTCTGGTAAGCTCCACGTTTGGGGCTAAGGTTTCCGGTACTGCCGCAACCGGCATTTCCGAAATTCTGTCTGCCAATTTCACCAAAGCAGAGGGACTTGCCTTCATATTCGCCATTAGCTTTAATATGCCCTGCGTCAGCGCTCTGGCTGCAACGGCAAGAGAAACCCACTCCGTAAAATGGACATTCAAAATCGGCGTGTTCTATACACTTGCGGCACTGCTGATTGCCTGCGTTGTATATCATATTGGCTTGCTTGTTTTTTGATCGGCAGGCACTGTGAAAATATAGAGGGAGATACCGATATGGTATCTCCCTCGTTTTCTTTTATCGTAGTGCTGCACATCTTTTTAGCATAACACACAGCGTTGCTTATAAGTTAAACACTTCTTTTGCGTATGCGGACCATCCGCCAAATGTGATTCGCAAGCAAATCACAGCAAGGATAATGTACAATGCAATAGGTATCAGCAAGTATGCCTTGCCTTTCTTTAATGTTTTCCGAAAGATATAAATGTTTGAGGGTAATGCAAGCGCAAGCCAAAAGAGAAGTTCAACACAGCCGACCATAATAGAAATATCTTTTTCTGACCCTAAATCATAGCCATAGCCCTTTGAATGACCGGTTATGTCCAGGTAGATCCAAGCAAAGCATATCGGAAATGAAAATGCAACGAAACTTGTCCAAATAAAATTGATGCAATATAGGATCTTATTTTTCATGCCCGCCTCCGTAAATCCCTATTTTCCCACTATAAAAAGCGATTCTTTCAACCTGTTTTCCGCTAAAAAGCCGGGGATATCACCCCAGGCATTTTCTCAATGAAACGTCGACTTGTAGTTATTGCCCCACTGTTCCATCGCATCCAGGATCGGACGCATGGTTTCCCCCAGTTCGCTGAGGGAATACTCCACTCTCGGCGGAACTTCTGCATAAACCGTGCGGACAATGATCCCATCTGCTTCCATGGAACGCAGGCTTTCTGTCAGCACTTTCTGACTAATCCCCTCCAGAGATTTTTGCAATTCGTTAAAACGCCACGGACGCATTCGCAGATTACGCGGGATCAGCAGCTTCCACTTGTTGCCGATGAGCTGTACTGTGGTTGCCACAGGGCAATCCGGCAGTTCTTCTTTTTTCAGCATACGATCACCTCAATGATTTCTTGTAAAATACTGTATTTATTATAGCATATTGCACCGAAAATTGCAACATTTTTAGGATTCATAAATTATTTACAAATAAATTTACACGGAAAAAAGACCGATTTTCCGCAAGAGTTACCTCCTGGTAACTACCTTACAAAAAAGTGCGTACTTTTCAAGTGCAGGAATATGTGGTATCATAGAATCACAGAAAGAGATCAAGCGCTTGTTCTTCTGAAAAACAATCCAAAAAACTTTCAGGAGGAATTTATCATGAATAAGAATACATTTACCGCAGTTAAGCTTTCCAAGGGTGAAGTGAACGTCTACGATTTTGGAACTGTTAAGCTGCACGCTTACAAAACCAACGATTTTATCGACAATGAGGTTTTCATTGTGGAGAAAGCCGGCAAGGCAGTCATTCTGGAATCGCCCTGCTTTTTCGATAATATCGAGGAACTGACAGCCTATCTGAACGGTGTGGAGGTTGCAGGAATGCTGGTTGCCTACCATGGTGCCGGTGCAGCGTTCCTGCCGGATGTGCCGAAGTATGCCACACAGAACGCTGTGGAATACTCCGAAAACGGCGGCGGCAAGGCACTTATCACCAATTTCACAAACGCATTCGGAGCAATTTTTGATAACTCCGTACACCAGATCACCAACGTGATCGGCGAGGGAAAAATCAACATCGGCGGCATTGATTTTGTCATTCATCAGACCGCAGAGGCATTTGATGTGGAGATACCGGAGATCAATGCAGTTTACACCCATATGCTCGGTCACGACTGCCACTCTATTGTTGCCGGAGCAGGTCACGCTGACGCTATCATTGCACAGCTGCGTGATTATATCGCAAAGGGCTATGATCTGATTCTGACTTCCCACTACACGCCGGAAGATCTGAAGGATGCGCAGACCAAGATCGACTATCTGGAAACGCTGAAGGGCATTGCGGAGAAGTGCAGTGATGCGGCAGACTTCAAGGCAGAGGTAGAGAAACAGTATCCGAACTACAGCGGCGGAAACTATCTGGATATGACCGCAGGATTTTTCTTTGCTTGATTTCGTTCAAAGAACATTTTTAACACAGGGACTGTCCGAAAAAACGGGCAGCCCCTGTTCGTGTGGAGGAATTTCGATGAAATATACAGATTACTTTGCATTTTTGGTGGATGAGATCCATTCTGTGATCGCAGCGACTGTCGATGAAAACGGCTTGCCGGTCACCTGTGCCATTGATATCATGGATTGGGATGAAAATGGGCTGTATTTTCTCACGGCAAAGGGCAAGAATTTTTATCATCGCCTAAAGCGGCAGAAATACATTGCTTTGACAGGCGTGAAAGGCGAAGATACCATGTCCAGCACTGCGCTTTCCATTGGCGGAAAGGTAACTGAGGTCGGTGCGGAACGGCTGCTGCAGCTGTTCCGGAAGAATCCGTATATGCACGAAATTTACCCCACTGCGGAAAGTGCTGCGGCTCTGACCGTTTTTCAGATCTATGCTGGAAAAGGGGAATGGTTTGATCTGTCAAAAAAGCCGATCGAGCGTGACAGCTTTACCTTTGGAGAAACGAAAGCAGTACAAAACGGCTATTTTGTCGGCGCAGAATGCTGTGGATGCGGAGTGTGTCTGACAGTCTGTCCCCAAAACTGCATCGACCTGGCAAAGGGCAGTGCAGTGATTCGGCAGAACAACTGCCTGCACTGCGGCAATTGCCTTGAAAAATGTCCTGTGGGAGCGATTGTAAAGAGGGAAAAGATCATGGAAAATGAGAAATTAAAATACTTGACTACATATTTGCTTTCAGAACATTCGGAATGGAATGATTTGGTCTTTCCAACAAATGAATCGGAGCAGTTCCATCTTTACCGCAGTCTTGTCAACATTCGTCCGGCAGGGAAAGCCAGTGCAGAGTATCTCAAAGCCGAGGACGAATTTCTGCGAGGATTGACGGCACAGAAAGGCATCACAAGTGTTGCCGATTTGCAGCCCGTTGAGGAGCATATCTATCTCTGGAAAGGCGATATCACCACACTGCAATGCGGTGCAATTGTCAATGCTGCGAATTCGGGAATGACGGGATGCTATCATCCTTGTCATAATTGTATTGATAACTGTATCCATACCTTTGCAGGGGTTCGCCTGCGGTTGAAATGCGCAGAGATGATGGAATTGCAAGGACATGAAGAACCGACAGGTACAGCGAAAATCACGCCTTCCTACAATCTGCCATGCGACTATGTGATACACACCGTCGGACCAATCGTGCAGGGCAGGCTGACCGAAAAGCACTGCGAACTGCTGAAAAGCTGCTATCAGAGCTGTCTGGAACTTGCGGTGCAGAGCGGCGTGAAGAGCATCGCTTTCTGCTGTATTTCCACAGGTGTGTTCGGTTTTCCGCAGGATAAGGCGGCTGAAATTGCTGTGCAAACAGTGAGAGAATTTTTGAAGGACAATGATATAGAGGTGATATTCAATGTTTTTACAGAGAAAGATTACGAAATATACAGCGGACTTCTCGGTTGAGATAAGCCGTCTGAAAAATGAGATAGAAACCGCCGATGCCATTGTCATTGGTGCAGGTGCAGGGCTTTCCACTGCGGCAGGTTTTACATACAGCGGCGAACGCTTTGAAAAATATTTCTCGGACTTCATTGAAAAATACAACTTTCGGGATATGTATTCCGGCGGTTTCTATCCATTTGAATCTCTGGAAGAACATTGGGCGTACTGGTCGAGATACGTTTATATCAACCGTTACATGGACGTTGACAACGGTGTTTACAAGGGATTGTTTGAACTTGTGAAAGACAAAGATTACTTTGTGCTGACCACCAATGTAGACCACCAGTTTCAGAAAGCCGAATTTGACAAGCACAGGCTTTTCTACACGCAGGGTGATTACGGACTGTTTCAATGTTCAGAGCCTTGCTGTCAGAAGGTCTATGACAATGAGGATATTATCCGCAAAATGTACGCTGAGCAGGAAAATATGCTTATTCCAACAGAATTAGTTCCACGCTGTCCCAAATGCGGCAGACCCATGACCATGAATCTTCGTGCAGATGAAACCTTTGTGCAGGACGAGGGATGGTATCGTGCGGCAGAGCGGTATGAGGAATTTCTCCGCAGACACGAAAATCTGCATATTTTGTTTCTGGAACTCGGCGTAGGGTACAACACACCGGCGATTATCAAGTATCCATTCTGGCAGATGACGGCGAAGAACCCGAAAGCAGTGTACGCCTGCTTGAATTTCGGTGAGGCGTTTTGTCCGGAGCAGATCAGACCGCAGGCAATTTGTATGGATGCAGATATTGGAACAATTTTTAAGAGATAACAGGAAAAGCCACTTCGTTTTCGAAAGTGGTTTTTTCATCTCTAAATCTTGACAATTTCAATAAAATGTAGTATAATGCGGTTGATAGTTTTATCCGTGTTGCTGGCATATTCTTTTGAAGTCTATGCCGAATTTTAAGGAGGTATGAAAAAATGAAACATTGGGTTCGTGTGCGGCAGGCGCTGCTCCTGTCGCTGGTTCTGCTGACAGCCTGGATACTGCCGTTGTTTCGGTGGGACGGGGCAGTCTTGTCGGCAGCGGCGATATCTACGGATTATCCGGCGCAGCTGATGCACCTTGCCGCCAAGGACAATGCCAAGGTTCTGACGGAAAACGGAACGTCTGACGGTGCAGCACTTTCCCTGCAAACGCTTGGCAGTGACCTGTCTGCATCGTGGCGGTTTGACCGTGTGGGAAAGGACGCAAACGGCACCTTTTTCAAGCTGGTGAATGCACAGTCCGGCCGGCTTTTGACCCCACGCAATTACAACGTATCTGCTGGAACCGATGTGATCGTGTATGGCAGTGAATCCGCCCAGTCCCAGCATTGGTACGTTGTCCCTGTGGCACAGGATCATCTGGGCAATGATCTGTACTATAAGATCGTGAACTATTCCGACACTTCCCTTGCTTTGACACAGGGAACTTCCGGCATGACACTTGCCAAATATACCGGAGCAGACAACCAGCTCTGGCTGCTCAATGCCGATGGCTTGCAGGGCTTTGCCGGATACTGTTTTGACGACAATACCGGCAACATCAAGGCAGGGGATATCGGCGGTCTGTTCGGCGAGATCGTGGAGGTTTCCACTTTTGCTGACCTCAAGAAATACGCCACTTCTGATACGCCTTATACGATTGTGGTTACGGCAAACCTCAGTGTTACCACACTGCAAAAGGACTCCTCCGGACGCAACTACTGTCCGGACGGACGAATCTATGTTCACAGCAATAAGACCATTATCGGCAGCTATGCGGCGCATACCATGTATAATGTGCAGTTCTGCACCTCTTCCAACAGCGGAACGGGAAACAATCTGATTCTGAAAAACTTTGAGTTACAGCACGATGCCGAGTCCAACGGCAATGACTCCATTGTGGTATACCTCGGTTCGGGTCAGAATCTCTGGGTAGACCACTGTACCTTTGTGGGACACAGCGACTATAACACAGCCTCTACCGGCTTGCCCGACTGGGATAAATTCCTGGCGTGTTGCTATGATGCGGACTACACCACCGTTTCGGACTGCTCTTTTGGACTTCACGAATACGGCGTGATCCTGGGGTATCCGGCAGATGATGAGAACTCCTATAAAACCTATAACAACTATCCCCGGATGTCCATTATCAGCAACCGCTTTGAAAAGACGCTGACCCGTGGACCGGGGCTGATGCGCTACGGCTATTTCCACTCGCTGAACAACTATGTGAAAACGTTCAGCATGGCATATACCGTACACACGGCATCGAAAATCTTTGCGGAAAACTGCTACTATGAGGACGGAGGAAATGTTATCTGCGACTGGAACACGGTGACTTATCCCGGCTCATATGCAGAAACTGGTTCGAAGTCAGTGAACTGCAAACGGACGACCATTGAGGGCTATGCGCAGAACTGCACATGGCGGCCGACTTCCAACTACAGCACTATTTCCCGTACCGCAGATGCGGCAAAAACCTATTGCGAAATCTACAGCGGCTGCCAGAATGACCGGAACCATATGATGTATCTCCGGTATGCGGTTTCCGGTGTGCCGAGCGCAGGCTACACCGAATCTCCCAGCGCACCCCTGGCGGAAACATTCGCAGAGGGTTCCACTTATCGCATCCGGAATGTCAACTCCGGCTTGTACTTGCAGGTGGCAGGTGCAGCGGCAAAGAACAGCGCTAACGTGCAGCAGTGGGGTTCAGACGGAACATCGGTTCATGACATCTGGAAACTGTGCAGTGCCGGAGACGGGTATTACTACCTGGTTTCGGCAGTAGGAGACGGCGGCACATATGTGCTGGATGTTGCCGGGAAAAAGACGGCAAACGGGACGAATATCGACATATACACGTATAACGGCGGCAGCAATCAGCAGTTTATGCTGACGAAAAACGGAGACGGCAGCTACCAGATCCGAACTGCTGTTTCCGGCGGAAATTCCGTGGTAGAGGTGGAAGATGCCTCCAAGACCTCCGGCGCCAATGTGCAGCAGTGGGAAACCAACGGTGCAGACTGTCAGAACTGGATTTTAGAGCCGGCAGCAGATCCCGGCTGTGCGATGGACACAGATGTGATCTATACTTTTGAAAATGCCGGTTCCGGTCTGGTGATGGATATTGCCGGCGGAAAAATGGCAGACAACACAAATGTGCAGCAGTGGGCATCCAACGGGCTGGACTGCCAGAAATGGACACTCCGTGCTTTCGGCTCCGAAAACTATTACTGGATTCGCTCCCGGCAGGACAGCGGCTATGCGCTGAAGGCAGAGGGCAGCAAAAACGGCGGAAACCTGTCGATTGCGGCGTGGTCTAATAAGGACAGCTCCCAGCTGTTCCGCTTTACCAAGAACCTGGACGGCAGCTACTGCATTCTGACCCACGCCTCCGGTGATGCCTGCTATGTGGAAGTGGCTGACGCATCCACGGCAAACGGCGCTAATGTACAGCAGTGGGAACCGACTGGCAGCAGCTGTCAGAAATGGCAGGCAAAGACAGAGACCGCTACAGTAACCACAACCACAACTACCACTACGACCACAACAACGACTGCGGCAACGACAACATCGACCACTGCAGCAACAACGGATACAACAACAGTATCCACAACGGCAACGGCCACAGAACCGCCTGCGATTTCCGGTGACATCAACGCAGACGGAAAGGTAAACCTGGCAGATCTGGTGCTGCTGCAAAAGTGGCTGCTGGGCGTTCCCGAGACCAGACTTGCCGATTGGCAGGCAGGAGATCTGTATACTGACGGAACGCTGAATGGTTTCGACCTATGCTTGCTGCGGAGCAGGCTCATGGCAGGATGAGTTCCGGAAATCGTTGAAATAGTAATCGAAAAGCGGCAGAGGAACAGTTTTCTCTGCCGCTTTTTCCACCGATGTGGTATTACTTGTGGAAAAGAAAAGCTGAAAGGCATTGGTAAATTTCACAGAAATCCACAAAAAGATTGACAGGGAATTCGTGAATATGGTATAATAAAAAAGATGGAAAATCTTGAAACGGAGGTGTAGATTCCAAGATGCAGACAAACAGAATACAAAGATGCACCGGATTGCTGTGTGCCGCAGTTTTTGCTGTCGCAGCCCTGTCGGGAACAGCATCGCCCTCTGTCCGAGCGGCAGCGTCCGGGGAAAATGTAACGGGAGACCTGTTGGAAATGCAGGGGATCCCGCTGGATGCCGACGCAGCTGCGGTGCAGACGGAAAGGATTCCCGTTTACGGGGCAGACAACAGCACGGCGACAGCTTATGCAGAGGACCGCTATGCGTCGCACGCCGGGTACGATACGCTGAGCGATGAACAGAAACAGCTGTACAATGCGATGAAACAGGCGGCGCATACCTTCTACGTGGGAAGCGCAGATGCGGAAAGTGTTTCCTATTCCACAGGCACCATGGATTGCTGTGTGGCAGTGGACACCGGCAGCCAGTCTCTGAATAAAGAAGACGTGGTCAGAGCGATTTCCATGTTCCGGAACGACAATCCCGTTTATTTCTTTCTGGGCAGTTCGTTCCTGTACAGCACGGATTATGATTTCTGGACAGGGAAAAGTTATATTGATATGGTTTATCTTTCCTGTGCAGAGAACTGCACCGACGGCACAGAGCGGCAGGCGGAGCGAAAGGTTCTGGAAAACCAGATCGTGACAGTGGAAACGAAAGTCAAAGCCGGAGAAACAGCCCTGGAAAAGGCGAGAATCGCCCACGATTGGCTGGTGGACACCATTACATATGCCTATGATGCCAACGGCGATCCGGATAACTCCATGACTTCCCACAGCATAACCGGCGTGTTTGATGCACAGTATCACACGGCAGTCTGCGAGGGATACGCCAAGTCGTTCCAGCTGCTGATGAACGCAGCCGGGGTCTCCAACTTCTATATTGTGGGGTTGGGGAACGGCGGCGGTCACGCCTGGAATATGGCGCAGATGGACGACGGTTATTACTATTATTTCGATGCCACCTGGGACGATACAGCGCAGACCAGCAAATATTTTGCCGCTGGTGAGACCAGCTTTTCCAAGAACCATTCCCCGTATGTCTACGATAAAAGCGGTTGGGAATTCCTCTACGACCTGCCGGATGTTCCGGACGCAGATTACGACCTGCAGCCCGGAACGGTCTATCTCGACGGTGATTATACTTACCGGCTGTTCGACAAGTATGCAGCGCTGACCGCATACACCGGAGATTCTGAAAGCGTTACTGTTCCGGAAAAGGTGAACGGGCTTCCGGTGCAGGTGATCCAAGGGGCTTTTGCCGGGAATACAACCCTGCAAACCGTAAAGCTGCCGGAGACGCTGCTGGAAATTTCCTATGGCGCAGACGGCGTGGGTGCATTTGAGGGGTGCAGTTCTCTGCAAAGCGTGATTCTCCGTGGAGAGACCATGCCGGTTTCTCTGACTCGTGTGGCGTATCACGCATTCCGGGACTGTACCGCCTTGACACAGATCACGCTGCCGGTCACCGTTTCCCGTATCGGTGCAGCAGCATTTGAAAACTGCGAGGCGCTTCAGCTGTTGGAAATTTATGCAAAAAGATGTACCTTTGTCTCGTCCACATCCGTTCCCACGGAGACAGTGATCTCCGGCTATGCCGGCTCAACGGCGCAGACATATGCGGCGAAGTTCAACAGAGAATTTGTGGAACTGGGAACTGCATCCACATCCTCTGTGATGACAACGGCACTGACAACGACTTCGCTGACCCAGACTACCACCACAACAACCACTGCATCTTCCAAAACATCTGCTGTAACATCGACAACGCCCGAATCGTTCGAAAATCGTCTGATCGGGGACGTGAACGGCGATGGCAATTGCACCATTGATGACCTGGTGATGCTGAATCAGTATCTGCTGGGAATTCTCCATGCGGACGCATCACAGATTGCGGCGATGGATTGCTGTGCTGACGGGAAAATCGACATGAGAGACAGCCTGATCCTGGAACAGTTTCTGGTTTACATGATCGACACACTCCCAGTTGAGCCGTAGATAGAAAAGCAAATGAGAAAAGCGGTACAGTTTGAACTGTACCGCTTTTCTACATTATGAAAGAATATAAATGAAAAATGGAATTGTCGTTTATTCCGTATACGGGAGCTGGTCGATCAGCTTAACCAGGAACTGCATCAAAATTGTTGCGTCCTCAGAACCAAGAACACCATCGGCGTTGCAGTCTGCATTTGCTCTTGCACTGTCGCTCAGCTGTACAGCACCGGCTGCTGCCTTGTTCAGAACAACTGAATCTGTGATGTCTACACGACCATCCAGGTTTGCATCGCCGTACAGGATCTGTGTCGGAGCAGATGCGCTGGTTTCTGTGCCGGTTTCCGTGCTGGTCTCTGTCGTAGTCGTTCCGGTTGCCACAGAAGTCTCTGTTGTAGTAACCGGATCCAGCGCATCGAATGTCAGATCGTTGGAATCTGCATAATCCTTTGCTGCTGTATTGTTGTTGCCCTTGATGGTGATATCATTGCCCTTTACCAGGGAATCCTTTTCGATCTTATAGCCGAATGCGTTGCTGCCGATGGAAGTAACGCTCTTCGGAATCGTAACTTCTGCCAGAGAATCGCAGTCTGCAAATGCGGCATTACCGATGGTCTCCAGTGTTTCCGGCAGGTCTACATGGGAAAGGTTCTTACAGCCGGCAAAGGTGTAGTTGCCCAGGCTGGTGACATTGTCCGGAATGGTGATGTCTTCCAGCGAACTGCAGCGATAGAACTGATAGTTGTCCAGTTTGGTCAGACCGCTGCCGATGGTAACGTCTGTCAGACTGCTGTCATCGTAGAATGCCCACTTGCCCAGCTGTGTTACAGAATCCGGGATCACAACCTTGGTTGCGTTGGTGCATTCCGAGAAAGCGCTTTCTCCGATGGTCGTTACGGTATCCGGAATGATGATCTCCTGTAAACCGGTGCAGCCGTAAAATGCGGAGTTGCCGATGTTTTTGGTGTTTGCGCCAAACTGAACATTTGCCAGACCGGTGCAGCGGTAGAACAGGTTCTCACTGATAGAGGTCAGGCTGTCCGGCAGTGTGATGCTTTCCAGTGCGTTACAGCTGTAGAATACGATCTCGTCCATCTCTGTCAGCGTTTCCGGCAGAGTCACAGACTTCAAATTGCTGCAATATGCAAATACGCCGGACTTAATGGAAGTGATGCTGTCCGGGATCACAATGCTTTCCAGACCGCTGTATGCGAAAGTGTCCTTCCGGATGGAAGTCATGCTGGAAGAAAGCTTTGCAGTTTTCAGATTCTGGCAGTGGCTGAATGCGGCCGTTGCAACGTTGGTCACGCTGTTCGGCAGTTCCAGACTGGTCAGACCGGAGTAAGTAAACGCATTGGCGTTGATTCGGGTGAGGGAATCCTCCGGGAAGTTAACGGTTTCCAGAGCGCTGCATCCATAGAATGCGTTTGCGCCGATGCTCTGTACGCCCTCTTCCATGGTGACCGATTTCAGCGCTGCGCAGTTTGCGAACATGGTAGAACCAATGGAAGTCAGATTGCCGGGGATAGTAACGGATTCCAGGGACGCGCAGTATGCAAATACGTCATTGCCCACAAAGTACAGGCTTGCCGGGAGCTTAACGGATTTCAGATTGCTGCAGGAGCAGAATGCGCTGGCATTGATAGATGCCACGCTGTCCGGGAATTCTACGGAAGTCAGCGAAGTGCAGCCCAGGAATGCGTTTGCACCGATGCCGACCATGGTCTCCGGGAAGGAAATCGTCTGGATCTCCTTGTTGCCGTAGAAAGCAGATGCGGCAATGAAAGTTACCGGATACTCTTCCTCGTCCTCTTCGTCATAAATGGTCTCCGGAATGACCAGATCGGTGGTTCCCGGAGCGCATCCGGTGATCTGTGCCTTTTTCGAAACGATCTTATAGTACAGCTTGCCGTCCTGTGTCGGTTTGCCGTCCGGCAGTACCACTTCATCATCTTCTGCATAGTTGGGCATCGGGATCTGCTCCGGCGTGCTTTCTGCGGCGATACTGCCGGTCAGTTCGGATTCCACGTCTGCTGCGATCTGTGCCGCAACGTCACTTGCCGGCAAAGGTTCCTCCAGAGTGGGAACTTCTGCTACAGCTACAGCACTTCCGGCGGACTGCGGTGCTGCGTATGCAACAGTACCCAGACAGCAGGGAATCAGTGTAGCGATTGCAGTGATGCCTGCAATGGTCTTTTTCCAGTTTGATCTCATAAGAATACAAGCCCCTTTCAGTGCAAGAATACACATCATATTTCTTACTATAAATGAGCATGCACCGTCATTTTGCACAACAATTCCCAACCATTTATGCTCTCTCTGCAATTAAAAACGGGATTATCATGTGAAATTATGACATATTTTTGTGCAAGTCGCTGGAAATGCTCATTTATACTTTCTTACATTATAATCGATTTTCTCCAACTTGTCAATAGCGTTTTTGTAAAAAATGACAGTGCCGTTTTGTGTGAAATGACGGTTTTTCAGTAGAATTCACGATTCCTTCCAAGAAAAAACAGTTTTGATTCATGTTGTGGCGCATGGCTTTTGCTCGGAAACGGCGCAGCACGCATTCTGCTGCGTCAAGTCCAAAATTGGAAAAAATTGTTTGACTTTTTGTGGCGCTTGTGTTATACTATAAATGTATAAAACTGGACAGAAACTGCACAAAACGTTCTGTGTCAGGCAGAAAAAACCAGAGCTTGTTCCGCCCGGAACAAGCTTGCACAAATAGAGAGGAAGATTTTTGCTATGGGAAGCCGAAATAAAGGACTGCGCCGCTGTCTCAGTGTTCTGCTGGCAGGGTTGATGGCGGTCGGCTGTATGCCGCTGACTGTGTTTGCAGCCGATGGGACGGCCGCCGCATCCGGAGAGATTGCTCTGACCGAGGAGAATTTTCCGGACGAGGCGTTTCGAACCTATCTCCAGGAGAATGCAGACACAGACGGAGACGGCGCCTTGTCCGAGACAGAGTGCGGAGACGTGACAGACCTGCCGCTGTCCGGCATGGAAATTGCCGATCTGACAGGCATCGGGAATTTCACCAAGCTGACTGCCCTGGACTGCTCCGATAACCAGCTGACAACACTGGACTTGTCCGATGCTGCGATGCTGGCAAAACTGGACTGCTCCGGCAACGGCACGCTGGAATCTCTGACGCTGCCGGAACCCATGCAGCTTGGCGGAATCTCCATGCCCGGCTCTATGCTTACCGTTTTGGACTGCAGCGACTGCGCCTTGTCCTCTCTTTCGCTGGACAACTGTATTGTTCTGGGCGAACTGAACTGTTCCGGCAACCAGCTGGAAACACTGGATCTTTCCGGAAACACCACGCTCATCCGGCTGGATTGTTCCGGGAATGCGCTGACAGCATTGGACGTTGCTGCAAACGGCAATCTCGTGGAACTGAACTGCGCCGATAATCAGCTGACTGACCTCAGCTGTTTTAACTATCAGAATCTGACCGATCTGGACTGCTCCGGCAACCAGCTGACGACGCTGTCGGTAACGGGAAACAGCGTACTGGAAACGCTGAACTGTGCAAATAACCAGCTGACCACCCTGTCACTCAGCGGAGATACATCGCTTGTCGAACTGGACTGCTCCCAAAACGAACTGACAGCGCTTGCCATGATCGACCTTTCTCTTCTGGAAAAAGTAAACTGTTCCGGCAACCAGCTGACAGAACTGGACACCCGGTATTGCCAGGGACTGAAAGAACTGAACTGTGCTGATAACCGGCTGGACACCCTTTCGCTGATCTGGGAAAAGTCTCTGGTCATCCTGGATTGTTCCGGAAACCTGCTGAAATCCCTGCGGCTCACCGGAAATCCTGCCTTGGAGACACTGAACTGTTCCGGTAACCAGCTGACGGCACTTTCCGTGAGCAGCAACACTGCGCTGACTGGACTGAACTGTGCCAAGAACCAGATCACACAGCTGGATCTTTCCAAAAACACCTCGCTTGCATCGCTGGACTGCTCCGGCAACCAGCTGACCACGCTGAGTGTGACCGAGAATCCGGCACTGACGGTGCTGAACTGCGCAGAGAACCAGCTTACAGCCCTGGACATCACCGGGCTTTCTCTGACCTCGCTGGACGCTTCCGGAAACAGCCGCACCATTGTGCCGCAGCCGGAGCGTGCCGGGGCGTATACCTATGATCTGACCCAGCTGCCGGAGCTGGACACCAGCCGTGTTACCGGCTGGGAAAACGCCGAAGTCAAGGATACCGACCCGGACACCCTGCATATTGCAGCCGGAAAATCCCAGGTGCAGTATGGCTACCAGCTGGATGCTGCGCAGGCTGTCCCGGTAGCGACTTTCACTTTGACCTTGCAGCCGGAGACAGACCGCTATCTGGAACTGAGCGAAGAGAACTTCCCGGATGCGGCGCTGCGCAGTCTGCTGAGCGGCATGGATACCGACGGAAACGGCTGGTTCTCTCTGGAAGAACTGGAACAAATTACAGTGCTGACGATCCCGGCGGACAGCGGCGTTGCAGACTTGAACGGACTGGAAAAGCTGGACTGGCTGGAGACGCTGAACTGTGACGGGCTGCCGCTGGAAACGTTGGATGTCTCCGGGCTGTCTGCTCTGCGGGAACTCAGCTGTAACGGCTGCGGTCTGACGGAACTGGTGCTGCCGAAAGCATCCGTGCTGGCAAAACTCAGCTGTCGGGAGAACAAACTGACGGCGCTGTCACTGAGCGGACAGAACAGCCTGGAAAGCCTGGACTGCCGGAACAACCAGCTTTCGTCTCTGGACACCGGGGAAACGAAACTGACCGCAGACCAGCTGCTGGCAGACGGAAACCGTGTCTCCATTGATGCAGATGTGTTGGGACAGTTTGACCTGTCGACCCTGCCCGGCGGATTTGTCCCGGAACAGATCGTGCCGGACAGTCTGACCAACGGCACACTTTCCGGGACAACGCTCACAGTGACAGAACCGGGCAAAGACGTGACGTATCAGTACTACACCGATCCGGCAAAGGCCATTGCCGTGACATTTACATTGCTGACCGAAGAGACGTTGCTGCCCATTGACGCAGCCCATTTTCCGGACAGCGACTTCCGCAGTTACGTACAGACGCTGGATGCAGACGGGGACGGCTATTTTTCCCGTGCGGAACTGGACGATGTGACTCAGATGGACATTTCACAGCGTTCCATCTGGAAACTGGACGGCATCCGCTATTTCACCAAACTGGAAAGCCTGGACTGCTCCCAGAACAGCCTGCGGGAACTGGATCTCACCTGTCTGACACAGCTGAAAAGTCTGGACTGTTCTCAAAATAATCTGTCCAAGCTGACACTGCCGGCGGCGAAGGGGCTGGAAGAACTGTACTCTTCCTACAACAGCACGCTCCAGGAATTCCAGGTCTCTGACTTCCCGGCGCTGCGGATACTGAACTGCGCACAGTGCCGGATCAAGGAACTGGATCTTACCGGTTCGCCGGAACTGGAAACGCTGAACTGTACCATGAATCAGCTGACCGTGCTGAATATCACCGGCTGTACCAAGCTGGTATCTCTGAACTGTTCTATGAACCAGCTGACAGCGCTGGATCTCACGGGCTTTTCTGCAATCAATACGCTGAATTGTGCCAGCAATAAGCTGACGCAGCTGGATGTTTCCAAGTGTGCAGAACTGGTGTCTCTGAACTGTTCCAGCAACCAGCTGACGGTGCTGCCGGTCTCCGGATTGGAAAAACTGGAAACTCTGCTCTGCATTGGCAACCAGCTGACTTCACTTCAAGTTTCCGACCAGGTGACGCTGAAAAAGCTGTCTGCCACCTGGAATCGCTATACCGTCCAGCTGGATTCGCTGAATCGGTTTTACCTTTCTGATCTGCCCGGCGATTTCCAGATCTCCCGTGTGGATGCAGACAGCTGGACAAATGTTGTTACAGACGGCGATGCAGTCTACGCCGCTGACCCGTCCCAGAACATCACATACACCTATTATCCCACATCGAACAAGGACCAGAAGGTAACATTCACCCTGCTGCTGAAAACGTCTGAGGAGACGGAGACAGGTATCCCCATTGATGCGGCGCATTTCCCGGACGAAGTGTTCCGGGCGTTTGTCCGTCAGTACGACCAGAACCAGGATGAACTGCTTTCCGCTGAGGAGATTGCGGCGGTCACAGCAATGGACGCCTCTGGAAAGGGCATCGCAGATATGACCGGCGTGGAGTACTTCACCGCTTTGGAAACATTGTCCTGCGGCGATAACCCAGCGCTGAAACGTCTGTCCGTGATTTCACTGTCCCAGCTGAAAACACTGCGCTGTGCCAATGCGGCACTGACAGCATTGTTCCTGCCACGCAGCAGCAGCCTGGAAACCCTGGACTGTTCCAAGAATCAGCTGACGGCGCTGAACCTCAATGGCTGTGAAACGTTGAACAGTCTGAACTGCGCCGAGAACCAGCTGCCGGAACTGTCGCTTTCGGGACTGTCGGCATTGCAGGAACTGGACTGCCACGGAAACCAGCTGACTTCGCTGGATCTTTCCGGACGGCAGCTGACCCGTCTGGACTGCAGCCGGAACCAACTGACATCACTGGACGTTTCCAAGCAGCTGTCGTTGGAAGAGCTTTCCTGCGGTGAGAACCAGCTGATCGCCCTGGATGTGACGGGACTGTCTCAGCTGCAAACACTGTCGGCAGATGGAAACCGGCGCAATGTGCCAGTGAATGCTGTTTGTCAGCTGGATTTGACAACGCTTGCAGATGGCTTTGCGCCGGAGTTTGCAGCGGAGGACAGCTGGCAGAATGCCGTGTGTGACGGCACGCTGCTGACTGTGACAGATATTTCCGCAGAGGTGCAGTATGACTACTGCATCGACGCCAATGATCTGGAACGAACGGTACGTTTTACGCTTGTGCCGCAGGCAATGGAAGAGGATTCCATTGCGATTGACGCCGAGCATTTTCCGGATGATGCGTTCCGGGTATATGTCATGGAAAAACTGGACCGCAATCAGGATGGGATGCTCCAGAAGTCGGAGCAGGAGATCGTCACAGAGCTGGATATTTCCGGCTGCGGTATCGCAGATCTGACTGGCATCGAAAACTTCTCCAACTTGAAAAAGCTGAACTGTGCCGAGAATCGGATCACAGATCTGTCTCCGCTGCCGGACACGCTGACATCCCTGGACTGCAGCAAGAACGCCATGACGGAACTGGATGTTTCCCGGTTTACCAGCTTGACGGAACTGCGCTGCCGGGGACTCCATTTGGAACAGCTGGATGTGACAGCGTTGTCCGCACTGAAACTGCTGGACTGCGGCGACAATGCGCTGTCGGGACTGGCGCTGCGGAATGAAACGCTGGAAGAACTCTACTGTGACAGCAACCAGCTGACAAAACTTGACACACGGCGCTGCACAGTGCTGCAAAAGCTGTACTGCCAGAAAAATGAACTGACAAGTATTTCGCTGGGCAGTACAAACTTGACAGTGCTTTCCTGTGCGGATAACCAGCTGGAATCTCTGGAACTTGCAGACCAGACCAGCATGGAAGAGCTGGACTGTTCCGGAAACCAGATCAGTGCGCTGATACTTTCCACTTTGAAGAAACTGAATGTGCTGAACGCCGGACACAATCCGCTTTTGTCTCTGTATCTCTCAGAAGAGGCACCCATGACCAGCTGTGATCTGACCGGCTGCCGTGCGCTGAAAACGCCGCAGTATTCCGGCAGGCAGCTGTACCTGGAGCCTACGCTGTGGAGCCGTTTCCTCATGGAGCGTGCCTCAGACTGGAGCAATGCGCAGGTGGACGGTGCAAAGGTTGTGGCAGACGATCCGCTGAACGATATCACCTATGTTTATGACACCGGCAACCCGAATGTCAAGGCAGTTCTCTCTGTGGGATTGCAGGCGATTCCGCTGAATGCGGCAGAAGTCACTCTGGCTGATACGGAGAGAATCTATTACACCGGCGAGGAACTGACGCCAAAGGTTCTGGTGAAGGTGGGAGACCATCTCCTGAGGGAGGGAACGGATTATCTCCTTTCCTATGAGAACAACGTAAACGCCGGCAGGGGAACAATTCGCATTGCACCTGTGCCGGATACCAATTGGAGCGGCAGCAATTCGCTGGAATTTGTGATCGAAAAGGGCGTACCCAAGGTCTCCGTTGTGTGGGATGACAGCGTTTCTTACACAGAGGGTGATGCTGTGCCGCCGATTCGTCTGGATTCCGCCAATACGCCGGGTGTGCTGACCTGGGCGGCGGATACCTCCGACACCTTGAAATCCGGAGAAAACCGCCTGCAATGGCGATTTGTCCCGGCGGACAGCGAAAATTACGAAACGGTTCTTGGTACAGTTACCATTACCGCAAAGGAAAAGCCGGTCACTACTACAACAACGACTGTGACAACGACGACGACGACCACAACGACTACCACCACCGCAGAGACCACAACAACCACGACTGCGCCCGCAACGACCAGTACTACAACGACAGAAACCACTACCACAACATCCACTTCTGCGGAAACGACCACATCGACTACCACAACCACGACCACAGAACCTTTCACAACGACATCCAGAGGAACATATACCAAGCAGACCAGACCGACAACCACGGAAACTACTACAACCACTAGCGCTACGACACAAAGCTACACCAAGGTAACCAAACCTACGACAACAACAGAAACCACAACTGTGACCGAAACGACGACCACGACGACGACTACCACAGTGACGACAACAACGGAGACAACGACCTCGGAAACCACAACCAGCACTACCGTAACTACCACAACAACGGATACAACAGAAACGACGACAAATACAAGCAGCACCACAGAAACCACAGGCAGTACAACGCTGACAGTTTCGTGGACAGAGACCAGTACCACCACGTCTGCCTCTGCAACGACTTCCAGTTCCACGACAACTACAACAGTACAGACGACAACAGTCACCACAACTTCTGCGACAACCACGACCAAACAAACGCAGCAGCTGCCCAGAGTGCGTGGCGACGCCAATATGGACGGGCGTGTGGATTCGCAGGATATGTTCGAGCTGATGCTGTACATTGCAAGAAGAGCAGTTGGCGAAAAGGACGTAGTCTTTAATGACAATCCTAACGTAAACCGCTGGCTGATCCTGCTTATGGATATCAACAACGACAGCGTGCTGGACACCCAGGATCTGTTCTATCTAATGCTGTACATTGCGATGCACGGCGTTGGCATGGATGTCTCCTGGAGCGATGTACTGAAAAACTGATAAGCAAATACACAAACTACAAAAATCCCCCGAAGATGGTGAAACGCCGTCTTTGGGGGATTTGTATTTTCTTTGGATGCAGTTTAATATGCGGCTGTCGTTTCTGCCGCTGTCGTCTCCGCTGCCCCGGTGTCACCGGATGCTGCGCCGTTGGTAATGGTGAGAACAAAGCCGCCTCGGTTGTCACCGGATATAGTATAGACTGTGTTTTCTGGCAGCGTAACTTTGGTCGTGCCGCTGGCATCAGCGGGAACGTAGTAGATGCTGTAGGACTGTGTGCCGTCCGAATAGGACAGACCGCCCGACTCTACCGGATAGTTCTGGAGATAATTGAGATATTCCTCCAGCGTGAAGTTGTTCTCGTGCATGATCGCAGCGTGGATTTTTCCCACATACCGGAAATGGTGCGGTGCATAGGCAGTTCCGGTGGTATCTGTCTTGTCGCTGGGATAGCGCAGCACAAAGCCGTACTGCCAGGAGTTTGCCACCATCCACTCGTTGCACTTGGTGATATAGGGGACAACTTCTCCCGTACTGGTGATGAGTCCGATGTCGAATCCGTAACCGGTACTGCGGTCGGGGAGAATATTGGTATAGATGGAGGTACTGTCCAGCGTGCCGTCTAACGTGCTGTAGATCTGGAGATTGGCATAGCCGTTTGCCGCCGCATAGGCATCAAACAGCTCACAGATGGGCTGGATGATCTCCGGCTGAACCTGCAGCGAGGTGCTGCGTGTTTTGACATTGGCGTCTGTTACCGCAGAAAAATCGCTCCATACAGAAGTGCCGGTATAGGGATGGGACGCATCCGCCAGAACCAGCGGACCGCTTGCCTGGTCGGCTGCTGTCAGCTGCAGCACAATGCCGCTGGGCTGGGTCTCTTCTGTGGAATCTGTTGCATTTTCTCCGTCCTCTGACGCAGTTCCGGCGGAGGAAGATGTGGTTGAAAAGCCGCCGGTTCCGATGATATTTTCCGTACTGCTCCGGAAAAACAGGCGGTAGACATAGTCTGCTGCAAATATTCCTACGATGAGGAGCGCCAGCGCAAGGAGAAAGCCGGCGGGGCTGAGGTGTCTCTGTTTCCGGTTGCTCATGGCGTGGAACCAGCCTCCTTTCCTGTGAAAATTACCGTTCCGGTTTATGCCGCCGGAGCCGCAGAAGTTTCTGTCGGATCAATGGCAGAACCGTTTTCGTCGGTTTCCTCTGCCGCCAGGTTGTCGGGCATCGGATAGCCGTCGTGTACCAGACCGTAGATGGCGAACGTATCGAAAACCGCTCTCCAATAGGTGGGACCCTTTGCCGTCACGGCAATAAACTGTTTGCCGTCTGCATCGGTGGCATAGCTGACCAGACAATGCCCTGCCTCATCGGTATAGCCTGTCTTGCCTGCCTCAATGGTGATGCCGGTCACTTCGTTGCCGTACATCCGGCTGAACATGGTGCTTTCCAGCGGAATGCCCTCCGGATGCTGCTCTGTTGCCGAGGTGGTGTACTGATAGGTACCCAGAATCTCACGGCAGGTGTCGTTTTCCATCACAGCGCTCATCAGCATGGCAATGTCGGTGGCGGTGCTGTAATGATTCGGGTCATACAGACCGCTGGCGTTGGTGAAGTGGGTGTTTTCCAGTCCCAGTTCTTCTGCCTTCTCGTTCATCAGCTTGACAAACTCGTCCTCCGAGCCACACAGATAGATGGCGATCGCCGTGGTCGCATCTGCACCGGAAGGCAGCGCAATGCCGTACATCAGATCTTTTAGCGGAACGGTCTCGCCCTCTTCGAATCCGGCACGGGATGCCTCTGCATCGATCAGCGGCGCAATGATGTCATAGGTCATGGTGAAGGTGTCGTCCATGTTTTCGATGTGTTCCGCTGCCACCAGAAGTGTCATGATCTTGGTCATGGATGCCGGATAGATGCGTGCATCCGGGTCACGCTGTGCCAGAATGGTGTTGTTGTCCACGTCCAGCAGAACAGCGTGTTCGCTGGAGATGTTGTTTGCCGTCAGTTCGGTCACATTCTCCGCAGCAGTGGGATATGCCAGCAGAGTCTCCGGTTCTGTGGGAGCCTCTGTTGCCGGTTCTGTTTCTGCCTGAGCGGCAGTGTTCTGGGCATTGACTGCCGCAGGGATCTGCTGCTGTATTTTCGGCTTTCCGGTCTGTGTCAGTAAAACGATCAGAAAAACCAGAACAATGAATCCGCATAAAACGCCGATGGAGACATTGATCCAGATTTTTGAATTGCTGCGGGACTTTTTCTTGTGAACTCTCATTGCTGCACCTCTGTTGGAAAAGCGGCACTGCACAAAGCCGCTTAAAATATCATTGTCTTTTCGAAAGACCTTGCATCATGAAAACAATATGCACTCTACAATTATAATCCATTTTTACCGTTTTGTCAATGGATTTTAAGAATTCTTCATGAAAAAAGCCTGTTACAGCGCAGAAAAAAGAGGGCATCGGTCACAGCCGGTGTCCTCTTTCTGGATTTGTGCGGTCGTTTATGCTGCGGCAGCGTCCAGCAGCTTTTCCATTGCGGTATAGGCAACCAATACCTTGTCCTCGCCGCTCAGCGCACGCTGGCGCACAACGGCGTGGGTGAATGTTCCGTCGATGAACGCCCAGTAGGTGGTGTCGTCTTTCTTCACCAGATCCATGGTATGGGTGCTGCCGTCTTTCATGGTATAAGTCAGATGCAGCGCCGGGTCGGTGTCAGTCGGAACATCTGCGGCAGTGTCCAGTGACTCATAGGACAGATTGGACAGCGCAGTGTAGAATGTCTGGAACGATTCCAGCAGTTCCGTGTCTGCACTTGTGATCTGCTTTCCGTCACAGCTGTAGGTCTCGCTGTCGCTGTCCGCCGTAAAGCTACGGTCGATGTCCAGGGTGGTATCGTTGAACGAACCGTGATATTGCACGGTGAAAGCAGAGATATCTGTCAGATTCACCTTATATACGGTGCTGAGCATATAATCCGAGGCATTGTCCTCCAAAAAGCTGAGGTAGTTGGAGTCCATCTTGAGGATCTCGTTGCTCTCCACCCGGAGACAATCCACATAGGAAGAAACAGACGGGTCAAATTCCTTTACCAGTAGGGTGGTAGTGTCACCGTTTGCCTGGGTGAGCTGGAATGTGTATGCCGGTTTGTCAAAGCCATAGGAGGCATACTTGTCTGCCGTCACATCGCTGTCGCCGAAGTCGTCTGCCTCCAGCTCTGTGATGTTGTTGAAGAGGTTGGACAGCTTGGAGTTGTCTGCCCCGATAGGCGTGCTGAGCGGTTCTGTGAGCTGCCAGTCGGAGTTGCCGTCCATGTCCTGAAATGTGTAGACCGTTTCATCTCCACGTTTCAGCGTCAGCGCAGTGAAAGACGAACTCAGATCGTCCAGCAGATAACGGTACCGCAGCTGCGTCTTGGTCACATAGAGATAGCCGGCAGTGTCAGAATCCACCAGATATACGTGGTCATCATCATCCTGCATCATATAGAAACTGGTGTTTGTGGGGTTCTGTTTTCCCACGTAGAGTGTCTTGACCGGTTTGTCCGCATCGTCTGTGTAGTAGGCGATGGAAACCGGATCAGACAGACCATAGGTCTCCAGCTGCTTTTCATCCGCAGCGCCCAGATCCTTTGTGGCAGTCACTCCGCAGCCATAAGTGCAGAGTGCATCAATATAATAGGTGTTGATGTGCAGGGTGCTGCCCTCGGCAACCTGCCACTTGCTGTCGTCATCCTTGTCGATGGTGTAGTCCAGTTCCGGCGTATGCAGCACCAGCTTGGTCACATCGTCGGACGTGAAAGAACTCAGCTGAAGTGCCGCAGCCTCTTCTGCCGCCTTCTTTTCCTTTTGGGTCTGATAGTGGTCGATGCCGAAATATGTGCCGAAACACACACCGATGAGCAGTACCAGCACCAGTCCGATGATGAGTTGTCTTTTCATGATTGTTTTGCCTCCTCAGACAGTGCTTATGAGTTACGGCGCTTGATCCACACGCCGACACCCACTGCCATAATTGCGATCGGTACTACCGTGAGAACTACCATCAGACGCTGTGCAAATCCGGAATCCTGCAGGGAAATGTAGTCGTTTGTCGTGGATTTGGTTGCGATGTCCATGTTGATATCGCTGTCGTACATCCAGCTGATGGTGCTGAGGAACAGATATACCGGCACGATAACGGTATCGTCGCTGACGTGTTCATCGTCGATAAACTCAGCGTTTCCGAATACCACCATCTTGGAGTCGTTTCTGCCCACGCTGGTGGAGTGTGCCGCCAGCAGGAGCTGACCGCTTTCTTCCTCCGGGTCATCGCTTGTGCCGCCGTAGGGTTCGCCGACTGCGCTGTCATAAGAGGTGATGAGGGGAGCGATGGTGTATTTGCCGCCTTCGTCATTATAGCGGAAGCTCCGGGACTCCGGCATAAAGGTGTACAGCCCCTGATCCACCAGTGCGGAGGTCAGGTCGGTCGCCTCGCTGTCGTCTTCCAGTTCGTTCAGTTCGCACTGAATGGTATAGGCGTCGCCGGAAATGTGATAGTTGTTGTTTGTCTCATAAACCCGGTCGTAGTCCATGTAGAAGCCATAGTCCTTCATGATCTTTTCCAGGTTGGTGTAGACAAAGCTGCCGCCGTTGGGGGACATGAGCAGGCTGATGTTGCCGCCGTTGTCCAGATAGGCGTTCAGTTTTTCGGATTCTGCGTCGGTAATATCCTTGGTGGGTGCTGCGACCAGCACCAGGGCTGCATCTTCCGGCACAGCATCTGCCTCAGAGAGGTTCAGTTCTTTTGCAGCATAGTTGTAGTTGGTCAGGTTAGTCGTAAAACGAGTGTAGCTGTCCAGGGATTTTTCGCCGTGACCGGACAGGAAATAAACGGTAGGTGTACGGTTTTCTGCTACGCCCTTGATCGAGCCGGTGATGAGATTTTCACCCTTGAAGTCCTCACCGGTGGTGTTGCCATTGTCATCGGTATAAGTGGTGTACATGGAAGAACCCGGAACACGCTTTTTCACGTTGTCACAAATAAAGATCATGTCACCGGTGGAGAGGGAGAAAGCGTTGTCGGAATTGATCTTTTCCATGGTGTCGTTGTCTGTGTCCGGATCGACCCAGATGAGGTTGATGGACTTGTGCGCATCATATTCTTCCAGCGCACGGTACAGCGTCAGAGATTCCATATCGTTTTTCAGACTCTCTTCCGTGGTCAGAACGTAGAAGTCTACGGTCTTTCCCTCGCTGTCCAGCTGATCCAGATACTTTTCTGTGGTGGAACTCAGACTGTACTGCTTGTTCGGGGAAATATCCCAGCTGAAATCCAGCCGGGAGACGATCATATTCAATACAACGGCAATGACCAGGACCAGGATCGCCAGAATCCACGCCATGCCGGCAAATTTAGTGTTTTTCCAGTTGTGGAAATGTTTTTCTTTGTTGTTTTGACTCATGGCAAGTTACCTCCGGCTCCAGCGTCTTTTTTCAATGGAAATAATAGTCCAGATCAGGAATACGACGATTTCAGTGAAATAACCCAGCAGATCGGAGAATCGCATCAGTCCCTGGGAGAATACATAAAACTTCGTCTGATTGGAGAACCAGCTCAGCACATCGGACAGCACCGGAATGCTGGAGAGGAACGAGTTTACACTCAGATTGTCCATCAGCATCAGCAGGAGCATGGCAAGCTCGCTCATAAGGATTGCCAGCAGCGGCATTTCCGTCAGAGACGAGATGAAGATGCCCAGTGCGATGCAGACCAGACCGAACAGGAAGAATCCGATGTAGGTACAGATGAGGCTGGACCAGATCACACGGCCGTAGATGGAGGTGAGGATGGGGTAGAACAGAGAGACGACCAGCATCATCAGCAGGATGGTGGCAGTGGCAAGAAACTTCGCCATGACGATCTGGGTAACATTCAGCGGACTGGAGAGCAGCAGGGTCTCCGTGCCGTTTTTCCGTTCTTCCGAAAATGTCCGCATGGTCAGCAGCGGTAACAGGAAGATGAAATAGAAAATGTTCACGTAAAAGATGGACGGGAACGAGAATGTATAAGTAGATGATGAAACATTGCCGATGTCCTGGATAAAGGTCAGCGAAAATGTTGCCATGAAAAAGGCAATGACAAAATAGGCGATAGGAGACAGAAAGTAACTCTGCAATTCCTTTTTATATAGTGCAAACATGGATGGTTATTCCTCCTCTTTCTGCGTACTGTCTGCTGTGTCTGCATCGGCTGCCGGTGTGTCTGCGCCGTCTGCCGGAGCATCGCCGCTCTTCTGGGCAGTCTCTTCGTCCATTTCGCTGAGCAGATCTTCCAGACTGGAGTGCTTTGTCTTTTGGTTGACCAGCTTGACGAATACCTGTTCTAGATTCTTCTTCTCGGCAGAGACTTCCAGGACTTCCAGACCGTGCTGGAGCAGAGCGGAGAGCAAAGCATTCCGGACACCGTCGTTTTCCAGCTCTATATCATAGGTGTAGATGCCGGTCTGTACGAACTGGATGTTGTCCACACGGACAACGCCTTCCACGGCCCTGGCAATCTTCGGCACTTCTCTGGAGCTGCCCTGAATCTTCAGTTTCAGCACCAGACCGGAGTTGTCTGCCTCTTCCAGGCGTTCAATGGTATCGTCTGCCTTGATCTCACCGTGGTTGATGATGACGATGCGGTCACAGACGGCACTGATCTCGCCCAGAATGTGTGAACTCAGGATGATGGCATGATTCCGGCGCAGGTCCAGGATCAGATTGCGGACCTCCATCAGCTGTGTGGGGTCGAGTCCGACCGTCGGCTCGTCCAGGATCAGCACCGGCGGATCGCCCAGGATCGCCATGGCGAATCCCACACGCTGCTTGTAGCCTTTGGACAGGTTGCGGATCAGACGCTTCTGCACGTCTGTAATTTTCAGCCGTTCCATAACACGCTCGACTTCGCCCTTCCGCTTGGCGGCAGGGATGCCTTTCAGTCCAGCGGCGAAGTGCAGATACTCCCGGACCTTCATATCCGGATATACCGGCGGGATCTCCGGCAGAAAGCCGATGCACTTTTTTGCCTTGACGGGCTGCTGTGCAATGTCATAGCCCTGGATCTTTACCGTTCCGCCGGTGGAAGGGATGACACCAGCCATAATATTTAATGTAGTAGACTTTCCGGCACCGTTCGGTCCGAGAAAGCCCAGCACCTCATTTTCCTTTATGGTAAAGCTGATCCCCTTGAGCGCAGCCTTGCTGCCGTAATATTTGGTTAGGTTTTGAATTTCAACCATATGATTGCTCCTTTCTGCAAAAGCCGTTTTGTCGGCTTTTTACAACTCATTTTATTATCGCAAAATAATATGTTCTTGTCATATATAAAGTGTAACAGTATCATGAAATATGGGAATAATGGATAAAACGGATTCTGCAACCGTCAGAAAAGCTTGTAAGTATCGCAAAAGCAGTATGGCATATTTGTGTGAAAGTGCTGTGAAAATCCGGCGGTGAATCGGCGAAAATGCAAAATGAGACGGAAAAAGTGCGCAATGACAGAAAAATGTGGGTCATATTGCACAAAACAACGAGCGTGAAACTGGGCAAAGCTACAAAAATACAAAATTTCACAGCTGGAATTTGTGCAAAGGGTTGACATACTTTCGAAAGGGGTGTATAATTTTTGATATGAAAGAAGGCATCCTTGTGTGCGTCCTGTGAAAATGGACAAAGGATGCGTTCAAAAACATAAGCTGCTGTGCCCGCCGGATCCTGCCGTGAAGAAAGGATGCGAACACAGCGGAAATCATCATTTCCTACATTTATCTTTCAGAGAGGGGAATTCCTAAACTATGCAATTCAAGAAAAGCAAAACATTTCTGGCTGCTGTTCTGGCTGCTGCAATGACTTGCTCGGCAGTTCTGCCGACCGCTGCATCTGCTGCCGCTGGTACCAGAACCAAAGACGAGGCATACGGCGACAAGTCCTATGCACAGCGCTTTATGTCCCTGTACGATGACGTTGTTACCAACGGTGTACAGAACGGCTATATGTCCAGCACGAACACCGTTTCCGACGGTCTGGGCATCCCGTATCACTCGGTAGAAGATCTGTGTATCGAGGCTCCGGACTATGGTCACGAAACAACTTCTGAAGCACTGTCCTACCTGGTATGGACCGCAGCAATGCGTGATAACATCGTAAACGCTGCAAAGAACGGTGAAGTTGAAGTAAAGAACGTAAAGGACGCTTCTACTGAGACTGTCGGCGACCTGGCTAAGGCTTGGAAGACCATGGAAGCAACCATGATCCCGGATCAGCAGGGTGGCAACTTCATGCAGAAGGGCAGTCAGCTGAGCGCTACTTACAGCGATGAGTGGGAACAGATTGAAATGTACCCGACCGATATGGCGCAGGGCAATACCGCACAGAACCCGATCCACCAGAGCTTCTGCTCTCAGTACGGCAGTGATAAGGGACTGTACCTGATGCACTGGCTGGCAGACGTAGATGACTGGTATGGCTTTGGTGCTGTAAACGGCTCTCAGGGCGCACAGAGCGCTGTATCTACAAGCGGCGGCGGTCAGTTCACACTGATCAACACCTTCCAGCGCGGCGAGCAGGAATCCTGCTGGGAAACTATCCCGCACGCTTGTACCGACCTGCACAAGTCCTATGGTATCAGAGGCAACGGCGGTATGAAGGGCTTCTTCAACACCGAAGCTACTCCGGCTGAACAGTGGTCTTATACCAACGCACCGGACGCAGAAGACCGTGCAATCCAGGCTGTTTATGATGCAAACAGATGGGGCGTAGGCGATCAGACTGTTAACTCCAAGTGGGGCGGTAATCAGTCTATCTCCGCACTGGCTGGTAAGATGGGTGATGAAACCCGTAATAATATGTACGATAAGTACTACAAGGAAATCGGCTGCCAGGATAAGTGGAAGCAGGGCGGATCTGATAATGGCAAGCATTATCTGATGAACTGGTACACCTCCTGGGGCGGCGCAATGGACGGCTCCTGGGCATGGCAGATCGGTGCATCTCACTGCCACGAATTCTACCAGAATCCGCTGGCTGCTTATGCACTGGTAAATGACTCCAATCTGAACGCAGGCATGAAGGCACAGGGCGCTACTGAGGACTTCGAGAAGTCTCTGAGCAGACAGATGGAACTGTACCTGTGGCTGATGTCTAAGGATGGTCCGATCGCCGGCGGCTGCACTAACTCCTGGAAGGGACGTTATGAAAAGTATCCGTCTGATGTGTCCACATTCTACAACATGGCTTATCTGGAACACCCGGTATATGCTGACCCTGGTTCGAACCACTGGATCGGTAACCAGGTATGGGCTGTACAGCGTCTGGCTGAACTGTACTATGTTGTGAAGTCTGACAATACCAAAAATGACCCGATGGTTGGCGACACTGGTCTGAAGCTGAGCGAGGCTCTGGAAAAGGTTCTGGATCGCTGGGTAGGCTGGTTCATGGACAACACCATCCTGGGTACTGCAAATGCAACCAAGACATTCTCTGCAAAGTATGAACCGTATGACACCACAGACACCGAGTTCACTGTACCGGATCTGACACAGGGTGTAACTGATGACGGCGAGTCCTTCTCCATCCCGTCCAGTTTGATCTGGTCTGGTCAGCCGGAGACATGGACCGGTAAGTACCAGGATAACAACAACCTGACCTGCACCATCGTTGGCTATGGCGACGGCGACCTGGGTTGTGTATCTTCTCTGGCAAACACTTTGATCTACTATGCAAAGGCAAAGGGCGTTAAGACTGACGACATCGCTGCTGCAAAGACTTCCTATGAGAACAAGACCACTGCATCTGCTGCATCTGCTACAGAACTGGCACAGCAGTCCCTGTACCTGGGCAAACAGCTCCTCGACAGAGAGTGGAACAAGTATCGTGATGATATCGGTCTGGGCGTTTCTGACCATAATACCAACCTGCCGAGACTGTGGGAGACCAAGCTGGCTCTGCCGAACGGTTCTACGCAGAATGGTGAGGGCAAGACTCTGGCTGCTGATCGTTACACTGGTAAGATGCCGAACGGTGACGTAATCAAGGACGGCGTAGCATTCGTAGACATCCGCTCCAACTACAAGATGTCTCCGATGTATCAGGAAGCTGAGAAGTACTACAAGAAGGATGGCAACACCGATAACTACTACTTCACTCTGCACAGATTCTGGCATGCTGGCGACATCATGATGGCTCTGGGTACTATGTATGAGCTGTATCCGGATATGCCGGTTGATGACGCTGAGGATCCGTCTGACAGCCTGAAGGTTACTCCGTCTGACATCACCGTTGGTGTAGGCGAGACTGAGACTCTGAAGCCGAATAAGGAAGGCTGCACATTCGAGACCGCTGATGATTCTATCGCTAAGGTTGACGAAAATGGTACTGTAACCGGCGTTTCTGCTGGTGAGACCACCATCAAGGTTTCTAAGGACGGCGAGACTGTTGAAGTAACTGTAACCGTTACTGCAACAACAACTTCTACCACTGAGACAAGCGACACTACCGAGAGCAGCACAACTGAGACTGAGACAACTGCAACCAGCAGCGTAACCAGCGGTTCTGTAACTCCGGGCGATGTTCTGCTTGGCGATACCAACCTGGACGGTCGTGTAGACATCACTGACGCTGTTCTGCTGAACAAGAAGGCTGCAAACGCAGTTGACTTCAACGCACAGCAGACTCTGAACGGTGACTGCTACGATCAGAACGGTGAGATCGACGGTAACGATGCTACCGCTCTGCTGAAGTTCCTGGTACACATCATCAAGGCTCTGCCGGAATCTTCTGATCTGAACGCATAATTGAGATCGTTTTTGTAAACGATTTCCGTAAATAGAAAAGCGCCGCAGCTGAAATATGCTGCGGCGCTTTTTGTATGGAAAAAAGTTTCTGCATTTGACTTGATTTTTTTTCGTGAAAATGCTATAATAAGATACTATGGAATATTATTGCATGGGATACGTGCAGTTTCATAAGGAGTGTGACAGAAGTGAAAAGTATGACGGGTTACGGGCGTGCTACGGCTCGGACGGAACGTTATGAGATCACTGCGGAAGTGCATTCGGTGAATCACCGTTATCTGGAAACCAGTGTGCGTCTGCCCCGCAGTTTCAGCTATCTGGAGGGAAAGATCAAGGAACAGGTGCAGCAGGCAGTCTCTCGTGGAAAGGTTGAGGTTGCGCTCACCATGCAGTCCATCGGCAGCAAGGATACGACGGTGGAGATCAACCACGATGTGGTGATGGCATACCTGCGTGCTGTTGCAGCGGAAAACGAACTGCTCCGGGAATCCGGTCTTCCAAAAAATCAGATCGTGTTGGGAACTGCGGGAAGCGAGTCCGGCGGTACGACAGATGCACTGCCGCTTTCCACACTGCTCCGCATCCCGGATGCGTTCCAGGTGCAGCAGGTTACGGAGGATGCTGATGTGATCTGGTCGGAGGTGCAGCCGGTCGTGACCGAGGCGCTGCAGCAGTTTGTGACCATGCGTCAAACAGAGGGCGAACGCCTGGCTGCGGATGTGGCATCTCATCTGGAAAATCTGGAGTCCATGACCAATCGTGTGGAACAGCTTGTTCCGGAAACAGTACAGCAGTATTATGATAAGCTGTACAAGAAAATCACGGAGCTGCTGGGTGACCGCACAGTGGAGGAGTCTCGTCTGGTGACGGAAACTGCTGTAGTGGCAGAAAAAATCGCCGTGGATGAAGAACTGGTGCGGCTGCATAGCCATATTGCCCAGTTCCGGGGATTCCTGGAAAGCACGGAACCCACAGGCAGAAAGATGGATTTCCTGGTGCAGGAAATGAACCGGGAGGTCAACACCACCGGTTCGAAGTCACAGTCTCTGGAAATCACCAAGCTGGTAGTGGATATGAAATCGGAAATCGAAAAGATCCGGGAACAGATCCAGAACATCGAATAAAGGAAGTGTGCAGCATGAAAAAAGGAACATTGTTTGTCGTCTCCGGTCCGTCTGGCTGCGGCAAGGGAACGATTCTGGCGGAGGTGCTGAAAGACCCGAATCTGTACTACTCTGTTTCGGCAACCACTCGTGCGCCCCGTCCCGGCGAAGTGGACGGCGTGAATTACCGTTTCATGACCAACGAGGCGTTTGAAAAGCTGATCGCAGAGGACGGCTTTCTGGAATATGCCGGCTACTGTGAGCATTATTACGGCTCGCCGAAACAGCCAGTGGAGGAACACCTTGCCAAAGGACAGAACGTCATCCTGGAGATCGAGGTCGAGGGCGCAATGAAAGTCCGTGCGGCTCGTCCGGATGCAGTCTTTGTGTTCATCCTGCCGCCGTCTCTGTCGGAACTGGAACAGCGTCTGCGTGGTAGAGGTACTGAGGCAGAAGAGGTCGTGCAGAAACGTGTTGCACAGGCAAGACGGGAACTGGGCACGGCTGCCAAGTACGATTATATTGTCATCAATGATGATCTGTCCACGGCGATTGCCGATGTCAAGGCGATCCTGTGCGCAGAATCCCATAAAACCGAAAAAAATCTGGAAGAAATTGAAGAGGTGCTGAGAAAATGAATATGTTAAGACCGTCTGTAAATCAGTTGATTACAAAGAACGAAAGCAGTTATTCTCTGGTGATCGGCGTGGCAAAGCGTGCCCGTGAGATTGCCGATGAACTCTACGAGGAAGGCAAGACCCTGGAAGAAAAGCCGGTAAAGACTGCGATCCGGGAACTGGCTGCCGGAAAGTACCGCATCGTGGACGACGAAGAACTGCCGCACTAAGGCAGAATGGAAACACAGGAACTGCCGCACATCTGGTGCGTAGGCGTTGCCGTCTGTGCTGCGTCTTATACGTTTGACCGTCTGTTTTCCTATGTGTCCACCCGGGAGATCCCGGTGGGATGCCGGGTCGTTGTACCATTCGGAAAGGGCAATGCCAAGCGTGTGGGGATCGTTTTGTCTGCTGCACAGGAAGTGCAGACGGAACAGCAGCTGAAACCAGTGCTGTCCGTAGTGGACAAACAGCCGATCCTCTCTCCGGAGATGCTGGACATGGTATTCTGGCTCAAGGAAATGACTTTCTGCACTTATTACGATGCAGTGCGCACCATCCTGCCTGCTGGAATGCAGGTGCAGCTGGTGGAGACGATCACACTTGTCTCGCCGCAGCCGGAGACGGCTCTGACTGAGGCAGAGGAACACGTGCTGTTCTTTCTGCGCCGTGCTAAGAACAAGCAGGAGTTTCGCCGCATTTTGGCGGACGCCGATGTCCAGGGCAAGAAAATCGTGGAATCTCTGGTGCAGAAAGGCTTTCTGCGCCGGGTGGAAACGGTAAAGGAAAGGACCCACGGACAGACCGGCATCAAGATGCTCCGGATGGCAGTGCCGCCGGATGCGCTGCCGCCGGTGACCAAGACACAGCAGAAGCTGGTACGCATTTTGCAGGAGGTAGATGCGCTTTCGGAAAAGGAGGCGTGCTATCTCAGCGGCGTGACATCGGCTGTGGCAAAAAAGCTGGTGCAGAACGGCGTAGTGGAAAGCTATACGGTGAAACCGCCGATGCACTCGTATGCAAGTGGCGGACAAACTCAACAGCCCACGGATATCATCCTGTCTGCGGAACAGCAGGCAGTCTATGACCGGATGGTCGCAGCCCTGGAAGAGGGAATGCACTGCTTTCTGCTGCACGGCGTGACCGGCAGCGGCAAGACCAGCGTGTTTATCCGACTGATCGACACAGTGGTACAGCGTGGCAAACAGGTGATCCTGATGGTGCCGGAAATTGCGCTGACACCGCAGATCATGGAACGGTTTTACAGCCTGTTCGGGGATATTGTTGCGGTGATCCACAGCGAATTGTCTCTGGGACAGCGCAGTGAGACCTGGCGCAGCATCGCATCCGGCGAGGCGAAAATCATCATCGGCACGAGAAGTGCTGTCTTTGCACCAGTGCAGGATCTGGGACTGATCGTGGTGGATGAAGAGGGCGAGCGGACGTATAAATCCGACAGTGCGCCCCGGTATCACGCCATTTCTGTGGCAAAAAAACGCTGTCAGACGCACCAGTGTCCGCTGCTGCTGGCATCGGCGACACCGTCTGTGGAAAGCTATTACTATGCAAAACGTGGTGTCTATACCCTATTGGAAATGAAACAGCGGTATAACCAGGCGCCGCTGCCGCAGGTGGAGATCGTGGATATGCAGGAAGAGAGAACTGCCGGAAATGACGGGATGTTTTCGGAAACACTGGCACAGGCGCTCCGGGAGAATCTGGACGCCGGGAACCAGTCGCTGCTGCTGCTGAACCGCCGGGGCTATCATACGATCATTAGCTGTGCTTCCTGCAACCAGCCGGTGTACTGTCCCAATTGCAGCATTCCTATGACATACCACAAGGTCAATGACAGCCTGATGTGCCATTACTGCGGACATACCCAGGAAATGGTGACGCACTGTCCGTCCTGCGGCGGTGAGCATCTGCGGAAAATGGGATTCGGCACACAGCGGCTGGAGGAGGAACTGAAAGCCATTGTGCCGGATGCCCGTGTTCTCCGGATGGATGCCGACACCACCATGTCCCGGTATGCCTATGAGGAACGGTTCAACGAGTTCCGCAGCGGAAAGTATGACATCATGCTGGGAACGCAGATGATCGGAAAGGGACTGGATTTTCCAAACGTGACGCTGGTAGGCGTCCTGTCCGTGGACAAGGCGCTGTATGCCGGGGATTTCCGCAGCTATGAGCGAACCTTTTCCCTGGTCACCCAGGTGGTGGGCAGAGGCGGCAGAGGCGATAAGACCGGACGTGCCATCCTGCAAACCAGTATGCCCGATCACTATGTTCTGCGGCTTGCGGCACAGCAGGCGTATCCGGAGTTTTATGCCCAGGAAATCGCACTGCGCCGTCAGCTGATCTTTCCGCCGATCTGCGATATCTGCGTCATCGGCTTTACCGGAATGCGGGAACAGGAAGTGCGGACGGCGGCGATGCACACGGCAGATGTGCTGAAAGCGCAGATCCGGAAAACCGGCTTTTCCTATCCCATCTGGGTGCTGGAACCGGTTCCCTGCATTTATGGGCGGGTCAACGGAAAGTTCCGCTATCAGCTGGTCATCAAGTGCAAAAACACCCAGCCGTACCGCTCGCTGATCCGGGCGGTGCTGACAGAGGCAGGGGCAGACCGGTGCTTTGCGAGAGTGCATCTGTATGCGGATATGAATGGTGATGTCGGCGTCTGAGCGCCGGTGAAGACAATATGGAGGAATCATTATGGCAATTCGACGTATTATAAAAGAAGGAGATCCCATCCTGCGCATGAAATGCCGCCCGGTGACGGAGTTCGGGGACAAGCTGAACCAGCTGCTGGACGATATGCACGAGACTCTGGACAAGGCGAACGGTGTCGGTCTGGCTGCGCCCCAGGTAGGCTATTGCCGCCGCTTTTTCATTATGCACCTGGGCGAGATGAAGATCGAGGCAATCAACCCGGAAATTCTGAAAACCAGCGGAAAGCAGCACGTTCTGGAGGGCTGCCTTTCTGTGCCGAATAAATGGGGCTATGTGACACGCCCGAACAAGTGCAAGTTCCGGGCGCAGAACCGGAAGGGTGAGTGGTACGAGATGACACTCAGCGGACTGGGCGCACAGTGTACCTGTCACGAAAACGCACATCTGGACGGTCAGCTGTTCATTGATGTGGTAGAGGAATTTGTAGACCCGGAGGATTTGGAAGAAGCATGAGAATCGTTTATATGGGAACGCCGGATATTGCCGTGCCGACACTGCGGTATCTGGCAGAGAGCAAGCACCAGGTTGTGGGCGTTCTGACCCAGCCCGACCGTCCCAAGGGACGTGGTCACCATACCATCCCCACCGCAGTCAAGGCGGCGGCGCTGGAATATGACATTCCGGTATATCAGCCCCTGTCGCTGCGAAAGGGCGAAGATGCCGCAGCGGCGCTGGAGACCCTGCGCCAGCTGAATCCGGATCTCATTGTCGTTCTGGCATACGGACAGATTCTGCCGAAAGAGGTGCTGGAACTGCCAAAGTATGGGTGTATCAATCTTCACGCATCCCTGCTCCCGGCATACCGTGGCGCAGCACCCATTCAGTGGGTGATTCTGAACGGCGAAACAAAGACCGGCGTGACGGCACAGCAGATGGGAGAGGGACTGGACACCGGTGATATGCTGGTGAAAAAGGAAACAGCGATCGGTCCGGAAGAGACCGCAGAAGAGCTGTACAGCCGTCTGTCGGAACTCTGCGTGGAAACGCTGGAGGAGACGCTGGCACAGCTGGAGGCTGGCACACTCCACGGCACACCCCAGGACGATGCACAGTCCTCCTATGCGTCACGCATCACCAAGGAAATGTCTGCGCTGGACTTTACCCGTCCGGCGGCAGAACTGCATAATCTGATTCGTGGCATCACAGGGTTCACCCAGATGGAGGGCAAGCGTCTGAAGGTCTACGGCTCCCGTGTGGTCGAAGGCGTCTCCGGCGATGCCGGAACCATTGCAGATCCGGCGGCGTTTGTGGTTGCCTGCGGCGACGGAAACGGACTGCGTTTTACGGAGATCCAGCCGGAAGGCAAGCGCCGGATGCAGACGGCAGATTTTCTGCGTGGAAAGAAACTGGAAAAAGGTGAAAAACTGGGATAAACCAGAGAGAGTGAGGGAATCTTATGCTGTTTTATGGCGGATGGTTTGACGTTGGATATGGTCTGGTACTGATCGGACTGGTTGTCAGCTTGTGGGCATCCTGGAATGTGAAATCCACATTCCGCCGGTATCAGAACGACCACAACAGCCGTGGACTGACGGCGGCGCAGGTGGCACGTCAGATTCTGGACGACAACGGTTTATATCAGATCCGGATCGAACGGGTCAGCGGAAATCTGACCGATCACTACGACCCGAAGGGCAATGTGATCCGGCTGTCAGACAGCGTGCATGATTCCACCTCGGTGGCGGCGATCGGTGTCGCTGCCCATGAGTGCGGCCATGCGGTGCAGCATTCCGTGGACTATTTTCCCATGCAGGTGCGCAGCGCCATTATCCCGGTGACACAGATCGGTTCCCGGCTGTGGTATATCGTCTTTCTGCTGGGCATGATCTTCAGCAATTCCTACGCCGGAATGCCTCTGCAGATGGCTGGCATCCTGCTGTTTTCCCTTATCGTATTCTTCCAGCTGGCGACCCTGCCGGTGGAATTCAACGCCAGCAGCCGTGCCATGCAGACGCTGGAAAGCCGGTATATTTTGTCTGGTGAGGAACTGACCAAGGCACGGAAAGTGCTGACAGCGGCAGCGCTCACTTATGTGGCAGCCCTGCTCAACAGCATTTTGCAGCTGATTCGTCTGCTGAACATTTCAAAGAGGAACAACCGAAGATGAGTGCAAGAAAACTGGCAGTACAGCTGCTGAACCGAACCGAACAGGAGCAGAGCTATTCCAACCTGCTGCTGGACAGCGCACTGTCCCAGTCACAGCTGGACGACCGGGATAAGCGGCTCTGCGCATCTCTGTATTACGGCGTGATCGAACGGCGTATTACCCTGGATGCGGTGATTTCCCACTACAGCAAGCAGCCGCTGCGAAAGCTGGACTGTACCGTGCGGAACATTCTTCGTCTGGGCATTTATCAGCTGCTGTACTGCGACCAGATCCCGTCCCGTGCGGCAGTCAATGAGAGCGTAAAGCTGACGAAAACCTGCCGGAAAGCCAGCGCATCCGGCTTTGTGAACGCTGTGCTGCGCGGCTTTCTCCGGGACGAGTGCAAAGTGCCGTATCCCAAGGGGAAAAAGGCGGCAATGGCAGTGGAATATGCGGTACCGCAGTGGCTGCTGGAAAAGCTGCTGGATGCCTATGGAGAAGAGACGACCCGTGCATTTCTGGCGGACGCTTTGCAGCCGGCAAACCGGTTTATCCGGCAGAATCCGGCGGCGTGTACCGGTGCAGAACTGGAACAGGCATTGGGAGATGCCGTCAGTCCCACAAATCTGCCCGGCGCATATGAGCTGCACACCGGCGATATCCGAAAGCTGCCGGAATTCCGTAAGGGCTGGTTCTATGTGCAGGATCTCTCTTCCCAGATCTGCGCTCTGGCGTTGGGGGCGAAGCCCGGGGAAACGATCCTGGATCTCTGCGCCGCACCGGGCGGAAAGACCTGTACCATTGCGGCAGGCATGGCGCAGTCCGGCATGGTGTACGCCTTTGATCTGGCGGCGCATCGGGTCAAGCTGATCCAGGACAACGTCAAGCGCCTGGGACTGCAAAACGTGACGGCATCCCAGGGCGATGCGGCAGAATTCCGGGAGGAATACGCCGGTGCAGACCGTGTGCTGTGTGATGTGCCTTGTTCCGGCATCGGCGTGCTGCGGCATAAGCCGGAGGTCAAGGAAAAATCGCCGGAGGATCTGGCACAGCTGCCGCAGTTACAGCTGGCGATCCTGGAAAACGGCGCCAGGTATGTCAAGCCGGATGGTATCCTGCAATATTCCACCTGTACCATTCTCAAAGAAGAAAATGAGAATGTGGCAAAGGCGTTTTTGCAGAAACATCCGGAGTTTGTCCCCGAGCCGGTATATCCGGAACTGGGCGGCGCACTGGCAGAGCCGATGGTGACTATCCTGCCGGAGATGTTCGGCAGCGACGGATTCTTTGTGGCGAAGTTCCGGAGAAAGCATTCGTGACCGTCACCCGGCATACACTTTCTGAAAGGAGCATTTTTATGGAAAAAATCGACATTTTATCCTTGTCCCCGGAGACGCTGGGGCAGTATCTGGCGGAAATGGGCGAGCCGAAATTCCGGGCAAAACAGCTTTTTTCCTGGCTCCATCAGAAACAGGTGACGGATTTCGCCCAAATGACTACACTTTCTCTCCAACTGCGGCAGAAACTGAATGAAAAATTTTGTATAAATAGACTAAATATTGCAAGAAAGCTTGCATCTTCTGCCGATGATACGGTAAAATACTTATATGAACTGCCGGACGGCAACTTTGTGGAGACGGTTCTCATGGACTATCACCATGGAAAAAGCCTCTGCATCTCCACCCAGGTGGGCTGCCGGATGGGATGTCAGTTCTGCGCATCCACCATCGCCGGCTACGTCCGGGACTTGCAGCCGTCTGAACTTCTGCTGCAAATTTATGAGACCCAGCGGGATGCGGGATGCCGGATCGACAGCATTGTGCTGATGGGCATTGGAGAGCCGCTGGACAACTTTGACAACGTGGTGCAGTTTTTCCGGCTCCTGTCCCATCCGGACGGCATGAACATGAGCCTGCGCCATGCGGCGCTCTCCACCTGCGGACTTGTGCCGCAGATCCGTCAGCTGGCAGACCTGCGGCTGGGCGTGACGCTTTCCGTCTCCCTGCACAGCCCGGAGAATCAGCGCCGCAGCGAGATCATGCCGGTGAACCGGCGGTATCCGGTGGAGGAGCTGCTGGATGCCTGCCGGTACTATTTCGATACCACCGGCAGACGTGTGACCATTGAGTATGCCGTCATCAACGGTGTCAACAACACCAGGGCAGATGCCGGCAAGCTGGCGAAACGGCTGCACGGAATGCAGTGCCATGTGAATCTGATCCCGGTAAATCCCATCAAGGAACGCTCGTTCCGGTCGTTCCGGAAGGATGTGGAGCGGTTTCAGAAGGAACTGACGGCACTGGGCATCAACGCCACTATCCGCCGTACCCTGGGCAGCGATATCCAGGCGGCGTGCGGACAGCTGCGGCGGGATGCCGACGCACAGAGAAACGCTGTGCAGGAATCCACTTAAGGCAGCACTGCACAAAGCCTGTCTGACGGCTTTGTATGCAATAGCACAAGCTTTGTGCGGTGTTGTCTTAACTTTTCAAAGCTTTTTTCCGGAACGCAGCCCCGGACAGTCCGGCGGCAGTGCGTTCTGTAACAGGGAACCTTTACGGAGGTGGTACAATTGACGAGTGCATCGCAAACCCATATCGGTTATGTCCGGGACGAGAATCAGGATCGTGTCGGGATTCGTCAGTATGGAGAAAATCTGCTGCTGGTCGTCTGCGACGGCATGGGCGGTGAACGTTCCGGCAGCAAGGCAAGCTCCATGGCGACCGATGTCTTTTTCGAACATTTTGAGGAGAGCTACACAGAGGATATGGATGCCTACAGCATCCGGTCTCTGCTGCTGTCCTCTGTCTCTGCGGCGAATTCCGTGGTGTATACGACCGCAAGGATGGACTATCAGAACTTCGGCATGGGAACGACCTGTGTTGCGGCTTTTGTTGCGCCGGAATATGTGGCAGTGGCAAATGTGGGCGACAGCCGGGCGTATTTTCTCACCGGCGGCAGGATGGAACAGGTGACGACGGATCACACGGTCGTGCATATGCTCATGGAAAAGGGCGAGATCACAGAAGAAGAGATGGAGACCCATCCTCAGCGACATATGCTGATGAAGGCGGTGGGCGTAGAACGGACGGTCTGCCCGGACTTTTTCCGCATTGATCTGGAAAAAGACCAGGCGTTCCGGCTGCTGCTCTGCTCGGACGGACTTTCCGGTTTCTGCTCGGATGCAGAGATCGAAACGATTCTGAAAGAGGATCTCTCGGATGAAGAGACGGCGCAGAAACTGATCGATGCCGCACTGGAAAAAGGCGGACGGGATAATATTTCAGTTGCACTGGCAACTGTTTCACATAATACGGAGGAATGAGAACGATGGACAAGGATAAACTCATAGGAACCCGACTGGATGGCCGCTATGAACTGACGGAACTGGTCGGCGAAGGCGGCATGGCAGATGTTTACCGTGCAGTAGATGTGCTGGATAACCGTGTGGTCGCTGTAAAGATCCTCAAGCAGGAATATTCCGAAAGCGAAGAGTTCCAGCGCCGGTTCCGGGACGAATCCAAGGCGATCGCCATGATGTCCCATCCCAATATCGTGAAGATCTACGATATGGGCTTTTCAGACAAGATGCAGTATATCGTCATGGAGTACATTGACGGCATTACCCTGAAAGATTACATCGACAGCGAACACGTGCTGAACTGGAAGGATGCCGTACACTTTGTCATCCAGATCCTCCGTGCGCTCCAGCACGCCCACAGCCGTGGCATTGTTCACCGGGACATCAAGCCCCAGAACATCATGCTGCTGACAGACGGCACGATCAAGGTCATGGACTTCGGTATCGCCAAGTTCGCCCGGGAAGAGAGCCGGACTGCCACAGACCAGGCAATCGGTACGGTGCATTATATCAGCCCGGAGCAGGCTCGTGGCGATGTGACCGATGCCAAGAGCGACCTCTATTCCGTCGGTGTCATGTTTTATGAGATGCTCACTGGCAGAAAGCCTTTCGACACGGATAACCCGGTTTCTATCGCTGTGATGCATATGCAGAATGTTGCCGTGCGCCCCAGAGATATCAACCCGAACATTCCCTCCGGTCTGGAAGAGATCATCATGCACGCCATGGAAAAGGACTCCGCAAAGCGGTATCAGACGGCAGCGGATATGATCCGGGACATTGAGGCATTCAAGGCAAACAACCAGATCATCTTCGGCTATTACAATGCGCCGGAACAGACCCAGTATTTCACACCGCCGGAAGAGAACCGGAACCGGACGCCCCAGCGTCGGAACGGATACGATTCCGGCAGCAGACCGGACTACTATGAAAACAACTACCGGGAGGAAAACGAGCCGGAGCAGGAACAGTCCAAGTCGCTGGTCGTTCCGATTCTGACTGCCGTGACCATCGTTGTGGTCGTTGTGGCAGCAATCGTGATCTTCCTGCTGGTGGGACAGGGAACAAACGGTTCCAGCGGCTCTACCGATGAAGTGCCGAAGGTCATTGGCATGAACTATGACGATGCGGTGCTGAACTATCCCAACATTGAGTTTGAAGTGGCAGAGCAGGAATACACAGATAAATATGAAGAAAACATCATCTATAAGCAGAACGTTGAGGCTGGTCAGTTCGTGAAGAAGAACAAGGACGGCAAGATCGAACTGGCAGTCGCTGTCAGCAAGGGCATCCAGAAGGTGCAGATCCCGGATCTGACCAACTATACGGCACAGGAGGCAGAGGATGCGCTGAAGGCGCTGGGTCTGACCGCAGAGCAGAAAAAGACCCAGAGTACCTCTGAGGAAAACATTGAGGCAGACCACGTCATCCGTACCGAACCGGGCAAGGATGAAGAGGTTGCCGTAGGTTCGAACGTTGTGATCTATGTCAGCCAGGGCATTGCAGTCGATGAGACAGATGTACCGAAGTTTATCGGCATGAGCCAGGAGGATGCAAAGAAAGAGGCGGACAGCCGAGGACTCAAGCTGGAAGTGACAGAAGCACCCTCTACAGAGGAAAAGGGCATTGTCACAGAGCAGGATCCGGAGCCGGGCAAGGTAGTTGTCTCCGGTTCGACCGTTAAGCTGACCGTCAGCAACGGCGAAGAGCCGGAGGGCGAAGTGACCTATGGTCTGGAAAATCTGCCGGTCTCTGAGATGAGCGGTATGTATACGCTGAGCTTTACCACAGACGAGGACGGTGTGATCGCATCCCGTCAGTTTGTGGCAGAGAGTCTGACAGACGCGTCCGTCAGCGTAAAGGTCAAGGGCAAGGGCAGCAAGACCGTAAAGGTCTCCATCACCAGCGCCCAGAGCGGCAAGACAGAAGTTCTCGGCACGTATACGTTTGATTTTGCCGGCAAGAAATTTACGGCATCCAGCGAAAATATTGCAGGAGCGATTGAAGGTGTCGCTGTGCCGACTGTGCCGGTAACAACGACTGTTCCTGCGGAAACTGCTGCGCCGGACAATGCCGGGGAGGTAGAATAAAGCGATGACAAAACTCCCTGTTTCCATTCCGGAAAATGCACAGGGCAGAATTATCACATCGGTGGGAGTTCTCTATACGGTAGAGACCTCTTCCGGTATCTGCACCTGTAAAGCAAGAGGCATATTCCGCAAGCGTGGCATCACACCCTATGTGGGCGACTACGTTATGCTGTCCGAGGACGGCGTGATCTCAGAGATCCTGCCCCGGAAAAACAGCATTCTGCGTCCGCCGGTGTCGAATCTGGATCAGATCTTTTTTGTGACTTCTACCTGTCACCCGACCCCGAACCTGCTGCTGTTGGATTCGTTTCTCACGGTGGCGATATACCAGGATATCCAACCGGCTGTGATCCTGACAAAGGTTGACCTTGACAGGGGCGAAAAGCTGGAATCGCTGTACGCTGATGCCGGCATCCCGGTGTATCTGGTGGATTATGACAAGCCGGAGACCATCGACAATGTGGCAAAGCTGCTGGACGGAAAGATCAGCATGATGACCGGCAATTCCGGTGTGGGAAAGTCTACGCTGCTCAATGCCATTGCCCCGGAACTCCAGCTCGCCACCGGAGAGATCAGCGAAAAGCTGGGACGAGGAAAACATACCACACGCCAGGTGCAGCTTTATCCCTGCGCCGGCGGCTATCTGGCAGACACGCCGGGCTTTTCTACCTTTGAGGTGGAACAGTATCTTCAGATGGACAAGGACTGCATCGCCGACTGTTTCCCGGAGTTCCGACCTTATCTGGGGCAGTGCCGGTTCAGTGACTGCGCCCATGTGTGCGAAAAGGGCTGTGCCGTGGTGGAGGCAGTCCGGGCAGGAAAAATTGCCAAGAGCCGTCATGACGCTTATGTTTCTCTGTACCAGACGGCAAAACAGCGAAAGGCGTGGGAATCATGAAACAGGCAGTGATTTTTGCCGGAGCGTCGGTGCAACCGGAGCAACAGCCTCCTGTCCCGGCGGCAGACCTCTACGTCTGTGCGGATGCCGGGGTGAAACTGGCGCAGGCGCTTGGTGTTGTGCCGGATTGGATCGTGGGTGACTTTGACTCCCTGGGCAGTGTGCCGGAGGGGGAAAATGTGGAACCGTTTTCCCCCATGAAAGACGATACGGATATTCTGCTGGCGGCGAAGTATGCGCTTTCCAAGGGCTGCCGGCGGCTGGTGTTTTACGGTGCGCTGGGCGGCAGACTGGATCACACTGTGGCAAATCTTCAGATGCTCCGCTTTCTGGCAGACCACGGCGCACAGGGTGTGCTGGTTGACCATGCCCACTGGGTCACACTCCAGCGTGGCGGAACGGCAGTTTATCCCAGACGGGACGGGATGTACTTTTCCCTGTTTGCCATGACGGAGCAGTGCGAGGACGTGACGCTGGAAGGCGTGGCGTATCCGCTGTGCCACGGGAAGTTTTCCAATGCGTTTCCGCTGGGTGTCAGCAATGAGATCCTGGCAGAAAATGCAGTGGTGACTGTGGGCAGGGGCGATCTGCTGGTGGTGTATGCGAGAGATTGATGCGGGGAATCAGAAACAGGATGACAATTATGCAGATAAGAGGACTTCAAAACTCAGATGTGGATCCAGTTGCTGCGATATGGCTGAATACCAATCTGAAAACACATGATTTTATTGCTGCGCAGTACTGGAAAGATAATGTCGCTCTGGTAAAAGCGATGCTGTCACAGGCAGAAGTTTATGTATATGAAACAGACCGAAAGATACAAGGTTTTATTGGATTAAACGGTGAATATATCGAAGGCATTTTTGTTTCAGATGAAATGCAGTCGCAAGGCGTTGGAAAACTGCTGTTGGATTACATAAAAGACAGAAAAGCCAGATTGACTTTGAATGTGTACCAGAAAAACACACGGGCAATACACTTTTACCGTAGAGAAGGTTTCCGCATTCAATGTGAAAGTCTGGACGAGGATACTGGTGAAAAGGATTATGAAATGGTGTGGGAGCGCAAATAGAAATTTCAGTTTGTATTTCTGAAATCCAAATCACAATGCCGAACATGGAGAGGTCAGCCAATGCGTGAAATTACAAGTTGTGGAGGTGCGTGTACTTGAAAAAATATCAATGTCCGTGCTGTTCATATTTTACATATAATGTTCCGCCGGCGGAAGATTGGGGATTTATTTGCCCTGTTTGTTTTTGGGAAAATGATCCGCTTATTGCTTCTAATGACGACCCCAGCGGATCAAATCATGGAATAACTCTAAATGAAGCAAAATCGAATTATTTGAAATTTGGTGCCTGTGAAGAAGAGATGCTACAATATGTTCGTCCACCTAAAAGCAGTGAAAAAGGACGTTCATAGCTATAATTTCCAACCTGCATCGTGCGGCAGGAGAAAATAATTGACGGAGGAAAACAAACATGAAAAAGTTTCGAACAATTGTATCCGTTATCGTGATGTGCCTTGCCGGAATCGTCGGTCTTTTCTTTGGGGGAGTCTTGGACGAGGCAATGGGTGGAGCAATCTTGTTTTCGATGATCGCCGGAATTGCCTGCGTGGTCTATGCAATAGAGAATCGGGATTCGTAATCGGCAAAATAAGGAGATGACAGCGGTATGGCAAGAGGGCCTGTCTGGATAGAAGCATACGAGCAGTATCTGCTGAGAAAAAACGTCTGTGAAAAAAGCAAATTGGAACGGCTTTCTGATGATGCACTTGCCGAAAAATATTTTCAGTATGTAGAGGAAACCGACTGCAAGGAAGACGCATTTGACTGGGTGCATAAGTATTGCCGGCAGCATATGTAAAATACAGTGGAATTGTGGAGAGACAGAATGGAACTGATTGTAAAACATTTTTCCGAGTTAAGTGCGGAAGAATTATTTGAGATCTATAAACTGCGGATCTCTGTTTTCGTTGTGGAGCAAAATTGTCCGTATCAGGAGGCAGATGACGCAGATAGAGCCGCTTATCATGTGTGGCTCAAAGATGAAACCGGAATCAAAGCCTATGCACGGGTGCTGCCGCCGGGTGTGACTTTCGATTCTGCCGCAATCGGGCGTGTGATCGCAGTAAAGCGCCGGTGCGGATTGGGAAGTAAAATTGTTGCTGCTGCGGTCAATATTGCAAAAGAAAAATTTGGTGCAGATAAAATCACTATCGAAGCGCAGACTTACGCACGCCGTCTCTATGAAAAAGCAGGTTTTCACCAAACATCGGAAGAATTTCTGGAAGATGGTATTCCGCATATCCGGATGCAGCTGACGCTGTAGATTTTATTTGTAATAGAATACCCCAAAACCTCCGTGTACCGGACACCCAACCGGCGCACGGAGGTTTTTTGCATACTCGTCCGCCGCCGTGCATAGAATGGGACAAACACAGGGCACAGCCCATGACCAACAGGAGGACGTATGGAACAGCAAGGGATACAAAATGTACTGCGTTGTCTGCCGCAGCAGGTGCGCAGCCGGATACAGCAGCTGACGCCGTCAGAGCAGGCACAGATCCAGGAGATACGCCTGCGTGCAGAGCGGCCGGCGTGCATTCTGCTGCACAGCAGAGAAAAGCCTCTAGACCCGGGACATCCGGTTTCACAGAGAACTATCGAGCAGACATTCCAGGCGGTGTGCGAATATTCCGTCTACCGCTATGCGAAAGAGATCGCCGAGGGCTTTGTGACCATTGCCGGCGGCAACCGGGTGGGCATTGCCGGGTCGGCAGTCTATCGGGAGGGAAAACTGGTGCAGATGCGCCACATCAGCGGTCTGAACTTTCGGGTCTCTCATGCGGTGACCGGCTGTGCCGAGCCGCTCTTCCGGCAGATATGCCCGGAGAGGCCATCCAGCCTCCTTCTGGCAGGCGCTGTGGGGTCGGGCAAGACAACAATGCTCCGTGACCTTTGCCGCCTTCTGGGGGCATCCTGGCGGCTCACACTGGTGGATGAGCGCAGCGAGATCGCCGCCGTACACCACGGCGTGCCGCAGTATGATGTGGGACTGCACACCGATGTGCTGGACGGCTTTCCACGGGCAGAGGGTCTGCTGACAGCGCTCCGTGTGCTGACGCCGGAGGTGCTGGTCTGCGATGAGATCAGCACGGAGGCAGATGCCCAGGCGATTTTGCGCATACACGGCAGCGGCGTCCCGGTGGTGGCATCGGCACACGGAACATCTCTGGAAGACCTGGAACGCCGGCCGGCGCTGAAACAGCTGCTGGACAAGGGCGTGTTTCGGTATGCGGCAGTTTTGTCCGGCAGGGAACAGGGAAAGGTGCAGACGCTGCGCCGGGTGGTGCCATGATGAAACTGCTGGGACTGCTGCTGGTGGTCTGCTGCGGCGCCGGGATCGGCGTGATGCAGGCGATGCGTCTGCGGCAGACACACCGGAACCTGGAACAGCTCTGCCGGATGCTCCGGGAACTTTCCGTGCAGATGGCGTTTCGCAGTCTGACGGTGCAGGAACTGCTGGAACAGCTTTGCCGGGAGCCGGCATATGCGGCGTTTCAGTTCCCGGTGCTGGTGCTTTCCGGGCTGGAACAGGGAATGCCTCTGGCAGATGCCTGGGAGTCGGGCATCCGTCAGGACAAGGCAATTCCGGAGACGGGAAAGAATCTGCTGCTGCCCCTGGGCGAAGAACTGGGCGCAAGCGACCTGGACGGTCAGACCGCCACGCTGTCCCAATACCGCCGGCAGCTGGAACCCTATGCCGCAGAGGCAGGCGAATTATGCCGCCGGAAACAACGGCTCTATTGCAGCCTGGGTGTTCTGGGCGGCTTTCTGGCGGCAATCCTGCTTTGCTGAAAGGAAAAACCATGGAAATAGATCTCATTTTTAAGATTGCCGGAACAGGGATCATTGTGGCAGTGCTGAACCTGGTTCTGAAACGGGCAGAGCGGGAGGAGCAGGCGATGATGACCACACTTGCCGGGCTGGTGGTGGTGCTGATGCTGCTGGTCGATCAGATCGGCACGCTGTTTGAACGGGTAAAGTCGGTGTTTGGCTTATGATAGAGGAGACTGTAACTGCCGCCGCAGTCTGCATCACTGCGGCGATCTTTTCCACACTGTTGAAACAATACTGCCGGGAACATGCCCTGTTCTGCGTGATCGGGGCGTGTGCGGCGGTGGGAATCGCAGCGGCGGCGTATCTCACGCCAGTGGTGTCGCAGATGCAGGCGCTTTTCGAGCGGACAAACCTGCCGTCCGCCTATCTGACGATTCTCTGGAAAGCCCTGGGCATCTGCTATCTGACCGGCATCGCCGGGGATCTCTGCCAGGACTGCGGCGAGTCTGCTCTGGCACGGACGGTGGAACTCTGGGGCAGGCTTTCCCTGGTGCTGCTGTCCCTGCCGCTGTTGGAGACCCTTTTGCAGATGGTAACGGAGGTGTTGTCATGAAACGGTGGAAAGCGCTGGTGCTGCTGGGGACGCTCTGCCTGGGGCTGCTGCTGCCGTGGCAGGCGGTGGCGCAGGAAGAACCTGCCGGACAGCTGGCAGAGGAGAGCGGTGCAGCCGGGGTGACAGAACAGCTGGACTGGGATGTGCAGTCGGTGCTGGAACAGCTGGGGCTGTCGGTGACTGCGCCGGATGAGACCGGGGAAAAATTCACTCTGTCACACATCTGGCAGGTGTTCTCAGACTACCTCTCCGGGCGCATCTCACAGCCTTTTGCCATGCTGGGCGGACTGCTGACAGTGATCCTGTTTGCGGCACTGCTCCAGGGCATCCAGGATGACCCGAAACGCCGTGCCGTGGGACAGGTATACGAGTTTGTCTGTGCGCTTGCGGCAGTGGCAGTGCTGGCAGAGCCGCTGTGTCAGAGCTTTGCGGCGGTGGAGAGCGCACTGTCCCAGGGCGCATCGTTTATGACCCTGTTTGTGCCGGTGTTTGCCGGTATCCTGGCGGCAGGCGGTACAGTCACCAGCGCTGTGTCCTACCAGACTGCCGTGGTAGCCCTGGCGGACGGCGTGATGCAGATGATTACCCGTGTGCTGCTGCCGTTCTGCACCATGGGCTTTTCACTGGCAATCGTGGATGCCGTCAGTCCGTCTGTGTCCGTGGGCGGACTGCTGCGGCTGTCCCGGAAGTTTACCACCTGGGTGCTGGGGTTGCTGATGACCTTGTTTCTGGGGGTGCTTTCCATGCAGAACTGGCTGGGCGGCAGTTTGGATACAGCGGCATCCAAAACCACCAAGTATGTGATCGCCAACTTTGTGCCGGTGGTGGGAAATGCGGTATCCGATGCCTATACTACAGTGCGCAGCAGTTTGCAGATCCTGCGCAGCACCACAGGCGTGATCGGGATCGTCTCCCTGTGTGTGCTTTTTTTGCCGCCGCTGGTGCAGCTGCTGTTGTACCGTGCTGTGGTGGCGGTGGGTGCGGCAGCGGCAGAACTTTTCGGAACAAAAAGTCTGCTGCGTCTGCTCCGTGGAACACAGCAGGCGCTCGCCATTGCCTTTGCGCTGCTGGTCTGTTTCGGTATTATGTTCGTGGTGGCAACTGCCATCGCCATGACCATTGGAAAGGGGGCAGCATAGCGTTGGAGACCATGCGTGCCATTGTGCTGGTGACCTGTGTCATCAGCATTCTCAGCGGTCTGCTGGACGTGCTGAAACCCAGCGCAAAGTTCGACCGCCAGCTGCGGCTGCTTTTGGCATCAGTGTTTGTACTGGGAATCTTCACGCCGCTGAGCCGTGGTGCGGCAGAGTTTCAGCCGAACTGGGACTGCGTCGCCGAACTTACGGAAAACAGCCTGGCAGGAACCGCAGAACAGGAGACGCTGCGCTGTGCCGCCGGAAATCTGGAGGAATCTCTTGCGGCGATGCTGCGGCAGAACGGCATTCCGGATGCCCGGGTTCAGGTGGAAATGAATATTGCGGAGGACAACAGCATAGAGATAGAACAAGTCACAGTGGCCTGTGGAGATGCCGCAGCGGCAGGACAGCTGCTGACAGGTTGTCTGGGAAAAGAGGTGAATATCCATGTGGAAACGGATTCTTGAACCGCTGCGGAAAAAGCTGAAGGGTGAGAACGGCGTGCGGCTGGTGATGCTGCTGGGCATCGCCGGGCTGGCGCTGATCCTGTTGTCCGGGTTTCTGCCGGACAAAGCCGAAAAGCAGACAGATGCCGCATCTGTGCAGAGCGCAGAGACAGCCTCTCAGAAACAGTCGGAGCAGTACTGCCGCCGGATGGAACAGCAGCTGGTCGATGTGCTGGAACAGGTCGAGGGCGTGGGCAGCTGTCGGGTGATGCTGACGGCGACAGGCAGCCCGGAGACCATCTATGCACAGGATGCTGAACAGGAGCAGGGCGAAAACCGCACCAGGATCCAGCGGAAATGCGTGATCGTTTCCGACAGCGGCAGTCAGCAGCCACTGGTGCAGCAGATCGCTGCGCCGGAGATCAGCGGTGTGATCGTGGTGTGCAGCGGCGCATCCAGCGCTGTGGTGCAGGAACGTGTTACAAAGGCAGTGCAGGCAGTGCTGCATCTTGCCGCAGGCAGAATCTGCGTCGTTCCGGCGGCGTGAACCAGAAAGGAATCAGAGCATGAAGAAACCATCTTTTATCATCGGAAAAAAACAGATCATTCTCTCGTGTCTGACGCTGATGCTTGCCATCGCCGTCTATGTGAATTATGCCATGTCGGACGGCAAGCTGGAAACTGCACAGGTACAGTCCAAGGATAGCGTGACCTATGGAGACACTGCCTTTGTGAATGCTGAGGCAAACCAGGCAGCGGAGGAGAGCCAGCCGGCAGAGGAAAGCGAACCGGCTGACGAGACGTCCGGCGCATATTCCGTCAACGGCGATGCGGAGGAAACTGCCGCAGACGTAGAGGCAGAGTATACCGCCGCCGGAAGTGCAGAAAACTATTTCGCCCAGGCGAGACTGGAACGCACCAGCAGCCGGGATGAGAGCGTGGCGGCGCTGCAGTCCATGCTGGGCGGCGGCGACCGGACAGAGGACGAACTGGTGACCGACGCCATCGCAGCCGTGGAGACCTCCAAGCTGATCGAGAGCGAAAGCACCATCGAGTCGCTGATACAGGCGCAGGGATATTCCAACTGCATCGTCTATCTGGACGGGGACAGCGCCAAGGTCGTGGTGCAGACAGAGGGTCTGGATGCGGCACAGGCGGCAGCGATCAAGGACGTGATTTTGGGTGAAGTTTCAGTCCCGGCAGAAAATATTCGAATTTTTGAGGTAAAATAGTTGTATCCGGCGATTTTTTTTGGTATAATAGAAGAAAGAACTTGTTCGGACTGGCATGGAACGGGCAGCGCATCAGATGCGGTTTCTTTCGATTCTGTTGAAATACATAGAAGTACCAAAAGAAACCAAAGTAATCGGATGAAAAGCTGCTGTAAAATGTCTACAGCAGCTTTCTTTTTTGCAGAAATGCGAAAAGCGTTGCAGGCGGGCAAGAATTGTAAAAAATGGATGTGGAGGTAGTTATGACAAAACACGAAACCAGAGAATACGCATTTTTGCTGCTGTATGAGGCAATGGTGAGAACCGAAGAACTGAATACCATCGAGGATCTGTACGCCTCGACGGAAGAGATGCTGGAGCTGCCGATCCCGGAAAAGGTGAAGCAGTATGTGTCCGGCGTGATGTCCCAGACAGAGGAACTGGACAGCATTATTGCAGCGCACAGCAAGCAGCGCAGTCTGAACCGTGTGCCGGCAGTGAACCGTTCGATCCTGCGTCTGGCACTGTACGAATTGAAGAATATGCCGCAGACTCCGGTGAATGTTGTCATCAGTGAGGCAGTGCATCTGTCCCAGGCATACGCATATCCGGAGGACACCGCCTTTATCAACGGCGTACTGGGTGCATATGCACGTTCCAAGCCGGCGGCAAAGGAGGACACTGCCGATGGCACAAATTCTGGGGATTGATACCAGCAATTACACCACCTCAGCGGCGCTGCTGGATCTGGAGACCGGAGAGGTACACCAGGAAAAGCAGCTCTTGCCGGTAAAAGTCGGCGAGGTGGGACTGCGGCAGAGCGATGCGGTGTTTCACCATACACGTCAGCTCCCGGAACTGCTGGAACGGCTGCGCCCGTTTCTGGAGAATAATCCGGTCTGCGGCGTCAGTGTTTCCACACGTCCCCGGAATGTGGACGGTTCGTATATGCCCTGCTTTCTGACCGGTATGGGAACTGCCCGTGCCGTTGCTGCGGTGAGCGGTGTGCCGCTGTATGAGACTTCACATCAGGTGGGTCATGTGCTGGCGGCGCTGTACTCTGCCGGAAAGCTGGGGGAACGGGAAAAGCCGTTTCTGGCGTTTCATGTCAGCGGCGGCACTACCGATTCGCTCTACTGCGAGCCGGATGCGGATATGGCGCTGAAGATCACGCCCTGCGGCACTTCGCTGGATCTGAAAGCTGGACAGGCGATCGACCGGGTCGGCTTGATGCTGGGCTTGCAGTTTCCCTGCGGCAAGGCACTGGAACAGCTGGCGGCAAAGAGCCGGAAAACATTCCGGATCAAACCAGTGGTGCGTGGCATGGACTGCTGTCTGTCCGGGCTGGAAAACCAGTGCCGGAAACGCCTGGAACAGGGCGAACCGCCGGAGGATGTGGCAAAGTTCTGCCTGCTGACTGTGGCGGAAACTGTGATCGCCATGACAAAGGAGGCACAGGAGCGCTATGGCAGGCTGCCGGTGCTGTATGCCGGCGGCGTCATGTCTAACCAGCTGATCCGTCCGCTGCTGGCGGAAAATGCGGTGTGCTGGTTTGCTGCGCCGGAGTTCGCCTGTGACAATGCCGCAGGTGTGGCGGTCTATGGTGCGTGGCGAAAGCAAGGAGGAAAACTGTGGCAATTTTAAGCGTGAGTCAGCTGAACCGCTATGTGGGATTCAAGCTGAAAGAGGATCGTGCGCTGCAGGGCATCTTGGTGCGTGGCGAGATCACCAATTTCACCAACCACTACCGGTCGGGGCATCTCTATTTTACGCTCCGGGATGCGGAAAGCTGTGTCAAGGCGGTGATGTTCCGGAGCAATGCCCAGCGTCTGCGGTTCACGCCCCGGGAAGGGATGAATGTGATCGCAGCAGCGACGGCATCGCTCTATGAACGGGACGGCGCATTTCAGCTGTATGTGACAGATCTCCAGCCGGACGGCGCTGGCACACAGGCGCTGGCACTGGAACAGCTCAAGAAAAAACTGACGGCAATGGGTGTGTTCGATGCGGCGGCAAAACGTCCGCTCCCGGCAATGCCCCAAAAGATCGGCGTCATTACTTCGGACACCGGTGCGGCGCTTCAGGACGTGAAAAACGTCATCGGGCGGCGCTATCCCATCGGACATCTGCTGGTCTATCCGGCACAGGTGCAGGGTGATGCGGCGGCGGATTCTGTCTGCCGTGCTATTGCGGCGGCAGAGCGTGACGGCTGTGACGTTCTCATTGTGGGACGTGGCGGCGGCGCATCGGAGACTTTGGAGGCGTTCAACACAGAGCGTGTGGTTATGGCGATCTATCACTGTGCTGTTCCTGTCGTTTCGGCGGTGGGACATGAGACAGACTGGACGCTGGCAGATGCGGCGGCAGACCTTCGTGCGCCTACGCCGTCTGCGGCGGCAGAACTGGCTGTGCCGGATGTGCGCCATCTGATGCAGCAGGTGCAGGAGCAGGCACGCCGGCTGGACAGCGCCATGCAGCAGCAGCTCCGGCAAAAGGCACAGGAACTGGAACGGCTGTCAGACCGCTTAAAGATGCAGTCGCCGGCGCATCGGCAGGAGTTGGCGCAGCAGGAACTGGCGCATTTGCAGCAGCGTCTGGAAAAAGGAATGGCGCTGCGGCTGGAACAGTGCCGGGAACAGCTGGCACAGCAGGCGGCACGGCTGGAGATGCTCAGCCCGTTGAAAATTCTGGGGCGTGGTTATGCCCTGGCGTATCACGGCGAGGAACTGGTGCGCAGTGCCGCACAGGTACAGCCCGGAGACCGGCTGCGGCTGCGGCTGGCAGAGGGCGAGGTTATGACAGAAGTCGTACCACAGGAATCATAAACAGAACAGCAAAGCACAAAGCTTGTGCGGTGCTGTATCGAAATATCATAGGCGAATTTCGGGAAAGGAGAGGATGCACATGGCATTTGAGACACACATGAAAGCGCTGCGGGAACTGACGCAGAAATTGGAGCAGGGCAACCTGCCTCTGGAAGAGGCGGTACAGCTCTACAGCAAGGGCATGGAACTGGCGGCATCCTGCCAGGAGGAACTGCAAACGGCAAAGCTGCAGATCTCCAAACAGAATGTGCCGGCGGCAGAACAGGAGGAAACAGATGGAAGCGAAGGATAAAGCCCATTTGGAACAGTTGGCGGCAGAGGTGGAGACACAGCTGCTCCGCTATGTACAGGTGACGCCGGAGACAAAGCGCCAGGCGCAGGTAGTAGATGCCATGCGGTATTCTCTGGAGGCAGGCGGCAAGCGGATTCGTCCGGTGCTGGTGCTGGAATTCTGCCGGATTTTTGGCGGCACAAAGGAACAGGCGATGGCGGCGGCGTGTGCGCTGGAAATGGTGCATACCTTTTCGCTCATCCATGACGACCTGCCGGAGATGGACAACGACGATTACCGCCGTGGAAAGCCGTCCTGCCACAAGGCGTTCGGCCATGCGGTGGCTTTGCAGGCAGGGGATGCCCTGCTGACCGAGGCGTTTCGTGTGATCGTGGATGACCCGATCCTGGAACCGGAAATGAAAGTGGAGCTGCTGCACATTCTGACCGAGGCGACCGGCGCCGCCGGAATGGTGGGCGGACAGATCATGGATATGGCAAACGAAAAGCGCAGCGACGTGACCCTGGAAGAGCAGGAGGCGATGTGTGCGGCAAAGACCGGCGCACTGATCCGTGCCGCCTGCCGCCTGGGCTGCACTGCCGGATTTGCGTCCAAAGAGCAGATCATACTGGCAGACCAGTATGGCGCAAAGCTGGGGCTGGCGTTCCAGATCGTGGATGATATCCTGGATGTGACCAGTACATCTGAGGTGCTGGGCAAGCCGGTGGGCAGTGATGCCGAAGAGGGAAAAACAACATTTGTAACGCTGCTGGGACTGGAAGAGGCGCAGAGACGTGCTGCGGCTCTGACAGAAGAGGCCGAGCAGATTCTGGCGCAGTTCCCGGAACACGAGTTCCTGATGGCACTGACGCAGGAGCTGCTGCGGCGTGAAAAATAAATAAAGGAGTGAAGTCTGCGGGAATGTCACGGATTTTGGCTGTGACAGGAGACTCGCAGACAATGAAGAAATGGAGCATAATCAATTGCCGAAGGAAGATGCGCCGCTGTTGGAACGGCTGCATTCTCCCAAGGATCTGAAAGGGCTTTCGCTGGAACAGTGTGAGTCGCTCTGTGAGGAGATTCGAAGTCTCCTGGTGGAGACCGTCTCGAAAACCGGCGGGCATCTCGCCTCCAACCTCGGTTCCGTGGAACTGACGGTGGCGATGCACCGTGTATTTTCCTCGCCCCAGGACAAATTTGTCTGGGACGTGGGACACCAGTGTTATACCCATAAAATATTGACCGGACGGCTGGAGCAGTTTTCTACCCTGCGGCAGGAAAACGGCATCTCCGGCTTTCCGAAACCAAACGAATCGGAACACGATAGCTTTATCAGCGGTCACAGCAGCACGGCGATCTCTGTTGCCTGCGGCATTGCGGAAGGAATGCGTCAGCACGGAGACAGAGAGCATTTTGCCGTTGCAGTAGTCGGTGACGGCGCCATGACCGGCGGTCTGTCCTATGAGGGACTGAACAATGCCGGCAAGTCGGGAAACAATCTGATCGTGATTCTGAACGACAACGAAATGTCCATCTCCAAAAACGTGGGAGCGCTGGCGAGATATCTCTCTTCCATGCGGAGCAGTGAGGGCTATGTCCGCACCAAAAAGGCGGTGGAGCGCCGTCTGAACCGCACGGCTGTGATCGGTCCGTCTGTGGCGAAGGTCATCAAGAATTCCAAGAGCGTTGTCCGGGATGTGTTGCTCCAGTCTGCCACCATCTTTGAGGATTTCGGGTTTGTATACCTGGGACCAGTGGATGGGCATAACCTGGGCGACCTGGAAGAGGCACTGCTGGCGGCGAAGGAATATCACCGCCCGGTATTTCTCCATGTGCATACGGTAAAGGGAAAGGGCTATGCGCCGGCGGAGGAAAATCCCGGCGAATACCACGGCATTTCCAAGTTCGATATTGAAACCGGCAACCCGGAGGTCTCCGGGACGGATTCCTATTCCGATGTGTTCGGCAAGGAACTGGTGCGCCTGGCAGAGGAGGACTCCCGTATCTGTGCAGTGACTGCCGCTATGGAACACGGCACGGGACTGCATCATTTTGCACGAAAGTTCCCGAACCGGTACTATGACGTGGGCATTGCCGAACAGCACGCCGTGACATTTTCCGCCGGGCTGGCATCCATGGGAGAACTTCCTGTATTTGCGGTGTACTCTTCCTTTTTGCAGCGTGCCTATGACCAGCTGATGCACGATGTTGCCATCGGCGGACTCCATGTAGTGCTGGGCATCGACCGTGCCGGTGTTGTGGGCGAGGATGGTGAGACCCATCACGGGCTGTATGACGTGTCGTTCCTCAGCACAGTGCCGGGCGCTGTGATCTATGCGCCGGCTTGTTATGACGAACTGCGTCTCTGTCTGCGCCGGGCGCTGTACCGGGACAAGGGACTGGCGTGCGTGCGCTATCCCAGAGGAAATGACAAGAGCGTGTTTGACAAGAGCGCCCTGAACACGGAGTATACCCATGTTTCCGGGAAAAAGACCGATATCCTGTATATTTCCTACGGCAGAGTATATGATAATCTGTACCGTGCGGCAAAGCGCTGTGCAGAGCGGGAGCTTCACTGTGACCTGCTGAAACTGACCCGTATCTTTCCGCTGGCGGATGGTGTGGTGGACATTGCCATGTCTTATCGCCACGTGGTATTCCTGGAAGAGGCGTATTATTACGGCGGCATTTCCCAGCTGTTCGGCGATCTGCTGCTGGAACGTGGATTCCAAGGTACATACCGCCGGGTCGCACCGAAACAGTATCTGCTCCAGGCATCTACGGATTCCCAGATGGAGACCATGGGGCTTTCAGAGTACGCCATTTACCGGGATATCCGGCAGGAGGCAGAGCATGGCGAGACTTGATGCGGCAATGGTGCAGCAGGGACTGGTTCCCAGCCGCCAGCGTGCAAAAACGCTGATTCAGAACGGACAGATCTCTGTGAATGGAAAGGTCTGCACCAAGCCGGCATTTGCTGTGGAGGAGACCGATCAGATCACCATGGAGGGCAGTGATATTCCTTTTGTGGGACGTGGCGGTCTGAAACTGGAATATGCATTGGAACAGACAAAGCGTTCTCTGGACGGACTGGTCTGTCTGGATATCGGCGCATCTACCGGCGGCTTTACGGACTGTATGTTACAGCGTGGCGCAGCAAAGGTTTACGCCATTGACGTGGGACACGGACAGCTGGTGCAGTCGCTCCGGGAGGATTCCCGTGTGGTGAACTGGGAAGGCACAGATGTCCGCAGCATTGCACCGGAACAGCTGGAACAGCCGGCAGACTTTTTTTCAGTAGATGTGTCGTTTATTTCGCTGCACCATGTACTGCCCTATGTGCTGCCGCTGCTGAAACCGGATGCTGCCGGAGCAATTCTTATCAAGCCCCAGTTTGAGGCAGGCAGGGAAAACATCGGCAAAAACGGACTGGTGCAGTCGCAGCGTGTCCATGTACAGGTACTGGGGAATATTCTGACGCTGCTGTCTGCGCTGGGACTGACGGTGCAGCTGCTGTGTCCGTCACCCATCCGGGGTGGTTCCGGCAACGTGGAATATCTGGCGGCAGTGCAGAAAGGCGGCGAAACGGCATATGTGCCGGACGCTGCGGCTGTGGTGCAGCAGGCGTTTACACAGGCGAAAAAGGAGAAGACGAAATGAAGGTCGTGTTGTTTCACCATCTGCAAAAGGGCAATGCCCCGGAAGTGGCGAGAAAGGTCTGCCTGGCACTCCATCGGAACGGTATGGAGGTCTGGGCAGACCCACGCTGTCTGGGTCTGCTGAAAGATATGGATTTCGTGTGCTATGCGCCTTTTCTGGAGGCGATACAGGATGCGGATGTGGCAGTTGCCATCGGTGGTGACGGCACGATCCTGCACTGCGCCCGTCATGTGGTGGGAACAAGCGCCAAGCTGCTGGGCATCAACACCGGGCGGCTGGGCTTTCTGGCATCCATGGAGCCGGATCAGATCGGCGAGATCGCACGGCTGCAGACCGGAGACTACCGGGTGTCCAAGCGGATGCTGCTCCGAGGCAAGGTGCTGGACAAAACAGGGACTTGTCTCCGGGAACTGACGGCGCTCAACGACATTGTCATTTCCCGGAATTTTTCCCGTGTCATTGAGTTTACTGTGTCCCGGAACAATGTGGTGCTGGGCGAATACCGGGCAGACGGCGTGATTTTCAGTACGCCTACCGGTTCTACCGCCTATGCCCTTTCCGCAGGCGGTCCAATCATTGAGCCGGAGTTTTCCTGCATTGAGATGAATCTGATCTGTCCCCACTCGCTGTCGGCGAGACCTATCTTGTTTTCGCCCCACAACGACCTGCAGGTCAGTCTCCGTGTCCGGGAGGAATACGATGCGTATTTCTGCGCAGACGGGGAAAAGCCGGAGCCTTTTCCGGAGGGCAGAGTCATGGAGATCTCCGGCTCTAACCAGTCGCTGGAGATTCTGGATCTCAGCGGAAATACATTTTTTGATTCCCTCAGCAGAAAGCTGATGCAGTCACTGAAATCAGGAAGGTCGTGAGCAGAACGATGAAAAAGAAACGGCAGGACACCATTTTGGCGCTGATCGCTGCGGAGGATATCCCGACCCAGGAGGTGCTGCGGGAGCGGATGGCGGAACAGGGCTTTGCGGTGACCCAGGCGACGCTTTCCAGAGACATCCGGGAGCTGAAACTGACCAAGGAGCGGCGCAGCGGCGGCAGAGCCTGCTATATTGCACCGGTGCGGCAGGAAGTCAACGGCGGCATTTTGCAGAATGCTGCACTGCGGACGGATTATGCCGGAAACGTTTCTGTGATCCACTGCCGGACAGGCACAGCACAGGCGGTGGCTGCGGCACTGGATGCCATGCACCGGGAAGATGTGGTGGGAACGATCGCCGGAGATGATACCATTTTCGTACTGCTGCGCACAGAAACGCAGGCAAAGGAATTTGCCGGCAGCTTTGCGAGACTGATGGAAACAGGAGGATTCTAATGCTGGCTGAACTGGAAATCGAAAATCTGGCGGTGATCGCCCATGCACGCATCCCGTTTTCACCCCGGCTCAACGTGTTTACCGGTGAGACCGGCGCCGGAAAGTCCATTCTGCTGCACGGCATCCATGCGGTGCTGGGGCAGCGTGTCACACGGGATATTGTGCGCACCGGCTGCAAAAAGGCAGTGGTGACGGCGCTTTTCACCCACCTGGATCCGCTGGTCTGTGCGAGACTGGATGCGCTTTCCATTTCCCATGTGGACGATGAACTGCTGCTGACCCGTGAGATCGCTGCAGACGGCGGAAGCGCCGCACGGGTCAACGGACATACCACAACGGTTTCCGTTCTCCGGGAGATCGGCGATGCTCTTATCAACATCCATGGACAGCATGACAACCAGGTGCTGCTTGCGCCGGAATGTCATCTGCAAATTCTGGATTCCTTCGGCGGAGACGATACTCTATTGCAGGAGTACCAGGAGACATTTCGCCAGCTGCAGCAGGTAGCCAAGCGGCTGAACCAGCTGGTAAAGCTTGAACAGGATAAGGCGCACCGCCGGCATCAGCTGAAAGCACTGGTTGCCGAGGTGGACGAGCTGGGGCTGGAACTGGGCGAAGAGGATGCCCTGGAAGAAGAGATGAACCTTTTGCAGCACGCCGAAAGTATTGCGGCGGCACTGCAGGCGGCGGCAGATGCCATTGACGGCGAGGATGCCGACGGCTCTGCGGTGCTGCTGACCGAGGCGGCAGCAGAGGAATTGTCTCCGTTCGCTGATCTGCGGACGGAGTTTTCTGTGCTGGGAGAGCGTCTTTCCGCAGCCGGCATTGAACTGGCGGACATTGCGTCAGAATGCCGCCGGTTCCGGGACGACATGGAACTGGATCCCCAGCGCTATGCCATGGTGCAGAAACGGCTGCTGGAGATCCGGCGGCTCAGCCGGGAGTATCAGTGTACCGGAGACGAACTGGTGGAGCGCCGCAACCGTGCGGAAGAGGAACTGGAACAGATGCAGGGCGCTGCCGCAGAGATCACTGCGCTCCGGGAGCAGAAGGCGGAACTTTTGGAAAAGGTCTCCGTCCAGGCGAAGGCACTGTCAGAATACCGCTCGGAGACACTGCAGCGCTTTACGGCAGAAGTGACCGAACAGCTGGAATTTCTAAATATGCCGAACGTGGTGCTGACGGCAAAGCATACCACGGGAAAACTGACCATTCACGGCATGGACAGCCTGGAATTTCTCATTTCGGCGAACCGGGGCGAAGAACCGAGACCTCTGGCACGCATCGCATCCGGCGGTGAACTGTCCCGTATCATGCTGGCGCTGAAATGCGTTATTGCCGACCGGGACAGCATCCCCACGCTGATCTTCGACGAGATCGACACCGGCGTCAGCGGCAAGGCGGCGCAGAAGATCGGCATGAAACTCCGGGAAGTGGGACAGCTGCGGCAGGTGCTCTGCGTGACCCATTTGTCCCAGATCGCCGTTATGGCAGACCAGCATCTGATGATCGAAAAGCAGACCGAGGGGACGAGAACGGAGACTCATGTTATGGTGCTGGAACCGGAAGGGCGTGTGCATGAAATTGCCCGGATCATGGGCGGCGAAAATCCCAGTGTGCTGCTGCTGGAGACGGCAAGAGAAGAATTGAGACGCTGGCAGGATGACTTGCTGCCGGAGAGAGAGGACGGACAGGAAACATGATACAGCCAGAGGCGCTGTTACAGCAATATTTCGGACATAAGGCATTTCGCACCGGACAGAAACAGGCGATCGACGCCATTCTTTCCGGCAGGGATGTGCTGGCGGTCATGCCCACAGGCGCAGGAAAATCTGTGTGCTATCAGATCTCGGCACTGCTGCTGCCGGGCGTGACGATCGTCATTTCGCCGCTGATCTCGCTGATGAAAGACCAGGTGGAGGCACTCCGGCAGGTGGGCATTCCGGCGGCGTACATCAACAGCAGCATCAGCCAGGAGGAGTTCTATCATTCCATGCAGATGTTACAGCAGGGACAGTGCCGCATTCTCTATGTGGCACCGGAACGGCTGATGACGGAGAGTCTGCTCCGGCTGGCGCAGCGGGTGCAGATCAGCATGATCGCTGTGGATGAGGCGCACTGCGTCTCCCAGTGGGGACAGGATTTCCGGCAGAGCTATCTGGACATTCCGGTGTTTATGGAACAGCTGCTGGTGCGTCCGGTCTGCACGGCGTTTACGGCGACGGCAACCAAGCAGGTCGAGGCGGATATTGCACGCATTCTGAAGCTCCGTGACCCGGAGACCATACATACCGGATTCGACCGGAAAAACCTGTTTTTCGGAGTACGCCGTCCCAACAGCAAAATGACGGAACTGTTTCACCTGCTGAAAGAAAACGACGGAAAAAGCGGCATTGTCTACTGCTCCACCAGAAAGGCGGTAGAAGAGGTCTGTGCATCTCTCTGTGATGCCGGATTCGATGCCACACGCTATCACGCCGGACTTTCGGACGTGGAACGGGCGCAGAACCAGGACGATTTTCTCTACGACCGCAAGCCCATTATGGTTGCAACCAATGCGTTCGGCATGGGCATCGACAAGTCCAATGTCTCTTTCGTCATCCACTACAATATGCCCATGGATCTGGAAAGCTATTACCAGGAGGCAGGCCGTGCCGGACGGGACGGCGAACCGGCGCAGTGCATCCTGCTGTACAGCGGCAGAGATGTGCGGACAAACGAGTTCCTGTTGAAACGCAGCCGGGAGACCATGGATGTGGACGATGAGGAGACCCGGCAGTTTCTGCTGAACCAGGGAATGGAGCGGCTGAAACAGATGACATTTTATGCCACTTCGACCTCCTGTCTCCGGCATCGGATGTTGCGGTATTTCGGTGACCATGCACCGGAGAGCTGCGGCAACTGTTCCTGCTGTCTCACCAACTACCGGGAAGAGGATGCCACCATGGCGGCAAAGAAGATCATCTCCTGTGTCTATCGGGCGCAGAAAGGCGGTTATCATCTGAGCCGCACCATGACCGCCGATGTGCTGATCGGCAGCAAAAAGGAAAGCCTGCTGCGGATGCGGCTGGATCGGCTGTCCACCTACGGCATTATCGAAAAGCTGACGCAGAAAGAAGTGGTGGGGCTGATCGATGAACTGCTCCAGCAGGAAAATCTGGCGCTCCGCCCGTTTCAGGAGTACCAGGAACTGGCGCTGACTGCCGGATCGGTGGAGATCATCCGGGATCAGAAAAAGGTGATGCGCCGTGTTCCCATTGTCCGGGAAAAGCTGGCGGCGCCGGTGGGAACAAAAGACCCCACTCTGTCTGCGGCAGACAACGAACTGTTCCAAAAGCTGCGGCAAGTGCGGTCGGCACAGGCAAAACACGAGGGAATTCCGCCGTACTTTATCTTTTCCGATGCCACGCTCCGGGATATGTGCCGGAAAAGGCCCCGGAGCATGGGCGATATGCGCCAGGTCTCCGGGGTCGGTGTCATTAAGGCACAGAAGTACGGGAAGATGTTTCTGGAGGAGATTCAGTCGTTTCAGCCGGAAGTTTCAGTTTGATTTTTATGCAAAAAATAAAAAAAGTATTTACAAATGAATAAAAATATCGTATAATTAGTACAGAGGAATTTGTGAATGGCATGGATTTTTTTGCGGGAATCAAAGACCATGCCGCAATTGACAGAAAGGATGATGATGATGAAAAAATTAAGAAGAGGACTGGCTTGTCTGGCAGCGGCAGCACTGGGCGTCACGGCACTTTCACCGCTGGGCGTATCTGAGGCTGAGCAGCCGGGAATGTATGTGGCACAGGAAACAGCTGACAGCATTACATATGCCTATAATAGGGCAAATAGCGATTACGATTATCTCACGCTGAATCAAAACAAGTTCTATACGTGGGATGTGCGTGACACGAACTATTATACGGTAGTTCTGGAGGACGGCACATCGCTGTCGGCGGCAGATATGCCGGAGAACGTATCCCTTCTTGCAGAGAATCTTTCCTGCGGCGGCGGATACAATGGCAATTTGTGGGACACAAAGCTGGACGGCATGGAGCTGACCTACCAGGAGATTCAGCAGACTGAGAAAATCGTGACAGTAGAAAGTGATACCTGGGCGGCAGTGGAAAAACTGTTTCGTGTTCCCGGCGTAAAGATGATCTATCGGATGGAAGGCGTCTACACGCTGAAACCGGAGATCTCGTATCGGGAGGCTGGAAAAGAGCATTTCGGGCTTTATGTGGATGCGGACACAGAATTGCTGGCAGAAGATATCATGGCGGCTGTTCCGTCAGTGACCAGCGTAAGTGAAAAGAATGCCATAACAAATTATACAGGCATGGGAACCGGAGAGACCTATACCAAATACAGTTATGATGTGGCTGTCGATTGGGATGCCAACATAGAAAACAAGCCGGCGGCTCTGCTGGATCTGGTAAAGCAGTTCGGGAAGGTGGACGGCGTGCAGTATGCACTCCCGGAGGTCACCTATATTGAGATTTATGTCTCTTCTCCGGATGACTTTATTTTGTATCCGGTGGAGGAGACCACTGCGGCGGAAGATGCTGTGGTGGGTGATCTGAACCAGGACGGCAGTCTGGATGTTACCGATGCGGTTCTGCTGGGCAAGGCTGCGGCTGGTGCAGTGGAACTGTCTGCGGCACAGAAATCCAGTGCCGATGTCAACCATGACGGCACAGTGGACAGCAGTGATACGGTGAAGCTGATGCAGTTCCTGGTGCGTCTGGTGGATACGCTCTAATTACAGGAAAGAGAAACGAATTACCCCATGCAGAAAAATTGTTCTGCATGGGGTATGTTTGTTTTCGGCGGCGCATAAGCTTTTCCAGAAGGAGGAGTGAAGATGCGCAGACGAAGTGTAATTCGGGACACGATACAGATGACCGTGATCCAGTTCTTTTTGGAGTGTCTGGCACTGCTGTTCAACGCCTGGATGACCCGGCGTGTGGGTGCGGCAACGGTGGGGACGCTGGCGCTTGCCGGATCGTTTTTCAACCTGGCGGCGATGGTTGCCGGCGGAAATGCCATGCTCTGCGCCAGCCGTTTTGTTTCGGAGGAACTGGGAAAGTCCTGCGGCTGTCCGGCGCAGATTCTGCGGAATGCGGTGCGGTTTTGTCTGCTGCTCTCGGTGCCGGTGTCGGCTGGCATTTTCGCTTTTGCCGAGCCGCTGAGCCGTCAGTTCCTGCAAAGCACAGCGATGGCGCAGGCAGTGCGGCTTATGGCGCTCCTGCTGCCGCTGGGGAGCATCAGCGCCTGTCTGAAAGGATATTTCAATGCCGTGTGCCGTGTGACAGTGACAGCCGGCTGTGATGTGGCAGAGTTTCTGCTCCGTGCCGGGCTACTGACCGGGCTTTTGCTGTGGCATCGTGCCGCAAAGCCGGAACAGGTCTGCACCTATCTGGTGGGCAGTATGGCGGCAGGGACGCTGTTTTCCACGGCGGTGCTACTGCTTTTGTATGTGCGGAAACGGGAGCCATGCCGTGGAAAATGCAGCCTTTCCTTTGGAACGTACATTCGCCTGGCAGTGCCGGTGGCGTTTGGCGGTTGTCTGACGGCGGCGCTCAGTACGGCAAATGATACGCTGATTCCGATGACACTGCGGCAGTTCGGGGACAGCACCAGCCGGGCGCTGCAGCAGTTCGGCACATTTGAAGGCATCGTGATACCGGTGCTGTTTTTTCCGTCTACCATTCTCTGCGCCTTATCGGGCATTCTGATTCCGGAGGTTGCCCGTGCCAATGCCGCCGGGAATCGGGAACGGGTCTGCCGTCTGACCGAACGGGTGATCGAGCTGACGCTGATCTTTGCCGTCCTCATCAGCGCAGTGCTGCTGAAATACGGCGGTGTCATCGGGCGCTGCATGGACGGCGGCGAACTTTCCGGCAGAATGATCCGGATCCTTGCCCCGGTAGTGCCGTTTATCTATCTGGAGATCGTGCTGGAGGCGCTGATTAAGGGCATGGGGAAACAGAACTTCTCCTCCCTCAACTATCTGGCAGAGTATGTGATCCGGATCTGCGTGGTGTTGATCTGCATTCCGCTGTTTGGATTTTACGGCATTGTGGCATCGTATTATACCAGCAATGTGTTCGGCAACTGCAACCGGCTACGCATGGCAGTAAAAACGGCAAACCTCCGGTTCCGATTCGGAAAGCTGATCGGAAAGCCGGTGTTTGCCGTTGGGTTTGCTTTTGCAGCGGCATCACTGCCGGAGCATTTTTGTCCGCAGCTGCGGGAAACGCCGCTGGGCATTGCGGTGTTTCTGGGAATCGCACTGAGCCTCTACGGGCTGGTGTTCCGGCTGCTGCGGGAACGCAGGGATATCACACGTGGTGTGCCTGTTCGTGCTGTTTCAGCAGCGTGTGCATCCGGTGATGATGGCTGTGTTCCGTTTCACTTTCGCCGTGTACATGGGCGTGACTGTGGGTGATCGTGTGAGTATGTGTCACGCCGTCGTGGGTATGGGTGAATGTGTGAGTGTGAGGATGGGTGTGTTCCGCCTGCAGGGTGTCCAGCACGACCAGCACAGAGCCGGCGAGCATGACTGCCAGCGCCAGGAAGTACTGCACACTCAGCGCATCCCGCCAGATGATGCAGGAGAGCGCCGTTCCGATAAAGGGCGCAACGGCATAATAGGCACTGGTTTTGGCGGCGCCCAGTGCATTCTGCGCACGGACGTAGCAGAAGATGCTCAGCCCGTATGCCACAAAGCCTAGCAGAAGTGCGGCGGCGACTGCACCGAGTTTCGGGAGCGGTTCGCCGATGCACAGGGCGATGATACAGGAACCCAGTCCGGAGAAGATGCCTTTGAGAAAGACGATCTCGAAGGTGCTTTTGTCGGAGATGTTCCGGGTGCAGTTGTTTTCCAGTCCCCAGCAGGCTGCCGCAGCCAGCACCAGCAGAGAACCGCCGGAGAAATGCAGGCTGGACATATCCTCAAAGGAGAGGATGCCGCTGGAAAGGGTGATGAGCGCAATGGCAATCCAGAGCCGCCGGGAGATCTTTTCCCGGAAGAGAAAAAGGGCGATAAGCGAGGTCGCCACGATCTCAAAGTTGCCCAGAAGAGAGGCGTTAGCAGAGGTGGCGCTTTTCAGCCCCAGCATCAGCAGAATGGGTGCGGCGATATCCAGCAGGATCATGCCGATGGTATAGGGCAGGTCTTTGCGTGTCAGCTTTTTCTCTCCGGCGTGCTTTTTCGGATTGCTGAGATAGAGGATGCCGATGCCGATTCCGGCGCCGAAATACAGCAGAGACGCCAGAAACGTCGGACCGATTTGATTCAGCAGCAGCTTGGAAAAGGGGACGTTTACGGCATAAAAGGCTGCCGCCAGAACGGAGAGCAGAATGGCTGTGGTCTTTTTGTTCTGCATGACGGCGCTCTCCTATCGCTCTGTAATGATATCAGCCAGCTGGAACGGAACGACCTTTTCCAGGCTGTCCAGGGAAAGCTCCAGCTGGTGTCCGATTTTTCCGGCACTGCACAGAATGGTGGGGAAGTTCCGGGCGGATTCATGTATGGTGGTATGGAACAGCTTTTTCATGCCGATGGGAGAACAGCCGCCGTGGATGTATCCGGTGAGCGGCAGCAGGTCTTTGGATTTGCACATGGAGATGGCTTTTTCGCCTACCGCAGCGGCAGCCTTTTTCAAGTCCAGTTCCTCTGCCACCGGAACGAGAAAGACGTAGTGTTCGCCGGACTTTGCCACAGTGACCAGCGTCTTGAATACCTGCGCCGGGTCTTGTCCCAGCGCCTGTGCCAGCTCTACGCCGGTGTGCTGTCCGGTCGCCTGTTCCCAGCAGCGGTGGATGTAGGGGACTTTTGCCTTGTCCAGCATCCGGATGGCGTTGGTTTTGATGATTTTTTCTTTTGCCATAACGATCATTCTCCCTTGAGTGTAACGGTAACATAGGTGTGGTGCAGAGCGTTTGTTAGCTTGTCAAAGACATCGCTGGTCTGCATCCGGACGGTGGAAGTGTTGATGCAGGGATGACAGCCGAAGTACGGCTCCCGGAGCAGTTCCTGATCCACCACCAGCTGCACCTGGTTTTCGGTGTCATACATCAGACCAAAGATGGTGGCAGAGCCTGGGGTCAGATGCAGTAGCTGTTCCAGCGCCTCCTCCTTGGCGAAGGACAGCCGTGCGCATCCCAGCTGGCTGGTGATCTCTTTGGTGTGAAAGGGCTTGTCTCCCGGCATAAGCAGCAGGTAAAAACTGGTTTTCTGCCGGTTGCAGAGAAATAGGTTCTTGCAGATCTTGGTTTCCAGCGCCGCAGCGACTTCTTCACAGGCATCCATGGTAAAGGCTGGTTCGTGGTCTGCCCGTGTAAACGGTATGTCCAGCTGTTCCAGCAGATCGTATACAGCGGTTTCTTTTTCCAGTCTGCCGCTTTCGTCTGCGGGTCTGCCGTTTTCAATTGTCATTTTGGAATAACCTCCTATCAAAAGAGCGCATTGACAACGCTGTATCGTCAATGCGCTCTTTCTGTGCTGTGCAGATGCGCACAGCTTAAACATTCTCTTACAGTGTGAACATGATGTCGTTCATGATTGCCTCCAGCATTTCCTGGCGGCCGCTGGTCAGAGAATCGGTAACTTCGCCCTTTTCCAGTGCATACTTTTCCAGGTCAGCCATGGTTGCCTTGCCGGAAATGATGTCAGCGCCGATGCCGGTCTTCCAGCTTGCATAGCGGTCAGCCACAAAGCTGTCCAGTCTGCCGTCGGTAATCATCTTGTCGGCGATGCGCAGACCCAGTGCAAAGGTGTCCATGCCTGCGATGTAGCTGTGGAAGATGTCTTCCAGCTCGAAAGAGCCACGTCTTGCCTTTGCGTCGAAGTTCAGACCGCCGTTGGTGAAACCGCCTGCCTTCAGTACTTCGTACATACAAAGTGCTGCGTCATATACGTTGGTCGGGAACTGGTCAGTATCCCAGCCCAGCAGCGGATCGCCCTGGTTTGCGTCGATAGAACCGAACATACCGTTGGTTCTTGCAACACGCAGTTCGTGCTGGAAGGTGTGCTGTGCCAGTGTTGCGTGGTTTGCCTCGATGTTCAGCTTGAAGTCCTTGTCCAGACCATACTTGCGCAGGAAACCGATGACTGTTGCAGAGTCGAAGTCATACTGGTGCTTGGTCGGTTCCTTCGGCTTGGGTTCAACATAGAAGTCACCGGTGAATCCGATGCTTCTTGCATAATCTACAGCCAGGTGCATCAGACGAGCCATGTTGTCCAGCTCCAGACCCATATCGGTATTCAGCAGGGTCTCATAGCCTTCACGGCCGCCCCAGAATACATAGCCCTGACCGCCCAGCTTTACAGTTGCATCAATGGCGCTCTTGATCTGTGCAGCGGCATATGCGAATACATCAGCGCTGGGAGATGTGCCTGCGCCGTGCATATAACGAGGATGGTCAAAGCACTTTGCAGTACCCCACAGCAGCTTTTTGCCGGTTGCATCCTGCTTTTCCTTGCACAGGTCAACGATTGCTCTCAGCTTTTCGTTGGTCTCGCTCAGACTGCCGTATTCCGGAGACAGGTCTCTGTCGTGGAAACAGTAGTAGTCGATGCTCAGCTTGTCCATGATCTCGAATGCAGCCTCGACCTTTGCCTTTGCACGAGCTGTCACATCATCACAGCCCCAGGTCTTGTCGGTTGTGCCGCAGCCAAACATATCTGTGCCGTCGCCGCCCATGGTGTGCCACCAGGACAGGGCAAACTTCAGCTGTTCCCGCATGGTCTTGCCGGCGATCACTTCGTCCGGGTTGTAAAACTTAAATGCCAGGGGATTCTTGGAATTCTTGCCTTCGTATGCGATTTTCGGAATGCTCTTGAAAAATTCACTCATGGGTGTTTCCTCCTAAAATTTTTTGGGAGCGTGTTCACGCATACTTTTTTCAGTGAACATACTCCAGATTATTAATGGCGTTTGATACGCCTTGCATCCAGAACAATTGAGAATTAGTTAAATAAGGAGATCTCTCGGTTATCTTTTGCGAAATAATCTTCCAGTACAGCAATATACGAGCGAAAACAGGTCTTGTCCGCAAAGGTCAGCACATCGTTTTCTGCCGGCACGCCGAGCTGTTCCAGTTGGGAATCGGTCAAGTCTTTCAGGTAGACCGTCTCTGTGTCTGACGGGATGCCGATGGTGGCTTTCTGCGACTTGCTGAGATCCAGTGTCACATCCTCTGAGATTGCCAGCAGCTGTGCCGTGATATCCGCACGGGATACGGTAGACCACTGGGCGCTGCCAACCTCACTGGGGATGGGGCGCTCTTCATAGACTGTCCGGTCATAACCATTGGAGACGAAGGTCAGAAACGGCAGGTGGATGTCCCGGTCGTTCGGCTCGATGTGAACCGCAACATTGCCGCCGGAACTGTCATCCGTCTGGATGATCTCATACCGGTATGCGCCGGAGGGCGACTCGCCGTTTTCCAGAATGGTCTGCTGTGTGCTTGGGGTAAAGAAAGACATCAGCATGAAAAATGCCAGCGAACCCAATACATATAATAGTAGGTATATGACGCCAAAGACGGTTTTCACCGTTTCGCCGGCACCGGACAGGAAAAAGATGATAAGCGACGTGACAGCGATCGGCAGAATCAGCTCCCATTGCCCGAAACACAGCAGGATCTGCGGCAGGATCGCCGGCAGCAGAAGAATGCTGGTCATACGGGTCAGAATCTGAAAGCGGCTGTAGAGCATAGCACTCAGCGCTGCAAAAGAGACGGCGCAGAGCGTCAGACAAAACAGGAACTTGTTCGTGGCAGTAAAGTCATAGAAAATGACCAGATAGGAAAACCAGCACATCAGCGCCAGATATCCCGCACCGACCAGTGACGCCAGGCGTCTCCGCCAGATGTTGGGCGTTGTTGTTTCAGCTGTCGTATTTGTTGTACTCATGTATATTTTCTCGTCTGTCTGAATTTGCAGACGTTTTCCTTTCTTTGCCTGAGAGCGTTCGCCGTCTGGACGAATGTTCCTCTTTTACGGCAGAAATGGCTGCACGTATCCGCAAAGAAAAGTTTCTCTGTTTCTTGCGTGCTTCGCACTCCTATTATAGCATTTTTTTCGCATTGTGGCAAGTACTATTGCAAAAAAAATTACAACAATCGTATATAATCCTACCGTTTTTTGCGATGATTCCGGAAAATCTGCCGGGAATGTCCGCAGGAGAATGGGGAAAAGCACCGCTGTTCCGGCGTATTTTGTCGGTTTTTACAGTTTATTTATAAAAAAATATGGAAACACCCTTGTAAATTTGTCGGATTTGTGGTATGATTGTTTTTATGTTTGCTAAGAGTCTGATTTGTACTGTTCAAGAGCGGCAGCGACTCTGGAGCAATGATTTTGGAAAGGAGATAGGATTGTGACAAAATCAGTTTTGTGTATTCTGATCGCTATTCTGGTGTATATGGCAATGATGGTCGTGATCGGCGTGATATACTCCAAAAAGAACAGCAGTGTCGGAGACTTTTATCTGGGAGGACGGCGGCTCGGTCCCATCGTCTCTGCCATGAGTGCGGAGGCATCGGACATGAGCAGCTATCTGCTGATGGGACTGCCGGGACTGGCGTATCTGAGCGGCTGTGCGGAGGTAGGCTGGACGGCGATCGGTCTCGCCATCGGTACTTATCTGAACTGGCTGCTGGTGGCAAAGCGGCTCCGGGTGTATTCCCAGAGATGCGGAAACGCCATCACCATCCCGGACTTTTTTTCCAACCGCTATCGTGACAACAAGCACGTGCTGATGGGAATTGCCGCTGTGATTATTCTGGTGTTCTTCGTGCCGTATACTGCATCGGGCTTTTCTGCCTGCGGCAAGCTGTTCAATCAGCTGTTCGGCTGGGATTACCATATGGCAATGATTATCAGCGCCGTTATCATTATCGCATACACCTGCCTGGGCGGATTCCTGGCGGCAAGCTTTACTGACCTGATCCAGAGCATCGTGATGACTTCGGCGCTGGTGGTTCTGGTGGTTTACGGCATCCACACAGCCGGCGGCATGGATAATGTGATGGAAAATGCGAGAGGCATCGAGAATTACCTTAGCTTTACCAGTACCCGGACAGCAGACGGCGAGCTGGTCTCTTACGGCGGTCTGAGCATCGTTTCCACCCTGGCGTGGGGTCTGGGTTATTTCGGTATGCCTCACATTCTCCTGCGCTTTATGGCGATCGACGACAAGAACAAGGTCAAGGTTTCCCGCCGCATTGCCTCTATCTGGGTGGTCATTGCCATGGGCGTTGCCATTCTGATCGGTATTATCGGCAATGCGCTGACTGCAAACGGCACAGTTGCACCGCTGGAAACGGCGTCTGCATCGGAGACCATCGTTCTGGAAATGGCTACTGTACTCAGCAAGCACAGCGTAGGTGCGGCGCTCATCGCCGGACTGATCTTCGCCGGCATCCTTGCCTGCACCATGTCTACTTCGGACTCTCAGCTGCTGGCGGCATCGTCCAGTATGTCGGAGAATCTGCTGAAAGGCGTGTTCCACGTCAAGCTGTCGGAAAAGCAGTCCATGCTGGCGGCTCGTCTGGTTCTGCTGATTATCGCTGTGCTGGGTGTTATTCTGGCGTGGGATCAGAACAGCTCGGTGTTCCGTGTGGTATCCTTCGCATGGGCAGGATTCGGCGCAACCTTTGGTCCGGTAGTGCTGACGGCGCTGTTCTGGAAACGTTCCAACAAGTACGGCGCACTGGCTGGCATGATTACCGGCGGCGTCATGATCTTCGTGTGGAAGTTTGCCATCAGCAAGCTGGGCGGTGTGTTTGCCATCTATGAGCTGCTGCCGGCGTTTCTGTGTGCGCTGATCGCCATTGTGGTGGTCTCTCTGCTGACCAAGGCACCGGAACAGGAGATCGTGGACGAGTTCGAGGCGGTCTCTGCGGAGATGAAACAGAAGTAAAAAGCTGACAAGTGAATATTGCAAAAAGCTGGTTTCTGTATGTGCAGGGGCTGGCTTTTTTGTTGCAGAAATGAGGAAGAAGAGTTGACATTTCTGGATCAATGTGATATAATAATGGTATTATAGATTGCTAAAAATGATATGGAGGAATGGCAAAATGAAGTTATGGAAAAAAGTTCTTGCATCAGTGACCGCAGGCGTGCTTTGCGTGGGCGGTGCGGGGCTGTCTGGGGTGGAGAGCGTGCAGGAAAGCATGGGAACGGTGTTATCAGCGAGTGCTTACGATGGCATCACATATGAAGGTCTGTATTATAATGTGACGGATACAGGAGAAATTGAAATCGCTAGATGTTATGAATATGTTAGAAAAGTAAATATTCCTATAGAAATCGATGGAAAATTCGTGACGAGTATCGGAAAGGAAGCTTTTTCCAACTGTACCGGTTTGACGGAAATCACGATCCCGGACAGCGTGACGAGTATCGAAGATTATGCTTTTTCCAACTGTACCAGTCTGACGGAAATCACGATCCCGGACAGCGTGACGAGTATCGGAGAGAGAGCTTTTTACTACTGTACCGGTTTGGCGAAAATCACGATCCCGGACAGCGTGACGAGTATCGGAGAGCAGGCTTTTTCCCGCTGTACCAGTCTGACGGAAATCACGATCCCGGACAGCGTGACGAGTATCGAAAGTGGTACTTTTTCCGGCTGTACCAGCCTGACCGAAATCACGCTCCCGGACAGCGTGACAGATATCGAAGGGCAATACTACGATGGATATTCTTATTATGGTGCTTTTTCCCGCTGTACCAGTCTGACGGAAATCACAATCCCGGACAGCGTGACGAGTATCGGAGAGTGTGTTTTTTCCGGCTGTACCGGTTTGACGGAAATCACGATCTCGGACAGCGTGAAGTATATCGGAGAGGAAGCTTTTAAGGACTGTACCAATCTGAAGTCTATTACATTTTTAGGCTCTAAAACGGGTATCAAAGAGGGAGCATTTTCCAATTGTGATGCGGATATCAAATTTACCACAGAAGATACCTACGGTCAAGAGGGAGAAGTTGTCAGTGTTGCTACAAATGTTACCCAGCTGACTGTCAAGCACAAAGAGGGCAAAATTCCTGCCGGTGCTTATAAAGACGGGAAACGGCTGAAAGAGGTCACACTGGAAGAAGGCATTACGCTGATCGAAGATGATGCCTTTGCCAACTGCGACAATCTGGAAAAGATCGTCATTCCGAAAAGCGTGACGGGTATCCATTACATGGCGTTTACCTATGATACCAAGCTGACCATGTACGGCTACAAGGACACCTACGCCGAGCGGTATGCGGAAATGTTCGGCTTCCCCTTTGTGGCTCTGGATGACTCTGACACGCCACCGGTGACGACTACAACAACCACTTCCACCACAGAAACCACCACAACCACCGCCGCACCAATCACTGGAGGTCTCGTCTGCGGCGACATCAACCTGGATGGGCGAGTGGACATCACAGACGCTGTTCTGCTGAACAAGTTCTGCTCCGGCGCCATCACGCTGGATGATACCGCAAAGAAAAACGCCGACTGCAACGGCGACGGCGAACCCGGCAGCGGCGATGCAGTTGTTCTGCTGCAATTCCTGGTGCATATCGTGGACACCCTGCCGTACAGCGCATAATCCCGACCAAAGGCAACACCGCACAAAGCCCGCCTGGCGGCTTTGTACGCAATCTGCTTGCTGATTTTCCGTCATATTGCCCAGAAATTCCTTGCCATACGACAGTATGCCTGCGGAATTTCTATGCAATCTGTCGAAAAATCTGGCTACGCATCTTCCGCACAAGCTTTGTGCGGTGTTGCCCAAAATTGAAACCGAAAGCCGTGAGCGAATCCGTTCACGGCTTTTTTGCGTTATTGCCCTTGATACGCCTGGCGCAGCTTTTCAATGGCGTGCTTTTCCAGCCGGGAAATGTACGACCGGGAAATGCCCAGCTGTTTCGCCACTTCACGCTGGGTCATGGGTGCGCAGCCGTACAGTCCGTAGCGATGCACCAGGATCTCCGTCTCCCGTGGGGTCAGACAGCGTTCCAGATATTGGTACAGCTGTTTCGACTGGATCAGCGTATCCACCATCTCCGGCAGGTTCGTGCCGTCGTCGATAATGTCCATCAGCGTCAGCTGGTTGCCGTCGCCGTCCGTCTCGATGGGTTCGCCCATGTAGATCTGGTCGGCGTGTTTTTTCTGGCTCCGGAAGTTCATCAGGATCTCATTGTTGATGCACTTGCTGGCGTAGGTGGCGAACCTTGCACCTTTGGTGCAGTCGAAGGAGTCCACTGCCTTTACCAGTCCGACCGTGCCGATGGAAATCAGTTCCTCCTGTTCCGGCTGGGGCATCCCGTATTTTTTGATGACGTGCGCCACCAGCCGCATATTGTGCAGGATCAGCTTTTCCCGGGCGCTGCGGTCGCCTGCCGCCAACGCCTCGAAACACGCTTGCTCCTCCTCCCGGCGCAGGGGCTTGCGGAACGAGCCGGTTTCGCCCACGTGGAGAAAAAAACAGAAGAGCTGCTGGAAAAATTGCAAAAACATCGAATCACCTCGGAACAGTGTATGCCCGGGGGATTGTACGGTATGCGTGAGGCGACGTCATGGCAATGAACAAAAAGGTACTTCTTTAGCTTTTGATTTGGTCTTTGGATATTTGAGAAAACGCAGGTATCACTTTCTCTTTTTGCTCGAATTTGTCTGTAGTGTGTATAACAAGGCTTTGCATATGATTACTTTTGTGCAATATACATAATCAGCAAGAATATTTTTCTATGTAGAGTGTCGAAAAATGTAAATAAATGTAGTTGTAATTCGCATGGGGAACACGATTTCATAACGTGTCCATAAGTCCAACACCTACAAAAAACACGTCAATTTTCTGTTCCTTTGTGCCTTTCAAATGTTCGCCAACTTCAATACGGTCAACAAAATCAGATAAGACTTCGGAAGTAAGCTCTGTAATGCTGTCGTATTTTTCAATTGCTTCATACAATCTATTGATTTTCTGATATGCATCTTTTGCACTATTTTCCTGTAAAATCAGGTCTGCAATTTTTGCATTCAGTTCAGCCTTTTCTTCAGTGTATGTTTTTGATAAACTTCCGAAAATATCTGAATCAATTTCGTTACGAACTTTTGCTTCAAACAAACCCTGTACATACTTATCAATCTCAGCAATTCGAGTTTGTGCAGCATCTATTTCTGATTGGATTTTGCTTCTGGATGCTGTTTCATCGGCATTCAGCCTTTTTCTTACTTTGGCTTTAAATGACCGAATATCACTCTTGGCTTCGTACCACATAAGTTTGATTTTCTGCAATACACATTGCTTTAGTGCATCTTCATCAATACGATGATAGGTGCATTTTTTTTGCTGCTTTCTATAACCAGAACACTCATAACTTACAATCATGTTGCCACGAGCTTTATGCCTAAATACATGAAATCTGGATTTGCAATCTTTGCAGTATACATATCCAGTGAAAAGCGTATCTTTTGTTTTACTTTTCTTTTTTCTGCATCTTTTAGCATATCGGTTTTGTGCCTTTTCAAATATCACTCTGTCAATGATAGCTGGGTGAGTATCTAAAAAAACACGTTGCAGTTCCGGCGGATTTTTTATGATTTTCTTGCTTTTATAAGAAGGCTTATGTGTCTTGAAATTCACTGTGTCACCGCAATATTCACGATTTGTAATAATCACGGTTATAGTTGCACCTGTCCATTCATATGGCGTATCAGATTCTTTTTGATAAAGGTAGACAAACGGTCGCTGGATTTTTTCATCCCGAAGAATGTTTGCTATTCTTGACACACCATTTCCGCTTATATAAAGCTCATAAATTCGCCTAACAACAGAAGCAGCATACTCGTCTATTATCCATTTTTCTTTGTCTTCAGGTGATTTCTTATACCCGTAGATTGCTCTGCTGCAAAGTCGTCTGCCAGAGTTGCCCTTTTGAGTAATCATCGCCCTCATTTTCTTGGAAATATCCTTTGCATACCATTCGTTGATAAGATTGCTGAACGGTATAAGGTCACTCAGTCCCTCTGCGGAATCCACATTATCGCTAATTGCCACAAATCGAACATTGTATTCCGGAAAAATAATCTCTGTATACTGTCCCACCATCAGATAATTTCTTCCCAAACGTGACATATCCTTAACGATAATTGTACCAATCAGACCATTCTCAACATCTGTCATCATTTTTTGAAATGCTGGTCTTTCAAAAGCTGACGTTAGATAACGATACTTTTGAAAACACTGGAAAATCAAGGTTTTTCGAGCGACGGACAAGCAGGGTATTGTACTAAAAACTGAATACGACGCAGAAGCGGCGTTTCTTACTCTCTACATGGGAGAACAGGAACGCCGCTTTTTTCATGCCCTTTGTTACGCAGTAGGGGCAGAAAAAGCCTTGCTACAAGCGGTTTTCCGGGCGCGTATCTGGCGCGGAAAGGGATTTATACCTTATCCCCCGAAACCGCGCTTCTACTGCGTAACAAATCCAAAGCAAAGGAGCTATGAACTATGGCAGTTTTCAGAGTGGAACGAAACAAGGGCTATACCGTAATGAGCAACCACCACCTACGCAACAAGGAGCTTTCCCTAAAGGCAAAGGGGCTGTTGTCGCAAATGCTGTCACTCCCCGAAGATTGGGACTACACCTTGAAAGGCTTATCCCTTATCAACCGGGAGAAGATAGACGCTATCCGCGAAGCCATTAAGGAACTTGAACGCGCCGGGTATATCGTCCGTTCAAGGGAGCGCGACGAGAAAGGACGCTTGCGGGGCGCGGACTATGTGATATTCGAGCAGCCGCAGCCGCCTACGCCGGATTTACCTACATTGGAAAATCCAACATTGGATAATCCAATGCAGGAAAAACCAACATTGGAAAAACCTACGTTGGAAAATCCAACGCAATTAAATAAAGATATACAAAGAACTGACTTACCAAAAAAAGAAAAATCAAATACAGATTTATCAAGTACCCATTCCATTCCTATCCTTTCCCCTAACCCCTCTCCTTGCAGAGAAGCGGCTGCGCCGCCGGAACGGAAAGGAACGGAAGCGGCAGCACAGAGCGCAGTTGATATATACCGGGAAATCATCAAGGACAATATCGACTACCACATTCTCAAACAGGACATGAAGTTTGACAGTGACAGGCTGGACGAGATTGTAGACCTCATGCTTGAAACCGTATGCACCGCCAGAAAGCGGGTACGGATTGCGGGGGACGACTACCCGGCAGAGCTTGTGAAGTCAAAGTTTATGAAACTAGACGGCGAGCATATCCGCTTTGTGCTTGACTGTATGCGGGAGAACACAACCAAAATCCGCAACATCAAGCAATATCTGAAAGCCGCCCTTTTCAACGCCCCGTCCACAATCGGCAACTACTACACTTCCCTTGTCGCCCATGACATGGCAAGCGGCGCACTGTCACCGAAAAAGCCGCAGTACGGCGACCCGGACTATTATTCATGCAATGAGGGCGAAAGCCTGTAACCACCCACAACCACAAAAGGAGGATTTTATTATGGCACAGAAAATGACAGGAGCATTGGTATTTGACGAGCGCACCGACCGTTACGACATCCGCTTTGACTTAAACAGCTACTACGGGGGCTTGCATTGCGGCGAGTGCTTTGACGTATTCGTGCGGGGCAAGTGGAAGCCGACCCGGATTGAGTACGGCGACAACTGGTATCTTGTGGGTATCAGAGCCGAGGACTTGAACGGGCTGCGGGTGCGTATCTGACCGCCGCCCCATAAAGAAACGCGAAAGGAGGACGCGACAAATTGCAGGACGAAGTAAACGAAAAGACCATAGCCCTTTACATCAAGACCGGGAAGCTGACCGCGCAGACGCTCCAAAAGGCAATGAAAGCCATACTGTCAAAGGGCAAAAAGCAGCTTGCAAAACCGCCACAGGGCAAGCAGAGCTTAAAGCAGCTTATGAAGCAGAACGCGGGCGTTTCCAACATTGAGATTACCGAGGGCAATATCAAAGCCTTTGAGAGTACGGCGAAAAAGTACGGTATCGACTTTGCGCTGAAAAAGGACGCGACGGAAAGCCCGCCCCGCTATCTGGTTTTCTTCAAGGGGCGGGACGCGGACGTACTGACCGCAGCCTTTAAGGAATTTTCCGCAAAAAAGCTGACACAGGAGAAAAAGCCCTCAATCCGAAAGCTGCTCTCTACCCTCAAAGAAGCTGCACAGGGCAGAAACGCGGAATGGGCAAAGGTCAAGAACAAGGACAGGGAGGTATCGCTATGAAGCCGGAAATCAAGAAGCTGCTTATCCTAAATCTCCCGTATCTGCTCTTTGTCTGGCTCTTTGATAAAGTGGGCGCGGCTGTCCGGCTCTCCCCCGGCGCGGACGCAAGCGCAAAGCTGCTACATCTTGGGGACGGTTTTACCGCCGCCTTTTCCAGTATCGCGCCGAGCTTCCACCCGGCAGACTTAGCTTTAGGCATTGCGGGGGCGGTCATTGTCCGGCTGATTATCTACACCAAAGGCAAGAACGCGAAGAAATACCGCCGCGGGACAGAATACGGTTCGGCGCGTTGGGGCGGGGCTGACGACATAAAGCCGTACACCGACCCGGTATTTGAGAACAATATCCCCTTAACGCAGACGGAACGGCTCACCATGAACAGCCGCCCGAAGCAGCCGAAATACGCAAGAAACAAAAATATCCTTGTAATCGGCGGTTCCGGCAGCGGCAAGACCCGGTTCTTTGTGAAACCGGTCTCTTATACA